>CP091135.1:0-77576 GCA_021582655.1 Nitrosomonas sp.
TGCTGGTGCGGTGATTCCAGTCTTTACCAAGCTGTAAGAAGCGTAAGACGAGCGATACACCGGTACACCACTGTCTCATGACAGCCGGTGTACCGGTTTTTTATCATAATGAATACAATCATGATGCAGCATAATCCTGGATTCTTGCAATTAGTCGAGCAAACAAGAAATAGAGTAAAAGTATGTAGTGTGGCCGAAGTTCAAGAAAAGTTGGCACACGGAGATCAATTTCACTTCGTCGATGTGCGTGAGGATCATGAATACGCAATTGATCGTGCGGCGGGGGCTCGGCATTTGGCGAAAGGAGTTATCGAGCGAGATATTGAAACCGTGATTCCAGATAAGCAAGCACAAATAATATTGTATTGTGGAGGCGGATATCGCTCGATTCTGGCCGCGGATGCGCTACAGCAAATGGGCTACGTCAATGTGATTTCTATGGATGGTGGAATCAGAGCTCTGAGGGAAGTCGGATTCCCTATGATAAAAAGCTAATTCGAATTTTTGTGTTCCGGCTCAGCCGGATCGGTTGTTACTGCGCGGATTATCATGAGTTGGTTCGCGATCGGTACCATCGGCAGTCATATGTGCTCTTTCGATTGGTAAAGTTTCACCGCGAAAAAATGTAGGTTCGTGGTGCTTCCACCATACCATCAGAGGAACTCCAAACATCAAGGTAACAACCCCGATGAGAAATACTGCACCGATTCCTGCGATTGAGCCGCTGGAACCGTAAGCAGGGTCCAGCATATTCCATGCTTGCAGTATGCCGACAGCAATTAGAATGATAGCGCCTGTTGCCGGAAATATCACTTGGGATAGCGCAGTGTGCCAGTGACTGAAAGCGGTGCGATGAAAATAGAGTGCGCAAGAGATAGCAGCTACGGTGTAGTACGTGCAAACTGCGATACTGACACTCAGGATGGAATCTCTGACAATCGATTCGCTGATTGCGCTTAACGTAATATAGACAATTAATGTCATGATGCCGATTGCCCAGGTGGCGAGTTTGGGGGTTTGGGTTTTTGGGTTAACTGAAGAAAATTTATGTGGAATGGCACGATAAATAGCCATTGCCAGTGCAACGCGGGCGGAAGGCATGATGGTTGACATCGTTGCGGAAAAGGCAGAAATCGCGATAATCAATGCGGCGGCGGTTGCGCCATAAGTGCCGATGATGTTTGTCGCAAGCACTGTCACGACAGAGTCGATATTTCCGCCGGCAGTGAGACTGGTATTATCATGTTCATCGATACCGGCATAAGCAAGTGCGGCGGTGGCAAAAACCACATAGGTAATTACGGTTATGATCATCGCAATAATGCCGCTACGGCCGGCCTGTTCTGAATTGCCGTTGGTTTCCTCCGACATCGCTAGTGATGCATCAAATCCCCAGAAAATAAATAGGGCAACTAGAAAGCCATTGAGAAAGGCGTTGAAGGAGGAAATCGCAAACGGATTGAACCACTGTAACGATATTGGGATAGCCGTGCTGCTGGAATTGCCTTGGAACACATTGAGAAACAATAAACCAGCCAGTGTGAACAGCAAACCATACTGAAGGACGGTAAGAATCAGGGTGGTGCGCGAAGATTCCTCGGCCCCTTTCGCGGTTAAATAGGTTGTGCTGGAAATGAATAAAATGGCGATAGTGAATTGAAACCAAAGTGGTATTTCGGTCAAGTTAAATAGGATTGCCATGATATTGACAATGATTTGCGTGGCTGCGACTCCGGATAAAACGCTTGCTAATAACAGTGACCAGCCACCAAACCAACCGTAACGAGGACCGATCGCTTTTGTGCCCCAAGTGAAGACAGTACCGGAGTCGGGTGCGGAAGTTGTCAAATGCTTGTAGGAGAGTGCTACAAAAAACATCGGTATGACTGAGAGTATCAGCACAATCGGTAACTGATAGCCGCTTTCAAACGCGCCATGACCAAGCGCACCCGTTAATGAGTATGCGGGTGCGGTTGCCGCCAAACCGATTGTGACGGCTGCAGTTTGGGATACCGATCCCTTTTTCAGGCCCTTGGCTTTTAGGCCGTGCATTGCGGTTTCTTCGTACATGAGTGTCTTGTGTTCTTTGGTGTGTAATTAAGCTTCGACGCTGGAAATTAGCAAAGAATAAAGAAGTAGTCAAAGGAGCATGGCGTGTGGGGTTCTAATTGAATGTAACTGTATGGAAGATAAGGATTGAGAGAAACGGTATAAATTCATGCTGTCAATCAACGGCGGGTTAAGTGAAAGCAATACCTGTTTGATTAAGTTCGAAGAAATTGATATTTTCCAGATTGTAGCTGCTATCTGCAGCTAATACTGCCAAGTCGCCAGGAGAGATTTCATTGCGATCGAGCATGTCAACATAAGGTAATATTTCGGAATTTTTCGGGGGTACTCCAAACACATTTTCCCAGAGCAGAGAGGCAATTTGTTCATGATCGGTAGCGCCGATGGCTTGAATAGCGAATTCGCCCAATTGCTGGTAACTTAAACCCTGGTCTATTTCAATCAGACCAATTCCCACGTATGCCGGATTATCAATAGCCGATACACCGAAAACCGCGCCGAGCAATTTGACCACTTTGCCCGCATGACCGTCCAAGTCCAAGGCGAGTTTGATGTCATCGAATGTCAGTCGCTCCATGTTAAACAATCGATCCTGATGATTGCCGGCATCTTTCTCTGTCAGTGTAAAACTATCGAGTGTTTGTGCCAAGACGAATTTGTTTTGCGGTGCTTCCACGATGACGGTATCTATTCCCAACCCGCCGTTCAAATCATTGCTGCTGTTGTTGCCGATGACGATGTCATTTCCTTGACCGGCTGAAACATTTTCAATCGTCACGTTGTCGGCTATCCAAATGTTAGGTACCGGTAGACCCAAATCGATACCGCTTTTCTGCACGTAAACCGATTGTCCGATAATTGACCCTCCCGCTGGATTCAAATCAAAAAGACTGGGAATCCAGCCGGAATAGTTGATGGTATCTGTGCCACCTGCATCCCAAATGGTTTCATGATACGTATCGGCATCGGTGTAATGATAGGTATCATTACCGCTATGAAAGTCAGCATTCTTGCCATAAAGATACTGTATTGCGGCAATATCCAATACCATCGGCGTTGTCGGATGAAAGGAAAAACCGGTACCTTCCATCCCTTCGAGATTCGCGTAGGTATAGCTCATGATGGTATAGATTGTTTTGTCGAGTTCTGCGGGGAGTGTCGTTTCGTTCGCATCGCCGGTATCGTTAAAAGGATGCTTCAAGCCTAAAGTGTGGCCGATTTCGTGCAAAATGGTTTCGAAAGACAGCGTTCCGGGTTCCCAGTTTTCAGTACTGAGCAGGCCTCGTGTGTTGATCCAAATATCACCGGCCACAGGACTGTCGGACGGTAAATACGTCCATGCCAGGGTGAGGCGGTTGGGATCAGAGGTGTAAGCCGCGCGGATATCGCCGACTTCATTTGCAGTTTCGCTAACTTGGACAAACTCGATATCTGCAACATTGGCCCACTGCTGTAAGGCTTTTTGGAAATTGACTTGATCCGAATTGGTCAGCGGTTTAAAGCCACTGTCCCATGGTTCGCCATTGCTTGTGGTAGATCCGTAATCGTTGAAAAACGAAGACCAAAACAACGCATTGCCATTGTGAGGAAAACTGTACTGAATGATTGAATTGTTCCAGCGGGTGCCGCCCAATAACGCATTGATACTTACGTCACCGGTCGTGTCCGTAGTGTGGGTTATACTGGATTCGAAAGGGGATGGCATTAAGAAACCTCGACAATTTTAATGGATTTTTTCTGCATGAATTATGCTTTTTTGGCCGGCTCTTACTTGGTATTACCTGCTGTAATCATGCGTTCTAACGAAACTTAAAATACCAGTGTGATATTTTTGTTACGATAAGTTCCTTATATATAAAGGATTATAAATCCGCATTTTCTTCCTGTTTTTTGATGGAAAAGCGGTAACCGGCACCGCGTACGGTTTGCACCAAATTTTCCTTACCGACGGATTCGAGAATTTTCCGTAGACGTCGGATATGAACATCCACAGTGCGATCCTCAATAAAGACGTGATCACCCCAAACGCGATCCAGCAACTGCGTGCGTGTATGGACACGTTCTTTATACACCATCAAAAAATGCAGCAAGCGAAATTCGGTTGGACCCAAAACGAGTTCAACAGTTTTTTCCGGTACATGCTCGAGTTGCGCATATACACGGTAAGAAACGGGATCAAGTCTCAAGCCGCCGATTGCTATTATTTCATCGGTTATTTCCGGTAATCGCCTGCGCAGCACGGCTTTGATGCGAGCCATCAATTCCCGTGGTGAAAAGGGTTTTGTGATGTAATCATCCGCACCGGCGTCCAAACCGGTGATTTTGTCGCTTTCTTGGGTACGGGCGGTCAGCATGATAATGGGGATATTTTTGGTGCGCGTCTCCCGTCGCAGCTTTTTCGCAAATTCTATACCACTCATATCGGGGAGCATCCAATCGAGCAACACCAAATCCGGCAGCGCATCATTGGTTATCTGGGTTGCCTGCGCGGCGTGGCCCGCGCATAAAACCGCATAACCGGCTTGCTTGAGATTCAAAGCGATCATCTCTTGAATCGCGGGCTCATCTTCTACAACCAAGATTGTGGCAGTCATCGGCTCAATGCGTTTTAATCAGATAAAGTAACCGGGTAATACTTTGTAATGGCATTGTTAATGGGATGCCGGCAAAATAAATCAAGTGATCCGTGATGTATAAACTGACCACGTGATCGCAGGCGCCATATTATCATCGAATTCGTCAAAGATTTTATACCATGCGATGATGAGTCACTGGATTCCAGATTTGCATAAAAGAAGCTGCGGGTCGGGTATGATCGTACTGTCTCCGTTGATCGGCGAATTGTACAAACGTATTCGAATATCGGGACTGATCGTACTTATCTTCCATTACGATGCTGTTCGGGAGATATATCCATCGACTGGAAGCCAGTTTCCTTGGGGTTTTGTTGATGGTGAGCGGTGTTAAAATACGTGTGTTTTGGAGAAAAACTATGGTTTCTTGATAATGGCGCAGATTCATATTACGACCAGACAGGATAAGCGATGATTTACTATCTGCGCAGTAAATATGAATTGGTCAAAATACACAATGATTCTAAGTTACTGATCAATGTAAAGAAGAGATTAATTCTTATATACCTTGTTGAGGATTAGAATGAGAACATATCAAGTCAATTCCAACACCAAACTCCAACTTTCCCAGTGTAATCCTGATGATACCGACGGTTTCGATAAAAACGCCCAAGGTAAGGAAAAAGCTAAGGCGGCAACGTTCAAATTGACCGGACAGTTGCGGGAGCTGCAGGAGCGGTTGTACGCCAACGGTGATCGGGCGTTGTTGATCGTGCTGCAGGGAATGGATACCAGCGGTAAGGATGGCACGATTCGCAGTGTGATGTCGGGAGTGAATCCGCAAGGCTGCCAGGTGGTGACGTTTAAGACGCCGTCGGTTGAGGAATTGGGGCATGATTTCTTGTGGCGCGTGCATCAGAGAGCACCTGCCAAGGGACGGATCGGTATTTTTAACCGTTCGCACTACGAGGATGTGCTGATTACCCGTGTGCACGGATTGGTTTCCGGCAAAGTGGTGAAGCAGCGTTTCGGGCAAATTCGGGAGTTTGAGGAATTGTTGTCCGAGAACGGTACGGCAATCCTGAAGTTTTTTCTACATATATCGAAGGATGAGCAGAAGAAACGACTCGAGGAACGCATCAACAATCCGGAGAAGCGTTGGAAATTTTGCGCCGGCGATTTGGAAGAACGTAAATTCTGGGACAATTATCAGCTTGCGTTCGAAGACATGCTCGCCGCTACCAGTACTGATTGTGCGCCGTGGTATGTAGTGCCGGCGAATCACAAGTGGTATCGCGATTGGGTGATCGCCGATCGCGCGGTCAAGGTGCTGACGGACATGAAATTGAAGACGCCGCCACCGCCGGCGGGAATCGATTTCGATACGCTGCATATCGAATAATGCAATGCTCCCCTTTCATCAATTATGGCAATAGCCACCAACCACGATGGAAATCGAATTGAAGTTGGCGATGCTTCCTGGGCATGTCGTACGACTGCGGCGCCATTCGCTGCTGAAAATTGTCAAGCCGTGTCGGCAAGTACTGCTCAGTGTTTATTTTGATACGCCTGCATTTGATTTAATGCGGCGCGGCATTGCTCTGCGGATGCGACGTATTGATGCGCAGTGGGTGCAGACATTGAAGGCGGAATCGAAATCGGTGGGTGCGTTAACCAGCCGCCCGGAGTGGGAAGTGGTGGTAACCGACGACCGGCCGGATTTTTCATTGCTGCCGCTAGCGGCATTGGATATGCTTCGCGGTATCCGGCTCGATAGGGTTACACCGGTATTTATCACCGAATTTCAGCGTATCACCTGGCTGATCGGCGAGCAGGGCACGCAAGTCGAGGTGGCGTTAGATCAGGGAAAGATTTATACGGATACGGCGAGCCGGCAACTTTGCGAAGTGGAAATTGAACTCAAATCAGGCTCATCCGCAATGTTGTTCGATGTGGCGGAGCAATTGCTGCAACGAGTTCCGTTGCAAGTCGAACCGCGTAGCAAGGCACAGCGTGGCTATATACTGTGCGGTGCGATACAGCCAATGCCCATAAAAACAACTGCACCCATGATCACGACGCATCAATCGGCGGGGGAAGCGTGGCACGCTATGTTGCAAGCGGCATTGGTGCAATTGACTGGCAATGTGCCGGGCTTCTTGGAGCAACCGCACGAAATCGAGTATTTGCATCAACTGCGTGTTGCAGTGCGGCGCTTGTTAAGCGGTGCTGCATTGGCGAAATCGCTGGGACAACCGATGCCTGGATGGCGACGATCATTGCGGAAGCTCATGACAGCACTGAACACGGCACGTGACTGGGATGTGTTTTTACAGCAGACATTACCGACGATTCTGCCGGTTGCGAATATATCGCTGGATCATGATGTGGTCGACGAACCCGTGCAGGATGCACTGCGTAAAATCGCACTGCAAGCGCGTCAACATGCCCAAAACGAACTGAGCGATCCCGCGATCACCGGATTGATTCTTGAGATCGGCCGTGCGTTGCTGATATTGCCCGCCGAGGTTGCGTGGCCAGATGCCAAAACATGGACACAAGCGATTCTTGACCGGCGTTGGCGGAAATTGCGCGAGCGTTGTGTCGATTTTACTCGGTTGAATTCTGCGGAACGCCATCAAACACGGATTGCTGCCAAGAAGTTGCGCTACCTGGCTGATGCCTGTGCGGTCTTATATGGCGATAAGTGTGCCGCGCATTTCATCACGGCGCTCGCGGCGTTGCAAGATGAATTGGGATACGCCAACGATTTGACGGTCGGTCGACGATTGCTGCGCGGAGTACCGCAGCGATCCGCCGCAGTCGGTTTCGCAATCGGATGCCTTTATGGCATATTGGCCTGCAACGCGGGTCAGTATAATGATGTAGATGGGAAAAATTGGGATCGATTGGTACAAATGAAGTTATTTTGGCGCTGATTTTTTTGTAGCGGTTGCAAGTGTCATCATGACCCGATACAGGCGATGTCCCATTCGGTTTCATCAATGGTGCCCGGGGTTACCGGTTCCCATTTTTGCGGTTGACTGTATGCGCGGATCAGATCGCCGCCTTCCATATTCCAACTGAAAAAAGAGTAAGCCAGTTTTCGCATTTGTTTTTGTTTGCAATCATATTCACGGCGGATTTTTTCCGATAAGAATTCAACTCCGGCGGTTTTTTGTACCGATTTATAATCGATCAGCGTCCACATTTTGGCCCGGTCTCCCGCTTTCCAGAGAGTGGTCAAGTCCGTATAAGCTGTGAAGCCGTTTTTTTGATTGCTTTCGCCTATCGGAGTCCAACCGGCTATCGCATTGGCGTTCATAAAAAAACCGGCTGTCATGATGGTCAGTATTCTCAGAACGGTATATTGATGGATAGACATTGAGGCTGAAGATTGGATTAGAAGTGGGTTGCTGTGGTAAAAGGATACGGAAAGCGAATTTTTACATGATCGGCGATCAAAATGCAATGAATGCAGTTTGAAGCACGTCTGATAAATCAATCAAGGCGATTGTGTTTGATGTGCTGTTTTGTCGTGTTGTTCGGGCTCCATAAGAATAATCGGTACCGGCTTTCGGATATTGGGGAAATCGGATTAATTGATACGTGAACGTAATAAAATTGCAGCAACCGATGTTTTTTCCTTATCGGCTACCTGAGGCAATGTTGCCACACTCGTATCGGGGCTTGCTTTGGCTTGATCCAGCGCTTCTTGAGCGCGTTGCAGCAATGCTGTGGCATTATCAGATTTATCCAATGCGGCGATGCCGATTTTTATATCAATCCGATTGTTATATTGCTTGTTTTGCTTTGTGCTTACTTGCTTGCAAATGCTTTCGCAGACCGACTTGGATTCGATTAGGTTTGTTTCGGTAAAAATAATCGCTAGCGCATCCGGATTAATGTGATAGGGGTAATCGGTGATTCTGATATTGGTTTTGATTTCTTGTGATACTTTGCGGATATCCGGACTTTCAATGCTTCGGAGCGGGGGCTCGCTGTGGTCGATTTCAATGATGGCAAGCGATAATTGGCGATTATATCGTTTGCATCGTTGAATTTCATTGCCGAGCTCCATTGTCAGTGCTTGATCGTTTTTAAAGCCGGTAATCGGATCAAGCAGCGGTTGGTTGGTTAGGGTTGCAATGTCGATATCGGCTTTTTTAATCTTGATTACCATGATTGCAGAACAAACAATTAGTAACAAAGTCATCGCGCGATTGATGAGTATTGTGTGCATTGATGCGTCTGAACCCGGTGACAGAAAAAAAGCCGCGATGGTGAAGCCGATCCCCAGCGTGGCTACCAGATAAGATGCGCGGATGCCGCTTACCCATAGGCTTGCAAATACAACCAGGACATAAGGTGCCCCAGCCGCGATACCCAGTGGTAAGTTTAGGTCGACGATAAAAATAAAAATTGTGGATACAATGATAATCAAGTAATTGCTGTTTCTGGAGCATTCTCTTAGAAACAATTTCAAATAAGAAACCGCTGAGATTAGATTTTGCATTTAATTTATCGATGCGCGATAAGTTACAAAAAAGTGGTCATTTTTCTACGGACTCTGATCATCTAAACTTGATAGAGAAATTAAAGGACCATTGTTCCTGGTACGGCATATCATCCATTGTCGAGTTTGATGATGCGTGTTCCCGCTAACCGGTCATGAAGGAATTGATGATCGCGGTCAAAAAAAGCCCATAAAAAACCAAATCCAAAGAAAATAGCACTTGTCAGTACAAGATGCGGTTTATTTGCAAACTCAAAAGGAACTACATGATCTATAAGCACAAAGGAGATTATACCAATTAATGAGCAGAGGTAGCGCGTAATCGCTTTTGTTCTTGTCAGGAGGTGACCATTGGTTGTTACCACACGTATTTTCCAGGTCTGCATTGCTAGTGTTTGTCCTCCGTGCGTCCAAAACCAAGTGTAATAATAGCCCATGACGAGGAATAGGTAACATTGAAACAATGGCTTGAAATAAACGGCTTGCGTATCCCGGACAATCAGGTGGAAAATAAGGCTGGCAATAAATAACACCGCCAGCAGAAGAAATGCTTCATAAATCAGGCAGATTGCTTTTCGTTTAAGTGTAGGTGCGGTGATTGTCATGTCAGATCGAAAAGAAAAATCAAAATTACAGGTATCCGTTGTTAATCGCGCTATCAAATATATTCTTAGTGATTGATAATTATTATCGTTTACGGTACTATACAAGGTCTTTTATCCGTCAGGATATCAGTCAGCCGGGGTCAGTCAATCGTATGAGTTATTACGTAATTTGTTACTGACTTTGACCTGAGCATAATTTATTTTTAAAATTATAAATCAAAATAATAGCGTCTGCTGATGTCCGTTTATTTTAATAGCAGGCAGATTGGAAGCACCTCTGAATTTATTGCTTTGTAATGCAATCACTGGCACGTAAAAATATCGAGTACCTGGGAAGCCGGCATCATATCTCATTACCCGGATTGGCGTTGGTGCTCGTGGTGCATACTGCCTTATTTTATTTTTTGTGGAATCAGCGATTAATCCCGGCACCGGATCAAGTGGTGACATTATTCGCCGAGTTAATAGCATCGCCTCCTGCCGCCGCACCTGTTTCCACACCCGAACCCACGCCGGTAAAACTGCAGCCGGCTAAGAAACCGGAGATAAAACCAAAGCAGGAACGGATAGTGACTAAAGCGCCGGTGGAATCAAAACAAAAATATGTCGAGCCGGCTCCGCAGCCGATGCCTACCCCTGTCGTTGAAAAAGCCGGAGAATCGTTAGTTGCGGCGGCACCGACGCAAATGCCTGCCGGTCCCGTACAATTGACATCCGAATTGGCGGTTTCTTGCCCGAAACTGGCACCACCCGAATATCCGGCTATTTCGCGTCGCATGGGAGAAGAAGGTAAGCTGGTGCTGCGAGTGGAATTGGACGAAAACGGACGGATAGCTGCCGCCAAAGTAATCAACAGTAGCGGTTACGAGCGCCTTGATACGGCGGCATTGACAGCAGTTAAAAACTGGCAGTGCAATCCGTCGTTGCGCGACGGGCAGCCGGTCCGGGCTGTGGCTCTACAACCCTTTAATTTTGTATTGCAAGGAAATTAATTAATGGAACAAGAACTTGGTTTTTCCCATTTTCTCGACCAGATGGATAGCGTTGGTATCAGTGTGCTGGTGCTTTTACTGTCGTTGTCCGTGGCAAGTTGGTATCTTATTATCACCAAAACCATTGCCAATCTGATCGCCAAGCGTCGCGCCGAAGCTTTTTTGAAACATTTCTGGAGTTTCGATTCATTGAAGGCGGCCAATATCGAATTTAAAAATGTTGATCCGAATAACGCATTTGCCGAATTGGCCAAGCTGGGCATTGATGCGGCGACCGATTCCAAAATTCATGGCTCGCTTAAATTGGCGGCGGCGGGTGGTACCGGTGAGTTTCTGACGCGTACACTGCGAAACGGTATCGATCAAGAAGCGACCCGTATAGAAAACGGCTTGACGCTGATCGCGACAGCCGGATCGGCGGCGCCGTACATTGGCTTATTCGGAACGGTATGGGGTATTTATCACGCGCTGATTCAAATCGGATTGTCAGGTCAAGGTACGTTGGATAAAGTGGCGGGACCGGTCGGTGAAGCGCTGATCATGACTGCGCTTGGCTTGGCGGTGGCGATCCCGGCGGTGCTGGCGTATAACGCTTTTGTGCGCCGTAACCGAATATGGTTGGCGCGATTGGAGGCTTTTGCACACGATTTATTTACTTTGATTACCGTAGGAAATCATAGTGAGGAAATCGACGCCGCACCACAATTATCATCGGACGGAATCCGGCAAGCTCCGCATACTGCGGTCGGAGGGCGGTCATAATGGCGTTCGGGAGCATGCACGATAACAGCCGTCAAGCGCCGATGTCCGAGATCAACGTAGTGCCGTTGGTCGACGTCATGCTGGTATTGTTGATCATTTTTATCATTACCGCACCGCTACTCACGCATTCCGTGAAGATCGACTTACCCAAGGCCGACAGCACGCCGAATCTCACACAACCGGAACATATCGAGCTGGCCATTCGTGGCGATGGCAGCCTTTTCTGGAACGGCGAGCCAGTGATACAAGCGATGTTGACTGCCCGCTTCACCGCCGTGGTAGCAACATCGCCACAAACCGAGCTACATATCAAAGCCGATAAACTGGCGCATTATGAACATGTTGCCAAAGCGATGAGCCTTGCATCCAAGGCGGGGATCACGAAAATCGGATTCATCACCGATCCTGCGGAATAGTGATTGAACTTGATTGAACGCGTATCCGATTCAAATCAAGTTTTCATCGCGGAAACGCTGCTGAATGTCGAGTATTTTATCGGCGTTATCGATCAGCGCATCGACGCACTCACGATCTAATTTGGCATCGGACATTTTTTTCAGTACCACGAAAGCTTCTTCGTTACTCCAGGGTGCTTTATAAGCCCGGCGCGAAGTCAACGCGTCGAATACATCCGCTACCGCGCTGATACGCGCCTCAATCGGAATTTGATCGCCCTTAAGTCCTTTGGGATAGCCGCTGCCATCCATTGCCTCATGATGAAATTCCGCGATGTTGCGCAGAATGTCGACATGTCCGAAAGTACCTAAACTGAAATCTTTTAACACCGAATCGATAATCTCACGTCCTTTCTCGGGATGTGTTTTCATCACATCGAACTCGCTGTCATCCAGCTTGCCCGGTTTGCGCAAGATGCTATCCGGAATTCCGATTTTGCCCACATCGTGCATCGGGGAAAACAGGAAAATATGCTCGATTTGCTCGTCGCTGATGGTATAGCGTTCCGCCAGCTCGCGCGCAATGAGGCGGGCATAATGTGCGGTGCGGTCGATATGCGAACCGGTTTCCAGGTCGCGGTAGTGGGTCATGCTGCGCGCTGCGCGAACCGCAGCCAGTAAGGTACGGATTGTGGCTAATTCATTAATCACCATGAGTGCGATCAAATGGCCATAAATATCGATTTGCCGCAGTGATTGCGGGGTGAAAGGGTATCGTTGCAGCGAGTTAAAAAACAGAAAACCGATGAATGTTCCGCTTTGGTATAGCGGCATGGTGTAGCTGGATTGATAACCTTGAGCGGCGACACGTTTGGTGTGTTCGTGCGTACCTTGGGAAAAGATTGCCAAATCCTGTACCAAGCGCGGACGGCGATGCTCGATAATAGCATGTAGAGACGGCGCCGAACTCAGCGGTGTCTCATAGGTGGTTACCGGGCTGTCATTGCCTTCGGTGCTGTGGGTATAGGTTTTCAGGATTTGTGTTTTTTCGTCATAGAGCGCGATGGCTAGGCGATCGATGAACGGGAAGTCCTGACGGATAATCTGATGTAAAAAGCGTAATTTTTCGGTCAGCGGTATGTTTTCATGCAAGCTGGCCAGTATATCTTGATGAAGAAAAAGATCTTGTTCTTGCTGCATAATATTTTTCCAGAAAGTGAACTAAGCCTGCCGACATTCTAAACGATTTGCACACTTACCGAGTGCGGCCGCTCTTCTCTTCGTTTCCGCAAAAGCTGTGACAAATTGCCGCGCGACAATTTGTCACATTTTCAATCGCCATCAATTTTTCTAGAATGGATGCAGTATTCCGGTTGTTTGATATTTTATGAATAACATTCTGAATCAATCTATTTTTGAGGGGAGGGCGTGGCGAATCGATATGCCGCGGTATCGTAGCGATGAAAATACCTGAAAGACTTAGACCGCTGTTGGAAGAAGGTTTGATTGATGAGGTGATATGCCAATTGATGAGCGGGAAGGAAGCCGCCGTCTACATGGTGCGCTGCGGCGGAGAAATTCGCTGCACCAAGGTGTACAAAGATGGCTGCAAATTGAGAGGCTGTCGGCGCGAACGGTTGCTGGTGCGACCGGATTACTATGATTGCGGTGCGCGACAAGGATCGAGGCAGGAAATCGAAGCCGGCATGCTCTGCCGGTTAGCGATGGCCGGCGTAACCGTACCCAGGTTTTATAATCTTTTCGCCGGGGTATTGTTGATGGAATTGATTACCGATCCGCTTGGATACGTAGCGCCGCAGTTGAGCAGTGTAGCGTTGACACCCATGCAGGCGCGTGAATATCATAAAATATTGATCGATCAGATTGTATGCATGCTGGGTGCCGGCATCGTGCACGGGGATTTGTCGCCTTACAATGTACTGATAGGCGAACAAGGTCTTGTCATTATCGATCTGCCGCAGGCCATCAATGCGGATACCGATTATCAAGCACGCTACATCATCAAACGCGATATCGATCATTTAACCGCCTATTTCAGCCGGTTTGCACCAGAATTGGCACAGTCGGATTATGCATCGGAAATATGGACTTATTATCAACGTGGAAAATTGAATATGCCCCCAATCCCGTATTCGGGTCGTGCAAATAGGTTGAAAATCGTTAGTCGTCATTTTGCGGGGCTGAATTGATCCACTGTTGAACCACCAGACTGCCTACCATATCACCTTCGACATTCACCATGGTGCGGAAAGTATCCAGAATACGATCCACCGGTATCAGAATTGCAATCGCTTCCACCGGCAATCCGACCGACTGCAATACCACCACCATGGTTACCATCCCGGCGCTGGGGATGCCCGGTGCACCGATGGCGGCCAGCATGGCGGTCAGAAATACGATCAATTGTTGTACTAGGGTAAGTTCGATGCCGATCAGATTGGCGACGAATAGCGCGGCAACCGCTTCGTATAGCGCTGTGCCGTCCATATTCATGGTCGCACCTACCGGAATGACAAAGCCGGCAATATCGCGTTTGACATGCAGATGTTGCTCCACACAGCGTAAAGTAACCGGCAGCGTGGCTGCGCTGGAACTGGTGGCGGCTGCCGTGATCAGCGCTTCGCGCGCGCCGGACCAGAATCGGCGCGGGGACATGCCGGTGGTGCAGTAAAGAATCAGCGGCAGTACCACAAGGCCGTGCAACAGGGTGGCACCAAGCACCACGGCGACAAATTTGATTAAGGTCGATAGCAATTGCACATCTTGCGTGGCGACCAGTTGCAGTAACAACGCCATGATACCCAGCGGCGCGAGGCGCATGATCCAGCCGACCAGCATCAGGATCACCTCAAGAAATTCCTGCAGCAACAGTAAAATATTACGGTAGCGGTCGCCACCGATGACCAGTGCAATGCCCAGTAGCAGCGCGAAGATTACCACCGCAAGCACGTTGCCTTGCGCTAACGCTGCAATCGGATTTTGAAACAGCGAGCGCAGAAACTGTGCAAAAAAGTCAGCGAGTGACAGTTGCGTTGCTTGAAAAGCCTGCATCGCATCCTGGAACAGTGTGATCTGCAATCCCTCGCCTGGCCGGAATATGTGACCGGCAGCCAGGCCCAATATTACGGCAATCGCCATTGTGACGAAAAAATAACTCAGTGTGAGCTGCCACACCCGGTTGATTTGCCGGTGTGCGCGCAAACTGGCCACACCCACGACAATTGAAGTGAATACCAACGGAATCAGTACCATGCGAAGCAAATCGATAAACAAGTTACCAGCCAGCTGGGCGACATACAACCCACTTTGGGTGATGCCGGATTCCATGCCAAGATCGGCGAAGACAAAGCCTGCGACGATACCGATCAAAGCACCCAAAAGAATTTGGGTGTTGAGTGAAATCTGACTCATCGGAACGGAACCGACTCGACCCAATCCTTACCGATCAAGAAGTCGGTATAGAGCTTGGCTTCCGCGCTGCCTGCTTCGGGTTTCCAATCGTAGCGCCACTTAACGATCGGCGGCAGCGACATCAGAATCGATTCGGTGCGTCCGCCGGTTTGCAGACCGAACAATGTACCGCGATCCCATACCAAATTGAATTCGACGTAACGTCCGCGTCGATAAGCTTGAAAATCCCGTTCGCGTTCGCCGTAAGGGGTATCTTTGCGGCGTTCCAGAATCGGGCGATAGGCGTTGAGGAAGTTTTCACCGACGTTGCGGGTAAGTGTGAAGCAGGTTTCGAAATCCGGCCGATTCAAATCGTCGAAAAATATCCCGCCGATGCCGCGGGGTTCCTTGCGGTGTTTCAAATAAAAATAGTCGTCGCACCATTTTTTTAGGCGTGGATAGCAATCGTCGCCGAACGGTCGTAGCGCATCTTTGCAGGCTTGATGAAAATGGATTGCGTCTTCGGTATAACCGTAATACGGTGTCAAGTCCATGCCGCCACCGAACCACCATACCGGCTCGGCACCTTCTTTACGCGCTTCGAAAAAACGCACGTTCATGTGCACCGTCGGTGCGTACGGATTGCGTGGATGTAATACCAGCGAAACGCCCATTGCTTCAAAAGAACGCCCTGCCAATTCAGGGCGTGCGGCAGTCGCGGAAGCCGGCAAGCCGGGACCGAACACGTGCGAGAAATTGACACCACCGCGTTCGAGCACATTGCCGTTCTCAATCACACTGCTCATTCCACCACCGCCTTCAGGTCGATCCCAGCGATCGCGTTTGAATGTGCTGCCATCAATTTGTTCCAGCCCAGATACGATGGCATTTTGCAAATTGACGAGAAAATCCTTTACCTTGGGTGTGTTCATGCATGCTCCTGGGAAAATGGGTAGGGTAAACAATAAATCGCATTTTAGCGCAGGTATACCATGGCTATCGGATTTCATTGTTGATATGCCGCAAATAAGCAATATACCGGGGACGTATGATAGACTCGCACCATCCGTTTTAAGAGATTGTAAGCATGTCTGGTAACACACTTGGTACACTGTTCACCGTTACTTCGTTTGGCGAATCGCACGGTCCGGCGATCGGTTGTATTGTCGATGGCTGTCCGCCGGGAATGGTTCTTAGTACCGAAGATATTCAATTCGAGTTGGATCGGCGTAAGCCCGGTACCTCGCGTCATGTCACGCAGCGGCGCGAATCCGATACTGTCGAGATTTTATCCGGTGTGTTTGAAGGTAAAACGACCGGTACACCGATCGCATTGCTGATCCGTAACGAAGATCAGCGTAGTAAGGATTATAGTAAAATCATGGACGTATTTCGTCCGGGGCATGCGGACTATACTTACTGGCAAAAATACGGCATTCGCGATTATCGCGGCGGCGGGCGTGCTTCGGCACGGGAAACGGCGGTTCGTGTCGCTGCCGGTGCGATCGCCAGAAAGTGGTTGCATGAGAAATACGGTATTGTGATTCGTGGTTATCTGGCGCAACTCGGTCCGATCGAAATTCCATTTCGGTGCTGGGAGGATATTAACAAAAATCCTTTCTTCGTATCCGATAGTGACTATACCGAGCAACTGGAGCAATTCATGGATCAATTGCGTAAATCCGGGGATTCGGTCGGCGCTAAAATCAGTGTGGTGGCGCAAGGCGTACCGGTAGGCTGGGGTGAGCCGGTGTACGACCGTTTGGATGCTGAAATTGCGTATGCAATGATGAACATCAACGCCGTGAAAGGCGTGGAAATCGGTGCGGGTTTTGCCAGCGTGGTACAAAAAGGTACCGAACATTCCGATGAGCTGACGCCGGATGGTTTTCTGAGTAATAACGCGGGTGGCATTTTAGGCGGTATTTCGACCGGCCAGGACATTATCGCCAATGTCGCGATCAAACCGACTTCCAGTATTCGTTTGGGGCGGCGCTCGATCGATAAAGACGGCAATCCAGCTATCGTCGAGACGCATGGACGGCATGACCCTTGTGTCGGCATTCGCGCCACACCGATTGTTGAAGCGATGCTGGCGCTGGTGCTGATCGATCACGCATTACGGCATCGCGCGCAAAATGCGGATGTGGTTTGTAAAACGCCCAAAATATCGGGTAGTGCCAATGTAGCAAGCCATTCTGTAATAGCATTGCAGGCACCGCATAACGAAGATCCGGAGCCGGAAGAGGATTTGTAAATTCGTTAAAGGCCTGTAGAGGGGGCTGGTGCGCATTGGCAAGTCAGTGTATCGATCAGATTCCGGGTGTGGGCATGATGGCTGCCCTGCCAATAAATCCGGCGGCAATGACGACATTGCAGAAACCGGTTGTAATATAGACGGGCCGGCGGCTGCAGCAGATGTAGTACGGTTTGCTTTTCAACTTCAATCAGTTTGTCGTTGCAGTGAACACCCCTGCAATAAGGCTTGATTCGGGTACACAGATCAAATCAATGCAACACTTCTTGAATTTGCGATATGGGTTGATCCGAACGGACAAAATAGCCGTGTGTAATAATTGTGTCGCAGTATGCGCGATCGCGCGTTAAAACCATGCGGTGTTGTCGATCGGCCAATTGAGCGATTTCATAATCGCAGTAATCATTGCGATAAAGGCAACCGAAGCCGGGCAGGCGTGAATAACGCGCCAGTCTGCCAAGATTGCTATCCAGGATAAATCCGGGCGGTTGCGGCATGTCGGGCCGCAGTGGCGGAGTTTTGCGCCGTGATTGCGGAATACTGTCGTCGATGGGATAAACATCAATGCTGTCGCCGTCTTGCACGCGATAGCCGAAATCGACCGGTGTGCCGTTCACCAGCATCAACTCAACTTCCGGATGAGGCACATTAAACGCTGCGATCATGTCCTTGATCGCACATGGCGACTGAAATGATGAATGATCGTTCGATTGCGCAATACCCGTGCAACAAAGTCGTTTAGCGTACCGTAAAAATGCACTGTAATTCGCGCCATGAAAAAACTACCCGGTCAGTCGCTGAGAGAATTCATCGTGGTTATGTTCATTTGATACAGATCAACATTCCATACTGGTGTGGACGGTATTCTGGAATGGCTGTAATAAAAAGCAATAGACTAAATATTCATTAAGGTAAAAGGCTGATTATGAGAATTAAATACTTGTTTTTGATAGTTGCGATTTTTGCTTTGAGTGCGTGCGGTGGTAGACCGACAGTACCGGAATCTCCTGATCCCCAAGCTTATGGAAAAACCATACAACCTTTCCATCAGATTCCGAGCGGTGATCAGGAAGGAGGGGGTAAAGCAAGATCTACCGAAGATAAATCGAGTTATTGAAATATCTTAGCAAGCCGTTGATCAGAAATATTCCTCAACGACTTATTAGTCCGCATAGCATTCGATTATCGGATTTGATAATCGAATGCTTTTTTTGTAGTTATAGCAGTGAGAAGGAAATGCTGATTAATTGGCTGCACGAGCCGACCGCTCCGGTGCGAGAGTAACGCGCTTTTTCCCCTATTTTGCTGATAGGTCTCGAACGTTGTATTCCGTGCGTTTCGTGTTTCACCTTGTTTAGTCGAATTAATCGGCGTTTTCCAAACGTTATTGTACCGTCCAAGATAATGTGTAAGATTCCGGGAACGGCCCGGATTTGTAGTCGATAGCGGCTTGCGCCTCTATTCCTTTCTTCAGTAGTACTTGGCGCACCATTTCAGGAATCATCACCATCCCTACATAACGTCCCAGGCATTCATGATTGCCGAACCCGAAGTGGAAGTAGTGGTACCAATTGCGCTGCGGGATGAATTCTTGCGGCGATTCGAAAGCCCGCTCGTCGAACATCGCGGATTGCGTTGCCGGTAGAACGTAAGTTCCCGAGTGTACCGTGGTTGCGTATTGAGTACCTTTTGCAATGGTGTAATCGCTTGCTGTAGTGCGGAACAGATAAGGCGTAATGGGAACAAAGCGCAGTGCTTCCCAAACAATGCCATCGAACTCCGTTGTGTCTGGATTTTGTGCAGCTGTTGTTGCAGCTGATAGCCATTGCGGATGCTGGAATAAGTATTGCAGGATTTGAGCGACCGCTTGCGAGGTGGTCTCGATGGCACCGATCAGCAAGCCGCCTGCATTGACACCTAACCGCTTGATATCGAATTCCGATTCCTTGGCGAAACCGGTACGCAGCATACGTGTCACGATATCATCCCGTAACCGGATAATGGTCGAAAAAGTCAGTTTTTCCGCTTTTACCGCAAGCAAGCGTTTTGCGATCAGCATCGTGATGTAGTCCCCCAGTTTTTTTGAGGTTTCATTGTGACGATCGATCACTTGTTTGGATAATTCCGGGGACAGCAAGTCAAAGGGATGATTATGGAAGGTGTCGTATTGGTTCCAATAAGACCACTCGATCAAATCTTCTCTTTTAGCACCGGTTAAGCCAAAATATTGCTGTACCAAGGTGGCGGGTACCATGCGGCAAAAGCGGTTGACCACTTCAATTTTACCATTGGCGTTATTTAATATGCTGCCGGCGATATCGGCGACCATATGGCGCACTTTGGGTAAATCATCACGATTCAGCATGAATTGCATCAACGATTTTTCGCGAGTGTGCAAGGCGTCATCGTCGTGTGCCATAAGATAATTATCCATTTTGGGTACATAAGGCTTGACGGTGAAAATTTTATACATTTGCAACACTTCCCGCACATCGTCAAATCGTGTAACCAGCGTACATTGGGGTGTTACCAAGATAGGGCGTTTTTCGCGCAATTCCTTGAAGAACGGCAACGCTTCGGTATCTAACCAACGGCGCACCAAGCGGAATTTATCCGCGTCCGGCGCCGCATCGTACTGCTCAAGATAATTGGTGCTCATTTCGGTTCTCCTTGTTCATTGAATAAAATCGCTCAGGAAGTTGCTAATGATTGCCACATCGAACCGACGGGATTACATCATTGCGATTTCACGTCGGCAGATTGGCAATATTAGGCATTTCTAACGGGCCGTTGAAACATGATGCGGCATTCCGCTTCGGTGTTAGAAACAGGCTTGAGATGCGCTTTATGCTATATAAACTGCGTCCTTTCACCTGTTTTCATCTGCTATCGGTCGCTTCGAAAATGTACTGCAAAAAAGCTTGTCCACTCAGTAATCGCCGATTTACAGCGTTTTGAGATATTCCAGCAAATCCAGGCGCTGCTCTTTGGTCAGTGGTTTTAATACTTCGCCGTTCAATTGTGGTGTTTTTCCACTGGCGTATTCATGACCGTGATTGCTGTTGCCTCTCAAACTGGTATCAAAGGTAAATCCTTGGTAACCGCTGCTTTTCAGGCCAATCTTGACGGGATCGAATTCGCGCGAGCCGACTTCGAATTTCTCGGGACGGTATTCACCGTTTTCCGGATCGCCTTCCCGCTTCGCCGGCAATAACAGGTCATAAAGCGTGGGTACCGAGCCGTTGTGCAAATACGGTGCGGTTGCCCAAATGCCGTTTAATGATCGCGCTTTATATGCATTTAGCGAAGCCAACGGTTTGGCGGTGGTGTCCGGATCATAGTTACCATGCTTGATCGAAGACTTGATTTCGTTATGGAAAAATGCCTTGGCGATGTTGGAGATCCAATCCCACCAGCGTTCAAGAAACATTTTGTCGGGATCGGGGGTTGCGACCACATTGAGTGTGGCTTTGGTCAGCAAGGCTGCTGCAGGTGCTTTTTGATCTAATAAAATACTGCCGACACCGACATCGACATATTGATTGCGCAGAATACCGGAATAACCCGCGTGGTTAAAACTGTTTTCAGCCATTACCGAATCGGTGCCGACATCGCTGACTTTGGACATGCTCGCCACAACGCGGCGATCCGGGTCGGAGCGATCGATGTTGGCGTGGCAGCTGGCGCAATACTTGTTAAAAATCGCATGTCCTCGCATGGCGCCATGGCGATCGATCTGCCCGAGAATGTCCTCCGGCCATCGTGGCGATTGCAGTTTTTCCAGACGTGATTCCATTCTGCGCAAGTTTTGAACATTGACCGAAGAGTCAAAACTGATTTTAGTGCCGGTGGTTTGTCCGCCGATCAGTGTGGAGATGGTCATGCCTCTCTCTTCGGTCCAATCCAGCGTACCGAACACGCCGATAACTTCACCGGTATTGCGTCCGACCGGCCCCAGTCCTGCATTGGCTGCCAATCCGTTCCATTGCACGTAATCGTGCTGCGGAATGTCCCATAAGAAGGGATAACTGACCGGTGCGTCCGCGGGGTTGAATAGCTCTTTGCGCAGTCGGCCCAATTGCCATTTGGTCAGATTCTGGGTGAGGCGCTCCACTACACGGTCCCGCTGCTCGCCAGTTGGGATTTTGTCTATATCTTGCAGGATCTTGCCGAGATCTTCATCACTCATGCCCTGATCACGCATAATTTTTGGGTCGCGCAGTAATTCCCGCAATTCTTTTTCGTTGATCAGATGCTCGAGTACCCGG
The DNA here is from genome assembly GCA_021582655.1 of Nitrosomonas sp. Lineage (GTDB taxonomy): Bacteria > Pseudomonadota > Gammaproteobacteria > Burkholderiales > Nitrosomonadaceae > Nitrosomonas. The sequence goes on from CP091135.1 coordinate 21,850, forward strand.
TTATAAATCCGGCCAAAGGCATCCAGTCGCGCGTAGCCGTATGGCGTCGGACTGCGGTTGACGATGGTGTAATTGGTAAGACGTTGCTCGTATTTTGCCAAATCGCCGAGTACTTCCGTTTCGGATTTATAATTGCCCCGCGCCAGTACATTCCTGATGAAACGGCTCTTGGTTTCCTCATTATTGCGCGTATGCTGCAAAGCTTTCGCCATACCGATCATGATGTTTTCCATATCCGCGCCGGCCGGTCCGCCGTCGATGCGGATACCGACACCGTTATAGTTGATTTGGCCGGTATGGCACGCGGCACAAGTCAAGCCGATATATTCCTGGCCTTTGTAATCATCCTTGACCCAACCGACCGGCAATCCGTCCGGATTGCCGGATGAGGGATTGCGGAGCAGATAACGGTAGAAATTCATGTTTTCGTTGGAACGAAATAACTCGCCGTCCACTTTCTCCAACACCATAAAGAAATCGTAAGGCATCAGATTTGATCCCTGGGTGGTGTTGTAAAACCAATTACTGTCTTCGGCTTCCCAACCTTGTGTGAGGTATCGAATGGAGGTATAGCTGTCACCGAACGGATCTTGGCTGACGGTTGTGCCGCTACGTTCGGGGTCGGTTTCGGGTATTAATTTACAAGCTGAAAGTGATGCGATAGCGATAATGCATGCGGTATGCGAAAACAGTCGTTTCTTGAATAGCTTACGATAATGTTTCACGATGATTCTCCCCTTTACTGGAATTGGTTTTTATCAGTCCGGTTAACAGTCCGAAAATTAAACCTGCCATGGCCATGGTGTTGGCCTTTTTCATAATTCAACCTTGAGAGCGGTATTTTATGGTACCGCCTGGCGTCAATACAGTATTCCTCTTTTTACATTCTACCTTAAGAATTCACACTACATAACAGTATGAATTGAATAAAACGTGAGAATATTCACAATAACTTTTAAAAATTATGAACTTTTAACGTTGATGTATAAGCCGATCATATTTTGTGAAAGAAGGATGAGGTACTCAGAGTTGACTGATTTCCGGACAGTCAAGTGGCATTACATTCGGATTTGAGGAAACGCTACTCATTGGCTGTACGAACAAGTCGTTTGATCGCGAGAATAATGCGCTGCTTCACCTATCTTGTGATATATCTCGGTTGCTGTATCCCGTGCGTCTTGTACTTTATTGCATTCGTCGAACCAATTGCATTTCTCCGGCATCATGAGCAAGGTTATTCCTGCGGTGAATCGCCGGTCAGGAGTGCTTCCAGCAATGATGCGCTTGGTGGGACTGACAGAGTAATCCTTGCAAGCCGTCAAATTCGGTATAGAATGATCTTGTCAATTATCAATTTTGATATTGAAATAATCATAAATGAATCCATGCATCGTTAAACGCATTTCAGAACCGGGTAGGGGATCGTTTAACGTACCGAGATTCCAACAAAGTCAATTTTGGAGGCTTATATGAAAGTATTTTTATTTTTGTTATTCCTGTTGAGTACTTATAGTTACGCTCAAAGCAGTGGCCACGATCATAAAGAAAAGTCGCAAGGCGACCATCACCATGGAATGCACGATAACGATCACCATGGGGGAATGATGCATGGCGGACATAAACTTGACCCAACTACGCTGAAACAATTTTTTGAGCCGCTGCCCGCTTCGATTATCGATGAAAATAAGCATGCGGCATTGATTGGGCTTGGCAAGAAACTGTATCTGGATCCACGGTTGTCGATCAATGACAAGATATCTTGCAGTTCCTGCCATCAATTGGACAATTTCGGCGTGGATAGTCAGCCCACTTCGCCGGGACATGAAGGTAAGCGCGGTGGCAGAAATTCTCCCACGACGCTGAATGCCGCACTACATATTGCGCAGTTTTGGGATGGACGTGCAAAGAACGTGGAAGAGCAGGCGCTGGGTCCGATTCTGAATCCGATTGAAATGGGTATGCCCAGTGAAGCTGCGGTGATTGAGAAATTGAAAAAAATCGACGAATATAAGGCCATGTTTGCGGAAGCCTTTAAAGGAGAGCAAGATCCGATTCAATACAAGAATATCGGTGTTGCAATCGGTGCCTTTGAACGTACATTGTTAACGCCGTCTCGTTTTGACGATTTTCTCAAAGGTGATGAGAAGGCACTGAATGACACTGAAAAAAAAGGGTTGCAGAAATTTATCCAGATGGGGTGCGTCACTTGCCACAATGGTGTCGCGATCGGAGGGAATTCGTTTAAGAAAATCGGTATGGTCGAGCCCTACGACACCAAGGATTTGGGAAGATACGAAATCACCGGGCTCGAAACGGATAAAAAGGTGTTTAAAGTTCCAAGCCTAAGAAATATTGCCAAAACCGGACCATACTTCCATGATGGCTCGGTTGCTACGTTGGATGAAGCTATTCGTGAAATGGCCGAGCACCAACTGGGCCGGAAAGTCGGCCCCGGATTTGTGGATGATGTCAAAGCGTTTCTGGGATCGTTGACCGGCAAAGGTAAAGAATAAGCTTCAAAGCGAGAAAAACGGAGAGCCGGTTTTTAACAGCTCTCCGTTGATTCACCGATTGGCTGGCGGCCAATACCGAAATTCAGCGGATTTCCTGAAACTAATCAACATCCACTATTCTTTGATTTCCCGTTCGATTTGATCGGCGGTTACATGGCGAACGTCTTTACCTTTTACCATGTAGACGACATATTCCGACATGTTTTTGGCGTGGTCACCGATGCGTTCGATCGCTTTGGCGATAAAAACGATCTCGAGGCAGGTTGAGATTTTTCTCGGATCTTCCATCATGAAGGTGATCAGTTGCCGCAGAATGGAGCGGAATTCTTCATCCACCAATTCATCCTGGCGCACAATTTGCGCAGCGGCGTTAAGGTCCAAGCGGGCAAACGAATCGAGGGATTTGTGCAGCATATCGATTGCAATGCTGGCAACATGCTTGATTTCACTGAAACGCGGAATATGCATGCGATCGGATGAGTAAATCAATTTGGCCATGCGTGCGATTTTCGCGGCTTCGTCGCCGATGCGCTCCAAATCCGTAATCGTTTTGATGACCATCATGATCAGGCGCAAATCGCTGGCAGTGGGCTGTCTGCGCGCGATGATCTGATTGCAGATTTCATCGATGGAAACTTCCATGGCATTGACGCGGTGATCGCGAGTGATGACTTGATCGATTAATTCCTCATTGCCGCTTGTCAGTGCTTCAATTGCAGATTCTATTTGCTCTTCGACAAATCCGCCCATTTGCAGCACACGGGTGCGTACTTCTTCAAGATCAGCGTCAAACTGTTTCGAAATATGCTCTTTATTGGGTATCATCTGTCTGGAAATATTTAAGATTGTTATTTACAGGTTATGATCGGCGGCTTTCATCAGATGGAAATCACACGAACGCCGTGATCGGTTCCCAAGAGCAGCGTATTCGCCGCACGGCGGGCGAACAGTCCGTTGGTTACCACGCCGGTGATTTGATTGAGCGTGCTTTCCAGTTCAACGGGATTCAGGATTTGTAAGCCATGAACATCCAGAATTACGTTGCCGTTATCCGTGATAAAGCCTTGTCGCAGCGCAGGATGCCCGCCTAAGTGAACGATTTCCCGGGCAACATAGCTGCGTGCCATCGGAATCACTTCGACAGGTAGGGGAAAGTTGCCGAGCACCTTGGCCAGTTTGGTTTGGTCGGTAATGCAAATGAATTTTCGTGCAACTGCTGCGACGATTTTTTCCCGTGTCAGAGCACCGCCGCCGCCTTTGATCATGTGCAGATTCTCGGTAATTTCGTCAGCGCCATCAATGTAAACCGGAAGATCGGAAACATTGTTCAAATCCAGTATTTCGATGCCGTGCTGCTTCAAACGCTGCGCCGTAGCATCGGAACTCGCAACCGCACCTTCGATTTTGTGTTTGATTTTAGCCAGTTCGTCAATGAAGTAATTCGCTGTGGAGCCGGTACCCACGCCAACGATACAACCAGCCGGAACATGTTCGATGGCAGCAGCTGCGACTGCGCGTTTTTGTTCATCTTGTGTCATTATGATTTCGGTTTCAATTGATAAGAAATATCGCCTATCATACCAGGAAAGCCGAGGCTGCCAAATTAAACAATAAGTGGTGCTTTTTGCCCTGATAATCAAATAGACTAGCCATGGCTGAGAGAAAACCGGCTTTTTTATCAACTGTAATGATCATGCTATGGATTTATTGACTCAAGGATTACTTGGCGCCGCGATGGCGCAATCGAGTGCGAGACGACAGGAGGCTCGCATCGCCACCGGGGTCGGTTTTTTTGCCGGTATCGCGGCGGATGCGGATATTCTGATTCAATCGGAGAGCGATCCGTTGCTGAATATCGAATTTCACCGCCATTTTACCCATTCGTTGTTTTTCGTGCCGTTAGGTGCGTTGCTGATTGCATTGCTGCTATGGCTGTTTTTGCGTAACCGATTGTCTTTTCTTCGTTTATATCTCTTTGCTTTGCTGGGTTATTGTTTGAGCGGGGTGTTGGATGCATTCACCAGCTACGGTACACATTTACTCTGGCCGTTGAGCGAAGAGCGGATCGCGTGGAATACCATTTCGGTGATCGATCCGATTTTTACGCTGATTTTATTGGTTGCGTGCATTGTGGCGTTTAAAAAATACGCGAACCGTGCGGCGCGCATCGGGTTAGTGCTTGCCGCGTGCTACATGTCATTCGGCTGGTTGCAGTTGCAGCGCGCTGAGAATGTGGCGCAAACGTTGATTGCGGATCGCGGCCATCGTGCGGAAACCTTACTGGTGAAGCCGACGTTGGGGAATCTCGTTTTGTGGCGATCGATTTATCAGTTTGAAGGCAGGTTATACGTGGATGCCGTCCGGGTCGGCTTATTTTCCGAACCGCGTATCTATCCGGGTGAGTCGATTGCGAAATTTGTGTTTGACCGCGATATGAACGGTTTGCCGCCAACTTCTGTTTTAGCTGCCGATATTGCACGATTTACTCGATTTTCCGCCGGCTTGGTCGCAATTTTGCCGCAACAACCGAATGTGCTCATCGATGTGCGTTACTCCAACTTGCCGATGACCGTTACCCCGCTTTGGGGTATCGAAATGAATCCTGCGCAGCCTGATCAGCATGCAAAATATATGCTGTACCGCGATTCATCCAGGCAAACGCGCGAGCAATTCATTACATTGCTATTGGGCGGGCATATTCCGGATTGACAGACTGCTGAATGGTTGGTGGCAGGCAAGAGCAAACGTGGTTGATGCAGGATAAATAAGATTTCGGTTTTATTGGTCATTACAGCGGTAGTGCGGACAGTGCACGGCGGCTTATAAAATGCAATGACGCGAGTTTGTTTCCTTCAATTTGGAAAAAGGGTGAATGACATGAATCAAAACGATCCACACGATAACCCGGAGAAGCCGTTACAAGACTTCGGCAACTGGTTGCGCGGATGGGCGATACTGGGATGGGTGGAAGATTGGGTGAAAGCGTATCCCTTGTGGGCGGCGGCCCATTTTCTCAATGTAATGGTTGCCATTTTTCTAATTGTTGGCGGCGGTATTCCGATACTTACGGTGGTGATTTTTCTGTGTATCATTTTCGTGCAGATTTATACTGAGCCGATTAAAGCGATTCAACCCGAATTCGATAAGAAAACCCGGGAGGCAGTGGAAGAAGCCAGATCTCAGCAGCGAAACAAGTGGATGATTTTCGCCTACAGCTTTATGCTGATTTCTCTGTTGCTGACTTTTTATCCGTTTATCAATTCGCTCTCCGAAGCCGAACTGAAAAAATATCTCGCTACGTTGCGTGAGAAACCCATTGCGATTTTCATCGCCTGCTCTTTGGACGACAAAGCGGAAAATTTGCGTTGTGCGGCGAAAAACGAGAAAACACCAAGCCCGGAAGCCGATCAGCAAACGCAAGTACCGATACCGGAAGGGGTAGGGCATGCCTGGGCGATCAACATTGGCGGGAATATCGAGCGTTGTACCGCGGAGCAAGACAGTACCTATGGCAGAGCCGTTGCCTGCGAAGTCAGAGACGGGCTCTTGGTACCGCTTTATTTCATTGTGATGGCTTTGATGGGTGGCAGCATCAGTTTGACCCGGCGTCTTCCGGAATTGCAAAAACAAGCAGGGTCGGAGCACATCGCGACAATACGCCAGCCTAAATTATCCCAATACGAATTTCGTGAATATCTGATATTTCAGATGGTGCAGTTTATCTCCGCACCGTTCCTGGCCATTCTTGCTTATTATTTGATCGAGCCGAGTAATACCACCAATGCGGTTGTGTTGGCGTTTACCGCCGGGTTTGCCTCCGAAACCATTCTATTGATGGTGCGTTCGGTGGCAAACAAGATTTCCCCGAATAGCGATGGTGCGTTTCAATATGGTGCAATTGCCGGCATCATTCGGTTTTGCGGTGATGATAAAAAAATTCCCGACACCCTGGAGGTTTTTCTGACAGAACAGCCGCAGCAAGCGCATGCCGTTACCGATGCGGATGGATTCTATACCTTGAACAACGTACCGGTGGGGGAGCACAGTATTAGCGTCAAATACATTAACCGGCATGAAATTTTGCAGAAAGATATTGTTAAGGTGGTTCAAGCACAAGCGGTTTCCAAAAAAAATATCACGATCCCGGTGCAGGGCTCGGAAGTTTTGCAACAACAAAATGCTCCACCCGGTCCTGATGAGCAGCACTGATCGCGTTCAGGGAAATGCTGATAACAGGCTGCACCCGAGAATCGCTGTGCTGCGAAGTTGGCGCGCTTTTTCACCATTGTATTGATGACTTCGATCGCTATGTTCTGTGTGTTTCACACCTCGTTCGGCTTACTGAATGAATCAGTACTTCCCTATTTCTTTTTGAACCAAGGAAAACGGATACCGCTGCTTTCCTTTTTCGAAGTGCCCGAATCTTCAGCTTTTTCTTGGGCGGATTGGGTTTCAGCATGCGTTGCAGCGGCCGGTTCCTGGGTATTGGCGGGCCGTGGTGCGGTAGCGGCAATCTGGTGCAATAATTGATTGAGTTGCTGCGTCAATTGTTGCGCCGTCTCAGTGCTGAGCGCAAGCCGGCAAGATGATCGCGCATTGATGACGCCGGGTGTTTTGTTACCCGATTTGATCGCTTGGGTAAGTGTGTTGATAACACTGGGATCGATAAAGCCGAAATCAACGACAACCATGTTTTGCGCGGTATTTATCGTCGAAAAATTGGCATATACGGGTATGCCCTCCCGCTCACCCGTTTGCATTTGGATGTTGATCGGTTTTGGAGAGGATGGTGCATGAGTGCTATCACCGGTTGAGGTGCCATTTGCATCGGTCATTGATTTCTCCTGGATAGTCAATTGAGTGTGCGGCTTTTTATGAAGGTTTTTTGGAAAAATATTGATTAAGCTGTTGCGCCAGGATGTTTGCTGCTTCGGTACTGAGGGCGATACGGCAGGCCATGCGGGCTCCGACGGTATCGGGTACTTTCTCACCTGCACGCACCAGGCGGTTGATGGTAGCCACAGTTTGCGGATCGAGAAAACCGAAATCCAGAATGACAACACCTTGACCGGGTTGGACCGCGGTAATATTGGCATAAATCGGATGCCCGGTGTGCTCGCCCGACTGCATGCGAATATTAATTTGCGTCGCCGGCGTTCCGGAAGTCGGTGTTGCAGTGCCTTGTTGTTCCATTGGGATCTCCTTAGGTTGGTTTAAGCGTTGATAATTTTCTCGTAGCTTCAGTCCGCCCGCAACTGGCTTATCATTAAACTTGTCATCGCGTCAAGCATAATGCATTCACGCGCGATTTGCACTCGGGATAGCGCGCCAGATGGCAGGTGATGCGCCCGTGTAGTGATTCTCGGTTGCGGGAGAATCGGAATTCGTGGGGATTCTCTTATATAATCTCGCATATCAATCCTATTTAACTATTTGCCGCTGAATTTTTGATGAGCTTGATCAACAAACCGATGGCCAAAAAATCAAGTGGCCAGGCAGCTTCGCCAAGGGTAATCCGGTTGTTGCGTGAGTCCGGATTACTGATCTGGATTGGTGCTGCGCTGTACCTGGCGATGATTTTTATTACTTACGACGGCGGTGATGCCGGCTGGTCGCATAGCGGGGAATCTAATCACATTCGGAATGCCGGTGGGTATATCGGCGCCTGGCTGGCGGATTTCCTGCTGTATTTGTTCGGGGCCTCGGCTTGGTGGTGGATCGCTTTCTTTTTGTCGGTGATCGCCTGGAGCTACCGCCGTATCGACAGTCATGGTATTTTCGATCGCCAATCCCTGTTGTTGTCGTTCGGGGGGTTTTTGTTGCTGCTTGCCAGCAGCAGCACGCTGGAAGCGTTACGATTTTATTCGATCAACATCACCTTACCGCTGGTACCCGGCGGGATGCTGGGCAGTTCCATCGGGGATATGCTCTCGCAAGTTTTCGGGTTTACCGGAACCACCTTGATGCTATTGATCCTGATTGCAATCGGATTCAGTCAGTTTACCGGCTTGTCGTGGATCCGTTTTGTAGAAAGAATCGGCGAAAGCATTGAAAATTTAGGTTTGTGGCTGGCAAGCATTTGGGAAACGCGGCAGGACAAATTCGCCGGTTTGATTGCGGCACGTATGCGTGAGAAAACGGTCGAATTCGAGAAAAAACGTATCGAAAGCAATCCTGCGTTGCATATTGAGCCGCCTACGACGACGATCATTAAATCCCAGCGAGTCATGAAAGAGAAGCAAGTGCCGCTGTTTTCCGATATGCCTGATTCCACGTTGCCGCCACTGCATCTCCTGGATGCCCCGGAAAAGGATTTCGAAGTGTTGTCCAAAGAAGCCATCGAATTCACTTCACGGTTGATAGAACGCAAGCTGAAGGAATTCGGGGTTGATGTTACTGTGGTTGCCGCTTTTCCCGGTCCCGTGATTACGCGTTACGAAATTGAACCTGCCGTCGGCGTGAAAGGGAATCAAGTCATTAATCTGATAAAGGATCTCGCACGGGCGCTATCGGTCGCCAGCATTCGCGTGGTGGAAACCATCCCTGGGAAAACCAGCATGGGTCTGGAAATTCCGAATCCCAAACGGCAGATCGTCCGTTTGCAGGAAATCCTGAGTTCGCAGGTGTATGCCGATTCGGCGTCGCCGCTGACGATCGCGCTTGGAAAAGATATCAGCGGACGCCCGGTGGTTTCGGATCTGGCAAAAATGCCGCATGCACTGGTGGCCGGTACCACCGGCTCCGGTAAGTCGGTGGCGATCAATGCGGTGATTTTGAGCTTGGTGTACAAAACCACACCCGATCAAACGCGCTTGATCCTGATTGATCCGAAAATGCTTGAATTATCGGTTTATGAAGGTATACCGCATTTGCTGACCCCGGTTGTGACCGATATGCGTGAGGCTGAAAGCGCTTTGCGCTGGTGCGTGGCGGAAATGGAGCGGCGTTACAAATTGATGTCTGCATTGGGAGTGCGAAATCTCGGTGGCTACAACCAGAAAGTGCGTGATGCCGCCAAAAATGAAGAACCCATCGTTAATCCGCTGGCGCCGCCGGAAGAAGCACCGGAATATCTTGCGGAGCTGCCACTGATTGTAGTGATGATCGACGAGCTTGCCGATTTGATGATGGTAGCCGGAAAAAAAGTCGAACATTTGATCGCCCGATTGGCGCAAAAAGCGCGTGCCTCCGGGATTCATTTGCTGTTGGCGACGCAACGCCCCTCGGTCGATGTGATTACCGGGTTGATCAAAGCCAATATTCCGACACGGATCGCATTTCAGGTTTCCAGCAAGATCGATTCGCGCACCATTCTGGATCAAATGGGTGCGGAAGCTTTGCTGGGGCAGGGTGATATGCTGTATTTGCCGCCCGGTAGCGGTTATCCGCAGCGCGTGCACGGTGCTTTTGTTGCCGATCACGAAGTGCATAAAGTGGTTGAATATCTGAAGCAGCTCGGGGAGCCCGATTATATTGAGGCGATTCTGCAGGCCGGTGATGAGGAAAGTGATACCGGCGGTTCCTTGGAACTGAAAAAAAATGCGGGGGGTGAAACCGATCCGTTATACGACGAAGCGGTTGCCATTGTCGTTAAAACCCGCCGTGCCTCGATTTCTCTGGTGCAGCGGAATTTGCGTATCGGCTATAATCGGGCGGCCCGGCTGATTGAGGATATGGAGCGCGCCGGTTTGGTTTCAGCGATGCAAAGCAACGGTAACCGGGAAGTGTTGGCACCCGCACGCAGCGAATAAATAAGTGTATTTTTCAATTAATTTCTTGATGCAAGGAATGCCATGCTTCGATTAAGCTGTTTTTTGCTTTGCCTGTTGTCCGGTTGCTTGCCGTACTTTACCGCGGAAGCCGCCGCCATCGATAGCTTGAAGAAATTCATTCAGGAAACGCGTACCGTACGCGCCAATTTCGAGCAAACACTCTACGATCGCAACGCCCGTACGGTACAGGAATCGAAAGGTATAATGCAATTCGAGCGTCCGGAAAAATTCCGCTGGAATTATGAGAAACCCTATGAGCAATTGATCATTGGCGATGGCACGCAGGTTTGGTTCTATGATAATGATCTCAATCAAGTCACGATACGGCAGTTCAGTATCGCCATCGGCAGCAGCCCTGCCGCGCTATTGGCGGGTAATTCCGCAATCGAGGATAACTTCGAATTGGTGGAATTGGGTGTGCAAAACGATACCGAATGGCTCGAAGCGATCCCTAAAAGCAAAGAAAGTGCATTCGAATTCGTACAAATGGGATTCTCTCGTGATGGTACCTTAATGTTTATGGCATTGCGTGACAGCCTTGGCCAAACTACGGTGTTGTCGTTTACCGAGCTGGATAAAAATCCCGCCTTGTCGGCCGAGTTATTCAAATTTACGCCGCCGGACAATGCCGACATCATCAGCGAATGAGTCGAATCTGTTCTCGATGAGCTTTTCTCAGGCGCCGCTGGCGGAGCAATTACGGCCTAAGCATTTAAGCGATCTGATCGGCCAAAGCCATTTGTTGGGCGAAGGCAAGCCATTGCGCCTGGCATTCGCATCGGGCAAGCCGCACTCGATGATCCTGTGGGGGCCGCCGGGGACCGGAAAAACAACGCTGGCGCGTATTATGTCGACTGAATTCGACTGCGAATTTATCGCGCTTTCAGCGGTTTTATCGGGCGTTAAAGAGATTCGTGCCGCCATTGAGCAGGCACAATCGGTATTGCAGCAAAATGGGCGCCATACCATTTTATTTGTCGATGAAGTGCACCGTTTCAACAAATCGCAGCAAGATGCTTTTTTGCCGTATGTGGAACAAGGTTTGATTACTTTCGTCGGCGCTACAACCGAGAATCCGTCATTCGAGGTCAATAAGGCATTGCTGTCGCGTGCCCAGGTGTATGCGCTGTCCGCACTGTCGGAGCAAGAACTGGTGTCATTGTTTGAGCGCGCACATCAATGTGCGTTGCGTCATTTGCAATTTGCGGATGAAGCGCGGCAATTGCTGATTGAATTCGCCGATGGCGACGCCAGGCGTTTGTTAAATCTGCTGGAACAAATCGGTGTTGCGGCGCTTACCCGCCAAACGGTGTCAATCGGCAGGGAATTCGTCGCTGATTCGTTATCCCGTAACGCGCGCAGCTTTGATAAAGGCGGCGATGCGTTTTATGATCAGATCTCCGCGTTGCACAAATCCGTACGCGGCTCTTCCCCCGATGCGGCGCTTTATTGGTTGTGCCGCATGCTTGACGGCGGTGCCGACCCTCTGTACATCGGGCGGCGTTTAATCCGTATGGCGACAGAGGATGTCGGATTGGCCGACCCGCGCGCATTGCGTTTGGCGCTGGATGCTTGTGAAGCTTACGAACGACTGGGCAGCCCCGAAGGTGAACTGGCATTGGCGCAAGCGGCTTTGTATCTGGCATGTGCGCCGAAAAGCAATGCCGCGTATTTGGCCTACAACAAAGCGCGCTCCTATGTTGGTCGCGATAAATCCCGTTCCGTCCCGTTGCATTTGCGCAATGCGCCGACTCAGTTAATGAAAGATATCGGCTACGGAAAATCCTACCGCTACGCACACGATTGTCCAAACGCTTACGCGGCGGGTGAGAATTACTTTCCTGACGATCTACCGGATGTTGGTTTTTATCAACCGACCCACTACGGATTGGAGCAAAAGATTCAGGAGAAGCTTACCTTCTTGCGTGACTTGGATCGTCAGGCAAAGCGTAACACATAGTCAGATTACGCTATTTCGCGAAAGATGACACCCGCTCGTGCACGTTCTCATCGTCTGCCAACGAACTACAAGAAGCCCCGGATTACACCGGCGGATGATAAACAGTGCGATTCCCCCTCTTTTATTTTAGGTTTTCCCTTCTTTCGATCACCATTAGTATTCCGATAATTAAATTAATAAGAATCTATCGGCAAGCAAAATAATGGCGGTGGACGGTATTTTCCACTTCCTCGCTTCTGAAATAGCGGATCGAGTAATTATTTGACGAGGAGGAAGGCGATGATGGTGAAAATTGATCATGGAAAATGGGCGCGAATATGCGGCAGTTTGGCCGCTTCCCAGATGCTGTTGCTGTATTTTCTGTTGAATCCAAACCCTGTAAAGACAGAAATAGTTTCTTATCCTGCACAAGTTGAGGGAGTGCTCGTTTATTGCATTCAATTATTTAATTTCTAGACCTACCTGTAGTGAATCAGCATATTTTGTATTAAAAAATGGTTGGAATGGGAGAAATGAGGGGATGGCCGCAAGGTGCGCATAAATATAACGGTATTGCCTACAATTATGCACAATTCAATTGTGAACATGATTCCGAAGCGATAAATATTCTTCCTGTTAAGAATTTGAGGGCAGTCGCAATCTGCGGCTCAATAGGCAATCCAATGTTTTTATTTGTATTTTTCAGGAATCGGATGGTGATAGATGTAGTATGTCCATCAAGAATCGTGCATTAAAAAACACTGACAATGCTGATATTGTCACGCTACAGGATAACAAGAATAACTCGTTATCCTTGCGAAGCATAATAATATAGCTCTATAGCCGGTTGTCTTTTGTTAAAACAAATGTTCCGGTTTTCTCCCCATTGACTTGATATTCATAGTTTCCTGCTGATAAATCGTAAACCTGCAAAGGCACGATTTTCTCAAACTTAGTAAGCACAGCGGCACAAGCCACGCTGCCATCACGCGGAATCGTGCTTGCCACATGAACTACGATTTCAAAATGATTGGCTATTAGGCGTTGATTCACGGTGCCAAGCTCAAAACAGGCATCGCTAAAGCTTACTGCAATCTTAAGGAATACTTGAACAGGAAGAGTATCAGTCATAATGACTTCAACGCCATCTTCATCAACTAGGAAGATATCAATTGCCGGTGTTGTCTCAAAAGCTTGCAGGTGCCATGCATTTGTAGTTGGATCAAACTGAAATATGGCGTTTTGATATAACCCCGATTGCTCGTCGGTATCGACACGTGGCAGCGTTAAGGTACCCTCACGATAGGAAGGAGCTTCACTGTTGCTATCAATTGGGCCTGCATGTGAAAAGGCGGGATTGAGTGTCAAATAAAAAACAATCGCTATAAACGACATTCTGCAAATATTCATTATATTCTCCATGAGTTGAACGGATTTTTCTTGATTACCATTGCTGCCAAATAAAACGGGAAGTTGCGCCGGTTAATGGTGTTCCGTCCGTATTGGTGACAGTACCCAATTTTCCTTTATCTCTTAACGCTTGATATAGTGGTGCTGCTGAGGTCGCTGTATTGCATACTTGCCCGGCTGCCTGGCAGGCAATAGCAAAGAGACCCGCGACATAGGGCGCCGAAAAAGAAGTGCCGCTATTAGTGACTGATGAGCCACTTTGATTCATTAAAACAACATTTTCCCCAGGTGCAAACGTAGAGATATTCCCACCTTTCCTTGAAAAGAATGCTTTAGCATCTTTTCCTTGAGAAATTCGTTGATTGTTTGTTGCACCCACTACAAAGGATTCCGCTATACGGGTAGGTGTGAAATTAGCGGTATCACAATTATCATTGCCAGCGGCCACTACAACAATGATCCCCTTATTGTGCGCAGCTTTAATTGCGTTCTCTAACGCAGTATTGGTAAGAGGGGTGCTGCAGTTATTAAGTCCGTTGGTAAATCCATGACTCCAATTAACAATGGTTCCGGCTGGCGCATTATCTCTTAGCCAATCAAATGCTGTTATGGATGTGGAAACTTGTGCACCACCAGTACATGCATCGGTTATCTTAGCCATAATAACGGTCGCACCTTTTGCTACGCCTTTTGTATTTCCAGCCGCTGCACTGGCAACCATGGTTCCATGTCCGTAACAATCAGATCCTGTTCCACCGTTTACGTCCCAAATGACGGAAGCGCGACCGGAAAATTCGGCGGCAACCGCTGAGTTAGTCAAAGTTAACCCTGAATCCAGGATATAAATAGTCCTGCCTGCACCATTATTGGTATAAGAATAAGTGTTATCTAAAAGTGGTGTTTGTTCGTCCAGTCGGTCAAGCCCCCAGCCTGGGTTACTTTGGGTAGCTACCGGAACCGTGGTTATATCCTGCTCGACAAGTAGCACACGACTATCCCGGCTTAATCGATAGGCTTCATCAGCATCGATATGTGCATGTATGGCGTTAATCGATGGAAAGATTGCGGCAATCTTGCCGCGCAAATTCAATTCCGCAGCTAAATTTTCTTTGCTTTGACCGGTGCTATGTTGTCCGAAAGGAATTCTGTGTTCGCTATTTGCATGATCAGCGACAATTGATGATTCAATCAACGGATGTTCCCATTCTTTCACTTTTTTAAAAGTTATGATGTAAGAATCTTTGACAATCTTGCTGGAATTTTCTATTACTGGAACTTTACTTTCTTGTGTTATGCCTTCTGCAGAAATGGTGAGCGAGGAACATAGGATTGATAAAAAGAATACCGTAATTATGGTGTTGCTTGTTGCTTGTTGCTCATATTAATCTCCAATAAACCAAAGGTTCGTCAAATTTAACTTGGCTGCTTTTAATATTCCTTAAGATATATAGTGTGGTGCGTTAGCATTATACCTTTTAGATACTGATGAGGTATTTTTTTCTTACATATAACTTAGTATTTTACTTACAATAAGAATAAGGACAATAAAAGACGCACAAAGAGATCATTCAAGGGATCTGACTGTAATGAGGAATGCTGATTTTTATGGAGCCAAAGGTTTCATAAAATACTAGGGAAGGGACCCGCCCAGCAAAGGGCAGAGAACCCAAGGAACCAGGTCTTGATATAGCAGTTATCCATAACTGCGTTTCGGGTATTGTCTGCTGAAAAACAACCGAAGAAAGGCGTCTGCCAATATAACCCAACCAGTGCTGCTTTGCCGGTGTGCAATAACGCATGACAAAACTGGGTGATGGAAATCAAAATTCTTTTTGTTACGGCTCGATGTTGTTTGGACGAATAAAACCCGGCCAAAGGCGATTTTCGGTATCAAGAAATACCAATCCCCTTTCGCGCAATCCTTTCAAGTCGCGCTGCTTGGTTTTGTCGTTAAGTTTGAGGTAAAGGCTTATGTACCACGGGGTTTGACGGATTTCTGCCAGCGGTAGCGGACGGCCCTTTTCCAGCAATTGGGAAACGATGGTGTATTGGCGGGCATTGATGCTTTTTTCGTCAAGGGCTCGGCGAATGTTGCTTTCAAACAGTAGCATGGTTATCAGATGATTGACGCGATCATGCAGGGTGTTGATGGTTTGGCGCATGCCTTCCAGATGGAATTCGATGAAAATCTGATTCGGTGCCGGCCGTTTTTTTTCAGTCTGCTTGCGGCAGGTATTGAATAACGTGAAATAGTCATCGATATGGGCAAGGTAGTAGCGAGCCAATGCAAACGGCGCATAGCGATAACCGGCAGCCTGTAGCAATGTGGCTTCGATGACCCGGCCAACGCGACCGTTACCATCCCAGAAAGGATGAATCCGCTCAAAATACAGATGCACCAAAGGCGCCCGGATCAAAGCGGGAATCTTTGCCTGCTGCAATGCACCGTGCCAATCGATCAGAGCGCCGAGCAATCGCCTGACATCGTCGCCGAATTGCGGTGGTTTGTAGCGTCCGCCATGCGCCTCACTGCCGACATAAGTAATTCGGTTCTTCGGATTATCACGGATTTGCCCGGGCCGATTGTCCGGATGGGGTACCTCGTGGCAGATCAGGCGGTGCAATTCGAGAATAAATGCTTGATTCAGCACCCAACCGGCAGTAGCCGCGACTCGCCGTGACAGGTCATAAGCAGCCTTGATATTGACAGCGCGCCGCTGTTCGATTTCCTTCACTTGAGCCGGATCAAGCGCCAAAGCACTGGCGGTTTCGTCTTCGCTGAGGGTTCCGCCTTCGATGGTATTGGTACCGAATACACTGCTGACCACCACCTCCCGCTCGAGTTGATTGGCCACCTGCGCCAAGGGCGAAGCGACGAAGCGCTCATGCGCGTCTTCCACGCGCTGAAGTGTCAATCCGGCTTGTGCAGCTTCGATGCCGATTTCAAATACGAATGGACCAAAGCGATCGGTATCGACACGATGGCTCAGATGAGCAAGGTCTTGGCTTAAACTGAAAGATGACATATTGTCCGAAAAAATGTCCCAATAAATGGGACTTATTTTCTCATACTATTTAGTTATTTATTGCTTGTCTTTTGATAGTCATGTCGATAAAAATGTCCATCCCGATCAATCGGCATTCAGATACCAATAATGTCGCCATCGTCACCTAAATCAATGCGATACGCGGCCGGGTCGTGCGGCAGTCCCGGCATGGTGACGATGTCACCGGTCATGACCAGTAAATAGCCGGCACCTGCGGCGATACGCACCGCTTCTACCGGCAGCGGAAAAGCTTCCGGGTGACCGACTTTGGCGGGATCGCTGCTAAGCGACAAATGGGTTTTGGCGATACAAACCGGGAACCGGTCGTAACCCAATGCGCGGATTCGCTCGAGGTCTTTTTGGGCTGTCCTGCTGAACTCAACTTCGCTGGCGCCATAAATGGTGCTGGCAACGGCGGCGATCTTGTCCTCGGGTGTATCGTTTAAATCGTACAAATAGCGCACAGTCGGTTGCGGCCGGGCGGCTGCCGCGATCACTGCATGCGCCAGTGCTTCACCGCCGAAACCTCCGTCGGCAAAACCGGCAAACAGAGCGGTACTCACCCCAAGCCCGACACAGTATTGTTCGATGGTGTTCAGCTCGTCATCGGTATCGACAGCGAAACGGTTGATGGCGATGATCGGTTCAAAACCGAAAGCCTGCACGCTTTGCACATGATGCTGCAAGTGCGTCAGTCCGCGCTCGATTGCTTCGAGAGTGCCGGAACCGGAAGAATCGCCGCCGCCATGCACTCGCAGCGCCCGTACCGTGACGACCAGCACCACCGTGCTCGGCCATATGCCGGCACTGCGGCATTTCAAGTCAAAGAATTTTTCCGCGCCCAGATCGAAACCGAAGCCTGCTTCCGTCACTACCCAATCGGCACAGGCCGCGGCAGTCTTGGTGGCGATCACGCTGTTGCAGCCGTGCGCGATGTTGCCGAAGGGGCCACCGTGCACGAAAGCCGGTACACCTTCGGTGGTTTGCACCAGATTCGGCAGCATTGCATCCTGCAGCAAAGCCGCCATCGCGCCGGTTGCCCTAAGACTTTGTGCCGTGACCGGATTGCCGGAACGATCAAAGCCGACCAGGATACGTCCCAAACGCGCTTTGAGATCGGCGAGGTCTTCGGCCAGACACAGAATAGCCATCACCTCGGAAGCCGCAGTGATGTCGAAACCGGTTTCCCGCGGCACGCCGTTGAGCCGCCCGCCCAATCCGATCACCGCTTGCCGCAGTGAACGGTCATTCATGTCCAGCACCCGGCGCCAGAAAACCTGGCGATGCTCCAGATCCAACTCACTGCGGAAATGAACGGCGTTGTCGAGCAAAGCGGCGAGTAGGTTGTGCGCCGCACCGACGGCATGCAGATCGCCGGTAAAATGCATATTGATACGTGTCGACGGCTCAAGCTGACAACGGCCACCACCGGTACCGCCGCCTTTAATGCCAAAAACCGGGCCTAGCGATGGCTCGCGCAACGCCAGCGCAACGTGCTGTCCGATACGCGCCAGCCCCTGCGCCAATCCGATTGAAACCGTCGTTTTCCCTTCGCCCGTGCGCGTCGGATTAATCGCTGAAATCAGAACGATTTTGCCTTTCGGTTGAAAGTCTTTTTTCGGCAAAGCACCCAGCCGCAGTTTTGCCATATGCTCACCGAACAGCATGAGGCTATCCTGTTGCAGGCCAAGCTTTGCGGCAATATTGACTATGGATTGCATGTCAGAAATTCGGGATCAAGAAATTGAATCCGCGCTATGATTCTGCGCTGCGGCATTGCGTTGTGCCCCAATATTTAATTGAGGTTAGAAAAGGTTTTGCGACCATCTATCCATTTCCCTGTCACTCGGTCAATCAACGCATGTTAATGTAGCCCGCTGCTCAAGCAGAGAAATAATCCGCTCGACCATGGAATGACCGGAGAATCCTGATTCTGTTTGCGATTGAAGCTGGCGAGCGGCTTTGGGCAGTGCTTGTGCCAGTTCCAGGATACGTTTGCGGGTTTGGGCTTTGCTCAAACCGGCGCTTTCAGCGATGAGGCGTGTTGTCAATCGGGGCGTTGTCATGGCAGCCCCCTACGACTTATGAAGCGATCGTGCCAAATTGCTGCAATAGCTTTGGTAATCTGTACAGTACTGGGTGCCTTGATCTGAAGTGTTCTGGTGCCGTTCAGTACCTGGCGTTGCCAGACATCCAATCACTCCCATTCAATGGTTGCCGGCGGTTTACCGGAAATATCGTAAACGACCCGGTTGATGCCGCGAATTTCGTTGATGATGCGATTGGATACCTTGCTTAATAGCGAGTACGGCAGCTCCGCCCAGTTGGCGGTCATGAAATCCTGTGTCTGGACGGCACGGAGCGCAATGACGTATTCGTAGGTGCGTCCGTCCCCCATGACGCCGACCGATTTAACCGGCAGGAATACGGCGAAGGCTTGCGAGGTTTTTTCATACCAGCCGGAACGTTGTAATTCCTCGATGAAAATATGATCCGCCTGCCGCAATAGTTCCGCGTATTCATGCTTGACTTCGCCTAATATCCGTACTCCCAGACCGGGACCGGGAAACGGGTGGCGGAACACCATATCGTGTGGCAGACCAAGCGCGAGACCCAGTTCACGGACTTCGTCCTTGAATAATTCGCGCAATGGTTCGAGCAGTTTCAAATGCAGCGTCTCGGGCAATCCTCCGACATTGTGATGCGATTTGATCGTGTGCGCTTTTTTAGTCTTGGCGCCGGCGGATTCAATGACATCCGGATAAATGGTTCCTTGCGCCAGCCATTTGGCGTCGGTGATTTTCTCCGCCTCATTCTGAAATACTTCGACAAATTCCCGTCCGATGATACGGCGTTTTGCTTCGGGATCGGTAACGCCTTCCAGGTTACGGTAAAAATCGCGGCTCGCATCGATATGAATGACTTTCACCGCCAGATTTTTCGCGAACGTATCCATGACATATCTGGCTTCATTGGCCCGCAGCAAACCGTTATCAACAAAAACACAGGTCAGTTGATCGCCGATCGCGCGATGAATCAATGCTGCGGCCACCGATGAATCGACTCCGCCGGAGAGTCCCAGAATCACTTGTTGGTTGCCGACAGTCGCGCGGATCCGATCGACCGCTGCGTCGATAAAGCCGGGCATGGTCCAGTCAAAGCCGATACCGCAAATGTCGTGCACGAACCGGTCGATAATCGCTTTGCCTTGCAGGGTATGCGTTACTTCCGGGTGAAATTGAATCGCGTAAAAGTGCCGGGTGTCGTCGGCCATGGCGGCGATCGGTGTGGCCGCATTGCGTGCCATGACGGAAAACCCGTCAGGCAGCGTAACCACCTTATCGCCATGGCTCATCCAGACTTCAAGGCTGTGATTTCCGTCGGCATCAGTGCGATCTTTGAGATTTTGGAGCAATGCGCCATCGGGTGTGGTTTCTATTTCCGCGTAGCCGAATTCGCGGATGCGTGCATTTTCAACCGCGCCGCCCAATTGTGCCGCCATGGTTTGCATGCCATAGCAGATCCCCAGAACAGGTACGTTCAGTTCGAATACGATTTGCGGCGCGCGCGGCGTTTCTTCGTCCGTGACGGATGCGGGGCCGCCCGACAGGATGATCCCGCTAGGATTATAGGTTTTGATGAAAGCATCGCCGACATCATAGGGATGCAACTCGCAATACACATTGGTCTCGCGAACTCGGCGTGCGATCAATTGCGTGTATTGCGAGCCGAAATCGAGAATAAGGATTTTTTGATGCATTTCCGGGAACGATTATTTGACGTGATAGTTCGGTGCTTCTTTGGTGATTTGTACATCATGCACGTGGGATTCGCGGATGCCGGCGGATGTAATCTCGACAAATTCGGCCCGCTCATGCATCGCGGAGATTGATTCGCACCCCAAATAACCCATGCTGGAGCGCACTCCGCCGATCAATTGGTGGATTACGCCGGAAACGCTTCCTTTGAAAGGTACGCGGCCTTCTACACCTTCCGGTACCAATTTGTCGTTATTTTTTTGTTCTTTGTCCTGGAAATAGCGGTCGCTGGAACCTTGCTGCATTGCCGATAGCGATCCCATACCGCGGTAACTTTTGTACGAACGACCTTGGAATAATTCAATCTCACCGGGCGCTTCGGTGGTGCCGGCGAACAATCCGCCGAGCATAACGGTATTCGCGCCTGCGGCCAAAGCCTTGGCAATATCACCGGAATAGCGGATGCCGCCGTCGGCGATCATCGGTACACCGCAGCCTTTCAGCGCCTCGGAAACATTATGAATCGCGGTGACTTGTGGGATTCCGACACCGGCGACAATGCGTGTGGTGCAAATCGAGCCCGGTCCGATGCCGACTTTAACCGCGTCGGCACCGTGATCCACCAATGCGCGCGCCGCTGCTGCGGTTGCGACATTACCGCCGATAACCTGTACTGAAGGAAGGCTCTTTTTAACCCATTCGATGCGCTCCAGAACGCTTTGTGAATGGCCATGCGCAGTATCGACGACAATCACATCGGCGCCCGCTTCGGCCAGTGCCATCGCACGCTCTTCGCTGCCTTCGCCGACACCGATCGCCGCACCGACACGCAAGCGCTCCTGTTCGTCTTTGCAAGCCAAAGGATATTCCGAGGTTTTGATCATGTCTTTCACGGTAATCAAACCGCGCAATTCAAACTTGTCGTTCACTACCAGCACTCGCTCAAGTCGGTGTTTATGCAACAATGCCAGTACTTGATCGCGTGAAGTATCCTCCTTCACCGTTACCAATCGGCTCTTTGGCGTCATAATGTGCTTGATGGTTTGGTCGAGATTCGTTTCAAAACGGAGGTCCCGATTGGTGACGATCCCGACAATCTTGCTACCTTTCACGACTGGCAAACCGGAGATTTTATGTCGGCGGATCAATTCGATAACTTCGCGTACCGTCATGTCCTGATGGATGGTTACCGGGTCTTTGACGACACCGCTTTCAAACCGTTTGACTTGAGCGACATGTTCAGCTTGCATTTGGATCGACATGTTTTTGTGGATGATGCCGATCCCGCCTTCTTGCGCCAGCGCGATTGCCAGCGGCGCTTCGGTGACGGTATCCATTGCCGCCGACAACAGCGGAATGTTGAGAGTGATGGTGCGGGTTAGTCGGGTAATCAGACTGGCATCACGCGGCAATATCGTCGAATGAGCCGGAATCAGAAGAACATCATCGAAAGTGAGCGCTTTTTGAATCAACTGCATAGTGACAATCCTTTGCAAAGCGATATTATAGCCAAATTCAATCGCGTTTTTGTTTCAATTCAATCAATAATGCAGCCTATTTTCGCAACTTCGGCCTTATGAAAAAAATCCTCATGCGATTAGAGCATCTTAGCAATGTTTATAAATTTCTCTTTTCCGTCAAGCGCATCAGTGTGTCGATACAGGCCGGGTTATTGGTTTTATTAACCTTTTCTTTTGCTCATGCGCAAATTTACAAATGGGTCGATGAACACGGAAAAATACAGTATTCCGATCGTCCGCCTCCACCCGGAATGGCTAGGGAAGAAAAAACCATCAATGTGAAAACCGGGGTATCCGCGCATAGCGATCTTGAAACAAAGGAAGGTGGCGATCTGGCGGATCAAAAGCTGGAATTTGAAAAGCGGCGGCAACAACGATTGGAGCAAGAGACCAATCAACAGACAGTTGTCGATGAAAATAAAAAGAAATGCATTGATGCAAAAACACAACTGAGCCTGTATGCGGATTCGCCGCGCTTAACCGTGCCGGATGGCTCGGGAGGCATTACTTATGTCGATGATGAAACGCGTCAGAAAAAAATTGACGAAGCCAACAAACTGATCGCAACTTTTTGTAAATGACCAATCGCTGTCTTTCACTGACTATTCGTTACGTTGAGGAAATGCTGATTAGTTGGCTGCACGAGCGTATCGCTCCGTTGCGCGGTATTCGCTTTCTCACCTACCTTGTTAACCGGTTGCGGTCGCTGTGCTCCGTGCACCTCGCGTTTCATTGCGTTCGTCGAATTTATCCGCGCTTCCCTAGTTTTCTGAATAATTTGTTGCTGTGCATGGTGGTTACGACGGCAAGCATACCGGTTTGGGCGCAACAATCCGGATATGATGTCGTGCATCGTTCGATACCGTGGCGGATTTTGGCCGGCGAGGATCTTACGGAAACTGCCCGGCTGATTTACCCGAGAGATTCGTCTGCGCGTGAACACCTAATTCGCGCGATTATCCGTATCAATCCCGATCAATTTCCATACGGCGTCATTCAATCTTTGGAACCGGGAACGGTGATTCAATTTCCGGATTTGCGTACCATCGGAGTTCAAGCCAAAAGGCGTGCGTCCGGGCAATCCAGAATAAAAGCGGCGGCAACTTCATCCGATCGCCGAAATACCGGTGCACCGGAAGCAGGCGCTTCTTTGCACAGCGATCCTGGATTACTTCAACTGATTGCCCGACTGGAAAAAATTGCGGATGATGAAATGCACGCGCTGGCCGCATTGACAAACCATATTGCTGCGCTGGAATCATTGTTCGGTAAAATGCAAGCGCTTGCGTCGCTGGAAATACCGGTATCGGCAAGCGAAGCCGCTGAGAGGTTACCACTTGCGGCCCCGGATGAAAATTTCATGACTCCGTCACATCCCGGGAATCCAACGGACAATACTGCATCAGTGACGATAGGTTCGGGGTCAGCCCCGGCGGCCGAGCAACAAGCAGCACATAACGCTCAATCCATGCTGCAGGATGCAATTCCTGAGTCATCTGTGGATTTTTTCTCCTCGACGGATCAGCTATTTTTACTGGCAATTTTACTGGCGTTGCTCATGGTTTTGGTTTTTATTCGCTATCGTAGCCCGATCAAAAAATTCTTTGTATCTTCAAGAAACGCGGCTGTTGACGCAAGCAGGCATGAGCAGCAATATGAATCCTTATTGCTACGGCGTAATGCAACCGATACGCGCCAATTCCAGCCGCTTTCCGCGTCAGTCGACCAAGCCATCGCCGAAGTGAATCAGCTGATCGAGCAAAATAATAACGAGGCGGCAATCGCATTGCTGCAAAAACAGCTTGCCGCGCAACATCATGATATTCAAAGCTGGTTACGGTTATTCGAACTGCTATATAAGACCGGCAATCGGCGTGATTTCAAGAAAAATGCCCGAAGATTCAAAAGAATGAATTTATTCCCGGATATCTGGCAACAAATTCAGGCACTGGGAAGCCGGCTCGAACCGAATGAGTCGTTGTATTTCAACGAGCAAAAACGTAAGGAGAAATTTTTTCCGGAACCGATGGATTCCACGCAGTGATCGACGCAATCCGGTTTACGATTGCAATCATCATTTTTTTTGCCCGGCAGGCGGTCGAAGAGCGTTTCCGAGACGGGTGATACCAGGTAAAAGCGGGCAAGAGCGCGGTTTATACGGCCGGCTGCACGAGCGCATCGCTTCATCAATGCTTCCCTAAGTCGCTTAAAAACCGATTAAGAATTTCCTGCTTGGCATGCGGCATTACAACAACATGTGCATACGATGCTTGTTGTTCGCCAAGCGCCATCCGCATGGTAGCCAGTGAGTAGCGCGCTATGACAGCTTTGCCGGGGGTTCTGAAATATACTGTGTTCGAGCGGTCGTTAGCGCGCACCGGTTGAAGGTCGCCGTAATGATTGTTCATTTCCTTGAGTAAATAATCCGTGTTTTCCAGCATGGTCCGAGCATCGGCCGCTTGCTGTGCGAATGCGGATTCCGAGCTGAAGAAATAGAATTCTGCCGGTTTTACCGCATCGCGTGAACAAGTGATTGTCCCGGGTACCTGATGAACGTATTCAGGATTGTGGATACGGCTGAATTGTGCAAGAAAGCGTTCAAAGTTGGTACGTGTGGTGATGAATAAACCGGCCGGAGATGGGAAGCCGAAAAACTTATGACAGGAAATGGCAATAGAGTCATAACGTTTATGTTTGGTACCGGTTGCCGGATCGTTCGCTTCATGCAGCAAATCCGCGGCAAAGCGGGTGTGTGGCAAGTAACCGCCAAATAAAGCCGCATCCAAATGAAGGTATGCGACTCGGTTTTTTAGCCTGGCTTGAATTGCGTCAATCGGATCGATCGAGCCTTTAAAGGTGGTGCCTATGGTTGCAACCACCAAGGCGGGATGATTCGGATTGTTGTTCAACTGTCGCTCCAAATCCTCGGTGTCCATGCCGCCATCGGGGCGCGTCGCCACCATTATCCAATCAAGCTGTAACAAATCTCTGAGAATTTGAATCGAATAATGCGCTTCCCGGGTAAAGTAGATTTTTGGCGGAACACCGGTTGCATGGTTCAAAATCGTGCGCCCCAGATACAATCCATGCATATTGCTATCCGTACCGCTATTGGTCAGGAATCCCCACAGATTGTCCGGTGGAAATCCATAAACGGCGCCAAAACGATCGATCAATTCCGCTTCGAATGCATGACTGTTAAACGGAATAGGGCTGTGATCGTAAGGATTACCGATGTTGTTGAATGGAAATCGGGTTAAACCGGTGATTTCGAGTTGTTTTCGCCAAGCGAAAAACTCCTCCGGCAAACTGGCCATGTTGATCGGATATCCGAGCATTCGGTTTTTTCGCTGCTCAAGATCCTGCATTGCCTGGAGCGTGCCGGAAGCGCTGTGCTGTACGTGCGATGCAGGGGTATTGGCAAATAACGCATAGGGGGAACACATTGCAATGGCAGCGGTTGTACCCGACACACTCAAAAATTGACGCCGATTGACTAACATCATTTTCGCCTGTTGAGAGATTACCCCATTGGATTATCAGGCTTGCGGCAAAGTTCATCGCAGGAGAGTGCCGAATTAATCAGCATTTCCTTAAATAGGCTAATGGTGCGTGAGTTGGATCAATATACGATTTCAACGCCGGTTGCGCCGAATTGTGCATCGAGCGCTTGCAGCAGATCGCCGTGCAGGTGCACGTGCCAGTCGTCGCCGAGTTCGAGTTCACCACTGGCGGATTGATTTTGGTACAACAGCGTGACCGGGCAAGCCGGACGGCCGGTGGTGGATGCTGAGCGGGAGAAGGGTGTCAGCAGGGTTTTGAGGTTGCCGGTTAGATCGGGTGATGCAGTGGTGCAGCGGATCGCCAGTTTCCTGGCGAAACGGGTGCGGATGCCGGCGAGATCGTACAGTCGTTCCGCACTGATACGCAACTCGCCGTCCTCTTCGCCGTTGAAGCTGCGGATACCGATTTTGGCTTCGACGATCAGCAACTGATCTTCTTTGAGCCAGACGCGGTGCTCGTCGAACAGCTCGTTAAAAATCATCACTTCGATGCGCGCCTTGCCGTCATCCAGGTTAATCACCGCCATGCGGCCGCGGCGCGTCATCTGGACGCGGATGGAATGAACAATGCCGGCGATCAATTGCGGCTCACGTTGCGGATTGAGTTGATTCAGCCGGGTACGGATGAAGCGCCGCAATTCGGGCGCATAGGTGTTGAACGGGTGGCCGCTGAAGTAATAGCCCAAGCCGGTTTTTTCCTGATGCAGTTTCTCCCGTTCCGACCAAGGCGGGGTGGCGATTAATGGCGGACTTGCTTGCGCATGATCGTCATCGCCGAACAGGTTTGCCTGGTTAGCCGCTTTGCTGCTTTGCTCGGCGGCTTCCATCGCGATGCCGACCGATGCCAGCAGGCCGGCGCGATTGGTATCGATGGCATCGAATGCGCCGACACGGATCAACGATTCTATCACCCGGCGGTTGGCGATGCGCCGGTCGACGCGCCGGCAGAAATCGAACAAGCCGGTGAACAGCCCTGCTTGTTCGCGTGTCGCAACGATGGCGCTGATCGCGGATTCGCCGGTGCCTTTGATTGCGCCGAGACCGAAGCGGACGGTTTTGGCGTCGGTTGGTACGAAACGGTAGCCGGAGAGATTGATATCCGGCGGCAGAATGGTCAAGCCGTTGGTGAGACTGTCTTCGACGAACACGTAAACTTTGTCGGTGTCGTCCATGTCGGCGGATAAGCACGCGGCAATGAATTCGGCAGGGTGATGCGCTTTCAGATACGCGGTTTGATACGCGATCAACGCATACGCGGCAGCGTGCGATTTGTTGAAACCGTAACCGGCGAATTTTTCCATCAAGCCGAATAATTCGGTGGCCTGATCATCGGTCAGGCCGTTAGCGATCGCGCCGGCGACGAAAATACCGCGTTGCTGTGCCATTTCTTCCGGTTTCTTCTTGCCCATGGCGCGACGCAGCAAATCCGCGCTGCCGAGGCTGTAGCCGCCGATCACTTGCGCGATTTGCATCACTTGTTCCTGGTAAATCATAATGCCGTAGGTGGGGCCGAGAATCGGCTCCAGGCGCGGATCGAGGTATTCTATTTTCTTGCGGCCGTGCTTGCGGTCGATGAATTCGGGAATCAAATCCATCGGACCGGGGCGATACAGTGCCACCAGCGCGATGATGTCCTCGAACCGGTCCGGTTTGGCTTTTTGCAGCAAATCGACCATGCCGCGCGATTCAAACTGGAAAATTCCGACGGCGTTGCCTTTGCGCATCAACGCATAGGTGGCGTCGTTGTCCAGCGGCAACGTATCGAGCGAAAACGGATGGTCGTCCGTACTCGTATCCGAGTGTAATTGGCGGATATAGTCGACGGCGCGATCCAGGATGGTCAGTGTGCGCAGACCTAAAAAATCGAATTTTACCAGGCCGATTTTTTCGACATCGTCTTTATCCAATTGACTGACAACCGAATCCGCCGATTCAGTGCAATAAATCGGGCAAAAATCGGTAATTTCGCTCGATGCGATCAACACACCGCCTGCGTGCATGCCGATGTTGCGGGTAATGCCTTCCAGGATTTCGGCGAGTTCCAGCAAATTGCGTACGTCTTCTTCGTTTTCCGCGCGCTGATTGAGCTGCGGTTCGAGTTGGCGCGCTTTTTTAAGCGTCATACCGATTTCAAACGGTACCAGCTTGGCGAGCTGATCGACGAAGTTATACGGCAAGTCCATGACCCGGCCGATATCGCGAATCACCGCTTTCGCGGCCATGGTGCCGAAGGTGGCGATTTGCGAGACCTTGCCGTTGCCGTAACGCTGCTTAACATAATCGATGACCCGTTCGCGGCGGTCTTGGCAAAAATCGATGTCGAAGTCTGGCATCGAAATCCGTTCCGGATTCAAGAATCGCTCGAACAGCAAGTCATAGCGGAGCGGATCGAGATCGGTGATGCCGAGCGAGTAGGCGACCAGCGAACCGGCGCCGGAACCGCGCCCCGGACCGACAGGCACATCGTTGCGCTTGGCCCAGTTGATGAAGTCCGCGACGATGAGAAAATAACCGGCGAATCCCATCTGGATGATGGTATTGACCTCGAACTCGAGGCGGGATAAATAACGCGGCATGTTGTGTTGCCGTGTTCCGGTATCGGGATACAAATGCCGCATGCGCTGCTCCAGGCCGGCAACGGCTTGGTCGCGCAGATATTGCTCCAGGCTTTGATTGCCGGGTGTCGGAAACAACGGCAGCCGGTTGACACCGAGTTCCAATTCCAGATTGCAGCGCTTGGCGATTGCAACGCTGTTCGTCAAAGCGCCCGGAATGTCGGCGAACAATGCGGTGATCTCCGCTTGGGTTTTGAAGTATTGTTCTTCGGTGAAATTTTTCGGGCGGCGCTTATCATCCAACGTATAACCTTCAGCGATGCATACGCGCGCTTCGTGGGCGCGGAAGTCGGCGGGATTCAGGAATTGCACCGCCTGTGTGGCAACCACCGGCAGTTCGAATTGCCGTGCCAGCTGCAGTGTCTGCTGCACCAGCAGTGCATCGTCGGGGTGGCCGTCACGCTGGATTTCGAGATAAAACCGATCCGGAAACAGAGCGGCCCATTGCCGGGTTTGTGCTGCCGCTTGCTGGTTGTTGTGCTGCAGCAGCGATAGGCCGATGTCGCCGTGCCGTGCGCCGGACAGCGCGATCAACCCTATCGTGCCCGATTGTTCGGGATGCAGCCAAGCCTGTTTGATCTCGGCGCGGCCATGGTGCTGATTTTCGCGGTAAGCGCGGGATAACAGGCGTGATAGCAGCAAATATCCGGTGTGCGATTGACACAGCAGCAGCAAGCGAATCGGTTTGTTGCGGTCGGATTCGTTGGTGATCCACACATCGCAGCCGAGTATCGGCTTGATGCCGTTTTTGCGCGCGTGCTGGTAAAACTTCACCAGCCCGAACAGATTGGCGAGATCGGTCAGCGCCAATGCCGGCATTCGGTCGGTAACCGCTTTGGCGATCGCGTCCTCGATACGAACAATGCCGTCCTGAATCGAGTATTCGCTGTGCAGGCGGAGATGAATGAAGGCAGGGCTGGCAGACATAATGTTACAATCGACGTGTACAGCAACTCATTGAAATCACCGGACCGTATTCTACCCTATGTTGAAATCACCCGAACTGTTATTACCCGCCGGATCTCTGGAGAAAATGCGCGTGGCGTATGCCTTCGGCGCCGATGCGGTGTATGCCGGACAGCCGCGTTATTCGTTGCGTGCGCGCAATAACGAATTTGCGCTGGAACAAATCAAAGCCGGCATTAGCGAAGCGCACGCGCTCGGTAAGAAATTTCTGGTGGCGAGTAACGCCATGCCGCATAATGCGAAAATAAAAACCTATCTGGCGGATATGGCACCGATCATCGCCATGAAGCCGGATGCCTTGATTATGGCCGACCCCGGTTTGATCATGATGGTACGGGAAAAATGGCCGGAGGTGCCGGTTCATTTATCGGTACAGGCCAATACCGTGAATTACATGGGAGTCAAGTTCTGGCAGAAAATCGGCTTGACGCGCGTGATTCTGTCGCGCGAGCTGTCGCTCGACGAGGTGGCGCAGATTCGCGATTTATGTCCCGACATGGAGCTGGAAGTATTCGTGCACGGTGCGTTGTGCATCGCATATTCCGGGCGTTGCCTGCTATCCGGTTATTTCAATCATCGCGATCCGAATCAAGGCACATGTACCAATTCGTGCCGTTGGGATTACAAGGTCAAAGCGGCGGTGGAAAATGACAGCGGCGATATCCAGCAACCGGAAACTATCGATTTCGACTTCGGACAAGCGATGCAACAATCGGATCAAGCCGGCATGTCTGGCGGCTGCAATCCGATACCGCGCCACCCGCTGGCGGATCAAGTGTACTTGATCGAGGAAAAGGAGCGTCCGGGGCAAATGATGCCGATCATGGAAGATGAGCACGGAACTTACATCATGAATTCTAAGGATTTGCGGGCGGTGGAGCATGTCGAACGGTTGGTCAAAATCGGCGTCGATTCATTAAAGATCGAAGGCCGTACCAAATCGCCGTATTACGTTGCACGCACCGCGCAAGTGTACCGTAAGGCGATCGACGATGCGGTGGCGGACAGGCCGTTCGACCTTGCCTTGCTCGGTGAGCTGGAAGGCTTGGCGAATCGCGGTTATACCAGCGGTTTTTATCAGCGCCACAGCACGCATGAAACGCAAAATTATCTGCGTGGGCATTCCGAATCGAACCGCAGTCAGTACGTCGGCGATATTACCGGTTTTGACACCGTCAGCGGTATGGCCGAAGTGCTGGTAAAAAACCGCTTCCAAGTCGGCGATCGCCTTGAAATCATCCATCCGAACGGAAATCAGGTCGTCGAGCTGTCGGAAATGCTCGATTCGGCCGGACGGCCGACACAGGTCGCACCCGGCAGCGGACACCGCGTCAAGATTCCATTGAATGGGAATCTGAAAAATGCTTTTGTGGCGCGGTTTTTCTGATGCTGCCCGATATGCGTGCGTGTTTTGATATTGAAGCGTTCGTAACGGCTCATCAACGCAATTCGCATGATTATTTATTGCATGCGCCATGCGCGCACCAACTATAACGATCTCGGTTTATGCAACGATGATCCGGGTTGTGATGTCCACTTAACCGGTGCCGGCATCGCACAGGCGCAATCGGCGGCACGGGCGTTGCGCGATGTGCCGTTTGACCGGGTGTTGGTTTCACCGCTGCCGCGTGCTTTACAAACGGCTGAGATCGTCAATCGCTATCACGCTGTGCCGATCGTGGCACATGTCGGTATCGCCGATATCCGCTCCGGCTTCGACGGCCGGCCGGTAACCGAGTATTTTGCAGCGATCGCCAGGGATCCGGTGCACATGCGCGTCAACGGCGGTGAATCACTGCTGGATCATAAACAGCGTGTGCTGAGTTTTATCGATGGGTTGAGAACGCAACCGGATCGGGTTTTGCTGATTGTGGCGCATGAAGAGACCATGCGGGTGTTTGCCGCCTATTTCGAAGGCGGGGTGGACGATTGCCGGTTGCGGGACATGCATTTCGGTAATTGCGAGTACCGGCGTTATACGTATGCTATTTAACGTGCTGTTGACGGTCGCCGTTGCGTATCTGATGTTGATGGCGCTGGTTTATGTCGGTCAGTCGCGATTGGTGTACTTTCCACAGCAACAGATCGACAATACACCCGCTGCCATCGGACTGCCGTATCGTGATATCGACATCGTTACCGCGGATGGCGAAAAGCTGCACGGTTGGTGGGTTTCCGCACCGGATGCCAAAGGCGCGGTGCTGCTGCTACACGGCAATGCCGGCAATATTTCCCATCGCATCAATTATCTCGCAATGTTCAGGCGGCTTGGTTACAACACGCTGTTACTGGATTACCGGGGCTATGGCCGCAGCAGCGGAACCCCGTCGGAAGCCGGTACTTATCGGGATGCGCAAGCGGCATGGCGGTATTTGACTGAAGTTGAGTGCATTTTACCGCAGCGCATCGCTATTTTCGGCGAGTCGCTGGGCGGTGCCGTAGCGGCCTGGCTGGCTGCGCGCGAGCAACCCGGGGTGTTGATTTTGGCGTCCGCATTCACATCGGTGCCGGATTTGGCCGCGGAGATTTATCCGTTTTTGCCGGCTCGCCGGTTGGCGCGACTTCAATACAACACACTGGAAGCGCTGCAATCGGTCGTTTCCCCGGTATTCATCGCGCACAGCCCGCAGGATGAAATCGTGCCGTTTGAACACGGGCAACGACTGTTTCAAGCCGCTTCCGCGCCCAAGCAATTTCTGACGCTCGAAGGTGGGCACAACACGGGATTCGTGTTTATGCGACCCGATTGGACTAAGTCGTTGGGCGTTTTCATGGACGCACAGTTTGCCCCGGGCGGAGAATAAGATGCAGCGACATGATCATGGCGGATTCAAGGCGAATATCAATGGCGCTTTATTTTTCCCGCCCGGACATATTGAAATTGCCAGGCCTATATAAAGGGGTTATCATTCCGGCGATCCTGCTATTGCAGGCATTTTGAGTTTACTGATCCATGGTTAAGTTTCCCGTTTATCCGGTCATTTTTTTGCTGGTAGTCAGCATGTTGACGAACGGGCTCACTATGTCTTTTCGCAGCGAGGTGATTGCGCACGAGTTGGATCATATTCGTTATTCACTTTCCGCCGATCCGGCGAAACACCTGGAGATGCATCGCGACACCGCCGCCTGGGACGGTCTGGAACTCGATGCGGCGACGCATTTGTGTTTGCATTCCGCCGGGCAATACCAGCCTTTCTTCTACCATTCCTTGCCGTACATACCGGAGCTGACCGCTGCCGAAGCTTTGGTATCCGTTATTTCCACGTTCATTCCCGAAATCATTCTGGATTTACCGCTTCGCCCGCCACGGCATCTGGCTTAAACCAATTGCGCATCGTCTGGTGATGCCGGTGTTATATCGCCGCGTCGCCATCCGGTTTGAATAAAAAAACAATGTATTGGGTTTAAGCATTGATGGAGGAATACCATGTGGTACCAATGGTTGGCGACCAAGCGCCTGAAGAGATCGGCTCAGGAAACGCTGATGTTCCCTAAATTCCGATGGAGGGCGCTGATTGTCGCGATACTGGCGAATTGGGTATCGCCGGCTTGGCCGGATATCGGTTTGCGCGGCATTCCCGGTGAATTCGGCGTTGCGCACCGAGTGATGTCCGGTGTTCCGGCCGATACGAAAATCAGCGCTTTGACCTTGCGGGACGCTGTCGGTCTGGCGCTGGCGCGCAACCCGGAGTTGGCGGCTTTTGCCGAAGAGGTTCACGCACTGGAAGGGGCGACGCTGCAAGCGGGATTGCTGCGTAATCCGGAATTCTCGGTCAATGTGGAGAATATCGGTAACATTCAGAAGCTGCGCGGTGATATCAATGCGCCCGAGTCGATTGTCCAGGAAGTGGTGCAGCAAGTTACCACGATCCGGATCGGTCAATTGATCGAATTGGGCGGTAAGCGTGCCGCTCGGGTGCATGCGGCGCGGATCGGTGAGGAGCTGGCGGCCAGCGATTATGATGCCAGACGCATTGAGATCATCGCTCGAGTGGCCAATCTTTTTACCGAGGTATTAGCCGCACAGGAGCGGGTCAGGCTGGCCGGAGATGCCAGACAACTGGCGCAGCATGTCGTCGGCACCGTGACGCTGCGGGTGCAAGCCGGAAAAGCGGCGCCGATCGAAGAAACACGTGCCGGGATCGGGTTGTCGACCGCCGACATCGAATTCGAGCAAGCGCGGCGCGATTTGATTTCGGCACGAAAACGGCTTGCATTGATGTGGGACAGCGAGACGCCGCAGTTTGATCGTGTTACGGGGATGCTGGAGATTTTCATCGCGCCCCCGGATTATGAAAAGCTGATGGTGCGCGCCATGGAAAATCCCTTGGCGATCCGCGCTGCGAAGAATATCGAACATCGTAAAGCCTTGCTGGATGTCGAGCAAACCCGCCGTATTCCGAATCTGACTATCAATGCGGGTGTGGTGAACTATGCACTGGTCGGTGGAAATACCGCGATAGCGAGTGTGATGATTCCATTGCCGTTGTTTGACCGCAATCAAGGCAATCTCAAAGAAGCGCACCATCGGGTCAGTAAAGCCGAAGACGAGCAAACCGCGGTAGCGCTGCGGCTGAAAACCGAGTTGGCGCAATCGTATGAGGCGATGTCGGCCTCTTGGAACGAAATCAATATCTTGCGCCATGAGATCTTGCCCGGCGCTGAAACGGCATTTAACGTGGTACGCAGAGGTTACGAATTGGGTAAGTTCGGCCTGCTGGAATTGCTCGATGCGCAGCGGGTGTTGTTTCAGAATCAATTGCTTTATGTGCGCGCATTGACGAACTATCACCGTTTGATCAATGACGTGGAACGCCTGATCGCAGCGCCGATCGACAGTATCGCAGTCGCCGCTCGCAACCTGGAACATCAATAAGGATTAAAAAATGAGAAATGTACAATGGATGCCGATCCTGATCGTGATTGCCGTCGGCATTGTATTGGGCGGATTGATTCTGACGCTGGATCCTCCAACAACAACCGTGGTTGATACCGACGTCGATCACCATGCGGAGGAAAGCGAATCCGACATCGGGCCAAGGGGTGGGAAATTGTTTGTCGAGGGTGCATTCGGCGTGGAATTGACGGTCTTTGAAAACGGTGTGCCGCCGCAATTCCGGGTTTACCTCTATGAAAACGGCAAACCGCTGCCGCCGTCCGCCGCCGAAGTCGTTATCACGCTGACCCGGCTGGGGGCGCCGGTACAAATTTTTTATTTCACGCCTGAAACGGATTACTTGTTGGGTGATCAGGTGGTGGAAGAGCCGCATTCATTCGATTTGACGATAGCCGCCGTACACAACGGCCGAACGTTCCGCTGGGGGTATCACCAGGTGGAAGCACGGCTGAAAATGACCGATGCCATGCTGAAAACCATTGATGTCGAGATACGGACAGCCGGACCGGCAACCATCCAGTCGACGCTCAAACTGCCGGGGGAAATCGTGTTTAACCCCGATAGGATCGTGCAAGTGGTTCCGCGGTTGCCCGGCGTGGTTGCCGCGGTAAATTACGAACCGGGGCAGGCGGTGCAAAAGGGCGAAGTGATGGCGGTCATCGAAAGTCAGATGCTGGCCGATTTGCACAGCCAGTACATGGCGGCGCAGCGACGCTTGACATTGGCGCGAACCGTTTATCAGCGGGAAAAGCAATTATGGGAAGAAAAGATATCCGCGAAGCAGGATTATCTGGCTGCGGAGCTGGTGCTGAGTGAAGCTAAGATCGCATCCGATCTGGCTGCCGAAAAATTGCGCGCCCTCGGTGTGCAGCCCAAATCAGGGCTACCGGTAAAAGATCTGACGCGTTATGAAATTCTTGCGCCGATCTCCGGGCTCATTACCGCTAGAGCGATCGCGTTAGGTGCGGTGCTCAAAGAAGATGCGGCGGTTTTCACTGTGGCTGACATGTCTACGGTTTGGACCGCGGTGACGGTTTATCCGAAAGACCTGGGCATTGTCAGAGTCGGACAGAAAACGCAGGTCAAGGCGGCTGCGTTTGACGCTGAAGGCGAGGGTATTGTCACGTACATCACCACATTGATCGGCGGCCAGACGCGTACCGCCACTGCACGGGTGATTCTGGATAATCGGGACGGACGCTGGCATCCCGGCATGTTTGTCACCGTCGAATTGGTATCCGATGAAATCGACGTGCCGGTCGCGGTATCGGCGCATGCCATTCAAACGTTTCGCGATTGGAGCGTGGTGTTCGGCCGTTACGGCGATTATTTCGAGGCGCGTCCGTTGGTATTGGGACGAAGCGATGGCAACATGGTGGAAGTGCTGCAAGGATTGCGTGCCGGCGAACGGTATGCGGCACATAATAGCTTTGCGATCAAGGCCGATATGGAAAAAGCGGGGGTGACTCATGACCATTGAGGCGGCTGCGGAGTGCAAGGGAGAGAACCATGTTTGAGCGCATGTTGCGGTTCTCGATCTATCAAAGCGGATTCGTGCTGGTGGCGGTGCTGGCAATGGCCGCATTCGGCATATACAACTATCTGAAGCTGCCGATCGACGCGGTACCGGACATTACCAACGTGCAGGTGCAAATCAATACCACGGCCCCGGGCTATACGCCGCTGGAAGCCGAGCAGCGTATTACTTTTCCGATCGAGATGACGATGGCCGGCTTGCCCGGTCTTGAGTACACCCGGTCGTTGTCGCGCTACGGCTTGTCGCAAGTCACGGTGATTTTCAGGGACGGTACCGATATCTACCTGGCGCGGCAGTTGGTCAGCCAGCGAATTCAGGACGCCAGAAGCCGGTTGCCTGCCGGGATCGTGCCGACAATGGGGCCGATTTCCACCGGCTTGGGTGAAATTTTCATGTGGACGGTGGTTGCCGAAGATAACGCGCAAAAACCGGATGGTTCGCCGTATACCACGACCGATTTACGCGAAATCGAGGATTGGATCATCAAGCCGCGCATGCGCATGGTGAAAGGCGTCACCGAGGTTAATTCGATCGGCGGCCATGTCAAGCAATTTCATGTTACGCCTTACCCGGATAAATTGCTGGCGCACGGATTGACGCTGCAAGATCTGGTGGCGGCGTTGGAACGTAACAATCTCAACGTCGGTGCCGGTTATATCGAGAAAAGCGGCGAGCAGTATTTGGTCAGGGTACCGGGGCAAGCGGCGACGCTGACGGAAATCGGCGAGATTATCCTGGGTGGCAGCCAGGGTGTGCCGCTACGCGTTAAGAACGTGGCCGATGTGCTGATCGGCAAGGAGTTGCGTACCGGTGCGGCAACGCAGAACGGCAGGGAGGTGGTGCTGGGCACGGCGCATATGCTGATCGGGGAAAACAGCCGGATCGTGTCGCAGGCGGCGGCGGATAAATTGACCGAGATTAATCGCAGCCTGCCTGAAGGCATCAGTGCGATTCCGGTATATAACCGCACCACGCTGGTCGACAAAACCATCAGCACCGTTTCCAATAACTTGCTGGAAGGCGCGGCGTTGGTAATCGTGGTGCTGTTCATTGCATTGGGTAATTTGCGCGCCGCGCTGATTACCGCGCTGATTATTCCTTTATCGATGCTGTTTACCGTCAGCGGGATGGTGGCGAACAATGTCAGTGCCAACTTGTTGAGCTTGGGTGCGCTGGATTTCGGCATCATTGTGGATGGGGCGGTGATTATCGTGGAAAATTGCATTCGCCGTCTTGCTTTGGAACAACAGAGGCTGGGCAGGATGTTAACCGCATCCGAACGCCTTGAAATCGTTTTTGATGCTTCCAAGGAAGTACGGCGGGCATTGCTGTTCGGACAGTTGATCATTATGGTGGTGTATTTGCCGGTGTTCGCCTTGTCCGGCGTGGAAGGCAAAATGTTTCATCCGATGGCGCTCACGGTCTTATTGGCGTTGCTGGGTGCGGTATTTTTGTCGGTGACATTTGTGCCGGCGGCGGTGGCCATGTCGTTGTCCGGTAAAATACTGGAAAAAGAAAGTGCGGCGGTGCAGTGGGCTAAAGACATTTATGCGCCTGCCTTGGACGCCGCGATGAACCATAAAGGTCTGACGATCACTTGCGCGATTGTGATCGTAACGCTTTCGTTGCTGCTGGTCACCCGTATGGGTAGCGAATTCGTGCCCAACCTGGACGAAGAGGATATCGCGTTGCACGCCATCCGCATTCCCGGCACCAGCCTGACCACCGCGATCGACATGCAAAACGAGCTGGAAGCGACGATCAAGCAATTTCCCGAAGTCGAGCGGGTGTTTTCCAAAATCGGTACGCCTGAA
Organism: Nitrosomonas sp.; assembly: GCA_021582655.1. Classification (GTDB taxonomy): domain Bacteria; phylum Pseudomonadota; class Gammaproteobacteria; order Burkholderiales; family Nitrosomonadaceae; genus Nitrosomonas. The sequence continues at coordinate 59,201 of CP091135.1, forward strand.
ATCGCCACTGATCCGATGCCGCCCAATGTCGCCGATATTTTCATCATCATCAAGCCGCAAGCGGAATGGTCCGGCAAGTACCGCAACAAAGTGGAATTGATCGCGGCCATCGATCAGGCGGTGAGACAAGTACCCGGTAACAATTTTGAATTCACCCAGCCGATCGAAATGCGTTTTAACGAATTATTGTCCGGGGTGCGGGCGGATGTTGCGGTGAAAGTGTTTGGCGATGATTTGGAGGTGATGCTCGGGGTGGCGGAAAGGATCGAGAAAATCATCAAAGCCGTTCCTGGTGCGGCGGACGTGCGCATCGAACAAGTAACCGGCTTGCCGGTGCTATCGATTCGGATGAACCGGGAAAGCATGGCGCGTTACGGCTTGAACGGCAGCGACGTGCAAGATGCGATCAATATCGCCGTGGGCGGTAGAACTGCCGGCCTGGTTTTCGAAGGCGACCGCCGTTTCGAGTTGCAAGTGCGCCTGCCGGAGCAATTGCGCGGCGACATTGAAGCCCTTAGGCGCTTGCCGATCAAATTGCCGGCGTTGAGCTTGGCCACCGGTGGGCAGAATATGCCGGCAGTGCCTCCAATCGCTTATGTCGCGCTAGGTGAGGTGGCCGATCTGCAAATCACCAAAGGCCCGAATCAGGTCAGCCGCGAAAACGGCAAGCGGCGTGTGGTGGTGACCGCGAACGTGCGTGGTCGCGATATCGGTTCTTTTGTCATGGAAGCGGAAAAGCGCATCGGGCAACAAGTCAAGATGCCGACGGGATATTGGTTGGCGTGGGGCGGACAATTCGAACAATTGATGCAGGCGGCGGATCGTTTGATGATCGTTATTCCGTTGGCGTTGGTCCTGGTGTTTTTTTTGCTATATACCATGCTCGGCAGCTTCCGCGACAGTCTGTTGGTATTCAGTGCGGTGCCGCTGGCTGTTACCGGTGGTATCGTGGCGCTCTGGTTGCGCGATATTCCGTTGTCGATTTCCGCCGGTGTCGGGTTTATCGCCATGTCAGGCGTGGCGGTGCTGGACGGCCTGGTGTTGTTGTCCTTTATTCGCGATCTGCGGCAGCAGGGGTTGCCGCTTGATCAGGCGATCCGAGCCGGATCGTTGCTGCGGCTTCGCCCGGTACTGATCACCACGTGGGTCGAATCGCTCGGATTCCTGCCGATGGCGCTGAGCACCACCACCGGTGCCGAAGTGCAACGCACGCTGGCAACGGTAATGATCGGCAGCACGTTATCGCAATCGTTGCTGTCCTTGTTGGTGGTACCGGTGCTATATCAATTGGTGCACCGGAAGCATGCGGGGAAATAAATGGATCGGCTGTACATGCGTATCGCTTCGTTGCGGGGGAAGCGAGCGACCCTCCGCCCGCCGTCTTGTCGATAAATCCCCGTGCGTTTCGTGCTTCACCCTTAAGCAGTATTTTCTTAACATGGCGAATCCGTGTTGTGAAAAAGAAACAGCCCGGTTAACCGGTTGTTGAGAATAACCTGCATTGCTGTCGCAATGCTAAAAGCGGGTTTGTTCATTACTTAATATGTTGTTTAAGATAATCAAATAACCTATTGAAATTAATATTTAATAGCATTGATATGGTTATTGGGCCGGCTGTGGTAAAAATCACAGCTTTTTTGCTGTTGAAATGTAACACTGGCACCATGTTCGTGTTTGTTAACGGTGAATTAAAACATGAAGCGCTTAAGATTTCTACTTGTTGGTGAATTTCTGCAGAAGAAACATCAACTAACCGCGACAGTGCATATCAGTATCGAATTCAGGTTTAAAAAAACCGGCGAGAATGTGACTAAGCAATTGGGTATATTCGAATCGGATGTCAATGGTTATGTTTCGTTCGAGTTATTTAAATTTCTGCCGGAAGCGAAAGATATCGAACTGCGGCACTTGTGGTTGACCATTGAGGGTGATCACGAGGTGAGACGTGACGTGCTTGATCAATATCTGACATCCCAGGAAACGAATCTACTGTTGATACATGTGCCGCATTCCGTTTGGCGTACGGAGTGTGCAATCTGAGGATAGTGGGTATTTTTTGCCTGACCGGTTCAACCGGCATAAGGTGTTGATGTATGCATACCGGTCGCGGCAGCATGCGGATCATTTTTCAACGGTCGGCTGGGTCTGGTTTACGGACGTTGATGAATCCACGCGACCAATGCATCCATGGCCGCGCGCGATTGTGCGGCGAGTTCATGGTTGGCGAAAAATACCACAATCGTGCGCCTGCCTTTTTGGTCCAGCAGATAGCCTGCCAAAGCGCGCACATCGTTTAATGCGCCTGTCTTCATGTGTGCCGAACCTTTAACCGGTGTACTGGTGAAACGATGCGTCAGTGTGCCGTCGATTGCGGCGATCGGTAATGAGGACATAAATTCCGGCATTACCGGGCTGTCGAAAGCGGTCAACAGCAATTTTCCCATGTGTCGTGCGCTGATGCGCTCAGTGCGTGATAATCCGGAGCCGTTTTCCAGCACCAGTTCCGGAAAATCGAGCTGTTTGTCGGCCAGCCATTGTCTGATCGCTATTTCCGACTTGATCAGAGTTGCCGGTGCGCTATCGGTTATCGCATTGCCAGTACCCAGCGCCAAATACAATTGGCGTGCGGCAATATTATTACTGAATTTGTTGATGCCGCGCACAATCTCGGTCAGAGTTGGCGAGTGGTGGGTTGTCAGCAGCGTCGAGTGCTGCGGGACTTTGCCGGCCGCCACATTACCGGTAAGCTTTCCGCCTTGTTGTTCCCAGAAATGCTTAAACAAATCATAGATGTAATCTGATCCGGCTTGCAGGCTGAGCGTATGCGATTGCGTGCCGCAGCGGCGGGAGTAATCACCCTTCAACGTCAGGATAAATTGATTGCGCGGTGTTTCGCCGGTTACGGTATCAATGGTCAGGCGATTACGCCAATCACCGCATTCGCCTGATGTGAGTTGCAGCAGATTACGGATTTGTATTGCGCCCGGTAGTGGGTCGATGACGACACGAACCGCGTTTTTCTCTGGCTGGGGAAACAGCAAAACCGTGGATGCGCGGTAATTGACCAATATCGCTTCGGGTAGCACGTTGTAAGTGCGATAAGGTTGGCCGTCAAACACACCGGGATCGCCGCCGGGAATAGCGTAATGCGAATTGTCCAGCACCAAATCGCCTTGTATTTCGGTTAATCCGGTTTGATGCAACCGACGGATCAACAACCAGAAGTTTTCCAAATTTAATTGAGGATCCCCGTATCCCTTGATGATCAGATCGCCCTGCAAGGTGCCGTCAATCACCTTGCCACCGGCATAGATTTCGGTCGGCCAGGTGAACGCGGGACCTAGTAATTCCAGTCCTGCATAGGTGGTGAGCAATTTCATTGCCGAAGCGGGATTCATGCCGGTATCGGCGTTTACCGCGAGCAGTGGCCTGAGTGCGCCGACTTGATGAACATACACGCCGATAGCTGTTTCTGGAATGGCCGATTGCAGCAGCTGTCGTTTGACCGCAGCCGGAAGTTCGTGTGCGGCAGCTGCTGTGGACAGCATCAATAAAACCGGCAATAACGGATAAATAGCGAAGTGTGCCATGCGAACGGACAAAAACAACCGATCAGCGCTGTTTGGCGGTGTGAATATCCGCGGTGCTAAAAACAGACTCAAATCAGTGCTCCGCCTGTCCGGAAGCGTAGCGGTATCCGCCGATTGCACCCACGATCAAGCCGAGCGGTGCGGCGATAAAAATACCGATCAGCGGTGCTTGATTGGTTTCCTTGGCGAAAATCATCAGTCCCCAGAATCCCGCGGTAAAGCAAAGCGCACCCAGAATCAGGGCGCCGCCGCTAATGGCAAGATAAACACTCGGCCGGGCGCCTGCCGCCAGTTGCCAGGCGAACCTTGCGGCAGTTGCCGCGCATAGGATGGATAAGCCCAAGCCAAGCCAGGCAGGCAGGGTGGCCGTAATGGCGAGAATGGTGTGGACAAAGGCCAGTACGATTAAAAACATCAGCAATGTAAAAAACGGTTTTAGCAAGCGCATCATCATGGGTGTGCCGTAATCAAGTAGTCATCAAACAGTGCAGCATTGTAAACTATGTACGTTAAAACCCAATCATGCCGGTGAGCGGAGGTGCCGATTGATGCAAACGATGAATAAACAACGCCGCACACTATTGCGCTGCGGTGTGGCGGGATTGGGTGTGTTTCTGGGCAATACGCTGCTACCGCCTTCGCTGTCGTTGGCTGCATTGTCCACCAGACTGTCCTTGTTCACTGAATGGCTGCCGCCGGATCAAAACGGCATTCGCTTGCCGACCGGTTTTACGTCCCGCATCGTGGCGCAATCCGGGGACAAGCTTTTCAATTATTCGTGGCATGCCGCACCGGACGGCGGTGCGACTTTCGCTACCCCGGACGGCGGATGGATTTACGTGTCGAACAGCGAATTGAGTAACCGGAAGGGCGGAGCCGGAGCGCTTCGATTCGATGCGCGAGGCGTGCTGATCGATGCCTATCCGATTTTGCATGGTACCAGCCGCAACTGCGCCGGCGGCCATACACCCTGGCAAACCTGGTTGTCGTGTGAGGAAGTCGACCAGGGTTTGGTGTGGGAGTGCGATCCATTCGGCACGAAGGCGGCTCAAGTGAGAAAATCCCTGGGTGCATTCAAGCACGAAGCGGTAGCGGTGGATCCCCGACAAAAACACCTGTATTTGACCGAGGATGAGCCGGACGGTTGTTGGTACCGATATACCGCCCGGTCTTTCGATGCCGACGGTAATCCCGACTTGGACGACGGTTTTCTGGAAGTCGCCGAAACCGAGCATACGCAGGGCGGCGCAGTCGTTTGGCATATTCTACCGGACCCGTCGGCGGCGAAAATCCCGGTGCGCAAGCAAATCGCCCGAAGCAGCCGGTTCAATGGCGGTGAAGGCATTTGGTATCATCAGGGTATCGTCTATTTTGCCACTAAGGGCGACAACCGGGTATGGTCGTACAATACGTACCGGCAGCAGCTCAGTGTGGTCTATGATGCGTCCAGGTATGCGGTACCGGTATTGACCGGCGTGGATAACATCACCGTCAATGCTGACGGCGAATTGCTGATTGCCGAAGATGGCGGGGATATGCAGATCGTGGTTTTGGCAGGCGAACAAGCGTTGCCGCTGCTACAGGTAACCGGGCACGATCGTTCGGAAATTACCGGTCCGGCGTTCAGTCCGGATGGGAGCCGTTTGTATTTCAGTTCGCAGCGTGGAAAAACCGGACGCGACAGTGACGGTGTGGTTTTTGAAATCAGCGGATCGTTTTAACAGTGACCGTGATTTATCGATGAGATAAGTGAGGAAGCATGTTACCTTCGCAACGAAGCGATTCGCTGGTGTAGCCAATTAATCAGTGTTTCCTGTGCCGGCTTGATCGCCGATCCGTTCGGGGAAATCGAATCATTGCGTGTCCGCCTATTAGGATTGATAACAAAAGGACAGTATTATCATGCAGCTACATATCGTCTGTGCGCATTGTCATGCAACCAACCGTGTTCCGGCGGACCGTCTGAGTGCAGCACCTAAATGCGGCGGATGCCATCAGCCGCTGTTTGCCGGCCAGCCGTTCGAGCTGACACAGCAGTATTTCGACCGGCATATCAATCAGAGCGATCTGCCGATGCTGGTGGATTTCTGGGCACCGTGGTGCGGGCCGTGTCACATGATGGCACCGGCATTCGCCAAAGCGGCAGCTGTATTGGAGCCGAAGATGCGGCTGGTGAAAGTCAATACCGAGCAAGAGCAAGCATTAGCGCTACATTATCATATTCGCAGTATACCGACGCTGCTGTTATTTCGGAACGGGCAGGAAGCCGCCCGCCGATCCGGTGCCCTGAGCGAGCACGATATCGTGCGCTGGGCGCAATCCGTTCATCAATAATTCACAACAACCAGGGAGCTTTCATGCCTACTCGCGGTTTTTTATCCCGTACGATCTGGACATTCATTACCGTAGTCTTGATGCTGCTGTTTTTTCACAGTCTCATCTATCATTATTTTCCTGATCTGTTGCAACCGGGATACTGGGGGGGGGACCAACAGGAAACCGCCGAGCCTCGCGTTGTACAGCCGCGCGGCAACCTCGCCGAAGACGAAAAAAGTACGATCGAGTTGTTTGAGAATTCCCGTGATTCGGTAGTTTTTATCACCACACGGCAGCGCGTCATGGATGCGTGGACGCGTAATATTTTTTCCGTACCGAGTGGCACCGGTTCCGGGTTTATCTGGGATGATCATGGGCATATCATTACCAATTTACACGTTATCAAAGGTGCCAGTGAGGCAACGGTAAGGTTGGCGGACGGGCGTGACTACCGGGCATCGCTGGTTGGGGCGAGTCCGGCGCATGATATCGCCGTGCTGAAGATCGGAATCGGATTTCAGCGGCCAGCGCCGGTTCCGATCGGCACCAGCAATGATCTTAAAGTCGGTCAGAAAGTATTTGCCATCGGCAATCCGTTCGGGCTGGACTGGACACTGACCACCGGGATTGTCTCTGCGTTGGACCGTTCGCTGCCAAGCGGCGACGGGCGTACCATTGACAATTTGATTCAAACCGATGCCGCAATCAACCCCGGTAATTCCGGCGGGCCCTTACTCGACTCAGCCGGGCGTCTGATCGGTATCAATACCGCGATTTACAGTCCTAGCGGTGTCAGTGCCGGTATCGGTTTCGCCGTGCCGGTGGATAATGTCAATCGCGTGGTGCCGCAAATCATCAGTCGCGGCAAGTATATTCGTCCGGCGATGGGCATCACCGTGGACAGCAAGCTCAATAAGCGGTTAACCGAGCATTTGAAAATTACCGGTGTGGTGATTTTGAACGTAGGTCCGGGATCCGCGGCGGAAGCCGCCGGCTTGAAAGGGGCTGCCCTTACTCCTGAAGGCGCCATTATTGCTAATGATGTCATCGTCGCGATCGAAGGCAAACCGGTCGATACGGTGGAGAAATTGCTGTTCGGGCTTGACGGTTATAAAGTCGGCGATACCATCACAATAACTGTTTTGAGGAAAGGAGAGAGTGTCGATGTGCCGGTTACGTTACAACCGGGTGAATGAAGGAAGTGCTGATTAATCGATGAGCAAGATGAAGCGCAAGGTGTACGGAACACGGCAACCTGAGCCTATCAGTAGATGGGTTCGGGAGCGCGTCACCTTGGTATCGAAGCGATGCGTTCGTGCAGTCAATCAACCAGTGTTTTTTAAGCAGGAATTCGTCTTGATAAGCTATTGATATAGTAGAAATGTCATAGAGGTTGCCATGACACTTGTACTATTTTCGAATATGCCGTGCTTGGCTAGAATGAGCGGCAATTGATTGGATAGAGGAAGCGTTCGGTAGCGTTGAGCGATAAGCCGGAATTTTCCGATTTTCGGATTCGTTGCTTCCTTTCATTTCAGCGGTGTGTGATTAGCCGGTTCGATCGCAATCAGGAGGCATTGTTTAATTATCATAAGGGTTTCTGTGATGAAAATTTCCACTTTACTGCTAGCCACGACCTCGGGTTTTCTTGCCATCATTACCGGTTCGATCCATGCAGCCCCCGCCTACCACTTTTCTTTTCCAGCCGCGAGCGCTTCCGTTACGGCATCTGCCGGATTCATCGATGCGAATGAGATCGGTCATTTTTGGTCGGCAAGCAATGGCGATAAGATACAGCAGAATTTTACCGACAGTGAGTTTTACAATGTTACAGGTTTGGAATTGGATTTGAATGTGACCAGTAATACGTTAACCAGTGATGCATCGGTTGATTGGGATGTGCTGATTAACGGCATGGATGTGGGTGATTGGTCATGGAGCAGCGCTTCCGGTATTGGTTCCACGCATTTAAGCCTCTCGTTTGCCCCGGTAATCGGGGAATTCAAGTCGCTGGCGCTGGTGGTTAAGAACGACGTGCCCGTTGGGTTTGGCTCCATCGCACTGGGTTTGGATACTCCCGGATCGGTGAGCGGTGTTTCATATTCAGGCTGGCATGCTTTAGAATCGGTCAGTGCTGTTCCTGAACCGGAGACCTATGGCATGTTGCTGGCCGGAATGGTCGTTTTGAGTTGCTCGGTGCGTCGCAACAGAGCGGCACAAACCAGATGACTTTAATTGATTGTTCATTTCAAGTTAAAACCACCGGTTTTAGCAAGTCGTTGCAAAATGTTTTCGCCGGCGGCCACAATGCAAAAATGGAAAACAGGCAAAAAACGCGCAGCTTGGCTTATGGGGAGCGGGGTAAATGAGCGTCTTTGAGCCTGTTTCTGATGGTATAGTGGAGATCCGGATAGTTTCCAACGACTTGCTTTCTTTTCAGGTGCCGGAGGTATGCGGAAAATTTTTTGATATACCTGCTGAGTCGGTTGGAGCGGGATAAATCATGGAGTTTTCCGGCTTTCCGAGTCTTTCAGAATTCGCTTGATCAGATCGGTGGTTGAAATACCTGCGGTATAAGGTAATTCCTGGATCATGCCGAGCGGCAGCTCCTCGCACAGTTGGTATTTGTCCGCGCGTTCTCGTTCCGTGGCGCAGGCGAAGGTGTACACTTCAAAACCATGGAGCCGCATGAACGCTGCCGTGACTTTATCCGGTGTCTCGACGGTGACAGCATCGACATACTTGCACGCAGCGACTACCGCAGCGCGTTCGGGCTGCGACATTACCGGCAATTTACCTTTATTTTGCAGGACTCGTTCATCGGACACCACACAAACAGTTAAATGAGTGCCCAATGTGCGCGCTGCTTGCAGAAATCGGATATGGCCTTGGTGGAACAAATCCGCCACCATACGGGTATAGACACGCCGGGGCGGTCGATTCCCGGGCCATAGCGGTATTTCCCGTTTCAACCGTGTCATCGCATGCTCAAGCCATTGCCGGGCGCGCAGCACTATGACATCATCCGGATCTTTTAGCGCAATCTGGTGCGCGTAACACCATGCCTTTGCCAGATTCCCGCTTAGCCAATGCTGCACCAGGCGATGGTAAGCGTAGCAACGCACCAGCAAGGTGAATTTCTCCAGATTGTGCGCGGATACGACCGTGTCCCAATGGGGGTTGGGGGTATGCCAATCCCCATAAAATGCGTGTAGCAGCTTTTCCGGCTCGCATGGAAACCATACCGGGCCGTATCCGGTGGAGCGTTGCGTGAGGCCGAATATCGGAAAAACGGAAACCCGTTGGTATTCTTCCGGAAAATCCGGCAAGGCGAAACCGCCGGTAATGCGGTGCTGTTCACGATGTAATCCACACACGTCGATGGTGATTCCCCATTCCGGGTGCACATAATCGCGGTAATTGGCGTACTCGATGCGCATCGGTGCCCGGACCCAGCCTGCCTGTTCGAGTGCATCGCAGCAGGAATGCCACCTATCCGTCCAGACAGCGATATCAAGGTCTTTGTCGAATTCCAGTAAACGATTGTTGCGAACCAAGCCGAGCAAGGTACCCGCATAGGGAAAAGCGGGAATGTTCAAATGCGCTAAATGCGCGCAAGTTTGCCAGAGTAAATCCTCGGCTTTGCCACTGGCAAAGGCGTTGCCTTCGGATTGACTCGGGTTGGGGTGTTGTTTTTGAGGGGGGATTTTTCCGGCTTTGGCCAGAGCCATTAATCGGTTCAATGCATCGACGAACCACTGCCGGGATGCGGATAAATCCAGCAGCATAAACTGTGCAGTGCCAAGTACGTGAGCCCAGTGCGCTTTGTGAAAATCGCTTTCAACCTGCGCATAGATCGTTTCCGCATAAACAGGTACTTCGGCGGCACGGCCTGTGCGCATCGCCAAGGAGCACCAGAGCCGTGCAACATCCTTTGATAACGGGTGCTGGTTTTTTAAAGTGACCAGGATTGAGTCGGCTGCATTGAATTTGCCTGCCGCAATATGTTCTTTTGCTGTCTGTAGCAGCTGATCAAACTTGAGTGGCATGATTTATTAGGACTCCATTGCCGCTTGAAAACATGGAAATGATTTGAAATATTAACCAGAATTCGATTGATTGTTGCATTTTAGTGGTTATTAATTATAATAGGAATTATTCTCATTATTGTTTGAATATTTTCAGGAGGCTACATCATGGCAGTCAGAACTAGTCCACGCCCCAATTTAGGGTCAGGTTCAATAAAATTTATTGATGGCTTCGGATTTGAAGGAATCGGATCTGCCGGTTTTGACGATGACGATTTGCTAATCATTGGCGATGATCTGGATAATATTCTCGAGGGTGGTTCCGGACACGACGAAATTGAAGGGGGGGGTGGTAACGATATCATCCGAGGTGGTGACGGCAATGGCATACTGAAAGGTGATGACGGCGACGATGATCTCGATGGGCAGGAAGGAACCGAGAAGTTATTCGGTGGTAATGGCGACGATATTTTGCGCGCGGGCGGCAGTAAGCCGGTGATCATTGAACTTCAAGACGGAAAAAGAATTAGGAAGCAAGGGGATTTTGACAGATTAACCGGAGGCGAGGGTAACGATACCTTTGGTTTTTATGGCTACGGCAGCTTCGAAATCAGTGATTTCAAAGTCGGTGAGGATCTCATATTTTTTGATAGCGATATTCTGGGTATTCACTCCCTTACCGAATTGAGTGCATATATCACCAATATTACTCCCGGTGTTGTCGGCGGTACCGATACCCCTTACTTTGAGGTTGAGTTTATTGGCGGTGCGGCTACAATAAAAGTAGTAGGCGCCAGTATCGACGAAATTACTGCAGATATGGTCATTTTCAATCTTCCATGAGTGAAAAAATGGTGTAATCAGCATCAATATCAATGCAACACATCATTCCTCGACGATTATCCCTGAGCCACCCATTTCTTTGGGAATATCTTTGAATTTAGGCAATCCGTCGCTGATTTGCAGCACGGATTCCTGATAATGCACATGTATTCCGGGTTTAAACGGAAAATCCGGAATCGCTGCGGTAAACACATCGATCAACTTCCATTCGGGATGCTCAGAAAACACATGGCCGCCGCACAATTTGCACCATTTGCGTAAGCTGTGCGATGTCCGGCTGTAACTGCCGATTTGATCCGAGCCCCGGGTTATTTGTACGGCTTCCGGGTGCCAGAGCGTGAAAGCATTGACCGGACCGGCGGACCAGTGGCGGCAAGATTCGCAGTGACAGTAACCCATTGCTACCGGTTTGCCCGTGACGGTGAATTCGACCGCATGACAAAAACAACTGCCTTGATAGGTGTGTTGATCGTTCATTTTATAATTTCTCCCTTATCGTCTCCTGCCGGCTCAGTTTTAGTGCGGCACTGTCGGCGGCTGGATGCTCCGAGTCACCGTTCCATGTCGCATTGAACGGCAGCGTATTTTGCACGTGCCTGGCGCGATCAAGATAGCGCTGTATCGTAATGTCGGGCTGAGTGATCGGAACGGCGATCGCGCGGGGATCACGGATTGCTTCGCTGATCAGCGCTTGTTGAATATTGGCGTGAGAGCGTTTGCCCGGCTTTGCTTTGGCCGCGGTTCTTGCGGATGAAAGCGCTTGAATCAATAATCGGCCATGGTTGCGTTTGTCGTCCTCCAAGACCGGGTACGTTTGCAGGTATAAAGCAGCGCCGCGCCAGCCCAGCAGACGCGGCTGATTGACGATGCGAACCGGTGTGCCGATCGGTACTTCGCGATAAATCCCGATGATATCTTCCGGATACATGCGCAAGCAGCCGTGGCTGCCGCGTAAGCCGATGCTGGGCGGTTTATCGGTGCCGTGAATGGCGTAGCTTGGCCAACCAAGCTTTAAAACATGCGTGCCCATCGGATTATCGGGACCGGGCGGAATAATGGCGGGTAGCGGATTGCCGTTGCTGGCGTATTCCTTGCGAATGGACGGCGTCGGTATCCAGCTGGGTTTTTCTTTCTTTTCAATGACCCGGGTGATTCCTTCCGGGGTTTTCCACTCAATCCGGCCGATACCCACCGGATGAGTGATAACGCGCTGCGGCTTACCGGGTTTTGTGCTGGGAAAATAAAACAACCGCATTGCGGCGAGATTGACGACGATGCCTTGTCTGGGGGCATTCGGTAAAACGAATTGCGTAGGAATGACGACTTTGGTGCCCGCCTTCGGCAGCCATGGATCGACATCGGGGTTTGCGTTGACGATTTCTTCATAACCGAGGTTAAAGCGCCTGGCGATGTCGGAAAGGGTGTCGTCGTGATTGGCGCTGATGATTTGTATCATGCCGACCACGTCATCGTCGGCATCGAAAGTAAATTCGTGGCTCGCCACCGGTATCGGCGCTAAAGGCAGTGTCGGCTCGGGTGCGGTGGTGTGTTGCGGCATCAATTGGCATGCGCTCAATATCAAGAAGACGCCGATCCATAGGCAATTGCCGAGATGCCGGAGGTGTTGAATGGTCATGATACGGTTCGTGGAACGATGAAAATCTGAAAACAAAGCATTTCATTTACGATTGTGGACCAATGTACAGGGTTTGGGGCGATAATTCAAACTTTGTGGCGGTTTATATACAATGACGTTATCTATCCCTATACTAGCGGATCAATTTCGGTTGTTTCATCTCAATAAAAACAGATTGAATGGTTCGCTTCATGGTAAGTATGGTAAAAATCGGTTTTATCGGGCTTGGTATCATGGGTAAGCCAATGGCCGGGCATTTGATCAAGGCAGGGTATCAATTATTTCTGCACTCCCGCAGCGGTGTTCCGGCGGACTTGGTTGCTGCGGGTGGCTGTGCGTTGTCTTCGCCGAAGCAGGTTGCGCAACACGCGGATGTCGTCATCACCATGTTGCCGGATACGCCGGATGTCGAACAAGTTTTGTGGGGCGATGAAGGCGTTTGCCATGGCTTGAATTCATCACGCAAAATCATCATCGACATGAGTTCGATTTCACCGCTGGCGACACGTAAGTTTGCAGCGCGGATCAACACGCTGGGTCATGATTATGCCGATGCCCCGGTGTCGGGTGGTGATATCGGTGCGCGGAATGCGACGTTAACGATTATGGTCGGTGCGTCATCTGAGGTTTTTGGGCAAGTGAGCCCGGTCCTTGCGGTGATGGGGCAAACGGTGACGCATATCGGCGAGGTCGGTGCCGGTCAGATTTGCAAGGTTGCCAATCAGATTGTCGTGTCAGCAGCCATTGAAGCGGTGGGCGAGGCATTGCTGTTTGCGTCCAAGGCGGGCGCCGATCCGGAGAAAGTACGACAGGCGTTGCTGGGCGGCTTCGCCGCATCACGGGTATTGGAAGTGCACGGTGCGCGGATGATTGAACGCCGCTTTGAGCCGGGCTTTCGTATCGAATTGCATCAAAAGGATTTGAACATCGCATTGGCATGCGCTGCCGAATTGGGGGTCTGTTTGCCGAATACGGCTACCGTACGGGAATTGTTTTCCGCGTGTCTCGCGCAAGGCGGTGCAACATGGGATAATTCGGCGATTGTGAAAGTACTGGAAAATCTTGCCAATCACGAAATTCGCCAATTACCGCAATAATTATATGTCTGTTCAAGAGCTTGTCAGTCACCTACAGGTTTTTCTGCCTCCTGAATCGGTGCTTTATGAACCCGAGGATCTGCGCCCGTACGAATGTGACGGCTTGTCGGCGTATCGACAATTGCCGCTGGTCGTGGTATTGCCTCGTACCGAAGCGCAAATTGCCGCTGTATTGAAACTTTGTCATCAAACCGGCACACCTGTGGTTGCGCGCGGTGCGGGCACCGGTTTATCGGGAGGTGCTTTGCCTCATGCGCAGGGGGTTTTGCTGTCGTTGGGCAAACTCAAACAAATCATCGAAATCGATCCGCTGGCGCGCACGGCGCGAGTGCAACCGGGGGTCCGGAATTTGGCGATCAGCGAGGCGGTAAAACCTTACGGTCTGTATTATGCGCCCGATCCGTCGTCGCAAATCGCTTGCTCGATCGGCGGCAATGTGGCGGAAAATTCCGGCGGTGTACATTGCTTGAAATATGGATTGACGGTGCATAACGTTGTTAGATTGCGGATTCTCACCATCGCAGGCGAAGTGCTCGACATCGGCGCGGAAAGCTTGGATAGCGCGGGCTATGATTTATTGGCGTTAATGATCGGTAGCGAGGGAATGCTTGGCGTGGTTACCGAAGTTACGGTTAGGTTGATCCCGATTCCTGAGAGAGCGCAATTGGTTATGGCTGCGTTCGATGATGTGCAGAAAGCGGGTAATGCAGTGGCAAATGTGATTGCAGCGGGGATTGTTCCGGCGGGTATGGAGATGATGGATAAGATCACTATCCATGCGGTGGAGGAGTTTTTGCATGCGGGATATGATCTGAGCGCGGAAGCTGTGCTGTTGTGCGAGTCAGATGGTACCGCGGAGGAGGTGGTTGACGAAATTGAACGTGTATATGCCATTATGCGACAAAGCGGTGCTGTTAACATCAAAACCTCGCAATCGGAAGCCGAGCGACTTGCTTTCTGGGCTGGGCGGAAAGCGGCTTTTCCGGCAGCCGGCAGGGTTTCTCCCGATTATTATTGTATGGATGGCACCATTCCGCGCAAGCAGTTGGCGAATGTTTTGCACGGCATCGAACGCTTGTCACAGCAATACGGATTACGTTGTATGAATGTGTTTCATGCCGGCGACGGCAATTTGCATCCGTTGATTTTGTACGATGCCAATCAACCCGGCGAACTGGAAAAAACCGAAGAATTCGGCGGCAAGATTTTGGAAATGTGTATTCATGCGGGGGGTACGATCACCGGGGAACACGGAGTCGGGATGGAAAAAATCAATCAAATGTGCTCGCAATTCAATTCCGGCGAATTGGAAATGTTCCATGGAATTAAAGCCGCTTTTGATCCGCAGGGTCTGCTTAACCCCGGTAAGGCGGTACCAACGTTGCATCGATGTGCCGAACTGGGTGCCATGCATGTGCATCGCGGGCAGGAAAAATTTCCCGAATTACCGCGTTTTTAGTCATCATGCAGCAAATAATCAACGATCTGATCGCAGTCATTGCGGACGCCGGTAAGCAGCGGATTCCGTTGCAAATACGCGGTGGCGGAAGTAAGCATTTTTATGGTAATACTTGGTCACGGCCGGACGCACTGTTGGATATCCGTCCCTATCACGGTATTGTTGCGTATGAGCCAACCGAATTGGTTGTAACTGCCAGGGCCGGTACGCAATTGACAGATTTACAAGCTTTGTTGGATCAACATGGCCAGATGTTGGCATTTGAACCACCGCTTTTTGCAGCATCCGCCACGCTGGGCGGATGTGTAGCTGCAGGTTTATCCGGTCCCCGTCGTGCCGCCGCAGGTGCGGTACGTGATTTCGTGCTCGGCGTGCGGTTGTTGAACGGAAGAGGGGACGATTTGCATTTTGGCGGTCAAGTGATGAAAAATGTCGCCGGCTATGATGTTTCGCGTTTGATGGTGGGTTCATTGGGTACTTTGGGGGTATTGTTGGAAGTATCTCTCAAAGTGCTGCCAAAACCGCAAACGGAATTGACATTGGGTTTTTCCATGGATGCGGAATCTGCCATTAATGTGATGAATCAATGGGCCGGTAAGCCGCTGCCGATTTCGGCGACATGTTTTGCCGATGGCGTGCTGAAGGTGCGATTGTCTGGTGCGCAATCCGCCGTCAAAGCAGCACGATCGAAGTTGGGGGGAGACATGTTGGGCGATGATGCGGCTTTTTGGGAATCAATCCGGGAGCATACCCACGCATTTTTTCAATCGGGGAAAATGGTATGGAGGTTGTCGGTTAAATCGACGACGGTACCGATGATCCTGCCGGGCAGGCAGCTCATCGAATGGAATGGTGCATTGCGTTGGTTGGCCTGTGAGATTGACGAAGATCCTGCCGGTATCCGTAAAGCTGCCAAAGCAGCGGGCGGGCACGCAACGTTATTTCGTGGGAATACATTGACGATGCCGGTTTTTCATCCGCTGGATGATGGGGTGATGCACATTCATCGTGCCTTGAAGGAAAAATTTGATCCGGCGGGAATTTTGAATCCCGGGCGGTTATATCCTGAATTTTAAATGCAAACTAAAATATCCGAACACGTTAAGAATACACTGCAAGGCCAGGAAGCGGATGCCATTTTGCGTAGCTGTGTACATTGCGGTTTTTGTTTGGCGACTTGCCCGACCTACCAGCTTTTAGGGGATGAACTGGACAGTCCTCGCGGTCGTATCTATTTAATCAAGCAAATGCTTGAAGGTCAGCCGGTAACGAGCAAAACCCAATTACATCTTGATCGCTGCTTGACTTGCCGTGCCTGCGAGACAACTTGTCCGTCGGGTGTTCGTTACGGCGCTTTGGTCGATATCGGTCGCAATCTGGTAGAGCAGCAAGCGAAACGGAATATTCATGGAACGATGACGCGCTATGTTTTGCGTAAACTGCTACCCAATACCGATATTTTTCGCATCGTGATGGGAGCGGGGCGAATGGTGCGTGCCGTGTTACCGGCGCGATTGCGTCAATCCATTCCGCCTAGAGCGAAAGCCGCCGGTACATGGCCCAAAACAAGACATACCCGCACAATGCTGGTACTCGACGGTTGCGTCCAACCGGTACTGGCACCCGGAATTAATGCCGCTGCGGCACGGGTTCTTGATCGACTCGGTATTTCGCTGATTAAGGCATCCAATGCTGGCTGTTGCGGTGCGGTAACCTTTCATCTGAACGCGCAACAGGAAGGACTGGATTATATGCGGCGCAATATCGATGCTTGGTGGCCACTGATCGAGAACGGCCAGATCGAAGCGATTGTGATGACAGCGAGCGGTTGCGGTGTAACGGTCAAAGAATACGGTCATTTATTGCAGCATGAGCCTTCATATGCGGAAAAAGCCCGGCATATATCGACGATCACCAAAGATCTCAGTGAAGTTGTGGACTCGGAGCTTGAGCGGTTTAAGTGTCTGGTGCATTCTTCCGCGAGAGGGCAAAAAATCAAGCTTGCTTTTCATTCACCTTGTACGCTGCAGCACGGCATGAAAATTCGCGGAGTGATCGAAAAGATTCTCGCTATCGGCGGATTCGATTTGACGTATGTGCCGGATAATCACCTATGTTGCGGTTCCGCGGGGACTTATTCAATTTTACAAGCGGATCTATCCGAGCAATTATTGAAAAATAAAGCCGAAGCGCTCGAGTCCGGGCAACCTGCATTGATAGCCACGGCCAATATCGGCTGTTTGATGCATTTGCAAGCCGGAACACGTAAGCCGGTGAAACATTGGATTGAAATAGTGGATAATTTGTTAGTAGAGAATGCGGAAAAGAATAATTAATAGGGACAAAAAGAGTATTTCGATTAATCTTCGAGATGTTTTGTTATACAATTTTACGTTTAAATGTTTAGCCTAAAACAGAGCCTGTCAAAGGCAAAAGGATTATTTTGAGAAAACGGAGAAAATATGAAGGCAGTATCAAAAAGTAGTTGGATTACAAGATTTGGCGGTATGTTGTTAGCTACCTGTTTGACATCATCCGCTTATGCGCAGTTGATGCTGGCTCACGAAGGGCATCATTCCGGCGGTGACTGTTCGATTAAAACCGGTGATTTTCATGTGTCTTTTAGCGCTTATGAAATACCGGAAGGTGGAATCCCCCCGTTGCACGCCTTTTGCACCAGTATTCCCAATACCGGTAAAGTCAGTTTGACCATCGAAATTCCGCCACCTGCCCGTGAATTGAGTTTGGCGGTGCGCTTGATAAAAGACGATCATACCGGGCACAGCGGTCATGCGGTACCTGCGGAACCGAAAGCTGCGGCAACCGATAAACATGAAGGCCATGATGATCATGAGGAAATGAATCATGATGATCACGCCGGGCACGGTAAAGTGGAACACGGCTTGGTTTATATGCCGCCTGCGAAGCACTCTTCCGGTATTATTGTCATCGCAGCAAATATTCAGGAAAAAGGACATTATGCTGTGCAATTGGAGCGGCATGATAATTCCGGCGTAAAAACCGTGGTTAAAGTCCCTCTTAGCATTGGCATGGGGGGAGGGCATGGTAGTCATGGCGGCGGTTTGGGCATGATGGAAATAGTATTATTGGTTGTGGCAGCGGGTGGCGGTGCTGCTTTTTATTTCATGCGTCGTAAAAAAGCGGCATAATTCGCTCTGGTGGCAGTTTGAAATCGACTGGATGCGTTCGAGTCGATGGCAATTAAACAAAAGAATGCAACATAAAAACGAAGTAACACTATATAAAACCCAAAGGAGGGAGAGAAGATGAAGAAGCTATGGCCGAGGATGGCTTTGGCGGTATTGGGAGGGTTGCTGCTGGGGACGGTACAAGCCGGCAACATACCGAGCGTGCCGAATGAATTGTACGAAGGGTTGAAGTTGGAC
>CP091135.1:77676-86419 GCA_021582655.1 Nitrosomonas sp.
GGGGATGCGCGCGCTGCCGAATATGCTGACAGCGGGCTGGATGGTGTCGAGGCGCTCCGTTCCCTCGACAAACTCTGCCATAATGCCGAATAAGCGCCATGACTCTTTTGCGGACCAAGGTTTGTCCATGGATGGGTGAGTGAGCGGTTGATTTTGTTTGCTCATAGGAAGTTATTGTCGATGAAAACGTTATTATTGGTCGATGGATCGTCGTATTTATACCGCGCATTTCATGCGTTACCGGATTTACGTAACCGAAACAACGAACCGACCGGCGCGATTCACGGTGTGCTCAACATGTTGCGGCGGTTGCAGAAAGATCATCATGCGGATTATAGCGCGTGTGTGTTTGATGCAAAAGGCAGAACATTTCGCGACGAGCTTTACCCCCAATACAAAGCGCACCGGCCATCGATGCCGCAGGATCTGGCGGCACAAATCGAACCGTTGCATGCGTGTATCCGGGCATTGGGTTGGCCGGTACTGACCATCGACGGCGTGGAAGCCGACGACGTGATCGGCACTTTGTCCAAACAAGCCGTCGGCAATGGAATACGCTGCATTATTTCCACGGGCGATAAGGATATCGCGCAATTGGTCAATGACAAGGTAACGCTGGTGAACACCATGAGCAATGAAACGCTGGACGAAGCCAATGTGCTGGCTAAATTCGGCGTGCCGCCGCAGCGGATGCTGGATTATTTGATGCTGGTGGGAGACGCTTCCGACAATGTTCCCGGGGTCGATAAGGTCGGACCCAAAACGGCGGTGAAATGGCTGACACAGTACGGATCGTTGGATAACATCGTTGCACACGCGGGGGAAATCAAAGGAGCGGTTGGTGATAATTTGCGCAACACGTTGAATTGGTTCGATACCGCCCGGCAATTAATTATGATCAAATGCGATGTGCCGTTGCCGGTCAACGTGACTGATTTGACGATGCAGCCGCAAGATGTCGAGCAATTGATCTCGTGGTATGGGAAATTGGACATGAAAACCGCGTTGCGCGAATTGCAGCAGCAACCGGCCGTGCCATTCGGCGTTACCCGGGACCCTGTAACCGATGCCGGCGCGAGTGGCGCCAATATCCCCAATCATTCTGAAGATTATCAAACGATCGCCACCGCAGCGCAATTACAGGATTGGCTGCAGCGCTGCGACGAAGCGTCTTTGGTCTCCCTGGATTGCGAAACCACGAGCCTTGATCCGATGCAGGCCAAATTGGTCGGGATCTCGTTTTGCATCGAAAGCCGTCATGCGGCCTACCTGCCGCTAAGGCACAATTATCCGGGGGTGCCCGAGCAGCTTCCGCTGGCGGAGGTGTTGATGCAATTGAAACCCTGGCTGGAAAATTCAGCAAAACCCAAGCTGGGGCAGAATCTGAAGTACGATAAGCATGTTTTTGCCAATCACGGCTTGCAACTGAACGGCATCGCGCATGACACGATGTTGCAATCGTACGTGCTCGAGTCGCACCAACCGCATAATATGGACAGCCTGGCGATGCGGCATTTGGCCGTCAAAACCGTCAGCTACGATGAAGTGACCGGCAAAGGCGCGAACCGTATCGGATTTGACGCGGTCACCGTCGATACCGCTACACGCTATGCCGCGGAGGACGCCGATATCGCTATGCGGTTGCACCAATCGCTGCATCCGCGCATTGCGGAAGACGAACGATTGTGCCGGGTGTACTGCGCTATCGAAATGCCGGTTTTGGAGGTGTTGTTTGCAATGGAACGGCATGGCGTGTTGTTGGATGATGCGTTGCTGCATCAACAAAGCCATGAATTGGGGGAAAAATTACTTACGCTGGAACAGCAGGCGTTCGAGATCGCCGGACAGCCGTTCAATCTGAATTCGCCCAAACAAGTTCAGGATATTTTGTTCCATCGGCTGAAACTGCCGGTGATCAAGAAAACCCCGACCGGGGTGCCGTCCACCGATGAGGCGGTATTGCAGCAATTGGCGCTGGATTATCCGTTGCCGAAATTGCTGCTGGATTATCGCGGCCTCGCCAAACTGAAGTCGACTTATACCGACAAGTTGCCGCAAATGATCAATCCGGAAACGAGGCGGGTGCATACCAATTATGCGCAAGCGGTCGCAGTGACAGGCCGTTTGGCCAGTTCCGACCCCAATCTGCAAAATATTCCGGTGCGCACCCTGGAAGGCCGCAGGATCCGGGAGGCATTCATTGCACCGCCCGGGCACCGCATCATTTCAGCCGATTATTCGCAAATCGAATTGCGCATCATGGCGCATATTTCGCAAGATGAAGGCCTGTTGAAAGCGTTTGCGGCAGGGGAGGATATCCATCGCGCAACCGCCGCCGAGATTTTCGGCATCACGCTCGATCAGGTTGATCAGGAACAACGCCGCTATGCCAAGGTAATCAATTTCGGCTTGATTTACGGCATGTCGGAATTCGGATTGGCAGCGCAACTGGGTATAGCGCGTACAGCGGCGCGTACGTATATCGAGCGCTATTTCGCACGTTATCCCGGCGTGGAAAGGTACATGCGGGAAACGCGCGAATCCGCCGGGCGCAAAGGCTATGTCGAAACCGTATTGGGGCGCAGGCTCTGGCTGCCGGAGATTAATCACAGCAACGGCAATCGGCGGCAAGGCGCCGAGCGCGCCGCCATCAACGCGCCGATGCAGGGAACCGCGGCCGATATCATTAAACTGGCGATGATTGCGGTGCGTGATTGGCTAAAGGCCGGGCAATTGCGCAGTCAATTGATCATGCAGGTGCATGACGAACTGGTGCTGGAAGTGCCGGATGAAGAAATCGCGCAGGTACGGGATGCCTTGCCCGGATACATGGGCGGTGTGATGAAACTGGATGTGCCGTTGTCGGTGGATATCGGCATCGGCGATAATTGGGAACAGGCGCATTGACAGGTATCGCATCTGACTGTTTCTGCTGCAGATTATGCATGGCTGGCGTGGGTGGTCTGGGCCTGTGGTGAATTTTGCCGCAACACCGCAATCGTTTGCTGGCAAGGCGGTCAGTTTGGAATGGCACCGGTTTGGCCGGCCCAGCCGGTGGCTTGGATTTTGATCTCGGCAAATTCGCCGGGGTTTAAGAAACCCAATTCAGCCAGTATGGTTTGAACGGTGCCGTGTTCGCCTTTTTCATCGGCCTCAGCCAATTTCAATGCCTGACCAAGGCGCCCTTCGCGCGTCATCAATGCCAGGCGCATCTCCTCGGAAATACCTAATTGATTGACGATTTGCTGCATTTCGATCCCTAATAATTCATCCAGCATCGACAAGATGCCGACGATGAATGCCCGTTCATGGTGATTTTTATCATGCGGGCGTTCGACGGCTGCAATCAATTCCATCATTTTTCCGCGCTCAACCGCTGTCTGCATGCGCAAATCGGGATTGCCATCCTCTGAAGCGTGTGAAGTGTATAGCAGCAGCTGAATCCATTTCTGCAACTGCTCCCGACCCATCAAGGTAATGGCATGCTTGATCGAATTGATTTTCCGGGGCAAATCACTGGCGACGGAATTGACCATGCGCATCAGGTTGTAGCTTAATCCGGGCTGACGCTTGAATTCCATTTCAATTTCGTCATGATCGCGATTATCTGTCACCAAGGTTAGCAGTTTTAACAGGGATAATTTTCCCGGGTCTGCGCGTTTGACCGACATAATCTCGGGTTTGGCAAAATAATATCCTTGAAACATCTGGAAGCCCAATTGCTTGCAGCGTATTTCCTGCTCACGGCTTTCCACTCTCAACGCCAGCAACAGAACCGGCCAGCGCTTGAGTGCTGTGACCAGGATTTCCAGTTCGTCCGCCGCAAGTGCCAGCACATCGACTTTCACGACACTGACAATGGGCAGCAACTGCTCGATGCGGTCGTTGATCGCCACCACATTATCGAGTGCAAATTGATATCCTCTTTGTTTCAACGTATTGCATTGCTGTAGAAACTCCACGGTGATCAATTTCGGTACCCTGACTTCGAGCACAACATGCTTGTTGGGTAGCAGGCTGATAATGTTGCTCATGATCAGATCGGGGTCCGCATTGATGAAACCGCGCTGCTGCCCCAATACATTTTGAATGCCGAACCTGCCGTAAGCATTCGCGATGACGATCGCCGATGCGGATAGATCATTGGTCACTCTGGCCGCTTCCTCAGTGTTTTCCTGCCGGAACAGTAATTCATAAGCGACCAGGTTTTGGTTGCGATCCAGGATGGGTTGTCGTCCAAGAAAATAGCTTTCCATTTAATCCTCAGCATGCATTGAAAGGTTTAAGTAATTGCAGATTTTTCTCCGGTTTTGCATCGGGGCGCGATATGCCTTTTGCCGGAATAGGGTGAGTATAGATAAGGCAAAAGCCGATCCAAAGCAGGAATAAAGGGGATTTTCCGGTCAGCCGAAAGGTTTAGTTAAGATTGTTGTATTACGATCGGCGCAGTATCGCGGCACGGG
This sequence comes from Nitrosomonas sp., assembly GCA_021582655.1. Classification (GTDB taxonomy): domain Bacteria; phylum Pseudomonadota; class Gammaproteobacteria; order Burkholderiales; family Nitrosomonadaceae; genus Nitrosomonas. The sequence continues at coordinate 82,140 of CP091135.1, forward strand.
ATAATACCGGCTGTGCCAGGTTTCATTCCGTGCACCGGATTATCAGTGTTGCCTTGGTTTTTGTTGCCGCGTTGCAAAAAAACATCATGCCGGGACACGCTGCCAACTGGTTGATCGCTATCGATCTTGGTGCTGACAATCGGTCCGGCCGGCTTTCGTCAAGTGAAAAATTTTTACAAAATCCTCGGCACGAAAATAATTTGTGCTGTACCATTGGTACCGAAATATGATCCTCTGACCACTAGATATAGTGGTTTTTGGAAAAATATCGTTATTTCGTTGAATCGACGGAAGTTTGTGTTTTCTTTGATGCATCATCAGCCAGGAGGGATCATCGATGCAGCTTGTGGCAGAACCAACTCATCTCAAACCTGTTTCCAGCAGCCAAAATTTTATGGATACACCGACCCAGCATCCCCGCTTCCCCAATCATAAGGTGATTCGCCGCAACGGCGCGGTGGTGGCGTTTGAACCGGGCAAGATTTCGGTGGCGCTGACCAAAGCGTTCATCGCGGTGGACGGCGGGCAGGGCGCGGCATCGGTGCGGGTGCGCGAAGTGGTGGCGAATTTGACCGACGACGTGGTCAATGCATTGCTGCGCCGCCAGCCGGAAAGCGGTACCTTCCATATCGAGGATATCCAGGATCAGGTGGAATTGGCGTTGATGCGCTCCGGCGAGCACGACGTGGCGCGTGCGTATGTGCTGTACCGTGAAGCGCGGGCGCGCGAACGTGCCAAGCAGAAGCACGCCGAGGCCGTGGCGGAAACGCTGTATGTAACCACCGACGACGGTCGGCGCATAGCGCTCGATACCGCCCGCCTGTCGGCATTGATCGCGTCCTCTTGTACGGGGTTGGGGGATGCCGTCGATCCGGCGTTGATTCTGAAAGCGACGCTGAAAGACTTGTACGACGGCGTATCGCTCGACGAAGTGCGCAAATCGGTGGTGTTGTCGGCGCGGGTGCTGATCGAGAAAGATCCGGCGTATAGCTATGTGACCGCGCGCTTATTGTTGAACAACGTGCGCTTTGAAGTGTTGGGTGAAGAGGTATCGCCGCAAGCGATGCAGTCGCAGTATCAAGACTACTTCCCGATTTTCATCAAGCGCGGCATCGAAGCCGAATTGCTCGATCCGCGCCTGGCGCAATTCGATTTGCAACGCCTGGGCGAAGCGTTGAACGCCGACCGCGATTTGCAATTCGACTATCTCGGTTTGCAAACGCTGTACGACCGCTATTTCCTGCATATCAAGGAACGCCGCATCGAATTGCCGCAGGCGTTTTTTATGCGCGTGGCGATGGGGCTGGCGTTGAATGAAATCGACCGCGAAGCGCGCGCCATCGAGTTTTATCACGTCTTGTCGAGTTTCGACTTCATGAGCTCGACGCCGACGTTGTTCAATTCCGGCACCTGCCGCTCGCAACTGTCGTCGTGCTATCTGACCACGGTGCCGGACGACCTGGACGGCATTTATGAGGCGATCAAGGAAAACGCGCTACTGGCCAAATACGCCGGCGGCCTGGGTAACGATTGGACTTCGGTGCGGGCGATGGGCGCGCGCATCAAGGGCACCAACGGCAAGTCGCAAGGCGTGGTGCCGTTTCTCAAAGTGGTATCCGACACCGCGGTGGCGGTCAACCAGGGCGGCAAGCGCAAAGGTGCGGTGTGCGCGTACCTGGAGTGCTGGCATCTGGATATCGAGGAATTTCTGGAATTGCGCAAAAATACCGGCGACGACCGCCGCCGCACCCACGACATGAATACCGCCACGTGGATTCCCGATCTGTTCATGAAGCGGGTGATGGAAGGTGGTGATTGGACGTTGTTTTCGCCATCTGACGTGCCGGATCTGCACGAGAAATTCGGCCGGCAGTTCGAGCAGGCGTATCTGGGGTATGAAGCCAAAGTCGAGCGCGGCGAATTGACGCTGTACAAAAAAATCCCGGCGGTGCAATTGTGGCGCAAGATGTTGAGCATGTTGTTCGAAACCGGGCATCCGTGGATCACCTTCAAGGATCCGTGCAATATCCGCTCGCCGCAAAACCATATCGGCGTGGTGCACAGCTCCAATCTGTGTACCGAAATCACGCTGAACACCAACGATAAGGAAATCGCGGTGTGCAATCTGGGTTCGGTCAATCTGCTCGCGCATCTGAAAGACGGCGCGCTGGATATGGACAAGCTGAAACGTACCATTCATATCGCGATGCGCATGCTCGACAACGTCATCGACATCAATTTCTACGCCGTGGCCAAAGCGCGCAACGCCAATCTGCGCCATCGTCCGGTCGGGCTCGGCATCATGGGATTCCAGGATTGCCTGCATCAATTGGGGATTGCATACGGTTCGCCGGAGGCGGTGGAGTTTGCCGACCGCTCGATGGAGGCGGTGGCGTATCAGGCGTATTGGGCGTCGACCGAACTGGCGCAAGAGCGCGGCTGTTACAGCAGCTACAAAGGCAGCCTGTGGGATCGCGGTATTCTGCCGCACGACACGCTGGCGGTATTGCAGCAGGAACGCGGCGGCTATGTCGAAGCGGATTTGTCCGCGACCTTGGATTGGGAAGCATTGCGCCAGCGCATCCAGCAGCACGGCATGCGCAATTCCAATTGTTTGGCGATCGCGCCGACGGCGACGATTTCCAACATCGTCGGCGTCTCCGCCAGCATCGAGCCGACGTATCAAAACCTGTACGTCAAATCGAATCTGTCCGGTGAGTTCACCATCGCCAACAAGTCGTTGGTCAACGATCTGAAAAAACTGAATTTGTGGGATGAAGTGATGATCGCCGATCTGAAATACTTCGATGGCGCCATTAGCAAAATCGATCGCATCCCGGAAAACATCCGCACGCTGTACGCCACCGCGTTTGAAATGGACCCGCTGTGGCTGATCGAAGCCGGTGCGCGGCGGCAAAAATGGATCGACCAGTCGCAATCGCTGAATATTTACATGGGCGGGGTATCCGGCAAGAAATTGGATGAAACCTACAAACTCGCCTGGCTGCGCGGCTTGAAGACCACGTATTACCTGCGCTCGATGGGTGCCACTGGCGCGGAGAAATCCACGGTGCGCGCCGGATCATTAAACGCGGTGCCGTCCGACGGCGGCGTGGCCAAAGTCGCGGCGGAGGTATCCACAGCCGAAATCAAGTACTGCGCCATCGACGACGAGAGTTGCGAATCGTGCCAATAAATAACAACCAGGAAACGCTGATTTAATCGATGTTTTCCTAACAATAGGGGGATAAACCATGCTGACATTTGAAGACGAACCGCAACAACCGCAAACACCGCCGGTTAGTGTGATGCCGCGCACCGCGCTGCACGATTTTGAATTGCCGCTGCAATCGTCGCTGCCCGATGGCCGCGAGCATAGCGCCGCCAGACAACAAACAGCGGCGGAAGGCGCGCAAGACGTGGCCGGCAGCGCCAACCGCCGCATTTCGGTCGAGGACAAATCAATCATCAACTGCAAAGCGGACGTCAACCAACTGGTGCCGTTCAAGTACAAATGGGCATCGGAAAAATACCTCGGTCCTTGCGCCAATCACTGGATGCCGCAGGAAATCAGCATGAGCCGCGATATTGCAATATGGAAAGATCCGAACGGCTTGACCGAGGACGAGCGTCGCCTGGTGAAGCGCAACTTGGGCTTTTTCGTCACCGCCGACTCATTGGCGGCCAACAACATCGTGCTCGGCACCTACCGCCACATCACCAACCCGGAATGCCGCCAGTACCTACTGCGCCAGGCGTTCGAGGAAGCGATTCACACCCACGCGTATCAATACATCGTCGAATCGCTGGGGCTGGACGAAGGCGAAATCTTCAACGCCTACCATGAAGTCTCGTCGATCCGCGACAAGGACGAATTTCTGATTCCGTTCATCGACACGCTGACCAATCCCAACTTCAGAACCGGCACACTGGAAACCGACCAGCAACTGCTCAAAAGCCTGATCGTATTCGCCTGCATCATGGAAGGCTTGTTTTTCTACGTCGGCTTCACGCAAATTCTGGCGTTGGGACGGCAGAACAAAATGACCGGCGCGGCGGAGCAATACCAATACATCCTGCGCGACGAATCGATGCACTGCAATTTCGGCATCGACGTGATCAACCAGATCAAAATGGAAAATCCGCAGTTATGGACCAAAGCGTTCCGTGATGAGATCAGCGCGCTGATGCAAAAAGCCGTGGCGCTGGAATACCGCTACGCCGAAGACACCATGCCGCGCGGCGTGCTCGGCATGAATGCGCCGATGTTCAAGGAATAC
>CP091135.1:86519-120356 GCA_021582655.1 Nitrosomonas sp.
CTAAGCTGCCTGTGCGGCAGCGAACGCGATAAAAACCTACGCTCAGGACCAAAAGAATTTCTAAGCTGCCTGTGCGGCAGCGAACCGCCGAAGCCGGGGCACTCTTTATGCACATTTTTTCTAAGCTGCCTGTGCGGCAGCGAACTCACTTCGGAGCAAGCGCGGTTGTTTCCAATGTTTCTAAGCTGCCTGTGCGGCAGCGAACCTCACGACAAGCTATTTCAAAGCCAGTCGTGGTGCAGTATACAGGATGGTTATTGAGAAATAACCATCCTGTAAAACGATTTGCACAACCAATTGATTCTAATGAATTGTTAAAGATCGTAATAAAAATGGGTTAAAACTCGGGGACGGTTGATGTGGCGCTGAAGCCATAGGTGGAGAAAGTGCCATTGTAGTAATGGTCTATTGCTCTCTTTTTGATCCATAGGCAGAACGTATGGCCGCTATGCAAGCTTTTTAACCGAATAAATGGCGTAGCAACAGTGCGGTGCGGCATGTCGCGGTAGCGTATCATTGCTTGCTCGTATATTGCATTGCCTTCAAGACGCGCACTGAGTGTTACTTCACTGTTCAATGCAATCCCATGATCCAGATTGTGATGTTTGGCATCGCGCCGGGCGTAGCGCCGAGCTAGGCGCTCCCGATTAGTCTTAGGCTGCTCGCGCTGGTAAATTGCATAGCTCTTGACCGCACTCGGCACAGCGCGAACCCCAGTACAGTGCACGTAGTCAGTCAGCCGGATCAACCATTTCCCAGCATCAAACTGCAACAGTGTGGCTTCATTCGGCGCAAACAACCGTAACTTACTGCCCAACACACCACATTTCTCCCCACTTTTATACTCGGGAAACGACACACCGATTGGTGCTCGCTTTTGATCATCTTGCATTTCAACGAGACCTAAGTGGATTTGCTGGAAGGTTTTTGACCAGAGGAAATACTGGTCAATGTCTGCATTGGGCATTAAAGTAATTTCCTGGTAATACTCCATGACTTATTCCTTATCCTTGCCACTTTGACCAAAAACGCCACCACGAATTAGCGTCGCGATAACGTAATGTTGCTGTATGTCAGGAATCACTTTGTTCTTTAGCCATTCTTGAAGCAACGTATAGAAGTCATTCTTTGAAATCCGGTGTGCTTCTCCCCGTGAAGTGACAGAACCGTATGGTTCGATAGCTATTGCTCTGGTATTGCTATCTTCTGCGTACCAAGTATCAATGGTTCGCAAGGCATTACCTATTTTTTCCGAGTGTATGGCAGCGCAATCATTCAATTTGAATAATATTTTTGTTTTTTCACCTTTAGGAATATTGAGCACCATTTCTTGTGAAGGAAATACATGTTGTCCAAACCCAAGTTTACTGAATGCGGTAATCTCTAAATACTCAAAACCATCGCCTTGTAAACCATTCTGAATCACGGAAACCAGTTGAACAAAAGAATGATTCTGATCATTCGGTGCCGTAAATTGATCCAGTTTGTAATCGTAAGCGTCAAATTGCCAAAACTGTTCACGGTGTTTAACCTGAATAATGACAGACTCTGCACCGACACGGTTACGCCATAAAAACCGCCCGTTGACGATATTACTGGCATAGCGGGTAGCCAGTTCTTTGAATTGGTGCTCTGCTCGATAAGCCTTTACGATCTCGATTATTTTTTCTTCAAAAGATGGTATATCGCAAGCTGTAGGCTCTTCAAGACGACCAAGAACTTTTAAGGTAAATTTGATTCGCAAAGTATCGGCATCATGGGGGAGTGTGGCACCGTCGCCCCAAGAAAGATTTGGTTTTCGTTTATCATCATCTTTTGCGCCACATTGACTATGGGTAGCTCGGTTTCTTTTTTCATGCAGGGCTATCGGTTGCCATTTGTCGATCTTATCGATCTTATCGATCTCATCGATATCAGTCCATAAGCCCGAAGTCATTAGCGCATCGGAAACTTCCAGTTTACGGCTAAATGCTAATACCGGTGGTAGCTTCAAATCAGTCATTATCTTTCTCCTTAGTTAAGTTAACTCAAAAAATCGTCTTCAAAATCATCATCTGGAATATTTCCTAATTCATTCGTCGCGGATTCGGGTTGGATCTGTTTTCCTTGGCGGCACAAGTACCAGTCTTGTTCTTGGTGGTAATGCCAAAGCATGTCAGCAACTTGTTTGATACGGTGTAAACTTCGCCATTCGCCAATGCTGTGGCTGGCTTCTACAAAGCAAACAGGAGTAGTCGCATCGCGTGTATTCGCCACTTCGCCAGCAGCATAAACATCGCTTATCGCTTTGTAGCCATTGATGATGGGTACGAGCCAGCCTTTGGCAGGCTTATCCATGCGTACCCACTCGGCTTCGGTTTTATCGGTAGGTTCAAGTTCGCCTTCTTTCAGTTTGGGCTTGGCTTGGTATTTAAGAGCGGAGAAATCCAGCCAAGCATCGACTAGCTCTGCATTGGATTGCTGCTGTTTTAGCGTCTCATAGTGGCTGGCCAATAAATCGGAGCGATCCATCAACACAAATCCTGGTAGCAGTAAGCGTTTAAGTTTTTTTGATAATTTTTGCTGATCCATATTGAGTATATGAATAGCTTCAATGCGGTGAATCGAACCACCCGCCAAGTGATGTTGATGCGCTAAATTCATGATGATTTGTGCTAGGGCGTTAATTTCGGACGTTCGGCTTATCCTCATATCAGGACATGCCATAACTAGGGAAACTGTCATATCCATTTTGCCTTCTTCGATAATGGGCGGCGTTTCTTTAGCCTTGGCTCTGGAAGTCGGTGGGTTTTTGCTTTGGGCAAAGACATAATCACCGTAGCCTTTAGGCTGATAGGCGTGTATTTGGTGCTGATGGCAAATGACGGCGCAACCCTGCAAGGTCAATTGCTGCGTAGCGGATAACCTTCTCGATAAGGCATGGCCAAAACCTAAAAAATGGGTAATGGCTGGAAATCCATAGGTAAATCCAGCAACACAGTTGGCATCTTGGATGCTGATTCGCTCAAAAACGATGTAGGCATTACTCATGCTTCCTCCTCCACTACACTGATTTCTGAATCTGCTTCGGCAAGTGCGTTAAATTCGCGTAATAAAGGCGCAAGCAATTTTTGCCACTGCTTTTCGTGTGTAATCCCTAGCGTGAGTTGTTTGTGTTTAATGCTTCGATTTATCCATTTGGAGAAATCAACGACTAAATCAGATGGCCAATCTAGCGTCGCTCTTGTACTTTGAAATTCTTCATCCGGTCTTAACGGATCTAACCAGTATTGCTGATGGAGCGGCAATTGAGATGCTTGCGACCAACCTGTGTGTTGTTTAAGCCCTTGAATCTGGGCAGCGTAATCGAACACCACATCGGCAATCTCAATGAGATGACTGCGGATGAGTCGCTTGCGCTGTAGATTTACACTGAGTTTGTTGGCCTTAATGGCTAACAATAAATTCTTGAGTTCTGTTAATGGTTCTTTAGCTTGAGTAGCAAGTTGTTTATTAAATAAGGTTTTTAAGTGAATGGGGGGTTTGGCTTGAGTTTGCCATTGTGGAGGAATAGCGGGTAATAAAATTAACTGCCCTAAACGTTTTCCATTCAAATTGGAAACATTCTGATGATTGGTTTGGGTGGCTTTTAAGACGGCGGTTCTATGAAACGACCTAACTACTTCTAAACTGAAAGTTTCTTCAGTTCTAGCCTTATTTGCGGGTGTATCTTTTCGGCGCGCCTCCCAGATACGGTCATAAATGACTTGCGTCAAACTTGATGAAATCAGAGGCATTACTAAGTGATAATCGGTTGCTGAAGTCAAAGGAAAATAAACTTGCTTAGCCAAAATATGACTGGATTTGTTTCTTTCGATAAAGGCTAATCTGAATTGTTCTTGCCATTCCTGTAGCTGGTTTTCGTCTTGAGCATAAGGTTTAAGCAAAGCTGGCATTATGCAAATATCGTTCCCAATTAAGTGCAGAAACTCAGCAATTTTTGCGTATGCCGCTGAGGAATAAGCAAAATCTTTTGTTATTTCCTTTGCACAATTAACCGTAACAATTAAGTTTTTTAAAGAATTATTTTCAAATACGGTTGCATCTATATTTGATGCTTTCGTGCTGGAATGGGTCAATTTAGCAATATGGGTCATGCGTACACTAACTTCACTCGCTTTTTGAGCGGCATGATTAATCCATGAATTACGTTGATACTCTGCTTCTGCAAGATTTTTTACTTCTATCATCGTATTGGTTATTTCAGAATCAATCTCGGCCAATTTTTCAAGTAATCGTTTATTTTTTTCGAATTTATCTGATTGAAGCTTATCCGCATTTATTTCTTCAAAGGCTTTTTTATCTCGTTCAGGTAATTGGGACTTACCGACTTCCTTTTTTAAAATCTTAAATTGAGTGGCCAGATTTGTTTTTAATTCATTCGGGTCAGAGTTGTCCTGATATAAAGCTATACTTTTTTTAACCAGTTCAGATAGTTTTTCATGGTTGCTAAAAAGGACTACCAAGCTATCGAGCTTCTTTCGTACCCATTGGTTTGATTCAAGAGCATCTTCTTCCTTGGTATATTTTTCTAACTGCTCTTTGTGTTTATGGTTCTTTTTCTTATCCCTTACAGGCTTCAGAATTTCTTCATAACCCGCTGAAACCGAGTCTTGAATTTTTTCAGCAAAGAAATCTTCAATTATTTTCTGTGCTTTTTCCATTAAAAATCTCCTATCAAATTTCTTTAAAAACTCCAAGTGATGGGGAATAACACCACACAATAGTTCTATTACCATAGTCTTCCAGGCGAATTTCGCCAAAACAATGGCTAATGTATTTCAACGGCTTGTTTAACTGCTCGGCTAAAAAGCCATACTGCTCTTGAATATCGAAAGTAAACCACGGCTGATTGCCTTGAGCTGGAATTAAATCAATATTTTCAATATCCGATACTTCTTCATATTCGATGGGATAAACATTTTCGTTTTTGATTTGCCAAATAGGCTCGGCATCCTCTTCCCCCAAATAAAGGCAATAGGCTTTGTCGGGCATTGATGCCCTGAAAGGTTGTTTACGCTGGATTTCAGCGCACCACGTAACTTGGTTTTTCCACCATAAATTAGCAGGGCCTCTATCATCGGTGTGTTCACATAATTTTTGACGGTAGGCAATTTGTTCCAGCGTCACTAAGTTCGAAAAAGGTGACGTTTCTTTCCATTTTTTAGGCCGCTGGATACTGGGAATGGCATTCGGAGTTGAAAATTGGGTTTCTAGTAGAATTTTGGATAAATCCTTTGGCTTTACTATTCGGTGTTCTGATTCAAATCCTGGATTTACAAATGCAATCTTATTGTCATCTTTGTTTTTAAGCGCTCTATAGTTCTTAGCCAAAATATAAAAATTTTCTGTTATAGGTATTTTCTTACGATGTCGCTGTATGCGTCCTGCTATTTGAATAATAGAACGCATGGAACTGGGCTCGGCAATCGCCCAATCGTAATCGTGGTCACGTCCGACTTCCGCTACCGACGTTGCCAATACCACGAAAAGCTGGTTTTGTTCCGGATAATGACTTACGGCATGTTGGATTTCAGGACAATTCCAGATGGTCTCTGGATCTTTACGGTTGAGGGCCTGGTCTAGTTTACTTTCAATGAATGCTCTTTGTGCCAAAGGATACTGACTGTGATAAACACAGTAATGGATACGGAAATTTTCCGGTGCAGGATTGGCATAAAGCAGCTTGGCAATGGCTACTAAAGGATTGATATTGGCGATTCGTATCAAACCAATAGAGACTTTTCTTCCCGACGCGTGTTGTTGATGATGACCTTGATGCAAGGCCACTATACCCTGACGGATTACCACGCTCATGGTGTTGAGTGGCGGTAGATCGGTTGTCGCAGCAATTTCCAGCAATTTTGCTTTGCGGAAAATCGAATTGTCTTGATTCAGCTTGGCAATGCGTTTTTGAATGAATTCATCGTGGGCTTTGATAAAGCTTTGAATATTTTCCTGTTCTGACACCTGCGCACTGAATTCATCAAACCAAGCGCAGACAACGGATTTTTTTGTAATTGCTTGACTGGTAGCGGCGTTAAATGCTTTTCGCCCTTCTTGATAGGCTTCAAATAAGGCATAAGCCAATGCGGGTGGCATGGTTGCTGTAGACAACAATACTTTTGACCCCAACATGCCAGCCCAATTTACTAAACGAGCCAATGCAGGCAAATCGTTTAGGTCAAATTCGTCAGGTTCATCTAAGACCAAATCCGATGTCAGTAAACGTAACATCGGTACAATTTGCCTGCCGCCTCGCACGCCTTCGGTCGCTGGTGTTAAATGATCAATCGTGCTAACCAATATGGGCGCATGTAACAGTTTTTTTGCCTTTCGATTATTTGGGAACCATTTTTCCAATTGACCTTCGTAGAGTTCGGTGCCGTAAATCACATCGAAACCATCATCATCCAAACCCAACTCCAAGCTTTCGCTACCACGCATGGCAAATAAGTCATCCTCAGTTTGTTTGCCTTGATTGACTTGGTTCAATTGCAGAATGGCCTGAGAGCCAATCAGCGTGGCAATGTCCGTTTTATCGAGTTCCAAGCGCTCTTGCAGCGCTTCGCCTGTTTGCAAGGTCAGTGTCCGTAAGCCCAGGGCAACACTAAAGCGACAACCTTCCGACTCATCGGCTAAACCATGCATGATTCTGGCGTTCGCCAAGGTTTTACCTTTTCCAGTCGAGGCCATATTAATACCGAAAAAACCTTGTTCTTTGACTTGACTTTGAATCTGTAGCACTGCTTGATAAGCTTTAGTTTGCCAAGGCTCTTTATCTTCTTTCGGGCCTTTGATTAACGTTTTGTTGTCGGCAAGTGATGGTAATTCACCGCGTAAGCGTCGTAGTTTCAAAGAAAATTCAAAAGCATACCGACTTACGCCAATATTATGTTCATCCAGTTTTTGCTTTGGTTGATGTTGCTCATCAGTATTGGCAAGAGCCCGGTAATTGCTATCTTGCCAGTGGGTTTGCGCGCCTTTGGCGGAATAGTGGTGGTCGGCAAGCATCAAAGCCAAGCGCGATAAGTGCATAACAAATGGCTGGCTAAACCAATCGATTCTTATCAAGTCCTGACAAACTAAAGCCCGTTTTGAAAGTTCACCGGCTTTTTTTTGCCATGTTTTGCTGACTAATGGCGTGTGATTTGAAAATGTCCAATTGGCTTTTAGAGTTTGTTCTTCCCATTCATGATTGCGGCTATTGAGCGAGTTCCAAGTGTCATCAAAATCTTGGTTTAGCCATGTATCAGGCTGATCAAGACTTGGTTCTGCTTCGCCTTGTTTTGGATAAACGGGTAAACGATGGTGCGTAACCACCAGCCAAGCGACTAATTTCGCGAACATTGGTAAAGTGTCGAATGGATTGTTGAATATATTGGTGCCAGGGTTATCGGCGACTATTTTTTGTAGAACTTGGTTTTCTAAGTTTTCATCAACATCTGCCAATTGCTTCAGCCATTCTTCGTCACTACTACCACCCACAAAAGTCTGAAACAGCCTTAAGGACAACCATTCATGCCGATACGGTTCGAATTTTTTCGTCTTTTTGCCGTTTTTATCTGGATTAAGTTTTTCTTGAAACAAATCGTTGGCTTTACCCAAATCATGGAATAAACCAGCTATGGCTGAAGCGATGGCGATAATTTCGGTTGTATACCAACCCTTTTCCCATTCACGATGACTAAAATCTTTTTTGGTGCTATTTACAGGCACAATCCCTTGCGCATTAAACCGTTTACGATTCCCCACCACCCAAACCAACTCGCTGCGACTTCTGGAACGTGCCCAGTGACAAGCCACAGCCGTATTTTTGGTAGCGGTCTTTCGCAGCAAGGTTTTGACAGCAATCAATCCTTCTTCCGTGATCACGGTTTGCCAGGTGTTGTCGCCGATGCGGTTAGCGAATGCATCCAATACGCGGCGAGTGCGATTTAAGGCTTTTTTTTTGCATTGGCTGACGAAGGTGACCATCATGATTGATTCTCCTTGCTTCGTTCCTCTCCCGGGGGAGCGGGGGAATTTTGTAGCGCTTGTTGTTTGACTTGCTCAAACATGAGATCCAACGCCTTGTGTTCAGTGAATTTTTGCAAAATTTGCTGACGGAATTCCTGTTCGCTCATTTTTTCCTTGGCGCAAATGAAAGCCCATGGCAGCACAAGAGCATCTTTGACGAGATCGGCGATGTCAAACACCAAGGCGCCGCGGCGGGTTTTTCCGTGCATCACGGCAAAGCCGTGGGGGATGCCAAGTACCCAGAGCGTGCTGGCTGCCAGGCCATAGGCCAAGTAATTGCCGTGATTCAAAAATGCATTGGCGCTGTCGGTGCTGTCGTAATTGCGCACGAAATCTTTTTGCTGGGTTCGGCTGACGGCGATTTTGTAGAGGTTTTTGGTAAGCTGTGCTTCGATCAACAGTAACTCGCCTACATTATCGGCTCGCGCTATTTTGTTCGAAACACCTGAGAGCGCTTGCGTGATATCTTGGTCATCGATAAAGAAACCTTCATGCTTCAGATCCTTATCCTTGCGCCATGTACTTTGCAGGTAATTAATGCGCAGCATCTGGAAGTGTTTGGCGACTTGCAGCCGTTTTTCGGCGTCAAACCAGAAGGATAGCCATCCTTGAACATATTCCGTGGGGCGGTATTCACTTTGTGGCGTCAACCACTCAATTTCAGTTCCCATCAAAAGCGGTGTGCCGCCGCCACCGCTAAAGCCGATCAAAACACCGGCTGATGCCAGCATGCGCACCGCGGCTTGCGTGATGGACGTGCCGGTGCCTAATAAAATGACCGTGGTATTGGCAATCGGGATATTCCAGTAAAGTTGCTCATCTTTGGCTTCCGTCAGATAAAGAACACGCCCATCCTTTTGCATCACGCGGCATTTTTCAAGGTAATAAATGTTTGCGCGCTTGGAGTGTAGTATTGATTTCAGGTCAGTCAATTGGTCCATGTCGATTGCAATCCCTTTATCTTGTTTTATCGGTAATCTCAGCAAGATGTGCCATGACATGATGCTTGCTTCTCAAAAATATCTGTCCTGACTATCCATACCCACAGGCTCAAATATTGCTATTACGCATTCATCGCCCCCTACCGATTCCGGCGATTATATAACCGTTAAAGCCCGAAGAATCTATATCCCGATGAAATATCGGTGCGTGATGGATCACTGGGACGGGGTGCAAAGTTGAAAAGCTTGGCTATAACCGTTACGCTTGCCGTTTCAAAATAAGGGTAAAGGGGTTTTGCTGCTGCTGGCGCCTTTACCGAAAAGCGAGGAAATATGAGCGATTGGTCTGCGGGGTACGTAACTGATGTCGGTTATACTTTCGGTTACTATACGGAATTGAGTCCGTTGCGAATCAAGCAAATATTCGCATACGCCGGGTTGAAATATCCTGAGGTCGGCACGGCTTGCGAATTGGGGTTCGGTCAGGGAATGAGTGTGAACTTGCATGCCGCGGCATCGGCGGTCGAATGGCATGGGACGGATTTCAATCCGGCACAGGCCGGTTTTGCACAAGAGTTGGCGGCGGTTTCCGGGTCGGGGGCGAAGTTGTTCGACGATGCGTTTGCCAGTTTTGCCGCACGCACGGATTTGCCGGATTTCGATTACATCGGTGTGCATGGCATCTGGAGCTGGATCAACGATGAGAATCGCGCGGTGATCGTCGATTTCGTCCGCCGCAAATTAAAAGTCGGTGGCGTGTTATATATCAGCTACAACACTTTGCCCGGCTGGACGGGAATTTCGCCGATGCGCCATCTGTTGACCGAGCATGCGGACACCATGGGTTCCGAAGGGCACGGCATTATCAACCGGATCGATGGTTCGATCGCCTTCCTGGAGAAAATGCTCGGTTTGAATCCGGCGTTCGCGAGCGCCAGCCCGCAAATCGGCCCTCGTACACAAAAAATCAAGGAACAAAATAGACAGTATTTGGCGCACGAGTATTTTAATCGCGACTGGCATCCGATGTATTTTTCGGCGATGACGGATTGGCTGTCGGCCGCCAAGCTGACTTTCGCCTGTTCCGCAAACCATCTCGATCATATCGGGGTGATCAATTTAACGGGCGAGCAAATTCAGTTTCTTAAAGAGATAACGGATGCCGGGTTTCGCGAAACGGTGCGGGATTTTATGGTGAATCAGCAATTCAGACGGGATTATTGGGTAAAAGGTGCGCGTAAAATCCCGGCGCCGGAACAAGTCGAGTTGACGCGCAATCAGCGCGTCGTGCTGATAATCCCCCGCGCGGATGCGGTGCTGAAAGTTAGCGGCGGGTTGAGTGAAGCGCAGTTGAATGAACCGATCTATAACGCGATTCTGGATTTTCTGTCCGACTACAAAGCGAAATCAATCCGACAAATCGAGCAAGCGGTGCAAAGCAAAGGCATCAATCTTGCGCAGGTAGCGCAGGCGTGCATGATTTTGGCGGGAACGGGACAAGTCGCCGTGGCGCAGAATGAATCCGATTATGCAAAAGTAAAGAAAAGCACCGACAAACTGAATGCATACCTGATTAACAAAGCACTGCATAACGGAGAAATTTCGTATCTTGCCAGTCCCGTAACCGGTGGTGGGATTGCGGTCGGGCGTGCGCAGCAGTTATTTTTACTGGCAGTGCAGCAACAGAAAAAGCAACCCAGGGAATGGGCGCAATTGGCGTGGCAAGTATTGGACGGGCAAGGGCAGAAAATCCTCAAAAGCGGCAAAGCATTGGAAACAGCGGAAGAAAATATTCAGGAATTGACTGAGCAAGCGATTGTTTTTATGGAAAAACAATTGCCGATTCTGAGAGCGCTGCACGTTATCTGAGGTAATCTGATAGCCAGAGCCGGGATATCAGAAATGCTAAGGGAAACGCAGATTGATTCGGCGAGCCGGATGAAGTGTAAGGTGCACGGAGCACGGAGCACAACGGCCGAGGTATATCGATGAGATAGCCGCGGGAGCGAGTGCGATACAACCAAGTGATTCGCCGGCGTAGCCGGTTAATCGGAAATATAATGCACGCCGGAGGGTATGCGGGAAGCCGCATATCGATCCATCCGGGCGAAGCGCCTGAAGCATCGTTGATGCCGATTGGTGGAATTTTATAGAAAACGATTGTGCATCAAACACTTGTTTCGTTATTGGCATTTGTGCCACTGATACTGGCGGCCGTGTTGCTGGTCGGGTGCGATTGGCCGGCGCGGCGTGCGATGCCGCTGGTGTTCGTCGTGACCGCGGCGATTGCGCTGACCGTTTGGGAAATGACCGTCAACCGCGTGATTGCGTCAACTTTGCAAGGTTTGATACTGACGGTTGCGATTTTGTGGATCATTTTCGGCGCGATTCTGTTGCTCAATACCTTGAAGCATTCCGGCGCGATTACCGCGATTCGGCGCGGTTTTTCGGATATCAGCCCGGATCGGCGTGTGCAGGTGATTATCGTGGGGTGGTTGTTGGGGTGTTTCATCGAAGGTGCTTCGGGATTCGGCACTCCGGCGGCAGTGGTCGCGCCACTGCTGGTGGCTTTGGGTTTTCCGGCGCTGGCGGCGGTGATGGCCGGGATGATGGTGCAATCTACGCCGGTATCGTTCGGTGCCGTGGGTACCCCGATCGTGGTCGGCGTCACCGGCGGATTGGATCAGGCGGCGATCGGCGAACGGTTGAACGCGCAAGGCTCGCATTGGGATGCGTTGTATCAGTTGATTACGGTGGAGGTGGCGCTGATGCACGCTGTCGCCGGCTTACTGATGCCGTTGCTGATGTGCATGATGTTGACGCGCTTTTTCGGTGAGCATCGATCTTGGCGGGAAGGATTGGCGATAGCGCCGTTTGCGATATTTGCCGGGCTGGCGTTTGTGGTGCCCTATGCGTTGGCGGGGATCTGGCTGGGGCCGGAGTTCCCGTCGTTGACCGGCGCCTTGATCGGATTGGCGGTTGTCGTTCCGGCGGCACGTGCCGGTTTTCTGATTCCCAAACAACACTGGGATTTTCCTGCGGCCAAGGATTGGCCGGTGCAGTGGATGGGCAGTATTGAAATCCGCCTGGAGAGCCTGACGGCAAAAACACCGTTATCAATGGTGTCGGCATGGTGTCCGTATGCCTTGCTGGCGCTGCTGCTGGTATTGTCACGCGCTAATGACGATGTCAAAGCGTTTCTGAATCGGCACGGGGTGCTGGACTGGACGGATATTCTAGGTGAGGCGGATATCTCCGGCAGTATCCCGTTTTTGTATTTGCCGGGCGGAATCATGATAGCGGTGGTGCTGGTGGCTTGCTTGTTGCACCGCATGCCGGTTGCCGGATTCAAGGCAGCGTTTAAGGAATCGTCGCAAACGTTGTTTGGTGCCGGATTTGTATTGCTATTCACGATACCGATGGTGCGTATTTTGATCAATTCCGGCGACAATCTGGCCGGATTGCCGGCGATGCCGCAAATGATGGCGCAATTCGTCGCCGGCAGCGTCGGTGCGGTTTATCCGTTCTTTGCGCCGTCGGTGGGTGCGCTCGGTGCTTTCATCGCCGGTTCCAATACGGTATCGAATTTAATGCTGGCGCAATTTCAATTCGATACCGCGCAATTGATCGGCGTATCCGGTGCGCTGTTGGTCGCCGTGCAAGCGGCGGGTGCGGCGGCGGGCAATATGATCGCGATTCACAATGTGGTTGCGGCGTCCGCTACCGTCGGATTATTGGGCCGCGAAGGAGAAACCATTCGTATGACCGTGCTACCGACGCTGTATTATTTGACGGTGATCGGCGCGATCGCGATGATTGCGATTAATGCTTTAGGTGTTACCGATCCGCTGCAGGACGATCAATCGCCCGCGACGGTCATGCGGTCGATCAGCACCGAGCCGCACTGCTTGGAGCCGCGTATCACGATATCGTCGCCGATGGCCTGAATCCCTTTGAACATATTGTTCAAGTTACCGGCGATGGTAATTTCTTCCACCGGGTGGCGGATTTCACCGTTTTCCACCCAAAATCCGGAGGCGCCGCGCGAATAATCGCCGGTTACCGAATTGATTCCGTGCCCCAGTAATTCGGTTACCAGCAAACCGGTACCCATTTGCTTGATTAGCGCATCAAAGCCGGTTGCGGCATGGTGCTGCATGATCAGGTTATGCGTGCCGCCCGCGTTGCCGGTAGTGCGCATACCCAGTTTGCGTGCGGTATAGCTACCCAGAAAATAACCTTGCACTATGCCGTTCTCCACCACATTGCGGTCGACGGTGGCGACGCCGTCGTCGTCGAACGGACCGCTCGCCAAGCCTTTGTGCAAATGCGGACGCTCCAGAATTTGGATAGCGGGGGCGAACACTTGCTGTCCGATGCTATTCAATAAGAACGAGGATTTCCGGTACAGACTGCCACCCGTTACGGCATTGGCGAAATGTCCGATAAGCCCTGATGCGATCGGGGCCTCGAATAACACCGGCACTTCGCAGGTATCGATTTTGCGGGCACCCAGCCGCGCCGCGCTGCGCTTGCCCGCCTTCTCGCCGATGCTTTGCACCGCTTCCAGATCGGCGGCATCGCGCGCCACGCTGTACCAGTAATCGCGCTGTTTGCTGTCGCCTTGTTCGGCGATCATCGCGCAACTGATGCTGTGGCGCGACAGTGGGTAGCCGCCCATGAAGCCCAGGCTGTTGGCATACACGAACTGCGACTCGCTGACGGCAACCGTCGCCCCTTCCGAATTGGTGATGCGTTTGTCCGCCGCATATGCCGCTTGTTCGCAGGTTTTGGCCAATTCGATGGCTTCTTCGACGCTGATCTGCCATGGAAAGTACAAGCTTGGTTGCGGATAATCTTGTGCCAGCAATGCCGCCTCCGCCAGTCCGGCGCAATCATCGTCCGCAGTGTAACGGGCGATCGATAGCGCTGCCGCGACGGTATCGCCGATTGCTTGCGGTGAGAAATCGGAGGTGCTGGCATGGCCGCGCTTTTGTCCGATATAAATCGTTACCGACAAACCTTTATCACGATTGTATTCGATGGTTTCCACGGCGTTCTGGCGCACCGTGACGGTTTGGCCGAAGCCGTCGGAAACGTTGGTTTCGCAGGCGGTGGCGCCGCCTTTCCGGGCGTGGGCGAGAATATCGCGGGCGATTTGTTGCAACGTGCTCAAAGGATAAGAAAAACGGGTATCGGAGACGGATAAGTTATTCATGACGGGCATATAGGACAGAAAATGCGGATATCAAAACGGGTTAATTTTCACGTAAAGCGTTATGATAGCAGCTTCTTGACAGCGCATTACACAGTAAGCCGTGCAAACAGAACCGGAAAACGCTAACGAACAAGACATTGAGCCGAGTAAAACGCAGCGCAAGAAGGCCATGCATGTATTGCAGGAGATCGGCGAGCAACTGGTCGAACTCGATCCGAAGAAACTGGCGGAATTCGATTTGCCGGAAATTCTCAGCGATGCGATCCGGCAAGCTCGCGGCATGCAGAAATTCGGCGCACGCCGCCGCCAATTGCAATACATCGGTCGCTTGATGCGGGAGATCGACGCGCAACCGATCCAGCAAAAACTCGACAGCTGGCGCCATGCTTCGGTGCATCAAACCGCGCGTTTGCATCATCTGGAGCGTTGGCGCGAACGCTTGCTGAACGACGAGCACGCCATCACTGAATTCGCGGCGACATATCCGCACGCCGATTTGCAGCATCTGCGATTGCTGATTCGCAATGCCCGTAAGGAGAAAGCCGCTGAAAAGCCGCCGAAAAGCTTCCGGTTATTGTTTCAGGCGTTACAGCTGATTGTTATTGAATAAACAATCGGTTGGCGTGTCATGAAATGGGTTGTTTTTAATCAATTGATAATTCGGTGCTACCCGGAGTTACTGTCGACTATTCGCCGCAATGGTTGGTAGTGTTGTTTAATTGTCCGGATTAATTACCAATCCCGGATAAAGCCGGCGGCGGCGCAATAACATTGTGGCATTCACGGCGCAACGGTAGATTCAAGCACAGGATGCTCGTTCCAGCATATCATTCCTGATCGATCCGAGCGGCGGTGCTGCAATCGCAGCCACCTGCCTTAAGCCATACAACGATTTTTGCTTTGCATTGGCGATTGTTGTCAATTCCCGTCATTTTCCCGAGAGTCATACGCTACGTATTGCAGTTCGCATACGAAAAATAGCGGCTAATATAAATAAAAATACTTCTCATTCGTCTTCAGAGTTTAGATAAGCCGATTTTGCACATTTAACTTGAACGAAGACCATGGAATTGCACGCATTTGATAATGATCTACCGCCCGCCCTGCAGCAGGTGGGATCGGTATTGGCGGGCAGCTTGATAAGTTTCCCGGATCGAGTGCGCTTTCGCGTGAATTACGATGGCGATACTCTGCGGGTGCGGCACGAACAATCCGGCAGTGATGCGTTGTGGCGCTTGACCGAGCAGCTTGATCAATTGCGGCTGACTTGGATCGATGCGGGCAAAGAACAGCCGGAGATTGCGGAGCTGCTGGCTGCGCTCGAAGCTTCGTTTACTTATCATCCGCAACGGAAAAGCTTGATGCTATCGGTTTCGCACCAATTGCCGGCGGAATTGTATGACGCGGGCATCATACTTGGGACCGATGGCGGGTTAATTGCTGTCGAGGCGGAATTGTTTTGGCAGCAGGCCAGGGTATGGCGGTGTTCCGGCGTATCCCCGGTTTTTCCCGTTCGCTACACATTCAGCAACGGACGCCGCCATCCGCTGCGGCCGCGCAAATCCGGCGGTGACGTGTACCGGCGCTACATCACTTGGCTGGATGGCGTGCTGACATTGCGCACGTTGGATCCCGATACCGATTTGGCAGCTTTCAATCGCTGGATGAACGATCCGGTGGTCGCCGAGTTTTGGCAGGAAACGGGATGCTTGGCGAAACATCGCGATTACCTGGCCGCAGTGAATGCCGATCCGCATATCGTCAGTCTGGTTGCGTGCCTTGATGACGAGCCGTTCGGTTATTTCGAAATTTATTGGGCCAAGGAAGATCGCATCGCTCCTTTTTACGACGTGGATGATTTCGACCGCGGCTGGCATGTGCTGATCGGGGAACCGCACCGTCGCGGTAAGCCTTATGTCACCGCCTGGTTGCCGTCGATATCGCACTATCTGTTTCTCGACGACTGCAGGACGCAGCGCATCGTGATCGAGCCCCGCGCGGACAATCACAAAATGATGCGTAACCTGGCGCAATGCGGTTACGCCAATCTCAAGGAATTCGATTTTCCGCATAAGCGCGCGGTATTGAACATGTTGCAGCGCGAGCGGTTTTTTTCCGAACAATTGTGGGTGCCGCGCCATGCCGCCGTCACCCATCCCACACTATCACTTTGAGGATTTCGTCATGCATATTTATGATTTGATAGGCATCGGCTTCGGTCCGTCCAATGTTGCGCTGGCTATCGCATTGGATGAGAAAAAGCAGGCCGGTTATCACGTGGATGCTTTATTCATCGAAAAACAGCCCAGTTTTGCCTGGCATGCCAATATGCTGCTGGACAACGCGCATATGCAGGTTTCATTCCTGAAGGATTTGGTCACGATGCGCAATCCGTCCAGTTACTTCACTTTCATCAATTACCTGCATCAGAAAAACCGGTTGCAGGATTTTATCAACTTAAAGACATTTTTTCCCAGTCGTCATGAGTTCAGCGATTATCTGTCCTGGGCGGCTTCGCATTTTGACGGCAATTGTGCTTACGGCGAGGAAGTGATTGAAATTTTACCCGAAAAGAACGGCGATGACGTGGTATGCCTGCGTGTCCGGACGCGTAACGGTGCGCAGTCGATCCAAGAGCGATTGACCCGCAGTCTGGTGATCGGCATCGGTGGTAGGCCGAGAATTCCGGAAAGTTTCCTGGCGCTGAAGGATGACGGCAGGGTGTTTCATTCCAGCAATTACCTTCGGGAAATCGATCGCATCGGAGAGGTTGGGAGAATCGCGGTAGTTGGCGGCGGGCAGAGCGCAGCGGAAATATTCATGGATTTGCATGGCCGTTTCAATACGGCCAAAGTGGATCTGATCATGCGTGCCCGCTCGATCAGGCCGTCCGACGACAGTCCTTTCGTGAATGAAATATTCAATACTGATTTTACCGATTATGTTTTCGATAGCCCGGAGCAGGAGCGCGGCAAAATTCTTGAAGAATTCTGGCACACCAATTACGCGGCTCCGGATCTGGTGCTGATCGAGCAGATTTTCAACGTGTTTTATCAGCAAAAAGTATCGGGCGTGGAACGCCACCGCTTTTTACGGCGGCATGAAGTAAAGGCGGTGGTTGCGTCGCCGGACGGTGTCCGATTCGTGCTGCGGAATCTTAACGGCGATAGCGAGTATACGGAAACCTATGACGCTGTCGTGTTGGCGACGGGGTATCAGCGCGATCACTACAAATCGATGTTGGCGCCACTGATGCCGTTTTTTGAAGGCTGCCCGGTTGATCGCTATTACCGGCTTTGCGGCTCGCCGCATTTCAAGCCCGCAGTATTTTTGCAGGGTGCCTGTGAATCAAGCCATGGGCTGAGCGATACCCTGCTGTCGGTGACGGCAGTGCGTACCAACGAAATAGCACAAGCGCTGATTCATGCGCTTCATCAAACCCAGAACGTACCGGTGAAGCGCGCGGCGTCTTCCGTACTGGCATAGATATCCGGTGTGAATAAAACATCATTTCAATTAAAACAAGCTGTATGGCTTAACCGAAATTCAATCAGGGAGATTCAGTGGGATGGATAAACGCGCCATTTTTTTAGTTGCGCTGCATATGCTGTTATTAGTCAAGGCAATCGATAGTCATGCGCAAACGAATTCGCCCGCCGGAGTGAAACCGGCGGAAGCGGAGCCGCATCAAAACGCGACTTCCGAATCCAAGGAAACCGCTACAGGCAAGGAAAGCGATAAAGAATCCGCCAAGTCGGCGGCGGTTTTTCCTGCTGTGACAGTCAAGGCGCTCGAGGAAGTTATAGGCAATGTCGCCAAGCGCAGTATTACGGCAACTAAAACCGATACGCCGGTTATTGAAATACCGCAATCGATTTCGACGGTTACGCGTAACGAAATGGACATGCGCAGCGTGCAGAATTTCACCGAGGCGTTACGGTACGTGCCGGGTGTCACCGTGGATCAGTTCGGCTATGAAGGGCGTGGTTTTGAATATTTAATGCTGCGCGGCTTTAATGGTGCTAACACCGCCAATTTCCGGGATGGTCTGAGCAATTCGGCGGTCGGTTTTTTCACTCAGTTTATTACGGAAACGTATGGGTTGGAGCGGGTGGATGTGCTGCGCGGACCTTCTTCCGTGATGTTCGGACGCGGCGATGCGGGCGGTATTGTCAATCGCGTGACTAAACGTCCGACCGCCGCACCGATCCGCGAAATCGAATTTCAATACGGTAATTTCGATCGCAAGCGGATTGCCGCCGATTTGGGCGTCGCCAATAAAGAGGGAACCATCATGTTCCGGTTGGTTACCACGGCGCTCGATAGCGACACTCAGATCAGATTTCCCAATACCGGCGGAGACCGGGCGGGAAATGAGCGTTTCTACATTGCGCCTTCGATCACTTTCCGTCCAACCGTCGATACCACCATCACCTTGATGGGGGACATACTCAATAATCGCAGCCAGGCTTCCTTGTTTTATATTTCAGCACCTGACGGCGGTCGTACCAACGTACTGCAAAGCGATCCGCGATTCTCAAGATACTCGGCGAATCAAGCGTCGTTCAGCTATCAGCTGGAGCATCATTTCAACGATATTTTCACGGTGCGGCAGAATTTTCGTTACGCACAGCAAAGGGGACATTTTCAGGATCTATTCTCGCTGGGCTATAACACCCTTGATCAGCCGACGTTGGTGGATCGGGCAACCTATGCGACCAACGAACGGTTGAATCAAATCGTGCTCGATAGCCATTTGCAGGCAAGGTTCAATACCGGTCCGATCAATCACACAATGTTGCTGGGTGCGGATTGGAATCAGACCAATTTATCCTTGAAATACTTTGAGGGTTATACGAACGGCTATATGCCTCCCTCCATTGATATTTTGAATCCGGTATATTCGATGCCGATTCCCAGGCCGGATTTAATGGGAATGAATCAGCGGCAACGCATCGATCAACTCGGTTTTTATATTCAGGATCAATTGCGCTATAAGGAAAACTGGATTATGACGCTGAGCGGGCGTTTTGACAGAATTCATTCCAGGGATAACGATCTGCTGAATGTCGCATCGACAAAGAGCAATGACAGCGCCTTTACCGGACGGGCCGGCTTGACTTACTTGTTTTCAAACGGAATCGCACCGTATTTCAGTTACTCGCAATCCTTCCTGCCGCAACCGGGTTTCAATGCCGATGGAAAATCTTTCGATCCCACGCGTGGCTCGCAATTCGAGGCGGGTATCAAGTATCAGCCGGTGGGCGGAAGAAGTTTATACACGGCGGCGTTTTTTGACCTGACCAAAACCAATGTGTT
Source organism: Nitrosomonas sp. (assembly GCA_021582655.1). Lineage (GTDB taxonomy): Bacteria > Pseudomonadota > Gammaproteobacteria > Burkholderiales > Nitrosomonadaceae > Nitrosomonas. The sequence continues at coordinate 106,056 of CP091135.1, forward strand.
GGCGAGGGATCCGACCGATGAAACCGGTTTTCGCTTGATGCAAACGGGTGAAGTGAGATCGCGCGGGGTTGAACTGGAAGCACGCACGGAATTATTACAGGGTTTGAATGCGATCGGTTCTTTTACTTATCAGGATGTCGACAATATCCGTGATACCGATTTCCGCGGGAAAAGGCCGGTGCAGGTGCCGACCACAATGGTATCCGGCTGGCTGGACTATTCTTTTGGCGCACTCGGAATCGACTGGTTGCGGGGATTCGCATTGGGCGGCGGTGTCCGCTACATGGGTAAAGTATGGAATGATCAAGAAAACACCAGTACCACGCCGTCATTTACCTTGTTCGACGCGACATTGCGCTACGAAAGGGGGCCGATGTTGTTTTCCATCACTTCCAGCAATATTTTCGATAACCGGTATGTTTCGACGAATTACTTCGGCAGGTACTATCTGGGTACGGAGCGGACGGTAATCGGGACATTAACCTTCAGATTTTAATATAAATTTTTTGTTTGTTCCGATAGACCGAGTGTAATAGAGGAGTATAGGATGCCGCTGAATCCGGATCTTGCCGCGTTTCTGGAGTTGGTTGAAAGCAATATGGCGAGTGGAGAACGACCGCCCATGCATATGCTGACGCCGGAACAAGCGCGGCAGGCATACGACGGCTCGACACAAGCCTTGGATGCTCCCGGCCCTGCGGTCGGTAGTGTGACCACGATCGAGATTCCTTGCCGGGACGGCCGGTCGATCGAGGCCAGGCTTTATAAACCTGATCGGATGGATAAAACGGCGGCGTTGCTGCCGGTGCTGTTGTATTTTCATGGCGGGGGGTATTGCATCGGCGGACTTGATTCCCACGATTCGCTATGTCGTTCATTGGCGGCGCTGACGCCCTGCTGCGTATTGCATGCCGCTTATCGACTGGCACCGGAACATCGTTTTCCGACAGCGGTTGATGATGCCGAGGATGCTTATCGCTGGTTGATTTCCCGGGGAAGTGAATTGGGATTGGATGTGTCACGCTTGGCGGTCGGTGGTGACAGCGCGGGTGGTACGTTGGCGACGGGGCTGGCGATTGCGGCACGGGATGGGAATTGGCGGCAACCCGTATGCCAAGTGTTGCTTTATCCCTGTACCAGCGCTTGGCAGGATACGGCTTCGCACCGGTGTTTCGCGCGAGGTCATTTGCTTGAAGCCGAAACGTTGCAATGGATGTTCGCCAATTATTTGCGCAACGATGTCGATCGCGGCGATTGGCGTTTTGCGCCGTTGCAAACGGAGCATCTGGCGAATGTGGCGCCGGCTTTTTTTGCATTGGCCGAATACGATCCGCTGCTGGACGAAGGGATCGCTTATGCCGAGCGATTGCAGGCGGCGGGAGTCGATACGCATGTCAAAATCTATTCTGGTATGATTCACGATTTTGCCAGGCTGGGGAACATCGTGGATGAGGCCGGGCAAGTCCGCAAAGACATCGCGCATGTACTCGCGGATGCTTTCCGCGCCGCTGAGCGGGTTCATACTTAAGAAGTGCTTTTGTTGGTAAGCGAAATCATACGTCGTATCAGACGACGCCGGTTTTATTGCGGCATGCTGTCACTGGCGGTTTTGACAGGCTGTAATCTATTGCCGCAGCGCCATGTACAAGACGTGGGCACTGAAATTCCGGTGCAATGGGAGGCTGCCGGATCGTCGGCAGCGGTAATGTCGGAGCCGCTGCCGGCCGGTTGGGTGGAGACGTTCGACGATCCCGGATTAACGGGTTTGGTCGCGACGGCGCTGGAGAACAATTACGAATTGAAAGCGGCGGCGGCGCGCGTGGATGCCGCCATCGCCCAAGCACGTGTCGACGGCTCGCCGCGCTGGCCACAGTTCTTTTTTGTGGCGGATCACCAGCAAGTTCAAGTCCGCGAGGCGGGCTTTGGTTCGTCCAGATTCAACGCCTTCGAAACGTTATTCGGTATCAGCTGGGAAGTGGACGTCTGGGGGCGGATCCGCGATCAGCATCAGGCAGCGCTCACGGAAGCGCAAGCGACGCAAAGCGATTTCTACGGTGCGCGATTGTCCCTGGCGGCCCGGGTTGCGCAGAGTTATTTTGAATTGATCGAAGCGAAACTGCATGTGACGATCATCGAGCAATCAATCAAGGATCGGACGGTAATCGCGGAATTGGTGCGCGGTCGTTTTCAGCGCGGTTTGGTGCGAGGATTGGATTTGCGTCTGGCAATGAACGATTTGGCAAATGCCGAATCGCAGTTGCGGCAGGCGCGTAACAGACTGCAATCTGTTGCGCGCCGGCTGGAGATCCTGCTGGGACGGTATCCGTCCGGTGAAGATTTGGCCGCCGATGGATTGCCGTTGTTACCCGGCGCCGTTCCTGCCGGTGTGCCCGCGGAATTGCTGGAGCGCAGGCCGGATTTGGTGGCGGCGTTTAATCGCTTGCAGGCCGCGGATTTCCGTGCCGTCAGCGCGCAGAAATTGCGTTTGCCGCGCATCACGCTGACCGCTTCCGGCGGAACACGCAGTGTTGATCTGACTGAATTGGCCGACCCCCGCTCGGCGGCATGGAATGTGTTTGCGGGATTGATGCAGCCGTTGTTTACCGGATGGCGCATTCAAGGCGAAATTTTTCGCAGCCAAGCACGCGCGGAAGAAGCGTTGAATCACTATAAAAATACGGCATTGAACGCTTTTCGCGAGGTTGAGCAGGCGCTGGAAGCCGAAGAATGGTTACGGCAGCAGGAAGCGGCGCTCCGACAGGCGGTCGAGCACACCGAATCCAGTCAGAAGCTCGCGGTGTATTCCTATCGCAATGGTTTAATAGGTATTTTGACGCTGCTCGACAGCTATCGCAGCACACTTAGCGCGCAAAGCGCCTTATTGTCGGTCAATCGGCAATTGCTCAGCAATCGGATCAATCTTTATCTGGCGTTGGGCGGGGAGGTGTAATGCAACTGCGCCGGCAATTATTCGTTGCGCTTGCGATCGCCGTTTCCGGTGGAATGGCCGCAATCGCCATTATCAACTCACCGCCGCAAAGCGACCGCCAGGAAGAAATTGTCAGGCCGCCCGCTGTGCAGTATGTCATCGCGGAACCTGAGCGCTTGCGCATGGATGTCCGTTCGCAAGGCCGTGTTACGGCGCAAACGGAAATCGATCTGATCACTGGCGTGTCGGGTAATATCATTTCCATTTCACCGGCTTTTGTCAGTGGCGGCGCATTCGGCAAAGGCGATCTACTGGTTTCCATCGATCCGGCGGAATACGATCTGCGCGTCGCGCAGGCGCAGGCCAGGGTAATGGAGGCGCAATATCAATTGACGCGGGAAGAAGCGGAGGCTGAGCAAGCGCGTGAGGAATGGCAGCAACTGGGACAAGGGGATCCGAGCCCGTTGAGCTTGAGGATTCCGCAGTTGCAGGAAAAGAAGGCGAAGCTTGCCGCCGAGCAGGAGGAATTAAAAAACGCCCGGTTATTACGCCAGCGTACCGAGATTCGAGCACCGTTCAATGGCCGGGTGCGCAACAAAGCGGTCGGCATGGGGCAATATCTCAGTAGCGGCGATGTGCTGGGAAGAATCTACAACAGCGATCTGGCGGAAATCCGTTTGCCGGTCAGCACTCAGGAATTGGCCTGGATCGAAGTGCCGGCTTCATCCGTTTCCCGTGTTCCCGCTGCCGCAGGGGCGCAAGTGAAACTTACCGCGCATTACCAGGGGGAGGCGCAGTACTGGCAAGGACGGATTGTGCGCAGCGAGGGCGTTGTCGATGAAAAAACCGGCATGGTGATTGTCGTCGCCCAGATTGCCGATCCGTTCGGATTGCGCGGCGGGCGATCGGATAGCGGTGCAGCGGTGTTGCCTATAGGGTTACATGTTGAGGCGGGCATTGAAGGACAGTGGCTCGATCATTTGTTCGTGATTCCGGCCGGCGCTCTGCTTAAGGAGAACCGCGTGGCGGTGATCGATCAGGATCAACGGTTGCGTTTGCGCAGTGTTGCCGTGCTGCGTAAAGAACGTGAACACATCATTCTCCGGGAAGGTTTGGCGACAGGGGATCGGGTGCTGGTTTCCGGCTTGCATCATCCGGTTGAAGGGATGACGGTTACGCCTGAGCCACGGCTATGAAATTAATCATCTGGTTTGCCAGAAATCCGATTGCAGCCAATCTATTGATGCTGCTGATCATCGCGGGCGGGTTTTTCGGTTTGTCGATCGTAAAACGTTATACCATGCCGCCCGCACCACAGAATCAATTGCAAATCGAGATCGCCTATCCCGGTGCCAGCCCTGCGGAAGTCGAGCGCGCATTGTGCATTCCGATCGAAGAAGCTGTCCATGATCTCGAAGGCTTGCGGCATATCAATACCGTAGCTAACCAGGCGGAATGCGAAATCACTTTGGAGTTCGATCCAAAAATGGACTTGGCGCGTTTCCAGGCCGGCGTGCAAGCCAGAATGGACCGCATCACCACGTTTCCTCAAAGCGCCGAGAAATGGAGGATTCGTGAATTGAAAGCGGAAACTGCCGCCGTGATTGTGACGGTACAGGGTGATGTCGATCAGCGGACGTTAATGCAGCAGCGTGACCGGTTGCAAGCAATGATGAGCAAGCATCCCGACATCGGCTTGCTGATACCTTGGCCTCGGTTGCCATATGAAGTTTCGATCGAGGTTCCTCCCGCGCAATTGCATCGTTATGCATTGAGTTTTGACGAAATTGCCGAAGCCGTACGTGCGGCTTCGAACAACATTCCGGCGGGCGAGCTTAAAAAGCACGACGGCAAGTTGTTGTTGCGCGGAAAGAATCAGGCGATGACGGTGGATGATTTCGCCGCCATCAAGCTTCGTCTGGAACCTGATGGCGCATACTTGCTGCTCGGCGATATTGCGGATATCCGCGAAACGGTGAATGAGCGTGATTTGCGGATCAGGATTGACGGTAAAACCGCCATGCAAATGTATGTCATGCCTAAGGACAGGATTACCACGACAGTGGATGCGGTCAATGCGGTGATCGCGGAATTTCGCCTGAGGATGCCGGACGGTATCGATGTTTCGACTTGGGACGATTGGTCGAAATATTACCGGCAGAATATGTCGATGCTGACGGATTCGGCGATATCCGGTTTTTGTTTGATTTTTCTGATTTTGGCGCTGACTTTGCGGTTTCATCTGGCGTTCTGGGTCGGTAGCGGTATCTTAGTATCCATTTTGGGTACATTTTGGGCGATGCCGATACTGGGGATTTCATTGAATACTTACTCGATCGCCGCGTTGATATTGGTGCTGGGGATCGTGGTCGACGATGCCATCGTGATTGGCGAAAATATTTTTTCGCATGAGCAGCGGGGCCATACCGGTTTGTCCGGCGTGATTCGCGGTACTTTGGAGGTCGCTCCGTTGGTGGTTACCATGGTGCTGTCGACGATGATTGCCTTTGTTCCGGGGCTTTTTATCTCCGGATTGAGCGGCTATCTGATGTATAACGTTTCCGCGGTGATTATTCTGACGCTGGCGTTTTCGCTGATGGAGTCGTTGCTGATCTTGCCGGCGCATCTGGCCGCGCACCAATATTCGCAAACCAGCCATGCATCGAACCGCATCGCTATCGTTTTTGAAAGATTGCGGATGTATGTCGACCGGGGATTGCATCGCTTGATTGATGGTGTTTATGTTCCTGTATTAAAACGTTTATTGCGCTTGCGTTATATTACGCTGACGGTATTCGGGATCGCATTGTTGCTGACCGGTGCTTTGGTTTTTTCCGGGCGCGTCCAAAGTGTCATGGATGCGCCGGTCAACGATTATTATTTGTTTGCCTTTTTGCAAATGGAGCCGGGTACGCCGTTTGCGGAACTGGATCGCCAGGTCGGGCGTTTGGAGCATATCGCAAATGAAATGCGCCATGAATTGAATGCCGAGCTTGGCATCAGCGGTGGGGCAAAATTACCGGACAGTTTTCAGCACATTATTGCGGTCAGCGATGATCATAACGGTTTTGTGGATATTGAAATTGCCATTGACGAGCGAGTTCGTGCGCGCATGGATCGCATCAAGCAGCAATGGCAAGAGCGATTCGGCGAGCTTCCACCCGGCACAACGTTGTCGTTTCAGACATTTTGGCCGCGCAATCTCGGTGTCACGTCGGCGGTACAATCGGCCAAAGCCATCGAACTGAAGCTGACCGCGCCGGATAGCATGTTGCAAAGCGAGGCCGGTGAAATTCTCAAAACCAAATTGGCGTCCTACGCCGGAGTGCATAGCGTGACAGGTACGATGCAGGCCGGTAAGCCGGAGCTGCACCTTAAGCTGAAACCGGAAGCCGAGAATTACGGATTAACCTTGCAAAGCCTTGGAGAACAGGTGCGCAACGGTTTCCTGGGGTTGGAAGTGCAACGCTATTTCTTCGATCGCGATGAAGTACGGGTGATCGTACGCTTTCCACCCACTGACCGGCGTTCATTGGATGACTTATACCGCATGCCGATTCAACTGGATCACGGTGATTTTGTTCCGTTCGCGGTCGTGGCGGAAGCGGCGTATACGCCGGGTTTTGCCAGTATTACCCGGCAGGACCGGGAGAGAATTCAATTGATCAGCGCTGAGGTTTATAAAGAACAAGCAAGCGTTGAGACTATTGTTACCGATTTGCGTAACCACCTGATTCCCGAATTGGAACAGCAATTTCCCGGATTAAAGATCGAGCCGGGACAAAGAAGACAGAAACAAGAGCAAGCAATGTCCGATCTGTGGGCGTACGGTGTGCTTGCGCTGCTTGGAATCTATGCGTTACTGGCGGTGCCGCTGCGTTCTTATACCCAACCGCTGCTGATCATGCTGTCCATCCCTTTTGGTTTCATTGGCGCCGTGCTGGGTCACATGCTGCTGAATATCCCGCTTTCGCTCGAATCCTATGTGGCGCTGTTTGCGGTCGGCGGTATTGTGATCAATGATGGTTTGATACTGGTGGCGCGTATCAATAAATTTCCAAGCACCGGCAAATTGGCTTTCCGGGCGATTGTTACTGCCGGGAAAATGCGTTTCCGGGCTATTTTTCTAACCACGACGACAACCTTCGCAGGACTGTTGCCGCTGCTGAACGCGCAAAGCTCGGATGCGGAAAAAATCATGCCGATGGCGGCTTCGCTGGCATTTGGTATCTTGTTTTCATCGCTGGTGACCTTGTTGTTGATCCCGGTGAGTTTCATGGTGTTGAAGGAAGTCGGCCGTACCAAAACACACGTTGGATGATAATCAATGAAAGATAATGAAGTGACTGCTTATCCATTGCTTCTTAAGCAGATTTGGCATACGCCGCTGGCGAATGCGCCAGCGCAGCAAATCGTTTACCGCGATCAATGCCGCCGGAGCTACCGCGAGGCTTATGCGCGCATCAATCAATTGGCTGCCGCATTGGCCGCCTCCAATGTGCGCCGCGATGATGTTGTGGCAGTAATGGATCACGACAGTCATCGTTATTTTGAATGCTATTTCGCCATCCCGATGTACGGTGCCGCACTGATGACGGTCAACAGCCGTTTGACGCCGGCGCAGATCGCCTATACCTTGAATCATTCGCAGGCTTCGTTATTGTTGCTGCATGCGGATTTTATTCCGGTTATCGAGTGCGTGCGGGAGCAATTGACGGCGATACGCACGATCATCGTGCTGCATGACGATGAAGCGGTGCCGCAGACTTCATTGCCGATTGCTTATGAGTACGAAGCATGGTTGTCGGGTCGGCCCATGCATTTCGATTTTGCGGATTTCGACGAAAATACCCGTGCCACGATTTTTTATACCACCGGCACTACCGGGTTACCGAAGGGTGTGTACTACAGCCATAGGCAATTGGTGCTGCATACCCTTGCCGCCGGCATGGCGTTGACGGCGCCGCCGGTGCGGCAGCGATTTCATGCGGGTGATGTGTATATGCCGCTGACACCGATGTTTCATGTCCATGCCTGGGGGATGCCCTATGTCGCTACATTGTTGGGTGTAAAGCAGGTTTATCCGGGGCGCTATACGCCGGAAGTGTTGCTGCGGTTGATGATTGAAGAATCCGTAACTTACTCGCATTGCGTGCCGACGTTATTAAGAATGATCCTGACTGCTGCGCAAACGGCTGGTGTGGATTTGCGCGGCTGGAAGGTGGTGGTGGGCGGTTCGGCGTTGCCGCAAGCGCTGGCTCGGCAGGCACTGGAAATGGGAATCGATTGTTTCGCCGGTTATGGATTGTCGGAAACCGCACCGATTCTGACTTTGGCACAGTTGACGCATTCTGACGACAGTGCGGAGACGGATAGCGATTTCCTATTGCAACAACGATGCAGTGCCGGCCGTACGATTCCCTTGGTGGATTTGCGGATTGTCGACACTTCGTTGCAGCCGCACGCGCAAGATGACCGCAGCAGCGGTGAGATCGTGGTGCGTGCGCCTTGGCTGACGCAAGGCTATCTGAATGATGCCGACGCCAGTGCGGCGCTTTGGGAAGGCGGGTATTTGCATACCCAGGATATCGGGGTGATGACCCCGGATGGATATCTGCGTATTACCGATCGGCTTAAGGACGTAGTCAAAGTGTCCGGAGAGTGGGTGTCGTCATTGGAAGTGGAGAATGCGTTGGCTTCCGTTGCCGGTGTCAAAGAGGTGGCGGTAATCGGCATACCGGATTCCCGCTGGGGTGAGCGACCGCTGGCGTTGTTGGTTGTGGATCCGGTGTTGTTCAATGAGGCCGCCGCCCAGCAACATATCCGCATGTGCGTATCGCAAGGCTTGATTTCAAAGCATGCGCTGTTGACACAATTCAAGCAGGTGGACGTCGTGACTAAGACCAGCGTTGGTAAGACCGACAAAAAAGCGTTGCGTGCCGAGCACGGTAGTGCATCGCCATCGTTATTGGGTGGATTATGAAGATCTTTATTTCCGGCGGTGCATTGTTTATCGCTTTATGGCTCAGTGCTTGCCACACCATCGATCAACCGGTATTGCAGCGGAACAATGCGGAAATCTTGTGGGATACCTGGGGTGTTCCGCACATTGTCGCGGCGAATGACGACAGCGCCTTTTACGCCTTCGGCTGGGCGCAGATGCGTAGCCACGGAGATTTACTGCTCAAGCTTTATGCGTTGGCACGCGGTCGTGGTGCTGAATATTTTGGCGAGGAATACCTGACTGCTGATCGTTCGGTACGATTGCTGGGTATTCCGGGATTGGCCGAACAATGGTATGCGCAGCAAGAGCCTGGTTTTGGGGACAAGTTATCGGCATTTGCCGCCGGTATTAATGATTTTGCACGCCGTCACCCCGAAACGTTATCCGATTCGGTAAGAGCGGTATTGCCGGTGACACCGCAGGATGTGATTGCGCATACCGCGCGGGTGATGACCGTTTTTGTGGCCGGAATATCGGAATGCGGCGCAGTATTGCCCGGTTTCGATTTTCACAACCAGCCTCCGGCTTCGAATGGCTGGGCGCTCGGTGCCAATTATTCCGGCAGCGGGAATGCCTTGTTACTCGCGAATCCGCATCTTTACTGGCATGGAATGGAGATATTTTTTGAGGCGCATTTGCTGTTACCGGATGTGAATCTTTATGGCGCAGCTTTGGTGGGATCGCCGGTATTGCAAATCGCATTTAACGATCATCTGGGCTGGACGCACACTGTCAATCCTATGGATGGCTGTGATCTTTACCGGTTAAGGTTGGCGGGCGACAGTTTGAACGACGGTTATTGGCTGGATGGTGTGGTTCGGGATTTTACACTTGCTGATGAGACCATCCGGGTTCGGCAAGCGGATGGCGGTATTACCAGCGAAGTCCTGCAGATGCGGCGTGCGGTGCAGGGACCGGTGATTGAGCATGCGGGTGAAATTCTGGCGGTGCGCCTGGCGTTGTTGGAAACGTCGCTACTGGCCGGTATGAACCGACAGTGGTGGGAGATGGGGCGTGCCGGCAACCTGGAAGCATTCCAAACGATTTTGCAGGGCGGTCATTTGCCCTTGTTCAATGTAATTTATGCGGATGCGGACAGACATGTGATGCTGGCATATAACGGCATTATTCCGCAGCGTGCGGCTGGGGGCGCCACATTCTGGCGTAAGCCCGTTGCCGGTGACGATTCACGGCTGATCTGGGTGCATACCCACCATTACCGGGAGCTGCCCAAAGTGATCGATCCCGTATCCGGATGGGTGCAAAATAGTAACGGTGCGCCATGGCATATGACTTTGCCGGTGCTCGACAAGAACCAGTACCCGGAAAACATCGCCGCCGACGTGACCAATAATCGGGAATTGAGAGGCTTGCGCATGCTGGCCGCACGGCAGCGCATGCACTTCGATGAATTGATTGCTGCCAAACATTCCACACGGTCGTTAGCGGCGGATCAGTTACTTGACGATTTGATATCGGCGGCATTTTCCGGTAGCGATCCGCTACTGCAACAGGCAGCCGGGGTGTTGAGCCGATGGGACCGGCAATATCTGGCGGAAAGCCGTGGCGCACAGCTCTTTGGTGTCTGGTTCGAGCGATGGGTTGAATCCACGATCGTCAAAGCGGCGGCGGCGAATGCCAATTATGTGTTTTCACCGGAGCAATTGCTCGGTAGTCTTTTTTATTCGCAACCTTTTGATTCGTTGCAACCATTGACCACTCCACACGGCCTGGCGGATAAGCCGCTCGCGCTCGCAGCTTTGAGGCAAGCGGCGAATCAATTGCTGGTCGAAGCCGGCGGACTTGATATACCATGGGGCGAGGTGGCCAGGTTACGTCGTGGTACAACCGATCTGCCTGGGAATGGCGCAACCACCGATTTGGGCGTTTTCCGGGAAATTGTGTATGAGCCCGATCACGATGGAAAATTAAAATCGTCTTATGGGGATTCGTTTATCGCGGCGGTCGAATTTTCCCGGCCCGTGCGCGCTCAGGTGCTGATGACGTATGGTAACGCAACGCAACCGCAAGCATTTGTGACGGCTGATCAATTGCATTTGGCCGCCAAACAGCAATTGCGCCCGGCATGGCGTAGCTTGAATGAGATTGAAGCGAATGTGGCATTGCGGGAATTATTATCGTATGAATGATTCTGCCGGGAAAACGCTGATTGATGCGGCGCATAAGACAAAGCGTGAGAGGTGCACGGAATACAGCGCCGAGATCTATCAATAAGATAGATGAGAAAGCGCGTTACTCTTGCAACCAGGCACATTTGCCCGTGCAGTCAATTAATCAGTGTTTTCTTAGGTTTTTAACGGTCTGCTAGAGATTACAGAAGGTCAGCTCGAACGTAACATCGCCTTCGTATACTTTGCTTTTTTGACCTGATTGTATCGGTACGAAACGAATATTCAAAGCGTATTTGTTTGCGCTGATTTCCGGCACACAGAGGAATTGATCGCTTAGGTTCAGCCTTAGCATATGTGCGCAATATTCGGAGCCAAGCTGTTGAAACATACCCTGATTTGCCACCACTCGTTGCGTTCTTCCACTTTTTCTAAGTAAGGAAAGCACGATGCCGAACGCATTCCGGATCGGTTGAAACGGCGACAGCCAATCGTCGAAATCTTTATGCCGGTGCGCAGGATCCTGATTCAGCCAATAATGATAGGATGGCAAATCAAACATACAGCAGCCACCCGGTATTCCAATGCGCTGCTTGATCGACATTAACCATTCATTCTCGCGCAAATGCTCGCCTACCTTTCCGGGAAAATTGAGCATTTCCAGGAAGGTGGTTTTGATGTCGGTGAGTACTTGATCAAGCGCTGCTTCTGAGACATCCGGGTTTCTGCGCAGCGATTCGAGTATCTGTTTTTGCCTTTCCAATTCCTGAAGTAAATCGGATTTTATGTCCGCACGACCGGTAACTTCCAGGACTTCAAATAGGGCGATAAGCGAGGCGTGATGTTCGGTTGCTGAGTCTTTACTGGAAAAAAAGTCAATCCGATTAAACAAGTCTTCGAGCCGAAGCAGTGTGCGAATACGTTCATTCAACGGGTGTTCATAACAAATCACAATAACTCATCCGGACAAGATTGGTGAAACTTCAAACATAGCAAAACGGTGATTATTTCACAAAATAATCAATTTTCCCAAACTTTCCTTACACTGTATTTCCATTATTTGATTTAAGATTTGAAAGGAGAAGGTACTTTTCATGCAATACGCTTACTTGCGCTTTTAAGTAATCAAGTCCTTGATTGTTAGTTATTATGTCATCCGCTTTTTGTAGTCGTTGTGTTCGTGAGATTTGGGTTGCAATAATCGATTTGACTTGCTGCTCGGGTAAGTTGCTGCGGGCCATGGTCCGGGATACTTGAACTTGCTCATCGCAATCGACCACCAGGATGCGTTGCATGATTTTGTCAAAAAGCTTGGTTTCAAAAAGTAAAGGGATTACAACAATAATATAAAGAGAGCGTGCTCGTGCGATTTGTAAAACGGTTTGATTGTAGATGAGCGGGTGAAGGATATTTTCCAGCTTAAGTCGCGCCGTTTGGTCCGAAAAAATCAGCGTACGCATTTTTTCTCTGTTCAGCGTACCTTCCTGGGTGAGAAAGAAATCGCCGAAAGTGTTTTTGATGTCATAAATGGCTGATCCGTTCGGTTGAGTTAACTCTCTTGCGATGACATCGGTATCGACAATATCGATACCCAAATCGGCAAAGAAGCGGCTTACAGCCGTTTTGCCGCAACCGATGCCACCCGTCAATCCAACGATAAAAGACATCGATTAAAGAAAACTGAAATAAGCCTGATTAATTTTTTCTCCCCAGAATAACGCAATCAAGGCGCCTCCGACCAGATAAGGGCCGAATGGAATGGGAATGTTTTTGTCGAGCTTGGTGGCGATAACAAGCCCTATACCTACTAATGCACCAACCAATGATGAAAATAGCATGACCAACGGCAGCATGCTCCAGCCTAACCAAGCGCCGATCGCGGACAGCAATTTAAAATCGCCGTAACCCATACCTTCCTTACCGGTGAGCAGCTTAAAACACCAATAAATCGACCATAGTGAGATATATCCGGCAGCGGCGCCGATCACTGCCGCTTCGATACCGGTAAAGCCGCCGCGCATATTGAATAACAGCCCGATCCAAATTAAAGGTAAGGTAATGTCATCCGGTAGCAAATGTGTATTCAGATCGATTACGGCCAGTGCGATCAATGCCCAGACAAAACACAATATTGCGACGGTTGTAAGTCCGAAGCCGTATTGCCAGGCCACGAAACCGCTCAGTAGTGCGGTGATTGCTTCGACGATAGGATATTGTACGGAGATTCGTGTATGGCACTGGGAGCATCGCCCGCGAAGCAGCAAGTAACTGATGATTGGAACATTTTCCCAGGCGGTGATTCCATGACCGCACTGAGTGCAGGTCGATCTCGGGACGATCAGATTAAAAGGTTGCTGTGGTTGTTGCTCTTCACCGCGCAGCGCCGCGCATTGCTGCAACCAGCTTCTTTTCATCATTTCGGGCAGCCGTAATATCACTACGTTTAAGAAACTGCCTATCATGAGACCCAGCATCGTGATAACGAAAACAAACAAACCGGATTCTTGCTGTAAAGTGGATAACCAGGACATGATTCTAGCTTTATGAAGATAAATTGAGATTAACTGACGATCATACCCATTTTGAAGATCGGTAAATACATGGCAATTACCATGCCGCCGATTAATGTTCCCAGCACTACCATAATTATCGGTTCCATCAAACTGGACAGCGCTGCTACCGCGTCATCCACTTCCGCCTCATAGAAGTCGGCGATTTTGCTAAGCATGGCGTCCAATGACCCGGCTTCTTCTCCAATTGCGACCATTTGGATTACCATGTGAGGAAAAACGGCCGTATTCGCCATTGACGACATTAAGCTGTTTCCTGTATTGACTTCGAGCTGAATGTTTTTGGTCGCTTCATAGTAAACATAATTACCGGCGGCACCGGCAACTGAATCCAATGATTCAACGAGAGGAACGCCCGCGGCAAACATTGTGGATAGCGTGCGTGACCATCGAGCGATGGTCGCTTTACGGATCACTTCTCCAAAAATAGGCAATTTAAGCATTAATCTATCCATAATGCGCTGCATCGAAAAAGAACGTTTCCAGGTATAAAAAAAGCTATAGATACCGCCTCCTAAAACACCGAAAATGGCCCACCAGTAATCTACAAAAAAATCTGAGGCGGTCATGACAATTAACGTGGGTGCCGGCAGTTCCGCACCAAACCCTTCAAATAGGTTTTTAAATGCGGGAATGACGAAAATCATGATTACTGCAGTAATGATGAAA
>CP091135.1:120456-166235 GCA_021582655.1 Nitrosomonas sp.
TGAAGAAGGTGACGGGGAAGAAGAAGACGATGAAGGCGAAGAGGATGGCGACGAAGAAGGCAGCGGTGCTGAAGCCAAATCCGATACGCAGGAGGATGATGACGAGGATGAAGAAGAGGATGAGTAATTCTTATTATCTATTATAGTTAGGTAATTTATTCTAAATGGAATTAAAGTTGATAAAAAAGAACCCGTACAACGAATAGTTTGTACGGGTTCTTTTTTTATTAAGCGCGCTGGATTACACAAAAAGAATTGAAATTTATAATCAAACAAAATTAATCAGAAAGTTTTATGTCATTTGAGCAACTTGGTTTATCAAGCAGTATATTGAAGGCGGTATCAGAACAAGGCTATCTTGAGCCGACACCGATTCAAGTGCAAGCTATTCCGGTAATACTTGCAGGCAAGGATGTCATGGGCGGAGCTCAAACAGGGACAGGAAAGACTGCGAGTTTTGTGTTGCCGATGTTGCAGCGATTCGAAGTCTATGCCAATAGCAGTATGTCACCGGCAAAGCATCCGGTACGCGCCGTGATTTTGACGCCGACGCGGGAATTGGCTATGCAAGTACACGAAAGCGTGAAAATATACGGCAAGTATTCGCAGCTTCGATCAACCGTCATATACGGTGGCGTTAATATCGAATCACAAGTGGAGGCGGTTCGTGCTGGCATTGAAATTTTGGTGGCGACGCCTGGACGATTATTGGATCATGTGCATCAAAAAAATTTAATGTTTTCTAAGGTAGAGTTGCTGATACTGGATGAAGCTGATCGGATGCTGGATATGGGGTTTATGCCAGATTTGAAACTGATCATTCAATTACTGCCGGCACAGCGACAGAACTTGATGTTTTCTGCAACTTTTTCCGATGAAATTAAAAATCTCGCAGGAAAAATCTTGCGAGAACCGGTATTGATCGAGGTTGCAAAAAGAAATTCGGTTAGTGAATTGATCACTCATGTGGTTTATCCAGTTGAAGCGAAAAAGAAGCAATTTGCACTTATTCAATTGATCAAGCAACAGAATTTACAGCAAGTATTGGTATTTACGCGAACCAAATTGGGTGCAGACCGTTTGGCGCGCTTCTTGATTCAGCAGAGTATTACTTGTGCGGCGATTCATGGTGACAGAAATCAATTGCAACGGACGCAAGCGCTGGCGGATTTCAAGCAAAATACGATCCGGATTTTAGTTGCGACTGATGTTGCAGCGCGTGGACTTGATATTGAAGAATTGACGCACGTGATCAATTTTGAATTGCCGAATAATCCAGAAGATTATGTACATCGAATCGGCAGGACAGGGCGTGCCGGCAGTAAGGGGCACGCGATTTCATTGGTAAGCAAGGATGAAGAAACTTTGCTGAGCAATATTGAGAAACTGCTGGGAATTAAAGTCAGCGTTGATCATATGAGTGAAAATGTGATCAGTCGATCATCGAACAGTTCGTATGAAAAGTCTTTGCTTGTAAAAGATCGTAAGGAAGGTAAGAAACCGAGGCAGGAAAGTAAGCAACACAGAAATCCAAAAATAAGCGTCGGTGTGAATGCCAGGCGCACTGCGGTTGCGAAGACCGGTAAGTGTGAAGATCCGCTATTTACGCAACCTTATGTTTCCAAATATCCTGATTTGGTATCTGTAACGGCAATGGATGGTTTAGGCAGGAAGCCAGTTCAGAGGCGCTTTCCCGAGCGAGCATTACCGGCACTTTTTACCTCGTTTCATAAGCGCAGTGATTAAGGAATAATTTTTTGAGCTGATGTCGGGGATCGATTAATCGGTGCGTAACGCATCGACGGGATTTAATCGAGCGGCCTGAATGGCTGGAGCAATGCCTGCTGTAAGTCCGATCAACATCGAAAGGCAAAGTGCAATCAATACAAAATTCCACGGTATATTGACCGGTAGACCGGTTATCGCCAATTGTAGCAGCCATGCGGTGCTGACACCGATAATCAGACCTGACAATCCGCCCAAGGTGGATAGTGCGATCGCTTCCAACAGAAATATGATACGTATGCGGCTGTGAGTCGTACCTAATGCGGTAAGCAGGCCGATTTCGGCGATACGCTCGGAAACAGCGATATGCATCAGCGTAGCCATACCGACTGCACCGACAATCAACGAAATTCCACCGAGTGCAGCTACTGCAAACTTTAACACAGCCAATATGGTGGACAATGTGTCGATCATTTGCTGCTGCGGCTTAACGGTGAAATCCTCGCGGCCATGCCGTGTCATCAAAATATGCCGAACATCTTCGGTGATCGCTTGCACCGGCGCATCGGGCAAGTATGAAAACTGAATTTCCATCACGCCTTGGCGGTTGAATATTTCGAGTGCACGGGTTGTCGGTATGAAAACGGTATCGTCGAGGTCGAAACCCAGTACGTTACCTTTAGGAGACATTACGCCAATTACACGAAAGCGTGTGCCACCGACTTGTAGCAGAGCGCCGAGTGGATTGTGGTCGCCGAACAGTTCGGTATGTACTTTTGCACCCAGTACGGCAAAAGCGCGCGGATTGCGGGGATCGTCATCGGGTAAGAATTGACCGGCTTCGACTTGCATATTAAAGGCTTTGGCGAAATCCGCCCCCTGGCCATAGGCGGTAATCCGGCGGCTGCGGCCTTGCGCGCGGATTTCGGCGTTACCGATAACGCTGGCATTGACGTATTGGGCATATCGACTTTGTTTTAGTGCGATTGCATCTTCAATCGTCAGTAACCGCGCGCTACCGATGGCACCGACCGAACCGCCGTGGGTGCTGATTTTTCCGGGGGTGATGGTCAGGATATTAGTGCCAAATTGTGTGAATTCGGCTAGCACAAAACGCTGAATGCCGTCTCCAATCGCCGTCAATAAAATGACGGCAGCGATACCGATCGCGATTCCGGATACCGACAGCAAAGTGCGCAGGCGATGCGCGGATAAGGCGCGAAATGCGAACTGAAAAGTATCCAGCGTGTTCATCGTTTGTTTAGTGCCTGAACGGCATCGAGTCTGGCAGCTTTGCCGGCGGGTAGGATGCTCGCCAGAATACCGGCGGTCAATGCGATCAAAATTCCGGCGAGCGACGCCCAGACGGGTGCCCAAGCCGGGAGCTGCGGGTAAGCCACGCGTAATAAGAAGCTGCCTGCCTGTCCTAGCAAAAAACCGAGCAGGGCGCCGGCGAAGGATAGCCAGAGCGCTTCGGCGAAGAATAATCGGCGGATATCACCGGAAGTGGCGCCGATGGCTTTTAACAGACCTATTTCAGCGGTACGTTGGTTGACGGCAATCAGCATCACATTCATCACCAGGATACCGGCAACCAGTAAGCTGATTGCTGCGATACTGGCTACCGCTAAAGTCATGGCGCGCAGAATTCGATCGAAGGTATCGAGGATTGCATCTTGGGTTATTACAGTGGTGTCGTTTTCGCCGTCGTGACTTTGCCGTAAGCTTGTTTGCATGGCTTGCTTGGTGGCATTGATTTCACTATGGTTTTTGGCCTCGACCAAGATACGGAATAACGAGGTTGTATTAAACAGCGATTGCGCATAATCGATCGGTATAATAACGATTTCATCGGTATTGAATCCCATCGTTTCGCCCTGTGCCTTTAGCACACCGGAAACTAAAAAACGGTTCCCGCCTAACCGGACGCGTTGCCCGATTGCTTGGCCGTGCGGAAAAAATTCCGCAGCGATTTTCGCACCGAGAACAATTTGTGCACTATACGCGGAGCCATGCGTCAGAAAACTGCCTTGTGCCAGTTGCATATGGCGGATCGGTATCAAATTGGCGTTGCTGCCAAGTACCGTCACTTCACGCAAGCGATTGGCGGCGGAAAGTTCAGCCGCACCGACGTTCAACGGTGCGTAACGGCGAACTTGCGGCAGGCGCCCCAGCAGTTGTGCATCTTTGAGCGTCAAGTCACGTGGTGTTTGACCCAATACCGCACCGGGGAAGGATCCCGCCGTTTCCGCGCGGCCTGGCAATACCACCAGTAAATTGGTGCCAATGGAAGAAAATTGCTGGATGACATAATTTCTCGCGCCATCACCCAGCGCCGTTAGAATCACCACTGCAGCGACTCCGAGCGCTATTGCCAGAATAATCAATAACGAACGGATGCGGTAACTCAGTACGGTACCGAATGAGGTATGCAGGGTGTCAGTCAGTGTCATTGCGGCGATCGGTCAATACCTTGCCGTCGCGCATGCCAATCTGACGATGCGCGCGCGCACCTAATTCGCGGTCATGCGTAACGACAATCAATGTGGTTCCACGATCCTGTAAATTTTCAAGTAACATCATGACTTCCGCACCGATTTGATGATCCAGGTTGCCGGTCGGTTCATCAGCTAGAATGATACCGGGCTGCATGATGGTAGCGCGTGCAATAGCAACACGCTGACGTTGTCCGCCGGACAATTCGGATGGGCGATGGTTGGCGCGGTGGGTCAATTCGAAATCCTGCAGTGCCGTATTGACACGATGCCGCCGTTGGTTCGGCGGGATGCCGCTGAGTACCAAAGGCAATGCGATATTTTCCGCTGCGGTCAGACGTGGAATCAGGTGAAACGATTGAAATACGAAGCCGATTTTTTCACGACGGATTTGTGCTTGCTCGGTTTCGGATAAGTCCGTAATCGGTCGGTAATCCAGCGCGTAATCACCACTGTCGGGTCGGTCGAGTAATCCGATAATGTTGAGCAATGTCGATTTGCCGGAACCCGATGGTCCCATAATTGAAACGTATTCGCCGGATTCGATGGATAAGTCGACAGCATCCAGCGCATGAACCGCCTGGTCACCCATTTGGAATGTACGGGTAATCCCCGTGAGGCGTATCATGGCTGCGGTCTGGCTTGCACGATCGCGCCGGCGCTAATGCCGTCCCGATCGAAAGAAACCAGAATTTGATCGCCTTCGCTTAAACCGCTGAGCACCTCGGTGAAGCTCCAATTGCTTAAACCGATCTCCAATGGTTGTTCAGCCAATCGGTTACCCGTATCCACCGTCCAAACTTTGTTTTCTTGCCGGATGGCTTGCGTCGGGATGCGCAACACATTGTCCTGGCGCGCAATGATGACTTCGACATCCGCGCTATAGCCCACTAGTAACGTATTTTCCGGAGTTTGCCGAAAGTCCACTTCAATATCGACGGTGCGGGCCTGCTTTTCAATTTCGGTCACATACGGTGCAACGCGTCTGACTTTTCCCGGAAAAACTTTCTTCGGCATGGCGTCCAGCGTAATGCGCGCTTCCTGCCCGACCTTGACTTTCGGTGCATCGACTTCATCCATCGGTGCCGTTACGTAGAGACAACGATCGTCGATCAGATCGATCGTTGGCGGTGTCGGAATACCCGGCGGCGACGGCGTGGTGAATTCGCCCAATTCGCCGGATATCTTGCCGATCACGCCGGAAAAGGGTGCGGAGATGATGGTGCGGTCGATGCCGGCTTGCGCGACACGGATTTGTGCTTCGGCGCGCTGAATGTCCAGTGCTGCAGCTTCGCAATTGGCCTGGCGGGAACGTGCGTTGGCGTTGGCGTCATCAGCGCGTTGCGGACTGACAAAACCTTGCATTATCAGCTGCTGGGTTCGTGTTGCCTCGCGTTTGGCGTTTTCCGCCAAAATACAAGATTCCCGGCGTCGTTCCTGCGCCATCGCAAACTGGCGCTTTGCCAATTCCAGCTGTGCTTGCAGATCCTGATTCCACAATTCCAACAGTACCTGCCCTTGTTGCACGTGATCACCCTCTTTTATTCGGATTCGAGCGATCTGGCCGCCGGAAATCGGTGCGAGATTGGAACGTCGGCACGATTTCACGGTACCGGCGCGCGTGTTGATCACGGTTGATTCGACATTCCCTTTGGCAACGGTAATCAAGTCAACCATCAACGGTTGAGGCCGGGTGTAATGCCAGATCACGACCACGGCTGCCGTGGCGATGATAGTCAGTACGATAGTGCGCATTACTGATCGGGTAATGAATGGCATAAGCGGATTGTTGTGGTTCTATGAGATCGAGCCGGATCGGTATTCCATAATTTTGCGTATTTTACATGACCGGTGTGCCGGCAATCGTAAGGATATCAAACCGGCATCGGGGGCAGGCGATCACATCCAGTATCAACACCAGTGGAAGCAATAATAGCAAGGGAAACACTGATTGTTGATCCCAGGTAAATTAGGGAGCATATCTTGATATCATGAACTTAGCGTTTCCCCTTAATGATCTTACTAACCGTTGAATAATGAATTTTCGTTTGGTGCGCAATGGCTGCCATGGTGTAACCGTATTCAAGATAAGCGAGCCGGATTGTTTCGTCACGTGTTTGCTTGTTCTTACACACATGAACCGGAAGCAGAATTGTCAAGTCAGGCCGGTGCGCTAAACGCTGACCACGTGGTATTTCCTTGGTATTGCGGATTCCCTCAAGTAAAGGCCGTACTCGTTCCACAAATTGCGCCGAGCCGAGCAATACTTGTCCTTTTAATGCTGACCAGGGTGAAGAAAGGTTCTGTCCTTGCATGACAAATTCCGCATATTTGCGTTGAGCCACGGCACGGTAGTTGCCAAACTGGCCCAACACCCAATCCGTAGCCAGCCACGCCGGTGCAGGCTGACTGCCCACCGTCGCCGGATAACTGCTCCAAAGATAATGATTGATATCCGTCACCATTTTTGCCCGGATCGGGTTGAGCACGATATAACGGCAAAGCTCCAACAGATAACTGTCTCGCTCCACCAGAATTGATTTGAACCGACCTTGGAGTAGATGACCCACACGTGCATGGCGGCGGTTGAAACGTTGGGTGTACACGCCATTGACCTGACGCATACCTTGTGAAAGATTGCCATCCGGCGTTTCGATGAGTAGGTGATAATGGTTATCCATGAGACAGTACGCGTGGCATAGCCAACCGAAATGGCTAACGGCTTCTGCCACAGCAGCAAGAAACAGCAGTCTATCTTCATCATCCAAAAAAATAGCCGCTTGCGCATTGCCACGAGCGGTTACGTGATAAATTGCGCCAGGGAATTCAAGACGGAGCGGTCGGGCCATGAGAGAAGGGTAGTTGTATAATCTAAATATGTCAAGATGTGACCCTTTCTGGGTGACCCTTTCTGTGTGCTAAAGATTCATACCTCGATGAGGTGAACTGTTTTGTTTTCATGGTAAGTGTCATCCGAAAGATTGAATGACAAAAAATTCTATAAACGACAAAGGACAACAATGAACTCGCAGTATCAACATTTAGTGCAAAAACTGGAAGAAATTTCGCATTTGAACGGCGTGATGAGCACACTGGGGTGGGATCAGGAGGTGGTGATGCCATCCGGGGCGGGGGAGGCGCGTGCCAAACAAATGGCGGCGCTGGCTGGGGTGATACACGAGCGTATGACCGATCCGGCATTGGGTGAGGGTTTGTATGAATTAGCGAATCGGCATTGGCAAACGTTGGGTGCGGATGAGCAGTGCAATGTGCGCGAGGCATTGCGCAATTATGAGTTGGAAACCAAGGTGCCGAAGAGGTTGGTGCAGGAAATGGTGGAATTGAGTTCGCGCGGGCA
Source organism: Nitrosomonas sp. (assembly GCA_021582655.1). Taxonomy (GTDB): domain Bacteria; phylum Pseudomonadota; class Gammaproteobacteria; order Burkholderiales; family Nitrosomonadaceae; genus Nitrosomonas. Next base: position 128,035 of record CP091135.1, read on the forward strand.
TGAGGTTTGGGTTAAGGCGCGGCAACAGAACAAATTTGCCGATTTTGCGCCGGTGTTGAGGCGTTTTCTCGAATTGAAGATTGCGTGGGCGCAGTGCGTGGCGCCGGAATCGACGCCTTACGATGCCAATATCGATTTGTTCGAGCGCGGCACGACGATGGCGGTAATTACACCGGTTTTCGAACGCTTGAAACAGGAATTGATTCCGCTGATCGGGGCAATTCAACAACACGCGGAGCGGGTGGATGCCTCCTGTTTGCATGGCTTGTTTGCATTGGATAAGCAAGAAGCGCTGGCACGGAAAATCAGCAGCGACATCGGTTTTGATTTTTCGCAGGGGCGCATGGATGTGTCGGTGCACCCGTTCTGCGGCGGCAGCCACCCGACCGATGTGAGGATTACCACGCGATACAAGGAGAACAATTTTGCCGAGTCATTGTATTCGATCATTCATGAAACCGGTCATGCATTGTACGAACAAGGGCGGCCGCATCATTTGGGCGATTTGCCGATCACCGAATCGCTGACCATGGGTATTCACGAATCCCAGTCGCTGTTTTGGGAGCGCATGATCGCGCAAAGCAAGCCGTTTTTCCGACATTATTTCGGTTTGATTCAACAGACCTTTCCAGATAATTTTCGTGATGCGGATGCCGATACGCTTTACCGTGCAGTCAATCATTGCAAGCCCGATTTTATTCGCGTCGAAGCGGATGAAGTGACGTATCCGTTACATGTGATTTTACGCTATGAAATTGAGAAGGGGTTGTTTGACGGTTCGATGGCGGTCGATGATTTGCCGGAAATTTGGAATGCTTTCATGCAAAAATATCTAGGCATTACACCGCCGAACGATACCTTGGGGGTGTTGCAGGACTCCCATTGGAGTTCCGGCGCATTCGGCTATTTTCCGTCGTATACGCTGGGAGCGATTTACGCGTGCCAGTTTTATCGAGCAATGCTCGACGAGTTGCCAGCGATTGAGGATGAAATTGCGCAGGGAAATTTTGTACCAGTAAAACACTGGCTGAACGCCAAAATTCACTGCCATGGCAAGCGTTTTACACCTGAAGTGCTGGTTCGGCAGGTAACGGGAGAAGGGTTAAATCCCGGTCATTTCATCAATTACCTCAAAACGAAGTACAGCGAGATTTACCGCTTAGCGTTGTAGGAGAGCACCGGTTAATTGGCTGTGCATGAGAATCACTTACCGCTGTGCGGCGGTACTGCTCACGGGATTAATCAGTACTTCCTTAGCGCCATTAAACTTGCTTGCGGTTTTGATGATTCTCTAGCCATCGCTTGATTCGATTGGCGTCGCCGATGCGGGTATTTTTTCCCCAGGAATTGAGCAGTACGATGACGACCGGCTGCCCGGAAATATTGGCCTGCATGACCAAGCAGCGACCGGCTTCGCTGAGATAGCCGGTTTTGGAAACATCGATTTCCCAGTTGTGGTTACGTGTCAGGCTGTTGGAGTTGACATACTGGATATGGCCACGCTGATTGGTCGCAGTTACCGAGTGTTGCGCGGTAGTGGAAAAATCACGAATAACTGCATAGCGATTCGATACGGCAACAAGTTTGGCAAGATCACGGGCTGTCGATACATTGTTGCTGCTCAGGCCGGTCGGATCGACGAAACGGCTATTGTGCATACCTATTTGTTGCGCTTTGCGGTTCATTGCGACGACAAATGCTTCGATGCCGCCCGGATAAGTGCGGCCAAGCGCAGCTGCCGCCCGATTCTCGGAGGACATCAGTGCCAACCGTAACAATTCGTGGCGCGGATAACTGCTACCGACACGCAAGCGAGATGCGGTGTGTTTCAGTTTATCCACATCGGCATTTTCAATCGTAATGATGTCGTTCGGCGATAATCTCGCATCCAGCGTGACCATGGCGGTCATGAGCTTGGTAATCGAAGCGATTGGGGCTACATTGTCGGCATTTTTGTCGTAAATGACATACTCGTTTTTTGCATTGAAAATAAGAGCGGATTGCGATTTAAGGTCTAAATTGCTTTTTTGTGCGAATGCACTATCAATAAATAAAGGCAGAATCAAGAACAAAAACAGAATTCGTTTCAATCTTCTTTAACTCCATACAAGGGTGTATGTAGGGTTTTACTTCGCCAATCGAGAGAACGGAGTGAAGCTTGGTTTTACTGAAAGAACAGAGGCGAATTTATTGGCCAATGCAGAGACAAAAATAAGGTCAAGCCATGAGGAGAACTGACGATCAACAAATTTATTTGATTTCTGTTGAAATAACTACATTGTTACGCTCACCCACTCGGCTTGACCTCTCATTCATTACGCAGTAGATGAATTAGCGGTAATGAATTGATATTATTTGCCAAAATTAGGCTGTTTAATCTTGGGTGGGCAAGTGACCATTTCTCCATCCACGCGATCTTTAGTCTTTTCGCCGTCTTTTTTACCTTCACATGCCATTTTATTCAGAATATCCTGGGCAGCCATCGGAGGCATACGTGATTCTTTGTTACCGCTGGCCATTACGCCGGCAGAGCCCAATAAAAAAACCGATCCGATCACAGCGATAAGTAATTTACTCATTTTTCACTCCTATCTATATAAATTTTTTAAGGAAGCCAATTTTAGTTTATTGCGCGCGACTTTCCAATAAGAAATTTATCACAATCACTAATGTTATGGCCATTTTTTTAAAATTTTATTGGTGCACGGTCATAGGGAATATTAATTACGCTCTGAAAATCAGACTATTGAATGCGGATTTTGTGTTTTACTGTGTCCTATTGCGTTTATAGGACAAGTGCGGCTGAGGCGCGTCTTCCTTCTTCGACCAGAATATTGTAGGTACGACAACAGGCCTGGGTATCCATGACTTCGATACCGATGCCCATTTTCATGATTTGAATCAGTATCGATTGATTGGGAAATTGATGTGTCGAGCCTGTACCAAGGATAATAATTTCCGGCATTTGGTGGATTAGATCGTCGAAATGCTTAATTTCGAGTTGGGCGATGGTGGTGACCGGCCAGTCAGATATTAAGCGATCAGGTAGTACGATCAAACTTTTTTCATGACGGATTTGGTTGACGGTAACATAACCATCTCCGTATCCGGTAAAAATATTCTGATTACTAAAGTTTGCTGGATGAAGTTTCAAAATAATTTCTGCTTGATCAAAATGGAGTCATACGAAATGCATCAATGTATTATTGGCGATAAAAAATAATAATTCAAATGCGATTCGATTCAGTTACTTTTTCCGATACGAAATGAACGAGTGTTCCCAATGTTTCAAAGGTTTTTGCACTAATTTCATCATCTTTGATCGAAATGGAAAATTCTTTTTCTAGATTCAAAATAATAGTCACAACAGCGACCGAGTCGATTTCCGGGATGTTGCCGATTAGAGGGGTGTCTAATGTGATCGTATTGAGTCGATCTTCCAATGCCAGTGTTTCAGATAAGATCGTTTTTATCCTATGCTTTATCAGGTTTACGTCGGTCACAGGAATAAGTTGTTGGATTGTATGTTGTATCATGCTAGTCATAGAACTGAATATACCGGATTTGATGAGGTAAAAGTAAGCGCCGCGAAAAGTTCATGAGCACGGATAAATTAACTAAGGTTGAATTTCTACGATCGAATTATTGCGCGCCAAGCCCGTAATGATTTTTCCCGATTGATTGCGTACTTGAACAATCTGGCCTTCTGCAGCGTCAGTAAGTGCTTTGCCTTCCGATCGAATAGCAAAGCCACGTCCTTGGACGACTAGGTTGACCGATTGGCCTCGCAGTATGACATAAGGCGCCCGCAACATCTGGGGGCGAAGCGGTTGTCCGGCGGCCAGATGCGTCGTGGCGACTTTGCCGATAACCTGATTGATATCGGTGAAAACAGTATCGGGCATTTGTGTCAGATTGGCGTTTTGAAATGCGATATCCTCATAATTAATGGGATGCCCGCTGGAAATCGGCCGGGCGATGTGTAATACATCAGCCATTACGTTGATTTCAGTTTGCACATAAATAGTCCAGGCGGTTGTTTCGCTTTCACATCGAACGCCGATAGAAGTTTTTCCCCATAAGCGATTTCCTTGAGGGACAAAAGGCTGCAATTGCTGGCACTTCGGTAATTTAAGCTGATTGTCGATTTGCCCGACCTGAATCATTACCTGCCCGGGCAGATTGGCTGTATTGTTGTAGAGGAAAACTTCGATGGCATTTTTGATCAGAGCGATTTCCTGATGTGCAATATTTGTACTTGATTGCGCAATCGTACTCGTGCCCGGGAACAGCGATAACGCTATCCAGAAAGAAGTAAGTCCTGCACGGGATAACACTGATTTGCCCATTATCATTTTTGCCGCTTCCGGTAATTATTGCCGTTCCATTGTGATCAATTAAAGTCTCAGATTAACACGCCTGTTAACAATCATCCTCGAAGATAGCGCTTATTTCCCGGTTTTATCGATGCTTGGCGCATCGCGTTTTGGGCCTATTATCGCTGGCATGCTAAATGCTATGGAAAAAGTAAATACCCCAATCGTTATTAGGTGAAAATCGAAAATGATTAATAAACTGGATAAAGAGTTAAATTATCATCATCAAGCCTTAGGTACTCGTGTGGCAAGGCAAGAATTGCTTTCGAGTAATATCGCCAACGCTGATACACCGAATTTTAAGGCGAAAGACATTGATTTTTCCGCCGTTCTGTCTGATAAGCTTGGATTGATGTCACAAGGAACCTTACGCAATGTAAAGCTTGATGTGACTTCGCACATGCATTTTAATTCAGCCGCCCCCGGCTTTTTTGGAGACAGCTTATTATATCGCGTTCCGTTGCAGCCAAGCGCAGATGGAAACACGGTCGATATGGATATGGAGCGTACAAGATTTGCTGATAATGCGATCAAGTACGATGCCAGCATCACATTCCTTAACAACGAATTCAGAAACTTAGTATCAGCGCTACAGGAGAGATAGTCCATGTCCTTATTCAATGTCTTCGGTATTGCAAGTTCCGCTATGTCGGCACAGTCACAACGTTTGAACGTGGTTGCCAGCAATCTATCCAATGCGGACAGTGTGACCAGTTCCACAGGTGAACCATATCGTGGGCGTCAAGTGGTTTTCAGTACCTTGAAACCGGATACCAACGGCGCCAGTGGCGTGAAGGTTGCAGGTATTGTGCACGATGCCGCGCCGATGCGCCAACTCTACGAGCCCAAGCATCCATTCGCCGATAAGAACGGTTATGTAACGATGCCCAATGTCAGCGTGGTCGATGAAATGGTCAACATGATGTCGGCGTCGCGTTCATATCAGAATAGTGTCGATATGATGAACACCACCAAATCATTGCTACAGAAAACATTGACGATTGGTCAATAAAGGAGAGGATCATGAGTTCGATTCAATCAGCCGATGTACAAACCACCTCGTCAACAACGGCAACAAGCATTACAAAAAAGAAGACTGAAGATCCTCAGGATCGTTTTTTAAAGCTATTAGTGGCGCAAGTAAAAAATCAGGATCCGATGAAGCCGTTGGATAATGCGGAAATGACTAGCCAGATGGCGCAGATTAGTACGGTTACAGGCGTGGAGAAGTTAAATTCGACGCTGCAACAACTGGTTTCCAGTGCCGAAGACAGTCGTTCGGTAGAAGCGGCGGCACTCATCGGACATCAAGTCTATGCACCGGGATCATCGATTTCGCTAAATGGTGATACAGGAAGTTTCGGTATCGAATTACAACAACCGATTGATGAATTGAAAGTCACGATTTTGGATAGCTCCGGTATACCTGTCCGTCAAATGAATCTTGGCGCATACCCGGCCGGTGTAAGCACGATTTCTTGGGATGGCAAAACAGACAGTGGAGCGCAAGCTGCCATTGGAGAATATACCTATACTGTCAGCGCTTTGCAGAGCGGTAAGGATATTAAAGTGGAAACTTTGTCACAAGCACAAGTGAAAGGCGTAATGCCTGGTGAAGATAATACTTTGTTGGATTTGGGTAAAGCATTGGGATTGGTGAATTTGGCTGACATCAGGCAAGTATTTTGATAGGAGACTGATATGAGTTTTCAACATGGTTTGAGTGGAATCAATGCCGCATCGACGAATTTGGATGTGATAGGCAATAATATTGCAAATGCGAATACGGCAGGATTTAAGCAATCTCAGGCACAATTCTCCGATATTTTTGCCAATTCATTGGAGGGCTCCGATAGTGCGCAGGTTGGAATCGGAGCAAAAATTTCAACAATCCTGCAGCAGTTCGGCCAAGGAAATATAACGCCGACCAGTAATCCTCTGGATATCGCGATTAGTGGGCAGGGGTTCTTTCGTGTTACCGATCAAGGTGTGGTCAGTTATAGCCGGAACGGCCAGTTCCATGTGAATGATGAGGGCTTTATTGTGGATGCCTCCGGCGCGTTCCTGACTGGCTACACCGCAGACGAGAGTGGTGCCGTTATCACAAATGATCAGCCGTCGCGACTAAAATTCGATACTGCGGATTTGCCGCCTAAAGCGACGGAGAAAGTCGACATGGGTTTTAATCTGAATGCGACTAGCGGGGAGATTACGGCAGCTTTTAACGCGAATAATCCGAATACCATTAGCTATTCGACGGCCGGAACAGTGTACGACAGCTTGGGGAATTCGCATTTGTTGTCGGTTTTCTTTCAGAAAACACCAGCGGTAAATACATGGAACGTCTATGCGACAGTCGATGGGAAAGTCGATTCTCCCGCCACCGGTGTTCCGGTAGGTATTACATTAGGAACGGCTTCTCCGCAAACATTGGAGTTCGACGATTTTGGAAAATTAATTGCTCCTACAACGCCGCTTAGTCTGGAAATTAATTTTGATGTAATTTCTCCGGATCTAGGCGTTAAATCACCGCAAATAGTTAATCTGGACTTGACTACGACGACGCAATACGGGGCCAGTAACAGCATTCACAAAAATCAACAAGATGGATATACATCCGGCCGGATGTCCGGATTTTCTGTTGGCGATGATGGATCTATTCAAGCCAACTACAGTAGCGGAAAATCAAAACTGCTCGGTCAGATCGTATTGGCCAATTTTGTAAACCCTCAAGGATTGGTTCCGATTGGTGATGGACATTGGGTTGAATCGTCCGCTTCCGGGGAGCCTATCGTAGGTATACCTAAAACCGGAGGACTGGGTTTGTTGCAATCTAATGCGATAGAAGATTCGAATGTGGACTTAACGGCCGAATTGGTAAAGATGATCGCGGCGCAACGTATGTATCAAGCGAGTGCTAAGACAATTGAAACACAAGATCAAATTATTCAGACAATCACGAATATCTGATGATTGTACGGACGAGTTTTATTGGATTCTTATTGCGTAGCCAGTGAATAAAAAATGGATCGACTAATTTACACCTCGATGACCGGGGCAAACCATACCTTGAATCAGCAAGCGACCATTGCGCATAACCTTGCAAATGTGTCAACAACCGGCTATCGAGCCGAAAAGAATGCTTTTCGGGCAGTACCAATCTACGGTGATGGTGCGCCGACGCGTGCATTCGTGGTTGATACTACGATCGGTGCCGATTTTGCGGGGGGGACATTGCAAGCAACGGGGCGCGATTTGGATGTCGCTGTGAAAGGACCGGGATGGATTACCGTACAACTTGATAACGGTGAAGAAGCCTATACTCGCAATGGCGGCTTGCAAGTCAGTCCGAATGGAATTTTGATAACTCAGAACGGACATAAAGTCAAAGGTGAGAACGGCATTATCGCGGTGCCGCCGGATGTGCGCGTCACGGTTGGTGTGGATGGCACCGTTTCCACTGTCCCGATCAGCCCGCAACCGAATACGGTGGCTCAGATCGGGCGAATTAAATTGGTTAATCCGCCTGAAGAGAGTTTGGTGAAAGGTGTTGACGGATTATTTCGTTTGAAAGACGGAAAACCGGCGCCGTTGGATGCGCAGGTCAGATTGATTGATGGCACATTGGAAGGCAGTAACGTGAATGTGGTACACGAAATGGTCAGCATGATTGCGCTGGCCCGCCAATTCGATATGCAAATGAAAATGATGGAAAACGCGGAAAGGAATGCGCAACAGGCCAGCCAGATTATGGTATTGCGGGTGTAATCATCTAAGAAGAGGTAAGTTTTATGATACGTTCATTATGGATTTCCAAAACCGGGCTGGATGCACAGCAAACTAAAATGGATGTGATCGCCAATAACCTGGCGAATGTTAGCACCAACGGGTTCAAGCGCGCGCGCGCGGTATTCGAAGATCTGCAGTATCAAACACTGCGTCAACCGGGAGCGCAATCCTCGCAACAGACCCAATTGCCTTCCGGCTTGCAATTGGGTACTGGTGTAAAGCCTGTGTCAACCGAGAACGTATTTTCTCAGGGCACATTGCAACATACCGACAATCAGCGGGATGTGGCCATTCGCGGCATCGGTTTTTTTATGGTATTGATGCCCGATGGCACTACTGCATATACGCGTGACGGTGCTTTTCAATCGGATTTGAACGGTCAATTGGTGACATCCAGCGGATATCCAGTACAGCCCGGTATCGTTATTCCACCGAATGCGCTGGGAATCACCGTGGGTCGTGATGGTACCGTATCGGCAACGGTACCGGGGGCTGTCGCACCGATTCAAGTCGGAAATATTCAATTGGCGAGTTTCGTAAATCCGGCTGGGTTACAAAAGATGGGTGAAAATTTGTACATGGAAACCGCATCGAGCGGCGCACCGCAACAGAATGCGCCGGGAACCAACGGGCTGGGGTTGTTGGAGCAGAATTTTGTCGAAACATCGAATGTCAATGTTGTGGAGGAACTAGTGAATATGATTCAAACCCAGCGCGCATATGAAATGAATTCCAAATCGATCGAGACATCGGATCAGATGCTGCAGAAGCTAGGACAGCTCTGATAGTGATGCGTAAACCGGACATCGCGATGATTGATATGATCAGAAATGTGAAGGCTTGCTTGTTGTCATGGCTGATCCCGGTATTGCTGGTCTTCGGTTGCGCATCGGCGCCGCCGACAGTTACGTACCAGCCGAATACGTTGCGTCCCTATCAACCCAGCCTTGCGGTTGCACAACCGAACGGTTCGATTTTGCAACCGATGAATCTTGTAACGGGTGGTGTCCGCTATACGCCGTTATTTGAAGACCGCCGTGCAAGAAATGTCGGTGATACCATCATTGTCACATTAAACGAAAGAACCAACGCGACCAAGAGTTCGGGCAGTAATATAGACCGATCGGGAAATATCGATTTCTCGGTACCGAGCTTACTGGGTATTCCGCTAAAAATGCTGACAAAGCATGCGACGATGGAGGCTAAAGCGAATAATTCCTTTGAGGGGAGCGGCGAAAGTTCAAGCAGAAATGATTTCAAAGGAACCATCACAGTCACGGTTATAGAAGCATTGCCGAATGGAAATCTGGTTGTCAGCGGTGAGAAGCAGATAGGCATTAATCAAGGGCAGGAGTTTATCAGGCTTTCAGGAGTGGTAAATCCCATTCATATCATGGGCAATACCATCTCTTCGACGCAAGTTGCTGATGCACGGATCGAATATCGTGGTACCGGTTATATCGATGAAGCCCAAACCATGGGTTGGTTGTCGCGCTTCTTTCTCAATGTAAGTCCTTTCTGATGCAGTTCTATAAACAAGAAGGTAATTAGTATGCAAAAGAAATGTCGCATCCTCGCTTGTTTGTTTGTCGCGCTACTGGTTTCCGGGACAAGTGTTGCGGAACGGATCAGGGATTTGGCATCCATTTCAGGGGTGCGGAACAATCAGTTAATCGGTTACGGTTTAGTGGTCGGTTTGGATGGAAGCGGCGATATGACGGTACAGACACCGTTTACGGTGCAAAGTATCATCAGTATGTTAGGGCAGATGGGAATCAATTTGCCGCCAGGAACCAATTTGCAATTGCGCAACGTCGCCGCGGTGATGGTGACGGCAACGTTGCCGGCGTTCGCTAAGCCGGGCCAGCAAATCGATGTTACCGTATCTTCCATGGGTAATGCAAAAAGCTTGCGTGGCGGGACGTTGTTGATGACACCTCTGAAAGGCGCGGATAATCAGGTTTACGCGATGGCTCAGGGCAACATGCTGGTGGGTGGTATCGGGGCGGCGGCAGGTGGCAGCAGCGTTCAAGTTAATCATTTAAGTGTGGGACGCATTGCAGGCGGTGCGATTGTGGAGCGTGAAGTTTCTACTGCGGTAGGACAAGGGGACTATATTCATCTCGAATTGAATTCGACCGATTTTACCACTGTCAACCGCGTTGTAGAGGCGATCAACAGGCTTTATCCTGCAGCCGCAACGGCTGTTGATGGACGGATGGTTCAAGTTAAAGCACCGGCTGATACAAATCAGCGGGTTATGTTTATTTCGCAGATTGAGAGCCTTGATATTATTCCCGCTAAAGGACCGGCCAAAGTGATTGTCAATTCACGTACCGGCTCGGTGGTGATGAATCAATCGGTGACATTGGAAACTAGTGCGGTGGCGCATGGAAATCTTTCGATCATTATCAACACCGAGCCTGTCATCAGTCAGCCTGGGCCGTTTGCACAACGCGGTGAAACCGTGGTGACGCAACGTTCGCAAGTTGAAATACGCACGGATGAAGGAAATTTGATGTTGCTTCCGACCGGTGCCGATCTCGGTGAAGTGGTGAAGGCATTAACGGCGATCGGCGCTACCACACAAGATCTGTTATCCATTCTGCAAGCGTTGAAGGCTGCCGGATCGTTACGCGCGGATCTTGAGATTATTTAAATTTACTGAATCGAGCGATATGGTCATTTCACCGGATATTTCAAGCAAACTTGCGATTGATGCCAAAAGCCTGGACGATTTGCAGGTACTGGCGAAGAAAGATCCGGATGAAGCGTTACGGAAAGCGGCGCAACAATTTGAAGCGTTGTTTCTGAATATGCTATTGAAAAGTATGCGTGAAGCGACTCCTAAGGATGGCTTGTTGGATAGCCAGCAAACGCAATTTTATACGCAGATGTACGATCAACAGCTTACTCAGCACTTGTCCGTCAAAGGAATCGGTATTGCCGATATCATGGTGCAACAGTTGTCCCGGGCCAACCAGGCCGATAATTCGCAGACGCAAACCGGATTGAACGCTATGAATCCGGCTTCTTCCGAAATCTTGATTCGCGACGGGCATCCTAACGACAAATCCGATCAGTTGTGGTCGGTCAATAGACAACATGCAGCAATCCCCAGTGCATCAGACAATGCTATGGAGAAAGCTGGCGGGGTGGTAGTGAAGGTCGATCAATTAGCAGTGTCAGCTGGAAAACCGAACAATGATCCGGCCGATTTTATCGATAAGCTATTGCCGCATGCGAAGAGTGTGTCGCAAGCGGTTGGTATCCCGGCGCAATTCATGCTGGCCCAGGCCGCTCTGGAAAGTGGTTGGGGTAAGCACGAGATCCGGCGCGCGGATAATTCGCCAAGCTACAATTTATTCGGTATCAAAGCCGGCGCGAATTGGAAAGGCGATGTGGTGGAAACGGTAACCACCGAGTTCATCAACGGTGTGCCGCAAAAGATGGTTGAAAAATTCCGGGCATATGGTTCTTATGCGGAGGGATTCAGCGATTACGCCAAATTGCTCTCGGATAATCCGCGATACGCCAAAGTGGTGAATGCATCCGATGCTTCCGCTTTTGCTTTTGGTTTGCAGCGAGCTGGCTACGCAACCGATCCTCGTTATGCCGAGAAATTATTACGGATTCTTAAAAGCGATTCTCTGCAGGGCCGTGAATTCATTTGAGGTCTTTGGGAAGCGTTGATTAAATCGGTGAACGAAGTGGAGCGCAAGATCCACGGAATAAGTGACCAAGATATATCGATAAGATAGGCGGAAGTGGGTTACCCTGGCGACGAAACGATAGGTTCGTACAGTCAATTGATCAGTATTTCCTTTGTTTATTTTAATTCATTCTTTTTGATGCCGATAAAACTGTCCAAAACAACTACTGGGAATAGGGTATGGGAAATAGTATTCTGACCATCGGGGTGAGCGGCTTATTGACCGCACAAAATCAATTGCTGACAACCAGCCATAACATCAGTAATGCGGATACTCCCGGTTTTAGTCGCCAGAAAGTGATTCTGGATACCAATATACCTCATGCGAGTGGTTCCGGTTTTATCGGGCAGGGTGTACAAGCAAAAACAGTTGAACGGATTTATAATCAATTTCTTGTCAGTCAGTCGCTGCAGGTGCAGGCGGAGAGCCAGTATCTGGACAGTCATTATACAGCGATACAGCAGCTGGACGATATGTTTGCCGAAGCTACCTCGGGATTATCGCCCGCTTTGCAAAATTTTTTCAGTGCGATACAGGATGTGGCGACAAATCCTTCGGTTATTCCATCTCGTCAATCCCTGCTCAGTAACGCAGAAGCTCTGGTTGCCCGTTTTCACAGTATGGATCAGCATTTGAACCGGATCAGGGAAGGTGTTAACTCACAAATTACCAGTACGGTGGCGCAGATTAATTCCTTAGCTGAGCAAATTACTGAAGTCAATAAGCAAATTGTCTGGGCGGAGGGTGCGGCGGGTGGGCGGCAGTCAGCAAACGATATGCTGGATCAACGTGATGCCTTGGTGACGCAATTAAATAAATTGATCAATACCGATACCATCGTTCAAAGTGATGGTTCAATGAATGTATATGTGGGAAATGGTCAACCTTTGGTCGTTGGTGTGCAAACACTCAAACTTCAAGCGAGCGAATCAATAGAGAATCCGGAAAATTTAACGGTCAATCTGATTAATGGTTCGAGCATTATCCGGCTTCCCGAGAAGCAGATTTCCGGTGGTACGCTGGGGGGGATTTTGTCTTTCCGTAGTGCAACCCTGGATAGTGCACAAAATGCAATCGGCAGGATCGCAATGGTAATGGCGCAAACTTTTAATGAACAGCATCAGCTTGGTATGGATCTCAATGGAGACATGGGCGGAGAGTTTTTTAATTTGCCGGCACCAAAAATCATTTCAGCACTGACCAATAATCCGGCATCGACTATTTCTGCGGAGATTAGCGACTATGGTGCGCTGACAACCAGTGGTTACGAGTTTTCTTTTAACGGCACAGACTACACCTTGACGCGATTGTCGGATAATACCCCGATCACCTCCTCGTTGCCGATAACCCTCGATGGCGTAACGATTACCGGTGCTGCAATGTTGGCTGGAGAGCGTTTCAGGATTCAACCGACAGTCAACGGTGCCAAGGAGATTGAGGTTAAGATTAAAGATACCGCTCAAATAGCAGCCGCTGCTCCGAATCGTACCAATGCTGAATCAACCAATGTGGGTACCGGTACTATCAGTGTCGGTACGGTTGACCCATTGCCATTGGATCCCAATCTGCAGCAACCGCTCACGATTACATTTCATACCCCTTATAACGGCATGTACGATGTAACAGGTACGGGAACAGGGTTACCGGCTACGAGCCAAGTATTTGCCGCAGGTGCGGATATTAGTTTCAACGGCTTCACTTTTCAAATTAGTGGTGAGCCGGCAGCAGGGGATGTTTTTACGGTAAAACCTAATAACAGCGGCGTCGGCGATAATCGTAACATTTTGGCGCTGGGGGCATTACAAACAACCAATACCATCAGTGGCGGATCAGCTTCATACCAGGCTGCGTATGGACAGCTGGTCAGTTTGATCGGTAATAAAACACGTGAGTTGGAAGTGACCAGTAAAGCGCAAGCGAATTTGTTCGTGCAGACTGAGAAAGCCGTTCAAGCGATTTCCGGAGTGAATTTAGACGAAGAAGCGGCTAATCTGTTACGTTTCCAGCAAACGTATCAGGCAGCCAGTAAAATCATTGAGATGAGCAACACATTGTTCGATTCGGTTTTGCGTTTTAGTTGATCGATAGGGGAGGTGGGCGATGCGTGTCAGCACAGGTATTATTTATGAAACGGGTACGCGATTGATGCTTCAGCAGCAGGAGCAGTTGATGGAAACCCAACAACAGCTTTCCACCGGTAAAAAAATCATAACCCCCTCGGATGATCCTATTTCCGCTGCGCAAGTATTGAATATCGCGCAGTCCGCTTCGCTGAACGATCAGTATTCCGTCAATCGAAGAAATGCGAATGCTTCTTTGGCTCAGGAAGAAAATGTCCTGAAAAAATTAACCGACATTATACAAACCGTCCAGAGTAATGTGATTTATGCGGGTAATGCGTCGTTGACAGACGAGAATCGCAAAATGATTGCAGCAGAACTGCGCAGTCATTTCGGAACCCTGATGAGCTTGGCGAACACAACGGATGAAAAGGGGCAATTTTTATTTTCCGGCTATCAATCCAATACCAAACCGTTTACACAGACGGGATTGTCTGTTGAATATGCCGGAGATCAAGGACAGCGACTTAATCAAGTCGGTCCTGCAAGACAGATCACCATCAGCGATTCCGGTTCCGATATTTTCGAACGTATCAAGGATGGTAACGGTGTATTCACGACAGCGGCGGTTTCCACGAATACCGGTACGGGTGTGATTGATGTCGGTTCGGTCATTACACCCACTAGCTTGACCGGTGACTCATATCAAATCAATTTCTCGGTGTCGTCGGGTATAACAACTTATGACGTCGTCAATGTGACAACAGGATTACCGGTATCAACATCCAATCCTTATGTTGATAACAGTACAGTCAGTTTTGATGGGATGCAATTGAGTATCAAAGGGCAGCCGGCAAACGGTGATACTTTTACCGTAACCCCCAGTAGCAATCAAGGTATTTTTGCGACAATGAAGGATCTGATTACCGCGCTGGAAACACCGGCAAGCGGACAACCAGGCGGTACGCGGTTAGTCAATCAGTTGAATACGGCATTGCAAAATCTCAATAACAGCTCTGAACACATATTAACCAAGCAGGCTTCGATAGGCGCAAAATTGCAAGAACTCGATGCATTGGAAAGCGTGGGTAGTGATCAGAGCATTCAGTATGAACAATTGCTTACACAGTTACAGGGTGTTGATTATACTCAATCAATTACCGAATTGCAGCGTCAGCAGGTTTATCTCCAGGCGGCTCAACAAGCCTACATCAAGGTTGCCGGTTTATCGCTGTTTAATTACATTTAATAAGGCGATCCTTCCGGAGTCATTTTTTTCTTTGGTAATGGATACCTTGGTAGCCGATATCGCGGCGCATCTGGCAGCCATCAAAATGTATCTGATCGATCAATTGATAAGCCGATTGCTGTGCAATTCTGAGATTCTCGCCTAATACTGTCGCGCATAAAACGCGCCCGCCCGCGGTCATCATCGTTTTGCCATCCTGACTTAATTGCGTACCGGCATGAAAAATATGAAAATCGCCGGAATGCGATTGTTTTACCATCAAGTCGGTCAAGCCGTGAATTTCATCGTTTTTTCTCGGATTATCCGGATAGCCTTGCACCGCCATGACGACCCCCAAAGCCGCGCGGCGATCCCATTCGATCTCGGCTTGATCCAGCGTGCCGTTGACCGCATGCTCGATCAACGCCAGTAGATCCGTTTTCAGTCGCAGCATGATGGGCTGGGTTTCAGGATCTCCCAGCCGGCAATTGAATTCCAAGACTTTAACTTGATCATCGGCTGTGATCATTAAGCCGGCATAGAGGAAACCGGTGTATCGAATGCCCTCTTGTTTGAGTCCGTTGATAGTCGGGTCGATAATGGTGCGCATGATCTGCGCGTGCATGCTCGGCGGGACGAAGGGGGTAGGCGAATATGCACCCATGCCGCCGGTATTCGGCCCCAAATTACCGTCCAGCAAGCGCTTGTGATCCTGGCTGGTGACCAATGGCAACACATGATCGCCATCGGTCATGACAATGAAGCTGACTTCGATGCCTTCCAAAAACTCTTCGATGATAACTTCGCTTCCGGCGTCGCCAAGATGCTTTTCGACCAGCATGGCTTCGATCGCATCACGTGCCTGATCAAGGGTCTGAGCGACGACCACCCCTTTGCCAGCAGCCAGACCGCTGGCTTTGATGACCAGCGGTGCGCTCTGTTGATCAAGATACGCGTGCGCTGAGACGGAGTCGGTAACCCTGGCGTATGATGCCGTCGGGATATGGTGCCGCCGCATGAATTCTTTGGCGAAAACCTTGGATGCTTCCAGTTGTGCGGCTTTCTGGCTCGGACCGAAAATTTTCAAGCCGGCTGCTTGAAAAGCATCGACGATACCCGCGGCCAGCGGAATTTCCGGGCCGACTACCGTGATAGCGATGTGTTGTTTGCGGGCGAATTCGATCAAATCGGCGGTTTGGGTAAGCGGGATATTTTCGAGCTGAGGTTCTACGGCAGTTCCGGCATTGCCCGGTGCTACGTAAACCTTGTGCACGCGCGGCGATTGACTTAATTTCCAGGCCAGTGCGTGTTCCCTGCCGCCATTGCCGATCACCAATAATTTCATAATCACAAATCCGGTTGCAAATCAATGCCGAAAATGGCGAATACCGGTAAATACCATCGCAACGCCTTGTTCATCCGCAGCGGCGATCACTTCGTCATCGCGAATACTGCCGCCCGGCTGTATCACCGCTGTTGCACCGGCTTGTACGACGACATCCAGTCCGTCGCGGAACGGAAAAAACGCATCAGAAGCCACCACCGATCCGCTCAATGTCAATCCGGCATGTTGCGCCTTGAGCGATGCGATACGCGCGCTGTCGACGCGGCTCATCTGCCCTGCGCCGATGCCGATGGTCCGGCCGTTGCGGCAAAATACAATCGCGTTGGATTTGACGAATTTGGCGGCACGCCAGGCAAAAAGCAAATCGTCCATTTGCTGTGGTGTCGGTTTCAACTGAGTGACAACGGTGAGATCCGCGGCGGTAACGTTTCGGGTGTCCGGTGTTTGTACCAGTAAGCCGCCGCCCACACGTTTCAAGTCATACGCATGAGAATCGGTTTGGAGCGCCACGGTCAGTACGCGAATATTGGCTTTTTGCGCAAGAACAGGCTGCGCGTCTGCGGTAATTTCCGGTGCGATGATCACTTCGACGAATTGTTTGATTACCGCTTCGGCGGTGTTTTTGTCGATAGCCCGATTAAATGCGATGATGCCGCCGAATGCGGAAGCGGGATCGGTCGCAAAAGCCAACTGATACGCCGCGAGCGGATCAGCGGCAGTGGCAATGCCGCAAGGATTGGCGTGTTTGATGATTACGCAGGCCGGCTGCTCGAATGTTTTGACACATTCCCACGCTGCATCGGTATCGGCAATGTTATTGAACGACAATTCCTTTCCTTGCCGTTGACGGTAACTCGCCAGACCGCCGGGCACCGGGATGACATCCCGGTAAAAAGCGGCTTCTTGGTGCGGATTCTCGCCATAACGCAAGTGTTGCAGAATGCTGAAATTCAAGTTGAGTGCATCCGGAAATGCTTGGCGCCGGTGATTTTCATCCAATGAAGTCAAGTAATTGCTGATGGTGCTGTCGTACAAAGCTGTATGGGTGAATGCTTTTTTCGCTAATTCAAAACGCATTTCCAACCGGGTTGAGCCGTTATTTTCATCGAGCGCCTGTATCAGCGGCGCATAGTCGGCGGGATCGGTGATAATGGTGACTTTACGGTAATTTTTCGCCGCCGCGCGTACCATGGTCGGCCCGCCGACATCGATATTTTCTATCGCGTCTTCCAGGCTGCAATCCGGATTCGCAACGGTTTGCTTGAAGGGGTACAAATTGACGATTACCAATTCGATATGGGGGATCGCTGCCTGAGTCAGCGCCTGTTGGTGATCAGCTAAGTTATCGCGGGCAAGGATGCCGGCATGAATTTTGGGATGCAGGGTTTTGACACGGCCATCCAGCATTTCTGGGAAATTGGTGTAACTGCCGACTTCGGTGACGGTGATGCCTGCTTGTTGCAATAACTGCGCGGTACCACCGGTGGAAAGAATGGTGATGCCAAGCTGACCGAGCCGGTGCGCTAAATCAACAATGCCTGTTTTATCGGAAACGCTGATGAGTGCTTGTTTTATTGTCATTTAATTTGATAAAGCTTGATTTTCTGGCGTAGCGTATTGCGGTTAATGCCCAGAACCTCGGCGGCCTGCGTCTGATTGCCGTTGGTATATTGCATGGTGATCTCAATGAGAGGTTTTTCAACACTTGAGATCACCATATTGTAAATTTGAGTCGGCTTCTCTCCGTCCAAATCGTCGAGGTAATCCAATATCGCTTTGCGGATACAAGATGCAATTTCATTTTCCTGGACTGCATTCATGAACTAATCACTCCCTTCATCGACATAACTCAGGCGTTGGCTTTGTTCGGCTAACTGTTCGAAAAAACGGTTGGTTTCTGATAGCTGTGCTTCACTGGTCGGTAATTGGTTCATGGTATGCCGGAAGCTCGCCGACCCCATCAGCCCTTTGGTGTACCAAGAAATATGCTTGCGTGCGATGCGAACACCCGAATATTCGCCATAGAATTGATATAAATCATACAGATGATCAATCAATACACGATGGATTTCAGAAACTTCGGGGGCTGCGAGGTACTCGCCAGTAGCGAGATAATGATCGATTTCCCGAAAAATCCAGGGTCGGCCTTGTGCAGCCCGACCGATCATGATGGCGTCGGCCCTGGTATATTCGAGAACCTGCCGCGCTTTCTCGGGCGATGTAATGTCACCGTTGGCGATCACGGGAATTCCGGCAACCGCCTTGACTGCCGCGATAGTGTCGTATTCGGCGGTGCCGGTATAGCCGCAAGCGCGCGTGCGGCCATGAATGGCAAGCGCCTGGATGCCGGAATTTTCGGCAATATGCGCAACCGACAGCGCATTTTTGTGCTGCGTATCCCAGCCGGTGCGGATTTTAAGCGTCACCGGGATATCGACGGCACTGACGACTGCATCCAAGATCCGACCGACCAATGTTTCATTTTGCAGCAATGCGGAACCGGCCATCACATTGCAGATCTTTTTGGCCGGACATCCCATGTTGATATCGATGATTTGCGCGCCTTGTTCGGCATTGTATTTTGCGGCGGTAGCCAGCATTTGAGGATCCGCGCCGGCAATCTGCACTGAAATTGGCGACACTTCCCCGTCGTGATTGGCGCGCCGCTGCGTTTTCGCCGATCCCCACAACAACGAATTGCTCGATACCATTTCGGATACCGCCATGCCCGCCCCCATGGTTTTACATAATTGCCGGAACGGACGATCGGTGACACCGGCCATCGGCGCAACGATCAATTTGTTTTTTAACGCGTGAGAGCCAATCTGCATGAGGGTCGGTAAGTGTTTAAGTGCGGTGTGATTGCTGAAATATTGGGTTTGAAAGGTACAAAAGCACCAATCAGAAAAATCCGCAGGTAATCCGGCTTCATTCCATACATTTCTATCGGGGCCAATTATAGCTTTTGTTACCCGGGTCGGGAAAGGGTGATTTATCCCCTCGCGCCAAAAATCATCCGTCGCGCGACAAAACGTTTGAGCGGGGGCGTACGGTCCAAGGCGATCAAACCTAGGCCGCAAGCATGTTTGAGTAAGGCGTTTTCGTTGGAAAACAGTTTGATGAGCGAATCGGTAAAGATTCTGACGGCGCTGCTATCAAACTGTCTTTTCTGTTGGTATTTTGCCAACATGGCGGGTGCACCGATCTCCCGGGCCTGGACATGGGCCAAAGTGATTTCGTTGGCCAATTCGAAAGCATCGCGCAGCCCCAGGTTAAATCCTTGCCCGGCAACCGGGTGCAAGGTTTGTGCGGCATTACCGATCAGTGCGACGCGTCGTGCCGTTGCCGAAACGGCATATTTCAACATTAACGGAAATGCCGATCGCTTTCCGGCACTGATGAATCGCCCCAGCCGATCGCCGAAGTGGCGGTGCAGGCGCACCAAAAAATCGGGTTCGTTCAATGCGATGATCGTTTTGGCTTCCACGGGTGAAACGGTCCACACCAGCGCGAAATCCTCGCGATTGGGCAGCAGCGCCACCGGACCATCCGGAGTGAAGCGCTCGTAAGCAATGCCGGTTTGCCTGGCTTCGGCTTTGACATTAGCCACGACCGCCCATTGATGATAATCGTGCTCGTGATATTCGATCTGTGGCAATTGCCCGGCCAGCTTGCCGCCATCCGCCAGCACCAGCAATTGGGTGCTGATTTGCCGGGTTTCCCCCTGATAATCGAAGGTTACCGTGCCTGCCTGCTGCCCGGTATCAAGCTTGGTAACCGTTGCGCCCGCGAGGTAATCGGTTTCGCTGTTGAGCAATTGCTGGTGAATCGAGCAAAACAGGTCATGGTAATTGACCACATAACCGAGTGCCGGTACGCCTGCATCCTCCGGTGTCAATATCGTTTGGCCGAGGCTGCCGCGATTGGAAATATGGATTTCGGTGATCGGCGTATTGCGGGTCAAACGATTCCATACATCCAGGCGGCGCAGAATCAAATGACTGCCGTGCGACAGTGCCAGTGGACGGGGATCTTCATCATTTTCGGGTACGCCGCGCGCTTCCAGCAGTATGCTTGAAACGCCGGTGTCGCGTAGCGCAAGCGCCAAAGCCATGCCGACCGGCCCGCCGCCAATGATGGCGATATCATAGTGATCAGTTGTCATATGTTAATTGCCGCGCGTGATGTGGCAAAGGCGGTTTTGAATGGAATGCAAGAATAGCATACTGCGGTGGCGCGAAGAATGTGCAGTGAGCGGATGCGCTATGGAACATCAATCGGTTTCCTGCCGTCGATTGAAAAATTGCATGAGCGTATCGCGCATGCCGACACCCATGCCGGCTTCGAGCGACTTGATGCTATGCGCACCGGTAAGTATGCGCTGCAATTCGAGAAATCCACCGCAATTGCGCCAGATTTCAACCGACCCGTTATCGAATTTATCCTGATCCGATGGAAATTCACCGCAGCCAAGTTGTGCACGCGCTTGATGACTGATCCATTCGTTGATCAATCCTGGTTCCACGACGCTGGGTTTGATGACCAGTAATGGATTGATCGACCATAATAACGAATCCCAGTTGCCTTTCACTTGGATCGTCGCATCCTGATCACCGACGATGCCCAGATAGGGGCGAATCACGGACGGTGCGCACGGATGCGATAAAAAATGACTGGATGCGGGCCCGGAAATCGCGGCATAGCTATCAAAAGTTTGCGGTGATTCGCACCACATGCGATTGACCATCATGCCGCCGTTCGAGTGACCGGCCAGATAAACTTTGTCGATGCCGAACTGGGTTCTGAGATAGTGCGCCAGCACTTGCAGTAAAGCGATATCGTTTTGCCCGGATTCCATAACGTAATTGTTCCAGGTATACGCAAACGTGGTAATGGCTTGGCCTTGCGGAAAAACGGCGAGAATTTTTTCATTATCCAGCCAAGCCCAATCGATGGTATCGGACGTGGGGGGCTGATCGGACAAATTGATACTCAGGTCGTGTGCCACCGCGTCGTTTTGTCCAGCCGCGCCATGCAGAAAAACCAGTGCTTTGACGGCACCTGCCGGATGATAAAAATCGATTGAGTGCGGAAATCCGGGCAATTCCAGAGAAAAAAACGTATTCGCAGTACGATCGCCACCGCTTTGCGCGACGTTGAGCAGATCGACCAGGCTGCCGATGGCAACCGGCAGTGCGTTTTGGCCTGCTGTCAGCAGATACACCTGGCCGTCATCGATGTTCACTCCCAGATAAGTATCTGTTTCCGGATAATGGCGGTACAGCCAGGGCGGCTCGGTTTGCGAGGCTTGTCGGGAAGGAAAAAGGTGCGGATAAAAATTCTCCGCCCAATCGAGTACCTGTTCGCTGTCGGTGTGCGTATCGGCGGCTCGGACGAAGCTCAGGCAAATCAGCCATACGACTGCGATCAGTAGCAAATGATGGCAATGCATGCGTTTTTTATTCGAGTGACAATGGTTTCGCATATCCCGTCAATTCCAGATAACCCCGTCCGGCGGGGCGTCCGTTTCTATGCAACGTGACCGCACCTTCCCAGTATACGGTTGCCGTCGATTGGCGGGCATCCAATTCCTGATCGTCGAGCAACGGCACCAGATGCCACTCGATATCACCGGTGCGGGTGCGCATTTCAACCGGATATACCGCGTCGGTATGCGGCGATCGCCACGTACGCACGGGTGTGAAATCCACCTGCTCCGGATCAAACAGCGTCATGTTGCCGGATGCGTCGCGCAATGCCGCATAGGCCCATACTTTGCCGCCTTGCTTGGCGCGGATCTGAAACGCCATCAACGCCGAGCCGTCGTCCAGATTGGCACCGAACCAATCCCAGCCGTCGGCATCCGGATCAAGGTAGGCAGTCGACCATTCATGGTCCAGCCAGGCACGGCCGGTGACGGCGACCGGCTTGCCGTTGCGGAACACCGTACCGGTTACGCTGAGATGCGGTTCGCTATAGTAATAACTGGCTTGCCCGGGTTTCGGTCCTTTGCGCGAAAAACCGCTTTGATCCTGCAGCATCACGCTTTGCGTCGGCGCCAGGGTGAGTCGCAAACCGAAATCATCGTCCTGCATCTCCACCTGATAGTGGCCGTCCGGTCGGCGCATCAGCGTCCAATCGTCCAGCTTTACGTCGGTGTCGCCGTGTTTGGCGTAGGCGAATCCGAAACCTTCGCGCACCGTCCGTTCACGATGCATCAATTGACCGACTGCCGGGTCGGATAACGCCAAATGCGCGATGATCAGATGCTTGGCGGCAAAACGACTGGGGTTGTCATGGTTCAGGTCGGTCGCATAACGGAAAAAAGTCACCTGGAATCCGAGCGGTTTGTGATCTTCCGTTTCCAGCCAGCCGGTGATATACCACCATTCGATGCGAAAATCCTCGTGCGCGCCGTAATCCAGCGGAAAGGTAAGCCGGTAATCAGGGGTGGCCGGTTTCAGCCGGCTGGATTCGGCAAGTGCTTCCAAGCCGAGTACACTGCAAAGCAATAGGATAAGCGCGATAAAATTGCCGTTACGTTTTGTTTGCACTACCAATCCTCCCGCACCGCGCGTGTCACTTGACCGGAAACCGCATGGCGCCCGGACAGTAAAGCCGTGAGCGCGGCGGAAACCAGCAAAATCACCGCAATCGAAATCAACCAAGACCATGGCAGGTGCAGTTGCATGGTCCAATGGAATGACTGTGGATTAACGATAAATACCAGAATCAGGCTGATGCCCCATCCCAGTACAAAGCCCAGCGCGATGCCCAGCGCGGTCAGCAAACCGCCCTCGGCCGCCAGCAGCGCGAGGATTTGCCGGCGCAGCACGCCGATATGCCGCAGCATGCCGAATTCCTTGACACGTGCCAAGGTTTGTGCGGAAAAGCTCGCCGCTACACCGAGCAGGCCGATCACTACCGCAATTATTTCCAATAGATATGTCACTGCAAAACTGCGGTCGAAGATTTCCAAACTCAAGGCGCGCATCTCACTCGAATGCGAAATTTCCAGCGCCGAGCCGAACGGCAATTGCCGCAGCGCCGCGATGGCTTGATCGGCAGCCATACCTTGCCGTAACCACATCGCGGCGGTATTGACGCTCAAATCCCCGGTCAATGCCTGATAATCCGACAGCAGCATTTGCACCGCGCCGAACTGGCGGCCGTAATCACGCCAAACCCCGGCGACCAGAAATTCGTTTGATGCATTACCAACCGGCAAGCGAATGCGGTCTCCGGTCCGATATCCGTACAAGTCCGCAATGGCTTCGGAAATCCATACCGGTATCGCATTTTCCGGAATCGTGCCCGGCGCCAGCATGTCGTCGGTCATCGGCAAGGTATTGCGCGGATCGGCACGGTCCACCGGGCGGGCGAACAGCGTGATGTCAGGTCGTTGCGGATTCAGCGTCAATGATTGGGTGCGGAAAAGATCAATGCGCTCGAAACCCGGCAGCGCCGTGATCAACTGTTGCGCATCCGGTTGAAATCCGCCCTGATCACCACTTACCGCTGTGCGTATATACAAATCCGCCGGTAATACCTGACTCAGCCAATGGTCGATCGATACCCGGAAGCTCGTCACCATGATCGCCATCGCCACCATCAGACTGAAGCTCGCCAGGATACCGCCCAATGCGATCGCCGATTGATTCGGCATATGGGCGAGGCGCGCCAGCGCCAGCATCGATACCGCATTGGCATTGTCCGGGTTGTGTTTCAATAACCGCGCGAAAACCCGGGCGGTAAAATGCGGCATCAGTGTGATGCCGCCGATCAGCAGCAATGCGATCGCCAGGTAACCGAATACCGGCAGCTCGAAAACCGGTGGCAATCGGGTGAATGCCAGTGCAGTGGCCAAGCAAGCAAGCGCAAACCACGGTGCCGATAATTTCGCCATGGCGGTATCTTCGCTGCCGGCGCGTAATGCCAATGCCGGTTTGGCGCGGGAAGCTTCCAATGCCGGTACGATGCCACCCAGTAATGTCACCGTGACGCCCACGCCGAGAAACAGCAGCGCCATGAACGGATCCAAATGAATGCCCGGTTTCACACCGGGGAAGAAGTTGGTACCCAGATCACCGCCGAGCAGCTGAATCGACAGAACCGCTGCCGCATAACCCAGCGCCAACCCCAGTAACGAACCGGTAATGCCCAGCACCAGGCCTTCGGCGGTTACTTGCCGCAACAGTTGCCGGCGGGTAAATCCCAGTACGCGCAACAGCGCGAATTGCTGGCGCCGCCGCACCACCGATAGCGCCTGCGTGGAAAATACCAGGAACGTGCCGGTGAATAACGCCACCAGCGCCAACATGTTGAGATTGACGCGGTAAGCGCGCGACATATTGGCGATGCGCTGTTCCTGATCGGCCTGTTCGGCGACAATGAATGCATCGCCCAATTCGCGGGTGAGTTGCGCCTTAAACGCCGCATGATTGACGCCGTCGCGCAATTTCAATTCAATACGCGACAATACGCCCAATTGCTGAAAACGCCATTGCATCGCACCGATATCCATCACTGCAATGCGTTGCCCGGCACGTGCGCGCACCAAACCGCCGGCTACGCGTAACGTGACGGTTTCCAATCCCGCGTGCAATTGCAGCAGATCATCCTGTCGTACTTGCAGCCATTCCATCGCGGCGGGTGACAAAAAAACAGTATCCTCCGCTACCCGGTCGAGTGTTTTGCCTTCCTTGGGAAGGCCCAGCAAATCCGGTGCAATCCGCATCGAGCGGAACATGTCGATGCCGATGATTTTCAGACGGTGGTCGTTGCGGTTTTGCTGTTTGCCGGGGACGATCACGTCCAATTCCAATACCGGATTCACCAGCAGCACGCCGTCATGGCCGGCGAGCTGCGGGTACAGCCGTTCGTCAAAAAAACCTCTGCGACCGTGTACCTGCAAATCCGATTGCCCGGACAGGCTTTTGCTGGCGGCGGAAAATTCGTTAAATGCCGCGGTATTGATCAAATGAATTGAAAACGCCATCGCCACACCGATCGCGATCGCGGTCAGCGCTACCAGAAGTTGCAGCCAATGCGCGCGCCACTCGCCCCATGATAACCAGCGCGATAACGTCGCCGTGTTCATGCGCTGCTACCCGGATTGATGGGTCGCAAGCCTGCCTTGGTCAATTGCAGTACCCGGTCCGCAGTCGCTGCTGCCGCGTGCGAATGCGTCACCAGAATGCCCATTGCGCCGTTGGTTTTAATTTCGTTGCGCATCAGCTGCAAAATCTCATGCGCGGTATCCGGATCGAGATTGCCCGTCGGCTCATCCGCCAGCACCAGACTGGGCCGGTGAATTAACGCCCGTGCGATCGCCACGCGCTGCAGCTCGCCACCCGACAGCTGACGCGGAAAATCATCGCCGCGTCCTTGCAGCCCCACTTGCCCGAGCATTTGCACTACGCGTTGCGTCGTTTGGTT
Source organism: Nitrosomonas sp. (assembly GCA_021582655.1). GTDB lineage: Bacteria > Pseudomonadota > Gammaproteobacteria > Burkholderiales > Nitrosomonadaceae > Nitrosomonas. Next base: position 153,984 of record CP091135.1, read on the forward strand.
ATTCAACAACAGCGGTAACGCGATATTCTGCGCCAGTGTCAAATGCGGCAATACATGAAACGCCTGAAAAATAAACCCGAACTGTTCGCGGCGCAATCGCGTCGCGGCATCGTCATCGAGTGACGAAACCGCTGTGCCGTTGATCAAAATCTCACCCGCATCCGGCTTATCCAGCCCGGCGATCAAATTCAATAAGGTTGATTTTCCCACTCCCGATTCGCCCATAATGGCGACGTACTCGCCCGTAGACAGCGTATAGCTCAAGTTGGTTAGTACCTTCCGGCCTTCGGCATAACCCTTGGTGATATTGCGTAATTCCAGCATCGTCGATAACCGCGGCAATCTGTTGAAAATGGATGGCCGGGGACGCTGAAAAATCATGCAGACATCGCCCGGCCGGGGTATGCTTAACTGTACCACGTAATCGCAATCGCTATGAAAATCAAAAATGAAAGAAGCTGATGATACAAATCGGCGAGAAGATCGGAGGTATGGAGCGTGTCAACTCGAGTGATAAAAAGAGACTCACGACCATGCTTTCGTCAGAGCTTGCGGACAACACGATATCGGTCAGGGGTTTACTCGCTCGATCGTTTGCAAGCCAGCGGGAAAGCCGAACGGATCATTTTTACCCTGAGGGGTATGTGGCGCAGCCGGATTTTTTTCATTAGCGAATGCAATGCCGAATTATTCTGGATGATCGTGCAGCATTCGAGGCAAGCCTCGGTAAGGAAAATGAAAATCCAAATAAAGTAGGATTGTCATGCGAAAAGCACTCGTTTCCGTCTACAATTGGTCCGGCAAAGATTTCTAATACAAACTCGTTAATTGGAGAAGGAATGAATAAAAATTCGATACTTATACTGATATTGCTTGCATTTCTCGGGGGTAGTCAGTTAGCGCATGCAACCATCCTGAATTATTCGATCAAAGGTACGGGCAGCGGTTTGCTGGCAGATACGGCTTTTACGAATGCTGCATTTACCATCAAATTGCAAGGCGATACCTCTTTATTTCGCGGCTTGGATATCAATCCGCTCATCAGCTCCCAGATCACTATTGCCGGTTTGGGCATGACAACCATTATTGATGAGACCCGGCTGGGCATCAACGGCAATGCTATCTTTTTCTCATTAGGTGCAGGTAACGGGAATTTGGATTTGTTTGATTTCTTCTTAGCGGCTCCCGTTGATCTGACGCATTCGTTTGGGCCGGTGGTAGGAAGAAATGTCTTTGGGTTGTATCAATTTGTTAACGTTGATTCCTCGCTAGGTCCTCTGACATTTTCTTCGTCATCCGATGTGATTTTTCAAGCAAGCGCGGTGCCTGAGCCTGCAGCCGTCTGGTTGCTGTGTGCAGGATTCGCAGGATTACTGGGGTTCAGGCGTTACTTTCACACCGGCGCGTAGCGGTGTTTTTGGGGTGTTGTTTTCATAGTAAATTTTCGTTTGTTCCCGAGGGCGGTGTCAGTCATTTGCCGCTAAATTTCCACTTATCGCAAAAAAGCGGGTGGAATTCCCCGTTATTCTCAAGATTGAATTCAGTATTCCGGCGAATAATCACGATCTGACAAGCTTGACTGAAATGCAATTATTCAATTTTATGGTGATATGGGGCGGAGAACGATGCGAATTCTGTTAATAACATTGCTGCTGATCAGTGCACCGGTATCGGCTTTATCTATCGAATGGATACCGTTAGTGACCACAGAGAAGAACGGTAATCCCTTGAGTGTTTATGGAAATACTGTGCTTGAATACCGAAATGCAGGACGCGGCGGAATCGACTGGGTTGTTACCGGTGATGGCCCCACAGGCGGGCGGGGTATACGGGAATTGTGGTTGTTTGATGATTCGGCTGCGGGTATTTTCGGAACCAGTCAGGCAACCACACTGTTTTCCGTCATCAGCAATAGCATCGGGTTTGTCATGGCGGGAGATCATAACGATGGTTTCGCCCAGTTTTTTGTCGATGACATTGATGTGGGCACGTATGATATGTACCAAGCGGGAAATAGAATTTTAGTGGTAACAGGACTGGATTCCCTTGCGCATACGTTAAAAATCGTGCAACTCGGAGAGCATAATCCGAACGCAACCAAAGGTGATGTGGCAATTTTCGGTGGCGCTGCATTCAATGTTCCGATGGCTGCTATTCCGGAACCGGAGACTTACGCAATGTTGTTGGCTGGCTTGGGGTTGCTTGGTTTTTTGGGGCGCCGCGGTACTTGAATATCCGCATCAGACCGGACAGCTTCAGGGCGCGCATGGTTGGCTGAACGCCCGTTCATTACGTTCATTACGTTCATTACGTTCATTATAAGCGCAACGCATTACCGGCAATGCCTGATACAAGCCGTGTAATACGGTGTGATCCTTTATGCTGGCGGTTTCCAGCGAGTTTCTCCTTTCGGTAAAAAGAACTCCGGATCAAATTCGAATGGCTGTATTTGACCCGGGATTAGATTTTAAGTACATTGAAGTACCGGGGAAGCGCTGCGGTTTGTTCCTTCGGATCCACTCATCAGGAGGCGGTCTTATGATACGTTTCTGGCGTTTGTTGTGTAGTCGGATCAGTCGTTTTTGGTATGGTCCGCCACCATTGACAATCAGCGCAAGTGTCGAGCAAATCGGCAGCCGCGCCTACCTTGCCTTGCATTGGCAATCTTTTTCCGATCCGGTTTATCCTTATTTTGTGCAGCTACAGGCGCACCGTTCCTTAGGTGGCGATTTGCGGCGTACCGAATGTATACATCCATTTGATAATGAACTGTATTTTGCGATAGGCGAAGACATTCCTGACGGCTGTGTCGTGCATTTTGTGTGCCTGGATCAGAACCGCCGCCGGTTACGCGGCTGTTTGATGGAGCCCGTTTGGATTCCGTCGCTGCCGACCGTTTTGGGGCCGGAGAATCCTTAACCACGAAAAACTGGGGAGCCATCATGCCTTTCGATTGCAGAGAGCTGACTGATGAGCAACTGGATGAATTGATCAAGCGTATGCCGGAGGCGATTAAAGCACGCAACGAGTTGGTCGAGCTATTGCGTTACGCGCCTTCCGTCAACCTCATCAATACAATCCGCAACGCCGCACGCTTAAAGGAAGTGTTGACGAGTATTCCGTTGGCATTGTGGGTTGATTTGGTGCGCTTCATCAATTGCAACATTGAAGCGCTATATGGAAAGCGCAAGGAAGATTTGATCAAAATCCTGGAATTGATCGAAGCGCATCTGGTGCTGGAGCAAGACGACCCAAGCCTTGGGTTGTCGGGAGAAAGTATCGGCCGCGCCTTGCAGGATGTGCGGCAAGTCAAAGACGGATTGAGTGGTTTGGACGACGCCGCTGCGATCGATGCCGTCGGTCGATTGAAAGAGCGGTTGAGATTGGATATTGCCGCGTTTTGGCTATTGCTGCGCTCCGTTTATCACTCGGGTTTGTTGGATGACCTGGCCGGGGCGGCGGATGAAACCGTCCGTCCTGTGATTGGCCGGTTGATTAAATGGATCATTCAGAAACTGATCGAACGCATCATCAAGCGTAAGCTTCCCGAGCAATCCGCAAAGAAAGCGATCCCAATGGTGGGTCCTGTGCTTACTGCAATTGAATTAATAGGGTACGGTGCATTACTCGCCAGCATTGACGACTTGCAACGCGAGATAAGTGCGGCATTATGCTGCATCGTCCGGGAATTGGATCGGCGTGGCCACGGCTGGCCGTTGACGCATGCCCAGCTGTATTTTAATTGGGAATCAGCTCGGCGTCTGGCCAGGGAAGCAACCGGCAGCGATGATTGGATGAATTTCACTCTGACCGTGGAAAATATTTTGTACTGCAGTTTTCTCAATGAAATGAACGAGTGTGAGTGGTCGCAACGGGGGTGTTTGGTGCCTTTTCGCAGCGGTCTTGTCCATAAAATCATTCTAAGCATCGGGCCTTTGATTGTGCCTGCGGGAGCACCCGCGCCCGATGGCAGTATCTGGTTCGAGAACGATATCAATGATAGTGCGATACCGAACTTGCCTTGTATGCGCGGCGAGCAAGGACAAACCCCGATCGCTTGCTTCATTAGCACTCGGATGAGCTTACGATCGATCAAGACCGACCCTTACGGTTATTTTTATCATTCACAGGAGATTATTAACGGCGTACAACATTTTTAAAATTAACCATTAAATACAATGACATTATGAAGAATATCACGATATTTCTTGTTGTCGCCTTACTGACCGCATGCAGCAGCACCCCTTTTTTTCGCGCACCCCCGCCAAATGGCGAAGTGGAGAACGAAACCGACGCGGATCTCGAGGTCTATAAACATCCTGGGGATGCGCGCGAATATTACCGCTGGCCTTTCCGTCGCAATGTTATGGTTGGTAATGAAAATGAATTCGCACCGGATGCCGAAGGGTTTGCGAATGCACCTCGTCCGCAGATTTTCGGTGAAGAGATGAGCGCCGATACCGGTGTCATTTTAGTGGGTTCCTGGAATTTGAAAGGGATGGGGGCCAATAAAGTGCAGTACCGCATGAAACCGGTTGGTGGCCAGCCTGATAATCCGGACCGCACCATTGCGCGTTTTGTCGCACAATATATCGATAGTATGGGTTTGCACGTGGTTGCGCTACAAGAGGTTGTCGATGGTAAACGTTTCGATATGGATGACTTGAAAGCGGCAATGCGGCATTTCGGCTATGAGCTGGCCGTCGGTGACGATGAGCATCATACCCGCCGCATGGGGCGTGACGGCCAGACGTATGAATATTGTCCGATTTTTTACAACCGCAATATCATTCAGCTTGAACGTGCGATCGCCAGAACCAAAACCGGTGTAAAAAAAATGGGCGATATTAACGGACAGGCACGCCGTTTTACCTACGCTTACCTGGGTGTCAAGGAAGGAATCTGCACGGAAGAGAACAAGCGTTTTGATTTCGTGATGACATGCTTTCATGCACCTCCTCCAGCGGACGGTGATGCGCGTGAACGATATTATCGCCTGATTCCGGATCAAGCGAAGGAGCTTACCTGGGATCCCGATGTAATCCTGGCCGGCGATTTCAACGGTGATCCAGACAGTAGCGTAGACATCGAGCGCAACCGCTGGTCGCCTGTTCTCGCCGATGAAGACGGCGCACGTTTTTTGCGCGGACGTCAGTTCACTCATGCACGTGCCGGAATGGGTACGTCGATTTTCAATGAAAACATTTATGACAAGCTGTTGTGGCGCCAGCCTACCGAGGAAGATTATGCCGGTGAGATGAGAATCGAATACAGCTTCGATGCGTACTTTACCGATGCAGCGAATAACCGGGATACCGCGGCGCAAAATCGTATATCCGATCACCGTCCTATTTGGGCGGCGTTCAAGCGGTGTAACGATAGCGACTAGTGCGGCATCGTTTGCTGTGACCTGTTAATCCGCCACTGCGGCTTTTTGCCGGCTATCTTCAGCAAGTGTGCGGAAATCAGTTTCCCAGCTAGTTAACTTGTCATGTGCGTGCTGGCGTTGTACGAGGGAGGTGCTGTTGTGCATGCGGGCGATAAAGTCGCAGGTGTACGTCGCGAGTTGCAATTGATAAGCTCGATACCCGGGATCATCGGATCGGTAGGTGTGCTGGATCAGTTCGCGGATCGCGGCTTCGGTTTGTGCTGTGTCGCTTGATTCGATAGCGAGTCGGCGCAACGTCAATAACGCGATTTGTTGCCGCCGGTGCCGTTCGGTAAGCCATGCTTCCGGATTGAAGGGCGAAGCATCAATGCTGGTGGTGATGAGGCGTCGCTGTGTTTCGTCGATATCGCCGTAGAGGTTTTCGATGCGTTTGACGGTACGCTTGATGGATGCCCGGCGCCGGTCTTCGGGGTCCGGTTGTAAGAAGTCGTGACGGAGCTCCGCATTGCTTTTCGCGTAGCGCCGTTCCAGGCGGCGCCATTGCGTTTCGCCCAAATGCGGCACTACCGTTGCACTCAGGTGCGCGGCCTGATCAAAGGCCGGCGCGATCATGGCTTGCAATTCGTCCGACCATTGGCAGACTTGGGCTGAAGTTACCGGGCCGCCGATGTGGTTGCGCACCGCGGCAAGCCAGTCCGCGTAAGCCGGAAGTTGCGCGTGACGGTGCCAGACGAACCATTGATGAATCGCGTGCTTGGCATGCGGCGTTTGTTCCTGGTTGAAATCAACATAGCCGTCGAGCCACCACCATGCCAGAAACGGCCCTTGATTGTAGCCGACACGGATCGCGCTGCACCCGTTGACGAGCAGCATCAAGGCAACGAGGATGATGCCGGCTACCGGCGGGTGCGTTGATCCAAGTTTCATGAGCGGTTGTGCGAAGCCGGGGCGAGCGGGATGCAGGTTATTGGTGTGGTTCCGGTTCATCCGGGGAAAAATCGAGCTCAACTTTCGCGCCGTCCGGATCATGACAGAATAGCTGCCAATGGTTCAATCCCGGCAAGCGCTGCAGTTGATACGGAATTTGATGCTGTTTCAGTACATCGACAACGGCTTGCAGATCGGACGCGGTAAACGCCATGTGATCGATGACGCCGGCCGGGTTGTCCGGTACCGGCTTTCCCGCCATGATGTGCAGAATCGCTTGATCGCCCGCATAAAGCCAGGCGCCGGGGAAAGCAAACGGTGGACGGTAGCCTTCCCTGAGTCCCAGCAGGTGGATATAAAACACTTTGCTTTTTTCCAGATCGCGACTTAATACCGTGAAGTGATTCATGCTTTCGATAGTCATGGGACAGGCTCCTCTACTGGATTATGTTGGGGATATTATCCATATTTTTTTCGATTGCGCCGCCGCCGGTTGTGCGCCCGACGCAACTCGGCTTCGGTGGGCGGTTCCGGTTTTTTGTCGGCGTAGGGATTGCGCCCTACTTTGAAATCGACGCGCAACGGCGTGCCGATCAATTTGAAATGCTCGCGAAAGGTGTTTTCCAGATAGCGCCGGTACGTGTCCGGTACATGCTCGAGCATGGTGCCATGCACGATGATCAGCGGCGGATTGGAACCACCTTGGTGCGCGTAACGCATTTTAGGGCGCGACATGCCGCCGCGCGGCGGCTGGTGTTTCTCAATGGCGGCGATCAATGCACGGGTTAATTTGGGTGTCGGCAAATGTGCCATTGCAGCTGCGTATGCCTGGTCGATCGAAGGCAGCAGGTTTTTCATTCCTGTGCCATGCAATGCGGAGATATAGTGTACTTGCGCAAAACCCAGAAATGCCAGCTTGCGGCTTAATTCACGTTTGATCGAATCGCGCTGATAATCGTCCAATCCATCCCATTTGTTGACCGCGATCACAAGGGCGCGGCCGGTTTCCAGGATGAATCCGGCGATATGCGCATCCTGATCGGAAATTTCATGACGCGCATCCAGCACCAATACGACGACATTCGCGTCTTCGATGGTCTGCAGTGTTTTGATGACGGAAAATTTCTCGACGGTTTCGTGCACCTGGCCGCGGCGGCGCAATCCGGCGGTGTCGATCAAGGTATATTGCTTGCCTTTGTTGGTGAAATCGATATAAATACTGTCGCGTGTGGTGCCCGGTTGGTCGAAGGCGATAACACGCTCCTCGCCGAGCAAGGTATTGATCAATGTCGATTTCCCCACATTGGGGCGGCCTACGATGGCAATCTTGGGGTGCTTGCTTTCGGAGGATTCTTCCACGGCATCGGGAAACTCCGCCAACGCCCATTCGGCAAGTTCATGAATGTTGTCACCGTGCATCGCCGAAATGGCGCAGGGCTCGCCCAAGCCGAGTTCGTAAAACTCCGCGGTTATTACTTGCGTCGCCATACCTTCGGTTTTGTTGACCACCAGCAAAATTTTTTGCCCGGATTTGCGCAATTGCTCGGCGATGCGCATATCGTTCGCCGTGACGCCGTGACGCCCGTCGACGATGAACAATACCTTATCTGCTTCGTCAATGGCTTGCAGCGTTTGCTGCGCCATCGCATGCATGATGCCGTCTTTGGCTATCGGTTCCAGGCCGCCTGTATCCATCACCAAATAGGGTTTGTCGCCCACTCTGCCGGTACCGTAATGGCGATCACGCGTAAGTCCGGGAATATCGGCAACAATCGCGTCGCGTGTCCGTGTGAGACGGTTAAATAATGTGGATTTGCCGACATTGGGCCGGCCAACCAGAACGAGCGTGGGTTTCATAATGCGTTATTTATACCGTGCACTGCGATCGATGAATGAAAAAGGTTGCGATGCAAATTAACCGGTTTATGGATCACGCGCAAAATTAAAATTGCGTGCTGAAGGCGTAGATGCCGCCTTTAGCCGTTTGCACCGCAAAACCGTCCATCAGCGGTGCAATGGAATTCCTCACCAAACTGCCGTCGGTTGCGGCGCGGGCGATCAACGCGCCGTCGTAATTGCGTAGCACATTGACGTAACCCTGATGGTCGGCAACAATGACGTATTGTCCTGTAATGATGGGTTTAGTTAGTTTTTTGCTGCCGAGCTTGCTTTGTTTCCACATGGTGGCGCCGCTGATTAAGTCGTATGCGGCAACGACCCCGTTTTCTTCTGTGACATAGGCGTAGTCGTTATCCAACGCCAATCCTACGCTACTTGACGATTCCCGGCTCCAGATCTGCGTGCCGTCGTTAAGGGCGAAACATCCGACACGGCCGCGGTAGGCGACCGCACATACAAGCCGATTGTTAGCGGCGGGGGTGCTGGCTACATCGGTCATGCGTTCCAGCTCGGTAACGCCGCGCGGATGGGAGACCGGGGCTTCCCATCCAAGGTTGCCGCTGAAAAGACTCAGCGCCACCATTTTTCCACCGGGGAATCCGGCGAACACCGCGCCGTGTGTAATCACGGTCCCCGCGCTGCTGCGAACGGTAAGCGGCGGTGTTGCGCCTTGATAGATCCACTTGCGTTTGCCGTCCAGTGCATCCAGACCGAAAATCCGCCCGTCGACGGTCCGGACAATGACAATATTATTGTTCGCTTGCGGTGAACTGAGAATTTCGCTGGTCAGCGGGGACTGCCATACACTATGTCCATCTTCGTTATAGGCCAGCACTTCGCCTTTCGACGTACCGACCAGAATCAGTCCTTCGCCGATACCGATTCCGGCGGAGAAGCGGTTTTTGGTTTTTATCCGCCAAAGCTGCTTGCCGGTCGCTTCATCGTATTTGACTAGAACGCCGTTTTCATCCGCGGCGTAAACGGCTCCCCGGTTGGATACGATATTGAATGAAGCCACTTCATTTTCGCTTAGCTTGTCTTTCCATTTCAGCGGGATTTTATTGGCTGCTTTGAGTGCGTCGAGTTCTTCCTTTTCGTAGACAACGACCTCTTCTTTTTCGAAGATATCCGAAATCGCCGTGCTTAGATCTTCGGCAATGCGCATATCGAACGGATTAAGCGAACTGGCGCATCCCGGCAGCCATAGTGTAAAAAAGGCCGCTAAAAGATATAAGTATCCTTGTTTGGCAAAATTCAAAAAAACAATCACGTCAATCGGTTATTCGGATTCGCCCAGGCTATCCAGTTTCATTTGCACGATATTGTAGTAGCTGTTGCTTTTGGTCAGTTTATCAATAGCCGCTTGATAACTGAGGCGCGCTTCGGAAATTTTATTCGCGGCTACTTGAATGTCGCCTTTGCGATCCAGAAATAGTCCTGTAAAAGCTTCGTTATGTCCGGCGTTCAACAAACGCATTGCTTCGTCGTACTTGCCCTCGTCGAGTAGAACTCCGGATATTCGCAATCTGGCAAGATCGCGGATTTCGGTTTCCTTGGCATGATCGATCATCCATTGCAAATGTTGTATTGCACGTTGATTGTTTCCCGCCTCGACATCGGCCTGTGCCGCGATCAAAGCCGCGCGCGGTGCGTAGCCGCTGGAGGGGTAACCTTGTATCAATAATTGTGCGGCGTCGTTGATTTTCACCGTATCGCCGCCGATTTGTACCTGTTTCAGCAACGCGTAGAGATCGGCGGCTTGCTGCGCTTGTTTTTGTTGGTAAAATTGCCAGGCTTTGGTTGCACCGGCGGTTACCAGGGCGACGGTCAGCACGATCGTAATCGCATTGCCGAACCTTGCCCACCAGGTTTTGAGTCCATCAATATCTTCTTGATCCGCGTGCGAATAGGCCATGTATTTTCCTGTCTGATTTGGGGTGTTGTTGAATCAAATTTGTTGTCTGACGATTTCCGCCACGTCGTGCAGCGGTACCGTCGCCTGCGCAACGGATTCGCGTAGCGATTTGAGTGAGACCAGTTGCGCATTGAATTCGTCGTCACCGATGATCACCGCATACTTGGCGCCGGATGCGTCGGCTTTCTTCATTTGCGATTTAAAACTGCCGCCGCCGCAATGCAGCATGACATCCAGTCCCTGATCGCGTAAGCCTTCGGCGCATTTCCAGGCGTAACTCAAAACTTGGTCACCGTGATGTATGAGATAGACATCCGGAACCTGCGGATCGATGCCGGTTCCGCATTCCTGCATCAATGTCAGCAATCGCTCCACACCCATCGCAAATCCACACGCCGGAGCCGGCTTCCCGCCTATTTGCTCGATCAATCCATCGTAGCGTCCGCCCGCGCAAACCGTACCTTGCGCGCCCAGTTTGTCGGTTACCCATTCGAACACGGTGCGGTTGTAGTAATCCAATCCGCGCACCAGGCGCAAGTTGATATCAAAATTAATCCCTTGTTCGCGCAGAATCCGCTGCAGGGTCTCAAAATGCGCGCAGGACTCTTCGTCCAAGTCATCCATCAATTTCGGCGCATGTTCGATCAGTTGCTGCATTTGCGGGTGTTTGCTGTCCAGGATGCGCAACGGATTGGTATGCAACCGCCGTAACGAATCTTCATCCAGGCTATCCCGGTGCTGCTCGAGATATTTGATCAACCGGATGCGATGCAGCGCGCGCGATTCGGCATTGCCGAGCGTGCTGATTTCCAAACGCAATCCTGAGATCCCCAGAAAATCCCATAACCGGGCGCACATTACGATCAATTCCGCATCGATATCCGGTCCGGCGAACCCCAGCGCTTCCACGCCGACTTGATGGAATTGCCGGTAGCGGCCTTTTTGCGGACGTTCGTGCCGGAACATCGGTCCGGCATAAAACAACCGCTGCGGACCATTGTACAACAGGTTGTGTTCGATGACGGCGCGTACGCATGATGCGGTGCCTTCGGGGCGTAAGGTAAGGCTGTCGTTATTGAGATGATCGACGAAGGTGTACATTTCTTTTTCGACGATATCGGTGACCTCGCCGATCGAACGCACGAACAAATCGGTTTGTTCGACAATGGGGGTGCGGATGTTACGGTAACCGTATGCCGACAGCCAGCGTTGTACGGCTTGTTCAAAAAAAATCCAACGATACGATTCATTCGGAAGAATGTCGTTCATTCCGCGGATTGCTTTAACTGCGTTTGCCATCAGCTCGCTTTTCTTGGGTATTTTTCACGCACGTAATTGTCGACGATCTGGCGGAATTCGTTAGCGATATTGTCGCCTTTCAGCGTGACGGTTTTTTGTCCGTCGACAAACACCGGTGCGACCGGGGTTTCGCCGGAGCCGGGCAGGCTGATGCCGATATTGGCATGCTTGCTTTCCCCAGGGCCGTTGACGACGCAGCCCATCACGGCCAGCGACATGTTCTCGACTCCTTCATATTGTTCGCGCCACTGCACCATTTCGTCGCGCACATAGGCCTGGATGCTTTCCGCCAATTCCTGGAAGTAAGTGCTGGTGGTGCGGCCGCAGCCGGGGCAGGCCGCCACCAGAGGCACGAATGCGCGCAATCCCATGGTCTGCAGGATTTCCTGCGCCACGATCACTTCGCGGGAACGTGTGCCGCCGGGTTCCGGCGTTAGCGAAATACGTATGGTATCGCCGATCCCTTCCTGCAATAGCACTGCCAACGCGGCTGTTGATGCCACAATACCTTTGGAGCCCATACCCGCTTCGGTCAGACCGAGATGCAATGCATAATCGCAACGCTTCGCCAGTTCCCGGTAAACCATGATCAAATCCTGCACGCCGCTGACCTTGCAGGACAGTACAATTTTATTGCGCGGCAGGCCGATTTCTTCCGCCTTCGTCGCACTCTCCAGCGCTGAGGTGATCAACGCTTCGCGCATGACATACTTGGCATCCTGCGGATCGCTGGATGCGGCATTCTGGTCCATGATACGCGCCAGCATTTCGGGATCGAGGCTGCCCCAGTTGACACCGATGCGTACCGGCTTGTCGTATTTGC
>CP091135.1:166335-202640 GCA_021582655.1 Nitrosomonas sp.
ATATTGCGCGGATCGAACATGGTGCGCAGTAAGCCCTCGATTCGCAGCGTAGGATTGAAATTGCCGCGCACCCGTTTGATGGTATTGACCAAATCGCTCAGGCCCTCGAGCGCGTAATATTCGCACTGCATCGGAATCATCACCGCATGTGCGGCGCACAAGCCGTTCAATGTCAACAGGTTTAACGCGGGCGGGCAATCGATCAGAATGTAGTCGTAGTCATTTTTGATAACGGCCAGCGCCGCCTTCAAGCGGGATTCGCGCTGCGGGAAATCCACCATCTCGACTTCGGCGCCGGCCAAATCGCGATTGGCGGGAATCAAATGGTATTTTCCTTGCGTGCCGCTTACCCGCGCCGCTTGTATTTCCGCATTGCCGAGCAGCACGTGATACACCGTGGTCTTTATCGTTTGCTTGTCGGTGCCGCTGCCCATCGTGGCGTTCGCTTGCGGATCGAGATCGACCAGCAGCACGCGCTTAGCCGATGCTGCCAGGCTTGCGGCCAAATTCACACTGGTCGTGGTTTTGCCGACGCCGCCTTTTTGGTTGGTGATAGCCAGTATTTTGGTCATGACTGCCGGTGTTTGATGATGATCAATTGCCGCATCGCATCCAGTCCGGGTACCTGCAACGTCACGGTTTGTTCAATTGCAAACGGCGCTTGCACTTGATTGCGTTCCTGCGCCGAGCAATGTGCTTTCATCGCCACCCAACGGCAGCCGGCATTTGCCTCGATTGCCCATCGCTGAGTCAGTGTTATAAATTCACCGAGCGCCGAGAATGCGCGCGAGATGATGGTATTCACCGATTTGACTTCGGTCTGTTCGATTCGCTGCGCCATGATTTCAACGTTTTTCAACTCCAATGTCATCTTTGCTTGCTGCAAAAAAGCGGCTTTCTTTTGATTGCTTTCCACCAACGTTACCTGCCAATCCGGTTTTGCCAGTGCGATCGGGATACCCGGTAATCCGGCGCCGCTGCCGACATCGACGATCATCGGCCCTTGCAGATGCGATACGGCCGCCAGACTGTCCATGACATGCTGCACCAGCATATCCTGCGGATTGCGGATCGCAGTCAGATTATGCACCCGGTTCCATTTTTCGAGCAGTAACAAATATTGTTCGATGTGCTTTGCAAGTTGTTCGGGCTCGACGCCAAAACCGGAATCAAGTGCCTGCAAATACCGTACGCTTTGCGACAGCAAGCTCATGCGCGCTGTTTAGCATCGTTCGGCGCGAATCCGCGTTTTAAATGCACCAGCAGTAACGAAATCGCCGCCGGGGTCACGCCGGATATGCGCGACGCCTGACCGACGGTTTCCGGCTTATGCTGATTGAGTTTCTGTTGCACTTCGTTCGACAATCCTTTAACCGCGCGGTAATCGATATCCTTCGGTAGCAAGGTGTTTTCGTATTGCGCCTGGCGTGCTACTTCTTCTTGCTGGCGTTGGATATAGCCTTGATATTTAGCTTGAATTTCCACTTGCTCGGCGACTTGCGCATCCGCCACCGGCTCACCCGTGCCAGGCAGTGTCATGAGTGATGCATACGTCACATCGGGACGCTTCAGCAACTCGGTCAGCGTGTATTCGCGCTCGATGCCTTTGCCAAGCACGCGAATGGCGTCTTGTTCCGGCAACGTACCGGGTGATACCCGGATCGCATCGAGTCGCTGCTGTTCTCTCAGAATGGTTTCCTGTTTTGCCGAAAACGCCAACCAGCGGTTATCGTCGATCAATCCCAGCCTTCTGCCGATTTCGGTCAGCCGCAAATCAGCGTTGTCTTCGCGCAATTGCAGGCGATATTCGGCGCGGCTGGTAAACATCCGGTACGGTTCGGTGACGCCGGACGTCACCAGATCGTCGACCAATACGCCCAAATACGCTTCGTGCCGCTGCGGTGACCAGGCATCGCGCTCTTGTATTTTCAGCGCGGCGTTGATGCCTGCCAGCAAACCTTGCGCAGCGGCTTCTTCATACCCGGTGGTGCCATTGATTTGCCCGGCAAAGAACAGGTTCCCGATGGTTTTGGTTTCCAGCGAGCGCTTCAAATTGCGCGGATCGAAATAATCATACTCGATGGCGTAACCGGGGCGCGTGATATGCGCGTTTTCCAACCCGGCAATCGAATGAATCAATTTAACCTGCACCTCGAACGCCAAGCTGGTCGAGATACCGTTCGGGTAGATTTCATGCGTATGCAGGCCTTCCGGCTCGAGAAAAATCTGATGCGATTCGCGTGCGGAAAAACGTACCACCTTGTCTTCAATTGAGGGACAGTAACGCGGCCCGACACCTTCGATTTTTCCGGTAAACAGTGGCGAATCGACCAAGCCGTCGCGAATGATATCGTGCGTATCCGCGTTGGTGTGCGTGATCCAGCACGAGATCTGGCGCGGATGTTCAGTACCGGTATCGATCAGCGAGAAAAACGGCGCCGGTTGATCACCCGGCTGCTCCAGTAATTTGGCATAATCCATGCTGCGCCCGTCGATGCGAGGTGGTGTGCCGGTTTTGAGCCGCCCGGCGGGAAATTCCATCTCGCGTAAGCGCTGCGCCAATGTCAACGCCGGCGGATCGCCCGCGCGCCCCGCGTTGAAATGATTCTTGCCGATATGTGCCAATCCGGCCAAAAACGTACCGACCGTCAGAACCACCGCTCGTGCCCGTATGCTGAGTTGCAATTGCGTCACTACGCCAATCACGTGATCCCGCTCGATGAGCAGATCGTCAACCGCCTGCTGCATCACGCGCAAATTCGGTTGATTCTCGACACGGGTACGAATCGCTTGCTTATACAACACCCGGTCGGCTTGCGCGCGCGTCGCCCGTACTGCCGGGCCTTTGCTCGAATTCAACACGCGAAACTGAATCCCGGCCTCGTCCGCCGCCATCCCCATCGCACCTCCGAGTGCGTCGATTTCCTTCACCAGATGACTCTTGCCGATGCCGCCGATCGACGGATTGCACGACATCTGCCCGATGGTCTCGATATTGTGCGTCAATAACAACGTTCGACACCCCATTCGTGCCGCTGCCAGTGCGGCTTCCGTTCCGGCATGCCCGCCGCCGACCACGATAATGTCAAAATCGGTGTGATGATTCATCGTGTTAAAGCCATTGAAAAGATGGGTATTTTGAAAGAATGTTTGTCGGGGTGTTTCACGTGAA
This sequence comes from Nitrosomonas sp., assembly GCA_021582655.1. GTDB lineage: Bacteria > Pseudomonadota > Gammaproteobacteria > Burkholderiales > Nitrosomonadaceae > Nitrosomonas. The sequence goes on from CP091135.1 coordinate 169,508, forward strand.
ACCTTTTTGTATGGTTAGCGAAAAAGGTGGAATTTATGGAGGCAATTATAGGTGGTGCACCAATTAAAGAGCAAGTTAATTTCCGAATTGGGGACTGCATAAAATGACCGATAGTTTTCCGATGACGCTGTTTGTACGATATTGCCGATATCACCATTGGGATTTTTGGTATGGAGCAAGCCAAACCTTATCGCGCCGGACTCAATCATCGTTTCGAAGTATTGTCAGAAAATCCTTGATTAGGGTGGCGTTGCTGCTGAATTTACTGGGATCCGATCCCTGAGACGATTCGAATATCAATCCCATGTCGTGTTTTATGCGTCCAAGGAAGAATATATTTCACGGCCTGGTTCCCTATAACGCTTATCCACTGACGCTTCAGCTTGATTTCAAGCGAAGGCGGTACGGGATTGGACCCACTTTCGCAGTCAGAAATCAACTTGCGAAAATGCTCGCGAAGCGAGCTCGAAGTCGATCCGAGCCTTGATTGCCACCGCGCGTTTCTCCGTGACAATGGCGCATCCCTTGACGCCGGTGCGCAACACGTGCAATTGCTGCATGGGAATCATTAAGGAAACGCTGATCAGTTTGGTGAATGAATACAGCACGAAGCGCACCAAACACGGCGACCGAGACGTATCAATAGACAGATTGGGAGGCGAGCGCCGCGCAACCAGGCAGCTTTCCGTCCGTATGGCCCATTAATCAGCATTTCCCGAATGCTTACCGAGGTGTTATAACATGACAGCAGCAGAAATCCGCTTGCGCCACATCCTGTGTATGATAAGTGTTCGCTCTGGAGATCATTCCCGCAATATTATTCTTTCCAGTGTAGAAATCATAATCCGGGAGTGCGTCCGAAGCCATATCTCCAATGCCGCTGACAATCAAAGAACCGTTACTCAGTTTCTGATGCAGTGGTTTCCCCTGAAGCGTAGGTTCATAGCGTTTACCCATTTCCCGGCATGCTTGTTCACAGGACTGGGAGGCACCCGCATCGTTTTCTGTGGAAGCCCGGCCATGAACATAGTTACGCCGAACCACACCCACGATGCCTGGGCTTCCAGCTTTCTCATAACCATCATCGGTATACGAATTATTGGTATTGCTTTGATAGGGGTGCTTTGCTAAACAATAACCTGCTGCTGCGCCCGCGGTTACGCCAGACCATGATTCCGAAAAAACCGGATCAATGGGATAAGGGGCACCGCCGGGACCCGGAGGACCTTGTATCCCCGGAGGGCCCGGAGGTCCTTGGCAACCGCTAACCAATATCACAAACAAGGAATACAGCATCAACGAAGATAATTTCTGAATTTGCATTTTTGTAACTCCCTATAATATATCCATCAGGATTACAGTCGATCGCCAAGCTCAATTACAACCGTAAGTCGTAGAATACGCGATTAAGCGCTACGGCATAATGATCATATCTCCTTGATCGGTCGCTTGATTGTGGTATTAATCACATCCGGGTTGATTAATTTCCGCTGGTAAATATGGTTTTTATTTTTTAACATCCATCTATTGAATGCCGGATGGTTTTATTTTTTTCTCCGGCGTTCGCAGAAATAAGACTGATTCTTCATATCCATACAAACATGAAATACATGCACCGCTGGTTTCGTATCGCATCAATCCTTCCCATCGTGTTCCTTACCGCCTGCGCGATGGGGCCCGATTACATTCGCCCGAAGATCGACACCGCCGAGAAATTCCGGCTGGATCCGGCTGAAGGGGAGTCGATCGCCAATTTGCGCTGGTGGGAGTTGCTGCAGGACGAGACGTTGCAGCAGTTGATCCGGCAGGCATTGCAGGAGAATAAGGACCTTAAGCATGCGGTGGCGAGTGTGGAGGAGTTCGAAGCGCGGCTGGGTGCGTCGCGCATGGATTTTCTGCCGAATTTGGGCTTTGACGCCAACGCGCCGTTTTTCGGCCGCATGGGAGGGTTTCGCTTTCCCGGCTTTCCGACGCCATTCAACTATTATGGTCAGGCGACGCTGAATTGGGAGCTGGATATCTGGGGCAAGATCCGCCGTTCCAACGAAGCGGCCCGCGCCGAGCTGCTGGAGCGTGAAGAAAGTCGCCACGCGGTGATTCTGACGTTGGTCAGCGCGGTGGCGCAGGCCTATTTCGATTTGCTGCAACTCGATCGGCAATACGAAATCGCGCGGCAAACACTGATGTCCTGGCAGGAATCGCTGGAGCTGTCGCGGGCGCAATTGGACGCAGGCGTCATTTCGCGGATCGAGTTCGACCAGATCGATGCGGCGCGCGCCGATGCTGTCAGGCAAACCGCCGACCTGGAACGGCAATTGCGGCAAAAGGAAAATGAATTGAGCGTGCTGCTCGGCAGACATCCGGCGGCGGTGGCGCGCGGCCAGGCATTGTCGGAACAAGCGCCGCCGGTGGCAGTGCCGGCGGGATTACCGTCGGAACTGCTGCAGCGGCGTCCGGATATCCTGCGCGTCGAACAAACGCTTGCGGCGGCGACCGCGCGCATCGGCGTTGCCAAAGCCGCGCGTTTTCCGCGACTGTCGATCACCGGTTTTCTCGGCGTAGCCAGTCCGGCATTGTCCAATTTGCTGCTGTCCGGCAGCGAATTCGGTGCCAGCGGACTTGGTTTGGCGGGGCCATTGCTGAATGCACAAAGCCTGGGTTTCGAGCAGCGTGCGGCGGAGGCGCAAGCGCGGCAGGCACTGGCGCAGTACGAACAAACCGTTTTAACCGCGTTCAAGGAAGTTGAAGACGCATTAACCGCGGTGCATACCGCGAACACTCAGCGCGGCGCCCGGCAGGAACAGGTCGCGGCGATGCGCTCGGCATTGCATCTGGCGGATTTGCGTTTCCAGAATGGCATTACCAGCTATATCGACGTATTATTGGCCAAGCGCGCTTTGTTCGATGCCGAATCATCGCTGATGACAGCACAGCGCTTGCACTGGGTCGCGGTCGTGCAGTTGTACAAAGCGCTGGGGGGCGGTTGGGTATTGTAATGCAGCCGTCATACCGGAACGGGTAAGCGGTACGGCATCCGTTCGCACGTAGCTTTGCGGCCGGAACTTATCGGCCGGGTCACTCATCCCACTCTGTTTTTGTAATCGTTTTTCCTTTTCAATCAATAACAATCGTATCGAGGGGCTTATGCAGCGAGTTTTTGGGTGGATTTCTCCATCAATTTTCCGGATTCAATCCACCAGGATAAGTGTCGGTGTCGTATGGTTGTTGATTTTGCTTGGCGCATGCGGCGCTCGGCCGCCGGAAGCGCCGCCGCCGCATGCGCCGCAAGTGGAAGTCGTGACGGTCACGACACAAACGCTGGCGGACGAGCCGGAATTCATCGGTCAAACCGAAGCTTTCCGTCCGGTGGAAATCCGTCCGCAAGTCAGCGGCATCATCAAACAAGTGTATTTCACCGAAGGCCGCGACGTGAAAAAAGGCGGACGGTTGTATTTGATCGATCCGGTGCCGTTTCAGGCCATTCACCTCAGCAGCAAAGCCAAAGTGGCGCAGATGCAGGCGCGATTGCAGCAAGCGCGGCAGGATTTGGCGCGCATCAAGCCGTTGCTGGAAAAGCAAGCGGTCAGCAAAAAAGAAGTCGACGATGCCGAAGCTGAGGTGCGAGCCGCCAAAGCGGCGTTGGATGCGGCGCAAAACGATCTGATCAAAGCCAAGTTCGACCTCGACAATACCCTGATCACCGCACCGGTCGATGGTCGCATCGGGCGCAGTCAGTTTTACGAAGGCCGTCTGGTGACTGCGCAAGAAACGCTGCTGGTGATCATTTCCCAGCTTGATCCGCTGTACGTCAGCGTCAATGTACCGGAAAGCTACCTGCTGCGCCGCCGCCGCGAAGTGACGGAGCGGAAGGTGGAAAGTCCGGATATTTTTCAATTGCGCGGTGTACTGACATTTTCCGACGGTACGGTGTATCCGCATGAAGGTGTGCTGGATTTTGCCGAAGCCGTGATTCGGCCGCAAACCGGGACCCTGCAAGGACGGTTCAAGTTTCCGCATCCGGAAGGTCATCAACCGCCCGGGCATGCTTATTTGTATCCCGGCCAGTTCGTCAAGGTGCGCGTCAAAGGTCACATCCGTCAGAACGCTGTTTTGATTCCGCAACGTGCGGTGCAGCAAGGCCCGACGGGTTCACTGGTATTCGTGGTCGACGCCAACGAGCAAGTACAGGTACGGCCGGTGCAGGCAAGCGCCTGGCATGGTAAAGACTGGCTCATCGAAAGCGGATTGCAGCCCGGCGAACGGGTGGTGGTGGAAGGATTCTTCCGCATCATGCCGGGGGTTAAAGTGAACGCAATACCGTATCAGGCCGGTAACATCACCCCGGTTACGAATCCATTATCTGCTGAATCGCCAGCCGGGCAGGTTGCGCCATGAAGTCGCATTTTTTCATCGACCGACCGATTTTCGCGTCGGTATTGTCGATCGTAATCGTGGTATTCGGCTTGGTGGCACTGCAAAAACTGCCGGTGGCGCAATTTCCGCAAATCACTCCGCCGATGATCCAAATCGATGCCGACTATCCCGGCGCCAGTGCGGAAGTGGTGGCGGAAGCGGTGGCGCGGCCGATCGAAGTGCAGTTACCCGGCATCGACAATTTGTTGTATTACGAGTCGGTCAGCACCAATGACGGCCACATGACGTTGCGGCTGACGTTCGAGATCGGGACCGATGTCGATATTGCGCAAGTGCAAACGCAAAACCGGCAACGACTGGCCGAGCCGCAATTGCCGAACGAAGTAATCCGCCAGGGCATCACCGTGAAGAAGACCTCGCCAAGCCTGTTGGCGGTCGTGGCGCTGAGCTCCACCGATCCCAAGCATGACGACGTGTATCTGTCGAACTACGCGCTGTTGCGCATACTCGACAATATCAAACGACTGCCGGGTGTGGGCGACGCGATGATTTTCGGCGGGCAGAGCTATTCGATGCGGTTGATTCTTGATCCCGTGCGTATGGCGCAGTTGAATCTGACGCCGACCGACATTGTCACCGTAGTGCGCGAGCAAAACCGTGATTTCCCGGCGGGACGCATCGGCCGCGAGCCGACGCCCAACGGCACCGAACTGACGATACCGGTCATCACCAAAGGACGCATGAGCGAGGTTCAGGAATTCGAGGACATCATTGTGCGCGCTTTTCCCGACGGCTCGATGATCCGGTTGCGGGATGTCGCACGCATCGAACTGGGTGCGCAATCGTACGATCTGGAAGGCCGCTGGAACAGTCAGCCGAACACGTTTTTACTGACGTTTCTGGCCCCGGGCGCGAACGCACTCGATACCGTGCGCCATGTGCGTGCGGAAATGGATCAACTGGCGAAAAGTTTCCCGGCCGGGGTATCGCACAACATTCCCTACGACACTACGACATTTATCGAGGTGTCGATCAAAGAGGTGTTGCGTACCTTGGCGGAAGCAACCTTGCTGGTGATTCTGGTGGTCTTCGTGTTCTTGCAGAACTGGCGCGCCACGCTCATTCCTGCGGTTGCGGTGCCGGTATCGCTGATTGGCGCGTTGGCGGGCCTGGCGGCCCTCGGTTTTTCCATCAACACGCTGACGCTGTTCGGCATCGTGCTGGCGATCGGGATTGTGGTTGACGACGCCATCGTGGTGGTTGAAAACGTCGAGCGGCATATCACCCAAGGCGGATTGTCGCCGCGCGATGCGGCGAAAAAGGCCATGGACGAAGTATCCGGCCCGGTAGTGGCGATCGTGCTGGTACTGGCGGCGGTATTTGTGCCGGTGGCTTTTCTGGGCGGCATTACCGGTGAATTGTATAAACAATTCGCGATTACCATCGCACTGTCGGTGGCGATCTCCGGTTTTGTCGCATTGACCTTGAGTCCCGCACTGTGCGCGCTGGTGCTGAAACCCGGTCATGGCGAGCCGCAAGGCTTCTGGAAGCTGTTCAATCGCTTTTTCGATTGGGCGCAAACCCGCTACACCGATGCGGTGGTTTCGATCATCAAGCGTTCGTTGTTGGCGCTGACGCTGTTTGTTGTGTTGCTGGGCGCTATTGCCGGTTTATTCAGGATAGTGCCAGGCAGCTTTCTGCCGGAAGAAGACCAAGGTTATTTCATTACCGTGGTGCAATTGCCGGATGGCGCTTCGATGACGCGTACCAAGGAAGTGCTCGATCGTATCGAAGGCTATTTCCAGAGGAATCCTGCGGTGCATTCCACCGATACCTTGGCCGGGCAGAATTTTGTATTCAGCACACGCGGCGCCAATCAAGCCACCATGTTCGTGCCGTTGCATCATTGGAATACCCGCACCAGACCGGAAGATCAAATTCAGGCGATGATCGGTGCTGCGTATCAGGAGTTCGCCAGCATTCCGGAAGCATTGATTTTGGCGTTCAACGCGCCGTCGATCGAAGGGCTCGGTGCTACCGGCGGTTTCTCGGTGCAAGTACAAGATCCGAGCGGCGGCGATTTTGGCCAATTTGCCGCGATAGCCCAGGAATTTACCGCCAAGGCGATGGAACACCCGGCGATTGCCGTGGCCAGTACCAATTTCCGCGTCAGCGCACCGCGTCTGTACGCTACGGTCGACCGTGAGCGCGCCAAAGCATTGGGTGTGCCGATTTCAGAAGTGTTCGATACCATGCAAGCGTATTTCGGCAATCTGTACATCAACGACTTTGTCAAGTTCGGCCGTATCTACCGTGTGCAAACCGAAGCATTGCCGGAATATCGTTCCAATCCCGGCGACATCGGAAAAATCTTCGTGCGTGCGCAAAACAGCGGGCAATCGACGATGATTCCACTGGATTCGGTGGTCACTACCGAGTTTAACAGCGGGCCCGATCCGGTCACACACTTCAACGGCTACAATTCGGCGATGGTGCTCGGCGGTGCCGCGCCGGGTTACAGCTCGGGGCAAGCGCTGGAAGCATTGCAGCAAGCCGCCGATCAAGTATTGACACCGCGCGGTTACACGCTCGACTACAGCGGCATTTCTTATCAGGAGCGCAAAGCGGGAGGACAATCCGGTGCGGTGATCGGATTCGCGCTATTGATGGTGTTTCTGGTACTGGCGGCGTTGTATGAAAGCTGGACTATTCCAATGGCGGTGATTCTGGCGATACCGTTCGGTATTTTCGGCGCTTTACTGGCGATTTGGACGCGCGGCTTGAGCAACGACATTTATTTCCAGATCGGCATGGTGACGTTGATCGGTTTGGCGGCGAAAAACGCCATTCTGATCGTCGAATTCGCCAATCAGCGCTACGCCGCCGGTGCTACACTCGCCGATGCGGCGCTGGAAGCGGCACGGTTGCGTTTCCGGCCGATCATCATGACTTCGATGGCGTTCATCCTCGGGGTGTTCCCGTTAGTCATCGCTTCCGGCGCGGGCGCGGCAAGCCGCCATTCGATCGGCACCGGCGTATTCGGCGGGATGTTGGCGGCGACATTCCTGGCGATTTTTTTCGTGCCGTTGTTTTTCGTGCTGACCGCCAAATTCACCCGGCGCAACAAATCACCGGAACCGGCAACCGCTGCGCCGGAAGCCATCGCATTGCCGCAGCGGGATGATGCCTCGAGTCAATCCAATGAAGGGAAACAATGATCAAACGTTTTTGGCGGCAACCTGTCGCCATTGTATGGGGCTTGCTTGCCGCGATTCCTGCTTTCGCGCAAACCGAACCGCAACCGCGCCTGCCCACGGTCGAACTGACTATCGGAATGTATGTGATTCAGGCCGAGGTGGCGCAAACCCATCAACAGCACGGCACCGGCTTGATGCACCGGCAAAAATTGGGTGTCAATGAAGGGATGTTGTTTATGTATAATGCTTCCGAAATTCGTTGTTATTGGATGCGTAATACGTTGATTCCGCTAACTATCGCATTCATCGACGATACTGAAATGATCGTCAATTTGAAAGACATGAAACCGCACAGCGAACGCTCGCATTGTTCGCTCAAACCGGTACGCTATGCGCTGGAAATGAACCAAGGTTGGTTCGCGCAGCGCGGCATCAAACCAGGATTCAAAGTGCGTGGATTACCGGTGGCGCCGGCCGGGATCCAATTTTGAATAACCAAGCCGGCAAGATGTCGATCGACGAAGCGCATTACACGGTTATTTGCTGGCATGAAGCCAATGAAGACCGATCCGTTCGTTGGCAAAGCGAAAAAAGCTTACCGCCACCGCAGCGCGTGCAAGTGATCGACGATCGCATGTCCGCCGATACCGCTTATCGGTTGGCTTGCGAAGGTACGGCGTTGTTGTGGCGTGGTGATTTTCAGAACGCCAAGTTGTTGTTGCAAGCGCTTGCGCGGCGTATCGACCGTAAAAAAACGGCGCACAAGCAATCGCAAGATTTTTCTTCCGCTGAAATTTTTCATCGTCATCGCCTCGCGCAATCGCAGCGTGCGCGCATCTTGGAAAAGCTGTTGATTCCGTTCAACGCCGATCACAGCATTCCGTTGCGCCGGGCGCCGGATGCGGGTGCGGCATGCTTGGAAGTGCATGGTCCGGGCGCCGGGCCTTATATTGCATCGCTGCGCGAATTGCTGGGATTAATCGGTGCGCATGAGTGGCGCAAGCAAGGCGTCGAGGTTTCCGCGCTGGATATCACCATCCATCCGCATTACGGCGTATTCGCACCGATTCGCAGCGAATACATCTCGTTGCTGTTGCAAGCGCCGCCGCCCAAATCGCTGATCGAGCAATCGGTGGCGTTCGATATCGGCACCGGTACCGGCGTGCTGGCAGCCGCGCTGGCATTGCGCGGCATCAAGCGGATTATCGCCACCGACACCGAGTCGCGTGCGCTTGCCTGCGCGAATGACAATTTGACGCGCCTGGGCTTGAGCGCTGCGGTCGAATTGCAGCATACCGATCTGTTTCCCGCAGGCCGGGCGGCATTGGTGGTTTGTAATCCGCCGTGGATTCCCGCACGGCCCAGTTCACCGTTGGAACGCGCGATTTTCGATTGGGACAGCCGTATGCTGCGCGGCTTCTTGCAGGGATTACACGAACATTTATTGCCGGACGGCGAAGGCTGGCTGATTTTATCGGACTTCGCCGAGCACCTGGGTTTACGCACACGCAACGAATTACTGGCGATGATCGATGCCGCGGGTTTGCGCGTCATCGCAAAATCCGATACCAAGCCCGACCATCCGCGCGTCTCGGATGCCGCCGATCCGTTGCATGCGGCACGTGTGGCGGAAATCACGTCGTTATGGCGGCTGGCGGCAAAATAACCGATAATGATCCGCACTATTTGACAGAAGGAACAAGCAATCACATGGCGGACGACACTCACACCCGTATCGACAGAGCCGTTGCCCAAACCGGTGTGTACGGCATGGTCGATGAGCCGACTTTTTCCGGCGTATTGTCTTTTATGCGGCGCAATTACACCAAGCATCTGGAGGGCGCCGATCTGGTCGTCAGCGGTATTCCGCTGGATCTGGCGACCACGTATCGTCCCGGGACGCGCTTCGGCCCACAGGCGATCCGGGTTGCGTCGGCGGAAGTGGCATCGCTGAAGCCGTATCCTTGGGGATTCGATCCGTTCGAGCAGCTTGCCGTGATCGATTACGGCGATTGTTATCTCGACGCGCACAATCCGATGACGATCCATCAAGCCATCGCCGACCACGCCCGGCACATTCTGGCATCCGGTGCGCGGATGCTGACGTTCGGCGGCGATCATTACATTTCCTATCCGCTGTTGAAAGCGCACGCGGAAAAATTCGGCAAGCCGTTGTCATTGATCCACTTTGACGCGCACAGCGATACCTGGCCGGATAGCTCGCCCGATTCACTGAATCACGGCACCATGTTTTACAAAGCCGTGCGCGATGGCTTGATCGATCCAAAACATTCGGTACAGATCGGTATTCGCACTTGGAACGACGATTTTCTCGGCATTCATGTCGTTGACGCGACCTGGATCCACCGTCACGGCACCGACGCGGTGGCCGGCGAAATCGAACGCATTGTCGGTAACCGCCCGGCCTATTTGACCTTCGATATCGATTGCCTCGATCCGGCGTTCGCACCCGGTACCGGCACCCCGGTGTGCGGCGGATTATCCACCGCGCAGGCGCTGGCGATGCTGCGCGACTTGGCCGGTTGCAACCTGATCGGCATGGATATCACCGAAGTATCGCCGCCGTACGATCACAGCCAAATCACCGCACTCGCCGCCGCGCACTTAGGATGCGAAATGATTTGCTTGCTGGCAAAGCGTAAAGCGGATGGATGGTTGTAACTTGCCAGCCGCCGGATGATACCCGCCTACTGGCAGCAAGCCTGCCAAGAACTGTCCGCCTGCGATCCGGTAATGCGGCAACTGATCGCGCAATTTCCCGGTGCCGCACTGGAATCGCGCGGTTGTGCATTCACCACGTTAGCGCGCTCCATCGTCGGACAGCAGATTTCGGTCAAAGCCGCGGAAAGCGTGTGGCAGAAAGTTATCGCCACGCTACCCGGCATCACTCCGGTCATGATCGCCGGCGTTAGCGAGGAGCAGCTGCGTACGTGCGGCTTGTCCGCTCGGAAAGCGGTTTATCTGCAAGATCTGGCGAGACACTTCACGGAAGGGAATTTAAGCGAAACCGCGTGGACGGAAATCGATGACGAAGCCATTATCGGCAGGCTGATCAAAGTCAAAGGTATTGGCCGCTGGACCGCGGAAATGTTTCTGATCTTCCACTTGCAACGCCCCGATGTGTTGCCGCTCGACGACATCGGTCTGCAACGTGCGATCAGTCAGCATTATGTCGACAAGCAGGCGGTCGGCAAAGCAATCATGATCGAACTCGCCAAGCCGTGGCAACCGTGGCGCTCGGTTGCCACATGGTATTTGTGGCGCAGCCTGGATCCGCTGCCGGTGGCGTATTGACCGTTGCAGCGTCTGAAATGACAAATGCCATTTATCATAATCTCATGATGTCGAAAAAAGGCGTGGCCGAGCAAGAGCGGCCCGTGCTCCGTCAAGCCTGTCTGTTGCAACTGCGGGAGAAAGTGTATCGTTGTCATGAAAAAGACTGACATTATCCAACAATTACAAATCAGCATACCCGGTTTGCTGGCCATTTACGCTTTCGGCAGTCGAATCCGGGGCGTTGCGCAGCCCGCGAGTGATCTTGATTTGGCGGTGTTGGTAGCGGGTTATGCCGAACCGCTGGCATTATGGATGGTAGCGAGCGATCTGACGGATATGGCGGGCTGTCCGGTCGATCTGCTGGATTTGCGCGCGGCTTCCACCGTGATGCAATATCAGATCATCACTACCGGTCACCGCTGGTGGGCGCAAGACTCGCAGGCGGCACTGTTCGAGGCGGCGATATTGAGTGAGAAAACCGAACTGGACACCGCGCGCGCCGGGTTGTTGTCCGATATCCAGAGCAGCGGCAGCGTGTATGGCCGATGATGTGCTGCTCAATAAGGCGGCAACCATTGAGCGCTGTGTGGCGCGGGAAGGATACACCGCCGATCCGGTTAACTTTTCTACCGACTTCACCCGTCAGGACGCCGCCATCCTGAACATCCAGCGCGCCTGTGAGGCGGCTCTGGATATGGGGCAGCACCTGATCCGACGGGAAAAACTCGGTATCCCGCAAAGTGCGCGCGATGTGTTCACCCTGCTCGCGCACGGCAAATGGATCGCGAGGCATTAGCTGGCAACCTCAAACGTATGGTCGGCTTTCGTAACATTGCGGTGTACGATTATCAAATATTGCAATTGCCGATTCTGATCAACATCATCCAAATGCATTTGGATGAGTTTTTGCAATACAGTCGGGCATTGTTGTTGAAGGATGCGAAACCATGAGTCGACCGTCAATGCGTTGCTCCCGCTCTGGATTTCGTGTCGTCGTTCTTCCTTCGGTACATATTCGTCTATAATTCATACGATGTCGCTGCAAATAAATTCGATATATATAGAGACAATGCGCCAATGTCGGCATCCCGGAGCAAACGATCACAGACAAAAAGGAGCAAATCATGAAGAGATTCGTTATTAGCATTACCCTGGCGGCATTCATGCTGGGCGGTTGCGCGGGCAACATGACCAGAGAACAGCAAACCATGATGGGTTCCGGTTTGGGTGCGTTGGCCGGTGCCGGTATTGGCGCGGCGGTAGGCGGTAAGCGCGGTGCGGCGATCGGTGCGGGGATCGGCGGTTTGGCGGGCGGTATGGCGGCTTATGCATGGGCGAATGATGGATTCACCCAATCCGTCAACCGGCAATCCGATATCTGGAGAAATCAAACCGGTGTGCAGCCGGAGCCGGTGAAAGTGACCGAAGTGAATGAAAACGGGGAAACCAAGCAGCAACTCGACGTGCAAAAAATTGTCATCCCCGGCGATAAAATGATTGTCAACAACCGCTTGTCACCGGCGATCAAAAAACGCCTGGCAGTGGCGCAGAACGAGGCGGAAAAAAACGACGGCTTGGTACAAATCCTGTTCCCTGCCGATACGCCGCCGCAGATCGTTCAGGAAATCCTCAGCACCGGGGTCAGTGTGGCGCAGGACGATTCGTTGTATGACAACAGCTTTATCCTGCTGCAAGCCCGCAGTCGAAACGATTTGGGCGATGTGAAGCTGTAGTCGCCCATGACCCTGGCATACTTCGATCACAACGCCACCACCCGTGTCGACGACACGGTGCTGGATGCGATGTTGCCGTATTTCCAACAGGAATTCGGCAATGCGTCCAGCCGCCACGGCTATGGCATCCAGGCGCGACGGGCGATCGATAAAGCGCGCAAGCAGGTAGCCGATGCTATCGGCGTGCAGCCGGTGCAGGTGATTTTTACCGGCGGTGGTTCGGAAGCCAACAACCTGTTTATCCGCGGCGCAGCGGACAGTCTGAAACCCGGCCATCTGTTCATCAGCGCGATCGAACATCCGTGTGTGCTGAAACCGGCGCAGGCATTGGCGCGGCGCAATTGTGACGCCTGGATGTTGCATCAACTGGCGGTCAACCCCGAAGGGCAAGTCGATTTGCAAGCCGCCAGTGTGGCAATGCAGACCGGTAAGCCGGATCTGGTGTCGGTGATGCTGGCGAATAACGAAACCGGCGTGATTCAGGATGTCGCCGGCATTACGGAATTGGCGCGCTTTCACGGCGCTTTTGTGCATACCGACGCGATACAAGGGTTGGGTAAAGTCCCGGTGGATTTTTCGTCGCTCAACGTGCACGCGATGACGTTATCCGCACACAAAATTTACGGCCCCAAAGGTGCGGCGGCTTTGATCGTCGATAAGCGGTTGTTGCTGAAACCACTGATTTACGGCGGCGGGCACGAAAACGGTATGCGTTCCGGCACCGAAAACGTACCGGCGATCGTCGGTTTCGGCGCAGCTTGCGAATTGGCGCAAGCACGCAGGGCGGAAACCGCACAGCATACCGCCCGATTGCGCGATCAGTTGGAAGCCGGGCTGTCGCACATGGGCGCGGTGATCTTCGGCGGACAGGTGATGCGTATTCCGAATACCTGCTACTTTGCGCTGCCGGATATCGAAGGCGATACGCTGGTGGTGAAATTGGATCGGGCCGGTTTTGCCGTTGCTGCGGGAGCGGCATGTTCCAGCGTGAATCCGGGTCAAAGCCATGTGTTGAACGCAATGCAAGTGGATCCGATGCTGGCGCGTTGCGCGGTGCGTGTAAGCTTGGGGTGCGATAATACCGCGACGCAAGTCGACGGTTTTTTGCGCGCAATGCAACGTATCGTTGCGGAATTGCGGCAACTGAGCGGTATCTCGCTTTAAAAACAAGCTGTGCCGGCCAAACTTCGTTACAATGCCGGACCGATCACATCGCTCGCGCGAAACCAGTTCCGTTATGACTCATCAAGCCGCCAAACCGATTAAAGCGATCATTCTTAGTGCCGGGCAAGGCAGGCGGCTGTTGCCGCTGACCGAAAATACGCCGAAATGCCTGCTTCCGGTGGCTGAAAAGCCCGTGCTGGCGTGGCAAATCGATGCGCTGCTGGCCGCCGGGGTAGACCATATCACCATTATCACCGGTTTTCAGGTGGGATTGATCGAAGCGTTATTGCAACAACACTACTCACACTGTCCGGCGATCAAAATTTTATTCAACCCCTTTTATGAGGTTGCGGACAATCTGGCGAGCTGCTGGATCGCACGTACTGAGATGGACGGCGATTTTCTGATCCTGAATGGCGATACCGTGATCGAAGCCGCGCTGCTGAACAAGGTGTTGAGTTCAGCGGCCGCGCCCATTACACTCAGTGTGGATTTCAAGGACAGTTACGATGCCGATGACATGAAAGTGCAATTGGACACCGACGGCTGGGTGCGGCAAGTCAGTAAAATCGTACCGCCGCAGCAGGTCGACGCGGAATCGATCGGATTGATTTATTTCCGTGGCGACGGGGTACGGTTCTTTCGTCAGGCGGTTGAAGAAGCGCTGCGCCATCCGGCAGAGCTGAAATCGTGGTATTTGTCGATCATCGACCGCCTGGCCAGGCAACACCTGGTCAACGCCTGCTCCGTCGAAGGATTGCGTTGGTGCGAGATCGATTTCATCGAAGACCTGTCCCGCGCAGGCATTATTTTCAGTCAATAACTTCGCATGATGCAACATTCGCTACCTTCCGATCTCAATGCCACGATGCGCAAATTCGGGGCACCGCAAACGGTTATCCGTTCGTACCGCCACTGGTCGGTATTGCTACGTCCGGCGCAAGTCACCCTGGGTGCACTGGTGCTGGCCGCACATGAACCCGTCAAGGCGCTCCCCGAATTGAGTGAGGCGAGTTTCACCGAAATGCACGCGGTGACCCGGGGCATCGAGGCGGCATTGAGCCGCGCATTTCAATACGACAAAATCAATTACCTGATGTTGATGATGGTCGATCCCGATGTGCATTTTCACGTGTTGCCGCGTTACGCGCAGCCGAAATCATTCGCCGGTATCGATTTTACCGACGCGGGCTGGCCTGCGGTACCGGACTTGGGGCGGGTGAACGCTACCGATGCGGCGATCAATCAGCGGATCATCGATTATCTGCAGTCTTGTTGGCCATGAACCACGATATCGAGCAACCGGCGGCGGCCGAAGAAAAAAAACCTTATGTCAAGGAGTTTCCATTGCGCGAAGCGCACCATCTGGTACGTGACCTGATGACGCCGAATCCATGGATTTATTGGACCGATTTTCTGTTTCATATCGCCCTAGGCTGGGCGGCATTTTTCACCGCGTTGTTTTCACCGCTTTTCTCACTATGGCAATTGGGCGGATTTGTGGTCGCGGTGCTGGCATTGTACCGCTCGGCGATTTTCGTGCACGAGCTGGCGCACCTGAAAAAAGGCACATTCCAAAATTTCCGCTTGGCGTGGAACGCACTCAGCGGTATTCCGTTTATGATTCCGTCGTTCACTTACGACGGCGTGCATAACGATCATCACAAACCGGATGTCTACGGTACCGCGGCGGATGGCGAATATCTGCCGTTTGCGACGCGCAAACCGTCTGAAATGATAGTCTATGTGTTGTTGTCGCTGCTGATCCCGATTGCGCTGGCGGTACGTTTTGTGCTGCTGACACCGATTTCGTATCTGATTCCGCCGCTACGCAAAATTATCTGGGAGCGCGCTTCGTCGCTCACCATTGATCCCACTTACCGGCGCGCGCCCGATGCGATCCGCAACGATCTCAATTGGCGTCAGCAGGAACTGGGCGCCTGCTTGTTCGGCGCCACCGTGATCGCTCTGGTATGGTACGGCATACTGCCTTATTCGGTGCTGGTGTTGTGGTATTTGACGGCGGTGACGGTGTTTATTCTCAACTCGTTGCGTACGTTGGCGGCGCACGCTTACCGCAATCCTGGCGATCGCAAAATGACACTGCCCGAGCAATACCTGGATTCGATTAACATTCCGGGCAACTTTTTGATCACCCCGTTGTGGGCGCCGGTCGGACTGCGCTATCACGCTACGCACCACTTGTTCATGAGCATGCCCTACCATAACCTGGGCCGGGCGCAGCGCCGACTGATCAACGAATTGACCGACAATTCGCAGTACGTCAAAACCATCCGCAGCGGCTTGTGGTCCGCACTCAGGCAGATTTGGCAAGAGTCGTCCGAGGCTGCCGCGAAAGCATCGCAGCAACACAATGAATAAGCGACTCTGATGCTGAAAGCCGTTCCGAACATTGGTAATCCGTTGCCGCAATCCGCGCGGCTGGTGTTGCTGCGTCATGGACAAAGCGTTTGGAATCGCGATAAAAGATTCACCGGTTGGAGCAACGTGGCGCTGAGCGCCAAAGGCGAACGGGAAGCCGAGCAAGCGGCTTATTTGCTGAAACAGGCAGGGTTTGCGTTCGATCTATGCTTTACTTCGGTGTTGCAGCGCGCGGCGGAGACAGCCCGCATCGTGCTGTCATCGATGCAGCTCGACATTCCCGTGCAGCAAAGCTGGCACTTGAACGAGCGGCATTATGGCGCGCTCGAAGGCATGAACCGCTGGCCGGCGATCAAACAATTCGGCATATGGCCGATTCTTGGTTGTCAGATCAAGTTTGATGCGATGCCGCCACGCTTGACACCCGACGATCCGCGTAATCCCGGCAACCAAGCGGATTATGCCGCCATCGACCGCAATCTGTTGCCGGAGAGCGAAAGCATGCAACAAACCCTGGCACGTTTTCAACCCTATTGGCTGGAGGTTATCCTGCCGGAAATTCGCCAAGGAAAGCGCGTATTGATCGTATCCCACCGTAATACCCTGCGCGTACTGATGATGTTGCTGGATCAACTGACACCGCTGCAAGTTATGCAGCAAAAACTCGCCACCGGCCGCCCCTTAGTATATGAACTGAATTATCAGGGCAACGGGTTGCGGCGCTATTATGTAGATCAATCGGTGTGAACGCATGCCGGTGATTCACGGTTTTCCACCGGTCGTGGGCAGTCATGCCAGCATCCTGATTCTTGGCAGCATGCCGGGCGAGGCATCACTGGCGGCGAATCAATACTACGCGCATCCGCGCAATGCTTTTTGGCCGATCATGGCGCCGTTGTTACAAATTGCACCAAATACCGTGTATTCGGCAAGAATTGAAGCCTTGAAAGCGTCGAGGATTGCATTATGGGATGTACTCAAATCATGCGAACGCACGGGCAGCCTGGATACTCGCATTGAACCGAATACGCAGACGATTAACGATTTTCGATCTTTCTTCGCCGAATGTCGGTGCATTTCGCATATTTTCTTCAACGGCAATAAAGCGGAAAATTGCTTCAGGCGCTATGTATTGCCCGGTGTCAATTGCGAATTCGCGACATTGGTGCGATTACCGTCGACCAGTCCGGCAAATGCGCGATTATTGTTCGAGCAAAAATGCGAAATTTGGCATGAAAGCATTCACCGGGCGCTGACTGCGGGTTCTCTTGCTTGTAAGGAGTCACTATAATTAATTGGAAATAATGATGTTTTAAGTTAATTGTGTATCGCGGCAAAGATTTTTGGATTCAACCGGTAAATTGTGAGACTGCCGATGAACCTTTTTTCTTGATATTCGATGGCGACTATGAATTTTCATAGGTGTAACGTCATGGACAGTTGATGATTGACGGCCCGGTTCTGTCGGCTCGAAGTACCGGGGGGGTTATGAACAAAGGCGCATACTTCATGGCGCTTGATGCAAATCCGGTTTGGTATTTCGCGCACCGAAAATATCCACAGCCAGATAAACCAAATCGGCGTTAAACCGCATCATGCCGTCTTCCAGACAAATCTCGCGCAATAACCAATCGGTTTGTGCTCGGGCTTGTTGCGACAGATGCTGTTCTCGCATCAATTGATACAAAGCATCGTGCACTAACGAACTGCGCATGATTTTCCTGGTATCCAAAACCGGTCCGCTGGCACCGTCCCATGCATAATTTTTCTTGATCGTGAGTAAACCCGTGGTATCAAGATCGATAAATCGCGTCGAGATGGGATGCGACGGACGAATGTCGGTACGGTGTTGGTAAGTCTCGTGCAACGTGTATTTATAGTGGCGGCGCTTTTTGTACCGAATCATAATGTTTCTCCCCCTGAATCTATCATTTGTAAAATGTAAAACCATTCGCCAACGTTGTAAATAATTGAGATTGATATTTCTCGAAATTTTCGCTATCGAGAAAAAATCATAATGGATGATGTGTTGGGTACGGTTTGTGTGGTCGAACTACCGCTTCAGTCGCCGCATTTTTAGCGGTATATCCAAATTGATGATGAAACATCGTAACGGATTCCAGTTAGATAAATCATCGCCATTAATAAAGCGTTCCAGGCTAGCCATCAACGCGGTGATTTCATCCGTTGCGGTAGTGTATAAACAGCTTCGTCGGTGAGATCGTTTTTCAACACGGGTAATTTGCGAAAACCCGCGTTATTTTCGAATGTGCGGCACATCGTGATTAGGCGGCAAACCATGCGTTTTAACCTGTTAAAACCGGCATTGGCATTGATATGCGCTTCTTGATCCAACAGTTTGGCGGTGCATCGCTGCGGTACAAATCGTGATGCGTGGTGATAATGCTCTCGATCGCGGGGCTGTTTTTGGCTTTTGGTAATTCCATTCCTGAATCCCTGATGTTACCGACTTTTCCTTGCCGCAGGATTGATGCTGTCGTGGCTCGTATTCGCATCATCGTTGATTTGAACGTGGAATTAATAAGCATGTTACCGTCGGATATCCTTCGGTTCGCGGTTATGACAGTACAATCGGCGAATCCGGTGCGGTGACGCTGCCGATGCATGCTGCGCTGTAGCCGGCAGCGCATAATTGCTGTAAGCAAGATCTCACTTGCATTGCAGGCACACCGGCGAGTAAGCCGCCTGCGGTTTGCGGATCAAACAGCAGCGGATAGGAGGGATGACTGCCTTGGTAGGTCTGGCAGCGGCTGGCTTTCCGGTTATGTGGATAGAGTGTGCTGCGAATACCTTGCGCGCTGCAGTGTTGTGCGCCATCCATCACCGGCACGGCATCCAGCGATACGGTAGCACCGCATCGGGACGCAAGCAGCATTTCCTGCAGATGACCAAGCAGGCCGAAGCCGGTAACATCGGTGCAGCTGCGTATGTTGTGCGCGCGTAAAATCGCCGCCGCGTTACGGTTGCTTTGTAGCATCCATTCGACGGCGTGATCGAGCCAGTCGCCTTGGCATTGCGCCGACATATTCGCCGCCAGTAGCACACCGCTGCCGACGGGCTTGGTCAGAATCAGGCTGTCGCCCGGTTGCAATCCGACTTTGGTGAAAGCTGCGCCGGCGGTCAAAGTGCCGTTCACCGTCAAACCCACCGCGATCTCCGGGCCTTCGCCACTATGTCCGCCGATCAGCGCGGTGTGCTCCTGATTCAGTGCGGCGACGATACCTTGCATCAAATGCAGCAATTTTTCCTGCATGATCGCTTCGCTGCCGTAAGGAATGATCGCAGTCGCCAATGCGGAATGCGGTGTTCCGCCCATCGCATAAATATCGCCCAAGCTATGGATTGCGGCGATGCGTCCCAGCAGGTACGGGTCATCGATAAACGCGCGGAAAAAATCGACCGATTGCAGCCATTGTGTATTCGCCGGCAAATGAATGATCGCCGCGTCGTCACCCAAACCGCTGACGATATCCGGGCATGGCAGTATCTTCAGTTGCGTCAGCACGTTGTGTAAAATGCCGCTGCCGATTTTGGCGCCGCACCCGCCGCAGCGCATGGATTCTGATGCTTCGACAGATTTGTCGGACGCTGCCATGGATTTTGGGACAAATCGTGCCATGAAGCGGCGGTCGATGAAATTCTTCCAATACCACACCCACTTGCCGTTGGCGAAAAACGCGCCCCGCGAGGCGGCGGCGTAGCGATCGCCGGTGGTGAGCAAACTCAGAAATAACCGCTGCGGCTTGAATGGGCGTAATGATCGGTTTTTCAATTGCGCGATCAGATTATCCGCCAAGATCGGGCCTTGCCGCACTGCATAAATCCCGGCTTTGGGTAACGGATGTGGTGTGAATGCGGCGCAATCGCCGGCGGCGAACACATCGGCATGAGAAATGCTGCGCAGATATCGATCCACCGCGATAAAGCCATGCTCGTCGCATGCCAAACCGCTTGCCTTTGGCCAAAGCTGTGCGCCTGCGTGAATCGCCCAAGCGATGAAATCGGCATCGACCCGGGATTGGTCGTCGAGTATCAATTGCCGATCGGAAGCGGCAATCACCCGCTTGCCGCAAATCAGGCGAACCCCGAGTGTTTGCAGGTGTTGCAGGAAGAAATTCCGCATGCGTTTGTTGTGCGTACCGAGCGGTAGCGGTTCGGCACAAATCAAAATGAACTCGGCTTGGATTGCCGTGGTACTGAGTAATTGATAGCGGAGTGCCAGCAGTATTTCAATACCGGCAGCCCCTGCGCCGACCACGACAATTCGTTGGGTTTGGGCAGCAGTCTGAGCCTGGCTTAACCATTGCCGCCAATGCTGCAAGAATTGCGCAACGGGTTTGACCGGAACACCGAAGGCTTCCGCGCCGACAATACCGGAAAGAGCCGGTTGTGAACCGCAATCGATGGATAACAAATCGTAGCGTAGTGCAGGATAATTCCTGCAAACAATCCGTTTCGCCAGCGGATCGATGTGTATTACCGTGCTGCGGATAAATTGCACGTCCGCCCATTGGCAAAGCTTGCGCAAATCGATATGACAATCCCCGAAGGTATAGTGCCCGGCGATAAGCCCGGGTAACATACCGGAATACGGCGTCATCGTTTCGTTGCTGATAAGCGTTACGCGCGTGCGCGGCAATGGTTTCATCGCAAGCCGCCGAATCACGGTGATATGGCTGTGGCCGCCGCCAATCAGGCGTAGGTCTTTGTTTTGCTGCGCTAAGCCTATCATTTTTAACTTGATTATGTTGCGTTATGCGTTGAAAAATGTGATAGTTCTCACCGCAACATTATAAAATAGTGAAGATAACGATAAATACAATTAGCAATGCCGCTTGATTTCAGGAAGATATTTTTGCTGCAACATATTGAGATTAAATAAATAATTTATTTAACTCAAACATAAGAGGCAGTTTTATTTATTATTAGTTTTTAATGAGGGAGAGTTGCAATGAAATTTAACAAAAAAAGTGCAGTAACATCATGCGTGGCCGTGTTTTTGTCTGCTGCACTGATCGCCGGTTGCAAGCCGATTTTTGATAAAAAACCGCTGCCACCGAATGAAGACAAGGAAAAAGTAGCGGCACCCGCACCTGCACCGGCGACACCAGCGCCCGCACCCGCACCTGCACCGACCGAATCTGCCGTACCTGACAAAATTGAGAATGTCGAGAGTATCGAAACCTTGGAATCCACTGCGGTGAATGAGGAAGGCAGTGCAGAAACCGAATTGGTCGCTGATGACGGCGGTGATATTGTTAAACCCGATTCGGCCATGATGCGTAATATCCAGCAAGCACTTATAAATGCGGGATTCAACCCCGGACCGGCTGATGGTAAGAGCGGCGCCAAAACAACCGCAGCGCTTCAAGCGTTCCAAAAACAAAATGGCATCCCTGCGGGTAATGTCGATAAAAGAACCTTGCGCGCCTTGGGTGTGGCGTTTTAAGCAACTGTTAAATCGTTTGCTTTCAAATACACCGGGAATCGGCGATTCCCGGTGTATTTTTCCGGTGGAAAAATATTTGCCAATGCAATTAGCATGCTCTATAGTGCAAAAATGGTGTTGAATTCCATTCAAAATTTGATTTTTATATACAACTATACCTAAACTAAAGTTGGGTTTTTTCGTGGTATCCGGTGCTCCGAAAACATTAAGTTTCGCGCGATATCGCTAGTAAACCGAGTTTCCCTGGATTGATTGCGTTAGGGGAACGCTGATTAATTCGGCGAACGAGATGAAGTGCGAGGCGCACGGAACACAGCGACCGAGACATATCAATGAAATAAATGAGAAGCGAGTCACCTTCACAACGAAGCGTTCGCTTGTGCAGCACGATTTCAGTGTTTCCTTAGATACAGTTTCTATAGGTATAAAGTCTTGCGAGTTATTAATTTGCTTTTTGATTTTGAAGTATTTTTGGAGATTTAATTCATGGGCGTCCCCTTACGTCAACAGATTGCAGTCGGTACCTATTTGATTAAACAGAAAATAAAGGGTGTTAAGAAATATCCTTTGGTATTGATGTTGGAGCCTTTGTTTCGCTGTAATTTGGCATGTGCAGGTTGTGGAAAAATCGCGCACCCGGAAGACGTGCTGGATCAGCGCCTTTCGTACGAGGAGTGCATGCAAGCCGTTGATGAATGCGGCGCTCCGATGGTTTCGATTCCCGGTGGTGAGCCGCTGCTGCACAAAGACATGCCCAGGATCGTCGAAGGAATCATCAAGCGCAAGAAATATGTTTATTTATGCACTAATGCATTGTTGCTGAAAAAACGTATCGGCGACTACACCCCGTCGCCTTACCTGACATTTTCGATTCATTTGGATGGTATGCGCGAACGCCACGATGCTTCCGTCTGCCAGGAAGGTGTTTTCGACCGTGCCGTCGAGGCCATCCAAATCGCATTGGAAAGAGGTTTCAGAGTGACCGTCAACTGTACGCTGTTTCAAGGCGAAACACCGGAAGATGTCGCCGAATTTCTGGATTATGCAATGGAGCTCGGCGTCGAAGCGGCTACCATTGCACCCGGATTCAGCTATGAAAAAGCGCCGCAACAGGATGTATTCATCAAAAGCCAGGACACCAAGGTATTGTTCCGTGGTATTTTTGAATTAGGCAAGAAACTGAAACGGAAATGGCGCCTGAATCACTCAACATTGTATTTGGACTATCTCGCCGGAAATCAGAATTATAAATGTACCCCGTGGGGCAATCCGACCCGTAACGTTTTCGGATGGCAAAAGCCGTGTTACCTGCTATCCGATGAAGGTTATGCAAAAAGCTTCAAGGAACTGCTTGATGATACGCCGTGGGATAAATACGGTACCGAAAATAATCCCAAATGCGCACAATGCATGGCGCATTGCGGCTACGAAGCCACTGCAGTGGAAGATACGCTGAGAAATCCGTGGAAAGCGCTCATTACGTCAGTGCGAGGACCTAAAACAACCGGTCCGATGGTTACCGAACCAACCCCGAAATGGGCGAAGGAAGAAATCAAAAACGCTAAAAAGCTTACCGATATTCGGGTATCCGTGATTAATAAATGAACTGCATGCGCGCCGATTCCGGGAGTTTATCGCGTAACTGAGGACAATTAGCGGTGTTGCTATTTTTTTCTGTCTTGGGCGTGCTGTGCTGGTGGCTTATCCTGTTGTTTTCATGGCGTCCATGGAGTACCGAGGAGCACATTGAAGCGCACGGCTGCAACATCGGTCGGGAATCCCTTCAAGACATTACGGTACTCATTCCGGCGCGCAACGAAGGTTTTCACATCAGCCGTACATTGAGTAGCGTCCGGACGCAAGATGAACAAATCCGCGTCATCGTCGTCGATGATCAGTCGACCGACGACACTGCGGAACAAGCAAGGCGATTCGGCGCTACGATCGTAACCGGCACGACTCCACCGGAAGGTTGGAGCGGAAAGTTATGGGCGCTGGAACAAGGGCTTGCTGAAGTCGAAACATCGTATACATTGTTGCTCGACGCGGATATCGAATTGACACCCGGCATCGTGGCCGAGTTGCGGCGCAAGTTACGGGACGAGCATCTCACTATGGTATCGCTGATGGCGCAGCCGCCAATGGAAAGCCTGACCGAGCGCCTGCTAATGCCTGCTTTCATTTTCTTTTTCAAATTATTGTATCCCTTTGCTTTGGTGGCAAAATCGGAATCCCGTACGGCGGCGGCGGCGGGTGGCTGCATTCTGGTGGAAACCCAAGTATTGCGCGCAATAGGCGCTTTTGCGTGCTTGCATGACGCGTTAATCGATGATTGCACCTTAGCTGCGCATATCAAGCATTCCGGACATTGCATATTCCTTGGTCTAAGCCGCGATGCGCGAAGTCATCGCAGTTATCATGAAATCAGGCCGATCTGGGAAATGGTCGCGCGTACTGCGTACACTCAGTTAAAATATTCGCCTTGGTTGCTGGCCGCATGCACTTTGATTATGGTTGCCATGTTTATCGCGGCACCTTTTGCATTCCTGGTTTCATCGTCTCCGATGCTTGATCTCGTTAGCACCTTATCGTGGATAGCTATGTTTACCGCCTATTCGCCTACTTTAACTTACTATCAACGCTCTCCGCTCTGGAGTTTCGCTTTACCCGCCATCGGTGCGCTGTATCTTGCAATGACCTGGACATCCGCCGTACGGTACTGGCGGGGGGAGCGTGCCAGCTGGAAAGAACGCCGCTATGAAAATAAAACAAATCATTAATTTATTCGTATCTGGTCTTGCTGTATTCGCTATTGCCGTGCATATGGCATTCGCATCCCCGGATGCGGAATCCATCAATCCGGAATCGGTTGTTAACAAATTACAAAACGGTCTGCTGAATGCCATGCAGGAAGGCCAGAAACTGGGTTACGACGGGCGTTATAAGTTCCTGGAGCCCGTCATCGATCAGACCCATGACATAGAGACAATCATCAAAACAATCCTGGGTGCGGCTTACTGGACGCAACTCGACAAAACTCAGCAAGAGTTGATCGTTGCCACGTTCCGGCAACTTACCATCGCTACTTACGCGTCGCAATTTTCCGTTCATGACGACGAACTGTTCAAATTCGTTGAACAACGTGAACTCCCGCGAGAACAAGTATTGGTAAGAAGCCAGTTATTAACCAAATCGGATCAAGGCACTGTTAATTTTGATTACGTTCTGCACCAAAACGACGGTCGCTGGCAAATCGTCAACATCCTGTTCGACGGAGTAAGCGACTTGGCGATCAAGCGCGGTGAATACCGTGCCATTATGCAAAAAGACGGCTTTCAAACGCTCATTGAGAAGCTGAAAGAAAAGATCGCATTTACTCGCCAGAATCCTTGATCAATTATATTTCGTTACTTCGGAGCTACTGACACGTGGTTCATCCGCAACACAATAGCGGTCGATTGTTCGCCCATTGGGTGGATTTTTCCTATCGCCATGCACTGTGGGTTATTCTGCTGCTGCTGACTTTAACCGGATTAAGCGCGATATACACCGCCGATCACTTAGGCATACATACGGATACCACCGATATGCTGTCGGAAGAAGTGCCGTTTCGTGCCAATCATATTCGTTATTTGCAATCGTTCCCGCAACACGAAGATACTTTGGTTTTGGTGCTGGATGCCCCTACACCGGAGCAATCTCACCAAGACGCGAAACGTTTTACTCACTTTCTGCAAAGCCACCCCGCACAATTCTCCAGCGTATACTACTTGACCGGCGAGCCGTTTTTTGAGAAAAATGGATTGTTATTCAGTGATCTGACGGAACTCGGGCGTATCACGGATCACTTGTCCGCCGCTCAGCCGATGATCGCCCGCATCGTGGACAGTCCTACGCTTTACACTTTTTCTTCGGTGCTGACCGAAGCAACCAGCGCGCTGCGCAGCGGGCGCACATTGGAATTGCAATCGGTTTTCGACGCGGTCAGTGCCGCCGTGGATGCACGATTGACAGGAATTCCCCGGCCGCTGTCCTGGCAAGCGTTGCTGGGTGGGGAAGTGCAGAAAAATGCTTATATGGAAATCATCAGTGTGAAACCTGCACTGGATTATTCGCAGATCTTCGCAGCCGAGCAATCGATCAATAACATTCGAGTCACCGCTCAGGAAATGGGTTTTACCGAACATGCGGCGAAAAAACTGCGCATTACCGGTGAAGTGGCACTGGCACATGATGAGCTCAACAGTGCTATGCACGGTGCGCAAGACGCCAGCGTTCTGGCTTTGATCATGGTTGCCGCGGTATTGTTGATGGCATTTCGCTCCATCGGTCCCATGATCGCCATCATCGTCAGCTTGATTCTCGGCTTATTGCTCACCGCCGCTTTAGCCACCGTCACTGTCGGCTATTTGAACCTGATTTCCATTGCATTTGCGGTGCTTTATATCGGACTGGGGGTCGATTATGCGATTCACTTTCTCTTTCGTCTGAAAGAGATTCAAACATCCGGTAAATCACTGGCGCAAGCGCTTTCGAAAACGGGTAGTGATATGGGGCAATCACTGCTGATTTGTGCGCTCACCACGGCGATTGGCTTTTATGCTTTCATACCGACTACATATCGCGGTGTCGCGGAACTCGGCATCATATCCGGATCCGGCATGCTGATCAGCTTCCTGGTCACGATGACATTATTACCGGCGATGCAGCGCCTGCTTCCCATTCGAGCGAAGCTCCCGTCACCCTGGTTTCAATCGGTCGATGCCATGCTGGATTTGCCGCGCCATGCATCCAGGTGGGTGTACGGCGCAACGGTGATCGCCATCATCGTATCGATCACCGCATTGCCGCATATTCGTTTTGATTACAATCTGTTGAACCTGAACAATCCGCACGCCGAATCGATCACCACTTTTCAAGAATTGTTGAAAACCCCGGAAGAGTCACCGTGGTACATCAACATCCTGACCGAGAATGCGCAACAGACGGATCGGATAGCGCAACGGCTGCGTGCGCTACCGGAAGTGGATAAAGTGATCAGTATCCTGGATCTGGTTCCGCAACAGCAAGACGAAAAGAGCGCTTTGATCGAAGAAATGGCGATGATTATGGGGCCGATTTCCTTCTCCCCGACTGCATTTCTGACCGCCGATCAATATACCGCGCGGGAACAATACCAAGCGTTGGAAAAACTGGCAGCGGCTTTGAATCGCTTCATCACGGAACAACCGGGGCATGCCGCCGTTTTCTCCGCACAGCGATTGCACCGGTCGCTGACCGATCTGCTGATCCATTTAGATCAATTCGATCCGGCAAACGGATTGGACAAAGAACAATACCTGCGTGCGCTTGGTCACGATTTGATCGGTTTATTGCCGGAATCGATTCAGCGGCTGCAGTTGGCACTTAGCGCACAACCTTTCGTACAACAGGATCTGCCTGCCTCTATCAGCGAATTGTGGCGCAGTCACGAGAATGTTTACCGCATTGCGGTGTACCCTAAGGAAAACATCAACGACAACGACGCACTGCGCCGTTTTGTTCGTGCCGTACAAACCGTCGCACCGGATGCCACCGGTGTGCCGGTGATCAGTCTGGAAGCGGGTGAAGCAGTCGTCGATGCATTCATTCACGCCTTTTCGCTGGCATTGATCGGCGTCACGCTGGGAATATGGTTGATGCTGAGAAGCGCCTTATCCACCCTATTGGTATTGGCCCCGCTGCTGCTGGCAGCGCTATTCACCGGCGCCGGTACGGTATGGATGGATTTGCCGTTTAACTTCGCCAATATCATTGCGCTGCCGCTGCTGCTAGGCATCGGCATCGACAGCAGCCTGCACATGGTGCATCGCAGCAATGCCGGCGAATCCGACGATAATCTGCTGCATACCAGCACCGCGCGCGCTATTTTCTACAGTGCGATGACCACTTTGGTCGGCTTCGGCAGCCTGATATTCTCCACGCACCAAGGTACTGCCAGCATGGGGTTGCTGCTCACTATCGGTTTGTTCCTGACGCTGGTTTGCGCGCTGATTATTTTGCCGGTGTTGTTGCAAACAGCCAGCCAGATGAGGCAAAAGCACCACGCAGCCGTTTGAAATGCTTCCGAACATCGTTGGCAAACGGATTATGGCAAAAGTACTGAGTGAGCACTGAATTTGCGCCTGCTTCATCGCACATGATACGTACACCGGCTTGCAAGCCAATGGGGCGGGTGGTGGATTATCCGCAGTATGATCTTGTGACTGTATCTGAGATTGTGGTCAATGCCATTGCCCATACCGTAATTATTCCCCTTGACGCTCAACGAATCCGGTGATTTGTTTTACGATCGGCCGGAGCGCTACACAATCGGTGTATCGCTTCGATGACTTCGATCTCTGTACCGTGTAATGAGATCATTGCCAGTTTGTTCGTCCAAGTATTGCCCGACCGAAGATCCCTTGCTCGGTAAGAACCAATTGATGAATAAGCATGGTGCCGGTGCATGTTTGATTCTGAATCGCAGTGTGAATCGCTTTCCGGTTGCCTTGTCGATGAGAATCCGGGTGATATGGAATTGAAGCTGGCGCGATACGCAGCGCCGCCGATGAGCGGCAAACCAACGACAAAAGCAGCGTGAGCATCAATTGTCGGTCACATCACGGATAATCCTGCGCGGCTTGAAGCGCTTCCCAGGCAGGTTTGCACGATACGCTGCAACTGCGAGCCCTAAACCGTGGCAGTATTTGCTGCTTCCTGCGATGAAATGACAAAATTCACGATGATGTAATCAATCCGTATTCTGTATGGCATCATTGCGCGCCAAGGCCGCTGCAAAAAAACCGTCCGTTTGATGTTGTTTGGGAAACAGTTGCAGAAATTCGCCGGTATCGAGCGGGATCTTTTGTTGTGCCAGCAGTTCAGCGCAGTTTGACAAGCTGAATTGCGGGTGTGTATGGAGAAAATCCTGTATCACCTGCTGGTTTTCTTCCGGAAGGAAGCTGCACGTTGCGTATACCAGGCGGCCACCGGGTTTTACCAAGCCGGCGGCGGCGGCGAGGATTGCCGCTTGCTTGGTTTTAAGTTCTTCGATGCTTTGCGGCGATTGGCGCCATTTCAAATCCGGGTTGCGTCTTAATGTACCCAGGCCGCTGCACGGCGAGTCAACCAGTACGCGGTCTATCTTTCCGGCCAGGCGCTTGACTCTGATGTCATTTTCGCTGTCGATGCGTTGTGCATGCACATTCGACAAGCCGGAGCGTTTGAAGCGCGGCTTCAGGTTATTCAAGCGCTTTTCCGATACATCGAATGCGTACAATCGTCCTTTCGAATGCATCAATGCGCCGAGCAGCAACGATTTGCCGCCGGCCCCGGCGCAAAAATCGACCACCATCTCACCGCGTTTGGGTGCCAGCAAGTATCCCAGCAATTGACTGCCTTCATCCTGCACCTCGATATGCCCGGATAAAAACAACGGATGGCGATTGATCGCGGGTTTATCCGCAAGACGGATGCCGCATGGCGAATAAGGTGTCGGTTGCGCACTGATGCCGTCCTGCTTCAACGTTTCGAGCACTTGTTCGCGTTTCGCCAGAAACGTATTGACGCGCAAATCCAGCGGTGCGGGTTGCTGCAATGAAGTACCCAAACCGATGATCGCGTCGTCGGACATGAAAGCACGTAATTTTTCCACCAGCCAACCGGGGAATTCCGCTTGAATTTCCACGGAAGCGGCAGTCTGCTTTACCGCCTTGATTTCTGATAACCATTTGATTTCTTTCTCGTAAGCCAGATTTTCCAGTTCCCGCAAATTCAATCCCTGGAACTTGATCAAGTAGGCCAGTACCAAGGCGCGAGGTGTCGGTAACTCCATCAGGCTTTCCAGGAACCAGCGATGGCGCAATACGCCAAAAACCGTTTCGGCGATCCATGCGCGGTCATACGCGCCGAGCTTTGGATTATCCTGAAAATAGCGCCGCATCATCGCATCGGCAGGGTAATTCAACGGTAGCACGGTACGCAGGGCGATGATCGTAGCTTCCAGCAGTGCAGGGGATAAACGCATAAATGTCCGGTTGCGAAAGAAGTTTATTCTGATTCGGTTTTATAGACGATATTGATGCCGGTCACCATCTTCTCGATCTCGCGCCCGTTTTCCTCGACCGACATGATACGTACCGGTATCATGTGATTATTCAGCGCTAACCAGATTTTCCGCCTCAGCTTGGAGCCTTTCTCCTCGATGCGCGTCAACACAATCGTTTTCATTCTGCCGATCGGTGTTTTCAGCATTTCTTCAGTCACTTGATAGCGTGATAACCTGAGCTCCCGCCCATTGGTGACATATCTGTCGACATGATGCTTGGGTAATGGGGCGAACATGAAGTTGTAGGAAAGACTTAACCGATCCAAGGTGCCTTCCGGCAATTCTTCCAGTGCGTGGCGCCCTTTGTGATGCAACGTCACCACATGATTTTTCCAGTTGAATTCAGTGAGGCTGGGTTCTTTCTTGCCGCGCTTTTCGTAAGCGCGCGTCGGCTTCAAGCCCTGCTGGGTAATGACACCTTCGCTGTGACGCACGATACTGTTAGGTTCCAGCAATCTATAAATCCCTGTTGCCTGTGCCACACTGTTGATGTTATAGCGAAGCGCATCGTCATAATGGTCGATGCTGAGCACTTCATTGATTTCCCCGTCGCCGATATCGGTAACGATCGCGTAGCTGATTTCAATGCGCGTAGGGATATCCGTTGCCCAGACCGAAGCACAAAACCAGCATAATAATAATACAAGCAACCGCTTCATTTGGTTAGTCCCGGGGAGATCAATTCAGTGCCGCCGCACGGCGGATCAATTATTTCAATCCGGTTCGCAATCCAGCGGATGCGGTCTTCCATAAACCACCGCACCGCTTGCGGAAATATTCGGTGCTCTTGTTGCAATACGCGCGCCGCCAGCGTGGTTTCGGTGTCATCCGGAAATACCGGGACGGCCGCTTGAATCACTACCGGGCCGTGATCGAGCTGTGACGTGACAAAATGCACTGTACAACCGTGAATTTTAACTCCCTCCTGCAACGCGCGTGCATGCGTGCCCAAACCTGGAAACGCCGGCAGCAGTGACGGATGAATGTTCATCAGTCGCTGGTGGTGGCGCTGTACGAACGAATCGCTGAGAATGCGCATGAATCCGGCCAGCGCAATCAATTTAGGCCGGTATCGATCGATGATTTCCGCCAGAGCGGCATCAAAAGATTGGCGATCCGGAAAATCGCGATGATCGAGAGCAGCGGTTTCAACACCGTACTGCCCGGCAATACTCAGCCCGATTGCCTGCGGATTGCTGCTGATCACAACAATCCGATCGTTGTGGCGGCGCGCTTCCAATAATGCCTGCATATTGCTGCCGCGGCCGGAAATCAAAATAACCAGTGATTGCATGGCATCAATCAAATGCGGGCTTCATTCCACCACGGTTGCGGCTTGATCGGCCAAACGCGGTTTGATTTCGCCGATCGGCCATGCCGTTTCACCCGCAGCGCGCAAACAATTCAGTGCCGCGTCCGCGTGTTCCGGCGCGACCACTGCCACCATGCCGATGCCGCAGTTGAATACGCGTGTCATTTCATGCGCTGCGACATTACCTTGTTGTTGCAGCCAGGGAAACAACGGCGGCATATCCCATGTACTCCGATACAGCACCGCCATGGTCTGTTCCGGCAAAATGCGCGGTACATTTTCCACTAAACCGCCGCCGGTGATATGCGCCAATCCTTTTACCGGGATTTGCCGTATTAATTCCAGCACCGCTCTGACATAAATCCGTGTCGGGGCCATGATCAGGTCGGCCAGCGGTTTACCGTCCAGTTGTTCGGATAAGTCGGTCCGATTTCGTGCAAGGATTGCGCGAATCAATGAGTAGCCGTTGGAATGCGCGCCGCTCGAAGCCAATCCGAGTATCCGATCCCCTGGCCGTATCGCTTTGCCATCGATAATCCGGTCTTTTTCCACCGCACCGACGGCAAACCCCGCCAGATCGTATTCGCCCTCCGGATACATACTTGGCATTTCCGCCGTTTCCCCGCCGATCAGTGCGCATCCGGCCAATTCGCAGCCGTGCGCGATTCCGCCGATAACGGAAGCCGCTGTCGTCACGTTCAGCTTGCCGCACGCGAAATAATCCAGAAAAAACAGCGGCTCCGCGCCTTGCACCAGAATATCGTTCACGCTCATCGCCACCAAATCGATACCGACGGTATCGTGCCGGTTCAGCTGAAACGCCAGCTTCAACTTGGTGCCGACGCCGTCGGTACCGGAAACCAGCACCGGATTGCGGTATTTCTTGGACACTTCGAATAATGCGCCAAAACCGCCGATGCCGGTCAGTACTTCCGGTCGCATTGTGCGCTTGGCTAGCGGCTTGATGCGATCGACCAGACGATCTCCTGCATCGATATCGACGCCGGCATCCCGGTATGACAGTGGATCTGTGGCGGATGAAATGGAATTGGATGAAGTCAAGGCGAATCTCTCTCGCGAACCAGGGTGAGTATACGTGTTTTTCGGAAGCGTTCATTTTACCGCAAATGCGCGCATCACAATGTAACGTTCACAGCATTCGCACTTACGCCTGCGACAATTTGTCACATTGCGCATTCAAATCCGCTAATAGACAATGATCGGGCGTTATTCACTGTCAATGCAGTATCAAGAATCAATGCAATAACATGGGAATGGAATCGCAGCAAATCAGTCTGCAGCCTCAATTCACTCTAATTTATAAAACTTTTAGGAGATAATCGTCACATGCAAAATTCTCGTAACATAATAACGTCGACCGTTATTGCAACCACAGCCTTGTTATTGGCCGGCCAGAATGTCAGCGCGCACACGCGGTTCGAAGTTGCAACCATTAATGAAAACACCAGAACTTCCAATAACGTGGTTGTTGGTCACGGCTGCGGAGAGCGCTCGGTTATCGGTACCAGCGTGGTGTTTCCGGATGGAATTGATTCCGCCATTACCAAAAATGGCGAAGCCCACACAGGTCCGCTGACGGATTTTGTAAAGAACTGGACCAATGCCAATCAAAAAATTTATAGCCGTGCGGTTTTTTCACATCAAGATGAAAAAACCGACAGTAGCGGCAACGTGGTCGGCTTCTGGGCGGGGGGTGAAGAACTGCCGCACAATATGGCCGGGTTTGTTCCGTTCAGAACCAGCGCTGTTGAGATCGAACCGACATCCTGCGCGAAAAGTATCAAATTCTATGTTTCGATCGCGGATATCTGTGAAATAACCGATGTCGCCGGATTTAGCGATGAAACGGTGAATTTCTGGACACACAATGCATTAGGCACTGCTTATGATCGAAAAAGCGCTACGGATGATGGTCCTGCGCCACTGCAAATCGTCCGGATCAGCGCATTGCCCGGATCGTGCGGCGAAGGTTTTGATGTCGAAGTAAAACCTTCGGCAGCGCAAATAAACCGCGATATGCCGATAAAATTGAACGGCAATCAGATTTGGCCCAAA
>CP091135.1:202740-230788 GCA_021582655.1 Nitrosomonas sp.
TCCATTGCGATTCATGCTCCTTTTGCTGCTCGAATACCAATCTTACCGCTCGTTCTCGTACTTCCGGTGAATAACTGATTTGGTTCTTCATCTCTTCCTCCTCTCAAATCATTTTATCTCCGGAAATACCGGGGCGATTCAGTCACGGCGGCGGATAAGTTCCAGTTCGGGCATTAACGAAAAAAACGTATCGCGATCCGTGTCACCGATACGGTATTCCAGTGTCACCAGAACAGGGCCGTGATCGTGCGGGATAAAAGCGGCCGTAACGGGTTCGGCCCAATGACCCGAGGGGGTATGGTCGTGATGTTCGCCGAGATTCAGCCGAAACTGCTTTATTACAGGGATCAGGGCCAATGCAAACAATCCGGCTGCCGTCAGGGCCAGCGGCAAACCGGCAGCGGATGCTACTTGCCCCCAGCCTAATGAACCCGCCGCCATGGCGCCGAAGACCGTCATCTGAAAGATAGCGAGACCGCGAGCACGGACCCAATCGGGCAGCGCCAGCTGCGCTGAAACATTCAACGATGACACCGCCAGAATCCAAGATACACCTCCCGTGAATCCGGCAACGATGCCGATAACCATATGCCCGCCATAAGCGAATAACAGCAGGCACGATGCTGTACCTACGGTTGCCAGTATCACGATCCCATCGGCACTGCGGTGTTTCTTTATCAGCGGCAGCAGCAATGCGCCTGCTATGGCACCGGTTCCCAGCGCGGTCAGTAAGACGCCGTAAAGACCGGGGCCACCTTGCAACAAATCCTTTGCGATCAACGGCAGCAGAGCCCAGTAAGCGGATGCGCAAATGAAAAAAGCCAGCGCCCGAATCAAGGTATAACGTAACGGCATGCTGTGCAGCGCAAACCGAATTCCCGCTCGCATCGCCCCGCTCAGATGTTCGCGCGGTAGGGTGTCGATCTGCACTGCCGCAGTGCGCCACCATAATAATGCGGCTGCGACGGCCAGATAGGAGACGGCATCGAGCAGCACCGTCGCCACCGCACCCGCCGCTGCCAGAATAAAGCCGCCGAGCGCCGGCCCGACGGCACGGGCGATATTCATGCTCACCCCATTCAAGGTGATAGCCGAGATCAACGTATCCCGCGGCACAAGGCGCGGTACAATCGCCTGCCACGCGGGTGCGGCGAAAGCCGATCCAACGCCGATCAGGAAAGTAAACAGCAGCAACATCCAGGCATTCGAATGACCTTTCCATAACAGCACGGCAAAAAGAAAAAGTACCGCTGCCAGGAAAATCTGAGTCCATAATAACAATTGGCGGCGATTGAACAGATCACCCACCGCGCCTGCCGGAAGGGCGAACAGAAACACCGGCAGCGTTGTCGCCACTTGTACCATCGACACCATGAAAGGAGAGGGTGACAGTTCCGCCATCAGCCAACCGGAGGTGACATTGAACATCCAAGTGCCGATGTTCGAAATCAGTGTCGCGACCCATAACACAGTGAAAATGCGATGCTTGAAAGGGGAAAATGCCGGTGCTGTCATTTCAATATGCGAAGCAGCCGCAGCCGACAGTCCACGGATTTCTAAAACCGGATTCTTCCTTGCATCCGCCAACACCCGGCCATCCGGATAGCTTGCCGTGATACCGGTGATGATTACAATCCGGCAGTGTGCGCAGAGTGGCGGTTGGATCGGTATGTCCGTTACCGGCTCGGCGATAACCGTCAAAATGACGTACCGGTGACCAATCCGGGCTGACCGGCGGCAGTGGCGGATCGTATGGCTTGAATTCCGCGTCGGCATAGACGATTTTACCGCCGACTACGGTCATGACAGCAGCGATGTCTTTGACGGTTTCGTCAGGTACCGTCATAAAATCCTGCGACAGCACCGCAAGATCCGCGTACATGCCGGGTATTAAAGCGCCTTTGATGTTTTCCTCGCGGGATTTATGCGCACTACCCAGCGTCCACAAGCGCAGGGCTTCGTCGCGTTCCAACCGGTTGGCGTCGGTATAGAGCGGCAGCCCGCCGACGGTTTTTCCTGTTACCATCCAATACAGTGATACCCAGGGATTATAGCTGGCAACGCGGGTGGCATCAGTGCCGCCGCCCACCGCGATACCCATGTTCAGCATTTTACGAAGCGGCGGAGTGTGCTCGGCGGCGCGCTTGCCATAGCGGGCGACAAAATATTCACCTTGAAAAGCCATGCGATGCTGCACGGCAATGCCGCCATTCAAGCGTTTGATACGTTCCAGATTTTTTTCACTGACGGTTTCGGCGTGGTCGAAAAACCAGCGTAAATCGTCAAACGGCGTATTTTGATGAATTGCTTCGAAAACGTCCAACGCGCGCGTGATGGTTTCATCGTAGGTTGCATGCATGCGGAACGGCCAGCGTTTTTCCGCAAGCAAGCGCATTACATCGCCCAATTCTTGTTCCATAACGGCCGGTATGTCCGGGCGCGGTTGCAGAAAATCTTCGAAGTCGGCGGCCGAAAATACCAGCATCTCGCCCGCACCGTTATGACGCAGATAGCTGTCACCGCTATAAGGTTTGACCATTTCCGCCCATTTTTCGAAGTCCGTCAATTCATTGCCTTTGTTTTGCGTGAACAGATTATAGGCAATACGTACGGTCATTTGCCCGGTGCTGTGCAATTGTTCAATCACTTCATAATCTTCCGGGTAATTTTGAAATCCGCCGCCTGCATCGATGCAGCTCGTTATCCCCAAGCGATTCAACTCGCGCATGAAGTGGCGCGTCGAGTTGATTTGATCGGTTACCGGCAACCTGGGCCCTTTGGCTAAAGTCGCGTATAGAATTAATGCATTCGGTTCGGCAATCAGCATCCCGGTCGGATTGCCGCGCGCATCACGCTCGATCCGGCCGCCGGTGAAGTCGAGTGTGTCCCTGGTTATCCCGGCTGCCCGCAAAGCGGCACTGTTTAGCAATGCCCGATCATAAAGATGCAGGATAAAAACAGGAGTATCCGGTGCAGCGGCATTGATTTCTCTCAGTGTCGGCAGACGACGCTCCTTAAACTGAAACTCACTCCAACCGCCGATAACGCGCACCCACTGCGGCGCCGGGGTGCGGTCAGCCTGGATTCTCAGCATCACCAGCGCATCCGCCAGACTGCGTACTCCGTCCCAGCGCAGCTCCATATTGTAGTTCAACCCCCCGCGAATAAGATGCACATGGGAGTCGTTGAGACCCGGAATAACACGTTTACCCTGCAAATCGATCATTGTCGTGCCGGGCTTCGCCAGCGCCCGGATATCCTGGTCTGATCCGGTCGCCGATATTAACCCGTTAGCGAGTGCAATGGCGGTTACTTCGGGATTTTCCGGATCCTGCGTGGTAATGTTACCGTTGTACAAAATCATACTGGATTCAATGTTTGTCATGGCAGCAGTCTCCTTGAAAAAAGGTTGCTCACTGTAATTTTGAAAAGGTAAGCATCAACCGGTTCCTTATGTTGCAGTGGCTTCCAATTTAACAGGCTGTGGAAAAAACAACGATGTTTCTTTCGTTTCATAGCAATCGATATTGCCATGACAGTTTGTTTCGCCGTACCGCGTATCCGGCCCGGAATAGACGGAAATCCGCGACCCGGGCTTATCCGTCGTGACACACAAGTGTCATATCATCGTAATATTCCCCTGATAGATTGACGCCACCTCATTCAATAACACGCAAAGGTGGTACACATGTTTGGATTAAAGCAGGTTAAAAAACGGTTGTCCGTGGTTACGGCAATGCTGCTGAGCGGTTTCGCGGTCAACGGTCATGCGGCGACGGCAACATACAATCCGGCGACCGGTTTGGTCGATCTTCCCGTGGTTGAAGTTTTAAGTGGCGGGTCTTCCATGTTTTATAGCGCACAGCTGCAACTTACCGGTAACGAGCTGCAGCTGGTTGCGGCAAGTCCGATTGCGGCGACTGCCGGTCAGCGCAACGTTTTCGATTCGGATACCGCCGCAGTGCATATTCCCTCGGTACTGGTCGGTCCGGACGATTATTACGTGAAACTGAAATTGGTACCGGGATCAAATCCGTTGCGGTTTTCTCTGGAACAAGTCACCGGTAATACTTTCCAAAGCTGTCCGGGTTTTGCGGCGGCAGGGCCGACAGCAGGCTCTTGTATACTGAGCGGGACCATCACTTCGAATATAACGTTGACTAAAAATATCCAGTGGATTTTGTCGGGTGCGGTTTTTGTCGGCGGTGATAACACGCAAAGCGCGATCTTGACAGTCAATCCGGGAACCCAAATCTTCGGTCAAAGCGGCGCGGATTATTTGTGGATCAGGCGCGGTTCCAAAATCATGGCGGAAGGAACGCCGGATAATCCTATCGTCATGTCCGGGTCGTTGAAGCAAGATCCGGGGGAATGGGCAGGCCTGGTAATCGCCGGTAATGCGCCGGTGAACGGTTGCAATGCGGGTGTCGCGGTTTGCGAAATTCCGTTTGAAGCGATCACCACGGAAAAATTCGGTGGTAACAATCCGACGGATAATAGCGGTGTGCTGAAATACGTGCAAATTCTATTCGCCGGTGCGCAAGTGCGTCCCGATGAAGAATTGAACGCGCTGACGCTCAACGGCGTCGGTTCCGGCACTGTCATCAGCCATATTCACGTGCATGCCGGTCTGGACGATGGCATCGAGGTTTTCGGCGGTAACGCACAAATGAAATACCTCGTGCTGACCGATATTCGCGATGATTCCCTGGACTGGACGCAAGGCTGGCAAGGACGTGCACAATTCGTGCTGATCAAACAGGCGGCGGACTCGGGTGACCGCGGTATTGAAGCCGACAATAATGAGGTGAATCATGACAGCTCTCCGCGGGCGCAACCGCTGCTTTCCAATATGACCGTCATCGGTAGGGACGGTAGCGCCGTGCAAGGCATTTTGTTACGCCGCGGCACCGGTGCTAATATTTTCAATTCCGTGATTACCGGCGGCTTTGCGGACTGTATAAGAATCGACAGCGCGTCAACCTATAACAATGCTGGTGCGATCGGCAGCTTAAGCGGCGATCTGACCATTGAAAATTCTTTCGTAAACTGCACCGGCAATTTTGGTGATGGCGAAGGTGCCACTTTTGCGACAGCGGACTGGTTTTCCTCGCAATCCGGCAATCAGGCGGTCAATCCGCAGCTGAATGGTTACCTGCCGGCAGCCGGATCGCCTCTGATGACAGGCGGTGCTGCGGTTAGCGATGCATTCTTTACCGCGGTCGATTATGTCGGTGCATTCAAGAACGCGGACGATGATTGGACTGCAGAGTGGACTTTCCCGTTTAACTATTGATAAGCGTTGCATCATCAAACGGCCGCTTAGTCGCTATGCAGCGCTAAGCGGCTTTTTTTATCCACCGGATTCGACGGCGTGCGAGCATGTAATTTCCGGGCGGCGTGTTACAACAATCCCGATTCGTGCGCTTGCAAATCTGCGTGATAACTGGAGCGCACCATCGGTCCGCAAGCGGCGTTATTGAACCCCATTTCCAACGCGGCGCGTTCGAACGCTTTGAAACCTTCCGGTGTGACGTAACGCATCACCGGCAGGTGACCGATGCTGGGCTGCAGATATTGGCCGATGGTCAGCATTTCAACGTTGTGTTCGCGTAAGTCGCGCAGCACTTGCAGGATTTCTTCATCGGTTTCACCCAGTCCGAGCATCAGTCCCGATTTTGTCGGGATGTGCGGGAATAGTGCTTTGAAGTCCTTCAGCAATTTCAACGAATGCATGTAATCCGCACCGGGGCGGCATTGTTTATAGAGTCTCGGTACGGTTTCGAGGTTGTGGTTCAATACGTCGGGCGGGCATGCGGCGAGTTTTTCCAGTGCAACTTCCAAACGGCCGCGAAAGTCCGGTACCAATGTTTCAATTTTGGTATGCGGTGAATGCGTGCGGATGGCTTGAATGCAATCGGCAAAGTGCTGCGCGCCGCCGTCGCGCAGATCGTCGCGATCGACGCTGGTGATTACCACATAGCGTAATCGCATGGCGGCGATCGATTGTGCCAGATGTAACGGTTCGCCGGGATCCGGCGGTTTCGGACGTCCGTGCGCGACATCGCAAAACGGGCAGCGGCGCGTACAGAGATCGCCCAGGATCATGAAAGTTGCCGTACCCTTACCGAAGCATTCGCCGATATTCGGACAGGAAGCTTCTTCGCAGACGGTGTGCAATTTATGTTCGCGCAGCAACCGCTTGACCTCGTAATAGTTTTCGCTGTTGGATGAACGGACGCGGATCCAGGACGGTTTGCGTAATAGATCGTCACGGGATTGCGGAGCGATTTTGACGGGATTGCGCGCGGTTTTATCGGCGCCTTTTTGGCGTGTGTCGATGGTCATGGTGAATAAATCGTTAATCGATTGAAAAGGTTCTGTTGTAAATGATCGGCCAGTTTACCGGCTAAAACCTCGGTACTATCGGTGATGCCGAGGTCTTTTGCTTGCGTGATTCGTAACCCCTGATAGCCGCATGGATTGATATGCGAGAAGGGTGTCAAGTCCATATCGGCGTTGAGTGCGATGCCGTGGTAACAATAATGCCGTTTGATTTTTAATCCCAACGAAGCGATTTTTGCATCGTTGACATAAACACCGGGGGCCTCGCTGCGGCTGACGGCGGAAATCCGATAGTCGCGTAACAATTCGATTACGGCACTTTCCATGGCCCTGACCAATTCGCGTACCCCCAACCCGAGACGGCGGATATCCAACAGCAGATAGGCGATGATTTGCCCCGGGCCGTGGTAGGTGATTTGTCCGCCCCGATCGGTTTTGACGACATCGATCCCATCATGGAACAGCAAGTGCTCCGGTCTGCCCGCTATGCCCTGGGTGAACACCGGTGGGTGTTGCAACAGCCAGATTTCATCCATGGTCTGCTGGTTTCTGGTTTCGGTAAATGTTTTCATTGCGTGCCAAGTTGGCAGGTAATCACATAATCCCATCGTCCTGACGATGGCTTGCTGCAATTGGGGCATGGGCGGTCAAAGCACCACGGCGATCATCGGGTGTTCGGAAAGCGCCCGGTATAATGTATCCAGTTGCGCCCGCGAGGTTGCGCGAATGGTGCAGGTCACGCTCAAGTAAGTGCCGTTCTTGCTGGCTCTGACCGACATCGCTGCAGCATCGAAATCCGGTGCGTGGCATTGAACGATGGCCAGTGTCGTCCGGGTGAAATCTTCCCGCGCCTTGCCCATGATTTTAATCGGAAAATCGCAAGGATATTCGATTAAGGACGGTTGTTCGGTCATCTGTGCGGCATCTCGTGGTCAACTACTGCGTGTCAACTTGATGCGCCGGGGGCGAACCCGCGCATGTGAGTGGCTTTGTATTCCTGATAAAGCGTATGCAAATGCATAAAGACTTTACCCGGTTTGCCATTACCGACGGGTTGTTGATCCAGTAGCGTGACCGGCATGACTTCCTTGGTGGATGATGTCAGCAAAATTTCATCGGCGGTGCGGACCTCCGTTTCGGTAACTTGCCGGATTTCGTGTGTAATGTGATTGGCAGCCGCCAGTTCCAGCACC
Source organism: Nitrosomonas sp. (assembly GCA_021582655.1). Lineage (GTDB taxonomy): Bacteria > Pseudomonadota > Gammaproteobacteria > Burkholderiales > Nitrosomonadaceae > Nitrosomonas. Next base: position 210,279 of record CP091135.1, read on the forward strand.
ACGTCGTAGGTGATGCCCGGCAGCATCAGATTGCTTTTGGGCGGCGCGAGCAGTACATTATTTTTAACGATAAAAATGTTGCTGGCGGCGCCTTCGGTCAAGAAGCCGTCACGGATCAAAATCGTTTCCAGCGCATGCGCATCGACGGCCAATTGGCGCAACAGCACATTGGGCAGCAGCGAAATGGCTTTGACATCGCACCGCATCCAGCGGTTATCGTTCGCAGTGACGGCTGCCGCGCCGCTGACGAGCAATTCGGCCGGTGGCGGCAACAACGGGTTGCTCATGATAAATACGGTTGCAGGGACATTCGCGGGGAAAGCGTGATCGCGCTTGGCGACGCCGCGGGTGATGTGCAGGTAAAGGTATTGATCTTCGCCGTTGTTTTGCGCGATGACTTGTGCCAGCAATTGCTGCCATTCGTCGTTGCCGAACGGATTTTTCAGGCGGATGCCATCCAGGCTGTGTTGCAATCTCGTCAGATGTTCCGGCAGGCGGAAGGGCTGCCGGGAATAAACCGGGATCACTTCATAAACGCCGTCGCCGAAAATAAAACCGCGATCGAGCACCGGAATGCACGCTTGTTCGATCGGCATGAACTTACCATTCAGATATATCATGGGTATCGTTGATGATTTTAGTTAAACAGCAATTTCACGCTGTCCCATGCGCGGCCGAAAAAATTGGCGGCTTCCACCGGTTCCAACGCGACTAGCGGGTAAGTTTCCACCGTTACATCCTCCAGTGTAAACCGTACCGTTCCGACTTCCTGTCCCTGTGTGATCGGTGCGATCAGCGGCTGTTTGTATTCCATAGTGGCTTTCAATTTATCGGCTTGGCCTTTGAGCAAGGTGAAGTAGACATCGCGGTCGAAGCCCGCTTTCAATTCATCTTGTGCGCCTTTCCAGAGAGGAATTGAGGTGAGTGAATCATTCTTTTTGTATAAATGCAGTGTATCGTAGAATTGAAAGCCGAAATTGAGCAGCCGCTGGCTTTCCACACTGCGGGCGTTGGCTGATTTGGCGCCGATGACGACTGAGATCAGCCGCCGCTTGTCCCGGGCTGCCGAGGTGATCAGGCAATACCCGGCTGTTTTTGTCCATCCGGTCTTCATGCCGTCGACATGCGGATCGATCCACAAAAGCCGGTTACGATTGGGCTGCGTGATATTGTTGTAAGTGTAATCCTTCAGCGAATAGAGCGGATAAAACTCAGGAAATTCGCGGATGATCGCGGTTGCCAGCAATGTCAGGTCATGCGCGGTGGTGTAGTGCTCCGGATCGGGCAGGCCGGTTGTGTTGGTGAAATGGGTGCCTTTCATCTCCAATCGCTCCGCTTGCGCATTCATCAGCTTGACAAAATCCGCTTCCGAACCCGCGACTGCTTCCGCCAATGCAATACATGCATCGTTGCCCGACTGTACGATCATGCCACGGATCAACTCACCCACCGTCACTTGCTTTTTGGGTTCAATGAACATGCGCGAACCGATCATGCGCCATGCGGTATCGGATACCGGAACCACTTGGTCCAAGGATAAACGGCTTTGCTTGATGGCGGAAAATACTACATATGCAGTCATCAATTTGGTGAGTGAAGCGGGCTCGATTCGTTCGTCCGCATTTTCACCGGCCAGTACGCGCCCGCTTTGAAAATCCGTCAGCAGATATGCCTTCGCCGCTATTGAGATGCCTTGTTGCTGGGCGGATACCGCTGAAACCGCGAAGCACAACAGCAATGATAGGAGTAAACGCTTCATAGGAGTTTGCAAAAAAGAAAACATTATAGCTTGCCCTCAAAGAATCTAAAACCATCGATTCAACCGAATCACCCGGGTGTGATTCGGGTTCATATGAATGATAGCGGGATGCAGTGGTAGTGCGAATTTGTCAGTCGGTCGTGACTTCGACGATTTCCACCCGGTTTCTGCCTTTATGCTTGGCTGCATAAAGTGCTTCATCCGCACGGCGCAGCAGCGTGTCCGCCACTAAGGTCTGTGACTCGGTGCTGATCGCGACACCGATGCTGATGGTGACCGGGATTTGCACATCGTCGGCTGGTATCGTTTGGTTTGCAACCGCTTGACGGAACCGTTCCGCCGCCTTGGCTGCGCCTTCCCGATCGTAGGGGGAAATGATCGCCAGAAATTCTTCACCGCCGTATCGGCCGATGTATTCGTGAGACCGGGCGGATTTGGTCAATCGTTCGGCGATTTCACAGAGCACGGTATCTCCGGCCAGATGCCCGTAGGTATCGTTGATCGTTTTGAAGCGATCGATATCGATCATGATGACAGTGAGGCCGAATCCGCCCCGCTTGGCGCGTTGTATTTGTTTATGCAGAATATCGAAAATGGCGGAACGATTGAACAGACCGGTCAATGCGTCGTGCGTGACGCGGCGCTGCAACGATTTCTTTTGTGCCATCAGTTGCTTATTCAGCTTGATCCCGCGATAGAGTTGTGTTTTCTCGATAATGACGGATAACTGGCTGGCGATTTGTAATGGCAGATCGATGTGTGATTGATTATAAATATTCTTTTTACGGCTGGAAAAGAAAACAAAGCCGATGGGTTTGCCGTCGATCACCAAAGGACATACCAGGCAAGCATAAATGCCTTCCTTGAGGATCGCTTTGACCAATTGGGATTCTGCGTGTTTTTCCAGATATACGCTTAAGTCATTGATCACCTGAATACCGTTACCATCGATAATGGTTTGTAGTTCCGCACTCGCTACCGGCAGGACGTGGCCGATGTTTAGCGCCACAAGATCGTATTCCGCGCGTACCCAATGCAGCTTGAGTTTTGTGTTGCTGCTGTCCAGCAGTGCCAGGCAAATCCGGTCGTATGGCAAATGTTCGCGAAAAGATTCATAGATATGATTCAACACGTCGACCAAGTGCAGATTGAGGTTGCATTCAACCATGATCTGATAGAGCGAGTGGCTTCTTTCGGACTGCTTTTTCAAGTAAGCCGATAAGTCCTTTAACGCTTTGCCCAGATGTCCGATTTCATCGTCGCCGCTCGGGATATCCGTCGAAAAGTCGCCGCGTGCCATTGCTTCAGCCGCTTTACGTAACGCCAGGATGCGGTCATTCTTTGTCATGGTTTTCATTGCTGAATATAGTTGTCGCTTTTAACGCATTATATCCGGCAAACAATTTTCACCGGCATTTTTCAGAATTGGAGTGCATCCCGGTTGCTTGATTCAAAATATGAATCTTTATACAAGATCATCTATTTGTAGAGGAAGTGCTATAAATTGGGTATTTTGGGGTTATGTAACCGGCCTTCCGGATAAATCATCTTACTGTGATCATTATGTCAGGATTGACGCGATCAGCAAATTCCGGACACATTATTTATTGATTCGGGCTTTTGTATCCCAAGTATGAGTGCAGTCGGTGGCGGTTATAAAACATGGAAATATGGTGCGGCACATCTTGCTGAGCTGTATGGCGGGTTTGGTAGTGCCTATTGCCCAGTGCCGCCAGTGGATTCGTTCCTGTTTGAGGCTGCCGAAGTCGATCGGATTCGGGAATCCGGCGATGGAAAGAAATAATACAGCCGATTCAGGCGGTCTCGGGTCGGAATGACGATATCGCGGATGTTCAGTACGCGCCGGTGCTAAAATTCCCGGGTTGAAGTTTAAAATTTTAAGGTGAGGGATGATCGGCGTACTGGTGATAACACATGAAGATTTAGGTGAGCACTTGATTCGGTGCGCATGCCATGTAATGGGAGGAAAGCCGCCGCAATTGGATTACTTGAGCGTTTTTCCGCAAGACGATCCCGGCGAGGTGCTGGAACGGGCGCGTACGCTGGTTGCGCAACTGGACAGCGGCGATGGCGTGGTGATGTTAAGTGATATACTGGGTGCGACCCCGTGCAACGTTGCATCCCGGTTGATACAGCCGGACAGGGTGGCGTGTATCGCGGGCGTCAACTTGCCGATGCTGGTGCGTATTTTGACGTATCGTAACGAGCCGTTACCGATGGTTATCGAAAAAGGTGTAAGCGGCGGCCAACGGGGTGTTACCCCCATTCAGACGGAATCACGTGATGCAGGTTAAAGAAGTCGAGATTATCAACAAACTGGGATTGCATGCCCGTGCATCGGCCAAGCTGACCAAGCTGGCCAGTCAATTTAAGTGTGAGGTTTGGGCAACGCGTAGCAACCGCCGTGTCAATGCCAAAAGTATCATGGGAGTAATGACCTTGGCCGCCAACAAGGGATCGCGGATACAGCTCGAAACTGACGGTGACGATGAGGTGGAAGCGTTGGCGGCGCTGACGGCATTGGTTGAAGATCGTTTTGGTGAGGGCGAATGAGCTTTATCCTGCAAGGCATCGGTGTTTCCGAGGGCATCGCGATCGGTCATGCGCATATGGCTGCGCCTGCAGCGTTGGAAGTGATGCATTACCTGATCCCCAAAAACCAAGCGGATCGGGAAATCGCTCGGTTGGATACCGCTTTTGCAACGGTTCGCGCCGAATTCGAGTCACTACAGCAATCCGTCATCGACGGGCATGCGCGTGCCGAATTCAGTGCGTTCCTGGAATTGCATCTGATGATATTGGATGATCCTACGCTGTCCGAATCGGCGCGTGGCATGATCGCGCAAACGCATTGCAACGCCGAATGGGCGCTGACGCAGCAGATGCAGGTGCTGTTGGCGCAATTTGAAGAAATCGAAGATGCTTATTTGCGTGAGCGCAAAGCCGATGTGATGCAAGTGGTTGAGCGTGTGCTCAAGGCGATGATGGGACATCCGGGGTATTTGCCGATCGCTTCCAAGCACGCCGGCGACAGTATTTTGGTGGCGCACGATTTAAGCCCTGCCGATGTGATGCAGTATAAGCAACACCAGTTCATCGCTTTTCTGACCGATCTGGGCAGTCAAACCTCGCATACGGCGATCGTGGCCCGCAGTCTCAATATTCCGTCCATTGTGGCGTTGCATCATGCCCATCAGCTGATCCTCGAAGACGATTGCCTGATCGTCGACGGAACGCAGGGCATCATTATCGTCAATCCGGACAAATATGTGCTGGACGAATACCGTCTGCGGCGGGGCCAGCTCGAGTTGGAGCGTAAAAAACTGCAGCGCATCAAAAGTGTCGCCGCAGTCACCTTGGACGGAACACCGGTCGAATTACACGCCAATATCGAATTGCCGGAGGATCTGACCCAAGTCAGGGAAAGCGGCGCTACCGGCATCGGTTTGTTCCGCAGCGAGTTTTTATTTCTGAATCGCGATGATTTACCGGGTGAAGAAGAGCAGTTTGAAGCGTATCGTACCGTGGCGGTCAAAATGCACAAACATTCGGTGACGATACGAACTTTCGATTTAGGCGCGGATAAAAACCTGAAAGACTCGGTACAAGTGGCGGTTAATCCGGCGTTGGGGTTGCGTGCGATCCGCTTGAGTCTGGCGGAACCTAAGATGTTTCATACGCAATTGCGCGCTATTTTGCGGGCGTCGAAGTACGGCAATGTGCGAATTCTGATTCCGATGTTATCCAATGTATCCGAAATCGATCAGACGCTCAATCTGATCGAATATGCCAAGCAAACCTTACGCGACGACAAAATCCAATTCGACGAGCAAATCAAAGTCGGCGGGATGATCGAAATTCCGGCGGCGGCACTCTGCTTGGACGCATTCATGCGCAGATTGGATTTCTTGTCGATCGGCACTAACGATTTGATTCAATACACCCTGGCGGTTGACCGCATCGACGATACCGTGGCGCATTTGTACGATCCGCTGCACCCCGCGGTATTGTGGCTGGTGTCGCATATCATACAAAGCGCCAATCGTGCGCAAGTGCCGGTGTCGATTTGCGGCGAGATGGCGGGCGATAAGCAATTCACGCGATTGTTGCTGGGATTGGGATTGCAGCAATTTTCCATGTACCCGGCGCAATTGCTGACCGTTAAAAATCAAATTTTAAAAAGCCATTTACCCGATATCGTTCCCTTGGTGCAGAAAATCCTCAAAGCGGATCACCCGGAGAAAATGGTGGCTTTGCTGGCTAGATTGAATGATGGAGCATAGTGTCGTGCATGCAAGCAGATAGTTTTTCTATTCATTCCGATGAAAGCAGCGGAATTGCAAATTGAGCAAGGCTTGATTGCCAAGCTGGGCGAACTCAAACAGCGGCGGGTAGCCGAGCTGGCCTTGATGGTAGGCCTGCTGCCCTATCTGCAAAAGCTCGCGGGCGGGCGCGAGATTTCTGGGTTAAATGCCTATGAGGAGGGGAGATGATCGATGCCGGCCTTGCACAAGGCGCGCGCTGGATTCGCGCCGACTTTCATCTACATACCCGTGCCGACCGTGAATTCAGGTATGCGGGCAACGACAACTTTTATAACAGCAGTTATGTGGATGCGTTGGAGCAAGCACACATCCGGCTGGGCGTCATCACCAATCACAACAAGTTTGACTTTGCGGAATTCAAAGCTCTACGTAAGACGGCCCAGAACAGGGGTATTGCGCTACTTCCGGGTGTAGAGCTATCCGTCAACGATGGGGCCAATGGCATCCATACGCTGGTGGTTTTTTCCGACGACTGGTTGGCAGAAGGTCATGACCATATCAATCCTTTCTTGGGTGTCGCTTTTGAAGGAAAAATCCCTGCTCACTATGAACAGGAAAATGGTCGTTCCTCTCTGGCGCTGCTGGAAACCATCAAGAAGCTGGAGAGCTACCACCGCGAGTTTTTCCTTGTCTTTGCCCATGTCGAAGCCCCAAGCGGACTTTGGGCCGAACTGGACGGAGGGCGCCTGGCTGAGCTAGGCAAGAACGAGTTCTTCCATCGCCGCACACTTGGCTTCCAGAAGGTGCGCACTTACAACAAGCTGCAAGAGAAAAACAAACCCTGCCGGACTAAAGTTCAGCAGCATCTTGGTGACTGGTATCCAGCCGAACTCGAAGGCTGCGACGCTAAATGCATAGAGGAGATAGGTCAGGGTAAAGCTTGTTACCTTAAGTTGGGCGAACTGTCCTTCGAGGCGGTCAAGTTTGCCTTGAGCGATCCCGCCGCGCGGGTCGCTTTTGAGCCCCTCAAGCATCAGGCATCGTACATCCGCAGTATTCACTTCGACGGTGGCATCCTCGACGGGCAGACACTGCATTTCTCTCCCGAGCTGAACGCGTTGATCGGTATCCGGGGCAGCGGCAAGTCGTCCATCCTGGAGGCTGTGCGCTATGCCCTCGACATTCCACGGGGAGAGAAGGCTCAGGACACCAAATACAAGGATGAACTGATTCGCCACACCTTAGGCAGCGGTGGCAAGGTGACGCTGACAGCCTGCGATGTGTACGGGCAGGAGTTCACCATCTCACGCATCTTCCGCGAAGCGCCGAACGTCTACTTGGACGGTAAATTGCAGCCCGGCGTGTCGATCCGGGAAAGCGTACTGCGCCGTCCGATCTACTTCGGGCAGAAAGACCTTTCCAGCACCGGTGAAGGCTTCGAGACCGATTTGGTGGAAAAGCTGGTTGGCGAGAAGCTGCGTGTGCTGCGTAACGAAATCGAGGCTCAACGCCAGCGCGTGCGCGAAGCTGCTCAGCGTTGGCTCAAGCTCAGCAATACCGCCGAACTCAAGCGCGACTTCGCGACCCAACTCAATGATGCCAACTTCCGGTTGACCAAGTTCGCGGAGCACGGCGTCGCCGACAAACTCCAAAAGCGCCTTGGCTTCCAGCAGGACGCCACAGCACTTACCCGCATGCAGGAGCGAGCAGCCAACTTCATCCTCGCCTTGGGCAGCCTGATCGCCGAACACGAAGACGAATTGCGAAACGCCACGAGCTACGTGTCCAAGCAGAACCCGGATGTCTTCGCGGCCTACTACGCCGAGTTCTCCAACCTCGTTGCCAAGGTCGATCAGCTCAAACAGATCGAGAAAGACGCGCGCGCCATTGCGGGTCGCCTCAAGACCAAGCAGGGCGAATTTGAAGGCGCAAGCAGGAGCCTTCAGGAAGAGTTTGCGAAGGTCGAGCGGCAACTGGCCCAGGAACTCAAGCAAACCGGCATGACTGCCATCCAGCCGGACGATTTCCTGGCCCAGCAGCAGCGAAAAACCAAGGCAGAGCAAATGCTAGAGGCCCTGGCGAAGCAGGAATCGCAGCAGACCAGCATCCGCGATGTACTGTTTGCCGAGATCGACAAGCTCAACGAACTCTGGCTGCGTGAGTTCAACACCATCAAGGCAGAACTGGACCGTGTGAATGCGAATCACACCAGCCTGCAGATCGAAGGCAAATTCAAGGGTGATGATGAAGCTGCCGTCAGCTTCATGCAGCAGCTTTTCAAAGGCAGCAACATTCGCGAAACCACGCTGCGCGCAGTGATGGAGGACTATGCCGACTTCGGCGGCCTCCTGCGTGCCCTGCCGGGTGTTTTGGCCAAGGCTGGCAGCACCCCCGAGGTCTTCGAGAAGACTTTCATGCAGAACCTGACTGAGTTCGTCACCTGGCAGGTTCCCAACTGTTTCGTCATACGCTATCGCGGCAAGGAATTGAAACACCATTCGCTCGGGCAGCGCGCTTCGGCCCTGTTGCTATATGTCCTTAGCCAGCGCCAGAACGACGTCATCATCATCGATCAGCCGGAAGACGATCTGGACAATCAGACCATCTACGATGACGTGATCAAGCTGCTGCGTGAGATGAAGCCTCACGCCCAGTTCATCTTCGCTACTCACAACGCCAACTTTCCGGTGCTGGGTGACGCGGAGCAGGTGCACGCCTGCCAATACCAGGACGAGAAGGTCGCCACGCGCAGCGGCAGCATCGACGCCCGTCCAGTGCAGGACGCCATCATCAACATCATGGAAGGAGGCCAGGAAGCCTTCAGCCGTCGCAAAGAGGTCTACAACCTATGGAAATCACAGAGCTGATCGAGCTGCTCAGCCGGGGCGAGGACAGTCGGCAGCAGTTCAAGGCGGACATGACCAATGCCGATGCCTTGGCGGCAGAGATTGTGGCCTTCTGCAACACCGCTGGCGGGCGCATCTTCATTGGTGTGAACGACGACAGTTCGGTACGGGGGCTGTCTGGATCCGACGTTGCCCGTCTTAACCAGCTCATCGCCAACGCGGCCTCACAGATTGTGCGCCCCGCCGTGAACCCGCTCACGGAAAACGTGCCCCACCCGGCCGGCATGGTGCTGGTGCTCTCCATCGCTGAGGGCGTCAACAAGCCCTACATGGACAAGAACGGCGCGATTTGGGTGAAGAACGGCTCGGACAAGCGCCGCGCCACCTCGCGCGAGGAATTGCAGCGCCTGTTCCAGCAGGCGGGCTTGGTGCACGCAGACGAAACGCCCGTAGCGGGCTTGAGCGCGGGCGATGTGGACATGTCCTATTTTGAAACCTTCTTTGAACAGCAATTCGGTGAGCCGCTCGCCCAGCATAACCAGCCACTGCCGCAGTTGCTGACCAACATGAACCTGATGAACCAAGGGCGGCTCAACGTGGCGGGAGGCCTGCTGTTCGCTAGGGCGCCGCAGTACGCGCTACCTGCTTTCATCGTCAAGGCAGTGGCTTTTGTCGGCACGCAGATTGAGGATGAACGCTACCTCGACAGCCGCGACATCACCGGCAAGCTGGCCGATGTGTTTCAGCAGACGCTGGGCTTCATCATGGCCAATACCCGCGCTATGCAGGGCGAGCAGGGCTTCAACTCGCCAGGCCAGGCCGAGATCCCGCGCATCGTCTGGGAAGAGCTGGTGGTCAATGCGCTCATTCACCGCGACTACCTCATCAGCGCTCCGGTGCGCGTGCTGGTGTTTGTGGATCGGGTCGAGATCATCAGCCCCGGCCACCTGCCCAACAACCTGACCATCGAAAACATCAAGGCGGGCAACTCTAATATGCGCAACCCCATCCTGGCCTCTTTCGCAGCCAAGCTACTTCCTTATAGCGGGCTGGGCAGCGGCCTGCTGCGCGCCCTGCGAGCCTGGCCAGAGATTGAACTCGTCGACGACCGCACCGGTAATCTCTTCAAGGCTATCGTGAGGCGGACACAGGAACCAACTGTATGAGTGGAAACGACAAACGTCATACTACCGGGATAAATGAGCATTTTGAGCCTGTTTTTAACGCTGCAGCGGCAACACACATAGTTTTTCAATAGCCTGTTAGTGTGTGCGAATTCTTTTGGCGATATAATGCGACTGATCATTAAGCAGTCAATTTTTCGAAATTTTCTTAAATATCCATGCAAGATTCAAGATCGGTGGGCGTTGTTACCCCGCAGTATGTGCAAATCGATAAGCCGTTGCAGTTGAAAAGCGGTGCTGCGCTCGACAGTTATCATTTGGTCTATGAGACTTACGGAAAACTGAACGCTGCGTGCTCCAATGCGGTATTGATATGCCATGCGTTGTCGGGCAGCCACCATATCGCCGGTTATTATGCGGATAACGAAAAGAGCATCGGCTGGTGGGATAACATGGTTGGCCCGGGAAAGCCGATCGATACCGATCGCTTTTTTGTCATCGGTGTTAACAATCCTGGCGGATGCCATGGTTCGACCGGACCTGCCAGCATCGATCCGAAGACTGGCAAACATTACGGTGCCAATTTTCCGGTGGTGACGGTGGAAGACTGGGTGGAGGCGCAAGCGCAGCTTGCCGAGCACTTGGGCATCGAACAATTTGCCGCAGTGATGGGCGGCAGTCTGGGCGGGATGCAAGCGCTGCAATGGACGTTGGATTATCCCGAGAAGGTGCGCTATGCGCTGGTGATCGCAGCTGCGCCCAAGTTGACTGCACAAAATATCGCATTCAACGATGTGGCGCGCCAGGCGATCATGACCGATCAGGAATTCTACGGTGGCAATTATTACGCCTACGAAACCTTACCGCGACGCGGCTTGCGATTGGCGCGCATGCTGGGGCATATCACTTATCTGTCGGATGATTCGATGGCGGCCAAATTCGGGCGCAATTTGCGTAAAGGCGAGCTGTCGTTCGGCTTCGACGTGGAATTTGAGATCGAATCTTACTTGCGCTATCAGGGGGACAAATTTGCCGATCTGTTCGACGCCAACAGTTATTTGCGAATGACCAAGGCGCTGGATTATTTCGATCCCGCGGCTGCCTATAATGGCGACTTGAGTGCGGCGTTCCAGGGGATTAAAGCGAATTTCCTGGTCGTTTCTTTTACCTCGGATTGGCGCTTTTCACCCGCGCGCTCCTGGGAAATCGTCAAAGCGCTACTGGATAATGAAATCAACGTCAGTTACGCGGAAATCGCCTCGAGTCACGGTCATGACTCGTTTTTGATGGAAACATCGCATTACCACCAGTTGGTGCGTGCGTATATGGACAATATAACGATCTGAGTGACTATCGAATCATGAAGCAAACGATCTCCCCATCCGCCATTGCAGCACGCCCTGATTTTGATGCCATTGCGGCTTGGATTAAACCGGGTGCGAAAATTCTTGATCTCGGTTGCGGGGACGGTTCGTTATTACGTTATTTGCGCGATACCCGCGGCGTTTTCGGTTACGGTGTGGAAATCGACGATGGCAATTTGCTGCAATGTTTTCGTAATGGCATCAACGTAATCCAGAATGATTTGGAAGCCGGGTTATCCGGTTTTGAGTCCGATTCGTTCGATTACGTGATTCTTTCCCAAACATTGCAGGCGATGCGGCATACTGAGGGCATTATCGGGGAGATATTACGGGTTGGGAAAGAAGGTATCGTTTCGTTTCCCAACTTCGGCTACTGGAAGAATCGTATGCAAGTGATCACCGGTCACATGCCGGTGTCGCAGGCGTTGCCGTATCATTGGTACGATACGCCGAATATCCACTTATGCACACTGGGAGACTTCGAGACGCTGTGCTGTCAGTGCAATGCGCGTATTCTCGAACGCAGGGTGATGAACAACAACCGCCCGGTGCATTTTCTGCCGAATCTGATGGGAATGCTGGCGATTTACCGCTTTGAGCGGCAACGCTGATCGTTTTCCGGTATCCCCTTTCCGCGGTGTTGAATGTATGCTGCTGAATTCGATAAAACAGTAAAAGCTGTCTATGCGCATCGGCATTGATTTGGGCGGCACCAAAATAGAGGGCATCGTGCTTGACCGTAGCGCGCGGGAATTGACCAGGAAGCGTGTCGATACCCGGCAAGCATCAGGTTATCAGGCCATTTTGCAGACCATTGCCGAACTTGTCGATCACCTTGAAGCCGAGATCGGTGCGAAATGTCCGGTTGGGATAGGGACACCTGGCGCCATTTCCGCAATAACCGGCATGATGAAGAATTCCAATACCGTTTGCTTGAACGGGCAACCGCTATTCGAAGATTTGCAGGCATTATTGCGGCGGCCGCTGCGCATTGCCAACGACGCCAATTGTTTTGCGCTGAGCGAAGCGTTGGATGGGGCGGGAAAAGGATATGGCATGGTATTCGGCGTGATTATGGGTACCGGAGTGGGGGGCGGTATCGTGTGCAACGGCCGGCTGCATTCGGGCCGACAGCATATCGGCGGAGAGTGGGGCCATAATATTCTTGAGCCGGATGGGCCGAATTGCTATTGCGGGCACAGAGGCTGCGTTGAAACGTTAATCTCCGGCCCCGCTGTTGCTGCGGATTATTATCGTCACGGCGGGAGCGATGCGTTACAAGCCGGTGATATCGTGGCATCGGCCGGGCAAGGTGATGCGCTGGCGGAAGCTGCGATGCGGCGCTTTCTGGATCGTTTCGGCCGTGCTTTGGCCATGGTGGTGAATATTCTTGATCCCGACGTTATCGTACTGGGTGGGGGGTTATCCAACGTTAAACAGCTTTATACCGAAGGGCGCGAGCGATTAGCCCACTATGTTTTTAACGATGAATTGATTACACCGATCTTGCAAAACGTGCACGGAGACAGCTCAGGTGTCCGCGGTGCGGCGCAGTTGTGGCGGGTTGATGAGATGTGACTGATCACATTGCGATCAAGCGCATTGCTCGATTTCCCTGCTTATACATAATGTACTGATTCTGTTTGGAAAGAAAATATACTGAAAGGTTTTGCGTAGCTCTAGACGCTTCAACTAAATGTTGAAGCGTCTAGAGAAGTATTGCTTGAAGTAATTAGAGAATTACATCAAGGGCTGGCCAGAAACCAGGTTGTACATTCGGTAAAGCGATGGAAAGATCCGCTCCGCCAATTACATCAGCGGTCAAGATGCCGCCCGCGAAAATCAATTGAGTACCTGGGTCAAATGCTTGGTTTCCACCGACTGTCAAATCCGCATCAATAGTGGAAAGATCGATTTTATCGCCTTGGCCCCAATTGAAATTGTCGATGGTATCCCTCAATGCGGAATTCGGGCTTTCGGTTACACTGTTGAAGTCGAAGACATCAGCACCCAAGCCGCCATCCATGTAATCCTGGCCCAGGCCTCCGATGAGAATATCGTTGCCGTCCTGTCCGTATAACGTGTCGTTGCCGGCTCTGCCTTCGAGGGTATCGGCACCACCGCCGCCCTTGATGGTATTGTCAACACCGGTACCGATCACGGAATCGTTACCGCCACCCAGGATGGCGTTTTCAAAGGCCGAGTATTTTTCACCGGGAAAATTGGTCAATCCGGTGGACATGTTGAAGACATAATCCCCATTCCACGCGGTATGATCAATGGTGTCAACGCCGGGGCCGCCGAACATGGATTCGTTGCCAAGACCTGAGATCATATAATCATTACCGGCGTCCCCGTAGTAAAGTCCGCTATCACCGTCAGAGGTGATGGTGTCGTTACCGTCACCGCCATACAAAGAATCGGTACCGTTACCACCGGTCAAAGTGTCGTTACCACCGCGACCATAGATTTTGTTATTGGCGTCATTGCCGGTTACCTCGTCGTTGCCGTTGCCCATTCTGGCGATTTCGAAGTTGAGGTAGGTTTCACCGCCAAAATTGGTCAATCCGGTGGACATATTGAAGACATAGTCCCCATTCCATGCGGTGTGATCGATGATATCGATTCCGTCGCCACCATCCATATATTCGCCCCCGACGCCGGAATACATGGTGTCATCGCCGCCTTCACCATAATAAGAGCCGCTGTCACCGTCGGAAAGGATATTATCCCCGCCGTCGCCACCGGCTAAATAATCGGTGCCATTACCGCCTCTGAGCGTATCAACGCCGCTGCCGCCAAAAATGGTGTCATTGCCGTCGTCGCCGCGGAGGGTGTCGTTGCCGGAATCACCTTCGATCCAGTCGTTGCCACCGGATCCTTCAATAGTATCGGCTTCGGAGCCGCCATAGATGAGATCGCTGTCGCCACCGCCTATCAGCGTATCGCTACCGGTACCGCCCCGGATGGTGTCGTTACCGCTGCCACCGACAACCGAATCGTTACCGGCGAAACTTAAAATCGAATCGGCCGCGGCGGTGGGAAAACCTGAAACACCAGGTGAAATAAACCCCAGCGTTATAGTATCGTTGTTAGCTGTGCCATTTACGTTTGCCATTTTGAATCTCCTTATTATCTTTTAGAAAAGCATATGAGCGCGGAATGCGCTGCTGTTATGACTAAGTTTCTGACCATGTGCCCGGTGAACATTGATTAAATCCGATGCCTGTTTTATTTGCAGGATGTTCGCGTAATATTTATCCTGATTTGATCAATGTATTGATAATCCCCCCAATTTGAGGAATTACTTTAATAGCGTAATATAAAAGTAGGTTTTTATACATGGTACAAATGAACCTTTTTATTTAGTACATTTGTCCTATTGACATTAACAAATTAATATGATCCGATTAGATATTAGTTATATTTATTCTTATAAACAATGTATTGTATGTTAATTGTCGATTATGTGGCTGATTTTGCAACGTGGATAGGTGCCGGTATTGAGCAAGATAAAGTGAATTGCGATTGTCGGAATTACTATTGGATTCGGCGCAAGATTTGCCGTAGAGGCATGAGCATTTCCCGGTTAATTATTATAGGAGATTAGAGAATGCGCAAAAAATCGATTATCCATATGATTGTAATCATAGTAATACTGCCTTTCTTAAGCGGCTGCTGGACCTTGGCGGCAGTCGGGGCGGGAGCTTACGGCGGGTATAAAATGAAGGAGCACGGCTATACCTTGCAAAATCCGATTACCAAAGAAAAGAAATCGAAGCAGTAAGCAAATGCCGTGAACGATCGATAGACCGCTTAGAAATACTGTCGAGAAAGCCGAATCGGGCAAAAACAGAAATGAAGCGCGGTCGCAATTTATACGGATGGCGGTCACGGCATTTGAACGTATTGTTAATGCCGTAGCGGCTGCCGATAGTTTTTCTACGGTCTGTCAGCCGCTTTTTTTCTCCGCATTTTCCCGGTTCTGTTTGTTGCGGAAACTTTCGTAAATCAGCAGTGCCGCCCCGATAAAAATGGCCGAATCGGCGATATTGAACGCCGGCCAATGATAATCGCCGATGTAGAAATCCAGAAAATCGACCACATGACCAAGTGTGATGCGATCATACAAATTACCCAAAGCTCCGCCCAATACCAAGCTCAACGACCAGCAAAACAATCGCTCGTGCCGGTACTTGTGCAGCATGAACGTTATTACCGTGACGGCAATAGTGGCGATTCCGCTTAAAAACCAGCGTTGCCAGCCGGATTCCTGGCTTAGAAAACTGAAGGCGGCACCGGGATTGTAAACGAGTACCAGATTAAAAAAGCCGGTGACCGGAATGATCTCGCCGAATTGCAATACCGATTCCACCCAGAATTTGCTGGCAAGATCCAATATCAATACGATGAGCGCAATGCTAAGGCTGATGTGTAATTTCATGATAGTGTCCGTAAGCGTCAAGCAAATCGTCGTTGTTCGCCATTGCCGTACAAGTTGCCGACACAGCGCCGGCACAACGTAGGGTGCTCTGTATGGCGGCCGACATCCTCGCGGTAGTGCCAGCAGCGCTCGCATTTGGCATGGGTGCTGGGGTTGATGAAAATTTCCGGTTGCTGCGAATCAGCTGCCGGACTCAGAGTTACTTCGGATACGATTAGCACGAAACGCAAATCGTCACCCAGCGCTTGCAGCAGCGAGAAATCTTCGCCGTGAGTGCGAATTTCAGTGGTCGCCGCCAACGATGAACCGATGTCGCCTTGCGCGCGCGACGCTTCCAGTTTTTTCAGCACCTGCCCGCGCAGCGCGCGAATTTTAGTCCAGCGCTGCAGCAACGGCTCTGCATCCGTTTGCAGCGGAAACACATGCCATTGATGCAGTAGTACGCTACCATCGCGATCTCCTGTCAAATGCTCCCACACTTCTTCCGCAGTAAAACTCAGGATCGGCGCGAACAGGCGCACCAAGCTGTGGGTGATATGGTGCAATACGGTTTGCGCGGAGCGGCGCGGCAAGCCTTTGGCAGCGGCGGTGTACAAGCGGTCTTTGAGAATATCCAAGTAGAAACCGCCTAAGTCTTCCGAGCAGAAATTGTGCAATTGATGCACCGCTTGATGAAATTCGTAACGCTGATAACTTTGCAGCAATTCCTGCTGAAAAGCGGCAGTGAACGCCAGCATATAGCGATCGAGTTCCAGGCACTCATCGATCGGTATCGAATCGGCTTTAGCATCAAAATCCGCTAAATTGGCGAGCAAGAAACGCAGCGTATTGCGGATGCGACGATAACTTTCGACGACGCGTTTCAGGATTTCTTCGGAAATCGACAGTTCGCCGGAATAATCCGTGGATGCGACCCACAGCCGCAAAATATCCGCACCGTAAGTGTCCATCACTTTTTGCGGCGCGATGACATTGCCTTTGGATTTGCTCATTTTATGGCCGTGACCGTCGACGACGAAGCCGTGCGTCAGCAGCGCATCATACGGTGCGCGGGCGTCAATGGCGCAACCGGTCAGCAACGATGATTGGAACCAACCGCGATGCTGATCCGAGCCTTCCAGATATAAGTCAGCCGGAAATTCCAGTTGTGCATCGGCTTTGACCACGGTCGCGTGCGTGGTGCCGGAATCGAACCAGACATCAAGCGTATCGGTGAGTTTTTTGTAATCGTCCGCATCGCTGCCGAGCAATTCGGCAGCGTCCAGTGCGAACCAAGCTTCGATGCCTTGCTGCTCGACTTTTTGCGCCACCTGTTCCAGCAATTCGAGTGCGCGCGGATGCGGTTTGTGGGTTTCCTTGTGAACAAAGAACGTCATCGGCACGCCCCAGTTACGCTGACGCGATACGCACCAATCCGGACGGTTTTTGATCATTGCTTCCAGCCGTGCGCGTCCCCAAGCCGGATAGAATGCAGTGGCGTCGACTGCCTGCATCGCCATTTCGCGCAATGCCCCTCGGGGTGAGGATGCGGCGCTGCTATGCAAATTCATGCCGATGAACCACTGCGGCGTGGCGCGGAAAATGATCGGCGTTTTATGACGCCAGCAGTGCGGATAACTGTGTTCGATCTTTTTAAAACCAAATAACTGATTACCGGTTTTGAGGGTTTCGATGACGACATCGTTGGCTTTCCATACCGACAAACCCCCAACCAGCGGTGTTGCGGCAACGAATTTGCCATTGCCGTCGACCGGACTCTCGCTCGGCAGACCGTATTGTTGTCCGACGAAATAATCGTCCAATCCGTGTGCGGGGGCGGTATGCACCAAGCCGGTACCGGCTTCCAGCGTGACATGCTTGCCGCAAATGATAGTGACGGTGCGTGATTCGAACGGATGCTGTAACGGTAAATGTTCCAGTGCCTGGCCTTTGCAAGCGGCGAGTGTTTCGCCGGACAATCCGTAGCGTTCCAGGCAGGCTTGCTTTAATTCGGCGGCGAGGATCAAGAGGCCGTGCGGTGTTTGGATCAATTCGTAATCGAAATCCGGATGCACGCTGACGGCTTGGTTGGCGGGCAAAGTCCACGGTGTGGTCGTCCAGATGACGGCATACGCAGTGACATGTTCCGGGATGGTAACGCCGAAGGCATCGAGCAGCGATTGTCGTGCGGGTGCTTGCACGGCAAAGCCGACATCGATAGCGGGAGAGGTTTTGTTTTCGTACTCGACTTCCGCCTCTGCCAGCGCCGAGCCGCAATCGATGCACCAGTTGACCGGCTTTTGCCCTTGATACAGATAGCCATTTTGATAGATCTTGCCGAGCGCACGGATGATGTCCGCTTCGGTGTTGAAATTCATTGTCAGATAGGGACGATCCCAATCGCCTAGTACTCCCAAACGGATGAAATCCGCTTTCTGCCGCTCCACCTGTTCTTTGGCAAAAGCGCGGCACAGCTCGCGTACTTTATCGGCGGGCAAATGCTTGCCGTGTTTTTTCTCGATCTGATGCTCGATCGGCAAACCGTGGCAATCCCATCCTGGCACATAAGGTGCGTCAAAACCCGCCAAAGTTTTACTCTTGATGATAATGTCCTTAAGAATCTTATTGACGGCGTGGCCGATGTGGATATCGCCGTTGGCGTAAGGTGGGCCGTCGTGCAAAATGAATTTGGGACGGCCTTTGCTGACGGCGCGGATTTTTTGGTACAACTGCTTTTCCTGCCAGGCTTTCAGCATGCCGGGTTCGCGGTTGGCCAGGTTGCCGCGCATCGGAAACGGGGTGTCAGGTAGATTTAGGGTTTGCTTATAATCAGTCATGAAAGATCTTCAATGAATCGAATGGATTAAACGGTACCGCAGATACGGTTCGATTGCGGCATCGCCGTTTGAAAAAAAGCTTTGGCTTGCGCGACGTCCTGGTCAATTTGCCGGATCAATGCATTCAAATCCGGGAATTTTACTTCATCGCGCAATTTGTGAAGAAAATCCACTTGCAAATGCTGGCCGTAAATATTGCGGTCAAAGTCGAACAAATACACTTCCAGCACAGGCACGCCGTTTTCGTGCGTGGTCGGTCGTACACCCAGGCTGGCGACCCCCGGCAGCGAGGTTGCCGGCGAATCCGGCATCGCGCCGCGCACCGACACGACAAAAATGCCGGTTAACGCCGGATGGCGGTGCTTCAGCCGGATATTCGCGGTCGGATACCCGATCTTCCGGCCCAATTGATCGCCACCGCTAACACGTCCGCTGATGCAATAAGGCCGGCCCAAGAATTTTTGCGCGGCCTCAAGATCGCCGCCGGTCAGCGCCCGGCGTACCGAGGTGCTGGAAATACGCTCGCCATTTATCGTAACGCTCGGCATGGCTTCCACCGTATATCCGTGCGCGGTGGAACAAGCTTGCAGCAAAGCAAAATCACCGGCGCGGCGGGCACCGAAGCGGAAATCGTCGCCGACCAGCAGCCAGCGCACCGATAGCTGGCGATGCAAAATGTTATTAATGAATTGCTCCGGGGTTGTTCGGGCGAAATCGAAATTGAAGCGGCAAACATGAATGGCATCAATGCCGGTTTGAACAATGTAATGCAATTTTTCCCGTAGACCGGTTAAGCGCGCAGGCGCCTGATCCGGCGCAAAAAACTCCTGTGGATGCGGCTCAAAAGTCATCACACAAGCCGGAAGCCGGAGCTCGGAAGCAGTTTTTTTCAGGCGAGCGAGCATTGCCTGATGGCCTAAATGAACACCATCAAAATTGCCGATGGTTAATGCAATCGGTGTATTCGCGGGTATCGAGGCTTTGCGCCAAGTGTGCATAACGGAATGCTCAAAAAGAAGTATTCTAGCCTGTTTGACATTACCAGGTCTAGGAGCCTGTCGGGCTTAGAGCAAATCCGCTGTGCCTCATTTTTAGCTTCCCGCTACACTCGGTTGTCGGCGGTGATGCGTATTCCAATGTCGTTTCAATCTTCGCCCGGCTTTCAAGCCGGGTGCTACATCATTATATTAAGTTTGATTTCGCTCTTAATCCAAAAAACCCCAAGCCGAGCAGCGATATTGCATAGGTTGATGGCTTTGGAATAAGAATTGTCTTGCCAAAATCTAAATTGTCGATATGGCCACTGCTGCTTGAAGTTGTTCCATCACCGAAAACGATAAATAATTTAACAAGATTATCAAAACCAGAAAACTCATAGTGAGACACATCAGTATGATTTATAGCGATGGTTTGTTTGACAATATCATTATTTGCGGTCGTCCCTGATAATGTTCAAATCCGTACCGCCGTTATGCCATGCTTTTAATTAATTGATAGGGGACGAGGCTATATTTATTTTATGATCGTCTGACCTTGCTTTTTCTAAGCTGCCTGTGCGGCAGCGAACGCGAATGACCGTATTCCAGCGGTTGCGCATAATTTCTAAGCTGCCTGTGCGGCAGCGAACAGATCCCAGTCGGCTATCTTTATTTTTAGCCCTTTCTAAGCTGCCTGTGCGGCAGCGAACGTGATTGCCGGGTAGATCCGACACTGCAAGCTTTTCTAAGCTGCCTGTGCGGCAGCGAACTTCAAAATGAAGGAACTCGTGATTTTTTGGTTTTTCTAAGCTGCCTGTGCGGCAGCGAACACACAGTACTATGATGATGCGTCCCGAAAATATTTCTAAGCTGCCTGTGCGGCAGCGAACGTTG
>CP091135.1:230888-248808 GCA_021582655.1 Nitrosomonas sp.
GTAAAGCCCTCACAGCGCAAGGTGATGGCGCGGTGGGCAGTGAAGGACAAGTCTGTCAGTATCGTTCCAGCCTGTACAACTATTTGGCATTTCTGAGACCTGCTATCGTTATCGACCCGTGCGCAACGACGAGAACGAGGAAATTGCCGGTTGGCTGCTACGGCTGACGGCTTGCCACAGGCGCTGGGGCTTTGGCTTATGCTTTCTTTATTTGCGTAATGTGAAGGGTTTTGGATGGAATCACAAACGTGTGTATCGTATTTACCGTGAGCTGGAATTGAATTTACGAATCAAGCCGCGCAAGCGGGAAAAATTGAAGAGGCGCAATTCACTACGGCACAATAAGTTATGGATTTACAATAATGAACGTCAGAGTATGGCACTCGGAGGTATAACGCCAGCCATGAAGCTGGCAGAAGCTTTTAAACTAAAACCCTTTACTGCAAGCTTCTGTTAAAAATGGGGATTACCCAAGTGCAAGGTCAAAGTTATTGACTGACGGCGTTCGGCTATACGAAACAACCGTTCGCTGCGGCAGAACAGACTTTCAGGAGACTCATTGTTCTTTAATCGCTTCGCCAGTAGAGATCGTACTCTCAATTTGCTGAAAATGCTGCTTCGCATAGGCAAACAAACTAAAACGATTTTTAATTCCTAACTTACCAAAAATAGATGTAAGATGATTGCGTAATGTATGTTCACTCATACATAATTTTGCGGCGATTTGTTTATTTTGTTCTCCGCCCGTTCCATCAGAAAATGCTTTCAAAATCATACATTCTTTACGAGTAAGCAAAGCATTCTTCTCAATATCAGCATCGATTGCAAACTTACTACGGATACGCGCACTTTGCAAAAAAATCCGGCCCGTGGTAATTCGATCAAGCCATAACTCACCATCGTGTACTTTTTGAATTGCTCTCAATATAGTGTTAACAGACTCTTTACGCCCCAGAACC
This sequence comes from Nitrosomonas sp., assembly GCA_021582655.1. Taxonomy (GTDB): domain Bacteria; phylum Pseudomonadota; class Gammaproteobacteria; order Burkholderiales; family Nitrosomonadaceae; genus Nitrosomonas. The sequence goes on from CP091135.1 coordinate 231,848, forward strand.
CCTCTTGCTCCGTTTAAAACGGCTTGATCAATGAGATCGTTATCATTAGTATCTGTAAAAATAATTACCCTAGTGTTACCGTTGTTTGCGAAATCTGCAATACAATCAATGCTATCAAGATCTGTCAGGCACAAGTTTATAATAAGAATATCTGGTTGCTCCTCCATCACATACCGCTTCGCATCAGAAATATTCGTAGATTTACCAACAATCTCCATTTTTGGTTTTTCGTTCTCGATTAATTTCTCCAAACCCCAAAGAACTATCTGTTGATCATCAACCAGAAAAATACGAATGGAAGATCCTGGTGCTGCTTGTTGAGAAATCATCTTTGTTTTTTTAGCATCATGATATTGATCAAAACAAAACTCAAAATTAACACGATGCTCATTCAAGCAATGCTTACTGACCCCATAACCCAATTCATTGGCCATTAATATTGCTTGCTGAATAATCATGTCGCTTGCATATTCGGTAAAACATATAAATAGATTAGAGTTATCCGTTGTTAAATTTAACTTTTGTGCCCAGCATATACCATCGTAATTGGTTAAGTTCATATCTGTTAGGATGAGTTCGGGTCTGCTAGCCCTAATCCGTAATAACGCCTCATGACTGGAGGTACAAATACCAGCAATTTGATAAGCACGTCCTTCTAACAACTGTGCAAGCATTTGACCTGAAATATACTTATCAACAACAATCAATACATTAGTATTGTTGATTTTTCTCTCCGAAATTCTTGCGAGAACACTCTCTGTTTTTGTGGCCATTTATTTATACCTTTAAACAGTACTCAAATTAATTTTAACACAGCAATAAATAACACTTTTAGTCAAGCAGTAATCGAAATTGACAAAAAAATTCTTCATTTAGCTTATATAAGCGCATATCCTCTGTACAAAAGAAGAATTCACTTCGGGCTTAAAAAATACTAAAGAAAAAGACAAGTTCAGTTCATTTTTTCGGCTGCTAGAAGAAAAACTTTAATATTTTTATTCCTAGGATAATGATCCTCGCTCCTATGAGCTCACTTGTCGATCGATTCAACAAGCACGATACTCAAGTACGTTATTTACGATATAATATTCGTATAAAACGCTAGCATGCCCGGGTGGTGAAATTGGTAGACACAAGGGACTTAAAATCCCTCGGGCCTAAAACGCCCGTGCCGGTTCGATTCCGGCTCCGGGCACCATATTTTTTATAACAATAATTCCTGTCTAATTGAGCGATAGAAACTTCGTTAAGCTCTCTCATACAAATATTCCATGCAGCACCAAACACTCAATCAAATCGGGAAGATTCTCTCAATGCACTGATAATAAAATAATTCAATTGAATCAACCTTGAAGGCGATCAAAAAATAAAAAGATATGTTGTTCGATTAGATTGGCAAATCAATACTAAAACTAAACAAGGAATCAATAGGTTCTCGCTTTGGGTGGAAAAGATTCGACAGTCAACGGTTTTAGCCTTACCGGTTTATAATCTAACCTATTATTTTTGCTGAAAAACAGAGTGTGCTTAAGCCATTTTACATCGTCACGTTCGGGAAAGTCGTTGCGTGCATGAGCACCGCGGCTCTCGCAACGAGCTTCAGCGGAAACCATAGTAGCAATAGCGACTTCTTTCAGGTTATCAAGTTCCAATGCTTCGATACGTGCGGTGTTAAAAACTTTGCTTTTATCCTTGATTTCTGTCCGTTCGACACGTTTGCCGATTTCAAGGATTTGATCCACCCCCTTTTTCAGCATGTCTTCGAAGCGAAATACACCACAATAGGTTTGCATGATTCTCGCCAAGGTAGCATTGACTTCAGCAACGCTCTCACCACTCTTCTGCTTTTCCAACCGCGTCAATCGCACCAGAGTTTTATCACCGGCATCTCGTGGCAGTGGCTTGTGGTGCGGCACACCTCTTAAGTCATCAATGATCTGATTCGCAGCAGCACGACCAAATACCACTAAATCAAGTAATGAATTGGTCCCCAGGCGATTGGCGCCATGCACTGAAACACATGCGCATTCGCCAATCGCGTAAAACCCTGTGACGATTTCTTCCGGTCCAGTTTTATATGGCGCCACCACTTGCCCGAAATAGTTTGTCGGAATCCCCCCCATCATGTAATGAGCGGTCGGCACAACCGGTATCGGCTCATTGATCGGGTCAACATGCGCAAATTTAACTGCCAACTCGCGAATACCTGGCAAACGGCTTTTAATGATATCAGAGCCCAAGTGATTTAACTTCAACAGCAAATGATCGCTTTCTTTACCACAACCACGCCCTTCTCTCATTTCCGTTGTCATCGCACGCGCCACTACATCCCTACTCGCCAAGTCCTTTGCATTCGGCGCATAGCGTTCCATGAAACGCTCACCTTCACAATTCAACAAGTAACCACCTTCTCCACGCACCGCTTCACTAATCAACACACCGACGCCGTACACACCAGTTGGATGAAATTGCCAGAATTCCATATCTTCAAGCGGTATGCCGGCTCGTGCGGCCATACCGAGACCATCACCGGTATTGATTAACGCATTGGTGCTGGCCTGAAAAATCCGTCCGCCACCACCCGTCGCGAACAACGTGGCACGGGCCTGCAAAATGGTAATTTCCCCGGTCTCCATTTCCAGCGCCGTAACTCCCAGCACATCCCCCTGTTCATCCCGAATCAAATCCAATGCCATCCATTCGATGAAAAATTGCGTATTAGCACTAACGTTACGTTGATACAAAGTATGTAACAATGCATGCCCGGTACGGTCTGCAGCCGCACAGGAACGTGTTGCTTGAGCCCCACCGTAATGCTGCGATTGCCCGCCAAACGGACGTTGATAAATCTTCCCATTCTCCAAGCGATCGAACGGCATACCGAAGTGCTCCAATTCGTATACCACTTCGTTCGCTTGACGACACATAAATTCGATTGCATCTTGATCGCCCAAATAATCAGAGCCTTTTACAGTGTCGTACATGTGCCAGTGCCAATTGTCTTCGGTCACGTTACCGAGCGATGCCGCAATCCCGCCTTGTGCCGAAACCGTATGCGATCGCGTTGGAAATACTTTGGATAACACTGCGACCTTAAGCCCCGCTTCGGACAATTGCAACGCAGCACGCATCCCGGCACCACCCGCACCAACGATCACGACATCAAATTTTCTTTTGGTTATCGCCACATCAACCCCACAAAATCTCAGCAACCCATACCAAATAATACAGCAACGAAACAATCACCAAAATTTGCACAGTGAAGCGAATTGCAATGAAATGCAAATAATCCATCGTCACATTACGCACCCCGACCCATGCATGCCAAAATAAAGCCGTGAAAAATACAAGGGTAGAGATACGAATCGATGGAATGGCAAAGATATTTTTCCATGCATCGTAGTCCTGCGGTGCAACCATCCATAGCACCACCAACATCGCCAGCAGATAAATTGCCATCAATACTGCAGTAACGCGTTGCACCAACCAATCTTTCAAACCGTAATGAGCACCGGTTACAGCACGTTTTGCAGAAAATTTCACCATAACCACATCCCCGCAAAAACCGTCAGCACCACTCCGAATAACAATACCAACTTACTGGTAGCACGCGCCTGCGCCAATTCGACACCTAAGTGCAAATCCAGCAGCAAATGCCGGATACCCGCGCATAAATGATGCAGAAAAAACCATAGCGACAGTAATAAAGCCGATTTGCTAACAGGATGCTGCAGCAATTGCCGCAACGCAGCATAACTTTCCGGCGACTCGAGTAACTGCTGCAAACCATAGAGCAATAATGGAATACCCGGGAAAAAAAGTAACACGCCACCGATACGATGCAGAATCGATACGATTGCCGGCAACGGTTGGCGGATTCTAATAAGATTCAGATACTTGGGATGCTGATGGTGCTGTTTCATTTCCATAGCTTTACTTCCCATCAATGAATTGAAAAAGCTTCACAACCACAATAAAATCGACCAGGCAATATACCGCCACCTGCACTACAATCACTACCTCAGTTGATTATCGAAAACATGCCATTGGTAACGCCTTTAATAATCAGTTACTCGAGCGAAACACGCAGCGACGTAGCTGCCGCCCACGGTGCAAATACGATTGCAGCCAATAAAAAAGCGCCGATCAATGACAAGTGCGCATCAAATGCCATCCCAGACATATTCGCCTCCACCGCACCCGCACCGAAAATCAAGATTGGAATATATAAAGGCAACACCAACAACGAAACCAGCACACCGCCTCCACGCAACCCTAATGTCAATGCTGCACCGATCGCACCGATTAAGCTGAGTACCGGTGTTCCGAGCAAGAGCACCGCTGTCAGCACCAACAAAGCGTCTCCCGGCAGATCGTACTGTATGCCGAGCACCGGCCCCATCAATACCAGCGGCACACCGGTAACCAACCAATGCGCAATCACCTTTCCCAATACCAGCAGCGACAGCGATTGCGGCGACACCAGCATCTGTTCCAAAGTACCGTCGATATAATCACTGGCAAACATTCTACCCAGAGACAACATCGATGCCAGCAATGCAGCCACCCACACCACCCCGGGCGCCATAGTACGTAGCAAATTCATTTCTGGTCCGACACTCAAAGGAAACAAACTGACAACAATGACAAAAAAGAACAGTGTCGTCAGCACATCTGAGCGGCGACGCACAGCCAGCAGCAAGTCGCGTTTAATAATCCAGAAAAACATATCAGCTTAATTGCAATTGCGAAATGAGTGCGCAGTTAATTTCAATTTCCTGGTGCGTGGTCATGACAATCATACCGCCTTGCCGCAAATGTTGTTCCAGCAAGCCTTGTACCAAATTGACTGCCGCCACATCCAACGCTACCAGTGGCTCATCCAGAATCCATAAGGCGGTTTTACACATCAGCAGGCGCGCCAACGCCACCCGGCGGCGTTGGCCTTGCGACAACACCTTCACCGGCAGCATCTCGCGCCCTTTCAATCCCATTTGACGAAGTGCCGCGACAGCCTGAGCATCACTAATTTCAAAACCGGCCAAAGCACTGGAAATACGCAAATTTTCCAGTGCAGTCAGATCATCTTTAGTCCCATTTAGATGCCCGATATATGTAAGTGCAGTAAAATATTCACCGGCAAGTGTACGAATTGCAGTACTGTTCCATTGAATTTCCCCCGCGGCCGGATTCGACAACCCGCACAGCATGCGCAGCAAACTGGTTTTTCCGCTGCCGTTGGGACCACGTACTTGTAGCAGCTCACCCGCTTTAAGTGAGAAATTGATATCGCGAAACAATTCACGGTCCCCGCGCGCGCAGGCAAGACCGATACCTCGTAACATTTTAAGCGCCCCGGGAGAAATGAATCGCATCATTGTAGCGCATTTATCCAAGCGTTTCTTAGCTTCGTACGATTCAACACCAGCCACTGCAGCGCAATGATCGCACTGGCTGAGTTGATCGTTCCGGCTTGCAATAATGCCGCCGCCGCATCAGTGGAAATCACGTGAACTTTAATATCTTCATCTTCATGGTGTACGCCAAAAACACCGCCCGCATGCACCGCATCCACTCGCCCGCAAAACAGGGCGATGCGTTCTGTCGTACCTCCCGGGCTGACGAGAAAATCAAACAGCGGAATCAAATCGGTAACGACACAACCGGCTTCTTCGATGCTTTCGCGCCGCACCACGTCTTCAGCGGTTTCACCGACTTCGATCATACCGGCGACAATCTCCAGCAGCCACGGCCCGCCAGGTGCACCAAGCGCACCGGCACGAAATTGCTCGATTAATACCACTTCATCACGTATCGGATCATACGGTAATACGGCAGCGGCGTGACCGCGCTCGAAAATTTCGCGCACCAACGGACGGCTCCATGTACCATCGAACAATCGATGCCGTAACCGGTAACATTCAATGCGAAAGAAACCTTGATAACGGATCGTTTTGTCCAGTATTTTCACATCGGCGTCAGTCAACGGCGACTTCATTTTGATCACCGCTATGGAGTTCGGCGTAGCCACGCCCGTGCCAGCATGATCATGATCATGCCAGGAGCCAAAGCAACCCACACCGGATCAAAATGTAAAACAAGCCCGGTATTGGCAATGATTTGATCAAGTAAATACACGGAGATACCAATCAATGCGGCAAAAACCAGCTTACTGCTCAATCCGCTGCGGATTGAGCCAAAAATAAACGGAATCGATAACAGCAGCATCGCTATAGTCATTAACGCACTACCTACCTTCCGCCATAGCGCCAATGCATAAGAATCTGCATCCTGCCCGGTACTGCGCAAGAATTCCACGTGCCGGACCAATTCAAGCGGTGACAAGCTCTCAGGTGGCTTGGTCAGTGTTGCGATATCATCGGGATTGACGAATGATGTCCAATGCAGCGTATCAGTCCGTTCCAGCAGCATCTTATCTTCATCAAATGTACGGATCGTCACGGCATTCAGTATCCAAGTGTCATCATCGATAATCTCCGCGAACTCCGCCAAAGTGTGCGAATGTAAAAAACCCGCTTCATTCAGATGAAAAATCTCAATATCCGCAGCGCGCCTGGTATTGATAATTTGACCAATACGAAGAATATCTCGCTCGTTTCGTGTCCATACACCAAGGTTTCTTCCCAATTCAACACTTAATTCCAGCGCATTCGCCCGGTAAGTGATTGCTTGCTGCTGCAATTGCGGCGCAATAAATTGTTCCATTACCGCAACGCCGATGAGCAATACAATCCCTACGCCGAGCGGGGCAAGGCTGATGCGCGACGGTGACAAGCCGGCTACACGCATCGCGACCAACTCCGAATGCACCGCCATTTTTCCCAGGGCGATGACGGTCCCTAGCAACGCAACAAAAGGAGCGATTTGTATCAATCTACGCGGCAATAACAATGCCGTATAATAAAAAGCATCTTTGACCCGGTAAGTACCCTTGCCGACATCCTCCAATTGATCCAATAAATCAAAAAAACTAAACAATGGCAACAATATCGCCGTGGCAATGACAATTCCGACTGATACCTGATACGCAATATAGCGATATAACATCATGATTTTTATTATCTCATCTGCCGCTTCAGACCAATCCGCGCATAAACGGCAAGCATCAATATCATGGCCGCATCCAACCACCAAACACCAGGAATACTGCCAATCGCGCCCTGTTCCACCCAAGTTTTAGCGAGACCGCTCAGATTATAATAGGCGGCAAAGACCAGAGCCGCCCACAGATAGGTACGTTCCGTCTTATCGTGGCGAGGTGTGGACCGAATAAAAGTCACCGCGATCAATGCGAGCAAAATTGTACCGAGCGGACGTGAAATCCGCCATTGCAATTCCGCAATATCGCGCGGCTGATCGGATTCCCACAAAGTTCGGGTTGCCGCCGATTTGCGCCTATAATTCATCACAAAATCGTTGTCTATAAAATAAATCATCTTTTCAAATCGAATTTTGTCATCGATATTGCCCACGCGAGTTAATTGATATACGACGCCTTCGGAAAGTATGATATGCGGCCTCGGTTCCAATTCAGTCGGTTGAGTCTGCTGGGCCCGCTTGGCGATCACAATCTCACTGTGATCGATTTTTTTGATGAAATGAAAAATTTGATGCATTTGCTTGTCGGTTTCGTCTTTACTGCGAACATAGACGACACGGCCGGTTTTTTCGCTACCATAAAATCGTCCGGCCTGAAAACGGTTCGTATTCAAGTCTGCTTCAGCTTGCGCATCAAGTAAATAACTTTCTGCGTAAGCCCAGGGGCGAACATAAATCGACAGTGTTCCGCTTAAAACGCCAACCGGGATCGCCACCGCCAGCACCACGAACACAATGCGCTCACCGCTGATACCGCTGGAACGCATGACGCTCAATTCCTGGTCTTTGTTGAGCCGCCCCAAACCGATAATGATGGATATATACAGTGCGATCGGAATCAACACTTCCAGTGCAATCACAGTTTTTAACAGAACCAGTTTGATCAGCGCGGCAATACCCAGCGATTCCGTCACTGCACCCGCTAACAGGCGGGCACTGCTGAAACTGGCAAACAGTCCGATCAGAATCAAAATCACCACCGTGAACGGCAGCATGATTTCACGTGCAATGTAACGATCAATCAATTTCATAGCCGTGCTTTGACGATTGATTCCGCCAGCATTAAATCTTCCACTTTGTCGACATCGATACCTGCGCGAGGATCACTGAGAATAATTGCTTGAATGCTAACACCAGATTTATGTGAAACTGCCACCAAGGCCTGTTGCAACGTCAAAGTACCCAGTAAATACCGCCAAACGGTTGTAAAACCGAGCACCTTTGCAATGAGTCGCCAAGGTTGCTTGCGCAAATCCTCCGCTTGACGCCAAAAACCGATTAATGAACGTCCAGCCGGTTTGAACACAAACAAATTACAACCGCAATATCCGCCGTCGCGCAAACGAATTACGGTGCGCTTGGACGCCGGAAATGCGGCCGTGATCGTTTGCTGCTCCACCGCCGCTACCATCGCGTCTCCTGGAATCAGCAACGCATGCTGCAAAAAGCTTTGAACTATCTCCGTAGTAAGCAATGCATGATCAGCTGTGGTCAACAACACCGGCACATCATCGGGAACCAGGGCTACCCCCTTCTCGGCACTGCGGCTGGGCGAATCCAAATTCGGCGTCCAGATCACCCGCCCCGAGGTAATGTACCGTTTTAATTCCGGGCATTGCTCAAGCAACGGCTCAGGCGGTCCGCACAAAATAATAGAGGAGATTTGCTCGCACGCACTCAGCGCATCCACTACACGAATAATCATCGGAACACTGCCAACCGGGGCAAAAGCTTTACAAGCGGCACCGGTATATTGCGTAATCGGGTCTTTATCGGTGCGATCCGCGGCCAACACTACGGCAGCGAACCGCTTAGGTGTCGGATTGACTTGAAGATTCACAGTGCTTTCCCGAAAATTCGGTAGCGCTTGTATGCCACAGCGCCGATTTTGTCGAGGATACCCCGCATCGCCATGTTGTCTTCCAGGATCCAGGACATTTCGACCTCCTCGATCCCACGTATGAGCCCAGCCTGGCGCGGTGCATCAATAACCAGACAAGCCAATGCGATACCTGTCGGTGAATTCTGATATTGCTTGCGCACTCCCATCAGCGGTATCCGGCCTGAACGAATTTGACCGTTACGGATTTTGTTGATCATCTTGAACCAACCGAGAGGAAGTAAACTGCCGTTCAGTTCCGCCAATACTTCATTGAGATTGGGCAAACACACCATAAAAGCTGCAGGATTTCCGTCGATTTCCGCAATCTGGATATAATCGTCCGGCAACAACAAACGCAAACTGGTTCCCAGCTCGGCGAACTCTTCCCGGGTGAACGGAATGAATCCCCAATTTTCAGACCAAGCGTCATTAAAGATGTCGCGCAACACTTCCATTTCTTCATCAAATCGATGCCGCCGCAACGTGCGCAATTTGATTTGCGGCGAAAAACGCCGAATAATCGTTTGCATCACCGGTGGAAATTCGAAATCAACTCTGATCCGATACGCCAACATATCCTTCTCCGGTGTGTACCCCTGCTCCTCAAGCAAGCAGCTATACCACCGCGCGGAATGGGGCATCATGATCACCGGTGGTGTATCAAACCCGTCAACGAGAATACCGCATTCCTGATTGATTGACAGATTGAACGGCCCGCTAACATGGCTTACCTCCCGTGAAGCAAGCCAAGCCTCGGCACACAAAATCAGCGCGGAAAAAATACCCCGATCGTTGATACATTCCAGCAAACCGAAGTGCCCACGACCCAAACCATACCGTTGCTGATGCAAAGTATCGATCTGCGCACTGATGCGTCCAACCGGGCGATCATCCTGATAAGCAACCCATGCTTGCCACCGACCATGCTTAAAGAAAGGATTAAAGCGGGAAAAATGAAAGCGCCGCTCCAACCGCAATGGCGGCACCCACATCGGATCGTTGGCGTAAATATGCCATGGCACTTCTATGAATCGCCCCATGTCACGAAATGACATAACCGGACGCACTGTCACTCTAGCACCGCCTGGCTTGTCAAGCTGTGTCATAGCAATACGTAGCTTGATGAGTCGTGAACAGCAGTGATGAAACGCACATCACATTTCGGCGTGTTTAAGCAGATTCGTCACCAGTTGATGAAAAACCACCCTCGGATCGGATTCTTGATTGACCGATTGTTCAGCCGCCGCAATTTTCTCGTCTGTGAGGTTGCTGCAAAAATCGCGAAAATTATTCCAATCATTATTGTAGCGAAGCAAATTTTTTTGCGGAACAAACACACGAAGCACTTCAAAATTTTGATACATTTCCGGCAATCTGGCGGTTAAATATTGGTTAACATTATTCGGCCAACGCTTATGTACCGGATACATATCAATCAGCTCCATCTCGATGGTATTGCGGAAATTTTCAACCGCCATAATACGCCGCCTGCGATTGACGAGATCCACCATAATCGCCACCACCCCTAAAAAACCAAAAATCAGAAACGGCCACAGTGGCACCGCTTCAAAATACACTGCAATTTGTTCTAAGCTCTCGTTCAATGTCGTCTCTACGCTATTTGGAAAAAGTGCGAAGTGCAATCGTGACAACCGTCCGACTCAATTCACGAATACCGTGCCTCACCTCACGTACATCGACCAATTTTAACAGGTTGAAAGCAAAAACTACACTTTCATTGTTGGTAAATGTGCGCTAGAATCTACCGCGCAGTGATCTGAGTAATGCAAGATGATTGCGAATAAAACATACTCAGCTCCACATCAAGTCATTGCTGGTATAGCAATACCACTTGCGAGCAGAGAAAAGCATGATCGCGATAAGGCGATTCATGCGATTGGAAGTCGACCATAATCGGCTTTAATTTCTTAATCAGTGATTTACCTTTACAAGGAGATAAACTATGAGCGAAATCAACAGAAGAGAAACAGATGCACAGGTTCTGAAATTGTTTTTCATCAGCACAGCCGCTTTCGTCGCAATCGGTTCGATTGTATATTTCGTACTCTAAAACGACTGGGGTAATAAAAAAGTCCTACGAAGGCCTCGAATTTACTAAACGGCACATTCCGCACGTTTTGGCCTTTTCAATTAAAACTGGGACAACATCAGTCAAATGTTTTCAGGAATAAATCAAAGCACCCATCTAGTGAAAATTTTGTTAACTAGATGGGTGTTTTCTTTACTTTCATCGGACTAATCATATCGCTTGGCTGCAACAAGCATTATTCGTTACGCGTAATTGCGCATCAAAACAAGCTCGGTACCCTCGTCAGTTGATTTTTCCAAGTACAAAATTAGTACGAAATCAGTACAGACGTACTATTTTCATTTCTTCTCCAATTATTATAATAGTCATCAGCAATTAGGGCTTTTCTTGGAGAAGAAAAACAGCTAATTGAAAGAGCAAGCCCGCGGGAAGTACTAAAAATTTCAGCCTAGTATAGCCCTGAGGCAGCACCTTAAATTTCCCTAACCTAATAGGAGATAAACAATGAATAAAAATACAATGTTCGCTGCTGTTGTTGCCGGATCATTTTTGATGGTTGGTAATGCGAGCGCAGCTCTGACGTCCGCCCAACCCCCAGCGTGCGGGGATACATTAGTAACTATCTATGATGATTGCTCTGGTGCATGGGAAGGTAATAGCCAGGGATCTCCCGCCCAAGTAGCCGATATTATCAATGAAATCGAAAATGTTCAGGGATGGGGTACTGTCACTAACATTATCAACGATTTTAGTGGATCAGGAGGAACGAGCGGCGTTCTGGATTTAAGCTCGATCAGCGGTCCTTTCGTAATCGCACTGAAAGCAGGCAATGCATTTAGTCTTTATTACCAAGCAGGCGACGGAGTAGCTAACTGGGCGTGGGATACTTTGGGTGTCAGCTTGAACAAGCAAGGCATCCCGCAAGACTTGTCACACACGACAATCTATTCGCTGGTACCGGAACCGGAAACTTACGCCATGCTGTTAGCCGGTCTTGGCTTGTTGGGCTTTTCAATGCGCAAACAAAGAGTCTGATCAGTAGATTTACTTGCCAGTACAAAAATTCAATACCAGGCAATGTTTAAAAAACCACTCAAGCCCAATTTCAATGAAATTGGGCTTTTTTCATATCACCTATAGCGCAAAAAACATCGGCTGAATCACCTGCCTGCTTATCCGAAACCAATTACCTCAGCTTCTCTCAATACTTCTTCTATTCGCTACCTCAAAGACCATTCACTCTGACTCAATACATTGAACGCAATCTGACTAAAACGCTTGGCGAATATATCTGAGAATCCTTCGCGCGGCGAGAAATCAACTAGCACTTCGGCACCCACAACTTCACGTGCTACGTATTCCGCACTGCCCATCGCATCAACCAATCCCAGATCAATACTTGTCTGCCCCGTCCACACAATCCCACTAAAAATTTCCGGCTGATCTTTTAACCGGTCGCCTCTGCCAGCTTTAACCACATGCATAAATTGCTCGTGAATTTCATGCAGTAATACCGTCGCATGAGCTTTCTGAGAAGCATCCAGCGGCGAAAACGGATCAAGAAAGCCCTTGTTCTCGCCCGCTGTCAGCAACCGGCGCTCTACCCCCAATTTTTCCAATGTACCCGAAAAACCGAAGCCATCCATCAGAACTCCGATCGACCCGACTAAGCTTGCCTTGTCGACAAAAATTTTTTCTGTCGCGACCGCAACATAATAACCACCGGAAGCGCAGATATCACCTATTACCGCATAAATCGGAACTTCTGGATATTTAGCACGCAACCTATTAATTTCGTCATTGATCTGACCAGCCTGCACCGGACTACCTCCAGGACTATTGATCCGTAAAATAACCCCTTTGGTATTTTTATCTTGAAATGCAGATCTTAAACTCGCATTGATTTTATCAGCGCTACTATTAATGCTATCTGCAGTGATCATGCCGCTTAACTCGATGAGTGCGGTATGTTTCTCGGTTAATCGCACTTTTCCTTCATCTATCCATCCAATAGCGTAAAACAATAGAATAAACAAATAAATAAAGGTGATAGACTTAAAAAATATACCCCAATTGCGAATCTTGCGCTGCTCCCGAATGGTGCTTAATGAAATTTTTTCCAATAACTCCCGTTCCCAGTTTGATTTCTGATTTTCTTCTTCTTTCATAATGTTCTCAATCGAATGTATAAAATAATAACAAGCGCCACTACCCAAAGCTGCAATAAATCAAATTGACGACAGCAATCATGCACACCGTATCAATATCAACAACTCAGCACTGAGAGCCACTTCTGGAAACTATCGACGAGACCACACATCGCACGCTTCACCTAAAATTGCTGAACAAGCCGATAGCAAGTTCGGCACCCCCCCATGCATCTCATCGTTAAATACTTCATAAATTCTAATTCGCGTTATCACAGTGATTATACATATTCCAAACACAACTCAGTCACCGCACCGGATTAAATGAACGCAACTCAAGGAGCTTGTCGGGCTTAAGGTTAACCTGGAACAACGACTCATACTTCTAATCATTCCGGATATTGCGTAAACAACGAAAGCAGTACTACCTTTGGAATATTAGGGAAGCACCGATTATTCGACGAGCGCGATGAAGTGCAAGACACACGAAACCGAATGACCTAGACATATCAACAAGATAAGTGAGAAAACGCGCTACCTTCGCAACACAACAACTCGCTCATACAGCCCATTAATCAGCATTTCCCTGAAATTCGATGCACGAAATCAATAATCGATACCGGATCAAGTCATTCAGCTTGGCAAAAAATTCTTTGTAAATAAGGGAAAATATGCTATTTATTAGAAAATTGCTTTAACAGCCAGGGTATTAAAATGAATACCGCAAAAAATTCAATCGCCGCTATCACGTCAAGAAACACAAAGAAATGCAGTAAGATCAACAAAAATACTGCTATTGCGTACCATCTTCACCCGTTAATCCACAATTAAATAAAATGAATTATCGATCAATCTTACTACGGCCTGTTTTCCAAGGCTTTACCGCAAGCATAGCCTTACTGTTATCGCTTTTGCCACTCGCTCCGGTTCACGCCAATCCACTCTATGCGTCGATCGTCGTCGACGCGGACACAGGAGCGGTTTTACATGAATCCAACGCCGATGCAAGCCGGTTTCCAGCTTCGCTGACAAAAATGATGACACTTTACATGCTGTTTGAAGCAATGGAACAGCGCAAAATCACCCTGGATACACGAATGAAGGTATCCGCCCATGCCGCGTCGATGCCTTCAACCAATATTCATCTGCGCACCAGCGACACCATCAGTGTTCGGGAAGCGATCCCTGCGCTCATCGTCCGTTCCGCTAACGACGTGGCTGCTGTAGTTGCCGAAACTCTGGGTGGAAATGAAGCGCAATTCGGACAAATGATGACCAACAGGGCTAAAAAACTAGGCATGCATTCCACCACATTCCGTAATGCCTCCGGTTTGCCTAATAGTGCACAAAAAACCACTGCACGTGACATGGCAAAACTTTCGACACGGTTGATCAAGGATTTTCCTCAACATTATCATTATTTTTCCACGCAATCTTTTAGCTATAAAGGTGTTACCTATAATAGCCACAATCGCATGGTACGGAATACACCCGGCGTCGATGGTTTAAAAACAGGCTTTATCCGCGCTTCCGGATTTAACGTCGCCACCTCGGCACGAAGAAGCAATCGGCGCGTCGTTGCCGTAGTTATGGGCGGCCACACTGCCGCTGCACGCGATCAGCATATGACGCAGCTGCTGGACCGTAGTTTTAATCAAACAAACCGGCCAGCACAAGCCGCAAGTGTAAGCAATAATATTCATACAGCCAAGGTGAGCGCCATTATCCCGCCTGCCAAGATCGATTCACCAAAGAACCGACCTGATTCCAAGATCGCACAACAAGCGGTAACTAAAGTGGTGGCACCAAAATCCTCCATATCGGTAACCTCTCCCGAAGGATGGGCGGTACAAATCGGTTCTTATCAATCGTCCGACCGGGCACATGCGCATGCACAAGCAGCTGCGCGCTGGATACCTGGAGAAATCGCAGTTACCGAAGTCGGCATCAGCACCCGCAAATTGTATCGTGCAAGATTTGTGGGATTACAGGAAGCACAAGCACGTAACGCTTGTCAAAGCCTTGCTCGGCAAGGTATGGAATGTTTAGTGGTACGCTCTTGATAATTCAGCAATAGAAGATCCGCATCAAACATGGTGCACCACGAGAACTTTGGCGCAAGAAACTTGCCGTGGCTGTGGTTTACTTAGGTAGCTGCCGCCATGGTGCAATATCGCGCTCGATAACCAAACGGTGCTGACTGATGCTCTTGTCGTCAAAATCGGCTTGCTCAAATGCGTTAATCTGAAATACACCGGATGTCACGTGTATTTTGATGTAGCCATCGGCTACAGCGATATGATTACTTCCGTTATCGTACTTTTTAATGCTAAACCGCGTTCCGAAATCCCTGATCATTGCATTACCGACTTTAACTTCAAGCGCATTTTTGGCATCTTTTTTAATATCAAAATAGACTTCCCCTCTGAATAACTCAGCCTGCAGCGGATTCCCCTCTTTAATCGCCACACCGCTTTGAGCATCCAAGGTCATATCGACATACGGTGCAATGGCGACGGTCAATTGGCCTTCTGATTTTGTCTCGTAGAGACGAACATTAGGGGGCTTTCCAAAATACCATGCCATCATACCCAGAAACACGCATCCACCCATGATTGCGCAATGGATCAAGAAACGTCGCCAACTGAAAGTAAAAACGAAAGGTTGTATAACCGGTGGTTTGGGTTCCTGCATTTTAATGAAAGGAAAATCAATCAAACCGCGAATTATATACTGATACCCTGGATTTTTTCAGTCTTCACTGAAGCACACAGAAATATTCATTTATTATCATATATTTAACATTATACAATAGTGCAAAATTCAAGAACTATGTGTACTATCGCAATTAGAAACAGACTCAAGGCACCGATTTATCGTACATAAACTGCGCTTCTTCACTTGTTCTTGCTGGATATCGGTTTCCTTGAAAACATTGTTCACAACCCGACTGGCATAATCGCTGTACCAATGAGCGGCAAATCGCATCCTCCGCTTCATTACATCGATTCTTCCTGCAATCCTCACCGGAAAATCGTACTTGCTCCCTCATTGGCTTTACAAAACCACTTCAACCCAAAAAAGTTAGAGAAGCGCTGATTAATTGGCTGCACGAGCGAATCACAGCATTGCGAGGATAATTCGCTTCCTGGCTTCACGCTGTGCTCCGTACACCTCTCACTTCATCTCGCTCGCCGAATTATCAGTGTTTCCTTAGAAACTCTCCCAATCATCACCACCAACAGCTTTACGAGGCTGAGGAGATGCTACGGAAGTTTTCTCGGCATTGCTCGTGCTTTGTTTTGATGCCGCGCCACGGTTGGGCAATTGAGCCACTACCGAGCGGTTACTTCTTTTTACCGGCATGGTACTTGAATAACCGCCACCAGCTATCTTGAACACACTCACTGCTTGCGTTAATGCGCGCGCCTGATCGTTCATCGATTCCGCCGCCGCCGCTGCCTGCTCGACCAGCGCCGCGTTCTGCTGCGTCACTTCGTCCATTTGCGACACCGCCTGATTCACTTGCTCGATACCCGAGCTTTGCTCATGCGACGCCGCAGAGATTTCACTCATGATATCCGTCACCCGCTTGACCGCAGTGACGATCTCGTCCATCGTCGCTCCCGCTTCATCGACCAAGCGGGTGCCGTCTTCCACCTTGGCGACCGAGTCGCTGATCAGTTCCTTGATTTCTTTCGCCGCCGCCGCCGAACGTTGCGCCAGTGTACGCACTTCCGTCGCCACCACCGCAAAGCCGCGA
>CP091135.1:248908-266923 GCA_021582655.1 Nitrosomonas sp.
GAAGGCGGAGCATATCTGGTGCGCGGTAAATTCACCGGAGGTTTTTTCCGCCCAAGCGGGCTGAAAATAGCCGGTCGTCAGAATAATCAGGAAGACTTGAAAAACAGCATGTTTGCCAAGAAGTATCATTATTTTTCTCCCAATCGTCAGATGAAAATTAAGCAACGGAATCAGCGCCGAACTGTTGCGATGCGTACTGCCGGCGGAAACGATGACATTTGCCGTACGGCAGCCGGTACTTTTCCGGATGGGTTAAGGCTATTGAAAAACGACCCATATTGCCGCAGCGTAAAGTCGCCTACGGCTATGCGCGTTTATTATGCGCATACTGCGCTTGTTCGCCTGCTTTTGGTTTTGCGTCGCTTGTCCTAAAGAGGCTTTTCAACAACCTGTTTTGATTGACTTTAATTTTTTAAAGGTTTCGCGATATTGCGGTGGGAAACAGCCATTTCCGCATTCCGTTCCGCGGCTTCCGTATAATATTTGAATAAAGCGCTATGGTGTGCATGGAAATCCTGCCCTTCCCGGCCATAATATTCCATATGCTTGTTATATTCGTTCAGTAATTTCTTTTGTTCTTTTGCTTTTTCTTTCATTGCCTTAGCCTCGTTTTCATAATATTCGGCTAATTCGATGTGATCGAAACGGGTTTGGGCGTTTGCTTCAGCTTGCTCTACGTTGGTATCGTCGATGGCCATTGATAAGCCGGAGGCCAGTAAACCGACGATCATCAGTACTGCAAAAAATAGTTTTGTTTGCATAATGCGTCTCCTGATATTTCAGATAAATGAAAAGGAATGTTATTGCTACTAAAGATCTTCATCAACATGAAACATTTTTTGGTTCACCGCTTTTCAGAAAGCTGTGCAGTTAAGGATCGGAACTGTTTCACTTTCTGGTTGCATCATAGCAAGATTTTCCCAGGATTCATAAGCATTAATTTGATGATGTGGCGATGCCTGTTGGCGGCGGAGAGGTATTCGGCGTATGGTATGGTGGTAAAAACCGGAGAGATGAAGAATGCCTGATAAGATTTTGGTGACCGGCGCGACCGGGCAAATCGGTGCGGAATTGACGCTGGCGTTACGCGAGCGCTACGGGGCGGATAGGGTGGTCGCCGTCGGGCATCGCCGCGAGCTGTCGGGCGAACTGGCGCAAACCGGGCCTTGCTGCCGTGTCGATGTGCGGGATGCGGCGGCACTGGATGCGACGGTATCCGGGCAACGCATCACAGTGATCTATCATCTCGCCGCATTGCTTTCCGCAGTCGCTGAGGCGCGACCGATGCTGGCATGGGACATTAACATGAACGGTTTGCTGAATGTGCTGGAAAGTGCGCGCAAGCACGGCTGTCAGGTATTCTTTCCGAGTTCTGTCGCCGCTTTCGGTCCCGGAACGCCCGTATTCGATACACCGCAGGATACCGTACAGCACCCGGCGACGATCTACGGTATTACCAAGGTTGCCGGTGAATTGCTGTGCGATTATTATCATCGGCGCTACGGCGTCGATGCGCGCGGTGTGCGTTATCCGGGGTTGATTTCCAATCGGGTGCCTCCGGGCGGTGGCACCACCGATTATGCCGTGGATATTTTCTACGCCGCGATCGAGCAGCGGCATTATGACTGTTTTTTGCGTGCCGATACGCAGCTCGACATGATGTATATGCCGGATGCCATCGCCGCGGCGATTCGATTGATGGAAACCGATGCGGGCCGGCTGACGCACCGCAGCGGTTTCAACGTTACCGCGATGAATTTCACACCGGCGCAATTGGCGGCAGCGATCCGGCAGCATCTGCCGGATTTCACCATCGATTACGCGATCGACCCGCTGCGCCAGGCGATTGCCGATTCCTGGCCGCGTCATATGGACGATAGCGCCGCCCGTGCCGAATGGGGGTGGCAGCCGCGCTTCGATTTGCCGTCGATGACGGCCGATATGCTGGCGCATCTTGCGGCGAGGTTGCGTCGCGCTTAACCGGAGGGAGCGATGACACTGACAAAAATCGAACCGCTGTTCCAGGAAAAACTTAACCGATTGCGACAACAGGGTGTGTGCAAGGGCGATGAGAAAATCATCACCGGCGTGTTGCCGCCGTCCGGTGGCTTCGGGCCGCGTTACCGATTGCAAGGGTACGGCGAGCGTGGCTTTTTGCGCATGAATTCGAATGGCTACCTCGGGTTGGCGCGGCATCCCGCGGTAATCGAAGCAGAAGCGCAAGCGGCGGAGAAGTACGGTGCCGGGCCCGGTGCGGTGCGGTTCATCAGCGGTACGTATGCGCCGCATGTCGAATTGGAGCGGCGATTGGCGGTGTTTCACCGCCGTGAGGCTGCAATGCTGTTCAGTGCCGCTTACGCCGCTATGATCGGTGTGCTGCCACAGCTGATTTCCGAGCACACTTTGGTCGTCAGCGATGCGTTGAACCATCATTGCATCATCAACGCGATCCGCCTGGCGCATCCTGCCGCAAAAGCGATTTACACGCACGCTACTATCCGTGAACTGGCGCATATTCTGCGCGCTCATCGCGGCTGTTACCGGCGTGTTTGCGTGGTTACCGACGGTGTTTTCAGCATGCGCGGCGATCATGCACCGCTTGCCGAACTCGACGCTTGCTGCGCGCACTACCAAAATGATTACGCCGAAGGCATCATTACCGTAGTCGATGATTCGCACGGCGTTGGTGCGTTCGGCAACACCGGCCGCGGCAGTGAAGAAATTACCGGTGCACGGGCGGATGTGCTGGTCGCCACGCTCAGCAAGGCGTTCGGCGTCAACGGTGGTTACGTTGCCGCCAGCGCAACTGTCATCGCTTATTTGCGCGAAACCGTGCCGCTGTACATCTATTCCAACCCGATCACACCCGCCGAAGCTGCCGCGGCCTTGGCTGCGTTGGATATACTGGAGAGCCCGGAGGGCTTGCGTTTACTCGAACGATTGCGCAATTACAGCGGTAAGCTGCGATCCGGGTTGCGGCGTTTGGGCTACGAGACGTTACCCGGGGAACACCCGATCGTGCCGGTGTTCATCCGCGAGACCCTTAAGACCGCCGCGCTGGCGGCGTATTTATTCGACCATGATATTCTTGCCACCGGCCTTAATTATCCCGTGGTGCCGCAAGGCGACCAGGAAATCCGTCTGCAGGTTTCCGCCGAGCATACCGAGCAGGATTTGGATGGTTTGCTGGAGGTGTTGGGTGCATTTCAACGTGAACGGATGGCTGAAGGATGATCGTTTTCATCGAATGAATCAGCGTTCCCTTCATGCGGCTGCGACGATTCATCGGTGCATTTGATATCTTGCAATTTACGCCGACTTATAGCAAATTCCATGGGTAATGTGATAGCGATTGGAAGCGCGATGACGGAGTACTATACCGCTCATGGTGCGATTGTTTGTTTGATTCATACCATTGAACGAAGATGACCGCAGCCATTTATTACCATCCCGAAGCGTACACCACCGACGGCCCGAAGTTGATGGGGCGCAATGCGGCGGGAGAGGGCTTTTTACGGGGTTTTTTGCTGTATTCTCAGGCAACGGAATTTTGGTTGCGGGTGCAGCATGACGAGTATGCGCAGCATTTCTCGGAGACCGCAAAATCCTTGGGACGGCAACAGCCGGTCAGGATTATTACCGGCAATACGCTGGGTATGTTGGCTGACCCGGGTATGATTTATTTTCCCGGTCCCGGGTTGGGCGATCATGCGTGTCAACGTGCCGCATTCGGCCACGGTGCATGGAGCATTTGCGGCATTACGCACACCACATCCAGTGCGCTTGCCATGGATGCGCTGGCGGGGATTATTACCGCACCGGTGCAGTCCTGGGATGTGCTGATTTGTACCAGCACTGCGGTTAAAGCCAACGTCAAGCGAGTGCTGCAAGCGCAAGCCGCTTATTTGAAAGACCGCCTCGGAATAACCAAGCTGGTGCTGCCTGAGCTGCCGGTGATCCCACTCGGGATTCATCCGCAGGATTTCGTTTTCAACGGCAGGGAAAGGGAGCAGGCGCGCGCCGCGCTTCAGGTGGCGCCCGATGAAATGATCGTATTGTACATGGGGCGGCTTTCATTTCATGCAAAAGCGCATCCGTTGGCGATGTATCAGGCATTGGAACGGGCGGCGCAGGCATCGGCTCAAAAGGTGGTATTGGTCGAGTGCGGTTGGTATGCGAACGAGCATGTCGCTGCGACGTATGCGGAGGCGGCGCGGTTGGCTTGTCCAAGCGTGCGGGTGGTGACGCTCGACGGCAGAAACGTGTTGGATCGGCAAACCGCATGGGCTTGCGCCGATGTATTTTGCAGTTTGTCGGATAACATTCAGGAATCGTTCGGTATCGCGCCCCTTGAAGCGATGGCGGCCGGATTGCCGGTGGTGGTCAGCGATTGGGACGGCTATAAGGAATCGGTGCGCGACGGCATCGACGGTTTCCGCATTCCGACCCTGATGCCGCAACCGGGGTTGGGCGGGGACCTGGCGTTGCGCCATGCGTTGGAAATCGATACCTACGATATGTATTGCGGCCATACCTGCAGTTTGGTGGCGGTGGATGTGCTGAAAACCGCGCAAGCTTTCAGCCGCTTGTTCGAATCGGCATCGCTACGGAAACAAATGGGGGAGGCCGGACGGCAGCGCGTGCAAGCGATTTACGACTGGTCGGAGGTTATTCCGCAGTACGAGGCGTTGTGGGCGCAACAGTATGAAATTCGCCGGTCGGCAGCCGGAAATCTGAAAAAAGCCGCACACCCGTGGCCTGCGCGTCTGGATCCTTTTTATGCGTATGCCCATTATTCCAGCCAGACACTCATGGCCGGCACCCGATTGCAACTGGTGGACGGCGATGCTACGGCCGCATTGCGGCGGGTAAAGGATTATCAAGCGCTGGTGATGGTGAATTTCGTCCAGTCGCTGCTGCCTGCGGAGCACGAACTGGAGATCGTCATTCGATCGGCCGCGTCGGGCGCCAAGACGGCACAGGCGCTGGTCAAGGATATTCCCGCCGAGCGTCGGCTATTGGTGTTCCGGACATTGTCATGGTTGGTGAAACTCGCAATTCTCAAAGTGGCTCAATGAACATTCTTTTTATTCACCAGAATTTTCCCGCGCAGTTTAAGTTTCTGGCGCCGGCGTTGGTGCAGCGCGGCCACCGTGTGACGGCGATGACAATGCAGAAAACCGCTGCTGCCACTTGGCAGGGTGTCTCGCTGGTACCGTATGGTGCATCCCGTAGTTCGACACCGGGTATCCATCCGTGGGTATCTGATTTCGAGACCAAAGTGATCCGCGGCGAGGCATGTTTTCGTGCGGCACTGCGGTTGAAGGCGCAAGGGTTGTCGCCCGATATCATCATCGCACATCATGGCTGGGGGGAAAGTCTGTTTGTCAAAGAGGTCTGGCCGCAGGCCAAGCTGGGAATTTACTGCGAATTTTTTTATCGCACGCACGGTGCCGATGTCGGATTCGATCCCGAATTTCCGTTCAACAACGCGGGGGATGCGTGCCGGTTGCGGTTAAAGAATCTGAATAATTGGTTGCATTTTGAGATCGCGGATGCGGGGATCTCGCCGACGTACTGGCAAGCCGACACATTTCCGGAATCGTTCCGTCAGCGCATTACGGTGGTGCACGATGGTATCGATACCGCGGCGGTAGTACCCAATCCGCCGGTGAGCATGGTGTTGAACGAAAGCGACGGTGAACAGCTTGTGCTGACGCGACAGCACGAAGTGGTTACGTTTATCAATCGCAATCTTGAGCCTTATCGCGGCTATCACATTTTTATGCGGGCGTTGCCGCAGTTGTTGCAGCGCCGCCCGGCGGCGCGCGTCTTGATCGTGGGCGGCGGCGATATCAGTTACGGCGCGCGTTCCGGCGACGGCAGGAGTTGGAAGGATATCTTCATTGATGAAGTGCGCGGACAAATCGCGGATCACGATTGGAAGCGGGTGCATTTTCTGGGTAACATTCCGTACTCATCGTTTCTTTCGCTGTTGCAGCTCAGCAGCGTGCATGTTTACCTGACGTATCCCTTCGTATTGTCCTGGAGCTTGCTCGAGGCGATGAGTGCCGGTTGCGCGATCGTCGCCAGCGATACGCAACCGCTGCATGAAGCGATCAAGCAGGATCAAACCGGATGCCTGGTCAATTTTTTCGATGTGAACGGGTTATGCAACCAAATATGCCATTTGCTGGAAAACCCGGATTTGCGGTTTCAGCTCGGCCGGCAAGCACGCCGTTTCGCGCAAGCGAATTACGATCTTGAAACGGTTTGCTTGCCGAAACAACTACAATGGGTGGAGAGCTTGCGGTGACATTAATCGGGTTTGTCGACGATTTTATTGCCGCTATCGGTTATTCCGTCTTTGAATCAAACCTGACTTTGCCGACTTCTCTTTGCCGCATGATTGATACGGTCTACGGCTCGTCTTCGCGTCTTCGCGTCAGGTTTGATTGGGACATGGGATCAGAAACCGCTTTCCCGGATAATTACCGATGCTGCTGTTTCATAGGCCTGTCTGGCAATGGAGATCGGTTTTCCCGAGATCAGGATACTTCCTCGGATTTCTTTTTGCAGTGCAGTGGCGGATACATTGTTCAGATAAATCGCATAAACCGTGGTTTCCGGTACCAGCATGCCATTGTGATGACGCCGAACCGCGATATCCCCTCCATATGGCGAAGCCAGATACGGCAAATCGACATGCTTGATATTGCCCCAGTCGATTCGATGAAGAGATGCCGTCAATTCAGGCAGTTGCGGATCTTCCGGATAAAATGACGCTGGTTGCCCTGATTCGATTCTGTTGAGATCGGTTTCAGAAACGATCCCTTTTATTTCGGCGGAATCAGGGTCCATGATCAAACAAAGCGCTGTGGTACGATTAACCCACTGATGAACGTGCAAAGCTTCTCCCATCGTAGCGATAATTCCCGGGAAAGGTGCACGCAAGGTCAATCTTGCTTGTTTCTTTTCCAACCCTTCCAGCCGGCTCGATTCCGCTGCAATCTGTTCCAGGATGACGTGCAGGTCATCCTGATCCTGCCGGTTGGCAACCGCGCGCATCGCACGCAGTTCCAGAAATTCAAGTTGTTGACGTGCCAGTGCGATGTCTTTGTCTAATGCCGGCGATCTTAGAACCATAAGCACTTGATCTTTCTCGACGCGCTGACCTTGCTCAACAGCGATCGATACAATTTGTGCCGATTCGGCGGGATAAAGTGTGGTGTGGGTTGCCGAGGTAAGCACGCCGGGAATGTGAATACGCGAATTCCACGGGATGAACAGTGCGCTCACGATGACTGCTGCAAGCAATATCCACAGCCGCCATCGGCGTGTTTGCAAGTTGCTGTTTGTTAATGTCCGCCAATGCTGTATTTCTTTAAAAACGGGCATAAGTATTAATAGGACGATTTCGACAGTAAAAAGAATAAGGCCTAATGGCTTAAAAAAGAAATGATAAACCAGCAAAGCGATACCGGTGAATAGGATCAATCGATAAACCCAGGTGATCCAGGCATAACAGACCAGCTTGCGTTCCTGGTTTGGAAGCAGATATTCAGGCTTCTCTTCAACCGGGCCGAATAACAAATGGCGTAATTTCCACCTGGCCAGTTGAAAGGATCGCTGCTGTAAATTATCGATACCCCACCAATCCGACAACATGTAATAGCCATCAAAGCGCATGAAAGGTGTGATATTAATCAGCAGCGTGCTGATTAAGCTGGTGGTTGCGACGACAAAACAGACGCTGCGCAAGATGCCTTCCGGCAAAAATGACCAGATAAACAGACAGATGCCAGCCAACATTAATTCATTGATGATGCCGGCCGCCGCGATATGCATCCTTTGTTTTTTCGAATACAAGCGCCAGGTGTCGGACATATCGCTGTACATCATCGGTAGCATGACCATAAAAGCCGCCCCCATGCTGGGAATGCGGCAGCCGTAGTGCTTCGCCGTATAAACGTGCCCCAGTTCATGGAAAACCTTGGTGCCGATCAATGCCAGCGCATAAATCAGGATACCTTGCAGCGTAAAGAAGTGTAGGAAAGTATTGATGAAAACATCCCATTGCCGCGAAACCAGATAAATGCCGATGATACTGATCAGCGTGACGCCATACAAAAAGGACAAAGAAAAGCATTTTCCGAACCAAGGATAAGTTCGATTCAGAAAAGCATCCGGCCGAAACAGCGGTACACGAAAAAACAAATACTGACTGAGTAATCTTTGCCAGCGGTTGGCATGATGGCTTTTATGCTGCATCACATACCGCGAGGATGGCTGCGTATACGACTGAACGGTTAGTTGATTGATTTCCAGGAATTTGATTAGCGCGTCCACATCCTCATGCGCGGGTACGAAAACCGTTTCATCCGAAACCTGATCGATCAGCTGTTGGCCATTGGCGGCCGACCACCGGCTGAGCATATGAAAAACCAAAGCGCCAATCCGGAAGAAGCGATGACTTACCGGATCATACAATGTCCAGGCAGGCGACCCGTCATCAGTATTGGGTGCTGGTAATAATTGCAGATCTTCCCGTAGCTGGGGCAGATGCTGCACCTCATCCGAACACATGATTGTTCTTACCCGGAAATATCAATGGAATGCGCCTGAGATCTCTATTAATCAGTGTTCCCTCAGCTCAGTAACCTAAATATTGACGTGCCGCTGCAAGCGGGCGGCGGAAAAGATAAAAAAACAAACTGACCGAATCGCCATAAATTTTCGCAGTGCCTTGCCAGCCGATTCTCAAATGATCCACCGCTGCTGTCGGCTCAGCCTCTATGCGATACACCAGAATGTCCCCCGGAGCGATCTCGGCACGAAAACCGATGCGGGTGACTTGGGCGTCGATCGAATGGAGCGGGTCAATGTCGAGGTATATTCTGACCGGAGCGCCCGGAGCAAAATGAATGTTGCTTTCCACAGGCAAATCGATCCGAAACATGAACTTCCCGATTTCCGCAATTTCCATCAGTTTTTCACCGACCGCAACCGGGCGTCCGATCATTTCTGATTTATCGCCAAAAAGCAAAACGCCCGTTTTTTCCGCCACGACATGGACATGATCAAGCATTTCTTTTGCGTAATCCCTTTTTATCATTGCCAGATTAACCCTGGCTTTCAGTAAGGCCACTTCCGCTTTGCTCTTTTCATCCTGAAATGCACTTTGGGTGGCCTTCTTCAACTCGGCTTCGGTAACTGCGAGCGTTTGTTCGGCAACCGCATATTCATTCCGGTAATTGGTGTCTTCGTATCTGAATAGCGTCAGTCCCGGGGATACCGTCTGATTGGGTTCCGCGGGTATTGATGCGATTACGCCGTCAATCGGCGCACTGACAACCCAAGGATCTTTGGCGATTACGCTGACCGGTCCCAAAGTTGAGTGCTGGATCGGCAACAAGAATAGGGTGGACAGCAATATCCCTGCGGTCCATAAAGTCTTGCGTGACAAAAGCCATGATCTGAATTGCCGGTGTTTGTCAAAATAACCCCAAGCATGCGCATAAGTATCCGCCAATCGTTTAATCAGAAAAAGCTCATCATCGCTCCAGGCTGATTCTCTCTCCAGCCACAAGGCACCGATTAAAAGGCCATCCGGCAATCTTAAACCCACCCAAACCGGAAAAGGCAGCGACAAGTGATGCCGGTCTTGCTGCAATTCATCCGGTAGTTGCTCAAATACCACCCGGACTGGCTGTTCAGCAGCAGGATGGGTTTTTAGGCCGTCAACGATACGTTCGATATAATGGATTTTAGGCGTTGAGCGATCGATCGACGCGACACCGGACACCCTTATCGCTTGGAAACTATGGTCTTTTTCTCCACCGGCTTGAAAAAGAATGGCGTGCCGGTAACGAAGTAAGCGCCGTGTTTCATTGACAATAAAATATTGTAGTGCCAGCAAGTCTTCCGCATGACGTGCGTCGGCTTCCAATTGGAGCAACACGGACGAAGTTTTATTATCCTCGGAATGCGGCTTGTCGGGCATGAATATAGGTTTAAGGTTGAATGAGTGTTACTCGGGAAGGCTAAAAGTGACGGTTCCGCTCATACCGGCCAATACATCCGCGGCATCGCCTTTAAAACTGGCGAATATCCGCACCGTTTGCGATACCGGATCAACACGGGCGCCAACCCTGGATATTTCTATCTCATAATTTTTTCCCGTTTCGTCGATGGTCATCGGGCAATGAATACCGGCTTTTATCCAGCGCAGCCAACTCGACGGTACGATCATCTCTATCTCAAGGCTTTTATCATCCAGGATTTTCATGATTTCCCGGCCCGGTTCGATGACTTCATAGGCATTGGCCTTAACCTCGGTCACGCGGCCATTCCACGGCGCCTTGAACGAACATAGGTGGCTGCTGATTCTGACTGCATCCAGCTCCGCCAGGGCTTTATCCAGTTGTACTTTGGAGACTTCGAGTTCAAGCGAACCGACTGCATTGAATTTGGAAAGATCCTGATTATTCTCAAGAACTATTTTTTTCGCTAAAACTTCCGCTTCGGCGGCTTTCAATTGCGCTCTTTGGCGGCTGCAATCGAATTGTATTAATCGCTCTCCTTGCTTAAAACGATCGCCTTCTTTGACATGGATACTGATAACTTTGGCGATGACATCCGTGGATAATACCGCTTCTCGCAATGGCTTGATCAAACCCCTGATCTGAGCCGTGGTTGCGGATTGGATGATTTTTTCCCGGATTTCCTTTTCAACCCTGATGGATACCGGGGGAATATCCGATTTGGGTAATTCCGCATGGCTAATTGCGCTATGCCCTAAAGACAAGGAAACAAGAATAAGCCGTATCTGGTTATAAATTTTCATTTATTTTATGGCCTCTCAAGAATTTACGGATAGGGAGGTTGATGAGCTGACAGGCCGCTGAAAAACGTTTTCGAGGCACATTGCCAAGGCAGAAACAAGCGAAAAGGCGTAGCTTATGCATAATAAATGGAGCCTTCTGAGCCTGTCTTTAATACCGCAGCGGCAACGCAGATGGTTTTTCAACGACCTGCTGATACAGGTTATTTGCAGAATTAACAAGGAGCTGACTCCAAGGTTATTTAAGAAAGCATCAGAGAGGGTAAATGTATCACATTATCTAACGATTGAAAGTGTATGGTTGTTGGAATTTAATTGCTGGCGTTTCAGGATTCTTTGTATTTGTTCTTTGGGCATCGGATATCCCATCAGATAACCTTGAACTTCATCGCACCCCAACTGACACAGCTGCTTGAACTGTGCTTCCGTTTCCACACCTTCGGCGACGGTGATAAATCCCAGCTTTTTCGACATATTGGCGACTGCTGAAACGATCGAATAATTACAATTATTCACTTCGATATCCGTGACAAAGGCCCGGTCAATTTTAACGATGTCGACCGGGAATTTCTGTAAGTATTGAAATGGCGAATACCCGATACCGAAGTCATCCAGGGCGATTTTTACTCCCTGATCATGCAGGCGCGTCAAGGTGCGCGTTGCATTTTCTATCGCCTGCACCATCGCGCTTTCAGTGATTTCGATGACCAGATTTTCCGGCGGCACTTTGTTTTCATGTAGGTAATTGAGAATTCTATCGGCCAGATCGTCCTGCTTTAGCTGTACCCCTGACACATTGATCGAGATCTGTATATCCTGCGATATTTCCCTTCGCCAAACCGCCAGTTGCTGAATTGCCTCACGGCACACCCAATCACCGATACGCAGAATCAGTCCGCTGCGTTCGGCAACTTCAATAAAATTACAGGCCGCGAGCATTTCCTTTTGCGGATGATTCCAACGCAACAGCGCTTCAAGCTTATTAATCGTGTCGTATTGAACATTGACGATCGGCTGATAAAAGATCTCCAGTTCATTTTTCTCGATGGCACGAATAAGCCCGGATTCTATTTTTATCTGATTCAGGTATTGGTTATTCATTGTTTCCGAGTAAAACTGACACATTTTGGTATCCTGCTCGGCATAATACAGTGCCAGATCCGCATGATTTAACAAATGATCCGGATCAACGCCGTCAATCGGATAGAGACTCACGCCGATAGCGCTTTCAACTTGTATATTAAACCCTTCCACTGTCGCGACTTGATCCAGAGCGGCATGTATGCGATTGATAATCCAGGTAATGGATTGATCTTTCCGCAATTCGGGCAGCATGATATAGAACCCCTCATCACTCTTTCTGGACAATACGGGATCGAATTTCTCCATATCGATATCCGGGACGACAGTATCCGTGGTACGTAACACACTGCTCACCCGATGGGAGATCTCGATAATCAATTGCTCCGCCGCTTCGTGTCCCAAGGTGCTGTGAATACGTTTGTAGCTGTTTAATGACAGGGACAGTATCGCCACACAATTGTTTGATCGCGCAGCATGCGCGATTGCCATTTTAAGGCGGTCCTGTAACAAAAGACGGCTGGGTAATTTGGTGGCCGGGTCAAAATTGAGGTGGCGTGCAATTAATTTCTGCTGTTTCTGATTCAGTTCTTCCAGCTGTTTGATTTTTTCATGTAATTGATGAATATCGGTAATCATGGTCCCGGTATCTTCCGGTGCCGCCGTATTTTCTTTGCCGCCAGCATTATCCTCGGTTCTTGCCGGTGCTTTATCCGCCACAACATCGGTTGCATCTTCATTTTGGGCGATATCCTTCCAGACAACGACGCGATTACGGCCATTCTTTTTGGCGTAATAGAGCGCTTTATCCGCCAGATCGATCATCTCGGAAGGATTTTGTACGTCGTCTTTGATGGAGGAAAGCCCCAGGCTGATGGTCACCCGCTCAATGCCGAAAGCATGATATTCAGTAGAATGCATGATACTGGTGCGAATTCGCTCGGCGATTTTCAAAGTTGCTTCAGAATCGAGATTGGGCAGTACCAGACAGAATTCTTCGCCGCCATAACGTCCCACGATATCCGTATCACGTAGATTTTCCCGGGTGATCGCTGCAACCAGTTTGATGACTTCATCGCCTGTTTGATGCCCGTAGTTATCGTTAACCGATTTGAAGTGGTCGATATCCAGCATGATACAAATCAGAGAGGTGTTCTGTTCGCTGGCTTGATTGAATATTTCGTTGAAATAGACATTCAATGCCCTGCGATTGTAAAAACCTGTCAGCGGATCAACCTCCGCCAATCTTTTCAGCTCGTCATTCTGGCGGGTTATTTCGCTTCTCGACAATTCGAGCTTTTTTAACATGGTATCAAGCTTGAGGTTGTTATCTTCTATTTCCGTAACATCGTCAAACGTTACCAGTACACCCCTGCATCGATTGTCATCGCCTAAGATCGGCGCGCTGTTCACCATAAAAATGCTATTGTTTTTACCTTGAGCGTGCATGCATAACCGCACACCGGTTTGTGTCTTGTGATTCTTCAGGCTCTCGTTCCAAGGGTACAGCCAATCTTGCTTCAATTGCTCGACGGATATTCTTTCCCACTGTAAGCTCGAAGCCGTTTTTCCCAGCAGATACTCGAGTTTTATCCCAACTTTGTTGCTAAATGCACTGTTGGCTAAAACGATCTGTCCTTGCTCGTCGAGAATCAATATTCCTTCGGTCAGGGTATCAAACGCGGATTTGACCCGCGATGGAATAACACCGGAAGGATCCAGCTCTTTTAACGCACGCTTCAGCAATAGCAGATACCCCAGAAAGCCGGATATCGCAACAAATAGCAGCATTCCCCAGAACGAGTCCTTAAGGTTGCTTGCCAGGTCATCTCCGATGAGTGGCGTAAAACTCAGCTCAACGGATCCCCACAGTTGATTACCCTGCAAGATAGGTACTTGAATGTGTGTCGGTGATGAGCTTCCATTCGGTGGAGATTGCCAGGCGGATTCGTGATCACCCGCGGTGGCATAAAATGATCCGTCGCTTTTGCGCATGGCGGCCGACAGTACCTGAGGGTTTCTCTTTATCAGCACATTCAAGGTTTTTTCGATCTGGGAAAAATCTTTCTTTTCCGCAGCCAATGCAAACTGTACCGCAAGCGTCTCAGTTAAATTTTTTCTGTTATCAAGCAGAATCTGCGATTTATCCGGAACAATACCTAACATTTGCCCAACCAGCAGGATGCTGACGATTAAGGCGATCAAGCTGATGCTGAGCCGGACATAGGGATGAAGTCTGAGTATGGTCATGTCAGTGCAATCTACTTGTCAGGATTAAACAATTTTTCGATAGAATCCGCGGAATCTTGTTTGGCATTATCGCTACTTCCTTCTTTTTGCCGATCCTTATCGTCAGATTTAACAACCAGGATGGAAAGCGGATCGACACTTTTCCATACCGGAAATACCGTCAACAGGCTGGCAAGCAGCGAACCTGCGCGTGTAAGCCAGGCTACGATTCCCGCGGTTAATGAAATACCGGTAGCCGCTACGATATTCACCGTAAATTCTTCAGTCGCATAGCTTTCATCGAATGCCGTCTGTATGTCTTGCTGCATCTTTTCAATTTCTTGCCATAATGCAGCATCGCTGGTCGGCGCCTGAAGAGGCAATGAACCGGTATTGCTGTCGAATAAATATGTCTGTGAAGGCAACGTATTATTTTCCGGAGCAAATGAAACCATCGCTCGGTTCGAATGTGGCGGTATTGATGCATTGCCGGAAACAACCGAGTTTGCAGCCGGTAGCGAATGCTGCGTTGGAATTGGCAAGGTCTCCGGTATCGATGGTGTCGTGGTCGTCACCGCCGGTGGATTGGTGATCGCGGGCGGTGCAGTCGGCGCCGGAGGCGGTGGCAATACGGGCGGTATAGTTACAATGGGTGGGGTGGGGGGGGGCCGGTAGCGGCAATGCGGTCGGATTCACCGTCAATAAGACAGTCACCGGACGAGATACGGTATCACCGGCGCTGACGATATAAGTGAATGAATCGGTTCCGGTGAAATTGGTATCGGGTGTGTAAGTGAAGCTGCCGTCGCTGTTAAATACGACGGCGCCATGGGCAGGGTTATCAATGAGCAGGGCGGTGAGCGGGCTTTCCCCGGCATCGCTGTCGTTCATCAGTACCCCAGGTGCTGCAACGATCAACGTGGCGTTTTGCACCAGTGCATAGTGATCATTAGTACCGACAGGTGCTTGATGAGCGCTATTGACAGTCATCGATAACGTATCATGATCGCTCGCGCCGTTGCTGTCGGTACTGATCACCATCAGCGTGTCAGTGCCGAGATAGCCGGGATTGTTGCGGTAGCTTAAGCTGGCCAAGGTGGTGTTGATGTCCGTCTGAGTACCGCTGAGCGTCAGGGTATTACTACCGTTCGCACCAGCGCTGACGGTCGTGCCGCCGAGCAGTATCACATTCAAAGTACCGTGGGAAACTGTCAATGTCACGGTTGCCAAATTCTCATCGGCATCTGTCACCCTAATGCCGCCGATAGCAGTCAAGGTGTTTTCAATGATACTGAGTGCGCCTGGAACCGTATTGATCGGTGCTGCATCGCCGGCTGTGAAATTAAGGGTAGTCGTGTCGTGATCGCTTGCACCGTTGCTGTCCGTGCTGAAGATCGTCAGTGTATCGGTAGCGTTGGCGTTTAAGCTTCCTTGATACACCAAGCTGGCCAGCGTGGCGTTGACATCCGTTTGCGTGCCGGATAATGTCAGCGTATTGGTACCGTTGGCGCCGGCACTGATCGTGGCCGCACCGGATAACGTAACCGTCAGCGTACCGTTGATCACTGCCAGCTGTACCGTACTCAGGTTACTGTCCACATCAGTGACCGAAATTCCCGAAAGTGGCAGCGTCGCACCTGCTATCGTTTGTGTTTTCGGTGCCGTGTTTACCGGCGCATCGTTCACCGTATTCACCGTGATCGCCACGCTATCCACGTTGCTGGCGCTATTGGCATCGGTACTGGTCACCGTCAGCGTATCGGCGCCGTTGAAGTTCAGGTTGCCCTGGTAACTCAATGAAGCCAGCGTGGCGTTGATACCAACTTGGCTGCCCGACAACGTCAACGCATTGCTGCCGTTGGCTCCCGCGCTGATCGTGGTCGCACCGGATAATGTGACCGTCAGCGTGCCGTTGCCCACCGTCAGTTGCACCGTGCTCAAGTTGCCGTCGACGTCGTTCACCGAAATCCCACCGATGGCGAGCGATGTATCCTCATTCACTGTCTGCGCTCCCGGCACGGTGTTAGCCGGTGCATCGTTCACCGTATTCACCGTGATCGCCACGCTATCCATGTTGCTGGCGCCATTGGCATCGGTACTGGTCACCGTCAGCGTGTCGGTACCGTTGAAGTTCAAGTTGCCCTGGTAACTTAAGGTCGTCAGCGTGGCGTTGATGCCAGCCTGGCTGCCCGACAACGTCATCGTATTGCTGCCGTTGGCCCCTGCGCTGATACTGGCTGCCCCGGATAATGTGACCGTCAGCGTGCCGCTGGCCACCGCCAGTTGCACCGTGCTCAAGTTGCCGTCGACGTCGTTGACGGAAATGCCTGAAAGATTCAACAGCGTATCTTCATTCACCGTCTGCGCGCCCGGCACGGTATT
Source organism: Nitrosomonas sp. (assembly GCA_021582655.1). Taxonomy (GTDB): domain Bacteria; phylum Pseudomonadota; class Gammaproteobacteria; order Burkholderiales; family Nitrosomonadaceae; genus Nitrosomonas. The sequence continues at coordinate 265,443 of CP091135.1, forward strand.
GACCGGCGTATTATTCACCGCACCGACGGTGATGCCGACGCTGTCCGTATCCGTGCTGCCGTTGCCGTCCGTACTGGTCACCGTCAGCGTGTCGGTACCGTTGAAGTTCAAGTTGCCCTGGTAACTTAAGGTCGCCAAGGTGGCGTTGATGTCCGCCTGGCTGCCGCTCAACGTCAGTGTGTTCGTTCCGCTGGCGCCACTGCTGATGCTGGCCGCACCGGATAACGTTACGTTCAGCGTACCGTTGCCCACCGCCAGTTGCACCGTGCTCAAGTTGCCGTCGACGTCGTTGATGGAAATGCCTGAAAGATTCAACAGCGTATCCTCATTCACTGTCTGCGCGCCAGGTGCCGTGTTGACCGGCGCGTCGTTCACTGCGGTGACATTGAAGGTGAGAGTGTTGGGTGTGGCGTCATAGGCATTGTTGCTGTCGCGCACGGAGAAGGTGAGGCTGGCATAGCCGGTGCCGTTGGCATGGGCCGCCGGGGTGAAGACGAGATTCCCCACGGTGATATCAGCCACGGTGATTACTTGTCCCGCCGTCACCGCCCCACCCGACAGGGTTAACGTCCCCGCGCCCGGCACGCTGTCGATCCGCACCGCGCTCAGAATATTTTCCGCATCCACGTCGATAAAACCGAAGCTCGCCGTCGTCAGTGTGTGCGCGGTGTCTTCATTGAGCGTAACCGTGGCATCGGCTCCTGTCGGCGCTTCATTCACATTCGTGAGGTTGATCGTAAACGTCTCGTCGTACGCCAGTCCACCGCTGTCCGTCACGCGCACAGTCACGCTGTGGTTCGTCGCCGCTTCGTAGTTCAGCAGAGAACCATTCGCCACCGTGATAATCCCGGTGCTGCTATCGATGGCAAAGCGTCCACCCGCACTGTCCGTGAAGCTATACGTCTTCGTGTCACCGCTATCCGGATCGGTGCCGGTGATCGTGCCCACCACGGTTCCGTTCACCGCGTTCTCCGCTACCGTGTTCGCCGACAAGGTCAGATCGGTAGGCGTGTCATTAACGGCGGTTACCGCAATCGCAACCGCGTCCACATCGGTCACCGCATTGCCATCTGTGCTCGTCACCGTCAGCGTATCGGCACCGTTGTAGTGCAACGTGCCTTGGTAGCTCAGTGATGCCAGCGTGGCGTTGATGTCGGCCTGGCTGCCGCTCAACGTCAGGGTGTTCGTTCCGTTGGCGCCGCCGCTGATGCTGGCCGTGCCGGATAAGGTCACGTTCAGCGTGCCATTGCCCACCGCCAGTTGCACCGTGCTCAAGTTGCCGTCGACGTCGTTGATGGAAATGCCTGAAAGATTCAACAGCGTATCTTCATTGACCGACTGCGCTCCCGGCACGGTATTGACCGGCGCATTATTCACCGCACCGACGGTGATGCCGACGCTGTCCGTATCCGTGCTGCCGTTGCCGTCCGCACTGGTCACCGTCAGCGTGTCGGTGCCGTTGAAGTTCAGGTTGCCCTGGT
>CP091135.1:267023-279719 GCA_021582655.1 Nitrosomonas sp.
CGGAGATGGTGATGCCGGGAGATAATGTATCGGTGACGGTTAACTTGATTGCACCGATTGCGATGGAAGACGGATTGCGTTTTGCGATACGGGAAGGCGGCAGAACCGTTGGCGCAGGTGTGGTTGCTAAAATTATAGAATAGTTAATTGGGTTGTGTTGAGGAAGTATATAGCAATGAGTAATAGGCCAGTAGCTCAATTGGCAGAGCGTCGGTCTCCAAAACCGAAGGTTGGGGGTTCGATGCCCTCCTGGCCTGCCAGTGTTTTTTATTAAGCGTTATACGCGCTTACATAGTCGATGCGATATAAAACTGTGGAGAAGGTAGGCAAACACTCTGATTGTATGTTGTTGAGGATTTTATTGTCGTGAATAATTTGAAGCTTATTCTTGCGGTTTTGTTTGCTGCAATAGGTGTGATTGGTTTTTTTTACTTTGATCAAAGTGTACTGGTTGTGCGTATATTATCTATTTTGATTGGTTTGGTGCTGGCAGCAGTTACCGTGAAATTTACAGTACAAGGTCAAGTTTTTTACGTATTTTGCGGAGAATCGTCACAGGAAATCAAAAAGGTTGTTTGGCCTAGTCGTAAGGAAGCTCTTCAGACGGCCGGAGTGGTGTTTGCATTTGTTATTGCGATGGCACTGTTTTTGTGGATGGTGGATGCGGCATTAATGTCATTATTGAAAATTCTGATGGATCGCGATATTTGATTCTTGTTCTTAGAGGAAAGAATGGGTAAAAAATGGTATGTGGTGCATGCTTATTCGGGTTATGAGAAAAGTGTGCAGCGTGCTTTGAAAGACAGAATCGAACGTGCTGGCATGCAGGATGAATTCGGTCAAGTTTTGGTGCCAGTGGAAGAAGTGATTGAAATGAAGGGCGGACAAAAAAGTATTAGCGAAAGAAAATTTTTTCCAGGCTATGTATTGGTCGAGATGGAAATGTCTGATGATACTTGGCATCTTGTTAAGGATACCGATAAAGTGGTGGGATTCGTCGGGGGGGCAGTTATGAAGCCGACACCTATCAGTCAGAAAGAAGTTGATACTATTTTACAGCAAATTCAGGAAGGCGTTGAAAAACCAAGGCCCAAAGTGTTGTTCGAAATTGGGGAAGCGGTAAGGGTTAAGGAAGGTCCGTTTACAGATTTTCATGGCAATGTAGAGGATGTGAATTACGATAAAAACAAACTTAGAGTATCGGTTTCGATATTCGGTAGACCAACACCAGTCGAATTAGATTTTAATCAAGTTGAAAAATCCTAAAAATTGATAAAGAGATCGATCTCGCATACAGTAAAAGTAGATCGGGTAATTTAAATCGAAACGGGGGAGAGCTCAGTTTAATGCTCGATTGTACCCATCAGGAGAAAACGTGGCAAAGAAAATTATAGGTTATATAAAGCTGCAAGTACCAGCGGGTAAGGCTAATCCGAGTCCTCCAATTGGACCTGCACTCGGTCAGCGACAATTAAATATCATGGAGTTTTGTAAGGCTTTTAATGCGGCGACGCAGAAATTGGAGCCCGGTTTGCCAGTTCCTGTAATTATCACAGCGTATGCCGACAAAAGCTTTACTTTTGTGATGAAAACGACACCGGCTTCTGTGCTTATCAGAAAAGCAGCAGGAATCAGCAAAGGGAGTGCCAAACCTCATTTGGACAAAGTTGGCAAATTGAGTCGCGGTCAAGTGGAAGAAATTGCTAAAACTAAAATGCCTGATCTGACGGCTGCGGATCTGGATGCGGCTGTGCGTACTATTGCTGGCAGCGCAAGAAGTATGGGTATAGAAGTTGAGGGGGCATAAAATGGCGCGTACATCGAAACGTTACAAAGCGATAATTACTAAAGTTGATCGAACTAAATCTTATTCTGTCGATGATGCATTGAGTCATGTTAAAGAAGCGGCGACGGCAAAATTCGATGAATCGATTGACGTTGCGGTCAATCTTGGTATTGATGCAAAAAAGTCTGATCAGGCCGTGAGAGGTGCGGTAGTACTGCCATCCGGTACCGGTAAAACAGTGCGTGTTGCGGTATTTGCTCAAGGTGAAAAAGCAAAGGAAGCGCAAGAGGCCGGAGCGGATATTGTCGGTTTTGATGATTTGGCTGCGGAAATTAAAGCTGGAAATATTAATTTTGACGTGGCTATCGCAAGTCCGGATGCAATGCGAGTTGTCGGTCAGCTCGGCCAAATCCTGGGGCCGCGCAGTTTGATGCCGAATCCGAAGGTCGGAACAGTGACAACGGATATAGCAGGGGCAGTTAAGAACGCCAAAGCTGGTCAGGTACAGTTTCGTGCGGATAAAACTGGGATTATACATTGTACGATAGGTCGAGCATCTTTTGACATTGGTGCGTTAAAGCAGAATTTAATGGCATTAATTGATGCGTTGAATAAGTCAAAACCGGCAACATCAAAGGGCGTTTATCTGAGAAAAATATCGGTCTCAAGTACCATGGGTATCGGTGTCCGGGTAGACCAGGCTAGCATGACTCAGAATTAGAAATAGAACTTTGGGCCATTGAGCGTGTGTTTCTGCTTGATGGATTATCAAAGACCGTAGGGGTGGCGATTAGTTTAGTAAATATGTCACTTAATTTTTCAATTGTAGCGCTTGTCGATTGATTAGTTGAAAGCCCTACGTAGATGGTGAACCCAAAACAGGATTTTTCCTGGTTAAGGTCGCCAATGTGTAGTGTGATATGGAAATCATAGTAGTATTGATTTCATATTATTTTTACTGATGGAGAGTGAACCTTGAGTCTTAATCTTGAACAGAAAAGAGCTATTGTGGCGGAGGTAAGTGCGCAAGTGGCTAGTGCTCAAGCAATTATTATTGCGGAATATCGAGGGATGGAAGTGAGTCAGTTGACACGACTGAGAGCCAAAACCCGTGAAGCCGGAATATATTTTCACGTCATAAAGAATTCATTGGTGCGACGTGCGGTTACCGATACGCCTTATGCAAGCCTGGCTCAACATATGGTTGGACCACTTGTCTATGGCATAGGCAGTGACCCGGTTGCTGCAGCCAAAGTTCTGTATGAATTTTCAAAAGACAACGAAAAATTTGTGATTAAGGTGGGTGCGATAGGTGATCAAGTAATTTCTCGGGAAGAAATTACCGCGTTAGCGGCACTACCAAGTCGTGAAGAATTGCTGTCTCGGCTACTCGGAACAATGCAAGCTCCTATTGCTAAGTTTGTTCAAACGCTTAATGAAGTACCGACCCGATTCGTTCGTGGTTTGGCGATGGTGCGTGATGACAAATAGGTATTGCAATTCCGTTTAAACGATAGTTGATTGAAATAATTATTTCCAGGAGAAAATAATGGCGGTATCGAAAGAAGAAATTTTAGATGCAATTGCGAATATGACGGTACTAGAGTTATCGCAATTAATTAAAGAAATGGAAGAAAAGTTTGGTGTGTCGGCAGCAGCGGCAACTGTTGCAGTAGCAGCTGCACCGGCAGGAGGGGGAGCACCAGCGGCAGTGGAACAAACCGAGTTTACGGTAATTTTATCGTCTGCGGGTGAAAGTAAAGTTAATGTTATCAAGGTGGTGAGAGCTGTAACCGGTTTAGGATTGAAAGAAGCTAAAGATTTAGTGGATGGCGCTCCAAAACCGGTGAAAGAAGGTGTTTCAAAGGAAGAGGCTACGTCAATCCAGAAGCAATTGGTTGAGGCTGGTGCAACTTGCGAGATCAAGTAATAAAAGCTTAAAAAAAGAAGGGCTGGTGGGCGATGAGAGCCGCCAGCCTTTGATATTTTGAACAATTGATGTGTATTTTGAATAATCGACAATTGTTAAGTCACAAATTTTAATCCTCTGTCTTCTTCTCCCGGAGAACATTCATGAGCTATTCGTTCACAGAGAAAAAACGTATCCGTAAAAGTTTTGCCAAACGTGCAAGTGTCTTGTCCATACCTTTTTTACTTGCTACCCAATTAGATTCCTATGCTACATTTTTACAAGAAAATGTAGCACCGAATGCACGAAAAAATCAAGGCCTACAAGCAGCATTTAATTCGATTTTTCCCATCGAAAGCCATACGAAGAATGCGCGCTTAGACTTTATCAGCTATGAATTGGGGGCGCCAGTTTTTGATGTGAAGGAATGTCAGCAGCGAGGATTGACTTACGCATCGCCGTTGCGTGCTCGAGTAAGATTGACGATTCTGGATAAGGAAATATCCAAACCTACGGTCAAGGAAGTAAAAGAACAAGAAGTTTATATGGGTGAAATTCCTCTGATGACTGAGACCGGTTCATTCATCATCAATGGTACCGAGCGGGTGATTGTCTCACAATTACATCGTTCACCAGGGGTGTTTTTTGAACATGATCGAGGTAAAACTCATTCATCTGGGAAGTTATTGTTTTCGGCTCGAATTATTCCTTATCGCGGTTCATGGTTGGATTTTGAGTTTGATCCCAAAGATTGTCTATATTTTAGGATTGATCGCCGCAGAAAAATGCCAGTTACAACATTACTAAAAGCGATCGGTTGTACGCCGGAACAAATTCTGAAAGAATTTTTTATTTTTGATAGCTTTCATATCACTGATAAAAGTATACAGTTTGCGTTGGTACCAGAACGATTACGTGGAGAAGTTGCTAGCTTCGATATTTTTGGTAAAGACAAAAAAATTATCGTTCAAAAAGATAAGAGGATTACAGCCAAACATATTCGTGAAATGCAAGATGCCAATATTTCACAATTGGATGTTCCAGATGATTTTCTTTTTGGCCGAATTCTTGCGCAGAATGTGATTGATAAAGAAACTGGAGAATTGGCTGCGCTTGCGAACGACGAGATAACTGAAGAGGTGTTAAGCAAACTTCGCAAAGCGAATATTAAAGAGATTCATACACTCTACGTGAATGACTTAAATCACGGGGCTTATATTTCGCAGACACTGAGGATTGATGAAACAACAGATGAAATGAATGCTCAAATTGCGATCTATCGCATGATGAGGCCGGGTGAGCCCCCTACAGAGGAAGCAGTTAAGGCGCTTTTTGTTGGACTTTTTTATTCCCCGGAGCGTTATGATTTATCCGTTGTCGGTAGAATGAAATTTAACCGGCGGGTTGGTAGAGCAGAGCTCACTGGGCTACAGATTTTATCAAACGAAGATATTATTGCAGTCATCAAAATCCTGGTTGAATTGCGCAATGGGCGCGGTGAAATTGACGATATCGATCATCTTGGTAACCGGCGTGTGCGATCCGTCGGTGAATTGGCGGAGAATCAATTCAGATCGGGTTTGGTGCGTGTCGAACGAGCGGTGAAAGAGCGTTTGAGTCAGGCCGAATCCGAGAATTTGATGCCACATGACTTGATCAACGCGAAACCCGTTTCGGCGGCAGCTCGTGAGTTTTTTGGTTCAAGCCAATTATCCCAATTCATGGATCAAACCAATCCGCTGTCGGAGGTTACACATAAACGACGAATTTCAGCGTTAGGACCCGGTGGGTTGACGCGAGAAAGAGCCGGCTTTGAAGTGCGTGACGTACATCCTACGCATTATGGTCGGGTATGTCCGATCGAGACACCGGAAGGTCCGAATATTGGATTAATCAATTCGCTGGCTTTGTATGCACAAACAAACGAATACGGTTTTATTGAGACGCCTTACAGTAAAGTAAAAGAGTGTCAAGTGACGGATGAGATACATTATTTGTCAGCGATCGAGGAAAGCAATTTTGTAATTGCACAAGCTAACGCTGAACTTGACAAAGACCATAAGTTGGTCAGCGAGATGGTTTCATGTCGCTATAAAAATGAATTTACTTTGTCATCGCCGGATCGTGTTGAGTATGTCGATGTGGCGCCGGCGCAAATTGTTTCTGTGGCAGCTTCGCTTATTCCGTTTCTTGAACATGACGATGCAAACCGTGCATTGATGGGGTCGAACATGCAACGCCAGGCGGTACCATGCTTGCGAGCTGAGAAACCGCTGGTTGGAACCGGTATTGAGCGCGTGGTTGCAGTGCATTCGGGTACGACAGTCCGAGCCAAACGCGGCGGGATCGTTGATTATGTTGATGCCAGTCGTATTGTGGTACGTGTGCATGATGCTGAAACGCACATGGGCGAAGTAGGTGTTGATATCTATAATCTGATTAAATATACGCGCTCGAATCAGAATACCAACATCAACCAACGTCCATTGGTAAAAGTAGGTGACAATATCGATAAAGACGATGTAATCGCCGATGGTGCTTCTACCGATATGGGTGAATTGGCGCTGGGACAAAACATGCTGGTTGCCTTTATGCCATGGAATGGTTACAACTTTGAGGATTCGATCCTGATTTCAGAGCGTATCGTAGCAGAAGACCGGTTTACGTCAATTCATATTGAGGAGTTGTCTGTGGTAAGCCGTGATACCAAGTTGGGTACCGAAGAAATTACGGCTGATATTCCTAATTTGTCCGAGCATCAATTAAGTCGATTGGATGAGTCGGGCATCGTATATATTGGTGCGGAAGTTGAGGCGGGCGATGTACTGGTGGGTAAAGTAACACCAAAAGGCGAAACACAGCTAACGCCGGAAGAAAAATTGTTACGGGCGATTTTTGGCGAGAAAGCATCGGATGTTAAGGATACCTCCTTGCGTGTACCATCGGGGATCTCGGGTACTGTTATCGATGTGCAAGTGTTTACCCGTGAGGGAATTGAGCGGGACAAGCGCGCGCAAAAAATTATCGATGATGAATTGGCTCGTTATAAAAAGGATTTAGCGGATCAAATGCGCATTGTGGAGGAGGATGCCTTTGCGCGCCTTGAGCGTTTGTTAATTGGAAAGACCGCGATGGGTGGTCCGAATAAGCTGGGTAAAGGTAAGGAAATTGCCAGTGAATATTTGAAAAGCGTAGATCCGCATTATTGGTTCGACATTCGGCTTGCTGATGAAGATGCGAGCTTGCAATTGGAGCTGATGCGCGAGGGTATGGCGTTAAAAAGAAAAGCATTCGATGCGGCATTTGATGAGAAAAAGAAGAAATTGACCCAAGGTGATGAATTACCCCCTGGTGTTCAAAAGATGGTCAAGATTTATATTGCGGTGAAACGGCGTTTGCAACCTGGCGATAAGATGGCTGGTCGCCACGGAAATAAAGGTGTTATTTCAAAAATTGTGCCACTGGAAGATATGCCATATATGGCGGACGGAACACCGGTCGATGTCGTACTGAATCCGCTAGGCGTACCATCGCGAATGAATGTGGGTCAGATTCTTGAAGTTCATTTAGGGTGGGCTGCGAAAGGATTGGGGAAGAAAATTGATGATCTGTTGCAAGCGCAGCAGAGCGCAGTAGAAGTTAGGCAATTTCTTGAGAGAATTTATAACGAGAGTGGTAAACCGGAAGAAATTAAATTATTGTCGGATAATGAAATCGTCGAGCTGGCTGAAAATCTAAAGGAAGGTGTACCATTTGCAACGCCAGTATTCGATGGTGCTACCGAACTTGAGATAAAGAAAATGCTGGAACTGGCCGGATTGCCGCAATCGGGGCAAATCACGCTCTATGACGGACGTACAGGTGAAGCTTTCGATCGTCCGGTGACAGTCGGTTATATGCACGTTCTGAAACTGCATCATCTGGTCGACGATAAAATGCATGCTCGTTCAACCGGGCCTTATAGTTTGGTTACGCAACAACCCTTGGGCGGTAAAGCGCAGTTCGGCGGTCAGCGATTCGGTGAAATGGAGGTTTGGGCGCTTGAGGCTTATGGTGCCGCATATACCTTACAGGAAATGCTTACGGTTAAGTCGGATGATGTCACCGGACGTACCAAGGTATATGAAAGTATCGTTAAGGGTGATCATAAGATCGATGCCGGGATGCCGGAATCATTTAATGTACTGGTTAAAGAAATACGCTCACTTGGATTGGATATCGATTTAGAGCAACAGTGATAATCGGATCCGTGATGCATGAATACCGACGGTAACCTTCGTCGTAAGACATTTTATTAATTGCCCCCTGATTGACAGGAGCGACAAATGAAAGCACTGCTAGATTTATTTAAACAAGTAACGCAAAAAGAAGAATTTGATGCCATCAAAATCGGTCTGGCTTCTCCGGAGAAAATTCGTTCATGGTCGTATGGTGAAGTAAAGAAACCGGAAACGATAAATTATCGCACCTTTAAGCCGGAAAGAGACGGTTTGTTTTGCGCTAAAATATTTGGGCCGGTGAAAGATTATGAATGCTTGTGCGGAAAATATAAGCGATTGAAGCATCGCGGTGTCATTTGCGAGAAGTGCGGTGTTGAAGTTACGCTATCCAAAGTGCGCCGCGAGCGGATGGGACATATTGAATTGGCTTCCCCGGTATCGCATATCTGGTTTCTGAAATCATTGCCATCGCGCCTTGGTATGGTTTTGGATATGACATTGCGCGATATAGAGCGTGTGCTTTATTTTGAAGCGTATGTGGTGACCGATCCGGGCATGACGCCGCTATCGCGGGGCCAATTGCTGACCGAAGACGATTATCTGATCAAAACAGAAGAATACGGCGATGATTTCAATGCCAGTATGGGGGCTGAGGGTGTTCGTGAGCTCTTGAGCAACTTGGATATTGATGCCGAAATCGAAACCCTTCGGCGAGAGATGGATAGTACGGGCTCTGAAACCAAGATTAAGAAAATTTCTAAACGCTTGAAGTTGTTAGAAGCATTTAACAAATCAGGCATAAAACCACAGTGGATGATTATGACGGTTTTACCGGTATTGCCGCCGGATTTGAGACCGCTTGTGCCACTTGATGGTGGACGCTTTGCGACTTCTGATTTGAATGATTTGTACCGACGCGTCATCAACCGGAATAACCGGTTAAAGCGATTATTGGAATTAAAAGCGCCTGACATTATCGTTCGCAATGAAAAGCGAATGCTGCAAGAAGCCGTAGATTCGTTGTTGGATAATGGCCGTCGCGGTAAGGCGATGACGGGTGCTAATAAACGTGCACTTAAGTCATTGGCGGACATGATTAAAGGAAAGAGCGGTCGTTTTCGTCAGAACCTATTGGGTAAACGTGTTGATTATTCCGGGCGTTCGGTGATTGTGGTTGGTCCACAACTCAAACTGCATCAGTGTGGGTTACCGAAGAAAATGGCATTGGAATTATTCAAGCCATTCATCTTCAATAAGCTGGAGGTCATGGGAATTGCAAGCACAATCAAAGCGGCTAAACGCGAAGTTGAAAACGAAAGCGCTGTAGTTTGGGATATTTTGGAAGAAGTGATTCGGGAGCATCCGGTGATGCTGAATCGTGCACCGACATTGCATCGCTTGGGTATTCAGGCATTTGAACCGGTATTGGTAGAGGGTAAGGCGATTCAGTTGCATCCTCTGGTATGTGCCGCATTTAACGCCGATTTTGACGGAGATCAAATGGCGGTACATGTGCCGTTATCCTTGGAAGCGCAAATGGAATGCAGGACTTTGATGATGTCAACCAATAATGTGTTGTCTCCTGCTAACGGTGAACCCATCATTGTGCCATCGCAAGATATTGTGCTCGGACTTTATTACGCTACGAGGGAGAAAGTTGGTGCTCGCGGCGAAGGGATGTTTTTCCAGAATGTCGGTGAGGTTTCCCGTGCTTATGAAAGCCGGAATATCGAACTAAACGCCAAGATCATCGTTAGAATCAAAGAATACGAAACAAGTGGCGACGGTGAGCGCTGCGAAAAAATGACGCGTTACGAAACTACTGTGGGCCGGGTGTTGCTGTTTGAAATTTTTCCACCAGGATTGCCTTTTTCATTACTGAATAAATCTCTCAAGAAGAAAGAAATATCCAAGCTGATTAATGCGAGTTTCAGGCGATGTGGTTTGCGTGAAACTGTTATATTTGCTGATAAGTTGATGTATGCGGGTTTCAGTTATGCGACACGTGCCGGAATTTCTATTTGTGCGGACGATATGTTGATTCCGACACAAAAAATTGAAATTATCACCGCGGCCGAGAAAGAGGTAAAAGAAATCGAGGGGCAGTATACGTCAGGCTTGGTAACGCAGGGGGAGCGTTACAATAAAGTAGTGGATATTTGGGGGCGCGCGGGTGATCAGGTGGCTAAGGCAATGATGAACCAGTTGGGTGTGGAACCAGTATGTGATCAATCTACTGGTCAAGTGCTATTGGATGGGGGGAGCAAGCCTATCACGCAGGAATCATTTAATTCCATTTATATGATGGCTGATTCGGGTGCACGCGGATCGGCGGCACAGATACGGCAGCTTTCTGGAATGCGGGGATTGATGGCGAAGCCGGATGGTTCCATCATCGAAACGCCAATCACAGCGAATTTTCGTGAAGGATTGAATGTATTGCAATACTTTATTTCTACCCATGGCGCTCGTAAGGGACTGGCGGATACCGCCTTGAAAACCGCGAATTCTGGTTACTTGACAAGACGTTTGGTTGATGTAACTCAGGATTTGGTGGTCACTGAAGAAGATTGTAATACCGCGAATGGCGTTGTGATGAAAGCATTGGTAGAAGGTGGTGAGATCATCGAAGCGCTGCGCGAAAGGATTCTTGGCCGGGTAGTGGCATCGGATGTGATAAATCCGGAAAATCAGGAGATAGTGTTTGCAGCTGGTGTATTGTTGGATGAGGAAGCGGTTGAATTGATAGAATCTTTGGGTATTGATGAAGTGAAGGTACGTACACCCCTCACCTGTGAAACCCGTTATGGATTATGCGCGAAATGCTATGGTCGTGACCTTGGTCGTGGAACGCCGGTTAATGTGGGAGAGGCCGTTGGTGTAATTGCTGCTCAATCGATTGGGGAACCTGGTACTCAGCTTACAATGCGGACTTTTCATATTGGTGGTGCCGCTTCCAGGACCGCCGTGGTGAGCCAAGTCGAGAGTAAATCCAGCGGAGTCGTACACTATTCCTCAACAATGCGCTATGTAACAAATGCACAAAATGAGCTGATTGCAATTTCGCGTAGTGGTGAGATCGTTATTCAAGATGAAAATGGTCGTGAACGTGAACGCCATAAAGCACCTTATGGAGCAACTCTGCTAGTACGCAACAGTGAAAACGTTAAGGCGGGCCAGGTGCTGACCACCTGGGACCCGCATACGCGTCCGATTATTACAGAATATGCCGGGAAAGTGCGATTTGAGAACGTTGAAGAAGGCGTCACTGTTGCAAAACAAATTGATGAAATAACCGGTTTATCAACATTGGTTGTGATTGATCCTAAGCGTCGTGGTGTTACTCAATCGAAAGGATTGCGGCCATTAGTTAAATTTTTGGATGATGATGGCAACGAAATCAAAATGGCTGGTGGCAGTTTACCTGTGAGCATCACCTTTCAAATCGGATGTATCATTACGGTGCGGGACGGCCAGCAAGTAAGCGTTGGTGAGGTTCTGGCGAGAATTCCACAAGAAACATCCAAAACACGTGATATTACAGGCGGTTTACCTCGCGTGGCCGAATTATTCGAAGCGAGGTCGCCTAAAGATGCCGGTATGCTGGCGGAAGTTACCGGAATTGTATCCTTTGGTAAGGATACAAAAGGTAAGCAGCGTCTTATCATTACTGATTTGGAAGGTGGTATACATGAATACTTGATACCCAAGGATAAGCATGTAATGGCTCATGACGGACAAGTTGTTAATAAAGGTGAGATTATTGTTGATGGTCCGGCTGATCCGAGAGATATTTTGCGTTTGCAAGGGGTGGAAGCTTTGGCGCGTTATATTACCGACGAAGTGCAGGATGTTTATCGACTGCAAGGTGTGCGCATCAACGATAAGCATATAGAAGTTATTGTGCGACAAATGCTAAGGCGTATTCAAATCGCCAATGCGGGGGATACCTCGTTCATACCGGGTGAGCAAGTGGATCGCGCTGATTTACTGACCGAAAACGAACGCATGATATGCGAAAAGAAAATGCCGGCGACCTATGAGTATGTTTTATTGGGTATTACCAAGGCATCACTGTCAACGGATTCATTCATTTCGGCCGCATCCTTCCAGGAAACGACGCGTGTGCTTACAGAGGCGGCAATCATGGGCAAAAAAGATGATTTGCGCGGATTAAAGGAGAATGTGATCGTTGGACGATTGGTTCCTGCAGGCACAGGTTTATCGTTTCATAGCAAACGTAAGAATCAGGCAAAATTGGTAGAATTAAATGCTGAATCAAATATATCGGTGGATAATACGGCCTAGTTCTTTGAGATTGTCGTAAGATAATTAGGGAAACACTGAATTGGTTGTATGAGCGGATGCTTTGTTGCATGGTGCCTGGTTTCTTGCTTATCTTATTGATATGTTTAGGTTGCTGTGTTCCGTGTATTTTGTGCCTTACTTACTCTTGCTGAATTAATCAGCGTCTCCTTAGGTTAAGATCCTTGACATTGGAATATCGACTTAGTAGTCTACATAGAGCTGTGGATTATGCTAGGAATTGGAACTGGCAAAATTAAGGAGGGATATTTTTCTTAAAATACCTCAAGCTATTATCAGCTAAGATAATGATAAAGAAGAAGAGCAAATAACGGAACCCAAAGGAGGGAGAGAAGATGAAGAAGCTATGGCCGAGGATGGCTTTGGCGGTATTGGGAGGGTTGCTGCTGGGGACGGTACAAGCCGGCAACATACCGAGCGTGCCGAATGAATTGTACGAAGGGTTGAAGTTGGAC
>CP091135.1:279819-383856 GCA_021582655.1 Nitrosomonas sp.
GGAGGTGCCGAAATTCTACTGATCTTTGTATACTTACAGGGGGAGTTTACGATTGCATCGGAAAGGGTTGCATGGCTGATTTTTCCAAGCTTCAGAATATCTACTGGCGAATTCGCTTTCAGCGTAAAAAGAATCTTAAGCGTAAGTATTATCGCCGTGCTGCAGCCGAAAAAAAAACGCCTGATTGAATCAGGCATTGAATTAAATAATGCAAAATTCTGTAGAGCCTTACCTATTAAGCGGATTTATTACGGCGGTGTACAATAGTTAAACCAATAAGTCCCACCATCATAAGTGCCCAAATATTGGGTTCAGGTACTGCGCTAGTTGTAAACCTCAAATCATCCAACACAAATCCTGTTCCTTCATTCAGATCATTGAAAGTGATACGTGACATTCCGTTAAAATTAAGAGCTATAAATTCATGCGATGAAGTAACTGAACCGAGTAAATTGTTCGATGCATCAAATGCTTGTGCAAAGATTTCATCTATTTCCCATGTATATACACCACTAATCCAATTGTGGAAAGTTAAACTGTTAGTAGTCGCTCCCCCCAGCAGTTCCATTGTAATCATTTGAGAATCACTTAATGACGATAGCACACGACTTGCGCCAGATGGGAAGCTCGAGGAAATATCTCGAATATTCAATCCAAGTCCTGAAAAACGTACGCTGACTCCGTCAACAAGCAATGTCGTAGTATCGTTTGAGTACTTGCCCACTGATTCACTCTGAAAATTGATGAGAGATGCATTAGCCAAAGAAGTTATCGCTAATAACGATGCCATGATTAAACTAAATTTTAATTTACGCATATTTCCTTACACCAGAAATGAAATAAAAATAATGATAATAAGTTTCGTTTTTTAACACCACACAGTTTATTGATTGTTCGCTTAAATAACAATATGAATGTCCTAGGTTACATAACGACATTACCCTGGCAGAGCAGGATATCTGGGCTGAGCAGCACAGACGATTGATCCAGGAAATAAAAGGGCATCCGGACATGTTGTGGCTTTTCATGCTTCCGGCTGATTATCCAAAAAACTCAAAGCCGACTTAAACCCATTTAAATTGATACGGTTCTCGCTTGATTTAACGTTTAACGCGGGTATCAGAGAGCCACCCTTGCAGATGAAAAAACCGGGTTCGTGTAATGACCAATAAGATTATAAAACACACTCCAAAAATCAGGATTGATTTTGATGAGCAGCTGATTAGATCAAGGATGGTCTTTTACTACGATTCCAAAATATCTTGTAGGTTGTGGGTGTGACTGTTACTCAACTGCTAGCGGCCAATTAGATTGAAACACAGGGGCAATTAATTTTGAAACGTAACTCTTATTATTTTTATTTTCGCCTATTCGATTGCCAATATTCATATTATATAATCCTGCATCAATTGTACTTTCTCCGATCAACTGAGTTGAGCGTAATTTGAAAAAAATTTATGTGATTTTATGGGGCTTCTTAATGGTAATTACAAACTCTGTACAATCTTCACCCGGTTTTAGCTTTCCATCAGATTCTGAGATTCGTCAGATCATTTCGGAACGGATCGAGCATCATAAACAAAGTGTAGGAATCGTTGTAGGGATCATTGGACAGGAGGGACGGCGCATTATCGCTCACGGCCATTTTGGTACAAACGATCCTCGTTTAGTGGATGGAAATACCCTTTATGAAATCGGTTCCATCACGAAGATTTTCACAGCACTAGTGCTCGCCGATATGGTTCAGCATGGTGAGCTTGCGCTTACTGATCCCGTCGCGAAATATCTTCCCAAAGGGGTCAATGTACCGCAGTGTATCGGTAAGGAGATCACATTGCTGGATCTGGCAACGCATATGTCAGGCCTACCGTATATGCCAGATAACTTTGCTCCAGCGAATCCAGACAATCCGTATGTTGACTATTCTGTCGAGTATCTTTATGACTTCCTTTCGGGCTATCAACTGACGCGCGATGTCGGATCGGAAAGGGAATACTCCAATCTTGGTTATGGACTTTTGGGGCATGTGTTAGCACGGCGAGCCGGTACTGATTACGAAACTTTGGTTCGTGAGCGCATTCTCATGCTATTCGGTATGAAGGACACGGGTATCACTCTTTCTTCCGAAATGAATGCAAGGCTTGCCGTTGGGCATAATTCAGCATTGGACGCACATCCAAACTGGGATAATCCGACACTTACCGGAGCAGGCGCTTTACGCTCCACAGCAAATGATTTACTGACCTTTCTCGAGGTGGCGCTTGGCATCAAGAAAACGCCGCTTGCTCCTGCATTTGCAGTAATGAGTGTCTTACGGGGGCCTATTGTACAAGGACCTATTGAAATAGGCGATTATGGAATGGGACTCGGTTGGGGCATTATGAAAAGTGGCGATAATGAACTGATCTGGCATAGCGGCACCACTGGCGGATATCAGTCCTTTATTGGTTTTCTGCCAAAAATGAATGTAGGCATTGTAGCGCTTACAAATTCACGAACCGATGTGGGTATCGACGACATCGCGCAGCACCTACTCAACCCTAAGGTACTTCTCGCATTTCCAAGTACTTCAATACCGCAAGGAAAATCTGTCTCAGAGTAATTAAGAATCTCAAATTTCCTATCTCATAACTACACTATCTAGCTCTAGCCAGTTCCACAAGTTGATCTAATGATCAATCATTCAAATCAATTACAGCCCAATAGGCGCAACCATGAGATATATCAATATTGACCCTGGTGCCATCAGTCCCTACTTCCTAATACATCTCGATATCTAACTTGAGATCATTCCAAGAAAATTTTAAAAGGAATATGATCGTGCCTTAGTAAAAATTGGCATCAGATTAATTAATTAATTACCTAACTGCATGTTAAATAATAATCTTATTCTCTTTTTAGGAGGGGTGTTTTTAATAGTTGCTACTGCTTCGGCACAATCTTCAACGGATTTTTCTTTTCCCGCAGATTCAGAAATTCGTCAAATCATTTTGGATCGAATCGAGAACCGTAAACAATCCATGGGTATCGTTGTAGGATTGGTAAAAGCAGGTGAGCGCCGCTTCGTCGCCAATGGACTTTTAGATACAGACGATCGCCGTCTCGTAAATGCAGATACAGTTTTTGAAATCGGTTCTATAACCAAAGTTTTTACAGGCTTTCTGCTTGCCGATATGATCCAACGCTCCGAAGTCAAGCTTGATGATCCCATTGCAAAATATCTTCCTGAAGAAGTCGTGGTGCCACGACGAAATGGCAAAGAAATTACATTGCTTGAATTGGTAACCCATACCTCAGGCTTGCCACGAATGCCCGATAATTTTTTACCGGCAGATACAGCTAATCCATATCCTGAGTATTCCGTTAAACAGCTCTATCAATTCATTTCAAATTATCAATTATCCCGCGATATAGGTACAGAATGGGAATACTCCAATCTCGGTTATGGACTTTTGGGCCAAGGACTTGAACGTCGCAAAGGCACTGATTATGAAACCTTGATTCAAGAGCGCATCCTCAAGCCTTTAGGCATGAGCAATACTGCTATTATCCTTTCCCCAAAAATGGAAGCAAGACTTGCCATTGGTCATAATCTGGCATTAGAAACTGTTAAAGATAGGGACTCAAAAGCACTTGTAGGTGCTGGTGCTTTTCGTTCAACAGCAAGCGATTTGCTGACATTCTTAGAGATGTCGCTTGGAATAAATAAATCACCACTTACTTCCGTAGTTGCTACAACTCTTGCCATACGGAAGCCCATTGGGGGTAATAATGAAATGGGACTTGGTTGGCTTATTATGAAAAATGGTGAGGATGAAATGATTTGGCACACTGGCCTTACTGCTGGGTATACCTCTTTTATTGGTTTCCTGATGAAAAAGAAAGTGGGTGTCGTTGTGCTTTCAAACACATCCGCTAGCATCGAGGACATTGGGAAACACCTGCTCAATCCTGAAATACCTCTTTCTCCTACACTTAATCAGAATATTGCAATCACCATAGATACCAATCTATACGATGCCTATGTCGGGCGATATCGTTTTAATCCAGACTATATTTTGTCCGTAACACGGGAAGGCGATCGCCTCTTTATGCAGGCCAACGCTTATGAAAAGATCGAAATTTTTCCCAAAGGAGAACGAGAGTTCTTTTCTAAAGCAGTGGAGACTCAAATCATTTTTAAATTGAACGATAAAGGCCGTGCCGTGAGTTTTACTCATTATCAAAATGGGGGGAATGCGGAGTTGTATCGAATTGAGGAATAGCGCGCAAACCTAGATGGTTGAGGGGGGCACTCATTCTGAAACAATAAGAAAAGAATAGACCGGAAAACATTATCAGCATTGCGTTTACAAGAAATTTCCCGGAAATTTAAGTTTGAAACATTTTGCGAAAAAACGCGATAAAAGACAGAAGAAATGAAACAAAAACGATATTTTTCTGAGATTGTTTGCTAGTAAATGAATTTGCTAAGTTTCAGTATCAAATAGCATGAAAATTTCATTTGCTAGGTTTTCTTAATTCACTATGACTATTAACTACTTGCTGTGCAACAAGGCGCATATTGTCATGAATGGTTACAAGTGAAAATTGGTCTTTAGCGGAATCATATAGATTAATGGTTTCAAATATCAGTTCGGTCAGAAAAGTAACATTCAGCTTGTCATCTTCAGAATGTAAATCGTCATGACAGTACAGGGTAATTGCGCTATAAGCTTCGTAAAATTCTTCACCTCGATCAATAGCCAATTTCACCAAGGAATCAATATCTACGGGATGCAAAGCCTTATCTGTTCCATTTACTGCTTCATCCAAATTACTTGAACCAATCATAAAGAAGAGTGCTGACATTGCATTTGAATTAAACCCATTTTTATAACAATTGAACACCCTATAGACTAATTCAGCGGCCTTTTTTGGGAAATCAAGAATAGTTCACCTATTTCAAAATAACCGGCTGGGAATGGTACTACTTATCGACCGTGCTGGATAATTTCTCGCGGTTTATCATCGCCTGGCGGCTTTGTACTACCATGAGTAACCAGGATGTGGCAGAGCATTACGTTTTACCGGACTCGATCAGGTCAGGATTAAACACAAACCCCGACTACTGAGTGACAATGGCTCTGGTTATATTTCAAGTGAGTTAGCCCATTACCTTAAAAGTCAGCATATGGCCCACACCCGTGGCAAATCTTATCATCCGCAGACTCAGGGCAAAATCGAGCGTTGGCATCGTTCATTAAAGAACCGGATCCTGCTGGAAAATCACTACTTTCCCGGTGAATTGGAAGACCGTATTCGGCAGTTTGTCGATTACTACAATCACCAACGCTACCATGAGTCATTGAATAATCTGACACCGGCTGATGTCTTTTATAATCGAGGACAATCTATTTTGGGTGGACGTGAAAAAATAAAACAACGAACCTCAGCTTTGCGGCGGCAGATATTTTATGCTGATAAATCAATTAACCCAATCCCGATGAGCTAAACCATCTCTTAATCTAGCCACCTTCCTGTCCATATGGCTTTACATACAAACCAGGCAAATAATCTCAAATTTCTCGGAGGTGTTATATACCTCATATACCGTCCCCCATCTCCGATCATACTTTTTTAAGCAGGCGGTTTTCCATTAACAATTTCACCACGGTTTCTTTAAGTAGCCGGGTTTCACCTCGTAGATTCTTGATTTCATCGGACGTCGCTTCGCGAGCAGTATCTCCGGCTAGCCGCTTCTTCCTGCTTCCAAAATTCCTTCGACCACCGGTAATAGACATTGGTATTAATGCCTTCACGGCTGCATAGCTCTGCAATACTCTTTTCGCCTCCTAGACCTTCCAGAACAATACGAATCTTTTCTTCTGCTGAATAGTTGCGGCGGGTAGCGTGGCGTATATCACGTACGGTTTTATCGACACTGCGGTTTTAAGTATTCTTCTCTGTCATCATCGTTCCTTTTTTAGGGTTACGGTGAGCCAAAACTCGCTCTTAGGCAATCAGGCTATTTTGTCTAACTTGCACTGACGGGGTACAACAGTTAGAATGAGAATAATTCTTATTCACATATGACTTGGAATCTCATCTTATACTGGAGCATTGCTTGTCTACTTCTGAGCTTACTCATGCAACATGAATTGCATTCTTTATACAGTAGCCACCATACATTGGCGCCACAAAGAAATTGAACAGGCTTATCTTGATACCGTCGCTCATTTGCCAGAGCTTAGTACGCCTTCCCCTGAAATCAAGTTTCTGATACTTGAAGCGCTTTATCAGATTGATCGAATGTTGTACAGCATGCCTGTACGTACACGAGAAATTTTTTTGCTGGCCCAGTTGGATGGCCTTAGCTATCAGGAAATTGCCGAACGTACCCGAACCTTTCTGGCGACAGACGGTAAGGCGGCGCATGCGTAAAGCTTTTGTCGCCTGCTTGTCCGCGGCTTGAGCTTCCAAAACATTCGCAGATAATCATGAAATATCCCAATCAGCCTTCTCCGATTGACACAACCATTTTAAAAGAAACTGTTGAATGGTTGGTGAAGTTTCAGGCTGAAGAAGCTGGCGAAGATGAACGATTGGCGCTTGACCGTTGGCACGATCAGAGTCCAGCCCACATTGCGGCTTGGCAACATATTCAATCGATACTGAATGCATTTAAACAGATTCCCCCAGAGATCGCTCATGGTGCGCTGGATTGGCTTGACAAGCTAGTGCGTCGAAAAGTGATCAGAATACTTGGTTTGCTGATTATGGTTGTACCATCCGCTTGGTTAACGAAACGTTATTTGCCATGGCAGGAATGGACTGCTGATCTGCGCACGGCTACTGGGGAGCAAAAAACGATTCATTTGACGGATAGGAGTTGCGTAGTTCTAAATACTGCTAGTGTGGTGGATATTGTTTTTAATGCGGAAGAACGGTGCCTCAAACTACATATCGGTGAAATTCTAATTTATACGGGGCATGATCCTTTACTCGCTTACCGTCCTTTTTTAGTCCAAACACTGCAAGGAATAGTTCAGGCATTGGGCACTGAATTCAGCGTCAGATGTTTTGATGAATACACGCGGGTCACTGTTTCTCAGGATGCTGTCGAGATTCGTCCCTTGCATGCCCAACCTATAAAACTTCACGCTGGGGAACAAATTGATTGCCGGATTGATAGCACACAATCATTGCAATCGGCTGATGCAATGTCTGAATTATGGACACAAGGTATATTCATTGCTAAGAATATGCGTCTTGCTGATCTCGTGTCTGAATTGAACCGCTATTGTGAAGGTTTTATTCGTTGCCATTCGAATGTTGCGAATACGCCGGTTTCGAGTTCATTTTCACTCACGGATATCGACTCTACGCTCAAGTTATTGCAAGAATCCCTACCGCTACGGGTCAGTAGTTTCAGTCGTTACTGGATTACTATTGAGGAGGCTTAATAATCTCGTTATGTCCGTCTCCACTCCATCATCTGCACCAATTATTGAAATTCTCCATAACGATCACCATAGTTGGCTGCGTGGTTGGTTACGCAAGCGATTAGGTAATGCTTTCGATGCGGCAGATATTGCGCACGATACGTATGTGCGCATCATTGCATCGGGTAACATACCTACACCGGATCAATCGCGGTGCTATCTGACGCAAATAGCAAATGGGTTGGTTATCGATTTATATCGTCGGCGTCAGATTGAAACAGCTTATTTAGAGGCTATTCAATTACTTCCGAATGCTGAAGCACCAGCAGAAGAGATGCGCGCCCAGGTAATCGAAGCGTTGATAGAAATTGACACTATCCTGCATAATCTTCCTAGAAAAGTACGAGCAGCCTTGTTGCTTTGTAAAATCGACGGCCTGAGCTATCGGGAAATCGCTGAGCAACTCCACGTTTCTATGTCGTCAGTGGAAAAATACATTGCTCTCGGGCTACGAGCCTGCTATCAGGTCATGTATGAATCGAGAAACTGATAAAGCCCCCTTATCTACAAACCCCAATCACATTGTTAATGGATGATTCTCCCATTGATCCGGTGATTGTTCAGCGCGCTATCGAATGGATGGCTCGTCTATGGTCAGGAGAAGCCAGCGATGCTGATAAGGCAGCCTGTCAACAATGGCGTATGGAGCATCCCAGCCATGAACGTGCATGGAGTCGCCTGCAAATAATGGAAAACAAACTGCACAGCGTCCCTAGAGAAATTGCGCGACATGCCCTATATGAGCCGAAAAGTCACACGCAACCTGCGCGGCGTCGGGTGTTAAAACTACTGGGATTGACTATCGTTGCCGGTGGAGCAATGCATTTAGAACGCGAGCACAATATCTGGCAAATTGCATTCTCCGATTACAGTACGCAGACCGGTGAAATTCGCAAAATAATGTTGTCCGACGGTACTCGTTTAGTTCTTGGTACCGCCACTGCTATTGACGTACGCTTTGATGACTTAAAACGCCGTGTTTTCCTCCGTTCGGGTGAGATTCTGGTGATTACCGCGCCTGATTCCGCGATAGCATGTCGTCCATTCCAGGTTCAAAGCCGTCATGGTACGGTAGAAGCATTAGGCACTAGCTTTACTGTGCGGCAGACTGGTAATTTTTCTGATGCCGCGGTGTTTGACGGCGCTGTTGAAATTCGGCCTAATCGGGCTATGAGTGCCGCTATGCGAATAGACAACGGCCAGCGCACTGTTTTTTCTGCTGAACATGTCGAGCCACCAATTGCCGTACATAAAAATGCCGCAGCTTGGACCACTGGGAAACTGGTGGTAGAGAATATGCGTGTTGCAGATTTTGTTGCGGAATTGGAGCGTTATCGTGTTGGCATATTGCGTTGTGATCCGGCAATCGCCGATTTGCAGGTTACCGGCGTATTTTCACTGCACGATACTGATCGTGCCTTACATAATCTCACTTTTGCTTTGCCTATTCGAATAATTTACCGTACGCCTTATTGGGTGACGGTGCAACAAAAATAATCTGCCGCACCTACATCCAGAAATATTTTTTGAGGTGAAGTGCAGTTGATTTGTTTCAATCAATTTTATAAATTTTTTAGAATTTGATTGCGGGTTTTACTTTCTTGTTCGGAAAACATCATAAGTATGTAAAAAATTTCCAACCAGAAGGGTTTTAATCATGTTACGCACTTCATTTTTAGTTACTCCATCATCTTGTCGTAGTAAATCCAGGTTCCCATTGACCGCGACGGCAGCCGCAGTCCAGACGGCATTGACGGTGGGATTGACAATCGGTCATTTAACCGTCACGACCGCTTCAGTATACGCGCAGTCAATTGATCAGGATGCCATACAATCTAGGCGTAATTATAACGTAACAGCCGGTCCGCTGGATCGTGCTTTGCTCAACTTTGCCAGCGAAGCAGGTGTGGAACTGTCAATGGATGCAACCCTGATTCAGGGAAGAAACAGTGACGGACTGGTCGGACGCTTTACCGTTGAAGAAGGATTTATCGCACTTCTGCACGGACAAGGATTGAAAATTGTGAGAAATGCCAGCGGTAATTATACTGTGCAGAAATTAATGCCCTCCGGCACTCAATCCCCAGAAGCTGTGTCTACCTTACCTCCTATCAGGGTTTCTGCAAGCGCTGATCGAGAACAGGAAACCGGTGTAGTGAATGGCTACAAAGCCAATTATTCATCCGCCAGTACGCGCACAAAAATGTTGATTGACGAAACACCGGCTTCAATTGGAATCATCACAAAAGATCTTATTCGTGACACGCTTGCACGTACGCAAATGGATGCTCTGGAGGGAGTTAGCGGAATAGCTCGAGGTTTTACTTTCGGGAGAGGTGAAGCTTTCACAGTAAGAGGATTCGACGTTAATGGAAATTCTGGTAGTTTTAATGGTTTAAGATCTAATGGGCTTCCTGTAGATGGCGTATGGGCACCGGATTGGGCTGTTGTCGAACGCTATGAAGTGGTCAAAGGACCGGCATCAATCGTTGGCGGTGCGTCCACTCCAGGTGGGGTAGTTAATCGGATCACTAAAACGCCGCAACGCGCAAATTTTGCCACTACCGAATTTCAAGCCGGCTCCTTCGGATTCTATCGCGGTATGATTGATGCCAATGGCGTGCTACCGAAGAACGATAAGATTCGGGGTAGGAATGTTTTTGCGATAGAGGAAGGTGGTCACTTTGTCGATAATACTCCCATACGGCAATATACGGTTGCCCCGTCAGTGGAGATTGATCTGTTTGACAGGGCAGGTAAGCTCTTGCTGGTAGGCATGTATCAGCATTTCAACGGTGCACAGTATACGGGGTATCCGCTATCGAGCGATGGAAATATGCTGGGTATTCCACGTACTCGTAATTTTGGTGGGGGCGCACCTAATGGCGCCAACACTCAATTCACCGGCTACAATGGCGAAGTGCATTACGATCACCAATTTATCCATGACATAAAGCTATCGGTCAAGGGTAAGCACTCTAACTCAAATCTCAACGATAAAACTATTTACACTTATACTTATGGGGGTGTTCCTCGTAGCGGGGATGTATACACCAGCGGAGCGCTGAGAAAAAGTAAATTCGATACTTATGCGGGCGAGGTTAACCTTAGCAAGGAACTTTCTCTTTTTGGGAAGAAACACGAAATCCTGACCGGTGCGGATTATCGAAATATGAATGAGAATTTTAGCCGAGGCTATGGTTATTTACCTAGCGGTGATTCGCCACTTCTCGATAATATTTTCAATCCGCGCAATGCTTTTCAGTTTGCTATACCCACAGATATAATCTCCAGAGAAGTGAAATTAAGACAAATTGGCGTTTTTGCACAAGCAGTTATCCGCCCATTTGATCGATTAACGCTGGTTCTGGCAGGGCGACACGATTTTGCCGACTCAACCTATCTGGACAAACTTTCCTTGGAGCAGACGAGTAAATCGCAATCTGGATTAACGGGACGAGCTGCCGGAACATTTGCAGTAACTCCGTGGATGAATGTTTATGGCGGTGTTCAACAATCTTTCCAGCCACAACCGTTTGCGCGTACACGAGAGGGCAATATGTTGGAACCGGAAACAGGTATTAATTATGAAACCGGTATCAAATTTAACTTACTTGAAGATCGCTTACGAATTACTACTGCAGTGTTTCGTACCTACCGTCAAAATGTTTCAACACGAGATCCCGACGATACTAGATTCGTAATTGGTGTAGGCGAACAACGTCATCAAGGCGTAGAAGCGGACATTAATGGTGAACCGATTCCGGGACTAAATCTGAATGCCAATGTCGCATTTTTAGAAGCAAAAATTACTAAAAGTAATGAATTTGAAGGAAATCGTCCTGCCAATGCTCCACCGTATGTTGGACGGTTATTTGCAACTTATCAACTTCAATCTGGCCCTTTAAGAGGTTTGGGGTTCGGAGGCGGGGTTTATTATCAAGGGGAAATAGCGACGACGCTAGGCATAAATCAATATAACGTAAGAGCTTATGAACGTGTTGATGCGCTGTTATTTTACCGCGGCAGTAAGCGTTTTGATGTGTCTTTGAATATTCGGAACTTACTGGACGAAAGATACATTGAAATGCCTGGTGTGTTAGCGTGGGGTAATGGTTTTGGCGCACCGATTACCGCATTGGGTTCCATACGCGTGTTTTTCTAATCTCTTTCAGGGTAAATTTTTCATCGTATTGATCATGTATTAATATAAATGATTTGAAGAGCATGCTTAACACCCCGCTGCATGTAGCGGAGTGTTTTATTTATATTTAAGTATTCAAAAATTACGTAACACATGATACTTTTTTCGGTAGGCTCGGTATATCCAGTGAGGAAAAAATAATAACACGGAGAAACCATGAGTATGCTAGTTAACAATCCTTCCATTGAGCGAGATAATTAAAAAATGCCGGAAGCGTTGCTGAAAAGTATTCAGGAAGCGCTGGATGCGAGCAATCTAGTCACAGCTAAACAAATCTGCGAGGATCATTTGCAGGCAATGCCAAATGATCCTGATACATACCGCTATCTGAGTCAAATCCATGCGATTCTGGGTGAGTTCGATCAGGCTCGCCGTGCTGCAAATCGGGCCCTTGAAATCGCGCCACAAGACCCCCGGGCATGGTCGGATCTCGGGCGGGTGGAGATTTTGTCCGGGAATTTTTCCACAGGGATTACGTGTTTTGAAGAAGCCGTTAAATGTGATTCCGGTTATGCGGATGGTTGGCATAATCTGGGTCTTGCACTTAAACAATCTGGCGATCAACAGCGTGCATTCGACGCGCTGAAAAAGGCATTATTGCTCAATCCAGAGCGTGCGGATTCATATGTTTGTCTGGGCAATCTTTTAGTGGATGCTGGACAACTTGAGGATGCGATTGGTTGTTTCGAGCGTGCGGTCAAATACAATCCTGCAATGGCCGCTGCGCATTATCGCTTGGCGCAGGAACTTCATCAACGCGGAGAAGTGGAACGAGCTGAATCTATTTTTCGCCATTCATTGACCATTGATTCGGGCAACGTTACTGGTTGGATAGGCTTGGCTCAAACACTGGAAGATTTGGGTCAGGCAGAAGCGGCACTCGGTTGTTATCGCAATGTTTTGAAACGTAAAGCAGGTCACACGTTGGCGCTTAATCGCTATTTGTCTCTGGTCAGGGATGAAGAAGGGCTTGCCTGGATCGAACAAATGGAAACAGCGTTGGATCGCAGTGAGAATGCCGAAGAAGCCAAAGCGTTGATCGGCTATGGTCTGGCCAAGTTCTATGATCGGCATAGTCGTTTTGCCGAAGCGGCGCATGCGGGACTACGAGCCAATGCAGCCAGGAGAAAAGCTGCTGGTGCGTTTAATCGGGAAGCGTTGTGCGAGCGCGTCGACGCTATTATCAGAACCTATAATGCTGATTTTTTTGCGCAGCGGCGCGATTTCGGTGTCGAGACGGATCAACCGGTATTTATCGTCGGTTTACCACGATCCGGTACTACGTTGACCGAGCAGATTCTCTCGGCACATCCCTTGTTGCATGGTGCGGGTGAACTGCCAGATCTGGCTAAACTGGCGATTCAATCGTTGCCCGAAGGCGATCTGCCCTGGCAAGCGGCACTACGATTGGATGCACAAACAGTTGATCAGCTAGCCAATGAATACTTGCAGGCGTTACGGCGAAATACGTTATCACCATTACGTCGCATCAGTGACAAACAACCGCTCAATTTTTTCCACCTGGCCTTTGTAGCTTTACTTTTTCCCAGTACCCGAATTATTCATTGTACTCGCAACGTGCGCGATAATGCCTTATCCATTTGGATGGAAAATTTTAATGTCGATCAGGAGTACGCGACTGATTTCGAAGATTTGGCCTATTTTATTACCCAGTATAAACGCTTGATGGCGCACTGGCAGGCGGTATTGCCATTAAACATACTGGAAATGTGTTACGAAAAAACGGTAGCAGACCTGGATGGACAAGCGAGACGGTTGATAAAATTTTTAGATGTGCCGTGGGATGAGCAATGCCTGGATTTTCATCAGATTGATCGAGCGGTTCAGACACCGAGCCGATGGCAGGTACGTCAGCCTATTTACACTCGCTCTGTGAATCGATGGGAGCGATACCGGGAATATCTTCCAACGCTGGAAACGGCTTTTGTTACTGAATGATTCTTGCAAAAATAATTGGTTGCCGTATTTATCCACTTAGGATATTTTTTAATCCAAATTTCTAATGCAAGGATTAAATACCGCATGGGATGTCAATGACGCAGCAAAAAGGTACCAGCGTAGCGCGCGAAAAGTGTACCAGTCAGGTTAATCAAAAGAGGTATCTAACCCCCTGGTTTTGTGCTTCTGATTTTTTATTTCTTGTGTTTCAGTCAAAGCGCAATGTGCCACTAAAATCTTTTAAGTTGGTTTGGCATTTTCTGACCTGGTTTACTGAAACTGGACATTCCAGTTAAGAGAAAATAGCTTAACTGGAGGAAGAAATGGTAACGAGAAAGCAGTACACGAAGGAATTCAAATTAGATGCGATCAGTCTGGTACTGGATCAGGGCCATACGGCGACAGAAGCATCAACCACGGAAAACAAGAGTCTATAGAGCCTATAGAGCCGGTTAAAGCGGTCAATATTTCGCAACCGGTCATCACGACAGAAACCAAGTCAGATTTATCGATGGTATCGGATCAAGTCGACTGGTCACAAGTCGCCGGTTGCGTCGCCAGCCAGACCAACTGCGTCTGCTACGGCCACAGCGCGCAACGCCTCAATATCGTGCCGGAAACCTGCACCGCAGCCATCGAATTCGGATGGATTATTACCGTTGATCACGTCTTAAGCATTGAAGAATGGCAAATTGACGACGAATGGATTGAGAGTGAAACAGTGAAAAAAGAATTTCAGTCTGAGAATACTCCTGCAAAAAGTACTACTCAGATACAAAAAGATGATGATGGAAAAATTCATTTGATACTAAGCAGAGCGACCGGACTGTCTCATTATTGGATATTTCATCAATCGGACCCGGATTATTTCCCTTCTATACCGCATGGGCATCACAGGCAGCGGAAACACCTAAAACTTGATTCCTATCTTGGGTGGTGTTACTACGGTGGACAGCAAGCTGGTCGAGAACCAAGAGCACAAATTATTGCGTTATGGAATGACTGCAAATTTCGAGAATTTGCGTTGAAAATTATTAATTGGTATCTCTGTAATTTTCCGGGCTATCATAAATGGCGCGTGCGAAATCCTCTTCGTTTACCTAAGCGCCGCCATTAATGGCTTTCTCAATCGCTTAAAAAATCCACAGCGTGTAAGAAGCCTCCTGTTAAGCACGTAGAGAGCTTTGCTAGAGCCTACATACCTCTAAGATCGAGGAGCAACTGGCTAGGTTCAAGAAAAACTCCTCTGTAAAATCATTCCAAATTTACTTTCAAGAATTAACTGACGTCTATAAAAATCTGCCTTAACTTCAAGATCATCTATTTCCGCGTCACGTCTTTCTAATTCTTGTTTTAACAAAGAAATTTCATTTTTTAAGGCTGAAACTTGTTGAACATTCCAAAAGAAAGCTCTAATCTCATGTGGCGCAAACCCATTTCGCCATTCAGGAACAAAAATCAAGCCGTCCGTAAAACGATAGCCTTTCCACTCATTGCCTAGTACAGCGCTGGCATCTCCGGCAAGATACAACTTCAAAAGCCTAAGTGCTGGCTCCGGTATCTGCTTAGTGCCTTTTTTCCACTTCTTAATGACTTTCTGACTCTCGCCTGTGATTCTCTCGATTTCTTCGATACTCACACCAAATAGTAGATCGTTCATTTTTTCAGCCTAAGCGCAAAGACTCAATCATTGCAAAACTTAATTAATTTCTAATTTAATAAAAGAGACGCGACAAGCAATGTATTCAGAAGTTGTTATTGCTTGTCGGATATGAGGGTAATTAAATACTGATGCGTTTTTCAAGCGACGTTCAATGGCTAATACTCGTGTCGCGACAGCTACCAAAAAACTTATTCATAAACTCTGTAAATTTATCGTATTCTTTTCTAAATCTGTTCCTGCGATTGTTATTTAACATAATGCAAATTATTGGCAATTAAATCGCAGGAAAGCAGGTCGCAGAAAAAGTGATTATGTCATTTTGCTTTTAAGTAATTTGCTAAACGTTTTTCGGCTGTAGCACGGCGATAATACTTAGGCTTAAGATTCTTTTTACGCTGATAGCGAATGAACCAGTAAATGTTTTAAAGTTTGGAGTAATCAGCCATAAGAAACTTGCGCGATGTCGAGTCCGGAGTTTAGCGGCAAGCGAATAGGAATATAAACCCGTTTAGCAATAAGGAGAAGCCAGGCACGAAGTCCCGTCAGTGTTAGGATTCGGGCACATGGTCTCTATGCGGCCATACCCTCACGCCGGTCGGCGGCACGACCCTTGGATTGTCAGCGGTTTAAAGTGGCGGGTTTTTTGTTCTGCAAAGGGAAAAGTCAGCTTTTAGAGCGTTTGCGGGCCATCCGTGATTAGTTTTCTGTTGGGTATCTGAATATCGCCACTGACACACCTCCAGAAGTTTGAATGCTTGTCGGCTGCGACCAGACCCGCTGGCCGGTGCGAGAGTTGGCCGGTTGGTTCAAAGTATTCGGTTACTTTGATGTTCAGCACTTTTTCATACTTCCGGACAGTGCGCTTTGAATGCACGATGTACAGAAAGCGCCAGCCGAAGTAGTAGCCGGTGAACAATATTCCGATTGCCGAAGGCGATATGCTTCTCTCAGGCTGATAGGCGCTTTTTGAATGACTCCAGATTTTGCCGCAGCCTATTCCCTTTACAGCATTTTTACTAATCTTCAATTTTGAAGAATTTCAGATAAAATTGCTTACAATCTAGCTACTGCTTCTATAATGCAAAAAGGCCAGTGTTTATTCAGCATTGGCCTTCTGGCTTTAAGCCCTCAGAAAACTTCAGGCGTATATTTTTTTCATTGGCAAACGGGTTTCATTTTTTGATGAACTACCAATTACCAAGTAACTTAAAAAGAATACTGTACCTAAAATAAGATCAACCTCCAGCCACCCTGCAAGCGAACTCATATTTCCGAACAACAAAAATCCGATTGCTGGAACAATTCCAAATAATACGAGAACCATTCTTGTGGTAGTACTAATAACGTTACGGGTTGCTTTCATTTCAGTCTCCTATTTGATAGTTTATCAATAAATCACAACTGATATGACGGTTATATTCACAAAAAGTTCACATATTTTTTACAAAAAAATCACATTTTTTATTAATACTTATAACTCATTGAGTATAAAAACTAACTAATATAAAGATAAAGAAAGTCTCACATCTCTTGTGTCATGAAATAGCTGACGTCTTCGATTGACAATACCACGACAAGCTGAAAGCAGAATCTTGGCGAGTTAAAACTGAGGGATAAGCCAAACGTACTTGGGATGAAGCGGCTTATAAATGGCTGATTGAGACTCAGCATAAAAAGACTCATCATGTTGTGGTTCAATAAAGCCGGATATCTTGTTAAGGTACTTTATCCCAGTTCCGGTACGAATGAATGCGTATAATTTCCGAGCATCTGCATGCACAGCTAAAGAGATAAGCTAAATATAGGGGAGTTATTTTCTGTATTCACGTTGACCGATCACGGCGGCTATGCGCTGGAATTACAGGTTTTCTTTATGCTGACAGGACTTGCGGTATTCTTTTTGGGAAGCGGCAGATTAGCTGTTAAACCTGACTAGCAGCTTTATCAAACGAGTAAAATAGAAATCGCACGAATGCAAAGCGTAATCACAATGGAAAAACAAACCGTCCTGTCTATATATGACGATATCGCCGAATGGTTTGATTCTGCACGCAACAAATCTTTGTTTGAGCGTTCATGTCTGGATTTTCTTCTGTTTCATCTTCCAGAAAACGCATCCGTTCTGGATTTGGGCTGCGGAACGGGAGAGCCTATCGCGCAATACCTGATAATCATGGGGTGCCGCATAACGGGCGTAGACGGCTCTCCCCATATGATTTCATTGTGCCGAAATCGCTTCCCGGATCATGAATGGATATTGCAAGATATGCGGCAATTTCAAAGCCCGGAAACCTTCGATGCCATTATTGCATGGGACAGCTTTTTTCATCTCAACCGCGATGACCAGCGAGAAATGTTTACCGTGTTTACAAAATATTGCCGACCGCAAGGAATTTTGCTGTTCAGCAGCGGCTCGGAAAACGGGGAAGCATGGAGTCCAATGTTCGGACATGATACGGCGCAGATGTTCCATGCCAGCCTTGATACGGATGAATACCGCGCCCTGTTAGAAAAACATGGATTTGTCATTCTTAAACATGTGCAATCCGATCCCGCTTGTGGAGGGCATACTTACTGGATAGCGCAGAAAATTTAAGCAGCGCCAGTTTCATCATAAACTGCATTGGGTCGGTAAGAGCCGAATAATTCGTCTGCCGTTTCGTTTCTAGTTAACTCATTCATGCGTGATGTGGTCAATTCATAAGTCATGAAATCTGATGGATAAATTACCGAGAGATTTCGTGCTATCTCAATCCAGGCATGGGTGAGTGTATATAACGCACAGTAAGATTTTCGGCAACGGGTGGAGGCTGTTTGACCTCCGGCAGGTTATCGATATAAGCCTGTACCTCGGGCAGGCCGCTGTGCTGCTCGACTTCAACAAAATGTTTCGCAAAAAGCTCTCGGGATGCCTTAACCTCAACGAGGGCGGCATATCAGAGACGTAACGCTGCTCGGCAGAGCGCTAAAAAGCCGCCTGCATGTTTAACGCCGGTTTGCGGTCAAAGCATCCTGCCAGAAACTCAAGGTATGTCCGCGTACGCTGACGCGGACACTTGCGGGCGCTCATGCAGACAATTAGCCAACCACAAAGTCAGGCTTTGTTGCATTTAGTGGTAAAAATATGAAAGATATCCCATCAACCTTCTCACCAATTCGCAATCAGGGAGAAAATTTCATGAGCAAGAAAATCCTTGTTGTTCTAACGAGTGTAGAAAAATATCCTGGCATGAATCGAGCCACGGGCTTGTGGCTCGGTGAAGCTGTTCACTTCGTGAAAAAAGTTGAGGCAGCGGGGTATGGAGTCGACTATGTCAGCCCTCAAGGTGGCTATACCCCCATTGATCCTCACAGTCTTACTATGGCTGAGCCTATTGACTGGGAGTGGTATCAAAAGAAAGATTTCATGAACCGTCTCGGCAAAACTTTGAAAGCAAGCGAAGTCAATCCTGATGACTACGTTGCAATCTACTATGCGGGCGGTCATGGTGTGGTATGGGATTTTCCGGACAATGCCGCACTGCAATCCATTAGCCGTAAAATCTATGAGAATGGCGGGATCGTGTCTTCCGTCTGCCATGGTGCAGCCGGTCTGTTAAATATTAAGCTTTCAAACGGTAGCTTGCTTGTAAAAGGCAAGCACCTGACCGGCTTCTCTAATGAGGAGGAAAAATTGGCTGAATTGGATAAATTCGTTCCTTTCTTAACTGAAACCGAATTAGTCGCGCGGGGTGCCATCTATAAAAAGGCTGAGGAGCCATGGACTTCTTTCGTTGTTAAGGATGAAAGGCTGATTACCGGACAAAATCCGGCCTCTGGCGGCGCCGTCGCAGACTTACTGATCGAGGCCCTTAAAGAGCAAGTTTGATATAACTCTTTTCCTGCGTTGGTCAGATAGATTTACAATCTGCTCAAACAAAGGTAAACCAATCTCACTCGTCAGTTTCTTGATTTGCATCGATACGGTCGGTTGCGTCAAGAATAATTCCTCGGCTGCACGGGTAAAGCTTTTCAAGCGAGCAATCGCTTCAAATACTTCAAGTTGCCGCAAAGCGCTGCGGCGCATGAGCTTCTCCTTTTATGTCTATAAATAGATAAAATCTATTTATAGACATAAATCTATCACAACTATAGAAACAATTGATTGTTATTTATGGTTCAAAGATCCTACTATAACTTCACCCGCTGATGGCTACTTCCTGACTAAAGTTTATAGCGTGGATTTTTCAATAACTTGGAGATAACTATGGCTTCAGAAACTATGATAGAAGGTAAAGAACGTTACAAGTCTGGCGTCATTCCCTATAAAAAGATGGGCTACTGGGAACCGGATTACAAACCCAAAGATACAGATGTTGTTGCGCTATTTCGCATTACTCCACAGCCGGGAGTAGATCATGAAGAAGCAGCAGCAGCAGTCGCAGGTGAATCATCTACAGCAACATGGACCGTGGTATGGACAGATCGACTGACTGCATGTGAACTCTATCGTGCCAAAGCATATAAGTCTGAACTTGTTCCCAATACAGGTCCGGGCACTAACAACGAAGCGCAATACTTTGCTTATATCGCCTATGATATAGATCTGTTCGAAGAAGGTTCGATCGCAAATTTAACTGCTTCAATTATCGGTAATGTTTTTGGCTTTAAAGCGGTGAAAGCACTGCGTCTGGAAGACATGCGCATTCCCGTTGCTTACCTCAAGACCTTCCAAGGTCCTGCAACCGGTATCGTGGTAGAACGTGAACGTTTAGATAAATTTGGTCGTCCATTACTGGGTGCTACGACCAAGCCAAAATTGGGTCTTTCTGGACGTAACTACGGGCGCGTTGTATACGAAGGTCTTAAAGGCGGTCTGGATTTCATGAAAGATGATGAGAATATCAACTCACAACCTTTTATGCACTGGCGTGATCGCTTCCTGTACTGCATGGAAGCAGTGAACAAAGCATCTGCGGCTACAGGTGAAGTCAAAGGACATTATTTGAATGTTACTGCTGGAACTATGGAAGACATGTATGAACGTGCAGAATTTGCGAAATCCTTAGGTTCAGTCATTGTCATGATCGATTTGGTAATCGGCTATACAGCGATTCAATCGATGGCAAAATGGGCACGCAAAAATGACATGATATTGCATCTGCATCGTGCTGGTAATTCAACCTATTCGCGTCAGAAAAACCATGGTATGAATTTCCGTGTTATCTGCAAGTGGATGCGTATGGCCGGAGTGGATCACATTCATGCAGGCACGGTTGTTGGGAAGCTCGAAGGCGATCCGCTTATGATCAAGGGTTTTTACGATACCTTGCGTGAAACAAAGACTGAAAAGAGTCTGGAACATGGATTGTTCTTTGATCAAGACTGGGCCTCACTCAATAAAGTAATGCCAGTTGCTTCAGGCGGTATTCATGCAGGTCAGATGCATCAATTAATTGATTATCTCGGTGAAGACGTAGTGTTGCAATTCGGTGGCGGAACAATTGGTCATCCTCAAGGGATCCAGGCCGGCGCAACAGCAAACCGTGTCGCACTTGAAGCCATGATTATGGCACGCAATGAAGGTAGGGATTACGTCAAAGAAGGTCCACAAATTCTTGCGGATGCTGCCAAGTGGTGCACGCCGCTCAAACAAGCATTGGATACATGGAAAGACATCACCTTTAATTACGATTCTACTGATACCGCTGACTTTGTGCCATCTACGACTGCAAGCGTTTAACCATTTTAGGAGAA
This sequence comes from Nitrosomonas sp., assembly GCA_021582655.1. Lineage (GTDB taxonomy): Bacteria > Pseudomonadota > Gammaproteobacteria > Burkholderiales > Nitrosomonadaceae > Nitrosomonas. The sequence continues at coordinate 300,866 of CP091135.1, forward strand.
ACAATTATTATGATGACCAACTCAGGTAATTTACTCACACAGGGGCAATTTTCTTTCCTGCCCCCGTTGACCGACAAGCAAATTTCAGCACAACTCAAATATGCGCTGAAAAATGGCTGGGCAATCGGAATAGAGTATACGGATGACCCTCATCCACGGAATACCTATTGGGAAATGTTTGGTAATCCAATGTTTGATTTGAAGGACCCTGCTGGAATTTTGATGGAAATTAATAGCTGTCGTAAAACTTTTCCAAATCACTATATCCGCGTGACTGCGTTTAATTCGACACGCGGAGTGGAAAGTCCAACAATGTCATATATTGTCAACCGACCTAAGAAAGAGCCAGGTTTTGGTTTAGTACGTCACGAAGGTGCAGGACGGAGTATTAGTTATACCATCCATTCCTATGCAACCGACAAACCGGAAGCTGAACGCTACTAGCAGCAAGATTTTTCTCTCTCTTCTTTAAAAAAGAAGAGAGAGAAAGATGGTTGATAACATAAGCAGTAGCTTAAGAAATTTATTTACATTAAAGAATAGTTCTAACAATCAAATTAATACAATAGATATATGTTGCCAAGTATCTACCTATAGAGATGATCGAACATGTCTACGCAGTCTAAAAACTTAACACCGACTAAAGATCCATCGATCGATTTGGATGCAGAGTTCCAAACATCTAATATTCAGGAAGTACTGGATAAACTAGATCAAGAGTTGATTGGTTTAATTCCTGTGAAGACTCGCATTCGTGAAACCGCAGCACTGTTGCTTGTCGATCGTGTTCGTAAACAACTGGGATTATCTGCGGGCGCACCCAGTTTACATATGTGTTTTACTGGAAATCCTGGTACTGGAAAAACGACAGTAGCTCTGCGTATGGCGGAAATCTTACACCGCCTGGGCTATGTACGTGAAGGGCATCTGGTTTCGGTAACCCGAGATGACTTGGTCGGTCAATACATTGGACATACCGCACCCAAAACAAAAGAAGTAATAAAAAAAGCGATGGGGGGTGTTCTTTTTATTGATGAGGCTTATTATCTTTATAAACCAGAGAACGAACGTGATTATGGCGCAGAATCAATAGAAATTCTATTGCAAACGATGGAAAATAACCGCGAAGACTTGGTTGTTATTCTTGCGGGGTATAAAGATCGCATGGATAAATTCTTCCATAGCAATCCCGGAATGCGCTCGCGTATAGCGCACCACATCGACTTTCCGGATTATGGAGCAGATGAGTTAGTTGCGATTGCAAAATTGATGTTAGCAAGTCAAAATTACTGCTTCAGTGAAGCTGGAGAAGAAGCTTTTGGAAAATACATCCGCTTGCGGATGAAATCAGAACATTTCGCCAATGCACGCTCGGTACGTAACGCTCTTGATCGTGCTCGGCTTCGGCAAGCAAATCGATTATTTTCTGGAACAAAGAAATCATTATCTAAAATTGATCTCATGACATTAGAGGCGGAAGATATTCTAGCAAGTCGTGTTTTCCTTGAGAATACGGTGGATAGCCTGCCCAATACCAAAAAAACAAATAAATAGAAATTTAACACAACACCTGAGTAGCGATGGAAACGCTGATTAAACCTTGGCGCATTTTCCCAAAAACGATAGAAGCAGCTTGTTATAACCGCGGGCGACTTGCGCTGCTGCGATTAGGCTATCCACTGCGAGTTACATTATTGAAGCATCGTGGATTAGAAGTCATCTTAGACAAGACTATGTGGTTATGTGTTGATAGCAATACAGATGATCAGCCTATTCTGGCATGGCGCGAGTTTCAAATCCGTGGACGACATAATTTATACCAGCCTGTCTCTTGTGAATTGTGGTTATACCATAGTTGTGCAGGTCTTATCATGGGTTCAGCTCTGGATGATTTGGATCAGGCACTTGAAAAAATTATGCTACCTCCTCACTCCATCATTAACAACTGATTTCTGAATAGAAAAAAGCCCAATGTATAACGACATTAGGCTTCCTTTGAGCCTACTAAATTTAGGTATAAGTTTTTTGCATTGGTAAGCGTGTTTTATTTTTAACCGTACTGCCAATTACAATATAGCTCAGAAAAAATAATATACCTAAAATGAGATCAGCCTTTATCCGGTTTGCTTCGGACTGAAGTATTAAAAATGAAAACAAATCACCAAATAACATACGCCAGGCACAATATCAAATAAAACGAAAGTGAATTTTGCGGCTGTGTAAAAAATATTTTTTACTTGTTTTCATGTGAGTCTCTGGATTGGAAGCTATGCTTATCCAGGAATTGCCGCAGCATTTAGCGGAGAATCTGGAATGGTCGCAAGTGGATATGCAAAGAAATGTTGCATGGATACGTGGTGATCAGGCCAAATCGGGAAAACCGATTCATGTAACTCTGAATGCGACGGCAACAGCAGTATTGACTACGCAGATTGGCAAGCATCCAAGACCAGCAATTTGTGTTCAACATGCCCGAGTCTTGGATAACGTGCTAATGTCACAAATTTGGCACAAACGAAGTAACAGTGATTCAGTTATGGTTCTAAGTTATTGATAATTGGTGCTGTTGAGAGGAGTCGAACCTCCGACCTACTGATTACGAATCAGTTGCTCTACCAACTGAGCTACAACAGCAAGAAAACTAAGCTGGCTATTATAAGGGTTTAGGAAATTGCGGGCAAATTGTATACACTCGTCCCCTATTCGGTTAAGCACCGAGCTTTAACTTTGAATATGTTGAATCAGCAACAATTATAGCCAACAAAGACAAAACACACAGCATAGCTTCCGGGCAAAAATTGTATAATCCAGCACATCAACCCTAATTGGGTAGAGAAATCCTGATTTAAAGCATGCTGTATCCCCATTTTAGAAAGGAATTTGCGCGATGATTTTTTTTAAAAATAACGCCGTACGGTATTTTTTAATTGCATTTACTCTCGTTTCTTCCACAGCTTGGTCTTCAGACGGCAACAGCGAATTGATCAACGCGACAAGCAAAGGAAATTTTCCGTTAATCAAGAAAATTCTTGATTCTCAACCGATTGAGCCACAAGAGCTACAGACTGCCTTTTGGGTGGCAACGCAAAAAGGACGGACGGAGATAGTCGAGCGCTTTTTGCAAATCGGGGTTGATGTCAATTTCGTTACGGATGATCAATATACCCCTCTGATGCGCGCGGCACGTGACGGGCGTGAGCAATTAGTGGAAATCTTACTTGCTGCCGGTGCGAATGTTAATGCAATGACGGAAGAAGGCACGGCATTAATGAACGCAGCGGAAAAAGACCGCCGCAAAGTAATTGCGCTATTACTTGCCGCCAATGCGGATATCCACGCACAACGCAGTGACGGCAGTACCGCGCTTTCTCTAGCTGCGCAAGAAGGATATCCTATGACGATTCAGATGCTCATCGACGCAGGCACGAACGTCAATCATCAAATGGACAATGGCGCGACCGCATTGATGGTTGCAGTACAGCATGGCAATTTCAATGCAACGTATGCACTCATCGCCGCCAAGGCGGATCTCAATTTGAAAGCGGAAAACGGCATGACCGCTTTGGCATTTGCAAATCATTACCGCCACAAGGATATTGCCGATTTGCTGAAAAAATCCGGTGCGAAATAACTGTCATCAATTCAAAAATATCAAACAGGCTGTTATAGTGCATTCCCATTGTCATTAACTTACTAGCAATTAGGAAATAGAGGAAAACATAAATGAAAGTTCTCACGGTGCTATTACTGGTTACAACGGCTTCATTATTGACCGGTTGCGGTGAAGAACCCAAAAGCGGACAGTCTGAAAGCGGCATTACATTGTCCGCCCCGATGAATGAAATTACCAAATTAGGCGAGATTCCGTCGTTCATGAGCGAAGGCTTATCGGAAGAAGAAAAAGACGAGCTGAAGCGGCAAATTCTACCGGATGGAGTGGACGACGCCAGAACCGCCGAAGAAAAATTTAAATCCTTCCTGGAAAAAGCAAAAGCGGGCGATCCCGTTGCGCAAACCGGCCTTGGAGTTATGTACTATACCGGAGAAGCGGTTTCAAAAAATTTGGCAGGGCAAATTTTGGAAAATGATCCCGAAATGGCTGCGGGGTGGTTCTTCAGAGCTGCCGAGCAAGGCTATGCCGACGCGCAATTCAATTTAGGCTTATTGTATGCAAATGGCGAAGGTGTTCCGCAGGATATGCGACAAGCCGTCGAGTTGTTTAGGAAAGCGGCGGACCAAGGGCATGTAGATGCGCAAAACAATTTAGGTGCAATGTATTTCACCGGGGAAGGTGTGGATAGAAACGAAAAGAAAGCGATTGAATGGTTTGAGAAAGCAGCCGCTCAAGGAAATGAAGAGGCTCGTGCCAACTTGGATGCGATTAAGAATGCCCGCTGACAAACTTCAAGCCATCGAAAATAACGTACTTTCCGGTTAGTTTTCTTTACAAGAAATCGATGGATCAGTATAATCCACCTTCCTTTTATCAGGGGGTATAGCTCAGCTGGGAGAGCGCTTGCATGGCATGCAAGAGGTCAGCGGTTCGATCCCGCTTATCTCCACCACTGATTGTGCAGGGCTATACGACATTTAATGTCCCCATCGTCTAGAGGCCTAGGACATCGCCCTTTCACGGCGGTAACAGGGGTTCGAATCCCCTTGGGGACGCCAACTGCGCTATTTTTGCAGTTTACTTACTACAAACAATCTCTCGTTGGCACCGGAGTAGCTTGTAGTTATCGCTTTATTTCGCTACACGAAGCACCGAAACGGAAGCAACTGTAACAGCGATGATGCTTCATACTAACGGGGATTTGTAAGCTTTCGGTCAATGTTACCGCAAGCGCATAATCGGGATCGTCATCCACCAAGGTGCATGCATACACTCTGCACTCTTCACCGTTCTTCACCACCATGCGGCTAAATGCGCACATGAATTGGCGCCGTGCCGATCCTGTTTGGTAATCGATCATGCAGCTTCGTGTAATCTGCGGTGTGGCCACTTTACTGTCGGGCGGATAAAATTCAGGGAACTCAATTCGAGGAATATTTTCCGGTAACCCCGCACGCCGAAAAACCGCTGCGTAACCGTCGGCTATTTGATTAACAGATAAACCGGCAATCGACTGGCTGGCTACAGATATCCGGAAACCGCTGTCATGCAATGCGCGCAATCCTTGCAACGCCATGGCAAACATGCCCTCGCCCCGCTCCTTGTCATGCATCTCGGCGACAAAATGATCAAGGCTGACGCGAAAATGCAGTGTATTCGGTTGCTTGTGCAGCGATTCCAACTGCAGCAAGCGCTTTAACAACGGCTCTGTCGCATTGGTCAGCACCATGCACGGGCGGTACTGCAATGCATAATCCAGTATCCGGATCAAATCCTTGTTAACAAATGGCTCACCGCCGGTAAATGAAAATTGCTTGACATGCAAGTGCAAAGCTTCATCGATAAATGGCTTGGCATCGTGAAAGCGCAACAAATTCAAACGATCATCGCCGGGCTTGGAACCTTCTAGGCAAAATGCGCAAGCCAGATTACACGCCGTTCCGGTATGAAACCATAGTTCCTCCAATGCATGCGATTGGATAAAGCCGCGCGGCTTATGATCCGGTGTAACGTACCACAGCCTGGAGCGTGTCCGCTGTTTATCGGTAACCGGCAAAATTGCGTCCATGATCAGCAGCACCCGCCTTTCTGTTCACCGGCCACGGCATTGGTAAACGGAATTCCCATGCCGCAGCCGGGAAAAATTCCAAAATGCTGATCAAAATTTCCATGAAATTCAAAGTGTTCTACAAAACGTGTATTGTGCAGCATGCGCCAGGTATTGCCACATACCGGAAATTGCTTACCGGTTTCGATAAAGTGATGTTTATCCAGACGGAACGCATGGCGGTGATGCGGTATGGTGCCGCGATATACCACCGCTTGCCCGTGATCTTCACAAGACAATTCCAACCCGGGCAATTTAAATAGCCGATACGTTGCTGAAAAAAACCGAATGTTGCCGACTTTATCGGCAAGCTCGGCATTATCAATGTTAATCGAACGATCATCGACCAGGCGCGGATCGGTAAAGCCGTGTTTGCGCGCCAACGGCAGAAAATCGTTCCAATACAACGCACCGCTTAAACATTCTCCATACAGCACCGGGTCTTGCGTTAATGCCGCGGGAATACGCCGGTCGCTGTATACATCGGAAAAATACAATTCACCGCCCGGTTTCAACACACGGAATGCTTCGCGCAGCACCGCCGTTTTATCCGGAGCCAGATTGATAACGCAATTCGACACAATCAAGTCGATACTTTCATCAGCCAGATCCAGCTCGTACAGACGCTCGATATTGCCGTGTAAGAACCGCACATTGCCGCGTTTAAAGCCGAAAGTCCGCTGATGGTATTGTTCATGTCGGCGCGCGACCACCAATTGCTCTGCGGTCATATCAACGCCGATGACTTCACCCTTTTCGCCGACCAATTGCGCCAGTACATATACGTCGCGCCCCGCGCCGCAGCCCAAATCGAGAATCGTTAAACCTGCCAATAACTCGGGCAATACTAAGCCGCAACCGTAATAACGGGCCAGCACTTCCGTATGTACCCGTGCCAATAGCGGCCTGATGTGGTGCGGCAATGCAGTATCGCTGCAACATGCATTGGTTTGCAGATCGTGCGTGCCCTGTAATGTTTTTCCGTAGTATTTTTGAACGACTTCCTGCATGGTGTTCCTTTCGATGGACCGAGTAGACCGATCGTGCCATTATGGCATTCAAACGCGGCTTTTAGAATGATAATGCGCCGCCAATTGTTGCGGCGACGCACCGCAGATAAAGCGTAGCACCAGAATCCGGTTTTGCAGCGTGCGCCGCCACCAGCCGTCCCGCTGCCAGCGGTGTGCATCGACTTGGATCGGCTCCGTCACCGGCACCAATCGACCGATACGCCTTATCGCCTGAATTAAAGGTACTTCCTCGAACAACGGCCAGGGTGCGTGACCGCCAATTTCCCGATAAGCAGTGCGCAGCATGAATAAGCCTTGGTCACCGTACGGCACGCCGCCAAAACGGCAACGTATCGCAATGGCGTACTCCAAAAAACGTGCGACCCTGCTACGCGGCCCGGCGAAACGAAAACGAAAATATCCTCCGATAGCGCCACCTGCAATAGCTAGCGTGATAGCCGTCAATGCATCGTTCGGAATTTGCGCATCGGCATGCACGAACCACAGCACGTCGCCTTTCGCATCTGCCGCACCAAGCCTCAACTGTTTGCCACGGCATGGTGCAGCGGCGATGCGGCGCGCCTGAAAGTGGCGACAGATCCCGGCGCACCGCAAGCTATCGGCAGCATCGACGACGATAATCTCCAACGGCGGGTGCGTCAGCTGCCGCAGCTGCGTCAACAAACGCGCCAACCGACTGTCATCGCGATAACAAGGGATAACCACGCTAATGCTATGCATCCGCCGTCCGAATTACCGCAAGGTTTGCAACCACCAGTGCGTACAACGCTTGGCGCGCCGGACGGAGGTCATGCCGCAACGTAACGGCCAATCCGCGCACATCACTCACTTCGTCAACATCATAACTGTCGCCGATTATGCACACCGTGTAGCCAATCGATTTGCACGCCTGTATCAAGCCAATGCCCAATCGATTGCTACTCCACGGCAAGGTTGACAGATCCGGCCACGGATTACGGCCGGCCATCAATACCACACCGCCATCCCTGGCAGGAATCAGCACTACGTCCGCACGTTGTAGTTCAGCGAGTACGGTCAGATAATCAGTCACACCCAAACCGGGTGCATCGCTACCGATAAATATCAAAGGATTATTGTTGAGTGCGCGTAAGGTTTGATCGAGATGATTGAGACGTTGCCCCAGATTACCCTCAATTTGCGACACGGCTTGTGCCGGGTATTGAAAAGCGGCCATTTCGATCAACTGCTGCGCCCAATGAAGATCGCCGGCGCATGCAGGCGCAATCACCACAGGACCGGGCCATGCACTTGCATCTTCTATTGCGCATGCCAGTAATGCGCGTGCAAATCTTAATGCCAGTACTCGACCTAATTTTGCTGCCAAACGTTGCTTCCCGATACCCGGTCGGGGTCTTTTAACCACTAAAACCAATGTGGCGGTTGTCACAAGTCAATGAAACATAAATATAAAATCACTTTCGATTACTGCGCCGGACTTCATACCCCTTGGATTTTATTGATATCGAAATGCCATTTCGCGGGGTCTTCTATTTTCTCAATTGCATCCAATCCCTTGGACAAATCAACAATCTCTTTCTGAATATATGCATTTATCCGCGTCGAATAGAAAACCTTGACAATCGGTGTAGTCAGGCTTTTTTTGGATTGCTCCAGCACCACGCCCAAACGACCGGATTTCAACCTCACCAAACTGCTACTCGGATAAATACCGATGGATTTGACAAATGCTTGAAATACTCGCTCATCGAAATGGCCTTCGCGCCAAGAAGCCATTTTTTGTAGCGATTCCGCAGGCGACCAGGCTTTTTTATAGCAACGTTCGGAGCTGATAGCATCGTAGACATCACATACCGCACCCATGCGAGCAAACAGCGTCAATGCATCTCCCGAAATTTTTTTCGGATAGCCTTTGCCGTCAACGCGCTCATGATGATGCAAGCAAACATCCAAGGCGATTTCGGGAACCTGGGAGTCGGCTTGAAGAATCTCCCATCCCCGCTGCGGGTGGCTTTTCATCACGGTAAATTCCTCATCGGTCAATTTATCAGGTTTATCCAGAATTTCGGACGGAATCGCCATTTTCCCGATATCGTGCAGCATTCCCGCAATTCCGGCCTGTTTTAATACCGTGCCCTGCAATCCCAGCTGCTTACCCAATGCCACCATTAACACGCACACCGCCACAGAATGTAAGTAAGTGTATTCATTGGAATTTTTTAATCGGATCAAGCTCAGCATCGCACTAGGATTGCGTTCCATCGACGCACTGATCTCATCAACCAATACCACGGCGTCCGAAACCTCCACCGCTTTGCCCAGGCGCACCTCGTTGAACATTGATACCACGGCTTCCTTGGTTTTGCTGTGCAGTTTCTTCGCAATTTCCAATTCTTTTTCCAGCGTCACGGACTCAACCGATCTTTTCACCGGCGGTGGCGACTCTACCTCCGGCATTCTGATTTCTTCCGTAACCGGTGCGAATTCAAGCTCGGGTACCGGCGCTATTGCCACATCCAAGCCTTTACCGGTATCGATCCATATTGCCTTGATATTACTGCTATGCAATTTTTCCAGATCTTTTTGTTTATCCAGTTTAAAAGATTTTCTCCAGAATGGATGCTCCAGCCAATCTCCCTGTATTTCGTGGATATACATGCCCAACCGGATATCGCTTACGTTTACTTTCTTGATCATCGGATAAAAGAAAAAATCGAATTTATGATTCGTCGCTTAAAGATAATTAGTTTAAATTTTTACCGCCCTTATTCAAGGCTTGAAAAACCGAACAATAGCCAAGTTATTTGGTTAGTTGTAACGCTGATATTCAATGGAAGGGTGATTTATTATATTCGATCGGCCTTTATAATGCTCGCTGGCAGGTTGCCGCGATGTTAACAACAAAGTTCGGAATGCACATTCCCTATATAAGCCATGCTTTCTCCCCCGTTCTTGTTTGGCACCGACCGCCAGGAAAATTGGCAGCAAGAGCGGATCAATTAGCATTTTCTTCATCACATCTGCCGATTCGGAACTTGACCGATCCAAGTCGCATCCGGTTTCCAGGAAGCGATCCAACTGAGGAATTGACTCGCCGGCATCGGTTTGGCGATACCGTAACCTTGCCCGTAAATACAGCCGAGTGAAAGCAATGCAGTACCGTGTGCAACCGTTTCAACGCCTTCTGCGATGACTCTGCGCCGAAAAGAATCGGCCAGACCGATAACACCCCGGACAATACTCATGTCGTCGGGATCAAACAGCATGTCGCGCACAAAGCTCTGGTCGATCTTCAAGTACTCGATCGGTAATCGACGTAAATAGGTAAGCGATGAATAACCGGTACCAAAATCATCCAGCGCGAAACTGACTCCCAGCGCACAACAATCCCTCATGGTGCGTGATACTTTGACGATGTCATCGAGCGCACTGGTCTCCAGTACTTCGAGTTGCAATAATGCAGGTGTAACATCCGGATATTGCGCCAGCAAGCCGGCGAGCAGGTTGACAAAATTATCGTCTTGCAATTGATAAGCGCCGATGTTGACACTCAACAAGAACCGCAACCCGAGCCGCTGCCATACGGCGATTTGCGCCAGTACCGAGACGATAGTCCATTGGCCGATTTCCATCGCGACAGGTTGGTTTTCAATCAAAGGCAGGAAATCTCCTGGCAGCAACAGACCACGCTCGGGGTGATGCCAGCGGATCAGAGCTTCGGCACCGATTACCTCGCCGGTTTGCATATTGACTTTAGGCTGGTAATACATTTCAAACTCCCCGCGCTCGATAGCATTACGTGCATACATCAGCATCACATTTTTATTGCGCTGCCATTCGTCAAGGGCCACATCGAAAAGATGATAGCGGTTCTTGCCCGCCTGCTTGGCGGCATACATGGCTTGATCGGCATGGCGCAGCAATTGATCGACATCGACCTTATCCTTCGGATACACGGTAACCCCCATACTGGCCGAGACTTGCAATGTAAGCTCGCCTACCTTGATCGGACTGGCCGCTGCCGCGAGTAAGCGCTGCAAAATCAGCTCATAGTCACTCATATTTTCAAGATCGCCGAGCACGGCGACAAATTCGTCGCCGCCAATGCGAGCCAATGTATCGCCTTTTCGCAATGATTCCTTCATCCGATCAGCCAAGGCGATCAGTAATTGATCCCCGGTCTCATGACCATGGCTGTCGTTCACCGTCTTAAAACCGTCGAGATCAAGATAGGCGATGGCCATCGATTGCTGTCGGTGGTTGCATTGAATCATCGCTTGCTGCAACCGATCGCTCAACAAATTACGATTAGGCAATCCGGTCAACCGATCATGATAAGCGGCGTACTCAAGTTGCTGACGATGTTCGTATTCAACCGTAATATCAGAGATGATGGCAACATAATTGCGGATCTTGTCGTCAGCATCCCGGACTGTGCTGATTGTCTGGTGGGTGGCGAACAGCTTGCCACTCTTATCCAGGTTCCACAGTTCACCGGACCAATAACCGGTATCATTAATTTTTTGCCAGATATCGTGATAGAGCGCTTGAGTTTGCTGCTCGGAATGCAGCATTTGCGGGGTTTTGCCGATAAGTTCCGCGCGCGTATACCCGGTGATACGGCAATACGCTTCATTGACATCAAGAATGACGGTATCCGGCGCGGTAATCGCGATGCCTTCACGCGCGTGAGTAAACACATTGGCGGCGAGCCGAAGTGCCTCCTCATCCTGCTTGCGCCTGGTCACATCGACCATCAAGCCGCGCAGCCAACGCGGTTCACCGTTTTCGGCAACGACAGTCACAATGTCGTGCAGCCAGACGGTACGTCCATCCCTGGCAATGAAGCGATATTCGAAATCATGCCACTCGAGGCGTTTCGTACAGGACGCGCAATAATCCGGCACCCAGGCTCGATCGTCAGGATGCAGGTGTTCGATCCAAAAGCCTGGCGCAAGCCAATCCTCGCACGGAAACCCAAATAAGCGCTCGGCTTGTTCACTGACAAAAGTAAACGCAAAAGTACGCGCATCAGCTTCCCAAACAATACCTTCAACCGATTGAATCAGCGACGACAATCGCGACTTCGAGGCCTCCAGTTCAGCTTGGATGCGATGCCGTTCGGTTACTTCGCGCGACACTACGATAAAGCGCGATGCATCACCGGCATCAACCCCTTTGCGTGCGACCGACAATTCGAACCAGTGCTCGCCGCTGGGCAAATCGAGGCGAAACTGCCGTCCGTGAGAAAAACCCGTCCGATGTGCTTCATCTATCGCCGCCATCACCACTTGTGTCGCTTCAAACGGCAATACTTCCGCAACGGTTTTATTCAACAGTACGTGCGGCGGGGCCGCGAGCAGCTCGGTACGCGGTGAATGATAATCGTAGTAACGCCCGTCCTTGCCAAGTTCGAAGAGTAGATCAGGGATCGCGTCCAATGTGCTGGCCAGGGCTTGCTGTGTTTCCAGCAAGAGATTTTCGATCCGTTTGCGGTGACTGACATCGTGAAAATTAACCACTACCTGCTCAAGCCGCCCATCACTCGCAAATTCGGGAAACGCGCTGATAAGTACCCAAGTCACCTCGGTTTTGTCAGTACGGTGTATGCCAAGCATCAGCTCCCGGATTGGTTGGTGCGTGGCGATTACATGATTGACCGGATTTTCCTCCGGTACCAACCGCCTGCCCTTTTCGTCGACAAAATACCACGTCGGATCAACCGTTAACCTGCCGGCTATCGAATCCGCGGGTAGACCAAGCAACTCAGCGGCGCGGCGATTGCTGAAACTGACGGTCATATCCGCATCATGCACGATAATCCCGGTATGCAGATTTTGCAGCAAACGTGCGTAGCGATTGTTCATACGGTTACTGACCAACCTTTCCTTTACTGCTCATTGAAAAACAGATCCCGTTCGCGGCAAACTATTCCAAGCAATCCGCCCTATTTTGTAAAGTGCGGCGCGCATAGTAGGCAAATCCTACGGCGCTGCGCTGGCCGCGCAAAATCCAATCATGCGCTTCGCGCCCCAAATCCGGTTCGATCGGTTGGATTTTCCCGGCGGACATTGCCAATAACTGCATCCGTGCTGCACGTTCGAACGCTAATGCCAGGATGCACGCCTCTTCAATGCTGGAAGCGGCGATCAGTAATCCGTGGTGCGCCAGTAGCAACGCATGCTTATCGCCGATCGCCTGGGCGATCAATTCACCTTCCTCGTTACCAACCGGCACGCCTGGCCATTTCGGTAAAAATGCGACATCGTCGTACAGCACGCAATTGTCCATGTGTGAAATTTCCAGCGGCACTTCGAGCATGCTCAGTGCGGCGGTGTGGATCGCATGAGTGTGAATGATACATTGCACATCCGGTCTGGCGCGGTACAGCCACGAATGAAAGCGATTGGCGGGATTGGCCATGCCATCACCTTGCAATACTTGCAAATCTTCGTTAACCAACAGTAAGTTACTGGCACGGATCTCGTTAAAACCGAATCCTAACCGTTGCGTCAGATACGTACCCGGTTGCTGGCCGCGCGCGGTGATTTGTCCGGCCAATCCGGAATCGTGGCCGTTATCGAACAAAATCCGGCAAGTCAATGCAAGTTTTTGCGCCGGTGTATAATCTATCCCTTGCAAATGTTGGTCCATCTGCACAAACGATTGCTGAATCAATTGGCTTTTGTCTAAATTGAATGTATCAATGGTCATGATGTAATCCTTACCGATTAAAATTCATCCTGATTGGCAATAAATCGCTCCATTTCCCGGCGGTCACGCTTGGTTGGGCGTCCCTTGGTATAAAGCGGCGGCTGCGGTTGCGCCTTCAACCGTGCGGCGACCAGCTCACGCTGCGTACGACTTTCATCGGTTTCCCGGTACAGCAGTTGTGCCTGCGATGCGGAACCACGTTTGTTCGACAAACCCATCACTTCGATATCGTATTGATAATTGCCGATGCGTATCGTCAGGTGATCACCCGTTGCAACGATTTTTGCCGGTTTTATCCGCTGCCCGTTCAAGGTTACGCGCCCACGCTCGACCGCCTCGGCCGCCAATGAGCGGGTTTTAAAGAATCGTGTTGCGAACAACCATTTGTCGATACGAAATTTCTCTATAATTTCATCTGATTGCATCGTATCATTTGCCGTATTGCATTAGATCCAATCGTTCAAGTGCTTGTCGAAACGAGTGTGTATTTTTCCGTCTCACTTGAATCAAGTGCATGATGATAGTTGGCGCAAATTTTGCGCATGATGATTGTTGAGACATTTGAAACTTTATGCTCGACGAATGAATCGTCGTTGCCGAATGTGCATTAATCCGACTCAAATTGCAAGTAAAAGTAATAAAAACGCTATTGCCGGCGATGCGATTTTTCCGTGACGGCAAAGTGAATCGATGCATGCTATGACTGGTTTCGCAACATGACCATCAACTGCTCGCCGTATTTTTCCAGTTTGCGTGTCCCGACTCCCGCCACTTGGTGCAACGCCTCTTCGGTTTGCGGGGATAGCCGTACCAATTCCCGCAATGTGCTGTCATGAAAAATCACGTAAGCCGGCACACCGTGCTCCTTAGCGGTTTTAGCTCGCCAAGCGCGTAATTGCTCCCACAAAGCCAATTCATCGTCACTGAACGGCTTGGAATCAACCGACTGCCGCCTCTCGGAAAATGATTTGGATTGGAGCTGTTCGCGCAACAGGACGGTTCGCTGCCCTTTCAGTACCGCACGACTGGCTTCAGTGAGATGCAACGCACCATAGCCTTCGCTATCGGTGGTCAACAACCCGAGTGCCACGATTTGGCGGAAAATCGCACGCCAGGCTTTTTCCGGCAGATCCTTACCGATACCGAAAGTGCTGAGCCGGGTATGGTGCCATTGCCGGACACGCGCGGTCGGGCTGCCGCGCAGCACGTCGATCAAATGCCCGGCACCGAAGGTTTGCCCGGTACGGTAAACGCAAGACAGCGCCTTTTGCACCTCCACCGTCGCATCGTGCAGTCGCGGCGGATTCAGGCAAATATCGCAGTTACCGCACGCTTCTATTGCTGTCGCTTCGCCGAAATAGCGCAAGATGCGCATGCGTCGGCAAGTCATTGTTTCGCACAATGCCAGCATCGCCTCCAGTTTGCGCGCGGCTGTTTGCTTGAATCGGGCGTGCGCTTCGGATTCCTCGATCATCCGCCGCTGTTGAATCACATCGTTCAAACCATACACCATCCAAGCATCGGCGGCTTGTCCGTCGCGCCCGGCACGGCCGGTCTCCTGGTAATACCCTTCGATGCTCTTCGGCAAATCCAAATGCGCAACAAAGCGCACATCGGGTTTATCGATCCCCATACCGAATGCAATCGTCGCCACCATGATCACACCGTCCTCACGCAGGAATTTCTCCTGATGATCGCTGCGCTCCCGCAAACTCATGCCGGCATGATAAGCCATCGCGCGCAGCCCTTGCCCCGCCAACCAGAACGCTGTTTCTTCCGCTTTTTTACGCGACAGGCAATAAACAATGCCCGCATCATTCGGGTGTTCCGCCCGGATGAAATGCAGCAATTGTGCACGACTGTTGGTTTTGTCGACGATACGGTAGCGGATGTTCGGACGATCGAAACTGGAGACGAATATTTCAGCAGTTTCCAATCCCAGTCGTTCGATGATTTCCTTACGCGTATCCATATCCGCCGTGGCGGTCAGCGCTATGCGCGGTATGGTGGGAAACCGCTCGTGCAACACCGACAACTGAATATATTCCGGACGAAAATCGTGCCCCCACTGCGACACGCAATGTGCTTCGTCGATCGCGAATAAAGCGATCCGGACGCGTGCGATCAGCGCTAAGAAGCGCGCCGTCAGCAAACGCTCCGGCGCTACATAGAGTAAATCGTATTCACCCGCCAACAGTCGCTGTTCCACATGCGCGGCCTCGCGCGGCGACAACGACGAATTCAATACCGCTGCACGCACGTCGAGCTCAAGCAGCGCCGCCATTTGGTTTTGCATCAACGCGATCAACGGCGATACCACAATGGCTACACCATCACGCAACAACGCCGGAATTTGATAGCACAGTGACTTGCCACCGCCGGTCGGCATCAGTACCAGGCAATCGCCACCGCCTGTGAGATGCTCGATCACCGCCGCCTGCTGTCCGCGGAAAGCCGGATAGCCAAATACTTCCTTAAGAATAGTGAGCGCTTCGGACATGCACAATGCGGATTGGTTTTATGACAAAGTAGCAGACCGGCCGGGGCAATTTTGATCGATGGTAAAGACTAGAGTCGTGATAGTACAGTAGAATGCACACCCTGGCACATACGAGTGCGTGCGCGAATACCGGGCATGATTGCGCGCTTTCGCAGGATTTCAAATTATTCAGGATGTTGTGCTGGTATAATTTCCGCCAAAATCTTTATTGATACAATTTTTTGCGACGTGAGTCTGGAGAAAACAATATGATGGTAACTGATGTTTTGAAAATGATTCAAGACAATGAGGTCAAGTTTGTTGATTTACGCTTTACCGATACCAACGGAAAAGAACATCACGTAACCGTCCCTGCGCACACGTTCGATGCCGACAAATTCGAAGACGGCCATCCGTTTGACGGCTCGTCGATCGGCGGCTGGAAAAGTATCCAGGCATCCGACATGTTGCTGATTCCCGACCCGGATACCGCCAATATGGATCCATTCATGGATGAACCAACCTTATTGCTGACATGCGATGTGGTTGAACCCGCCGACGGTAAGGGCTATAACCGGGATCCTCGTTCGTTGGCCAAACGCGCTGAAATTTACTTGAAATCGACCGGTATCGGGGATGTTGCATATTTCGGTCCGGAGCCCGAATTTTTCATTTTCGATTCGGTACGCTGGCATACCGGCATGTCCGGCTGTTCGGTCAAAATCGAATCCGAAGAAGCCGCGTGGAGTTCGGCGGTCAAATACGAAAGCGGTAATGTCGGTCATCGTCCGGCGATCAAAGGCGGCTATTTTCCGGTACCACCGGTGGATTCGTTTCAGGATATCCGTTCCGCAATGTGTTTGACCTTGGAGGAAATGGGTGTCGGCGTCGAGGTGCATCATCACGAAGTCGCTACCGCCGGGCAGTGCGAGATCGGTACGTGCTACAACAGCCTGGTCAAACGCGCGGATTGGAATCAAATCCTCAAATACGTGGTACATAACGTCGCGCATTCTTACGGCAAAACCGCCACTTTCATGCCTAAGCCGATCGTCGGCGACAACGGCTCCGGGATGCATGTGCATCAATCGATCTGGAAAGACGGTAAAAATCTGTTTTCCGGCAACGGTTACGCCGGTTTGTCGGAGATTGCGCTGTACTACATCGGCGGAATCCTGAAACACGCCAAAGCGCTGAATGCGATCTGCAATCCCAGCACCAACTCGTATAAGCGGTTGGTCGCCGGTTTCGAAGCGCCGGTAAATCTGGCGTATTCCGCCAGCAACCGCTCGGCGGCCATACGCATTCCGCATACCAGCAGCCCTAAAGGCCGCCGCATCGAAGTTCGTTTCCCTGATCCGACCGCAAATCCTTATCTGGCGTTTACCGCATTGATGATGGCCGGTCTCGACGGCATTCAAAACAAAATTCACCCAGGCGATCCGATGGATAAGAATCTTTACGATCTGCCGCCGGAAGAAGCCGCCAAGGTACCCAATGCCTGCGCGTCACTGGACGAAGCGCTGGATTGCCTGGATAAGGACCGCGACTTCCTGACCCGCGGCGGCGTTTTTTCCAACGATATGATCGACGCGTATATTCAACTGAAAACGGATGAAGTCCTTTTGTTACGCATGACGACGCACCCCATTGAATTTGATATGTATTACAGTCTATAGATAGAATCCGCCGCGTATCGAAAAAAAACCGGCAATATCGCCTATCTCAACCGGAGGAGAATCGAACAAACTGCAATAAGCAGGAATTCCTGGTGTTTTTTCAGTTTTTCCTGCGACGCATCATTGGTATACTGAACAAATAGCGGCACCTTGAACAACACTCAACGATAACGATATGAAAATAAGATCATTCTTTATTCTATTGATGTTAATACTGGAGTGCGCGGCATTCCAGGCAATTGCCGGTACCGATATTTATAAGCACGTCGACAAAAACGGCAATATTACGTTCACTAACCGCAAGATTCCGAATGCGGAAAAGATCTCGCTGGCATCGTATGCCCCTAAATCTTCAACTAATAAAATACAACCTCAAGCCGCACGGACCAGTTTCAGTTCGCCGAACGAACGTAGCGGCATGCGCCGTAAAATCCTGGAAAGCGAGCTGTTGACCGAACAGCAATTGTTCGCTGATACCCGGCTTTCTTTGGATCAAATCGCCGATGCGCCGCAATCGGAAAATACCCAACAGAGATCCGTGCAACTCAAAAATAAGCTATTCATGCATCAACGCAATATTGCTGCACTCAAAAAAGAATTGGCGCGATTTTAGATTTTGATTGATTTGTATGGCCGTGATGGGAGAATCTATGAAACCGGGCTGCTTGCTGCTATTCGCGCTTACTGCTATGCCAATCGCCGTTCAAGGCGGTGTTTACAAGCATGTTGACGAACACGGCAATGTCACGTACTCCAACGTTCCTTCCGGCGATGCGAAGCGCATCGATTTGCCTTCATTGATCGTCGTTCCTTCGGTCGATTCCGGCGATATCGATGACCGCATGGTTAAGCGCAGGGAATCATTAAAGCTTGAAGAACAGCGCGGCAAGCTGCAAGATAAAATCGCCGAGGAGGAAAAACGCCTCAACGAAGTCAAAGACGTATACAAGGACGGCACTCCCGATCGCTTGGGCAGCGAACGCAACTATCAACGCTACCTTGATCGCGTCGAGCGGCTCAAGGAAGAAATCAAGGTACGTGAGAAAAACCTGAGTATCCTGCGGGAGGAACTGAATCGGCTGCCTGATAAAATACAAATCAGGTAATTACATTCAATTCCGCCATTACCGGTGCATGATCCGAAGGTCGTTCCAGCTTGCGCGGCGCTTTGTCGATTTGGCACGATAGGCAGGATCGCGCCAGTTGCTCGCTCAACAATATATGATCGATGCGCAATCCTCGATTGAGGCGGAAAGCCATCATGCGATAATCCCACCAGGTATACGATTTTTCCGGCTGCGTGAACAGACGAAAACTGTCGGATAAGCCGATGTTAAGCAAATCCGCAAAAACGTCGCGTTCCGGCTGACTGCAGAGCACACTGCCTTGCCATAATACCGGATCGTGGACATCACGGTCTTCCGGTGCAATGTTGAAATCCCCCATCACCGCCAGTTTCGGATAGCGCTCCAATTCCTGCTTCAACCAATGTACCAGCGCGGGTAACCATGCCAGCTTATACTGATATTTCTCCGAACCGACTGCCTCACCGTTCGGTACATACACCGATATCACACGCACATCCCCATACGTGGCCGCTACGACCCGTTTTTGCTCATCAACCAACCCGGGTATCGCGGTGACTGTCTCAATACCTGGATATTTACTAAGTATTGCAACGCCGTTATAGGTTTTCTGACCGGTAAAAATAGCTTGATAACCGGCCGCTGCGAGCTCCGTCACCGGAAAATTTTCATCGGTTAATTTGGTTTCCTGCACGCACAAGATTTCCGGTTGATGTTGTGCCAGCCAATCTATTACGTGCGGCAGCCGCACTTTCAGTGAATTAACGTTCCAGGTGGCCAATTTCATGGTGAAGTTTCCTCGATGCGCTGATTGTTACCTTGGTGGACGACGATCTGAGTAAACGGAATCGTCCATTGTTGTTGATTGCAGACTTCTACGGCATAGCGCTGCAGTGCGCGCCGGATGGCGAAATAATCCCGCGCAGCACTGCCGTCAAAGCCGGCAATGATTTGATAATCGAGCGACGAGACATTCGCCTTGGCGAAATGCACATTCAAATCCGTCAATGCACTGCCGAACGGTTGTTGCAGCAACCCCTGGCGGATTCCGGCGCACAGGATTTCCGGAATTACTGTAGTCGCCAGCATTTGATGCCGGTAATCCACACCAAACTCGCTGAAGACGGTAAATCCCTGCGAGTAATTTTTCGGATTGGCTGCCAGAAAATCGGCAATCGAATATGTTCGCGGCATTAATCCGTCAGCGGCCGAGATCACGATATTTTCCAAGGTAATACATTTCACCATGCCGAACGTATCGTCCGACAATTTGACAAAATCACCGATTCTGCAGGGAAACCAAGGTTGATCCGCTGAATACGGACGGGAAATGTAATTGGCCAGTTCACCCAGAGTCAGTCGCAATTCCAAACCGGGCAGCATCGGATTCACCAGCTTGGAATAATAATTCAAGCTTTCCACCCGCATCGGTATGCCGTTATACACAATACATTCCCCTTCCCGAACCGAACCGGTATTGAGCAGCATTCTCAGCTCATTGACAAAACTGGGAATCGAGCTTTTCAACAGCCAGATGATACTCACCAGCAATAGCACGGTAATTCCGATCAATGCTTGGTCGTTACGCACGTTGAGTACATAAAATACCGCCGCGACCGCCAGTACGCCCATCAGGAAATGATAGAACAGTGTGATGATGCGCTGGTAATAAGTTCTTTTTTCGTCATCCTGTTGACGACTGACCCACCCTAGCAGCTTCAACAACAACAACATGGAAAAATATACTGCGATGAAAGCCGCAATCGCCATGAACAATGTCGCACCGCGTCCGGATGCAAATTGCGCGATATGCTCGCCGAGTGAAATTTCCTTGGCTGACTGCGATTTAACCATTTCGTCGAGTTGTAATTGCGCCACTTCGAGCAAGTGATTGTTGTCTTGTAACTGATCCTGCCATTTCTTTTCGATACGCTCGAATTCGAGCAGCGCGGATTTTTCCAACCCGTACTTATTGATACCTGAAATATGCGCGAGTACTTCGTTGATGTTGCCGATTTGCTTGTTATAAAAATCGATTTTCTTTTGCAAAAAATCCAACTTGCGTTTTTTTTCAGTCAATTGCCGTAATTCGCCGAGAATCGGCTGCACAATTTCCAGCAAATCCTTTTTCCAATCGAATCGCTGGCTTACACCGGTATCGTCGTTGCTTAATTCTAACCCCGCCGTCATGATCAGCTCAAATGACGATTCCTGCTCATGGATGGCATCGGCCAGTCGACTCAAGTCGTCCTGAATCTTGTTTTTTTCCTGATCGGTCTTAGCGCGTGCTAACGATTGCAGTTTCATCTCGATGATTTTTTCCTGCTGCTTGATACTGTCAATAATATCGTTCAGTTTGACAACCGCCAGTTCCTCCTGTAAATCCCGTCCGTCGGCGATCAAAGGAAATTCACCTGTCTTGGCCGTAGCATTTACGGCAAAAAATACGCTTACGGCGACTGACAGCACTCTCAGTACGATTAAAACAAAATGCCTGTTATTATTGCTTCGCTGCAACTTCCTTACTCCTGATGCTGATTCAATCGAGGTTGGATTAACGGCTGACGGCCGGCGGCAAAAAAATTCTCCACTTCGGTCAAGTCGCGCGTGCGCTTCATCGGTGGCAAGCTTTGCCAAATCTGCTTACCGTAAGCTTTGGTAATCAAGCGAGGATCACAAATCATCAATACGCCGTGATCCGTTTCGTCACGAATCAACCGCCCGGCCCCCTGCTTCAGACTGATTACCGCGCGCGGTAATTGATAGTCCATAAATGCATTGCGCCCTTCGTTGGTCATCTTTTCAATCCGGGCGGACAACACCGGATCGTCCGGCGGCGCGAACGGCAGCTTGTCGATGATTACCAGAGACAAGGCCTCACCGCGCACATCAACACCTTCCCAGAACGACTGACTACCGATCAATATTGCGTTTCCAATGGTACGAAAGCTATCCAGCAAATAAGATCGCGATCCTTGTCCTTGCAACAACAATGGAAAATCAAAATCGTCCGCCACCTGCAATAACTCGTACACACGTTGCATCGCACGCAAACTGGTGCACAGAAAAAAAGCGCGCCCCTTGCTTGCCCGCAATACCGGCAACGCTGCTGCTACCACGCGATCGGTATAGTCTTTTTGTTGCGGTTCGGGCAGGCCCTGCGGCACATAAAGCAAAGCTTGCGCGCCGTAATCGAAAGGACTGTCCCAGCTTGCCGTTTGCGCGCCGTCCAACCCCATTTCGTGATTGTAATGAGAAAAGTCTTTTTTGACCGACAATGTCGCCGAGGTGAAAATCCAAGCGCGTAGCGAGGCGGCAAGCTGCTTCTGAAAGATACCGGCAATCGACAAAGGGGTTGCATGCAGTTGCAACGCGTGATGAAAAACCTCGATCCAGCGCACGTAACCATCCATCTCGCCGTCGTCATGCCAGCGCCGAATCAGCTGCAAGTGGTTATCCGCGCGGTGCCAGCAATGCTCCAGCCCTTCCGATCGTTCCGCCTGGCTTTCCAGTGCGCCGACCAGCGCATCCAATTGTTCCAGCAATTGATCCAATGCCGGTTTGAATCCGGGATAACGAAAGGCTTCGGACAATGCGATACGGGTATTTTCTTCCGCCACCGCTAAACGCAGATCGCGTGCCGCCTTGTCGGTCGCCGTGATGGCATCCTGCAGCGGCGTGA
Organism: Nitrosomonas sp.; assembly: GCA_021582655.1. Classification (GTDB taxonomy): domain Bacteria; phylum Pseudomonadota; class Gammaproteobacteria; order Burkholderiales; family Nitrosomonadaceae; genus Nitrosomonas. Next base: position 323,235 of record CP091135.1, read on the forward strand.
AATCCCGTGCCGCCTTCAGTGCCTCGATTTTAGCGTCGCGCGCCAGGTCGAGTAATTGCCCCGTGCTTACCGATTCCCCGAAAAACAAACTGGCGGTTTCCGGCAGCTGGTGCGCTTCGTCAAAAATCACCGTATTGCAGGCTGGCAGCAGTTCGGATAGGCCTTCATCGCGCAGCATCACATCGGCAAAAAACAAATGGTGATTCACCACCACGATGTCCGCACTCATCGCTTGCTTACGCGCTTCCATCACGAAGCACCGCTTGTAGCTGGGGCAATCGGAACCCAGACAATTGTCGCGCGTCGAAGTTACGAATTGCCAGATGGCCGCATGCTCAGGCACTTCACTCAAACCGCTTTTGTCACCATCCTTGCTGTAGCCGGCGTAACGTTCGATCCATTGCAAATAGCGGATTTCCTCGCGATTGACGAAGGTAAGTTGGGTATCCTGCAAGCTTCTTTCCAAATGATAGTGGCAGACGTAATTGGCACGCCCTTTCAATAGCGCCACTGAAACCGGCAATTTCAACGCAGCCCGCGCCGCCGGGATATCCCGTTTGAACAATTGATCCTGCAAGGTTTTGGTACCGGTCGAAATGATGACTTTGCCGCCCGCCAGCAATGCCGGCACCAAATAAGCCAGGGTTTTCCCGGTTCCGGTACCCGCTTCGGCAACCAGAATACGGTGATTTTCAATGGTACTGGTGATGGCGCGCGCCATTTCCACTTGCTGCGAGCGCACATGAAAGCCCGCAATATGGCGAGAGAGCACACCGCCGGGTGAGAAAATGGATTCGAGCTCTAACATAAAACGCTTAAGGGTTAACGGTAATGATTGTGCCGCTGCAGTACTAACATCGATACGCGGTTATTTTTTCAATCTGCACAGTGAATAACCATCATCCCAACCCATGCGGTATTGCTCGTCTTTTTGATAACGATTCAGGTCTTTGAACGCCCATTTGGTGCTTTTTGCGGTTTCACAACCATCGATATAACCTTGCTGGGTACTCTCCGGGTAACCGGTTAAATTGTATTTCGGTTTGGCACTTTCCGGTAACGGCCCTGCAGGTCGGACCGGCTTCTTGCCGGGAATGGGCTGCTGTATCGGCAATCCGCCGCACCCGGCGGCCAACATCATGATGACAATGAGAAAAAATGATAATCGATGGCGCATCAAGCGCGGCTCCTTGTCGCTACAATACGGATCTCAGCAGTTTACCCATTTCCGCCGGATTGCGCGTAATTTTGATGCCGCAAGACGCCATGACCTCGAGTTTTTCCTGTGCGGTGCCTGTGCCGCCGGAAATGATCGCACCGGCATGTCCCATGCGTTTTCCCGGCGGTGCGGTTACCCCGGCGATAAATCCGACCACCGGCTTACGCATATTGTCTTTGACCCAGTGCGCGCAATCCTCTTCGTCACTGCCGCCGATTTCACCGACCATCAGCACCGCATCGGTTTCATCATCGTCGTTGAACAATTGCAGCACGTCGAGATGCTTCAAGCCGTTCACCGGGTCGCCGCCAATACCGATGCAGCTCGACTGTCCAAGACCCAGCGCCATCAATTGCGCCACTGCTTCGTATGTCAACGTGCCGGAACGCGATACCACGCCAATGCGGCCTTTTTTGTGGATGTAGCCCGGCATGATGCCGATTTTGAGCTCGTCCGGCGTGATAATGCCGGGACAATTTGGTCCGATCAACCGGGTTTTCTTGCCTTGCATTTTATAGCGGGTGCGGACCATATCGCGAACCGGAATCCCTTCGGTGATGCAAATTACCAAATCCAGCTCGGCTTCCACCGCCTCATCGATCGCTGCAGCGGCGAAAGGCGGCGGTACGTAAATGACTGATACATTGGCGCCGGTTTGTTGTTTTGCTTCCCTGACGGTGGCAAAAACCGGGATACCCTCGAAATCCTCGCCGGGCTTGCGCGGATTGACACCGGCGACAAAACATTCCTTACCGTTGGCGTAATCACGACACATGCGAGTATGGAATTGGCCGGTTTTTCCGGTAATGCCTTGGGTAATAACGCGGCTGCGACGATCGATCAGAATGGACATGGCATCACTCCTGTTAGGATAGGCGTTGGCCGGTAACGGCGGCATGAGATCGGGCCGCGTCGACTGCTCGCTGCGCAGCATCGGCCATATTCTCCGCCGAAATAACCGGCAAACCGGAATCGGCCAGAATCTTTTTTCCGAGTTCAACGTTGGTACCCTCCAACCGCACTACCAGCGGCACGGCCAGCCGTACCTCGCGCGCTGCGGCCACCACACCTTGTGCGATCACGTCACATTTCATGATGCCACCGAAAATATTGACCAGAATCGTCTGCAGTTTGGGGTTGCACAACATCAGCTTGAATGCTTCGGTAACTTTCTCCGCGGTAGCGCCACCGCCGACATCGAGAAAATTGGCGGGATTGCCGCCGTATAGTTTAATGATATCCATCGTTGCCATCGCCAGCCCCGCACCGTTTACCAGACAACCGATATTGCCGTCGAGCGGAATATACGATAACTCGTGCTTCGACGCCTCGATTTCGAGTGGGTCTTCCTCATCCAAGTCACGCAATGCAACGATATCGGGATGGCGGAACAGCGCGTTGTCGTCAAAGTTCATCTTGGCATCGAGCGCAATCACTTGATTTCCGCTGATCAGGCCCAGCGGATTGACTTCCAGCAGCGATGCATCGGTGCCGTCAAACGCCCGGTACAATCCTTGCAGTAAGGCTGCCGCTTGTGGCACACACACTGCCGGAATACCGATTTTTTGTGCGACTTCTTGCGCTTGTTGCTGTGTTAAGCCCGCGAGCGGATCAATGAACACCTTATGAATCTTGTCCGGCGCTTCGGCAGCGACTTGCTCGATATCCATACCGCCTTCGGAGCTCGCCATCAAACACACACGCTGCCGCTGCCGGTCAACCACCATACCGACGTAGTATTCTTTGTCGATTCTGACCCCCTGTTCGATGAACAAGCGATGCACAATCCGCCCCTCCGTCCCGGTTTGATGTGTCACCAACCGCATTCCCAATATTTCCCTTGCATGCTGTCGCACCTCATCCAACGACCGCGCCATCTTCACTCCGCCGCCCTTGCCGCGTCCGCCAGCATAAATCTGCGCTTTCACCGCCCAGACCTCACCACCTAATTGCTGCGCGGCAACCACCGCTTCGTCGACACTGAAGCAAGCAACCCCTTTCGGCGTCGCCACGCCGTATTGCTGCAACATCGCTTTGGCTTGGTATTCGTGGATTTTCATATCGACACCCTCGTTAACGTGACTTCGAACGATAATACTAGCAGCATATCTTAAGCATTCAGCAGAAATTACTTGCCTTCAGACAACTTACAGTGATGCGACTTCATTCAACGGCACACTGTTGGTGAAGCGCTGATAACCGATTTATCGATCAAGCGCACCACTTTCCCGGATCAGGGTTAACGAACAGCATACCGGTATTGACTGGGCTAAACAAAAGGCTCGCCGTATCGCGCGACAGTCAAGCAACGAATATGCGGCAACCGGAAACCGCCGGCGCATATTCTCCGGCAACGGCATTGGGATAATGCCAATATCACATGCAATCGGTTACTTGCCGGTGTCGCAGTTACAACGGGTGATTATTAAGCTGATGAGTGCACCCAGCGCAAAAAAGATTAACAGCGCGACACTGAAAGGAAGTTCGATGGATTGCGATGAATCCAGATAATACTGCAGCGTAACCGGCTGCGAGTTTTTGGAAGCGAATACAGCCAGGATTGCAAAGATTGCGATGCTAAAAATCCAAGTGATCAGATTCATCATAATCGGTTATTCCTTCAAGTTTAATAAATGACTCAATATCAATTCGGTTTCGCTTCCATTGATGCTGGTAACAAAATTCGAATCGAATGAATGACTAAGCCGCTTGTTCAATTAAAAAAGCACTTCCAGATTCGGAAGTGCTTTGATGTGTATTGCGTGCTTACTTGTAATCAACGCGTTCCCGCATTTCCTTGCCTGCTTTGAAGTGCGGTACATATTTCTCCGGCACTTTGACTTTTTCTCCGGATTTTGGATTACGGCCGACACGGGGTGGGCGATAATTCAGATCGAAGCTGCCAAAACCACGTATCTCGATCCGTTGCCCGCTTGACAGGCTTTTGGCCATGGCATCTATGATCATTTTGACGGAAAGTTCTGCGTCTTTGGTGACCAGTTGCGGAAAACGTGCGGCAAGCCTGGTGATTAATTCGGATTTCGTCATGAAGATTCCTTATTGCTCAGTATTTTTACTATCCATTTTCGCTTTTAACAGCGCACCCAGGCTGGTAGTGCCGGCATTGACAGGCGCTTTGATTTTTTGCATGGCGGCGGTTTCGTCGGATTTGTCTTTTGCCTTGATCGAAAGATTGATGGTGCGGTTCTTACGATCGATGTTAATAATCATGGTTTCGACTTTATCGCCTTCTTTCAAGTGGCTGCGAATATCTTCCACACGATCGCGCGAAACCTCGGATGCACGCAAATAACCTTCGACATCATCCGTCAGCGCAATCACAGCGCCTTTGGCGTCAATCGATTTGACGATGCCTTCAATGATGCTGTTTTTGTCATTATTGGCGACGAAATTGGTGAAAGGATCGCCTTCCATTTGTTTGATACCGAGAGAGATGCGCTCGCGTTCGACATCAATAGATAAAATAATCGCTTCGACTTCATCACCCTTTTTATAATTGAGAACAGCTTCCTCGCCCGGCTGATTCCAGGATAAATCGGATAAGTGCACCAGCCCGTCGATATTGCCGGGTAATCCGATAAATACGCCGAAATCGGTGATCGATTTGATTTGCCCTTTCACTTTATCGTTTTTCTCATGCGTAGTAGCGAATTCTTCCCAAGGATTCGATTGGCATTGTTTCATACCTAATGAAATACGACGGCGTTCTTCGTCGATTTCGAGGATCATCACCTCGACTTCATCGCCAAGCTGAACCACTTTGGACGGATAAACATTCTTGTTGGTCCAATCCATTTCGGAAACGTGCACCAACCCTTCGATACCCTGCTCGATCTCAATGAAAGCACCGTAATCGGTTAAATTGGTCACTTTGCCGAATAATCGGGTACGCGGCGGATAGCGACGCGACAAACCGACCCAAGGATCTTCGCTCAGTTGTTTCATGCCGAGTGAAACGCGGTTTTTTTCCTGATCGAACTTCAATACTTTCGCAGTTACCTCATCACCGATATTGACAACCTCGGAAGGATGTTTGACACGACGCCAAGCCAGATCGGTAATATGCAGCAAACCGTCGATACCGCCCAAATCCACGAACGCACCGTAATCGGTAATATTCTTGACGATGCCATGAACAATGGCGCCTTCCTGCAAATTCGACAGTAGAGCTTCACGATCCGCACCTTGCGTTGCTTCGAGCACCGCACGACGCGACACCACCACATTGTTACGCTTACGATCCAGTTTGATGACTTTGAATTCCATCTCCTTATTTTCATAAGGTGTCGTATCCTTGACAGGCCGGATATCGACCAGGGAACCCGGCAAGAATGCGCGAATACCATTGATCATCGCCGTCAAACCGCCTTTCACTTTGCCATTTACCATACCGGTGACGATCTTGCCGGTTTCCATAGCTTGTTCCAAATCATGCCATGCGGTTAAGCGCTTGGCTTTGTCGCGAGACAAACGTGTTTCACCGTAGCCGTCTTCCAGCGATTCAATGGCAACGCTCACGAAATCTCCAGGCTTGGCTTCTATCTCGCCACGGTCATTTTTAAATTCTTCAACCGGAATAAAACTTTCGGATTTGAGGCCGGCATTAACAATTACAACGTTATAGTCAACACGAACAACCTCGGCAGTGATGACTTCACCGACACGCATTTCCTGACGTGAGAGACTTTCTTCGAACAGTGAAGCAAAACTTTCGGGAGTATTTTGTGAGGCAGAGGAAGCATTAGTCATTATAAAAGTACCTGATAAATCATCTCCACCGCATTGGTTTCCGGCAGAAATCGGGTTAGTTAATAAAATGCCTGAATTCGCACTCCCTTTACCGACAAGGGATCGAATAATGGTCAAGCGCTAATTTCTTGCGTTTACCGCATTATACCAGGAGAGCACAGCATCTTGTGCCTGGGAAACGGTCAGTGACGTAGTATCCAGCAAGCGAGCATCCGCACCTCGCTGCAACGGTGCGATACTGCGCTTGCTATCGCGTTCGTCACGCTGCTGGATATCCTGCAAGAGAACAGCGATATTAGCATCGATTCCTTTCTCTTTCAACTGGTTATGTCGCCTTTGTGCACGCACTTCGGCACTGGCCGTCAAAAAAATCTTGAGTACGGCATCCGGAAAAATAACCGAACCCATATCGCGGCCGTCGGTAACCAATCCGGGCAATCGCCGGAAGGCGCGCTGACGCTCGGTCAACGCCGTACGAATTGGCAGGTGTGCCGCCAGTTGCGAAGCCAAGATACCGCAGTGTTCGGTACGGATCAAATCGGTTACAGCCGTGCCGTCGAGATAAATTTGTCCATTGATGAAAGCGATATCCAGGTTCTTGGCCATCGCCGACAGTTGATCGAGGCTTCCGGTGTCGGTTCCGGATTGCATGACTTTTAATGCCACCAGGCGATAGAGCGCACCACTATCCAAATAATGAAAACCGAGTTTGTCGGCAACCGATTGGGCAACCGTACCTTTGCCGGAAGCCGAAGGGCCATCAATGGCGATGACCGGTATCTGGAATGTATCCATGAATGATATGCGGTAATTGGTCTAGGAAAAAATCATTATCAGGCGGGATAGGTGATTCGACTAAATTTCTCAAAATAATCAGGGAAGGTTTTGGCGACGCAATCGGGATCGTTGATATACACCGGAGCGGCAAAACTGATCAATGAAAAACACATCGCCATGCGATGATCGTCGTAAGTATCGATTGCCACGCCGGGAATAAAACTTTGTTCGGGTGGTGTGATGCGCAAAAAATCCATACCTTCTTCGACACCGGCACCCAGCTTACGCAATTCCACCGCCATCGCCGTCAACCGGTCGGTCTCCTTCAGACGCCAACTGGCGATGTTGCGCAGCGTGGTGGTTCCTTGCGCGAACAGTGCCGCGACTGCGAGCGTCATCGCCGCATCGGGGATCGCATTGCAATCCAAATCAATCGCCTGTAACGGCTTCCCCTTGTTGCAGGCTTCGATCCAGTTTTCTCCAAAGGTAATATCCGCTCCCATCATCGCCAATGCATCGGCAAAACGCACATCACCTTGGGTGCTATCGCGCCCCACGCCTTGAACCCGTACGGGTCCGCCTCCAATTGCACCGGCCGCCAGAAAATAAGACGCGGATGAAGCGTCGCCTTCGACAAAAATCCTCCCCGGACTGCGGTATCGCTGTTGCGGTGGAATGATGAATCGATGCCAGTCATCGCGCACGACCTGCACACCGAAGCGCTGCATTTGCGCCAGTGTCAACTGGATATACGGTTGTGAAACGAGTGTACCGATCACAGTAATGATCGATTCTGTTCCGGTCAACGGCAGCGCCATCAATAGTCCCGTCAGGAATTGACTAGAAACATCTCCCTTTACGGTTATCTGCTGAATGTGTTCGTGCGTATGAAGTATCGCCGGTTTGATTTCCAGTGGCGGAAAACCGGCGTTACCGAGATAAGTGATATCCGCACCCAACTGGCGCAGTGCATCCACCAAGTCACCTATCGGTCTTTCGTGCATGCGCGGCACACCCGATAATCGGTAATGGCCTTGCATCACGGCCAACGCTGCGGTTAGCGGTCTAAAAGCGGTACCGGCATTGCCAAGAAACAGTTCAGCTGTAGCCACGGGAAACTTACCGCCGCAACCGGTGACACGATAATCGTTGCCACCGCTGTATGCAATCGAAACACCCAGTTTGTCCAGCGCTTCCAACATACGCGCCGTATCGTCGGAAGCAAGCAATTCATGAACCTGCGTGGTACCTTCGGCAAGCGCTGCAAGCAATAAAATACGATTGGAAATACTTTTCGATCCCGGCAACTGTATCGTTCCCCGGGCATTCCGAGCCAATGGAAGGTCAAGCCGCTTCATGGTGCGCCAAATGCAATGTAAACCTGGATAATAGCCGATTACCGCTGCTCAAGCGTAGCTTTATGAATGTGTGACGGTCACCGTACTGGAAAAAACATTGATCACAACGACACCCGCGACAATCAGGGATAAGCCGATTACCGCCGGTGTATCCAGCGGTTGCTGCAGAAACAACCAACCGCTTAATGCAATCAAAACAATACCGATACCGGACCAAATCGCATAGGCAATTCCGACCGGGATGATTTTCAGTGTCAGCGACAACAAATAAAAAGCCAGCAGATAACCAGCTACAACCGTCACCGATGGCCAAAATCGAGTAAATCCTTCCGTTGCCTTCAAACAGGAAGTGGCGACGACTTCGCTGACAATCGCAATCGCGAGTAAAAGCCAATGAGGCATTTAATAATTCCATGTAAAAAATGGAGAAAATACGGGGGAAGGAAACCGATGTACCAAACCGACCGATACTGTCGGCCACGAATCCTTAAAATGAACCGGTTGTACCGAATGACATTCGTAACGATTATCTGGGAAGCGATTGCAATAATCAACGATCCCGTGTCTTATGAGCTTCGCATGTCAGTGGCAATCGTCAATAACGGCGCAGCGTCATCCATCAATGCGCAATTAAAATACGCAGCATTCTGCGCAGCGGCTCTGCGGCCCCCCACAGCAATTGATCGCCAACGGTAAAAACGGATAGGTATTCACCGCCCATTGCCAACTTGCGCAGCCGCCCGACGGGTATCGACAATGTGCCGGTTATTGCCGCCGGTGTCAGTTTAGCGGTTGTGGCTTCGCGTTCGTTGGGAACAACCTGCACCCAATCGTTGGATTGAGAAATAACATCTTCAATTTCATCCAAGGGTACATCTTGCTTTAACTTGATGGTCAGTGCCTGGCTGTGGCAACGCATCGCACCGACGCGCACGCAGATGCCGTCAACGGGGATCTGATGATCACCGCATCCGAGAATTTTGTTGGTCTCGGCTTGACCCTTCCATTCCTCGCGGCTTTGTCCGTTGGCGACTTCCTTATCAATCCAGGGAATCAGACTCCCTGCAAGCGGTACACCAAAATTCTCAGTCGGGAAGTTTCTGTCGCGCAAAGTACCGGCAACTTCGCGATCAATATCCAAAATATTCGACGCCGGATCGTCCAGTAAGTCTTTAGCCACACGGTGTGCCTCACCCATTTGCTGCAGCAGTTCGCGCATATTCTTCGCACCGGCCCCTGATGCCGCCTGGTAAGTCATGGCACTCATCCAATCGACCATGCCTTTCTCAAACAATCCGCCAACCGCCATCAGCATCAAACTGACCGTACAATTTCCACCGATATAATTTTTAACACCGGTGTGCAATCCCTGCTCGATCACCGGCATATTGACCGGGTCTAGAATAATGATGGCGTCTTTTTCCATACGCAGCGCCGATGCGGCATCAATCCAATAGCCACTCCAACCGGACTGGCGTAATTGCTTGAAAATCTGCTGGGTATAATCCCCGCCTTGGCAGGAAACGATGATATCCATCGCTTTCAATTGATCAATATCGTATGCGTTTTTCAGCGGCGGAATATCTCTACCGATATTCGGACCGGCACCGCCTTGCTGGGAAGTTGTAAAAAAAACCGGATCGATCAAAGAAAAATCCTCTTCTTCCCGCATCCTTTGCATCAATACCGAACCCACCATGCCGCGCCAACCGACAAAACCTACTTGTTTCATTGCTTCTCTCTTGTTTGAATTAATTATTACGTTAAAAATAAAACATAAATCATAGCTTAAGATATTAATCTTAACCCAATAAATTCACGCATTTTTTACCTGCATTTAATTAACCTGCTGATAGCGATGCCAGTACCGCATCCCCCATCGCCTGCGTACCCACCAGCCGCATTCCGGGTTCGTTGATATCTTTGGTCCTGAATCCTTGTGCGAGTACTTTTTTAACCGCATGCTCAATGCGCTGCGCGGCTGATTCCTGATTAAAGGTGTAGCGCAGCATCATTGCAACAGAAAGTATTGTCGCCAGTGGATTGGCCGCATCCTTACCGGCGATGTCCGGCGCTGAGCCATGAATTGGTTCATACAGGCCTTTATTGTTCTCATCCAGGGAGGCGGATGGCAGCATACCGATCGATCCCGTCAGCATTGACGCCTCATCGGACAGAATATCGCCGAACATATTTCCGGTAACGATAACATCGAATTGCTTGGGGTTGCGCACCAATTGCATTGCGGCATTGTCCACCAGCATGTGCGACAGCGTAACACGCGGATATTGTTGCGCCACTTCGATAACCACGTCGCGCCATAACTGCGTGCACTCCAGAACATTCATTTTGTCGACGGAACACAATTTCCCCTGACGTTTCGCAGCGGCTTGAAATGCGACATGCGCGATCCGGCGAATTTCGGCTTCATTGTAGATCATGGTATTGAAACCGACCCGCTGACCGCTACGTAACTCAATACCGCGCGGCTCGCCGAAATAGATATCGCCGGTCAGTTCACGTACGATCATGATATCGAGACCCGCGACCACGTCGTATTTCAAACTCGATGCATTGGCCAGCTCGGGATACAGCAAAGCGGGACGTAAATTAGCAAACAAATTGAGCGCCTTGCGGATAGCCAGTAAGCCGCGTTCCGGCCGCTGATGACGGGGCAACGCATCATATTTGGGTCCGCCGACCGCACCGAGCAGCACTGCATCCGCCTGGCTTGCAAGCTTGTGCGTCGCTTCGGGGTAAGGCTCTCCGGTAGCATCCACCGCGCAGCCGCCGATTAAACCGTATTCCAATTCAACCGGAAGACCGTCGGTTTTTAACGCCTTCAATACCCTTACCGCTTGTGCCACGATTTCCGGTCCGATCCCGTCGCCGGATAAGACAGCAATTTTCATCATGTTTGTGTTTTCTTCAGTTAACGAAACAACCAGGGCTGCTCGGCACGCCGCTGCTGTTCGAATTGTTTGATTTTTTCGGCGTATTGCAACGTCAACCCGATTTCATCCAAACCGTCCACCAAACAATGCTTACGGAACGGATCGATGTCGAATCGATACGTTGAGCCATTGGGAGTGATCACGGTTTGCTGCTGGAGATCTACAGTCAAACGATAGCCTTCGGTCGATTTTACCGCACCAAACAGACAATCCATGGCGGATACGTCCAGAATAATCGGCAACAAACCGATCTTAAAGCAGTTGTTAAAAAAGATATCCGCGAAGCTGGGCGCAATAATGACACGGAAACCATAGTCCTGTAACGCCCAGGGTGCGTGCTCCCGGCTCGATCCGCAACCGAAGTTGGCGCGTGCCAATAAAATTCTCGCACCCTGATAGCGCGTCTGATTGAGAACGAAATCAGTGTTCGGCTGACGTACCGCCGGGTCCATGCCGGGCTCCCCATGATCCAAATAACGCCATTCGTCGAACAGATTTTTCCCGAAACCGGAGCGCTTGATGGACTTGAGGAATTGCTTCGGAATGATCGCATCGGTATCAACATTGGCACGATCCATCGGCGCCACCAAACCGGTAAACGTTGTAAATTTTTCCATGAGATTACCTTTGTTTCATGCGTCGAGCTTGCGGACATCGACAAAATGGCCGGCAATTGCGGCAGCGGCTGCCATTGCCGGACTGACCAGGTGTGTTCTACCGCCCGGACCCTGCCTGCCTTCAAAATTGCGATTGGATGTCGACGCACACCGCTCACCCGGCAATAGCCGGTCGTCATTCATCGCCAAGCACATCGAACAGCCGGGTTCGCGCCATTCGAAGCCGGCTGCTTGGAAAATCCGATCCAATCCTTCCTGTTCGGCTTGTTTCTTAACCAGACCGGATCCCGGTACCACCAGTGCTTGCTTGATATTCGCCGCGACATGCTTGCCCTTGACCACTTGCGCGGCGGCACGCAAATCCTCGATACGCGAATTGGTGCACGAGCCGATGAAAACTTTATCAACCGGGATTCGAGTGATCGGCGTATTAGGTTCCAATCCCATGTAATTCAGTGCCTTCTGCATATCGGAGCGCTTAACCTCATCGGCTATGCGTGCAGGATCGGGCACATTGCCGTCTATGGTAACCACCATTTCGGGAGAAGTGCCCCACGTCACTTGTGGTTTGATTTGTGCGGCGTCAAAGGTCACGATACGGTCAAAAACGGCATCGTCATCGCTACGCAAAGTGCGCCAGTAAGCAACGGCCTGTTCCCAGAGTTCGCCTTGTGGCGCAAATGGACGACCTTTAATGTATTCAATCGTGGTATCGTCAACGCCGATCATACCGGCCCGAGCTCCCGCCTCGATCGCCATATTACACAACGTCATGCGTCCTTCCATCGATAACGCGCGTATCACACTGCCGGAGAATTCAATGGCATATCCCGTACCGCCTGCCGTGCCGATTTCGCCGATAATAGTCAGCGCAATATCTTTTGCGGTAACCCCCAATCCTAATTTTCCTTCGACAGCTATCTGCATGGTTTTGGATTTCTTCATCAACAAACATTGCGTCGCCAGCACGTGTTCGACTTCGGATGTACCGATACCGAAAGCCAGACATCCGAACGCACCGTGCGTACTGGTGTGCGAATCGCCGCAAACCACCGTCATGCCGGGCAGTGTTGCACCCTGCTCCGGACCGATGACGTGCACGATGCCCTGACGCAAGTCATTCATCTTAAATTCGGTAATGCCATATTCGTCACAGTTCTGATCCAAAGTATCGACCTGTAAGCGCGAAATAGGATCGTGTATGCCGTGACTGCGGTCGGTCGTTGGGACATTATGATCGGCGACCGCAAGAATAGAATTCAACCGCCACAGCTTGCGCCCGGCCATTTTCAGGCTTTCGAACGCTTGCGGGCTGGTCACTTCGTGCACCAAATGGCGGTCGATATAGATCAGCGCCATACTATCCGAATCGCTCGATTCGGTATGTACTACATGCTGACGCCACAGTTTGTCGTATAACGTTTGCTTCATACAAATTTTAGAAAAACGGATAAACGCGCGATTATCCCACAAAGTTTACCACTAACAAACCATGACTGATCGCCGCTACCTTACCGGCCATGCTTTTTATAATCAATCGGACTGGCGGAATCATTTGAATGCGTATAGCGATTGCAACGACAAGCCCGGATAAGGCATAAACACACGGACAAACGTGCAATAAAAGAAACAAAAACGAAAAAGACGCCGATAAGGAATTGATGATATGGTTAGAGTGATGGTTGAATTACGCCCAAAGCCGCAGTAGCATCCGGATTCCCAAACTGTATAACAGGATGACAAAAATCGTTCTCAGTAATGCCGTTTTAGTGGAGTGCGTCATTCTGGCGCCGAATGGCGCGGTCAGCATGCTGGCGGCTACTAACCAGGCAACCGCTGGCAAATAGACATAGCCCAAGCTGTAGTCAGGCAATTTTTCAGATTGTTGAAAACCGTTGACTATATAGCCGGTGGTTCCCGCCACAGCGATCGGAAAACCAATCGCCGCGGCAGTACCGATGGCATGCTGCAATTTAACTCTGCATAAGGCTAAAAACGGCACAGTCAGTAATCCGCCGCCGATCGCTACCAGACTCGAAGCAGCACCGATAATACTTCCCGCCACCGTCATCCCGAATTTTCCCGGCATTTGCAGCATCGGGCTGGGACGAAATTGCAGCACCATTTGCGTAGCGGCATAAAAAATAAATATGATAAAAATGATGCTCAGCACAGCGCTCGTCAATACGCTTGCCCACGCCGCTCCCAGGAATGTGCCAAGCAAAATTCCCGGCGTAATATTTTTGACGATTGACCAATCAACCGCTTGATGCTGATGATGGATGCGCAAGCTGACCGCAGAAGTGAAAATAATGGTTGCCATCGTGGTACCGAGCGCCATGTGAATAATGCGATCGGACGGAAAATCTTGCGCTGTAAACGCACTGATCAATACCGGCACGATAATCAAGCCACCGCCGATCCCCAATAACCCTGCAAAAAATCCGACGAAAGCTCCGGCCAACAGGTAAACCAGCCACCATTCCATATATAAGCCCTTATTATAAAAGCATTAAGATGAATTGCCATTCCACCGGATCGACCGGCGTAATCGACAGCCGGTTACCGGTTTGCAATACGCGCATGCGTTCCAATTCACGGTGTTGGCGCAATTCCTTGATCGGAATCAACCGGATTCGCCGAAGCAGCATGATGTCTACATTGAACCAGCGTGGATTTCCGGGCGATGCTTTGGGATCGAAATATTTGCTTTGCGGATTGAATTGCGATGCATCCGGGTATGCGGGTGCGCTTACCGCCGCGATGCCTACAATGCCCGGATCTTTACAGCAGGAATGATAGAAAAACACCTGATCACCGACAGCCATCTGGTGGCGCATGAAATTACGCGCCTGGTAGTTTCGCACTCCCTCCCATGCCACTGTCCGATCGGGTAGCGTTTCGAAATCATCAATTTTGAATTCATAGGGTTCGGACTTCATTAACCAATAACGCATATTCAGGAATTCAGGAATTAAGAAAATAGCAAACAGGAACTCAATAGCTTAAACCGACCAATCATCAAATTGCGATAAAATTCTGCACACTGTGCAGAAGCTTCGGTAATATCTTGTCATTTGCCGTTCATTTTGACTATATGACTATGAATACTCCTTCGCTTTCAGATGTTGTCGTGGACACTTGGGTACAAGGCGGTCCTGTTAATCCACCCGAACTAATCGGCTCGGTGGTTTTAATCGAGGTATTCCAAGTTAACTGCCCAGGTTGCTTTCTCTATTCACTGCCAAAATCCATCGAATTGTTTGAGCGATACCATCAGCAAGGATTGATCGTGATCGGATTAGCGACTGCATTTGAAGATTACGATAAGAATACCTTGGAAAACTTACAAAAACTGATCGCCACTGGTGAGGTGGTCGGTGAAACGCTAAAAGCGCTAGCTCGCTATAACGTGCTGTCGCATGGTAAATTGCCTTGGAAAATACCGTATGCGGTCGGCATGGACCGCGTTACCACCGAAACCGAACCGGTTACCGACGAACGCATCCGCAATTATGCAAACACTTTTTTACCGGATTTTGAAAATCTTGGCGAAGCGCAGCAACAGTCGGTACTGCAACAAATCAAACATTACTTAACGCAAAAAGCCATGAAGGCGGAAACATTCGAGCGCTTTGCTTTGCAAGGCACCCCTTCATGCATATTGTTCGATCGCAAAGGCCAGCTTAAAGATGTTTCATTTGGTCAAATCGATTATAAGCAAGCGATGGTTGAACATTTTTTAGCTGAAAAGTGACTGCATTTGCTTATTATCACCAAGCACCGTGACGTAACCTTCAGTCGATTAAAGTACTGGCAGGCTGAGCATTCAATGCTCCTCCCGTTAACCATTTCTCGAATGATTGGTGATGATGCACATCATATTGCCAGCATTCAAATCCCATCGATCTTCCCATATCGATGTTCTCTGGATGATCGTCAATATAGACAGTATTAACCGGATTTAATCGATACCGATCAATAGTATAACGATAAATAGCGATATCGGGTTTCAACATACCGACCTCAAACGACAATACTCGGTGCTCGAACAAGGAAAATTCAGGATAATGGATGAAAATCCACGGGCAATGAATCGCATTGATATTAGAAATCAATATCAAATTATATCGGCGTTTCGCCAGTTGACGAACACATTCCCACATCGGTGCGTTATAAGTGAATATATGCCGCCAAGCGTGATAAAACTGCTCAAGCGTGGCATCACTTTGCAGCTTTTTCAATGCCCAAATCGCAAAAGCTTCAGGCGCCACAGAACCTGCTTCCAGTGCATCTTTCCGCTCCAATACGCACCGGATTCGTGCACTCGGATTTTGAACACCGCTCGGTATTAATTTTACCAATGAAGATTCAAAATCAAAATCAAGCAAAACACGCCCGATATCAAATAGAAAAGTTTTAGCAGGAATATGGGATAACTCTACGGCTTTAAGCGGCATGGAAGGTCTTGACATCAACTTGTGACAATCACGTCAGATCAAAACTAAAAAGGACAAGAATTTCATTCTTGTCCTCGAAAAGCTCCCCACATATGCCGTCAGACCATCATCTTGAACCATAAGGTCCAAGGCGGCTGTTTCATGGATACATCAGGCACATCCGATGATGGCGTGCACAACAGTATCACTTTAATCCACAGCCAATATCTAACAATTGGTTCAAAGAATATCAGTCTTAACAAACACCGTAGGGATTAACCTGCTTACACTAATTGCTAATCACATCGATTGGCTACCTTTATTCGCCATCGCTTCATCGATCTTTCTTTTTAACGCAACTATTCTACGCTTAATTTCATTCTTGTCAAAACTGCTACCATCACGCAAAATCAACAACTCATGCGCAATACTTAATGCGGCAATCATAGTGACGCGATCTGAGTCGACAGTTTTTCCATCCGCTTTTATTGTTTGAATCTTTTCATCAAGATAAGTAGCTGCCAATTGAATTTCTTCGCGCTCGGCGGCGGGGCAAGTCAAACTGAACTCCCGCCCCGCAATGTGCACAATCAATCGCTGATTATTATTCATTATTCGGTAATTCTAAAATGAGTGTTTCTAACCGGCTTGCAGCAATATTTATTTTTTCATGCAACGCCTCGCACTGTGCATGAGAAGTTGCAAGCTCTTCACGTAGTTGATTGTTTTCTAACCGAGAATCTTGATATAGCTCGATGAGTAACGATACATTATCTTCTAACGATTTTAATTCAGCCTTCATAGAGACACCACTTTTCGGATAATTTTAAGGTTATGATTGGTAACCAAATATTAAATTCTGTCGTGTGCCCTGATGCGATATCGTTATATTTATTTAATAAACCGAATAACTTACAAGTTGCGATGCGTACCGTCACAAAAAGGAGCATTCTTTGTTTGCTTGCAAGTACATAGCCAATATTTTTTAGTTTCGGTCACGGTAAATTTTTTAGGTAAAAATTTTGTATTTTTGTGCGATCCGTCGCAAAAAGGTTGAGCCGCGCTACGCCCGCATGCACACCAAAAGTAATCCTTTCCTGCTTCCAGATTTGCTTCGATGGGAATGAACGGTTGATTTACTGATTGATTCATGATCTTGATCTCTTGTCACGATATTTGAGTATTTTTCTTTGTATATCTGCATCAGTTACTTTCATTCGAAATATTTATGTTATTTATCAGATTAATAAGCCGATTTGGCAAGATTTTTTCCAAGAATGATAAGTAACATCATGTTAAATATAATTAATAATTAGTTTATTGCGTTTATATTTGTACCTTTACGGTAACTTAATGATGCAACTTTAGAAATTTATTGCTGATTATTTACTTAAACAAACAAGCGCAATGCACTCGGGCTGCCGGCATTGATATGATTCTTTTTCATTAAGGCCTGTATTTCAATTAACTGCTGCTTGCTTCTTTGGATGCCGCTATCGCTCAGCGGCACCCTGTTATCATCCACCATAATACCGCCTAGCGTATTCGAAAAAATCTTGGCTAAATGCGTCATTTGATCGAATACCCGATCACCATGCGCTACCCGTGGTACATCCAATAAAAATGTAACACCGTGCGTCGTCAGGGATTTCATATTTTCGAGCAAGAGTGGTGCCGATTCATAATTACTTAGAGTAAACAGAGCATTATCGTTATCATCCCGATACTTAAACACGCCATCGGACTCAAGCCTGAATCCCGATGCCTCCGCCAATGCCCGGATTTTGGTGCCGACAAATGCACCTTCGTCTTTGCTGATGATATTAATGCCGATCATAACATCCACTTCTGCACAGAATTTATCCAACTTGACGGCTTTGTCATGCGTGGCCACAATATCCGGACACTCCGACGTGGCGTGTACTTGGGATACAAACTCCAGTACCGAATCCCTGAATTTTGATAAATTAACCTCGCTGATCGGTCCAGCTCGGTCGGCCAATTGCAAGCAGCCTTTCAAATGTGTGTATCCGTCGCTATCCACATTGGATTCGGTGGTGATTTCCTCCCAAGGTGCATTGCTATTTTGCTGACCAAGCCAAACTACGGGTTTACCGAAATCGAATTTTCTTTGCAACAATTTTGCGATAAAAGTATTTGCAATTACCGAATCCGCTCTGACATTGACAATGTAATTGGTATTGGTATCAAAATCGAGCAAAGGGGAGTGCGTGGGTGAATGGGCAGCTGCATACGCAGCAGTCGGATTGACAGCAACGTGTGATGGAGCGGTTGACGACGGCTTTTTTACTTCTTGAGTCGGTGACTCCATTTGTGTGAAGGCATCGATCTGAGCAAATGCATCCGGTGATTCCGGCGCGGTTTTGGTAAATCGAGGCTCTACTCGCCGAAATGCTTCATCTTTTCCCAGCAAGACATCATCATGCTCCTGATCAAATGCAGCTTGCACTTTCCGGCGGTAGCGCTGTTGCTGTATCCAATTATAAATAGCAACTCCCGCAATCACGATAACGCCGATAACAATCAAACTTAACTGCAAGTCACTCATACTGAAGATCTCCATAATTAGTTTTTGCAATTTCTGCAAAAAAGACACCAAGGTAATCGCTTGCTACCGTAGTACCTCTACTACATTCCTTAGGGAAGCACTGATAATCGATTCACGAACGCACCACCTCGTTGCTAGGGCAACTCGCTTCCTCACCAACCTTGTTGATAGGCTGCTATGTTCCGTGCATCTCGTGATTCATTCCGCCCACTGAATTAATCAGTGTCTCCCTAGACTAGACAATTGGCTGCATTTCGCGCTTTCCCAGTTTGATCGCATCGGCAAGATCAACCGCCACAACCCTCGATATTCCCCGCTCCTGCATGGTAACGCCGACGAGTCGATGCGCCATTTCCATGGTTATTTTATTATGACTGATAAATAAAAATTGCGTATATTTAGCCAGTTCTTTAACAAGATCGCAAAAACGCACCGTATTGCTATCATCGAGAGGCGCATCCACTTCATCGAGTAAGCAAAACGGGGCCGGATTTAATCGGAACAATGAAAATACCAAAGCCAGCGCGGTCAATGCTTTTTCTCCGCCTGACAGCAAATGAATCGAACCGTTCTTTTTACCGGGAGGCTGAGCCGTCAGAATAAAACCGGTTTCGACGTTCTCGCTATCCTGATAAATAAGCTTTGCCTGCCCGCCGCTGAATATCACGGGAAAAATCTCACCCAGATGTGCATTAACTCGGGAAAATGTTTCCAGTAATCGTTTTTGCGTTTCGTCATCGATCTGCCGGATCACATTTTCCAGTGTCGCAATCGCGCCTTTCAGATCATTGAGTTGAAGCTGCAAATTGGATTCCCGTGCCTGCATATTCTCGAGTTCTTCGATCGCTGCCAAATTGATCGATCCCAATGCAGTAATCGCCTTATTCAATTCGGTAATTTCGCTTTGCAGCACCGAATTACTTTTTTTACCTATTAGTGGCGATAATTGACTGAGATCCGCAGTGAGTGTGGCGATCATCTCGTCCAATTGATCGATATTCAGTTTGATTGCTTGCGCTTTAAGCCGGGTTTGACTGATCGCTTCCTGCAAGCCGCGCAATTTGTGCTCGGATTCCAGACGGTTTATTTCGATTTCTCGAAGGCACTGGGTCGTAGCGGTCAATTCCTCGCGAACTTGCCGTACCGTCGATTCAATAGTAGCGCGCTGCGCTGATGCAGTTTCCAGCGTTTCTTGGATCGGTGTGTCATCAAGCATGCTGATTTCCACCTGTAAATCATCACGACTCCCGGTCAGTCGCAACGAATTCTCGTCAAGATGATGCATCGTGGCGGTTATTTCATAGATTTTACTTTCACACGTTTTCAAATGAAACGCCGTTTCCTGCAATTGTTTGGTCAGTAGTTGATTCTCCTGCTTCTGCTGTGCCAGCGATTGATTGGTTGCCTCCCAAGCTTGGCGCGCGTTCTGCTCTTCCTGCTTTAGGAAATCGATGAATGCCTTGTTCTTCACCAGACTCTCCGAAGCAATTC
Organism: Nitrosomonas sp.; assembly: GCA_021582655.1. GTDB lineage: Bacteria > Pseudomonadota > Gammaproteobacteria > Burkholderiales > Nitrosomonadaceae > Nitrosomonas. Next base: position 343,429 of record CP091135.1, read on the forward strand.
GCCGTGCCTCGGATTCATGCGCTGCAGATTGCTGGATCTCGTTGAGCTCGGAATCGATTTGTCGATTCCGATGAGCGGTCCTCTCGGTGCGCTGCGATAATTTCACCGTATCCAATTGCAGCTGATGTAACTGTGATTGCAATTGTCCGGTGCTTTCGGTGATGCATTGCACCTCGGTCTTTAACCGATCGCAATCCGATTGCGCCCGCACCAATTCTTCATGCTGGTTGCCGCTGATGACACTCATACGATCGTATTCGGTCTGAATCGACGCCAATTCCTGCTGTCGCGACAAAACACCGTGTAATTGCGTATCCGGCGCATAAAAGGTGCAACTGTGACGCGTAACAATGTGCCCTTCCGGCGTCACCAACATGTCGCCCAGACTTAACCCGGCTTTTTCAGCGAACGCTGTGCGAGTATCCGCTGCCACATACACATGATGTAACCAATCCTCCAGCACAAGTCGAACATGTGTCTGATAACAGCTCAGAAATTCCAGCAATTTTGCTTGCGGATGCCGGACCGACTCGGTTTCTTCACGAAAAATTATTTGCGGTACAACGTTTCCGGCATATATGGCCCACCGCCCGGGCGGTACCTCCGTCAGCATATCCAGGATTTGATCCAACTGGATAAGCTCCAAGCTGTTTAACCGTTCGCGCAATACCGCTTCCAAGGCAGTTTCCCAAACTGATGCAATTTGAATATGCTGCCATAAGCGCGGCAAAACATCCCATCGCCGGGTATTGAGCCAGGACGACAATTTTTGATTATTCTCGAGTTTTTGCTGTAAGTTTTGTAAAACCGCCTGCCGCGCTTCCAGCTTGGCAATATCAAGCCGGGATTGGTGAAGTTTACGTTCAATTTCCTGTTCAAACTGCAAAGCTTTCTCTAATTGCTGCCCGATCATCCGTTTCTTTTCGATATCCTGCTCGAATACTGCTTCGATACGCCCTATTTCCTGTTGTAATTCGCTCAATTGTTCCGGATCAACCACAGCTAATGACCTGCGTTCGTCGAATAAACGCTGCTGCCGCTGTTCAAGCTGCTGGATATTTTTGGTGGCATGAAAAATATGATTATTTTCTAATTGATTATTCTGCTCCGCGATTAATAATTTTTGCCGGCATGCGGTCAGCGTATCTTGCCGCTGATGATATTCGGCTTCCAATACAGGCAATTTCAGATTAAACGCTTCTTGCGCCTGCCGAACAAGCTGGTAAGCCTGTTCCACCTTAATCCGTTCCTGTTCCCAACCAGCCAATTGCTCGCCGTGATTTGTTTTTAAATGCACATTTTTAAGCAACTGCTCGTCAATCTGCCTTAATTGCTCGACCAGCCGTTCTTTTGCGGTATGCATGTGATGGATTTGCTGCTCAATGCGCCCGATTTCCGCGTCGGTGCGATACAATTCCCCTTGTACTTGCAGCAACCGTTCATTAATCGAGTATTCGCGAGCTCTGATCGTTTCATACGCTTGTTCCGCATCGCGCTGAGTCGTGAAAATCGCTTGTTGCGCCCAATCCAATTCAACAAGCTCTTGTTTGATCTTGTTAAACTTCAGTTCCGCCTCGCTTTTGCGCTGATGCCACAATAACGCCTGCGAATATTGAAGTTGTTCTTGCAATGCAAGATACTGTTGCGCCGCCGCCGCTTGGGACGCCAAGCGACTTAATTGCGCGTTCAGCTCTTGAAGAATATCTTCCAGACGCATCATATTTTTGCGTGCATCCGTCAGTCGCATCGAGGTTTCCGACTTACGTTCCCGATATTGGGAAATGCCGGCGGCTTCTTCAAGAAAACTCCGTAACTCCAGCGGCTTTGCTTCGATGATCTGGGCGATCACCCCTTGTTCGATGATGGCATAACCACGACTACCGGAACCGGTTCCAAGAAACAAATCGGTGATATCCCGGCGGCGAACTTGAAGATTATTGATGTAATAACCGGATACACCGTCACGATGCAAAACACGCTTTATCGCAATCTCGCTGTAACCGGACCATTGACCGGGAGCTTTACCCGACTGGTTATCCAGCACAATTTCAACACTGGCACGTCCAATCGCTTTACGGTTATCAGAACCGGAAAATATCACGTCCTGCATTGATTCGCCCCGCAACGTGGAGGCTTTTGATTCTCCCAGGACCCATCGCACCGCATCGATGATATTCGATTTTCCACACCCGTTCGGCCCCACGATACCGACAAGATCGTAAGATACGGGTATCACGGTTGAGTCGACAAAAGATTTAAAGCCGGCCAGCTTAATATGAGTTAAGCGCAATTTTTGATTAGCAAATAAGACAGTTATAATAGCAGCGCCGCGCGCATGCGTCATCAATGCGTCATCATACTGTAACTGTATCAACTTAACCAAGAACACGCAAAAATGCCTACAAAACCGCAAAAAACACTGGAAACCTTCGATAATCCGAATAGTGACCGGGATTATCATATTCATATGGAAATCCCAGAATTTACCTGTTTATGTCCCAAAACCGGCCAACCGGATTTTGCCACACTGATACTCGACTACATACCGGATAAAAAATGCGTGGAATTGAAAAGCCTCAAACTCTATATGTGGTCATACCGGGACGAAGGGGCGTTTCATGAAGCAGTGACCAATAAAATTCTGGATGACCTCGCTGCAGCCATGAAACCCCGTTATCTTCGGTTGATCGCCCGTTTTTATGTGCGTGGCGGCATTTTTACCACCGTTACCGCGGATTACCGGAAAAAAGGATGGAAACCAGGGCCGGTAGTCGCATTGCACGAATTCGACAGCCAATCAAGCTTCAAATAGCGATTCGGCTTGATCTCAAACGGATTTTTATGATCAGCACCGGACAAAAAATGGTGTGGTTTGCCATTCAACCAACGTATTTATCCCTTCCGATAACAGAAAAACCTATGATCACATCAGTCAAAACACCAACCTTTATTCGCAATATTCTGTTGGTATTATCTTGCATATTTGCAATCAACAGCATTGGCGCCAGTGAAACCTCTTGTCATCCGACAACCGGTAGCCCTCAGTCTTGCTTGATCGAATTGCCGCAACAAGCAATTCAGCAACTGAAAATCGATGCCGGTTTCGGTTGGGGAATTTTTAGTGGTACGATTTTTAACGGAAACTACAATTTCCATATTAAACAATTAGTAATCAGTATGACACCGGTTCATGACCATCATCACATGCATATGCATACACAAATGTCGCACGAACCCAAAATACATCGCATCGATTTGGATTTGCCGCCGATATCAAAGGGCGCATTATCAATGGCATTGCCTAATGATGTCGTAGATGCACATGATTTCAAATGGGAAATTTTGCAAGTAACAGGGTATCAAACCCAGTGATGCCTGGCGCCGCGTAATTGCTCCCCTCTTCCCGAACACACAGTGTATGATCGGGCAACAAAGCAGACATTTTATATTTCAATCTATTTTCATCGATAACAAAACGACTTATGGATAGCGCATCCGACATCAAGATTCTGATCCTGGACGATGACACCTTCATGCTTAAGCTCCTGACCAAAATGCTGGCCAAGTTGGGTTATACCGCCGTCATCACCTGTGACAACGGCTCAGATGCACTGAAAAAGCTCGACCAAGCCGATACCTCCCCGGATTTGATTTTACTGGATTTAAATATGCCGGACATGGATGGCATCGAATTCGTCCGTCATTTGGTCGAGCGCAATTATCTCGGCAAGTTGATTTTGGTCAGCGGTGAAGACGAGCGCATGCTCAGGACCGCGGAAAAATTGGTGCATGCGCATAAAATTCCGATGCTCGGCTATCTGCACAAACCGGTGGATTCCGGCAAGCTCGCCGAGATGCTGCATCATTGGGAAATCGATACGCTGGCAAATCCCGCGTCGGCTAGCAAAAAAATATACAGCGCGGATGATATCAAAGCAGCCATCAACAACCGTGAATTGGTCAATTATTATCAACCCAAAGTCGCTGTAGCCACCGGAGAAGTCATCGGTGTGGAAACTTTAGTGCGGTGGCTGCATCCGCAAGACGGCTTGATCGCTCCCGACCGGTTTATCCATGTCGCCGAGAAAAACCACCTGATCGACGATCTAACCCGGCTGGTACTGGCACAAGCTGTAGCTCAAGCGGGAAAATGGCATCGCGAGGGACAAACGCTACGGGTATCGGTCAACGTAACCATGGATAATCTGGCTTCGCTGGATTTTCAAGATGAAGTCTTCAATCTGGTCAGTGAAAATAACTTGCCACCGCAAAAAATCGTCATTGAGATTACCGAAAGCCAGGTTATGGGACCGGATGCGCGCGTGCCGTTGGAAATTCTGACGCGCCTGCGGCTCAAGCGATTTCATTTGTCGATCGACGATTTCGGTACCGGGCACTCATCATTGGCGCAATTGCGCGACATTCCGTTTAACGAGCTCAAGATCGACCAAGGTTTCGTACACCGCGCTTGGGAGGACGATACGCTCCGTGCGATTTACGATGCCAGTCTGGCGATGGGCAAACAACTGGGAATGGACATCGTCGCGGAAGGTGTCGAAGACCGCAATGACTGGGAGTTGCTCCACGATACCGGATGCGATATGGCGCAAGGCAACTTCATTTCACCCCCCTTCCCTGCCGAAGATTTCTCCCGCTGGCTGTCGGAATGGAAAAACCGGTTTGAAGCCGGTTTATAACTCCCTTGCGTCAATAGAAGCTGGAAATCAAGTTCGGCATGCGCCTAGCGACAAATGCGGCGCTGCTTCCCGTTGCCGCTGCAAATCGCGTACGATAGCGCGGATTTTATTCAACAGAATGGTCATGTGGTCATAAAATTGATCGCTGGCGATGAGCTGATGCCATTCGTCACCGTCTGGATCGACTTCATCCAAAGTACGCCAGAAAAGATTGCAAAAGCGATCAAACGAAACCGGCCTTCCTTCCATAAGATGTGCTTTCGTTTGCGGATCAATCCATTGCTTGCGCCGCTCAATCAATTCTTCCGCGCCGTCAATCACGACAACTGTAAGGTAATGGTACAAATCGGAGGTACTTAGCAAGCTTTCCAGCACCGAAGTTTTTTGCAAGGCGATTGCATTAGCAATCAAATCTTGCAGTGCGTCTGTCGAAATTTTAAGGCTGGCACCCGTTTTCAGTATATAAATTTTATCGAGGTACATATCAATAAACACCCAGTAACAAACCGAAATCGATGTGCGATTCGATTGAAAATCAAGTCTAAGGTTCATTCTTCCTGGCATTGTTCCAGAAACAACCGCTTTATTCGTAGCGGATGAAATTTTCCGCCAACGCGTCGGCACCATGCTGGTTGATCAGCGAATCGATCTCTGCGAGCAGATCGTCGTCTTCGTCTTCATCAAGCACGCCCTCACCGACCAAGCTTGCAGTCAATCCCGAAATCATCGCTGCTCTGACTGCACCCAATGTTGGCGGATACTCGGCCTCCTGACCATTGATCACGGCATCGATCACCCGTGACAAGGGTTCGCTGGCAGCTTCTTGAACAAAATCAATTGCTAATGCGGTATCACCGAATTCGTCGATCAGTGCATTCAATTCATCAAGTAGCGATTCGTTGACATCAAAGCGATGCAATTGCTCCGCCTCGGTAAATGCTTCCGTCAGTATACCGGCGACAAAATCGCGCATCGTGGCGAGCGTGATATCCTGCTCGAGTTCCGCGCGATTCAGTCGGCTGGCGATCAACGCGGATAAATTGGGGCTCACGCGGGTTGAGACATCAATTGAATTTCGAATCATGACAGACTCCTGTTTTGTTAACACATCCATTATCATCATTTCTCAGTGTGCGGACGGCAGCTTGGCACCCACCAGACAAGCAATCACTTCCTCATCGTCGATCTGTGGAAAATCCCGATAAAACTGTCCTACCGCATAGAAATCTTCCGGTGACGACAAACAAAAAATTCGATCCGCTTTGCCGTGCAATTTTACGAGTGTTTCCGGCGGTGCCACCGGTACCGCGCAGATCAATTCGGCGGGTTTTCTGTTGCGCAAGGCATGCAGTGCGGCGATCATCGTCGATCCGGTCGCCAAACCGTCATCAATGACGATCACAATGCGCCCGGCGGGATCGACCGGCGGATGCGCCGGAGTATATTGCGCACGCCGCCTCCGGATGGTATCCAATTGCTTATTTTTCTCATGCTCGAGATAGGCATCGTCCGCGCCTGACCGGCCGGCGTACTCAGTCAAATAAACCCAGCCGCTTTCATCGACCGAACCGATGGCGAACTCGGGATTATCGGGTGCACGCAATTTGCGCACCAGCACCACGTCCATTTCGCCATGCAATTGCTCCGCAATCACTTTGGCCATCGGCACCGCACCACGCGGAATGGCCAGAATCAAAGGATTTTTACCGCGATAAGCGGCAAGTGCGTCGACCAGCTTGCAGGCAGCGTCCATGCGATCTGCGAATATCATGACTGATTCCTCCTTTATTTGCCGCTGCATCATCATACCCGGAATTGATTTATCGCAACAATCGTACAGATAAATGCTTATCCATGCGCGAAACGGCTACAATCAGCGTCCTGGTATTCTACACACTCGATTATGAGCGCTTCGTACTTCGAACATGATGCCGACATCGGCATCATAGGCCTTGGCCTCACGCTAGAACAATCATTTGAAGCGGCCGCACACGCAGTCTTTGCCATCATGACCGATTTAAGCGCTGTACATCCCACCGATGGCGTCGGCATTGATTTTATCGAACCGGATATTGAATTGGCGCTGGTCGTCTGGCTTAATCAAATCCTCGGAAAGGCGCGCGAATCCGGCATGGTGTTCAGTCACTTCTATATTCATCGCGATGGCGATCATTGGCGCGGAAAAATACTCGGGGAAAAATGGCGCGATGATCTGGAGCGCGGCGTCGAAGTGAAAGGAGCGACGCTGACCATGCTATCGGTCAAACGAAGCGGCCCGATCTGGGAATCCCGGTGCGTGGTGGACGTATGAACATTGAACGATTAACCGCATTACACCCTTATTTGTGGACGCTGTCCAAAGCGTCCGGCGAAAAACGCGCCGAGGTGCTGCTGTACGGCAACCGATCGTTGCTCGAAAGCATGGATGACAAAGTACTGGAACAAATTGCCCATGTCGCTGCACTACCCGGTCTGATCGATGCTGCGATGACCATGCCGGATGCACATTGGGGCTATGGTTTTCCCATCGGCGGCGTGGCTGCATTCGATGCCGACTACGGCGGCATCATCTCCGCAGGCGGTGTCGGATTCGATATCTCTTGCGGCATCCGGTTCCTGCGCAGCGATCTTACCGTGCATGACGCGACACCTGCACTGAGCCGATTGGCCGACCGTCTGTTTGCCGCCATTCCGGCCGGTGTCGGTGAACAAGGCCATCTCCGGTTGAGTCTCAGGGAACTCGACCAAGTATTGCTGGATGGCGCGCATTGGGCAGCCCGACAAGGCTACGGCAATACGATCGACCTCGACTATGTTGAAGAAAACGGTCGCGTGAGCGGCGCGATTCCCGAGTATGTTTCCGAACTCGCCAAGAAACGTCAGCTCGGTGAAATGGGCACCCTGGGTTCAGGCAATCATTATCTGGAAGTGCAAGCGGTCGAACGGATTTACGATCAAGCCGCCGCGCGAGCATTCGGTCTTTATCAAGGCCAATTGGTCGTGTCGATTCACTGCGGCTCTCGCGGACTCGGACACCAAATCGGTACCGATTATCTGATGATGTTGGCCAAAGCCGCCAATCGCCTGGGTATTCAGTTGCCCGACCGGGAATTGGCGTGCGCTCCGATCAAGTCTCCGGAAGGTCGTCAATACCTCGGCGCGATGAACGCCGCGATCAACTGCGCATTGGCCAATCGGCAAATCCTGACACACTTGACCCGGGAAACGTTCGCTGAAGTTTATCCGCATACCGCGCTGGAAACCTTATTCGATATCTCACACAATACTTGCAAGGAAGAAATTCATTCGGTCAACGGCAAAGCGATGCGCTTGCACGTGCATCGCAAGGGAGCGACGCGTGCTTTTGCGCCGCAACACCCGCGGCTACCCGCCCGCTATCGCGAAGCCGGGCAACCGGTTATCATTGGCGGTAGCATGGGTACCGGTTCGTATGTGCTTGCCGGCACCGCCGCCAATCAAGCCTTCGCATCATGCAGTCACGGTGCTGGGCGCGCCATCAGCCGCAACCAGGCATTGAAGCGTTGGCAAGGACACACGCTGATCAACGAGCTGCAACAACAAGGCATTTTGATTCGTACCCGCTCCATGCGCGGCGCGGCGGAAGAAGCACCCGGCGCATACAAGGATGTCGATCAAGTCGCTGAGGTTACCGAGCAAGCCGGGTTGGCTCGGCGGGTCGCTTTTCTGCGCCCCAAAGTTTGTATCAAAGGATAATTTTCAGGAGGCTAGCATGACGCAAATCAATCTACAGATCACCATGCGGGATATTCCGCATTCCGATGCACTGGAAAACCATATTCGCGAAAAAGCGGAGAAGCTCGAAAGATTTCATCCGCATCTGACAAGTTGCCGGGTTGTGATCGAACAGCCGCATAAACACCACCATCAAGGACGCAACTACGAAGTTCATGTCGATCTGACCGCACCGGGGAGCGAGTTGGTGGTTGACCGTGCAACGCATGAAGACATTTATGTTGCAGTGCGCGATGCTTTTGACGCGGCGGCACGGCAATTGGAAGACTACGCCCGCCGTCAGCGCGGCGACATCAAAACACACAGCGATAAACGGTCATAATGTATCGGCCATCATCGGCGGCAATGCAGATCGTTTTTCAACCGCCGGCCGCATACCCACCCCGCTCTCATGCCATGCACTAAATTACACCAGCCGATCGGCTGGATACTGGCCGGCTGGCTCATTGCCGGAGGTCTGCCGCCCGCCGATGCGGAAAACCTCGCTTGCGAGCCGGCGCGCGATGCCAATATCTGGATTTCCCGACCCTATCCCGAGGATGCTCGTGCTATCCGTATCCTGGCGGTTACCACTGATGCTCCGGCTACCGCACTCATCGTGATCGATCAACACGGCACACAAACACCGCTGCACACACGCCGCCGCGGCGGGCCACCTTGGAGCTTGATCGCGCAATGGCACACAACGAATGATGAGTCCTATCGGATGCTGCTGCAGCGTGACGGGCAAGTCATCGCCTGCCGCGAATTTTCCGCCAGTGCGGCCTTGACGCCGCTGCGGTTGCAGACCTGGGATCTTGCCAGCGAAGCATTTTATGCCGCGTGGATCGAAGAACTGTTCGGTGCACCACCGGAAGAAAGTTTCAGCTTCCCGTCTTTGGAGCCGTTACTGCGTAACCGTGATCGCAACTTCCTGCATAATTACTTAGGGAAAAACGAAGATCACCGCCTGCCGCTTACCCCCGATTGCGCCGATTTGCCCTATACGCTACGCGCCTATTTTGCCTGGAAAACCGGTCTGCCTTTTGCGTATCGCGCATGTAATCGCGGCAGCGCCAATGCTCCGCCGCAATGCGGATCACCATCGGTGATAACGGAATTTGTTCGCGGCGCAAGCTCGCAAGCCGGCTTTAAAACACTAACCCGGCGCCTGGTCGATACCGTGCACTCCGGCTCGGCACGCACCGGGCATAACGACGAGGCCACCGATTACTATCCGATTCCGCTCAAACGCGAAACCTTATGGCCCGGCACGATTTTCGCCGATCCTTACGGCCATATCCTGGTACTCGCCGGATGGGTGCCGCAAACCGCGGATCGACCTGGGATGTTACTTGCAGTCGATGCGCAACCGGATCAATCGGTCGCGCGCAAGCGAATTTGGGAAGGTACCGCGTTATTTGCCAATACCGCCAATGCCGGGCCGGGCTTCAAGGCGTTTCGCCCGATAGTCGCATCCTCATCCGGGCAATGGCGCGGACTGTCGAATCGGGAGCTGAGCGTACAATCCGATTTTATGCCTTATTCATTGGAACAGGCACAACTGGCGCCGGATGGTTTTTATGCCGCGCTGACCCGGCTGACCAATCCGTACGGCCTGAATCCGCTGCAAGCCTACGAAGCGATGCTCACCGCATTGGTCGAGCAAATCGAAACCCGTGTCAATTCCGTCAACAATGGTGAAGCGTATTTTCGCAAACATCCGCGCAATCCGATTGCAATGCCGGGCGGGGCGACGATTTTCCAAACCATCGGTCCGTGGGAAGATTACGCTACGCCGTCGCGCGACATGCGGCTATTGATCGCGATTAACGTATTGAACGATTTACCCGGTAAAATCCTGCGTCACCCGGATTTGTTCGTGCTGGATGATCGGCATCCGCAACAGGCAAGCGACGAAATCGCTCGTCATCACGCCAAACGCACCCGGGAGCGCAGTATTCGTTACACACGTTCGGATGGTAGTGCTTGGGAATTGACACTGGCTGAGATCCTGGCACGCAAATCAGCCTTCGAAACTGCATACAATCCCAACGATTGCGTAGAGTTCCGTTGGGGAGCGCTGCCCGATAGCGAAGAATATGCCTCCTGCAACCGCCGTGCGCCCGCCGAGCAGCGCGCCAAAATGGAGCAATACCGTGTTTGGTTCCGCGAAACGCGCCGACCGGTACCGTAACGATCGGGAAGCATTTACCCGCCAATCGATCGGACATATGGCAACGGGTGGTTGCTGATTCCAGTTGACCGTCTGTTCAAATGGAATACCGAGAATGACAATGAATCCCGTCCCCGACACGCGTATGCGGCAATTCTTGCAATTTAAACAAATAACCCGGACACGCTCACATCATTCAGAAATGACTTCAGAAGATAATCCGTTAAACTAGGATAACAATGGAAACAAACAATGCTGGATTTTAAGAAACCATGATGATGCCATTTGCTAAAGATAAGCTGGTTATTTTTTGCACGTTATTGTTCATCGTGGCATTGGGCCTGGTGAAAAGCGCAACCCCGCTGGGAGGCGATCAAGCGTTATTTGCAGTCATTGCGCAACAACTGGATGCCGGTAAAACGCTTTATCGGGATCTGTTTGATTATAAACAACCCGGCATTTACTTGTTTTATCTGCTGGCCGGTAAAACCCTGGGTTGGAGCGATATCGGCATTCACTTATTCGAATTAGGGTACTGGGTATTGTTTTCGTTGTTTTTGTTTGTTGTCATCGAAAAATATGCCCTATTCCGTCAGCGATATTTTAATGGCCTGTTACCCTTATTCATCGTCGCAGTCTATTATCTTAATGCGAATCTTACACATCTGACTCAGCTGGAAGCGCTGATTAATTTTCCGTTACTGCTGATCGTCTGGCTATTGGATAAGGCCTACAAAACCGAAAGGGATTTGTTCGTCATTTATTTGGTGACAGGCCTGCTTATCGGAGTGGTGGTGCTGTGCAAGCTGGTCTATAGCCCTATCATTTTCTTTTTTCTGTTGATCCACTTTGCTTTTACACTGAAAAAACAGGATATAAAATATATTCTGGTTAAGCAAATACCGCCGCTTTGTTTGGGATTCATACCGCCTGTCGCCGTTTTCCTGTCTTATATTTTCGCACATCAAATCGAACATCTGGTTGCGGATATTTATTTCAAGATACCGACTCATGTCATCGCCTTGGAAGATCAAGTCGACTCAAGCAGATTACGTGGATCAATACACTGGTTCGGAAAGAGGATGATGATTCCGGGAATCTTTGCCATCATCGGCGTTTTCCTGATCACAAAAAAAGAGTCCCATTTTTTCAGCCTGCTCGTATCCTGGGGGCTCATAGGATTTGTCGTGATATTGATGCAAAAAACATCCTGGTGGTCCTATCATTTTCAATTGTTGTACGTTCCGGTCGGGATATTTGCCGCCATAGGACTGGATTTTATTATTCATCGCCTGCTGCTCAATTTTCAACCGAAAACGCCATACTTGAGAGGCTTCCTGCTGGTTACGATATTTCCGCTGGTTTTTTATCATCAATTGAATACCTTCTGGACCAATATCGCTTCGCAGGACCGCAAGAATTTATATACCTACGACTATGCAAAGGATGATGCCGAAAGCATCGTCAAGATCATCAAGCCCGAAGACACCATTTTTATTTGCGGAAACCCGCGAATGTATCTGTTGACATCCCATTTACCGGAATTAAGCACCAACGGTTGGATATTGGAATATTATCTTGATTATCAGTGGGACGCATTTTATGACGAATTCAGAAATAAGCCCCCGACTTATCTGTTCATCCAGACCAATTACATCGGGCGCATGCAAATTAAGCAGCAAGAACTTTGGACGTTCATCAACCGTGAGTACATCGAGATTGATACCGTTGAACGGGGAAAGTGGTATAAAAGGATTTCCCGGTCGTAACTCTGCTACAAGAAAAGGAAATCGCTAAGGAAATGCCGATTAATTGATTACACGGGCGAATGACTTGGTTGCGAGGATAGCGCACCGTTTCACCTATCTCATGGATATGTCTCCGTCTCGAATATTATGTTCCATGGTGCGTGCGCCTCGTACCTCATCTCACCCACCGAATTAAATCAACATTTCCCTGATAAGCTGTCGGCAGATACAACGAAAAATAGTTGCTGCCAGGTAGGAGCCGGCGCGAGGTACGGTTGTGCAGGATAAATGTTGTTACTAAGGCCGCAGCGAAACAGCGCGGGCTTGCTTTTCAACGAGCAATAAAACGCCACGAATTCGGTTGCGGCAAATTGCCCCGACCCTACCAAAACCCCCAGTTACCGGTCAGTACGATCCATACGCCCAAGATACCGTTGGTTACGGCGTGTGCGATGATCGGCGCCCATAGGGTGCCGCTGCGCATATATAGCAGCCCGTATACGATACCGGTGAGTAATCCGGCGAACCATAAACTGTGTGCCAGTGCGAACAATACCGAGACGATGAGCAGCGAAGTGATTCTCACCGCACTCGGATTCACCGCCTGAAACCGGTGATTTTCAAGCCAGCGCAGCAAAAAAGACCGCCAGAACAATTCTTCCATCAACGGCACCACCAGTGCGGCTCCGGCCAAGCGGATCGCGACCAGCGGCCAGTCAATTTGCTGATCATTACGAGGATCGAAACCTACTGCGTCGCCCATCACCATCCAACCGGCGGTTAGATTGATCCAGGCGACAAACACCGCGATACCGGCAGCGATTGCAGTAATCCACGTTGTTACGCCTGTTCCCGACGGCCAGCGCAGTTCTGTGTAAGCACGCCGAAATAACCATAGCGCCGCCGCTACCGCGACGATTTTTACCGCGTACAGCAACCTGACGTCATCCGCGCTCCACCCGAATCGTAACAGCATATCTTCAACCACCATGAAAAAAACATAGACGCCGAAAGGAGCGATATGGGGAACGGTCGTGCGGTCGAACATGGTGGCGGCCTCCAAGGCAAAGTTTTCGGGCAATATGCCGAAGAACGGGTCAAAATTTCCAACTTATCGTCAGTGGATGCTCGAAATCATAGCGATAAAACCCGGCTTGGATTACCGCGAATTGAACGGTAATGACGGCTTGTTTCCTTGATCCGTTTGGCAGTTGCTTCCTGATTCAATGAAAATAGATTACTGAGGATAATTCCACTTCCAAGCATGACGCGAAGGTGGGCTGCAGGCGGTATCAATAATAGGTCAAGGGGTGTCGATAAAGCCGGGATTGATTGAGAAACGGAGTCTGTGCACCGCTTTCCGCACCCGGCTAAAACACCAATGGCAATTCCTGCTGCCGGTAAGCCGCCGACCCATACAGTAAATGCAATGTGCAAAGCGCGCTCACTTTAACCCCCAACAACCGGATTCTTTTCCGCAACGGCACGCGCCGCAAGCACTCGCGCGCCGCCTGACGGATTACGGCGGCATCCGCGGTATATTCCGTCATGGAAAAATCACGAGTCACGGTATGAAAATCCGCAAAACGCAATTTGATGCTGACGGTACGCCCGGCATAGCCTTTGCGCGTCAAATCCTTAGCCACTTGTGTGCACAGTGCGACGAATGCCGCCGATAAATCAGCGCGATCATACTGTGGATGCAAATCACGTTCGAACGTGGTTTCTCGACTGATCGACTTTGGTTCCGCGTTGACCACCACCGGCCGGTGATCGATGCCGCGTGCGACATCATACAGCCATGCGGCATAACTGCGCCCAAAGTGGGTATATAGCAACGCCAAGTCGGTGCATGCCAGCTCCGCAATGCGGCGGATACCGAGCGCCGCAAGTTTTTGTGCGGCCTTGGGACCGATACCGTTGATTTTTTGCACCGGTAGCGGCCAAATTCGCGCCGAAATATCATCGACGCCGATGATGGTCAATCCGTCCGGTTTCTCCAGATCGGAGCAGATTTTGGACAATAGCTTGTTGGGTGAAACACCGATCGAACAAGATAATCCGGTTGCATCCCGAACCGCCTGCTTGATACGTCCAGCCAATACCGGCGTTTCGCCGGGTAATTGCGTCAAATCGATATAAATCTCATCGATACCGGTATCTTCGATATGCGGTGCTATGCCGGCCACCGCGGCTTTGAATAACCGCGAATAATGACGGTAACGGGGAAAATCGGTCGGCAGTAAAATCGCCTCCGGTGCCAGTTGCGCCGCTTTCATCATCCCCATCGCGGAGAAAACCCCTTTGGCGCGTGCCTCGTAAGTTGCCGTGGTGACCACGCCGCGTCCCGCGTAGCCGGACAAGCGGCAGAACCGCCACGTACCGTCGGCATTCAGTATTGGCGCATGCTCACCACGCCCGCCAATGACCACCGGCAACCCGCGTAACTCGGGGTAGCGCAACAATTCCACCGACGCGTAAAACGCATCCATGTCCAAATGGGCGATACGGCGGGTATTGGTGTCGTTGGGTTGCAAGATTATGTTACAGTTTCCGGGTTAACAGACACATTGTATATGAAGAACCGGCATATCTCCGAAGCAACCGATAACTGCCCCTGCTCCACCAAACAAGCGTACCCGTTATGCTGCGGGCGGTTCCTGGACGCAGATGAAATCCCCGGCACCGCGGAAATGCTGATGCGTACGCGCTATACCGCGTACACTTTGCAACGCGAAGATTATTTGCTGGCAACCTGGCATCCCGCCACCCGCCCCGCATCGATGGATCTGGCGGAGCAAACGCACCAATGGCTGGGATTGACCGTCATGCATCATCAACAGCCGGATTCCGATCATGCCACTGTCGAATTCGTCGCGCGTTATAAAATTAATGGACGCGCGTACCGGCTGCATGAAATCAGCCGTTTTGTCCGTGAAAACGGACGGTGGTGGTATGTCGATGGTGATATTTTGCTGGATTGATAAAACGACTGTTCGGCACGTGACATCCCGTAGGAGGCTGCAGAAATACCCGGTTGGTGCGAAGATTGATTAACCTGATGATAATGTTTATCAATCCTGCGAGCGGGATGAAACACGAGACGCATGGAACACAGCAACCGGAGTCATTAGCAAAACAGGCAGAGGGTGATTCACCCTCGCAACAAAGTGATCGGCTTATGCAACTCATTAACCAGTATTTCCTTAGAACGCTATTTACCCTATCATCACCGGCATTATGCTGACCGACGCCATCCCTTACTTCACTGAGCCTTATCGTCCGCCCACCTGGCTGCCGGACGGCAATTCACAAACCATTTATCCGTATCTGAACAAACCCAAGCCGCTATTTCGCTACCGGCGCGAACGCTGGGAATTGGACGACGGCGATTTCGTCGACGTGGATTGGGCCGATGGACCTGACGACGCGCCGCTGGTGGTTTTTTTTCACGGGCTGGAAGGCGATTCGTCGAGCCACTATATTCTCAGCACCATCAACCTGCTGCAACAGCACCGCTGGCGCAGCGCCGTCATTCATTTTCGCGGCTGCTCCGGAACCCCTAACCGGCTGGCACGCGCCTATCATGCCGGAGATTCCTCAGAAATCGACTGGATGCTGCGCCGCATTCACCGTGAATATGCGGCACAACAACCGGTTCATGTGATCGGCGTATCGCTGGGTGGCAACGCACTGCTGAAATGGATTGGGGAGTCTGGCGAACATGCCGCCCGGATTGTCGCCGGCGCGGCGACAGTTTCGGTACCGCTCGACCTGGCTGCTGCGGGCGCGGCACTGGATATTGGCTTCAATCAAGTTTATTCGCAGCATTTTCTGGTGTCGTTGAAACGAAAAGCGTTACAGAAACAAGCGCAATTTCCCGGGTTATTGAATCAAGCCGCGCTTGGGAAATGCCGCACCATTTACCAATTCGACAATATCGTCACCGCCCCTCTACACGGCTTTCGCGATACCGACGAATATTGGCGCATTTCGAGCAGCAAACAATGGCTACCGCATATCCGCGTACCGACATTGGTGGTCAATGCACGCAACGATCCTTTCGTGCCGGCGGCATCACTGCCCGCCGCGCACCAGGTCTCGTCAGCGGTGCACCTGGAATTTCCGCAGCAAGGTGGTCATGCCGGGTTTATGCAAGGCCCGTTTCCGGGAAAACTGGATTGGCTGCCACAGCGGGTGCTGAGTTTCTTTTACCATGAATGCCGATGAGATCGTGTGGTATCACATCAGAATCACGTCGTACTGTTCCTGGGTATACGATTCCTCCACTTGCAAACTGATCGGCTTGGCGATGAAATCCTCCAACTGAGCCAAACTTTGCGATTCTTCATCGAGAAATAAATCGATAACTTGCTGCGATGCCAGGATTCTGAATTCATTCGCTTCGAATTGCCTGGATTCCCTTAACAATTCCCGCAAAATTTCATAACAAATCGTTTGCGCGGTTTTAATCTCGCCCCGTCCTTGGCAAGTCGGGCATGATTCGCATAGCACGTGCGCCAAGCTTTCCCGGGTACGTTTGCGCGTCATTTCCACCAGCCCGAGCGCGCTAAAACCGTTTACGGTAATACGGGTGCGGTCT
Source organism: Nitrosomonas sp. (assembly GCA_021582655.1). Classification (GTDB taxonomy): domain Bacteria; phylum Pseudomonadota; class Gammaproteobacteria; order Burkholderiales; family Nitrosomonadaceae; genus Nitrosomonas. The sequence continues at coordinate 360,406 of CP091135.1, forward strand.
CTTAATAATGCTTTTTTCAGCTCGGCCAATACGGCGGCTTTGTGCTCTTCGGAATCCATATCGATAAAATCGATGATAATGATTCCGCCCAGATTGCGCAGGCGAAGTTGCCGCGCGATGACTTGCGCCGCCTCCAGATTGGTCTTGAAAATCGTATCATCAAAATTCTTAACCCCGATAAAGCCGCCGGTATTGACGTCCATCGTAGTCAGCGCTTCGGTCTGATCGATGATCACATACCCGCCGGACTTGAGATTGACGCGCTTCGCCAGCGACTTATTAATCTCATCCTCCACCGCGTGCAGATCGAATAACGGCCGCTCGCCGGTATATAACGTGATCCGTTCTTCGATACATACCATGTACTTTTGCGCGAATTTCACCAGTCGTTGAAAATTCTCCCGGGAATCAACCCAAATTCTCGTAGTATCTTCAGCAACGAAATCCCGCAATACCCGGTGACTCAGATCGAGGTCCTGATATAACAGTACCGGTGCTGCAATGGTCGTCGATTTCTGTCGGATATCCTGCCAGAGTCGGTGCAAATATTCCAAATCCGCTCGTAAATCATCTTCGCCCGCGGTTTCGGCCATAGTTCGGACGATATAGCCACCCTTTTCATCGGGAGGTAGCAGTTGCTGCAATTTTTCCCGCAGTGACTCGCGCTCGGCTTCATCTTCGATGCGCTGGGAGACACCGATATGCGATTCATGCGGCATAAAAACCAGCAATCGCCCGGCCAGGCTGATCTGCGTAGACAAGCGTGCGCCTTTGGTGCCAATCGCATCCTTAATTACCTGCACCAGAATACTGTTACCTTCGTATAGCAATTTTTCTATGGGTTTTGCATCATCACCCGCCGAGCCCGCCGCGCGAATATCCGCGACATGAAGGAATGCCGCCCGATCGAGTCCGATATCGACGAACGCGGATTGCATACCCGGTAACACCCGGCTGACCTTACCGTTGTAGATATTGCCGACAATGCCGCGTCCGCTCGTTCTTTCTATATGCAGTTCCTGGGTTACTCCTTGTTCCAATAGCGCCACTCGGGTTTCTTGCGGTGTGATGTTGACCAGAATTTCATTACCCATTGTTTACCTGGAAAATCATTGAAAAATCTCTATGCCGGCGTCTTCCAATAGCTGTGCCGTTTCAAAAAGTGGTAACCCCATGATTCCACTGTAACTTCCGACAATATCCACGATAAAAACCGCCGCCATGCCTTGAATCGCATAAGCCCCGGCCTTGTCGAGAATAGGATTGTTTGCCAGATAATGGCGGATTTCCCGTCCGCTAATCTCGCGGAACCGAACCGTAGAGGTCGACAATCGTATGTGCACATGATCTTTAAGACAAACCGCGACTGCGGTCAGGACGTGATGTGCTCGCCCCGATAAGGTTCTCAGCATAGTTTCCGCGTGCGCCTGATCCTGCGGTTTTCCCAGAATACACCCGTCGATGGTCACTATCGTATCCGCCGCCAGTACGGGATAAACCGGCAATTGCCGTTGTATCATCCGCTGCCAACCTGCAGCCGCCTTCATGCGGGTAACACGATGAATGTAATCGATCGGTATTTCGTTGATCAGTGGTTGCTCGTCGATATCAGCGTCACGCTGGAGTGCTTCACGCATCAGCAATAAATTGAATTTCACGCCGATTTGTCTGAGCAGATCTCGTCGCCTGGGGCTTCTCGATGCCAGATAGATTTGGTTTTCCGGAAACATGGTAATATTTTTGCTCATCACCTACTCAAGCACGATGATAAGGGTGATTCTTGATGATCGATGCCGCACGGTACAATTGCTCCGCCAGTAGAATGCGAACCAGCCCGTGTGGCAATGTCATTTTCGATAACGCAATCATTTGATGCGCAGCTTGTTTGACTTCATCGTGTAAACCGTCCGCGCCGCCGATGACAAAAACGATATCGGTGCCGTTATCCGTCCATTGCTGGATCGCTGCGGCGAATTCTACCGTAGTCCATTGTTGCCCGGCTTCGTCTAAAACGATGCGGTAGCAATCAGCAGGCAGCATTTGACGGATTCGTTGGCTTTCAGCCGCGAGCAATTGTACCGTCTGTTTTCCAGTCGTGCGTTTCTCCGGTTTGATTTCGATCAAATTAACCGCGATTTCCCGGGGCATGCGCTTCGCATACTCGTTATACCCTACTGTGATCCAATCCGGCATTTTGTTACCGACGGCCAGGATAAAAAATTTCATTGTCGCAGGCAAATACCGCGCCTAGTGTTTGCGTCTCGACCACAATCCTTCCAGATTGTAGTGTTCGCGTACCGCCGGCAACATGATATGCACGACAGCGTCGCCCAAGTCCACCAGCATCCATTCGCCGCTTTGCTCCCCTTCCGTACCATATATTTTGCCACCGGCTGCTTTTACTTTTTCTTGCACATTGTCGGCCAGCGATTTGGTTTGCCGGGTCGAATCGGCGCTGGCAATGATAATACTGCCAAACAGCGAGGTGATTTTCGATACATCAATGACATCAATATGGTGCGCTTTGATTTCTTCCAAGGCGTCGACAACGATATTGATCAGTTTTTCAGATTCCATCTTTCTTGTATAAGCCTTTTAATTGTATATAAGCATAAACACTTTCCGGCAGTAAATACCGGGCGCTATTTCCGGCGGCTATCAATGAACGTATTTGCGAGGCTGAAATATCCAATAGCGATGTCGTAGCCGCATAAATGCATCCGTGCGATTGTAACGCAAGTTCTCGCGTATTCGTGACGCGTCGGGATAAGAATTCCGCTTTGAGTGGAGCGGCCAGGTTTTCGCCATCTAACCGGCAACCGGGCCGGGATACGACGATGAGATGACATAGAGTGAACAGTTGACGCCACTCGACCCATTGATCCAGTTTGGTGAAGGCATCCGCGCCCACGGCAAAACAGATCGAAGCATCGGTGCCGAGCGCATCGCGGTATTCGCGCAAAGTATGCACGCTGGCGCTCACGCCCGGTCGATTAATTTCGCGTTCATCGAGCAGGAATCTGTGGTTATCCTGAATGGCCAGTCTTACCATTTCCGCCCGATCCGCCCGTACGGCGGCGGGCTCCGCCCTTAACCGGGGTAAGCCTGACGGCACGAAGCGAATTTGTGATAAACCCAGCATGTCCGCCAGCTCCTCGGCAATGCGCAAGTGACCATAGTGGATCGGGTCGAATGTTCCGCCCAATATGCCGATCGACGGAAGTCGCACCGGGGCATCCGCATCACCGTTTAGCGCCATTGTCGATCACAGTAACGCCAAACGCATATCCTTCAGCACTTCCGACAAATGCGTGGTAAAGCGCGCCGCGGTTGCGCCATCGATCACGCGATGATCATAAGAAAGCGAAAGCGGCAGCATCAAGCGCGGTATCCATTGCGGGTCCCGGTATACGGGTTTGATCGTCGCCTTGGATACACCCAGGATCGCCACCTCAGGTGCATTGATAATCGGAGTGAATGCAGTGCCGCCGATCCCGCCCAAGCTGGAAATGGTGAAGCTCGCACCTTGCATATCCGTGGGCTTTAATTTTGCTTCGCGCGCCAAAACCGATAATCGGGCCAATTCTTCGGCGATGGTAATGATACCCTTTTGATCGACATCCTTGATCACCGGAACCACCAATCCGATCGCCGTATCGACGGCAAAACCGATATGATAGTAATGTTTGACGATCAGATTCAATTCACCATCGGTATTATTGTCAATCGATGCATTGAATTCGGGAAACTTCTTCAGTGGGGCGATTAACGCCTTCATCAGAAACGCCAGCAACGTTAATTTGGCAACCTGCTCTCTACCATGCGCATTGGACTCCTTGCGCAATGCTTCCAAATCGGTGATATCCGCTTCGTCAAACTGAGTCACATGCGGAATCATCACCCAGTTACGATGTAAATTAGCGCCCGAAATTTGCCGGATCCGGGTAAGTGATTTCAATTCGATCGGACCGAATTTGGCAAAATTGATGTGCGGCCACGGCAATAAATTCAACGGACCGCCCGATTCGCCGCCACGGGATCTGGACAACTCGCGATTCACATACGCTTGCACGTCTTCTTTGAGTATGCGGTGCTTAGGACCACTACCGGTGACCTGATCGAGATTTACCCCCAGTTCCCGCGCGAAACGCCGAACCGATGGGCTGGCATGCGCTTTGGAGGAAGCCATGACGGATGCAACAGGCGGTACCGATGGCACCATCCCCGGCTCGGGTACCGCCGTCTCCGGTTTCAGCAACGGGGTCGGTAAAACCGGTTTTTCAACAACCGGATCTGTCATTATCGATCGCTTGTCGTCCGATACTTCTAGCGTCAGGATCACCGTGCCTTCCGAAACCCTGTCGCTTGCTTTAACCAGAAGCGCCTTGATTATTCCCGGATACGGTGACGGAATATCGATGGTGGCTTTATCCGACTCCAGTGTTACCAGTGAATCTTCCGCTTGCACAGCATCCCCGGCTTTAACCAATACGTCGATCACCGGCACATCCTTGAAGTCGCCGATATCGGGTACCACCACTTGTTTTAGCTCACCCACGGTTATCCTCGATTAGCTTGTTGCCGGATTCGGTTTTTCAGGATCGATCCCGTATTTCCGCATCGCTTCCGCCACCGTAGCTGCAGACAGTTTCCCTTCATCTGCCAATGCCTTGAGCGCCGCAACCGTGACATAATACCGGTCGATTTCGAAAAAATGCCGCAACTTCTCACGCGTATCGGAACGCCCGAAACCGTCCGTCCCCAGCACGTGGTACCGTCCTGGAACAAACTCGCGGATTTGATCGGCGTAGATCTTCATATAATCGGTTGCGGCGATCACAGGCGCGCCACTTCCTTTCAAACAAGCTGCAACATGCGATTCCTTCATTGTCGCACCGGGATGCAGCAGATTCCAACGCGCGGCGTCCAGCGCCTCCCGCCGCAGTTGATTGAAACTGGTTACGCTCCAGACTTCCGCATTCACTTGGTATTCCTGCTTCAGAATCGCGGCAGCGGCGATCACTTCGCGCAGGATCGTTCCAGCCCCCAGTAACCGGACATGCGACGCGCCACCGGTTTCATCGCCTGCTTGCAACCGGTACATACCTTTTAAAATATTTTGTCCGACACCGGATGGCATTTCCGGGTGCGGATAATTTTCATTCATTACCGTAATGTAATAAAAAATATCTTCTTGCTCTTGATACATCCGGCGCAAACCATCCTGAACGATCACCGCCAGTTCGTAAGCGAAAGCCGGATCATACGACACGCAATTCGGAATGGTCGAGGCGATGATATGACTGTGTCCGTCCTCGTGCTGCAATCCCTCGCCGTTCAATGTAGTCCGTCCTGCCGTACCACCGAGCAGAAACCCGCGGCAACGCATGTCGCCGGCAGCCCAGATCAAATCGCCGATCCGTTGGAATCCGAACATGGAATAAAAAATAAAGAACGGAATCATTTGAATACCGTGCGTGCTGTACGACGTTGCCGCGGCGATCCAGGACGACATCGCACCGGCCTCGCAAATACCTTCCTGCAAAATCTGTCCGTGCTTGTCTTCCTTGTAATACATCAATTGCTCGGCATCCTGCGGCGTATACAATTGTCCTACCGACGACCAGATGCCCAATTGCCGGAACATGCCTTCCATACCGAAAGTGCGCGACTCATCTGCAACGATCGGAACGATATGCTTACCGATCTGCTTGTCTTTCACCAGAATATTCAGAATGCGTACAAAAGCCATTGTCGTTGACGACTCATGCCCCTCGCCGCTGGCTTTGAGCAGCGCTTCGAATGCTGATAACAGCGGTACTTTGAGGGATTGCGCTTTGGATTTACGACGGTGAAACGCCCCGCCCAGTGCCTGCCGTCGGGAGCGCAGGTATTTGAATTCCGCAGAATCTTCCGGGAAAGTCAGGTACGGCACTGCATCGATTGTATCGTCGGGGATATCCAGGCCGAAGCGGTTGCGGAATGCCTTGAGCGAAGTGGTACCCATTTTCTTTTGCTGGTGCGTGATATTTTGCGCCTCACCCGCTTCCCCCATGCCGTACCCTTTGATGGTCTTGGCCAGAATCACCGTGGGTTGCCCGGTATGCTTGGCCGCCGCGGCATACGCCGCATAAACTTTGTAAGGATCATGCCCGCCCCGATTCAGCCGCCAGATATCGTCATCCGACATATTGGCGACCATTTCCAGCAATTCCGGGTATTTGCCGAAAAAATGCTCGCGCACGTAAGCGCCGTCGCGCGCTTTAAAGTTCTGATATTCGCCATCCACGCACTCCATCATGCGTTTTTGCAGCAAGCCTTTGGTGTCCCGCGCCAATAACGGATCCCAGTACGACCCCCAGATCACCTTGATCACATTCCAACCCGCACCGCGGAACGCACCTTCCAGTTCCTGAATGATTTTGCTGTTGCCACGCACCGGGCCGTCCAGGCGCTGCAAATTGCAATTGACGACAAAAATCAGATTGTCCAATTTTTCGCGTGATGCCAGCGGAATTGCACCGAGCGATTCGGGTTCATCCATTTCACCGTCACCCATGAATGCCCAAACTTTCCGGCCTTCGCTGTTGATCAATCCGCGACTGCCCAAGTATTTCATGAAACGCGCCTGATAAATCGCCATCAGCGGCCCCAATCCCATCGAAACCGTGGGAAATTGCCAGAAATTCGGCATTAACCACGGATGCGGGTACGACGACAAGCCGTTACCGCCGGTTTCCTGGCGGAAATTGTCCAAGTGCTGCTGTGTCAATTCTCCGGACAGGAATGCATAAGCATAGATGCCGGGTGACGAGTGGCCTTGCACGTAAACCAGATCGCCGCCGTGGGTCGTATTCGGTGCATGCCAGAAATGGTGATAACCGACATCGTAGAGCGTAGCCGCCGAGGCAAAGCTGGCGATATGGCCGCCGACATTGGTTTCTTTGTTGGCGCGCAGCACCATCGCCATGGCGTTCCAGCGTACATACGATCGGATGCGGTGCTCAATCGCGCTATTTCCCCCGGGTGGATGCTCTTCCTTACCGGGAGGAATGGTATTGATATACGCCGTGGTGGCGCTATACGGCAAATAGGCGCCCGAGCGGCGTGCCTTCTCGATCAGTTTTTCCAATAGAAAATGCGCACGTTCGCCACCGCCGCTGGCAATTACCGAATCCAGCGCATCCAGCCATTCTTGCGTTTCTTGCGGATCAATATCGGGTTGCTGTTCCATAGTCACGAATACTCACCGGAATTTAACGGATTAACGAATTTCACCATCTGCATGCGCACGCTCTGCAGCCAGAATAGTATTGCATAACAACATGGTGATCGTCATCGGGCCGACACCGCCGGGAACCGGTGTGATATAACCCGCCACCGTTCTGACCGCTTCGAAGTCGACATCGCCGCACAGTGTTCCGTCCGCCAGTCGATTGATACCCACATCAATCACCACAGCACCCGGCTTCACCATTCCGGCTCCGATCATGCGCGGCTTGCCGGTCGCCACGACAAGAATGTCGGCATTTTGCGTGAACTGCGTCAAATTATGCGTTTTCGAAGTGCAGATCGTCACCGTGGCGCCGCGCTCCAGTAACATCAACGCCATCGGTTTGCCGACGATGTTGCTGCGCCCGATCACGACCGCGTGCCGTCCCTCAACCGGAATGTGGTTGCGCTGCAGCATTACCATCACACCGAACGGCGTACACGGCGAGAAAACGGTATTTCCGGTCACCAATGCACCGACATTGTACAAGTGGAAGCCGTCGATATCTTTTTCCACAGCAATCGAAGTGATTATCCGATTATTCTCGAATTGCAGCGGCAGCGGCAACTGCACCAGAATGCCGTGAATGCGCGGATTGCCGTTCAACGAGCGGATACAATCGAGCACGTCTTGCTGTATTGCGTCCTTGGAAAAACTATGCACTTCCGAGTAAATACCGATATCGCTGCAAGCCTTGACCTTATTTTTCACATAGATGGCCGAGGCCGGATTGTCGCCAACGATAATCACCGCCAATCCGGGTTTCACGCCGGATTGCACCAGTCGATCGACCCGAAGCTTCCATTCAGCACGAACCGATTGCGCTAATTCCTTCCCGTCAATGACTTGTGCGACCATCGTTGTTATAAAAGTTATTTAAGATTGAGTTCGCCGGGCTGTTATATACCCGGAGCTACTTTGCCTGCTTGGTCTTTTTTAGTTTGAAATGGTAAATAAGAACACCGATCAAGAAAACCGGTATCACGAAGAGCGCTGCGGTAATCAGCGCGGTCGCCAGAATGGTCAGTGTGGTATTGCCGGGTAAAAACAGCGTAACAAACCAAATCATGGCAAACGCAATGCCAAGACCACCGTACAGCATGATTTTCTTGCCACGGTCGTACAGCCGCCAGAAAGCCCCGGAAACCTGCACATCATCCACATAGTGGTCAAACACTTCCGCCAGACTGTTATCGCCCGACTCTGATTCATAGCCAATTGCAACCGCCAGCGCATTATGATCGCCATCGACTTTGGACATTTTTTGCAGAAACTGAATGCGCTTTTCCACCTTGGTTTTGTGCAAACCTTCTTGAATCAGCATGGTTTTTAACGATGCGAATGCCAAATCCCGGGCATCACCGGCATTGCCCAGATTTTCCGCAAACTTCCACATCGTACCGAATAAATAGAGCTGCAGCGTCATGTCGCGGAATTCGGGGGCAAAATCGTAGCCTTTGCTTTTGATCCGTTCGAGTTGATCGGTTTTGACCGTTTCGGCATGGGCGATACAAGCATCCATCAAGGAGATGTCGGCTGTGTTTGCTATTGAGGCGGCATCGGACACTGCCGGTGTTGATGTGCCGGTTTCCACTACTGTTTTATCGGCAGCCGTATTTTTCTTTTTCATCGATAAACCTCGCGCGTTATTATTTTAATGATCGATGCGCATTATATACCGACCGAAGCGATCAGGAAAAAGATCGCTGTGTGTATCATGGCGGCGAAGCCGCACAGCAGATTGCTAACAGATCTTCTTCGTCAGATCCAGCCGTCGCCAAATGACTGATGGCAAATTTGCCGAATTGAGCGTATAAAAATGCAAGCCGGGCGCTCCGGCCGCTAACAATCGCTCGCACAAACCGGTAACGACATCCAATCCGAACGCATGAATCGATTCGGTATCGTCGCCATATCCTTCCAGTTTCTTGCGGATCCAGCGTGGTATTTCAGCGCCGCAGGTATCGGAAAACCGCACCAATTGCGAAAACTTATTAATCGGCATGATGCCGGGTACAATCGGGATATTCAGTCCGTGCGTTTCGCACAAATCGACGAAATGAAAGTATGCATCGGCATTATAAAAATACTGAGTGATCGCGGAATCGGCGCCGGCTTCGATTTTACGCCGGAAGTTATCGAAATCGGCCTGCGCGGAACGTGCTTGGGGGTGGTATTCGGGATACGCGGCCACATCAATGTGAAACGCTGCACCGAATTCCTGGCGAATAAAAGCGACTAACTCGCTGGCGTAACGAAATTCCCCGGCCTGCGCCATGCCGGAAGGCAAATCGCCGCGCAACGCAACCAGCTGACAGATGCCGGCCTGATGATATTTCTCCAGAATGGCGCGAATATTCTGCCGTGTCGAGCCGATGCACGACAAATGCGGAGCAACCGAATTGCCTTCTGCTTGAATCTCCAGCACGGTTTCCAAAGTACGTTCGCGTGTGGAGCCGCCGGCACCGAATGTCACCGAAAAAAATTTGGGGCGCAATTGCGCCAATTGACCCCGGGTTAACCGTAATTTTTCGATGCCTTCCGGCGTTTGCGGCGGAAAAAGCTCGAAGCTGAACGTAGGCGGGAATTTTCTTTGCGATTCCATCTTGCTATATGCATCAATCAATATCGAGTCATTTCACTTGCGACCGACGGTTCGCGGTTTGCACAACCTCACCGGCATGACATGATGCAGGCAAGGCACGTCCAAACCGTATAACCTGGGTCGGTAGGTCATTAGTAGCGATACATCCCTGGCTTATAAGGACCTTCCTTGTTCAACCCCAGATATTTCGCTTGCTCATCAGTCAATTCGGTAAGCTTCACTCCCAATTTGCCAAGGTGCAGTCTGGCGACTTTTTCATCCAGATGCTTGGGTAGTACATATACATTTTTTTGATAGCCAGCACCGTTCTGCCATAATTCCATTTGTGCCAGGACCTGATTGGTAAACGAGCTGGACATGACAAAGGATGGATGCCCGGTGGCACAACCCAAGTTCACCAATCTCCCCTGCGCCAATACGATAATGCGGCGCCCGCTTGGAAAAATGACGTGATCCACTTGCGGTTTGATGTTTTCCCAAGAGTATTTCTGCACTGACGCGATATCGATCTCCGAATCGAAGTGTCCGATATTACACACAATGGCTTGATCTTTCATGCTCAGCATGTGGTCGTGCGTGATCACGCGCAGGTTGCCGGTAGCGGTGACAAAAATATCCGCCTGACTGCACGCATCTTCCATCGTTACCACGCGATAGCCTTCCATCGCCGCTTGCAGCGCGCAAATCGGATCGATTTCAGTGATCCAAACCGTTGCACCCAAGCCACGCAACGACTGTGCACATCCTTTGCCGACATCACCGTAACCGCATACCACCGCGATTTTTCCGGCAATCATTACGTCGGTAGCCCGTTTAATACCGTCGACCAGCGACTCACGACAACCGTACAGGTTATCGAATTTGGATTTGGTTACCGAATCGTTGACATTGAATGCGGGGAAAGGCAATTCACCATTTTTGTGCATTTCATACAAACGGTGCACCCCGGTGGTCGTTTCTTCGGTTACTCCGCGAATTTTCGCCAGATTCCGGGAGTACCAATGCGGATCGGTGATCAGTTTGCTCTTAATCGCGGCAAACAACACCGTTTCTTCCTCATTGCCCGGCTTGGCGATCACTGCCTGATCCCGCTCGGCTTTACTGCCAAGAATCAGCAATAATGTCGCATCGCCGCCATCGTCCAGAATCATGTTGGCACCGACATCGCCGGGCCATTCGAAAATCTGGTGTGCGTAATCCCAATAATCCTTGAGTGATTCGCCCTTATACGCAAATACCGGAATGTCGCGTGCGGCGATCGCAGCCGCCGCATGATCCTGCGTAGAAAAAATATTACACGAAGCCCAGCGGACTTCGGCACCAAGCGCCGTCAAGGTTTCGATCAATACTGCGGTTTGAATCGTCATATGCAGCGAGCCTGCAATCCGTGCACCCACCAGCGGTTTCTTATCGGCGTATTCTTTGCGCAGCGCCATCAGGCCGGGCATTTCCGTTTCGGCAATGGCGATCTCCTTGCGCCCCCAGTCCGCCAGGGCGATATCGGCAACTTTATAGTCTTTGATGGGATTGAGCACAGCGTTCATAGTCATTCTCCTAAAAATATGAACGAGCGCCGTTACAATGAAATCCATCCGGGCTGAGCCTCACGTTATCGGCATTTGCCGATAACGCTGCAGCGCCCCTCAGCCGGGTGGAGGCCGGAATTAATGAAATAATATGTTGTCTGAAAATCCTTGTAAAAAATTACAATCCCGCATCCGCACGCAATTGCGCTGCTTTGTCGACCGCTTCCCAGGTAAATTCGGGCAATTCCCGTCCGAAATGTCCGTACGCCGCCGTTTTCGCATAAATCGGTCGCAACAGATTAAGTGCATGAATAATACCGCGCGGGCGCAAGTCGAAGTGCTTTTCGATCAGCTGTACAATTTTTTCATCGGAAATTTTACCGGTACCGAACGTATCCACCATTAGTGATACCGGCCTGGCTACACCGATCGCATACGCGACCTGCACTTCGCATTTTCTGGCAATGCCTGCCGCCACGATATTCTTTGCTACGTAGCGCCCCGCGTATGTTGCCGAGCGATCCACTTTCGAAGGGTCTTTTCCGGAAAATGCACCACCACCGTGATGCGCCGACCCTCCGTAACTATCGACAATAATTTTTCGTCCCGTCAACCCGCAATCACCCATCGGTCCGCCGACCACGAAGCGACCGGTCGGATTAATCAGATACTTGATATTTTCGCTGATCAACTCACGCGGCAGAATCGGCTTGATGATCTCTTCGATTACCGCTTCGGATAAATCCCGGTGCGAAATATCCGGGTCATGCTGCGTGGATATCACTACCGTTTCAATGTATTTCGGCTTGTCATTTTCGTAGTGCACCGACACTTGCGATTTGGCATCCGGCCGCAGCCATTGCAATCGCCCGTTCTTGCGTGTTTCAGCCTGGCGTTCCATCAAGCGGTGCGCGTAATAAATCGGCATCGGCATCAATTGCGGCGTCTCATCGCATGCATAACCGAACATTAATCCCTGATCGCCCGCACCCTGCTCCATTTCTTCCGCCCGGTTAACCCCTTGTGCGATATCGGGTGATTGTTTATTAAATGCAGTTAATACCGCGCAGGTAGTTGAATCAAAACCAATATTAGAGCTGGTGTAACCGATATTCTTGACGGTTTCGCGTGCGATCACATTGTAGTCCACCGATGCATCGGTGGTAATTTCACCGGACATCACGATCAGACCGGTACTGCACAGCGTCTCGCACGCTACCCGTGCATTGGGATCCTGCATCAAAATAGCATCCAAAACTGCATCGGAAATCTGATCCGCCACTTTATCCGGGTGTCCTTCGGATACCGATTCCGACGTAAAAAGATAATCGCTCATAATTTTTTACTTGGGTAATTTAGAAAATTGCTAAGTATACCTTATAACATTGCCGGACCCAGCGAGAGTGTTTCCCACTTTGTGCTGGATTGATTTTAAATCGCTCAGGCTCTGCTTGTCGGCATTCGGTGGTGTATTATAAAAATAGGTTTTACAAGGATTTGAGGCGTTTGGCGAAGTTTAGGCATTCAGGCAGTTTTGTAGAGGACTCGTGTAACCGGATGTAATTTTCAATAAGGATAACGTTTAACGACTTCCTCTTTTAACGTCCGGTTCATGCGCTCCACATGCCTGTTTATCCATGAATGCTGTGTTCTATGTTTTTTCATCGTGGACACAGCCGAAGATATGTACGACGCCAATCGGTATTTTTTGCGACCGGCGAACTGAATGCCACTACCGGTAAACACAACATGGATGTGGTATGTTTGCCATCTGCAATGACTTCTTCGATTGGCATCAGCACCGTGGAGCACGACTGTTTCGGTAATCCCGCGGTGCATCATCCAGTAGCTGCGCACCTTCCACTTCGCTATCGCCCTAGGACTGATGCCGTAGCGCTCGATAAGTTGTTCAGACCCCTGCGTACACTGCTGCACTGTTAAGAAACTATCAATACCATCTGTCGTTAGTCGTGTACACACCAACATAACATGGGACTATAAAATTAATAAAAGGCAACAAGTTATACGCAACCGAATACTTTTAATTTTGTTTTTAGCACCACAGATGGTTTTTCAGCAATCGATCATCAGTGCTCTGATTTTGCTTCCGACCTTCGCTTCCATTCGATCGTTACATAGGTACCGACATATGCACCCAAAAAGGCGGCGGCGATGTAAATTTTATTTTCGACATAATTCGTTACCGTAAATGCGGTGACCAAGATAATCATCGCCGACCAAAATGCAGCGGCATGCGCTCTTCTTTCCTCGACATCGATAAAATAGAGCGTCCAGCACACATCGGCCAGCGCCATCGCGGCCATGATCAGGAAAAAAGTAACAAGTGAAAATTCCGCTTCCATGAATCAACCTTTAAATATCGCTGCGTTCTTTCAAATCAAGCACGACGAGGATTATATTCCTTGCCAGGCAAAATTACGCTGCCAATGATCCATTGGCAGGAAAGGCTTCGGATGCGTCGCGCGTGCAAACCCGATCACTCTGCCTTGATACCGTGTCGGTCCACAAATCGCCAAACCACCGTTATCTTCTCTGACATGCAGGCTGCCACCGGGAGAATGCGTGTGGATCGGCAACGCCATACCGAACACCTTCGCCGCAACATATGCACTGGCAGCACTGCCGGTGCCGCAACTCAGAGTAACATCTTCCACCCCGACTTCGAAAGTACGCACTGAAATACCGTCACCAGTACGCCAAATAAAATTGACATTAACACCTTCTGGATGGCCGACATAGTCGCATAACGACTTTTCTTCGCGTAGCGCTTTGCCCAATGCTCTGGCTGATTCCAGATCGATTTCGGAGCCGATTACCACCACATGAGGAACACCGGTAAAAGCATAATGTAAGTTCCGATCGATCTGCCGGTAGTCGCGTGCCGCACCAAGATTGACTTCAACCATGTCTTGCTCGATAGCGACCTCTTTTACACCATCCCCCGTTACGATATTGAATACACCGGAAGAAACATAATGATCGTGAAAATATCGAGTAGCACAACGTAATCCGTTGCCGCACATGGTTTCCTCGGTGCCATCACGATCAAAAATCTTCATGGCGGGCATACCTTGTTGCGATTGATCAATATACAAAATGCCATCGGTATCATGCTGATTAGCCAACATCGCCGAAATTTGTACCCGGTCGAAACCGTTAAGCGGTGTTTTTATCTCGTCGACTACTAAAAAAGAGTTACCGCACCCATCCATTTTTGTCGCTTTGATTCTCATTGCCTCTCCTTAAATCGCTAACAATCAATTGCTAATTCATTCACTCAGCAAAACAAATCCATCAAGGATTGAACCCCATACGACGAGTCAGATGCGCTTGTGCAACACCTGAAACGAATTCATCTTGCACGATGCCCGTCAGGACAAAACCGTTTTTCAGATAAAAACATAGACTGTCATTCGCTTCCGCATCGGTAATCACATTCAGCATTCGACCGCCATGTTTCTGAATTTCTGTGAAAATACTGTCTACCAGCTGAGAACCGTATCCCTTATTGCGATATTCCTTTTCCACCGCAATAGTCAGCAATTGATAGGTACTCACCGTTTTTCTGGCGATTACATAACCGACGGGTTTATCATTTTCCATTGCACACAACCCAAAATATTTGCCGCTCTCAATGTCAGTTAATTCTTCATGAATCTCGGATTGATACATGGCGCCCATATCCTGCATTGCGATTCTCTCCAACTCAGGGCATAAATCTTTGGTAATGGGAATGATCATTTTTCTTTCCATGAATTATGAATTGCCAAGTAGGGTATAAACGTGGTCTTCGTGCACGATCGTACCCGCCGTTGCCACTTTTCCGAGAGTCGCGGAGGCGACTTCTTCAAGCATTTTCGCTTTATCGTCGAAACGCCCCGGATAACGCGCCGATAGACGTCGTATCGCGGCATGGACGATCAGCGCGATCATATCCTGATGCGCAATTCCGGCATGGCGACACATATTGGTCAGATCGGCTTCAGTCGGATGCAAACCTGGAATGACGTTGGCTTCCAAAAAATACAAACGGCCATCCCGCTCGCGAAAATCCATACGGTTATAGTCGCGCGCCTCCAACGCCTCATGGGCGGTAATAGCCATGGTGGCGAAGTTTTTGGCTCTTTCGTTCCAAATGAGGGGAGTCACGTAGGGATTTTCGATGCTTTTCACGTATGGATCGCGTACTTGCGGTTGCCCCGGAATATTTGAAAAATCGAATTCCAAAATCGGAAGCACGTAGTGACCGATCAAGCCGATGGTGTACTCAATGCCCGGCAGAAATTCTTCGACCAATGCCGGTTGGTTGAATTGTGCAGCCACCGCCTCAATCGCAGTATAGAGTTCCGTCATGTTATGAGCTTTACTTTTTTGACTGATTCCGATGCTGGTGCCTTCGCTATACGGCTTGACCATCAACGGAAACGGCAACCCGTCGTTCAAGCGATCGCCGGGCCTCATCAACTGAAATTTCGCCGTCGGTACACCGTCATAAGCAACTATCCGCTTAGCTGTCGCTTTATCCATCTTGTTGATGAAGGTTTTGGGGCTGCTACCGGTATAGGGAATACTCAGGTGCTCACAGAAAAAAGGCACTATCGCTTCGCGCAATTCCTGCTCATCGAGTCCTTCGGTATTGTTAAACACAAAATCGATGCTATTTTTCCGTTGTTCAAGCTGATGGTAAATATCCGTGCCGACATCGATCAACTCGACATGCGCACCAATACGTTCAAGTGCAGCAGTAACCGCGGCAATCGTCGCCGGACCCTCGAATTCGCCGTAGCGCGCATCATCCATGCCCGGTTTCTTGACATTACAGGTATAAACGATATTGAGTTTTTTCATAAAGCCTTACAGTGAAATTCGGTTAACCACTAACTTCGAATAGAGAAAGATGTAACCAGCAACGAGAGCGATTCAAGCTAAAAGTGCTCCATTAACGCCGTGTTGCAAAATCGGTTTACAACACCATGAACAGCATGGTCATGTTTCGCTCAAATCGATCGCTTCCCAGCGTCGTTGTGGCGACAGATTCACTACACCGGCAGCATTTCTCAACAGTAATGGGTAGATTTTCCGGCGATACTCGGCAGGTATATTGTCTATATCCGACGAATGGTCATCAAAATGCAATTTTTCGATATGACTG
Organism: Nitrosomonas sp.; assembly: GCA_021582655.1. Taxonomy (GTDB): domain Bacteria; phylum Pseudomonadota; class Gammaproteobacteria; order Burkholderiales; family Nitrosomonadaceae; genus Nitrosomonas. The sequence goes on from CP091135.1 coordinate 376,983, forward strand.
TGAAACTCACCCTCGACACCGAAACCCTGCTGACTCAAATGATAAAATGTATGCTCGAGTTCCTCGTCTCCCGCCAGCATGAGCTTATGCGCGTTCGCAGCCAACCAGCGCACATTGTCATCGCCATAACCGATCGCAGTATGGTCGAGCTTATTGGCGATGCAAAAGGCAAGAATACGCATGCATTTCTGGCAAGTTCCGCACGGCAAAACCCTGCCGTTCTTCGAGTGCGCGTGATGACAGGATGTTTGCAGCTTGAATAAACTGGGGTACGCGGTTGCAAGCGTTTTTTGCACTTGAAATCCGGTGATGGTTCGAACCGGTGCCCATTGTTTGATGTTATAGCCAGCGCGACCAAACCAGTCGGTCATATAACGATCGAATTCCTGGCTTTGATCATAAATGCCTGGAAAGAAGCTCACATCGTTGATTCGATTGCGCCCGTCCAGAATTTTAGTAGGTTCGATATACTCGTTACCAACACAGATATTACCGATTTTTGCTTTTTCCATCAGCGGCAACGATGCGAATACATAATGCGCGAAAGTAAAAAAATGCAGCGGATCGGTAATTGATTTAACGCCCTTAATGTTACGCTCGACAATCGGTGAATTGCGGGCCATGAAAGCATAAAGATGATCGATGTTCGACCAGATCCGCTTGGTTTTCACGTCACTTTGCTTGAACGCACGATAGGCGGTCAGCGCGGTACGCCAGTGTCCACCCGATTCATTGATGTAAATCGGATAAACATCCATTCCCGCTTCATTCAACAACCCGTAGCACAGCAAGCTCTCCTTTCCGCCGGAGGAAAGTACCACGATCTTACCGGGATCGGCCTGAAAGTCGCCGATATCATTGGTGACACCGGCCGACAGTTTCGCCTTGCACGAAGCATTTTCCAGCATAACATCGGATACTTTTGCAACATAATGCTTTTTGATAAAGAGCGGATCATGATAAAAGCGACTGACAAAGATTTCGATGCTCATCTTGTTCAGCATCTCATCGAAAAAGCGGTACTCTTGCGGCCCGAGATCGAATTCGAACACGATTTCCTTCGTATACAGCCCATGGTTGATCGCCGGCACCCCGGATGTGAGATTGGCATATCGTTGCGCGTTTTCGCCTTCGATACTTTCTTCATACTTGTGCCTTAGGCAGCAAGCAGTACGTTTGCCGCCCCGCTCAAGAATATAATGGGTATGAAAAGCATCCCGCGTTAGCGTCGGTTTCTCGACGATGATCTTGTCGAAACATAGTAAATCTTTCATGGTTTCCGCCTCATGGTGTTACAAGAAACACGGTTGAGCATGTATTTGCGCCAAGTGCCCGTTAATCCGGAAACCTATAACACCTATCTGGAAATTTTGTTGACAAACCCTGATCCGATCGGTCGTTGAAAACGATCCGCTAAAACGGAATGAGACAGATTTTTCGCTGCGCGGAAATAATCGGAATTGTTGTTAATACTTGAAAATAAGGGATTCATCCCACAATCGGCCACTCGGTTGTGGACAATAGCAAGCACAACCCGCTATGGTCTTGAAAGCGAAACTGGGTCGCTGCCGCCAACCTCGCAACAATTTGAATTCTCTTGCGAGGATACTGAAATCGACAACGGGAAATCTTGCGATTACATCTTCATAATACGCCCGCCGCTGCCGGTAATTGATATGGATACCGTCAAAACCGAACCACAGCGGCGATTGCTCATACAAGGTGAAGTGCATGCGTGCAGCCATACCGACCAATTCATCATGAACGATCACGGCGCGGCGTAGCGCTTCATTTCTGGAAAGCTTGCAAGTGGGATAAAACAAATTGCGAAACAGCAAGTAGTGTTGCTTGGAGAGTCGTTCGATCGAGGTCAGCGGCAAGTTGGTTACCACAATCCGCGCCGACTGCTGTCGCAATTGCGTCACACACCATTCCACCGCACGCAAGACTTGCTCCGGCGGAGACTCATACATAATATCGTTACCGATATCGGTCAACAATGCATATGTAGGGCGTGATTCCATCGCGACTAATTGCCGCCACAATCCGCTGGCGACGATCCCCGGCAGTCCGCGCCATAGCATTTGGCTCGACACACCGTAACCACGGCCATGGCCGGCGGCCGCAAAAACTTCACTGGGTCCGCCGAACCGGTGCTGCATCAAATGTGTAACCAAACGCAGCGATAATGTCAGATTACTTGCTCCAAGCAAAACAAGGCGGTTACGGTACATAACCGGCAGCTCGTTTTTCTTCAGCATGACTTGATCATAAAAAATTCACTTCGGCCCCCACTAAGGAAACACTGATTAATTCGGTGAATGAGATGAAGCACGAGGCGTACGGAACACAGTAATCGATGCATATCAGTAAGATAGACGAAGAAGTGAATTACCCTCGCAACGAAGTGATACGCTCACGCAGCCAATTAATCAGCATTCCCTGGCAACCTTAAATCTCAACAGCCGGTCAGTTTATCAGTCTATCCAACTAATCACGAATCGATATCGTGTGCTTTATCAAAACAGTTGACACGCCTTCACAGGTCATGATTGAATAAGGTACGCATTTCAACAATAAGGTTACTCATATCATGTCAACTCGTGGCGGTAAAAGAGAAAATGCAGGCAGACCGCGTGGCCAAGGCCAATTTGGCGAACCGACAGTGGCGATTCGTATTCCAGAAAGCCAGACGGCCGTCATCAAAGAATTTCTGATTGCCTACAAACGCAAAAAAACGGATGCTGCCGGTATCGATAGCAATGTGGACGATTTTTTCATTCCGGCGGTCGGTACTCGGTCAATCCGGTTGCCGCTTTTTTCATCCAAGGTTGCCGCAGGCATTCCTAGTCCAGCGGATGATTATGTTGAAAAACGCCTGGATATCGGTGAATTTCTAATCGATCATGCCGCATCGACATTCTTTGTCACCATCAAAGGGGAGTCGATGATCGACGTCGGCTTGCTGCCGGGCGATAAAGTGGTGGTGGATCGATCGAGAACGCCTGGAATCGGTGACATCGTGCTCGCGGTGGTCGACCGTGAATTCACCATCAAAATATTCGATCGCCATGGAAACGGCAGGCCCCGGTTATTACCGGCAAATTCCAGCGGCACTTATTTGCCGATTGAAATCACGGAAGGGATGCAATTTGAAATATTCGGGATCGTTACGGGCTCATTCCGTCGCTTCAAATAAGCTGACCGCCGAACAGCCTATCAATTACAGTCGCGCAAAATTTCCCAACGACTCACCGGTCACTCGACTGTTCTCTCCATCCGTGCACTGCAGTGTTTTAACGATAAAGTAAAAATAAGTTAGAATACCCTCCTCTTTAGTTTTTTATCTGGAGTTCTTGAATGTCAATGGCTGACCGTGACGGTGTAATCTGGTATGACGGGAAAATGGTTCCCTGGCGGAACGCCAATACACATGTGCTGACCCATACATTGCATTACGGATTGGGTGTTTTCGAAGGTTTGCGAGCATATGAAACCGCGCAAGGCGCAGCAATTTTCCGCTTACATGAACATACGGACCGCCTGTTTAATTCAGCGCATATTTTCATGATGAAGATACCGTACGATAAAGCCACGATCATGCAAGCACAGCGAGATGTCGTGAAAGAGAACAAACTGTCGTCGGCGTATATCCGCCCGATTGCTTTTTATGGCGCCGAAGCCATGGGACTTTCCGCCAGAACGCTATCGGTACATGTCGCGATCGCCGCCTGGTCATGGGGAACTTATTTAGGACCGGAAGCGCTGGAAAACGGCATCCGGGTCAAAACTTCATCCTTCACGCGCCATCACGTCAATATCAACATGTGTCGCGCCAAATCGGTTACAACGTACGCCAATTCTATCCTTGCCAATCAGGAAGTCGCCTTGAACGGATACGACGAAGCATTGTTGCTGGATGCCGAAGGCTACGTCGCCGAGGGTTCCGGGGAAAATATTTTTATTGTCAAACAGGGCAAAATTTACACACCGGACTTAACATCATGCCTGGAAGGCATCACTCGCGCATCCGTGTTCGAATTGGCCAGCGAATTGGGTATCCCGGTAATTGAGAAACGCATTACCCGCGATGAAATTTATTGTGCCGATGAAGCGTTCTTTACCGGTACCGCCGCTGAAGTAACACCGATCCGAGAACTGGATAACCGCATGATCGGTCACGGTAAACGCGGTCCGGTTACCGCTCAAATACAAACTCTGTTCTTCGATTGCGTCAAAGGCCGGGCGCAGCATCATGCCGGCTGGCTGACGTTGGTTTAGCAAACTGTCTGTACGTTTGGAGCAAAATTATCAATGAATCAACCAACACATAATAAATCCCAAGAAATTGAAATTACCGCCGATGATCTGCCATTGCATTGCCCGACCCCGGCGATGATGCTGTGGAATTCGCATCCGCGGGTTTTTCTTCCCATTGAAGCTACCGGAGAAGCATTGTGCCCATACTGCGGCACACACTATACATTGAAAGGCGGTCCTGCCACAGGACACCACTAATTCCCTATTTTAAGGATCAAATATGGCACCGGCAATTCCTCCAGAAATTTTTAAAGCGTATGACATTCGCGGAATTGTTGGTCAAACCATCACTCCCGGTAATGTCGAGAAAATCGGCCATGCCATCGGCTCCGAAGCGCGCGCGCGAAATCTGACCACCGTTGTCATCGGCCGCGACGGACGCCTGTCCGGACCGGAGTTATCGCATGCATTGGCGCGAGGCCTCCGCAATAGCGGAGTGAATGTTTTGGATGTCGGCATGGTGGCGACGCCGATGCTGTATTTCGCCGCACACGAACTGTGTCAATACTCCGGCGTGATGGTGACAGGCAGCCATAACCCGCCCGAATACAACGGCTTCAAAATCGTACTCGGTGGACAAACGCTCGCAGCGGAAATGATCCAGGCACTGCGCACGCGTATTGAAAATAACGACCTCACGCATGGTGCTGGCGATTACACCGAACAAAACATCGCAGACCGCTATCTGGCACGCATCGCCGGCGACATTAAGCTGGCTCGTCCGATGAAGATCGTGGTGGATTGCGGTAACGGCGTGGCGGGTGCGTTCGCACCGGCGCTCTATCGCAACTTGGGATGCGATGTAATCGAATTATTCTGCAAAGTTGACGGCTCATTTCCGAATCATCATCCCGACCCTTCCGTGCCGGACAATCTGAGCGACGTCATCCATGCATTGCAGAATACCGATGCTGAGCTCGGCCTGGCATTCGACGGTGACGGCGACCGGCTTGGTATCGTGACCAAAATCGGTCATATCATCAACCCCGACCGTCAACTGATGCTGTTCTCGGCCGATGTGCTATCGCGCAATCCCGGCGGCAAAATCATCTTTGACGTGAAATGTACACGCAATCTGGCACCCTGGATCACCCAGCACGGCGGCACGCCAGTAATGTGGAAAACCGGTCATTCGTTCATCAAAGCCAAATTGATCGAAACCAATGCGTTATTGGCCGGTGAAATGAGTGGTCATTTATTCTTCAAGGAACGCTGGTACGGTTTTGACGACGGCTTGTACGCCGGCGCACGGCTATTGGAATTACTAAGCCGGGAGCCCGATCTGAACGCCACACTGAACAAGCTTCCCGACAGTCTGAACACACCGGAATTGCAAGTACGCACCGCCGAAGGCGAGAATCACACGCTGATCGCACAATTACAACAACAAGCGACCTTCGATCAGCCGCAACAAATAATCACCACCGACGGACTGCGCGTTGAATACCGTGACGGCTTCGGCCTGGCGCGGGCATCGAACACCACGCCGGTGATCGTATTGCGCTTCGAGGCGGACAATGAAGCCGCATTGAAGCGCATTCAAGAGGATTTCCGCCGCAATATCCTGCAAGTAAAACCGGATGCGCAACTGCCGTTTTAAGGACACGATGTGATTAATTCGGCGCATGGGATGAGGTGCAGGGCATACGGAGCACAGCGACCTGGATATGGTGAAGAAACGCATGCCGCAGCAAAGCGATTCGCTCGTGCAATCAATTAATCAGTGTCTCTCTAATTTCGAATAACACACCGCCTCAATGCGCATCACCGTTGCCCAAATCAATCCCGCCGTTGGCGATATTGCGGGCAATACCGCAAAAATTCTCGATGCCGTCGCGCAAGCCCGGCAATCCGGCGCAACATTGGTGATCACCCCGGAATTGGCGCTATGCGGTTATCCGCCGGCCGATCTATTGTTGCGCGAAGCTTTCTATCAAGCGTGCAACGATGCTTTGACCGAACTTACCCAAGCCATTGGCGATATCACACTGATCGTGGGCCATCCCGATTTTCAGCAAGGTAAGCTGTATAATGCCGCTTCGATAATCCGGCATGGCGGTATTTGGCATACTTACCGCAAGCGCGTACTGAATAAGTCATCCTTGTTTAACGAAAATTATTACTTCGACACCGGCAACCAGCCTTGCTCGTTTGAAATTGACGGCATCCGCTTCGGTGTTCAAATCTGTTCCGATTTTTGGTCCGGACGATTGGTCAGCAGCGCTGAGAACGATGCATACGATCTGCTGTTGGTACTGAGCGCGTCCGCTTACCATATCAATAAGCAAGTATCCCGTTATCAAATCACCCATCAATTCGTTAAGCAAACCGGCATTCCGGTGATTCACGCCAACTTGACCGGTGGGCAAGATGAATTGGTTTTTGACGGCGCGTCGTTTGCGATGAATGGTAAAGGCGAACTCGCCCATCAGTGTGCGGAATTTTCCGAAGTCATCGCATCGATTGACATTCAAGACCGGCAACCGGTGAAAAAAACATTGCCGCCGGTACGTTCCGCTGTTGCAAGCATTTACCAGGCACTGTGCCTGGGCGT
>CP091135.1:383956-433791 GCA_021582655.1 Nitrosomonas sp.
TGCCAGATCGGCATACATGCGTTTGAGCTTGGCATTCTCAGCTTCTAGCTCCCGTAATCGCGTAAGCTCGGATACCTGTACGCCTGCGTACTTGCTCTTCCACTGGTAGTACGTGGCGTTGCTAACGCGCCGTGCTTACGACATAACTCAGCCACCGGCATACCAGCCTCGCCTTCTTTCAGTACTGCAACGATCTGACTTTCTGTAAACCTACTTCTCTTCATGGAAATCTCCGGTATCGGGAGGTGCCGAAATTCTACTGATCTTTGTATACTTACAGGGGGAGTTTACGACCCGACTTAAGGAACTGGAAGATAAAAACCGTCGGTTGAAACAGATATATGCTGAAGAGCGAATAAAATCCGAGTTGCGTCAGGAGGCGCTGGAAAAAAGCGGTAGTGCCCCAGCAGCAGCGCGATATGGCAAAACATGCAGTCAAGCCAAGAGAGATCAGTATCTGTTTGGCCTGTGAGGCCTATGGTATCAGTGAGACCTGCTATCGCTATCGATCCGGGCTTAGCGATGACAATCATATCATCGCTGATTTGTTACTGCGGCTGACGCACGACCCAATAAAAGGGTTTGCCTGGAACCACAAAACGTGTTTACCGTATTTATCGGGAACTGGAACTGAATATGCGGATTAAACCGAAAAAAGACTCAAACGTGATAGGCCAGAAGCACTAGTGGTATCGTTAACGATCAATGAAACCTGGTCAATGGATTTTATGCATGACCAACTGGAAAATGGCGCAGCTTTCGGCTGCTGAATATACTGGACGACTGTAACCGTGAAGGATTAGGAATCGAGGTGGATTTCTCCTTACCCTCGTAGCGTGTTATACGCACGCTGGACCGCCTGATAATAATTGCTTAGGCGGAAAAGAAAGGTACACAGATGGAATTCATTCAGCCCGGCAATCCTCAGCAAAATCTTACATTGAGCGTTACAACAGAACCGTTCGCTATGATTGGTTAAACCATCACCGCTTTGAATCAATCAACGAGGCTCAGAATTATGCGACCAAATGGCCGTCTTGTTAATAATGGGGTGACCCCGCCTTACTGCTTATTACTGTGTGACATTGTTATTATGCTTGGCAAGCATTGCAAGCATTGCAAGCATTGCAAGCAACTGATTTTAAGATATCTGAAATTTACAGCTAGGTTTCATAATCAGTAATTCTATGGTTAACTAAGGCAGGCAGGTTCCTGAAATGAAAACTTTATAAGCAATTAATATATTTCCAGAAAACAAATCATTATCCTGGAATTTCTCTAATTTAGGAGTGCACGAACATAACTTCTTTTGCGTTTAAAGAATCGAAATCATGTTTTAATTACCTTTGAGATTATCTTAATTACATTCAAACCGCTATAAATTCCTCTATACGCCTAAAAAAATTAATGAAAAAGGAAGCACAAATTTTACCTGCTATGTTCATAGGGCACGGTAGTCCAATGAATACTCTTGAATTGAATAGATATACCAGAGCTTGGCGTAAAATAGGGGAATTTATTCCAAACCCTAGAGCAATATTAGTTGTATCTGCTCATTGGTATTTCGGTGCAACTGCCGTCACTGCAATGCTTAAGCCAAGAACCATACATGACTTCTATGGTTTCCCGGAAGAGTTGTTCGAGTTTACTTATCCTGCTCCCGGTATGCCAGAGTTGGTTGATGAAATTGCTGAAATAGTCAAACCGCATTGGATTGGTGCAGACAGGGATCAATGGGGTTTGGATCATGGAACATGGAGCATACTTGCCCATCTTTACCCTAAAGCGAATATTCCGGTGCTTCAATTATCCATAAATGCTTTTAAACCTCTGGCATATCATATTGAACTTGGAGCGAAGCTTTCACAACTACGCAACGATAACATTCTTGTTATTGGAAGTGGAAATGTCGTCCACAACTTAAAACATCTAAATTTCACTCGTTCAGAAGCAGGGGAAGACTGGGCAAAACGATTTGATGAGGCAGTAGTTCAACAAATGTCAGAATCTCCAGAAGAGATTCTAAGAGTGGTTGAGCATCAGGATTTCAAACTATCGGTTCCTACTCCAGAGCATTTTATTCCTCTTCTATATTTGGCCGGGCTTTCCAGTGCAACAAATGAAAATCCTTGTGCATTCTTACAGGGTTACACATACGGCTCTCTTTCAATGACGAGTTATAGTATTGGCCTCAAAATGAAAGCAGAAGAAGTTTTAGGAAGCGCTGTAATTGCCCCTACAGGAATTCCAGCTGATCAAACTAACATCTAATATAATCAAAGATAGCGAGTCTTTATGTTATTTTCATCGCAGATGCGATCGAAGACGTACACCCGGGCGCCAGCCGGTGTATGTCTTCGATCGATGAATTGGATGTCAGTGCCGGTGGGCACGGCATGGGAACGATCAGGTTATGCAAGAACCGCGTGGCTTCCATTTTACCGCACCGAACAAATGGTTCTTTATAGACAATGCCGGTATAGTCGATGCTCACGAATGGATAAAACTTGCCTTGTCGTTCGTACTTCGACTATATTTACATGGAAGTAGCCGATCGGTATTCGGTAAATTAAATTGCGTCAAATAAATACGATTATCTGATTAAAACCAGCAAGTAGACGATTATTTTTGTGCTTGTTTGCTGTATTTCAAGCGGAATTTCTCTACTCTGCCAGCGGTATCGACAATTTTCTGCTTACCGGTATAAAACGGATGACAACTGGAACATACTTCGATATTGAGTGGTTTGTTCATAATTGAGCGAGTATTAAAAACATTGCCGCAACTGCAAGTTACAGTTATTTCGTGATAGTTCGGATGAATTTCTGCTTTCATTGCCAATATCCTTAAGTTTCCATCCCCAAAGACGGGAGACCAAAAAGTGCTGTATTATCCTTTAATGCATGTTGTAGCGCAACTACTTGATGCGATTAAACTCGCTTCATTGAATCGAAAAAATCCGAGTTGCCTTTGGTGGCTTTGATTTTATCCAGTAAAAATTCCATTGCATCCATATCGTCCATTGGATGAAGTAATTTGCGCAATACCCAGATTTTCTGCAGTACTTCCGGTGAAATCAGCAATTCTTCTCTGCGAGTGCCCGAGCGGTTGACATTAATAGCCGGGTAAATTCTTTTTTCCGCCATACGGCGGTCAAGATGAATTTCCATATTACCGGTTCCTTTGAATTCTTCATAAATCACATCGTCCATGCGGGATCCCGTATCGATCAATGCGGTTGCGATAATCGTCAGCGATCCGCCCTCCTCCACATTGCGAGCGGCACCAAAAAAACGCTTGGGCCGTTGCAGCGCGCTGGCATCGACACCGCCGGTCAGAACCTTACCTGAAGCCGGAACAACAGTATTATAAGCGCGCGCAAGTCGGGTGATCGAATCCAGCAGTACCACAACGTCTTTTTTATGCTCAACCAGGCGTTTTGCCTTTTCAATCACCATTTCAGCGACTTGTACATGCCTCATGGCGGATTCATCAAAAGTGGAAGAAATAACTTCCCCTCGAACCGAACGTATCATTTCCGTGACTTCTTCCGGCCGTTCGTCAATCAAGAGTACCATCAAAATCACATCGGGGTGATTGGATGCAATGGCATGAGCGATATGTTGCAACATCACCGTTTTACCGGATTTAGGGCTTGCTACCAGCAAACCGCGCTGACCTTTGCCGATCGGGGCAATCAGATCGATGATACGGCCGGTGATATTTTCCTCAGCCTTGATATCCCGCTCAAGTATCAGGCGCTCATCCGGAAATAAAGGCGTCAGATTCTCAAATAGAATTTTTTGTTTGGAGTTTTCGGGAGGCTCGTTATTGACTTTGTCGACTTTCACCAGCGCAAAATAACGCTCCCCATCTTTGGGTGGACGAATTTCGCCGTCAATCGAATCGCCGGTGTGTAAATTGAATCGCCGGATTTGACTGGGCGAGACATAGATATCGTCCGGCCCGGCAAGATAAGATGTATCCGGCGAGCGTAAAAAACCGAATCCATCCTGCAATACTTCCAAAGTTCCATGGCCGTAAATGTTTTCACCCTTGCGCGCTTGATTTTTCAGCAGAGCAAAAATCAAGTCCTGCTTACGCATTCGATTGGCCCCATCTATTTCATTGTCGACGGCCATTTTTACTAATTCAGTAACGTGTAGGTTTTTAAGATCGGATAAGCGCATGAAGAAACTCGTGAGAAACTAAGATAAAGAAATAGAACTGGAAGGAAATTTTCCGGATGGTATTATTAGCCGGGTAGTACGGTTTTTATCAAAACTAAGCCGGATACTCTTGCTGAAGCTTATAGATAACTGTCGATAAATGCGGTCAATTGCGATTTGGACAAGGCTCCGACTTTGGTTGCTTCGATATTGCCGTTCTTAAACAGCATCAACGTCGGAATACCGCGAATTCCATATTTTTGCGGTGTCGATTGATTCTCATCGATATTGAGTTTAGCAACCTTAAGCCGATCACCGTATTCACTCGCAATTTCATCGAGAATCGGGGCAATCATCTTACACGGACCACACCATTCCGCCCAGTAATCAACCAGTACAGGCGTGGTGGATTGTAATACTTCCGCATCGAAATTCGCGTCTGTCACGTAATGAATATGCTGACTCATAGAAAGAATCCTCAGTAAAATTATTTAGTTTTGGAATAGTAAACCTTCAGTGGCATCTTGGCGGTCGGTTTACGGGGAGCTTTGGAATAAAGTGCTGTAAGAAAGGTTTCACCTAAACTCGGTATGCTATAGAAAAAAATGTTAAAAGGGAAGTGGCATTTCACTAATTTTGCAACGAAAATAGACGACTCAGGTATTCCTGATCATCGGCAGCAAAGACTATTGCGGTGCAAATGCAACGACCTGGTCGGTTGTCAGTTTAATGCCGATTTTCTCCCCCGCTTTATGATCATGATGGCTCGACACCAAAGCCAGCAATTCGGTGCCGCTCGATAATTTGAGCTTATAGAGAATATCGGCTCCCCGAAAAGATTGATGCATCACCGCAGCTTGTGTCGCACTGGTGTCATCATGCACGACATCATCCGGGCGCAGCAGTACATCAACCGAATTACCCGGAATGCATTGCGGCGGAATATCTCCGGCCACGACACCCAGTTCAATCGAAATGTGCCGAGAATCGATCACAATTCCCGGCACAAATACACCTTGACCGATAAAATTGGCAACATACCGGTTATTCGGACGATGATATAAATTAAACGCACTATCCCATTGCTGTATTCGACCTTGGTGCATTACGCCGATTTTATCCGCAATTGCAAAGGCTTCCGCTTGGTCATGAGTTACCAGAATAGCTGTGGCTCCTTGACTTTTGATAATGTCACGCACCTCTACTCCCAACTGTTCACGCAAACTGACATCTAAATTGGAAAAAGGCTCATCCAACAACAATAATTCCGGCTTGGGTGCCAGTGCGCGCGCCAGTGCGACGCGCTGCTGCTGTCCGCCGGACAGTTCATGCGGATATCGATCGACTACCGCGGTCAACTGCACGATGTGCAATAACTCCTCCACTCGCTGGTTACGTTCCGCCCGTGGCAATCGATATAGGCCGAAACTGATATTTTCAGCCACATTGAGATGTGGAAACAAAGCATAGTCTTGAAACACCATGCCGACGCGCCTTTTCTCCGGTGGCATACTAAACTCGGCGCAGCTGACACAGACACCGTTCAGAATCACCTTACCGGTCGAAATCGATTCAAACCCGGCAATGCAGCGTAACGCCGTGGTTTTTCCGCAACCGCTGGCACCAAGCAAGCAACCGATCCCCCCTTTCTCTAAAGCAAAAGTAAGATCATCAAGGATAGTTTGCGCTCCATATGATTGCATTACATGATCAAGTTGTAGCAGCGCACCACTCATCGGGTTACTCCTCTGTCCGGCGCATAAAAAACAGGATCGGTATCAGTCCTGCGGCTACCAATGTTATCGCGGGTAGAGCGGCCCGCTCCCACTGCCCTTCCGAAGTCAGCGAGTAGATTCGCACCGATAGCGTATCCCAGCCAAAAGGACGGGTCATCAGGGTAATGGGCATTTCTTTCATGACATCGATAAATACCAGAGTCGCCGCGGTAAAAACCCCCGGCTTCAGAATAGGAAAGTGAATTTTCCGGATCATCCCCCACCCATGAGTTCCCAGACTCATCGCTGCTTCATCAATATGGTGCGTTACGCGCTGCATGGCACCATCAATCGGGTAATGCCCCACCGCTAAAAAACGAATCAAGTATGCAATAAGCATGGTGATCAAGGTGCCCTGTATCAATTGGCCGGTTTCGAGCTGAAACCACTGCAGCACCCAGTCGCTGAGTTTCCCATCCAACCAAACCATGGGCGTGTACACACCAATCGCCAATACAGTACCCGGTAAGGCGTAGCCGATTGTAGCGGTGCGTACTGCGTGGCGCATCGCTATTCCGGGAAAACGCCGCGCCGCATAAACCATGGTAATCACAGTCAAGGTAATCAAGACGGTGGCTGATCCCGATAGGGCTAGCGAGTGCCACAGAAATTCACCGTATTGTGTCAGATCGAAATCCGCCGCAAGTGAATTGACAGCCCAGATACTCAATTGAATCAAAGGCAACAAGAAAGCTAGAAAAAACACGCTGACAACGAAGCTTGCCGCCAACCATTTGTCAGCGCCTTGCAGCGGGATGCGCTGTGCACGCTGGCTTTTTTTGCTTTCAGCGTATCGCATCCGCATGCGGAAATGCTGTTCCAGAACGATCACGGCAAAAACCAAAATAATCAGTACGGATGCCAATTGAGACGCTGCACTTAAGGAAAACATACCGAACCATGTTTTATAAATGGCGGTGGTAAATGTGTTGTAATTAAACACCGCGACCGTACCGAAATCCGCCAAAGTTTCCATCAGCACCAGCATGAGGCCGCCGGCAATCCAAGGTCGGGCCATGGGCAGCGCCACTTTGAAGAAACCTTGTCGACGAGTCAGCCCCAGCGATTGCGCTACTTCCAAAGAACGCTTGCCCTGACTCAAGAAAGCATTGCGGGCAAGTAAGTAAACATAAGGATAAAAAGCAAACGTCAGGACAACGATCACGCCCGGTCTGCTCCGAATTTCCGGAAACCAGGAAATTTCGGAATCCAGCCAAGCGCGTAACCAGGTTTGAATCGGGCCGGTGAAATCAAGTAATCCCAAAGCAACGAATGCAATGACATAAGCCGGCATTGCCAGAGGGAGTAAAAGCGCCCAACTAAAGAAGCCGCAACCTGGGAATTCATACACAGACGTCAACCAGGCCAAGCTGATGCCAAGCAGCGCGGTTCCGGCAATAACCCCGCATGCAAGCCAAAAGGTATTAATCAGTAATGTTGTTAACGTAGTGTCGATGAGGTGCTGCCATATCTCATCGGCAGGAGCGAAGAATGCAGAAAAAATGACCGCTACGGGTGCCAAAACCAGAAGTGCGGCGGCAAAAGGAATAAAACGCCATATTGTCATTCAACAAGATACGCAAAGGTATTTAAAGGGAAATTTCGGTGCCGGCGGCGACACGCCCGCCGGTGTTTGCGTTTCGTAAGCCTGATTACTGATAACCGACACGGTCCATGAGTTTAACCGCAGTTGTTTGAAGCTCACCGGCTTTGGAGAGATTCAGTGGGTTTTGCTTGAATGTACCCCAACCGGCAACGAATGTATCCGGCTTGATTGCCGGATTGGCCGGATATTCCATATTCAAATCGGCAAACAGATTTTGCGCTTTACTGGAAGACAAAAACTCCAGAAGCTTAACGGCATTTTTTTGATTACGGCCATACCGGGTAATACCCGCACCGGATACATTGACATGCACACCGGTACTTTGCTGGTTGGGCCAAAAGACAGCCAGTGGCAAATCCGGATCTTTATGCATCAAGCGGCCGAAATAATAGGTATTCACCACTGTCACGTCACATTTCCCGGCAGCAACGTATTCGAGTGCTTTCGTGTCATCAGGTAGCGGAGGAGTCGCCAAATTGGCTACCCAACCTTTCACCACTTTTTCCGTGTCGGCCGCGCCATGCTCGGCAAGCATCATGGCAACCAGCGATTGGTTGTATACTTTTTTCGATGAGCGCAAGCATAAACGCTTATGCCATTTCGGATCCGCCAAGTCCTCATAGGTGGAAAGTTCGGAGGGATTCACCTTTTTCGTATTATAGATAATGGTGCGGGCGCGAACGGACAACCCGAACCATTCATGATCAGGATCCCGCAGATGCGGTGGAATGTTATTTTCCAACAATTCGGATCGCACCGGCTTCAATAAGCCCGATTGCGCGGCGGCCCACAGATTTCCGGCATCAACGGTAATTAGCATATCCGCTGGCGTATTCTTCCCTTCCGCTTGCAAACGTGCAAGTAAAGCCCCCTCATTATCGGTGGTATATTTGACTTTGATGCCGGTTTCATGGGTAAAGGCGTCAAACATCGGCTTGATGAGCTGCTCAATCCGAGCAGAATAGACAATGACCTCTTCAGCTACCGCGAGTGGCGCGATAAGCAACGAAGAAGCAAGCAATAAAACTGAAATAAGACGTGCTGAAATCAAGTGCGACATGAAAGTACCTAGAAAGAGTTTATGGCGTTTTAAAAAACCAAGGAAGCGCTAATCAAAACTGTACGAGCGAATCGCTTTAATTGCGAGGGTAACTCGCCCCTTGTTCACCGAATTAATCGACGCTTCCCCAACTATATTATGAATGGGAATAATTATCAATTTCAAGTTTGAATACGGTTTTTTATAAGGGGATTTGTAATCTCGATCTTGGGTAGCGGCTTTCCGATATAGTATCCTTGGACGTAGTCAATATCCATTCCTTCAATGATTGAAAAGATCTCAGCGTTTTCAACAAATTCCGCAGTAATCTTTTTACCGAAGCCGCGTGCGACGCTGCAAAGCGCATTCACCAGAATCAGATCGTCGCTGTTATTCGGTAAATTGCGAATGAAAGAACCGTCAATTTTCACTACGTCGACGGGTAATTCTCTTAAGTAATAGAACGATGAAAAGCCGACGCCAAAGTCGTCCAAAATAAACCCGCAACCCAGCTCTCTGATTTCACCCATTAATGCACGCGCACCGGGAAGATCTTCCAATGCCGCTGTCTCGGTTATTTCAAACATGAGGTTTTCCGGATTTAAATCATGGGAAGCTAACCCTTCCTTAAGAATTGGCAGTAACTCAGGATCATTGAATGCATACGCCGATAAATTGATCGAAAATTTTACCTTACAGTCTTTTTGATAGAATAAGGCAATTTGTGCGATGGCTTTGCGTAATACCATTTGATCAATGGTATGAATCAATCCCGTTCGCTCCGCTGCTGGAATAAAGTCGGCCGGAGAAAAAATTGCACCATCCCGATCGCTCATGCGCAATAAAATCTCGAAATGTGTGATTTCTCTTGTATCTATATGTAAGATGGGTTGGAAATATAAAATAAAATTATCATGCAAGTGCGCGTATTCAATTTTCTCCTTCCAATAAACCAGATTCTGAAGACGTTCCCGGCTCCTGTCCTTATCGGAAAACAGATACCAGGCATTACGCCCCAATGCTTTGGCTTCGTACATCGCGATATCAGCTGCAGCCAGCAGATCATGGATATTTGCGCCGTGTTCAGGAAACAGTGCGATACCGATACTTGCGGATACCTTATGGGTGCGATTATGGATGACCAATTGCGCGGAATTTAGCTGATCCAAAACCTTTTTGGCTACTTCGATAGCGCCACTGGTATTGATTTCCGGCAAAATAATGGCAAATTCATCGCCGCCAAGGCGACCGATGACGTCATCAATCCGAATTGTTTGGGTTAGCATATTTGCGACCATTTTCAGCAAAGTATCGCCTGCTTGGTGACCGCTGGTGTCATTGATATATTTGAAGCGATCCAGATCAAAAAATAATAAAGCTCCCGGATGCTGGTAACGCTCGGCACGATTCAGTACATGCTCCAATTCCTCGCTGAAGCGACGGCGATTGTATAAATTAGTGAGCGGATCGTGATCCGCCAGCCAAGCAAGATGCCCTTCTATCCGCTTATACTCGGTAATATCCAATCCGACCGACAAAATCGAAGGATCGTCTTCCGATTGCCAAGCCAAGTGCGAGTGTAACCAAACTACGTGACGCTTGGTTTCATCCTTACAATGAGTAATAGCTTCGTGGCGCAATTGCATTCGCTGACCGGCATGAATTTCATTAAAACGGGAGAGCATGTCTTGAGATTCGTAATCCGGGATAAGTAAATGAAAAAACGACTTTCCTCTCAATTCGGTCTCGGAATAACTTAATAGCATTTCCCCATAGGCATTCAATGAAATAATGTTTCCCTTGAAGTCTTGCGTTATAACAACAACTTGCGCGGTATCTAATAAATTTTCCACGAAGTCTTTTTCTTTTCTCAGCGCATTCTTTTGCTCAATCAGCATTTGCGTGCGGGAAGTTACTTCTTGTTCCAGCTTCTCCAGTTGCAGCGACAATGATACCGCCGCCTCTATCAAGGTATCGACTTCATCCCGGATTCTTGGCGTGTTTTCCGCAGGCGCAAGCGAACTGCGAAACTTCTCAAATTGACCGCTGGCAAGCAATGGCAACAGAAAGACAACATTCTTTAAACGTGCCAGTAAGCGGGTAAAAATAAAAAACAGCAAAATTTCAGCAAAAATCAGTCCGAGTAAACCGATAAAAGCGATTTTCCAAATTGAATTATGGATATTATTGACTGCCGTCGTGACATTGGTGATCGCTATAAGGTGCGCTTGATCGGATTGATAAGAATCTAGCGGAAATAATTTCAATTGATAAAATTGATTGTCCACACGAAACTGAATGCCTGCCGCCAGTGCACTCACATTGGGAAAGGTATCGGCGGCTTTCTTGAGCACCTCTTTGTTTGAATCTTTATTAGTTAGTGCAGAAACAAAGACATTCCATCGCGCAATGTCAAAATTATCCTGCGCTATCGAATCCGCTTGTTTGGTGATCAACAGACCGATATCCGTGCCTAATATGTTTTTAAAAGCTAATAATACATCCGCAAGTGAGATACCCATCACCAATACACCGACCTTTTTACCGCCGGCCAGCACCGGTGCAACGATATATTGAATACAGGTTTCCTGGCAAAAAATCGGACTGATCGGCTGCTCATTCCGGGTGACGAGTTTTACCCAATTTTCTATCAATGGCACACTGGCCGATTGCAGGCCCGGGTTATTCCAGCTTGCAATCGGCCGATTCTGGGAATCGTAAAAATAAGCAAACTCGACATTATTATGGAATTGCAACAGCGTCCAATGTGCATCGAAAACTTGGCTGAGCAGGCGGCTTTCGCCGCTCAATAATGCATTATTCATACCATCGAGAAAAGGAATCGTTTCAGCCAGATTGAATAATTTACGCGACGTATTCTTTATTAAGCTGTTGATTTCTCTAGCATAACGCCTATATTCAGTTTCTCTTTGATCATCAAAATTTTTCATTAAACCAAGATAACTGATAAAACAAAACAACATGACTACAACCAACAAAATCAAGCTGCTGCCCAACGAAATTTTCCACCGCAGGCTGCGAAATCTACGTGCCTCGTTTATTGCAAGCCGGTTATTTTTTTGTTCTTTATTTTCAGCAATCTGATTCATTGCACATACAATTAAAATCGATAAGATGCTTGGATTGCGAACAAGTCCCAATATTGACTGGGGTGCCCTTCTTTTGAGGGATCGTTATCTAGCCTTGAGAGCCATCCGGTGCCATTAATGTGATGATACTCTCCTCGCAACATAAAAGCTGGGGTAATATTCCAGCGCAACCCCACGGTAATATCTTTGGCGAAACGAGTATATCCCAGCCCGCTTCTCGTCGGAAGCTGGGATGCCCATTCACTGCCGTCTCGGTCTGTTCTGTCAGTAAAGAGCGCGTCATAACGGACGAATCCTTCCCATTTGGGTGTAAACCGATATTCACCCTGGATATAATAACTTTCACCGACAAAATCCAATCCATTTAATGCTGGATTATTGAAGTGATTGTTGTACAAGAAGCTACGAATCGCGTACTCGCTGGTCAGTGACCAGCGTTCGGCGTTATATTGCGCTGAAAATATCACGGGGGTAAATTGCAAAGCACCAGGTCCTAACGGATCATGATGCTGCCGGCTGGGATCATACGAAGTATTCAGCCATAACCCGCTAATGCCCAACCTAAGCCGCTTATCATTGGTTTCAAAGATACCCCGACCGATATATGTGACTTCCCTATTAAGCTGACCGGGCAATACAACCCCCAGTAATGAACTTTCCGTATCTCTATCACCTACAATCGGAAATCCTATGCCGAATTGGGTCGACAATACACCTAAGTTGAATATTTCCAAGTCGCCATAAATTTGAATCGAATCACTGGATAATCCCAAATTGCGGGTGCGATCAAAATAAATCGACTGCGGTAGTAATATACTTGGACGAGTATGTGCCACATCGCGGGTTTCATTATAAAAACCGAACGGGTTTTTTAATCGCCCAATGCGTACTCCAAATTGATTGGCATCATGCGAGAATAGCCGGTAATCAAAAATTGCGTAATCAAGCCGCGGCATTCCAGAGTTCCCTTCACCGGCACGACGTGATAATACTTGCGCAGATAATTGTACTTGCGGCAAAGGCCTCATCGATGCATTCAGTCCGGCTTCGGTCAAGCCGAAACTTCCACCGTTATCACTGTTTCCGAACACATCGTTGTCGGAGGTCGTAATATAAGCCTGACCTAAAAA
This sequence comes from Nitrosomonas sp., assembly GCA_021582655.1. Taxonomy (GTDB): domain Bacteria; phylum Pseudomonadota; class Gammaproteobacteria; order Burkholderiales; family Nitrosomonadaceae; genus Nitrosomonas. The sequence goes on from CP091135.1 coordinate 396,786, forward strand.
CCCATGAATCTGGAAATCCTTATTTCTGATGAAACTCATTGCGTTATTAATGAATCCCGGCTTTTTCTCGGATTCGACTGAATCGGCGATTCGATTCGGCAGATCCGCTATGTTCAACCATTGTATGAAACGTTGCGTCGAATCAATCGGTGAATGTTTTAGTGCAGGCTGCTGTTGAGCATGCGTGAACGTAAGCGCCAGCATCAGCAAGAAAAATGCTGCCACTCGCGGTAATATGAGCCGGCATTGCCGGTAGGCGTTACTCAACCTCGAGCACCTTGACATTTTCATCGATATCCATACTCCATAGATAACCGATTGCTCCTGGCGTATTGGCAATCTTTTGCAGCATTTCTTCACTGGAATTTACTTGGATTGGCGCTTGTCCAGTACCTGAGAAAACTAAACGGTCCCACGTGGACCTTAATTGGTAAGGAAATACATTTAATTTTTCTTTTGATACGATTTGATGCAATTCATGTTCGTCTGCAAGTACGAAAACCCTGATTTTGGTGCCGTCGGTCCATGTTCTCATGCGCATACCGAAAATGGAACGTAATCCATTGACTGAAATTTTTTTATCAGTAACCCCGGCGTTAGTGACAATCCTGTAATGATTGTGTGCTTCCGCTTCCGTTTTCAGGAAAAATAAGCATAAAGCCAACGCGCAACATAGAATCGGCGTTTTATGCTTTGAATGACGAGAGCGTGGCAATAGTTTCCTAACCAATTGGATACAATCAATAAAGTTTAATTTTATTGCTTTTTATTGAAACTTTAGCTAGGAGATAGTCGGATTTGTTGATTGTTCTCGAAATATAAAAACACGCAACGCCAACGCCCTTTTATTGACAGCAAGGCAGATCAAATGCAGAAAACGTGTAATTTTTTTGCTTCGAAAACTTATTGATATCGAAAATTCACCTGGTGTTCGCATTCGCTCAGGCTGTATAAACCCTTATCCGTTACTATTTCCCAGAAATCATGATACTCCTGGTGCAATTTTAAAAGAACCTCTTCCAGATTAATGTAGTAAGGCCGCCGGGCGCCATGATAATCAATAACAGGACCGATGGGTTTGAAATTTAAACCATAAAAACCTAACAACCTGTTCAGTGCCGGATCCATAATCGATAAGAGGTTCACGATTTTATGTGTAACGGATAACCGTATGATGCCTGTTGTCAACACCAATGCAATACTTATGGCCGAACGGCGATCCAATACCCTGCGATCTTCCCGTTCTCTTTTGTCGTTGTCAATCACTAAATTTAATTGGCGTCGGTTTTCTGCACGCCGATCGTTCTTACGCCGATCAAACTTCTTTACCACTAAGAAACGCGAAATTTCAGCGGTCTGAAGACGGGATAATTTAGAAACATTGCAGATATCCGGATCGACTTGTGTATACAACTCGATCGGAAATTGTTTCTCGAGTTCTAATGGGTCGGGAAGAATCAAACGTGCTGTTCCAATATACTCTCCCGTCGGCTTGTATTTCAGGAGAACATGCGAAGAATGCCGATCATAATCGTCTTGTTCCATTTGGTCCGGACAATGTTCAGATTCAAATCCGGGTAAACGTTTTTCGACGCACAATACTTGATATCTCAGCTTATAAACATGCTCAAGCAGTTCGTCTGTATCGGCCATTACGATTTCAAAATACTTCTGAAAGTTTAAATATAAATCTCCCATGATCTAAAACCTCCGCTTAAACGCATAGTTATAATTCCATCTTCGGTTGCGAGCCGCTGCTTGAACCGCTGACAGAAAGTTAAAATCGTTCATCAGTCGGAAATCAGTCTTAGATTGAATCGAATCTGGCACCATTTTTTCAGTATCACGATAGGATGCTTAAATTTTGATTGATTTTGCCTTGTTATTCGTAAACAGTACAAGACATATGTGGGAATGATATTCAAAATACTGGCTATATGGGAAACGAAATAGAACATGAAAATACGGCTTATTTCTCTTCTTAAGCTTCAAAAACCAAATCAATTATACATATATTCAAATAGTAAAAGATTATAATTAAAGCAATAATTTAAGTTTATTTAAAATAATTTAACAATTACCGACTTTATTTGGGTTTATGCTTTAAATGGAATGAGGCAAGCACGCTCACAATCAGTTTGATTAAAATTTAATTGACTGTAAATCCTCATGACTCAAACAACATAAGACCGTTAGAAGCTGCGTACAATAGTGAAAAAACCAGCTTAAATCCGCCATGACAGAAGCAACAGACAACGATAACAATACCCCCGACTCCCCTACGCCTTTGCAGCAAATTACTTATTTGTTGCGAAAATACAAACTAATCGAAGGGTTGGTTAATTTACAGGACTTACAAGATCGATCGCTGAGCGGATCGTCGGTGCAAAAGCAAAATCTGGATGAATTGAAGGATTATTTGAACCAGCTGCATCCCGCCGATATCGCACATGTTCTCGAAGCATTGCCGATGGAAGATCGATTGCTCATTTGGAGTATGGTTAATGCCGAACACGACGGGGAAGTATTACTGGAAACTTCGGATGCAGTGCGCGCCACATTGATCACTGATATGGGTAATCAGGAATTGATCGCCGCAACGGAGTATCTGGATACCGACGAAATCGCGGATCTTGCCCCGGATTTACCGAAAATTGTGATCGACGATGTGTTTCGCTCACTACCTATCGAAGAGCGTGAGCAGCTGCGCGCGGCGATGTCGTATCCGGAAGATTCCGTGGGTGCGCTGATGGATTTCGATGTAATCACGATTCGCGAAGATATTCGTTTGGAGGTGGTATTGCGTTATTTGCGTCGGCTGGAAGAATTGCCGGATCATACCGACCAATTGTTTGTCGTGGATCGCAACGAGCAATTGAAAGGGGTGCTATTGATTAATCGACTGCTGGTCAGCGATCCTGAAACATTAGTGGCAGACGTAATGACAGAGGAAATGATCAAATTGCACCCCGGCGATGTCGCTCAGCAAGCTGCCAATGCCTTTGAACGCTATGATTTGGTTTCAGCATCCGTGGTGGACGATGCCGATAAATTATTGGGGCGCGTCACCGTGAATACGGTTATCGATTTTATTCGCGATAAGGCGGAAAACGAAGCCTTGAACCTGGGCGGATTAAGTGAAGAAGAGGATATCTTCGCGTCGGTGCTAAAAAGCGTAAAAAACCGCTGGGGCTGGTTGGCGATTAATCTGATAACCGCCTTCATCGCTTCGCGGGTAATCGGTTTGTTCGAGGATTCGATCGAAAAACTGGTCGCGCTTGCGGCGCTGATGCCGATCGTTGCGGGTATAGGGGGAAATTCCGGCAACCAAACCATCACCATGATTGTGCGGGCGCTTGCATTGGAGCAAATCAATACCGGAAGCGCCTGGAAGCTGTTGCGCAAAGAAGTCGGTGTCAGTCTTGTCAACGGATTGATCTGGGGAACCATCATCGGCGTATTTACTTTCGCAATCTATCAAAATGCAGAATTGGGTATGGTGATGACCATGGCTATGGTGCTCAATCTTCTATTGGCAGCGATCCTGGGGGTATTGATTCCGCTGACATTGCGAAAGCTAGGGCGCGATCCTGCGCTGGGTTCCAGTGTGATGATCACTGCGGTAACCGACAGCGGCGGTTTTTTCATATTTTTAGGTTTGGCGACAATCTTTTTGCTATGACGAAACGGCTAAGAATCGCTGGCCGGAGCATTACCATCGGATTGCACTGCAGGCGGGCTGCCGAATGATTTCCCTAAATAGCAACCTGCCAATACGCCGATCACCCAGCATGCCGTCATCAAGGTTGTCAGCAGATTCGAACCGGTAGTATCACGAAATTGCACCATCAATGCACCCAGCGGCGCGGCACCGACCAAAATCAGCACGCATAGGCCGATGCCCCCCCCGCTCCAACGAAATATTGCGTAAGACAGTAGCATAAAAGGCACAAACATCGCGATTTGAAACATCCAAGCAATGCCACTCCACAGCAGGCCGAATCCCAAAAAAGACAGCAGAAATCCCCCGCCCAGCGCACAGCAAGCGATCCAGCACATTTTCCAAATTTTCACGGATTGTATTGACCTTTGCTTTGTCATTTTGCCACCTTAGTTAAGCGAACGGGCGAATGCACTTCGTACGTTCAGCAACATCGATCAGACATTATTTGGTACTTCAGTAACAATTGATTGCTTGAGCTTAATTATTTCAGGTTGATTCAACGTTTCGGTTTTGAGTAGTGCAGCTGCGGTTTGATCCAACAATGATCGATTGGTCTGTAATATTACGATGGCACGCGCCAATGCCTGCTCTATCAGCGTCCGTACCGCATGGTCGATCTGATTGGCAGTCTCTTCGCTATAACCGCGAACGGTTTGCGGGATCGGCATATTCGGCTGCAAAAAGGCGGATTGCTCGCGATCATAAGCGACATTGCCCAATGTATCGCTCATTCCGTACCGTAATACCATGGCACGAGCGATATCGGTGGCACGTGCCAGATCGTCAACAGCACCCGTGGAGACTTCATTAAACACCACTTGCTCCGCGGCACGCCCGCCCAGTAACACCGCCATCTTATTGAGCAACTCGACACGAGTCATCAAAAAGCGGTCTTCAGTGGGACGCTGAATGGTATAACCCAACGCACCGACGCCGCGCGGTATGATCGATACTTTGTGCACTTCGTCCGTACCCGGTAACGCCAGCGCTACCATCGCATGCCCCAATTCATGAAAGGCAACCACCCGGCGTTCATTCGGATTGAGCAGCCGGTTGCGTTTTTCCAATCCAGCAACAATACGTTCAATCGCATTGTTAAGATCGTCCATCGCAACCGCAGCGGCTGCACGCCGTGTCGCCAGCAAAGCGGCCTCATTGACGAGATTGGCCAAGTCCGCACCGGTAAATCCTGGTGTCAGCGCGGCAATTTGTTCGATTTTGACATCCGGATTCAATTTGACCTTCTTTATATGCACAGCAAGAATCTGTTCCCGACCCAATTTATCAGGCCGATCCACCAATACCTGGCGATCGAACCGACCGGCACGCAACAGTGCGGGATCCAATATTTCGGGGCGGTTGGTAGCCGCCAGCAATACGATACCACTGCTGGGATCAAAACCATCCAATTCGGCGAGCAATTGATTCAACGTTTGTTCCTTCTCGTCGTGCCCGCCACCCAATCCATATGCACCACGAGCGCGTCCCAATGCATCCAATTCGTCGATAAAAATGATAGCGGGCGACATTTGCCGCGCTTGCTCGAACAAATCACGCACCCGGGCGGCACCGACACCGACAAACATTTCCACGAATTCCGATCCTGAAATCGAGAAAAACGGCACACCGGCCTCACCGGCAACCGCGCGCGCCAGCAATGTCTTTCCGGTTCCCGGCGGACCGACCAGTAAGATGCCCTTCGGCGCTCGCCCCCCCAAACGGCTGTAGTCCGTCGGATTACGCAAAAAATGAATGATTTCGATGAGCTCTTCCTTGGCTTCGTCGACACCAGCCACATCGTCAAAAGTCACTTTGGTTTCTTTTTCGACAAATACTTTCGCGCGGCTTTTGCCGATCGACATCAGGCCGCTACCCATGCCGCTTCCCATACGGCGAATCACGTAAAGCCAGATACCGATGAAAATGGCGGTGGGGACCACCCAGGAAAGCAAATCGCGCAACCATGTACTTTGCACGACACCGGTATAAACCACGTGATGCTTGTCCAAGATCTCGGCCAATTCGGGTTCCACTCGCGTGGTCACAAAATCTTTATAGCCATCGGCATGCTTTTCTTTCAACGTCCCGAAAATTTGATTTTCGGTAATCGCGATTTCCGCGACTTGGCCTTGCTCCAGCAGTTGTTGAAATCGGCTATATGGAATCGGTTGGATTTGTGTGTATTGCGAATACAAATGCTGCACCAATAACAAGGTCACTAATGCTGTGATAATAAACCCGATGTTTATATTGGTTTTTTTATCCATAAATTACCTCTATCAAATATATGGCGATTGCTCGATCCATGATCCGCATAAGATTACCGCAAACCGGTATCGGTTTCAGCAAACTGTTTTGTCAATACTTAACAAGCTGTTCAGTTTTTGAGTACCACTTCAATAGATAGCAGATAATCCGGGTCTGCCGCAATCAAGCAATAGGCTAACCCGGGTTAAAAATTTAGATTAGAATGCGGAACTCTTTCCTTAAATGCATCGTATGTTTGATTGCCGGAATTTTCCACTGGTTTTTGGATCTTTCGCGAGTATTCCGCTAATTGGATGAGCCGGGCTCACATGGTACTTCGGCTTGCGCTTTTCTTTCATCGAATTCTTTTTTATCAATCTCAATCCCCAAATAGACCGGTTATACGAATCACCTCAGTTTGCATTTGCTTGTCGTGCATCCTGTTGTTTTCAAGCACTCAGCACGTCATCGCACAATCGGCAAATCGGAGTCTTTCCAATGCGTCATTGGAAGAATTGCTCGGCTTTGAAGTCGTAACCGCATCAAAAATCGCCCGACAAGTCAGTGATGCGCCGTCCGCTGTCAGCATCGTTACTGCCGCGGATATCAAAGCGTACAACTATCGCACACTGGCGGACATTTTAAGCAGCATGCGCGGCCTGAACATTACCTATGACCGTGCGTACGATTTTCTCGGCGGACGCGGATATAGCAGTCCCGGAGAATATAGCGGCCGAATCATGCTGCTGATAGACGGCGTGCAAGTCAACGATAACGTGTTCAATCAAGCTTACTTCGGTCACGATGGATTAATCGATGTCGAATTGATCGAGCGGGTGGAATATATCCCGGGTCCCGGATCTGTCGCTTACGGCAATAATGCTTTCTTCGGCATCATCAACATCATTACCAAAAGAGGAAAGCAATTCGGTGGCGCCCAGGCGGGGATATCGCTGGGCAGCTTCGAAACCGGACGCGGCCGGATCACCTTCGGCAAGCAATTTGAAAACAATGTCGATCTTTTGATGTCGGCATCCGGGCTTAAGAGTAACGGACAAAATTTTTATTTTCCACCGTTTGACGATGGCAATCCGGTTCATCAGGGCGGTAATGCCCGTCACCTGGATGAACAGGACAATCAGCGCTTGTTCGGTAAACTGCAAGGCAACAATTGGTTGATTGAAGCAGGCTTCGGCCGCCGCCACAAGGAAGTTCCAACCGCCCCGTACACAGCCGACTTTAACAGTCGATATTTTTATAACGATGCGACCAAGTTCATCGCCGGACAATATCACACCGATCTTTCCGATCGTATCAAGCTTTCCTTGCTGGCGGACTACAGCGATTATCATCACCTGGCCAATAACTTATACGCCGGTCAATTGTGGACGGAAAAAGCCGCCGGCAGTCGGTGGAGCACCGAAGCAAAATTTGCGATCAATTGGTTTGATTTTCACAAGCTTGTTTTAGGTATCGTCTATCGCGATGATTTTCAGCGGCGACAGGAAAACCCTGCGTTCGCTTCAAATCAGGGGCGCCGCAGCTTCAGCTTGTACGTACAGAACGAATTTACCGTGCGCGACAATCTATGGTTGAATCTTGGTGTAAGGTACGATCACTTTACCGATGACGGCGACGCGGCTTCACCCCGCTTCGCGCTAATCTATGAACCCTTGCCGGATCATTTTATCCGTTTGTCGCATAGCCAGGCGCACCGAACCCCCACCCCCTTTGAGAAATACTATACCGACGATCGCTCGATTTTCGCCAATCCCGGGCTCGGCATAGAATATGTCAATGCTTCCGAATTGGTTTTGGAGCGCCGCTGGAGTAACCAGTCCCGAGTACTGGCAACGGCTTATCACCAAAGCACCCGCAATTTCATCAACAGCATTCCGTACAATCCTGATTTTGTTCAATATCGCAATATCCGCGGCGGCCAGGCAACCGGAGTGGAATTGGAAGCGGAACATCATTGGCAAAATAATATACGCCTGCGTGCAAGCTATGCCTATCAAGACTCCAGAAATAACGACCACCATTGGGCGATCAACTCACCACACCATCTCGGCAAGATCAACCTCACCGCACCGTTGTTCGCCGAAAAATTATTCGGTGCGGTGGAGGTTCAAACGGTCTCAAGCCGCAAAGCATTCAGTAACGATATTATCAGCGGATATACGGTTACCAATGTAACCTTGGGTACCGGCCGGTTGTTGCGGAATTTGCATGCCACATTCACCGTACGCAATCTTTTCGGCACCGACTATATGCATGTCGCGCCGGATTACAATCTGCCGCTTGCGGTGATCGCCCAGGACGAGCGTAATTTCTGGCTGCAACTCGGTTACGATTTCAAGTGACGATGCGCCGATTTATTCTGTTATCGGTATTTCTTTTCGGCCTGCCCGCAACCGCATCGGCTCAAGACAAGGCTTTCTCGGAATACGCCATGAAAGCCGCTTTTCTGTATAACTTCACACTATTTACCGAATGGCCCGAGCTGCCAAACAATACACTGCGCATCTGCACATTACGGGCTGATCAAATCAGAGGGGAGCTTGCGGCATATACGGACAAGCGCCCGCACAATGCCACCCTTGTTATTGAAAAAATAACCGATATCCGCAAAATCAGGCGTTGCCAGGCGGTATTCATCAGCGAAGACGATATTCAATCGGCACCTGAGATCTTTCAGGCAACAAGGGATATGCCCGTGCTCGTCGTCACGGAGGTTACTGATTTCTCGATAAAAGATGCAATGATCGTGATCAAAATTGAAAATCGCCGTATGATATTTGAAATCAATTTGACCGCAGCCAAGCAAGCGGGGTTACACTTAAGCTCCAAACTCTTGGTTTTGGCAAAAAAAATCTATTAGAGCGATCTCGATGAAGTTTTATCAAAACTTGAAGATTGGAAACAAGCTGCTGCTAATTAACATTATTCCGGCGAGCTTGGCCATGCTGATATTAGTCACCAGCATTGCAGCAATTATCTTGCTGAGCAGCAGAAACAGCCTGATACAAGAAATCACCAATCAAGCATACATGCTCGGCGAAAGTCTCGCGGCTTCAATCGCCTTCAATGATTTTCAATCGGCGGAGACTATTCTCGCAGCGTTGCACTGGTCGCCGCATATCCAGCAAGTCGTGGTAGTCGATACTGCAGGAAAAATATTCGCCGCATACCCCCGATCACCCGTCGACGGTTTTGATCAAACCGCATCGGTAAGCGATTATTTCACCGAAATCCGTGTTCAGCACGTGATTCAAATCAGCACCCAAACGCTCGGGGAAATTTACATCGACGCAACGCTTGATCCCATCTATCTACAACTTAGAAAATTCGCCCTGTTTGCATTGCTCGCGCTGATCGTTGCTTGTGCACTGGGAATCCTGATGCTTAAACGAATGCAGCTTAATCTGATACGTCCGATTGTGGAATTGACCGATTACATGCGCATGATTTCTTCCACCAACGACTATTCGTTGCGTTTTCATTTGGGTAACAATGATGAATTAGGGGAATTGGCCACCGGATTCAACGCCATGCTCGATAAAATCGAATCGCACCGGATCAATCTGGATCATGAATTGTTACGGCGCAAGGAAGCGGAAAGCCGGTTACATCAATTCGCCTATTTTGACAATGTCACACGCTTACCCAATCGCCATTATTTTAAGGAACGTTTGGAAAACATCGTGAATGCGACACTGAAGCACAATACCTGTTGCTGCGTCATGTTGATCGATCTCGACGACTTCAAACACGTCAACGACACACTGGGCCATCATGTAGGCGATGAATTATTGTTTGCGGTCGCACAACGACTCAATCAGGATTTACGCGAAGGCGATGTATTGTGTCGCATCGGCGGCGACGAATTTGCAATGATTCTGGAAAACACTCAAAACACCCGGCAAGTGGAATTGATTGCAGAGAGAGTCATCAATAAATTATCGCTGCCATTCATGCTCAGCGGCAAGGAGGTTTTTATCGGTGCCAGCATCGGCGCCAGTTTCTGCCCGGACGACACCACCGATATCCCGACATTGCTGCGCAACGCGGATAATGCCATGTACAGTGCCAAGAATCGCGGCAAAAATCACTGTCTGATCTATAAACCCGAAATGGAAACCAAAAGCATGAAGCGATTCACGCTGGAGCATGCTTTGCGCCGCGCATTGGAGCAAAAAGAATTATTTTTGCTTTATCAGCCATTGATCGATATTCATCGCAACCAGGTCATCGGCTTCGAGGCCTTGGTGCGCTGGCGCAATCCTTCGCTCGGCATGATCAATACATCGGATTTCATTCCCATCGCGGAAGAAATCGGATTAATCGTTCCGATCGGGGAATTCGTACTGCGCACCGCCTGCGCACAAATGCGCGATTGGAAAAACCGGTATGGATTCGAGGGTATCATCAGCGTCAATATTTCGGGACGGCAATTGACAAAGCCCGGTATTGTCGAAAATATTGCCGCGATTGCACAAACCGCCGGACTACCGTACCAGCAATTGATGATCGAATTGACCGAAAGCATTTTGATGGATCATTCGCAAGAAACCCTTGATAAACTGGAAAAACTCAATCAGCTGGGCTTCTCGATCGCTGTTGACGATTTCGGCACCGGTTATTCATCGATGAGCTATCTCAAACGATACCCGCTCAAAAGCCTTAAGATCGACCGCAGCTTCATCGCGGATTTGCCTGAAAAGTCCAACGATGTTGCAATCACCAAAGCCATTATTGCGATGGGTAGAAGCCTGGGCATGAAAATCACCGCCGAAGGTGTCGAAGCGCCGCAGCAACTGGATTTCCTCATCAAACATCAATGCGATATCGTACAAGGATTTTATTACGGTGCGCCAATGTCCGCCGAGCAAGCGGAACGATTCATTACCGGAACCCCCCCCCCAAAACCGGACAAAAATTGATGATCACCGCCACCCGACAAGTCCCTCATGCAACACCGACAAAATCCGCCGACCACACCAGGATCCGGCTATTGATACACGGCGGCGCAGGCGCGATTCTGCGTGAAAAATTGGCACTTGATCGGGAGCAAGCCCACCGCCGGGCGCTAACCGATTCCCTGCACGCCGGCCATACCGTTTTGGCCGCCGGCGGCAGCAGTATCGATGCCGTGATCGCTGCAATCGTAACCATGGAGGACTCACCGCTGTTCAATGCCGGCAAAGGTTCGGTATTCAATCACGAAGGTCGCAACGAAATGGATGCATCGATTATGGATGGCGACAGCCGTATGGCGGGCGCCGTCGCCGGCGTCACTACGGTGCGCAATCCGATCCGGGCGGCGCATGCGGTGATGACCCAAAGCAAGCATGTATTGCTGATCGGGGCAGGTGCGGAGCGCTTCGCCACCGAACAGGGCCTGGAAATCTCCGATCCCGGCTATTTCTACACGCAGCATCGCTGGAAACAATTGCAACAAGCTATCGCCAGTGAACAAATCATGCTCGACCATGACGCTGACGCCGAATCGGCTGCTTCGGACAATCACGAAAAACACGGCACAGTCGGCGCTGTCGCGTTGGATTGTTTCGGTAATCTTGCCGCCGGCACCTCAACGGGCGGGCTGACCAACAAACGCTACGGGCGCATCGGGGATTCCCCGATCATCGGCGCGGGAACTTACGCCGACAACCGCTCAGTTGCGGTTTCCGCGACCGGAGTCGGTGAAATGTTCATCCGCACCGCTGCGGCTTTTCACACCGCCGCACAAGTTCGATTGCTAGGTACGCCGATCGATCAGGCTGCCGCACATACACTCACGGAAATTGCCGCCATCGGCGGCGAAGGCGGCTTAATCGTATTGGATCCGCAAGGACGCTACGCAATGCGATTCAGTACCGGCGGTATGTACCGCGGCACCATTGGATACGACGGAATCGCATGGACAGGCATTTTTACCGATAATTAATCCGATCGTCACCATCTTTTTCGAGGAGCACGACATGATCAACGCATACGCAGCGTTTGAACCCGGTGGGGCATTACAACCGTTCGAATACGATCCCGGCCCGCTGGACGCCCACGATGTTGAGATCGCCGTCGAGTATTGCGGCATTTGCCATAGCGATCTCAGCATGCTGCACAATCACTGGGGAATTACCCGATATCCGTTCGTACCGGGCCATGAAGTTATCGGCACTATCGCCGCAAAAGGCGAAGATGTCACGCATTTGTCTGTGGGACAACGCGCAGGACTTGGCTGGCACGCCGGCTATTGCATGACCTGTCACAGTTGCCTGACCGGAGATCACAATCTCTGTGCGGCATCGGAATCGACTATCGTAGGCCGTCACGGCGGCTTTGCCGATAAAGTGCGCGCCAAGGCGGTCAGCGTTATCGCGATTCCGGACGATATACCCGCAAACAGCGCCGGCCCGCTATTTTGCGGCGGCATCACGGTATTCAATCCACTGTTGCAATTGGCATTGCGCCGACGGCGAACGTCGCGGTGATCGGTATCGGCGGCCTGGGGCATATCGCACTGCAGTTTCTCAATGCATGGGGATGCCGTGTAACCGCGTTTACTTCGAGTGAAGATAAGAAAAAGGAAGCGCTCGCCATGGGCGCACACGATACGTTGGATACTCGCAGCCCCGGTGCACTCAAAGCGGTGGCGAGTCGCTTCGATCTGATTTTATCAACCGTCAATGCGCAACTCGATTGGAATGCTTATCTTACAGCGTTGCGATCCAAGAGCAGATTGCATTTTTTGGGTGTTACGCTGGACCCTCTGAATTTCAATGTATTTTCACTTATTTCGGGACAGTACTCGGTTTCCGGCTCCCCCGTCGGCAGCCCTGCCACGATTACGGCAATGCTGGATTTTGCAGCGCGACACCGCATCGAACCTATCGTGGAATTGTTTGAGTTTGCGCAAGTCAATCACGCCGTATCGCATCTTGCCAGCGGCAAAGCCAGATACCGCGTTGTCCTGGCGCAACCAGGACTGCTTTGAACCGAGCGTTACAAAAAAAGCGCCGATTAATTCGGCGCATGCGGTAAAACGGTGATACGCACGAAATTTACCGGGCTTCTCGGTGCGCAGCAAACGAAAGCGGCACAACCCGCCAATCCGACAGCTCCTTACGCCCGATCAACGGCAATCGCAATGCCAGCGGATTCGAGTCGATACCGAACGATAATCCTAAAAAATTAAATTCGATACCTTCGATTCCGCTCGCCAATATACCCACCAAACCAAAGAAAGAAAACTGGAAACCACTGCCGCTCGGCGCGCTGGAAATCATGCGCAGGCCAAGATAATCCTTGCCAATCGCGGTCGGCGGCAAATCCAGCTTCAACTCCGGAACCGCACGGGAAATCCAAGCGGTGAATGTATTCGAGTTCGGACCGGGCCACAGGGTGTAACTCTTGGCATATGGATAGCTACGTGCCGCTTGATCGATTTTCTCGATCAGCGCATCGACACCCTCCCCGCGCTTCTCCGCCAGAATTTCCGGCATATTGCCGTACCAGCGCCGGTCCGGCAGGTTTTCGTGAATCACCAGTACCGGTAATTTGCGCTGTTGCATCCAACCGATCACTTCATAGATGGTATAGGCTTCGGCATCTGTCGGTTTTACCGCTATCCAGGTGTGAATGCCCAAGTGGCCGCGCCAGCTGAAAGTACGCGCACCGTATACTTGAACCACCGCTTCCCGCGTAACCGACGGATCGGGTGCAAGGCCAACCGGTTCCCGGCTTGCATTCCACCAATATTGCGCACCGGCGTGATGCGAAAACAACAACCCGGAAATTGAAAAAACCGCCAAAACCGAAAAAATCATCAGCGTAAAACGAAACGCAGTCCGCATTAACAATAATCTCATCGTTAAAAATCACCAAAGCCAGGTACCTTACCGGTCGAACACAGTGATTGCAAGATCTCCTCCTGTCATAAAACATTAACATTGGAACGTTAAGCTGTCGGCATCGAAGATAACATGACTGTAAAAGGAGCTTTGATGTACTGTTTTATCAAAGAATGGCCCAATAAAATGGCCACGCTGATGACGGCCGACGGCGTAGTGCTGTGCACATTAAGCAGCACCGATGAAGCGCAGCAAGTTTGGCACAGCTGGTACCGACAGCAGAAAGATCAGGCGGAATCATTCACTCGTATCAATACGGCGGCCGGAATACGAACCGACCAAGCAACACCGGAAATTATTCCTTGTACTTCCGTATCTTTCCGTTGGAGCCGCCTCATTCGGAACATTCGAGCCGCACAATAAAATAATCACTTCATACGTTTCGCAACAAATATTGCTTCTTGATTCTTTGAATCATGCGGTTATGCGTAATTGCCGCACTCGGACGTCACGCCTGACACCTACAGTACGGCACGCCATTTGCATATTGAAAAAAGAGGCGATCGACCCAACCTCTCCGACTGTTACTGAAGGCTGTTGTCAAATTTGGCCAATCGATAGCAACGCGTGGCAGGAGGAGTCATGATGAAACGTTATTGTGTGTTATTCAGCATACTGTTGTACGGTTGCAGCAATCTGCCGACGGCGATTCAGAACACACCGTTCATGAATCTTTCCTATCAGCAAGTCAACAGCGATGCCGAACGTTATCGGGATATTCCGATACGCTGGGGTGGCGTCATTATCGACATCGAAAACGAGGCGCAAACGAGTTTGCTGCAAGCCGTTTTTCATCCGCTCGATCACAGCGGGCGGCCGCAGTCCCATAAACCCGGTATCGGCCGATTTGTAATTAAAAGTACGGAATTCCTGGATCCGGCGGTATACGCCAAAGACAAGGAAATCACCGTGGCCGGGATTATCACCGGAGATATCGAGCTCACGATCGGTAAACGGACAATTCGCGTCCCGTTGCTTACCGCAACCGCGATTTACCTGTGGCCGGACTATCCGGATTACTATCGTCAGCCCGGCTATTTCTATCCTTACTACGGTTACCCGATTTACGGCCCGCCTATTCGCGGCGGATTTTACGGACCGTATTACCGCTGATAAGCGGCAAGCTTGCTTGCCGTGCGATCATTGCGCTTGAGATCACCAGACGATATCCGACTCTATTAGCGCAGTGATTTTCCGTAACCGCCAACACGTCATTTTGGTGTGCGCTTGCCCAGAATCTCCGGCAAATCGCGTAAAAACCGTCCCGCCCCCGCCATCTGGCGGCGCAACAACATCCAATCCTCGGTGTGCTTCCGGGCATCCAGGCAGCGCATCAAACGTACACGCAGCGCTTCGTCCTGGTGATTCAAGATTACGGCCCACAAAGTATCGTTTACGTTATACACGCTGCCGTGTTGCAAGCAAACCGGAATCACTCGTTCCACGGGCACTGCAAGATCTGCCGCGACAGCCCGGATTGCGGCATTGATATTGACCGCCTTGGCATTGCCCGTATCGGTCAGATCGTAAGGCGGATGCCATTCATTGACCGGACGCAAACGATCGATAAAGCTTGCCGCCGCCAACAACGGCGCCGGGCGTCGATCCATTTGTACCGATTGATGGCTGTGCAAGGCATCCAGAAATTGCCGCTCACTCTGCCGGTCCGGACGATCCGCCGGAGTAACCCAAATAATCAAATCCGCGTTTCCGGCCGCAATCAGCATTTGCTTGCTGTCGAAGAACGAACTGTCGCAACCGGGACTATCGAATATCAATGCTTGCGTCAATCCTTCACGGATCAACGTATACGGCTGCAGCGTACGGGTTGTATCGGACAAAACATCCGCCGCAGCGGTCAATTCGCCGAATAATGCATTGATCAGGCTTGACTTTCCCGCATTGGCCCGACCCAGCACCAATATTCGCAACGGCTCAACTGCCGCCTTGGTCGCCCGATCGGCAACCGCAAGATCGGTTTGCGTTTCCGGTGTAGCCGTCTGTGGCATTTGCTCTTCGCCCAGCGGCAAGCGTCCGCTATACAAATCAATGGCATAATAGCCGACTTTATAGACATACGCTCGCAAAAACCAGCGGTGCAATTCGTCTCTGGCCTGGTTGAAGCTGCGTTCGCGAAATAACCGCCAAACCTCACCGAGCAGTGCGTTGACAGGATTAACCAGGATACTGCCGGCGCGGTAAATCTTAAATAACTGCTCGGCTTTCTCGGTCCAGCGCTGAATACGAAAGAAATCACCGATGGTCAATCGGTTGCTGAAAGGAATCTTTTCCGCCACATCCAGCCGCAAATCCCGGCTTGCTCGCTCGATAATCAGCAAAGTATGCGGAATGGTGAGTTCATACAATGGCTTGTCCGCATCGGGATGATAGCAATGCGCCACGGTTTCCATTGCCTTCTGACCGAGCGCCAACACCCAAGTGCCTTGCTCCAACGGCCAATCCTCAGGACGGCAATTATCCGCGAGCACTACCACTTGCTTCCAAGCTGCATCGGCGCTCGGCGGCCACTCAGGATTCGGCTCAGCTGCCGGATCGGATAATAGTTTGCGATCGCGCTGCACCAACCAACGCTGCAAACCGTATCCGAGCATGGCGCACCCGATCATGGCGACCAACCAGAATATCAATTGGCCGTTTTGCCAAAGCCATATGAAACCCAATATAAACAATGCAAGCAACGGTAATAACGATATCAACAGAACCGCCAGCCGCAACCAATCCATTTGTGGAATCAGCGACTTCATTTTGATTTACCCGGTAAGCGATGTTTGAGGATTTCACTGCCGTATTTCAATTCCTCTTCAAAAATCCGGCGTACCGCTTCCGCATCGATATTCAAGCCGTTTTTGCGACGCACAAAAAAATACACCGCGGTTTTACCCAGCGCATATGTGCTGGCACCGCTCGCACTTGCGCTCCACAGCATCCCGGCCGCCTGCCCCCAGAACGGTATCAACTTGACTATGGCACGGCTAAGAAAACGCATGGCATAACCGGATGCAATACCGGCACCGATCAATCCCAGAAACTCAGCTACGACGCCTCGGTCCCAGCTTTGCCCGTAAATATCCGCCAGAGTGCGTAGCAATTTTGCCTGTACGATCGTCACCGCAACCAGATCAACCACCGGAAATGAACCAAGGCCCGCCGCGATTAACGAATAACCGGTAATTTGCTGATGCGCGGCGCGTGCATACAGATCCTGAATTTCTTGCATGCCGCCCAATTGCTGCTGCAAACCAAGCGATGACAACGATTCGATCGCCTGCCACAAGGCGTTCAAGCCGTAATCCGACGGATCGAAACCATCTTCCGGCAACGTCAAATCGACCGCGACCCACCGTACCGGCGCAAAACCAGGCAAAGATTTCAGTGCCATGCGCTGCGCCAGCAATGTACGTTGCAAATCAGCCGGTACCACTTGCGGTAACGGATCCTCGTCATAAGGCCACGGCAGTATATGCCGTCCTCCTCCCGGATACAGCTCGTGTAAATGGGTTTGCACAACCAGCACCGGCCATTCCGGGTGGCGTTCACGCAATGTATGCAGCACATCGAGAACGGCTGTCTGGTTGGTGTCGGCCGCTTTCATCACTGCCACCAGCAAATGCGCTTGGGATTCGCAATATCGCAAATCCTCCGCAGGATCATACGCCACTTCGCCGAGTCCGCGGGTATCCAGAAACCGGATAACAGGCACATCGGACGGATAATCATAAAATTCGGAGCGACGCGTACAAGGTTGAAAACCATTACCGATTTGTGCAGCTTCACTTCCGGTCAGCGCACGAACGATTGATGTTTTACCCGATTGTGTTTTGCCGATCAGCCATATCACCGGCACTGGCAGCTTCGCCCTTGCCGTACGCAATGACGTTTCCAACATGGTTTCATCGATCTTCGGTGACAACAACACGGTTTGTAATTGCTTCCAGTAGTCGGTTAAGTTTTTCAAATCGGTTATTTTCATTTGATTTGCAATCCCGGTCGATTGTCGTTGATTTAAATTTCAGTCAGTTGAGTCGGGTTGTATCTGCGTATCCGTTTCACCAGGAAATTCCGCCTCGTTATTCTAATACGCGGATGCTGTTGACAATAGCCACACCCTTCGATAGTCTCGTATGACGGACTGGATTTCGTGATTTCACGGACTTGCCGGATGATTGATCCGTGTGAATGGTATTATTCATCACTTCAAACGATCGCGATTGCGGCCACTCATAAGGCATGTATTCCGTAGCTCGCCATTCATCTATAAAAACTATAACCATTCATTCTAAAAAGGAGATAAACATGCAACTTAAAGGTTCTAAAACCGAAGGCAACTTAAAAGCCGCTTTCGCGGGCGAATCTCAAGCAAATCGCCGTTATCTGTACTTCGCTGCGAAAGCGGACGTGGAAGGTCAAAACGATGTGGCTGCGGTGTTTCGCTCCACTGCGGAAGGTGAAACCGGGCACGCACACGGCCACCTGGAATATTTGGAAGTCTGCGGCGATCCGGCGACCGGCCTGCCGTTCGGTCCATCACGCGACAATCTGAAAACCGCGATTGCCGGTGAAACCCATGAATATACCGATATGTATCCCGGTATGGCGAAGACTGCCCGAGAAGAAGGTTTTGATGAAATAGCGGATTGGTTCGAAACCTTGGCTAAAGCGGAGCGTTCACATGCCAACCGCTTCCAGCGTGCGCTGGATGGTCTGGCCGACTAATCAATCGCTTTGAAAAAACGAGGGGGTTGTCTTCGACAGCCCCCATCGCTCCTGATCTTATCCTTGCCGATATTGTACTATGTCTACCCGTGAAGGCAGTCTCGAAGCACCGCAGCGCCATCCCATCGATTGGAAAAATCCCGATTTCTACCGTATAGACAGCCTGAATCAAGAGCTGGAGCGGGTTTTCGATATTTGCCACGGTTGTCGTCGATGTGTCAATCTGTGCACCGCATTCCCGCGCTTATTCGATTTGATCGACGAAGGCACCACCGGCGAGCTCGACGGTGCGGACAAGCAACGATTTTGGGAGGTGGTCGATCACTGCTATTTGTGCGATATGTGTTTCATGACCAAATGCCCGTATGTACCGCCGCACCCATGGAATATTGATTTTCCACATTTAATGCTGCGTGCCAAGGCGGTCAAATATCGAAACAAAGGGGCAAGTTTTCGCGACAAGCTACTCTCCAGCACCGATACGGTAGGCAAGCTGGCAACTATCCCGGTAGTCGTACAAACCGTCAACACACTGAATAAGACCCCGGCGGTGCGCAAGGTGATGGATCGCACGCTCGGCATCCATGCCGAGCGAAAATTGCCGGAATATACCGCCGCGACATTTCGCCGTCATGCCAAACCCAACGGCACATTTACCGTGCGTGACGGTACTCGCACTCCCGGTAAAGTGGCCATTTACGCGACTTGCTATATTCAATACAACGAACCGGGTATCGGGCATGATTTGCTAAAAATTCTGGAACACAATGAAATACCGGTCAAGCTGGTGGATAAAGAGGCCTGCTGCGGTATGCCCAAATTGGAATTGGGCGATTTGGAAACCGTCGAGCAACTAAAAAACCATAATATCCCACACTTGCTGAAACTGGCACAAGACGGCTACGCCATTCTATCCGCGGTTCCTTCTTGTACCTTGATGTACAAACAAGAACTGCCTTTACTGTTCCCGAACGATGAAGCCGTACAGGCGGTTGCGGCCGCGATGTTCGATCCGTTCGAATATCTGGCGTTGCGACACCAGGATCGGCTGTTGAAAATCGATTTCAAGAAACCGCTGGGCAAGGTGGCTTACCATATTCCGTGTCACCAGCGGGTACAGAATTTTGGCAAAAAAACACGCGACATCTTGCAATTGATCCCGGATACGCAGCTTACGGTGGTCGAGCGCTGCTCGGGACATGATGGAACCTGGGGCGTCAAAAGCGAATATTATGCGGATTCGATGAAAATCGGTCGCCCGGTATTCCGTCAAATGGCGGATGCGCAGCCGGATTTTATCAGCTCGGATTGTGCCATTGCCGCCCGCCATATCGAACAAGGCATAAGCGATCGCCATCATGCACAAAAATTACATCCTTTAACGCTATTACGCATGGCCTACGACATGGACAATACCCCTACTCCCACGATCATCACCGATTCATCCGCGCCCAGCCAGGTTGATACGAATCAATCGCCCGCAGTCGTCACGCGTGACAGTTTGTTGACGTTGGAAGCTTACGCTAAAATCCGCAAGGAATTTCGCGCACAAGTCATGGCGCATAAGAAATCGCGGAATATCGCTTTAGGCGAGAATATCACGCTCATCTTCGAGGATGCGCTGACAATTCGCTATCAAATCCAGGAAATGCTGCATGTCGAGAAAATTTTCCAGGAAGATGAGATCGTTCACGAACTGGAAGCATACCTGCCACTAGTTCCGGACGGGCACAATTGGAAAGCGACGATGATGATCGAATATCCTGATCCCGCGATCCGTGCCGCACGCTTGGCATTATTGATCGGTATCGAAGACAAAGTCTGGATCCGAATCGGAAGCCATGATCCGGTTTTCGCGATCGCCGACGAAGACCTGGATCGCGAAAACGCTGAAAAAACATCATCGGTACATTTCTTACGCTTCGAATTGACCCCCGCCATGATTCAATCGTTCATCTCAGGTGTGGTGCTCAGTATGGGTATCGACCACGATGCCTATCGCGCCTCGCTTGAAATTATCGACGCCGATACGTGTGCATCGCTAAGAAACGATTTGGTACCATGAAACGCTTCATTGGTCTGATCTGCCTGATCGGATTGGCAGCTTGCGCGAAACCACCGTTCAAGGACGAGTTTGAAAGCGATAAACCCTGGGTGGAACAGCTCACACAACTGCCTGCTTACCCGAACGATAAAAATTTAGTGGCGTTTGATGCCGGTGCGGCCACCAGCAACCGATATTTGGTGGATACCACGTCGATCAAAGTCGGCGGAGACGGCGTCATTCGTTTTACGTTAATGGTGAAATCACCGGCGGGTGCGACCAATGTCAGCTACGAAGGGATACGTTGCGCAACCGATGAAAGAAAACTTTATGCATTGGGAAGAAATGATAGAACCTGGACGCAACCCCGGGTTTCCGAGTGGCAGAAAATCAGCCTGGTAAGGCAGTATTATGCACAACGAGAACTGGCTAAAAATATTTTCTGCCCGCACCGGCAAATTGTATCGAACCAGGAAGCCGCGATTGAAGCTTTGAGAGCGGGCATACACCGCGATATCTACCGGTAAAAACAAGCGCGGCCCGCATCCGCAGGCCGCGCTGAAACCGTATCAATGCAACAGCATCAATTCTCCAGTAATTTCTGCAATTCACCGGATTGATACATTTCAGTTACGATATCCGATCCGCCGATGAATTCTCCGTTGACGTAAAGCTGAGGTATCGTCGGCCAATTCGAATAATCCTTGATACCCTGCCGGACTTCAGGATCATCCAAAACATTCACAGCGAAAATATTATCAACGCCACAAGCCCTGAGAATATTCACAGCATTGGCCGAAAAACCGCACTGCGGCTGATCTTGGGTACCTTTCATATAAAGAACGACAGGATGCGTGGTAATTTGTTGTTCAATTAAATCTTCAATGTTCATGGTATTCATCTCTCCAAAAGATCGTTTCAAATAAATTACAGCATATATATCGGGTATGAAATTCAAATTTCATTATAACAACTGGCCGCCGCTGACACGTATGATGCCAGCCAAATCGGAACGGGCACCAATATTACTAAAATCTTTTTCCTGCAACAATCGCCTGCACGCCGATGCCTGATCGTAACCATGTTCCAGCAATAACCACCCTTGATGCACAAGATACGCCGGTGCAGCCTGGATAATGTGTCTGATGCATGTCAATCCCTGAGCGCCGGCGGATAAGGCGATTTGTGGCTCAAACCGCAAATCGCCTTGCCGCAAATACGGATCATCCTCCGCCACATACGGCGGATTTGCTACGATCAGATCGAATTTGGCGGACGAAAGTTCATCGAACCAACTACCGGTGACAAAATGGATATTCCGGGCATTGAGTTCATCCGCATTCGATCGGGCTACGGTTATTGCCCGGTCCGACAAATCAACAGCGACCACATGAGACTGCGGCCTATGTTTCGCGACCGTAATTGCAATGGCACCGCTGCCCGTGCCTAAATCTAGAATTCTACAGGGCTGGCGGCAAGGTACCAGCTCAAGCGCCCACTCAACCAGCAGTTCGGTCTCAGGACGTGGGATCAGCACAGCTTCATTGACGTTGAATGTCAAATCGTAGAATTCCCGTTTCTCGGTTAAATAAGCAACCGGTACGCCTTCAGTGCGCTTCCCGATCAACTCGCGATATCGCCATACCTGCGCATCGTCCAAAATTCGATACGGATGCGTCAATAACATCGCGTGATCCACACTCAGCACATATTCCAATAGCATACGTGCATCCACATAATCGATGCGACAGCGTGCCTCCGCCAGGGCTTGCTCGATAGTCAGCTGTTGCATTGAAAAGTTGGGAAAATTATTCCTGATTGGAAGCCGCCAGGAGCTCCGCTTGATGTTCAGTGGCGAGTGCCGAACACAATTCGTCGATGTCACCATCCATGATTTGATCCATTTTATAAAGCGTCAAATTGATGCGGTGATCGGTGACACGGCCTTGTGGAAAATTGTAAGTACGAATCCGCTCGGAGCGCTCCCCAGTACCTACCAGGGATTTTCGGGTAGCCGCTTGCTCCGCGTGATGCGCACGCATTTGCTTATCATGAATTCGTGCTGCCAGCACACTGAGGGCTTGCGCTTTGTTTTTATGCTGCGACCGACCGTCCTGGCATTCAACCACAATCCCAGTCGGTAAGTGAGTGACACGTACCGCTGAATCGGTTTTATTGATGTGCTGACCGCCTGCACCGGAAGCACGGAAGGTATCGATGCGCAATTCTGAGGGATTCAGCACCACCTCGCTGACCTCATCCGCTTCAGGCATTACCGCCACCGTACAGGTTGACGTATGCACACGCCCCTGTGTTTCAGTGACCGGAACACGCTGTACGCGATGACCACCCGATTCGAACTTCAACCGGGAGTAAGCACCCTGTCCGACAATTTTGGCGATGATTTCCTTATAACCGCCAATATCAGATACACTTTGTGAAATAATCTCAACTTGCCAGCCTTGCCGTTCCGCGTAACGCGAATACATACGAAACAAATTTCCCGCAAAGAGCGCGGATTCGTCACCGCCTGTTCCAGCACGGATCTCCAGGAAAATATTGCGCTCGTCGTTGGGATCTTTCGGTAATAATTGCTTTTGAATTTCCGCTTCCAGCTTGACCAGCCTTTCTTTACCGGTTTGAATCTCGGTTTCGGCAAACTCACGCATTTCCAGATCAACGTGCATTTCCCGTGCGGTTTGAATATCGCGCTCGCACTGCTGGTGCGCACGATAAAGTTCGACGATCGGCACAATCTCTGCATGTTCGCGCGTCAGTTTACGATAACTATCCAGATTTTCCGTTGCCGATTCACTGCTCAGCAAATAATTTAATTCTTCCAGGCGCACGCTCAGTCGCGTGAGCCGTTCGGTGATATTCTTATTCATTGTGGGCGATGCAATTGATATAGCCGGTTGATTAACTCGACTAATTCCTCGCGCTCATCAGCCGCGGCTTGATTCAATGCATTCGACGGGTGGTGCAGAAATTTATTGGTTAGACTGTTGCTCAGTACCTCGATTATTTTTTTTGGATCCTCACCTTTCTCGAGTTGCTTATAAGCCCGCTCCAGTTCATGTCGACGATACCGGTCTCCTTGGTCGCGTAACGCACGAATCGTCGGAACCATTTCCCGCGACGCCATCCAACGCATAAAATCGACGACATTGGAATTAATAATGGTCTCCGCCTGAGCGACGGCATTCTGACGGGAATCCAGACCTTCCTTGACGATCTCGGCCAGATCGTCGACATAATACAGAAATACATCGTCCAGCTCGGATACTTCCAATTCAACGTCACGCGGCACCGCCAAATCGACGATAAAAATCGGACGGTGCTTACGGATTTTTATCGCCCGCTCCACCATACCCTTTCCCAGGATCGGCAATGGGCTCGCAGTACAGGTCACGATGATATCGTGCAATGCGATTTGCTCAGGCAGTTCACTGAGTGCTATCGCCTGCGCGTTAAACCTGCCCGCCAACGCTTCCGCACGCGCGCTGGTACGATTGGCAACGGTGATTTTTCTGGGATTGCGGGCGGCAAAGTGATTGGCGCATAACTCAATCATCTCACCCGCACCGATGAAAAGCACCCGCTGCTCGGCGATATCGCCGAAAATACGCTCCGCCAAACGGGCTGCCGCAGCCGCCATGGAAACGGAGCTTGTACCGATTTCGGTTGACGTCCTTACTTCTTTCGCCACATAAAAAGTGCGTTGAAACAACTTATGCAGTAGCCATCCCAAGGTTCCTGCATGCTCTGCCGATTTAACCGCATCTTTTAACTGCCCAAGTATTTGCGGCTCCCCGAGTACCATTGAATCCAGTCCGCTGGCCACCCGGAATGCATGTTTTACCGCTTGTTCACGGGAAAGTTTATAGAGATACGGATCCAATTCCCGCGATGGTAAATGATGAAAATCCGCTAGCCAACCGATTGCATCTTCCGGCTTATCGGTGCAGCAATACACCTCGGTGCGATTACAGGTAGAAACGATCGCTGCTTCCTTGACCGGATTGCGCCCGATCAAGTCACGCAATGCGTGCTCCATCGTGTTCTCCGGAAAAGTCACCTGCTCACGCACATCCAATGGTGCTGTATTATGATTGATACCGAAGGCGAATAACTGCATGAAGAATAATGTTAGCCAATGTAAACAAACGCTAATAAATAACCGGTTATTATAATATCAGGCTTAACCAAATTCCATTCATGTCAGCATTTTTTTACCGCATGGGGCAATGATTACTGATTCCATTAGTTCCAAGGCTTAATCGGAATTACCGAGATGCTGTTTTTGGGCGATCCTTCGATAATCCGGTCGCTGTAGCTCAAATAGATCAGAACATTCCGTTTCGGATCGTAAAAACGGACAACTTGTAGTGACTTAAATAACAACGAGGTGCTTTTCTTGAATACTTCTTCACCATCTCGCTTACCGTTTTTAATCTTCTCGGATAATGTGATCGGCCCGATCTGCCGGCACGCAATCGAAGCATCGGAAGTGTCTTCCGCCACACCGACCACACCGCTCACCCCCCCTGTTTTCGCTCTGCTCAGATAGCAGGTTGCGCCAGGAATTTCCGGATCATCAAAAGCTTCAATGACGATTTTATCATTGGCGCCCAATATCTTAAATTTAGTCGACACACTACCGATCTCATCGGCTAGCGCCAGCTTGGTCGTAACCAACATCAGCAAAGCAAACGCCATAATTGATTTCATACACTGATACTTTTTCATTTTATCGGATTGACGTTGCATCATTTTCTCCGCTATCTATTCATTGAATTGTTGATCGAATCACCTGTCCACACTATCTTCGTACTTCTGCATTGATTTGAGAATATCGGGATAGTTTCATTAAGTAAATCACTTTCTCATGCGTATCGGAATTCAGCACCTCACCGGCAGGTGATCGGCAAAAACATCGAACCTGTTTTCAGCATCACGGCGATACGCAGATCGCTTTTCTACAACCCGCTAGTGCTCACGAATCAGAATGTTGATCGGCGTATGCGGCTGAATCGGTGATCGCATACGATTCAAGCCCAATATTGTCAACCGGTGTGCCGTATTAAAACCGGGGATACCGTCTTGATCACGTAAAACCGACGATACTTTGTATTCCATACTGCCGCTAACCGGATCGAACCGGGCATCATGCAGCCAAATTCCCGCACGTTGCACTTTTTGCTGCTCGCATTCGAACGAAAGATCCCAGCCGGTCAGCATGGGAACCGCATAATCATAAGGCAAGTCATTGATACGGAAGGTTTGTGTACGTACCTGACCATCGGCACCTTTACGGCATTGATCTTTATTTTTCAGCCGCGGATTGAGCGGGAGAAAATCGGTACGCAATTTCACCCCTGTACCGCGAATCGCGGCAGTTCGGATCATCACACGGTGCGTTTGATTTTCATCAGCTTTAAATAAAGTCTGAACAGCCCATTGCGAGCTGCCATCCAAATTAGAAGATACACCGCTTTGCGACAAATGGTAAGCAATTTGCAACAAACGATTATCAGTTCGATCCCCCCACTGACAGGGAACAAGACGAAATTCACATTCGAAAGCATTGGAAAATTGAAAATCAAATCCACGCGGAATGACAGCCAATATTTCATGGTTTTTTACAGCCCCTTTGCTACCGACATAGGCTAATGTCACGACAGCTTCTTTATTCCCGGGCTGCACCGTCACCATTTCGGTACCGCGGTAGTCTTCTTCCACCTTGGCATCGATCCAATCGGAACGAAAACCGAAAGCACTGTAGTGGACACAAAACTCAAAAGCATCCTTCCGGGATTGGTCTTCAAATTTTCCTTGTACTTCAAATACTAAAAATGTCGAAGCGATATTGTTAATCAATTTGCTGTGCGTAATATCGGTCCGTAATGTATTGATTTTCCGATCATGCTGCAGAAAACGCAAATCCCAACCATTCAATACGACCGTTCCTTCCGTGATGTCGCTTGGCATTTCGATCCATTGAACGATGGTTGCCGGATCATCGCCGCCGTCATGCCGGATACATTTATGGCCTTCGATCAAAACAAATTGTCCGTTATCGTCAATTACCGTTTTTCCATCCGATTTAAACGCTAACTGCTCAAATATCGATGAAGATTTAGTCGGTTCTACCGCGGTACCAGCCGGTTTCTTTTCCAGCGTCTTGGATACGCATGCTGCCAGCGAGCATAGCATCAGTAACGCAAAAAACCGATGCATATGACGATTCATTTACTGCTCCCCATCAGCTTCATACACCGAATTCTAAGTCCAAATGATTGGCGATCGCGACATATCTTTCCACGGATAGGTTTTCCGCGCGTAAACCGGGATCGATATTCAACGCAGCGAAATCGTTCGGAACCAGATAGCGCTGCAGGGTATTGCGCAATGTTTTGCGTCGCTGAGAGAAAGCCGCTGCAACAATTTCAGCAAGCAGCGATTCATTGTTTGCCGTCAACGGCTCTTGTCGCCGCGGATTCAACCTTACGACCGCTGACTCCACCTTCGGTACCGGACGAAAACAGGCGGCGGATACACCTAATACACATTCCATATCGAAGCGGTATTGCAACATTACGGAAAGGCGCCCGTAATCGGACGTTGACGGTGCGGCGACCATACGCTCCACAACTTCCTTTTGCAACATGAAATGCATATCCAGGATATGGTGCGAGAATCGGCTTAAATGAAACAACAGCGGCGTGGAAATGTTGTAAGGCAAATTACCGACGATACGTAATCTCCGACCGAAGTGTGCAAAATCGAATCGTAGCGCATCGACTGCATGTACCGTCAAATGTTCGGGTAGAAATTCCGTCTGTAATCTCGTGGCAAGATCGCGATCGATTTCGATCGCATGCAGATGATCAATGATTTTTAATAAAGGACGCGTCAATGCGCCCAATCCGGGGCCGATTTCAACGATACAATCGGTTTTCTGCGGCGCGATTTCAGCGATAATCTGCGCAATAACCGATACATCTGTCAAAAAATTCTGTCCGAACCGTTTGCGCGGATTATGCTGCATATCCCTGATATAACCGTTGATTGTTAGCAAGCTGTATCGCCATTTCAATTGCAGCTAACAGACTACCGGCATGGGCACGTCCGGTCCCCGCCAATTCGAGTGCCGTACCGTGATCCACCGAAGTCCGGATAATCGGCAACCCCAGTGTCACATTAACACCACCGCCGAAACTTGCGTGCTTCAGCACCGGCAATCCTTGATCGTGGTACATCGTCAACACGCAATCGAATTGTTTCAATTGCACCGGATTGAACAAAGTATCCGCTGGCAGCGGGCCGATCAGATTCATACCTGCGGAGCGCAATTTATTCAGTACCGGAATGATTACGTCGATTTCCTCGCGCCCCAAGTGACCGGATTCTCCTGCATGAGGATTCAATCCCGCCACCGCAATAGCAGGATTTTTCAGCATAAAACGTGTCTGCAAATCGCGCAGAATAATCTGTAGCTTGGTCTCGATCCTCTCTGCCGTGACAGCCGCTGCAACGTCTTTAAGCGGCAAATGCGTAGTCACCAGTGTCACGCGCATTCCTCCCCCCACCAGCATCATCACTACCGGACTTTGTGTCAATTCCGACAAATATTCAGTATGTCCGGTAAACACGATTCCGGCATCATTGATCACACCTTTATGTACCGGTGCCGTCACCATACCGTCGAATTCACCGGATCGGCAGACCGCTACCGCCAGATCCAGCGTCGCCAGCACATAACTGGCATTGGCAGAATTTAAGGTTCCTGCCACGGCGGCCTCGGCCAACGCAACAGGAAGTATTTGCAAACAACCGGGCTGATGTTGCACACTCGCTTTGCCTGAAACATCGATCAAGCGCAACGGCAGTTTTAGTTGCCGTGCACGTACTGACAGCAATTCGGGATCGGCAATCACGGTTAACCGACACGCCAAGGATTGCTGCGCGATTTGTATGCATAAATCGGGACCGATACCGGCGGGCTCGCCCGCTGTTAACACTAACGACGGCACGAAACTTTTCATGATTCAGGATCCAAGCGATATTCGACATAAGCCTGATCGCGTAATTGCCGCAACCACTCTTGAATCACCACATCCGATTTCTTGGTTCGAATCGCATTGCGCGCGGTTTGACGACGACGGTTCGAACTGACATCCTGGGTACGGCGCTCGAGCACTTGAATCAAGTGCCAACCAAATTGCGTACGCACCGGATCGCTGGTTTGTCCCGGCAATAATCTGTTCATGGTTTGTTCAAATTCAGGCACTGTATCGCCCGGAGACAGCCACCCCAGGTCACCCCCGGAAGAGGCACTGGTGTCTTCGGAATATAATTTGGCGATTTCTTCGAAATCCTCCCCGATGTCAAGCCGATCCTTAATTTTCAATATCTTCTGCTTCGCTTCGCTCTCCGATGTCAATTCGTTAATTTTAATCAGCACATGGCGTGCATGCGTTTGATCGATGATTATGGTGGAATTTTCCTGCATCCTTCGTCCCAGCAATTTGAAGATATGAAATCCATTCGGACTCTGGATAATCTGTGTTACATCGTCGGGATTCATTGTTTCCAGCATCTGAACGAACATCGGCCCCATCTGAGTGATTGAGCGCCACTCAATGATGCCCCCACTTTTCGCATCCGCGGCATCGGAAAATTCGATCGCCACTTGTGAAAAATCCTCTCCATCCTGAATTTTCCGTGCAGCTTGCTCGGCACGTTGGCTGCGCAATTGTATTTGCTCGCTACTCATTGTTTCGGTCACCAACACCAAAATATGCGCAAGCCGGTATTCGTGCTGACCATCGGCAGCGGATTCCTGCGTTTGCAAAAAATTATCGACCTCGGCTTCCGTAACATTGACTTGATGCTTGATTTCACGCTCCCGCAATCGGGCGATAATCATTTCATCGCGGATTTCGTCACGGAATTTTCCATAGCGAATCCCTTCATTTTCAAGTGTCGTATGAAATTCCGGCAGCGATAGCCGGTTATCGTCCGCAATGCGCTGAATAGTTTCGTCCAATTCGTTTTCCGTAACCGACAACCCGACTTCTTGGGCATGCTGGATTTGTACTTTCTTGGTGATTACAGACTCCAGAATTTGGTTTTCCAACGCTTGCGGATCAGGAACCGGCAGTCCTTGCTGCTGCAACCGGGAAATCCCAAGCTTGATTGCCTCGTCCAACTCGTGACGCGTAATGACATCTTCATTCACGACTGCCACGATATGATCGATCGGCTTTGGGTTCTCTGAAAACAAAGCGGGGTCTTGCGCTGCGAGTGGTATGGATATAAAAGCAAACAGCAGAAGAAAAAGATGAAAGTGTTTTTTTCTACGCATGTAATGACATTACTGGTTTAATTCGGCGTGGCGTCAACAATGATTAATGAATGCTGGTATAACCCGGAATACTTTGCTGCAATGCTTGCAGCGGGTTGTTGCCGATATTCATGAGCCCTTTCAATTCAAGTTGCACAAAAACAGCCGTGGTAGTTGTTTGTGTCGCGGTGGTCAACCGTTGCATCACCAGGCGAAGCGCCCAACAACACGCGTTATATTCCAGCCCGGCCAACCCGGCAAGAATCTTATCGTCATTGAGCGAATAATTGACCCGTGTTACGCCGTGCCAATTGCCATAAAGCGGCCATTGAAAAGAAGTATCGACTTGCTCTAGAACATCACGTGTAAAACGATAACCGAAATTCAATACCTTACCCGGTTCCGGGTGATAACTGATACCACTTCTCACCTTCTCGATCCACAGCTTAGATTCATCCATTTGAATGTTTGAATCGGTACTGATATCCTTTGTCAAGCGCCCGGAGATTGCCGCAATAAAATCCGAACGGCCGCTGGATACTTGCGGCAGCATCAAATTTACTTTCGGGTCGATGAAATTGAATTGCTGTCCGATCGCTAAACGCAGATGTTCAATACCGGTTTCTTTTTCAACGAATCGCGATGTCAACGCCAGCGAAACGCGATTGGCGTCATTGATCCGGTCTCCGCCGCTGAACCGATTTTCCGTGAGCATTTGCGCAAAACTGAAGTCGTTCACCGCGGAATCGAAATTCGGCAAAAAGCTTTGGTTGCGATACGGCGCATACACGTAAAATAACCTCGGTTCCAATGTTTGCACAAAATCCCTTCCACCCAGGCTGATATTGCGATCAAATGCAACACCGCTGTCCAAGCTGGCGATCGGCACCGTCCGATTGACATTTTCACCTTTATCATCAACCGGCGCAGCCAAATTATAGTGCGTGTAATGTAAACCGAACTTGGGTGTAATGTAACCGTATTCATTCCGCAACGGCGCACTGACCGTCGGGTGCAATACCGTCCGATTACCGTCCACCAATGTCGGATGATAAAAATTCGTCCAACTGCTGTTCAATTCAAAATCAAGTTTCCCAACATTATATTTAGCCATATTCAATGCAAAATGCGGCAAGCGCTCATACGGTGAAACAAATAGCGCATTAGGATCTTGAATAGTTTGAAAGCGCTGCGCAAAACCGGTAAAGCTCACGATTCCGTCCGTTCCCATCCGGCCTACGTATGCCGCACCGCCTTGCTGCGACAAGTTGGTCAAGCTGGTTTGCGCCAAATTGGGTGTCAAATCGCGGAAATAGCGATCGTCCGATACTTGATTGTAATTGATAAATCCTTGCCAGCCCCTTGCCAGGCTTTGGGTATGCGTATACAAGACCCCCCAGCGGGTTTGATTGGTATGAATATCGTGCGGCAAAATATCGAGCAACAAATGCCCGTTGATGTTGTTATTGCCGATATATCGCATTTCATTGCTGAGCATGAATCCACGTTCGGTCATGATGCGCGGCGTCAGCGTCGCATCAATGTTCGGCGCAAGATTCAGATAAACCGGCAAACCGACATCAAAACCCGTTCTGACATTATAGCCCGCCACGGGGGCAAGTAATCCGGATTTGCGTTTTCCACTGTATGAAAAATCAACCCAGGGTGAATAGAGAATGGGTATGTCTTTAAAAATGACACGCGCATGCTTTGCCGTACCCACTTCTTTTTTACTATCGATTTCCAATTCGCTGGCACGAATCGACCAATCCCGCTTCCTTCCGGGGCATGTAGTATATTCCGTTTCTTTCAAGCGATATTGGTCCTTGCCTTCGAAATGCAGAATCTCAGCCGCTCCGCGCCCCCCACCTTTTTTCATTTTGTAGCGCGGTTCTTTTAAATAACCTTCATCGGTTTGCAAATTTAATTCAAGTTGCGTGCCTTGCAGGGTATCCTTGGGTCTTTCCAACCGGATATTGCCTTCAAGCTCGGCATCTTCAGTTTGCTGATAATATTTCATCCGATCGGCGGTCAAAACTTGATCACCATGAATGAGTACCGCATCCCCGGTAGCTTCGATTTCTCGCTTGTAATAACCAGTAATCCGATTTGCCTCTATTTGAATCGGTTTTTTTTGCGGAACAATAATCGGTGATTGCGTCAGTACCGGCTGATCAGCAGACAGCTCCCGGAATGGCATTGCCAGGCATAAGTAAAATAATAACTTACTGCAACGAAAGAGCACCTTCATGCTTAAGCTAATCGTGAAAAAACCAATTTAATTGCACCAATTCAATATCCTTTTTTGCCTGCTTGCCACTACCGGAATCACATCAATATTTAGCACGTTTGATCGTTTATTTTACTAGGTATTGTACTATGTCTCACGACACCTAACCAGTTGGCAAGAAATTACCGGCATGGCTTCGGCACATGATGATCATCGTGTCCTAAAAATAAAATACGCCGCACCAACCATACATAGTCCCGCCCAAAGATAATCCAATTTAATCGGTTCTTTTAAATAAAACCATGCGAACGGAACAAAAATCGTCAATGTTATGATTTCTTGGATAATCTTTAACTGCGCTACGGAAAGTACGGTATAGCCGATCCGGTTTGCAGGTACCTGCAACATATACTCAAAAAGAGCGATGCTCCAGCTTATGAGCGCGGCAAATATCCACGGCTTATGATTCAGCTCTTTTAAATGAGCATACCAAGCGAACGTCATAAAAACATTACTCATGGTTAACAGCATAACGGTGTACCAAATCTCACGTGCCATTTTTATAGCAATATGAACAAAGATAAATTTATAAAGTAATTACCGGGGCCCACGATAATCCTTCGATTCGAAAGTAATCAATAGGGAGTAATCAGACGGATTGAATATGCACACTCACACTGTTTAACAAGTCGTTGAAAAATGATCTGCATCGTCGCAAGAATCACCGCATCAATTGATGCTCAAGCTACACCAACCACATTTACCCTTATCATCCGTTAATTTCCAATCATCCGAATCGACCTGCATGTATTTTTAATTGCCGGAAAGGTAAAATAAATATGAACTTTTTGCAAATTCCATGTCTAAAGGATGGTTCTATATATGTAAAATTAAACAAACGCTGAGGAAATTTTTATGAAAACCAGTCATATTCTAGCTGCTTCCGCAGCTGTGGTCAGCGCGACTTTTTTCAGCATCTTAGCGACCTTCGGATTGCCGGAATCTGTAACAGAATGGCTCCTTTTGGATGAGATTTTGGGTATTATTTTATATTTGAATTACCTGGTAATTATATGGATGCAAAACAGTAATAAGGTCAGCGCATCAGAGATGAGTAGAAAAGTATCCGCTTAAGCAGATTTTCTGTGAGCAATCGCTCAGAACGATCCAGTCCGTTACATAAAATTAATCAACACCGGCGGCCATTAAAATTATCGATTTTCTGTCAGCGGTCAGCTTGACTCCCTACCACATTATCAATCAAATACGCTAAAACGTTTTTGCGAAAAAATTGATACAAAAAAATAAGTAAAAGAGTGCAGCTTATCCATAATGAATAAATGCGCATTTCTTGCTTGCTGTTAAGAAAACGCTGATTAACTCGGCAAGCAAGATGAAGAGGGCACCGTACGGAACGCAACGACCGAAACCTACCAATAAAATAGACAAGGAAATGTTACCTTGGCAACGAAGCGGATTCCTCGTACAACCAATTGATCAGCGTTTCCGTAACCTTATCACATCAACACAGGCTGTTTCTACAACCTGCATTGCGCACGCCCGCCGCATCCGACAACACGCCGAGAATAAATTCAATGCTTTTACTGGTACAATTCAGAACGTATTACCATTCATAAATCAATCTTGGAAGCAGTACACCAAGAAATGAAAGTAAATTACAATCCATATTAATACTTTTCAAACGATTCACCGCAATGAAAAAAAATCTAATGATAGGTTCTTTAGTTTTTTCGGTCGTGCTGCTACTATTTTTTATGGTAACCGGTAACGGTGTAGTTTTAGTACCCGTGTTAATCGGACTGCTCGTTTCTTTCACGTGTGCCATGATGTATTTATCCGGTCGTTAGCACGAGTTTCTTGCAATATCGATACAATTTTTCAACAATGCGTTGGATTGACGAGCACTTTCAGCAATCTGTTAATGACGTGACAGTGGCCATCCAATCAATATAACCGTAATCGTCACTATAGCGGTTACTATGTTCATGGGAATACCAACACGCAAGAAATCGCTAAATCGATACTCACCCGGGCCATAAACCATCATATTAGTCTGATAGCCCAACGGCGTAGCAAAACTTGCCGATGCGGCCATCATAATGGCGAATACAAAAGGAGTGCTGTTCAAATCCGCTTTTTCGGTGATTTCCAGAACGATAGGCAACATCAATAGCGCAGCGGCATTATTGGTAATCACTTCGGTCAGCAGTGAAATTGCAAGATAAGTCAAAATCAACAATAACCACGGCGTGCCGCCGCTTAAATCGACAATATTCGCCGCCAGATATTTCGCAACGCCAGTTTTTTCCAGTGCCAAGCCCAAGGAAAACGACGCGGCAATAGTCAGAATTACCGTCAAGTCAAGACTTCTTTCCGCCTGACTGGGTGAGCAGCAACCGGTTATGATCATCAGTGCTGCACCACTGAGCGCCGCATTCAACATGGTAATGATTTCAAAACTAGCGGCTGCGATAATACCAATCAAAATCAACCATGCGACATACGCCCGCTCATGGCGCGGCGTTTCCGTATTCAGGTCGCTGATCAACAAAAAATCCTTGTTATAGCGCTGCCGGGTAACGAAAGCCGGGCGTGCTTCCAACAATAACGTATCGCCGGCTTGCAAAATGATATTACCCAAATTGCCTTTAATACGTTCCCCGTGCCGTGCCACGGCAAGAACTGCAGCCCCATAACGGGCACGAAATCTCGAATCCCGAATGGTATAACCGATCGCGGTGCAATGCGGCGATACAACCGCCTCCACCAAACGCCGCTCCGGATGACGCTCAATAAATGAATGATCACCGTCCGTGGATGTGGAAGGTGAAATTCCCTTAATGCGTAATAAATCAGAGATAGCGTCGGTATCGCCGGCAAATACCAGACGATCACCGCCTTGCAATACTTCTTCCGGTGAAACGGCTGTCAATGCGGTATTGTTACGTTCAATTTCAATCAGATAAATGCGTTGCAAGTGCCGCAGCCCTGCCTGTTCAATCGTTTTGCCGACTAACGGGCCGGTGGAATCGATAGAAACTTCAAGTGTAAATTCGCGCAAATTTGAAAAAACCTGTCCTTGTTGTCGATCAGGCAGCAATTTTGGGAACACCAGCCACATCAACAAAAAACCGGCTATGGCAACCGGCAGCCCAATGGCGGTAATTGAAAACAAGGTAAATCCCGGCTCGCCGGTCAGGGCCTGGTACTGTCCGTTAACAATCAAATTGGTACTGGTACCGATTAATGTAACCGTACCACCCAGGATTGCCGTATAACTAAGTGGAATCATCAGCTTGGATGGCGATATACCGATTCTGCGCGACCAGCTGTAAATCGCCGGTATCATGGTTGCAACCACCGGAGTATTGTTAAGAAAGCTGCTTAGGAAAGCGACCGGCCAGAACATCCGATTTAGTGCCGCACGCGGTGATTTCGGCCTGCCCAGAAGGGTATTGACCAATAAATCAATGGCGCCGGATGCGTGCATGCCAGCCGCAACGACAAACATACCGGCCACGGTGATTAACCCCGAATTGCTAAAGCCGCTCAATGCATCGTTACTGCTTAAAATTCCGGTCACACTAAGAACAGTCAGTGCACCCAGCATCACCAAATGAGGCCCGATTCGGGTGGCAATCAATGTCATCAATACGGTAACGCATAAACCTAAAGTAAACCAACCTTGCCATTCCATAATCACGCGATCCCGATAAAAGTGCGAACTATACAACAACATGCCGTTATGGCCAAAAACACTAATATTTTATATCAATACAAATAGCGCACATAGCGATATTCAGGTCGTATTCGATACCAACGTGCAAGTGCCATGCATATAATGGTTTATACCGTTGAATTGATATTCACCAGTTCTTGTATTCTAGGGAATAATTCTCGCTCCTCATAACGAACATGCGCTGCCAGCAATTCACCGAAACGCCGCAGCCGATCGACGGGTTCGAGAGCACATGACTGGCTGGCCAATTCTCGTAAAATCGCATGCTCTTCAAGAATACGCGCAATCACTGCCGCACTAAATACACTCGCGACACGCTGCAATAAAATTTCTTCTTGTACAAAGTGATCGTTTAGTACGGTTTGCCCATGCATTTCGACACGCTGTATTGTTGTTCGATGAAGCTCTGCGTCGTTGCATTCCGCCGCTTGCCGAGCAGCGCGCGCGACTACTAATGACGAATGGTGTTCACGGGATAATAAAAGCAAAATACCGGATCGCGGCATAATATATAGATTTAATAATTAAAGTCGATTAATCTAAGGAAGCGCTGATTAATTTGGCGACGAGATGAAGCACCTCACCTTGCAACAAAACGGCCTGCTGGTGTAGCTAATTAAATTAGCGTTTCCCTAAATTTAAGTCAGTTTTCGGATACCAATTTATACCCGGAACGGTTCAGTATTCTAAATCTATTGCCAGTCTAATTGTCGTCCTTTACCGTTGTTACCTCAAAAGCAGACGTGACCATTGGCTGCTGCTCTTGTTCTACCTTACTATCTTTCAGTGAATTCACGTAAGAATTATATACATCAAAAAAAGGAAATATCTCGCTGAATTTATAATTAAAAAACACGTAGACCTAAGTTGTAAACATGATGAACATAGCATTACGAACGAGATACCGAATTGTCAAGCTTTGGGCATTAGCGGATTTACTGAGGAAATGCTGATTCATTCGGTTAATGGAGTGAAGCGCAAAAGTGCACGGAACACAGCAACCGA
>CP091135.1:433891-484074 GCA_021582655.1 Nitrosomonas sp.
ACCGTATCGGTTGTGTGATCAAAGTTGTCGCTGCTGGAACCGGCGGTATGGCGGCGGGGCGGATTGCCGTTTGCGGAAGTACGGTTTCGGATATTCCCGAAGCCCGGGATGCCGCCGGCTTTGCCGTTTCACCGAAAGAAATCGGATTATCCTGCCCGCGCACCGTATCAATTGGAATAAATAAAGCGCGTGCCTGCTTATTCTGTTGCTCATTGCCGCCACGTATGCCAACCGGAAAAAAACCGGCGTTGCGCAACAAACGGACTAACTGCTCAAAATCCACCGCCAGAGAAGATTTGTTCAATTCCTTGAAATCGATGATGAGCGGAGAGTCCTTAAAAAAATCAGGTACGAGCTTGATTTTTTCGTAGAGTGTTTGCTCGATTGCGGCCATGTCATTGGTAAACAGAATCAGGATTGGCGCAAAAAAAGTGCTGCTTTTGAACTCTAAAGCCGGTGGCGTGTTTTGCATTTTGAATTTCGATGATGATGACAACGCGATGAATACCTCATCGCCATTATTTTTCGGCGGCATGCAGCCGGTTAATGCATCAATCGATTACTCTCTTTTTCATCAACCGTTGCAGCGTTTCAAGCAAGACTTCATTCTCCGGGTCTTTTTCCAACGCGGAACGCCAGACATTTTTGGCATCGTCCAAGGCCCCCTGAGCCCAAAGCAACTCGCCCAAATGTGCCGCAATCTCCGGATCGGGGCGAACCGCGAAAGCCTGATTCAAGTAACTCAGTCCTTCCGCAGCCTTGCCCATACGATAGTATACCCAACCCAAGCTGTCCATAATATAGGGATCGTCCGGGGACAATTCGATCGCCCGTTGAATCAACTTAAGCGCCTCTTGTAACCGTATGCCGCGATCGGCGTAGCTGTATCCGAGCGCATTGTAAGCATGCGCATGTTCGGGTTTGAGCTCGATCAGCTTGCGCAAATCCTGTTCCAGAACTTGATATTTCCGCAGCTTATCGGCCACCAGCGCACGATCGTAGAGTAATTCCGGATAATCCGGCAACTTCTTCAATCCTTCATCCAGCAAATCATAGACCTCCTGGTAAGCCTTTGTCCGCCGTAAGATCTGCGCTTCCGCCAAAATCAAGTGCGCAACTTGCTGATCATTGGCCGTGGGTAACATCTGCAAGATATCGCGAGCTTTCTTCACCTCACCCTTTTGCGCCAGTAAATCGGCGTAGCGGATTTGCGCGGGCAGGTAGCGCCCGCCGCTCTTGATCTGCTGGTACAATTCCATCGCCAAATCAGGGCGGTTGGTTTCTTCGTAAATCTGTGCCAAATGAAAATACACCGCGCCACTGTCTTTATAACCCAGGCTCAACGCTTTCTTGAAATTTGCCTCGGTGATATCGAAATCCCCCATTTCTGTCGCCAACAATCCGGACGCCAGCATAATTTCCGCATCTTCAGGGTTTTTTTCCGCCAACCAATGCAACTGCTCTCTTGCCGCATCCAATTGCTTATCGCCGATCAGCAATCTCGTATATGCAATCCGCACCTCATTGGCACCGGGATGTTGTTGCAAATAATCACGATAAAACCCATCCGTATCGGATGGAGACACGCGTTGCAGTATCCTGCCATGATGCACTGCGGCGATCTCCCAATCGGGCCGGAGCGCAAGCGCATGCTGCATTTCCTGCAGTGCGAGCGGATGTTGATTGGCGAACCATGCCGCCTGTGAAATCGCAAAATGCGCTTCCGGCAAATCCTTGTAAGGTCCGGACAGATGCCGGATCAACTGCAATGTCGCCGATTTATCGGCGTTGCGCGACAATAGTTGGTTGAGCTGCATGAAAGCGTTGCCGATGCTCTCTTTTTCCGATGCCAACAGCATCTCAAAATGCGGCCGCGCCACATCCAATTTTCCCAAATTGACCAATACTGCCGCGATGGTTTGTCGCGCATCGATCGAATCGGGTTCCAGTTCGATCCATATCGACGCCGCCTGCTCGGTAATATAAGGATTCCCGGTATGCAAAGCGATCTCGGTGGCACGCTTGGCGATACGGGGATCGCGCGTCGTTTTCGCCAACTTGATATAACGGCTTATCGCAACATCGACATTTCCCCGCTGCAATGCGGTTTCGCCGATCAGGAAATCAAATAGAATGGATGCGGTCAGTTCTTGTTTGGGTAAGTTTTGCTGACCGGCTTCCTCATTTTCGTCGGATTGCTCTGATTGCCCGGCTTCTTTAGTGACAGGAATCTGCGCGCACGCAGTCAGCCCGGATAGCAATAAAACACACAACATTCTAAATTTCATGAGAAACCTGATTGATCTAAATTTTATAAAAACAAATACTTACATTAATTATCACTAAGACTGAAAGGTGCGCTCGTTAATGCGGAAACTTAACCGGCCGGTAATAAAAAAATCGCATAATACAGTCAATTTAATTCGTTTCAAAAAGACTCGAAACCAGATACTTGCTTACCCCGTTCCCAGTCCACCAGGAGCCGGGCGTAACGCATGTGTATATTCTACTTTTATATCAGTAATAAAGTGAACAAATAAATCTCGGCATTTATTGTATGTCATCGTCAAAAACACGAATAAAAATGTACACAAACAATTCGCCTTTAATTTAAGATAACAAATGTGCCGAGAACGCGGTTAGACCACCAGGTTCGACAGCAATAATCATCGATCTTCCCAAAGCACCGCCACCGATTCAATTTACTTTTTGCGCCATTGAAGAATCACTACATCCTTGCGTTTGTCAGTTTTTTACTGGGCATATTGACTGTATCCGGTTTTGCACCGTTTTACCTGTTCCCAATGCCGGTGCTCACTCTCGCAGCGTTGCTCGGCGGGTGTCGCAGCAGCGGGGCACCGTCGAGATCGGCAATGCTGGGCTTCTGGTTCGGCATGGGCCTGTTCGGTGCCGGCGTTACCTGGATTTATGTCAGCTTACACGATTTCGGTGCGATGCCGATACCGATTGCCGTGGGGGCATTGATCATCCTCTGCGCTTACTTATCACTGTTTCCGGCGCTGGGTTGTTGGTTGCTTACCCGGCTTCGTCCGGCTTCGGCGGTGGGATGGGCGTTGCTCGCCGCGGTATTGTGGATGCTGTGCGAATGGCTGCGCGGCACACTATTCACCGGTTTTCCATGGTTGGCCATCGGCTATACGCAAGCACCGCATAGCCCGTTGGCGGGTTTTGCCCCGATCGTCGGTGTTTACGGTATTTCGATTCTGGTGGTTTTCAGCGCCGCCTTGCTCGCGTTGTGGCTTGAGACCGGCTTGCGGCAATGGCGGTATGGGCTGGCGGTGTTAACCGTCGGCATCATCGGTTACGGCCTGCAAGAAATCACGTGGGTCGAACCCGAAGGCGAGCCGGTCACGGTCAGCCTGCTGCAAGGGAATATCGCGCAAGATTTGAAATGGCGCGCCGATCAAATCGAAAATTCCATGGAGACATACGCCAAGCTCATCCTGGAAAGCGACAGCCGCCTGATCGTAACACCGGAAATCTCGATCCCGCTGTTCAGCGACATCGTGCCACCCGCGTATCTCGCGTATCTCGCTGAACACGCCCGGAACAATCGAGGCGATGTGCTGATCGGTTTGGCCGAGCGCGATGACGACAACGGCGACGCGTATTACAACACCATGTTCAGCCTCGGTACCGCACCCGAACAAAGCTACCGCAAGCATCACTTGGTGCCGTTCGGCGAATTTATTCCGCTCAAACCGATCTTCGGCTGGGTGATTCAAGTACTGCAAATCCCGCTGACCGATTTCTCGCGCGGCAGCCTGGAGCAGCAGCCGATGACAATCGCCGGGCAACGTGTGGCGGTGAATATTTGCTACGAGGACGTATTCGGTGAAGAAATCATCCGTCAATTGCCGCAAGCGACGCTGCTGGTCAACGTCAGCAACGACGCCTGGTTCGGGCGCTCGATCGGGCCGCAGCAGCATTTGCAAATTTCGCAAATGCGTGCATTGGAAACCGGTCGCTATATGTTACGCGCCACCAATACCGGCGTTACCGCAATCATCGACGAGCGCGGACGAGTGCTGGACACCATCGAGATTTTCACTACCGCGGCATTGCACGGTCAAGCGCAAGGCTTTACCGGCGCCACGCCGTACGTGCGCATGGGTAATTACCCGGCATTGGGATTTTCGCTACTGATCGTATGCTTCGGCTTACTGTCCGTCTTTCGCTCAGCACGGAAAACCCGGTAAAATCCGCCTGTTTTATTTTGACGACATAAACAAAAAAAGAAAGCGATTCTTCATGTCAACACTGACTTTCCAGGAAATCATCCTGACTTTGCAACAGTATTGGAGCAAGCAGGGTTGCGCGATTCTACAGCCTTACGACATGGAAGTCGGCGCAGGAACCAGCCACACCGCCACGTTTCTGCGCGCCATCGGCCCTGAGCCGTGGAAAGCCGCCTACGTGCAACCGTCGCGCCGCCCCAAGGACGGGCGTTACGGCGAAAACCCCAATCGCTTGCAGCATTACTACCAATTTCAAGTGGTGCTGAAACCCGCGCCGAAAAACATTCTGGAACTGTATTTCGACTCGCTGCGCGAATTGGGTTTCGACTTGACGCAAAACGACGTGCGCCTGGTCGAGGACGATTGGGAAAATCCGACTTTGGGCGCTTGGGGGCTGGGTTGGGAAACTTGGCTCAACGGT
Organism: Nitrosomonas sp.; assembly: GCA_021582655.1. Classification (GTDB taxonomy): domain Bacteria; phylum Pseudomonadota; class Gammaproteobacteria; order Burkholderiales; family Nitrosomonadaceae; genus Nitrosomonas. The sequence goes on from CP091135.1 coordinate 438,572, forward strand.
ATGGAAGTGACGCAGTTCACGTATTTCCAGCAAGTCGGCGGCATCGATTGCAAGCCGATCACCGGCGAAATCACTTACGGATTGGAACGCCTGGCGATGTACTTGCAAGGCGTGGAAAGCGTATTCGATCTGACCTGGACACCAGGATTGCGCTACCACGATGTCTATCATCAAAACGAAGTCGAACAATCGACATACAATTTTGAACACAGCGATAGCGAATTTCTGTTTCTGGCGTTCGGCAAGCACGAAGCCATCGCCAATCGGCTGATCGAAGCGCAACTGGCGTTGCCCGCCTACGAACAAGTTTTGAAAGCGGCGCACACGTTCAATCTACTCGACGCTCGCGGCGCGATTTCGGTGACCGAGCGCGCCGCCTATATCGGCCGCATCCGCAACCTATCGCGGCAAGTCGCCAAGGCCTATTACGACAGCCGCAAACAATTGAACTTCCCGCTGGCGCCGCGCGAATGGGTCGCGCAAATGCCCGAAATGCAGGAATCCGCATCATGAGTAAAAATCTGCTGGTTGAATTGCTGGTGGAAGAACTGCCACCCAAATCGCTGAAACAACTCGGCGACAGCTTTGCCAATTCGCTGGCTGACAGCTTAAAAGCCCAAGGATTGATCGCTGATGATGCCGCGGTAACGCCCTTTACCACACCGCGCAGACTGGCAGTACATATCGGCACCGTTGCTGCGCAAGCCGCCGACAAAGCGGTCACACAAAAACTGATGCCAGTCGCGGTCGGCTTGGACGCAAACGGCCAAGCCACGCCGCCGCTGCTGAAAAAACTGGCGAGCCTCGGTGCGGATGCATCCGCAGTGCCGCGACTGAAACGCGCGCTCGACGGCAAAACCGAAACCCTGTTTCTCGATACCGTCGTTCAAGGCACGCCGCTGACCGAAGGACTGCAAAAAGCGCTGCAAGATGCGATCAGCCAACTGCCGATTCCGAAAGTAATGACGTACCAATTGGCCGACGGCTGGCAAAGCGTGCATTTCGTGCGCCCCGCGCATGCCTTGGTTGCGCTGCACGGTACCGACGTAGTGCCGGTCAGCGTGCTGGGATTGCAAGCCGGACGCGAAACGCAAGGTCATCGCTTCGAAGCCAAAATCAATCCGATCGTGTTGCACAACGCCGACAATTATGCACAGCAATTGCACCGCGAAGGCACGGTGATCGCCGGTTTCGTCGAGCGCCGCGACGAGATTGCACGACAACTGGCGACGGCCGCAGCGCGGGAACACCTCACTCCGGTCGACGATGCCGCTTTGCTCGACGAAGTCACCGCACTGGTCGAGCACCCCAACGTGCTGGCCGGGCGATTCGACGCGGAATTCCTGCACGTGCCGCCGGAATGCCTGATCCTGACCATGAAGGCGAATCAGAAATACTTCCCGCTGCACGACGCCAACGGCAAGCTCGCCAACACATTCCTGCTGGTTTCCAATATCCGCCCCGCCGACCCCGCGCAAGTCATCGCCGGTAACGAACGCGTGGTGCACTCGCGCTTAGCCGACGCCAAGTTTTTCTTCAATCAGGATCGCAAAAAAAAGCTGGCTGCGCGTGTGCCGGGATTGGACAAGGTGGTTTATCACCACAAGCTCGGCACGCAAGGTTTGCGCATGCACACGGTTCGCGCCATCGTCCAAATGATCGGCAAGCAGTTGGGTGACGATGCGCTGGCTTATCAAGCTTATGAAGCCGCCACGCTAGCCAAAGCGGACCTGCTGACCGACATGGTCGGTGAATTTCCGGAACTGCAAGGCATCATGGGACGCTATTATGCACAACATGAAGGTCTCAGCGACGATATTGCATTCGCTATCGAAGATCATTACAAACCACGCTTCGCCGGCGACGAATTGCCGCGCAATTTGACCGGTGTTTGTTTGGCGCTGGCGGACAAACTGGAAACCTTGGTGAATATGTTCAGTATCGGCGCAATGCCGACCGGTGACAAAGATCCGTTTGCATTGCGGCGTCACGCGCTGGGAGTTATCCGCATTTTGACGGAAAAAAGCTTGCCACTTAACCTTAATACATTAACTCAACAAGTTATCAGAATTATCCATGATCCAATAATTGAGGATCAATGGACGCTTAATCAAAAGCATGACACCGAGAAAAATAATATACACGCCACTGTAACTCGCCCTATCCCAGAAGAATTAAATCAACAATTACTCAGATTCTTTTACGAACGCCTCGCCGGCAACCTCCGCGAGCAAGGCTACACCGCCCAGGAAATCGATGCCGTACTCAGCCTGAATCCGCAACAACTCAGCGACATTCCGAAACGCCTCGCCGCGGTGCGAGCGTTTGCCGCATTGCCGGAATCGGCCAGCCTCGCGGCTGCCAACAAACGAGTCGGCAATATTCTTAAAAAAACCGAAGGCGCTGGCACCACCGTCGATGCCGGCTTGTTGCAAGAATCCGCCGAGCACGCGCTCTACCAAGCGCTGACCGACCTGCTGCCGAAAACCGAGCAAGCCTTTGCTGCCGGCGATTACACCGCTTCGTTGCAAATTCTCGCAGCGCTGAAAGCGCCGGTCGATACCTTTTTCGATCATGTCATGGTCAACGTCGACGACGAAAAACTGCGCAATAACCGCTTGGCCTTGCTGGCGCAACTGCACAGCCTGATGAATCGGATTGCCGATCTGTCCAAACTTGCCTCTTAATATGAAGCTGATCATCCTCGACCAAGCCGGCGTCATCAATCAAAGCAGCGATACCTTCGTCAAAACGCCGGATGAATGGATTGCCATCCCCGGCAGCCTGGAAGCGACCGCACGACTAACGCATGCCGGTTACCGCGTGATTATCGCCACCAATCAATCCGGTATCGGACGTGGTCTGCTCGATATGGCGACCTACAACGCCATCAACGATAAAATGTATAAAGCGGTCAGTCACGCAGGCGGGCGCATCGATGCGATTTTTTTCTGCCCGCATACGCAAACGGATAACTGCGCCTGCCGCAAACCGGCTACCGGATTGTTCGGCGAAATCATGCAACGCTACGGCGTTAATTTATCCAGTGTTCCGGCGGTCGGCGATTCGTTAAAGGATCTGCACACTGCCGCTGCTGTCGGCGCGATTCCGATGCTGGTACTGACCGGCAACGGCCCTATCACGCAACAATCCGGGGAATTGCCCGAAAATACGCGGATCTTTGCCGATTTATCCGCGGTTGCGGACGCCCTGGTCGGAACGGAATGATGCTTGCCTGGCTGCGCTCCGCGCTATACACGCTGCTGCAAATCATCGTTACGCCGCCGTACGCGCTGTTCACGCTGGCCTGCTTTCCGCTGTCGCCGCACAACCGCTACCGCGTCACTTCCACCTGGACACGCGGCATGCTGTTTCTGTTGCGGCATGTATGCGGCCTGCATTACCGCATCATCGGCGAAGAGAACATTCCAAAAACGCCGAGCATCGTGCTGTCCAAACACCAATCGGCATGGGAAACGCTGGCATTCCAGAAAATCTTCCCGCCGCAAGTCTGGGTGCTGAAACAAGAACTGCTGCGCATCCCGTTTTTCGGCTGGGGTCTGGCGATGACCAGTCCGATCGCGATCGACCGTAGCGCCAAGAAAAAAGCATTGGAACAAATCGTCGACCAAGGTAAGGACCGCCTGAAGCAAGGCTTTTGGATCGTCGTGTTTCCCGAGGGCACGCGTATCCCACCCGGACAACGCGGTAAATACCGCATCGGCGGTGCCTGGCTGGCCACACACACCAGCGTGCCGGTGGTACCGGTCGCGCACAACGCCGGGGAATTCTGGGGAAAAAATTCATTCGTCAAACACCCCGGCACCATCACCGTCAGCATCGGTCAACCGATCGATCCCACCGGCATGGAAGCCGGTGAATTGAACGCGCAAGTGGAAGCCTGGATCGAAGCCGAAATGCTGCGCATCCGCTCAAACAATCAACAATCCTGTTAACCGTGCCGGCACAAACCACCACGCAAATCACCACACTCGGCGGCCAAGCAATCACTTACACCTTAACCCGCAGCCAGCGCCGATCGATCGGCTTACGCATCGATCAACAGGGATTACGCATCAACGCTCCTGTGCACACGCCAATTCACTCTATCAATAACGTTTTGCAGCAGAAAGCCGATTGGATCACCAAAAAGCTCATGCACTGGCAAGACAAAAAAAGCCTGACACTATCGTGGACGCCTGATGCGAGCTACCCATTGCTTGGCGAACCGTGGCGACTCACACTGAAGCCGAGCGGTGAAATCGCAATGGCGCGACAATTGTCCGATGAAACACCGCAACCGCCGGCAATCGAACTGGCACCCCGCCAAATCGAAACCTTTGTAATGGCCTGGTATCGGCAGCAGGCAATCTGTTGCTTCAAACAGCGCATCGATATTTACGCTAACGCCTTGAACGTCTCCATTCCGCCCTTTCGCCTATCCCAAGCCAAAACCCGCTGGGGCAGTTGCAACAGCCACGGCACTATCAGCCTCAACTGGCGCTTGATTCAACTGCCGTTAAATTTGGTGGATTACGTTATCGCTCATGAATTGGCGCATTTGATCGAGATGAACCACTCGGCTGCATTTTGGAGGCTGGTGGAAAATGTCTATCCGGGATATCGAACTACACGAACGACGCTTAAGGAGTATGGCTAAGGTCTGCTGACACTTCAAAAACGGAGATTCAAAAACAATCGCCCCCCATCACAAGAACAAATCGTAGCTCACCAACACATAATTTTTAGCAAACATCAGCAGCTCTTGGTTACGCTAAGTCATTTACACCCTCGGCAACTTAATTCCATAAATGCCATAATCAACAGCACATTTCAGTCATTGACGGAAGGTTTTTTGATGCGCTATCAGATACGATAACTACAAAGGAGTATTGCACCACCACTCAATCCGTCAATCCCATTTGTTAAATCATAAATAGCTGGTTTTCGGTCTTTTTTTTTCAAAACTACCGCTGCCGATTTCGCTTATTCTCGCTATCCTGGGTTATCAGCTCGATTGAAACAAGTGAATACTGGAGGGTTTGATGGAGAAAAATGCGATCTTAGGTGTGTTAGCGGAGGAAGTGGAACGCGGCAGATTGATTTTTCCCACCTCAATCAATAATGCAATGTGTACCAGACAAAAGCTTGAAGATCCTGATTGCAATCAGGATACTGTCATCCGGATTATTCAGGCGGAGCCGCTGCTGTCGGCAAAAATCGTCGCCATTGCAAATTCGGCGGTGTTCAATCGCTCCAATAGAAAAATCACCGATGTCCGCACTGCGGTAACGCTAATCGGCTTGCGCACGGTACGGAATCTGGCGACTGTCATCATTGTGCAGCAACTGGCCGGATCGCAAATTAAAGCGGATTTGGTCGCACAATTGTGGAAGCACTCGGCACATGTAGCGGCACTCGCACAAGTCATCGCCCGCCGAATCACGGCACAAGACCCGGAAACCGCTATGTTTGCGGGAATGATTCATGAAATAAGCTGGTTTTATTTACTGGCACGCGAGAAATATTACCCCGGTTTGATCGATGAAAGCATGGCCGACTCATGGAACAGCAATGACGATCCGGACGATGACAGCGAACCCGACAGCGAAATTACCATCGGAACCGCGATCCTGCATGCGCTTTCCGTTCCCGAGGCCGTTTTGAAAAATATTGTCCACCTTTGGAAAGGTTATTTGTCGTTTCCACCCACATGCCTCGGCGATACATTGTTGATCGCCAATCAACTGGCGCCGGTAAAATCACCCTTCACTATCCCCGCCGGATATCCACATCACGCGATGCACGCCAACATCGATTTCTTTATCGATGAAGCAACATTGAGCGATATCCTGAAAGATTCTGAAGACGAGGTATTGTCGCTGACAACCGCATTATGCGGTTGAAACCCGGCCGCCTCGGTGGCGGTTCTCAGTGTCCGGTGTTAATTCCGATAGAACTCAACTATCCGTTCCGTCGTATTCTGGCAACTTCTTTGATATGCCGGAGGCCTTGAATGACTTGCGCCAGATGAGCGCGATCATTGACCTGAAGAATGAAACACATATGCGTGTAATCATTTTCGGTTTCCATGGTCAAGTCATCGATATTGGAATTGGCCTTGGCGATTTCCGACGCGATGTACGCCAGTACGCCTTGCTTATTGATTGCGGTCACTCTGATTTCCGCGTTGAAGGTACGGCACAAATCCTTTCCCCAGGCCACATTCACGAAATTCTCGGAATTTCTTTGGCTGCTTGAAACATTACCGCATTTGTCGGTATGGATGATGAGCCCGGAATCTTTCTTGATAATGCCGACAATCCGGTCTCCCGGAATCGGGCGGCAACATTTGGCGAACTGGACGGTATTTCCTTCGTTCCCCAGAATCGTTATGGGTCCGGCGGTAAGCTCATTTAACACGGATTCAACCGGGGAAATCAATTTCTTGGCGACAACGGCGGGAAGTTGTTTTCCCAATGCCAATTCGGCAAGCAATTCTTCACGTGATTTAACGCCGCTATCTCGGACCAATTTGTCCCATTGCGCCTCGGTAATCGCATCCGGGCTGATATTAAACCCCAGTAGCGCCTGATTGAGCATACGCTCGCCCAACTTAACCGATTCGTCGTATTGAATATTTTTCAGAAAATGCCGGATACTGGATCGCGCCCTTCCTGTCGCCACATAACCGAGCCACGAAGGATTCGGCTTGGCATAAGGCGCCGTGACAATTTCGACGCGATCCCCGCTTTTCAGCTTGGTGCGCAAGGGCGCATTCTCACCGTTGATTTTAGCGGCAACGCAACAATTACCGACATCGGAATGAACCGCATAGGCAAAATCGACCGCGGTCGATCCCCGGGGCAATGACAATATTTTTCCCTGCGGGGTAAAAACGAAAACATCTCCTGGAAATAAGTCAAACTTGAGATGTTCGAGAAATTCAAGGGAATCGGATGAGCCGCTCAGGGTCTCTAACAAACTTTGCAGCCATTGACTGGTTTTTAAATGTAAATCACTAAAATCCGCATCCGTACTTTTGTATAACCAATGGGAAGCGACACCGTCTTCGGCAACACGGTGCATTTCCGCGGTACGAATCTGTATCTCGACGGGAATGCCGAATGGTCCCAGAAGCGTGCTATGCAACGATTGATAGCCGTTGGTTTTTGGAATCGCAATGTAATCCTTGAATTTTCCCGGAATCGGCTTATAAAGGCTGTGCAATGCACCCAAAGCCATGTAGCAGGAAGGAATGTCCTTCACAATGACACGAAATCCGTAAATATCGAGCACCTCGGAAAACGACAAGCGCTTCTCGGTCATTTTCATATAAATACTGTAGAGGTGTTTTTCACGGCCGGTCACTTCCGCCCCCAAGCTGGCTTCCTTGAGCTTAAGTTTAATGGCTTCCAGAATTTTTCCAACCACTTCGCGGCGATTGCCGCGCGCCGCCTTGGTCGCCTTTACCAACACTTTGTAACGCAATGGATAAGAGTAGCGAAAACCAAGCTCTTGTAATTCCTGAAAAATGTTATTCAGGCCGAACCGGTGCGCAATCGGGGCGTAAATTTCCAAGGTTTCGCGTGCAATGCGGCGCTGTTTTGCCGGCAGCATCGCATCCAGTGTACGCATGTTATGCAATCGGTCGGCCAGCTTGATTAAGATCACGCGCACGTCGCGCGCCATCGCCATCAGCATTTTGCGGAAATTTTCAGCCTGAGCTTCTTCTTGGGTCTGAAATTCAATCTTATCCAGTTTGGATACGCCATCAACCAGTTCTGCGACCGTCTCACCGAATCGCTCACTGATTTCCACCTTGGAAATATCGGTATCTTCGACAACATCGTGCAGCAATGCCGCCGTAAGCGTTGGCGCGTCCAAATGCAACGAGCTGAGAATACGTGCAACCGCGACAGGATGCGCAATATAAGGCTCTCCTGATTTCCGGTATTGCCCGGAATGCGCGTTCTGACCGAAAGAGTATGCGTTTTTCAGCAGCGCAATATCTTCAACTTTGAGATATTGCGACGCTTCCGAAAATAATAATTCAGATTCCGACATGGCGTTCGCTCGACTCAGCCGATAACGTACACAAAAATGATGATTATCTTTCTATGGAGCAGGACACATGAGTGTCCGGCAAATCACGGAGCCAGGTTGTCAGACCGGATATAACAACTTATTGCTTATATTATAAATTTCTTGAGTTAAGGATCTCAAGACCGACTTTTCCCTGAGCAACTTCACGCAGCGCAATAACGGTTGGTTTATCCCGCGAAGCTTCGACCAAAGGTGCGGAACCGATCGCCAGTTGCCTTGCCCGCGTGGTCGCTGTCAGCGTCATATCGAAGCGGTTGGGAATTCTTTTCAAACAATCTTCCACAGTGATTCTAGCCATGTCGTCTATTTTCCAAGTTAAATGCGGTCATTGGATTTTACAACAACACGCATTTTTTTGATCGGATCGCTATGATAATTGCGCAATGAGTTCCAGATGCGCAGCCAGCTGGCGTTGCTTTCGCAAACGCGTTGCACGGATTATACAGACCAATTCGTCCAGTGCGTCGTCGAATCGATGGTTAATGACAATATAATCAAATTCGTTGATATGGTTGATTTCCTCACGCGCAGCGGCAAGTCTCTTTTGAATCACCGCCGCATCGTCCTGAGCGCGATTTTTTAGCCGTGCTGCCAGGGCATCGATCGAAGGCGGTAAAATGAAAATACCGATGGCTTCCGGAAAAATTTTCTTGATCTGTTTGGCGCCCTGGCAATCGATTTCGAACAAGATGTCGTTTCCGGAAGAAATCGCGGCATTGACCCAACTGCGCGATGTTCCGTAACAATTACCATAAACTTCAGCATGCTCCAAGAAATCATGATTACTCAGCATCCGCTTAAATTCATCAGTAGGGATGAAATGATATTCGCGACCGTCGACTTCGCCCAGTCTTGGCGCGCGCGTGGTATGGGAAATCGATAAACTGAGATTTCTATCGGACTCAATCAATGCTTTGATCAGACTGGTTTTTCCTGCCCCGGAAGGAGCGCTGACAATGAATAAGCTTCCATGCGATTTGTTCATCTGTATTTCTTTACGGTGAATGCTATTTTGTGTTGAACGCCGCCAGCAATTGCCCTTTCAATGCTTTGATCAGCCGGGTTTCCTCAGCGGTAATTCCTTCGGGTGCCATTGTTTCACGATTCGCATAGATAAAACCGATGGGTTTATTTCTCGTCACCAAAGGCAGCACCATAAAGCTCTGCACCTCCGGAAACAATTCCTTATGCCATTTCGGAATGAGTGCGCCAAGCTTCGGATTACGTGCATCCGCTATCAAGAGATCCGCATTTTTCTGCAATGCGAGAAGAAACAAATTCGACAGATCCGCACTGGAAAAACTAATCGCCCTCTGATATTCCACATTATTTTTCCCCAACGAACTGCGCGCCCGATACCCGTTTATCTTCGAATCCTTAAGGCTTAACGTAATAAAGCCAAATCCCAAGCTATTATAATAAATCTCAAGGATCAGCATAATGACATTCTCCAATTTAAAATTTTCCGATCCTAAAATTTCAGCGATATCTTGCAAACCGGCTAACAGTAATGCGGATGCATTGTGCGGTTTGCCACTGGGATAGCGCTGGAGAATTTGTATTTCCGCACCCACCTCGCTTGTTACGGTCAGCTCATCAAGCAGACTTTCCTCGTTTGAAATGGCGAACTCGGGGTGGGTTGTATCAGCCGAAATTCTGTTATCGTGACCCGGATCGAGCAAATTTGTATTGATCAACAGTAACCGGGTGTCCGCCACAGCATTTTGAATGAGTTGCTCCAGTTTCAATTTATCTAAATGAAAGGCTTTGCCAAAACGCTCAAGCAACCTGATCTTCAACGCATCAGCGCCGGCTTCTCCGGGATCCAGCACCAACGGCGCGGCTTTCACGCTAAACTCAGCGGCCTGTTGCAACCATTCCTGTTTGTTCCTGGCAGGCGTTAAATCACCCGTGGATCTGTTTTTGATGGACTGAATAATGCTCGTCGGCATATACCATTTTTCCAGAATCGCCTCTGTCAATAAATCCAGATTGAAGCCCAGCACTTTCGTTGATGCTTGAATTTGCGTATACGCTTGCCGCGTTATCAGTGTCATCATCGATTGATAAAGATCAGGTCGATACGCGGCAACCAGCAAGCGGCCGAGATTCTTAAATAATGCCGCAATGGTAATTTCTTCCGCATCGACATAATTGCCGGCTTTAACCAATTCACGACTGAACATGCTTGCCGCCAAAGCATACATCAATTCGTCACGCACGAACTCAGCCTGTTTTCCCGCCAAGCCGTCGATCAGCAACATCGCTAAAGCACAGGTTTGAACGGAATTAAAACCGAGTAGAAAAATAGCCTTGGTAATACTCGTATTCGTTTTATTCGATGCATTGCGATAAGCGACCGAATTGGATAAACGCAAAATTTTTTGCGTCAACGATACGTCCGATAAAACATAATAAGCCAATTGTTGAATCGAATGATCGTCGGATGACGATAATTGTGTAATCCGGGTGATAGAGCTTGTCAGGGCGGGCAGATCGGGGTCGGTCGAGAAAGTTTCAATTAAATTATGTTTCAGCGATTCCAAGCCATCGTCTGTCGTCGATCGAGAATCAGCGGAAATTGATGAAGCGGTGAATCCATGCGGTAATTGTGTCGCGCTCATACGAATGTCGGAAAGCGGTAACCTGGTATAAAAACAGTCGTTCTGAAGTTTTTATTAGCGGCAACTGTAACGGCTTTATTAATAGGCTAAAACATTCTGCATTTAGTGAAGTAATTCTGGTGATAATCCTCCGCTTTGAAAAATTTACCGGCAGGTAGGATTTGCGTCACAATGGAACTCCTCCAGCGGCCGCTTGCTTGCATGGTATCCATGGATTGCCTGGCAACCAGCTCCTGTTCCGGCGAAAAACAAAATATTACGGATCGATATTGCGTTCCGATATCGGGGCCCTGGCGATCTTGCGTGGTTGGATCATGGCAACACCAGAAATGATTCAGCAAAACCTCCAAAGTCACTTCATCCGGATTGTATTCCACTTGCACCACTTCGGCATGACCGGTCGTCCCGGAGCACACCGCCTCATAGGTCGGATTCTCGGTATGTCCGCCGCAATAACCGCACATTGCTTCGGAGACACCCTTGATCCGCCGGAACTCGGCTTCAACACCCCAGAAACAACCGGCGCCAAAAATTATTTTCTGCTCTGCCATACCGCCACCGGATTATTTCTCACTACGCGCTTTATCGATCAATACATTGAGCACATCAATAGTGCCTTGCGGAGTGCCGCTCATCCCGCCGCTGGTCAGGTATTTGCCATCGATAATCAGAGCGGGTACACCGTTCAACTGGTACTGGCGCGCCAATTGAGCGTCTCGTGCCACTTGGTTTTGCACGGAAAAGGAACGATATGCCTGCTCGAACTTGGCTCTATCGATCCCTTGTTTCCCGATCCACTCAAACAAGATCTCTTCCTGGTGTAAATTGACTTTATCGCGGTGTATTGCATCATAGATCAGATCATGCAATACCTCGGTTTTTCCAAGCACTTCAAGTGCATAAAACGCTTTTGCGCCGGTTGCCCAATTTGGGCGCAGATTAGCCGGAACATAACGGAAATTGACATCGCTCGGTGCATTCGCCAGCCATGCCTTGAGTAAAGGGTGCAAGCTATAGCAATGCGGACAACCATACCAGAAGAATTCCAATACCTCTATTTTATTACTGTCTTCAGTTGCATGCGGTTTAGGTAAAACCACATAGTGCTTCCCCGCGACAATCTCGGCACGCGCAACCGCCAACTGAACGATAAGCAAACTGACCAACAGGATAAATACCGTGAGTGCTCGCTGCCTTTTCATGCTGAATCCTCCATGTTTTTCAAAGAAATAGACTTTCAGATTGCCATATATCCGCTTTTTCATTGTATTTTGACCAATTGCGTCTCAATGCCGTTTTCTTTCAAGGATGCGCTGGTTCTATCACTATCCGCTTTACTGTTGAACGGGCCTATCCGAACGCGGTATAGCGTACCTTTATCCGCCAAATCAATCGATTGAATAGCAGCGAACACGCCCAGCAACGCCAATTGCGCTTTCATTTTTTCCGCATCGTCGGTTCTGCGGAATGCGCCGGCCTGAAGAAATATTTTTTCCTTCACGGCAGGTGCCGGACTCACAGCCTGAGGAATAGCGGAATGCTGCACTGGTGGCTGCGGTGGTTGTGGAGGCTGTTGCTGTTGCTGAGAATTCGCAAGCGGTTTCGGATCCGCCGCCACAGGACGGGAATGTACCGCGGCCGTTTCCACCGGCACTACCGGCGGCGGAGCAACAGACACGGGTGCTGCTGGCATAACTGCTACCGGTTTACTAGCAACCTCCGGCGTTTTGGCAGTCGCTTGCACAGGTTTCGGCGGCTCCGGTACTACAGTCTCCCGCTGTGCTCGGTACTCTATTTCCGGCTCATCGATACCCGGCAAAATCTTGTAAAAATCAAACCTCGGTTTTTCCTCAATCACTTGCGGCGCTTCTTCCGTCTCGACAACTTTGGCTGTTTTGCTCGCCGCCTCCGGTGCCGGTTGCGGCTGATTTTTCTCAACCGCGCGGGTTACCTTCTCGCTGGATAAAAAGGGCGTCTGGCCAAAATTCAAATAGAGCCAAATCGCGATGGCGCTGACAAGACCGAGCGCGTAGCCAACGAATCCGCCGAAAAATGCGGAACCGCCTTTCTCCGGCTTCGAAGCATTAGGTTTACGGGTTTTATAATCTCGGCTCATGGTTTCCTTACGTACTTATCCACTTACATTTTATCGGGCGCATTAACGCCCAGTAACTTCAACCCATTACTCAACACCTGCTTGACAGATGCGATCAACGCCAATCGAGCCGATTGAATAGGAATTTCAGGCACTAGAAATCGTGTTGAATTATAATAACTATGAAATTCACCCGCCAACTCCCGGAGATAAAAAGCAATAAGATGAGGCGCATATTCCTTGGCGGCAGCTTCGATTGTATCGGGGTAATCGATCAGCTTTTGCAACAGGGCCAATTCCGCCGGATTCGATAACCAGGAAGTATCGGCAGACAACAACGCTTCCACCTCTCCGTCCCATTGGGCCAGCACGCTGCAAACCCGGGCATGCGCATACTGAATGTAATAAACTGGATTTTCGTTACTTTGCGATTTGGCCAAATCCAGGTCAAAATCCAAATGCTGATCGCTTTTGCGCATTACATAAAAGAAACGCGCGGCATCTTTACCGACTTCCTCGCGCAATTCCCGTAAGGTTACGAATTCACCGGAGCGTGTGGACATCGGCGCTTTCTTGCCGTCGCGGTAAAGCACGGCAAATTGCACCAATGCGACATCCAGATTGTCGGAATCGTAGTCGAGCGCATCTATCGCCCCTTTGACACGAGCAATGTAGCCGTGATGGTCCGCACCGAAGATATCGATCAGATAATCGAAACCTCGTTCGAATTTGTTCAAATGATAAGCGATATCCGAAGCAAAATAAGTGTACTGACCGTTCTCCCGGCGAACCACACGATCTTTTTCATCGCCGAAATCAGTGGAGCGAAACCACATGGCACCATCCTGTTGATACAAGTAATGTTTTTTGTCGAGCATTTCAACCGCACGCGCAATCAAACCATTGTCGTGTAGCGATTGCTCGGAAAACCACACATCAAATTCCACACCGAATTCCATTAAATCGTTGCGACAATCGCCCAATTGCTCGGTCAATACAAAGTTATGAATATACGCATAATCCTCGCCTAGAGTTGCTTTGGCGTTGGCGATCAGTTTATCCAGCAGCTCGTCACTGGCAACCGGCATTGCACGCGCATCGTCCGGCAAGCCGTCGAGCAAGGACTCCGGCTGATGCAGGTAACGACGATCATGCGCTTGATGTATCAATTGGGCCATGGCCTTGACATACTCGCCTTGATACGCGTTTTGCGGAAAAGGGATGTGCACACCGCAAATTTCCAAATAACGCAACCAAGTCGACAACGTCAAAATATCCATTTGCCGGCCGGCATCGTTCACATAATATTCGCGCGACACATCAAATCCGGCGGCTGCCAGCACATCGGCCAAGCTTGCACCGAATGCCGCACCGCGGCCATGACCGACATGCAGCGGCCCGGTCGGATTGGCGGATACGAATTCCAACTGGATTTTTTTACCTTGCCCCAGCCCGCTGCATCCGTAAGCCTCCCCGCTTTGCGACACATAATGCAAATATTGTTGTTTGGCGGAATTTTTCAAAAACAGATTGATAAACCCCGGTCCCGCCACTTCCGTTTTCTCCAAATAAGGAGAGGCAGGCAATGCGGCAATCAATAAATTTGCGACTTCGCGTGGATTTTTATGCAGCGGCTTCGCCAATTGCATCGCCAGATTACATGAATAATCGCCATGATCGGCTTGTTTGGTACGCGTCAGTTCAATCCGCACGGATACACCGGGCGGTGCGATCGCTAGCGCGGCTTGCTCGAACAACGCGCTGAAATGGGTTTTGAAATTGGGAAAAGCCAAAGAGGTCATGATCGAAATAAAGGAAGTCAAAAATATTTTTGCTGATGCGCTCAATCACCAGATTCGCGATTGCTTGAAAATACGCGGTATTTTATCAGGTGTGCGGATCACGCCAAAGATTGCTGGCGATGTGTCTCAAAAAGGCAAATCCCGGCGCTCACGGATACATTCAAACTCTCAATACCGCCCGACATCGGAATACGCACCAGTTGATCACAGCATTCACGCGTCAGGCGCCGCATACCTTTCTGCTCCGAGCCGAACACCCAGGCAACCGATCCGCTGATCGGAAAATGCGTCAAATCAAGCTCGGCATCTTCCGAGGTGCCATAAATCCATACGCCGTGTTCTTTGAGTTGCTGCATCGTGCGCGCCAAGTTGGTAACCGCAAAATACGGCACGGTATCCGCCGCCCCGCTGGCAACCTTGTAGACCGCCGGCGTCAACCCGACCGCCCGGTCTTTGGGTGCGATAACCGCATGCACACCGAATGCATCGGCGACGCGCAAACATGCGCCGAGATTATGCGGATCTTGAATGCCATCAAGAATAAGCAGTCGCACCGGCCCCGTCAGTTCCGCCAACATCGCATCGAGATCTGCCGGTCGTTGCACATCACTGATTTTGGCTACCACACCTTGATGGCGGTCGGTGCTGACGATATCGGTCAACTTGGCGTGATCGCAAGTAACAAGAACAACGTGATTGCGCTCGGCGAGTTTGATGAATTCTTGCACACGCTGATCGGAGCGGGCGGCATCGAACAAAATCTCCCGGATACTTTCGGGATGTTGCCGCAAACGACTGGTGATAGCATGGAAGCCGAAGATATAGCGCACGTTAGACACTGGTTGCAAGGAATAATGCTTTTTTAAGCAATGACCGGAGAAACATGAATGAAGCGCGCATTATACTGCAATTTCAGTCGCCTAACGGCGCTTCTTGGTGGTGGATCCTTTACTTGCAGCCGCTTTTTTGGATTTATTCCGAACCGAAGCCTTTTTTTGCGGCTCGGATTCGGCAAGGATGAAATCGATTTTGCTGGTTTCCAAATCAACGCGAACCACTTGTACCCGTACCCGATCGCCGAGGCGATACTGCTTGCCGCTGCGCTCGCCCAGCAGGGTATGTTTAACGGCATCGAAATGAAAATAGTCGCTCGGCAGCTCGGAAATATGCACCAGTCCTTCCACATACACATCGTCGAGCGCCACGAACAAACCGAAACCGGTTACGCTGCTGATAACGCCGTTGCAGTACTCACCGATTTTATCCTGCATATAAAAGCACTTGAGCCACGCCTCAACATCGCGAGTGGCGTCATCGGCACGCCGCTCGGTCATCGAGCAATGCTGACCCAATTCATTCCAATCCCCGGGATGGTAGGTTTCACCTTGAAGCACCGCCTTGATCGCACGATGCACCAGTAAATCGGGATAACGCCGGATCGGTGAGGTGAAATGCGTGTAAGCATCGTACGCCAAACCGAAATGCCCGGTTAGATCCGGGCTGTAGATTGCTTGCTGCAAGGACCGTAACATGACGGTTTGCAGCAATTGCACATCCGGCCTGCCTTGGATTTTAAGCAGGGTTTGCGCATAATCCTTGGCACCGGGTTTGTTTTTGCCGCCCAATGGAATACCGAATTCCTTTAAAAAATTGCGCAACGCGTCAATTTTTTCCGGCACCGGACTTTCGTGGATGCGGTACAGCGTAGTCTGGTCGTTTTTTTGCAAAAAATCGGCCGCGCAAACATTCGCCGCCAACATGCATTCCTCAATCAACCGGTGCGCATCGGTACGTTGCACCGGCACGATCTTTTCGATTTTCCCTTGATCGTTGAAAAACATTTGCGTTTCGGTGGTTTCAAAATCGATTGCGCCACGTTTCTTACGAACTTTCAGTAACGCCTTGAACAATTTATAAATTAATTGCAAGTGCGGTAACAATTCGGCATGCTGCCGCGCTTCATCGCTTTTTTCATCAGCCAACAACGCCGCAACCGCAGTGTAAGTCAACCGCGCATGCGACAGCATCACCGCCGGATAAAACATGTAGTCGATAATTTCACCGTTTGCCCTAAATCGGATTTCGCAGATCATGCAAAGCCGCTTTTTATCCGGATTCAGCGAACATAAACCGTTGGACAACACCTCGGGCAACATCGGAATCACGCGGCGCGGAAAATAAACCGAATTGCCGCGGGCGAATGCTTCGCGGTCGATCGCATCACCCGCCCTGACGTAATGACTGACATCCGCGATCGCAACGTACAGCCGGTATCCCCGGCCATCTTGTTCACAGTAAACCGCATCATCAAAATCCTTCGCGGTTTCACCGTCGATAGTAACCAGCGGCAGATGGCAGAGATCTTTGCGTCCATCCATTTCTTTTTTCAGCACATTCTTAGGGAATTTGATCGAGCGTTTTTCGATCTCCGATGAAAACTGATGCGGCAAATCGTGCTTGCGCAGCGCGATTTCAATTTCCATCCCCGGTGCGGTGTAATCACCCAGAATTTCAATGATCTTACCAATGGGTTGCGTGTGCTTGTTAGGCTGCTGAATGATTTCCACCATCACCACTTGCCCGGCGTCGGCTTTCAGCGAATGTTCCTTGGCGATCAGAATATCCTGGCTGATACGCTTGTTTTCCGCCACGACGAACAAAATACCGTGATCGATATGCAACCGGCCGACCAACTGTGTATTACCGGATTCCAGTACTTCTACAATCACCGCCTCACGCCGACCGCGGCGATCCAATCCGATTTCGCGCACTAACACCCGGTCGCCGTGCAACGCCTTGTGCATCTCCTTGGCACTCAGATACAAATCAGCACTGCCGTCATCGGGAATCAAAAAACCGAAACCATCCGGGTGACCTTGAATCCGTCCTTTAATCAAATCCAGTTTTTCCATCACGCAAATATCGTCTTTGCGGTTACGGAAAATTTGACCTTCACGGATCATCGCCGCCAAGCGGCGGCTGAACAATTCTTCTTCTTTTTTAGTGATCGACAGCAGTTTGTAGAGCGCACGCTCCGCAAGCGGAATGCCTTGCTGCTTCAAAATCTGCAGAATATATTCCCGACTCGGCAGCGGATGCGAATAGCGCTCCTCCTCACGTTTGAGAAAAGGATCCAGTTCTCGCAACCTTTGTTTCTTCTTATTTGACAAAACAGTGATTTCCTATAGAATGACGCGTTCTTCGGCAGCCTGCCTGGCTGTCCTTTGCCCAGATGGCGGAATTGGTAGACGCGCATGGTTCAGGTCCATGTGCCTTCGGGTGTGGAGGTTCGAGTCCTCTTCTGGGCACCATCAAACCCTAATAAGTTATTGGTTTATAACGAGAAATAATTTTTACATCAATTATTTCCTATACCGAAAAAGAGTCTCCGGGCTTTTTTTGGTTCACTCATATTTAAAACTCAGGCAGGAATCCCGATTTCAATACATTTTCTGATCTGATCTTATATCAGATTCTTCGCATTATATATTTTAGGCCACCAATTTGTCTAAAACCGGTATGAATATCCGCCATTTATTCTGCTCCCGGCAATTCTTTCAATCTGATTTCTGGTTTGCTGAGTTCGGCAAACAACCCTCTCTTTGCCGCAAATATCAAGCACGGAAATTTTAAACCGGCAACTTTCCGTTATTCGCTCATTGATCCGCCTGATTTCCAAAACGGTCTATCAGCTAAGGATTGTGGAGATTTTGACCGCCTCTCTGGCTATATCTTAGCCTGGTAGTCATTGCATGATTCGGGTGCGACAGTACACGTCCACCAATATAGCAAGCTTCAAGCAGACGATGCTGTTTGCCACACAGACGAAGCGGGGCACGGAATATCGATTGGAATCTTTTACATGCCCACATGCTGGCAACCTTGACAGTTTGTGCCGCCCCCCCTGTGCTCAGTGAACTCATGCCATGCTTGATTTGGAAATGGAGTTACCCTGCCTTAGGTCCTCGCGCCAGCATCAACCCCGCAAGACTGAACACACCGGCAAGTGTCAGGTAAAAACCGATGATTGCCGTACCGCCTATTTCGCTGAGTGCCTGTGCAATAATCGGGGCGGCCGCTCCACCCAAAATACCGCCCGCATTGAAAGCCACTGATGCTCCCGTATAGCGCACCCGCGGCGGGAACAGCGACGGCAACCATGCGCCGAGCGGACCATAAACAAAACCCATCACGAACAGCGCGAGTGACAGCGCTGTCCATACCAGCCATAGCGACCCCGACCCCAAAAGCGGCCCGAAAACCAGCCCGATACCGATAGTTGCGGCACACCCCCATGTCAGCACGCGCGCCGCACTGCCCGCATCAGACCATACACCTGAAATGATGATACCGAGTACCAGGAACAAAATGGCAACAAGCTGAATTGCCAGAAAAACCTCGCGATCATACCCCAGGGCGGTTGTACCATGAGCGAGCGCAAAAGCGGTCGAAAGGTAAAAAATTGCAAAGCAGGCCACCACTGCGAAAGTCCCGGCGAAGGTCGCAAGTGCATGATTGCGAAACAACTCACCGATAGGAACCGGTAGTGGAGGATCTTGTGCCAGCGCTTGTGCAAACTCAGGCGTTTCATTGATCTTCAGGCGCACCCACAAGCCAAGCCCGACCAGAACGGCGCTGGCCAAAAACGGGATGCGCCACCCCCACGCCGCAAACTCCGCTTCACTCAATCCCATACCGATCAATAGAAATAACCCGTTGGCGGCGATGAACCCGATCGGCGCACCCAGTTGCGGAACCATACCGAACCGCGCCCGCCATCCGGGAGGGGCATTTTCAACCGCCAACAGCGCCGCTCCCCCCCATTCCCCGCCGAGACCAAGCCCCTGGCCAAAGCGCAGAATACACAACAATAGCGGCGCAACCCAGCCGACCATCGCATAAGTCGGCAGGAATGCAATCAGCAGGGTCGACACCCCCATCAGCATCAGCGACGCAACCAAAGTTGACTTCCTTCCGATCCGATCGCCGAAGTGGCCAAACAATACTGCGCCGAACGGACGTGCGATGAATGCAAGCCCAAAACTTAAGAATGACAGCATCAATTGCGCGGTCGACGAGCTGGCCGGAAAAAACAGTGGTCCGAATACCAGCGCCGCCGCCGTCGCATAAATGTAAAAATCGTAAAACTCGACAGCCGTTCCAACCAAACTTGCGACAAGAATACGGCGATGCTGACGATAAGGGCTGATCATTAGGTTTTCCTTCGAATCTTTCGGGGTGCAGCGATTAACTGCGGTTTTACACTACGCAAGGAACACGCTGATTAATCGGTTACACGAGCGAATCGCTTCGTCGCGAAGATAACGCGCTTCCTCACCGCTCTTGCTGCCAGGTCTCAGCGCCGTGTTCCGTGTTCCGTGTTCCGTGCTCCATGCGCCTCGCGCCTCATCTCGCGTGCCGAATTAATCAGCGTTTCCCAGATTTTTTATTGAAAAATCTTCAATCATTTCCAGCTCCAATCCTTTAATCTCCTGCAACGATTTCCCGGCGATTCCCTGTAAATCCCCATACATACCGACTGTCGCCGCCATCACGCGCGTGATCTGTTCTTCACGCTTGGCCCATTGTTTCATAATCGCTTTGCGTTCTTTATCCAAATCTTCCTGCATCGTGGTGAATGCTTCGACAATCGCTTCGACCCGCTGGCGAAAGCGCGGACCGGTGAGATATTGATAAACCATTTCGGTTTTGCTTTGCTGTCCGACGGATGATTGGCGCACCAATGCGATCTCGAGCAGCGATTGCCGCAAAATCATCGCCACCGGCAGTACGGCGCGGGGATGAACGACCCAAACGCCTTCGATCAACTCAAAAGTTTCCACGTTTTTCGGCAAAGCATGGCTCACAATGATGGCGGTTTCCGCTTTGGCGGCGCGTTGATCGTCGCGCAGCTTCACCAGCCAGGCATCGCTCCAGTTCTTGGTGCGCTTGAATTCCCATAATAAAATACCGCCGGATTGACCGCCTGCGCCGATAACGCGGTGCAGCACATCACCGCCGAATTCACCTTTGGGCACCGGCTCGATGGCGTCAAATGGAAATTTCATCCGTAGCAGCTGCTCCAATTCCAGTTCCTGCACTTCTCCTTGCAGTTGCTGCGATCCTTGCTCGGCCCGGCGTTTCAGATCTTCGATCTGTTTTTGCATCGCGACGATAATTTGTTCTTTTTCCAATACTTTCAGCTTTTGTCCCTCTTCGGCTTCCTTTCTGGCCAATTGGCGCACCTCCGTCAAGCCGTCCTGCACCCGTTTGGCGACGGTGAGATCCAATTCGCGCTTGGCATCGTCGAGTTCACGCTGTTTCTTGATCAATTCGGCCTGTGCTTGCTGCGCTTGCGCCAGTTTCTCGTCGCGCACCTTCAATATTTCGTGCAACTCGGCCAATTCCCGCGCTTTGCTCTCCAGTTCCGCGGCGCTGGCCAGCTTGGCTTTGCGCGATTCTTCCGCAATCACCCGCGTCTGCTCCACTTTTAACTGCTCCGCCACTTGCTGCGCGATTTGATCGTCGAGCTTGCGCTTTTCCTCCGTCAGCAGCCTTTCCCGGTCACGCATTGCCTGCTCGCGTTGATTAATTTCGCTATCTTTCTGCGCCAGCCGTCCCTCAAATTGCTTGCGTGTCGATTCGATCAGGGGTGCCGCCAGCGATTCGGTGAGCTTGATCTCGGTTCTGCAGTTCGGGCAAGTAATCGTTGGTTCTGTCATCACAATTTTTCCCATGAAATACGGCAACATTTGCCGGTCTGACCGGCAATCCGTCATAAAAAAACCGGCAAAGAAACGCCGACACTCACCCGCATCAGGGGGATACCGATTCATTCGGCAAACGGGATACTGCGCGAGGTGCACGGAACACAGCGACCGGCACCTATTTTATCGATAGATGCGGAAGCTGAGTTACCCGCGCAACGAAGCGATTCGCCCGTGCGGCCAATTAAGCGGCGTTTCCTTAGCTTGTCATCGTATGGCACGATCATTGCTCTTAAGTCTGTCAGCAATTTATTATAAACCGGCAGTACGCAACCTTCAGGAATCTCTATGCAAAATAAATTTGAAAGCTTGGAGCTCGGCCAATTCATCCCACTGCACTACCATCACAATATGTTGAACGATGCGGTCCGCATGCGAGGCTTTAAGGAAGCAATCGATTGGGTTGTCAAGCCGGACACCAAGGTTCTGGAGCTTGGCGGGGGCACCGGCGTGCAATCTTTTTTTGCCGCACAAAAAGCACAAAAGGTCTACTGTGTAGAACGCAATCCCGAACTGGTGAATGCCGCGCGCAACCTGCTGGCGCAAAACATCAACGGCGACAAAGTCGAAGTTATCCAAGCCGATGCCATGCATTATCTGCCGCCGGAACCGGTTGATGTGGTGATCTGTGAAATGCTGCACACCGGTCTGTTACGCGAAAAACAAATGCCGGTGATCGACTCGTTCAAGCGACGCTACCTGAAAAAATTCGGCGGACCGCTGCCGGTCTTTATACCGGAAGCCAGCATCCAGGCGCTGCAACCATTACAACAAAACTTCCAGTTTGAAGATTTTTACGCGCCGACGATTCAATTCCAGAATCCTTGCGTCATTCAGGAAAGAAGCAAAGGCTTGGGAGACCCCGAAGTATTTCAATTGCTGGCGTATGCCGAACCCTATAGCCAAACCTGCCAATGGGATGGGGAAATCCGCATTACCGAGGACGGCCAGCTCAATGCCTTGCGGCTCATCACCAAAAACATATTAGCCATCAACATGACGACATACAGCACCATCGATTGGCACACGCAATACATCGTCTTTCCGCTAGCCGAATCAATCAGGGTTTCCAAAGGCGACCACATTTCCGTTCGCTTCAGTTACCAGGGTGGCGCCCCCCTCAATGCCCTATCGGATTCCCTGCAAGTTCGTTTGATAAACAAGCAAATCCCGGTGTTAGAATTTGCGCTTGAGGCGTTGAAAGAGTTTCAATCGGGCGCCGTTGAAAATGCCGGCGCCATGTAATTACCGTCAATTCAAGAGCCACCGAGGGTGGCTCATTTATCTTTCACATCTTTGGGTCATACCACCGTATTGCAGCAGAAAATCGGGAGTAGTACTTATTGCACCGAACGGTAAATGGCACTCTGCAGTCTGGGCTTATTGAATCACGGCATCTCTTTTGATTCCATTTAAGCTAGCCAAATAAAACCTTGTGATTAATCCCAGATAAATTGCTTCGGATTTTGACCGCAGCTTAGCTTAAGAAATATTTTTTGCCTCAAATAAGCTGATTCTTGCTCTCCTACCATGCCGTTCCAAAAGATGAATGAGATTATTACCGTTCATTAAAACTGGAATATCCGGTTTCATTAAACCAGGTCAATCGCGAGAAACCATCGCCAGCCAAAGCTGGCTATTCATTCATGATTTCTGGCGATATTCGCAATTGCAATGCACTGGCGGTCCCGAGGATATTGTGGAATTAAACCCTGTGAAAACCGATCAAGCGCGGTAGAATCGGCGATAGCGGCGCTTTCATTGTCGATCGGCGATTATCATTAATCACCCAACTTAGGGGATTGTCCATCATGAGAAATATCAGAATCCTAACCATCAACATTCAAGCGCAAGCCTGGCCGGCAGGGCCTCACAGCGATGCCGAATGGCGTGCGCACGCTGTGGTGAAAGCCTTGGACCCGGGCAATTTTGCCTTTGATGAGCATCCCGATGTCGTGGTCTTCAACGAAGCGGACAATGAAGATGCCAAAGAGATTTTGGAAACGGGCCTTAAGAATATATACCCTCATTACATCGTGTCGTTCAACGGCGGCAGCGGTGACTTGAACGACGGCGGACTGGCGATATTCAGCAAATTCGAGTTTCGCGAATTGCCGCCATCGGACAATAACTTTTCCAATAACCGCAGCCGGTTTTATCCTTATATCAGCGGTCTTTTTTACCCGATGAGCGCGAGCGATGATGGTCTGGCGGAAAAAGGCGTGGCCATCGTGCAAATCAGCACCGGCCTGCACTTTGAAGTCGTCACCATCGCCTTGACGCACTTGCAGGCGTTTTACGAGGAAGTCGGCGAACACCACACCATCCGCCTGCGGCAATTGAAAGTCATCGAAGGCGCGTTGATCGAACTCATCGGCGCACCGGAAGACAACGCCAATTGGGATAAAGTCATCGTGCTCGGCGATTTGAACATTCGCGGCGATACACCGCCCTACTCCACCGATGGCCACGGCGAATGGACCAATGTATTTATCAACAACGGCGGCCCGTACAACAACGCCTCACAAGGCATTCCCTTCCGGCAAAACCAGCTGATTTTCACCGGACAACTGATCGACGGCTGGCGCACCTTCATGACGCCGCCGGGCGCTTTCATGGAAGCCGATCCGGGTTTAACCAACACCAATCTGAAAGAAGGCGAGCATTTACCGGCGGGATTGAAAGAGCGGCTGGATTACATCTGCTTTCCGAAACAACGCACCGATGCGATCGGTGAAACGCCGCGCCGCCTGGTTGCGCAGCACATGCGAATTTTGCCATCCAATTTCTCCGCGCTGGACATGACGTTTGAAAGAATCCAAAGCGACCACAAAGGCATTTTGGCGCTAGTGCATTGGCAGTTTCCTTACAACACCCCGAATCAAGCCAAACTGCAGGGGGATTTTTTACATTTTCAGGCACCGGACTCACTGGTGAAAGTCCATATCGCCAATGACCTGAAGATACCATCGCCCGGCGTGTTTCAGTGGATTTATATTCAAGAGCCGGGTACCTACACGCTCAACCACTCCGCCAATCTGGATGCCGCCTTCTATTTCGAAAACGACATGTCGACCAGAATTGACCCGTTCAATCAAGTCAAATGGGGCGAACTGGGACTCGACAACGATTGGCTAAACAACCTGCAACACGAATTCCAATTATCCGAAACGGGCGATCAGGTCGACGTGCACCGGCCGATGTTCATCCGTCTCAAAGCTGCTGAAAGAGACGATCAATTCACCGGCAACATCGCTTTCTCCTTTATCAAACACACCGGTGAAAACCGATTTCTGGCCATCGGCTTATTGCCGAACGACATCCCCAAGGATCCGCGACTACCGATCGGCCAGAAAAACGGTAAAAATGACGAGTGCTGGTTCCGCGCGCCGCTCGCCGAACAACTGCTAAGCGGCAACTCTTACCGGGTACAGTTCTACATCAAGAACGACTTCAAGCGGAAAATCCGGCTCAGTCTGTTCGAAGGCATTTCCGCTCCGGCGCCTTTCGAGCAAGCATCCAATGAGGATCGGCTCACATTGATCGACTATGATCGTGCCGCCGCAATCAAGGATGTTTATATTTTGCTTGAACGCGGCCGGATCACGGATTATGAATTCCTGGCGGGCTATCGATACAGCATTTCCTATCTGAATCACCTGGAAATCTACAGCATCGACGATCAGAGCGGTCTGGGCGCCGATGAAATTCATCTCACCATGACCGCCGACGATATGGCCACCAATTTCCTCGATTTCACCGACGAAGACTTCGACGACGATGAACGGCGGATGCTCAACTCCTATTACCCTCAAAATGTTGCATTTGAGAACCGGTTAAACGTCACCGTGTTCGAACTGGACAGCGGAGCAGACGATGACGGACCTTTTACCGGCACGATCCCGGCCTTGGCGAAAGGTGAAAGCAAGCGGGAATCGTCAATCATCATCGAAGCGGACGGCGCACAATATCAGCTCATCTATAAGCTGAGCCGCTACCCGAATCGGTAAATCCGGCTCCGTGTTCAATTCTATTACCGAGACGGCTATCGAACCGACAGCCGTCTCGGTAAGTGGAAATACCGTCTTTCCGAAACAGAACCCTAGTCCGTTCCCGGGCCTATCCACCCCCTCAGGCAAGAAATCAACAACAACAGAAATATGAGAACGACTCCGCTCTCCCGGCACGATTTGAAATTATTCGGCATGCACGCGGCGAAAGGCCGGTGGGTGTTTGTAGCGACCGGGTTATTGATCAATATTTGCCTCGGCTCCATCTATGCCTTCAGTGTGTTCCGAAAACCGCTGGAAGGCTTGTGGGGAATCACGTCGAGCCAAAGCGGTTATCCGTTCATGGTGTTCCTGGCGGTCTTCGCGATCACAATGCCGCTGGCAGGTAATCTGATCGCGCGATGGGGGCCGAAAAAGACGGCAGTGCTCGGCGGTTTATTGGTAGGGGCCGGATGGATTGCGGCACGTTTCTCTCCGGATATCATGATGCTGACCATTTTGTACGGCGTCATCGGCGGTGCCGGGGTTGGCATCGTTTACGGCTGTCCGATTGCGGTGATCGCGAAATGGTTTCCGCAAAAAAGCGGGCTAGCGATTGGTTTAACGATCATGGGATTTGGCATATCGGCGCTCGTCACAGCGCCACTCATCAAAACGATGATCGGCAATCCGGATATAGGGATCATGAACACATTCCTCTACTTAGGGGTAGCATTTGGCGTAATCATCACGCTTCTGGCACAGTTATTGAGTTTTCCCCCAGCCACATGGACACCTGCGGAATCGGAAGCAACCGCCACCGCTGCATTGCCAACGCTGAACCTCAGTCGGCAAGAAATGCTAAAAACTCCCGGTTTCTACGCGTTATGGGCTACCTACACCATTGGTTGTCTGGCCGGATTAATGGCGATTGGCATCGCATCCCCGGTGGGTACGGAAGTAGCCAAGCTGGATGCCGCCACGGCAGCGCTGGCCGTTTCACTTTTTGCGATATTTAATGGCCTGGGACGACCGATATTTGGCACCATTACCGATAAGCTGGGACCGAAACATACCGCGATGCTTTCATTTACGCTGATACTTGCAGCGTCTCTATTGATGTTCTTTTTTGGACAAGAAAACGCACTACTGTATCTAGTCGCATTCTGCCTATTATGGATGTGCCTGGGCGGATGGCTTGCGCTGGCACCCACTTCAACCGGCATCTTCTTTGGCAAGCAGTACTATGCGCAGAATTACGGAATGGTGTATACGGCTTATGGTGTCGGCGCCATCCTGGGAACGCTGCTATCCGGCAATATTAAGGATATCACCGGTAGCTATTTAGGCGCATTTCCCATTGTTGCAGGGTTGGCGGTTCTGGGGATGATCATCGCCGCGATCGGATTGAATCCCGTAAAAGATAAGTAAAGCGATTAAAACGCGCCGATCAAACAACAAGCAGGAACGGGCTACGCCACGCGGACGACAGCCGCAGAAGATTGAATGATCAATGGCGACTTTTCCCGCAACCATCCAACTTCGCCCGCAGACAACCTTAAGTTGCAATATTTTCTCCGAATGAATCCCAATTTCACCTATGCTATCTATTCATCAATGTATTCATACATCAATTCGCATTTATGTCACAGTACGCTGAGATTATCCGATTGCGACTATCCGGTGGACCGCTATCTGCACGGCAACTATCTGAAAATCGAAGCGGAGCGCTTTAATCGCACCGGCAACCTGGGGCGCCGTGCGCTGTTCTCCCTAGCTGCACTGGACGCCGAGTTTGTCGGGGCGGGAACAGGCGGCTGGCCCGTCATTGCCCGCCGCCTGGCGTCTGACGGCCATATTCGCCCGGAAGCGGCGAACTGCGCGGATTTCCTGTGGGCTTTTGGCTCCCTGATCGGCAATACCGACATGCATGGCGGCAACAGAATTCAGCCGCCGATTTATGCCGTGCATCGCCGCGCTGGAACTCCACCTCAAAACAGCCAACGCTAAGATCGAACGACTGGGGTGAATCCTCAGACATGTGTTTCCGATGGTTGCCGGGCGGCTTCTCGGGGATGACATTGCCGCGATTGAATCCCGTCAAGCACCGATAAACCGGCTAAAATGCCATGCTGGAAAACGTTATCGCATCAAGCAGACACAACCATCGCCGCCCCGCACATGCCTATCCCCTTTGAATTCTGGTTGCATCACACGATTTTCTACGCACTCTTGTTTTTCATTCATTATGTGTGCGGATTACTGGTTATCCATCAAAATCTTAAGGTTAACTACACACGAAAAATCAATCACTTCGCGTTTTTCTTTATTCCGACTCTACTGTCATCCGTCATTGAATACCCCTATAGTGCCGCGACATTCCTCATCGATATCATCTGCGCATTCGCTTTTCTGACATGTTTTATCGCGCCGCTGCGAAATAAGGTTGGGGTGCTTTCCGTGATGTTCCGCTCGTTCGACAGGCCGGAGGACAGGCCATTCACACTGACCTGGCTTTACACGCAATTCATTGCAAGTTACTTGGTGCTCATCCCCATACTGATTTACTTCGAAAGCCGTGAGATGCTGCCGCTCGTGATGATCATCATCATTGCCAACGGTATCGGCGATGGGCTTGCGGAACCCGTCGGCATACGATTTGGCAAGAAAAAATATACCACTTATGCGCTTTTTACCAAGCAACGGTATGTGCGAAGCTATCTCGGCAGCGCATGCGTGTTTGTAACAACGGTGATTGCAATACTGGCATTCCACCAATACTTCAGTGCTACTCAGCTAGTGGCCGCGCTACTGGTCATGCCGATCCTGATTACGCTAGCCGAAGCATTTTCCCCCCATACCTGGGATAGCCCGCTCATCTATGCGGCTGGAGGGATTTCATTGATGGGTGTTTTCCATTACTTGTGATTTTCATGTGCATGCAAAGTGCGATCTTTTTTTGTTCTTGTTGAGGCGAGCCACAAAAAGTATAATTTCTGACTAACTATTCCTGGTCAACTTGGAGCCAATCGATGAAAACTTACACCATTTACAACGCCAAAACCCATCTTTCCCAGCTCATCGAGCAAGCTTGCGCGGGTGAAGAAGTTGTGATCGCAAAAGGGAAAAATCCTGTCGTTAAATTGGTCCCTGTGGATTCAGTGCCGCACAAGCGGCAATTTGGCGTCATGCGCGGCAAAGCTACGGTCACTGAGGCTTTTTTTGAACCGTTGCCGGACGAAGAATTGGCGGCTTGGGAGCAATAATTGAAAGCTTTGATGGATACGCACACCTTGCTGTGGTGGCTGGACGGCGACGAACAGTTATCACTCGTTGCCCGCCGCTGGATTGAAACGGATGAACACCGTATTCTGATTAGTGCGGCATCCGCTTGGGAAATTGCCACCAAAGTGCGTATCGGTAAATTACCGGGCGCTCAAGCCGTTGCAGCAAATTTTCATGCGTGTGTGATCAACCAGGGATTTACGCCGCTCGACATCACAGCCGATCACGCTTTACGTGCCGGCAGCTTACCCGGCCCACACCGCGATCCGTTTGATCGCATGCTGATTGCTCAAGCGCAAGCCTTGAACATACCGCTCATCAGTAACGAGCATCTGTTCGATCACTATGGCATCCAACGTATTTGGTAAAAAGTTAAAATTCAGTGAAGCACAACATCTTCTGTGGTTTTTGCGTGATTGTTGAGCGTATTTCCTTTTTGCACGGGGATTTCAATAGTATTCAACCTGTCGCGCTGTTACCGCCTCAATACGCCAACTGTTCCAGTGTAATGCCCATGGCAGCGGCTTTTTCCAGTGTTGCTTTGCGCGGGATTTCTGATCGCTCATATCTCAATCGCAGAATGCCGCTTCGATGGCAGCAATGTCGATTTTCCTCATCGTCATCATTGCATCAAATGCCCGTTTGGCGGCTGCGCGGTCAGGGCTGGTGAATGCTTTCGTCAGAGCAACCGGCGTAATCTGCCAGGAGATGCCCCACTTGTCCTTGCACCAGCCGCAATCGCTCTCCTGACCACCGTTGCCGACGATGGCGTTCCAATAGCGATCCGTTTCACTTTGGTCCTCGGTCGCCACCTGAAACGAAAACGCTTCGTTGTGCGTGAATGCAGGCCCGCCGTTGAGTCCGAGGCACGGAATGCCCATGACGGTGAACTCGACCGTCAATACATCACCTTCCTTGCCCGACGGATAATCCCCCGGTGCGCGATGCACCGCGCCTACAGATGAATCGGGAAATGTCTCGGCGTAAAATCGCGCAGCACTCTCGGCGTCGTTGTCATACCACAGGCAGATCGTGTTCTTTGCAATGTTGGTCATGTCTTATTTCCTTTGAGTTGTGAGGTTACACGGTTACGCACGGTTTCAGCTTTATAGGAAGAATGCCCGAAGGGGGATCCGCCAAATCATGCGGGCGGAACGTTTTCAGCTTCCGCCTTACGCGAGTTATACCCGTTTTAACTTCCCAGGACCCTAAACTTATTATTCAATGCGTTTCACAAGGTCTTTTATATTTGGCACTTGCTTATCTAGTTGGCTCTGATTAACAGTCACCGTTTTTCCAGCAACCACTTTTTGCCCAGCAGTAAGAATGCCTATTGGGATTCCTAGTGCTCCTGAAACAACTGAGGCTGTATTTGCATCATTAACTTCAAATTGAAACATGTTTTTAAACGTTTTTTTGTTATTTGGCTTAGGAGTTCCACTAGGATGCATACAAAAAGGCGTGTCACTGGATTGCCACTCAGAATAAATTTCATCACTTATTTCATCAACAACTGTTTTAAATGCAGAAGCTGATGAATTATTCATTTGCGTTAGCCTATTGCCAATATACATATAAATTTCTGGTAAAGACATGCGATGACTATTTGTTTCAATATAAAAATCCGATTGTCTATCACCTAATTGTCGCCTCTTACCATATACTAACGATAACACCGCTTTAACAGCTCTCTTTGATGAACCATCGGCAGAAAATGGAATTAACAATCTATCCGCAGCTGTTAACGCCAATTCCGTATAAACAGAAAAGCTGGGATTGCAATCTATAAAGACACAAGTATCTGTATCTTTCCATGAATATTTAATATCTGAAATTAAATCTTTAATCCACAAGTGCACTATTCGCCACGCATCGTCAGGACCTCTATTTTTATCTGTTGCACTCGATACACGTGATGATTGAAGCTCTAACTTTTCATCTCCCACAACTAGATATACATTAGAGGGCACTTTATCGTTATATTTGTAAACCTGTGTTATGTAATCTGCACCAGATTTGGTTGGAACATAAGGACTACGAATTCTATCGTCAATATACCCCGAGATAGTTAATCTTGGTTGTTTCCCATGAATGTCATTTAAATGTTGTTCGCCAATATCCATGCCACCAAGCAGCATGGATGATGAGTTAGCTTGTGGGCATAAATCAACTACTAGCACTTTCTTACCAGGATGTTGATAAGCATATTCAGATGCCAATTGGAAAGTTAAATAACTTTTGCCAACCCCCCCTTTATTATTCCAAATTGCATATATAGCCATGTTTAAATCCTCAGACTTTGTTGTGGTTGCATGTATTGTAGCGAATCATGGTCTATTACTGTTAATAGGGTATTGCGATTGCGTTCTATGAAATCCGTTTTGTTTAATTACAATTAGACATTCGAAATGACGTGATATTTAATCCAGCATCATTCATTCTATTCCCTTATTTTTTGGCACTGTCGTCACCTTGAGTTTCATTGTCCGAAGGTATTTAATCCAATCCCCAAAATTTCAAACTTGCGAAGCATGGTCTCCAATTTCAGTTTCACACAATTAAAATTAACGCCCACCATACCCCAGCAAACCCCTTGAAAAACGTATAGAATGTGCGCCCTTTCTAGCAACCATCATCCGTAGGTATCCGTTTTGATTACAACCGCCAATATCACCATGCAATTCGGCGCCAAGCCGCTGTTTGAAAATGTTTCCGTCAAATTCGGCGGGGGTAACCGCTATGGATTGATCGGCGCCAACGGTTGCGGCAAGTCGACGTTCATGAAGATTCTCGGCGGGGATCTGGAGCCGACGGCCGGCAATGTCTCGGTGGACAGCGGCGAGCGGGTGGGTAAGCTGCGCCAGGATCAGTTCGCGTTTGAAGATTACCTGGTGATCGATACAGTGATGATGGGGCATGCCGAATTATGGCGCATCAAGCAGCAGCGCGACGCCATTTATGCCAATCCGGATGCCAGCGAGGAAGATTATTTGCACGCCGCCGGACTGGAGTCCGAGTTTGCCGAGCTGGGCGGCTATTCGGCGGAAGCGCGCGCCGGGGAGCTGCTGCTCGGCGTCGGCATCCCGTCTTCCCAGCATCACGGACCGATGAGCGCGGTCGCGCCCGGCTACAAATTGCGCGTGTTATTGGCGCAGGCGCTGTTTTCCAACCCGGATATCCTGCTACTGGACGAACCGACCAATAACCTCGACATCAATACCATCCGCTGGCTGGAAGATGTGATCAACGCCAGCAAGAACACCATCATCATCATTTCCCACGACCGGCATTTCCTGAACAGCGTGTGCACGCACATGGCCGATCTGGATTACGGCGAATTGCGCATCTATCCCGGCAACTACGACGATTACATGACCGCTTCGACCCAGGTGCGCGAGCGCATGCTGTCCGACAACGCCAAGAAAAAAGCGCAGATCGCCGATTTGCAGTCGTTTGTCAGCCGCTTCTCCGCCAACGCGTCGAAAGCGCGGCAGGCAACCAGCCGCGCGCGGCAGATCGAGAAAATCAAACTGGAAGACGTCAAGCCGTCCAGCCGCCAGTATCCGTTCATCCGTTTCGAATTCAGCGACAAGGAAAAACTGCATCGCCTGGCGGTTTCCATCCAGGCGATCGGCAAACATTTCCCCGGCATGGACAAGCCGCTGTTCGAGGATTTTAGCCTGAACATCGAAGCCGGCGAGAAAGTCGCCATCATCGGCCCGAACGGTATCGGCAAAACCACGCTGTTGCGTTGCCTGGACGGTGATCTCGCGCCGGATTCCGGTGAAATCAAATGGACCGATAAGGCGCGTCCCGCTTATTTCCCGCAAGACCACGCGGCCGATTTTGCGGAAGCGTTGTCATTGACCGAGTGGATGGATCAGTGGCGGCAGGGCAGCGACGACGATCAAACGATCCGCGGCACGCTGGGGCGGTTATTGTTCTCGGGCGACGACGTCAAAAAATCCGCGCGCGTGATTTCCGGCGGAGAACAGGGCCGTATGCTGTTTGGCAAGCTGATCTTGCAAAAACCGAATGTTTTGCTGATGGACGAGCCGACCAATCACCTGGATATGGAATCGATCGAATCGTTGAACAGCGCGTTGGAGAAATATGCCGGCACCTTGATTTTCATATCCCACGACCGCGAGTTCGTTTCCTCGCTGGCCACGCGCATTATTGAAATGACGCCGGAGGGCATCAACGATTTCAAAGGCAATTATGACGAGTACCTGCAATCGCAGGGGATCGTATGATTTGCAACCATGCGCCGAATATCCGGATCAGCCTGTGGCATTAAAACCGACCATCTATAAATTCAAAATTGCGTTGACCGACCTCAATCGCAATTATTACGATACCCTCAACCTGACTATCGCCCAGCATCCGTCTGAAACGCTGGAACGCATGATGGTGCGCATGCTCGCATTTTGCATCAATGCGCAGGAATCCCTGGCGTTCACCAAAGGATTGAGTACCGCGGAAGAGCCTGATCTATGGGCCCATACTCCGGACGGCCGGATCGCTTTATGGATCGATGCCGGGGAACCCGCTCCGGATCGCATCAAGAAAGCCGTCCGAATCGCGGAAACCGTGAAAGTGTATAGCTTTAATGCCAAATCGACGGTCTGGTGGCTGCAGGAACAAGCAAAATTCAACCCGCTGGCCGCGGCTATTTTTCAGTTTCAATGGCCCGATATCCAGGCATTGGCAAAACTGGTTCAACGAACGATGGATATTTCCGTCACGATTACCGGGGAATCGGCTTATGTGGCTGCGGAATCAGGGGAATGCGAAGTGAATTGGATAACGTTGCAAGTGTCTTGATATAAAATCGCCGCAATCCCGGACGACCATCCGGATGCAGCATCGGTAGCGTTACGCAACAATCAAACCCGTTGCAGCGTTACGCAACGCTCATAACCAGCTTCCCCGCGGGATGGCCCTGCTCCAGCATCCGCTGCGCGGCCTGGGCGTCTTTCAGCGTAAAGGTTTGCGCAACGTGCACCGCCAACTTATGCGCATCAAACAATGCGGCACACTGCTGTAAAATTTCGCCTTGATGGCGTTTGGCCGCTGTCAATTCCATCAACACCGGCGTCAACATCAATTCGAGGCTGAAACGTACGTTGCGTTTCCGGGCTTCGTTCCAATTCGTCTCCGGTGTCGGTTGCAGAATCGTGACGACATCGCCATAAGGTTTCACGCATTGAAAACAGCTTTGCAGTACGGCCCCCCCCACGGTATCGAACGCGATATCCACGCCTTCACCCCCCGTATAACGGGAAACCTCGGCCACAACGTCCTGCGTGCGATAATTGATCACCCAATCGGCCCCCAGTTGTTTGGCAAGAACGGCTTTTCTCTCGCTGCTGACCGTGGTGATCACGCAAGCCCCGGCCAGTTTCGCCAATTGGATCGCCGCGTGCCCTACGCCGCCGGCCCCGGCGTGAATCAATACGGTCTGGTTTCGATCGATCCGCGCCCGATCATGCAACGCTTCCCAAGCGGTAATAAAAACCAATGGTACGGCCGCAGCCTCTTCAAACGTCAACGCCGCCGGTTTTAGTGCCAGTAAATCGGTATCCACACACGCATATTCAGCGTAGGTTCCCTGCCGGTGATTAAAACCGGGCTGCGAGAAATAAACCGCATCGCCCGGCTTGAATCCGCTCGCCTGGTCGCCAACCGCCGCGACAATACCGGCGGCGTCACACCCCGGAATCACAGGAAATATCACCGGAAAACGATCGGGCGCGGTGCGTATTTTGCAATCGATCGGATTGATGCCGATCGCCTTGATTTCGATTAACGCTTGCCGATCGCCGCAATGGCGCGGCGCGTCAACATCACCGTAGTTCAATACCTCGGCGGCCCCGCCTTGCGTAAAAGAAACAGCTCTCATGATATGTGTTCCAATTTTTTGCCAATCACCCGCCAGGCCGTTGAAGAACCGTCCGTAACGATGTCATAGCCAGACCAGCAGCCCCATTTCCAGCGGATGGGTTAGCAATGAATGACAAGGATAAATACGAATGAAATATTCTTGCTTGCCGCATTGCTCCGGTGTCAGATCAAGCTCAAAAATATGTTCGTCCGCTTCCTGGATTCCGGTAAATTTAAACGTAAAATGCTTGAAATTACATAACCGGGTGGTTTTGAACTGACGGCATATCAGCAATTCGATGACCACATCCTGCGGCAGCAGGTGATTGAGCCGTGCGGCCACTTTAAAACCCAAGGCATCATCGAAATACACCCGATCGCGCGGCGTATCGATACGCCGTAAGGAAACGCCCGGCCAGGCTTGCCTGATTTTCACCTTCCACGCGGCGATATTTCTGGATTCGGCATAATCGTCAGCCGCATAAAGCGCCCCTTTTTCGCTCGCGGGGCGGTAATATTGCGTGACATATTCACCCACCATACGGGTTGCATTATAGCGCGGCAACAGCGACATCATCGATTGCTTGGCCATTTTCACCCAATCGGGGGAATAGCCGAGCTTGCCGTAATTATAATAAAGCGGGATCACCTGATCCTGCAGGATTTCATAGAGCGCGCGGCTTTCCTCCTGGTCGCGAATCGCGCTGTCCATCTCTTCCGGCCCGGGTTTGACCGCCCAGCCGTTCTTTCCGTTAAAACCTTCCCCCCACCACCCGTCCAGCACGCTCAGATTGATCGCGCCGTTGATCCCCGCTTTCATCCCCGAGGTGCCGCTGGCTTCCAACGGATAAATCGGATTGTTGAGCCACACATCGACGCCGGCGACCAACCGGCGGGCAAGGCGCAAATCGTATCCTTCGATCAACAACAGCCGCCCTTCGAATTCCGGGAGGCGCGTTATCTGGCTGATGCGCCGGATCAGATCCTGGCCGGGCGAATCGGCGGGATGCGCTTTACCCGCAAAAATCAACAATACCGGACGTTCCTGGTCGCACACGATCTTTCGCAGCCAATCCAAGTTTTCGAATAACAACGTGGCGCGTTTGTAGGTTGCAAAACGGCGGGCAAAAC
The DNA here is from genome assembly GCA_021582655.1 of Nitrosomonas sp. Taxonomy (GTDB): domain Bacteria; phylum Pseudomonadota; class Gammaproteobacteria; order Burkholderiales; family Nitrosomonadaceae; genus Nitrosomonas. Next base: position 474,257 of record CP091135.1, read on the forward strand.
CCAGTACCAACGCATTCGGGTTGATCGGGTCGATAAATTTCAGCAAGCGGTCGAGATGCGCTTCGGAACCACGGTTACGCGAATTTTGCTCGGTGATGCGTGAACGGATACCGTAAAACATTTGCGACTTCAGCGACTGCCGCACGCTCCAGAACAGATGATCGGGAATTGCGTCAATGCGCGACCAATAATCACCGTCGCACATCTTGTCGCGCCATTCGTAACCCAGGTAACGGTCAAACAAATCCGACCATTCCTGCGCCAGGAAAGTCGGCACATGAATTCCGTTGGTGATATACGAGATCGGATTTTCTTCCGGCTCTATCTGCGGCCACAGATCGCGGCAAATTTTTGCCGATACGCCGCCGTGTATTTTACTGACACCGTTATGCGTCCGCGAACCGCGTATCGCCAGGGCGGTCATGTTGAAATCCGGACTGCCGGGCACATGGCCGAACGCCATGAAGTCCTCGAACGCAATACCGATGTCGGAACAGAATTCACCAAAATAAGCCAGCATCATTTCCGGGTTGAAATGATCATGCCCGGCGGGCACAGCGGTATGGGTGGTAAAAATCGTATTGACCGCCACATTTTCCAAAGCACTGAAGAAATCCAGACCCTGTCGCACCAAATTGCGTACGCGCTCCAAAATCATGAAGGCGGCATGCCCTTCATTGATATGCCATACCGTGGGCTGAACGCCAAGTGCCTGCAATACCCGCACCCCGCCCACGCCCAGCAAAATTTCCTGCTCGATGCGCATGGCTTTATCCCCCCCGTAGAGGTTATGGGTAATGTAGCGGTCGTGCGGGGAGTTTTCCGGGATATCGGTATCCAGCAAATATAATGACACATGACCGATTCTCGCTTGCCATATTTTCGCAATGACCTTGCGATTCGGCAGCGACACTTCGATTTGCAAACCGGAGCCGTCGGCGCAGCATACCGGCGTCACGGGCAAATCGTCAAAATCAGAAATGGTATAAGTGACTTGCTGATTGCCATGGTTGTCGATCATTTGAAAAAAATAACCCTGCCGGTAGAGCAGGCCGATTGCGACAAAGGGCAGATGCATATCGCTGGCCGCTTTACAGTGATCCCCCGCCAGAATGCCGAGACCGCCGGAATAAATCGGCAGGCTTTCGTGAAACCCGAATTCGAAGCAAAAATAAGCGACCTGATCATTTGTACGCAAACCGCCGTTTTGCTGCGGCGTCGACGATGCATCGTGATATGAATCATAGGTGGACAATATGCTGTAATAATTAGCCAGGAATATCCGATCCTCCGCCGCTTTCAGCAACACCGATTCGTCCACGCGCTTCAGAAATGCTTTGGGATTATGCCCTACAGCCTCCCACAAATGCGGATCCAATCTGGAAAACAGCGTGCGGGTGGCGCGGTCCCAACTGTACCAAAGATTGCCGGCGAGTTCTTCCAAACGTTTTAACCGCGGGGGAATTTTCGGATTGACGGTAATCGTGTAAGCAGTTCGTGAAAACATCCATGCACCCTTTTTAAAAAGAAAAAACACGGTTCGATAACCGCGGCAGCGAAAATCATCTCAAGCCGATTGAATCAATGCGATACCTCAAGCAGCCGGTGCGCTTCGCATTGCGCACCCAACAGGCCGGCTTCCGTATTAATGATGACATGAACGGGAATCTCGTGCATCAGGGCGGCAAACCGCCCTTTGTCGAGAAATGCTCGCATGAAATCGCCCGCCTGCAAGAAGTCGATGATTTTAGGCGCAATGCCGCCGGCAATGTAAACCCCTCCCGTGCATAAACCCGCCAGTGCCAGATTACCCGCGTAAGTACCGTAAATTTCAACGAATAAATCCAGCGCTTCGATCGCGATCGGATGGTTGTGCTGCCGTGCCAGCGCCGTAACGGCCGCTCCGCCATCTTCACCGAATCCGGCGGAAATAAAGTGCGAAGGCATGGCGGTGCTTATTTGCAAAAACTCAAAAATACCGCACAGTCCGGCACCGGATAACAAGCGTTCGATGGATACGCGCCCCCATTTACGCTGCAACGATTGCAGCAACGAAATTTGCACCGGGCTTGTCGGCGCAAAATCGATATGGCCGGCCTCGGTCGGCAGCGCATAGCGCCGACCGTTCAACCATGCCAGCCAGGACACGCCCATCCCCGTCCCTGCACCGAGCACTACCCGCATGGCATGGTCGTCCGCCTGCCCCGCTTGCAATGTCACCAAATCTTCCGGCGGCAAAATTTCAACCGCCAAGGCCGTTGCTTCAAAATCATTGATGAGCTGCACCACTGGAATTGCAAAATCGCGCGCGATCGCATCACCGTCGATCCGCCACGGCAAATTCGTCAATTCGGCACGCCGCCCGGCTATCGGCCCCGCGACTGCAAAACATGCGACCGATAACCGGCGATTCAGGCGATTGACGCCGGCATGATCGAGAAAGACACGCAAAAGCGCCGAGAAACTTGCGAATACATGATTTTCATAGCGCTCCTTACACCGCACCCGAAACACGCCATGATCGATTTCCGCCAGCAGCAGCAGCGTTTTGGTACCGCCGATATCGCCGCAAAGAAACAGTTTATACAAGTATCATTTGCCCTGAAAAATTAATAGATACCCGATTAGTATACCTTGCTTGACAGGGTTTGATTGCCTTTACCGCCGGTTGGCATACAATTGAAGCCTTTCATGCGACTTTTCGGGGGATCGATCGATGGCCGACGCTTTCATCATTGCTAAAAATGATAACACCGCACTCCCGCTTTTGCCCGCCATGGCGTGCCGTCACGGCTGCATCACCGGCGCCACCGGCTCCGGAAAAACGGTTACATTGCAAAAACTCGCGGAAAACTTCTCGCAAATCGGCGTGCCCGTTTTCATGACGGACATCAAGGGTGATCTGGCGGGTATTTGCAAACCCGGTTCCTTATCACCCAAACTGAAAACACGGCTGGATGCTTTGCGGCTGGATATTCCCGAATGGAAAGGCGCACCGGTGGTACTTTGGGATATCCTGCAACAACAAGGACATCCGGTTCGGGCCACAATCTCCGATATGGGCCCTTTGTTATTGGCGCGCCTGCTGAACCTGAACGAAACCCAGGAAGGCGTGCTGAACCTGGCATTCAAAGTCGCGGACGATCACGGTTTGTTGTTGCTGGACTTGAAAGACTTACGGGCGCTGCTCCAATTTGTCGCCGGAAATGCCGAGCGATTCAGAGTCCGATACGGCAACATCTCGCCGGCTTCCATCGGCGCTATCCAGCGCGGTTTATTACAAATCGAACAACAAGGCGGTGACCGATTCTTCGGCGAGCCGATGCTGAATATCGAAGATTTATTGCAAACCGTCGACGGCCAAGGTACGGTCAATATTCTGGCAGCGGACAAATTACTTAGTTTTCCCCGGTTGTACAGCATGTTCTTATTGTGGATGCTATCCGAGCTGTATGAAAACCTGCCCGAGGCCGGCGATCTCGACAAACCCAGATTGATGTTCTTTTTTGACGAAGCGCATTTGTTATTCAGCATGGCGTCGCCACCGCTGCTGGAAAAAATCGAACAAGTCGTACGCTTGATCCGTTCCAAGGGCGTCGGTATTTTTTTCGTCACCCAGAATCCTTCCGATATTCCGGACAAGGTACTGGCGCAGTTGGGTAACCGCATCCAGCACGCGCTACGCGCGTTTACACCCCGTGACCAAAAGGCGGTCAATGCCGTTGCAGAAACCATGCGCCCCAACCCCGGGTTGGATATCAAACAAGCCATCGTGTCGCTTTCCGTTGGCGAAGCACTGGTTTCTTTTCTTGATCAAACGGGAACCCCCGGCATCACCGAACGCGCATTGATCGTACCGCCGATCAGCCGGATCGGTCCGATCACACCGGAAGAACGCGATCGATTACTGCAAGCTTCTATTCTTGCCGGAGTTTATGAACAGGAAATCGATCGGGAAAGCGCTTTTGAGTTACTGCAACCATCGGATACCGCGGAAAAAAACGGTGCCGCCGTACCGCGGCGGGAAACCGGGAATAACCCACCTCATCCTGCTGACGAAACATTGCCCGATCTGGCCGATTGGTTACTCGGCTCATCGCGCCGACACACCGGCCAACGCGACGGAATCCTCGGCGCATTGACCAAAAGTGCTGCGCGTTCGGTAGGTTCGACCATCGCGCGCGAAATCACCCGGGGGTTGCTGGGTTCGTTACTGGGACGGAAGCGGCGGTAATTCCCTGCATCGGCGAGATTGCACCGGCACGCCATTCAGGCAGCCTTTCTGCTGGCAAGCAATTGCTCCTGGACCAGATCCTGGTATTGCCCAAAGTGATCGGCCCAAAACACGAGCTCCAAAGAACCGTCGAAGTGCTCCAGCAAGGTGGAACAGCTTTCCACCCAATCACCATCGTTACAATAAAGGACGGAATTGATTTCACGCAATTCCGCATGATGGATATGTCCGCAAACGACACCATCGACGCCGCGCTCCTTGGCGAGATGCGCCAGAGCGTCTTCGAAACTGCTGATGTAGCTGACCGCGTTTTTCACTTTTAACTTCAAATAGGCTGACAAAGACCAATAGGAATAGCCGAAAAATTTGCGCAAGCCGTTCAAATAGTGACTGAGATCGAGCAAGGTGTCGTAGGCGATATTACCGAGCTTGGCAAGCCAGCGGCTGTTTTTGACAATCATATCGAACTCGTCGCCATGCATTACCAGTAATTTCTTGCCGCCGGCGGTGGTATGCACGTAATCCTGATGAATCTCCACATTGCCGAATACGTGACCGACGCAATCCCGCAACGCTTCATCGTGATTGCCGGGTACGTAAATCACTTTGGTGCCGTGCTTCGCTTTGCCTAGAATGGAACGAATGACATTGGTGTGTTGTTGCGGCCAATACGGTGTCTTTTTGATGCTCCAGAAATCGATAATATCGCCGACCAGAAAAAGATAATCGGTTTCGACCGAATGCAGAAAATGCAGCAACGCTTCCGCCTGACACCCGCGAAAGCCGAGGTGAACATCGGAAATCCAGACACTTCTTACTTTGATCGGTGCTTTATTTGTCATCATGAATGCCTCACGCAATGGAATTTGATGACGGTGCAGCTTACTGTCGTTTTGTTAAGCTTATTTGAAGAATTGATGAAGCTTTTATGAATTTTTTATGAAAAATGACAAACTTACCCATTGCGATGGGATTTTTTTGATGCATGCACCGGGATTCGACTATCATGCACCGCTATTTAGCAACCTTGATGCCGGCAATTCACGCCATCGCCAACGCACACTTCGTTCACCATGAAAAAACCGTTTCCCGAACTCGCGCAAATTGAAGCGATTATCCAGGAAAATCGCGGGCAATATTTGCAGAGTCAAACATTGTGCCAAGTGGCGTGCGGCGACGACTTATTGCCGGTGTACGCGCTCACGTTGGGCAATCGCGATCCCGATGCGCCCTGTATCGCTTACGTTGCCGGCGTTCACGGCCTGGAACGCATCGGCACGCAAGTGGTCATCGCATTTCTCGAGGGATTGCTGGAGCGTTTGAAGTGGGATCGTGTGCTGGCCGATACTTTGCAACAAGTGTGCATTCACTTTTTACCGATCGTGAATCCGGCCGGCATGCTGAATAAAACCCGCGCCAATGCGCAAGGCGTCGATCTGATGCGCAACGCACCGGTCGACAGTCGCGAAAAAACCATCCCCCTTGCCGGCGGCCATCGCATTTCCGCACACTTGCCGTGGTACCGCGGCAAAACCGGCGAACCCATGCAACCGGAAGCGCAAGCGCTGTGCGATTTTATCGTCCGGCACGTTTTTCCCGCGCCGTTCAGCCTGGTGCTCGACTGCCATTCCGGTTTCGGCTTTCACAACCAGATCTGGTTTCCTTACGCCAAAAGCCGGCTGGAACCGATCAAACATCTGAAGGAGGTTTGCTCCTTACGCAACCTGTTCATGCAAACCTATCCGCACCAGGATTACCTGTTCGAACCGCAATCGCAGCACTATCTGGTGCACGGCGATTTGTGGGATTTTCTGTACCTGGCGTCGTTGGCGCGGAATAATGTCTTTCTGCCGCTGACGCTGGAAATGGGCTCATGGCGCTGGATCCGCAAAAATCCGCTGCAATTGCGCCAATTGATCGGCTTGTATCACCCGATCAAACCGCATCGGCTCAGCCGTGTGTTGAGAAGCCATTTGATCCTGATGGAGTTTTTGCTGCACGCCACGCTGTCGTATCAAAACTGGCTCGATTGCGACGATGCCAAGCGGTTGGAGCAGCAAGCGCTGGCGCTGTGGTACCCGTGACGGCGCATGCGCATTTCGTGCTGCTGCGCGGCCTATGGCGCGAAGCACGGCATTGGGGGGCGTTTCCCGCTCACTTGCAACAACACTTTCCGGAATCGCGGATCAGCACGCCGGACCTGCCCGGTAACGGCAAGCGGCACCTGGAAATCAGCCCGGCGACCATTGCCGGCATGACCGACGCGCTGCGCTGCCAAATCAATTCGCCGCAGCCGCTGCGGTTGATCGCACTGTCGATGGGCGGCATGATCGCAATCGATTGGATGGCGCGTTATCCCGCTGAAATCGAAGCCGCCGTGCTGATCAACACCAGCGCCAGACCGCTGTCGCCGTTTTACCGCCGTCTGCGCTGGACCGCCTATCCGCCTGTATTGCGCCTGATTTTTGATTCCGGCACGGCAAAAGAAGCCGGTATTCTGCGGTTGACCTCCAACCGGTATCAGCACGACAGCAAGCTACTCGCCGATTGGCAACAATGGCGGCGGCAAAATCCGGTATCGCCCGCTAACGCCGGAAATCAATTCCTTGCCGCGCTGAAGTTTTCCATTACCACGCGGCCCGAGCCGCCCGCGCTGATAGTCGCCAGCCGCGCCGACCGGCTGGTGGATTACCGCTGCGGCCGGAAGCTCGCACAAACCTGGCGCACCGATTATGCCGAACACGCATCCGCCGGACACGATTTGCCGCTGGATGAACCGGAATGGCTGGCGCAAGTGATCCGGCAGTGGTTTGACGACGCAATCCGTATTCGGACCGGTAGCTGATCGATTCAACCGTTAATCCGCCGCGACAGTTCGGATCGCCTGAAGCTTTGACGGCATCCTCAGCATTCCGAAAAGCATTCGTCGGCTATTCATCACGTTATCGTCACAAATATTTAACCTTCGTGTTATCAGGCTGTCACCTTCCGCACCTATAGTGGCATTTGGCATGTAGCCGACTCAAGGAGGAAAGATGAGCAGTAAATTGCATCCCGACAGTAAACTGAAGTCCGATAACGGATCCGCTACCACAACCGTAAATGACAGCGATAATCCATCGATTATCGATCTCATCGAACACCGCAAGCTGACGCGCCGGGCATTTCTGAAATCATCCGCAGGCGCCACCGCGGGAATCACTGCAATGACGGTGCTGGGAGCGGTGGTAACGGACAGCATGGCGGGTTTTTCCGCCGCTCCATCATCGGCGGCACCGATCAGCTTTAATCCGGTGCACCCGAACCGGGTGCCGATGACGGACGGTGTCACCGTACCGCAGGGTTATACGGCCGAGGTATTGATATCCTGGGGCGATTCGATTACGTATGCACCCCACTGGGATACCGTATCCGCAATCGACGAAGCGACCCAGCTTCACTGCTACGGCGCCCATACCGACGGGATGCATTATTTTCCGCTGCCGGGTCTTACAGGAAACAGACGCGGCCTGCTGGTCAGCAACAGCGAATATTGCGATCCCGCCCTGGTGAACCATATCCGCCCGGCCGCCGACTACGCCAACACGCCGATCACTTTGGAAATGGTGCGTGCCCAGCAAGCGGCCCACGGCGTCAATATTGTCATGATCGAGAAAAAACACCGACAATGGACGATCAGCAGAAATTCCCCATTGAACCGGCGCATCACCGGCAACACCCCTTGCCATATCAGCGGCCCCGCCGCCGGCCACGCGCTCATGAAAACCGCAGCCGACCCGGGCGGCACGCGTGTATTGGGCACTTTGAACAACTGCGCGCACGGTTACACGCCCTGGGGCACCTATTTGACATGTGAAGAAAACTGGAACGGTTATTTCTCCAACGAAACCGGCGATATCGCCGGTGAATCGAACGCTGACCGTCAATTCAATATCCTCAAACAACAATCGCGCTACGGCATCGCCAAAGGCGGATTCGGCTACCGCTGGCACGAGGTGGACCCGCGTTTCCGCGCCGACCTTCATCCGAATGAACCCAATCGATTCGGCTGGATCGTCGAAATCGATCCGCGCAACCCCAGAAGCAAACCGGTCAAACGGACAGCTATGGGACGTATGAAACACGAAGGCGCACAGGTCGTTGTCGACCGACATCATCATGTCGCCTTTTATATGGGGGACGACGAACGCAACGAATACATCTACAAATTTGTTTGTACCAGAAAATTGAACCGCCACCCGCAAATCATCGACACTGATATGCTGGATCACGGTACTTTGTACGTCGCGATATTCAATGCCGACGGCAGCGGCGAATGGTTGCCTTTGATCTGGGGTCAAAACGGCCTCACCGCCGAAAACGGATTCGCCAGCCAGGCCGAAGTATTGATCAAAACCCGTCAGGCGGCAGACCGCCTCGGCGCAACCATGATGGACCGGCCTGAATGGGGCGCCGCACATCCCGTGACCGGCGAAGTGTATATGACGCTGACCAACAATAACCGGCGGGGCAATACGCCCGCCTCCGGCAACCCTCCGGACGGTAACGGTATTGCCGGCAGCGCCAACCCTCCGGTGGACGCCGCCAACCCGCGACCCGACAATGATTATGGCCATATCATCCGCTGGCGCGAAGCCGATTCGGAAGTCACCGCGACCCATTTTTCCTGGGACATCTTTGCCCAATGCGGTGACAAAGCCGCCACCAAGACGCTGGGTAGCAGCTACCACCCGGCCGGTGCCGACGGTTACTCGGGCAATATCAACGGTGACGATTACGGCGCTCCCGACGGATTGTGGTTCGACCGGGACGGCCGTTTATGGATTCAAACCGACCAAGCGGGCGATGCCAAAGGGGATTGGATCAATATCGGCGGCAATGTCATGATGTGCGCGGATCCTGCAACCGGTGAAACCAAACGCTTTCTGACCAGCCCGCCCAACAGTGAAGTCACGGGTGTCGCCACCACCCCCGACGGCAGAAACATGTTCGTCGGCATTCAGCATCCGGGGGAAGATTGGAAAACCGCTTTCACCGATCACTCAAACTGGCCGGATAACGGTTATAACGGTGCGACCACATTTACCGGGGTAACCGTATCCACGCCCCGCTCATCCGTTATCGTAATCACGAAGGATGACGGCGGCATAATCGGCACCTGACCGCTCTGAAATAATAAAGGAAGCGCCGATTAATCGGCGTTTCCATAAGAATCCAACAACATCCCCACCCCGGTTCGGCGATTTTCCGCATGACATATCGCCGCAATAGCCTCGCAATAAACTTTGTATAGCATAGCCCGCGGCAATGCCGGAGCGATTCGAAGCTTCAGTCCGCATTGCTGGTGCAAGCAGAAAACTCCGTCAAACGATTAAAGGTTATTAAACATGAAGTCACACCATCGATCATTCCATTTCACACCAAAATTTTTGACCATGGCGATACTTATATGGACGCCTCCCGGTCTGGCAAGAGATATTTCGTGTTTTAGCGATACGAAGAATCGGCTGCAGTCTTATATCCGGCCTTATTGCAGATTGGATTTCTATCTGCGGGCCCTGATGGAATTCGCCAAGAACGCCCT
>CP091135.1:484174-505152 GCA_021582655.1 Nitrosomonas sp.
CATATCGGGTAACTGCCAGATCAGGTTGCGGCTACTACAATAACCACCGATCCATTAAAAGTCTAATAGATTGAATATATAGAAATTTCTCATCACGGTACAAAGATACGTATCGCTATAAATGCAGCATTTTTGAGTAACGTATTTCGAGAAATGACCCGTTAAGTTCAAAGGTTTTGTTCTTCCGCGTTTTTTGCAAAGACTTTTTCTTATATACGTCCGTTGCCATAGCCCTTGTCCGCAACAATCGCTTACGCATCAGCCAGTCTGGTAATCAAATCAGGTGTTACAGAACAGTCATTGACTTCTCCTCCGGTAATTTCAAACTCAACTGGCGAATCATAACTGTCAACCACCAGGTGAATCTTTGTGGTATTGCCTGCACGGCTTTTGACCTTTAGCTTGTGATTGTTGGCCTGCCACTCCGGTACTATGCTGATGCACTTTAACATAGCTGCCATCAATAAATTCCCATTCCCATTCCCAGATCAATAGTCAACACCTTGAGAATCTTTAATCATTTGCTACTTAAAATGACCATGTATTGAATCTCTTATAGATGGAGTTCCGGTAACCGAATGCTGTTGGTAAATCCCGCCATGGGCAACCAATCCGCATTCGATACCATATGCTTTCTACCGACAGGCGCAGATTACGCTTGTTATAAGTCGCCTCTTGAAGCAGAATCTTCTCCAACTTCGACCAGAACTCATCATTGAGCATCAATCGGGGCATCGCAAACTCGTTTTGTTGGTGGTATGGGAGACTCAATATTGCGAGTTTGCTTCTTTCTATGAAATATTTATCTCCAAATGTCAACAGATTCTAGTAATAGTATAGGTTAATTTATGAAAATTGAATCTATCCGTCTCAAAAATTTCAAAGTGTTTCGCGACATTTATCTGAAGAATATTCCATCATTCATGGTAGTTGTTGGTGCCAATGGTTCAGGAAAAACAACGCTATTTGATGTGTTTGGATTTCTGCATGATTGTCTGAAAGGTACTGTTCGTCAGGCACTCGATAAGCGTGGACGTTTTCAAGAAGTGCTAAGCCGTGAGGCTAATCCCAAAACCGATACGATTTTGATAGAAATACAGTACCGCATGTCGATTACGGATGTTGAGCGGCTGGTTACCTATTCACTCGAGATTGGCGAGCAAAATGGTGCTCCCATCGTGTATCGTGAGTTATTGCGCTATAAGCGAGGTCCCTACGGCAGTCCGTTTCACTTTCTCGATTTTAAAGCAGGCGAAGGATATGCCATTACCAATGAGGAAGATTTTAATAAGAAGGAGGAGGAATTAACGCGTGAAACTCAAAAGGTGACCCCCGACAGTTTAGCCATTAAAGGCCTTGGCCAATTCGAGCGATTCAAGGCAGCTAATGCATTCCGGCAATTGATCGAATCGTGGCATGTGTCTGATTTTCATATTAGTGTAGCGCGAGGAAGGAAGGAAGCTGCAGGAGATTCTGAGCATTTATCGGAGACCGGTGACAATCTGCCGCGGGTTGTTCAGTATTTATACGAAGAACACCGTGAAATTTTTCAATGTATTTTGGATACCATGACACGTCGTGTGCCGGGCATAACTTCCGTTGAACCACGTTTGATGGATGATGGTTACCTCACTTTGCGTTTTCAGGATGGTTCTTTTAAAACACCTTTCTTGGACCGATATGTTTCCGATGGCACTATCAAAATGTTTGCTTATTTGGTGTTGCTGTATGATCCCAGGCCACATCCTTTATTGTGTGTAGAAGAACCGGAGAATCAGCTCTATCCTCGGTTAATGGCAGAGTTAGCAGAAGAATTTCGACTTTATGCTAAACACGGTGGCCAAGTGTTGGTTTCCACACATTCACCCGATTTTCTGAATGCGACTAACTTGGATGAAGTGTACTGGTTAGTTAAACGTAATGGTAAAACCGAGATTCGCAGAGCCAGTGATAATGATCAGATCACGGCTTATATGAATGATGGTGATCAGATGGGGTACCTATGGAAACAAGGTTTCTTTGAGGGCGCCGATCCAGTATGAAGGAATTAGTTTTTTTATTGGAGGAAGATTCAGCAGCAGCCATGCTGGAAAGCTTACTACCACGCATTCTACATTCTGAAATTAAATTCAGACTCATACCGTTTGAAGGCAAACAGGATCTAGAAAAGCAAATGCTCAAACGCATACGTGGCTATCAAAATCTCCATGCATGTTTTGTCGTGTTGCGTGATCAAGATAGCGAGCCGGATTGTACGGTAGTAAAAGCAAAATTGCTCGCACGCTGTCAGCAGACTGGAAAAGCAGAGAAAGTACTAGTACGAATTGCTTGTAAGGAGCTTGAATCATTTTACTTGGCAGATTTGGAAGCTGTTGAGAAAGGATTATCCATCAATAAACTTACAACTCATCAAAAAAAACGCAAATTTCGCGAACCCGATCTTCTTGGAAATCCTGGTAGAGAATTAATTGCCTTGACCGGGGGTAAATATCAAAAAGTGAGTGGTTCACGCGCCATTGGAAAATTTCTTGATCCAGAAAATGTGTGTTCTCATAGCTTTAAGAACTTGATTCTGGGAATCCGGCATTTGGAAAATGAGTTGCTCGAATTGTAGAAATTCTGTAGCCAGAACAAAGTAACCTGAGATTATTTACACAATAAAGAAGGCATCAGATCTCGATATCGTGTTTTACTTTTCTTCCTTCAAAATCGCCGGGACCTGAATTGTCAGCTCAAGTGTTACCGTTCATTACGCTTACATATTGAGCCGTTGATACTAACCCGGCGTACCATTGCAGTTTCGGCGATGATGCATCGGATCACCTGACCAGCCAGCCAGGCGGGCAATACCGGCTTCAAATGACGGAGCTATGATGCCAATGGCAATCGCCGATTGTATGACTACCATCCCGAATTCCCGGGGCAGCATTTTGATAAAGAAACCAACCTGCACTCTACTACCTCCGTTATGATGGGCCGGAAACGGGAAGATACGTGATTGGATTAGAGAACGTGGCGGTGCGCGGGAATCGCCCTCTCATCTATCTTATTGATAGGTATCGGTGTTGTGTTCCGTTGCGTTTCGCGTTTCGTCTCGTTGATCGGTTTCCCTGGCACGCACGGTGTCTTCGCCCGCAGGCTGTTAAAATAGCCGGGAATTTATTTCATCTATGATCACAAGCGGCGCAACGTATAATCGCAAGCTGGTGGCTGAAAGTTGTAACAGATCGGATATAAGAAAAATAATGAACGATGAATTTAAACCAGGTCAACGCTGGCTCTGTGATGTCGATTTGCAGTTGGGTTTGGGGGTTGTTGAGACGGTTGAATATCGTATTGTCCGTATTTCCTTCAAGGTCGCCGGAGAAACCCGTTCGTACGCTAAGCATTCGGCACCGCTCACGCGCGTGATTTTTAAAATCGGGGATATCGTCAGCAGCCAGCAAGGCGTTTCGATTGAAATCACCCAAGTTCATCAAAGCGACGGATTGGTCACTTACGCCGGCACCAGCCAAGCCGGAGAAACGGTTTCACTGACCGAAGCGCAATTGGCGCACCATTTGCAATTGAACCGCCCGAGCGAGCGTTTGCTTACCGGTCAATTCGATCACGACAAGTGGTTCCGGATTCGCTATCAAACATGGTTGATGCGCGACCGGCTTGCCAATACACCGCTCTACGGATTGATCGGTACACGCACCAGTTTGATTCCGCATCAGCTCTATATCGCGCATGAGGTAGCGCACCGTTATGCCCCGCGCGTATTGCTTGCCGATGAAGTGGGACTGGGGAAAACCATCGAAGCGGGTATGATCCTGCACCAGCAATTATTGACCGAACGTGCCCGGCGTGTCCTGATTGTCGTGCCGGAAACATTGATCCATCAATGGCTGGTCGAGATGCTGCGCCGCTTCAATTTGCAATTCAGCATCTTTGACGAACAGCGTTGTTTGTCTCTGGAGGAGAGCGAACCCGGAGAAAATCCGTTCCTTACCGAACAATTGGTATTGTGCGGTCTGCATTTTCTGAAGCAATACCCGAATCGGTTTCAAGCTGCGCTGAATGGTAACTGGGATCTACTGGTGGTCGATGAAGTGCATCATTTGGAGTGGTCGGAACAGAGTGCCAGTCCGGAATATGCGATGATCGAACAGTTGGCTGCACGCACCGAAGGGGTGTTGCTGCTTACCGCAACGCCAGAGCAACTGGGTAAAGCCAGCCACTTCGCGCGGCTGCGCTTGCTTGATCCGAACCGTTTCGACAGCTTTGTGCGTTTTGTCGCCGAAGAACAATTGTATGAACCGATTGCCAAGGCAATCGAGGCGCTGCTGGAAGGCCGGGAATCGGACGAGACCGTCCGGCAAACCGTCCTCGCGACCTTGGGCACGGCACAATCCCTCGAATTATTGGAAAATATCCACCTTCCCGCCGCAAGGAGTATGTTGGCCGAGCTGCTGTTGGATCGGCATGGTACCGGACGTATCCTGTTTCGCAATACACGCGCCGCTGTACAAGGGTTTCCGGAAAGAATGCTTAATCCCGTAGCGTTACCGCTGCCGGAGCATTATCAAACCTGCCTGCAGACGTTTGAAGCCGCGGCGCTGTCAAAGCCGCAGCTGTTATTGTGCCCGGAATTGCTGTACCAGGTCCGCGCCGAAGATGGTGCGCCGTATTGGACCGATATCGATCCGCGTATCGACTGGCTGAGCGCAACACTCAAGCAATTGCGGCCGGAGAAAGTGTTGATCATCGCCGCCAGCGCGCAAAGCGCGCGCGATATCGCGCAGGCTCTGAAGCTGAAGGTCGGTCAATATATCCCGGTATTCCATGAAAATTTAAGTTTGATCGAACGCGATCGGGCCGCTGCATTCTTTGCCGACGAGGATAGCGGTTGCCAGGCGTTGGTGTGCTCGGAAATCGGCAGTGAAGGGCGTAATTTCCAATTTGCGCACCATCTGGTGCTGTTCGATTTGCCGCTTAATCCGGATCTGCTCGAACAGCGCATCGGGCGACTGGATCGCATCGGGCAAGCCGAAACGATCCAAATCCACGTGCCGTATCTGGAAAACAGCGCATTGGCGGTAATGTTCGCATGGTATCACCAGGGTCTGAATGCGTTCGAAAAAACCTGTCCGGCGGGCCGGACGGTGTTTTCGCAAGTGGAAGCGGAGTTGATCGCCGCATTACATCACCGCCGGGCCGATGCACTGACAAACCTGGTAGCCGTGACGCAATCGACCAATCGGGTATTGAACGACGCATTGGAGTCTGGTCGCGACCGGTTGCTGGAATACCATTCTTTCCGCCCGGCAGTCACGGAGAAGTTGCTGGAAACGGCGTATGCGGAGGATCGCGACACAATCCTGCCGCACTATATGGAAGCGGTGTTTGACTGCTGCGGTGTGCATATCGAGGAGCATCGCGGCGGCAGTTTCCTGCTGGAACCGGGCGAGTACATGACGATCCCGTTTCCCGGCTTGATGGACGAGGGTTCGGTAATCACTTATTCTCGGAATGTTGCACTGGGCAACGAAGATATGTACTTCCTGACGTGGGAGCATCCGATGGTGATGCATGCAATGGATAGAATCACCGGGCAGGAATCGGGCAATGCCGTGGTCGCCGCGATCAAGCATCCGACGGTGCAACCCGGTACCCTGCTGGTAGAGAGCATTTTTATACTGGAAACCGGCGGACAAGAAATCCGGCAAAGCAACTATTATTTGCCGCCCGTGGCAATCCGTACCCTTGCGGATGAGCAGGACGGTAACGGATATTCGGCACTCAGTCATGAATCGATCAACCGGCATTGGGTGCCGGTTACCGCCGGTATCGCCAAGCAAGTGATTCAATTGAAGGAAGATGCGATCAAAGCGATGCTGGTGAGCAGCGAACGGCAAGCCGAAACACAAGTGCCGCGGCTGATCGCGGACGCACGGCATAGGATCGGGAAAACTTTATTACCGGAAATCGAGCGTTTGCAAGCGTTGAAGGCAATCAATCCCAATGTGCGCGAAGAGGAAATCGTATTTTTTGAGCATCAGCTGAAAATTCTAAATGCAGCACTCGATTCCGCCCGCTTGCGGCTCGATGCGGTGCGCGTGATCGTCGCGACCTGACGGTTTTGACAGCGACGTTATTCAACGGTCTGCTGATTCCATTTTTCAATCGAACCTGACTTTGTCGACTTCTCCTGGCCGTATTATTGATACGGTTCTTCGCGTCAAATCCTTTCAAAAATCGCGGCAATCCCTTGACCGCCGCCGATACACATGGTTACCAGCGCGTAGCGCCCGCCGCCGCGATGGAGCTCATATAGTGCTTTAACCGTCAGGATACAGCCGGTTGCGCCGATCGGGTGGCCCAATGCCACGGCACCGCCATTCGGATTGGTTTTCGCCGGATCGAAACCGAGCGCTTGGGCCACCGCGCAGGCCTGGGCGGCGAAAGCCTCGTTGGATTCGATCACATCGATATCGCTTATTTTCAGATTGGCACGCCGCAACGCCCGGCGTACCGCGGGAACCGGTCCCATGCCCATGAACCGGGGATCCACACCGGCATAACCGTAGGAAACCAACCGCGCCATCGGCTGCAGATTGCGTTTCTGCGCGGTGCTGCTTTCCATCAATACTACCGCTGCCGCACCGTCGCTGATTGCCGATGCGTTGCCGGCGGTCACCGTTCCGTTTTGTTGAAATACCGCGCGCAGTTTGCCCAGGCTTTGTATGTCGGTATCTTCACGAGGATGCTCGTCGGTATCGAAAATGACGGTTTGCTTCGCAACGGTTATTTCAACCGGCAGGATCTGCGCACTGAAATAACCGTTTTTAATGGCTTGAGTCGCGCGACGGTGACTTTCCAGCGCAAAACGATCCTGCGCTTCACGGCCGATTCGCCATTTTGCCGCGATATTTTCCGCGGTAACGCCCATGTGCACCTGATCGAACGGGTCGGTCAGCGCACCTACCATCATATCCACCGTTGCGCTGGCGTTCATGCGCTGCCCCCAACGCAATGCCGGAAGTAAGTAACCGCCCCGGCTCATCGATTCCGCGCCGCCGGCGACGGCGGCGTCGGTATCGCCCAGTAAAATGGCCTGACTGGCCGAGATAATCGCTTGCAGCCCGCTGCCGCACAGCCGATTCACGGTTAATGCCGCCGTATGCCGCGGTAAACCGCCTTGCATGCAAGCCACGCGCGCCAAGTACATATCACGTGCTTCGCCATGGATTACATTGCCGACCACCAAGTGTCCGATTTCTTCCGGATCAACTCGCGCGCGTAATACCGCTTCGCGGACGGTGCGTGCCGCCAAATCTGCCGGTGCTATCGACTTCAAGGCGCCGCCGAAGTCCCCGATCGCAGTGCGCACAGCACTGATAATGACAATTTCTCTCATGTGTTTCCTTGGTTTGCAATGTAAGCGCGATAAAGCCCCTCTATCAGGAGGGTAATAATTTGGTAAAATATTGATGTTATCGATGTAAAAAATTGATTGTACCAAGTAACAACGGGATGTTGGATATGTACCGGCCTACTGGCTGAATCAACGCGATAACAAGATTATTCCCATCGCATAAAAAACAATAAGTACTTGTAAGAGTACCAGGGCCTCATGCTTAAGAAAATGCTGATTAATTGGCAGCACGGGCGAATCGCTTGGTTGTTCGGTACCCGCTTCCTTGCCTGTCTTATTGATAGGTCGCGTTCTGCGTGCCTTGTGTTTCATCCTGTTTGCCGAATTAATCAGTGCTTTCTTAGCAAGACGATCATTCGTGCAGTCGCGCTCATGATGATCATGATTGCGGGGGTGTGGCTTAGTATCGATCAAGCATTCGCTTCCCGGGATTGTCGATCGGAGATTGCGGATGTGGTATCGATACAAGGAATCGTGGAATTGCGTCGGGCCAAAGAGACGGTATGGCAGCCGGTGCAAATCGATCAAATCATCTGTACCGGCGACATCATCCGCACCAGATCGCACAGCCGGGCGGCGTTGCGATTACGCAACGAGAGTGTGCTGCGGCTGGATCAGAAGACCGGTATCAGTTTTGATGATTGGTCCGGCGAAAAGAACGCGTCGTTGATGGAATTGCTGGAAGGCGCCATGCATGTCATCACGCGTACGCCGAAGCCTTTCAGGATCAGAACCCCGTTTCTCAACGGAAGTGTCGAAGGCACCGAATTTTTCGTCGAGGTGACGGGTGGCGCCGCAACCATCGCGGTTTATGAAGGCCGTGTCGTGGTCGGCAACGAATCGGGCAGCATCATTTTGAACGACCGGGAAGCGGCGACGGCGCATCAGGGGCAAGCACCGAGCCATGGAGCCATAGTTCGCCTGACGGATGCCGTGCAATGGGCATTGTATTATCCGGCGATTTTGAGCGCGATGCGCAGCGAATCGAGGCAGGATCCGCTGATTCAGCAAGCCGGCCATTTGCTGATTGTCGGCCAGGCGGCGGAAGCCAGAATCAAAATCGAGCAAGCGCTGGCAAACGATACCTCCCGCGGTGATGCACATGCTTTGCTGGCGGTTATCGCCGTGGTTCAGAACGACAAAGACCGGGCGCTGACATGGGCCGCGCAAGCCGTCATGCAAAACCCGGCGTCTACCGCCGCACACTTTGCATTATCCTATGCGAAGCAAGCCAATTTCGAAATCGAAGGCGCTTTGCAAAGCATACAGCAGGTGATCGCACTTGATCCGCACAATTCGTCGGCTTGGGCGCGTGCGGCGGAATTGCATATGTCATTGGGCAATCTCGATCGCGCGCTGGAGGCGGCACGGTATGCAGCCGGCTTGAATCCGGAAGAAGCGAAAGCGCAAACGGTTTTGGGTTTCGCGCATCTCTTGCAAATCGATATACGCAACGCCAAGGCGATTTTCCGTCGGGCGATTTTACAGGACCAGACTGATCCGATGCCTCGGTTCGGTTTAGGGCTTACCTTGATCCGGGAAGGTGACTTGGAAAAAGGCCGGGCCGAGATCGAAATCGCCGCCAGCCTGAATCCCGGCAACTCACTGATTCGCAGCTATCTGGGTAAAGCTTATTACGAGGAAAAGCGTAATGCCTTGGCGGAAGATCAGTTCGATTTTGCCAAACTGTTGGATGAGAAGGATCCCACGCCGTTTTTTTACAACGCGCTGCATAAACAAACCGTCAATCAGCCTGCCGAAGCTTTGCGGGAAATGCGGCAAGCCATCGAATTAAACCACCAGCGCGCCGTTTATCGCTCCAAGATGCTCCTCGACCGGGATTTGGCGTCAAGGCA
The DNA here is from genome assembly GCA_021582655.1 of Nitrosomonas sp. GTDB lineage: Bacteria > Pseudomonadota > Gammaproteobacteria > Burkholderiales > Nitrosomonadaceae > Nitrosomonas. The sequence goes on from CP091135.1 coordinate 493,451, forward strand.
AGCCGGATTGGGGCGGATTTTCCATGGATTGGGTTTTGACGATGTGGCGCATATACAGGCAACCCGATCGCTTGCTTTGGATCCGGGCAATTATTCCGCTCACCGTCTGTTGTCGGACAGTTATGCCGACAGGCCGCGCCATGAAGTGGCGCGTGCCAGCCAGTATCTGCAATCGTTGCTCATGCAACCGATCAACCATAATCCGATTCAACCGAGTCTGGCGTATTCGGATTTGAACGTTATCAGAGGTCTTGGCCCCTACGATGCGGCATTTAATGAATATAACCGGCTGTTTGAGCGTAATGGCATCAGACTCGCCGCAACCGGCAATTACGGTTCGTATAACACCCATGGCAATGAAACCGCGTTATCCGGTGTTTACAATAAGTTTTCATTCAGCGCCGGGCAGCACTATTCGAATTTTCACGGGGAATTCGGCGGCGGCAATAATCGGGATATCCGCTTCAATCATCAGCTATATAACGTTTTCACCCAGTACCAGCTGTCCCCGAAAGTCAATATTCAGGCGGAGTACCGCCGCCGCGAAACGGAACATAATGATCTGGTGTTTCGGGGAAATATCTTGGCCACCAACAGCGACTACCGCCGTGGCATAGTGCAAGACAGTTATCGGTTCGGCATCAATATCGCACCGACGCAGAATTCGAACTTGCTGTTTTCCTATATCCATTCGGTTCGCGACGAGAAGATACGGTTTATGCAAGACTTCTCGCTGCTCAACAAAACCTACAGCCACAATTATGAAACGCAATATCTGGTTCGCAACGATCAGCTCAATCTGATGGTGGGAGGGGGTGCGTATCTCAATGACAACCATTGGAACATCTATACCAAATCCGATACCACGCATTTATTCTCGTATCTGTATTCAAACCTCAAACTGGCCGACAAAGGCGTGCTTACCGCCGGGTTTTCATATGATAAATACACGGATAATTTTGCTCCGTCGCCGGGGGTGGATACATTCAATCCCAAATTGGGTGTGGAATGGTTCCTCAGCAAAAACTTATCTCTCAGGGCGGCAAGCTTCAGAACCGTCAAGTCGCCGATCTACAACAATCAATTGCTGCAACCGGTGCAAATTGCGAGATTCATTCAATATTTCGACGACATCAACGGTACCGTCTCCTGGCAAAACGGTGTCGGCCTGGATGCCGCGCTGATGAAAAACATGTATGCAGGGGCTGAAGTGTATAAAAGAGATTTGGAAATCCCCATCTACAGGTTCTCCATCAAGCCCGATGAAATGCTCTATCGCGGTTATTTTCATTGGTCCCCGCACAGTCACTGGGTGTTCAATTCCGAATTGCGGATCGAGGATTTTAAAAGCGACGGCATGATGCCCGCTTACCCCAAGCGGGTCGAAACACTGCACTTCCCATCGGAAATTCGTTACTTCCATCCCAACGGTTTTTTCGCTTCATTCAAGGGAACATTCGTTGATCAGCGATGCAAGTTAAATTGCAATGCGGAATTTTTCACTGCGGACAATCCCGGCTTTAAAAGCGATTTTGTCGTTTTCGATACTTCCATAGGGTTCCGTTTACCCAGGCAATACGGGGTAATCAGTTTTGATGCAAAAAATTTGTTCGATCAGGACTTTGAATATCGCGATCGGAATTACCTATTGAACGCCACCAATAGTTATTTGCCGGAGTATTTGCCCGGCCGCTTGTTGTTCGCACGAATAGCGCTCAACTATTGAAGAGGCACGGATTTTCCTCCACTGAAATCAATCGACCCCGGAGAAAGCAACCACTGCGGTTTTGCCCGGTATTGCTGCGGGTTGTGGGGTTTACCACAGAATTTAATTGTTTTTTGATTTAGAATTTAGTTGCTTACATAGCTTTCTTATTAACCTGAACCCATGGAGGAAATGATGTCCAGCACAATACCGACCCTAAGCAAAGAAGCCACCGCCGAAATCAGCCAAGTTCTGGGTGGTAAAGATTTCATCGTAATCGCAATCAGCGCCAATGGTGCCAAGCAGCAATTTTTACCGGCCGGTGTCGAAATTACGCCGAATGCCGCCGGCAAAACACCGATCGATTTCGTTAATATCTCGATCACACCCCCATCGGCTGCTATGGCCGCATCCTCCGCATCAGGATCCGCTAACGGCTTGGGTGGCGTGATGAAAACATTCGGCTGGTGCAATATCGGAGGAATATGGGTACCGTGCTAGCCGACGGCATTGCTTCGTCCGCTGCGCTATTTTTTGATTCCGGCGGATTGTCAGGAAAGCGCTGATCACAAGGCGTACGGAACACAGCGACCGAAACTTATCCACAAGATCGATGAGGAAGCGGGTTGCCTTCGCAGCGAAGCGATGCGTTCGTGCAGCCAATTAATCAGTGTTTTCCAAGATTATCCTTGCGCTATCAAGCTCCGGTTGTGTTGTTTACGGCCGGAGTTTTTTATTACCGCCGGCTTCTTTGTCAGCCTGATTGATAAGTTGCGATGATATGTTCATCCGTCGATGGAGTCGTTGAAGTTTCTCCGTATTTACCATGCGGTGTGAGATTTATCACATATCGGACCGGCTTTCTTGGTTAAACTCAACACAATAGAAAACCGATTCGATTTATCGTGAAGCGTGATTCATGCTCATCGGCGACGGCGGAAGCTAGCGGAAACACTGGTAATATTTCGGTGCAGCCAATAAAGCAGCGTTTCCGTAGAAGATTCAATCTCTAACAAGTAAATGCGTGTGGCAAGCTTACCTGTCAAATCTTTGGGAATCATCACAGCGATTGTCATCTTATTGACGATGTGGGGGGTGTTCGTGAAAAGAAGCCATGCGGCGTCACTGTGCACAGTGGAAGTTGCCAGTGTCGTATCCGCCCAGGGAATTATCGAACTGCGCCGTGCCAACGAAACAGTCTGGCAACCTGCGACGATGGATACCGTGGTCTGCGCCGGCGATATGATCCGTACCCGGTCGCATAGTCGCGCAGCACTGCGGTTGCGCAACGAAAGCATGCTGCGACTCGATCAGAAGACCGGCATTACGTTTCCCGAAGCGGCCGACGAAAAATCCTGGCTGATGGATCTGCTGGAAGGCGCGATCCACATCATCACGCGTACTCCGAAGCCGTTCAAAACCAGGACTCCGTTTATCACCGCAGCGGTGGAAGGCACCGAATTCTCGGTTGCAGTGCAAGCCGACAATACCGAGGTGGTCGTCTACGAAGGCCGCGTTTCCGTTTATAACGAATCCGGCCAAGTCACCTTGGGCGATCATGAAATGGCGGTGGCGCGCAAAGGGGAAGCACCGCGTAAGGATATCATCATCCGGCCGACCGATGCGGTGCAGTGGGCGTTGTATTATCCGGGCATACTCGATGCAATGCGTGCGCCGCCCGCCACATGGGCCCAACAGGCAGGTGATTTGTTATCGGTCGGCCGGGCCGATGAGGCCAAAGCGCTGATTGCCGGTATCCTGGAGCAAGATGCAAACAACAGCGATGCGCACGCGCTGCTCGCCGTCATCGCGGTAGTGCAAAACGACAAAGACCAAGCACTGATGCTGGCTAACCGTGCAGTCATGCAAAATCCGGCTTCCGCTGCGGCATATCTGGCACTATCGTATACCCAGCAAGTACACTTTGATATCGAAGCGGCACTCGATAGCGTGCAGCAAGCCATTGCGCTGGATGGGGAGCAGGCATTGGCGTGGGCTCGTTTGGCCGAATTGCATATGTCACTCGGCGATTTAGACCGTGCGCAAGATGCCGCACGGCATGCGGCCAGGCTGAATCCCGCATTGGCCAAAACCCAAACCGTGCTGGGTTTCGCGCACTTACTGCAAATCGATACGCGAGCCGCACAAGACTTCTTCCATCAGGCCATTGTGCTGGATCAGGCCGATCCCATGCCCAGGCTGGGGCTTGGCATTGCGTTGATCCGCCAAGGCAATCTCGAGGCGGGGCGCATCGAACTGGAGATTGCCGCCAGTCTCGATCCTGCCAATTCGCTGATCCGCAGTTACTTGGGAAAAGCCTACTTCGAGGAAAAACGCTATCCGCTCTCGAGTACGCAATTCGACCTCGCCAAGGAACGCGACCCGAAAGACCCGACTCCGTGGCTGTATGACGCGATCCAGAAACAAACGCAAAACCGCCCGATCGAAGCGTTAAAAGACATTCAGAAATCGATCGAACTGAATAACAATCGCGCGGTATACCGTTCCAAATTTCTGCTCGACCGCGACGAAGCCGCTCGCGGTTCGAGCCTGGCGCGCATTTTCGAAAATCTCGGCTTTGAAAAACGCGCCATCATGGAAACCGCCAAATCACTGAGCTTCGATCCGGCGAATCACTCCGCGCACCGGTTTTTGTCCGATATCTATGCCAATATTCCGCGTCACGAAGCCGCACGGGTCAGCGAACTGCTGCAAGCGCAACTGCTGCAACCGATCAATGTGAACCCGGTACAACCGCACATGGCGGTCGCCGATCTTAACATCATCACCAACACCGGCCCGGCGGCGGTAGGGTTCAACGAATTCACCCCGCTGATGGAGCGCAGCAAACCGCAACTCGTCGCTTCAGGCGTAGTCGGCAACAACGGCAGTCTCGGCAACGAAGTGGTTTTTTCCAAATCCACCGAACGCACCTCAATCAGCCTGGGGCAGTTTCATTATGAAACCAACGGCTTTCGCACCAATAACGATCAAAACCATGACATTCTCAACGCGTTCTTCCAACATGCCTTGACGTCCAAATTGAACCTTCAGGCTGAGGTGCGTACGCGGTCAACGCATCATGGATATTTAATACAGGATTTTGATAGGGGCACCGCCAATCCCGATGCACTACAAAATCGTTGGCGTCGGCATGTTAATGAAGATGCGTTACGGATAGGCGGACGATACGATTTGGCGCCCAATCAAAGCATCATTACTTCTACACAGTTCATTAACAGGGACAATGAAAATTTTGGAGATAAGCTGACAAAGATTGATCACGAAAAAATTGAAGGTTATCAAACAGAAACGCAGTATCAGTTTCGCAGTTCGTTATTTAATTTGTTAGCAGGGTCAGGTGCTTATCGTATGCAGATTGAACCAACCCATATACTGCAATCCGGTGCCAATATGAATAGTTGCTGCCTGAACTATAGTAGAGACAAAACAAATGGTTATGTTTATTCTAATTTGAACTTGAATGCCGATCTCAGTACAACGGTTGGGTTTAGTTACGATTCATACAAAGAAAAAGATCATACTGTAGACGGATTTAATCCCAAGCTTGGGGTGCAGTGGAATATTTTTCATTATTTACGATTGCGTATGGCTTGGTTTGAAACGGTTAAGGCACCGCTCACATCTCAGCAGACTATTGAGCCAACACAGATTTCCGGCTTCAATCAGTTGTATGATGATCTAAATGGCACGAAAGCACGCCGAATGGGAATAGGTTTGGATGCATTCTTTTCAGATAAATTATTTGGAGGCATCGAAATCTCAAGCAGGGATTTAAGCGTTCCTATTCATTTGCCTTCAAGAGTCAGCATAAGCGATCAGAAAGAATCGCTATACCGGGCATACGCATATGGTTTGCTGCATAAGAATTGGACTGTAAGAAGCGAGCTTCAGTTTGAAAAATTTTCACGTGCGCCTACGAACGCCGGTCCGCATCAAATTGATACATTAAGCATCCCGACAGGAATTGATTATTTTCACCCGACTGGTTTCTTTGCCAATTTGACCGGAACCTTTGTTCACCAGGAAGTTGATCGAAAGGAAAAGCCGGGTAATGAGGGAATCGACAAATTTTTCCTGATGGATGGATCTGTCGGTTATAGACTTTCAAAACGCAGGGGAATAATCAGCTTTGAAGCGCGAAATCTTTTCGATGAGTCTTTTTTATATCGCACGGCCAATTTCATGACCCCAGAATTAGCAAATCCACGTTTTGTTCCCACACGCACGATTTTTGCGCGTATCACGTTAAATTTTTAAAAGGAGAGTAATATGTTTTTTTATAAATACTTGATAATTATTGCCACTACTTCTTTATTAGTATTTTCAGGTTGCAGCAATAATGAGAATGCCAAGATTAAGGATGAGGTAAAAAAAGACATCGATAAATTAGAAGAAAGGGCAGGTGATTTTTTTCATGGCTTGGTAACAGCGTTTATCCCTGATACTGAAACCCCTAAAGCCATTTCTGAAATGCTAGAAAAGAGGCTCTTAAATGATAAAAAATTTTCAATCATTAGTTTTGTTAATAGTCAGGATGGATCTGCCGCACATTTAAGGCGGTTTGAGACTACGCTTGATGATGCAGAGTTTAAGGGACCAATTCAATATCAAAAATCTAACTCAATCACAGTCATTCCAGTTGAAGATAATACTGAAAATAAATGCAGCTATATTTTAATTAACGAGCACGTCAAGATGATTTGCAAAAAAGGTATAAATTGGCCACAAGAACCAGTTAGCGAAATACCATCAGATATCACGAAGGAATTAGACTCGCATGTTAAAAGGGCCGCCAAAAATGAGAATTTTGAGTACAGCTTTGCTTTTGTTACTAGTATACAAAATGGTAGTCTGGAGCTGTTAAAGAGTGAAGGTTATAGTTTTTACTTGCCTCCTAAAACCGAAACAAAAAAAGAAAAACCAATTACTTGGAATTTTTTGCAAGGAAGTGTGAATCCTTGTTGTATAGACACTTATTCAAGCGGAACTTGGCATCGGGTGTGTGATAGAACAGTCAGTTGCTAACAAATCTAGCATTAACTACTTATTCATAAAACCAACTAAGCAAGCATAGTCTGTGAGAGTGGGAATAGATTTGATTCTATAATATCGAATTCGCAATTCAAAAGTCCTGAGTAAATTGCAAGGACTAGTCTTATCGGATCTATGTATACAAACTTCGAATCATCACTCCGAATATAGCAGTCAATATAGATTTATTGCTATATTCGGAGTAACACTTAGCATTGATCTAGCTGGTGGCCAGTCCTAGGTAACTGTGGTCAAGAATACCGTAAAGGTTGGCATTCCAAAATTCATCCATTATGTGGATCGCTTCATCGGTTACTAATTCAGCTAACTGTTCATCACTCCAGGAAGTGGATTCGGGAATATCGTTCAAGGCGCCGAGGAGCAATGTCTGGAAATCTTCTGAATTTCCGGTATCGGAGAAGGCATTAATTTGATCGAGTTCAGATTGTTCCAATGCTAAGAACATGTTAATCAATGTTCCGTAAAACAAAGACTCAACATTCTCGTTAGTAATAGGGACATTATCAATACGTTCAACTCCCAGTTCTCCGGACGAATAGATGCTGTCGCTGGATTGCAGTTTTGGATTGGGAGGTGTGAAAGGTGAATCGTAATCATAATTTTTATTCACTGCTGGCTTCACTATGTCACAAAGGGCGGCGTTAGACAAAATCCCTTCTCGGGTATTAAAAGCCACCAAATTTTCCAAGGCGCCCAAGTCATAATTAATAAGAATGCATCTATCTAACTCGGGACTTATAAAGCCGGCATTCTTGAAATAGTCGGTTACTATGTTTCTGGAAAAGCCTGATATTTCACTCAGCATCCGATTGTTGACGCCATATTGAGCCGCAGTATTGTATATGACCTCAGGTTGATTGACATTCAGGGTAATGAATTCTTGAGCTTGTTCCATGGTGAATCCCAGCTCGGTTAAATATTTTTCCGCTAGCATAACAACGCTCCCTTATTGGTTAATCTATTGTTTCGTCTGATTCTATCACCCTCTTGCGCCGTATTATTCAAAACGGTTAATAAATGATTGAATCAATCGCAATCGCAATCGCAATCGCAATCGCAATTTCATATGACTATTTTTTGTTTTCCGGTTCAGCTTGACGAATCACCTGGCTTGCCTTATAAAATACCGGTTACAAAAAATTCCCCAATGCAATGAATTTCCCTGCGCTCAAATGGCTATTGCTGTTTTTCATGTTGTGGCTGCCGCTGCAAGCTGTCGCAGCGGCTGTCTTGTCCGTTTGTGCGCAGGAAAACATCAATCACCATGCGGAACAAGCCGGTAGCGATCACCACCATGGCGATTGCCATAAACAAAACGGCGATCATGGCAGTGAGCACGTTCTGACTAGCCTGCCGTGCGACGAATCTTCCTGCGATACTTACAGCCATACGCCGATTCCGCCGGATCATGCGGTTTCCCCGGCAATCGGCAGTCGCAGTGCGATTATTTCCTATCTTTCCGGTTTTGTGTCTTTCATACCGGAACAGCCGCAGCATCCGCCGCTCATCGACTGATCCGTCATTTCGTATACTACATACAGTAAGTGTCTTAAGCCAAGCACGGTACAGCCAAAGGCTGCTGTGCCCGGCTGATCGCCTCATACTGATTGCCTTAATCCGTCTGCGGCGGTTTGCCGTGACGGTATCATCGATTACCGCTAGGAGACTGCATATGTCTTGGATAAGCATCATGGATACCCGTCCATCGCGGCTTGACTGGATGGGAGGGTTGCAATGAGTCGCACCGGAATGGTTGTTTTGTTATCGATTATTGCTGTGATGGCCGCACAGACCCGGGCGCAAAGCGTCCCTGCCACTGGGACCGGCGCCATGGTTTTGTCGTCGTCAATCACCGCAACTGCCGAAGCCGCGCTGGCGGTGCATGATTATCCGTTGATGTCCGATCTGATCGCGGAAACGCTGGCCAATAACCCGGAGATCCGTGCGGCGGCGCAGGAGCGTGATGCCGCACAGCAGCGCATCGCACCGGCGGGCGCATTGGACGATCCGCAGGTGGAAGTCGGCGTGTTGTACATGCCGATCGCCGCTTCGCCGTTCCGTACCGAGGACATGACGATGAAAATGATCGGTTTGGCGCAGACGTTGCCGTTCCCCGGCAAGCGTGATTTGCGCGAAGCGGTGGCCGGCAAGGACGCGGAAGCGATCGAATACGGCTATCAGGAAACCGTCAACCGGATCGTGCATGATCTTAAAACCGCGTATTTCGATCTCGGATTGACGCTCGAGTTGATTAAGCTGACCGAAAAAAACCGACAAACCCTGGAGCATTTTTTGCGCATCGCGGAACAGCGTTATCAAGTCGGTCAGGGCAGCCAGGCCGATGTGCTGAAGGCGCAAACCCAAGTATCGCGCATGATCGACCGGCTGCTCGAGCTCGGCCGCGAGCAGCCGGTATTCGAAGCGGATTTGTTGCGCGCGCTGGGTCGCGGTATCGATGGAAAAGCCCCGGTGCCGCAGCCGGTGCAGCTTTATCGTGAACCGGGTTTGAAGCTGGATGCGCTGTACCAGGCGGCTTTGCTGCAACGGCCGCGGTTGCTGGCGTTGAAGAGCCTGATCGCGCGCAGCGATAAGATGCTGGATCTGACCAAGAAGGATTATTACCCCGACTTCACGCCGCGTTTGATGTACGGTCAGCGCGACAGCCGCCTGGATGGAAGCGGGCGTGCCGACGAAGTCAGCTTTACCGTAACGATGAATTTGCCGGTATGGCGCAAAAGCAAATTGGAGCCACGGGTATCGGAAGCATTGGCGCTGCGCGACCAGGCGTTGAGCCTGCACCAGGCGCAAATCAACGAAATCGCCGCCACGCTGCGGCAACAGCTCGCCATTGCCGAGCAAAGCTATAAATCGGCGCAGCTGTATCAAGCGACCATCCTGCCGCAGGCGCGGCTGACGGTGGAATCGTCGTTATCCGCTTATCAAGTGAACCGCGTCGATTTTCTAACCTTGCTGGACAACCAAATGACCGTGTTCGATTACGAAACCAGCTTGGTAACCGCGATTGCCGGTTACCATAAAGCGCTGGCGGAAATCGAATTGCTGGTCGGCAAGCGGCATGATGGACATCCCTAGGAGCCGGCCATGAATCCAATCGTTAAATTATCGCTAGCCGCCGCTGTAGCGGCGATGCTGTTGTATACCGGTTACCGGTGGGGCAGCGCGCAATCGCAAAAAACCGTGAATGGCGATGCAGCGCAATCGCAGCAGGCCAGAAAAATTCTGTACTACCGCAATCCGATGGGACTGCCGGACACTTCGCCGGTACCGAAGAAAGACCCGATGGGTATGGATTATCTGCCGGTTTATCAGGGGGAAGAGGATATATCCGCGAATCCGGGTTGGGTAAAAATCAGCCTCGACAAAGTGCAAAAGCTCGGTGTACGTACCGAAACCGCCGCAATGCGCGAACTGATGCGTACCGTGCGGGCGGTGGCGACGGTGCAAACCGACGAGCGCAAGCAGTTCGCCGTGGTGACCAAGTTCGAAGGCTGGATTCAGCGGCTGCGTGTCAATACCACCGGCCAGACGGTCAAAAAGGGTGATGCGCTGATGGATGTCTACAGCCCCGACCTGATCACCGCGCAGCAGGAATACCTGATTGCGATGAGAGGGTTGCAATCAACCGCCGGCGGCACGGCGGAGGTGAGGCTGGCCATGCGGCGTCTGGAGGAAAGCGCGTTACAGCGGCTGCGCAACATGGATATCGCGGAACCGGAAATTCGCCGCTTGCAGCGCGAAGGCGAGGCACAGCAATATATGACATTGCGTGCCAAAGCGGACGGCGTGGTGCTGGAGAAGCAAGCAGTGGAAGGACAACGTTTCATGCCCGGCGATACGCTGTATCGAATCGCCGATTTGGCGAACGTATGGATGCTGGCCGATGTGTTCGAACAGGATCTCGGCATGATCCATTCCGGTCAACTGGCGACAGTGCGTGTCGACGCCTACCCCGGCAAGGTATTCAACGGCGAGGTAGCATTCATTTACCCGGCGATCACACCGGAAACACGTACCGCCATCGTGCGCATCATTCTGCCCAATCCCGATAAGTTATTGAAACCGGCGATGTACGCACGCGTTGAATTCGCATCGTCGCACAGCAAAGGCAAGGTGTTGACGGTACCTGATTCTGCCGTGCTCGATACCGGTACCCGGCGCGTGGTGTTGGTCGAACGTGGTACCGGGCTGTTTGAGCCGCGCACCGTTAAGCTTGGCTTTCATGCCGACGGTTACGCGGAAGTGCTGGGCGGGCTGCAGCCGGGAGAAGCGGTGGTGGTCAAAGCCAATTTTCTGATCGACGCGGAAAGCAATTTCAAGAGTGCCGTCAGCGGTTTCGGACACAGCAGCCATGAAGCCATTGCGCATGAACAAGATGTCACGGCTGAGCCGGCCGGAAAATCCGCCCGCATCACGCATCACAGTACAGGCACTATCGAAGCGATGGATTTTGCGCATGGCGTGGTGACGCTGACGCACGCTCCCATTCCCAGTTTGAAATGGCCTGCGATGACGATGGATTTCCGTGCGCATGAGCCGACGCTGCTGCATGCGTTCAAACCCGGCCAAGCGATCATGTTTGAAATTGCGGAAGAAGCTGCCGGAGAATTCGTGCTGGTGCGTATCGAAGCGGCGGAAGTGCATCACGACCATAGGGAGCATTGATCATGCTAAAAGCAATCATCGGATGGTCGATCCGCCATGTGTTCCTGGTACTGCTGGGCACAGCATTCATCGTCGGCTGGGGTATTTATTCGTTGTGGAAAATGCCGGTTGACGCGATTCCGGATTTGTCCGACGTACAGGTCATCATTTATACCGAATACCCCGGCCAGGCGCCGCAAGTGGTCGAAGACCAGATCACTTATCCGCTCACCACGGCGATGCTGGCGGTGCCGCGCTC
>CP091135.1:505252-516448 GCA_021582655.1 Nitrosomonas sp.
GGTACAGGCAACAAGGCCTATGTCAGCGGCTTACCGAAAGATCAGGGACTCACCTGGCAAGTTTTCCGCCCCGGCAAGGCATTGAAAGACCCCGATCAGAAAGACCGCATTCTCGGCTACGAGGCCATTTACCTTGGCAACGCCAAAGTCGATGTATTCGCGGAAATCAGCACCCTGACGATTACCCGTGCCGTGGAAGAAATGCTGAAAGGGGATCGTTTGAGATCCGCGCCTGGCATCGTATTCAATAATTACGTACCTCATGCGCCGGATTTTTCGATCAACGGACGCATCATCTCGGTATACGGGGGGGTCACGGAAATCGGCCACGGCGATATCGTCACCCTTAACAAAGGAGAGCAAGACGGCTTGGAAATGGGACATGTACTCGCCATTTACCGCAGAAGCCAAGCCAAGTCACTCGAAGGAAAAATCATACGACTGCCGGACGAAAGAACCGGTTTGGTATTTGTATTTCGCTTATTTGACAAAGTAGCCTATGGATTGGTGGTGCAAAGCACCAGTCCGATCAAAGTGTTGGATGCGGTCAGAACCCCTTGAGATCATAGCGCTTCATTCATGAAACACGCGCCGGACCTCGAGTCCTGGTTAAATCTTCATCTCATCGAAGGCCTGGGTAATGAATCCGTTCGCAAACTCCTGGTCGCCTTCGGCCGCCCTGCGGCGGTGATGTCCGCTTCCGCCGGCGCACTCGAGCGCATCGTGACCGAATCCATCGCGCAGCGTATCAAGCAAGGCGCCGATCCGGCTAAAATCGACAACGTGCTGAAGTGGTTGGAAGATTCCAATAACGCTGTCATTACGTTGGCCGACAGCGACTATCCCGCGCAATTGCTCAATATCCCAAGCCCGCCCCCGCTGATCTACTTCAAGGGTCGTCGTGAATTGCTGGAATTTCCGGCCTTGGCGGTAGTTGGCAGCCGTAATGCCACGCCGCAAGGCTTGACAAATGCGGAGGCCTTTTCGGAATCCGCCAGCAATGCCGGATTGTGTATCATCAGCGGACTGGCGCTGGGCATCGACACTGCGGCGCACCTCGGCGGATTGCGCGGCCGAGCGTCCAGCATCGCAGTTGTCGGTACCGGGTTGGATATCGTATACCCTGCGAGAAATCACCTCCTGGCACATCAATTGGCGAAAGGGGGCGCACTGATTTCGGAGTTTCCACTCGGCACCCCGGCGATCGGCAGAAACTTTCCACGCCGAAATCGCATCATCAGCGGTATCAGCCACGGCTGCCTCGTCGTTGAAGCCGCGCTGCAGAGCGGTTCATTGATTACGGCGCGCCAGGCACTGGAACAGGGGCGTGAAGTGATGGCGATTCCCGGATCGATTCATTCGCCGCTATCGAAAGGTTGTCATGCACTGATCAAACAAGGGGCGAAATTGGTGGAAAATACCCAGGATATTCTGGAAGAATTAAATTTTATGTCGCTCAATGCCACCGATATCAATCACCACGCAGAAAATGATGCAAAGAAATCAACCGAAAGCACCACATTACTCAGCCACTTTGGCTACGATGCTGTGAATATCGACACTTTGTGTGCTCGCAGCGGCTTGACGGCTGAAGTTGTATCAGCCATGCTATTAACGCTTGAGCTTGATGGGCAGGTCAGCAGTCTACCCGGCGGTTGCTATCAACGGATTTTATGACGCCGCATCCGATGAATCGCAACCTCCAACCGTCAACACACTTGCCGCCATAAAAATATTATGTTTGATATACTTGTTTATTTATTTGAAAATTATTTTGATTCAGGGAGTTATCCGGATTCCGCCACATTGACGCGCAAACTGGTAATGGCCGGATTCGCCGATGAGGATATTCATGAAACGCTCAACTGGTTATCCGAACTTGCTCGCCACGATACGGGCAATTATCCCGCCAGTCTCGCCCAGAATCATTCCTTCCGCTGCTATACCGACGACGAGCTGGAGAAGATTGATACCGAAGGAAGAGGGTTTATTCTGTTTCTGGAACAAAACGGCATCATTAATCCGCTGCAACGCGAATTGCTCATTGACCGTGTCTTGGCAATGGATGAAAATTCGCCCAGTATCGAAAAAATCAAGTTAATCGTGTTAACCGAATTATGGATTCAAAATCAACTCACCGACGATGCGGTATTGGAAAAACTGCTCATTGTCAGCGATTCCCAATACCGCCATTAACATACGATTACCCGCGCCGATGATGAGGATCATGGCACAAGCGACCGCCCAATTTGAACGCAACGAAACCGCACGAATATATGCACGGCATCCATCAGTTTCCCATCGCACTGAAAAAATTCTTTATGCAACGCTGGTACAACGTCTGGGAAACGCTGATTCATTCGGCAAACGAGATGAAGCGCAAGACGCACGGAACACAGCAACCGATTAATCAGTGTTTCCTTAAAAAATCATGACTAAGTCATTGGTAATAGCGGAGAAGCCTTCCGTTGCCGCAGATATTGCACGCGCATTGGGAAATTTTACCAAGCATACCGATTATTTTGAAAACGACCAATATGTCGTTTCATCCGCAATCGGGCACTTGCTGGAATTAACCATTCCCGAAGAATACGAAGTCAAGCGCGGCAAATGGAGCTTCGCCAATCTTCCGGTCATTCCGCCGCATTTCGATTTGAACCCGATTGAAAAAACATCCGCACGACTCAGTCTGTTGAACAAACTGATCAAGCGCAAGGACATTGACATGCTGATCAACGCCTGCGACGCGGGACGCGAAGGCGAATTGATTTTTCACTACATCTTGCGCCATGTCGGCACCGGAAAGCCGGTCAAGCGGTTATGGCTGCAGTCGATGACACCGGATGCGATCCGGACGGGATTCAATAAACTGCTGGACAATTCGGAAGTCCAATCGCTGGCCGAAGCTGCGGTAAGCCGCTCCGAATCCGATTGGCTCGTGGGCATCAACGGCACCCGTGCGATGACCGCGTTTAACTCACAAGAAGGCGGATTCCACAAAACCACCGTGGGCCGCGTGCAAACCCCGACATTGGCAATCCTGGTCGAGCGCGAAGAGAAAATCAAAAAATTCCGCCCGCAGGATTATTGGGAAGTTCACGGCACCTTCGCAGCGGATCAGGGCAATTACACCGGCAAATGGTTTGATGAAAATTTCGGTAAAGGCAAAGACAAGACCAATCCGGAATTCAAACCCGAAAGATTGTGGGAACAAGATAAAGCGGCGATCATTCGTGACAAATGCCAGGGAAAACCGGGTATCGTCACCGAAGAAAGTAAACCGAGCAAGGAAATCTGCCCGTTATTATATGATCTGACCAGCTTGCAACGCGATGCGAACAGCCGTTTCGGATTTTCCGCCAAAACCACACTGGGATTGGCGCAGGCGCTATACGAAAAACATAAGGCGTTAACCTACCCGAGAACCGACTCGCGCGCGCTGCCGGAAGATTACATCGCCACCGTCCAAGATACTCTGCAAAGCCTACAAAGCAGCGATTACGGCAAATTCGCGCAGCAAATCCTATCATCAAGCTGGGTGGTTCCCAACAAACGTATTTTCAACAATGCCAAAATTTCAGACCACTTCGCCATCATTCCGACGGCGATCAAGCCGGCCAAGCTCAATGAAGCGGAAACAAAACTTTATGATTTGGTGGTAAAGCGCTTTTTAGCGATTTTTTACCCCGCTGCCGAATTTTTGATCACCACACGTATCACCCGGGTTGAAAACGAACCCTTCAAAACCGAAGGTAAAGTAATGACCAATCCCGGATGGCGGATCGTTTACGGTCAATCGGCCAAATCGGACGATCACGAAGGCGACACCACCCTGATCGCCATTGCGCCGAATAAACCCGTCATCACCGAGAATATCGAGATCATCGCGAATCAAACCCGCCCGCCTGCGCGATTTAACGAGGCAACGCTGTTATCCGCGATGGAAGGCGCCGGTAAATTGGTTGAGGACGAAGAACTTCGCGCCGCCATGAACGCCAAGGGTTTGGGTACCCCGGCAACACGTGCTGCAATCATTGAAGGACTGGTGCTGGAAAATTACATCGAGCGCATCGGCCGGGAACTACACCCGACCGCCAAGGCATTTTCACTGATCACATTACTACGCGGCCTGAAAATTCCTGAGCTGATTTCACCGGAACTAACCGGCAATTGGGAATATCAACTCCGCCAAATCGAGCAAGGAAATCTGAAGCGTACCGCATTCATGGAAAAAATCGCGGAAATGACGCGGCACATCGTCGAGCAAGCCAAAACACACCGCGGCGAAACCATCGCGGGCGATTTCGCGGTGTTGAAGTCAACCTGCCCGAAATGCGGCAGCGTGGTACATGAAACCTACAAAAAATTTCAGTGCCAGCAATGCGATTTTGCTGTGTGGAAAATTCTGGCGGGGCGTCAATTCGAAGTGGGTGAAATGGAAACATTGATCACCCAGCGCGAAGTCGGCCCGCTGCAAGGTTTTCGCAGCAAAATGGGGCATTCGTTTAACGCCATTATCCGGCTCACCGACACTTTCGAAATGAAATTCGATTTCGGCAACGCTGAAGCGGACCACGAAGCGGTCGATTTCAGCGGCCAAACCCCGCTGGGCAAATGCCCGAAATGTGATCATGCAGTCTACGAGCACAGTCTGCATTATGTCTGTGAAAACGCAGTCGGCGCCGCGCGAAGCTGCAGCTTCAAAACCGGTAAAATTATCCTTGAACGCCCGATTGAGCGCGAACAAATCACCAAATTACTGGAAACCGGTAAAACCGATTTATTGACCAAATTCATCTCCAAGAAAGGCAGGCCTTTCTCAGCATACCTGGTGCGTAATGCCGAAGGAAAAATCGGCTTCGAATTCGAACCGCGCAAAACCAAAACAACGGAAGCGAAACCCAAAACCAGAACGACCAAAAAAACGAGCGGATAGCATCACCATCCGCGTGTTTTATTCCAATCGGAATACAATCTCCGATGCGGGTGTTAAAATTACCGGCCTATCTGACAGTCCGCTGTTGAAAAAAGGTAATACCGTTTCAAAAAATGGCGTGAATGAATTCGTCGAACCGCTGGTTTGCGTATAGCCCCGGTTGCGGATGATTTTCTTCAGCATGAACTGCGAAGCCTGAGTATTCAATTCCAGAATCAGTGTATAGGTGTATGCAAAAATGTTGCTGGTGCTGAATGCGGATAACGGTTCCCGCCTTTGGCTCAAGTCGGTTACCATGGCATTGACGACAATGATCAGATCACGTCCGCTAAAATAAGCAGTCGCATGACCCGATGTCAATGCCTGCGGCACGCCGTCAATTGCCGGAATTCCAGAAAAACCCAATGCGGTTACGCTATCGATACAAATAGCGGCACTGTTACCGACCACCCTAGGTATTCCGCCTGTCACGCTTAACCGGTATATCCCCTCGCCCACTTCCTCAATCACCTCAAACCTGCTTTGCGCCGGTGTGCCTTGCGGTGTCGGATCATCCGGATTCGCGATATTCAAACATTCAAAGCCATCGTATACTATACTGACAGCCCGAACAGCAGGGCACCAGCACAGCAACAATACGATCGCAAAAACAAACCGCTGTGTTATTTTCACTTCACCACCTCGACCGCACGGATAATTTCTCAAACAAACACTGTTGATACGTCATAAGGACACATAGCATGGAATGGACCATTCTCATCAGCCTGATCATCGCCCTCGGTTTATTGTATGGTTATTTTTCCCAAGACAGAAACAAATTGCAGATCGGGCAACCGGCTCCCGACTTTCAGTTACCTGATCAACATGGCAACACGCACAGCTTAAGCGACTTTCGCGGCAAATGGCTGGCACTATATTTCTATCCGAAAGATGACACCCCGGGGTGCACCAGGCAAGCTTGCGCCTTCCGGGACGGATTGCAGGAAATAACCGATCTTGGCGCAACGGTCATCGGCATCAGTGTTGACGATACCGGCAGTCACGCGCGTTTCTCCCGCAAATACCTGCTCCAATTCCCGCTATTGGCGGATACCGCTGCGGAAACCGCCGCGCGTTATCATTCCCTGTTCCGTATCGGACCGCTCAAATTCGCACGCCGCAATACCTTTCTCATCACCCCGCAAGGAACCGTTGCACGCACATACTTATCAGCCAGTGCCGCGCGTAACGCATCGGAAGTGGTTCGTGATCTGATACAGCTTGAAGCAGGCAAGAAAGCCTGAAGATGTCTGTTCCGGTCACCCGAAACACAAAAATAAATCACTCCGGTGAGTACTTGATCATGAGCGAGGTGCTCGTGTCCGACGCCTTCAACAATGCAGAATAACGCGCATCGACAGAAACCCATTGACCGCGGCCGAAATCGATTCGTGCCGCTTCGGGCGGCATGCAAGCCCGCTCCGATTGCAAATCATCCGGAACATTGCAGACAAACTCATAAAGCTGCCGGATCATAGGCATCTCGGATGCAGGGATCTCCGCATCGCGCGATGCAGGGCTTTTATTCCGACCGCCGGTCAAGGTTCGAAAATAACCTAGCTGGCGAAACACCGCTGTTTCATCGATTTCCACACGATAGACGGTACTGCGCCCGCTTTGCGCGGGCTCGCTTTTGGTATACAGCGCGTCATTGACTCGGGTATACCCCTGCGCCTGTAAAATTGCCGCGATTCTTTCCGGTGGCGTATTGAAAGAAATACCGACCACTTCGATCCCGGCCAACGGATGATGCCCCGCATCAGCGCCGTGGCACTGCACTGCCGCGCAGAACGGCACAATCATCATTCCCAGCCTTACCCCGCTGGCTTTCCAGCGCTGCAGCCATACCGCACGTAATCGTTGGTTATGCATGAATCACTCCTCAATTAATCAATGCGCATGCTCTCCCGGCGGAGGCATGATCTCACCTTCCCGATTCAACTGCGTCAATTGCAACCCCAACGCATTGATATTCTGCCAGCCGAATCCATCGAATTGCGCCACCCAGCGTGCACGCAAATAACCGAAGCGGTCTGTCAGAAACTCCATATGCGTCGGGAACAATCCCTTACCCGATAAATCGGGCACCATTCTGATGCGCCGATACCACCAATAGGCATTCTTGATTTCCTCCCAACCCTCGACAACCACCGGAAAAGGCGCAATACCGGTAATTTGCTGCAACTGCCGTTCATCCAATGCATGCATCGGTACCGCCAGAATCTCGGCATCGAGCGCACGAATCCGGTCATAAGCCGCCGCTAATTGAAAAAACCGCTCTTTCGATTGCGGCCAAGTGAACAACACCAACAGCACATTTTTTTGCAAGCGAAAATCTTTCAAATTGCCACCGGAGCCATCGCTGGCGGTATAGTTGAATACCGGGGATGCGATTGTCGGCATTTCAGGCGCAATCATGGTACCAAGCAGGCGCGCATCGAAACCACGCGACAACGCATGGAGGAAATTGATCAAATCCCAACGCTCCTCCTCACTCAATTTACTGGCGAATCCCGGCATCTCGGTGCCGGGTATGCCCTGCGAGAGCTGATGAAAAACATTACCGACGGTATACCCTGCGCGATGCTGCTGCGTCAGCAAATCCGTCGGATCCCGCACGTCCGGATCGAGCACCGGCTTGGTACCCTTACCTTGCGGGCCATGACAAGCGGTGCAATGCTCCGCGAATAATTGTGCGCCGGCGACGATGGAAACCGCGTCGATCGGTACGGTGGATCTCTTGAAAGTCTCCGGATACGCTTCGATTGTCAGCGGCGGCAAAGCCAATGCGAGTGAGCTGAATCCGAATGCGCCAGGCACGATAATCTTCAGCATGCGCCCGGTATTCTGCCTGGCTGCGCACCATGCTGTCGCCAGCGCCAGCACCAGCAATGCCGCGCCGAATCCTACCCTGCCTTGCACCTCCGGATTATCCCATGTGGCATCGATCGCAAAGCGGAATGCAAATGGCCAGTTTTCTATCACGGCATGCTTTGCCGGCAGAGTATTGGCCAGTACTGTGGCAACCAGCACCAAAAAAGCCGCCAGTAAAAATTCCATGCGGACCCAAGGCGCCAAATGCGCGTTGACCGCGGTGCTGATCTTTCCCGGCTCCGGCATCAGCATCGGCAGCCATTTATTGCGTACCCGATACGCAATCGTCAGAATAACCGTCAAAATGACCAGTTTTCCGATCAGCAGCCATCCATAAGGACTCGCGACCAGTGCATGGTACTTCTCGCTTACCAGGCGATCCGTCACTATCACGCCAGTCACCATTAATAAAATCATTATCGGCAGCGCGATGGCGGAAAATTTCGCCAGATAGCCGGCCGCGGTCAACAAGGCGGTTTTGCCAAGTTCTTCGCGCAACTGAAACACGATCAGTAAAAATACCGGTAACGCACCGAACCACATGCCTGCCAACAAGATGTGAATAGCATACGGTGCGATCGCCTCGATCGACATTTCATCGGCACTCGAATGACTCATCAATGTACCCGCAATCAGCGGCAACGCCGCCAGCAACGCGCCTGCGCCGTAATGCCAACGGACCCGCTCACTGTGCCGCATCTTCAAAATAGCGCACAACAATACCGTTGCCAGCAACGCTCGCGCCGCCCAGATATGGCCGATTTGTGTCTGTTGCACGACCTCTACCCAAACGGCCGGATTCCAAGCACCGGCTATATTCCCGGTTGCATCGCCGGCGGTCGCCGCCAGCACCCCCACCAAACCGATGACCACCACGCCCGCCAGCCATGGAAACATCTTCTCCAATTTTGCAACCCAGGGGGTTTCCGCCACATCCTGACGCCGCCAAATGACCGCAAGAAAAAAACAACTGCCGAAAATGATCAGGTTGGCGGTCAATTGCGACCACCGGAATAAAGCTGCAATGATTTCAATCATATTTTTTACGATAAAAAAGATTAATGCGCATACCCGGCACCATCAAACAGCAACTCGAACGCCATCCTCCAAGAACTGCTGCGATTGCCGCGGACCATCAGAACACATTGTACCTAGCGCGCCGTTGAAAAACTATCCGCCTTGCCAACGTGATACCCAAACCAGTTTACCATGTCAATTCATTGGATATCTTATACTTCCCGGCCAGCCTCGGCATGCTCGTCCGCTTCAAAAACACATCGCAACGCTACCGTATGAGAGACATTCAAGCGAACGTCCGGATTGCTGCCAACTACACGAAATCAGGCTATCATCGGTGTTATTTGACGAGAAGACACATGAAAACCGTTTTAATTACCGGCACCAACCGCGGCATCGGGCTCGAGTTCGTACACCAGTTCGCCGTCGATGGCTGGCGCATTTTCGCCTGCTGCCGCAATCCGGCAGGTGCCGATGCGCTCAACCGCCTGGCATCACAGTATCCCGGACAAATCGACATTCATACTTTGGATGTAACCCAACATCAGCATATCGAACAACTTGCCAATACCCTATCCGATGAATCCATTGACCTGCTGATCAACAACGCCGGCATTTATCCGTCAAGCCATGTCGACGCATTCGGTGAAACCGATTACGCAGTCTGGCAGCGCACCTTCGAAGCCAATACCATGGCACCGCTCAAGATCGCCGAAGCGCTCATCCGGCAAGTGGCGAACAGTCGGCTCAAAACCATCGTCACCATTACCAGTAAAATGGGGAGTATCGCCGACAACCGCGGTGGCGGCAGTTATATCTACCGTTCCAGCAAGGCTGCGGTCAACAGCGTGATGAAAAGCTTATCAATCGATTTGAGTGAGAAACGAATCATTGCGGTATTGCTTCATCCCGGCTGGGTTAAAACCGATATGGGCGGCCCGGATGCATTGATCACCACGGCACAAAGCGTGGCCGGCATGCGGCAAGTGATCGGCAATTTGAAATTTTCGGATTCGGGAAAATTTTACGCATTCGACGGACAAATCATTCCGTGGTAATCCGCCGCCGGGTCCTCCGGCACAATCGTACGGCCACTGTGTTTTTTCGCATATACCGAGTCGGTGATTGTTTTTATACTCACAGCGGAATGTTAACCAAGGAAGCGCTGACTATCCGGCAAACGAGATAAAGCGCAAGGTGCGCGCAACACGGCAACCAATACCTATCAGTAAGATCGATAAGGAAGCGTGTTACCTTCGCAACGAAGCGATTCGCTCGTACAGTCAATTAATCAGCATTCCCTCACCACCACGAGGAAAATAATCATGATTCGTTTACTGGCTTATACCATTTGCGGCTTGATCGCATTGACACACTACGCGACGGCGGCCGTCCCGCTCGCATCCAGCACTTTTGACAGCGACACCGACGGATGGACCGGATTGACAACCGATGGATCACCCGCCTGGTCGGTGATAACTTCCGGGCTGTTGCCGATGTACAGCACCGATGGCGCTCCGACCGGCTCGATCGTGCTGTCCGACTCCGATACGCAATGGACCTACTTCGATGCTCCTGCGAAATTTCTCGGTAACCAGAGCGCTGCTTTTGGCGGCAGCCTGCAATTCGATAGCCGGTTCGTAACAGCGGGAACCAGTTACACCGACGAAGCCGAAGTGGTCCTCAAAGGAGCCGGCTTGACGCTGGTTTATAACATCACCGACAGCTTGTCCGATACTTGGACTCACTTCGATGTGGCACTGGCCAGCGGCAACTGGCGAGTGGACAACATTTTCGGCGGTGCTCTCGCCACAGATGCGCAGTTGCAAGCCGTGTTGGGCGGCTTGGACGCGCTCTGGATCAATGCGGAATATTTTACGCCGGTCCAGGAAGCGATTGCACTGGACAACGTCATGCTGCTCTCCGCTGTTCCCGAGCCGCAACATTACCTCATGCTACTGCTCGGATTCGGACTGCTGGGCTTGATTTCCCTTGCCCAACGACGCAACTGCTAACTCACAAAGGGACCACGGCGCGATTTCTGAAACTCATACCTGCTGCAATAACAATCTTGTTCACCTTGTGATTTTTCAGCCAAATCTTGACAAGATCCCTTAAATCCCCGATCATCGCCCCCGCAAAAAGTAAATTGAGGTGATTGATTGAAAAAGTCGGTCGCATATTGAATCGGTTGCGGTTTGAAAGCATCGAATTCCGCGGATGCGCAACTTCGAATCCCGTAACCGCTTCAATCTGATATAATCGCCCGGTTGCTTACAAGCTGGAAATGATTAGGTTGCGCAAAGCGCCCGTAGCTCAGTTGGATAGAG
>CP091135.1:516548-882356 GCA_021582655.1 Nitrosomonas sp.
ATTCTATAATTTTAGCAACCACACCTGCGCCAACGGTTCTGCCGCCTTCCCGTATCGCAAAACGCAATCCGTCTTCCATCGCAATCGGTGCAATCAAGTTAACCGTCACCGATACATTATCTCCCGGCATCACCATCTCCGTTCCCGCCGGCAATTCTATCGCTCCTGTCACATCCGTAGTCCTAAAGTAAAATTGCGGACGATACCCTGGAAAAAACGGCGTATGTCTACCACCCTCTTCCTTACTCAATACATAAATCTCCGCTGTGAACTTGGTGTGCGGCGATATACTCCCAGGTTTCGCCAGCACTTGACCACGTTCGACTTCTTCACGCTTGGTACCACGCAACAATATCCCCACATTGTCACCCGCCTGGCCTTGATCCAGAAGCTTACGAAACATCTCAACACCAGTGCATACCGTCTTTAGCGTCGGCTTCAGTCCAACAATCTCAATTTCATCACCAACCTTGACAATGCCTCGTTCAACCCGGCCTGTCACCACTGTCCCACGCCCCGATATCGAAAACACGTCCTCTACCGGCATGATGAACGCTCCATCCACCGCACGTTCCGGCTGCGGAATATAGCTATCCAGCGCTTCCGCCAAGCGTAATATAGATGCTTCCCCGATCTCACTTTGATCGCCTTCCAGTGCCCTCAATGCCGATCCAACAATAATCGGAGTATCATCCCCAGGGAAATCATATTTCGATAGTAATTCGCGAATTTCCATTTCCACCAGCTCGATTAACTCAGCATCATCCACCATATCCGCCTTGTTCATATACACGATGATATAAGGCACTCCCACTTGACGCGCCAGCAAAATATGCTCGCGCGTTTGCGGCATCGGACCATCTGCAGCCGATACCACAAGTATCGCACCGTCCATCTGCGCCGCACCAGTAATCATATTCTTGACGTAATCCGCATGCCCAGGACAATCCACGTGCGCGTAATGTCGATTCGCCGTCTCATATTCCACATGCGCTGTGTTAATGGTAATTCCACGCGCACGCTCTTCCGGTGCCGAATCAATTTGGTCGTAACTCTTCGCTTCTCCGCCAAATTTCTTTGTCAATATCGTCGTAATCGCCGCCGTCAGCGTCGTCTTACCATGATCCACGTGACCAATCGTTCCAACATTCACATGCGGCTTCGAACGCTCAAATTTACTTTTTGCCATGTCCTGTTCCTTTTGACTCTATTTTCACTATTATTTCTTATTTATGATCGAATCCGCCACATTTTTAGGAGCTTCGGCGTAATGTTTAAATTCCATTGTATACGTAGCCCTTCCCTGTGTTGCAGATCTTAATGCAGTCGAATATCCAAACATCTCTGCCAACGGAACCTCAGCTCGTACCACCTTAAACCCCGGAATATCTTCCATTCCTTGAATCATACCGCGTCGCGATGATAGATCACCGACCACATTCCCCATGAAATCTTCAGGTGTTTCCACTTCTACTGCCATCATTGGCTCCAGTAACACAGGATTCGCCTTACGCATGCCATCCTTAAATGCTATAGACGCAGCCATTTTAAAAGCATTCTCATTTGAATCTACGTCGTGATACGAACCATCAAATAACGCAACCTTAACATCTACCACTGGATAACCCGCCAATACACCGCTTGGTAACGTTTCTAACAATCCCTTTTCAACTGCAGGTATGTATTCCCTTGGCACTACACCACCTTTAATTTCATCTGCAAACTCAAAACCCTTCCCCGCCTCGTTTGGTTCCATTCTAAGCCAGACATGACCGTACTGACCCCGACCTCCAGATTGTTTAACAAACTTTCCTTCAATCTCTACCATTTTTCTAATCGCTTCCCGATATGCTACTTGGGGCGCCCCAACATTAGCCTCTACGCCAAACTCGCGCCTCATACGATCCACGATAATTTCCAGATGCAATTCTCCCATTCCGGAAATAATTGTTTGTCCCGACTCTTCGTCTGTCCTGACACGAAAGGAAGGATCTTCCTGCGCCAACCTATTTAACGCGATCCCCATTTTTTCTTGATCTAATTTGGTTTTTGGCTCTACCGCAACATGTATAACCGGTTCAGGAAAATCCATTTTTTCTAAAGTGATTATTTTTTGAGGATCACACAATGTATCACCCGTAATCACTTCTTTTAACCCAACCGCTGCCGCGATATCCCCTGCACGAACTTCTTTAATTTCTTCGCGTTGATTTGCATGCATTTGCAAAATCCTACCGATTCTTTCTTTTTTTCCCTTCACAGAATTAAAAACCGTATCTCCTGACGTAACCACACCGGAATATACTCTAAAAAATATCAACTGCCCCACATAAGGATCGGTTGCGATTTTGAACGCCAAAGCCGAAAACGGCTCGCCATCATCCGCAAGCCTTTTATTTATCTCACCCGATTCTGCAACACCTTGTATCGCGGTCACATCCGTCGGAGAAGGCATAAAATCGATGACAGCATCCAACATGGCTTGTACGCCCTTGTTTTTAAATGCTGTACCACACATCATCGGCACTATCTCATTGTTGATGGTACGTGTGCGTAAGCCTTTTTTGATATCCGCTACCTCTAATTCACCACCCTCCAAATACTTATTCATTAATTCTTCATTGGCTTCCGCTGCAGACTCGATCATTCGTTCTCTCCAGCTTTGCGCATCATCAACGAGATCAGCCGGAATTTCGCGCTCTTCAAACTTCATGCCACGGCTTTCCTCGTCCCAATAGATAGCTTTCATCTTAATGAGATCAATCACCCCTTCGAATTTATCTTCTGCCCCGATCGGAAGTTGAATTGGCACAGGAACGGCCTTTAATCGTGCTTTTATTTGTTCATAAACCCGCATAAAATTAGCACCGGATCTATCCATTTTATTCACAAATGCTAAACGCGGCACCTTATATTTATTAGCCTGCCTCCAAACCGTTTCAGTTTGGGGCTGAACCCCGCCCACCGCACAAAATACTGTACAAGCTCCATCGAGCACACGCAGGGACCGCTCGACCTCAATCGTAAAATCAACGTGCCCCGGTGTATCAATAATATTAATACGATGCTCTGGATAGTTACTCGCCATTCCTTTCCAGAAACACGTGGTTGCCGCCGACGTGATCGTGATTCCCCTCTCTTGCTCTTGCTCCATCCAATCCATAGTGGCGGCACCATCATGCACCTCACCCAATTTATGCGACACACCGGTATAAAAGAGTATTCGCTCCGTTGTCGTAGTCTTACCGGCATCAATATGCGCCATGATACCAATATTCCTGTATCTTTCTATAGGTGTCTTTCTTGCCACTGTTATTTACCTTATCAAATACTATGACTATGAGAATTACAAAACTATCAAAACCTAAAATGCGAAAACGCTTTATTAGATTCCGCCATTCTATGCACCTCTTCCTTCTTCTTCACAGCACCACCTCGCCCTTCGGAAGCCTCAACCAATTCACCCGCTAGGCGCATGTCCATGGACTTTTCATTCCTTTTCCTCGCCGCATCCCTTAACCAACGCATAGCTAATGCATTTCTGCGTACCGAGCGCACTTCGACCGGCACCTGATAATTAGCCCCACCCACCCGACGACTCTTTACTTCCACAAGAGGCCTAACATTCGTTAACGCCTGCGTAAATACCTCCAACGGATCACCCCCGGTCTTTTTACCAATATGATCCAAGGCACCATAGATAATTCTTTCCGCTACTGATTTTTTCCCACGTGTCATCAGAACATTAACAAATTTCGCCAGCTCCACATTGTGGAACTTCGGATCAGGCAATATCTCACGCTTGGGAATTTCTCTACGTCTAGGCATTATGCTTCCTCATTACTCATTCTTTACTTTGTTAACTTGACTTAGGCTTTTTAGAGCCGTATTTTGATCTTCCTTGCTTGCGATCTTTGACACCCGCCGTATCCAAACTACCCCTAACTGTATGATACCTTACACCTGGCAAATCTTTGACACGCCCCCCCCTGATCAATACAACCGAGTGTTCTTGCAGATTGTGTCCCTCACCGCCGATATAGCTTGTCACTTCAAACCCGTTCGTCAATCGAACCCGCGCCACCTTACGTAAGGCCGAATTTGGTTTTTTCGGTGTCGTTGTGTATACCCTTGTGCATACACCCCGCTTTTGCGGGCAATTTTCTAGTGCCGGAACACTGCTTTTGACTCGTTTATCTGTTCTTGGCTTTCTAACCAATTGACTGATTGTCGGCATTTCTTTTTCCTAAATTTGAACCATTCTTAGCAGCTTACACATCCACTTCCATGTCGCCGATTCATGTTCAATCGATCAACGAATACTTTAATCCGATTGCCCCTCCTGATTTTTCGAGGCTTATCGGGCGAGACGAAAAAGACTGCGGATTTTATTGAGTTTATATAACCATGTCAAGATAAACATCTCTCCTGACACATTAAAGAATAAAGAAACACTGATTAATTCTGCTAGCAAATGAAGCTTGAAGTGCACAAGAAGCTTGAAGTGCACAAAACACGATCACAGAGACGTATCAATACAATAGTCGTGAAAGCAAGTACGCTCAACGAGATAATTCGCTCGCGCGGCCGATTAGCAGTGTTTCTACAATGTGCAGACTCTCTATCTTATGCGTCATACTCTCTTTGAATTGATCTTATCAATCCCTAAAATTCTGGTACTGAAGCGGATAATCGGTCACGGATTTTTTTATCAACTGTATTGCTTCTTGCAATATATCTTTTTTCGCTCCAGATACTCGCACCACGTCTCCTTGGATGGTAGCCTGCACTTTCAGCTTACTTTCCTTGACGTACTTGATTATTTTTTTCGCCAACTCTGTTTCAATACCCGTTTGAACCGTGATGATCTGCTTGACCTTATTGCCGCTTATTTTTTCCACTATTTTCTTTTCCAAGCTACGCACATCCACATTTCGCTTGGTTAGCTTAGTGCGCAAAACATCCTGTATTTGCTCCAATTTGAACTCATCATCGGCGTAAACTGTTAACTGAAAATCAGTTTGTTCAATTCTCGCATCTGATCCTTTAAAATCAAAGCGCGCACCAACTTCTTTATTCGCCTGGTCAACCGCATTTTTCACTTCCTGTTTATCGACTTCGGAAACAATATCAAATGTTGGCATGACACATCTTCCACATAAAAATAGCTAAACCATGAAAATGCTGACTAGATTCAGTGAGCGCAGTGAAGCACAAAGCACACGAAACACGACATCCGCGGCATGATCACTGCGGCAAAGCAAGCAAACGCCGCCCAACGGAGCAATCCACCCGTGTAACCAATTAATCAGCATTCTCTAAGCTCAAGCTAATTCTTTCTCCTCAGTTTTGCCGCAATGCGCATCCGCAGCGCATTCAGCTTGATAAAACCGGCGGCATCGGCTTGATGGTATGCCCCCGCATCGTCTTCAAAAGTTGCAATCGTTGAATCAAATAACGAATCAGTTTTCGAGTCCCGCCCAACCACAATGACGTTACCTTTGTACAGTTTCAAACGCACCCACCCATTGACATTCTCCTGAGTCGCATCGATCAATGTTTGCAGAACCTTGCGTTCAGGTCCCCACCAATAGCCGTTATAAATCAACTCAGCATAGCGCGGCATCAGATCATCCTTCAAATGCGCAACTTCTCGATCCAATGTAATAGATTCAATTGCGCGATGCGCGCGCAACAAAATCGTCCCTCCTGGCGTTTCGTAGCATCCACGGGATTTCATGCCAACATAGCGATTCTCCACCAAATCCAACCGACCAATGCCGTGCTTCCCACCTAACTGATTGAGTTTCGCCAAAACTTCGGCCGGTGACAACCGCACACCGTTCAATGCGACGGCATCGCCGCGCGCAAATTCCATTTCCAAATACTCGGATTGATCCGGTGCATCCTGTGGCGATACACTCCAACGCCACATCGACTCCTCCGGTTCCGTCGCCGGATCTTCCAGAGTCCGTCCTTCGTATGAGATATGCAGTAAATTAGCATCCATACTATACGGCGATCCTGTCTTCTTTCGCATTTCTACCGGAATCTCATTACGTTCGGCATACTCCAGCAGTTTCTCCCGGGAATTCAAATCCCACTCGCGCCATGGAGCGATCACCAGAATATCCGGTTGCAATGCATAATATCCCAGTTCGAAACGCACCTGGTCATTTCCTTTGCCGGTCGCACCATGCGAAACAGCATCGGCCCCAGTTTCCTCGGCGATCTCGATTTGCCGCTTAGCGATTAATGGGCGCGCAATACTCGTACCCAGCAAATATTCGCCTTCATAAATCGTATTGGCACGAAACATCGGAAAAACAAAATCGCGCACAAACTCCTCGCGCAAATCTTCAATATAGATTTCTTTTACACCAAGCTGCTTCGCCTTCGCACGAGCTGGCTCAACTTCTTCGCCTTGCCCGATATCCGCAGTAAAAGTAACTATTTCGCATTGATAGGTGTCTTGCAACCACTTCAAAATAACGGAGGTGTCCAGCCCGCCTGAAAATGCCAACACAACCTTATTAATTTTCTTCATTTTTATTTTTCTCTCTCAAATTCTCAGTGATATCAAATCTTATATCTGTTTGTATCCACGCGCCCCAGCAATAAATATTCCATCAATGCTTTTTGCGTATGCAATCGATTTTCCGCTTCATCCCACACCACCGATTGCGGCCCGTCAAGCACATCCGCACTCACCTCCTCTCCTCGGTGTGCCGGCAGGCAATGCATGAACAAGGCATCCGATTTAGCTAACGCCATCATTTCCACATCGACGCAGAAGTCCGCAAAATCATTTCTTCTTTGTTCCGATTCCGCTTCGAACCCCATACTCGTCCAAACATCGGTGGTCACCAGGTCGGCGCCACTCACGGCATCATGAGGATTCTCAAAAACCTCATAGTGTACTTTATCGCTTAATCCGATTCGTTCAGGATTGATACCGTACCCCGGGGGCGTCGACACATGCATTTTGAAATCAAAAACTTGCGCTGCCTGCAGCCAGGTATTGCAAACATTATTAGCATCACCGATCCAAGCCACCACTTTCCCTTCAATATTGCCGCGGAATTCCGTGTAAGTAAAAATATCACTCATGATTTGACAAGGATGAAATTCATCAGTCAAGCCGTTGATGACGGGCACCCGGGAATGTTCCGCAAACCGCTCGATAACATGGTGTCGATAAGTACGTATCATCACCAAATCCACCATACGGGATATCACGCGCGACGCATCCTCTACCGGTTCCCCTCTACCCAATTGAGTATCTCGCGTCGATAAATAAATAGCCGAGCCGCCCAATTGCTGCATACCCGCTTCAAACGACAATCTGGTTCGTGTCGAATTTTTGTCAAAAATCATCGCCAGGGTTCGGTCCGCCAGCGGCCAGTATTGTTGAAATTGTTTAAACGCACCCTTAAGCCAGCGCGTCCGCTCAAACAAGTATTCGTACTCTTCCCTACAAAAATCAGTAAATTGCAAATAGTGTTTTAATTGCATAATAGGATCGATAACTAATTCATACTGTCGCAAATTTACTAGTTATTCAAAAACTCCTTTATCAACGAACTTGTTATCTCCACGACCTGCTCGGCTTCATTGCGTTGCATTACAAACGCCGGCAACAAACGCACTACTCTATCCGAAGTCACATTGATCAATAATTTTCTATCCAATGCTTTTTTAACCAATTCGATACATGGCATGGATAACTCGATCCCTATGATTAAGCCTTGCCCTCTGACTTGCACAACACCGTTGATTCCCGACAACCGCTGACGGAATTGCTCGCGCATGAACTCACCCAATGTCGCCGCATGCTGAATCAAATTCTCATCATCAATGACCTGCAATGTCTCAAGCGCCGCCGCGCAGGCCAGCGGATTCCCCCCGAAAGTCGAAGCATGATTGCCCGGTTTAAATACCCCGGCAGCCACTCCTTTCGCCAAACAAGCACCGATGGGCACACCGCCGCCCAGTCCTTTCGCCAACGTAACAACATCCGGCGTAATCCGACTGTGCTGAAAGGCAAACCACTTACCGCTCCGTCCGATACCGGATTGAACCTCATCAAGCATCAACAACCAACCATTCTGATCACACAACGCACGCAATTGCTGCAAATAATGCGCTTCTGGAATATTAACCCCTCCCTCGCCTTGAAACGGTTCCACCAGCACCGCAACAATATCTTTGTTATTGGCCGCAACCTGCGTCAACGCTCCCATATTGTTATAAGGCGCACGAACAAAACCTGCCAGCAAAGGTTCAAATCCGGCTTGCACCTTGCGATTCCCGCTGGCCGTCAAAGTCGCCATAGTGCGACCATGAAATGATCGTTCCATCACAATAATAGTCGGCAGTGAGATCCCTCGATCATGTCCGTACAATCTGGCCAGCTTAATCGCCGCTTCATTCGCTTCCGCACCGGAATTACAGAAAAACGCGTTATCCATACCAGATAATGCAATCAACCTATCGGCCAATTGCTCCTGTTTTTCGATGCGATAAAGATTCGAGGTGTGAATCAATAAACTCGCTTGCTCACAAACCGCCTTCGCCAGTCTCGGATGACAGTGTCCGAGCCCGCATACGGCAACACCCGACAGCGCATCCAAATATCGCTCCCCGCGATCGTCCCACAGCCATACGCCGTCACCTTTGACAAAGGTGACGGGCAGCCGCGCATATGTATTCATTACAGTAGGCACCACAAAGCACTCACTTCAAGAGAAAAATCGAATCAGCATACCAGTCGGTACACTTAGAAATTATGAAAAAGTTGTTATATTTACTTATTTAGTTAGGTTTTTCAAGCTTTTTTCTTTAATTCACCGTCACAAGGTATCACTTTAACACCGGAAAGTTATCTGAGACCCGATATCAGCATGCTAAAATGACAGGTTTTAAGAATTCATTCTGACAACGAAGATTTTTTCTTCACAACCTGCTGTTCTTAACAACAATCATGAATCAGTTCGCTAAGGAAACCCTGCCGATCAATCTCGAAGAAGAAATGCGGCGCTCCTATCTCGATTATGCAATGAGCGTAATCGTCGGACGTGCGCTTCCGGACGTGCGTGACGGCCTGAAGCCGGTACATCGGCGTGTATTGTTCGCTATGCACGAACTATCCAACGATTGGAACAAACCTTACAAAAAATCGGCACGTATCGTCGGCGATGTAATCGGTAAGTACCATCCACATGGCGATACTGCAGTCTACGATACTATTGTTCGCATGGCGCAGGATTTTTCCCTGCGTTACATGCTTGTTGACGGTCAAGGTAATTTCGGTTCCGTCGACGGCGACAATGCCGCCGCGATGCGTTATACCGAGATTCGCATGTCTCGCATCGCACACGAATTGCTGGTCGATCTCGATAAAGAAACGGTCGATTTCGGCCCCAACTATGACGGCTCCGAGCAGGAACCGTTGATATTGCCGGCCAAGATTCCGAATCTGCTGATCAACGGCTCATCCGGCATCGCCGTCGGTATGGCAACCAATATTCCGCCGCACAACCTGGAAGAGGTCATTAGTGCCTGCCTGGCGTTACTGCACCGCCCGGAAATCGGCATCGACGAACTGATCGAATACATACCCGCACCTGATTTTCCGACCGCTGGCATCATTTATGGCATAGAAGGCGTCAAAGACGGATACCGTACCGGACGAGGCCGCGTGGTGATGCGTGCACGCACACATTTCGAAGACATGGAAAAGGGCAGCCGTCAGTGCATCGTCATCGACGAATTACCATATCAAGTGAATAAAGCCAACCTGCTGATTCGCATCGGTGAATTGGTGCGTGAAAAAAGAATCGAAGGCATCTCCGATTTGCGTGATGAATCCGACAAATCGGGTATGCGCGTGGTGATTGAATTGAAACGCGGCGAAGTGCCCGAAGTCATTCTGAACAACTTGTACAAAGAAACGCAAATGCAAGATACGTTCGGCATGAACATGGTAGCGCTGCTTGACGGCCAACCGCGCTTGCTGAATTTGAAACAGATCCTCGATGCATTTCTGCGCCACCGCCGCGAAGTCGTCACTCGCCGCATCGTTTTCGAACTTAAAAAAGCGCGCGAACGCGGCCATATTTTGGAAGGCCTGGCGGTCGCACTCTCCAATGTCGATGAAATCATCGCGCTGATCAAAGCCGCGGCGACACCCGCGGATGCCAAGACCGCATTAATGGCAACAGCCTGGCATTCGGCATTGGTCAAGGAAATGCTGTCGCGTGCGCTGGAAGACACCGGTGCGCTACGCCCCGAAGGCTTGGACGCCGCATTCGGCCTGCAATCGCAAGGCTACTATTTATCTGGCGAACAAGCGCAGGCGATCTTGGATTTACGCTTGCAGCGCCTGACCGGTCTGGAGCAGGAAAAAATCGTCGACGAATATAAGGAAGTGATCGACAAGATCATCGATTATCTCGATATTCTGGCGCACCCGGAGCGCATCACCGCCATCATCGCCGAAGAACTAAGCGCCATCAAACAGCAATTCGGCGACAAGCGCCGCAGCGAAATCATCATCAGTACTCAAGACTTAAGTGTGGAGGACCTGATTACACCGGCGGATGTCGTGGTTACGTTATCGCATAGCGGCTATATCAAATCGCAATTACTCGACGATTACCGCGCACAAAAGCGCGGCGGTCGCGGCAAGCAGGCAACCGGTACCAAAGAAGACGATTTTATCGACAAATTGTTCATCGCCAATACGCATGATTACATTTTATGCTTCTCCAGCCTCGGACGCGTGTACTGGATCAAAGTCTACGATGTGCCGCAAGGCAGTCGCCAGGCACTCGGCAAGCCGATCGTCAACCTGGTGCAACTCGAGGAAGGCGAAAAAATCAACGCCATTTTGCCGGTCAAAGCTTTCGATGAAACCCGTTTCGTCTTTATGGCAACCGCTTTCGGTACAGTTAAAAAAACACCGCTGTCCGAATTCTCCCGTCCACGCAGCAGCGGCATTATCGCCATCGCGCTCGACGACGGTGATTACCTGATCGGCGTGGAACTGACCGAAGGCAAGCACGATGTCATGTTGTTCTCGGATAATGGCAAAGCGATGCGCTTCAGTGAAAACGACGTGCGTCCGATGGGTCGCATAGCACGCGGCGTCCGTGGCATGAAGCTCGGCCCTGGTCAGCAAGTCATATCCATGCTGGTTGCCGAAAGCGAAGAACTGGCGGTCTTGACCGCCACCGAAAACGGTTACGGCAAACGCACACCCATCGGCGAATACACCCGTCACAACCGCGGCACGCAAGGCATGATTGCGATTATCACCAGCCCACGCAACGGCAAAGTCGTCACCGCCAAGCTGGTAAGACCGGACGATGAAATCATTCTAATCACCTCGGGTGGCGTCATGATCCGTACGCGTGTCAATGAGGTACGTGAAATGGGACGCGCCACGCAAGGCGTTACGCTGATCAATCTGGATGCCGGCGAAAAACTCGCCGGACTGGAACGCGTGGTCGAAAGCGAAGACAGCGATAGCGACGATTAACCGCATTCGTCATGGAAACCATCTATAACTTCAGCGCCGGCCCGGCGATGCTGCCGAAAGAAGTTTTACAACAAGCGCATGACGAAATGCTGGATTGGCACGGCAGCGGCATGTCGGTGATGGAGATGAGTCATCGCGGTAAGGAATTCATGTCGATTGCGGAAAACGCCCAGCAGGATTTGCGCGAACTGGTCAATATTCCGCAACACTACAAGATTTTGTTCCTGCAAGGCGGCGCTTCCAGTCAATTCGCCATGGTGCCGATGAATCTGTTGCGCGGCAAAACCAAAGCGGACTATGTGAATACCGGCCAATGGTCAGCCAAAGCCATCGAAGAGGCGCGCCGCTATTGCACCGTCAACGTTGCAGCTTCCTCCGCGGAAATCGGTTTCATTTACATTCCGGGACAAAATCAATGGCATCTTGATCCCGAAGCCGCCTACCTGCATTACACCAGCAACGAGACCATCGACGGGGTTGAGTTTCAATGGATTCCCGAATCCCGCGACAATATTCCGCTAGTAGTCGATATGTCGTCGGATATTTTGTCGCGTCCGCTCGACATCACACGTTTCGGTCTGATTTATGCCGGCGCACAAAAAAACCTGGGGCCTGCAGGACTGGTACTGGTGATCGTACGCGAAGATCTGCTCGGTACGCCGCTGCCCGGCACCCCCACCTTATTCGACTACCAAGTACATGCCCGAAACAATTCGATGTACAACACCCCACCGACCTACGCGATCTATATCACCGGCTTGGTCTTCAAATGGTTGAAGCGACAAGGTGGATTGGCCGCAATGGAAAAAATCAATCTCGCCAAAGCCGATTTATTGTATCGATCGATCGACAGCACCGATTTTTATCATTGTCCGGTCGCAAAAGCCGACCGATCCCGCATGAACGTGCCGTTTACTTTAAAAAACCCAGCACTGGACGACGAATTCCTGAAACAAGCGGAAATGAACGGCTTACTGCAGCTTAAAGGCCACCGCTCTGTCGGCGGTATGCGCGCGTCGATCTACAATGCCATGCCGCTGAAAGGTGTGGAAAAATTGGTTGCGTTCATGAACGCTTTCGCCGATCGATATGCCTGAACAACGCATCTTCAAGATCTTAACACTCAATGCGATTTCGTCGCACGGGTTGAGTCGCTTTCCTGCCACAGGCTATCAAGCCGGCTCCGACATTACCGAACCGGATGCTATTCTGGTGCGCTCGCACAATATGCTTGACAGCATCGTTCCATCAAGCGTCAAAGCGATCGGACGCGCCGGTGCGGGTACCAACAATATACCGGTAGCGACAATGAGTGCTCGTGGCATTCCGGTATTCAATACACCCGGCGCCAATGCCAACGCGGTTAAAGAATTGGTACTGGCGAGTCTATTTCTTGCCGCACGTAACCTGGCCCCGGCCATACGATTTGTCGACAGCCTGCAAGGTGATGATGAGACACTGAACAAGCAAGTTGAGAACACGAAAAAGCGCTTTTCCGGGATCGAATTGCCCGGACGGACACTCGGCGTTATCGGTTTAGGCGAAATCGGCCGCTTGGTCGCCAATGCCGCGATCAAATTCGGCATGAAAGTGATCGGTTATGATCCGAAAATCACCGTCGAATCGGCCTGGAGTTTGTCGGCGGAAGTCAAAAAAGCCGACAGCATGGAGGACCTGCTGCGCCACAGTGAATTTATCAGCCTGCACGTACCGTTGACAGAATCAACGCTGCATTTGATCAACGCGCAAAGTATCCGATTAATGAAGCATCATGCCGTGTTACTCAATTTCTCCCGCGGTGCGACCGTTGATGAGGACGCAGTGCTGCATGCCATCGCCAATCATAAAATCAGGACTTATGTCAGCGATTTTCCCAGTCAGAAGCTACAACATCAAAACGGCGTCGTCACGCTACCGCATCTTGGCGCATCGACCATGGAAGCGGAAGACAATTGCGCGATCATGGTAGTGGATCAATTGATCGATTACTTGCAAAATGGCAACATCACCAACACGGTCAACTTTCCGGATATGCAAATGGAACGTGAAGTACCATACCGAGTGGCGGTAGCCAACGCCAACGTTCCAAACATGCTGGGACAGATTTCCACCAGCATGGCTAACGCGGGATTGAATATCCACAACATGATCAACAAATCCCGCAACGAAATGGCTTATACGCTGGTCGATACCGACAATCCGGTACCGCAGCGCGTACTGGACGCAATCACCGCAATCGACGGCGTACTACTGGCGCGCTACCTGCCGCATCGATCCAATGTTATTGAATCATCGTTCAATCTAAAAGAACCGACCGGTCATGTCTGAACAACTCAAACAGTTACGCGAACAAATTGATGCCATTGACAATCAATTACTGCAACTCATCAGCGAACGTGCGACACTAGCACAGCAAATCGGTAAAATCAAAAAAAACACCGTCATTTACCGCCCGGAACGCGAAGCGCAAATTTTGACGCGCATGCAAGACCGCAATCCCGGCCCGATCGGCAATGCGCAAATCCAACGTTTATTCACTGAAATCATGTCGATTTGCCGCGGCTTGGAAAGCGCCATCAGTGTCGCGTACCTGGGCCCGAACGGTACTTTCTCCGAGGAAGCGACACTCAAGCGCTTTGGCAGTGTCATTACCACCATCGCATGCGATTCGATCGATGATGTGTTCCGTGCAGTGGAATCGGATTCCGCTCATTACGGTGTCGTGCCGGTGGAAAACTCCTCTGAAGGTGCGGTTGGCAGAACGATGGATTTGCTACTGCAATCCCCACTCATCATTTGTGCCGAGGTTCAGCTTCCCGTACACCAATGCTTAATGGCGTCGCAAACCGATTTAACCCAGATCAAACAAATTTATTCACATCCGCAGTCACTTGCCCAATGCCGACATTGGCTCAAAACCAATCTGCCGCATTTACCTGATGCGGCACTGATCAATGCCGCCAGTAACGCTGATGCAGCGCGCAAAGCGGCTGCCGATGACACCGCAGCCGCCATTGCCAGCAAACGGGCCGCCGAATTGTTCAAGCTCTCGATATGCGCTGAAAACATTGAAGACGATCCAAAAAACACCACACGCTTTCTGATCGTCGGCAAACAAATCGGCGTCGCTTCGGGAAAGGACAAAACTTCGTTGGCGGTTTCAACCCATAATCGCCCAGGCGCTATTTATCAGCTGCTGGAACCGTTAGCGCAGCATGGTGTCAGTATGAGCCGCCTTGAATCGCGGCCCTCTCGTAGCGGGTTATGGCACTATGTGTTTTACATTGATCTGGAAGGTCATCAAGAAGACGAACATGTTGCCGCCGCATTGCAAGAACTGCGCTATCGCGCCGCATTCTTGAAGATTTTCGGCTCTTACCCCGCCGCCGGTTAATGACTGGCTGCCACATCTTTTTCAAACAATAATCTATCGAATCTTATGAATCTCTGTGATTTTGCACCTGAATATATTCGTTCGATCCAACCTTACCAACCCGGCAAACCGATCTCGGAGCTCGCACGCGAATTGGGATTGAACGAAGCATATATCATCAAATTAGCTTCCAACGAGAATCCGCTGGGTGCCAGCCCGATTGCGCTTGACGCCATGATTAACACACTGCACGACATCGCACTATATCCGGATGGCAGCGGCTTCGAGTTAAAAGCTGCGCTATCCAAACGCTATGATGTCGCACCGGAGCAAATCGTGCTGGGTAACGGCTCGAACGATGTGCTCGATCTTGCTGCCCGGGTTTTTCTTAAACCCGGTGCGGCAGCGGTTTATTCGCAGCATGCGTTCGCGGTTTATCCGCTGGTCACACAACTGATCGGCGCCAACGGCATTGCGGTGCCGGCACGCGACTACGGTCACGATCTGCCGGCAATGCTCGACGCAATCACGCCGGAAACCCGCATCGTTTTTATCGCAAGCCCGAACAATCCCACCGGTACTTTGTCCGGTGAAGAAGAATTACTACAATTCATGGAACGCGTCTCACGCGATGTATTGGTGGTTATGGACGAAGCGTATTACGAATATCTGCCCGAAGCAAGCAAACCGGATAGCTTGAAATGGCTCAAACAATTTCCTAATTTACTGATCACACGTACCTTTTCCAAAGTATACGGTCTGGCCGGTGTACGTGTCGGCTTCGGTTTGACGCATCCCGACGTCGCCAATTTGATGAATCGGGTACGTCAGCCGTTCAACGTCAGCAGTATCGGCTTGGTCGGTGCACTGGCAGCGTTGCGAGATGCCGAATTCGTACAGCGATCTTATGCCTTGAACCGCGCCGGGATGATGCAGCTCACCGACGGATTTCGTAAACTGGGTGTGGAATATATTCCGTCGTACGGCAATTTCATCTCTTTTCGCGTCAAAGGAGCGGCTGCCAACACCCCCAAAGTCTACCAGCGATTATTGCAACAAGGCATCATCGTACGCCCGCTGGGTATTTATGAAATGCCGCATCACTTGCGCGTAACCATCGGACTGGAAGCGCAAAACACACGCTTCCTCGATTCGCTGGAACCGATACTCGGCGAATTGGATTAATAGCCGATCCTGGCAGTGCCATGACAAACCCTGCGATTATAGACAAATTGGTCATCGTCGGTGTCGGACTGATCGGCGGATCGTTTGCACTGGCGCTACGTAGTGCCGGATTGGTCAAACGGATCACCGGGGTTGGCCGCAGCTTACAAAACTTACAACAGGCCGCTGCGCTCGGCGTTATCGACGAAATCGCCGGTGATATGGCTCAAGCATTGCAACATGCGGATCTGGTTTTCCTGGCAATGCCGGTCGGACAAACCGCCGCGACCATGGAACAAATCGCCCCCTACTTGCACGCCAACACCATCGTCACCGACGCTGGCAGCACCAAGCAAAACGTCATTGCAGCGGCGCGCCGTTACCTGCCTTTGCAAAGCCGCCGCAATTTCGTTCCTGGTCACCCGATCGCAGGGGCGGAACAAAGCGGTGTAACCGCTGCACAAACTGACTTATATCACGGAAAACATGTGATTTTGACACCGTTGCCGGAAACTGATGCTCATGCGGTCGAATGCATCCATCAATTATGGCAAGCCTGCGGCAGTCTTGTTTCCAGCATGCCCGCCGACGAACACGACCGTATTCTCGCCGCTACCAGCCATTTACCGCATATTCTTGCGTTTGCACTGATGAATCACCTCAACCATAGTACCGATCACCCAGGCAATTTGCTACGCTTCGCCGGTAGCGGCTTCCGCGACTTCACCCGCATCGCCAGCAGCTCACCGGAAATGTGGCGCGATATCTGCCTGGCGAATCGCGAACAATTGATCCGACAGCTCACGGCATATCAAAGCGAATTACAGCAATTACAATCCATGTTAAGCAATTACGACAGCGCAGCACTCGAAGAAGCATTCGCGCTAGCCAGAACGATGCGCGAAGGATGGTTGCAAAATAAGCTTGACGATTAGCAATCGAATCGCTTATCAGCTTACGCTTACCGATGCGCAACCTGATACAATTCATTCATACAAAAGAAAAAACCACAGCCTTACGGCTGTGGCCCCACTACTTGACTAGTGTTGTATTAAATTATGCAGCCGTGCGTTTGCGCAATGAGAAGCCGATCAAACCCAAGCCTGCCAAAATCATGGCGTAAGTTTCTGGCTCCGGTACCGCGGAAAGAGCCACTGAGTATTGACCCATACCTGCGGTTGGGCCCAAATTACCACTGATATCGAGGTGATATGATCCCGGAGCCAGATCACCGATCAAATTCGTGGCATTATTACCTGAGAACGAAGCATAAAGCGTAGAACCGTTAGGATGGCTGTTATCCCACACTTCCACGGTCAATCCAGTGATCTCTACCAGATTAAAACCATTGAATGTCAGGGTATAAGTATTTGCCGCACCTGATACCTGACCATTTGTTGTAATAGTGAAATTGGCGAATTCGTCGAAAAATGAATTTGGCGTTCCAGTCACGGTTACGGCCATTACACTGGGTGTACCACCGATGACACCCATATCATAAGGATTCGCTTCCGAACCATTACCTGCCAATATGCCGCCGTTCAAAAAAGCAGTACCTGCATGAACAACACCGCTACCTAACAGTAAAGCAGCTACACAAGCTTTTAATTTGAGATGATTTAACATATTTTTCTCCTCGATTCATTAATAAGTAGTAGAAGGGTAAGTCATACAAAACAACGCACTCTTTATTAATTTCTTTTTATTGCTTGCATTTCGTATGTCTTGAGGCGTATTCTATAGATCTCGATGAGAGGCTGTATATAGTACATTCGTACTAAAATCGTACTACACCAGCGCGACGAAATTCTTGCGCAAATCGAGTTCGTTCTGAGTAAACGTCAAGCTGACAGTATTGTTTGGTTCTTAGTGCGTTGAAAGATATACCTTCATCTGTTATCACCTTACCTCCGCTTATTCGAAAATATCGATCAGCAGTCACCTTCGATAGTCCAACATCCCAAACCAGTTCTCGCTCAACCGAATTTATGGATGCAAGCTGCGCAATTTACTGCCACGCACGTCGCAACCCCATATATTCACACAATACTTTTCCTGGTAATTGAATACATTAATCTAGGATTTACTGCTCAACCACTTCGATTTCAGCAACAACCGATCTGGCGCCGAGCCCATAAGAATTACCATAGGAAATTCGATCGCTGTAATGCACTTTTACCATGACTGCGCTTTTTAGCGCGTTGATTGCAAACTCATACAGATCATGATCATCAATCATGAAATGACGAAATTTGCTGCCGCCGTTTCCTACCTGCAGCGTCATATAGTAAATTCTGTTCACACTCTTGTTTTTAATTAAATTTGTGATCCTGCCAAATTCAACGCCATAGGATGTTTCAGGATCGGAAGTATAAATATCGCCGACAAAATGTTTCTGCTCCCATACATGATCCTGATTAACTGGATAAATCTCCTGCAACTCATAAACCGAAGAGCAGGACAGCAGGTTATTGTTTTTGGGAAATGTAAATGCTAATACCACATTCTTACCAACGAAATTCTCAATTTCCTCATAACGGTCTTTTTCAAAGCAGAATTGCCAGGGGTTGGTCACCAGATTGGTCGGTTGATTACCAAAACTGATAAAAGTCATACTCTCATGCCCCAGCGAAATTTCACCAAGATAGACTCGGGTAATATTTTTATCATGGCTTACTTTACTTAATTGCCCATAAACATAGCCTTCGGCAGCCATCATCAACGGCCCGGCAGCGTTCTGCTGTGAAGCCAGCATTATGATTAATAAAAATATGACAGTAACACCCGGACGCCCGATCAATCCAGTCATCAACATTCCCTTATTTGCCATTGAAAGTTGTAAAGTTTATCGGATGAAGCGTAACACTGCACAAACAAAAAATATTCTCAAATTTCCAGCACAACCACGCACATCAACAAGCAGGACCTGCGGATTGCCGTGAGTACTATCGAGAGCTTTCCGTATTGATCATAGAAAGCCGCACTGGCCGCACTTCCTCATGTGAAACCGACGTATGCAAACTATAACACCGGATCCGTCACTGCCTCGGTCTGCTGTAATCACAGTTATCCTATACTTCACACCGCGCTGTTTGTAATCGCACGAAACTCGAATGGAAAGCATAAGGAGATTTGATGGAAAATCATGAGGTCATTGGATTTATAGCAGGCTTTGGCACCACATTTGCAGCCGCCCCGGATTTATACGCAATACTCAAGCGAAGAAGCGCTCAAGGTATGAATCCAACCATGGCCGGCATTATGGGCATATTCCAGATCGTTTGGGTTTATTACGGTGTCTTGATTGACTCGATGCCGGTTATTGTCTGGAACATCATCGCCATCGTGATCAACACCCTGATGGTCGGCGCATTTCTCTACTTTTCCCGTGCGAAGAGTCATTGACGAAATGATCTTTCATCAAACCAAGCCATGCTGATCACAATTCGTTGCAAGACGCCCCCTGCACAACAGTGTTCGATATCTTGCATCGATCAATTTTAACAATGCGGTTGCTGCACAATCACTATTGCCAGTTGGGTGCCGATACCTCCAGGCAATTACTGCAGTTAGTGGTGTTGGGCATTCTTCGGCAACCTCATCCACTATATTTATCTTTCAATATCAAATACTTTATCAAATACGACCATAATCAAAAGCAAACCATTCTACAAAAACACCTCCGGCTTTTAATTAATGATTTCCGCTCAGCAATCCTGTCACACTGATATCTTCATCCACATCCGGCCAATGAATACCCTTACCGTCACCGAGCAGCTCGTAATTGGCAAATTGCTTTTGGCTGGCTGATGCCAAACGTGGGAACCATAACAAAGGAACTGCAATGGTTCTTCCATCGACTAGCAAGATAATCATATCGCCATCGGAAAATTGCACACTCTTAGCCAATGCGCATGTTTCAATTACCAATGCGCTCACTCCATGCTTCCGTAAACAGTTGTTGACTCGCTGCAACATACTTCGGCAGCATTCTTAATTCATGTGACGAAAATGCTTTGAACTTGCCAACGCAATTGGATTTAACCAGAATTTAGCAAGAAAATTTTCTCGTTGCTGTAAAAAAGAACCGATAAGCACCGAATCTGAGTATCGTAGGCATTTTCCACCACCCCCTTATTGCACCCCCATCATCCCAATCCCGGCCAATAATGACTATCCGGCAATGGCCGTTTGCCGAAGATCGCTTGCCCGACACGCACCACGGTGGCACCTTCTTCGATCGCCAGTTCGTAGTCGCCCGACATGCCCATCGACAGTTCGTCGAACGATAGCCCTGCGGGGGCTTCCTGGCGCAGCATGGCTTGGATATCACGCATTTTGACGAAGCATTCGCGTACGCGGTCGTGATCGGCGGAGAAGATCGCCAGCGTCATCAGGCCTCTGATTCTGAGTGATGAAAATTGCGGCAGGTGTTGCACGAAATCGCGCACGGCTTCGGGCGGCAAGCCAAATTTGCTTTCTTCCCCGGAGCTGTTGACTTGCACGAACACATCGATGGCACGGCCTTCGTTTTGCAGACGTTTATCGAGTTCTTCGGCCACTTTGAGGCTATCCAATGCTTGGAATTCATTGGCGAAACGCGCCAGATATTTGGCTTTGTTAGTTTGCAAATGACCGATGACGGCCCATTTGATATTGAGATCCGCCAGCACTTCGGATTTCTCGCGTGCTTCCTGGATTTTGTTTTCACCCATTTCAACGCAGCCTGCGGCATAGGCAATACGCAAGCGTTCAGCCGGTACGGTTTTGGTCACGGGCAGCAATCGCACGCTGGCGGGATCGCGTCCGGCTTTCTTGCACGCATCGGCAATGCGCTGTTTGATGGTGGCGAGGTTGTTTTTGATGTCGGCGAGTTGTTGTTCGGCGTTGAGTTCCACGGCAGTCTCCTGGTTCATGATGCGGATGTTTCTGTTATTTTGGTTGCTTGATGAAATGCCATTTTCCAATGTCCCTCATGGCGCTGCCACAGCGAAGTTCTGATTGATCCCATGCTTC
The DNA here is from genome assembly GCA_021582655.1 of Nitrosomonas sp. Taxonomy (GTDB): domain Bacteria; phylum Pseudomonadota; class Gammaproteobacteria; order Burkholderiales; family Nitrosomonadaceae; genus Nitrosomonas. The sequence continues at coordinate 537,644 of CP091135.1, forward strand.
CGGTATCGGGCTGTCCTGGTTTTTGCAGCGAATAAATCGCCAGTACCAGATTATCGGTCAGTACTTTGACGCGAAAATCCTTGAACACCCAGTGCCGATGCGGATCTTTTTGCCTCAACCAACCGATCACATCGTCCCGGCTATGTAATTGCCCATGATTGTCGATCTCTTCAAAATCTTCCGCCAGCAATTCATCGATCAATCCGGGATGCGCCGTCAGATCGCTTTGCAGCAATTTAAGTTCCAAGTGTTGAATCAGTCCGGCAATAACGCTCGATTCCATTTGAGGCAATTACTTGACCCGCATGCCGGGTTGCGCACCGGCATCCGGTGACAGAATGAACAATTCACCGGGGTTGCCGCCGCCAGCAGCAAGCACCATGCCTGCCGACAAACCGAATTTCATTTGCCGCGGTGCCAGATTGGCAACCATCACGGTCAGGCGGCCTTTCAGTTGTTCCGGGTCGTACGCGGATTTGATACCCGCGAAAACGGTACGCTGTTCACTGCCGATGTCGAGTGTCAGTTTCAACAGTTTTTCCGCGCCGGGGACATGCTCGGCGTTGATGATTTTGGCGACGCGCAAATCGATTTTGCTGAAGTCGTCAATAGAAATGGTTTCAGCAATCGGTGTAATCGCGTGTTGTTGTTTTTCCGCGTGCCGTGCCGGAGATTCCGGCGCCGATGCGGCCAGGTTCTGTGTATTGGCAACGACCAGCGCATCGATTTGCTTGGTGTCGATACGCGTCATCAAGTGCTGATAAGGATTGATCGCATGCCCGGCGGGCAGTAGCAAACCGGAAACCGATTGACCGGTACTCAGCTGCGGCCAGACTAGCGGCTCGCAATTGAGAAACGCTTCGATCCGTTGCACGGTGCCCGGCAGAATCGGCTTCAAGTAGCGCGCCAGCAAATAAAACAACTGGATACCCAAACTGCATGCACGATGCAGATCGTCGGTACGATCCGGATGCTTGGCGATTTCCCATGGCGCCAGGCTATGGACCATTTCGTTGGCTGCATCGGCGAATTTCATAATCTGACGGATCGCGGTGGAAAATTCACGGTCTTCGAACGCTTGTTCGATGGCGTCAGGGCGCCAGCTCGAAAAATGCTCGTCGACCAGTGCTTGCAAGGCTTGGTATTGCTCGCCGGAAACCAGCCTGCCATCGAAGCGTTTGGTGATGAAACCGGCGCAGCGGCTGGCGATGTTAATGAATTTTCCGACCAGATCCGAATTGACGCGCGCGACGAAATCGTCCAGGTTCAAGTCGATGTCTTCCAGCGTACTGTTCAGTTTGGCGGCATAGTAATAGCGTAGCCATTCCGGATTCAATCCCTGTTTCAAGTAACTTTCGGCGGTGATGAAAGTGCCGCGCGACTTGCTCATTTTTTCGCCGTTCACGGTCAGAAAGCCGTGCGCGAAAATCTTGGTCGGCGTGCGATAACCGGCGTTTTTTAGCATCGCCGGCCAGAATAACGCGTGAAAATACAAAATATCCTTGCCAATGAAGTGATACAGTTCCGCATCCGAATGCGGCTGCCAGAATTCGTCGAAGTCGATGTTTTCCCGGTCACATAAATTCTTGAAACTGCCCATGTAACCGATCGGCGCGTCGAGCCAGACGTAAAAATATTTACCCGGCGCATCGGGAATCTCAAAGCCGAAGTACGGTGCATCGCGCGAAATATCCCAGTCGGAAAGCTTGTTTTCTCCAACGTCGCCAACCCACTCGCGCATTTTGTTGGCGGCTTCTGGTTGCAGGTGATCGCCGCCACACGCCCATTGCCGCAGAAAATCAGCGCAGCGCGTATCAGATAGCCTGAAGAAATAATGCTCGGACGACTTACTCACCGGTTTGGCACCGGATACCGCCGAATACGGATTTTTCAATTCGGTCGGCGCGTACGCCGCACCACAGGCTTCGCAGGAATCGCCGTATTGATCCTTGGCGCCGCATTTCGGACAGTCGCCTTTGACGAAACGGTCTGGCAGAAACATGTTTTTGACCGGATCATAGAGCTGCTCGATGCCTCGCACGGCGATTAGACCGGCAACTTTCAGTTTGCCGTAAATATCTTCAGAGTAATGTCGCGTTTCCGGCGAATGCGTGCTGTAGTAATTGTCAAATTGAATATGAAAACCGGCAAAATCTGCGAAATGTTCCGCATGCACGCGCGCAATCAACGCTTCCGGCGTAATACCTTCTTTTTCCGCACGCAGCATAATCGGCGTACCGTGGGTGTCGTCGGCGCACACATAGTAAACCGCATGTCCGCGCATTTTCTGAAAACGCACCCAAATATCGGTTTGGAGGTACTCGACCAAATGCCCCAGGTGGATACTGCCGTTGGCGTACGGCAATGCGGAAGTGATCAGGATTTTTCGCTTGTTCATCAGCTATGCGTGACTCGAATTGAATAAATGCCAATTGTAACAAACTGTGTGTGGGTTCCCGATATTTGTTACCATTCCCGGCAAAGCGCCGAAAAACGATTTATATTGCTGCCGCGGCATTGAAAACAAACTCGGAATGTCCGTTCGTGATGCGCAATCTCCGCTTTTTACCTGCTTCCGCCTTGCACCAACTGCCCCGAAAACGTTTTTCACAGTCTGCTAGAATCATGCGGTATTCAACAGCCGTTTCAAGAGGAGTTTTTTGTGAGCATTACTGAGCAACAAATAAAAGCGGTACTTTCCCAAACCATCGACGCCACCACCGGAAAGGATTATGTATCCGGAAACGCCGTGCAGGCGATTCATGTGGACCAGGTCAATGTGACGGTGGCCATCGAACTCGGTTACCCGTCCAACAGCGTCAAGAACGCAGTGCAGCAACAAATCGTCCAAGCACTGCAGGCAATCCCGGGGATCGGGGCAGTGCAAGCCACAGTCGACAGCAAAATCATTCCACACGGCGTACAGCGCGGCGTCAAACTGATTCCCGGGGTCAAAAACATCATCGCGGTGGCGTCGGGCAAAGGCGGGGTCGGCAAATCGGCCACCGCGGTAAATCTGGCGCTGGCGCTGGCGGCGGAAGGCGCATCCGTAGGTATTCTGGATGCCGACATTTACGGTCCTTCGCAACCGCAAATGCTAGGCATTACCAATCATCCGGAGTCGCTTGACGGTAAAACCATGGAACCGGTTCCCGCGCACGGCATCCAGGCAATGTCGATCGGTTTGCTAATCGACGTTGAAACACCGATGGTATGGCGCGGGCCGATGGTCACGCAAGCACTGCTGCAATTGCTGAACGATACCAATTGGAAGGATTTGGATTATTTGATCGTCGATCTGCCGCCAGGCACCGGCGATATCCAATTGACACTGGCGCAGAAAATACCGGTCACCGGTGCGGTCATCGTCACCACGCCGCAAGACATCGCATTACTCGACGCGCGCAAGGGACTCAAAATGTTCGAGAAAGTCGGCATTCCGATTCTAGGCATCGTGGAAAATATGAGTACGCACACCTGCTCGCAATGCGGCCATACCGAGCCGATCTTCGGAACCGGCGGCGGAGAGAAAATGTGCCGGGACTATCAAGTGGAATTTTTGGGCGCGCTACCGCTCGACATTAAAATCCGCGAACACACCGATACCGGTAAACCGAGCGTGGTCGCCGAACCCGAAGGCGAAATCGCGGGAATCTACCGGTTGATCGCCCGGCGCATCGCGGTAAAAGTGGCGGCCTGCGCGGAAGATCATTCGGAACTGTTCACTCAAATCATCATGGAAAATGATTAGGATGATGCGCCATGACGATCAAATCGGATAAGTGGATACGCCGCATGGCGATCGAATACGGCATGATCGAGCCGTTCGAGCCGGATCAAATCCGCCACAAGGACGATCAGCGCATCGTGTCATACGGCACCTCGAGCTACGGTTATGATATCCGCTGCTCGAACGAATTCAAGCTGTTCACCAATATCAACACCACTATCGTCGATCCGAAAAACTTCGACCCCAATTCGTTCATCGATATCAAAAACGATATCTGCATCATCCCGCCGAACTCGTTCGCGCTGGCACGTACGGTGGAATATTTCCGCATCCCGCGCAATATCCTGACCATTTGCCTGGGTAAGTCCACTTACGCACGCTGCGGCATTATCGTAAATGTCACGCCGTTCGAACCGGAATGGGAAGGTTACGTGACACTGGAATTTTCCAACACCACGCCGCTACCCGCCAAAATTTACGCCAACGAGGGCGTGGCGCAGGTGATTTTTTTCGAATCCGACGAAGTATGCGAAACCTCGTACAAGGACCGCGGCGGCAAATACCAAGGCCAGCACGGCGTAACCTTGCCGAAAATTTAGCGTAGCGCAACCCTGGGGGTGGCAATGGAAAAAAATAGCGTGTTACGGCTGATCACGATGCTGGTTTTGCTGTTCGCAACCTGCACCGCGTATGCGGTGGAACGCATTGCACTGCCCAAAACCGGATTGACCCCCGATGAAGTTGCGCTGATTATCAACGACGACGATCCGCTGTCGCAGCAAATCGGCGATTACTACCGGCAGGCGCGCGATATTCCCATCGCCAATGTCGTCCGGGTGCGTTTTCCGGCGGGGCGAAATGCGCTCACAGCCGAACAATTTCACAGTCTCAAAGCCACGATCGACGAGCGCACGCCCAAGCAAGTGCAGGCATATGCAGTCGCCTGGGCGGCACCGTACCGGGTCGACTGCATGTCGCTGACTTCGGCACTGGCTTTCGGGTTTGACGAAAAATATTGCGCGCAGCAATGCGCACCAACCGAGCCCAGCCCTTATTTCAATTCGACAAGCCGCTATCCGTTCGGCGATTATCGGATGCGCCCGGCGATGATGCTGGCAGGCACAACGTTCGAGCAGGTGAAAGCGCTGATCGACCGGGGCATCCGCTCGGACCGTAGCTTTCCCAACGGGCGCATTTATTTGCTCAGTACCTCCGATAAGGCGCGTAACAGCCGCGCCGCCGGGTTCGCACACATGGCGCAGGAAATGAACAATGTGCTCCCGGTCCAAATCCTAGAGGCCGATTTCATCACCGGACACAATGATGTGCTCGGTTACTTTACCGGGAGCGCCGAAGTCGCACGGCTCGATACCCTCGGTTTTCAACCGGGTGCGCTGGCCGATCACTTGACTTCGGCAGGCGGCATGCTGACCGATTCGCATCAAATGAGCAGCTTGCGCTGGCTGGAAGCCGGTGCGACCGCGAGTTACGGTGCAGTGGTTGAGCCGTGTAATTTTCCGCAAAAATTCCCTGCGCCCGGAGTAATGATGTTCCATTACACTTTGGGCGCCACTGCGATCGAAGCTTATTGGAAAAGCGTCGCATGGCCGGGGCAAGGTGTTTTCGTCGGCGAACCGCTGGCCAAACCTTTTGCGCCCCTGCTGCGGGAACAAAGCGCCGATATCTACGAATTGAAGCTTTTTTCACCCCGGGCAGATCGCTTGCGCATCGAGAAATCCGCTTCCGCCGCCGGACCTTTCAAACCATTACCGCAACAACAGGCCATCCAACGCGGTGCAAACACCTTTGTCTTTCGCTTGACCAAACCGCACCGGGGATATCTCCGATTGCTTTGGGACTGAGGCGCCATCAGCAAGTGTCACCAAGGCCTCGGATACCGCGATGACGACGAATAAATCCCCCCAATTCCTGATTAAGCCGAGTGATGCCGGTACGTGGCTTTCCTGCAAGCGCCGGGCTTGGTTGGACAAGCATCGACCGGTAGCGGCGGAACCCGACGCATTCGGCCAATTGCTGAGCCGACAAGGACTGGCGCACGAAACCGCCGTGCTGGAACAATTGCAAAGCCATTATTCGATCCGCAAAGCCGCCTCCTTCGACGACACGCGGCAATTGATGCGGCAAGGGGTCCCCGTCATTTACCAAGCGCGCTTGATCGATGAACAGCAACGATTGGTGGGTTATCCGGATTTTCTAATCCGCCATGAAAGCGGTCAGTACCAAGCTGCCGATGCGAAATTATCAGTGCGCGGAGACAAAAAATCGATTCAAATCCAACTCGGATGCTACCGTCGCTTGCTTGCCACCGACCTCCCCGCACTGGTTTTTCTGGGTGACGGGCGTAGCGCGTCGCTGGGTGATGAAGTGAATTCCCATACCGACGAATTCATCACGGATATGCGCCGCCTGCTGGATTTGGCACAACCGCCGACAGTACGTTACAGCCACAGCAAATGCCGCATTTGCCCGCACCAACCGCTTTGCCGCCCGGAATTCGAAGCACGCGGCGATCTTTCATTGCTGTATGGTATCCATGGCGGCGCTGCGGATCATTTGGCATATGCCGGCATCGAAACCATCCCGCAACTCGCGGAGAGTACCGCCGACGCCATACCGGACGTGCCGCATCTGAAAGGGAACAAAAAAAAACAGCGCGCGATTTTGCAAGCCCGCGCCCATCTTCACGATGAAATCTTCAAGCTCGGCCAACCGATACTGCCGGAAGGCGCATGGATTCATTTTGATATCGAAGACAATCCGATGGCGGCGAATCAGTCACGCCACGTCTATCTGTGGGGATTGTTACCGCCGCCGTACACGCCGGAAAGTTTCGATCCCGTATGGACCGACGATGAAAGCCGTGATTTTGACGGCTGGCTCGGTTTCTTACAAAAAATTGAACAGTACCGCAGCCGATTCTCCAAAATCGTACTGGCACACTACTCGAATCATGAAAAGGCCACCATCCGTAACTATGCCGCACGCTACGGAATGACCGAAAATGCTACGGTCGTTTGGCTGTTAGGTGACGACGGCCCCTTGTTCGATATCCAGAAACCGGTGCTGGATTGTCTGGTGCTACCGTTGCAGGGTTACGGCTTGAAAGAGATTTGCAAGCATCCCAAGCTGGTGAATTTTCAGTGGGAAAACACCGAATCCGGATCGCAATGGTCGGTAGTGCAATTCCATCGTTTCCGCAACACCACCGATTCCGGCGACAAACAGCGGCTAAAAACCGAAATACTCAGCTACAACCGTGACGACGTCACCGCCACGCGAAAACTGGAGTTATGGCTGCGCACGCTGTTTCACGCACCTTAACAAACCACCGTGATTATTTTTCTTTCCAGATCGCATACGCCATCATCCCCCAGGCGGTCATAAAAGCAACACCGCCAAACGGCGTAATCATCGCGAGCGCACGCACACCAGTGATACTGAGCACGTACAGGCTGACGCTGAACAACACGATGCCAGCCATCATCAACCAACCGGAAATCGGGATAAAGCGCGATTTGGGATAATGCAACAACAGCATACCGGTGATGACCATACCGAAAGCATGATAAAAATGATATTGCACGCCGGTATGAAAGACCGCCAGCATATCGCCGCTCAAGGCATGCTTAAGTCCGTGAGCGCCGAATGCACCAAGCGCAATGCAGATTAAGATATTGATTACACCAGTAACTAAAAATATTTTTGGCATCGGTATCGTATCCTCAATTAAAAAACTCGATTTGCTTTGTTCAGAAATCCGTCGTGTCGTCAACACGTGCATCGCATGAACCATGCGCGAATTTTACCTGAATTCGTTCGTCCGCCCGAAGTTGTTGGCTGTCGCTGACAATTGTACCGGCCTGCGTATACGTGATGCTATAACCGCGTTCCAGCACCGACTGCGGATTCAACTGCGCCAATAGTGTCCGTGCATGTTGCAGCTGCAGTTCACGGATTGCGAAATATTGCATATAACCATTGCGAAAACGCAAATCCGTTTGCTGCAATTGCTGTTCAAACCGATCGAGGTCCGGGCGACGCGCAACGATACGCTGTTGCAACTCAAGCAGCCTCCATTGCTTTTTATCCAGCTGATACCCGCAGGTTTTATACAATCGATCGCTCAGATGCTGCAACTGCAGCATCTGCTGCCGAATCCGGTCACCCGGATAGATCAGGCGGTGCGACAAAATATCCAGCCGCTGCATCGTGCGTTCGATCAGGTTTCGCAACGCCCGATGCAACCGTAACTGCTGACCGTTGATATGCTGGTTTAATTCCTGGCGATCCCGACTGACCATTTCGGCTGCCGCCGTCGGTGTCGGTGCGCGTCTGTCGGCGACAAAATCGGCAATGGTGAAATCGATCTCGTGCCCGATGCCGCTGACGAGCGGGATCGCGCTCGCAGCAATCGCATTCGCCACGACTTCTTCGTTAAATGCCCATAAATCTTCAATGCTGCCGCCACCGCGGCAAAGAATCAACACATCACACTCCGAGCGCCGGTTCGCTGCCTGAATCGCCTGCGCGATGCCGGCAGCGGCGGTTTTTCCTTGTACCGGTGCGGGATAAATAATTACCGGAATCGACGGCATGCGCCGCCGCAACGTGGTGAGCACATCGTGCAGCGCCGCTGTTTCGGGTGAAGTAACAATACCGATTTGCCGGGGAAATGCCGGTAGCGCTTTTTTGGTTGCCGGATCGAACAAACCGGCCAGTTCGAGCTTGGCTTTCAATTTCTCAAACGCCTCGAATAACTCGCCCAAACCGGCACGCCGGATGGATTCGACATTCAGCTGGAAATCACCGCGCGGCTCATATAAAGTAACCGTGGCCAGCACTTCGGCTTGTATGCCGTCTTTGGGTTCCCAGCCCAGATACCGGTTCTTATGACTGAAAATGACACAACGCACCTGTGCATCGGTATCTTTTAACGAAAAATACCAATGTCCGGACGGATAACATTTCAAATTGGAAATTTCCCCTTTGATCCAAAGTAACGGCCAACTCGATTCCAGCAACCGGCGAGTCATATTATTCAATTCACTGACGGTCAGCACCGTACGAAATAACTCCGATGGAGACGGTAACAATGGGTTCATTATTTTCCAGCAAAAAATGGCATGAATTTACAATTCTCCGGTCATACTCCGCGAAGATCCCGGATTAAAAAATGATCAAACTAGAGAAATCGTTTCTATTTAATAAACTACCTGTGCTTCATAAAGCATATTCACAAACTTATCCACAAAAACTGTGGATAGAAATCGAACCTGATTAGGAAAACGCTGATTCATTCAGCGAACGGGATGAAGCGCAAGACGCATCGAATACAGCGATCGAGACCTGTCAATAAAACAGACGAGGAAACGCATTACCTTCATAACGAAGCGATTCATTCGTGCTGCCAGTTAATCAGTATTTCCTTGGCAAACCGTAGCAAATCGTTTTTGCAGCAATCGAACTGGGCGGAACCACATACAAGATGCGGTTTATATAGGATAAATCTCTCTTCAGATTCACTTGCAATACCGTAATGACAGTCCGGATTGTCTTTCAGCAGCCTGTTCGTAATAAAATAGGCGAAATTGGGTAATAATACCCGGATCTAAAAAGTACCAGGAGATTATCACGTGTTATCCTTAATTCAGGCGGCCGGCTGGCCGATTTGGCCGATCATCATCGCATCCGTCGTTGCGGTGGGTATCATTGTTGAGCGCATGTGGACATTGCGCCTGGGTATCGTATCACCCAAGGAATTATTGCCGAAAGTGCTCAATGAGTATAAGCGCAATGGTGTAAGCACCGAATTATTGACACGCCTGCAGCAGCATTCTCCTTTAGGTAAAATCCTTGCCGCCGGCTTGAAAAATGTCAAATGCTCACGTGAAGTCATGAAAGAATCGATCGAGGAATCCGGACGAGTCGTCGCGCACGACTTGAACCGTTATTTGACCACCTTGGGAACGATCGCGGCACTCAGTCCTTTGATGGGATTATTCGGCACATTGGTAGGCATGATTGAAATCTTCGGATCCAATTCCCCTGCCGGTAGTAATCCGGCACAACTCGCTTACGGAATATCCGTTGCACTGTATAATGCCGCCTTTGGCATTCTGGTGGCTATTCCCAGTATGATTTTTTATCGCCATTTTCGCGCCAAAGTCGATGATTTTGTGATTGAAATGGAGCTGCAAGCACTTAAATTAGTCGACATTGTACATGGTGACAGGGAAGACTAGGGAAGCGCTGATTGATTCGGCGAGCGGAATGAAGCGCGGGGCGCACGAAACACTGTGCTCGAGACCTATCAATAAGATAGATGAGGGAATCCGCTCTTGCAACCGATTAATCAGCGCTTTCCCAGGTCATTTCAAAGCATTTTACATGCGCTGCCTGCACATGTTCCGAATCCCGCGTAACCGGACCCAATCTTAGGTATGTATCAAATTGTTCAATTGCAGGGATCTGCTGCAACGGTGGAGATTTTATGAGTGATAGGCGCAGTTTAGTGACGGGCGGCGGCGGTTTTATCGGTACTCATTTGGTCCGTTTTTTACTGGAACAAGGGGAAAATGTCCGCGTTCTTGAATTGCCGGATGTTCCTTTGCCTACCGGTGTGGAAGTGGTGCGTGGCTCGATATGCGATCCTTATGCGGTCCGCAAGGCATTAAAAGGCGTGCAAAGGATCTACCATTTAGCCGCCAATCCCAATCTATGGGCACGCAATAAAAATGACTTCAATCTGATCAACTATGAAGGCACACGCACGATTTTTAACCAGGCTGCGCAGCATGACATCGAAGTCATCGTGCATACTTCAACCGAATCCATTGCACATCAAAACGATCCGGAAAATTCCACCGTTGAACACGCACTCGCCAAGATGCCGGGCCCCTATTGCCGCTCCAAATACCTGGCCGAACTTGAAGCATTCAAGGCGGCAGCAAACGGCTTGCCCGTCGTGATCGTTGCACCGACACTGCCCGTCGGTCCGGGCGACCGTTCGATTACACCGCCCACGCGTATGATTCTCAATTTTTTGAACACCAGAATACCCGCATACCTGGATTGCGGTTTCAATATGGCGGACGTGCGGGATATCGCTCAAGGACATGTCTTAGCCGCCGAGCATGGCCGCACCGGTGAACGTTATATTCTCGGCAACGAAAATCTGATGCTGGGGGATTTGCTGCGCTGGATCGAAGAAATCACCGGTTTGGCCATGCCGAGAATCCGCATTCCCTACTGGCTTGCGCTGATGACCGGTATTGCATCCGAACTGATCGCCGATTACATTACCCATTACCCACCCAGGGCACCGCTCACAGGTGTGCGGCTGGCGCACCATCCAATGTTTCTCAGCAGTGAAAAAGCGATCTCCGAATTGGGTTTTCCGCAGAACTCCGTGCGCCAAGCCTTGGTTGATGAAATCGAATGGTTGCTGAATAATGGACTGATTGCACGCCATTTACCTTTACTCAAAGAAGTTTAATAAACATTCTCGTATTGATGCTTGGTAATATTCTCACTCTCAAAAACTTACTCTCCGGCAATCCTAGAGGTTCGATTGCCATGATTGTACTTGTCTGCGTTATCCTGTTGCAGGGCTGCGCCAGCACTCCCAGCCGTGAGGATGTGGATATGGATATCGATCCGGCTGATCCGCATGAGAAATTTAACCGTGCTTCCTACGATTTCACCGATAAAGTGGATCGCGAAGTTTTTATGCCCATTGTCAATGCGTATATCGATTATATTCCGGATGCGGCGCAACGTTCGATCGGTAATTTTTATGATAATCTGGGTTATCCTAACGTCGCCCTCAATGCTTTTTTACAAGGCAAGTTGAAACAAGGCGCTGAAGATACGTTACGCTTTGCGGTCAATTCGACCATCGGCATGTTCGGCTTGTTCGATATGGCCGGACACATGGGATTGAAAAAGCACGACGAGGATTTCGGTCAAACACTTGGTGTTTGGGGAATGAAATCAGGATCCTACCTGTTTATCCCATTACTCGGACCAAGCAATCAGCGCGATGTTACCAACATTCCGATCGGCATGGTCACCAATGTACTGTTTTATGCCGGGCTCGCGGTCGGAACCTATTTCGCCGCACCGTTGACTCTGCTGGGAGCGATCGACAAACGCGCCCGACTGATCGGTCCGATGCGCATTCGCGACGAAGCAGCGATAGACCCTTATCTATTTGTGCGTGAAGCTTCCATGCAACAGCGGGAATATCTGATTTACGACGGAAATCCGCCGCTCAATCTCTACGATGAGCCGTTCCAAGACAATCCTTTTGAAAAGGATAGTAACAAAAAAAGATTATAAGTACAGTAACAAGGTACTTATATGCAAAAATAATGAATCATCGGTAACAGAAAATACCTACAACAATTATGAATGGATCTCAAGGAACATCAGCCGTGTCACAGCATGACGAAGCAGGACCGCAACAATCGATCAAATCCGGCATACCCATCAATCCTATTTGCACTGAAACAAGCACCGACGAGCTGGAACAGAAATTCAATCAAGCACGCGCAGCCATATTGTCGTTACAGAAAGAAGACGGACACTGGTGCTTTCCGTTGGAAGCGGATTGCACGATTCCCGCCGAATATATCTTGATGATGCATTTCATGGACGAAATCGATGTGATGCTGGAAAACAAAATCGCACGCTTCCTCCGCGACAAGCAAGACATGCATCACGGCGGCTGGCCGCTGTATTACGGCGGTGCTTTCGATATCAGTTGCACCATCAAATCGTATTATGCGCTGAAGCTGGTCGGCGATGCACCCGATGCGCCGCACATGGTTCGTGCACGCGAAGCGATTCTGGCGTATGGAGGGGCGGCCAAGGCCAATGTGTTCACTCGTTTGTTGCTGGCAATGTATCAGCAGATTCCATGGCATGGCGTACCGGTGGTGCCGTCCGAACTGATTTTTCTGCCCCGCTGGTTTCCTTTCCACATCAGCAAAGTTTCATATTGGTCCCGTACCGTGATGATCCCACTATCGATTCTATGTACCATGAAAGCCAAAGCGGCCAACCCGCGCAAAGTCGATATCCGGGAACTGTTCATTACACCCCCTGAAATCGAAAACAATTATTTTCCCAAAGCGGATACATTACTCAAGCGCGCATTCATGCTGGTTGAGCGCATCTTATCGAAAGTGGAGCCGAAGCTGCCGCAATCAGTCCGCCAATATTCGATCCGCAAGGCCGAGCGATGGGTCTTGGAGCGTTTAAACGGCGAATGCGGTATCGGTGCAATCTTTCCGGCCATGGTCAACGCCTACGAAGCGCTGGCGCTCTTAGGTTATCCACCCGATCACCCTAATCGGGTGCAATGCCGCAACGCACTGCTCGGATTGCTGGTCGATGAAGGTGAACGCACTTGGTGCCAACCTTGTACCTCCCCGGTTTGGGACACCGTACTGATCAGCCTGGCGCTGCAGGAAGACCCTGAGACCGATCAAACACCTGTTCTCAAGGCATTGGATTGGTTAGTGGAGCAGCAAGTGTTGGACCAGCCCGGGGACTGGCGCGATAAGTGCCCCGAGCTACCGGGCGGAGGATGGGCGTTCCAATACGCCAATCCACATTACCCCGATCTCGACGATACCGCCGCGGTCGCCTGGGCGCTGGAACAAGGCCGGGCGGAACGCCATCACCAATCGCTCGATCGCGCCGCCAATTGGCTTGCGGGGATGCAATCGAATAACGGCGGCTTTGCCGCTTTCGATATCGATAACGTTTATCACTATTTAAACGAAATTCCCTTCGCGGATCACGGCGCTTTGATCGATCCGCCGACCAGTGATGTAACCGCGCGCTGCGTGGGTTTGCTGGGAAAATACGGTAAACATCAGCGCGAGGTTTGGCGCGGTATCAGTTTTTTGTTGCGCGAACAGGAAAAAAACGGTTCATGGTTCGGGCGCTGGGGCACCAATTATATCTACGGTACATGGTCGGTACTGGAAGCATTCCGTCTGGCCCGGTTCGACATGCAGCATACGTCGGTACAGCGCGCTGTCAAATGGCTTACATCGGTACAGCGTGCCGATGGCGGCTGGGGCGAAACCAACGACTCTTACCAGGATACGCAACTTGCCGGGCAGTTTCCTGAAACCAGCACCGCGTTCCAAACCGCTTGGGCCGTTCTGGGTTTGATGGCCGCCGGCGAAGTGCACAGCGAAGCGGTCCGCAAAGGCATTCACTATTTGCTGCAACACCAATCGCCCCAACATCATCTTTGGGATGAACCCTGGTTCACCGCCCCCGGCTTTCCGCGGGTGTTTTATTTACGTTATCACGGTTATTCAAAATTCTTCCCGGTATGGGCGCTCGCGCGTTACCGTGCTTTAACCCGGGAGTCCGTCGCTTGAGTTATCTGGGAATCGTCTCGGCGTTAAAATCCGAAGCGACTTGCTTAATGAATTTGCGCTTTCCGGTTTATCGCGTGGTGAACATCGGCGATAACACCAAGTTGTGCCTCAGCAGCATCGGCAATGACGCAGCACGGGGAGCGGCGCTGAAATTATGCGAAAACGGGGCTTCCGCATTGGTAAGCTTCGGTGTTGCCGCCGCACTGAACAACGCGTTGACACCCGGTGACTTGGTATTGCCCGAAGCCATCATCCAGGACGGCGGGAGCCTGCCCGTGGATATTGCATGGCGCAATCGTCTGGCGCATCGATTGTCGCCGCATCTCACCGTTACCGGCGGAACGCTCGCTGCGGCGGATGTGCCACTCACCTCAAGGCAGGAAAAAATTGCACTGGGTGAAAAAACCGGTGCCTGCGCCGCCGACATGGAAACTGCGGCGGTGGCGAAAGTAGCCGGTGAAATCGGAATCCCCTTCATCGCCATTCGCGCCATTGTCGATCCACTCGAATTTTCCCCGCCGGATGCGCTGCTAAGCGCCGTACATCCGGACGGTAATGTCGATCTGATCCGACTGATTGCGCTGCTGATCAAACGATCGGTTTCGGTCAAGACACTGATACATCTGGGATTAGGCATGCATGCCGCACGCACTACCCTCGGCAAAGTCGTACAGGTGGCCGGTATAACTTTCGCCAATGACTCTTTGCACTGACGGGCCGCCAGAGAACGGCGACTTCGATCAGCCGGCCACCCGTAACGGATTCCAGCTCCAGATCAAACATGGCACGCAGGCAAGCCGCAGACAGTATCAATAATATGGAGGAGAAGCCGGCAAAGCCAGGTCCGATTTGGAAATGGAATGAAACTGCAGCGCGGCCAGCTTGGCATACAGTTCACTTGTGCGCAACAACTCGGCATGGGTACCCAGCGCATCCAACCTGCCATGATCAAGCACCGCGATACGGTCGGCGGATTGTACCGTCGCCAACCGATGCGCAATCACCAACGTAGTACGATCGCGCATCAAGCGCTGCAATGCCTGCTGCACCCAATATTCGCTTTGCGCATCCAGAGCGCTGGTTGCTTCATCCAGCAACAAAACCGGTGCGTCAGCCAACAATGCGCGCGCAATTGCCAAGCGCTGCTTCTGGCCGCCGGATAATCCCAAGCCTAAGTCACCCAAATGCGTATCGTAGCCTTGCGGTAATTGCATGATAAAATCGTGCGCATGCGCCGCTTCGGCAACAAGCCGCACCGCCGCATCCGTAGCGCCGGGGCGCGCGTACCGAATATTTTCCATGATGGTGCCGAAAAACAGCGCCGGATTTTGTGAAACCAATGCAAAATTACCGCGTAATGCCGCCAAGTCCAAAGAACGGATATCGACACCTTCCAACCTGATGGCACCGGATTGCACATCAAAAAACCGCAGTAACAAATCAAACAAAGTCGATTTCCCGGCCCCTGACGGACCAACCAGCGCAAGCGTCTCGCCTGCATGAACCGCCAGCGTCAATTGATCGATCGCCATAACTTCGGGCCGGGCGGGGTAAACGAAGCATACCTGGTCTATCATCAGGTTACCGGAAACGCGCGGCAGCGGTAACGGCTTGCCGGGAGATTGAATCAGATTCGGTGCCTGCAGCAGCTCCAATATCCGTTCGGTTGCTCCGGCTGCACGCTGCAAGTCACCGGCCACTTCGGAAATCGACGCCACCGCCGAACCCACAATAATGCTATAAAAAACAAAAGCCGCCAACTCACCCGGACTGATACGGCCATCGATCACATCGATACCGCCAATCCAAAGCATCGATCCGACCGCGCTCAATACCAGAAAAATAGTCACCGCCACCAGCAGCGCCCGCTGGAACGCACGCTCGATGGCGGTATCGAAAGCCTGTTCGACTTGCCGGTGAAATTGCCGTTGATCCGCCGCCTGATGATTATAAGCTTGCACGGTTTTAATTTGCCCCAACACTTCACCGGCGTAAGCACCGACCGCAGCGACTTTGTCCTGACTCTGACGCGAAAGCCGGCGCACCCGGCGCCCAAAAATCAGAATGGGTGCAATCACCAACGGCACGCTGAGCGTCACCAGTGCGGCCAGTTTCGCATTGGTGACGAATAACCAGGCAACACCGCCGATCATCATGATGCAGTTACGCAAGGCAAACGAAATCGATGAGCCAATCACCGTTTGCAGCAAAGTCAGGTCGGCGGTAAGCCGTGATTGAATTTCAAGGCTGCGATTTTGCTCGAAATAACCGGGGTGCAAATGGATCAGATGATTGAAAACCCGACTTCTGAGATCGGCGATCACTCGCTCGCCAAGCCAGGTAACCCAGTAATACCGAACAAACGTACCTAGTGCCAGCGCGATAACCAACAGTAAAAAAAACCCGACGTATTGCGCCAGCAAATCTTTCGATTGCGTCGCGAAACCTTGATCGATCAGCAATCGCACCCCCTGTCCGATGGATAACATGATCGCCGCGGTAAAGCATAATGCCATCAAACTATAGATGACCTGACGCCGGTAGGGAATAAGGAATTGAGCTGCCGCTTTAAAGTGTTGCCGATGCATCTTCGGCAACTGAGAATGATCAATCATTTCGTCAGTAAAAATGAAAAATGGCCAGCGAAGCACTGGCCATTCCTTCAACTACCCGTTATTCAAGGAAACACCGATTAATTGGCTGCACGAGTGAATCGCTTCGTTGCCGGGGTAGCGTGCTACATCTCATTCGCCGAATTAATCCGTGTTTTCCTAATAGCGCGGCGGTGCTACCGGTGGTTCCGCTTTCTTTTTCAGTAATGGAATTTTCTTCAGTAACGGGATGCAAAACAACCCGAGCAGAATACCGATCAACATCATTCCGTAAGTACTCAGATTATTCGTCGTAAATTGGGTGATCTGTCTGACTGTTTTGCTCTGTTCCTCTTTATCCGACAACTTCGGCAGGTTTTCCGCTTCATAGGTATCCACGCGATTATAAGGTGTCAGACCCGGAATACTGGGAATGTCGGTGCCGCCATTGCCGACCACCAATTGCGCTTTCATACCTTTTTCCATGTGATGGGAAATGTCGCAATGCACCAAAAACGTATCGTCGGCTCCAGGAACGATGATAGTACCGGAAACGGTCTTGGGTCCGGTCACTTCCAGATGGAACATACCGTATTTGTACAGATATTTAGGCAATCCATGCATCATGAATTGATGGCGGATCTGATCCTCGTTGACGAAATGGAAGGTAACCTTGGCGCAGGGTTTGACACGCCATTGTTGCTGATCGAACGCAAACGCGGTGCCTGGAAAATTCTTCGCGTACTTCCGACCCGCACGTACGGTAATTTCGACTTCTTCGGAGATACTGCGACAACTGCTCGGTAGTTTATCCAGGTTCTGTCCCATGATCATAGTGCCTTCATGGTCCATCAGGTGATCGTGATCCATGTGATGATGGTGATGCATATCACCATGCTCGGTGGATGCCGTCGTGTGTTTGCTATGATCGACGTCGTGATCGTGGTCGTGATCGCTGTGATCCATCGCCGAATGATCGACTGCGGAACCGCTGTCCTGGCTGATATGATGCCCGCTATGATCATGGGGTTCAGACGGTTCCTGTTGCTTCTGATGGTCATGATGGTCATGATGCTGATGCTCGTCGGCTTTGGTCTGTGTTTGCGCATACCCATAAGTACCGAATGCAAAAAAACCGGCGATAAGCAAAGTTGTCGTCTTAATCATGATTGTTACCCCCTTTAGGACTTCTTATACGCGCAACCGCCGACAAAGCGCCTTGTTTAATTTGTACCCGTTTTGAAAATCCCCAGTAGATCAAGAGACCGGCCAGAAGCCCGATCAAGGTATAAATCAACGACGTCTGCGCCGCATCATCCAATCCGGATCTTCCGCCCGGTGACCCCAGACTCGCCCAATCGTCCAGATCCTGCCATTCGGGCAACCTTCTCTCGTAATATTCCTTCGTGAAGTATTTGTTCAAGTCGACACCGAAGTGGCTGACTTTGGGCATGCCGTTTTCGGTCAGATACGATTTATACACGATCGAACTCATACTGCCACCCTCCGCCATGCCGTTGGTGGTAATACCTTTCTCACGGTGATCATGAATCAACCAATCCCCTTCGCCGTAGCTGTGCTTGCCGTCGTTGACGGTTTCCAACTTCAGGTCCAGCCGCTGTGCCGGCGCCATATCGAATACGTCACGCATGATCTGCGCTACCGGGTTATGCTCCACGCCATCATAATGTGTGATGGTTGCATGATGACCATGGGTATGAATGGCGATCAACTCACCGCCGCTGTTCAGCAAACGCAGCTTGATTTTTTGATCCGGCTCCACAATGATCAAGGATTCTCGCAACGTGTACGGAAACGACAGTCCGTTCAGCGTGTAATAATCTTCGGTGGAGTCGGTAATGTCGTAGCGGCGATTCATATCACGGGCGATCAATCGCGGATCGTTATATTTCTGAGTGATTTCGCCCAATTCCTTATCCATCGCATGATAATGCAGATCGTATTCCTGATCGTATTGTTCACGCACCGCAACCGAGGGATGGCGCACATGACCGGCGCCGACGTTCAACGTTTGCAGCCAGTTATTCGGTCTGTTTTCTTCCACGATGATCATGCCGGCCAACCCCATCGCCAAATGCGTATGCGTTTGCACGTGGCAGTGATAAAACATCGTACCCGGCTGGCGCGGTTGAAATTGATACACGCGGCGCTCCCCCGGCATCAATTCCACTTCACTGGTTTGCGGCACCCCGTCCTGCCCGCCATGCTCGTGATGCATGAACGGATGATCCACGCCGTGCAAGTGGATACTGTGCGGCAAATAGTGTGTATTTTCCAGCACGATCTGCACGATATCACCGACTTCCACGCGTATCACCGGCGATGGCAGCCTCAACAACGGATTGGCGCGCACGCTTTCAAAATTCTCGGTCGACATGCCGCTGGTTTTGGGAGCAAATACCCAGGCGCCCGGTTGCACGCCGGGCGCTATGTCGAAAGTCGGCAAGATGCCGGGAAAATCCGGTGACTTACCGTTCAATTCCATGATTTCCAGTTTGATCGTGATCCGATCAGGATCGCCGTCGCCATCCAAATCATCGGTTTTGATGATAGCATCGGGTGACAGCCCCGTTTTCATCAACGTATCCATCGAAATGTTGTTTGTTCCCTTGACCGCTGCAGCGATCCAAGCGGGATTATCCGGACTGCATACCGACGAAGCTTCGATTTTAACGCCCTCGATTTCCTGGGCTTCCCGCCAGGCTGGAGCAATTTTCGGATCACACATCGGTTCCACGGTTAACGCAGCGGGATTTACTTTGACCGTCTCAGGCAGTTTCGCGGCAGCATGAACAACCGCCGCCATCGAGCAGAAAACCAGCAAAGTCATAAAAATACGGATAAGCATATCAACGCACCTTTAAAATTTAACGAAGAATTAAATAAATTCGATTGAACAGATCGGTTCGATCTTTATCAGCAATCACAGATTGGACAGTCAGTTTCGCCAGATTTGACAGATCTCTAAATAAAAATACTCAACTGTATTTCTGCGGGCAGGTAAAATGATGAGAGATTCTTATAACCCATTTATGCAATACTTCAACATTATCAGCCAACTTATCAACAGATCGATTATACAGAATCCTACAGTGTTTTTGTGGTTTTTCAATGCCCGAAGCATTTCCGAATACAACTAAAGCAGCACCTTTGCGCGTGATCATCGTTAACATTTTATTGAAGTTCGGCATTGTCATTTTTTTATTATCCGCATGCGCGGATAAACCGACAGCGCAACCTGCGCAGTCGGCGAATCAGGCGATCGCTGTCACTTATCTGACGGCGGAATCCGTCATGATGCCGGCGGGTCTGGAAACTATCGCACAAACCATAGGCGCCAAGGAAATCGAAATTCGCCCGCGCATCAGCGGAATAATCCTTAAGCGGCTTTATCGGGAAGGAACGGCAATCGATGCCGGCCAAACATTATTCCAAATTGATCCGGAACCGTTTCAACATGCGCTGGCCGAAGCGAAAGCCACCATGCGCGAACAGCAAGTCCGGGTATTACGCGCCGAGACCGAAGAAAATCGTCAGCGGCAACTGCTGGCGGATAACTTTGTCAGTCAGCGTGCATATGACATCGCCCGTGCCGACTTAGCCGCGGCAGAGGCCGGCTTGCAGGCGGCAACCGCCAGAGTCCGGCAAGCCGAGCTCAATCTTTCCTATACAACTGTTAAAGCGCCATTCAGCGGCGTCACGGGACATGCGCATTTTTCCGAAGGGTCATTGGTTTCCGCCAACAGCACGGTGCTAACAACATTAGTGCAACCATCACCGATTTGGGCGCAATTCAGCTTCTCAAACAATGAATTGGCGCTCGTTGGCGGACGCCTGACGGAAAGCAACGTACATAGCGTGATCATGATTCTGCCCGACGGTTCGGAGTATCAACAACCCGGGGCCATCAATTTCGCCGCAAGCCAGATCGACACCCAGCTCGGCACCCAGCAATTGCGCGCCACGTTTGACAATACCGAACATCGGGTACTACCCGGCCAGTTCATTCGCATCCGCATCACCGCCGGCGCCATGAGACCGGTATTCCTGGTACCGCAATCGGCGATACTAACCTCCGAATTCGGCCGGTATGTCTATCTCATCAGCACCGACAACACCGTAATGCAACGTCATGTCAGTGTAGGCAATTGGCTTGGGGTGCATTGGGAAATTCTGGACGGTTTGACGGCGGGCGATAAGGTAATCATCGACAATATCATCAAGCTGGCGCCAGGCAAGGCAGTCGCACCGCAATCCCAGCAAGCCGCACCGGCAACACAAACAAACCCGCCGCAGGAAAAACCCTAGCATACCGGCGATGGTTAATTTTTTTATCGTCCGTCCCATTTTCGCTTCGGTTTTATCGATCATCATCGTCCTGGCCGGCTTGGCCGCGGCATGGCAGCTCCCTGTCGAGCAATATCCGCAGGTCACGCCACCGACGGTGATCGTGACCGCGACCTATCCGGGCGCCAGCGCTGAAACACTGATCAAGACAGTAGCCTCACCGATCGAGGAAAAACTCAGCGCAATCGAAGGATTGCTATATTTCAATTCGAGCGCAGACTCAAGCGGCCGTCTGGCGATCACCGTCACTTTCGAAATCGGCACCGATATCGACCGCGCCACATTCAATGTCAGTAACGAAATCAACACTGCCATGGCGCGCCTGCCGGACGAAGTGCGGCGCAACGGAATTACCGTTCAAAAACGTGCCAACGATTTGCTGCTGGTTTTTTCGATGATCTCGAAGGATCCAAAGCATTCCACCTTGTTTCTCAGTAACTTCCTCACCCACAACATCCTGGATGAACTCAGACGCACCACGGGCGTCGGGGAAGCAAGGATCTTCGGCGCACAAGATTATTCCATGCGCATCTGGCTGCATCCCGATCGAATGGCGCAACTGGGTGTCACGGTCGCCGACATCACCAATGCGATTCGTACGCAAAACGCACAACCTGCCATTGGTAAAATCGGGCAAGAACCCGCGCTGACCGACCAACAGCTGGTTTATACCGTCACCGCCAAAGGCCGTCTGCTGGAACCCGAGCAATTCGAAGACATCATTTTGCGAGCCGACGGACCGCGCGGCGCGCTGTTTCTAAAGGATGTCGCACGCGTCGAACTCGGTGCACAGGACTATTCCATGCGCACTTTGTTAAACGGACAACCCGGCCTGGGCATCGGCATTTTTCTACGCAGCGGCGCCAATGCATTGGAAACCGCAGCTGCCGCCAAAACGCGCATGCAGGAACTCTCACAAATTTTTCCTGAAGGTATGGAATATGTCATTTCTTATGACACCAGCGTCTTCGTCAAGGAATCGATCTGGAAAGTAGTGCAAACGCTCGGTGAAGCAATGATACTGGTAGTGCTGGTGGTGTATTTGTTTTTACAAAGCTGGCGCGCCACCTTGATCCCGATCATCGCGATTCCGATCTCGCTGATCGGCACTTTTGCCGGGCTATGGCTGCTCGGTTATTCGATCAACACCTTGACGCTGTTTGCCATGGTATTGTCGATCGGCATCGTGGTCGACGATGCAATCGTAGTGCTGGAAAATATCGAACGCCTGATGGTCCAGGAACGGCTATCCCCGGTCGAAGCAGCCATCAAGGCAATGCAACAAGTATCCAGCGCGGTGATCGCCATGACCATGGTACTGGCCGCGGTTTTCATTCCTGTCGCTTTTTTGGGTGGAATCGCAGGCGCGCTCTATCAGCAATTTGCGGTAACGGTCGCTGTCGCCGGTGTCATTTCCGGTATTGTCGCTTTGACACTGACACCAACGCTGTGTGCCGGCCTGTTGCGCCCGGAACACCGGCAATCGGTTTTTTTCACCTGGTTCAACCGACACTTCGAGCAAGTACGCGGTCTGTATGTCCATACCGTCGGTTTGAGTTTGCGCCATTCGTTCAAAAGTGCAGTCATCTTCCTACTATTGATCGCGGTGTTGATTTATTTGCTCAAAAACATACCCGACAGCTTCGTACCGCCGGAGGATCAAGGCTATGTCATCGCGGCGGTCATTCTGCCCGATGGGGCCGCACTGTCAAGAACCATGAAAACCTCGGAGGCGATCCGCACTGCAATTGCCACAGAACCCGCGATTATTTTTCAAGTCGCCATCAACGGACTGGATTTTGTCGGCGGCGGCAATAAAACCAATGTCGCCACGATCTTCGTACGCCTGCAGCATTGGTCCGAACGCACGATCTCCGCACCGCAGATTGTCGAGAAGATATTCGCTGCGGGTGCGCAGCAACCGGACGGCCTGGCGATCGCTTTTAATCCGCCTGCGATCCGCGGATTGGGCAGTACGGGCGGATTCGAATTGTTCCTGCAAAGCCGCACCGAATCGAATCCGGCACAGTTATCAGCCGTTGTAAACGACTTCATCCAAACACTAAAGCAAGATCCCCGATTCGCCACAGTCAACACTTTTCTGCGCACCTCGGTACCGCAGTATTTCTTTGAAGTTGATGAGGCTAAGGCAATCGCACAAGGTGTTGCCGTTTCGGATATTTACGCCGCGCTGCAAAGCACCATGGGATCTTTTTATGTGAATGACTTTAACCGTCATGGACGAACATACCGGGTACAGTTGCAAGCGGATGCGGCTTATCGCATGAAAGCCGAGGATCTTGGCAAGGTGTACGTACGATCGCAAACCGGCATGATGATTCCGTTAGCGGTGATGAGCAAAGTTAAGCCGCTGGTCGGCGCGGAACAACTGGAACGTTTCAACGGTTTGCTTGCGGCTAAAATCATGGGCAGCGGCGCCAGCGGCATCAGCTCAGGCGAAGCCATCGCATTAGTGGAAGAAATCGCCGCCGCAACATTGCCGGAGGATTATCAAATTGCATGGACAGGAGCCGCATTCCAGGAAAAGAAAATGGGATCCGCAGCCATCTTCGCAGTCAGTCTGGCGATCGTGATGGTCTTCTTGATTCTTGCCGCACAATTCGAAACCTGGGCGTTGCCGCTGGCAGTCATTATGGCAATTCCTTTCGCCATGGTTGGCGCATTGGCGGCCATTTTACTGCGCGGTATGCCCAACGATGTCTATTTTCAAATCGGCATGGTCACGTTGATCGGATTAACCGCCAAGAATGCGATTTTATTGGTGGAATTCGCCAACCAGAAAATGCGGCAAGGCATCGATGCCACACACGCCGCCATGCAATCCGCGCAGTTGCGCTTCAGACCTATCGTAATGACGTCGATGGCGTTTATCCTGGGTGTCGTTCCTCTGGTATTTGCAACCGGACCGGGTGCCGCCGCCAGACAATCGATGGGCACAGGAGTGTTCGGCGGCATGATTATGGCAACGGTGATCGCAACGATCTTCGTCCCATTGTTTTTCTCCTGGTTTGTGCGTAACAACGCGCCCTATCCGCCGGGTGCAGAAACCGCTGCACCGCCACCGGTAACGATATCCTATCGTCGGATCAAACGCCCGCCGGTGTAATTGCGCTACAATCGCAGCCATGGACGAAATCAAGATCACATCACGGCAACCGGCTCAAGTGATGGCCGGCGGAACCAACATCATCCTGATCGGCATGATGGGTGCGGGTAAAACCACGATCGGAAAAGCGCTGGCGAATTGCCTCGATAAGGAATTTGTCGATTCGGACCATGAGATACAAAAGCGCACCGGAGTTAAAATTCCCGTGATATTCGAAATCGAGGGCGAAGCCGGGTTTCGCAAACGGGAATCCGAAGCCTTAGCCGAATTGACCACCAAGCGCAACATCGTTCTCGCAACCGGCGGCGGCGCGGTTCTAAGTCCCGAAAATCGTCAGCTGTTGCGACAAGGCGGCGTGGTTGTTTATTTGCGCGCATCGATCGGCGATTTGTACCGCCGCACACGCCACGACAAAAACCGCCCGCTACTGCAAACTCATAATTTATACACCCGGTTGAACGAATTGCATACCCAGCGGGATGCACTCTACCGCGAAACTGCACATGTCATCATCGATAGCGGAAAACAAGGCGTTCGATTTTTAGTAGAGAAACTCATTCAGCAATTGATAGCTTCGAATATCCAGCAAATAACACCGGACTCCCGGCATTACCCTATGAAAACCATTACCGTTGATTTCACCACTTCACCTGATAAACGGAGCTATCCGATCCATATCGGCCATGGAATCCTGCAACGCATCGATTTGATTGCATCCTGCCTGCCGCAAAACCGGGTAGCGATCGTCAGCAACACCACCATAGCACCGCTTTACCTGGATAAACTGCGCACCGCACTGGCGGAAAAAAACGTGACGTCGATTCCTATCGTTCTCCCTGATGGCGAAGCTTATAAAAATTGGGAAACTTTGAAATTGATTTTCGATGCACTGCTGAAAAACCATTGCGAGCGCAAAACCGCGATTCTGGCGCTTGGCGGCGGTGTGGTCGGCGATCTGACCGGATTTGCCGCGGCGACTTATTTACGCGGCGTACCCTTCATTCAGATTCCGACCACGCTGCTGGCACAAGTGGATTCTTCGGTAGGCGGTAAAACCGGCATCAATCATCCGCTGGGCAAAAACATGATCGGCGCGTTTTATCAACCGCGTATGGTGCTGACCGATAGTGCGACCTTGAATACCTTACCGGACCGGGAGTTGCGCGCAGGCATCGCGGAAATCATTAAATACGGTTTGATCCGTGATCCGGCGTTTTTTGACTGGCTGGAGCAGAATATGCATCGTTTGCTGGCGCGTGACCCGATTACACTGAATGAAGCGATTCAACGCAGTTGCGAAAACAAGGCCGAAATCGTGGCATCCGATGAAAAAGAAAAAGGTGTACGAGCGCTACTGAACTTGGGACATACTTTCGGTCATGCAATCGAAAACGGCATGGGCTATGGCGTTTGGCTGCACGGCGAGGCTGTTGCGGCAGGTACCGTGCTGGCAGCCGAATTGTCCCATCGTATGAAGTTGATCGGCGAAACGGAAATACACCGTATCCGCAAGATTTTCATCCAGGCGGATTTGCCGGTAACCGCACCCAGGATGCCCGTGGAAAAATATCTCCAACTCATGACACTGGACAAAAAAGTGGAAGCCGGAAAAATACGTTTTATTGTGCTCAATCGTATCGGTGAGGCGGTCATGCGGTCGGATATTGCTTCCGATATCCTACACGATACTTTGTTGGCCTGTATGGCGGATGAATAATCCGGCTGCTTACGCCGTATCCCTGCACAACTCGCGCGGACGCAGGGTCACCGAGGCGGCTTCTCCCGGACGCAGCGAGTTTCAGCGCGACCGCGACCGCATCATTCACTCGAGTGCATTTCGCCGTCTGGAGTACAAAACCCAGGTATTCGTAAATCATGAAGGTGATTTATTCCGCACGCGCCTCACACACAGCCTGGAAGTCGCTCAAATCGGACGATCCATCGCGAGAAATTTGCAGTTGAACGAAGATTTGGTCGAAGCCATCACGCTGGCACATGATTTAGGACACACCCCGTTCGGTCATGCCGGCCAGGACGCGCTAAACGACTGCATGCACGCGCATGGAGGTTTTGAGCATAACCTTCAGTCGTTGAGAGTGGTTGACGTACTTGAAGAACGCTACGCCGCCTTCGACGGCCTCAATCTCTGCTTTGAGACGCGTGAAGGAATTCTGAAGCATGTCGCCAGAAAGAAAGCGGAAACACTGGGCGCAGTTGGCGAACGATTCTTGCGGCGCACACAGCCGTCACTGGAAGCGCAATTAGCCAATTTCGCCGATGAAATCGCCTACAACAACCACGATATCGATGACGGCGTGCGTTCCGGCTTGATCACCACGGATCAATTGCAATCGGTAATGATTTTTGCACGGCACTGGCAGCAAGTTAAAACCACACACCCAAAACTCGATGACCGCCGGATGATCTATGAAACGATACGCCATATGATCAATACGCTGGTGACCGACTTAATCGAACAAAGTGCATGCAGCATCCGGGAAGCGGGTATTGCAACTTTGGCGGATGTCCATGCGGCAGCCCCGCTGATCGGATTCAGTCGGCAAATTAAAACGGAACAGCAGGCTTTGAAAAAATTCCTGTTTGATAACATGTACCGGCATTACCGCGTGATGCGCATGAATGCGAAGGCGCGCCATACCATTGAGCGATTATTTGCCGCGTTTAGTAGCGAAAAGCGATTATTGCCGGTTCAATATCAACGCAAATTCGACACGGAAGGGTATCAGGCAATCGCGGATTACATCGCCGGCATGACCGACCGTTACGCAATCAAGGAATATCAGCGATTATTCGATATTACCGAGAACTAAGGAAATACAGATTATTCGGTGAACCAAATGAAATGCGAAGCACACGGAACACGACACCCCACACATATCAATAAGGCAAATGAGGAAGCGAATACGCACAACGAAACAATTCACTCGTGTAGCCAATTAGCAAGCCGCCCGGAAACACCAACACAAGGCTGAAGTAGTCCAAACAACACAGTTTATAAATTACAAATCATCAACTTAATTTATCGTCAACACCACCGCGGCAATGCAAATCACCTTCTGACAGCCTACTAAATAAGCGAATGCAAAATTTTGCAGCTAACATTGTTCACCTGGAACAGGTTAAAATAGCAAATTGACAACAGCTTCCACAAAAAACAATAACATAGAAAAATCAATATTGAATGACAACACTTAAAAACGATACATTCCTACGCGCATTACTCAAGCAATCCGTTGAATACACACCGATCTGGCTGATGCGGCAAGCGGGGAGGTATTTGGCGGAATACAACGCAACCCGTGCACGTGCCGGTGATTTCCTTTCTTTGTGCAAAAATCCTGGCTTCGCCACCGAAGTAACCTTGCAGCCACTGGCGCGTTTTCCGCTGGATGCCGCGATCTTATTCTCGGATATCTTGACCATACCTGATGCAATGGGCTTAGGGCTATATTTTGCTCAAGGCGAAGGACCGATGTTTAAACACCCGTTGCGCGATGAAAAAGCGATTCGTGCGCTGACGATTCCCGATCCCGGTTTGGAACTGCGCTATGTAATGGACGCGGTTTCGGAGATCCGAAAAGCACTGGATAACCGGGTCCCGTTGATCGGTTTTTCCGGCAGTCCTTTCACTTTGGCATGCTATATGGTCGAAGGCCGCGGTGGAACGGAATTTCGTGAAATCAAGACCATGTTGTACCAACGTCCCGAATTACTGCATCACATCCTGGATATCAATGCGCAGGCGGTTACTGCTTACCTGAATGCCCAAATTCGGTCGGGTGCGCAGGCAGTGATGATCTTCGATACCTGGGGCGGAGCGTTGTCGCATTCGGCATACCGCGAATTTTCATTGCGTTACATCGAACAAATCGTCGCTGGTCTGATACGTGAACACGACGGATTTCGTGTTCCCAACATTGTCTTCACCAAAGGCGGCGGCTTATGGCTGGAAGCGATTGCAGCTATCGGATGCGATGCGGTGGGGTTGGATTGGACGATCGACATCGGTGATGCGCGTCGCCGGGTAGGCGATAAAGTCGCCTTGCAAGGAAATCTTGATCCGTCGGTATTATTCTCATCACCGCAAGTTATCACCGCGGAAGTTGAAAAAATCCTTACCGGCTATGGTACCGGAAGTGGCCATGTATTCAACCTCGGGCATGGTATCTCCCAGTACACGCCGCCTGAACATGCCGCGGCATTGGTTGATGCGGTCCATACACTAAGCCGCAAGTTTCATTTGAACGATACCTAACAGGTTTTGAATTGTCATCGTAGGTAATTTATGCACATTCTAATTATTGAAGATGATTTGGCGATCGCGGCCAATTTATATGATTTTCTCGAATCCCGGGGACATACTGTCGATGCAGCCGCAAATGGTGTCGCCGGACTTCATTTGGCGGTAACGCAGCGTTTTGACGCCATCTTGCTGGATCTGGGCTTGCCCGGCATGAGCGGCATGACGTTATGCCGGAAACTGCGCCAGGAGTCGCAAATCGACACGCCGATATTGATGTTGACGGCACGTGATACCTTGGAAGACAAATTGGCGGGCTTCGAGCACGGCGCCGACGATTATCTGATCAAGCCGTTCGCCTTAAAAGAAGTCGAGGCTCGCTTGCTCGCCATGCATAAACGGCATGTCGGCAAAGTCGCCAACCGCGTTCTCGAGTTTGACAAGCTGTCTTTCGATCCCAAAACACTATCGATCCGATTTAACAACAAAACCGTCAAACTCCCTCCCAAATGCATTCGCCTGCTCGCCTTGATGATGAGTGAGCCGGGGCGGGTATTCAGTCGCGAAGAACTGGAGATGGAAGCCTGGGAGGATGTCCAGGAAACCAGCGACACACTGCGCAGCCACATGCATATCCTAAGACGGGCGCTGATGCAAGCCGGCGGTTACGATCCTATTGAAACCGTTCACGGCCTCGGTTATTGCCTGACAACTCGTGCGCAAGTACCCGATTGATCGCAGCCTGCGCTATCGCGTCGCATCGGCGCTGACAGCCTTTAGCGTATTTACTGTCGGTGCTTTGTGCATCATCCTGTATGTCGTCTCCGACGACATTGAGGAAGCGCATATCGAGCAAGTGATCGAAATGGAAATGGATCACTTGGTGCAACGCTATCAAAAACACTCTGATGTTATTTCCCAGGTAGGCTCTCATCTTAAAAACTACGTGATCCACGAAGTCGACGACGAACTGCGAATACCCGCTTATCTGCGCGGATTTCATGTCGGCTATCACCGGATTTCCTATGGCAACCAGGATTTCCACGTATCGGTACAAGTCATCGGCGATGTTAAATTTTTGGTGGCATACCGGATCGAATTGCACAAGCAAAGGCTTGCCAAATTGCGTGTGATCATTTTATTTTCCTGGTTCGCCACCGCGGCGATCGCATTCGTCGTCGGCTATTTGCTTGCAGGGATTCTGGTCAAACAAGTCACCGATCTCGCCGAACGCGTCAGTATGCTTGCCACCGGAAACACGCAACTCGGATTATTGACACAACCGGATATGGATGAAGAAGTTGCCCAACTTGCCAGGGCACTGGATGATTATCAAGATCGTATCAAACGTATGCTGCAACGCGAACAAGAATTTACCGCCAACATCAGCCACGAATTGCGTACACCGATCACCACCATCCTCACCAGTTGCGAGTTATTGTTGTCTGCGACGGATATCCCGGTAAGATCGCGCCATCGCATCAAAATGATAGAATCCGCCGCCGCCCGGATGGGTGAACAACTGCAAGCATTATTATTTCTTGCTCGCGAACAAGCCCTCGGTGTCATAGAAACGGTAGCGGTCGCCGAATGTGTGTACGAAGCCGCCGATCCGCTGATGCATGAAATGTTCCGGAAAAAACTCCATTTCGAAGTACCGATTGCGCCCGATATCATCCTGACCGTTAATCGCCAGGCACTACACACCGCATTGATGAACCTGATCCGGAACGCAGTACAGTATACCCATCAAGGATATATTCGGGTCGAATTCAACGAAAACCGCCTATCGATCATCGATACCGGCATCGGTATCGAGCCCGGTTACTTACCTTTATTATACGAACGCTTCTTTCGCGGTTCGACGCAGGGTGAAGGACTGGGAATAGGCCTGGCGATCGTTAAACGGATCTGCAATCACTACGGCTGGAATATCAAAGTCGACAGTACGCCGGGAAAAGGCACTACCTTTCACATCGTGTTTCCTTAGAACACCAAGCTCTTCACGTTTTTTTCACACCTTTTATGCTAACGTCTCCGATGTGAAGGGTAATTGAGTCACGAATTTCCAGTTCTATCGGGAACGCCGCTTATCGTCACGTTTCATCCAGGTTTTTTATATTTTGTAAAATCCCGGTTCTGAAAAAATGAATCTTCCAGGAAACCATCGGTTTCAACGGAGCTACATAGTCGTGTTTCGAATTAGCAGCGCCCGCCGGGACGCTGAAAATTTTTTAAACTTAACATACAACCGAAAATAGGGAGTTTCCGTATGTCTACTACTATACAACCAGTAGTTTTCTTTTTTGTCGCGGGAGTTCTGGCCGGCGTTATCAAGTCAGACCTGAAAATACCCGAAGCGCTGTACAAGAGCATGAGCTTGTTTTTATTGATCGCCATCGGCTTTAAAGGCGGGGTATCAATGGCGAAGTATGAAATCATGGAAGTATTGCCTATCGCACTCTCGATGGTAGTACTCGCGGCATTGATTCCGTTAACCGCCTATCCGATCCTGAGATTTGTCGGTAAATTCACGCAGGCCGATGCCGGCGCGATCTCCGCCCACTATGGCTCGGTCAGTGCGGTAACGTTCGCGGTCGGCGTTGCATTCCTGGGTTCAATCGAACAACCTTCGGAAGGCTATATGGTATTGATCATGGCATTGATGGAAATCCCGGCTCTGGTAACCGGTACGATTCTGGCACGTGCCGGTGCAAGCGGAGAAAAAACCCAATGGGGTAAACTGATGCACGAAATTCTGACCGGAACCAGCCTTTATTTATTGATCGTCGGCGTACTAATCGGTTACTACGCCGGTATCGTAAAACTGGTATCGCCGCTGGATAAAATGTTTATGGACTTGTTCATGGGCGTATTGGCTTTCTTTCTGCTCGAAATGGGCCTGCTCGCGTCATCGCGGTTAAAAGCGGTACTGGAAAAAGGTGTTTTCATCATTGCATTCGGTATTCTTTTCCCGTTAACTGCCGGATTTTTCGGTGCTTACTTAGGTTGGCTCTTCGGCCTGTCAGAAGGTGGTACCATGTTACTGGCCGTACTGTACGCCAGTTGCTCGTACATCGCTGCGCCTGCGGCTATGCGCATTGCGGTACCGGATGCAGATCCTGCGCTCTCGATCGGCGCCTCTCTGGGCGTGACATTCCCGTTTAACATCTTCATCGGGGTACCGATTTACTGGGAAATGTCAAAATGGTTCCACAGTATCGTAGTTTAACAACCCCAATCTGATCAACCGACTTTCAATGGTGAAAAATTATGAACAACACAATTGCAATGAAACGATTTGAGATTGTTATCGGCATCGAACAACTCGACCAACTAACGGAATTACTCGAAAGATGCGAAGTCCGTGGCTACACGGTACTCAAGAACGCCGGTGGCTTAGGTTCCCGAGGAGTGCGTGACCCCGGTGACGTGTTAATGGAACAGGAAAACGTAATGGTTGTTCTTGCTTGCAAAGATCCACAAGCACAAAAAATCGTGAATGAACTTAGGCCCGCATTAAGAAACTTAGGCGGTATGTGCCTGGTTTCGGATTGCTTATGGCTTGAAGGTCCAGCTGCTTCCTATTGATTTTCCGTTGTTTTAAACTGCATCGTGCGCACAGTTTTTGCGCACGATGCGGCGTTTCTCGCTTAGCCGGCACAAAAATGATAAGGTAAGATCCTGATCGATAAAATTTGACCGGTGCACACTATCCGATGCAACAACAAACCCCTGTACTTTTGCAACTTATCCGCTTATTCCGCTTGTCGTTTCATATCGCCTCGGGATTAATTCAATCGGTGGCTTATCCTTATTTTTCTTTAACCGTCCGACGCAATATGATGCAAAAATGGGCTAGCGGTTTACTATCGGTGCTGGCAATAAAGTTGAAATGTCACGGCGAACCGCCGGGGCATAATATATCCCGCGCACTGCTGGCGGTCAATCATGTTTCATGGCTGGATGTTTGCATCTTGATGGCGATCTGCCCTACTCGCTTCGTCGCTAAGGCGGAAATCAGACAGTGGCCGATTCTGGGGCTACTGAGCAGGAATGTCGGCACGCTGTTTATTGAACGCACCAAACGCAGCGATACGTTGCGCATCAACCAGCAAATCAGCAGCACTCTGATACAAGGCGAACGCGTCGCCGTTTTTCCCGAAGGTACCACAACCGATGGTATGCAAATCTGTCACTTCCATGCATCGCTACTACAATCGGCAGTAGCCGCCAACGCCTTACTTTTTCCTGTTGCTGTCAGCTACAAAAAGCCAAGCGGTGAAAATTGCCCGGAAGCGGCTTATGTCGACCCATCGCTGATTGCGTCCCTGAAAAAAATTCTTAGCCAGCCGTGTATCGACGCGGAATTGACATTTACTCCCTCACTTTCATGCGGCTCGAAAAACCGCCGCGAACTGGCGCGTTTCGCTGAACAAGCCATCGCAAATACATTAGCATTGCCTATTGTTCACAAGCAATCTGAAAGATCTCACGATCATCCAAACGAATAGCGGTTAACCGTCCTCCCCAAACGCATCCGGTATCCAATGCGACGATCCGGTCAGTCACATGCAACCCGAGTGCGGACCAATGACCGCAAATCATGATGCTTTCACGACTGGCACGGTATGGCACCTCGAACCATGGCAGCAAACCATGCGGTATCGTTCGCGGATCGCCTTTGTATGAAAAATTCATTTTTCCGTCTGCCGAACAAACACGCATCCGCGTCATGGCATTAACAATCACTCGCAACCGGGCTTGCCCGACCAGTGTATCTTGCCAGAAATCGGGTGCATTGCCGTAAATCCCCGCAAATAGCATCGGGTACTCGTCGCATCGCAAAGCCGTTTCGACTTCGCGGCCGAGTCGCTCCGCTTGCACGATCGTCCAGCAAGGCAACAAGCCTGCGTGCACCATGGCATAAGGTGCTTCGTAATGAAATAGTTTCCGGTGGCGCAACCAGTGCAACAACTCGTCACGATCCGGCGCACAAAGAATGGGCTCTAATGTATCGCCCGGACGAATACGCGCGACGCCGGCAGCCACCATCAGCAAATGCAGATCGTGATTTCCCAGTACCGGGATCACCGTATCACCGGTTTGCTTGACAAAGCGCAATAATGCCAATGAATCGGGACCACGATTGACAAGATCACCGACCAACCACAGTCGGTCGCAAGCCGGATTGAACCGGATCAGATCCAGCAACCGCATAAAGGGCGAATAACATCCCTGTAAATCGCCGATTGCGTAGGTCGCCATGAAAAGGATCAGCGTAGCCTCAAAACGTCCTGCATATCGTACAAACCATTCGATTTATCAGCAAGAAAGCGCACCGCACGCAGTGCGCCCATGGCAAATGTCATGCGACTGCTGGCCTTGTGTGAAATCTCGATACGCTCGCCGATACCGGCAAACATCGCGGTATGATCACCGACAATATCACCCGCACGCACGGTAGCGAAACCGATTGTTTCCGGTTTTCTTTCTCCGGTAACGCCTTCCCGTCCGTACACGGCAACCTCTCTTAAATCTCTTTGCAAAGCGTCCGCGATCACTTCCCCCATTCTCAAGGCGGTACCGGAGGGCGCATCCACTTTGTGACGATGATGCGCTTCGATGATCTCAATGTCGTAGCCTTCATTTAGAACTCTTGCGGTAACTTCCAGCAACTTGAACATGACATTGACGCCGACGCTCATATTCGGCGCAAAAACAATGGCGATATCCTTGGCGGCTTCCACAAGCATCGCCTTTTCATTCGAAGAAAAACCGGTAGTGCCGATGACCATTTTCACTCCCGCCCGCCGGCAAACGGATAAATGCGCCAACGTGCCGCCGGGACGCGTGAAATCGATCAGACAATGGCAATTGTTGAGTGCCTGAACAAAGTCGCTGACGATTGGAACCCCGCAACTCGTACCGATCAATTCCCCCGCATCCTTGTTCAAATACGGACTGCCTTCCCGTTCCAAAGCCGCCGTAAGCTTCAAATCGGAAGTTTGTGTTACAGCTTCTAGCAGCGTACGCCCCATACGCCCTGAACTACCCGCAATGGCAATGTGTTGAATATTCATTTTCGGTGATCTTATGGCCTAATTGAAACGGTACTTGGAACGTTGCAAACATCGTCATCATCGTCGTCAAGCGGTCGCCGTGGTTCATTTTTAGTAACTTTCTTTTCCATCGCCGCGGTTTTCGCTTCCAAAGCAGGTCCCCTTGCAGTACTTGCCATTGCCTCCACACTGCTATCCGGCATCACTGGAGCTACTACGGGAACAACCGGAACAGCTGCTTTTTCCGTGTGTGTCATCGCCTTTTCAACCGATGGTATCGCCAACGGCGCTGCTACTTTCTCTATCGGTGCAGCTTCCTTTTCCACCGGCTGCACAACCGGAGGTTTCGGCTTTTCAGGTGCTTTAGCAAGTGATAAGTAATTTTCAATATTGACTAAATAATCACCGTCAAAAAAAAGCGTCATCCGTTTTTGTTCGACCAAATCCCCTCTCTCGCGAAACAAATACACATAATCCCAGCGATTATCCCGGAATGCATCCACCATCAGCGGGGAGCCCATTACAAACAACACTTGCGATCTGGTCATACCGGGTTTTAGCTTTTCCAGCATCTCTTCGGTAACGACATTGCCTTGCTGTACATCAATCCGGTAAAGGCCCGGTACGGAGCAACCTGTCACGATCAGCAAAGCCAGCGCCATAAGGAATCCGACCGTCATTTGGGTAACATTATTTGTTTTCAAAGTGAACATAGCACTATATGATACAGTAAATTTTTTTTCGGACAGAAATAACCATGAGTAATTCCAATGATCTGAAAAGTATCGATCTCAAGCACATCGGGCTCAAAACCACGCTACCGAGACTCAAGATATTGAATTTGTTCGAACAGAGCAGTATTCGGCACCTTTCGGCTGAAGATGTTTATAAGGAACTGCTTAACGAAGGTGAAGATATCGGTTTAGCCACGGTATACCGTGTACTGACCCAATTTGAACAAGCAGGGATTCTGGAGCGGCATCACTTCGAAAGCGGCAAAGCGGTATTTGAATTGAAGAGCAATGGTCACCACGATCATTTGGTTTGCCTGCAATGTGGACGCGTGGAAGAATTTTTTGATCCGGAAATCGAGAAACGCCAGACAGAGATTGCCCAGGAACGCGGCTTCAAGCTGCAAGACCATTCGCTATCATTGTATGCCGATTGCACGAAACCCAACTGCGATTTCCGGAAATAACAGCATGTCTGTCATCGCCGTCCATTTTTCTGTAAACAAACCGCCCGGATGGCGGCATAATCTTGTGCGAAAAGTCACTGCGGCTTTGATCGCCTTGTCGATCATGGACGTCGTGCAGGCAAGCAACTCATTCGGTGAGTGTATTTCCAGAATCAAGGTGCAAGCCGCTATGGAAGGCATCTCCGACCAAACGGTACGACAAGTACTGGATAAAGCCAGACACTTGCCACGTGTCATTGAACTTGATCGCCGCCAACCGGAATTTACCCAGACTTTCGCTAATTATTTTACAACCCGCATCAATGATGAGCGTATACAACGCGGACGGGAGCTACTCGTCAAGCACCAGATACTGCTGAACCGAATGCAGCAAGAATCCGGCATCCCGGCGCAATATCTGGTTTCTTTCTGGGGACTGGAGACCAATTATGGCGGATATTTCGGTGAATGGGCGGTTACCGATTCCTTAGCCACATTGGCATGCGACCCCCGCCGCAGCAGTTTTTTTATGCAGGAACTGCTTAGCGCACTGCGGATTGTCGATGCCGGCGATATTTCTTCCGATCGCATGATCGGTTCTTGGGCGGGTGCCATGGGGCACATGCAATTCATGCCCTCTACGTTCTTGCGTTATGCCAAAGATATCGACGGCGACGGGCGGCGTGATCTTTGGAACAGCATTCCCGATGCTATGGGCTCAGCGGCAAACTTCTTGCGGCAACTGGGCTGGGTGCCGGGACTGGATTGGGGACACGAAGTCCGTCTGCCCGCATCATTCGATTATTCTTTAGCCGGAAGAGATCAGTCATTGCGTTACGTGGACTGGTCACAGCTAGGTGTAACCGCAGCTGACGGAACATCACTGCCGCAATCCGATCAGAAAACGGCTCTGCTTGTTCCATCCGGTCATCAAGGCCCAGCATTCCTGGTTACTCAGAATTTTTTTGTCATCATGCGCTGGAATCGCTCGGAATTTTATGCGTTATCGGTTGGACATCTGGCCGACCGCATCGGTGGCGCATCGGTATTGCAGCGCATACCGCCCGCGGATACTGTCAGAATATCACGCGAACAAGTACGTCAGCTACAGAAGGATCTGCTGGCGCTCGGCATTGATGCCGGTGAAGCCGACGGTGTACTGGGTTCGACAACACGGAAAGCGATCAGTCATTTTCAGCAGCGAACACAAAGAATCGCCGACGGCCATCTCGATACGTCGCTGTTACTCGCTGTTCGCGAAGCTGCAAGCGCTTTATCGCCCCAATAGAGCTTTGACACTGAAGCGGAACGCCGAAGCCTATCAACAAGATAGACGAACAGCAAGCTGATCAGTATTTCCCTAGCTGATCAAATGCTTAATCGCTTCCTGCTCGGACAGTAATTCCTGATAACTCTTTTGTATTCTGATTTTACCGGATTCAGTAATTTCGAGTCCGGCGACAATTTGGTATTGCCCATCTCTACAGATCACCGGATAGCTGTAGATCACACCGTTTGGTATGCCATAGCTGCCATCGGACACCACCCCCATCGACACCCAATCGTCCTCGCGAGTACCGAAAATCCAATCCTGCATATGATTGATGATCGCATTCGCGGCACTCGCAGCGCTTGATTTTCCGCGGCGCGCCTCGATGATGGTCATGCCGCGTTTTTGTACTGTAGGGATAAAATGATTCTCGACCCAGCCAGCATCGGTTATCAGGGATGTGACTTCTTCGTTGCGTACTGTTGCATGACTCAGATCGGGAAACTGTGTATTGGAATGATTGCCCCATACGATCATTCTTTTTATGTCAGCCACCGATACATGCAACTTCAACGCCACCTGGGACAACGCCCGATTATGATCCAACCGCAGCATCGCCGAAAAGTTTGCCGGGCTGAGATCAGGCGCGTTTTTCATGGCAATCAGCGCATTCGTATTGGCAGGATTGCCGATTACTAATACTTTGACATCGCGCTTTGCAGCCGCATTCAGTGCACGGCCTTGCTCAATAAAAATAGGACCATTTGCCGCGAGCAGATCTTTACGTTCCATATTCTCACCGCGCGGCCGTGCACCGACCAGCAAGGCAATATCCGCATCATTAAATGCAACCTCCGGATTATCGGTAGTAACGATTCCGGCTAACAAGGGAAACGCGCAGTCATAGAGTTCCATCACGATACCGTCAAATAATGACTGCGCATCGGTAATGTCATGCAACTGTAAAATGACAGGCTGATCCTGCCCCAACATGTCACCCGCCGCAATGCGGTATAACAAACTGTAACTGATCTGCCCGGTTGCGCCGGTGACTGCAATACGAATAGGTGGTTTCATTTTTTCCAATCCTCGAAAAGCCACCAATAAGGCCTGAAAATTGGCGGTATAACGGAAAAATCACAGAATTATACTTGCAATCAGAATATCGCGGAAGAGCTACCTCATTCGTAACAGTGCCTCTTACCAAGTATCTGGCCCGCCGGCTGCCAGAGTGTTGAGAAACGTTTTCGAAATAGCCGGTGCCAAGTAAAAGCAAGCGAAAAAGTGCTTATATAGGATAAGTATTTTGAGTCTATCGTTAACACTGCAGTGGTAATGCAATTAACTTCTTCAACGGCCCGCCCAAACGAATCGCTTACGAACAACATTTACTCGCTGCGCTCGGTCACTTCCACCAGATGATAGCCAAATTGCGTTTTTACCGGACCTTGCACTACACCGACCGGGGCGCTGAACACCACGGTGTCGAATTCCGGCACCATCTGGCCACGGCCGAATTCACCTAACTCACCGCCCTGCCGCCCCGACGGGCACAACGAATGCTGTTGCGCCAATGCGCCGAAATCAACACCGTTTTCGATTTCGGCTTTCAAATTGTTACACTGCTCTTCGGTATTCACCAGAATATGACGTGCACTGGCTCGTGCCATGATTGACTCCTTATGTTTTGTGATATGAAAAGACATTTTGGTCTTCGCTGCTATCGCATCTCCCGGAATTCAGGGAAAACGTGACAACAGGCAAGCACGGAATTTTACACAGCAATTTGTGGGAACACAGCGTTTTATTCGGCTGCCGCAAGTGCTTGCTTCAAGTCTTCGAGAATATCATCAATGTTTTCAATACCGATACACAACCGGATCATATCCGCCGTTACACCCGCGGCAGCGAGCTCAGTTTCGGTAAGCTGGCGATGCGTCGTCGATGCCGGATGCGCCGCCAGCGATTTTGCGTCGCCGATGTTGACCAAGCGCTTGAATAGCTTGAGTGCATCATAAAACTTCACACCCGCATCAAAACCGCCTTTGATACCGAACGCCATCAACGCCGACGGTCGTCCTTGCATGTATTTTTGCGCCAGCTGATAATATTCCGACGACGGCAGCCCGGCGTATTTGACCCATGCCACGCTGGGATGCCGCTCCAAATATTGCGCCACCTTCAAAGCATTCTCGGTATGGCGTTCCATGCGCAATGATAAAGTTTCAATGCCTTGTAAGAAAAAGAACGCATTCATTGGCGACATGGCCGAGCCGGTGTTGCGCAATGCAACAGTACGTACCCGCCCAACGTAGGCTGCCGGCCCCAACGCTTCGGTATAAATCACACCGTGATACGCAGGTTCGGGATGATTCAGCATCGGAAAACGCCCGGCATGCTCAGCCCACGGAAATCTGCCCGAATCGACGATAATACCGCCGACTGACGTGCCATGCCCGCCCATATACTTGGTCAGGGAATGCACTACAATATCCGCGCCGTACTCGATAGGTTTCATCAGCACCGGTGTCGGCACGGTATTATCGACGATCACCGGAATGCCATAGCGGTGCGCCATTGCGGCAATAACCTCAAGATCCGGAATATTGCCCGCCGGATTCCCCAGCGACTCACAGTACACTGCCGCAGTTTTGCCGTCGATCAGCGGTTCCAGGCTGACGGCGCGATCGTCCTCGGCAAAACGCACTTCGATTCCCAATTTCGGCAGCATATGCGCAAACAGTGTATAGGTTCCGCCATAAAGCATGGGCACGCTAACGATGTTATTGCCGACCTCGGCAATGTTGATCACCGCATAATGAATCGCCGCCTGTCCGGAACTGAGCGCCAGCGCCGCCACACCGCCCTCGAGCGCGGCAACCCGCCGCTCCAGCACATCGTTGGTCGGATTCATGATGCGAGTGTAAATATTGCCGGGAACCGCCAGATTGAACAAATCCGCACCATGCTGTGCGCTGTCGAATTCGTAAGCCACTGTTTGATAAATCGGCACAGCAACCGATTTGGTCGTGGGATCGGTTTGGTAACCGGCATGGATCGCAATGGTTTCGTCTTTCATATCATTAGCCTTTCATCAATCGAAACAACCGGAAAACAGGAACAGCTATCTCATCTATTCATCCGACTGCGTGGCACGAATATGTGCATTGACAAACGCATTGACACGCAATCGTCCGGGGCGCACCCGGCCATCCGGATAGAATCGCTTGAAATAAATCATTTTATGATCCCGAGCTACCGCACGCAAATGCTTCAACATCACCACCGTCACTGCATGCGATTCCGCAGCCCACGCATTAACCAGAAAAATCTCGCCCGCTTTGCTATCCTCGAACGCCAGTTCCCCTTTTCCCGCCAGCCAAAGCTCGCCTTTCTCCAGGGTGGTCAACGCCCAGCCGATAAATCCAACCACACGATCGCCACTGGCAGCGATCAAATAATGCCCACGATTGATTTGCCCCACCAGTACACGCGACCAATGCCCGAAAGGTAATCGCGCAAATGCCGGTTTGGTCATCAGATAGCCAACCGTCAATCCAAGCGCATGTGCCGGATGAATCCCGGTTATCAAGCGAATTTTGGAAGCATCGATAGGGTCTCCAGGTATTTTTCCCGGCATTGTCTGATCCTCATGGTGCGGACCATCGACATCATTTTCAATACGAAATCGATGTATGGCGCGCTATTTCCGATTTGATATTTCTCATCACCGGCAGCGGTCTTTTTACCGTGTTGTTCCAATCAAGTCAATCACAGGTCAGCGAACGAACAACGCGACACACTCTCGCATTCAGACATTATTCAGTTCCCAAGTCACACAATGAGATCCGCAATACCAGAAAAAACTGGTGTGAGATGAAGAAAAACTCAACTGTCGATCTACTCAGGAGGCGTACCATGAACACCAACAAAACACTGATCCTTGTCGCCGTCATCAGCATGTTTCTGCTTGCCGGATGTATAGCCACCCCCTATTACGGCAGTATCGGATATTATCGCGGCACCGCTTACGGCTACGGCCACCAACCATCAGTATATTATGGCAGCAGCCACGGTTATCTCAGCAATCAGCGGCATATCCATGTCGGGCCAAGACACTTTATCGGTAGCCGCATCCACCTTCACGGCGGCCACAAACACAGCATCGGCGGACACCGGCATTGGGGCGGCGGGCATAAACACTTCGGTGGCGGTCACCACGGCAGAGGGCACCGGGGACATCGCTGAAAGAAATAATCGGATTAAGGAAGCGCCAATTAATTGGCTACATAAGCTAAGCAAATCGCTTCGTTGCGAAAATACCAAACAACATCGAGTCGATAAAAGAGTAGGCATATAATGCTGATCTTTATGCGTGGCGGCTATGATCAATCCAAGCGGAAAGCAAAAAAATAAGGCTGAAAACACATCATTAGGTGTTTTGAGTTTGGCAGCATTGGGGGTTGTCTACGGCGACATCGGCACAAGTCCGCTGTATGTCATGAAAACCGTTTTCGACCCCAATCACGGCCTTACTGTCACAGAAAGCAATATCATCGGTATTGTATCGTTGATTTTCTGGACAATTATGATTGTCGTCACATTGAAATATATCACGCTGATTCTTCGTGCCGACAATCACGGCGAAGGCGGCATCATGGCACTGTTGTCGCTTTCCAGTTCATCAATCGGCGATCGCCCAAAATTGCGCAATGCATTGTTTATACTCGGTGCATTTGGCGCCGCACTATTCTATGGTGATGGCGTCATTACACCCGCAATCTCGGTTTTGAGTGCAGTGGAAGGTCTAGAAGTCGCAACGCCTTTGTTCCGGCCTTATGTATTACCGATAACCCTGGTCATTTTGATTTCACTGTTCTTGATTCAGCGACATGGAACCGGCCGGGTTGGTGCGGTGTTTGGACCCATAACTTTACTATGGTTTATTACACTGGGAGTGACCGGAGCGATCAATACGGCTATCGCTCCAGAAATTCTTCAAGCATTCAATCCATTACACGCTATTAATTTTTGCTTGAATAATGGATTGCTTGCTTTCATTGCTTTCGGTGCCATCATCCTGGCGGTAACAGGGGGTGAGGCTCTCTACGCCGATATGGGGCATTTTGGCACAAAACCGATTCGGTTTGCCTGGTATGGATGCGTTCTACCGGCACTGATATTGAACTATCTGGGGCAAGGCGCGTTACTGCTTACCGATCCGTCCGCTATCGCCAATCCGTTTTTTTTGTTGTTTCCATCCTGGGCGCTTTATCCAGCGGTTGCATTAGCAACCGCAGCGACGGTAATTGCATCTCAAGCGGTTGTTTCCGGAGTGTTCTCAGTAACCCGCCAAGCGATTCAGCTCGGCTTTTTGCCACGAATGCGGATTTTACATACGTCGAGTCAGCGAATTGGTCAGATTTATATCCCGTTTGTTAACCGGATACTCCTGGTCGCCGTGATTCTGGCGGTAGTGGGATT
This sequence comes from Nitrosomonas sp., assembly GCA_021582655.1. GTDB lineage: Bacteria > Pseudomonadota > Gammaproteobacteria > Burkholderiales > Nitrosomonadaceae > Nitrosomonas. The sequence goes on from CP091135.1 coordinate 580,138, forward strand.
CGAGTCTTCGTCAAATCTTGCTTCGGCGTATGGCGTAGCGGTCACGATGACCATGGTGATTGAAACCATTCTAACTTTCTTTGTGCTGCGTTTTACCTGGAACTATCCATTAATCGCCAGCTTGGCGGCAACCGTTTTTTTTCTTACGGTGGATGCCACATTTTTTGCAGCCACGATACTGAAAATCTTTCAGGGCGGTTGGTTTCCCTTGGCAATTGGTGTTGCCATCTTTTCTATCATGATGACATGGAATAGCGGGCACAAAATTATGCTTGAGCAATTGCGTGCAGATGATCTGCCACTCGAACCGTTCCTGCAGTCGCTCCTGGCGCACCCGCCTGTTCGTGTGAGCGGAACAGCGGTTTTTTTGACTTCCAATCATATTGGAGTACCGCATGCGCTGTTGCATAATCTTGCGCATAACCAAGTGTTGCATGAAAGTGTCGTCTTCTTGACAGTAAGCTACCAGGAAATTCCAAGAGTCTCGGATAACGAACGTGTGACAATAAAAGCTTTAGCGGGAAATTGCTATCGGGTCACCGTTCGTTATGGCTATAAAGAAGAACCCGACTTACCCGCCGCGCTGCAGCTATGCAAGCAACCGGGACTGGAACTCGAGCCACTTAAAACTTCATATTTCATCAGTCGTGAAATTATCGTGCCCACCCCTGGTGGTGGCATGGCACTGTGGCAAGAACGTCTTTTCGCCGCTATGGCGAGAAATGCCGGTAACGCAGCCGAATACTTCAAACTACCCGCCAACCGAGTACTTGAATTGGGTACACGAATAGAAATTTGAATTCACCGTGCAAAAATTATCATTTACCTTATTGCTCTTGCTATAAATTAACAAGAATCCGTACTTGAATAATTTTTACGAGATACTACGACGATTCTTATGCATTCAAATATAATATTCGTTACCTGACTACGGCTTTCGATTTGCTTCTATAGTGCTTCCTGACCGACACCGAAATCATCGCTCTGCCAACACCACCTCAACCACCCGCTCTTCCTCATCTCTCCTAAACCGCAATTCCACCTTCTCTTCTGCTTTCAACATGCGCAAAATATTCGCATACGATGCCAAGTCGCTGATCGGTTGCCCGGCCAGTTGAATCAATATATCGCCCGCCCGAAGCCCCGCTTGTTGTGCCGGAGAACCGGGAAGAACATTATCGATGCGCACGCCGTCACCTTGGTGCGAAAAATCCGGGACGGTGCCGAGGCTGGTTTTGCGTTTTGCTTTAGACGCACCGACAACGGGCGCAGGAACTGCTGATAGTGTAACCGTCAGTGGCTCGATGCGATTGGCAAGGTATTCTGCAGCCTCTTTGAGAATTGCGGTGACTTTAACCAATCCGGCGGAATCAATTTTATCGGCGGTATCACCGGGAGCATGGTAATCCTCGTGTGCGCTGGCGAACAATTGCACCGCGGGCACACCGGCCTGAATAAATGCGGCTTGGTCGCTGGAGCCGAAATCGTCTTGGACGGCATTGACCGGAATACCGGTGACAAAACTTGCGCCGCGCAAAATGTGCACCAACTCGCGGGCGGTACCGGTACCGAATACCGTCACCGGGTTATTTTCCAGCCGCCCGACGGTATCCACATTCAGCATTGCGATGATTTTATCGACGGGATACTTATCGCTGACACCGATGTAATGCTTGGAGCCTAACAAATTCGCCTCTTCACCGGTAAACGCGACGAAAATGACGGTACGTTCGGGCTGCCATTTCGGCACGATCTGGCGGGCGAGTTCTAATATCACCGCGATACCGCTGGCATTATCGTCCGCGCCATGGTGAATTTTGCCTTGATGCGCAACACGCACATCCGGCCAACCGATTCCGAGATGATCGTAATGCGCACCGATCACCAGGCTTTGCCCGGCCAGTTGCGGATTGGTACCCGGCAAGATTCCTACGACGTTACGCAATGTGATATTGCCTTTCGGCAGACCGACATCCTGCTGCCAAATCTGAAAAAAACTGCTGTTGTCACCACCAGGCAACAGCCCTATTTGCTGGAATTGCTTGGCGATGTAGGTGGCCGCTTCGTCCAGTTCGGACGTGCCAAGTTCACGTCCTCTGTATGATTCATGCGATAAATGCGCAACGTCTTCCATCATGCGACGCTCGGAGAAAACCGGCGGCAATTCCGCCAAGGCGCGGCGCGGCTTGGTGATACCGGCATGCTTGGTATGCACAACATGAGGAACGTAACCGTCTTTTTGCTCGATCCATTGCGTCATCGGCGATTGCAGAATCGACCATTGTCCTTTGTCAATATTGATCAAGTCGTCACCTTTGAATACCAGGTAACTGTATTTGCGATAATGCGGCAGTTTATTAGCAAGCTCGGCGATGGCTTTGGGATTATCGGCAGCGATCCACAGCAGCGTTTTATCCGGATCAGCGGGTTGCCGGGCGGTCAACACCACAGCATGGCCGGCCTGCGGATAGCTTTTATACTCCAATTGCAATTGCTCGCGTTGGTAAGCAACACCACGATCCGCCAAGGCTTTCGGCACGATACCGGCAAAGCGGTTTTGCCAACCTAGGATCCAAACGGTACGATCTTTGGGCAAAACCTTTAATTGCTCGTCGGTAACGATTTCCAGCGGACTCTCTTGGGTTTTCTGCCAGCTCGCAGCCAGCGCGCGATACGCGTCCAGTACGGTTTTTTGCTCCCGTACCGGCAAAACCAGCAGCGGTTTCTCCGCACCGAAACCCTGCGATAACGCCGCAGGAATCTCGTGACTGTCCAAGTGGCGGAAAATATCGAAATGCGGATCAAGATCGATACGCACCGGACGACCGGCAAACTCCATGGCAACGGTTTGTTTCCGTTGCTCGACGGTGATATGCGATTCAATCGCCATATCCTCACCCTCCAGCGTGACAGCAACCGGGATTTTCAAGCGATACGGCTCACCCGTTTGGGTTTGTTCAATCGCCAATGTCAGTTTAAATCCTTGGTCGGAAGGTTCGGCTTTCGCGGCATGCAATACCAGATCCGGCGCACCGGCGCGGTGTACCCATTGCTCAAATTGCCAAGACAGATCTTTGCCGGTAGTAGCGTTAAAGGTTGCCAATAAATCGGCGAATGTCGCTGGCTGAAATTTAAATTGCTGATAAAACCGCCGCAACACACGCACAAACTCGCCATCGCCGAGTTCGTAGCGCAGCATATGAAAGAACATCATCGTCTTACCGTATCCGACAGCCTCCGAACTGGCGCTATGGCGCGATACAAAACGAATAATCGGAAAATCCTTTTCCTTGTTAACAAAGTCCGCGTATTTTTGCAGTACATCGCGACGGTATTCTTCACCTTTGCCGCGTTGTTCATTAATCAAATGATCGGCAAGATAAGCAGTCAAACCTTCGGCCCAGTTCCCTTTGGCGTAATCGACGAACACACCGTTGCCCCAATAGTTATGCAGGATTTCGTGCGGATACGACGAGTGCAAGATGAACGGCAAACGAATTACCTTGGTACCGAGTAATGTAAACGACGGCATACCGTAACCAGTTTCCCAGAAATTCTCCACCAACGCGAACTTACTGTACGGATATGGGCCGATCAGCTTGCTATACATAGCGATGTATTGTGCTGTCGCATCGAGATATTTCTGCGCCAGCATTGGATTAGGACTGCGTAAATACACCATTGCATCGACTGCACCGGTAGATTGCGTGTAACGCTGATAACGCCCCGCAACCAGATAAATATCATCTTGCGGTTGCTTTTCCTCCCAAACAATATTTTGCAGTGCATCCGTTCGCTGCTCACGCAACAAATTACCCTGACTCACCACATCCCATCCGGATGGCACTTGAATATCCAGATGAAACGACACCAACGCACCGCTAAATTGCGGGTACCACGCGCTGGCGTTAGCCAGAAACACGCCTTCTGTCGAAACCACTCCCGGGGTCGAGCCAAAGCTGCGTGAGTACGCCTGCCCCGACTCTTGTACTGGATGATAGATCTTACCGCTGAACTGCAGCGTGAACTCCTGCTGGCCCGGCAGCAACGTCACGCTGTAATGCCGGATCGAAATGGGACGGGACTTCAGCGCAATCTCATCACCTTCGGTTTCAAGGACTGCACCGCGCACATTGGTGACCGTCAATCCGCCGTGTAAAAAGAACCGCAATAAGACGGGCTCCTGCGCATTTCGCATCCGATCGGGAATCTGAATTCGATCGACAACTCGAATTTCCGATGTATCCGGCGACAACTGGATTTGCATGTGATGATGAAAGCTTGAGTTGTTTGCAAAGACAACCAGACTGTTGAACAAGAAAATGACAAAAAATAAAAAGCTCAAGGCAATTCTTTTTGGTATTTGCATGTTATTTTGCGATTGGTTAAGTAACTCAGGAAGTACCGATTAATTGGCTGTGCGAGCGAATCACTTCGCTGCGAGGATAACTCGCTTCCTCGCTTATCTTGTTGATAGGTCTCGGTGCTGTGTTCCGTACACCTCGCGTTTCATCTCGCTTGCCGAATTCATCACCGTTTCCCCAAAATTATTAAATTAAAATTCTATCTCTAAATATGCCACACCACAGCGTTAGAATCCGATCAAAATTTCTTTATTGATTATTAAGAAAGCATCATATCGCTTGTCTCTACTGATTTTGCAGCACTGTTTCAACCTTATGCGGCGATACCAATTTCCACCTTATATGAAAATTTCATAACATGTGCGAACTATTCCCGAGTAAAAAAGTCAGATATTTTGTTGGCATTCTTAAGTGAATATGATAGACTGCTATTTACATACAAAAAGCTATTATTTTTCATAACCTTGTATGTAATGTGGTTAATGATTGCCACAAGGCGGGATCCTATTTTGAGAAATGAAAACAGAATGTATTGATTCTTTTTTCAAGATAAGGATTTCTCTAAATTAAACCTAAGTGAATGGAGTATTAATATGGTTGATTCGAAAAAAATTCGACCGAGGAGGTTGCGATGACACTAATTGCAATGGTTTTACCGACATACACGAAAGTTTTCCCTACATATACTGAACCCTGGAGGAATTGACATGGCATCACCAATATACAACCGAAAAGAATTAATCAAGAAAAACGTAAGGGCATTATCCCTATTTTTAGTAATTTCAATTGTTTCTGCATGCGCACACACAGGCTCTTCTTCTGTTGCAGCGCCGGCTGGAATTTCCAACAATGATCACGAAGCATTGGCGCAGTATTATGATGGCCAAGCTCAAGAAGCAAGAGCAAGATTGCGGGAAAACAAGAAAATTCTTAAGGAATACGAGGATCATCCTTATTATTTCGGCAGAAAAGGTCTTGAAATTCAATCGCATGCTTCAGCCAACATTCGTGAATACGAGAAAGACCTCCGTGAGAATCAGTCACACGCTAATTTTCATAGAAAAATGGCGTTGGAGTTGAAAAACAGCAATGTCATCAACAAAGCGAAAGCTAATCAAGATCGTGACTTCACCTCAAAAAGTACAGAACACTCTGTAAGCAAAGGACTTTGAGAAAGTAACGAACAACCACCGAAATTCTTCGGTGGTTGGTCTTTAAGTTCTATTCCGAAAAAAACTCTCTGAATCTCGGCTCCTTAAAAAGGAAGCACAAAATCCAACGAAAACAGGATTTGATCCTTGTTCCCAGCAAAAGGCCTATAGGCTGGTGCGCGATACGCGTCGACTCTATCATACCGAATGTTTGGACGCACCGTTAGTTTCTTCAAGAAATCCCATTTCAATCTCATTGTTTTTGCGACTTTCCAATTCAAACCGACTGTAGCGGCATAATAATCCGCCGGTGTAACCGTGACACTATTTAAATTTCCTGCATAGCTCACTACTGTACCGTTGACATTATTCGCTGCTGCTGCAATTCTGAACGGAGATGGGTTTCGGAAACCCGCTTCATCGCGATACCACTCTCCGCGAAAACCGACCGACACATGATCGGTAAGATCATAGTACAAATGCACTACCGCACTCATCCATTCAGCATCCTTTATTACGTTACTGTATTTCAAATTGTTCAGCAAAACACCGCCCGCATGGCCGTAAACATGATGTAACACCAATTGTGTCCTAGGCGTAATCCTGTGTTGCAATACTATGTTATAGAATGCCCATGCTTCGCTACTGCGAGTCGACGTTTCACCGTAGGTTCCAGAAAAATGAAAAGACGTATTCCGGTTGTCGCTGTTCCAAGTAAATCCAGCGAGGCCACCCCAATTACCGAGTTGTTTATCCCAACCGCCATCCCAACCACCGTTGGCGCTACCAGTCAGCGTTCCTGCCAAAATCGACCAGTTTTTACTCGCCTGATAATTTGCCAGCATTCCTGTATGCGTGAAGGGCTCTCCGACATTTAAAGTATAAGCACGTGTATAGAAAAAATTATCAGGCGCAGGCACTGTTTCATAACCTGTCGGCGTATAAAAATGGCCGATTTTCATATTGAGCCCATTACCGATCGGCAAATAAGTTTCCAGATAGGTTTGCGGCAGCGCGATACCATAGGTTTTGGTTGAAGCGCAACATAAATCGAGATCCCAATTGCTCCGCTTTATTAATTCCCCGGTATTCACATCGAAAGTTGGCACACCGAAAGCTTGCGTATATATGGCATCGGTTCCGAACATAAAGTCGAAGCGCCCTCCCCAATCAAAAGTGTTTCCTTCCATCCTAACCGGGCGCTGGATGAACAAATTGAATTGATTCAACTGAAACTGGTTAGCTTGATCCGCAAAAATGACAGGACCATTAAATCCGCTACTTTGGCTTGGATTAGCCGTCGCACCGCCATGTATCCAGCCGCCGAATTCCAGTCGACCTCTTGTCAGTAAATTTTGAAAAGTATTGGCGCTGAGATTATTTGAATAAGCAATATTAGAATGAACAATAAAAATCAGCGTGCTTGCAATGACAAAAAACCGCCACATTGCATTTTTAAGAAAATAGTATCGCAATTGGGGAATCGTTCCTTAAAGAAAGTCGGCTATGATAACAAAATTGTTGTTTATAATTTGTTTTATTGGCGCGCGGAATTATAGCAGCGAAATTTATGCAAACCAGTGTCTCTGGCAACAGATTGGATCACCAAGCATTACCGGATACTTGTACAATGCATTTTGAATTAACTGTCGATACCCGGTTACCAATTCATGGCAACGGTCATCCTCAAATCGACAGGGAATCGCAACACACTCCATTCATTTATGTAAGGATATAAACTTTAATGCGACTGTTCCTCAATCAAACAATTTCATGTAATTCAACCGGCGCGTATGCTGCTATTTTTCTTTTTGCAACGTCACTGAACGTTCAAGCGTTAAGTTTCATCACCGACGAACAGCAACTCTCCGTCAAGGAAAAACGCGCCGGGGAAGCCTATTATCGAGCAGACTCCAAGTGGATGATTTATCAGGCAGAAGTCGGGGACAGTAATCCGTTTTATCAAATATTCTTAAAGAATATCGAATCCGGCGTGGTACAACAAGTATCACCGGGCACCGGGAAAACCACATGTGCTTGGGTACACCCCTCGCAAGAAAGAGTTTTGTTTTCATCAACGCACGAAGATGCGCAAGCCATCACCAAAATGACCGAGGAAATCGAGCGCCGCAAAACAGGCGAACAAAAATCTTATGCGTGGGATTATGACGAGCATTACGATATCTATGAAACCAACTTCACCGGCAGCGACATCAAGAATCTGACCAATACGCTGGGCTACGATGCCGAAGCCTCATGGTCACCGGACGGCAAACTGATTGCATTCGCTTCCAACCGGCGCGCATATGGCAATGAATTATCCGACGAAGAAGCGGCGCTGTTCAAGGCTAATCCGGCCTCGATGATTGATATTTACATCATGGATGCAAACGGTTCCAACGTCAAACGTTTGACACAAACCAAAAGCTACGACGGCGGTCCGTTCTTCAGTCCCGACGGCAAGCGCATCGTATGGCGTAGATTCTCGGAAAATGGCCGTGAAGCGGAAATCTTCACCATGAACATCGACGGCACTGATCAAAAGCAAATCACACGCCTACAAGCAATGTCGTGGGCACCTTTCTATCACCCCTCCGGCAAATACATTATCTTTGCGACCAATCTGCACGGACACCGCAATTTTGAGCTGTACATCGTCGATATCGATGGACAAAAAGAACCGGTGCGCGTCACCGATAAAGACGGCTTCGATGGTCTGCCGGTATTTACCCCTGATGGTGATTACATTACCTGGACCAGCGATCGCACACCGGGCAAAAAAGGATTGTTATTTCACGGCAAATGGAATCATCAAAAAGCACTGGAGAGTCTGTTGCTGCAATGAGTAACCATCCAAAATTACGCTTGAGCTTGAAACAGTCCAGTGAATCGCTGAAAAACACTTTCAATGTAACCGGAGCAAGATAAAAAGCGCAAAAGCACAGTCTATATAGGATAAATAAGCACTTAACCTGTTATTCACTCCACAATGCGAATCGTTTCTCGATGGTCAGTTACATATTCAATCATGGAATTCGATAGTGGATGAAATTTTGTGAATTCCTCGTGAATATTTTGTGAACTTTTTGTGAATCCCATGAACTAATGATGGTAAGCTGTAGCAGTGAAATTTCTAAATCAGCTTCAATCTCTCAAAAGGAATAGCAAAATGACTACCAATCAAGTTTTTTTAATCGTTGCATTATTAATCGCAGGTGTCTTTTTTGGCGGGTTAAGCATGGTCGGATTACCACAAAGTTTGATGGAATGGGTAATTACTGACGGTGTGTTTGCGGTGTCACTCTATATCAGCTATTTGGTTGTCGCAGCTATCAAAGGCCCATCCAAACCTAAGTTCCACTGATTTTCCTGCCATAAAACAAACAGACTGCCCCGAAATACTCGGAGCAGTCTGTTTTTCTCCAATCTACCGTACTGAATCAGATTAATCCGCCAACCTCCTGGTTTCTTAAGACAAAAAGCATTAGAATAAAAAATTTTAGCGACTAATGCGGTAACAATGTTAAATTCCACTGAAAGTAATACTCAATCGAAAAAAATCGGCTTCGATGAAATACAGCTCAAGGTAGGGCAAAAAATGCAGCTCATGTTGGCCAAATTACCCAAAGAAGTCGAAGTTAACAAAAATAGTTTTCCGGTTTCTCTGATCGGTTACGTAAAAGCTGTTACGCTCATTGTCTCCATGCCCGCCTCGTCGGATCATTACGCAGGTGACCCGATTCTTGAAGGGGATCAGTTGCTCATACGATTATTCAGCGGACAATCCGCTTATAGCTTTATCGCCTATGTCGACAAGATCATTAAATTACCTTTCAAATACGTGCACTTATCCTATCCCAATGCCATATCAATGCAAAGTGTACGGAAATCCCGTCGCATCCGATGCTGTATTCCGGGAAATATTCAAGGGAACTCGGAAATGACAGACATCGGTTTACTCATTGTGGATATCAGCACAAGCGGCGCAGGGATTGAATCAAAAATACCCATAGGCAGCTTAGGTACAGAAGTTATTCTCGTTTTCACTGCAATCGTGTTTGATGAAGAAATATCGCTCACACTTAAAGCAATTATCAAATCAGCCAAGCGAACCTTTAATCACCCCGAAAGGATCATTCTTTCCGGTATCGAATTTATCAATTTAGGGAAAAAGGAACTTACGGTATTACGTCACTTGATTTATCAAGAAATTGTAGAACGGCCGGAGCATTCGCTCTGATCCTGCTCTTCCATCGCATCTTTGCACGGCCCAATGTCGGCGGCTATCAGTCGGGCATCACCCAAGCTGTCCACCCCGCCAAGCATAGCAGCGTGAAAAAAGCTGCCAGAATGTCATCGAACATCACACCAAAGCCACCTTTAAGGCGATTGTCAAAATAACGAATCGGTTGCGGTTTGATGATGTCGAAAAAACGAAACAATACGAATGCGATCAATTGCCACATCCAATGATTGGGTGTGAAGTACAACACCAGCAGAAAAGCAACGGTTTCATCCCAAACCATGCCGCCGTGGTCAGGCTCTCCAAGCGCTTTGCCACTGAGGCCGCATGCCCAAATACCGACGATGAACAAGATATCAATCAGCAACAAGAACTCAAGTGACGTCAAGTAATTATCCAGAACCCAGAACAACGGGAATGCAACCAGCGTCCCAACTGTACCCGGTGCTTTCGGACTGAGTCCGACACCACCTGAAAAAGCGATGAAATACGCGGGATGACTGCAGATTAAATTGATGCCAAGCTTGAGTGGCGGCTTATCGGCTTCTGGCGCTGAAATGGTCATAACCTGTATGCTCCAGTGTAAGTACAACGTCGTGTGCGTCTTTCACGATCAGCCCTTCCTCGCCGATCAAAATCTTGCCGATGCGGGTCAGCGGGATTTTCAATTCGATTGCAAGCTTGTTGATTTGCTCACGATGCACCCGCGGTGCCGTGAAACAAAGTTCGTAATCATCCCCTCCTGCCAGCAAGCAATGAACTGCCAAGGGTTGCGTCAACCGGATTTTCAACTGTGGCAAACACGGTATATCGGCCAAATGAATGACACCGGAAACGTGCGAGCTCTCCAGAATATGTCCTAAATCCGCCACCAATCCATCGGAAATATCAATCGCACTATGTGCCAAACCGATCAACCGGCGGCCCAAATCAATCCGGGGCACTGGTGTCAGCAACGCAGACATGCAGTTGTCAATTTCCGCATCCGCCAACGCAATGTTGCCCAGCTCGTGCTGCAACGCCAATGCCGCACTCCCCAACACACCGGATACCCATATATCATCATCTGGCCTTGCGCCGCTGCGACGCAGCGCTTGACCTGCGTCCACCGTTCCGATGATTTGGATATTAATATTGAGCGGCCCGGCGGTTGTATCACCGCCGATCAGCTCAATGCAATGCCGATCGGCAAGTGCAAAAAAACCTGCACTGAATTGTTGCAACCAAGTTTGTTGCGGCTGCACTAGCGCTTCGGGCAGCGTCAAAGCCAGCAAAGCCCAACGCGGCTCGGCCCCCATTGCCGCCATATCGGATAAATTAACCGCTAATGATTTATGGCCAAGCTTATTGGGATCCGCATCGGCAAAAAAATGCCTGCCGCAAACCAATGTATCAGTTGAAATGGCAAGTTCAGCGCCGGGTGCGATATTGATCAGCGCTGCATCATCACCGATCCCGAGTATCGCCCGCGAATCGATTCGCTTGAAATAACGGTGAATAATATCGAATTCGGAATTCACGCAGATACCGATCGTTCGGAAGCTTACTTTTTCGCTCCGATTTCTATGCTACGCAATTGAGCCGCCAGTTTATCCAATACCCCATTGACGTATTTATGCCCGTCAATGCCGCCGTATGTCCGGGCAAGCTCGATACCTTCGTTAATAATCGCCCGGTATGGAATTTCGAGGTGATGCATCAATTCGAACGTACTTAGCAACAAAATCGAAGCTTCGACCGGGCTCAATTCGCTCAAAGACCGATCTAAATAGCATTGAATGTTATTTTCCAACGTTTCATGGTGCTGTAATACACCATGCAATATCTGCATGAAATGCTTGGCATCGACATATTTGAATTCATCAGATTCACGCAATTGCTCCTCGATGAAACTCGCACTGCCGCCCGCAATCCGCCATTGGTAAATACCTTGCAGCGCGAATTCACGCGCCGCGCGGCGGCGGCTTTTGCGCTTCCCGGCAACTTGGTCGGGTTTGGGGGTTGATTCCATCAAGACATTACTCATAAATCCGATTCATCGATACTGATATGAAGATTCGCCATTTCCAGCGCAACCCGGGCAGCTTCCGCACCTTTTTGCGACATACGTGCTATGGCTTGATCGTCATTGTCGGTCGTCAAAATGCCGTTCGCAATCGGCACCCCGGTTTCCAGTTGCACCGAAGTAACACCGTGCGCCGATTCGTTGGCAACCACTTCGAAGTGATAGGTGTCTCCACGAACCACCGCACCCAGGGCGATCAGCGTGTCAAATTGATCGGATAACGCAAGCTTCTTCAAGGTCAATGGAATCTCCAAAGCACCCGGTACGGTAACCAGCAGTAAATTGGCATCTTGTACACCGTTTTTTCTCAACTCCGCCATGCAGGCACTGAGCAATCCTTCTCCAATATCAAGATTGAATCGGCTCATGACGATGCCGACGCGCAATTCGGTTCCATTAAGTGATGGCTCAAATTCAGGGACATCGTTATCGTACGCCATCAAAACTCCTTTATCGCTTGGTTTAAATTAGTCGCTTCAGGTTCCGCCGCCACATAACTGATCACCTCCAAACCGAACCCGGCTACACTCGGCATTTTTCTCGGTGTTGCCATCAAACGCATTTTACCCACATTGAGATCTTTTAGAATCTGAGCACCGATACCGTGATCGCGCAAATCCGCCTTCACTGAATGCGTCACATGCAATCCCCGTAATTGTACCCGTTCCACCAATTTTGCCGGATCTTCTTTACGATGCAACAGCACAATCACGCCACACCCGGTCCCGGCAATCAACTTCATGGCGTCGTGTATACTCCATGAATGCGTGTCGTCGTCAATGTCGAGCAAATCGATGGCGGATAAGGGTTCATGCACACGCACTAAGGTTTCGACAGTCGGATCGATATCCCCCTTGACCAATGCCAAATGTGTAGTGCTCGCAATTTCGTCGTGATAAGCGAGCAGCAAAAATTCTCCGTAAGTAGTTTGGATAAGCCGCTGCGCGGCACGTGTCACCAAGCTTTCGGTTTGGCTGCGGTATTGAATCAAATCCGCAATCGCCCCGATCTTAAGTCGATGCTTACGTGCGAACTCAATCAAATCGGGCAATCGCGCCATGCTGCCATCCGTATTCAAAATTTCACAAATCACCGAAGCAGGTGTCAATTCCGCCAACCGAGTCAGATCACAGCCGGCTTCGGTATGTCCGGCACGTACCAGCACTCCGCCTTGCTGCGCCATCAGCGGAAAAATGTGCCCGGGTTGCACAATATCGTCCGGCTTGGCGTTCGCCTTGACGGCAACCTGGATGGTGCGCGCACGATCCGCCGCGGAAATGCCGGTAGTAACGCCGTTTGCCGCTTCAATCGAAAGAGTGAAGTTAGTGCCGAGCGGAGCTCGGTTGGCCGATACCATCAATGGCAAATCAAGCTGGCGACAACGTTCCTCGGTTAACGTTAAACAAATCAGCCCTCGTCCGTGCGTAGCCATGAAATTAATTGCTTCGGGAGTGACAAAATCGGCAGCCAACACCAAGTCACCTTCGTTTTCGCGTTCTTCCTCGTCGACCAGGATCACCATTTTGCCCTGCTTTAGATCGGCGACGATATCCTGGATAGCGCTGATACTCATACGTAATCCCCAGTTAAATATTCAGCAACCGCGCAACGTAGCGTGCCAGCATGTCGGTTTCCAAATTTACCGCCCTACCGGGAGACAGTTCTTGCAAATTGGTCACCGCCAAAGTATGCGGAATCAGATTGACCGAAAATTGATCGCCGTCAACCCGGTTGACCGTCAAGCTAACACCGTTGACAGCGATTGAACCCTTGCGAGCAATATAGCGTAACAGCGATTGCGGTGCTTGAATGATCAACTCGAAGCATTCTCCTACGGCATCGAACTTAACCACAACACCGATCGCATCGACATGACCGCTGACCAGATGACCGCCCAGCCGGTCCGATAACCGCATAGCTTTTTCCAGATTGACATGGGTACCGAAACGATCCAAACCTTGCGTGCAAGCAAGCGTCTCCTGCGACACCGTAACACTGAATCGGTGCTTATCCAATTCGGTAACCGTCAGACATACGCCATTGACCGCGATGCTATCGCCGGGCTTTACATCGGCAAGATCCAGATTGCCGGCAGAAATCGCCAGAGTCAATCCGTTGACAACACCGCCATCCAACATCTTTACCTGGCTTATTAGACCCACTGCTTCGATGATTCCGGTAAACACTTCGCTAACTTTGGCTAAAAAGAGTCATAAGTATACCTCGTCACACAAGTAGTCGCTCAGCCTCGTTGCTTGAATATGCCTATTCGATTGAAATTTTGGTCGGTCGATTAGATCAATCGCTCTAACCGAGGTATGCGCTCGTACATTTCAGCACAGCAGGAAACAATCAATCCATTAAGCACCCAAAATTTAATAGCATGCCAATATAAAATGTATTAACATAAAACCGTGTGTGCACGCATATAAACAAATTGAATTACAAGCATAAAAACACACACAAATTGGCTTTTTATTTAATTCTTATATAAAGAAAAAAGGGGAAATAAAATGAGAAAAACTCATATACTAGCCTTTGTTCCGTTGCTAATGTTTTTGATGATTGTTAGCAGCCAAGCAATAGCTAATGTACAGACAGGCATTGATGTAACTATTTTAAAAGTACCGGCCCAGGATTTGCAATCACAAATGCAGTCTATTGATTTTGAAAATGCTGTGCCAATGCCGTTACCGCAACCTCCGGCATCACTGCCGGATGTAGCAGCATCTGCCGAGAATATTTCTTCTTCAAATGCTTTAGCAGGAGTATCAAAAGGAAAGGATGGAAGCGGAAAACTTAATCCGATGTCAATACCTAAATCTAAATTTGCACCAAGTGAAGAGTCTGACGATATCTCAAGTCAAGAATACGGAACATACAAACATCCTTTTACTACATCCCGGGCTGATGCGAGAAACAACCAAACCTCTAGACAATACCCCTTTAGAGCATCGGGAAAATTATATTTCAATATAGGAGCGGCGACTTATGTCTGCTCAGCTTCACTAATCAAAAATGGCATCATTGTGACCGCTGCCCATTGTGTAGCACCTTATGGCGGGCAAAGTTTTTACAGTAACTGGGTTTATGTACCCGCCAAAGATGACAATTTCGTCAATAATGCGCCTTATGGTGTTTATTCGGCATCGAGTGCGGTAGTGATGACATCCTGGTACAACGGTTCATCTGGATGTAGCGTAGTTTGCCCAGAAGACGTAGCTTTACTGCGTGCAAACGTGGATCCTGTTACTCTTAAATATCCAGGTCAACTAACAGGTTATTTAGGTTATGGTTGGGATAATTGGGGCGTTACAAGTTTTGCGGGCTTAAATGCAATACAGCTAACCCAACTGGGCTATCCGGTCGGATTAGATTATGGCGGGGTTATGCAACGTACGGATTCTCTTGGATACACGCTCACTGCAAGCGGTTGGTTTAATAACACCACCATTGGCTCTCGTCAAAGAGGCGGCTCCAGTGGCGGTCCTTGGATTGCAAACTTTGGTATTGATCCTGTTGCCACTCCTGATACTCCGGGGTCTGCTGCCAATAAAAACATTATTGTCGGTGTAACGAGCTGGGGCTATGTCAGTACAGGCCCCAAAGTACAGGGCGCCTCTCCATTTACCAGCAGTAATATCACAGTATTGGTCAATACATTTTGTCCTGGTCCAGGTTGCTAGCATTTAATTAGATACTGATACTTAGAATCTAATTGAGCCTTAGGCTAACAGATTTCTTCTGTTAGCCTAAGGCTCTAATATTTAATATTTTATTGACCAACACAGCAAACAACGCAGACTCAAGCGGATCAGGTTAAAAATACCGCGTATAAGGCATACAAGCAAAGCAATCCCGCAGTGGCAAGCATACTTACAAAATGCGACGCAAACCGATCCTTACTCTGCCGCCAGCACTGCTCTTCATGAAACCTGGCCGCTTCGGTTCTAGCGCCGCCTCATTTACACACGACTGTATACTCACTTCACCACTGTCCTGGGATCAGTGTCATAACACCGGCAAGTCATAAACCGGGACCAAGCATCGTAAGTTCGCAATGGCGGCTAAAAAGCCTCCAGAACAATCCCATAATTTGATTGTTGACATAATATTGGGTCCGTTATTAGAATGAGTCGTTCGTATTTTTACTTGCTTTAAATTGCAAGCTAAATTCGAATAAAAGTCAAAATCATATTTGACGCATACTTACAACAATATTTAACTAAAAAAGGGGAATTATATGAAAGCGAAATTGTTATTAACCGGAGTAGCGGCAATGACCTTTGCTTCTGTTGCAATGGCGGGTCCGCTTGTTTCAAATAAAACTGTCGATATTATTTTACAATCTCAAGATGGGTCATTTGATTATTGTGATGGCATGCAGCTTGTGATTAATCAAAACACACAAATCGTTGGCGGGCAGCGAACTGGCTGCGTGACTGATGCAGCCAACGGGATTGTCGGTTCTTTTAGTAAAAATGGTATGGGTGTTGCAATGATGACAACAGATGGATATGCAGCTTATCTTTTCGTCATTGACGACAATCCCAGAAAATGGGAGATCTATCTGAGTGACGGCACTCTACTGAATTCTGGGATTTATAAAGTTGGTATTGCCCCTTCTGTCGGTGGGGATGGTTCGACTACAGCAAAGAAATAACCTGTTATTACCAGGATCGTCGAAAAAACTCCGTACGTAAGTACGAGTAATCAGTACTTCAAGTTTCAGAAAATATGCAGTTAATCCGCCTAGCCTGACAGTTATCCAATTTGACAAAATAACTGTCAGGCCAGATGGTTATTAAAATAATAAAAATGCAACTTAATCCGATGATTAAGGGAAATACTGGACAGTATTCGATTTTATGACGTGCTATCCGGCAATATGATTCATCCCGGCACTTAAACACACTTCCCTTGGATTGCAACTAACACCACTTTAACCATCAAATTTGATGGAATAGTTTACGTTTCATACGCATGATTATTAAGATTCTTTTCTGTTTTGTCGGAGCTTAACAACTTACCCGGTTTCTTGGGCACTGCTTCAATAAAGTGATCACTTGGACTGAGCGAGGAGCCCATCGCAAGCGTCGTAGTTTTCGTAAAAATACCGGTTATTCCTTTAGTTAACACAAGGTTTTTTGTTATCCACAAAATCTGTGGATAACTTTGTGAATAACAAAGCAATGAGATCGTTAAGTTAAAAATTTTTAAGTGATTTTATCGTCTTGTTCAATTATTCATCACAATATTTACATCATTAATTTCAATTGGTTATATATTGCTTATGATGTCGTTGCAGAGATTGTTCGCTAGATCATGAAACCCATTCAGAATCTGTGAATAATTAAAATGTCAAGCATCAAAGTCGAAAATCTTCTGATGCCCTCTGTTCAGAAACAACAAAACGCCTTCCGGTATCCGGAAAACCGCGATAGATCCAGAGCTTTAATCGTTAGCTGGATGTTCCTTTGGGAAACGTTGATTAATTCGGGGCGAATGAAATGAAACGTGAGGCGCGCGAAACACAGCAACCGAGACTTATCAATAAGATGAGCAAGGAAACGATTCGCTCGTGTAGTCAATAATCAGAGCGTTCCCTTGGCTCCCTTACTTACCAAACTGAAACAAAATCACGCGAGCAATGCTTCTTTCAGATGCAGGGAAAGATCGATGCTATAAATCAATGCCTTGCTGCGCCTTGATACCGGCACGGAAAGCATGCTTGGCATCGACCATCTCGGTGACGGTGTCGGCCGCGTCGCACAATGTGCCGGGTGCACCACGACCGGTAATGACGACATGCTGCATCGACGGACGGTTTTTCAGATCACCGAGCACTTGATCGAGATCAAGCCAGCCGAATTTAAGCGGATAAGTCAGTTCGTCGAGTACGATCAGATCGAACGATGGATCCTGCAACATGGTTTGTGCCAACAACCATCCGCGGCGAGCGATCTCCATATCACGCTCGAGATTTTGCGTATCCCAAGTGAAGCCTTCGCCGAGTACATGCCATACCACATTGTCGTGCTTGCGGAAAAAGGCCTCTTCGCCAGTATCGGAACGCCCTTTGATGAACTGCGCGACCCCGATACGCATGCCGTGACCCAGCGCCCGTGCGATCATACCAAACGCCGAGCTGGATTTGCCTTTGCCGTTACCAGTCAATACCAGCAACAAACCTTTTACACGATCGGCACGTGCGATCGCCGTATCGACAACGGTTTTTTGGCGCTGCATGCGCTGGCGATAGCGTTGTGCGAGATCCGCTTCACTCATAGCGGCACCCGGTTAGCGAATACCCGGCGAATGCGGTCTCAACAGCGATGCCAGATACGACAGCAGGACATGCAAAGCAACGGCTGTTCCGAGGTAAAACGCAAATGTTTCGGCGTAGAAAGGAAAATAAGTCATCAATCGCTCGCCGAACTCAGTAATTGTCGGTTGTACGAATCGTCCGGAAAAGAAATAAAAACCACCGCTGGAAAATAGCTCACATAACACCAGCCCGGTCAATCCACTGACAAAAAACGGTATGGCGGCATACCTCGAAAATTGGTAATGCGTGACAAACCAGCGTCCGGCGAACCATAGTGATGCGTAAGCCGGCAATAGAAAACCATAGGCCGGTGTCAGGCAGAAGTCGCTGACGCCTCCCCAAGTATACGCGGCAAAATCCAGATACCAGCTCAACGCGAAAAATGCGAGCAACAGCCAAACGGGTCGCAGATAAATACCCACCAGGAAGAAAATCGCCCACGATGCATCCGCCAGATGGTGTGCGGAGGCGAAGTGATGGCCGCGGGTCAGGATCATCAGCAAAACCAATAGCATTGCGATAGTGATTTGATTACGTGTCGATAAAGTCAGCATGATTGCTCCCGATCAAGGTTGATAACGTACCATGGCAAAGAAACTTCGCCCCGCTTGATTATAGAACGCTATGGTTTCGTAGTGTTCATCGGATACATTGTCAATGCGTCCTTGCAACCGCCATTTAGGTGCGAAATGGTATTCCGCACGCAAATCCAATTTGGCGTAGCTGTCCAGTTTGCGCGTATTGGCCAAATCGTCATAGCGCCCGCCTTCCACCAAAAGCATTGCGCCGACCGCATATTTGCCGAAGTGCCGGTCGAGATCCAAGCGGAACGACTGCTCGGCGCGGCGCGGCAAAATATTACCGCGACTGAACCCGGAACCGCGATTGACCGGCTCCATCAGCGTCAGATTAGTGCTGATTTGCCACTCATTGATTCGCATGGTCAGGATACCTTCAATGCCCCGGATACGAGCTTGATCGATATTGTTCGGCGCGGCAATGCTGGCATCGTACGCGATCAAGTTGTCGATACGCGTTTCATATGCATTGATAGACCAATTGCTCCACCCAATCTGGCCACGAGCACCGAATTCAAATCCCCGGGAATCCTCCGGTTTCAGATGGGGATTGCTGAACATCGGAAAATAAAGCTCGTTGAACGTCGGTGCCTTGAAAGCGCTGCCGAAGTTGGCAGTCAGCAAGAATTTATCCGAGAGCGGATAACTCCAACCCGCACCGCCGGTCACGCGGCTACCGAATTGCTGATTGTCGTCGTGCCGGATCGAAAATTGCAAATGATGCGCGGCGAGATTGACCTGATGCTGCGCAAACACCCCCCAATTGGCACGCGACATCACCGTATACGCTGTGGAACTTTTGACATGGTCGCGTTGATAATCCATCCCCAGGGTGAGCTGCTGATCTTTGGTAACCGCGAAGGTATTCAGCACCGAAACGGTATCGCGTGTGGTGTTGAACCGGCTTTCAAAAGCACTCCCGAGAAAATTGTCCGAATCTTCCCGGCTACTGCCCGCGGTCAAATTAAAATTCCAGAATGCCGTCGGCGCATAGCGGATGGTGCCACCGACGACTTGCTGCATCAATACGGTCTTATTGGCAAAAGTACCGTCGAATTGCGATTTCCCGGAGGATTGCATGAAATTGGTTTCGAGTTCCAGTCCGTTCTGAAACCGATAGCCGCCACGCATGCTGCCTGCGACATTGCGGTAACCGTCGCGGTCGTATAACGCGAAATCGGAAGTATCAACAAAACACCCGGCACTGGCGGTGCCGTTGCATGCGTTGAAGCCCTGCGTACCGATGCCGCTTGCATTTAGATTCAACCAGCCTTGCGTGCCGCCATACGATAAGCCGGTAGCTCCTTCGAGAGTACCGAAGCTGCCGCCGCCGAAATTCAAATGCTGCCGGAATCCGCTACCACCGCCTTTACGGGTGATGATATGAATCACACCACCGATAGCCTCGGAACCGTATAAGCTGGAGCGCGGTCCGCGTACAATTTCGATACGTTCGATCTGATCGATGGGAATGTTTTCAAACGCCGTAGTACCGGAAGTCGCCGAACCGACTTTGATATTGTCGATCATGACCAGCACGTGATCGGATTCGGTACCGCGCATGAACACGAACGATGCTTTACCCATCCCGCCGCTGTTCGCGATACTGATCCCCGGCACACCCCGCAGTGCATCCTGAACCGAGCGCACTTGCTGCCGCTCGATATCCTGGCGCGAAATCACGGTAACCGATGCCAGCGTTGAATCAACGGTTTGCACCGTGCGTGTCGCGGTAACGATGACCGGTTTTTCTTCTTGTGCGGCAAACGCGACAGCGCACATCGTCATGCCAAGCCACGGCAAAACTCGCGCCAAAAGAGGAGGATTTCTTTGCATATACACTCATTTTCCTCGTGCACACCCGCACGTTGTCAGTTGAAAATCGAGGATCGCAAAGAGAAGCAATACGGTGGATCACCGATAACCGGTATCGGTGACAAAACGCCGCATATTGCCCTCCGCAATACCTCAGTTAGCTGACTTCAGGCCGGTCTCCGGGCTCATGAGCGGAAAAATCTTCCTCATCCGCACCTTCCCATGCAATTGCACAGTGGCGTATCGCGGATGTTGACTCATCTACCGTTGCGGGGGCAGCGCCGGCATGGCAAGAAATCGATTCTAGCGCACCGGCTTCCCGTTTAACCTCCGGAAAAAACTCCGGAGGCACCTGAAGCAAGGTGCGCAACCATACCGGGTTGAATTGGGGGTGTCAAGAAGGATGAATGGGAGTGTAGAGAACAAATAAACTGCCCGGGCTTGCAGCAACCGAATCGCCCGGGGATGTCCTATATTTTGTGTCAACAGTGATCAATCGTGAATGCTAGCTCACGCTGAATGGTAAGCCTATATAAGGTAAGTTCCAATCTTTCAGCGATATGAATCATTTTTTGGCGCTATATGATGACCCTGGCACTGCATTCCGGGTGTTTCGCGTTTCGTCTCGTTCGTCGGACAAGCAGCGTTTCCCTAAGCCTATTACCGGCTTAGGGAAACGGCAATCGTGTATTTTAAAGACTAACTACACATTCCTGTTTCGGAACCATCTTCGTTGGTTTCCTTACCATCTTCTTTTACACACGAATTCTGACAAACACCGGATTTTTTACATGCCTTTCCAGCCGGGAGGCTTTTTTTATCAATACAGGCTCCTTCAACCAAATAACAAACTTGGTCAGCTCCGCAGGCGCTTTTTCCATCTTTCTCGGTTTCCAAGCTACAAGCCGCGAAAACATGACTTGAAGCGAAAACCATTGCCATAACTAATACGAGTGCACTTATTGATTTTTTAAACATATTTCTCTCCTTTTCTTTTCGATTAACAGGCAAAAAATTCTTTTTTTGCCTATTTAGAATAACAGAAAAAATTTTTACTGGGGAGCTATGCGTATTTTTGGTGTATAAAAGCAGAAGTGTAGGAATAAATGCACTACATTGGTGAGTATTTCTGCATATTGATGCTCGACAAAAGGAATGCGCTGTCAAGCGTCTTGAGAAGACACTCACAAGATGTTCGCTGCTATTGCCGCAGAAGTGATGGTCTCTCGTTACGCAACATGCCGCGAAACTAAGGAAACGCTTATCCTCTTAATGAAATAGAGTTTCCGGCAAATTAGAAGCAATTCAATTTGACTGACAGCAACATGTTATGTTTTTTATAACAAAAACTTATTTACTCTACCATTTATTAAACCGGCAACTTCGGCATCAGCAAATGATTTATCCATTTTCCATGCATAAATCCGACGAAACTACGGTTATTGCGACGAGCAAGAACTGGAAGCTGCCCCTGATTCTGGTTGGAATCTTAATGCCTCTGTACGCCGCCCATGCCGATAAGGGACTAAGCTTGGAACAATTGATGCGTTTCAACCTGGAACAGTTGCGTAACATCAAGGTGATGGGAGCATCAAAATACGAGCAGAAACAGCACAAAGTCCCGGCTGCAGTCAGCGTTATCACGCGCAGCGATATCAGGGCTTACGGTTGGCGCACGGTCAGCGAGGCGCTTGCCAGTCTTCCCGGGGTCTATTCCGCCTATGATTACCGATATGACTATGCCGGCACACGCGGCTTTAGCTTGCTGGATGATTTTAATACGCGCGTGTTGGTGTTGATCAACGGTATCCGCATCAATGATGCGACCTACGACCATGGGCAGATCGGGCGAGAGCTTCCGCTGGATATCGATTTGATCGAACGGATTGAATTCATACCGGGGCCGGGTAGTGCAGTGTATGGACAGAATGCCATGCTGGCGGTGGTCAACATCATTACCCGCAAGGGCTCCGGCATCCGGGGCGGTGAATTGTCTTCCTCATATCAGACAGCGGAAGGTATGGTGCAAGAACGACTGAGCCTCGGGAAAAAATTTGATAGCGGTGTCGATGCACTGGTGTCTTTTTCGGGTTTACAGTCCCGCGGAGCCGACCGTTTCTTTGATTTCGGCGCCAGCGGGGTTTCAGCGCTCACACAGCGCATGGATGGCGAAGACCTTAAGCAGGGATTCGCGCATATTACTTACAAGTCGTTCTCATTCGATTTCATCTATGGTAACCGACACAAGGGCGATCCAACCAGTTCGTTTTTTTCAGACCCATTGACGCGTTCGGTACTCAATACGCGGCATTTGCAAGCACAACTGCAATACAACGACAGTTTTATTAACAACACGCTCGATGTCTTGGCTCGCGTATATGTGGGGCGCAATCATTTACAACAAGCTTTTGTCGCCCAAGGCGTCAATCAGATCGCAACCGGCCCCAGTTCCTGGCATGGCGCGGAGCTGCGACTTTTATCCACCGCCATTAATAATCACTCGCTCATGCTGGGTATTGAATACCAGAACAATACCAGCATTCGGCAAACTTTCGAAAATATCACCCCGCCCGAGGTACTTGTCGTAACTAACAGCCCGGTCGTCCGGGTAGGCGTATACGGACAAGATGAGTGGCGTATTACCGATACGCTGACCGCGACTGTGGGGTTGCGTTACGACTATAATGGCTGGATTGGTAGTCGCTTAAGTCCACGTGCCGGATTGGTTTGGCAGGCAAGCGATAAGACCGTACTTAAGGCACTTTATGGTCGCGCACATCGTGCACCGAATTCGTATGAGCGTGATTTTTCCACGATCACCACCCTCGGTGCTCCCAATAGCGGATTGCGCGGTGAAACCATCGATACGGCTGAAATCGTTGCGGATCACCAGCCGCAGCCCAACATGAATGTGCGTGCCTCCGCCTATTTCATCGATATGTTCAATGTCATTGCATTGGACATCAATCCAATAGATCCATTTTTATCCATTTACGGTCAAGCGCCCCATCGGATGATCTCCAAAGGCGTTGAATTATCGCTGGACAAAACATGGGACTGGGGGGGAAGATTCCGCAGTAGTTTCGGGTTTCAGGATGCGGAACAGCATGGCGCGCATCTTAAAAATTCACCTTACCATCTCGGCAAGATCAATTTTATCATTCCGATTCCCCTGATGAAAAATCTGCATGCCGGTTATGAGTTGCAATATTATGGTGCGCGCGAAACGAAAGACGGCGCACAAACCGATTCGTATGTTCTGTCGAACTTGAATTTGGTTACTGATGTCCGTTGGATGAAAAGCTTGGAAGCTTCGCTGAGCGTGTACAACATGTTCAATGAAAATTATCAACATCCTGCAGGAGGTTCCAATTGGCAGGATATCTTTTGGCAGCCCGGGCGCACGGTCCGGTTCAGGCTGGATTATCGATTTTGAGATACAATCCTCGCGTCCCCACCGTCACGCGATGTTTGCCCCCATGCCAAAGAAGGCGCGCAAGCAGCCATCGCGCGCCGGAGCAAGAACAGCGCCTTGGCCAATTCGTGGCGGGTAATCCGTTCGCCGGGTTGCAACAAAGATTCGACGTCCGTCACTGTCCTCCCCGCCCAGGGCTTCCAGCCGCTGTAGCCAAGCGTTGAAATGCGGACAGGCCGCACGCACCGCCGCGATGCCGATCTTCTCCAGTAGCGTGTGGCCATCTGAAGTTTCCTTATAAGCACCCACCAGACTCTATAATCGGGCCTTCGGGTGTGTGGTTGATCAGTTCGGGGGCCTGCCTCCTGCACGGCATTGTGCAATTTATCGGCAAGATGTGCCTTTCCGAAATGCACTTCGACATCATCCGGAGCACTGAACAGCCATACTTCAAATTCATGCAACGCCAGAAAAGGAATAAACCACTGATGGTTTATCTCTGCAGCAAAGCGTTCTTGCAATGCGATGACCTTTTCCTGCGCATCGCCAATCCCCAATACCTCTGGCAATCCGTAGAAATCCATCAGCGTGGTAACCCACGCATCGCCATCTCGCGTCAATGGTAACAGATCTCGTCGAATCTGGTTCCAGTTCGACACGCCGCCACGAAATCCACCGCCATCAGGCAAGCGCTCCGTTCACAGCACGATGGGCGATTGCACATACACGCCATGTTGTGCGAGATACGGGGTGATTGTGCGCTTGACGAAGATTTCTTCGCTCTGGCCTTCTACCAGCATCAACAGCCGCATCATGGACGGCCTCCGAGCACATTCTTTTCCCACAATTCGCCGGGACTGAATTCATCCAGCCAGCTCCTGAGTTCTTTTCGTCCAGGCAATTGAATGATGTCTTTTGTCCATCGTTTTCCGCGACGATCACATCCTGCGGCGCGAAATGGTTGAGCAGCGCCACCGATTGGGTGGCTAACACCACCTGCACGCGCTTCGACACCGCTTCCAGCATCTCGACTAGGATGCAGATGGCAAAGGGATGCAAACCCAGCTCCGGTTCATCCAGCAGAATCAGCGCAGGCGGATTCGGTTGCAATAACAGCGTGGCAAGACAAATGAAATGCAAGGTGCCGTCGGAAAGAGAGTAGGTGTCGAAGTACGACTCGGAACCCTTCTACCGCCATTCCAACTTGGTCTTGGACCGCATCGGGGTGGAAAAAAACGGTTGTCGTCCACGTCCACGGTCTGCTTGGCGGGTGAGGTGTCCGACGTGTCGTGAAAGTGATAGACCACCAGATTGCGCACCTTGGGGAAGACATGCTTCGGAATCTTGTTGCGATACGACTGCGCTGCCTCCTCCAGTTTGCTTTCCTTGTGCCCCACGGCAATGGATTCGCCGTAGTTCCAGTAACCGCTGTATTCCAACGCTCGTACTCTCAGATCAGCGTGTCCTGTACCACCTTGAGCTTGAAGCCATAGGAGTTAGACCTACCCCAGGCGTTCGGATGCTGGAATTCCATCTACAAAAGATTCAATACATGATCATTAAGCAACAAGTGGCTAAGAATTTTTAAGGCGTTGGTTGTATAGCTATTAGCTATGATTGCCGATTGCGTTTGAAGTCACCGGCAGAGAAGCCAATGTGGAATTGAAGCGCCCCTTTGAACGGACACGTCATGTTCTGAATTACTATATTTATGCGAGTAAATTGTGCTATGCACTCATCATTCCTGATATTTCCGGTGTATCTGTTGGAACTCATCATGATGCTTGGTAAAAATCTCCACCAGTTTGGGGTTGAAGTGCCTGCCGCTCTGCGCGACCAGATAAGCCACAACGTCTTCCGGTGTCCAGCCTTTCTTGTAACAACGCTCGGATATCAGAGCATCGAACACATCGGCACAGGCGACGATACATCCTCCTATACTGATTTCTTCACCGCGCAATCCTCTCGGATATCCGGAACCATCCCATTTTTCATGATGATCACGCGCAATTTGGGCGGCCGTAGTAATCAATGGACGATGACTCGATGAGCTCAGTATTTTGTAACCGATCTCGGCATGCGTTTTCATTATTTCCCACTCATCATCACCCAGCTTTCCCTCCTTCAGCAAGATCCGGTCCGGAATCGCCACCTTGCCAATATCATGCAGAGGCGCAGCAAGCCGGATCAATTCAGCTTCTTCATCGCTACAACCGATGTATTTCGCCAACAGGAAGGAATATTCGGAAACCCTTTTGACATGCTTGCCAGTTTCTTGCGAGCGCGATTCGCAGATTTCACTGATCGTCACCAACAACTCGCTTTGGGTATCGATGATTTCCTGGTTGAGTGCGTTAATTTTCAACAATGCCTGCGCCACCATATCCTCCATCTTGTCCTGATAGCGCTTGATCTTAAGATGCGTCGAAACTCTGGCTTTAACTTCCTCGCAACTGAATGGCTTGATAATGTAATCGCTACCGCCACTGGAAAATGCTTTAACCTTATCGTTCGTTTCGTTCAATGCACTGATGAAAATAATCGGAATGGATTTACATTGTTCGTTTTTACGAAGAATCTCGCAAACTTCATAACCGTTCATGCCCGGCATTTTTACATCCAGAATAATCAAATCCGGCAAAGATTGCTTGATTGCTTCCAGAGCAATCGCGCCATTGATCGCAGGGCGAACTTTATAATTTTCCTTCTTTAGGATCTCAGTCAAAACCTTCAAATTCTCAAAGGTATCATCCACAATAAGAATATCTGCTTGAGTATCCACCCCAGTTACCTTAAATTTCTGAACAAAATAGCCGCCACTGAAAGTTTAGTACCGCCCCCTCAGAACCAATCTGCTTTTAATATTGTACTCCTTATCGATTGAATTTCTATTTTTCTTACACCCGACAACTCAAGTTCATGGATTTATAAAAATCTTTCCCCAACCAAGCCGGCCGGCACGTCCCCCTCAAACACAACCCCGAAAACATTCTATTTATTGACTATCAACGAGACTTCCAACAACTTCCTGCAGATGCACAAAATCATACATCTCAACCAGTTTTGTCATGCTGACGGCCAATCCAGGATATACATCCTCAAAGCTCGCGATAATTTGCAACGTTTCTTCCAGTTCAAGAGCCATGATCGCTTTCCTTAATCGAACCTTGGTTTCTGTCGGCAGCTTCTGTAAATCTTCAATATGTTGAATAACCGTCTCGCTAAGCTGCTTTTGCTGCGCCTCATGAACATGATATACAAATTCAAGCTGCATGTGCTTTACCAGAGAATCGCGGATTTCATTGATCAAATAAGGTTTTCTAATAAAATCATCGAAGCCGTGCTGCATGATTTTTTGCTGATCTTCCTTAAAAACCGAAGCAGTTACAGCGATTATCTTCACTGCATTGCCACCGGGTGATTGCCGGATGATCTGCGTCGCCTCTATTCCATCCATTACGGGCATTCTTCTATCCATAAAGATAATATCGGGCTGCCAACTATTAAATAGTTTAACGGCATCTTTACCATTGGTTGCAGACAGAATCACACAGTTCGACTCTTCAAGAATTTTTCTAAGATACAGCTCATTATCGGAAAGATCCTCAACGATCAGCGCCTTAATGATTCTTTGTCCCGGTTTGACCCGAACGGAAACTTTCTCCGCTTCCGCTTTATGTGCTGCTTGTTCTTCGTGAGAACGCCGGATAGCTACATCAAATTTAAAAATTGATCCCACTCCCAGTGTACTTTCAACACTGATCGAGCCATGCATTGATTCTATCAACTGCTTACAGATACTCAATCCCAATCCGGTGCCCTGATTGAGCAAATCGGAATTGCCACCGGGATCGCGAACCTGCTCGAAAGGTTGAAAAATTTTCTGCAAATCGTCGGCATGAATACCGATACCGGAGTCCTCAACCTCGCAATACATTCGAAACTGATTCGACTCATCGAGTGGCCCGCAGCGAATTCGCACCGCGACCCCGCCGCTACGCGTGTATTTGATGGCGTTGTTGATCAGATTGATAAAGATTTGCCGCAACTTGGCGGCATCGGTATAAACATATCCGATGCAAGTGGACGAAAAGTCCATAATGATATTTAGGCCCTTTTTCTCCGCAGCGATGCGCGACATATTCTCCACATCACGGATCAAAGCAAAGAAATCCACATCTTCATTGTAAAATTCGATTTTTCCCGACTCTATCTTGGCGATTTCGAGTACATCGTTGATAAGTGCCAGCAAGTAATTGCCAGAACGCGCAATGATGCGCGACTGCTCCAGAATTTCAGCGGGAGTATTCGCATTTTCGTTAATTAATTGAGCAAAACCGATGATCGAATTGAGCGGGCTGCGCAGTTCGTGGCTCATATTGGATAAAAACATGCTTTTGGCCAGCGTATGTTGCTCGGCAATTTTCTTGGCTTCATTCAATTCGATGGCATTCTGCTTTAACTGCTCATTCGCCAGTTTCTTATTGCGATACCCGCGAAAAGTGCCCACGAGCAAGAGAATTGCCAATATTCCGACCAGCGTCACCAGCAGCATCAGATTTTTCTGGTAATCAATGATGGCTCCTTGTTTCTCTAGCAGCTCGGAAGCCAAAGCGATCTCATGATTTTTTTGCGTCAGAATACCGGTTTTTTGTGCAATATTTTTTTCCAGAACCATTAGCTGCTGATCCGCGCTTACAATAATCGCGTTTTTATTCGCGATATCGTTTTGTATTTTTTCAATCTCAGATTTGAGTTGGTTGACTTCCGTTTTTTTTTGCTCGAGCGTTCGCTGTTCCGCGGCGATTTGCTGGTTTTGCCGATTGATCATTTCTTCCGCCTGAAAGAGCTTTCTGGCAAGCTGCGCTTCTTCTTGCCTGGCCTGGCTTAAATCGGTCTGCAATTGTTGGCTTTGCGATTTCAGAGAGGCCATACTTTGCTGTACCTCGACCATTTTTTGGTCCTGCTCCTGAAGGTTTCTCAAACCTTCCTTGTATAATCGCGCCACATCAATTTCCGCACCACCCAGTAAAATAATGTCCGGATTCAGTCCCAAATTCCGATTCAGGATATTGGCCCGATTGATACGGAAAGAAATTTCATGATTCGCGTTTTCCTTTAGATCAATCAGCGTGATACGATCATTCATCAAGTTATCCGAGATCAGCAGAATGTTTTTGCCGGCAGTTTGCTCAAACACCTTGGGATACAAAGCACTTTTACCTTTTGCAATGAACACCACCTCGGCATTATCAGGAATGTTTCCGATCGCATCGTGCGTAACGGTAAAAGACTTGTCGTGCAATTTACTGGTTTGTGCGATATTTCTCAGTTGCGACACAACGTCAACATCATCATCAATAATATGAAACTGATAGTGTTTTTTCCTGGATGCATTCTGCCACTGAACGTGTTCGGCCAACCGGAAAATATAAACCGCGATTACTTTATCCCGGGCGGTACCAGCATGACTACTTGGAATTGCAGTAATAAACAACATCGCCGCAATCGGTAGTATATAAGCAAGGCTTCTTAAGCTTTTAGCTGTTATCAAGCTCGTCATAAGATTCCGAATATTTGATCATAATGATTAATTTATCATTTTATCGACACACGTACTCACCAAAACCATGTTAAGGAAACGCCTTTCCGGTCGGCTGTTGTCACATCATGCAGCGCCTTACTGCCGTTTGTATAGCCCTTCCTTCGCGCACTTCATCAAACCTCATCCTCCCAATGTTCTGTGGTCACACCAATCGTTTCAATCTGAAATCCCCCTCGGATTCCATATAAAATAAAAGCGGATAGATCAGTCGTTATACGTCTGGATTATTCTGAATTGTTTATTCGCCCCCTAAGCAGAGTACATTTCATTCTTTCAAATCTTGACAAATTCCTATATGATTGACAGGCAGATGCCAAACATCTGTGTTTTTCTATTTCTCATAATTCAAAGTGAAAGGGGGAATTTATGGCGGCAGAATCTTTACTTGGAGGAATTGCTGATTCGATAAGCGATGACACTAAGGCTCTGCTAGATCAGTATTTATTTGATACAGTAGAGGACAGTGTTGAGTTAACAGAATTGGGCGATGGCTCCGCATTGATAGTGGGTACGGGCAGTGATGGCGAAGTACAAGGCGCAGTTGTCGTCGGCAATGTCGCGATCGCCACAGAGGTTACTGCAGGTGTAATGAAACTGGCGATTCAACTACCGCCAGGTGTTAACTTAGCATTCGAGGGATTAAGCACTTTATCCACAAGTGAAGAAATCGAAACCTTTATTACCGGGCAAATCGACGATCAATTGCCGTTGGATAGTACAGATCCCGCCGTGCAGGCACTGAATAGCAATTTGAAGAGTGCGTTGAGTAACATCATAAATGCACTCAATGCTCAGGGCATCAGCGAAAGTGTGCTGACCGTTGTGGATTTTATAGGCGATTCAGACTCTCCGGGTATTGGAAAGCGAATTCTGGATTCCGCTTCCGCAGAAACAGTCGTGTTTGATGCAACAGATGCCGCAAGCAATGAAGTTTTTGCACTCCTTCTGAGCGATCTTGGGGAAGAAAAAATACTTGAGCTTAAAGGTGTTGAGAATGCACTTCTCGTGGGTACCGGAACAGTCCAAGTTGGTGACGATACCGATGTGAATTTACAAGGTGACAGCCGAGATCAACATGTAACCGGCGGTAGCGGAAACGACACCTTGGTAGGCGGCGGCGGTAATGATACGCTGATCGGCGGCGAAGGTGACGATGTCGTTGGAATAAATGCATTAGGAAACTACACCATTGAAATCGACGGAGCGGACAAACTCGCCTTCCAATTCGACGGTGTCAGTACATTGAACGATCTACTGCCTTTTGTAACAAATGTATCCGAGGCAGATGGCAATGTTACCTATGAGTTCCTTGATGGCGCAGCAACAATTACACTGGTCGGTATAACTGCTGATGAAGTAACGGCAGACATGGTTATTTTTACGCTGTAACATACCACTAGCACGGAAAGCCCACATATTATGTGGGCTTTTTTATGGCACACTCTCTGAAAAGCCAAAAAAAGCCATATCTTTCTCCTGTTATTGTCCATAATGGACTACTTAGGGGTTATGCCTTTATCCCGGGTATCGAATCACCTCAAGTTGCCATTCTCATCAATGGCAAACCGCTAACCAAGGTTTCCTGCAAACTCCCCATACTCCGGTCGGATTCGACCGATAAACTTGAAGACCTGGCAAAAGGGTTTCTGATACCGCTACCGATTCAGGTATTTGATGGCGCCCCCCACGAATTGATCATCAGGCTTTACCTTCCCGGACAATCCACTGACAAATCCGTAATCGACAACCAAAAACAAAGCTGGCTCATCGAAAACAAATCGACACTCCAGTTAGGTGATCGTTACGGTCAAATTAACTATGTCGATCACCATTTCCAAGGCTGGGTCGCCTTCAACCAGCGCCCGATTCCCCTACCCCGGTTGACTCTCAGCGATCAACAAGGAAACTGCATCAAGGAAATCCCGCTGATTCCGTTGCCCGCCGCGGCCGGGCAATCCGATAACTATCGGGCCAATTTTCGCATACCCGGTAAAAATCTGCCGATCCCCTTGCGAGTCTTTTGTGGCAAAATCGAATTGAAAGGATCGCCCTGCGAACCCGCAAAGAAACTGGTCGGTTTGCTCGAAAAGTTCGATCACAAAGCCATCCGCGGCTGGGCTTTCGACATGAATAAACCGGCTGAGCCGATTGAACTGACACTGAAGATCGATAACAAGATTTTTTCTTTCTTTCGCCCCAATATCCGTCGCTTTGATATCGCAAGGCATTTAAAGTTATCAGACGAAGAACTGGGAATTGTCGGATTCCAAATCGGGCCGCCCGAGGTTCTGTTTGACGGCAAACCGCATCGCATCAGCATCGAATTCACCGATTCAAATCATCCGCTGCGCGGCAGTAACCAATTGGTACAAATCCCCAGAAACTATCTGACATTGGATGAAATCACCCTTCCTGCCAGGTCGATTCGACGATCCGGAAAAATTGCACGACCCAAGGCACCACTCGTTTCAGTCATCATTCTGAATCGCAATGGAGAAACACCCCTCACCGCTTTACTCGAAAGCTGGAAAGCAAAGAACCGTCAGACCAATATCGAATTAATCGTGGTAGATCACGCATCCGAGGATCAAAGCCTTAAATTACTCAATCAATGGCAGCATCAGCTTCCTCTGCACCTCATCCCGCTTTCATTCAATGATTCTTTCTCCGCATCGTGCAATCGCGCTGCCGCAGAAGCCCGTGGCCGGTTTCTGTTGTTCCTGAACAATGACATCGTATGGTTGCAAGATGCTCTGCCACCCATGATCGATATGCTGGAACAAGATCGGAAAATCGGAATACTTGGCCTGAAACTGCTCAAATCAACCGATGACCATGAACAAGCATTCATGCAGGCACCCGTACAACATCTGGGTGTGCGTTTCAAGCTCGCCCACGCCGCTTACTGGCCGTATGAAGCCACCAACGACGACAAAAACGAGGCCGAGTATTCCGCCCAAACCGTTCCGGCCGTCACCGCCGCCGCCATGCTCTGCCGCAAAGAGGATTTTTTTGCTGCCGGTCAGTTCGACACCAGTTATTTTTACGGCTTTGAAGATGTCGAATTCTGCTTGCGACTCAGTCACAAGCTCAACCGGAAAATCGTCTGCCGGAATGATTTGGTAGCATTACATTACCATGGACATACGCGTTTATCGGGCCGGGCCGTCGACATCTTCGACCGCCTGGTCAATAACGCGGATATCCTGCAGCAACAGGCCGGCTTATGGTTAAAGCGAAATTACTGGATCAGCCTGCTTAGCAGCGATAAGTGCATCACCACCGAGCAATTGACCATCGGTTTTGTTATCGACGAAATTCCGACAAACGGTGAAACCACCCCATTATCCGCCGATGCAAACAAACTGGCCAAACAAGTGCTGCGAAACTATCCACGAGCTCAAATCGTTTTTCTTCCGCCAAGCCGCGGATGGTACAACGCGCGCAACCTCCACGCCCTTATTGTCGGCTATCCGGAATACGATATCGATAGCCTCACGGAGCGACGGGAAGACCTGATCGTACTTGCCTGGATCAGGGATAATCCTGAGCTATGGTGTCAATTGCCCTGGTGGCCGCATTTTGACGGCTATCTTGCAGCCAGTTCGACAATAATCAAACGGCTTGTATCTACCGTCAGCAATCCGATTGTAAAAACAAACACAACTTCCCCGCTCGGCCCTTTATTCAATCCGCGATTACCACCATTGCGCATCGCTTTGCTGCCACCTCCAAAAATGACACCCCGGTATCAGGGCTATGCTGATAAGCTGCAACGATCTTTAAAGGCGCATGGCGCGATAGTCTGGCAAAATCCATCCGCTGCCGAAGATAACCCCGGAAGTAGTGTCAACCGGGTAACCGATGGGCAAATCGCCATCCACCTCGGCAAAGTTTTGCCCAAAACCTTACCCACTCCCCAGTTGCATGCGCTTAATGTTCTCTGGGCACCGCACAGCGGCAACATATCGCATTCCGACGATACCAAGGAATGGCTGATCGTTAATCAAATGCCCCAAGCTGACTGGCTATATATCGAAATCGAGAAAGCACTTGGAAATACTTTTCATCCATCCTAATTTTCCTGGGCAGTTTCGCCGTTTTGCCGCCGCATTGGCACATGAACCAGGTATGCACGTATACGGTGTCGGTGATGCCGGATGGATGGCGGAAACCGTGCCGCTGCCGGATATTCCCGTCATCGCCTACCCCACGCCGGAGGTAGTCGACAAAAACACTCACCCGTATGCTCGCAGCTTCGATGCCGCCGTCCGCCGTGGACAGCAAATCGTTCAAACATTGCTCACCCATAAAAGGCAGGGACTGGAGCCGGATATCATCATTGCACACCCCGGCTGGGGCGATGCCTTTTATCTGAAAGACATCTTTCCCGGTGCCGCGATCATCGGTCTATTTGAATACTACTACCGCGTCAGAGGCGCCGATGTAGGCTTCGACCCGGAATTCCCGATGAATTTCGATGATATCTTCCGCGTCCGCAGCCTCAATACCACCCAATTACTGGCACTGGAATCTTGCGATACCGGCTATTGCCCGACAGCCTGGCAGCGCAGTTGCTTTCCTTCCCATTACCAACAACGATTGCATGTCATCCACGATGGCATCGACACCCGCGCGGTAGCACCCGATACCGGTGCTGTCATCACACTTCCCGATGGATCAACCCATCGTGCCGGAGAAGAAATACTGACCTTCGTCAGCCGCAATCTTGAACCCTATCGCGGATTCCACATTTTCATGCGGGCTTTGCCGCGTATTCTGGAAGCACGCCCTGATTGCCAAGTCATCATTGTCGGTGGCGATGGCGTCAGCTATGGCAAACAACCGCCCCCAGGCCAAACTTATCGCCAACGCTATCTCAATGAAATAACAGGAAGAATTGACCAATCGCGCCTTCATTTCACCGATCGCCTGCCCTACCAGGATTATCTCAAGGTGCTCCAAGTATCCAGAGCGCATGCCTACCTGACTTACCCGTTCATTCTTTCCTGGTCGATGCTTGAAGCCATGTCGACCGGCTGTCTCCTGATAGCTTCAGCCACCGCATCCGTACAGGAAGTTATCACCGACGGTGGAAATGGTTTATTATTTCCGTTCCACGAACCGGCCGCGCTGGCCGATCATGCCATTGCCGCGCTGGCTCAACCCGATCGTTATTTGGATATGCGCAACACCGCTCGTCAAACCATTATTTCTCGCTACGATTTTGAAACCATCTGCTATCCGGCATTCATTCAGCTCTTGAATCAATACAACCCATAGGAATCGATGAATGATCAAAACAACACTCACCGCCATACTCAAAGAAGCCGGCACCCTGCTTGAAAAAAGAGAATATACCGATGCAGCGTCCCTCTATCGCAAAGCGATGCAACTGCAACCCGGCAATGCGGCGGCGGCCATGGGGATTGCCATGATCCACAACCGTACGGGACAACCTGAAGAGGCGCTCAAAATTCTGCAGAATGTATGGAAAGCGATGTCCGGCAACAAAACCAAGAAAACCACAACCCCAAAAGCAGCCGTTCTTGCCCAGATCGGCCTGGCTCAACAGCAAACCGGACGAATCATCGAGGCACTGCAGAGCTTCAGGGAAGCCAATGTATTACGACCATCGGCCGAACTCTCCAAGCTCATTCAAAATCTGGAGAGCGCCGTTGAGAATCCCAATACCATTGCGCAATTGATTGCAAAAGCAAGCCAACTGCAACGCAGTGGCAAACTTGAAGAAGCCGCCAAGTTCTACTACACCGCTTTGCAACTCAATCCCGATCATCCGGAAGCACTCCATGGCCTCGGATTAGTACTTCGCGCCCAAAACGACCTGGATGGCGCGCTTCCCCTGATCCAGCAAGCCATTATATTGGCGCCGGACCGGCCTGATTACTACAACGATCTGGGGATCCTCTTTCAGGAACGCGGTGAATTGGAAAAAGCCATCAGCTTTCACAAGCGCGCCATAAAAGTCAAAGCGGATTTCACTGCCGCATTCATCAACCTCGGCGTCGCCTACAAGCGCATCGGCAAGCTCGATGAAGCCATCGCCGCCTACCGCCAGGCCATACTGCTACAACCCAACTCTCCCGCCGCACACAACAACCTCGGCAATCTGCTGCGTATCCAAGGGGATCTGATCGGCGCACGCAAAGAACTCAAGCAGGCCATCAAGCTCCACCCTGGTTATCGGGATGCCATTGAGAATCTGGTCACTGTCGAACAAGAGCTTAAACAAAAAACGATCGCCGCACCCAAACCCGAGAAACCCAAAACTCCCGGCAAGCAGGGCAAAAAAAAACCAGGATCGGGTAATTAACCACACCAGCAAAATTCACCCGGCTGTGCCAGGGATGCTTGCACCGGGACCGCTACGACCTGGCCAGTCATCGGATGTTCATGGAGGGTATAACTTCACAGGGATTGCCGTGAAAGGTTTCCGGCTGGCCATTAGTCCCTGTTGGATGATCCCACAGATTGCTGGAGAGCATTTCCGAAGCGGGGACGCAAGGAAAGAACGGGCAAAAGAGTGTATTATGCATAATAAATAAGCACTTTTAGTCTATGCTTAACACATCGCATCAGCAACGCAGATAACCTCTTAACGGCCTGCCAGTATATGCAAGGTTCATATATGTGCAGGAACAATTAAAGAATCCTGACAACCGTTGTTCTCGATCAAATCTGCGCCAGTCTCTCGGCACAGCCGGGAATTGCTCAGGGAAACACGGATTAATTCGACGAACGAGATGAAGCACGAGGCGGACGGAACACGACGACCGAGATGACAGGTGAGGGAGCGAGTTACCCTCGTAACGAAGCGATTCCCTCGTGCAGTCAACTAATCAGCATTTCCTTATTTCATTTCCAAATCAAACATGACGCAAAAGCACGCCGCAAACCGTATCAATAATACGGCAAGAAGAAACCGACAAAGTCAGGGTTGATTTAGAAATGGAATCAGTTCATTCAAAGACACTTTTTATCCAACAAAGGTACGGTTTTCTGTGAAAAGGAATGAAGATTACAGTCAAAAGTGGTGGGGAAAAGCAATTCTCACTTCACTGACGGCCGGAATGTTCGCATGCACGATTGCGCTATTGATGGTTGGGTTGTACTTTATGGATTATGGCCCAATAAAATTGCTTGAGCAATTTGGCATTGACCGAAGTATGCAACTGTATTCGGAAGCTGCGGCAGCTCCGAAGTCATATAGATTTGCCTTTGTTGATGTAGATAAAGCAGCATGTAAGCTTTTTCTCGATGAAAAAATCGATTCCGATCCGGAATGCCGAACAAGTAAACCCATCCCAACCAGCTTAATCATTGATTTTGTTCGAGCAGCCACTGAGTCACAGGCAGCATTGGTAATTATCGATGTCACTCTACCCGAGAAAAATGAGGTGCAGGATCGTGAAGCGCTCCAACAGGCGCTTGAAACCGGATCGAATTCATCAAATACCTGGATCATAGCACCGGTTTACGATAGGCCCAGTGACTCAGAAAATGGACTGACCATTGAAGGGGATCCGCGCTTCGACATTATTCCGACTCATACGAAAGGTCGCATATTACTCGCTTCGGCTGCAACATATACTGAGCATGGCGTTATTCGCACGTACCCAGCCGCCTCTTGCTATGCCATGACCGAGGGGCAGCGTTGGATACCGACCATTCCCTATCTTGCTGCTTTATTAATCGCCAACCCAATGGTTGCGCAATCTTATTATCGTCAGAACGATCAATCCGGGTTTGTAGCGGTCAATGCAAAAAATAACTGCAGCCAACTTAAAATCCCACCTGATTTTTTTAAGAACCAAAGTAATACTATATTTTCAGCATTCGATCCGCTTGACACGACCCGAATCCCTCCCATTATCAGGTTTTTTTATTCGCTGCCAAGTTTAGGCATGCTGATGGACGAATCCGAGCGCGATCAAATAGCCATGAAGCATATCTATAACTATCAATATTATGAGGCAAGCAAACTGATTGATGCTGCTTCAGGCTGCATGCACAAACATGTCGATGGTATTTCGCATAGCCCTGGGTGCTTTAGATCCATCGGGGATTATTATCAAGGGAAAATTATTATCCTGGGATCCAGCCGCGCTCAAGCCATGGATCATGTACAAACACCGATAGGAACGATGTCCGGCAGCGAGCTGATATTAAATGCTACGCGCGCTTTTCTGGAATTTGAGCCGCTGAAACAATCCCCGCCCCTTGCCATGCTAATAGAGAAATTTAAAGGAATAGGCGTCGCGATGATACCGATGTTTTTTGCTTGGTGCCTGATTTTTTTGAGCGGACCCGCGACACGGGTCATTCGACTGAAACTTGTTACGCAATGCAGAAGAACAAAATCGGGGATATTCAGACGGTATCGCTGGCGCATGCTGGATTGGATGCGTACTTTATTTGTCATTATCATTTTCGTTCTCGGCATATACACAGCTTATATATTTGAAGTAATATATCTGTGGGAGCAGTTGGAACAAGGTGTTGCAACGGACTTGCTACTACCGGCATTGGCACTCGGCCTACAAGGTTTTGCCGTCGGTGCGAAAATAATATCCAATACTTTTTATCAAATTGTCCTGGTTATTTTTACGTTCATACTGCATAGAATAATCCGCTTTAAAAATATACGCTGATAAGGTTGGCCAAATGAAATTCAATCAATGGATTTGGGGAGTAATTACATTATTCTTTTCATCTATGGCAGCGGCGAACAATTGCGGTGTGATAGGAAAGATTAATGAAATAATCAATAAAAACAGTGATGACTCAGTATATGTCGTGAGCTCGGGGTGTGTGGCGCAACAACGAATCTCCGCCTATGCATATCAATGGATTTATGATGGAGACCGATTTGAAATCACAGGCGATACCGAGGTCCATATTGCATTGGCTAAAGGAGAGAGGCGGGTTCTGACACAACATCACAGTGGACAAATACTGCACACACAGACAGCCGATGATCTTTACGATGACCAGAATAGCCTTTCCGGAAAATTCACACTTGCCATAGATGTATGGAAGAAACTGGAACGGCAAAGAAAATCCATTCCCTTTTTTAATAAAGTCCGCGGCTCAGAACAGAATTTGACGATTCGAGAAGATCCGCTATCACCATCCGGCGTACAACTCCTTCCCGCTAATTATGCGCAAATCGCATTGCTTTGGAGAGGCGGTCCCGCAACGGCAGTTTTGACAAACGCCGGACAGACAGCAGAATTTCAGAGCGGCAATTGGGCTTATTTATTGATACCGGTATCTGAAATTCAAATGGAAATTTCCATTCGCTTGCAAGAACAGCGTATCCATTGGCAAATTAAAACAGCAATGAAAGCCCCTACTCCGGAAGGAATCGAGGAAAGTGATTTATCGAAACCACTTTTACAGCTGAATCGGGCAATCTGGATTCTTGGACAACAAGATCTAATGAATTGGCGGTTATTCGCACTCTCAGAGCTTGCAAGGCTCTCCCATAGAGGTATTTTTGCTGCTGAAGAACTATGGAAAGCCGCTCTTTCCGGAGAATTGGCAGCGGCATTGCAAGAAATATAAACCCTCTGATTACACAATACAAAACACAATACCGACAGCATGAAAAGCTCGCGCGCTTATACTGCGGTGATTTTGATGCTCGTTGCCACGACGGTCTACGGTCAGAGCGCCATCAATTCACCCTTCAATCTTCGCCCCAGTGAAACACCCTTGCAATTAACCCCGCTACCCGCTGCACCCGATCTTTCCATCCCGGCGCAACCGGAGGAAACATCATCCCCGCCGTCCCCCCCCTTCCGGAAATCCGCTCAAGCGACTTTGGATGCAATTTTATTTGAGGGTAACACGGTCGTTACCACCGAAGAACTCGACGCATTAGCACAATCCTATCTGCATAAGCCTGTCGGTATCGATGAAATAGAAGAGTTACGCCGCACGATAACCTATTATTACATCAATAAGGGTTACATCACTTCAGGTGCCATTTTCCCTCCCAACCCCATCGACGGAAAAACATTGCGAATCAATATCGTGGAAGGAAAAATCGAGGAAACGCGTATTGCGGGCCAGGGATGGTTGCGGCACAGTTATATCGAAAATCGCCTGATTCCGGAAAAAAATACGCCTCTGAATATGAAGATACTGCAAGACCGGTTTCGCGTGCTACTGACAGACCCTTTGTTCGAGCGGTTGAATGGTCGCTTGATTCCCGGCTCTGATCGAGGCGCCAGTATTCTGGATTTGGAAGTCACTCGTGCACGGCCTTACCAATTGGCGGCAATTTCGGATAACTACCGCGCACCTTCGGTCGGCGGTATCGCACTGGGCGCTAACGCATGGATCCGCAACTTGACCAGGCAAGGCGATCTTATCGATTTCACTTTTTTAACGAGCGCGCCGGCCGGTGGAAATGCCTACCAGTATTCGGGAACTTGGTTAATGCCGATCAATGATTACGGAACAAGGGCATATTTTTCCGCGAATAATACCAATGTATCGATCATTGAAGAACCATTAGCAAATATCAATATTCACAGCGATTCGTTTACTGTCGAAGGTGGAGTGAATCAACTGCTGGCCGACAGTCTGCAAAGACGCGTGTCTGTCGGTTCCGGAATCAGTTTTAAAGACAACGAAACCCGTTTGCTGGATCAATCTTTTTCTTTTATCCCGGGATTACTGCAGGGGAAGAGTCAAATTTCAACAGTACGTATCCACCAAGAGTATATAGAACGCTGGGAAAAATTTGCCCTGGCATTCCGTTCCTCTTTCAGTGTTGGCGTTGATGCATTTGGCTCAACGATACAAAAGAATCACTTGAATCCTGACAGTGAATATTTTGCCTGGCTTGGACAAAGCCGTGGAATCTGGAATTTACCGCAAATTAAGAGCGATTTCGTATTTAAAGGTACCGTACAAGTAAGCAATGATCCACTACTGCCTCTAGAGCGCATGGCGGTTGGTGGACGGCATACAGTACGCGGATATCGTGAGAATCAATTGGTTAGAGACAACGGCTATGCTGCCAGCACGGAATTACATATCCATCTGGTTGGTGATAATCAAGCCAAGTATCGATTTGATTTGGTACCATTTTTTGATTTTGGTGCGGCCTGGAACAATGACGACTCGACCCTTATCAAGCAAACCACGCAACACATATATTCTGCCGGAATCGGATTTCAATTTCGGATGAATCGCTTCAGCAGCGAATTTTTCTGGGCGCACCGCCTTGAAGGCAAGTCACCGCAACAGCATGGTAATTTGCAAGATCAGGGTATTCATTTTCAAGCACGGCTTGATGCTTTCTAAACTGGGTGATGACAATGCATTTGCTGATCAAAGTTGTTTTGCTGGCAACATTGTTGATAGCGAGCTTCGTTAAACACGGTTTCCCGGCAACGCCGGATGATTTGCTGCGAAGCGCCAATGATTACCTAAACCGGGAACAATATTACCTTGCGCTGCAAGAAGCTGATAACGCACTCAAAAGCGCGTCAAATTCAACGCAACTGTCCATGGCTTACGGCATTAAAGGCCATATTCTGCTGATTATGCAGCGCCACCAAGAGGCCAAGGAGTTTTTGCTCAAAGCACTGGAATTAGCCCATGAAAAAAAACACAAGGCGAATTATGCCAATAGTCTGGGTGTGCTTGAACAAAAAATCCATGATCCAGCAAAAGCACAGCATTTCTTTCAGTTAGCGGCCGAATATGTTGAGGGCGATCCGCTTCTAGAACTACGAATTAAATTAAATCAGCTACGCACTCAGCAGGAGTACCCTGATACCGAAAAACTTAACGATATGCTGCATGAGATTGCCGCGGTTGACGCTGTCGATGAACGTGTTCGGTTTTATTTAAATCTTGCTGCAATCGCACGGATGAACACACCGGGATACATGCCGATCATTCAGCGTGCTTTGGAAGATGCCTATAACGATAGCGCTGCCGTCAGGGACAAATCATTACGCATCGAAGCACTTGATAGCATTGCGGCATTATATGAATCGCAAGGCGATAACCTGCAAGCATTGGCATTCAGCGAATTGGCATCCGTACAGGCACAGCAGGCGGATGTTGACGATCTGATGATTCAAATCGAATGGCGTAAAGGACGGATTTATCAACAACAGGGCCGCGATCGCGACGCTTTGGCGGCTTTTGGTAAAGCGGTTGATTACATTCAAGCCATCCGCCGAGATATTCCGGTGTACTACGAAGATGGCAAATCGTCTTTCCGTAAAACATTGGAACCGATTTATTTAGGTTATACCAGCCAATTACTAAAAAAAGCCCGGCAGCAAAGCGGGCAAGCAAAGCAGCAAACATTGATGCTGGCACGGCAAACCATCGAATTGATCAAACAATCCGAACTGGAAGATTTTCTTGGCGGGCGTTGTCTGATCGCCGGTTTACAGCGCAGCGAGCTGGATGATTTTGATACGCAAGCCGCGATCTTATACCCCATTATTTTAGAGGACCGGCTTGAATTGTTATTGAGTATCGGTCGAACGGTACAACAGTTTCCGGTTTTGGTACCTGAACGACAACTTCGTGACGCCATTTCAAGTTTATCCGGTCAGCTGCGCAGATGGACCCTATCCCCGGGGGATGTCGACGATTCCGATGCATATCGTCAATCCGCGGTGAATTTATATCAGTGGATAATCGCACCGATAGCGCCGGAACTCGAAAACGCAAATATCAAAACCATCATTTTTGTACCTGACAGCATACTGCGTTTAGTACCATTCGCAGCCTTATTCGACGGCAGAAAGTATTTAATCGAAAAATATGCGATTTCTATTTCACCGGGAATGAGTTTGCTGGGTAACCGAGATCATCGCTCACCCGCCAATTTCCAGACACTCTTGGCAGGAGTGAGCGAACCGGGGCCTATGGTTGAGAAATTATCTGCGTCAACGCTCAACAATTTGTTATTCGCCGAATCGCAGCATGTGGATCCGCCAATCATGACACGCGGGCTATCCGATTATCGGCTTCGCAGTTCCGATAGTAGCGGAGAAGCTTTCAGTCAGTCACAACGTTATAAAAATACGGCGATATCGTCACAAACAGCTCAACAACGGCTGAGTCTGCCCGGCGTGGAAACAGAACTGCTCAATCTAAAAGAAACGCTGACAAGCACGCTGCTGTTGAATGAACAATTTACCATTGCCAATTTTTCCGAGTACATCAGCAAGCAATCTTTTGATATCGTCCACATCGCATCGCACGGCTTTTTCTCCTCGGATGCGGATAAAAGTTTCGTGATGGCATTCGATGACATTCTGAAATTGGATGACCTGAAGCGTCTCCTGAAGCCAGGAAACAAGACAAAGAAAAGCATTCAATTATTGACCTTCAGCGCTTGTGAAACAGCTGAGGGCGATGACCGCGCGCCATTGGGGTTTGCCGGTGCCGCATTGCAAGCGGATGCACAAAGTGCACTAGGCTCACTATGGCCGATTTCCGATGAGGCGGCTTCACAACTGATGATCAGTTTTTATAACCACCTAATGCAGCATAAGAGCAAGGCGGAGGCACTCCGGCAAGCGCAATTGGAACTGTTAAAAACTGACTACATGCGCCACCCCTCTTTCTGGTCGCCATTTATTTTGATTGGGAATTGGTTATGAAAAATCGCTGCATCATCATTTCAGCCTGGTTGATTTGCTTGAGTGGCAATGCCATAGCCGTCAACACACACATCCAAACCGATAATACTTTGTCGGGAATCAGCGAATTCAATATTAACGCACCGGGCTCTGAACAATGCTACACTTTGTCGGAGATCAACGGCGCAATTGCCGGCGACAATCTGTTTTACAGTTTTTCCGATTTTAATATCGGAACGGGCGACACCGCCTGGTTTAGTTTAAACACTCCCAATATCACAAATGTCATCAGCCGCGTAACGGGCGGTTCTGTATCAATGATCGATGGTCAACTCAAAATGACCCATGGGGATAGCACTCCCAGTTTTTTCTTAATCAACCCGGCAGGAATTACATTTAGCTCGGGCGCGTCCGTCGATGTACCCGGTTCTTTTTATGTGAGCACCGCCAGTGGATTGAATTTCAGTGATGGGCGTCAATGGGCTGCAAGTAATCCGCATACCAGTTCGTTGTCGGTGGCAAATCCTGAGTCGTTTGGATTTTTGGGGGATGAATCAGGAAGTTTGAATTTAGGTGATTTATCGCTAATGCGTACTAAGCTTACTTTCCATCCAGGCTCAGATATTGAGTTTGTGGGCAATCAAATCCAGATTAATAATGCGTCAATTATGAGTACAGCCATTCCCAATAATAATTTGACTCAAGATGGTCTTGATTTGCAGCTTATTGCAACAGGAAATGAAGCTGCAAATATCAAATTCAATACCCCGCCAAGCTATACCACCGCAGGTAATCTGACTATTCAAAATACAGTTCTAGATGCTTCAGGTAACGGGTCTGGGAGATTAGCAATTCGATCAAGTGATTTTGTTGCGACAGGAAGTATATTACGTGTTGTAAACTTTGATATTCCGATGTCATTCGCTCAAGGAATTGATATAAATGTGAAGAATTTATTAGTAGAAAACTCTGTTTTTACTAGTAGAGCTTCAGGTGCTGGAACAGGTGGAGAAATTAAAGTTGTAGTAGAAGATGCATTAAAAATACAAGGGATCGGGCAGATCTATTCACAAACATTGGGAAAAGGAAAAGCCGGCAATATAACGGTTACTGCAAAACAAGCAGAGATCCAGGGGATAAGTCAAACAGAAATTTTTACTGGCATTGCTAGCTGGACTGAGAAAGGCAGCACGAATGACGCAGGGAATGTGACCGTGGCAGTTGCGGATGCATTAAAAATGACTGGAGGAGGACAAATTTTCTCAAACACTTTTTCCCAAGGCAAATCTGGTGATGTATTTGTATCAGCAGGTCAAATGGAGATAAATGGACTTGGCTTAACAGATGTTATTACCACTATTGCAAGTCAGGCTCGTGAAGGAAGTACTAACGATGCTGGGAATGTAACTGTGGAGGTTATAGATACACTGAAATT
Source organism: Nitrosomonas sp. (assembly GCA_021582655.1). GTDB lineage: Bacteria > Pseudomonadota > Gammaproteobacteria > Burkholderiales > Nitrosomonadaceae > Nitrosomonas. Next base: position 624,786 of record CP091135.1, read on the forward strand.
GGTAGCTGGAGGACAAATTTCTGCCGACACGCTCTCTCGAGGGAAAGCAGGCAACATCAATGTTTCGGCAAGTCAATTGGAGATTGATGGTAAGGGTTTATCAAATGTAGCTACAAGTATTGCAAGTCAAGCGCATAATGGCAGCACTTACGATGCAGGACAGATTAAGGTTACGATAACCGACACGTTAAAGTTACTCGGTGGAGGATCCATAAATTCAGGGACTTATTACTCTCCAGGTAAGGCTGGTGAAATAAGAGTTACCGCTCGCAATTTAGAAATCGACGGACAAGGTTTCAATTCAAATATTTCAAGCCAGGCGGAGTATGGTACCGGTAATGCGGGGGCGGTATATGTAAATGTGACGGAGACATTGAAATTGCTGGGAAGTGGACAAATTTCTTCAAGCACCTTCTCGCAAGGAAATGCAGGTGAAGTGAATGTTACTGCCCATCAATTGAAAATTGATGGGCAAAGCTCATCGAGTTTCGCTACTGCTATTGCAAGCATTGCTACCGAAAAAAGTACTGGGAGTGCAGGGCAAGTCATTGTAACAGTATCCGACACCATAGAATTATTGAGAAATGGCCAGATTCTCGCCGATACTTCTTCTACATCTACTCAAGGACACGCCGGAGAGGTTACTGTATCTGCAAAGCAAATCACGATTAATGGTTCTGGTACTTTAGGAGATGGTCTCACAGGTATTTCGAGTTCGTCGCAACCCGGCAGCTTGGGTAACGCTGGGAAAGTATCTGTCACAGTAGCGGATACTTTAAGAGTAGTGGATGGTGGACAAATTAGTTCAAGTGCATTAAAGCAATCTCAAGGAAATGCTGGAGAGATTACAGTTCTTGCGGGAGAATTGATCATTGATGGTCATGGCTTGTCAGAAAATAACACTGGTGTGTTTAGCGGGGTTGCCACTGATAGTATTGGCAATGCAGGACCTGTAAGCATAACAGTAACTGATCTATTGCAGATGCTTGGTGGTGGAGAAATTGGTTCAAGTAGTTTTTCACTAGGCGGGGCTGGAGAAGTAACAGTTACCGCAGGAAGAATGGAAATTGATGATTCCACAATTTCAAGTGGTGCGCTTTTTTGGCAAAATCGAGGGGTGGGGAATATCAGAATCAATGTCACCAATGGAGATATTCAACTAAGTAACCAAGCACTTATTACGACACTAAATTTGGCATTTTCTGGCGTCCCCAAGGAGTTCGGCAATGTTGAAATTAATCTTACTAACGGTTCTTTTTATCTCGATTCATCACAAATTAATACCGAATCGATTATCGGTCATGGCGGAAAAATTGATATCAATACTAAAGAAGTTATTTCATTATTCAACTCATCTGTTACAACCTCTGTTTATGGTCCGACAGGTAATGGCGGTGATATCAATCTTGCCTCAAACTTTCTAACTCTAGATACCGGATTTATTAAAGCAAATACTTTGGCAGTGGACGGGAGTGGTGGTGATATCAACATTAAGGTACCAACCATCATCCCTAGCGGTAATTCATTATTTGTCGGTGGCAATACACCATTCCAATTTCAACCTTTCTCCGGGCTGAATGTCATCCAAGCCGCTGCACCTGATGGCGTGGGTGGCGTCGTTAATGTAACTACGCCGCAGCTTAATTTGAACGCGATGCTAACCAATCTGACGATCGAATCTTTCGATACCAATGCAATAAACCGTGACATGTGCGCAGTTAGTGAAAACAGCTCCTTACTGCAATCCGGACGCGGGGCGCAGCCGTTACGGGCCCGCGATTTGTTGCTGTCACCGGCGTTTTAGCAGTCTTCTACAATTGCCCGGACATATTTTTGAGGCAACCCTCAATACGTAGTTTCCCCCATATTAATTACGCAACCGGATTGTTATCGTAACAACACCGTTTGGTTTCCGGTCAACTTGTTTTTCCTGATAAACCTCAGGATCAATCCCGGAACGAAGCGTTTGATCAACGATAAACAGGGGGACGGACGATCATGAGAATTTTGCTCTTAGGTTTTGTATTGGTATTAACTGCTTGTGCAACACAAACGCATCAACCTGAAACCGGGGTTGAGATATCCGAAGCGCAACAAGAAGAATGGGTTGTTGAAACTCAAAAATGGTTGCGTGATGCGGCGCGATTGGAATCGGTTTTTTTCAAAATTCTAACTAAAGGGATTGATTATTGTGAAAAACAGGACCATACCGCACCTTATTTTGGCATCCAATTTTGGTCAAACCAGAGACTTCACTCATCATTGCAGCAAGTAGCACAATCCAAATTCAATCTAGGAAGCGAGCCGCAGATATTGATTGTGGTTCCCACATCTCCGGCGGATTCCGCCGGACTCAGAGTCAATGACAAGATTCTGGAAATAAATGGTGTAGGAGTGCAAACCGTATCAGATACCCAAAAGAAGATCAATGAAGCCAAGGCTGCCTTACAACCCGTATCTTTTACCATACTGCGTGCCGGCGAGCGGCAAACCCTAGTTGCTTCACCGGTGTCGGGTTGCAAAAGCCAGATAGCGTTGGTGAATAACGACACCATCAGAACCGCCACGGACGGCGAAACAATTCAAATCACCAGAGGCTTGTTGCATTTTGCCCAATCCGATGAAGAAATTGCCGCGATCATTAGCCATCAGCTTGCGCATAATGCCAGAAAACACCATCGAACAAACAAGATTACGGGAGGTGTCGGCGGTATTCTAATTGGCAGTGTTGGTGTCGCAGCAGATACAGCATTAGCGATTGTAACCGGCGGTATTTTCCCTATCGGCATATTTGCTGGGATAGGATGGGATGCGGGCCATTCGATGGCAGGCGGCATCTCGGACAGTCAACTTCAACTGGCGGATCGTGACAGCCTGCAACTCATGGCGACGGCTGGTTATGAAACAGATAACGTAATACAATTCTGGCAACGCGTACAGGATGATGCATCCAACAATCTCAATGACCTACGAAACTCACATCCTTTCTCGCAAGATCGCTTAAAAGCAATGGAGTTGGCACAAGAAGAAAAGGCAAAAGAGAATTTGTACTCAAGATTGAAGTAATGTGTTTATAAGCAGGAAGGCGCAGATTTAATAGATCAAATGCAATATCTTAGGGGGATCAGATGGATATAAAAATGCATGCAATCACAATTTATGCAGTAGTTTTCACTTTGGTTGGCCGTGCAATGACAACTGACTGGACAACAACAAAAATAGCTTGCTGATGCTGCTTGACTAGCCACATCAAGTTCCTAAAAATCATATTAACTCAATCTATTGTAGTTTCTTCAATAATCTTATGTTAAAAAAAATTAAGTTATCTTCGAGATATTTTTTATTTCTTGTATTGATTTTCTTGTCGCAATTTACTCATGCAGAAAAAGCCGAATCAACGTTTTATAACCCTATTAGTACTAAAAGAGAAAGTAACAATAATGAATTTATTGACAAAAGTGGACCTGTTTATGCAGTTACCCTGCCGGACATTGAAGTCAATATTACGCCCTCTGATAAAGGACCGCGTCAAACCGGGATTACTTATCAACTACCGGAACCAGTATCAAATATACAGCTAGCTTGGAAAGAAGTAACAGAAGGTTACGTCACTCGCATACAGCTTTTCGCCGATCAGGCCAAACATCTGCGTTTTCATCTTCGTTTTGCGAATCGACTATCGTCTATGGACATTCAGTTGCGAGTACAAGGAAACTTAGACACAGCCCCTCTCGGTCCAGTTAATCAATCCGGCATCTACACAAGTGAGTTATGGTTGCCCACTACCAAGGGCGATAGCGCAGAATTGGAAATTTTTATTAAAAGTTCAAGCTATCCTGATTCACCTATTTTCGTTTTAGATGCGATTAACTTTATTGTTGTTGATAACACTGATTCCAGTATTATCCCTTATAGCCAGGGCCTGGCGCGCGAAAAAGAATATGATTTGGCATGTTGGAGCGGAAACTCTGAGTATAACGCTTTAAAGAAGGCTGCTGATGCAACTGCAAAAATTCATTATATTACAAGCGATGGCTCATATATATGTAGCGGCACACTACTTAACGACACAAGCAATTCATTTACGCTTTGGTTCGCTACCGCTCATCATTGCCTTCCAGATCAGGCCACGGCGAGCACTGCGGAACTTGAATGGTTTTACCAGGCGACAAACTGCGACAGTCCCCAGACAGATTCACGCCATGAAAAAACCTCTGGTGGTGCACAACTGCTCTGGACGGATTTCGAAAACGATGTATCGTTTTTGAAGTTATATAAAAAAACTAGCGGCCCAATGCAGTTCTCGGGTTGGCAGACGGATATCGAAGTTGGTGATCTTATATGGGGAGTACACCATCCCAAAGGAGATCATACCATGGTGAGTAATGGCAACGTAGCCGCTCTGCTGCAGAACCACAAGAGTGACGAAGGGACTCGCATATTGGATGAAGTCAAATTTGCCAATGGCGGCGCTGAAGGCGGGAGTAGTGGCTCAGGGCTATTCTCCATTGAAGGTGATAACTCATACTGGAAAGGCACCTTATACGGAGGGCCACCCGGTGACTATCAAAAAAACTCTTATAGTCATTTTGACCGTTATTTCAGTAAAATAAGCGGATGGCTTAAAAATACTGCTCCAACTCCCCCAACCACAGAACAGATATCATGCGTATTCGATGAGTATTGGAAAAGTTATCGCTATGAACACGCGTATAACGCCAATTATCAGGAATATATATATCGGTTTAATCAAGCTTACGATTTTTATTTAGGTGTATCTTACACAAACAATCACCTGTATTACATGTATGGATATGATGGCAGGATTAATGATTTAGGGCCATTCTCAGATTGGCTAAAGAAGTATGGTTGTGATAGTACAAGCAACACTTTAACTTGGAAAATAAAGGATCTTAGAAAAAATAATCATTATCAAGTTAATTATAAATTCTATGATATAGACAACGATCTGGTATGGCCATCAAACCATGAGATATATTATATCGAAAATTACAATGAAGAATATTCCCACGTCTTGCCCTGTAATAAGGGCGCAAAAATTTGCATTGGAGGGCGTAGCGGCGGCAGTTATTATACTGGCGTTTATTGGGGTGTAGACATCGACAATAGTAATGGCTGCACAGATTGTTGCTCATATTGCGATGGAAGTACCAGATATTTCAATTTTGTCGATTAACTCAGGGTTAAGCGGTTCAGGCAGCTTGGTTTTTATGCGTAGTAGCCGAGACCTGATCTGACGGTTACTCGATTTAACGATGTACCCACTCAATCAAACGGCTATTCAACGCGGTAATTTCACCTTCCCATACGCCCTTTCCGACAATTAATGTTTGCATCGGGGTATGTCCGCAATACATCTTGCCTTGGTGAGTGCGCGTGTTGTTGTAATACACCATCCAATCATCCAGATCGTATTGTAATTCTTCGATAGATTGGTGAATCTTGCGCCGGAATGCTCAATGTCGTTGAGTGCCCGGTAGAACTGACCATCGTGATTCCTCCGCCTTGCCGCAATATTCGGTACCACGGCCGGTCAAAATGCCGAGGACTCCTATACCCTGCCCTGCGAAGAACGGCAACACCCGGTCATTCAGCAAATCAATTGCTGTGATCGGCGTCTTGGCGGCATACAGCTTGGCGGCTACCTGCTTAAAATAGACATCGACGAAAGTTTGCTGGTAAATCCGCTCCGCACTTTTGATGGTGCCGACGTAAAAGGCATCCTGACGGCCGAGATACCCCGGATGTGCCGTCCCGATTTCACCATGAACAACATCATCCTCTTGTTGTTTCTTCTTCAGCACCTGTGTCAAGTACCCACCGGGTTCGGCAACATGCCTCTCCAATGCTGATAAACACTTTTTAAACGACTCCAGATTCTGGCGCGCCACAATAAGTAATACTACACATTAATACAACCTGATTGGATTGCTATACTTTTCCTGCAATTTATTTGATAATTTATAAGTAGGAATTAATACCATTAAATGTAGGCAAAATCATTCATGAAAATTATAAGCACTAACGTTTTATTGTTGTTAATCACCTTAATTTCGGGCTGCGCAAGTACCGGCGGTTCGTATAAGCCGATCGGCTCCCCATTGACCAATGAGCGGGGAGCGAAATTTTCTGAATTGTTGATTAATGTTCAATCCGGCAGCGATGTCAGTCTGAATCAAGAAAGCATCGATAGAATGACAAAACAGATCATCGAAAATATTAAGGCGGATACAAGTAATCGCTTCAGTAAAATAAATGGAGAATCCCCAAGTACCACAACACTTGAGGCCTCGATAATTATTACAAAATACGAAGAAGGTAATGCTTTTGCCCGCGCGATGCTGGCAGGTTTGGGACAAATGCATATCGATGCCGATGTCACACTCTATGATCACGCAAGCAAAGATAAGCTGACTCAGTATGAGGTCAATAAAACTTTTGCCTGGGGGGGTGTTTACGGTGGCATAACAACGATCAAAGATGTTGAAATCGGCTTCAGTAAGGCGATTGCAGATTCGATTCTCGGAAAGGAATAATCAGGAAAACGCTGATTAATTGGCTGCACGAGTGAATCACTTCGTTGCGAAAGTGATTCGCTTTCTCGCTACTGTGTAATTTTCGGTATACTTCAGCTTTCAATTCCCTGGCGGTTACGAAAAATCCGTTTGTTTTCCGGAAAATGGTCAAAAAAACGCAAGCCTCTCTGTTATTGATGGTATTGGGGTTGATCTGGGTGAATGTATGTTACGCGCAGCAGACCCGGAAATTTCCCGTCGGTAGCCAATTAGGCAACCTTACCGCGGTTGCCTTTCCGGAATTCACCATCAACGACCAGAAAATGATCATGGGCGCGGGCGGGCAAATTCGCGGCATTGATAATCTGATTGTGCTGCCGTCGACGGCGAACTATATCGGTCTGATCCGTTATCAAATGGACATCATGGGTTATTTGCACCGAGTTTGGTTTTTGACACCGGACGAGGTCAAGGAAGCGGAAAGTGAAGGGCAACAAATACCGAAACCGAAAAGACGTTTTTTATTTTTTTAAGATAGGCAATTCGTGAGCAACAAGCTTTATATCAAAACCTTCGGTTGCCAGATGAACGAGTATGACTCGGAGAAAATGGCCGATGTATTGCACGCGGCATATGGCATGGAACCGACCGACGATCCGGCGCAAGCCGATGTAATCTTGTTCAATACCTGCTCGGTGCGCGAAAAAGCGCAGGAAAAAGTATTTCATGATTTGGGGCGGGTACGGCATCTGAAAGAAAGCAACCCCGATTTACTGATCGGCGTCGGCGGCTGTGTGGCAAGCCAGGAAGGTAAGGCGATCGTCAATCGCGCACCGTTCGTCGACGTGGTATTCGGGCCGCAGACCTTGCACCGGCTACCGCAATTGATCGAAACGCGCAAAGCCACCGGTCGCTCCCAAGTCGATATTTCGTTCCCGGAAATCGAGAAATTCGATCACCTACCGCCCGCTCGTACCGAAGGCGTTACTGCGTTCGTATCAATCATGGAAGGCTGCAGTAAATACTGCAGTTTCTGCGTGGTACCGTACACCCGCGGCGAAGAGGTGTCGCGCCCGCTGATCGATGTACTGGCCGAAATCGCCGTGCTCGCCGATCAAGGCATCAAGGAAATCACGTTGCTGGGACAAAACGTCAACGCCTACCTTGGCACCATGGACGATGGCGGGATTGCCGATTTTACGCTATTACTGGAGTATTTACATGAAATCCCGGGGATCGAACGTATCCGCTATACCACGTCGCACCCTAAGGAATTCACCACGCGCTTGATTAAAGCATATGCACAATTACCGAAACTCGTCAGTCACCTGCACTTGCCGGTACAATCCGGGTCCGATCGGATATTGGCGGCAATGAAGCGCGGTTACAGCGTACTGGAGTACAAATCGATCATCCGCAAGCTGCGCGCGGTCCGTCCCGAAATTTCACTGTCATCGGATTTCATCGTCGGTTTCCCTGGCGAAACCGAGGTCGATTTCGCCGCCACCATGAAATTGGTGGAAGAGATGAATTTCGACGATTCCTTCAGCTTTGTCTATAGCCCGCGCCCCGGCACGCCAGCCGCCGATTTGTCCGACAGCACACCGCAGGAAGAAAAGCTGGGCCGGCTGCATCGCCTGCAAGCGCAACTCGGATTACAATCACGAAAAATCAGTCAGCAAATGGTCGGTACAATTCAGCGCGTGCTGCTGGAAGGCGCATCGAAAAAGAATGCCGATGAACTGAGCGGGCGCACGGATAATAATCGCGTCGTCAATTTAGCGGGTGATCCCGCGCTGATCGGCCAGTTCGTCAATGCGCGCATCACCGAGGCGCGCTCGCATTCGTTGCGCGGTGAAATCGTTGCATAAATCCTATGCTACTTGCAAAGTCCTGTTTGCGCTGCGACAATCGCGCTATCGTAATGACACTGTTCGACATTGAAACCGATAACGCTCGAAATTTCCTTTACACCAGCCGATAACCAACGCCTCGCCAACTTATGCGGTGCGTTGGATGAAAACCTGAAGCAAGTGGAAAATGCGCTAGACGTTACTATCTCCCGCCGCGGCGAACACTTCAGTCTATCTGGCAAAGCCGGCCAAACCGAATTGGCGGCGCAGGTATTGCGCAATTTTTACAACCAATCCCACCATTATTTGAGTCTGGAGCAGATTCAGCTCGGTTTGATCGAAGCGCTGAATCCGCACCACACATCGAACAATACCGACAATCGGAACGACACTGAGCCGGTGGCCAAGCAGCTGGCCGCTCCTGCATTGCTGACGCGCCGCAGCAATTTGTACGGCCGCACGCCGCGTCAGATCCAATATTTGCAGCAAATTCAAGAGCACGATATTACCTTTGCCATCGGCCCGGCCGGCACCGGCAAAACCTATCTGGCAGTCGCCAGCGCGGTCGATGCACTGGAGCGCGGACTGGTATCACGGCTGATTCTGGTGCGTCCGGCGGTGGAAGCCGGTGAGCGTTTGGGTTTTCTGCCCGGCGACATGACTCAGAAAGTCGATCCTTATTTGCGACCTCTGTACGACGCGCTGTACGATTTGATGGGTTTCGACAAAACCAGCAAGCAATTCGAGCGTAACGCCATCGAAGTCGCGCCATTAGCGTTTATGCGCGGCAGAACATTGAATCAGTCGTTCATCATTCTCGATGAAGCGCAAAACACCACACCGGAACAGATGAAAATGTTTCTGACGCGCATGGGACTAGGCTCCAAAGCGGTGATCACCGGCGATGTGACGCAAATCGATTTACCCAAGCAACAAAAAAGCGGTCTGGTGGAAGCGCAACATATACTGCAGGAGATCCGCGGCATCGCGTTTACCCGCTTCCTGTCCGAAGACGTCGTCAGGCATCCGCTGGTACAGCGCATCGTTCATGCATACGAGCGGCACGATAAGCAGCAGCGGGAATCGTAAGCAGCTTTGCGCGCCGAACGGACACTCAAACTGGCGGTTCAGTATGCGACGGCAAGCAAAACAGTACCGGCGCGGCCGCAGTTTCGTCGCTGGGTTAAAGCCGCACTGATGCAATCAGCGGAGATCACGATACGCTTAACCGATGAAACCGAAGGACGCGAACTCAACCACGGTTTCCGCGGCAAGGACTACGCCACCAACGTTTTGACGTTCGTGTACGACGACATGCAGCCGCTCGGTGGCGATATCGTGCTGTGCGCACCGGTGGTTGAGCGTGAAGCAGAACAGCAACACAAAGACTTACTGGCGCATTACGCGCATCTGACCGTTCACGGCATTTTACACTTGCAGGGTTACGATCATCTCGATGATGCTGAAGCGGCGGAAATGGAGCGATTGGAGGCGCAAATACTGATCGCATTGGGCTATCCCGATCCGTATATCGAAAAATACACTTGATCAACCCAATGGCACGACAATATCTCAATATCTCAATATCTACGTCAACACATTATGAACGAACCCCCACCTAAGAGCGGCTGGTTTGAGCGGCTAGGCGCGTTGCTGATCCGTAAACCGGAAGACCGCGAACAATTGATCACCCTGTTGCATTCCGCTTTCAAACGCAATCTGCTCGATTCTGACGCGCTCAGCATGATCGAGGGCGTAATGCAAGTTTCCGAAATGCAGGCGCGCGATATCATGGTGCCGCGCTCGCAAATGGATGTTGTCGACATCAGCGAAAAACCCGGGCAATTCATTCCGTTTGTAATCAACACCGCGCATTCACGCTTTCCCGTGATTGAAGGCAGTGAAGACGAGATTATCGGCATCCTGCTTGCAAAAGACCTGCTGCGCTATTACGCCGATCCGGAAGAATTCAACGTCCGGGGCATGTTACGTCCGGCGGTTTTCATCCCGGAATCGAAACGGCTGAACGTGCTGCTGAAAGAATTCCGCAGCAATCGTAACCACATGGCCATTGTCGTTAACGAATATGGCGGTGTTGCCGGTTTGGTGACAATTGAAGATGTATTGGAGCAAATCGTCGGGGAAATCGAGGACGAATACGATTTCGACGAAGAAGAAGCCAATATCGTGATGGAAGCCGACGGCATATACCGTGTCAAGGCAATTACCGAAATCAACAGTTTCAACGAAACGCTTGGCGCGAATTTCAGCGACGAAGATTACGATACGATCGGCGGTTTGGTGTTAAACAAATTCGGCCGCGTACCGAACCGCGACGAAGCTGTCGTGATCGGCGATTTCAAATTTACCGTAATGCGCGCCGACAGCCGACGTTTGCACACGCTCAAAGCAGAGCGGTGCATCGAAACACCACCACTCCGGCAGGAATAATCCCCTTCGCGACAAGCATTCCGGTCATGCCTAAAATCACCGTCCGCCCCTATGACCCGCAAATCGTTCAAGCATTGAGCAGCAACGGGCTACCGCCGGTGCTGGCACGCATTTTCGCGGCACGCGGCATCGAAAACGCCGGCCAGTTGGAAACTGAGCTGACACAACTGGTTCCGTTTCATCATCTGAAAAACATCACCGTAACCGCCGCTTTTCTGGCGGATGCCATTACGGCCCGGAAACGCCTGCTGATTATCGCGGATTACGATTCCGACGGTGCTACGGCATGCGCGGTAGGCTTGCGCATTTTGCGCAAATTCGGCGCCATCGCTGATTACCTGGTGCCCAACCGATTCGAATTCGGTTACGGCCTGACACCCGAAATCGTACAACTGGCGCACGACACCAAACAGCCCGATATCCTGATCACCGTCGACAACGGCATTGCCAGTGTGGAAGGTGTGGTCGCAGCCAATCGACTGGGCATGCAAGTGGTGATTACCGACCATCATTTACCGGGAGATACGCTGCCCGCCGCACAAGCAATCATCAATCCGAACCAGCCCGGCTGCCTGTTTCCCAGCAAAAATATTGCCGGTGTCGGTGTCATTTTTTATCTGATGCTGGCGCTGCGCGCGGAACTACGTCAGCGCGGCGCATTTTCCGCCACCGCGCCGGAACCCAATTTAGCGGGCTTTCTCGATTTAGTAGCACTTGGCACTGTCGCCGATGTAGTTAAGTTGGATGACAACAACCGCATCCTGGTACAACAAGGTTTGCAGCGCATTCGCAACGGGCGCGCCTGCGCCGGCATCAATGCGTTGCTGCACCTATCGGGACGCGATTGCCGGCAGATTTCCACCTACGAACTCGGTTTTATGCTCGGTCCGCGACTCAATGCCGCCGGTCGCCTGGATGATATGTCGCTGGGTATCGAGTGCTTGACAACCGACGATGAGGCAACAGCGATCGATATCGCCCGGCAATTGGATGAGCTGAACCGCCAACGCCGCGAAATCGAGGCCGATATGCAGGAAAGTGCAACCGCCAAGCTGGATCGCATGCTCGCCGACCGACAAACGCAAATCCAGACAGCGTACAGCATTTGCCTGTTCGATCCGGAGTGGCACCAAGGCGTGATCGGCATTCTGGCTTCCCGCATTAAAGACAAATATCACCGCCCGGCGATTATTTTCGCACCCGGCAGTGATGGGGAAATCAAAGGCTCGGGACGATCGATCCACGGTTTTCATCTGCGCGACGCCCTGGATCTGGTGTCCAAGCGATATCCCGGCCTGATTCTCAAATTCGGCGGTCATGCGGCGGCAGCGGGATTGACGATCGGCGCTGAAGCGTTTACGGCATTCGGCATCGCCTTTGAACAAACCGCGCAGGACCTATTGTCCCCCGCCGACCTGACACGTATTATCGAAACCGACGGAGAACTGGCGCAATCCGACATCAATTTGGAGCTGGCGGCATGCATCGACCGGCAGGTATGGGGCCAGGGTTTTCCGCAACCCACATTCAACGCACGCTTTTTCGTGGAAAATCAACGCATCGTCGGTGAGAAGCACATGAAACTTACGTTACGTAAACTTAACCATGATCATCCTGATCAGGCAGCGCAAAAATCGCGCGAAAGTTACGACGGTATCTTGTTTTTTCACAACGATCCGCTGCCCGATGTCATCGACGCGGTTTACCGCTTACAAATCAACGAATACAACGGTAAAACCTCGTTGCAATTTCTGCTGGAACATTGGTTCCATGCAGATCGTCCGATAATCGGTGATGCACACTGATTTTACATTCAGTGGAGAGCTGGCGGCGCTGCCAAGTTTCGTAACCAGCCTGGCAATCGGATTACTGATCGGCTTGGAGCGCGAACGCAGTCCCAACGCACGCGCGGGATTGCGCACTTTCGCGCTGGTTGCGCTACTGGGTACACTGGCGGCGATGCTTTCGGAAAGAACCGAGACCTGGTTGCTTATCGGCGGTTTTGTGATCATCGGCACGATGATGATCTCGACTTATTCCCGCACTAAGGATGACAGCTCGGACCCAGGCACCACGACCATCGTCGCGGTTCTGGTCTGTTACGGTCTGGGCGCGGCGGTATGGTACGGTCATGATACGCTGGCCATTATGCTGGCGATCATCACCACGGCGTTGCTGTATTTCAAAACCGAATTGCACGGCATCACGCAAAATCTGACCCGGCGTGATTTGATTTCAGTACTGCAATTCGCCGTACTGACTTTCATCGTCCTACCGGTGCTGCCTGACAACAACTACGGCCCGTACGAAGCGACCAACCCTTATCAAATCTGGTTGATGGTGGTGCTGATTTCGGGCGTCAGCCTGGCAGGTTATGTCGCAATCCGATTGATCGGTCAGCGACACTGCGCAGTGCTCGGTTTATTCGGCGGATTGGTATCCAGTACCGCCACAACCTTGGTCTATGCACGCCGCAGCACGGAAAACACCGAATTCACACAGCTCGCGGTGGTGGTAATCCTAATTGCCAATCTGACGGTGTTGCTCCGCCTCAGCATCATCAGCGCAGTCGCATCACCCGCCATTTTGCCGCAATTACTACCCGTATTGGGCAGCGGTTTTTTATTCGGTGCCGGGATCACCGCTTTTTGGTGGTACCGACTGACCCATCAACATGAGATTCCCGTTCCGGAAATCAAAAATCCGACCGAAATCCGCACCGCAGCGACTTTCGGTCTGATTTACGGTATTGTGCTTTTCTGCGCCGCCTGGCTATCGGATATCGCCGGCAGTGGTGGATTATATGCGGTCGCGCTGATATCGGGATTGACCGATGTCGACGCCATTACCCTATCGAGTTTACGCTTGTATGAATTGGGAAAATTGCATGCCGCCGAAACTATTATTGCGATTTCACTGGGATTGCTGTCCAATATCCTCTTCAAACTCGGATTAATTTTCTTTATCGGCAGCCCCTCGCTGGCGAAGCATTGTATTTCGGGAATGCTGGCAACCGCCGCAGGTATCGGCTTGGCGCTGCTGATTCTAGTTTGAACGAGGCATGCGCAACCACACACCGGAAGTTTCACATTTCAACCGATGCAAATACGGCTGATGCAACAGCGGAAAAAAACTGAGCCGGTTCATTTGCCAAAGGACAAATCAACCGGCTGTCAAAACATCAAACTGCTTATCAAATAATCGGTTTCACCCGATCATTTGATACATTAGAAATTCAAAAACAGATTGGCGATAAAATTGTGCATCATTTGATCAGGACGCGCACTGTGCGGCCTGTTGATGAACTGGTTCATATAACCCAATTCAACCGTTGCATATTGGTTAACTTTATAACCTAATCCAACGAAGGCACGATTCTGATCATATCCGCGGGAAATAAAACCGGGATTGCCAACAGTATTCATCGCAACGAACAATTCGCTTTGAACGATAAAACTCAGATTCGGATCGATTGCTGGTATTGGAACCGCCAGCTTGACCAATTGACGGAATCGATGAGCCACATCATCATCACCATGAATAGGTGCATTATGATCAAAGAACCGTTGCTCAAAACGACTGCGCAATGAGAGTCTGCCGAATGAAAAATTATCAGCCCAGGTAACTTGCTGCCAGATACGATGCTCATTAAATGGATGTCCTGACTTCAGTGCTAACGGCTCAGCCGTTGGTGCCCATGCGTAACCAACCCAAGCAACCAATTTATCGGTAATCGCATACCCCACCCCTGGACGAATCAGCGATTGCGTAAATTGTGTAGCATCATTACCGAAACGGCCTTGTCCTTCCATCCACCATCTGAATTTTTTCAAATCCGGATTCTGGGGATTTACGAAACCGAAATTACCTAACGCCGTAACATTTCCCCACACCTGGAAATCGTCGACAGTAAGATCGGCAGTAGCTGTCTTACTGAAACTTAACCCGATTACAACCGACAAAACAAAATACTTCACTTTCTTCAACATGCTTTTCCTCCGTAGCTAATTCAGCTAATTTAATTATTAATAACTTTACTTCAGGTTGACGTTTTGAATTACTAAAATGCTCTCAAACCGCATACACTTATTTTTTTGTTTTTTCAGAACAGCACAATATTTGCTGTCGGCAGGGTAACACAGCAATTGTCAATAAATTGTCAAGAAACAAAGCAGAGTATCCCTATAAAAACAATGGTAATTCCCTCTTAAGAAATACTGGTTTTGTTAAAAAACCGTCGTTGCGGTAAGCTATCGCGCATTCGTCATGTATTTATTACCGGCGAATTCAACCCGGGAATGCTCCAAAAAATAATCAAAATTTCTAGGAACCGTCATTTCCATTGATTCAGTAATTAAAAGATTTCAATAGGAGGAAAGTAAATGAAGCAGTTCAAATTAGCCGTAGCGGCATCCACACTGGTTATCTTGGTCGGTTGCGGCGGCGGCCGGGATTACACTCCCCCGGCCGATGCATCCGGCGAGCAAATCTTTACCACAGCATGCAGTGAATGCCATAAGCCGTTGAGCGCCGATAAAGCGATGATTTTGGGTTCCGGTGTAGCCAGCAAGGAAGCAATCATCAAGAAATTTCAATCCGGCAGCATGAGAATGCCCGCCTTCAAGAACATCCAAGGCGAATCCGCGGACCGCTTGGCCGATTACGTGTTGAAAAACAGCGAAGTCAGAAAATAAAACCACACCGAAGCGGGATCTCGTCAACCGAGGCCTCGCTTTCCATTTGACATCGTGACAAACCGAGAAAAATCATTTTCGTCCAACTCTATCATCGAGATACTCGACCCTGACCTTTCCGATCCCTCGTATACCGATTTTTTTCGCCGCACCTTGCGACAAATCGATGATTCTTCCGTGCTTGAAAGGCCCCCGATCGTTAACCAACACATCGACCTGGCGGCCATTTTGCAAATTCGTCACCCTGACTCTCGACGGCAGCGGAAGCGTTCGGTGCGCGGCGGTGAGCCCATGCGGCAAAAAACGCGTTCCCATGGCGGTCCGGTTACCGGATTCGTAACCATACCAAGACGCATGCCCGACTTCGCGATAACCGGATGCCGAGCGCATCGGATAATAAGTAACGCCACCGATACGGTAAGGTTTGTTATACGGCGCAACCGCATTGGAGTTACGGTAATCACGAAATTCCGGTGCGCCGGAAAATATCGTGGCGCAACCGCTGATCAACCCGGCGATCAACAGCAACATACCGACGAAAAAGCGACAAACCGTTTGATACATAAGCATTCGAACGTATAAACCGACCAATCCGCATTGTATTACAAAACCGCTGCCAAATAAGCCCGAACCGGTACGGGATCAACGCTCATCCAATTTCATGATCACCTGTCAAGCAGACTGATTGATGTCGCCCGCCAATTGACGGCTCGCAATAACCATATTGCGCAGCGCCGGCTTGACTTCCTCCCACGCGCGGGTTTTCAGTCCGCAATCGGGATTGACCCACAACCGTTGCGCCGGGATACGTCGTAACGCTTGTTGCATCGATGCGACAATCGACTCGACTGACGGAATATTGGGCGAGTGGATATCGTAGACACCGGGTCCGATTTCGTTCGGGTACTGGAACTGATCGAAGGCATCGAGTAGTTCCATGTTCGAACGGGAAGTTTCGATGGTGATCACATCGGCATCCATGCGCGCAATGGCGGACATGATATCGTTGAATTCCGAGTAACACATGTGAGTGTGGATCTGCGTTGCGTCTTTGACGCCGTTGGCGGCGATACGGAACGCACGGATCGCCCAATCGAGATACGCACCCCATTGCGACTTCCGTAACGGCAGCCCTTCACGCAACGCCGCCTCGTCAATCTGGATAATACCGATACCTGCTTGTTCGAGCGCCAGCACTTCGTCCCTAATCGCCAATGCCAATTGCAGACAGGTTTCCGCGCGTGGCTGATCGTCGCGCACAAACGACCAATTCAGCAGGGTAACCGGACCGGTCAGCATCCCTTTCATCGGCTTTTGTGTCAGCGATTGCGCATAGCGCATCCACTCAACGGTAATATCGTGCGGATGCGACACGTCGCCATATATGATCGGTGGCTTGACGCAACGCGAGCCGTACGATTGCACCCAACCCGATTCGGTAAACGCAAACCCCCCCAATTGTTCGCCAAAATACTCAACCATGTCGTTACGTTCCGGCTCGCCGTGCACCAGCACGTCCAACCCGAGTATCTCCTGCTCATGCACGCAGATTTCGATCTCATGCCGCATGGCTTGCCGGTAAGCTGGTTCGGAAATTTTACCGGTACGAAAATCCAGCCGGGTTTTACGGATTTGCTGTGTTTGCGGAAAAGAACCGATGGTCGTCGCCGGAAACAGCGGCAAACGGAATTTTTGCCGTTGCACCGCCGCTCGTTGCGGATACGGGGATTGCCGCACCCCCATCGACTCATCGATAGTCGTAACCCGGGCGGCTACGTCCGCCCGATGCACACGCACCGACCGCTTGCGGCTACTGATCGCTGCGTGATTCTCCCGCAACTGCGCCGCCACACTATCCCTTCCCTGATTAAGAGCCATGGCCAGCAGCTTGACCTCATCCAATTTTTGTACCGCAAATGCCAACCAGGCACGAATTTCGGTATCCAATTTCTGTTCGCTCAGCAAATCGACCGGTACATGCAACAGCGAACACGACGGCGCGAGCCACAATCGGTGTTGTAAACGTGCCGCGACCGGCTCCAGCCAATCCAATGTTTGCGACAAATCGGTATTCCAAACATTACGGCCGTTGACGACGCCCAATGACAGGATTTTATGGCTCGGCAACCAATCAATTATTTTAGCGACCTCGTCCGCAGCCGAGATAGCATCCAGATGCACCCCGGCTACCGGCAATTCGCACGCCAATTGCAGATTATCTTGCAACTGGCCGAAATAAGTCGTCAACAACAACTTGAGCCGGGTTGTCTGCAACTGGAAATAGGCTTTGCGGAAAGCGTATTTCCATGTATCGGACAACTCCACCACCAACACCGGTTCGTCCACTTGCACCCAGGTAACGCCTTCTTGCTCCAATGCGTGAAACCATTGCGCGTAAGCGCTGAGCAAGTCATCGAGCAGCGCTAGCTTATCGCTGCCGTCTTTGGATTTACCAAGCCATAAATAGGTGACCGGCCCGAGTATCACCGGCTTGATCTGCGGATGCTGCTGCCTGGCCTGCCGGATCTGTTCGAGCATGCGGTCCGCGTTCAGTGAGAACCGGGTGTGTTTTTCGAACTCGGGTACGATGTAATGGTAGTTGGTATCGAACCATTTGGTCATTTCGCCGGCATGCACGCATGCACAAGCCTGAGTGTCGATTGCAGAGCGACCGCGGGCAATGCGAAAATACCGATCCAATTCGCCACCCGGCAATTCGCCGCCGGCGCGCGCCGGGACATTACCGAGTATGAAACTGGTATCCAACACATGATCATAGAGTGAAAAATCACCGACCGGCACCCAATCCAGCGTTGCTTGCTGCCCCCAGTGCCGGGCTCTTAATTCGGCGGCGACATCCAATAATGCCGATTCCGCTATCTCGCCTTTCCAGTATCGCTCCAATGCAAATTTCAATTCCCGTTTTCCGCCGATGCGGGGAAAACCAAGGTTATGCGTCGTTATCATCGTATTCCTCACTCTCATAAAAATTCCGGCACTATTGTACGGACAACAAATGATGAGCAATAATGATAAGTTTCAACCAATCAATTAGATTTTCTCATGATTGAACACAGCCACCTCCGCATCATCCAAGCATTGCATCGCAACGGTACACTCACCGGCGCAGCCAATGCACTGTGTCTGAGCCAATCGGCGTTATCGCATCAAATCGGCTATCTGGAAAAGAAATTAGGGGTAACGCTGTGGAAAAAAGACGGCCGTACGCTGCGTCTGACACAAGCCGGCAAGCTGCTGCTCGAAACCGCGGAGCAAGTACTGCCGGTACTGGCACAAACAGAAAAAACACTGATCGCCTACCGCGAAGGACGACAAGGCATTTTGCGCATCGGCGTCGAATGCTATCCGTGCTTCGAATGGCTTACCGGCGTGATCGGACAATTCATGCGCCAATTGCCGGAAATCGATATCGACATCGTGCAGAAATTTCAATTCACCGGTCTGGAGGGGCTATTGAATTACCACATTGATGTTTTGCTCACACCCGATTGGATCAAAAAAGACACCATCGTGTACGAAGAATTGGCCTCCTATCGATTGGTGTTGCTGGTTGCCGCCGATCATCCGCTATCCGGTATAAAACAGTTGACACCGGAATTATTGAGTAAAGAAACCTTGCTGACATTTCCGGTACCGTCGGAACGTCTGGATATCATCGCGCACTTTCTGGCGCCCGCACACCTGGAACCGGAAAAACTGAAACCCGTCGAGTCGCTCGATATCATGCTGCAAATGACTGCATTGAACCGCGGTGTCTGCGTATTGCCGGAGTGGCTTGCCGACATCAGAATACAACGCCTCCCACTCAAAAAAATCGGTATCGGCAACGACGGACTATTGCAGAAACTGTACCTGGCGCTGCGCGCAACCGATCAAACCGTCCCTTACATCCGGCACTTTATCGCCGCCGGTCAGCAATGGGCCAATCATCCGCCCGTCTGAAAGCTTGATTGCGGATGTTTCGGCAAATACAGTAACCCTTACGGCCAGTATCACGCCGCTATTCACTAGTGCCGCTTGTGTAATAATTCAACGTATACCGGTTGAAGTTAAAGTTATCTTCTACACTATTGACTCAAGCATCATTGCAATTTCCGCCTTCCAAGAAAATCGAACCATCGGGTAGCCGCATATCCTTTCAAAATCGGTTTTTTTACGCTGATAAAATCCTACTGCGACTAGCGTGATAGTTTGATAATATTCATCAATTATCCGCCTCCTGGAGATATCCGATGCGCACGAAACAAATGATCATTGCTACAAATACAATTGCCGTCCTGCTTCTGTTGTCGGCCGGTATCGCCTTCGCCGGACCGGATGTCAGTGAAATTCAAAAGCGGTTCAATGCCGAAACCGTCAATCGGCCGTTCAGTGTTCCGAGTGACGCGGAATTGACAAAATCATTGGATGAAGCCACCAAACGCGGTCAACCGACCTATCAATCAAGAAGCAATTTCGGTGGCTGCGTGGGACCGGCGTGCGCTTGGGGGCGGAACTACGGCTACGGCAGTTATTTCGGCGGCTATGCACGCCCGCATTACGGCGGTTTTTATGGTGTCAATAGCTTTTTGCCATACTACTACGGCTGGTAATGTTCGCCTCGAGAATCTGCCGATCGTATCGGCGATTACCTCGATCGGTAAGCCGACAACTGATAGCAATCATAACGATGATTATTTTTAGTGATTTAACACAAGGGAGATAAAATGCACTGCACCAACAAGCATGCCGGGATATTGATAGGAATGTTGATTTTTACGCTGATTCTAAGTGGCTGTGCCGCGGTTCATACATCCATCGCCAAGAAGGATTTGGATGTTCAAACCAAAATGAGCGATACTGTTTTTCTGGATCCGGTCGAACCCTCAAAGAAAGTTATTTATTTGAATATTCGTAATACCTCTGACAAAACCAACTTCGATATCACTTCAACGGTTGCCAGAGCGCTGGAAGGGCGGGGTTACCGTGTTACCAGCGATCCCAAGGAAGCGCATTATTGGCTGCAAGCCAATGTATTGAGTGTTGACAAGGCAAGCCCGACCGCTGCGGAAAGCGCTCTGCGGGCCGGTTATGGCGGAATGGGCAGCGCCGCACTGGGTGCTGCGGTAGGCACAGCCACCGGTGCCGCGATTGACGGCTGGTCGGGTGCCGGCATCGGCGGGTTAGCAGGCGCCGCTGCTTTCGGCATCGTCAGCACCATCGCCGACGCTTCCGTCAAAGATGTTACGTTCATGGCGATTACGGATGTAGAGATAGCCGAGCGCGCGGAAGAAGGTGTGATCATTCGCGAAGATAGAAAGCAGGATGCCAAACAAGGCATCGGTGGTGCCAGAAGGCAAACATCCACCAAGGTCAGTGAAATGAACAAATATCGCACACGCGTGGTCAGCACGGCCAATAAAGCCAATCTGGTCTATGAAGAAGCTGCACCCGAATTAACCAACGGACTCGCACGCGCCATTTCCGGCCTATTCTAAAAATCGACCGGCTGACGCTCATCGCTCAGCCTGCCATTTACCGACAAGTGATTATGATGCGAATAATAAAATTCAGCTTGATATTAACTGTATCAACCGCACTGATCTCCCCCGCAATCGCATGGCCCCAGCAACAAAATTCGGCCTCCGACAGCAAGGAAGTCGTCAATCGAATCGGCAAGGAGCTGGGATTGAACGATGCGCAAAAATCCAAACTCAACGCCATTTTCATCGACGAAAGAAAAAAAGTTGAAGCGGTGTTTAATGAAGAGCGTAAAAAATTACAGCAAATTCAGGAACAAACCCGCGCCAGTCTACAAGCTGTACTGACACCGGAGCAAATGGATAAGTTGGATAAAAAAATGCGTGAATCAGCAAAAAGTAACAGAGATCCCAAGAAACAATAACTTGAATATCACCCGCTCACCGCATTACTGTACTGACATATAGCGGGTAGGATCTTTCTTTTTAGCAGCGACAAATCCCGCCTGCCGGATCCGGCAGGAATCGCAAACACCGCAAGCACGTCCGTGCTCATCCGCTTGATAACAGGAAACCGTAAGACTGTAATCCACCCCCAAATCCAATCCGGCTTTGATGATCTCGTGCTTGGACAAATACATCAGTGGCGCATGGACAGTGAATTTCTCTCCTTCGATACCGGCCTTGGTCGCCAGATTCGCCATGGTTTCAAAGGCTTTGATATACTCGGGACGACAATCCGGGTAACCGGAATAATCGACGGCATTGACACCGATGAAGATATCCCGACTTCCCAATGCTTCCGCCCAGGCCAGCGCCAGCGACAACATGACGGTGTTTCTGGCGGGGACATAGGTAGCGGGAATCCCGGTGGATGCACCGTCGACGGGCACTGCGATACCGGTATCGGTCAACGCGGAGCCGCCAAAAGCGGCAAGATCCAATCGGATGATATGGTGTGCGGCAACACCGAGCGCTTGCGCAACATTCTGCGCCGCTTGTAACTCGGCACGGTGTCGCTGACCGTAATCCAGGCTCAACGCATAGCATGCAAATTGCCGCACCTTGGCGCTCGCCAGCGCCGTCGCCGAATCCAGTCCGCCGGACAATAGCACCACGGCCTTTTTCACTTGCTGCTCCGTCTTTCTGATTTCAGCAACCTCAGCGCCCCTGCACTTCACCCCAGAGCAGTTTGTGCATTTGCAACTGCATCCGGACAGGCAGCCGGTCACGCAAAATCCAATCCGCCAATTGCGCCGGATCAAGGTTGCCATAAACGGGTGAAAACAAAACCGGACAAATTTGCGGCAGTCGCTTGCTTGCCATCAGCTCACCGGCCCAACGGTAATCCGCTTCATCGCACAGCACGAATTTGATTTCATCTTGCGCCGCCAGATGCGCCAGATTATCCCAATTGTTTTTAAGTACTTCGCCGGAGCCGGGGGTTTTTATGTCCATGATTTTGCTGACCCGCTTGTCCACTTGCGATAAATCCAGCGCACCGCTGGTTTCCAACGATACCGAATAACCGGTATCACATAGCGTTGCCAGCAGTTCCAGGCAATTTTTTTGCGCCAGCGGCTCACCGCCTGTTACGGTGACATAGCGTGTTCGGTAGTCCGCCACTTGCGCCACGATTGATGCAATCGTCATGATTTCGCCACCGGTGAACGCGTATGCGGTATCACAATAGCCGCAACGCAACGGACAACCGGTCAGGCGTATGAATACCGTAGGCAGACCGGCGCGACTGGTTTCACCTTGTAATGAAAAGAAAATCTCAGTAATTCGCAAGGTTGCCGCTTGCAGCGCTTGCATCGTCGTTACTGTCATCAAAGCGGGGATAAAGGGTCGATCAACAAAAAAACCGCAGCCAAGCAATAATCGGCCTGCGGAATCGCCTGTGGCTATTTGAAATTGGTTAAGCGCTGCTTAGCTTTTTTTGCGGCTTCACTATTCGGATATTTCGCCAGTAAGTTTTCCAACGTGGTTTTACTGGTTTTACTATCGCCCATTTCATACAGGCTGCTCGCCATATTCAGATAAGCATCGGGCACTTTGTTGCTGCTGGGGTATTTGCCGATCAATTGTTTCTGCGCTTCGATCGCCAATTGGTAATCACGCATCGCATAACGCGCATTACCGATCCAGTAAGCGGCGGCAGGCGCCAAACCGGATTGCGGATAGTGCGCCAAGAAACTCTCAAACTGTTTGATCGCATTGGCATATTCACCATTCTTGAACAAATCGTAGGCTGCCCTGTAAGCGCCATTTTCATCCGCGCCATACGATATCATCGCATCGGCAGGGGCAGCAGCGGTTTCCGTCGCAACGATGTTTTCCGATGACGAATAGGCCTCGTCCGCGACAATCGCAGCCGGCGGTACCGCCATATCGATACCGGATTGATTCACGGAATCGGCCGGCGGGAGCGCACTTTTTTTGCTGCCCGGTTGTTCGAAATGGCGCAATCGGTTATCCAAGTCGATATAGAAATCACGCTGACGTTTTTGCAACATGGAATTTTCGTTGGTGAGCATCTCGATTTGCCCGTTCAATTTACCCAATTCCTGTTCCAACAACTCAACCTTGCTATATAACTCGAGCAATCCCTGACTACCGAGGGTTTGCTCCATTTTGGCAAAACGCGCTTCCATATCGTTGAGTTGTGTGCTTAACGCATTAATCTGCTCCCGTGCTTCACTATCGCCGAACAACGAAGCGTAACCAGGATTGCTACCCAATAAAAATGCCAGCATGAAAGCGCGTATCAACATGGTTTATTCACCCCGATAAACGATATCCGTACGGCGGTTTTGCCCCCATGCCGCCTCGCCGCTGCCATAAGTGCGGGGTTTTTCTTCACCGAAACTGACGGATTCGATTTGCACATCACGCGCACCGGCAAGCGTCATCATGTTTCTTACGCTATCGGCGCGACGCTGGCCCAATGCAAGATTGTATTCCCGGCTGCCACGATCGTCGGTATTTCCTTGCAACATGACGCTGGCGCTTGGGTTGTCGCGCAAAAATCTGGCATGTGCCAGGACCAATTCCCGATACTCGCTTTTCACGGTATAGCTGTCGAAATCGTAATAGACGCTGCGTTGCGACAAAATACTGGTCGGATCATTCAATTGGTTGAAATAACTCGGTCTGCCGGAATCGGAACCCATCAATTCACTGCCCCCCATGCCACTACCCATACCATTCCCCGCGGTTTCATCGTCGTCCGGTTGCGTGGTTTGGCTCGCGCAGGCCGACAACAATACAATCATCGATATTCCTATTAACTTTCTCATCTATTGCTCCTCATAAAAAATAACTAAACCGTCACTTCCATTTCGGCAATGGTCCCCATGCCGGTTCACGGATATCGCCGCTTTGTACGGTAAGATGCTGCCGCGTCTGCCCATCGCGGGAAACCGCCGATAATATACCATGCCCGTTTATTTCGGTTGCATACAAGATCATTTTTCCGTTCGGAGCAAAACTGGGCGATTCGTCGAATTTCGAATTCGTCAATATCTGCATTTGTCGTGAGCCGATTTCCTGTACCGCTACGTTAAACTGACCATTGTGCCGGTGAATAAAGGTAAAACTTTTTCCATCCTGACTATAATCCGGACTGACATTGTAGTTTCCTTCAAACGTCATGCGCTCGGCGCTGCCGGATTCCGTAACCGACACCGGCATCCGGTAGATTTGCGGGCTGCCGCCGCGATCCGAGGTGAATAGAATATAGCGCCCATCCGGTGAAAAATTCGGTTCCGTATCAATACCGGAACTCTTACTCAATCGCTGCAAGCCACTGCCATCGACATTCACCAGAAAAATTTGCGATCCGCCCTGCCCGGTCAATACCACTGCCAACCTGCTTCCATCCGGAGACCAGGCCGGCGCGCTGTTGCTGCCTTTAAAACTTGCGACCGCGCGGCGCTCCCGGGTCGTAAGCGTTTGTACATAAACCACGGGTTTTTTATCCTCGAACGATACATAAGCCAGTCGTGTGCCGTCCGGCGACCAAGCGGGTGAAATGATCGGCTCGGTGTATTCGATGATCGATTGCGCGTTATATCCGTCGGCATCAGCGACTTGCAATGCATACTTATTGCCGCGCTTCAGCACATATGCGATACGCGTGCTGAACACGCCGACATCGCCGGTCAATGCCTCATAAATAACATCGGCGACGCGGTGTGCAGCAGTACGCAATTGCGTCACCGGCACCGTCAGCGACAATCCCGTCAATTGGGATTTCGTCGCCACATCCATGACACGGAACTGAATTTCCACTTGCCCGCTGGATAGCGGTACGACCCGGCCGATAACCAGAGCGCTGGTACCGCGATTAGCCCAATCGGCATAAACAATCTCGGCCGGTGCATGCGGCATGGCACCCGCCGGATCAATCAATCGGAACAAACCGGTTCGCATCAAATCCGCGCTAATCACCGGAGTAATGCTCTGTGACAGTTTAGTTTCATCGGCAAACGGCACGATGGCAACCGGAATGCGCGACGCACCTCCACCAAAAATCTCGATATTCAATTGCGCGAACAGCGGTGTGCTGATCAGACAAAACAACACAACCAGCATGCCGCGCATCGATTTCAAACCAAGCATAATCATCACCATCACATTCTCAGAAAACAAAAAACGCATTGATTATAACAATCATTCACGGTAATGCACTTTAATATTCAAGTTACGGAATTCATTGAATAATGCCGGATCCGGCGGCAACGGTAACGGCTTGGATAAAAAAATCGCACGCTCCACCGCGCTATCAAACACCGAATACCCGCTGCTGCGGATTAGCCGCACATCGAGAATATCGCCACCCGGTAACAGCGTAACGCTGAATTCCACCGCGGGATTTCCCGGTAAATCGGGCGGCATCACGATTCTGCTTTTGATTTTGGCAAGAATCAGCGCCTTGTATTTTCCGATTTCATTCGTGATCTGATTACGGGCGGCTGCTTGCTGAGCAGTCCGCTGAGCCTCCGCAGTACGTTGCGCTTCGGCGACACGTTGCGCCTCAGCGGCTTGCCGTGCTTTGGCCTCTTGCTCCCGCTGACGCTGCGCCGCGAGCTCTTTTTCCCGCTGCTGCTGTAATTCTTTTTGTTTTGCTATTTCCTGCTGCTTTTTCAGTTCTCTTTGTTTCTCAAGTTCTTTTTGTTTTTCCAACTCTTTTTGTTTCTCAAGTACCTGCTGCCTCTCCAGCTCCTTCTGCTTTTCCAGTACTTTCTGTTTCTCTAACTCTTTCTGCTTTTCGAGTACTTTTAATTTTTCCTGCTCCCTAATCCTTTCTTGCTCTTGTTTTTTTTGTTCTTCCTGCTCTTGCTTCTGTTTTATCGCGATATCCGGTTTTTTTACCGGTGGCGTTACCGTTTTTTGCGGCTCGGGTTTTACAGCCTCAGACTGCGGCTTGATCGGCTCCGGTTCTGACCTGATTAGCTCCGGTTTCGGCTTGATCGGCTCCGGTTTCGGTGATTCCGGCTTGATCGGTTCTGATTTCGGCGGTTCCGGCTTGGGCTGAATCGGTTCGGATTGTTTAAGCGGTGGTGGTGATTTTACCGATTCCTGCACCGGTTTCGGCAATTCGGTCCAAATATCGACAACCATCGCTTCCGGTGGTTGATCTTTCCAGCTTAAACCGAAAATCAACACCGAAATGAAAATAATATGCACCAGCAAAGCCAGCACACCTGCCAACAATCTTTTCGGCTCGGCATGGAATGCGTTCCGTATTGCGTTGTCGCTCATTGCAAACCATTCATTTCTGTTGCGCCAGCAAGCCCACTTTTTGCACTTGATTTTGCTGCAGAATATCCATCACCTTGATGACTTCTTCGTAACGCACATTTTTATCTGCGGCAATGACGACAGGCTGCTCCGCATTTTGCACTTGCTTTTGTTTGATCGCCTCGATCAATTGACTTTGACTCACGGCCGATTCGGACGACGATTGCGCACGATCGCGGTAAGCAAGGCTGCCATCCGCTTTGATGATTACTTCCAACGGCGCCGCCGGGGTCGCCAGCGACTTACCGATTTGCGGCAAATCGATTTGCCCGTGATTGATCATCGGTGCGGTCACCATAAAAATGATCAGCAGCACCAGCATTACATCAATGTAAGGAACCACATTGATTTCGTTTACCAATCGATGTTTGGCACGACGCACCATAATATCCTCTCTTTGTTACGCGGCAGCCCGCCGCTGCAGGATATTGGAAATTTCTTCCATAAAGCTCTCAAATCGCGTCGCCAATTGATCGGTACGACTGGCATAACGGTTGTAGGCAACCACTGCCGGAATTGCAGCGAACAATCCCATTGCCGTTGCAATCAGTGCTTCCGCGATACCCGGCGCAACATGCGCGATTGTCGCTTGCGTTACGCTTGACAGGCTGCGAAACGAATTCATGATCCCCCAAACTGTCCCTAGCAGCCCGATATACGGACTAACCGATCCCACGGTCGCCAAAAACGACAAGTGCGATTCCAAATAATCCATTTCCCGCTGATACGTGGCGCGCATGGCTCTGCGGGTGCTTTCCATCACCGCTTCGAGATCGGTTCCGTGCGGATGTTTGTTAAACTCGCCGAAACCGGCGGCGAAAATCCGCTCCAAGCTGCATGAATCATAGCGCGGACTGATAATGCGCTGATGCAAGGCATTTAAATCGACACCACGCCAAAAGATATCTTCAAAATCGTCGGTTTTTTTGATTTCATTGCGAATAACAAACAGTTTACGAAAAATAAACCACCACGATGACAGCGAAATCAACACCAAAATCAGCATTACCAGTTGCACCAGCAAACTGGCGCTGCTGATCAAATGAATAAACGACATATCCTGTGTTACTGTTGTGCTCATACTGGCTTCCCAATTTTTTCACGTAATGGCGCTGGAATACTTACCGGTTTGAGTATTTCGGCGCCGACACACACCACATGAACCGTGGCGCTTACTAATCTGACATGGCTGCGTAAAACTTCCTGGAATAACGTGATCCGGCTTCTACCTACTTCATTGACGGAAACCGTGATATGCAACAAATCGTCCAACAGGGCGGGTTTAACATAATCGATCGCAATCGAACGTATCATGAACAGTACCTTGTGATGCTCATTCAGCGAATTGGCATTGAACCCCGATTCGCGCAACCATTCGTAACGTGCCCGTTCCATAAAATTAAGGTAAGTCGAATGATATACCACACCACCCGCATCGGTATCCTGATAGTAAACACGAACCGGCAATGCAAAGTAATTTAACTGCATGGCGCGCGCATTATAAGACTCATTGCGCAGCAACGGAGTTGTCTGGAAAAATCCCGGTGGACAAATAACGATCGCCACGATCGCAAACTATGAATGCGATCACAGCATTTTCAACTTGCACGGATACCTTAAGCGCAGCAGCCAAAGCACCACCGGATGAGATGCCTGCAAATATGCCCTCTTCACTGGCCAAGCGCCGCGTCATGGCTTCCGCTTCTGATTGTGATACATAAATCATTTCATCAACGCATGCCGCATTGAAAATCTTCGGCAAATAAGCAGGAGACCACTTGCGAATACCTGGAATCTGAGAACCTTCCTGCGGTTGCACGCCGATTATTCTGATCGGTGCCTGTTGCTCCTTAAAAAAACGCGAACACCCCATAATTGTGCCCGTGGTCCCCATACTACTGACAAAATGCGTGACTTTACCTTGTGTATCGCGCCAAATCTCCGGAGCCGTCGTTTCATAATGTGCCCTCGGATTATCGGGATTGGCGAATTGATCGAGAATGATGCCGTACCCCTCGGAGCGCATCTTTTCCGCTACATCGCGCGCATATTCCATGCCGCCCGACTTCGGCGTTAAAATAATTTTGGCGCCGTAAGCTCCCATCGACTGGCGCCGTTCGATGCTTAAATTCTCGGGCATTACCAAAACCATCTTGTAACCCATCACCGCGGCAGCCATCGCCAGCGCGATGCCGGTATTACCGCTGGTCGCTTCAATCAGCGTATCGCCGGGTTTAATCTCGCCGCGCTCTTGGGCGCGCGAAATCATCGATAATGCCGGACGATCCTTGACCGAACCGGCCGGATTATTTCCTTCCAGCTTGGCTAGAATGACATTGCTGGTCGCACCCGGCAAGTGCTTGAGCTTGACTAAAGGGGTATTTCCAACAAAATTTTCTATGGCTTTATTCATGAAATCGATGCATTACCACACAACAATCCGGATATTTTCAATACTAAGCTATCACACAGCAACCATCGGATACAATTTTACGAAAGTATCTCCTACATACCGGATTTGTTCCGGCGTATGCGCTGCGTTAACACTGCAACGCACCAGTGATTTACCTTCCGGTGCCGCCGGCGGCAATATCAGATTCACATAAATATTATGCTCCAACAGGCTCTTCCACATGAGCAGCGCCTGTTGAGGCGTATCCATAATCGCCGCGATCACCGGACCGGGATCGGGACCGAGCTGATAGCCGGCTTCTTGCAATTGTGCATAAAGCTGATTGCAATTTTCCCACAATCGCTTACGCAAGTGGCTGCCATTACGTAGCAATGCAAGCGCGGCACGTGTTGATGCAATCGTCGCCGGTGATGGTGATGCGGTGAAGATATACGGATGACTGACATAGCGCAATTGCTCAAGCTGCGGATGATTGCTCACACAAAAACCTCCGATACTGCACAGGCTTTTACTGAAAGTACCGGTGATAAAGTCCACTTGTTGTAACAATCCTGTTGTTTCCACCAATCCCTGGCCGGTCTCACCCAACACCCCAAGCGAATGCGCCTCGTCCAACAACAAAACACAACCGTAGGCATTCTTTAGTCGCACAATTTTAGCCAAGGGCGCCTGATCGCCCAGCATGCTGTAAATACCTTCCGCGATAATCAATGTGTTTTCCACGCGCTTGCCCAGACGGCGCAAGCGTTTTTCCATATCATCCGGGTCATTGTGCTTGAAACGTATGATATCGGCACCGCTGAGTATACAGCCGTCGTATATGCTGGCATGTGAGTCGCCATCGATCAATACGGTATCACCCGCCCCGACCAAACCCGAAATAGTACCCAAATTGGCTTGATAACCCGTGGTAAACACAATCGCCGAGTCACATTGATAAAAATCCGCAAACTCTCTTTCCAACGCACGGTGACCAAAATAACTGCCGTTCGCCATGCGGGAGCCGGTTGTGCCCGTACCCTCTTGATCGATCGCTTGGTGTGCTGCACGAATGCATTCCGGCGCAAAGGTTAAACCCAAATAGTTGTTCGTACCCAAGAGAATGACCCGCCTACTACCGATTCTCGCTTCGGTTGCCGAATACACTTCTTCGATCGGTATGCCAAATGCCCCGACACCATCCGGCAGCATCGCTTTTCTCGCAGCGGCAGCGGCATCCAATTTTTGCAGCAGACTCATGATGATGTTTTTATTTTATGCACCAAATCAGCTAATTGGCGTACCGTTTGCACATCCGCCAGCGCGTTAATTGGTATCGAAATATCAAAAGCATCCTCTATTTCCATAATCAGATTCAACAGCTTTATCGAGTCGATAGATAACTGCGTAATCAGGTTGGTATCTGCGGTAACCAATGTATTGGAATTGACTATGGCGTTTAAGCGATCACACAGCAGTTGCATGACTTCATCGTAACTTTCTGTCATAAAACAATTTAGTTAATTTGTTATTTAAACCCCAATGACATCCGATAACGCATCCGCCAATTGAATACGAGGATGCCATTCCGGTAGTACCCGGATTAAGGGCGTATTATCACATACCCAGTCGTGATGTTGTAATTCATTAACCTTGCCCGGCGTCAACATTGCTGAATAGCGAAGCATGCGCGCCGCCCAAAGATTTGCCTGGGCAATTGATCTTATAACGAAATCCGGAATTACTATGCAATAAACCGAACGTCCCCAGACCTGGCGCGCCAATGCTGTTATGCTCTGATAACTGTAACCACCCGGTGTTCCGTCATCCAATTCATAAATGCCGTGCGCTGTATTCTCAGACGAAAGCCATGTTTGTATTGCCGCTATGAAATCATGCACATGAATCAAACCGAATCGATTACGCATGCCACCAACAGCGGGGAAAAAACCGCGATACATTGCTTGAAACATCGGCTTCAATTCTTTATCACCGGGCCCATAAACAGCGGTTGGCCTAAATATTGTCCACGCCAGCGTTGAAGTTCGGTCAATCAGCAATTGCTCGGATTGAAACTTGCTCTTTGCATACCAGGATAATTCCGGTTGCCGCGCCGCCAACGACGAAATTAATAAAAACCGTGGAAACCGATTACAGCTCTCAATAGCACGTAATATGTTCCCGGTCCCTTCAACATTGGTAGCAGCGAATTCTTGATACGAGTTTCCCCTTACTGTTGCTGCACAATGTATCACATGGGTTGCGCCATCCACCAGATCCTGCAATGCCGCTTGATCATCCAAATTGCCATTGATCCACCGCAGGGAATCGCTAGCAGAAAAACGGGCGGTCCGTGTTAACGCACGAACCGCCCATCCATCTTGAATCAATTTATTAACCAGTGCTCCGCCAATAAAACCAGTAGCGCCAGTAACAGCTACTAATCCTGGCATATTCTGTTATCGTTCCCCTGATTCCACCAAAGATAATTGATCAACCAGATTCGTTCTATGAATATAGCCTTGTCTGGCAGCAAAACGTGATAGCTTTCCTGAAGATGTCCGCGGCAATGTGTGAGGAGAAACCAGTTCGACAACACAATTAACACCGAAAGCCATATAAACAAGCTGCTGCAATCGCGTTATCAACGATTGACGTTCAGTTGCTGAAGTCAATCGACATTCAATCACAAGAACGATCGTCGTTGCTCCGTCTTCAGCGCTTACACCGAATGCAGAAGCCTCACGTGATCTTACTTCCGGTTGTTGTTCAGCCAGCTCTTCAATGTCTTGCGCTCTGATATTACGACCATTAACTATAATGACATCCGTTCTACGGCCAGTAATGTATAAATCCCCTTCAAACAAGAAACCGATATCGCCGGTATCCAGCCAATTTCCTGATTTTAACGCCTTATTGGTTTCCTCGGGGTTGTTAAAATAACCTGCCATCACACTATCACCTTGAACCAAAACGCTACCTACCATCGTCTCCGACAATAAATCACCGCTTTCATCAACAATCTTGACAGTATGTCCAGGCAAAGGACGTCCGCAATTTACAAATTCGGTTTGCTTCCGCCCATCAACTTGCAAGCGCGTTACAACACGTTTATCAATAAGCGTCTTGCTATCGATTTGTATACTCTTACACCCCTCACCCAATTTTGAGAAAGTAACAGCAAGCGTTGATTCGGCCAACCCGTAGCACGGCAAAAACGCATTTTCGTTAAATCCGGCCGAAGCAAATTTCTCAGCAAAATTTCTTAGTGTTTCCGGACGTATCATTTCCGCGCCGATACCAGCGGCACGCCAACAACTGAGATCTAAATCCTTTAAATCGGACTCACGTACCCGCATCGCACAAAGCTTAAGACCAAACGGCTGACTAAAAGCAACTGTACAACGATTGCGACTGATCAATCGCAACCACTGCAGGGGGCGAATTGCAAAATCGCGAGTTGCCAAATAATCCACCGAAAGCTGCGTAACCATAGGAGCCAGAACCAATCCAACCAGTCCCATATCATGATAAAAAGGCAACCAGGAAGCAGAACGATCTTCCGGTCTAATTTCGAGACCGTTACGAACAATACCTTGAAGATTACACATCAATGCACGTTCTGTGATGACAACTCCTCGCGGAGTTTTAGTGCTGCCCGAGGTAAATTGCAAATACGCTGTTTCATCGGGATGATTTGATTGAAACGCTATGTCGGCTTCCGGAAACTCACTTAATCTTTCCGGAGTCCCCACCCAGCGAATATTCGTAACAGCCGATGCCGCTTCTTCCAAAAAGCTCACATAATCCAAATTAGCCAACGCTATACTTGCATGACTACTCTCAAGCATACCTCTAAGCTGTTGAACATAAATCGCATGGCTACCCAGATTTACCGGAATAGGCATCGCAAACGGCACCAAACCTGCATAGCGGCATGCAAAAAACAACTCCATAAACTCTGGCGATGTATCCGCAATGATCGCCACCCTGCTTCCACGGGGCAAATCAAAACCGCATAAGCGCCGTGCCAACATACGTGAATTCCTCCTAAGCAAGCGATAAGGCAATACAGAGCGCAGATTGCCTCTCGCATTATAGAAGTTATAGCCCGTTATACCTTCAGCTGCATACTCTAAAGCGCTAGTTAGCGTATCAAACCCCGCCAATCGCTGAGTAATCGTATTTAGCGTTGGCGTTGGTGTTGGCATTGATTGCAATTCGCTTGAAGGTTGAAAATCAAACGCCTGCGTTAGCGGAGCGTTCAACTTGGTTATTGTCGAACTCAAGATCTTCCCCTCGAAGTAAAAGTACTTGTCACCTTGCATCCACATGCAAGAAATTCTGGATGAGCGCGCCAACCTGGTTTGTTTCTTTTGTAATACGCTTTTTTATTGGCTGAAATTTCTTCATTCAAACGCTTACCGCTGACATTGCTTAAAAAACATAAGTGTGTCATATTTGACCAAACCGCAGCTTATATAAGGCACATTTTCATGTCAAGGCGATATTCGGCAACTGTTGCACCAAAGCAACAATCAACATCCATGCATTTTCCTTTCATCCAGCAGACCATCAAACAACATTTTCGAAATAACCGACACAAGGCAAAAACAAACAAAAAATCGCGACTTATATGAATATTGAGTCTTGTTTTTAACAATACCGATCGTTTCTCAACGACCTGAGCAGGAATCTGTCAAATTTGAGCAAAGCAGAAGAGTGAGTGCGGATTTTGTTAATTTACCAAAATTTTATACGATGCAAAATTGAGAAAATATGAGCTGTCATCCTATTTACACAGTCAACTAGTTGCAAATCCGCCAGACTCCCGGGGTAACGGACCTATCATCGATAACTGCGATTCGTTAGCACCAAGTTCGATGCTGATCGAACAATTACAATTTTGAAATGCCCGAATCCATCCTTCCCGCAACAAATATCCAGCAACTTTTCTTGAGCGATACGCCCTTTCTGGATGTGCGATCAGAATCGGAGTATGGTAAAAGCGGTGTACCCAATTCATGCAATCTTCCGATTCTGAATGACCGCGAACGGCATCTGGTTGGAACATGTTATAAGCAAAAAGGCAAACAAGCCGCCCTTGAATTAGGCCATCAGCTAGTTAGCGGAATGGTCAAGCACCATCGCATTCTGCAGTGGTGCAATCTGATCAATACCCACCCCACCACTCATATTTTCTGCTGGCGCGGTGGCATGCGTTCACGCATAACCCAGCAATGGCTCCAAGCAACCGGAATTCACGCTCCGATTATCGAAGGGGGATATAAAACACTCAGGCGATTTCTCATGCAAGTAATCGATGATGCGGCAGGCAATCTGTCATTCATCCGGATTGCCGGCAAGACGGGCACTGCCAAGACCCCCTTGATAAATCAAATCGCACCCAGTATTGACTTGGAAAAACACGCGGCTCACCGCGGCTCAAGCTTCGGTCAAACTGCCGAATCGCAGCCCTCTCAGATTTATTTTGAACATAGCTTGGCGATTGATTTATTAAAAAAGACTCATTTATTCCCGGCAAAAAAAGTACTCTTTATTGAAGACGAAAGCAGAAATATCGGATCCATCGCCATTCCCGGAAACTTCTACCAAGCAATGCGACGTTCGCCGCTGGTCATTATTGACATGCCGCTTGAATTTCGTATCAAACGAATCCTGAATGTTTACATCTCAAATATGCTGATTGATTTTCAAACGAGACATCCCAATCAAGGGTTCGAGTTATTTTGCAATTATCTCCAGCAAAGTCTTTTCCGCATCCAAAAACGTTTAGGGCTCGAACGCCATCGGCAACTGCAAGATCTGCTGCACAACGCACTCAAGATTCAGCTCAGAACTGGCATGATTCATCACCATACTGAATGGCTTACTTTGCTGCTCACGGAATATTACGATCCGATGTACGAATACCAGATAGCAAAAAACAATACCCCTGTTATTTTTCGTGGGAATTACGATGAAATCGCCGAATGGGCAATCCGATTTATCGCACAATCCAATTAATCAATTGATTTATGTTATTGATCAGCTATTTGCCAATTTCCTGATATTTTTTGTAAATCCGCCGCGCATATGTTCAGCTGCAGCGATTTCGGCACGAATTCTTGCCGTTGCGGCAGCCATGGCATCTTTATCTGCTTGAGAGCGCGCCAGTACTGCCTCTTTTGCCATACTTTCAACCGCATCCCGGGTAGCGGCCGCTTCCAAAGCTTGCCTCTCCAGTACAATCCGCTCCTGTATCGTCGCCAATGTCGCCGATTCGGTTCTGGCTTTCTCCAAAGCAATCCGGGTGGCCGTTTTTTCTGCTTCGAGCTGAGCATCCGCTTTATTGGCAGCCATAATCTTCGCTTGCGCTCGGGTGATTGCCAAATTTGTAATCTTCTGCTCAATTTCAAGCCGATCAGCGACGGCTTGCTTTGCATCAGCAATAGCTTGGGCACGAACCTCCGCATCCTGCAGCAAACGCTGTTCCAAATCTGCTTTCGCGCTCATTTCTTGCACTATCTGCACTTCCACCGCCCACGCTTTTTCCGCTGCAGACTTTAACCGCGCTTCCGCACGCAGTTTATCCTTAACTGCGGCCTTGGCGGATTGCTCGGCCTCAATATGCGCTTCGGCTTCACGAATAAGCGCCTCATCCATTGCGATACGTTTTTGATACTCCCTTTCCGCATTCATTTCCGACTTTTTTCTTTCAGTAGCGATCTGCTTGGCCTCTCTTTCGATTTGCAAACTCCTCTCGGTTGCCGCTAAAGCCTCGGTTTCGAGTTGCATTCTTTGTTGCGCTTCCGCTAACAAGGTGGATTCCGCGGCCAATCGCGCTTTAATCGCCTCGGCAGCCGCACTTTCTTTCGTAATAATCGACTCCGCCATCTCAGTGGCGATTCTTTCCGCATCAATCTTATCTTGTGCGGCAATCGTCGCCCGTATATCCAATTCAGAGCGCTTTCTCACATGCTCCGCCGCGACAGCTTCACGGTCGGCTCTATCGATAGCAATCTGCGTTGCAAGCTTATCAGCTTGCAACCTTTCCTCTTCCATCATGTTTGCGCGCCGCTCCGCTTCCAATCGCCGAGCTGTCTGCTCACTGGCTTGCCTCTCTACACCCAACCGTGTCTGGATTTCTTCAAGCAATAATTTTTCCGCCTGCTCACGTGCTTTCGCAATGGCAAT
The DNA here is from genome assembly GCA_021582655.1 of Nitrosomonas sp. Lineage (GTDB taxonomy): Bacteria > Pseudomonadota > Gammaproteobacteria > Burkholderiales > Nitrosomonadaceae > Nitrosomonas. The sequence goes on from CP091135.1 coordinate 661,197, forward strand.
TGTCTGCTGCAACTCTTCGAGCCTGGTCTGTTCGAGGATTGCAGCACTCGTGTCTGCTTCGATTCTTGCAAAAGCCGCCAACCTGGCCTTCTCCGCCCATTCAGTACGCTCCCTTGCTGCTTCGGCTGCTTCAATTTCCTTACGCACGGCGGCATGTGATTCATCAAGTGCAGTCGCTTCTTGTTCCACACGCACCTGTATTTTTTCAACCATTGAGGCTTCCGCCTTGACCTTAGCCTCCAACAACGCATTCAATGCTTTCTCAGCTTTAATCTTTTCTTCCGCCAGCATCCGTGCTTTTAATTCGAGCTCGCGCCGGACATTCGCTTCTCTGAGAGCAAGTGCTTCCGCTTTTGCGCGCATTCGTGCCTGTTCGGTCGCCAAAGCCTCCGCCTGAATTCTGGCCTCGGCTGCCATTCTGGCATTGGCCTCCGCCCTCGCCCTCGCTTCAGCCGTCACTTTTGCAATACTCTCCGACTCGATACGTCGATGCGCTTCTTTAATGGCGCGATCCTCCGCGCTTAAACGATCCTGGTAAGCGGCATCAAGCAACCGCCCCGTTGCTTCCGCGTTGTCAGGTGACGAATCGGTACTCGCTATGTGCTCGGACTGAATCGGATCCGTTGAATTATCATCACCGAACGACAATTCTGGTGGACCGGATAATTTGCGCAGCGAATCAAATAAACGCGATTTGAATGTCATAAAAATTCGTCAAATCCGGGAATCGTGTTGATATCAATCAGCAAACTTGCTGGAAAATTGCCGACTACTGTAACAGTTTCTTCCTCATACCCTTCTATCGAAAAAAGCGGAAAAATTGTCTGTTTATGATTATGTAGCGATTTAGCGGAACGATCGGGAAGACAAAAAATTTAAAAGCACAAACTCAGCCCTCATACAAGCATTTCGCATCACCATGCGATACTAAGGCACTCCGATCTCGTTGATATTCAGTATCCCCATGCTCAAGTTTAGGCCATCCTGCACAAAAGACTCCAGGATTGGCGCATAAAATGGCATACTCAGCGCCAACACGAACAATCCGATCGATAGAGTCAACGGAAAACCTACCGCAAAAATATTCAATTGCGGGGCAACGCGCGTCAGAATCCCGAGCGCCAGATTAGTAATCAACAATACGGTTAGAACCGGCAACGACAATTGCAATCCTGATTTGAACACTTCCCCCCCCAAATTTGCGAGTGTACTGAAGGTCACATCTGTAGTCGCCTCAATGCCGACCGGCAATGTATTGAAACTTTGAGAAATTAATGCCAGCAACATTAAATGACCGTCAATCGCCAAAAAAGCCAGGCTCGCAATCACACCCATAAAACGTCCGATCACATCAATCTGCCCCGAGCTTTGCGGATCAAAGAAAATCGCAAAACCCAACCCCATTTGCAAGCCAATCAATTCGCCAGCCATTTCCACCGCCACGAACACGATACGCATCACAAAACCGATCGCCACACCGATCAACACTTGCTGCAGCAAAACAATCAGTCCGACACCGGAAGCCGGATCGATACTCGGCAATGTTTTCTCGACAACCGGCATCACCAGCAGCGTAATTGCGATCGCCAATCCTAGTTTCACCCGGATCGGCACACTGGGATTCCCCAGTATCGGTGCAGTAGCAATCAAAGCCAGAATCCTGCTGAGCGGCCACAAAAACGCTCCCAGCAAAGCATTCAATTCCTCTGTCGTGATACTAAGCATGAGTTTAAGTCGGGAAGTTTGATTCAGCGCTTATATCAAGACAACAGTCAACCCATTGCAAGCCATGGGATACTGCTAAAAAGACGTTGCATATAATCGGTCATCACGGTGATCATCCATGGCCCGGCCAATACCATCACCAAAAACATCACCAGCAATTTGGGTATAAAAGATAAAGTCATTTCATTGATCTGCGTCGCAGCCTGAAAGATACTGACCAACAACCCCGTTATCAAAGCTGAAAGTAATAAGGGCGCAGAAACCATGAAAGTAATTTCAAGTGCTTGCCGGCCAATCGTCATCGCACCTTCTGGCGTCATGTTTATTCTCCTCTAAGTAAAAAAACTCTGCGTCAGTGAGCCGATGATCAAATGCCATCCATCCACCAGCACAAACAGCATCAATTTGAACGGCAGGGAAATGATCATGGGCGATAACATCATCATACCCATCGCCATCAACACACTAGATACAACCAGATCGATGATTAAGAAAGGAATAAAAATCACAAAACCGATTTGGAATGCGGTTTTCAGTTCACTGGTAATGTAGGCGGGCACCAGTATTTTCAACGGAACATTGTCACGACTTTCTATTTCCTCACTGCCGGCGATTTGCACAAACAATGCCAAATCGGTTTCCCGGGTTTGATGCAACATAAAGGTTTTGAGCGGTTCGCTAGCTTTCTCGGCCGCCTGAAAAATAGTTATTTTATCTTCTGAAAAAGGCAAATAGGCTTCGGTATAAACACGATCGATAACAGGCGACATAACAAAAAAAGTCAAAAACAACGCCAATCCCAGCAATACCTGATTAGGTGGCGAGGACTGCGTACCCAGAGCCATCCTCAGCAGAGACAGCACAATGATAATTCTGGTGAAACTGGACATCATTAACACTACTGCCGGCAAGAACGTCAGCGAGGTCAGCAATATCAGTGTCTGTAAACTCAAAGTATAGGTTGCGCCTCCGTTCGAATTAGGCGTACTGGTAAATGCCGGAAAACCTGAGTTTTGCGCGAGCACGGGAAGAGCAGTAAAGCCAAAGCACACAATCAGCACACACAGAGCAACGCGTATTGCCGTACTGACTGCGCACCGGCTGATTGCTGCAACCAATCCATGATGCATGCGTCCGCCAAGCGACACTAACTGTACAATGAATATATTCCCATTAAACATATTATCTCTCAATGCTATTGTTGAGTTGTGCAGCAAACGATTTAACTGATTGCTCATCCTGAGCAATCCCCGTATCTTCCGAGCGCGGCTTTTCCAAAGCATGCAGCTTATTAACGCGCCCCGGAGCAACACCCAGCACTAGCCAGGTATTATCGATCTCGACCACCACCACACGCTCACGCTGACCAACCCCCGTAGCGGCAATTACCTTAACCACACCCGTGGACGTATTGGACAATAGCGAGAATCGCTTGAGAAACCACGCCAAACCGCCAATCATTGCCAGCACCAGCAACAATCCCCCCAGCATCTGCACCATGCTTTCCGTCGTCACTACCGGAGGAGCCACATAGCCCTGCTTGATTGCCTCCGCCCAAGCCGGCGATGCAACAACGCACAAAACAAACATTAATAATCGTTTAAACATTTCGGAACACTAGCGATTGAGTTTACGGATACGTTCACTCGGCGTGATGATATCAGTCAGCCGAATACCGAATTTATCGTTCACTACGACAACTTCCCCCTGCGCAATCAAACAGCCGTTCACCAAGACATCCATCGGTTCACCCGCCATGCCGTCCAACTCAACCACCGATCCTTGGGCCAATTGCAGCAAATTCTTAATGGCAATCTTGGTACGCCCCAATTCCACCGTCATCTGAACAGGGATATCCAGAATGAGGTCCACATCGTGGCGGGTAGCTTGTACATTGTCTTTTGAAAACTCCTGGAAAACTGTTGCGGTTGCAGTTTGCGCACCGACCAACGGCGTGCTATGACCCGTTACGGATTGTCCTGTTGCGACTGCCTCTTGTTCGGCCATCGCGGCCGCCCAGTCATCAACCGGCGCTTCAGCCTCCGTAGCTGCCGCTTGCTCCGCCATGGCCGCAGCCCAGTCATCGGACTCGACTTGATCGTTCGCTGTTGGTTCAGACATAGATACACTCCAAAAAATTAATCAACTTCTGATTGGCAAATAAGAGAATTCACTTTAAGGGCATAACGCCCATTGACGGTTCCATAACGACAATCCAAAACCGGCACACCATCAACATGCGCAGTAACTGTTTTAGGAATTTCCAGCGGCACGATGTCTCCCACTTGCATACTGAGAATTTGTTCAAAGGTAACTTTCGCATGACCGATATTCGCAACCAATTCCACTTCAGCCCCTTGAACTTGTTGGGTCATCAGTTTGATCCAACGCTTATCAACCTCCAGGTGATCTCCCTGCAAGGCGCTGTATAACGTATCGCGAATGGGCTCAACCATGGAGTATGGAATGCAGACATGCAATCCCCCCCCCTTATTACCCATATCGATATCAAAAGTAACGGCGACAACCACTTCATTAGGCGTCGCAATCGTAGCGAATTGAGGATTCATTTCAGAACGAATATATTCATATTTAACCGGATATACCGATCTCCATGCTTTTTCGTATTCCTCAAACACCACATTCAACAAACGCTGAATAATGCGCTGCTCAGTTTGTGTGAAATCCCTTCCCTCGATACGCGTGTGGTAACGGCCATCGCCGCCGAACAGGTTGTCGACAATCAAAAAAATCAAATCCGGATCGAAAACAAGCAAAGCCGTACCGCGTAAAGGCTTCATATGCACCATATTCAGGTTGGTGGGCACCACCAGATTACGTACGAACTCACTGAATTTGATCACTCTGACCGGCCCCACTGCGATATCCACGGTGCGCCGCATGAAATTAAACAATCCGATCCGCAACAATCGGGCAAATCGTTCATTGATAATTTCGTAAGTCGGCATCCGTCCGCGAACGATACGCTCCTGCGTACCGATGTTATAAGGCCGGACCCCGCTCTTATCCTCTTCTTCCGGAACCTCGTCACTTTCACCCGAAGCCCCCCTGAGCAGCGCGTCTACTTCATCCTGAGAAAGAAAATCTTCAGTCATTTAACCGTTACTGAATCACAAATGAGGTGAATAGCACTTCACGAATATCTTCTTGCAAGTCCTCATTATCCATTGTCCGCCTGATTTCATCGGCAATTTGCTGGCTTAACTGCTGCTTACCGGTGATGCCGGCAATTTCCGCAGCTTTCTTACTGGACAGCAACATGAGAATCTTGTTACGAATCGCCGGCATTTGCTTGGTGATTTCTTGGACCACCTCGGTCTCACGAACCTTCACCGTCAATCCGACTTGAAGATACTGATTATTCTCCTCCGGCTGCAAATTGACGGTAAAAATATCCAACTCCATAAACGTGGTTGGCCGCAGCTTTGGTTTCGGCTTTACCGGTTCATCCTCTTCATCGGCGGTCGACATTTTCATAAAATACCAGGTTCCGCCTGCACCGGCACCGATAGCAATAACAGCTATCAGCATCATCACGATTAAACTTTTTTTGCTTTTATTACTTCCTCCGGCAGACTCCGGTGTTGCTGTTGCAGCAGTAGCTTTTGACATTTCACACTCTCCTTATTGAGACGGAAATTATTATCTTCGAGAAGAAAGCAAACCGATTTGGCAAATAGCAATGAAAATTTGTCGCTATTTGCAATCAACGAAAGAAAGGATTTACTATTCATCAAGCCTGATGTTTGACTTAGGGAAACGAATACCCTCGCAACGAGGCGATTCTCTCGTACATACAGCCGATTAATCAGCGCTTCCTTAACAGACCGCAAAAAAACGATCTGTACTACCGCTGCAACAGCCTGTCAGTTACGATTACTCGATGTTTTCTTTGATAACAACGGCGGTGGGAAGTGATGCAAAAACATCTGGTTCACGCCAATTGCCGCAAGAAAACAGCATATGCGACAATTGACGCGAAAAATCAGGCATAGGTATTGACCATGCCCTGATGCCTGCTCGGCATGACCGGAATCTCACTTAACTCGGCAACCTCCGGATGTAAGTCCGTCAGCGAAGACACGCCTCTCTCAGCATGGTAGGCATGCTGCTGTCTGTGTTCCTGTTGAAACGAATCGGCTCCCACAGTGACATTACCGAGCTGAATGCCATTGTCGGCCAGCATTTCCCGCAGTTTCGGCAGCGCGTCCTGAATCGCGTCCCTGACCGCCGGATTCGCTGACACAAATTGCGCAGTCGCTTGATCCTGGGAAATATTCAGCATGACCTCAACAGGACCGAGGTGTGCCGGATTCAAATGAATTTCGGCGACCTGCGATTGCTGGGAAGCCATCCATACCACTTTTTGCGCTAACTCCCCGCCCCATTTCGCATGCCCAACCGGTGTATCCACTTGCACCTTCTCCATGGCGGGATCCATCAGTGCTGCGGGAGTTGCGCTATTTAATCCGAATGACTGTGCGGCGACAGTATGTTCCGGCATACCTGGCAAATCTCCCGCATTGTGCTGAAGCGTTTCAGTCATTTCAGTTGCCAGCGGCAAGATCTTGCCGAAAGCGGCGGAATCTTCCAGTTCCGCAGCTTGCAAGAGATCATTCGCTAAAGCCGCTAAGCCGCTTTCTTCCAAATTCTGTTGCATCAAATTTTGTTGCAATAACTGACTTGCCATCGGCAACATCGAACCGGAAACAGATTTGTCATGCTGTGAAACCAGTATCTGCTGCAGTGTATTGATCGGAACCGGTTGCACGATGCCCTGCAATACATTCATCGTTTCTGTCGTCGCTACTGCCGCTGCGGCATTACCGTCGATTTCCGCCGGTTTTAGCATGGCATCGCTGTAGGCATGCGGCACGTCAATCAATAAATTCTGTGTCGAGCCGCTTCCATCCGCTTGTGCCTCGGAATTCCGGTTCGACGCACCGTCATCCGCCGGCGCCACTGCGGCATCAGGCTTTTTCTGACGCTCACCCGCCATATCCGACTGATTCGTCGATACCTCCCGCTCAAGAATTTTCCCGAACGACTCCCCGGCAGCGTCTCCGGAACCAGGCGCATCCAGATTGGCCAGCGCGGCCGGTCCATCCGTTGATGATTTGATTTGAGGAATAACAGAGATGTTTAGCATAAGCTCTTTCCCAGGGTTAATAAAAGCCAAATCTAGTTAAGCAATTCACATACCAATCGATACCGGTCAATCTTCTTTGGGAGGAAATGAGCCTCGATAAATCGCGTTCAACGCAAACTCATCTTGCAATTTCTGCTCATCTTTCAGTAGCTTCAAATTCCGCTGCGTTTGCTGGCGTTGCACCAAAACCGAATAAGATTTCAGTTTACGCTGACAACCGAGCAACTCTGCGGCACCGATTGTTTTTTTCTTTTCGGTATAGCTGACAGTCTGGCGTTGTTCCGCAATTGCCGCGTCCAGCTTACTCATGAATGCCATAAAATTAGTCCATCCGGTATGATCCGCCCCCCGCTCCATTGCGGCATGGAAATGTACCTGATAGCTTTGGCGGTATTGCACAAGCAAATTAAGTTTTTTCACTGCCTCTTGATAATGCAAATTCAATCTGCCAAGTTCCTTGGCGGCCGAATCGGTACGCTGTTCCGCCAGCTCCAGCAGTATTTTCAGTGAGGTTGCGGCAGCCATTCACTCTCCGGGATTAACGAATAATTTCGTTGCCAAACAGCTTTTCCAATTTCTCGACGCAATTGGAAAAATCCTCCTGCTGCGACATATTTTGCTGGAGAAATTTTTCAAATGCAGGATAAAGCTTAATCGCCCGATCCAATTCCGGATCGGAGCCGGGAACATAAGCGCCCACACTGATCAAATCATGGCCGCGTTGATAGCGGGAATATAAGCTCTTGAATTGCCTTGCTCTGTCGATTTGCTGTTGCGGTACGATACTGGTCATAATCCGGCTGATCGATGCTTCAATATCGATTGCAGGATAATGACCGGACTCGGCCAGCCGGCGTGATAAAACAATATGCCCATCCAGAATGGCGCGCGCACTGTCGGCGATGGGATCATTCTGATCGTCACCCTCGGCCAATACCGTATAAAACGCCGTTATTGATCCATTTTCTTGATTACCGTTGCCGGCGCGTTCCACCAACTGCGGCAACTTGGCGAATACCGACGGAGGATAACCTTTGGTGGCGGGCGGTTCACCGATAGCGAGCGCAATCTCCCGTTGCGCCATCGCGTAACGCGTCAACGAATCCATAATCAGCAGCACATGTTTGCCCGAATCCCGAAAATACTCGGCGATCGCCGTAGCATAAGCAGCACCTTGCAATCGCAGCAACGGGGAAGTATCCGCCGGGGCGGCTACAACGACAGAGCGCGCCAATCCTTGCGCACCCAGAATATTTTCGATGAACTCCTTGACCTCTCGTCCGCGCTCTCCAATCAAGCCGACGACGATCACGTCAGCAGTGGTATATCGCGCCATCATGCCAAGCAGCACGCTCTTACCCACGCCGCTGCCGGCAAACAATCCCATACGCTGCCCTCTACCGACAGTCAGCAAGGTATTGATCGCTCTCACCCCCACATCGAGCGGTTCACTCACGGGAATCCGCTCCAATGGGTTGTAAGGACGGCTGTAAAGCGGAACGCTATGTTGAGCACCGGTCGGTCCCAAGCGATCCAGCGGCTCCCCCAGACCGTTCAATACGCGCCCGAGCAATTCGGGCCCTACCGGAATATGTTTGGCACGATCGGCAGCACGCCGCCTTGGGTGCCGATAATTACCAAGCCGCGACGGTTCGGCCGCCACTTCTGCGGCAACAACCTTGGCACCTGGTGACAGCCCGTAAACATCACTCGAAGGCATCAAAAATAAGCGTTCGCCCGAAAACCCGACCACTTCGGCGGATACACCGTGTCCATTTGCAAGTAAAATCGTACAACTGCTGCCAACCGCCAATCGGAGTCCGACCGCTTCCATGACCAAACCGGCTACCCGAGTGATCGTTCCGCTCATTGCGTAAGGATGAACGGGTGCAATCAATTGCGCACAATTTTTTATAAAGCCGCCCCACTGCTCAATTCTCGCCATCTTGCTCATCCCCGTCGAACCAATCATTGGTATACCCAATCGCGGACACCACTTTCCGCCAGCGAACATCAAGCTCCCCATCGATTTCGCAGCCGTTCAATTCAATCCGGCACCCTCCCCTGCTCAAACGTTCGTCTTCACGGATACTCCAATGCTCTTCCGCAATCCGCTCGCTTAAATGCATCAGCACCAATTTCGCATCGTCAGGATGCAAATAAATCCGGGGGTGCTGCATCGCATTGGGTAAATTCCGAATGGCTTCCTGCACGATAGGCACGATCAGTTCCGGCTTTAACACCAAAGAGCGAGCCACTATTTTTCCGGCAAGCGCTATCGCGAGTTCCAACAACTGATCCGCCATCGATTGATCCACCGTGTGCAAATCATGATCCAGTTGAGAAAGTATCGCCTGCATGCGAGTGATTTCCGATTTAACCTCGGCCTCAGCCGTGCTACGGCCATCCGTATAACCGGCGGCATGACCTTGTTGATAACCGTCGGTGTACCCCCGATCTTTCGCTTGTTGAACGATCGCGGCGATTTCTTCCTCGCTGGGCATGGCCACCGCTGTTGGTATTATTGCTTGCGGATCAACATCACTATCGCAACTCCTGCTTTGCTCAACCTGTGTGACAAGATCCTCCGGCTTAGGCATTTCCACTGCCGACACAACATCGACAGATGGTTGCGGTTGCGGCTGTTCCGGTTGATCGAGTGCCTCCAGTTCCCAGCGCCGATAAGGTTGCGCTTTATCATTGACGGTCATTTTTTTGGGCAGCATGCGCTAACCTTTCAAGCGATTAACGACACGGAAAAACCAGCACCGGGAAACCGCTGAGCAACCACCCGGCGGGTTACCGCAACAAAATTAACAACCGATTCAATAAACTCGTTTTCTGCTTGCTTTCTTCCGGCAACCACTACCTCGCAAACGTTTTTCAACAGCCTGTCAAATGAAACCATCATCGCCTTTTCCACCCAATACGATCTGACCATCATCCGCCAACTGACGTACGATTTTGAGTATCGCCTTCTGCTCGGCTTCAACCTCGGACACGCGGACCGGGCCTTTGCTTTCGAGGTCTTCCCGCAACGTCTCGGCAGCCCGTTGTGACATATTTTTGAAGACTTTCTTCCGCAAATCCTCTTGCGCACCTTTCAAAGCGATTATCAGCGATTCCGATTGCACTTCCCTGAGCAGTAGCTGGATGCCATGATCATCAATCTCAATCAAGTTATCAAAGACAAACATTTCATCCATGATTTTTTGCGCCAGCTCTTCATCGTGCTGCTTGATATTTTCAATCACATTCGTTTCCAGGGCGGAAGGCACATAGTTAAGAATCTCGGCAGCGGTTCTCACTCCGCCCAAAGCAGCCTTGCGGATCGTATTGCTGCCCGACAGTAATTTTGTCAGCACATCGTTCAATTCGCGCAACGCGTCCGGCTGAATACTATCCAGCGTCGCAATACGCAATAACGCATCGTTACGCAAGCGCTCCGAAAAGAAACTCAACACTTCGCTTGCCTGGTCCCGTTCCAAATGCACCAGAATCGACGCGACAATTTGCGGATGCTCGTTTTTAATCAACTCGGCAACAGAGACCGAATCCATCCACTTCAATCCTTCGATGCCGCTGGTATCACCGCCATGCAGGATCCGATCGATCAGATTAGCCGCCTTTTCATCACCCAGCGCGCTGGTTAACACATTGCGAATGTAATCCGCCGAATCTTGCCCCAGTGTTGTTTTGCCTTCCGCCGCGGTACAGAAATCGGCCACCGCGTTCTCAATCTCCGCCCGTGTAATATTTTGTAGCGTCGACATTGTTTCACTCAGCTTCTGCACCTCTTTAGGCCCTAATAACCTGATAACCGAAGCCGCTTCCTGCTCCCCGAGTGTCATCAGCAATATTGCGCTTCTTTTAAGTCCCTCTTCATTCATCTTTGACCATCCATTCCTTGATCACCGTGGTAACAATCACAGGTTGCTCCAAGGCTATTTGTTTAGCCCGTTTAAGATTCTCGTCAAAAATAGATTGCTGCAACGCCCGCAGCGCTGCGGCATCCATCGGCTCGGACAATTGATCCATCGGCCTGCCGTCAGCCGCTACGCCTTCCAGTTGACCGGCAACCGCACCACCGGCATTATCCGCCAACGCGGAAACCGGCAACGGCGGGGGCGGCACTAGGCTACGCAAAAACGGCCTAAGTATCTTCAATAAGAAAAACAACACTACGGCGATGACTAATACCTGCTTGCCCAACTCTTTTGCCAGCATGACGACATCGGGGTCCTTCCAGAGCGGAACCTCCGGCATCACCTCATCCCCTCCGGTGAACAAGCTGTTGGTAACCGTCAGCGAATCTCCGCGTTTTTCGCTATAACCCATGGCCTGCTTCACTAAGCTATTAATTTCCGTAACTTCATCGGCGGAAAGCGGCTCATGAGCCAACATCCCGCTCTCATCCACCTTTTTACGGTAATTGATCACTACGGCGGCAGTTAATCGTTTGACGGTTCCGGTCGATTGATGGGTGTGCTGGACGGTCTTGTCAACCTCGTAATTGATCGTGGATTCCTTTTTCGTATCCGTCGGCACAGGCGGTGGTGTTTTATTTTCCCCTTCCTCTCCTTCCGCCTTTTTATTGTCGATTTCTATCGGTGCTACCGCCGGCTCGGGCGGACGATTGGTCAGTGCGCCCGGAATACCGCCGTCCAATTTTGAACCGATAGACACCGACTCATGGGTTTGCTGGCTCCGGATCGAAGCACCGTCGGTTTCGATATTATTCGGCCGGTAAGTTTCCTCGGCGCGTTCAATCTTGGAAAAATCCACATCCGCGGTCACTTGCGCGCGTACGTTGGCCGCACCCGTGATCGGCGCCAGTATCGCCTCGATCCGCCGTATATAGTTTTCCTCGATTTCCTTGATGAACTCCAACTGCTTGGCATCAAATCTCGGATCATCTTTCTTGTCGATTTGCGCACTCAGCAAATTGCCCCCCTGATCAACAACGGTGACATTTTTCGTCGGCAAATTCGGTACGCTGCTCGCCATCAAATGAACGATCGCGCTCACCTGATCGGCACTCAGGACACGCCCCGGGTACAAATTAACCAAAACGGAAACACTCGGTTGCTGCTTCTCACGCGCAAATACACTGGGCTTGGCTATGGCGAGATGGACGCGCGCACTCTGCACTGCGGATAATGATTGTACCGAGCGCGCCAATTCACCCTCCAGAGCGCGCTGATAATTGACTTGTTCAACGAATTGACTGGCGCCAAACTTCTGATTCTCCAACAATTCGAAACCGACCAATCCACCCTTGGGCAAGCCTTGTCCCGCCAACTTCAAACGCACTTCGTGAATCTGCCTCTCGGGAATCAGAATGGCTCCGCTATGTTCCGAAAATTTGTACGGCACATTCATTTGTTGCAAGGCGTTGATGATAGTCGCGCCGTCTTGATCGGAAACATTGTTATAGAGCACGCGATAATCCGGCGTTTGCGCCCACATCAAACCACCGCTCAGCAAAGCGATGACGGCGGCGGTCGCTACGATCAGTCCGAGCTTCTTCTGGTTGGACAACTGACTCAGCTGCTCACGCCAATAGGGTGTCACTGTTGCCGCTGTCTGACCTGATTCACTGGGTATTGTCGCCACGCCATAATCTCCTGCTCAATACCGGCCTTTGATTCTTCCGGCCGATTCGGTTGTTACACACTCGTATCGTTATCAAAACTCGTGAAGCATCATTCATTACTCACTTATTGCTTCAGGCTGACGATTATCGATAAATTTCAAAAAATCCGAATCTCCAAAAAGAATAGCTTTGCCGGTCTTATTTACTCCATAACCGGGATTGCAACGGCTGTAAGCTAACGGCAAGCTCATTTATTGACACCTGAACGCGTGCAAACAGAAAAAAATCTCGACATACAAACGATACCTGCCAACCCGGAACAACTCCGACTAGCCTTCGCAGCGTTCAACGAAGCCTCAGAACAGCTGGCCGGCGTCTATCAGGAATTGCAAAATCAGGTTGTGCAGTTGACGCGGGAATTGGCGCTCGCCAACGGAGAATTGCACAAGCAACTCACTGCAAAAGAAAACCTGTCGCAACAGCTGCGTTTGTTATTGAATGCGTTACCGGGCGGAGTCATCGCACTCGATGCGCAAGAATGCATCGAGCAAATCAACCCGGCCGCGATCATGATATTGGGAGAACCTTTGTTAGGACTGTCCTGGCCGCAAGTCATGCAAATGCGATTAATCCCGACTGCAATTACCCAGGAATGGCACATTCCGGCACAACTGCCGGCAAACATGCGGCGTATTCGCATCGAAAACAGCGTGACCGATTCGCTGGGCAGAAAAATTTTATTGATCAACGATATTACCGAAGCTTATGCGATGCAGGAACAAGTTCGGCGCAATCAACGTTTAACCGCGATGGGAGAAATGGCGGCAAATCTTGCCCATCAACTTCGCACACCGCTATCCACCGCACTGATATACGCCAATCATCTCGGCAACAATGCGCTCACGCCCCCCGAGCGGCAAAAATTTGCCGCCAAAACGGTTGAGCGCTTGCTGCATTTGGAACAATTAACCAAAGACATGCTCCGTTTTGTCAAAGGTGAAACGGTGCAATTGGAACATGTTTCCGTTCGGGATTTATTCGCGGATTTGCAGCAAGTGCTTGAACCACAAATGCTACAGGACGGGCTGAAATTCATCATTGAAGATCACAGCGGCACGGAAAGCCTGGTGACGGACCGGCAAGCATTATGCGGGGCGCTGATCAATCTACTGGAAAATGCCATGCAGGTATCATCCCCCGGCGGTCGCATTACGTTGACCAACCGGTTGGAGTCTTCATTACTGGCCATCAGCATTCATGACGACGGTCCAGGTATCGATCTTGCTTTACAGGAAAGATTATTCGAGCCGTTTTTCACCACACGACCAAACGGTACCGGATTAGGTCTCGCCATCGTTCGCGGCGTCATTCAATCGCTGGGCGGTAACATAGAAATCAATTCATCACCGGCAGCAGGAACCGAATTTACCGTTCGTTTGCCGAGAACGGCAAACGACAGGAGATCAGTGGCATGAAAACATTACCCATTTTAGTTGTTGAAGACGATCGGGATTTATTGGAAGCCATTTGCGCAACCTTAGAAATCGGTGGCTATCAAACTCATGCCGCTTCTGACGGTAATCTGGCGATGCATAGGTTGCAGGACCATGCCATCGGCATGGTTGTCAGCGATGTGCAAATGAAACCTGTCGACGGGTTCACTTTACTGAAACAAATCAAGCTATTTAATCCGGATTTGCCGGTATTGCTGATGACGGCATACGGCGATGTGGAAAAAGCGGTCGCCGCCATGCAATCCGGTGCCTGCGATTATTTGCTCAAACCGTTTGATCCGGATAATTTGCTGGCCCATATCAAACACTACGCGCTTTCCGATCCCGGGCATGATGATAATATCATCGCAAAAGATGCGTGCACGCGCTCGTTATTGTCGCTCGCCAGGCGCGTAGCCCAATCGCCCGCCACAGTTCTCCTAACCGGTGAAAGCGGTTGCGGCAAGGAAGTGTTCGCCCGCTTCATTCATCAGCAATCGCCACGCGCGGCGAAACCGTTTGTTGCGATCAATTGCGCCGCAATCCCGGAAAATCTGTTGGAAGCTACCTTGTTCGGTTACGAAAAAGGCGCCTTTACCGGCGCATCACAAGCCCAACCGGGAAAGTTCGAACAAGCCGAAGGCGGCACATTGCTATTGGACGAAATTACGGAAATGCCACTGGATTTGCAAGCAAAGTTATTACGCGTACTGCAAGAAAGAGAAGTGGAAAGAGTCGGCGGCCATAAAACGATCAAATTAAATATCCGGGTGTTGGCCACATCAAACCGCGATATGCCGGCAACGATCAAGAATGGTCGCTTCCGTGAAGATTTGTATTACCGGCTGAACGTGTTCCCCATTGAAATCCCTCCGTTGCGGGCACGCCCCATGGACATCGAACCGCTCGCACAGCGCGCACTGGCAGCCGCGACGGCTGAAGCCGGGCAACCCGTGCGTATTCTGACTCAGAAAGCTATCGATAAATTGACGAGGCACCTATGGCCCGGCAACATCCGGGAATTGGAAAATGTCATGCAGCGCGCCATAATTCTGGCAACGGAAAACATCATCGATGCGGAACATATCCGATTACCGTCAACGGACCCCGATCTCCCTGCCGCGAAAAAGGACGAGCCATTATTATCGTCATCGGACATCAAGTCGTTGGAGCGCCGGCATATTCTGGAAACCCTGGCATCTGTTAACGGCTCACGTAAGCTCGCGGTAAAAAAACTCGGCATATCGGAGCGTACATTGCGTTACAAACTACAACAATACCGTCAATCCTGCTAAACCAGGTTGGCGCAATTACCCAAACCACTTGTTTAATATTGATTTTTGAGAGATACTTACCAAAGAATCAGCAATGGAGTAAAACATGGATCAAGCCGGAATCGATAACATATTAAAGCAATTGCAAGCTGCATCGGCACTTGCATCCGGCACGCAGAAGATTACACCGACCAACGAAACACCTAGCGTGGATTTCAGTGAGAAATTGAAATCCGCAATCGATCAGATCAATCAAACGCAACAAGCATCCGACCGGTTAAGCGAGCAATTTGTCAGCGATCAACCCGGTGTCGATCTGCATGAAGTCATGATTTCGTTACAAAAAGCCAATATCTCGTTTCAATCCATGGTACAGGTGCGTAACAAACTGGTCACCGCTTATCAGGAAATCATGAATATGCAGGTTTAGCAGCGGTTATTTCGAATCACTCTTCCAGCATCGACGCCAGCGTCAACCAATCTTCCTCCAATTCCATCACTTTTTGTGCCAGTGCGGCGTGTATCGCACTCAATCGATCGACTTCCGCTCGGGAGCTGTTTGTATAAGTCACCGGATCCGCCAATTTACGATTCGCCGCTTCCAATTCGTTCTGCGCGACCGCTAATGCCGCTTCCAGCTTTACCTGCTTGGCAAGCAATGCTTTCTTGTTCGCTTTGGTCGCCGCTGGCGGTGTCTTTGCCGGGATGCGGCCGGTAGCCGGCGTTGCCGGCGTGCGGCGCACTTCGAGCCAATTTTTATAATCCTCCAAATCGCCGTCGAACGACCGCACTTCACCATCGGCAACCAGCCACAATTCATCCGCAACCGCACGCACCAAGCTGCGATCGTGCGATACCAGCACCACGGCACCGGTATACTCCTCAAGCGCCAACATTAGCGCATCGCGCATCTCCAAATCCAAATGATTGGTCGGCTCGTCCAGCAACAGGATATGCGGCTTCTGCCATGCCAGCAGGGCCAGCGCCAACCGGCTTTTTTCACCGCCGGAAAAGCCGGCTACCGAACGATTCTCACAGTCACTGCCCAACCCGAACCGCCCTAGAAAGCTACGCAATTCCAACTCGGCGTGCGTTGGTGCCAAGCGTTGCAGATGCTCCAGCGGTGTTGCTTTTCCATTCAGATGCTCCAATTGGTGCTGCGCGAAATAACCCACACGGATATTGGGTGCCCAATCCAAGCTGCCGTGAACGAATTCAAGTTCACCGACCAGCAATTTTATCAACGTCGACTTTCCCGCACCGTTGGTTCCCAGCAAAGCAATCCGCCCGCCGGCTTGCAAAGTAAAGTGGACCTGCTGAAACAACATGCTGTCGCCGTATCCGAAACTCAAATTTTTGACGCGCAACAATACGTCGGGGCTGCGCTCCGGTGCTTCGATCCGCAACTGGAACAGCGCATTTCCGGTATGTGCAGGTGCCAGTCGTGTCAAGCGCTCCAATGCCTTGATGCGGCTTTGCGCCTGCTTGGCTTTGGTCGCCTTGGCGCGGAACCGACGCACGAAATCCTCCATGTGTGCAATCTGCTGTTGCTGCTGTTGATAAGCTTGTGCGTGCTGCATCAGCCGTTCCGTTCGTGCGCGCTCGAAGTCGTCGTAATTGCCGCTGTAGAGATCAATACTGCGGTTATCGATGTGCGCTATCCGGTTCACGCATGCATTGAGAAACTCGCGATCATGCGATATCACCATCAAGCTGCCGGGGTAGCGCGCCAGATACTGTTCCAACCATAGGATCGCCTCCAAATCCAAGTGATTGGTCGGTTCATCCAGCAGCAGCAAATCCGCACGGTGCATCAGCGCGCGCGCCAAATTGAGCCGCATCCGCCAACCGCCGGAAAACTGATTGACCGTTTTCTCCAAATCGGCAACGGCAAAACCCAACCCATCCAACAATTGCGCCGCCCGCGAGTGCGCGGTATAACCGCCGATGGCTTCAAAACGATGCTGTGCTTCGAACCACGCCGCATCGTGCTCGGTTCGCGCCAATACCGCCTCCAATTGCCGCAGTTCGACATCGCCATCCAGCACAAAAGCAACAGCAGGCTGATCGGAATTGATAATTTCCTGCTCGACGACAGCGATCGTTTTACCCGACTGCCAATTGATCTCACCGGCATCGGGATTGATGCCACCACGTATCAACCGGAACAACGTCGATTTACCGCACCCGTTCTTACCCACCAAACCGACGCGCTGATCGGTGAAAATCTGTAAGTTACTGTTCTCCAGTAGCGGTGTGCCGTGCTGCAAATAAGTCAGCGATTTAATCGTCAACATGGCGCATGCGGCTTCACAACAACCCGCGTTACCGCGACCGGGTTAAAAGTAGGCTGAAAATGCTCACCGATTGCACATAAACCGCACTTTCCCATCAGCCTCCGGTCGGAATCGATTTCCTCAAGAACATTTTTCAGCGGTCTGTAAACGCTCCGGTAAAACAACAAATCGCCCGAGCAAGCAAACCGGATCAATCGATAACCTCGAATCCCGCATCGACGATTGCTGATTTAAGTTGTTCCTCAGTGCAGTGCGCAGTGTCATATTGCGCGATCGCTTGCGCTGGCTCCAAGGATGCCTCGACCGCAATAACGCCGGGTTGATTTTTAAGTACGGTTTTAACGCTATTGACACAACCCATACAGGTCATCCCTTTGATTTTAATTGTAGTTGTTTGCATTTTCGTTTCTGTTAATGATTGAGATGCCAGCGCTTAAGTAACAACGAATTGCTGACAACCGACACGGAACTCATCGCCATCGCAGCGCCGGCAATTACCGGATTAAGCAAACCGAATGCCGCCAATGGAATACCAAGCACATTATAAACAAAAGCAAAGAACAGATTCTGACGGATTTTCCTGAGAGTGGCGCGCGACAAAGATATGGCATCCGCGACACTCGTCAGATCACTGCGAACCAAGGTAATATCGGCGGCTTCAATAGCGATATCCGATCCGGCCCCCATGGCGAAACTGACATCCGCAGCGGCAAGCGCCGGCGCATCGTTGACACCGTCACCAACCATGGCGGTAAACCGGCCATCCGCCTTAATCTTAGCCACTTCCGCCGCTTTGTCCTGAGGTAATACTTCGGCGCGAAAACGAACAATGCCGGTTTGTGCGGCGATTGCCGCGGCAGTAGCCTGATTGTCGCCGGTCAACATTATCACATCGATTCCCATGGACTGAAGTTGCGCGACGGCAGCAGCGGAAGTACTCCGCAGGCGATCGGCAATGGCGAGATAACCCAGCAAACGTGGTGTTTCACCGCAAGCAGCTACACCGACAACTGTTTTTCCTTCCGCTTGCAAGCGGCCGATCGCCTTTTCATCCGGATAGGCACCGTGTTGCGCCAAGAACCTGGGTGAACCGAGCAGGTATTTTGTTCCGTTGATACCGGCAGTGACGCCGCTTCCGGTAATCGCGGAGAAATCGCTGATGGCCAGCAACGACAACCGCTGTTTTTGCGCACCATCTAATATCGCACGCGCCAGCGGATGCTCGGATCCTTGCTCTAGGGATGCGGCAAGTTGCAACAATTCCTGTTTAGATACAGCTGCCACGGTAACGATATCGGTAACCGACGGCTTGCCTTCGGTCAAGGTACCGGTTTTGTCAATGACCACCGTACGGATTTTTTCCGCATGTTCCAAGGCTGCGGCATTTTTTACCAGCACGCCCGTTTGCGCGCCACGCCCGGTGCCGACCATAATCGCGGTCGGCGTCGCCAATCCAAGCGCGCACGGGCAAGCGATCACCAATACGGCAACGGCGTTGATCAACGCCGTCACAAAATCCTGCATCATCCAGGTTCCGACCAATGTCAACAAGCTGATCACCACAACAACCGGCACAAAAATACCTGAGATGGTATCGGCCATGCGCTGAATCGGCGCTTTCGAGCCTTGTGCTTCTTCAACGAGGCGAATAATGGCGGCCAGTTGCGTATGAGCGCCAACCCCGGTGGCACGACATTTGAGCAACCCCTGCTGATTAAGTGTCGCAGCGAAAACTTTGGCGCCGGATTGTTTGCTCACAGGCAGGCTTTCACCGGTCAACATCGCTTCGTTGATACTCGATTCACCTGCGATGACAACACCATCGACCGGTAAGTTTTCTCCGGGGCGCACGATAAAAACATCGCCTATTTGCAAGCTATCGGCCAGGACTTCCTCAACCCTGCCATCACGTTCGATGCGCGCGGTTTTCGGTTGCAGCCGAATCAATGCTTCGATGGCTTCCGAGGTTTTCCCTTTGGCGCGCGCTTCCATCAGTTTGCCCAGCAACACCAGGGTAATGATGGCGGCACTGGCTTCGAAATAAACATGCTGGTCGAGATCAAAAGCAGTCACAACCGCGCTGAAGCAATAGGCCATAGTGGTACCTAATGCCACCAATACGTCCATATTCGCACTGCCACCACGCAGCGAATGCCAGCCACCGACATAAAACCGGCGCCCGATCCAGAATTGCACCGGCGTAGCCAATAACCACTGCAACCAACGCGGCAGCATCTCCATATCATGTCCGACAAACATCCCTCCCATTTGCAACACCAACGGCAAGGTGAGAATCGCCGCAATCCAAAATAAACGTAATTGCGCACGATATGCGGCCAAACGCCTGGCTTTTTGCTCGGCATGACCGGATTCACTGATTTCGCCGGCCTCGTACCCGGCATCACGCACGGCCTGAATCATGTCGCCGATGCTTGCCAATCCAGGGATGTAATTGATCCTGGCGGTTTCAGTGGCAAAATTCACCGTTGCGGTAACACCGGGTAGTTTGTGCAATGCCTTTTCGATATGATCCGCGCAGGCCACACAAGTCATATTGCGCAATTGCAATTGCACCGATTGCGGCACCACATGAAATCCCGCTTTCTCTACGGCATTAACCAGCACATCCGCGCTGATCCGGTCTGCATCATAGCTGACATGGGCCTTCTCGTTGGCGAAATTGACCGATGCCTGCACACCGGATAGCTTATTCAGATTCTTTTCGATGCGCAGCGCACATGCGGCGCACGTCATGCCTTCGATCGGCAGTTCGATGTGTTTGAACGGCGATGTCTTCAAAATGGTTTCCTAGCGACTATCGGGTCCCACTGCCCGATCAAGCACCAAAACACCGTCCACCCATTTTACCCGGTCCCCCTGCTGCAAACCCGAGCCCTCAGGAATAGCGATAATCACCTGCCTACCATCGTCCATGGTAACGCCGGCTTGGTAAGGATGCACGGGCGTCACCGCACCGGCACCGTAGTGACTGTCATGAAAATGACCGCCATAACCCGGGTGATGGCCGGCCTGCGGGGGCAATCGCCCGATGACTTCCCGTGCGATGGTGCCCGCAACCACACCGCTGACAATCGCATTCATGCCGGAACCTTGTGTCATTTGATGAACAAAATTGACCATACCGCAGTTGGTGCAACCTGAGACAGGGGCCCGCCGGGGTATCGCACCCGCATCGGTGCTCTTGATACTGACCGCATTCCGCGGCGGCGGAATCGCCGTGCCGATGCGTTGCACCGAGCGTGGTGGTTTTTGATCCCGATCGGACGAGTCATTCGGTGCCGGTTGTGCAGCCAGTAGGTACGAATACAATTGCACAGGCGACGATCCCGTATCAGCCAGCAAACAACCCGCTGTCAAAGTACCGACGCATAATATCAATTTTAAACCGGAAACAAGCGTGTCATTAAACATCACAGTACTCCCGAAGAACAACATCAAGGCAATGAATTTTAGAAATCATCCCGCTCTCTTTGGTTTCACTATAGCGGATCCCGCAGTATGATCGCGCACGCGATCAGTCGCTGTTCGTAAAATTATCTTTAGAATCCGGAGAAGCTTCCCGGCTTTGCTTGTTGACGATCATCGCCGCAATGATGATGCCCAATTCATAAAGCAAGCAAAGCGGTACCGCCAGCATGAACTGGGAAATGACATCCGGCGGGGTAAAAATAGCGGCGATGACAAACGCACCGACAATGACGTACGGACGGATTTCCTTGAGCTTCTCAATGGTGATGACACCGGCTCTGACCATAATGATGACAAATACCGGAACCTCGAACGTAAAACCGAAAGCCATGAACATGGACAACACAAAACTCAGGTATTTGCTGATATCGGTCATCACCGCCACACCTTCGGGCGCGAAGTACGTAATGAATTCAAAAACCACCGGTAGTGCGGCAAAGTAGGCAAATGCCATACCGATGAAAAACAACAGGCTGCTGCCAACGACCAAGGGCAATGCCATACGCTTTTCATGTGCATACAGTCCGGGTGCGACAAATGCCCAGACTTGATACAAGGTATGCGGCAATGTCACGACAAAAGCCATCATCATCGCGACTTTCATCGGAACAAAAAACGGCGTCGCCACATCGGTGGCAATCATTTGGCCGCCCTGCGGCAATTTCTCCAGTAACGGCTGCGCCAGAAGGGTGTAGAGTTCGCGTGCAAAGAAAGCACAAGGCAGAAATCCGATCATCAGCACACCGATTACACGTATCATGCGTGCCCGCAATTCAACCAGATGCGACAAGAAAGTGCCTTCAAGCATGATGCTCAGTGAATTTTATTTGTTGAAACCGTCATCGGGCAATCCGATTGGATATTTTGAGTACTATTTTTTTTCCGCCTGCGGCGGCGATGCAGCCAAGCCCTCTTCCGGCTTCAACGCGGGATTTTGCCGCTGCAATTGCGTTTGCGCCAAACCAGCGGATTGTTCGATTTCCGCGCCGGCATCATCAATGCTGGTTTTTAATTGTTGTACGCCTTGCTGTACGGATTCTTCAATCGATTGCGCCGTTTCCTGCACCTCGGTATGCATTTTTTTCAATTCTTCCATGCGCATTTCATTATGAATATCGATCTTGACACGGTACGCAAAATTTCGGCAGCGCCCGTATAAGTGCCCTAAAGTGCGTGCAACAGCAGGAAGACGCTCGGGGCCGATCACAATCAGTGCAACCATCGCGATAACCAGCAATTCCATAAAGCTGATATCAAACATAATGAATCGATGCCGGACGATTTAACAACCAGAGCACGATCAAATCTTAGGTGACGTACTTTCTTTGGTTTCCGGTTTACTTTCTTTGAAAGCGGCATCAGCGGCATCTTTACCGGCCATCGCTTCAATCACGGATTGCCCGGACACAGCTTTATCGTTTGATTCCGATTCTTTCATGCCTTCTTTGAATCCTTTCAATGCACCACCGAGATCACTACCGAGATTGCGTAATTTTTTGGTACCGAAAACCAACACAACAATGACCAACACGATGATCCAATGCCAAATGCTGAATGTTCCCATTTTGCTCTCCTTCAACGTAACGCATGCTTACCCATGATGTATCATCCCGGGTAAGCGCTGATGACCGCCGATAATATGCAAATGTAGATGGAATACTTCCTGCCCGCCGATACGCCCGGTATTGATGATAGCGCGAAAACCGTCGTTGCAGCCCTGTTCCTTGGCAAGTCTGGGCGCAAGCACCAACATTCTTCCCAGCAAATCCCGATGCCGCTCGTCGGCATCCGCAAGCGAATCGATATGTAATTTTGGGATCACAAGAAAATGCACCGGCGCTGCGGGATTGATATCATGAAAGGCAACTATACTTTCATCCTCGTAAATTTTATTGGCAGGAATTTCCCGGTTTGCAATTTTGCAAAAAATACAAGTATCCATACCTTATTCCTCTGTTCTCGAAGCTTTCTCTTGTATGCCGGAAATACCTTCACGTCTTTCCAATTCTTTTAGCACATCACCGGGCTCAAGTCCATGATAGGCAAGCAAGACCAAGCAATGAAACCATAAATCCGCGGTTTCATAAATGACTTGATCGGCGTCACGATCTTTTGAAGCCATAATGGTTTCGGCGGCTTCTTCCGCAATCTTCTTAAGAATTTTGTCTTGCCCGCCATGAAACAGTTTGGCCACATATGAGCTGTCCCCTTCCGCGGATTTACGGGTTTCGATGATTTCCGACAGACGCTCAAGAATTGATGTATTCATTCGTTATGATAGATTTCTTCCGGATTTTTGATAACGG
Organism: Nitrosomonas sp.; assembly: GCA_021582655.1. Taxonomy (GTDB): domain Bacteria; phylum Pseudomonadota; class Gammaproteobacteria; order Burkholderiales; family Nitrosomonadaceae; genus Nitrosomonas. Next base: position 684,547 of record CP091135.1, read on the forward strand.
GGGCCACGACAATCCATTCATGCCCTTCCAATTTCTGAAAGAAGCAACTATACCTGCCGGTATGGCATGCAATACCGCCGGCTTGCTCGACGATCAGCAGCAAAACATCCTCGTCACAATCCAGGTAAATCTCCTTCACTTTTTGCGTATGACCGGATTCTTCTCCTTTATGCCATAGCTTTTTACGCGAACGGGACCAATAGATCGCTTCTCTTCTTTCAGCTGTTAATTTAAGCGCTTCGCGGTTCATCCAAGCAAACATAAGTACTTTACCGCTCTCCGCTTCTTGCGCGATAACCGGTATCAATCCGTCTTCAGACCAATTGATTTTGTTCAGCCAAGTATCGGGGGGCATATCCGCAAAGTGCCTATCGGGTTAAAAACAGCCTCATTCTAACACTATAAACGTACTTCAATGCCATGAACGGCCATGTAAGCTTTCGCTTGTTGCACTGTAAACTCACCGTAATGAAAGATACTGGCAGCAAGCACTGCATCGGCATGTCCTTGCAAAATGCCGTCGACCAGATGATCGAGATTACCGACACCACCGCTCGCGATCACCGGAATATCGACAGCATCGGAAACCGCGCGCGTCAGTGCGAGATCGAAGCCGTTGCGGGTACCGTCTCTATCCATGCTGGTCAACAAAATCTCTCCCGCACCGTAAGATTGCATTTTTTTCGCCCACTCAATCGTGTCGATGCCGGTTGGCTTGCGACCGCCATGAGTAAACACCTCCCATCGGGAAGTTTCATCGGGAGCGCTGACTTTCTTCGCATCGATGGCGACAACGATACATTGCGAACCGTAATGATCGGAAGCTTCGGCAACTAACTGCGGGTTGAGTACTGCGGATGTATTGATGCTGACTTTATCAGCACCGGCATTGAGCAATCGCCGCACATCATCCACTTGGCGTACACCGCCGCCGACAGTCAGCGGAATAAATACTTGCGAGGCAACCGCTTCGATAATATGCAGTATCAAATCGCGATTGTCCGAACTCGCGGTAATATCCAGGAAAGTCAGTTCATCAGCACCTTGCTCATCGTAACGGCGCGAGATTTCCACCGGATCACCGGCGTCGCGTAACGCAACAAAATTAACGCCCTTAACGACACGACCATTGGTTACATCCAAGCAAGGAATGATTCGTTTAGCGAGACTCATTAAAGACAACAAAAAGATTAATGATGGTATTCTTTACAGAATATTATGATTTATTTGAATTCTCAGATAACCGATCGGCCAGCGCCTGGGCTTCTTTAAAATCCAAGGAGCCTTCATAGATGGCCCGTCCGGTAATGGCGCCAATAATACCTTCCGATTCCACCGCGCACAATTTATGCACATCATCGATATTGGTAATGCCGCCACTCGCGATGATAGGAATGGATAATTGCCTTGCCAGTCCGACGGTAGCATCGACATTGACGCCATTGAGCATGCCGTCTCTACCGATATCCGTGTAAATAATCGCTTCCACGCCGTAATCCTCGAACTTCTTAGCCAAATCGGTAACATCATGGCCGGTAATTTTAGACCAACCGTCGACCGCCACTTTACCATCTCTCGCATCCAATCCGACGATGATTTGGCCGGGAAACGCATTGCAGGCGTCTTGTAAAAATCCCGGGATTTTAATGGCTGCGGTACCGATAATGATATAGCTGATACCATCATCCAAATAGCGCTCAATGGTTTCCAAATCGCGTATGCCGCCACCCAATTGAATTGGAACGCGATCATCCAATGCTTCCACAATCTCCTTGACAACCGCTTCATTTCTTGGTCTACCGGCAAAAGCGCCGTTCAAGTCAACCAAGTGCAATCTTCGAGCACCTTGACTCAACCAATGCGCAGCCATTTTTCCCGGTTCTTCGGAAAATACGGTTGCATTTTCCATCACACCTTGCTTGAGTCGAACACAAGTTCCGTCTTTGAGATCTATTGCAGGAATAATCAACATGACTTAGGAATTAATAATGGATATAAAATTTACTACTTTCTAAAATCAGACGTTTGGCGTCCATTTGGCAAAATTGCTTAATAGGGTTAATCCTGCGGATTGACTTTTTTCCGGATGAAACTGTACCGCGAAAATATTATCTTTTGCAATCGCGCAAGTGAATGGGAAAGGATAGTCGGTTTGTGCTGCAATCGTAGTTGCAAGCGCAGTTTCAACATAGTAGCTGTGCACAAAATAAAAGCGTGCGTCTTTTGCAATGCCATCCCACATCGGATGTTCCATGGTTTGATGAACTTGATTCCAACCCATATGCGGCACTTTGAGCTTCTGCCCATCGACGGTTTTCATCGAAGCGGCGGGAAAGTGCACCACTTTCCCGGGAAGCAGGTGCAGGCATTGCATATCGCCTTCCTCGCTTTTGTCAAACAACATTTGAAGTCCAAGGCAAATACCGAGAAACGGCTTATTTGCAGCGGCATCGACGACAGCTTCCCGCAAACTTCGCGCTTCCAGTTCGTGCATACAATTTCGCATCGCACCCTGCCCGGGCACAACAACGCGCTCGGCTCGCCATACGATATCGGGATCACTGGTCACAGTTATTGATACGGCCGGAGCGACGTGTTCCAGCGCTTTCTGTACGGAACGTAAATTTCCCATTCCATAGTCGACGATTGCAATGTCTGTCATACGGGCGGAAGTAATTGCAGATTAACCTATAACGTGCCTTTGGTGGATGGAACGATACCGGCGGCTGCGGGATCGAGCGCATTCGCCATACGCAATGCGCGCCCGAAAGCTTTGAATATCGTTTCCGCTTGGTGGTGGGCATTTCTTCCCGCCAGATTGTCGATATGCAGCGTAACCAAGGCGTGATTGACAAATCCTTGAAAAAACTCATGAATGAGATCAACATCAAAATCACCGATACGCGCTCGGGAAAAATTGACATTGAGCGTCAAGCCGGGACGACCGGACAAATCCAGCACCACGCGCGACAAAGCTTCATCAAGCGGTACATAGGCATGACCGTAGCGGCATACACCCTTTTTATCACCAATGGCTTGTGCAAACGCCTGTCCAAGGGTGATACCGATATCCTCAACGGTATGATGCGCATCGATATGTAAATCACCTTGCGCGATGACTTCCAGATCCAACATACCATGGCGAGCTATCTGATCCAGCATGTGATCGAAAAAGGGGACACCGGTTTGCAGAGTCGACTTTCCCGATCCATCCAGATTCAATTGGACCCTGATTTGCGTTTCCAACGTATCGCGTGTGACTTGTGCTCGTCGCATAAGAGAAATCTTCGATGAATGCGAAAATTTATGAAAGATTAAACCGTTTCAGTCAACAAAGCATGCAGTGTATTACAAAATTGCGTATTTTCATCAGGCGTCCCGATTGTCACACGCAAGCAACCTTTAAGTAAAGGATGAGTACCGTCAAGGTTCTTGATTAAAATCTTGCGCTGCTTGAGTGCTTGAAAGATTTCACCGGCAGCTGGAATTCGAAACAAAATAAAATTAGCCTTTGATGGATAAACTTCGATATCCGGCATTGTACCAAGAAAAGCACTCATTTTTGTACGCTCTGACTTGATTGCTTCCGCTTGTTCCGCCAGAACCCCGGTATGATGCAGTACTTTTTCCGCGATTAATTGCGTCATGATGCTTATATTATAGGGCAAACGGACTTTCTCCAGTTGTTTTATCCACGCCGATCGCCCGATCAAAAGTCCGAGCCTCAAACCGGCAAGCCCCGATTTCGACAACGTGCGCATTAATAATAAATTCGGATAATCGTTCAATTTGTCCTTGAAACTCGCATCGGCAAAAGCATTGTACGCTTCATCGATGACGACGAGCCCGGCAGACGCTTCAATGATACGTAACACTGTCGCCGCATCGAACAAATTCCCCGTCGGATTATTCGGGTATGCCAGAAAAATCACAGCAGGCCGATGCTTTTCAATCGCGGCGAGCATTACTTCCTCATCCAGCGAAAAATCCTGTTGCAGCGGTACTCCCACGTACTGAATGTTCACAAATGTGGCGATCATCCGAAACATCACAAACGCCGGCTCGACGCTCATCAGTACCGCATCCGGCTTGGCAACAGCCATCGCGATCATCTGAATGATTTCGTCCGAACCATTCCCAAGCAGAATATCCATCTCGCTGGAAATCGCCAACGCTTTTCGCAAACTCGCTTTTAGCGGCGCAGCGCTTGCGTCGGGATATCGGTTTATCGGCGCACTCGCCGCCACTTGCGCGATTTCTTCCTGCAATTCGGATGGTAACGGATAGGGATTCTCCATCGCGTCCAATTTGATCATCCCTGCCGCCGGCGGCACATGATAAGCGGTGAGCGCAAGAATTTCCGGACGAATGATTTGTTCTGGTTGTAGTGAATTAGGCATAATCGTTTTATTTTAACGCAATCTGGCACGAACGGTTCATTTTGAAAGCAAGGATTAAAAATACCTGCCGGCAAACCTTTGCACTATGCAACCAAGCTTTGCGCCAACGCGGAGAATTCTTGCCGGTTCTGGCGGATCTTTTCCAGCACCGCATTCACGGCATGATCATCGATCGCCAATTCCTTGACGAGGATGGCGGTATCGATATATGAACAAGCATCGCTTTCGCCTTGATTCTGCATCAATCGCCTTACAAGCGCGAGTAATTTCACATACTGTGCATGCTTCCCGGCATAATCAGGATAATGCTGTTCCGCCACGGCAACAGCAATTTCATCAGGAAGATCCCATAATCTAATCAGATACATACCAATAGTATCATGCGCAATACCGAATGTTTGCAACTGTAAGGCACGCACATCCTGCTCAGGATACCGGGTCACTAATTCGTTCAGGTAAGAAAACTCTTTTGGATAGAGATGCGCAAACAACATATATCCGAAATTATGCAACAAACCGCAAAGATAAGCGATGTCGCCGTCAAACAACCGTCCGCTGCCGGCAAAAGAATAAAGTTCACGGCATAGGGCAGCACATTCCAAAGCTTGAGTCCACAATACCACTCGTCCTAATGCCCCCTGGTTCGGCAATCGCAAACTACCGGAGGCGGAAATACTCATGGACAGATTAAGTGTGGTATTAAAACCCAATACCAATGATACCGCCTGATGCACGGAGACAATCCGGTTACCGTAACCAAATATTGACATACGGGCGTATTTGATGATGAAAGCGGCCAGCGCCGGATCCTGCCCCACCAAATCAACCAATTGCGTCATGCTCGCCTCTGGATTATTACGCAATTTGATAAGCGCGCGCGTTGTTTCAGTCAACGGAGGAATTTGATCGGTCTGCTGCAAAAGCTGGCGGACACTTTGGCTGAATTGCTGTTTATTGATTGTTAACATCATACGGCCCTGGAGATTGGTTCACCGGCTTATTGCTCATAGCTGCATTGGAAAATCGCCAAAATTCATGCAACAAATCAGAAACGACAAACACCTTGAGAAACACTGATTGATCGGCTACACGAGCGAATCCTTTGGTTGCGCGGCACTTACTTGCTCGTCTACCTTATTGATATGCCTTGATCGTTGTGCTCCGTACGCCTTGCACTTCATCTCATTCACCGAATTAATCAGTGCCTCCCTTGTTATTTTATCGGCTGACAGTACAACATCTTGATAAACGGCCAGCCGGATCGCATCACCGATACCGATACCCGGCTCCTCCAAGCAGCATTTGAAATGATCTGTCAAAGCAACCGGCTGATATCGCCAGCACGAAATCCGTTCAAAAACATATCGCACTCTTTGCCAAAGGCGATTACTTTAAATAACTCTCCCATTTCCGCAGGACTCACCAGTTGCTGCAATTGATTCGATAATGGCAAATAACTGCCTGTTTCCTCAGCCGGTATGCGTGCCAGCACATCGGTAATACCGCAATTGATCAAAAAATTCGCTTGCGTGGTATAACCGAGAAATTGCAGTTTATTCTCGATAGCCGCTTGCGCCAGCGCGGTAAAATCCACATGACTGGTAATATCCTGCAAACCGGGAAAAAAGAACGGATCAGCATGCGCATGATGACGGTAATGGCACATCAGCGTGCCTTGTTGGCGCTGCGGATGGTAGTATTCCCGTTCGCCGAAACCATAGTCAATCAGCAATATCACACCGCGTTGCAGCAATTGCGCCAGGCTACGCATGAATCCTAAAGCGGCAAGATTGATTTCACTCAGATAACCGCCGGTCGCACCGCTACCGTCGCCGATCACAGCACGCAGCCGCCCGGCAACGGTTAACAACGCTTGGTTCTCCAGCAAACGATCCTGCCAGGCAAATTGCCGGTCGCGCCAAGTCACACCGCGCTCGAACAACGCATTGTCATGCCAAACCACTAAATGAGCCGGCATCGCATCCAGCACTTCGTTGGCAAGAATGATCCCGGTAAATCGATCAGGCAAACGTGCCAACCATGTAATCCGTTGCTGTAGATGTGGAATTGCTTGCGCAAACAGAGCTCGTTGACGCTGTTGCAAGTCGGCGCTCACATCCAAAATGAAGTATTTCTCCGGTAATGCACCTATCTGTTCCAATTCCAGCAACAAATCCAACGCCAATTTGCCGGACCCGGCGCCGAATTCGAGCACCTCGTAGTCCCCAAGCTGCTCATGGATTTGTACCAATTGCCGCGCCAAGGTCCGACCGAACAAAGCCGAGATCTCCGGCGCCGTGACAAAATCACCCGCCCTACCCAATTTAGTCGCGCCACTGGTGTAATAACCCAATCCTGGCGCATACAAGGCAAGATTCATATAATGCTCGAAAGTAATCCACCCCCCCGCCGCGGCAATGTCGTCACGAATCAGCGCTGCAGTGCGACGACTATGCGTCAACGCAATTTCATCGGGAGATTTTATTTTGTTGTTTATAGACATATGAAACAAAGTTGCAGTGATGTCTGAAGAATAATTGCGACATAGTGTAACAGCACTGAGAGGGAGGCATAAGTGCAAAATCAAGTCATTTTAGTCACAGGCGGCGCAAAACGGGTCGGGGCATCGATTTGCCGCAGACTACATGCACTAGGAGCCCGGTTGATCGTACACTACCGATCTTCCTTCGCCGAAGCCAAGGCACTTCAGGACGAACTCAATCGTATACGCCCCGATTCCGCCGGATTGGTGCAAGGCGATCTGCTCGATACCGAGCTGCTGCCTGAATTGATCGAGAAAGCGGCACAGCGTTACGACCGACTGGACGTATTGATCAACAACGCCTCCAGCTTCTTTCCAACATCGTTACAACACTGCAACCTGGATAACTGGAACGACCTGATCGGCAGTAATCTGCGCGCACCGCTGTTTTTATCGCAGGCCGCGGCACCGCATCTTAGAAAGCACTCGGGGTGCATCGTCAACATCATTGACATTCACACCGAGCGGCCGCTGAAAAATTATGTCATCTATAACGCCGCTAAAGGCGGATTGCAATCGCTGACTAAATCGCTGGCGGTCGAAATGGCCCCTGAAGTCCGCGTCAACGGCGTATCACCGGGCGCGATCCTGTGGCCGGAAGAAAACGAATGGAATGATGAAGCCGCCCGGCAAGCCATCATCGCCAATACCTTGCTGAAACGCTGCGGCGAACCCGACGACATCGCCAAAACCGTACAATTTCTTATCGCCGACGCACCGTACATTACCGGGCAAATCATCGCGGTCGACGGCGGGCGCAGCATTCATCTATAACACAACAACTCACACAGCGTCTACCCACTCACTTTTCAATACCACCACATCCCAAACCCTCACCACCGTGTTGCAATTCTCACATAATAGCTACGTTTTTTCTTGCAGAAAGACAACCAACCGCCCTATGCTCTAATTCACAAAAACAACAATAAATTAAGTTAGTTACATCTATCGATAAATTCTTAGGGGAGAGAATCATGAATAGAATCGCGGCAATCCTGCTGATCTTATTAATGGCAATTGTTGTATCCGCATGCCAAACAAACCCATTTGCAGCGGTTAAGAATGCGATGATGACGCCTGAAGGTAGCCTATTTGGCGGTGGACGAGTTAATGTGGCCTCTGCCAATCAGATGATGTATGAAGAATTTGAGGGATTTACTGATAGAGATTTGTTATTAGTACTGGATTCTAATGCCGATATCGGAAACTGGGATACACTTACTTCAGCAGAGAAAAGTAAACAACTAAATAAGGCATATCTTGAGGCAAACAAGGCAGGTAATGAAGCGCGGCGCGCTCAAATACAAGATCGCTTGATTGCGGCATCAAATCAAAGATGCAATCTTTATGCTACACATCTGAAAAAAATGAGCACAAATATCAATGGATTCCTTGGAACGGTAACAACTGCAGTGGCTGGAGCCGGAGCCATTGTAACCGGTGCAGAAGCAGCCAGAATTCTCGCCGGTATAGCTGGCATCACAAGCGGTACTAGAGCAGAACTGAATCAGGCGATCTTTGAAACGGTAACAACCAGCGTCATTATTCCTGCATTTCAGCAGAAAAGAGCGGACTTGGCGACAGCCATGATACAAAAACGCTCTAGAAAAATCAGTGAATATACAATTGAAGGAGCCATTGCAGATGCCATAAATTACCATGGTGCTTGTAGCTTAGATTCTGGAATATCACAAGCACAGAGAAGCCTTCAATTCTTTGGTGATATTGGCTTAACTAGGATGCTAGCAGTTCAAAAACAGCTGGATATGAGCACAAATAACGGATTGATTTTTGCAGTGACAGCTCTTGAAAATTTTGTGAAAGATATCGAATCTTATAAAATTAAGTATAAATTGAAATTGGATGTATCTCCAGAGTTAACAGCTGCTGTTGAATCTTTATTGACTAGATCGCAAGAAGGAGAAAACGGCGATCTCTACAAAAAAGCAAGCGAGCTTGATAGTAGATTGCTGCTTATCCTGAAAAAGCCTACAGATGAAAGTGATAGCAAACGCAATCAGCAGGCAGGTGCAGCTGCATTTCAGGAGCTGCTTGATAACGAGAAAAAAGATATTCTTTCTAAATTAGAAAGTTGATGATTTTCATTTTTCTAACAAAGGCTCGGTGGGATCGTAAATTGTACCGAGCCTTTGTCTATCTTACACGTTTATTCAAGTTACCTAAACCTCACCGCTCATACGCCAATACCGGCGCCAGCCACCGCTCTGCTTCTTCTATTGTCCAACCCTTGCGCTGGGCGTAGTCTTCGACTTGATCCTTGCCGATTTTGCCGACAGCGAAGTAGGTTGATTCCGAATGGGAAAAGTAAAAGCCGGATACCGCCGCAGTGGGAACCATCGCGAACGATTCGGTAATCACGATGCCGGCGTTTTCAGTGGCGTTCAGTACTGCGAACAACGGGCCTTTTTCGGTATGATCCGGGCACGCGGGATAACCTGGCGCGGGGCGGATGCCGTGATATTGTTCGTCGATGAGCTCCTCGTTGGACAAGCTTTCATCTTTGGCGTAACCCCAGAATTCACGACGCACGCGTGCGTGCATGTGCTCGGCAAAGCCTTCCGCCAGCCGGTCGGCGAGTGCTTTGAGCACGATGGCGCTGTAATCGTCGTGCGCTTGTTCAAAGGCTTTGACACGTTCGTCGATACCGAATCCGGCGCCGACGGCGAATAAGCCGATGAAATCGGCAATACCGGTTTCCTTCGGTGCAATGAAGTCGGCCAGGCAGCGGTTCGGCTTACCGGACGGTTTCTGGTCTTGTTGTCGCAGGCAGTGATAGGTCATCGCGAGCTTGCTGCGAGTGCGGTCAGTGTAGATTTCAATGTCATCGCCGACCGAATTAGCGGGAAACAAGCCGATCACTGCATTAGCGCTCAACCACTTTTGCTCGATAATTTTTTTCAGCATCGCCTGTGCATCACGGAATAATTGGCTCGCAGTTTCGCCGACGACAGGATCATGCAGAATATCCGGATATCTTCCGACCAATTCCCAAGCCTGAAAGAACGGCGTCCAATCGACAAACGGCACGATTCTTTCCAATGGATAATTGTTCAACGTACGTACGCCGATCAATTCCGGTTGGTGCGGACGGTAACCGCTCCAATCGGTCTTGAAAGCGTTGGCACGCGCTTCCGCGACGGTCAGCAATTGCGCCGGCCCCTTCTTGTTTTTATGCTGGTTACGTACTTTCTCATACTCTTGTTTGACTTCACACACGTAACCATCGTGCAAATCCTCCGACAACAAATTGCTGCACACACCGACTGCACGGCTCGCGTCGGGCACCCACACTACCGGACCGCCGTAGTGTGGTGCGATCTTCACCGCAGTATGCACACGCGAGGTGGTCGCACCGCCGATTAACAGCGGAATCGTGAATCCCTCACGTTGCATTTCTTTCGCAACATGCGCCATTTCTTCCAGTGACGGCGTGATGAGTCCCGACAAGCCGATAATGTCGGCATTCTCACGCCGCGCCATATCGAGAATTTGCGCGCTCGGCACCATCACGCCCATATTGATCACTTCGTAGTTATTGCACTGCAGCACCACCGTGACGATGTTCTTGCCGATGTCGTGCACATCGCCCTTGACGGTGGCAATGACGATTTTGCCTTTCGGTTTACTATCGCCCAGCAATTTCTTTTCGGCTTCGATGAACGGCAACAAATGTGCAACCGCCTGCTTCATCACCCGCGCCGACTTGACCACTTGCGGCAAGAACATTTTTCCCGCACCGAACAAATCGCCGACCACGCTCATGCCTTCCATCAATGGCCCTTCGATCACCTGAATTGGCCGTCCGCCCTGCTTTTCGATTTCCGCCCGGGCCGCTTCGGTATCTTCGACGATATAGGTGGAAATCCCTTTCACCAGTGCATGCGTCAGCCGTTGTTGCAACGGCTCGTTGCGCCACGCCAAATCCTCGACCTGTTCTTTTTTCTGCCCCTTGAATTGCTCCGCGAACTCCACCAGCCGCTCGGTAGCATCCGGACGGCGATTACGCAGCACATCCTCCACCTTTTCCAGCAAATCCGGCGGAATGTCCGAATAAACCCCCAGTTGCCCGGCATTGACGATGCCCATCGTCATACCGGCCTGGATTGCGTGGTATAGAAAAGCGGTGTGAATCGCTTCACGGATCGGCTCGTTGCCACGAAACGAAAAGGAAACATTCGATACCCCGCCGCTGATCTTGGCATACGGCAGCGTTTGCTTGATGGCACGGGTAGCCTCGACGAAATCCACTCCGTAGTTATTGTGTTCCTCAATGCCGGTTGCGACCGCAAAAATATTCGGATCGAAAATAATATCTTCCGGCGGAAAACCCACTTTATCCACCAATAAACGATAACTGCGCGTGCAGATTTCCACTTTACGTTGCAACGTATCGGCCTGACCCTGTTCATCGAATGCCATTACGATCACGGCTGCACCGTAACGGCGCGCCAGTTTGGCATGATGAATAAACTCCGCTTCGCCTTCTTTCATACTGATCGAATTGATCACCGATTTTCCCTGGATGCATTTCAATCCGGCTTCAATCACCGACCATTTGCTGGAATCGAGCATAATCGGCACCTTGCAAATATCCGGTTCGGCGGCAATCAGATTCAAAAAAGTCACCATCGCTTTTTGTGAATCCAGCATCGCCTCATCCATATTGATATCGATAATCTGCGCACCGTTTTCCACTTGGCTGCGCGCCACATTCAGCGCTTCCGCATAATTGTCACCGAGAATCAGTCGCGCGAACGCACGTGAGCCGGTTACATTAGTGCGCTCACCGACATTGACGAACAACGAATCGTCACCGATATTGAGCGGCTCCAAACCGGACAAGCGGAGTTTTTTGGAAATTCCGGGCACTTTCCGCGGCGACTGATCATGCACCGCTTGCGCGATCGCCTTGATATGCGCCGGCGTAGTGCCGCAACAACCGCCGACAATATTGACGAATCCAGATTCGGCAAAACCCTTGATTTGGCTGGCGGTATACTCCGGTGACTCGTCGTAGCCGGTTTCAGACAACGGATTCGGCAGACCCGCATTAGGGTGTACACTGATATAAACACCTGCAACACCGGATAATTCCTCGATGTACGGACGCATCAGTTCCGCACCCAGCGCGCAGTTAATACCCACCGACAGCGGCCGCGCATGACTGACCGAATTCCAGAACGCTTCCGGCGTTTGCCCGGATAGCGTGCGACCGGACGCATCGGTAATCGTCACCGAAATCATGATCGGCAACCGGAAGCCGTGCGCTTCGAAGTATTGATCAATGGCAAACAACGCCGCTTTGGCGTTCAGTGAATCGAAAATGGTCTCAACCAGCAAAATATCCGCGCCGCCGTCGACCAAACCGCGGATCGATTCGGTGTAATCGATGACCAATTGATCGTAGGTAATCGAACGAAAGCCGGGATCGTTGACATCGGGCGAAATCGATGCGGTTTTAGTCGTCGGTCCGATCACACCGGCGACAAAGCGCGGCTTATCCGGCGTCTTGGCTTCAAACGATTGCGTAACTTCTTTCGCCAGCTGGGCGGCAGCGACATTCAATTCGTATACCAAATCCTGCATATGGTAATCCGCCATCGACGCCGCATTGGAATTGAAGGTGTTGGTTTCGATAATATCCGCGCCCGCTGCCAAATAACCGGCATGGATCGCACGAATGATGTCGGGACGCGTCAATGTCAGTAAATCGTTGTTGCCCTTCAGATCATGCGCGAAATCGGCAAATCGCTCACCGCGAAAATCCGCCTCCGTTAGCTTGTAGCTTTGGATCATCGTTCCCATCGCACCATCCAGAATTAAGATGCGTTGACTGAACAAACTTTCCAATAAGGCGGTACGGGATTCTCTGATCATTGTTCGGGTGATAGCAAAAAGGACAAACGATGATTATAACGTAGATCGCCGGGCAAATTGATCAGGTGCAATCTGTGCCAGTGTGCTATCTCCGCACATACCGTTTCCAGTGTGGACTGATATTCCACGCTGATTCCCATTCGATACTTGTGATCATAAATAACAGCTTCTTACATAGAAAAACCCCCATTGCTTTTATGCAATGGGGGTTTTGGTGATCGCCTTATGGCTTGGATTATATCTGCATCAGATATTAACCAATGATATCACCCAGTGCCATATCGGTGACACCTAGCAGCTTAACACCCAAATCGGCGGTACCGTCACCATCCATATCGACGAACAGATAACCATCGGTGCCATCGTCTTGGAAGAAATAACGAACCGTTCCATCCATTGCGGTATCGGCATTTGTTTTTGCTGCTGCCATGTCGGCTGCATCAGTCAGATTTTCAACATAATTAGATGCAGAACCTGCGGCTACGCCAAAACTCAGCTTATCAGCAGTTGATGTAAAGCTGGTAATACTGTCCGCTGTGGTGGTGGTGGTCCCGCTATCACCCGCAGCGAAAGTAAAGGTATCCGTTCCGCCACCTGCAGTCATCGCATCAACTCCACCGCCACCGGTGATTTTATCGGTACCGCCACCGGAAGTAATATTATCGGAACCTGAAGTACCAATGATCGTATCATTGCCGGCGTTACCGGTAATACTCAAGCCACCTAGACCTTTGCTCAAAGTTTGATCGATCACTAAACCTGAGAAATTGTACGAACCCGCCGTTGCAATTCCGACATCGAGTTGTGTTGCCTTATTACCATCTCCCTGAATCGTGAAAGTTTTATCCGTCAGCAAACTGCCATCAACAACTGCAGCACCGGTAGAATCATGTAAAAACTCGATGGCTGTAAAATTGATCGTACCGGCGCTGATATTTTTGCCATTCAGATCAATTGTATCGTTGCCGTCACCACCTGCCACTGTCAACTCATCGGTAGCCGACGTATTACTACCAAGCGTCAACTTATCATCGCCCTTGCCCAGGTCGACCGCAGCAATTTCCTTAGCGCCTGCAAGAGACAGCGCAATTACATCATTACCGTCGCCGGATTGAATCGTGATATTCGCTGTATTGGCACCGGAATCTGTCGCAGTTACCGTAATGGTATCGACACCTACACCCCCTAGAATAACGGCCACACCATCCGTCAGCGTCGTATTGGTATACGTATTGGTACCATTACCCAATACCACAGTCGAATTACCGGTAGTCTGCGCCATGGTCACAGTGTCATTTCCTTCACCACCCGTATAAGAAACCTCCTGGGTCGTCGCGGTAAATGTGACTGTATTCTTGGCGGTTGAACTACCCACAACTGTTGTTTTAGCTGCAGTACCTTGCGTCGCGGTAAAATCTTTAGTGACTTTAGACGCATCGACTGATTCCGCATTGAATAAGGTCAGCGTTACTTTATCCGCACCGGCGACAACCAGGTTCTTGGCATCAACTTGCGCAACCGTCAAAATCGAATCGGCATCCGTACCCGCCAATGCAGTGGACAAATTCAACGCTTCGACATCATTTGTTCCGTCAAGGACATCGATCAATGTTTGATCAACCGTTACCAACACAGTCACGATATCCCCAGTATCAGTGGTAGCAAGAATTTCATTTGTGGCCAACGCAACATCCGCTCTCAGCATAGCACCGGAAGCAACAGTCAAATCACCGCCGGCCAAACCGTTCGTCAGATTCAAAGTTGAAAATTGAACTTTCGATAAATCAGCCGCAGCATCCGAAGTCAAGTTAATGGTCAAACCTGTTGTGCTGTTGGTCAATGTTTTGGTGGTCAACTCATCACTACCCGCAATCAATGTCACTGCACCGGCAGAGGTCACTTTCAGGGCATCAAACAGAGAGGCATCACCGATTGTCACTTTCTGATCAGCACCGGCAGTCAAATTAACCGTCTCAACCTTATTGGTCAGCAAAGAAACCGTGCCGTCTTTGACCACTGACACATTGGCAACATCGGCTGTACCCGTGGTGCCATGGATATTAATCGCCGTCGTTGCAGCACCACCAGTTACATTATTCGTAGCAAAGGCATTGGCTGCGCCAGCAGCGCCAACCGTTACCGTCGTTGTATTTGCACCTGCAGTCACCGTCGAGGAAACACCTTTGGAAGCGGCGGCATCAACGGTTACAGTTTTCGCTTGCCCACCATCTACTACCGCAGTGGTAGCACCGTTCACATCCAACGTACCGATCGCACCGGCGCCGGCCACTACTTTGTTAGCGCCTGCGTTATCAATTTGTACGTTACCGAGATAACCCAGCTTGGTTGAAGACACCGTGATTGCCGCATTGGTAATCTTGGCGGCATCAATGACAGCAGTACCGAATGCATCCCAATCCAAGTTAACATTTTCCACATCAGCAATCGTGGTCGCACTGGTCAATGCCGCTGTCAATTTAGCGTTCAGCGTATCTTTTCCGCCTTGATCGATGACCGTATCACCTTCCAGGCTGTTCGCCAAGGAACCATCGACCGTATCGTTCTTATCGGTAAGCAGTTTAACCTCGGCAGTAGAAGTAAGAGTAAAGGTGTCACCAGGATTCAGATCAACCCCTGCACGTTCTAAAGCAGCAATCACATCGTCATCGTCATATGTTTCATCACCGGTAACTTCGCTCAACACGTTCTGCAAATCCGCCAAATCGGTGCCGCCCAGCACTTTGGAGAAAACTGCGGCTGTTTTCGCTTTGTTGCTGAGTAGCGTAGCCACTTCAGTGAATTCCGGCGGCACACTTCCCGACAAATAAGTTACCGCATCATAGATGATATCGCCAAAATCGTCGCCCGCAGTGATCCGGTCGGTAAAATACTCTTCTGCAATTGCTGAAGCACTACCTGCACTACCACCCGGCTCCAAACCGAAATTGCCCATCAAAATTTCAACTTTTCCCGCGATATCGGTAGCAGCACCCAGCACGCCATTGGTGAAAGTTGTATGAGAAGCCAATATTCCCGCCAGATCTCTCGGATCACCGCCGCCTTCAATAAAACTTTCCATATCCGGCAAAAAATCAGTACCCGGCGCTGCATTGAACAATCCCGCAACAATCTTCAATATTTCTGTTTGCTGAACACTTGTAATAGCCATGGGGAGCTCCCTCATTAAAAATTAAAAAAAACACTAATAAAGTAAATACTTGCAAGTTTTTTCACTTTTCACATTGTCTCTATGCAATCTCGCCCGTAAGTCGGATACACTGGCAGAAACTACCATAAAAGCCAAGTTAAAGCGCATTCTGCACAAAACCGATTGACTTTGCAAGGTTTGCATCTGAATGACTTACCCTGACATGTTGCCTAATTACAACACATCATTACATGATATGTTTACGATCGACAGCCTCCCCAATTGGAATATTCATTGATAAAAATCTTATATATCAAAGAAAATCCTCAACCGAACTGTCAAAAACAAACACATATGAATTATTGACACAAAAATCACAAAATGGCAATGCGACAAATCGCCACATTACCATTTCATCGTCAATCACATGAGATGTGATACCAAGAAACACAAACGCCGATCGACCGCCAAGCAGCCACGTGCATTCCGGGCAACATCGATCACTTATTTCAAACTACCCATATCCTGATTGAGCTTGGCTTTGCATTGCTCGCTTTTACCGCCAAGATCAAGCACTCCCGCCGTTCTCATGCACTCATTATATTCAAACAAAATATCACTTTTCTTCTGTGCCAGTTCCAATGAAACGGTCAGTTGCTTGACCTGCTGCGCGATGTGTTTCAGATTGTTTTCCGATGCGACACCCAGTCCGGTAATACTCTCTTTGGTATCATCCAGTTTTTTGAGCGAGACCTGATTGATTTTATTCGCTTGTTCGGTAAAAGCTTGATTCGCACGATTAGAGTAATTGCGCAATTCCTCGACATTCTGCTGCGTAATGCCGGCCAGTCTCGCTTGATAACCCTTGAGTTCATTCTGCACGAAGGTATTGACACCATCCTTGAAACCTTCCAATGATTGGTCGATTTCTTGTTTGAATGCCTGCATTTTGTTTTCGACCAACACCTTAATATCGTCATCCAACTTCCTCACGATGGTGTCGGAAATTTTTTCCACCGGTGGACGGGATTCAATGATTTCGGTTTTAGTGGCCTGCAAACTGGATTTAATCTCCTCACTGAGCGATTTTTGTTTACTATCAATCTGATTCAAGGAATTTTTCTCACTCTCGGCGACCAGCCAGGATATCAATACCAATTCCTTTTTCTTTTCCTGATTCACACCATGAATCATTTCATCCAAAATACTCGCCGCCGCCGCCTTATCGGCGATGCCTTTGACATGCGCCAAACCGGCGGAATCCAATAAACTCTGCAAATTGACTTGAATCTCTCCGACATTAGCTTCAGCTCTCGCCGCTATCATCGATTGACGATAAAATTCATATGGCAAATAAACAATGGCCAACAACGCACAGGCCATGGAAGCAGCGGTTTTCCACCGCGGATGCCTAATAAAAAAACTCAATCCTAGAAATACCAGCACTAACATAAAAACGGGCAGTAACACTTGAACAACGTCCAACCACCCTCTTGTCATCAGTGCTTCAATCGAAACAAACTTCAACATATTGGCAATATACTCATTCATCAATGACCTCCAATGTGACGATGCAAACCAAAATTCTTTAAGTCGCCTAATTTAGCACGGCAGACCGCTCGATTGAACAAACTTTACCGCGCCGCATGCGCAGCTTATCGATATTTGATCCATCGCCCCTCATTCTCCAAAAGCGTTTTGAATCCATTCGACAACCTGCCCGTTGATTCCGGATATCAGTAATGCATCAAATCGACATGGCGGTTCACTACTTAGTCCTGACAAATAGTGCCGTGCGGTTTGTAGCAACTTAGCTCGTTTAGCAACTGTAATACTGGCGGCGGCACCGCCAAATTGGTCACCAGTGCGCATCCGCACTTCGACAAAAACCAGAGTAGCGCCATCGCGCATAATCAGATCAATCTCTCCATAACGGGAATGATAGTTTTGTGCAATCAGTACCAAACGTTGTTGCCGCAAATAGGTCAGCGCCAATAACTCGGCGTCACTACCTTTCATCGCCTGAATGATTTGACAAGGGAATGAATTGAACCTTGCCATCCTCTATACGTGCCGCAAGGGATTCACGAACAAATTGATTCGGCGGTACAAAGCGAATATTTCCCGTTACACCGTCGATCGTTATCGATGCAACAACCTGCGGAAGCAGCAGATTAGTCGTTAAACGGAACGCATCAATCCCCAGTGCATACAATCGCTCCATGTCGGTACTTTTGGGCGCAGCGGAATGCCGGTACGCCATGACCGCCGGATGATCCGGCTGCAGCAACCATGGCATATCCAAGAACCGAATACCGTTTAAGTCACTATTCAACAAGGCATTGTCAGTACCGGTAAAAACCAAGGAAGTCGCATACACCGGCGTTTCCGGATCAAGGTAAGTGCGTACGACGCGCGATCTGGCCGCATCGAGCGCGAGAAAAACCACCTGATCGTCACCCTGTGTCACACTGCGCAAGTGCTGCAAAAGCTCGGGATTATCCGTATAACGAATCAACTCTGTGGTATTTCCGGCCTCACGCACCCATCGTTGCGAGAAAGCATGTTGCAATCGTCTGGAAAGCGAACCTTCATCACCAACCAGAATCGCGTGCTTTCTGCCATTTGCCAATGCTAAGCCAGCAACCTGGCTGGCCTCGGCCTCGGTCTGCAATCCGAACAGATACAATTTTTCCGGCAACACTTTCACATCGGTAGTATTCAACGCAAGCGTGGGTACTGCAAGAGCATGGCTGGACGCAATGGCGGATACGCCATCGCGGGTTAACGGTCCAACAATGAACACCGCACCCGCGGAAACAGCCTGATGGTAGTTGAATAAAATATCAAGCGGATCATCGGTCGTCGTGTAGAGTCGAACCGGAAACGGCAACGGCTGCCCACGTTGCATTGCGACAGAAAATCCATCTCTCACCACGGCCGCCGCTTCCGCGAATGTCCCGGATTCAAGCGGGAGTAACAGTGCGATATGCGCTATAGCCTGACGATCCGATACATTCTCCGGCAACACGGAACCCGCCTGGTCAGTAGCCATGGCTGACGGGTTCCCGTATAGTGCAGCAAGAAAAAATATCAGTAAAAATTTGAAATAATTCTGCATGATAAGAATGATGCAAGAAAAGAATGCATTATATGTGGTTGCCACCCCAATAGGAAATTTGGGCGATATCAGCTTACGCGCACTGGAGATACTAAAAAAAGCCGATTTAATCGCGGCAGAGCATACGCAAAATACCAGCCAGTTATTGACAGCTCATGCAATTCGCACTCAAATGATCAGGCTGCACCAACACAATGAATCCGCCACCGCCGAAAAAATAGTATCGCTGCTGCGCGCGGGAAAAAGTATTGCTTTGGTCACGGATGCCGGCACTCCCGGCATTTCCGATCCCGGCGCAATACTGATTAAGCATGTGCGCACACAGGGTTATCCGGCAATTCCTATTCCGGGTGCAAATGCTGCGGTTTGCGCCCTATCGGTCTCCGGGCACGTCAATCCACATTTTTTATTTTACGGTTTCCTAACCACCAAAAGCGGATCACGCCGACGTGAATTGTCCGCGTTAAAATCACAGCCCTACACACTGGTATTTTATGAAGCGCCGCACCGCATTATCGAATCCTTGCAAGATATGATGGCGATCTTCGGTCCACAGCGAGAAGTTACCGTCGCACGAGAATTAACCAAGCTGTTTGAAACGATTCATACCGGACCGATCGAAGCGATACTTACCGGCCTGCAGGCAGACCCCAATCAACAAAAGGGAGAGTTTGTACTATTGGTAACGGGCGCCGATGCAATTGACAAATCCGTAATCAGCGATCAGGCAAAGCACACGCTACAATGCCTGCTGGCAGAATTGCCGCTGAAACAAGCCGTGAAATTGAGCGCCGACATTACACACGAAAATAAAAATTCCCTATACCAATTGGCACTGCAACTCAAAAATCAAAATCCTTAATTACATGAAAACCTTGACCCTCACCAAACCGGACGACTGGCATTTGCATGTGCGCGATGGCGAGCAAATGCGCGCCGCACTACCGCACACCGCACGGCAATTCGCACGTGCCATCATTATGCCAAATCTACGCCCGCCGGTTGTTTCCGTCGCAATGGCTCTGTCGTATCGCGATCGCATTCTGGCCGCACTGGCAACTGCGGCACAACAATACACTTTTGAGCCGCTAATGACATTGTATTTAACCGATCATACCTCGCCGCAGGAAATTATCCGCGCCAAGGAAAGCGGCAAGATACACGCTGTAAAGCTATATCCGGCAGGCGCAACCACGAATTCGGATGCGGGAGTAACCGATCTTGCCAAATGTTACAGCACTCTGGCGACAATGGAAAAAATCGACTTTCCTTTACTGGTGCATGGTGAAGTAACCGATCCCGACGTGGATGTATTCGACCGGGAAGGTATTTTCATCGATCAAGTACTGACGCCGATGATCCGACAATTCCCCGCACTGCGCATCGTATTCGAACATATCACTACCCGCGATGCCGTTTCGTTCGTACAAGAATCATCTCATCCTATTGCGGCAACCATCACCGCGCATCATTTATTACTGAATCGTAACGCAATTTTCCAAGGAGGAATCAATCCGCACCACTACTGCTTACCGGTATTAAAGCGAGAAACGCACCGTCAGGCGCTGGTAGAAGCCGCCATCAGCGGAAATCCGAAGTTTTTCCTCGGTACCGATAGCGCCCCCCACGCACAAACTGCCAAAGAAAATGCCTGTGGTTGCGCCGGGATCTTCACCGCACATGCTGCGCTTGAATTGTATACATCCGTGTTCGAGCAAGCCGGTGCACTGGATAGATTAGAGGCTTTTGCCAGTTTTCATGGCGCAGATTTTTACCGGCTGCCAAGAAATCAAGAGCAAATAGTGCTTCGAAAAGAAAATTGGAGCGTGCCGGAACAATTTGAATATGCGGGTGATAATTTAATTCCGTTCCGCGCAAATACGACACTCACCTGGCGCATGACATAAACTTTCAGTGGATCGCCAATAATCTAATACACTGATATTCCATGGAAAAATTCATGAAATCCATTATGACTCACCTGATTATTCTTATCGCTCAATAGTACAGAACAAAGACTGTTTGAGAATTACTCAATGCAACTCGATATGCCGATCAACTCCACGACTAGCATCGATTTGCTCATCTTCGTACATTTTCCGATCTCTACGCTTATAAAAACAAAAAATAGCCAAAGCCAAGGCAGTAATCGTTATCAATGCAGGGTAAGGTGTTTGCAACCCAAGATACCAGTGCCACCATTCCAAACCGGCAAACAGTATAAAAATGATCGGTGCAATCACCAACGGCACGACATCATTATCCATCATGGTATTGAATTTCCGTCGCAGATACCGGTTCATTTCCAACGATACGTTGTTTGTCAATGACTGACTGGCATTGATTCTTTTTCTGACGATAATAAAGCGCATTTTTTGCATGATAATAGCCCATAGAAATTATTTTATAGATAACACACGCGTCGATTCGGATCGAGACGTCACAGAAAAAATCTTTAGCGTTAACGGACAATCATGTAAAAAACTTATGATATTGAGCCGGTTCAAGTACGCGTTTCAGCTTTATTGGAAAACCACACAATCGTCGCCGCTTTAGCAGATCGCTAAAAAACGCTTCCTAAGCAGTTGCCGAACAAGAAAGAACAAACAGAGAAACCTCTTACCGGAATGACAAAAAGCTTGACCCGTATCTGATCGCTCGAACCACAGAGAATCCCAAAATGCTTCCCAATGCATCCAATAAGAAATCGGCGACTGAGGTTGATCGCCCTTCAACATAAAGTTGCGCGAATTCGGTGCCACCCGCAATCAGCAATGCAATGATCATCATCCGAAAAAAAGACTCCCCGATCATGATCCAACCAAGCATAACGCCTAGTAAGAGAAAAAAAACGAAGTGCCATACCTCGGATAAGTCCCATGGAATCCCGGCAATAAATTGCTCACCCTGGATATTGACTTGCGTCGTAAACTCAAACGCAATGTGCTGCTTGATATCACCCGGTATTAAGGTACCAAGGATAATGGAAATAATTATAAGAATCAGTATCGTACGCGCAAGCACACTGGCTCCCCGCCGCGCCGCGCAAGAACCTGCCAATAATAAAAAGAATGCACCCCACGTTGTTAAAATCGTATTTTTGATTATCGGATACACCGTCGATTCCCGAACCGGATGCAGCCGGATATTGTCGAGTTGAAACAAACCACTGGCTTGGTTGAGTTGAGCCGCTACACGAATTTTTTGTGTGGCAGCTGCAATGAGAAATGTTTTCTGGAAATAACTCCAATCTTGAGACCCATACAATGCCGCTGCAGTATGCGGTAAATTCCAATGGTCTTTATCACCGCTATTTTGAACCAAAATCAACCGTGCCGTATGCCAAGGTTTCTGACCTGGCAATACATCAACGCTTCTTAGCTGCGCAGAAAGCTTTAATATCGTACCCGGTCGCGGTAACGGAACTGCTTGTTGCGCACTCACTATCTTATGTGCGTTCAAAGCATAGAGAATCAACCCGTGATCGGTGACTTCGATTCGACTGCCTTCCGTGGCGCGTATATCCCATTCTCCGGTTAAAAGATCGGAACCGACCCATTCGTACTGCTCAAATCTGTCATGCAAATAGAGAGTTACAATCGCCAGAACAATAAAAATCAGGCAATGCGTTTTAAATAACGGCACACGAAAAACCAGAAAAGCTTCTCATCAATGAAACAGACCAATGAATGTCATCATTTATACATGCAGCGGCTTCTCACGAAAAATTCTCAAAAATATTGCACCATCAAGCTGATATAGCCTGCCACAAAAATAATGAGGACGATAATGACAAACTTCTTCATTGATTCTCCTTTACAAAAAGTATTTATGAATCACCATCGCTTTTAGCTTGGCAAGTAAAGCGTATCCAACCAGCTGCCGTCAAGTGGTATCTTGCCCAGCCCCCTTCCCGAGCCGATAGAAACTGATGCTGACGCGGTATGTCGAATACGGTTCCTGCGCTGATCCGACACGACAGATCACAAGGAAACTTAGCCGTTTACGTTTACAATATTGCCCTTAATTTACTTGTCACATAGAAAAATCATGATAAAAAAACACAATAAGCTGTTGATTCTTGGTTCCGGTCCGGCAGGTTATACAGCCGCGGTTTACGCCGCGCGCGCGAACTTACACCCGATACTGATTACCGGATTGGCACAAGGCGGTCAATTGATGACAACAACCGATGTCGATAACTGGCCGGCCGATGCCATGGGCGTACAAGGCCCGGAATTGATGGAGCGATTCCAGAAACACGCCGAACGCTTTGAAACCGAAATTATTTTTGATCATATTCATACCGCGCAATTACTGGAAAAACCTTTTACTTTGGTCGGCGATCAGGGCACATACACTTGTGATGCATTGATCATCGCAACCGGTGCATCCGCACAGTACTTGGGTATGCCGTCCGAAGAAGCATTCATGGGACGTGGTGTTTCCGCTTGCGCAACCTGTGATGGATTTTTTTATAAAGGACAGGAGGTTGCCGTGATCGGTGGAGGCAATACCGCTGTGGAAGAAGCGCTTTATTTATCCAACATCGCCCGCTCGGTTACCGTGGTTCATCGACGCGATCGATTCAGATCGGAAAAGATCTTAATCGATAAACTGATGGACAGGGTCAATAATGGCAACATCAAGCTCGCGCTAAATCATGTGCTGGATGAAGTACTCGGTGATGAATCCGGAGTTACCGGAATGCGCATTAAAAATACACTCGATCATTCCACACAAACGATCAATCTACAGGGGGTTTTTATCGCCATCGGTCACAAACCCAATACCGATATTTTTTCCAGACAGCTCGATATGGAAAACGGTTATATCATTACACGCGGTGGTAACCAGGGCAATGCGACGACAACCAATATCCCGGGAATATTCGCCGCGGGTGATGTACAGGATCATATATACCGGCAAGCGATTACCAGTGCCGCTAGCGGCTGTATGGCCGCACTGGATGCGGAGAAATATCTCGATCATCTCGAATAACAAAGAAAATACCGAATAAAGCACACAATAATTATCATGTGCACAGATTCTGATCAGAATGACGACGATATGGCGCTATTTCGGACTGCAATGCGCGATGTAGCACCACTACCCGCATCTGACAGAGTGACTGATCATTACACCGAGATACCGCCGTTCCCCCTGAAGGTCCGCGTTTCCGACACCGCAAAAACAGAAGATTCATTATCCGATCATATTGCATTAATAATGGAACCCGGCGATGCCTGGTCTTATGCGTACCCCGGGATTTCACAACAAACATTAAGACGACTCCGGCGCGGATATTGGAACATCCAGGCAAACCTTGACTTGCATGGCGATACCCGCGATGAAGCCAGGCGGCGATTAAGTGCTTTTCTCGATGCATGCACAGGCAAAAATATGCGTTGTGTGCGGGTCATACACGGAAAAGGGTTGAGCTCAAAAAACCAGGAACCGGTATTAAAGACCAGAATTGGAAATTGGTTGATACAACGCGCTGATGTTTTAGCCTTTTGTCAAGCAAAACAGGAACATGGTGGCGGCGGCGCAGTCCTGATCTTACTTAAAGCAAGCGCATAAATCACAATACTTATTACAAGGAAGATTTTGACTCTTTGGGAAAAGTCTTCTCAAATTGATTCTGGCATGCGATACAACGCTGTGCCGACGGATACGCCAATAACCGTTCAAATCCGATTTCATTGCCGCAATCGATACAATCCCCGAATTCCAATTCACTCAAATACCGCATCGACATTTCCAATTCACGCATTTCATTAATCTGGCGATCGACCAACGCCGTATCGATATCATCCGGAACATGATTCAAATATTCGATCAATTCCTCATTGCTGATATCCTGAGTATGCGTCAGTTCTTCACGAACTTCGCACTGAAGCTCCAAATACCGCTTATGTAGCGCGGCTTTCAGTTGAATCAGCTGATCCTCAGTAAAATTTGCCATTACCCCCTCCTTATGTTGCGGTTAAGATATTGCTTGAATATTTTTTAGGGTTTGATGAAAATCAAACTCGCATGGTTCAATATCAGATAATTCTGCAAGAAAAATATGACACTGCAGAATTTTTGGGCGGACAATACTCGAAATCAGCTGATTTACTTGTCGGTCATCGTACCGATGAAGGCATTCGCTTCATTAATCGAATGCTCCATTGATGCGATCAATGCGGATACGTCGGATTGAATCGCACCCAATTCACCCTTAAGCGATGCGATAGCGCGAGCATTGAGATTATGCTTCAGAAACATGACTTGATCCTGAAAGACACGCAGGATCGGCTCGATTTTGCTTTCAGCTTCTTTCATCGATGCGATCAATTGACGGTAATGTGCCTGGGTGCTCGACAGTTTCTTCTGACTGCTTTGCTTCAATGAAGCATTGGTATATTGCGTTATCTCCAGTTTCCATTCCGCAAATAACGCTTCCGATACGTTCTCAATATCAGAGATCCGACTTCTGACTTCCTCGGCTTTGCCGGCACTGGCTTCATAGGCATCATTGAGTTTTTTATACGTGGTTTCCAAGTCCCCGCCCTGAAAATTGGTAACGGCGGTAAATTGCTCCAGTGCCGACTTGAATTGTTCTTTGGTTTCCTGCTGGGTATCACGCGCTTTTTCAACCCGGTATACCATCACATCGCGCTTTGGAATACCGATTTTCTCGAGACCTTCAAGATACATCGTGGTGCACGCGCTCAGCACCAGAAAAATCACCAGCAGTGACAAACGGATCGCAGTATTCATATATTCTCCAGTGACAATTTACGATGGTTATTTCTCACAGTGAAGAGACTGTCAACGTAGCACACCGCGCCGCAATAACCGACCGGCGACTTTCAATCCCCATAAAATCGGGTGACGGCGCAGCAATGGCGTCACCTCCACGCACACCCCGGTGTGCCGCTCGATCTTCCAGGCAGCGTAATCCACACTATTGGCGAATGTCAATGTGGCTTTGGCCAATCGCAAAATCGACAGGATACGTCCTTGCCAACGGCGCCAGCGCCAACGCCGCAATGCTTGCCGCCGCCTCATCGAATCCGTTACGCAACGATATCGATCGTCTTGGTGTTTTTCCAACAGAGACGTCAGCAACGGATACGCAGTATCGGTAAAACATACCAATGCCGACAGATTGGCTCGCGCCAAGTGGCGCGCACGCGATGCTTTTTCAGCGCGCAATTCAGCGGCATAGGTAAGCACCAAACAACGCGACCAGATTTCCTCGACATCGAATATATCGGATTCCAATGCAGCAATACCTGTTTTCAAAAACGTGATGACCGAATGCGCGCACACACTGTATATCCGCCGCCTTGTTGTATCGTCACGTGCGTAAAGAAGGCGCGAAGGTTGCGCAAAACGCGCCCAAACATACGAATGAAACCAAACGGACGCACCTTGTTCAAAATCGTGCATTGAGATGACAGCGTATTTGGCACGCAACGTTCTACCCTGATCGGATACTTCGATATAAAACACATTCGGAGGCAACCAAGTGTTCAACAGACTCAAGTAGCGCTGCGGATAGGCATTGCGGTAATCATCCACAACGGCGTATAAATCGACGATGCCTTCGTCCAGACTGCAACCGGAATGCAGGCAGGAGCCATACAGGATCACCGCATCGAGCGCCGCACCGAAATGTAATTTCAGTGCATCGACAAGCGGCGCGTAATCGGGAGAAACGGCTTGATCGCTTTCGGCGGCAACTGCGCGAATCAGCGCATCCGGCACCAATGCACCGGAAAGTGATCGTGAGTTCATGGTAAATATCCTAAAGCACTAAAAAATGTACCGGATCGGTTGCCGTGATTCGCAGCGAACGTTGCGTGCCATAGCTGCGATACAACTCTCCGTCGACAATATATTCGTCGTCCATTTGCAACATCAAGCCATGCGTATTATGGCTGAAATAGCCGTCTTTTTCTTGCAGCGCACGCCCATTGCCTGAAATCATCGGCCATATTGCATGCCACAAGCGTTTGCGCTGCTGATCGACCAACGTCACGTGCAACGGCGCCGGTTCGGTGCCCCAATACGGGCGGATATTCAGCAACAAGCAATCCAATGCGCTGACTTGCGCAAACAAATAAGTGCCTCGATAAGTCCGCCCGCTGTCATCGTCGGTCATCGTCATTGTGACCGGTGCCCACTCGCCTTGCTCTCGGCCAAGGATCATGCCGGTCACCATGCCCAGCAATGAGCGCAGCATAATCAACGCAGCAAACAAGCCGCCCGTAATACCGATTTGCTTGACCGAGCTGCGCGAAAATTTGACCCCGCGCGCAACCAATCCTACCGCAAAAAACATACCGAAGATCGGCGGACTACCGTTTTGTTCAATACGCAATACCGGGCGCCGCACCAATACAGGCGGCTGAGTCGGTGTGCGCAGAAATCGCTGCAGGCGGCGAATCAATTGTTCCGGCTTACCGCGCATGCCAAGATCCAATGGCGTCATGTTGGTGGTGCCGCCGGGAACGATCATGATCAACGGCCACCGATCTTGCGTCAATCCCATGAATAAATGACCGAGAATCGCATGTGTGGTACCGTCACCGGCGACGATCAACAACAGATCGACATCGGCTTGGATCAGTTGGTCGACCGCAGCTTTAAAACCGATCACATCACTGGCTTCATATACCGACAAATCCCGAATACCAGCCAGCTCTTGCCGAATGGCTGCAACACGTTTGCGCACCCCGCCGCTCATCGGATTGAACAAACAACCCACTTTGGCTGTACCAGCCGCTAACCGCTCTATCCGGTTCATCAGTGCCATCTGTAATTGGCATGAACCGCTTACGCGAGCGGAAACGGCTTGCGTAAATCGACTGGCGCGCGCGTGAAAATTCTCACCGCCAGCATTTCTCGATCCCGCACCGGATCAATATCCTGCAACCAGGATTTCAATGCACCTCCCGCCTGCTTAGTACGCCATGCCAGGAAAACACGCCAGCCGAGAAAAGCGGTGGAAATCAAATGCCAAAACACCACCATCAACAACCCCCAATCCGGTCGCTCGATAAACCATCCAAAGGTCAAAAACAGCATATTCGGATTACGCCGCGCGGTAATCAGCCGATTGAACGAATCCAGCTTTTGCCAAATAAACATATCAAACGAAGCAAGCCAGAATTGAAATGCACCCTCGCATAAACGCCCGCCGACATAGCCCATAAACATCAGCACCATGAAAAATCCCAATCCGGACAGTTCGTATTGCGTGCCGATCAACCCTACGCCCCAAGCCATGTACCACAACGGCGGATGAATAATATCCAATCCATGATCCATCACATCACCGATACGACTTGATGTTACCGTAACACGCGCAAGCTTACCGTCGACAGTATCAAGAAAAGTCATCACCCATCCCATCAACAGTCCAGTTGCAAAAAACCCCGTCCCAAAAGCCAGTCCGGCGAAAATTGCAAGTATCACGCTCAAGTATGTGACATGGTTGGGTTGCCAGCCTTTGCGCACGCAATATTGCGTCACCCAAAAAGCCGGGACCGGCCAAACCCATTTGGTGACAAGGTCGGTAACCCCCTTGTATGATCCGGAAAATAATTCCCTCTCCAACAAAAACTTATTTCCTTCACTTACCGGAAAAATGTAAGGCGGATCCTTTTTTTTCAAATTCTGCTGAACATCGATTTTCAAATCCTTCAAACCGATGTGCGGGATCGTCAGTAACACGAATTTGTAATTCTGATCTTTATTATTATTCAGATTACGCAGTAATTGCGGTGCATAGCTACCATCGGTACGGATCGCAGCCGGACAACCTTCATCGCTGTATAGTGCGATTTTCTTATCCACACTCAGCAACGCCGCAAGCACTCTCGCATCAAACAAAAAATTCGCATTCAGAAACAGCGCATTCGCTGCAGCAGGAATTTTCTCGACATCGTCAACCAACTGAATCTGCTGTGCAGAGCTTAGCATACGATGCAAACGCATGCGTCCGGTTAATCCCCAAATGGTTGTTTGAATCTCACCGAAAATATGGATATACGTAGTCGACATGTTGGGCAGTTTTTTGTAAATTCGGTCGATAAATTACAAGGCATTGAAATAAACGAAATGGATTATAGGGTACGCTCACCAATCTTTGCAAAAAGCATGAAACTAGACTCAAACTTGCCGCACAAAACAATTCCATAGTAACCGGACTATCAAATGCAGTTACAAAACAATAGGGAACGTACAAGCCATCCATGAAATTCGCTTTTCCCAACAAATCAGGCGACTGAAAAAAATCCGTATTGCCGCTGCAGTATTGATAGCGAGCCCCAATGTACATTTATCCTACCTGCAATAGTAAAATTCCAACACAAATTCAACAGCATCATATAATCTACAAATATGTCAATCAAAATAATCAATATACTTTTTATTCGACTAAAAATTGGCTGCAAGCCGAAAAAATGCAACAATTCGGTTTGGAACAAGCAGCACGATAAGCCCAGAAGAAACCCTGGAATCATGAAACAAAGCACAGAATGGGCACTGTATCATTAACAATTGAATCGTTCAGCTATTTGTTTTATTGACCGGCTACGAGCAAAATTTAACGGATTGTCAGATAAATAACTATAAAAGCAGCTTCAGAAAAACAATAAGAATGTTTGCAATCTATTCGAAACAGAATCTCGGATATAAGGTATGGGATTTTGTCATAACCAGCCAAACAATCTAATCATTCATCAAAACGCCAAATGAATAATGGATTATTTTTCATAATCGCATCGCCACGTTCCGGAACCACTTTATTAGAGCGGTTACTCAACAGACATTCACGATTATATGTGCCGCCTGAAACCGCATTTTTTACGTATCTCAAAAGATCGGGGCTTTTTGATCAGAAATACAACGCCGAAGCAATGAAGAAATTCATACCCACCTACCTGGGAAATCGTAAATTTCTAAATTTGGAAAGAGTTCCGGATGTTGAAAAGCATCTGCTGCAAGACGCAAAAACACATGGCGATGTATTTCTAAATTTATTAGCCTTGCTGCAAAAAATCGATAGCAAGAAACCGCGAATAGGTGAAAAAACACCGCACCATTTGGCGCACGCGGAATATCTGCTCAATACGTTTCCGGAAGCTCGATTCCTCGCGATTATCAGAGATGGTCGTGCCGTTGTCCGGAGTCGGCTGGCTCATCCAAACTGGGAGCATAATTTAGTCGGTGCCGCCAAATTCTGGCGTAAAGATGCCAGGCTATTGCAGAAGATCAAATCGGGCCCTCATAATGAGCGCATACATATCATTCGTTATGAGAAACTCATTTCTCATCCGGAAGAAACGCTTAAAGAAGTTTGTATATTTCTGGAAGAAAAATTTGAACCGACAATGCTCGAAGAAAATAATACAGCCTCTATTTCATACCAGGAATACTACCAGCAACCCTGGATGGCTAAAAGTAATTCGCCTATCGACCCCGGCAGAGCCAATGCTTGGATCGAAGAATATAAATTATCCGAATTAGCGCTCGTAGAGCAATTGATAAAACCAGAATTACAGTATTTTAATTATGAGTTAATGGCTCCGCCTGACATTCAATGGAGAGTCTTATTCGCGAAAGAATGGGTGCGGCATTATTTCTTCCGAATACACAAACGATTGAGCGGAATGTTAAAGTAGCCTCATCAAATCAAATACACTGCAACCGAAAGTGTGTCGATCGGTTATCACTTAAATACGCTGCTAAAGGAATCATTCATGGCAAATTGGTTTACGGATAATTCGTTATCAATTGGTCGCACACCGTTGGTGCGATTGAATCGGATAACCGATGGCGCGCCGGCTTTAGTACTTGGAAAAATTGAAGGACGCAATCCGGCTTGCTCGGTAAAATGCCGTATCGGTGTGGCTATGATTGATGCGGCGGAGCGCGATGGTTTACTCGGCCCGGGTAAAGAAATCGTAGAACCGACCAGTGGCAATACCGGCATCGCCTTGGCGTTTGTTGCGGCTGCACGCGGTATTCCATTGATATTAACGATGCCGGAAACAATGAGCCTGGAACGGCGCAAACTGCTGGTTGCGATGGGTGCCAGGCTGGTGTTGACTGAAAGCACGCGTGGCATGAATGGCGCAGTTGCCAAAGCCGAGGAGATTGTGGCTTCCAATCCGGAACGCTACGTGTTGCTGCAGCAATTCAAAAACCCCGCTAATCCGGCGATTCATGAAACAACCACTGGCCCGGAAATTTGGCACGACACCGACGGTGCGGTTGATATTTTGGTCGCAGGTGTCGGTACAGGCGGCACAATCACCGGGGTATCCCGTCACATAAAAAAAACCAAAAATAAGGCGATTACAACGATCGCTGTCGAACCGGCGGCCAGTCCTGTATTATCACAACAGCGGGCGGGTAAAATACTGATGCCAGGTCCTCACAAAATCCAAGGTATCGGTGCGGGATTCATACCTGAAAACCTGGATCTTTCCTTGATTGATGAAATCGAGCAGATTAGTGACGAAGATGCGATTCTTTACGCTCGCCGCCTGGCGCGCGAAGAAGGTATCTTAGCAGGTATCTCCTGCGGTGCTGCGGTAGCCGCTGCGGTACGGCATGCTAAGCGCCCGCAAAACACCGGCAAAACCATCGTGGTAATTTTGCCGGATTCCGCCGAACGCTATTTGAGCAGCATTCTTTTTGAAGGTTTGTTTGACACGCAAGGCTTAGCAATAGAGTGAAAGAAAATAAAAACATCCGTGATTTGCAGCTTCGCAACACACATCTGGATATTGATCACATCGTCGAGGAATTGCGCGTTTTGCGTATCGCCGCACTGGAAAGCCGCAACCGCCATAACCGGCCGCCGCGCCTTCCGTCACGCTCGGTGTTGGCGGGAGTCGCCGAAGGTTTAAGTGCGGCAATGTTTCCGAATCGACTCGGCTCCTCGGAATTGGCCGATGAAGGCATTGATCATTATGTCGGCCACATCTTGAATACGACCTTGCGGGAATTGATGGTGCAAATTCAACATGAATTACATTACAACTCCGGTCTAGAAACGCTTAGCGACAAAAACCGTGCGCACTCGGTCGAAATTACACAGGCCTTTACCCAGCGCTTGCCGGAAATTCGCCGTCTGCTGGAAAGCGACGTCAAAGCTGCGTACGAAGGCGACCCGGCAGCACGCAACATCGACGAAGTACTGGTCTGTTATCCGGGCATCAGGACTATCATGCACTACCGTCTGGCACACGAATTGCACGGACTGGGCGTGCCACTGATCGCGCGCATGATTTCGGAAATCGCCCATTCGGCAACCGGTATCGAGATTCATCCAGGCGCACAAATCGGCGGCAGCTTCTTCATCGACCACGGCACCGGTGTAGTAATCGGAGAAACCGCGATTATCGGCCAGAATGTTCGCTTATACCAAGCGGTTACACTCGGGGCCAAGCGCTTCCCGATCGATGAGAACGGCGCGCTGGTAAAAGGCAATCTGCGTCATCCGATCGTGGAAGACGATGTTGTGATTTATGCCGGCGCAACGATCTTAGGGCGTATCACCATCGGTCGCGGCTCGACCATCGGCGGTAACGTCTGGCTGACACGTAGTGTCCCTCCGGGCAGTAATATTACTCAAGTCCAATCGCGCCAGGAATTTTTTCAGGATGGCGCCGGTATTTGAATCAAAACAAGAAACCATGACAACGAATAAAATCACCCTAACACTCGATGACGCCAGAAAAATCGCCCATGACGCGGAAACCGAGGCCAGAAAGAACAACTGGGCAGTGGTCATTGCTATCGTCGATGACGGCGGGCATTTATTGTATTTGCTACGCCTGGATGAAACACAATATGGCAGTATCAACGTCGCCATCGAAAAAGCACGCGCTGCGATTGCATTTCACCGCCCCACTAAAGTGTGGGAAGAAAATATTGCGGAAGGTCGGTTGCGCTACTTGAATCTACCCGGTACCTTACCGATAGAGGGCGGATTGCCGATAGTGATTGGCAATCATTTTGTCGGCGCCATTGGCGTCAGCGGAGTACGCTCGTTTGAAGATTCACAGATCGCTCAAGCCGGTATTGATGCGCTCGAATCCTGAATCATGCTTCGAATACAATCGGAACCTGGAAATCGACTCGAATAAGTGGTGGCGAATCAGGGATTTGAACCCCGGACCAACGGATTATGATTCCGCTGCTCTAACCACTGAGCTAATTCGCCATACATAAAATTGCAAGTGGCGCATTGTGCCTTTGAGGGCATCACTTGTCAAGATCAGAATTCCGTTCCGACAAAGATTTACGCTTATTTTCAGTGAATTGAACACGCTTCGAGTACACCTCATGTTACGCTTCAATAGCGTACAGTTTGTGTTTCCCGTTTAACACCAAGCGGCTGTATAATCAGTTCCATGAAATTCGATATTATCGTCATCGGCGGCGGTTTGGTCGGTACCAGCCTGGTTGCGGCATTGATGCATAGCGGTTTAAAAATCGCGCTGATTGAGCCGCACGAAATCGCCCCTATTCCACAAGATAACAGCTGGGACAGCCGGATTTACGCCATCAGTCCAGGTAGTGCGGCGTTCCTGCAAAAAATTGGTGCATGGTCGCTGATTGATGCCGAGCGACTGTCACCGGTCTATGAAATGTCGGTGCACGGTGACGATAATGCAGCTTGCGTCAATTTTAGCGCATACGAAACCGGTGTCGCCGAATTAGCGTTCATTGCCGAGAACCGACAATTGCAAATGGCGGTATGGGACACCCTGAAATCTGCGGGAGAAAATATTCATGTGCTGTGTCCCGCAAAATGTGTAGCCATTTCTTGGCATGCATCGTGTGTTGATGTGCAATTATCCGATGGCAACGCACTCCAAGCGGCATTGATAGTCGGCGCGGATGGCGTCAATTCATGGATACGCCAACAAGCCGGCATCACGGCATCACGGCATACCTATCAACAAATCGGTGTCGTTGCGAATTTTAGTACTGAATTACCGCATCGCCATATCGCGTACCAATGGTTCCAGCGAGATGGTGTGTTGGCACTACTGCCATTACCGGACAAGCGCGTATCCATGGTTTGGTCGGTACCGGAAACATATGCTGAAGAAATTAGGAAGCTGCCCCCGGAGCAACTATGCGAACGTGTCGAAAAAGCATCATCATATACGTTAGGTCGACTACAATTGACTACTGCGCCGATGGGTTTTCCGCTGAATTTTGTTCATGTACGCGACTTAATTAAGTCACGCGTGGTGCTGATCGGAGACGCCGCCCATGGCATTCATCCGCTCGCCGGACAAGGTGTCAATCTGGGTTTACGGGATGCCAGGGAACTGGCGGAAGTGCTCGGTTCCCGTTCAGCACAGCAGGATTGCGGCGACTTCATGTTACTGCGCCGATATGAATTGGCACGCAAAGAAGATATTCTTGCATTGGAATTGGTAACTGATGGACTGCAAAAATTATTCAATAATTCCAATCCGACACTTGCCCGCATCCGCAATCTCGGACTTCAAATCACCAATCGCATTCCATTACTCAAAAACCGTTTGATGCAGCACGCGTTGCATTGATTTTTCATCTTCACACCGGAGTCATTATGACATCTCACTTCAAACTTTTCATTTTGTTACTGGCATTCTGTTTGGCTTCCAGTACCGTCTGGGCCAATGAAACGATCGTCCGGAATGCTGTTCAGATTCAGTTCCCTGAACATAATATCGACAGTTTAAAGAAGATATCCGCTTTAGGTCTGTATGAAGTTGTCCTGGGTGAAGATGTATTTTATGTCGACGAAAAAGCCGAATATTTTTTCTTCGGCCATCTCGTTGACGCAAAAACAAAAAATAGCCTAACCAATGATCGAATTCAAGAAATCAAGGCTGCTCGCCGCATCCCGCTGACTACGCTGCCGTTGCAACATGCCATTAAAGTTATAAAAGGCGACGGCAGCCGGCAACTGGCCATCTACACCGATCCCAATTGCCCGTATTGCAAACGCTTGGAAAAGGAGTTGCTAAGCATTGACAACATTACAATCTATACGCTGTTGTACCCAGTTCTGAACGGTTCAATGGAGCTGTCCAAGAAAATTTGGTGCTCCGATAATCAGATCAAGGCATGGGATGATTTTATGCTGAGAGGTATCGCTCCTGCGGATAAAGCATGCGATACACCACTTGATGTTTTGGTAAAATCAGGACGCGAAAATCGAGTAACCGGCACACCAACGCTCATCTTTGCCGACGGTTCGATTGTAGGGGGATTGATTCCTGCAGCCACTATTGAGGAAAAACTGAAGAGCGCAATTCAAGCCAAATAGCCGTCGTGTTATTTCTGTAAAGAATATTTTTATTCTTTACGATTATGGATAATTTACAGCGGCTTCAGCAGATCCGTATCATACTCAGCCACACCAGTCATCCAGGCAATATTGGCGCGACGGCGCGGGCAATGAAAACCATGGGATTGGATTGTTTATATTTAATCAATCCCAAATCATTTCCTGATGCCGAGGCCAGTGCCCGCGCCGCCAGTGCTAACGATCTCTTGGAGCGAGCCGTTGTTTGTCAAAATCTTGACGACGCATTGCAACACACCATACTCACAGCCGCAGTAACCGCCCGACCGCGCGAACTCTCGCTCGAAGTGCTTGATGCCCGAGAAGGTGCCAAAGAGCTACTCCGATATGCGCATAGGCCGGTTGCGTTTTTGTTCGGCAGGGAAAGTGCCGGATTGACGAGCGAAGAAGTGAGTAAATGCCAGATCATTATTCATATCCCGGCCAATCCTGCATATCCATCACTGAATCTTGCGAACGCAGTGCAAATCATAACTTACGAATTACGAATGGCGGCTCGGGAAGATGCGATGCAAGGAGAAGTTACCACTCAACCCGCCAGTTTTAATGAAATAGAATCATTGTATCTTCATCTTGAACAGCTAATGATAGCCAGCAATTTCCTCGATCCACGCCGCCCCAAGCTACTGATGCAACGTATCCGCCGATTATTCGCTCGAGCGCGCCTCGAAGCAGAGGAAGTGCAAATTTTGCGGGGATTATTGGCCTCTTTGGAAAAGTACTGGAAACATACGCGCTAACTCTCCTTGATCAGTGTACCGACTCCCTGATCAGTAAGAATCTCCAGCAGTAATGCATGCTCTACCCGTCCATCAATGATATGGCAGGATTTAACGCCATTCTTAACCGCATCCAACGCCGAACCTATCTTTGGCAGCATACCTCCCGAAATGGTCCCATCGACAAATAATTCATCGACACGCCGCACGGTTAAGCCGGTTAGCAAATTTCCTTGCTTATCCAGCACTCCGGGAATATTGGACAACACGATCAATTTTTCTGCTTTCAGAATTTCGGCCAGTTTTCCTGCCACCAAATCGGCATTGATGTTATAAGCTTCGCCCTCACTCCCCACACCGATAGGTGCAATCACCGGTATGAAATCCTGAGTATCAAGCAACGCGATGAGTGTAGGGTCGATTGATTCGATTTCTCCAACTTGTCCGATATTAATCCATTTGCCAGCAATTTCACGATCCGCCATCAGCATTTTTCTGGCACGGATGAAAGCACCGTCTTTTCCTGTCAAACCCACCGCCTTACCGCCATGACGATTAATCAGATTGACAATCTCTTTATTAACTGTTCCGCCTAAAACCATTTCAACCACATTCATAGTTTCGGCGTCGGTTACACGCATCCCTTGGATAAATTCACCCTGCTTACCCATTCGTTTCAGCATTTGATCAATTTGCGGACCGCCGCCATGCACAACCACAGGATTGATACCCACCAACTTAAGCAATACCACATCACGCGCGAAACCCTGCTTAAGGTGCTCCTCAATCATGGCATTTCCGCCATATTTGATCACTATTGTTTTACCATGAAAACGCTGAATGTAAGGCAGCGCTTCAGCCAGTATCCTGGCTTTATCTTTTGCGATGAGATTGGAATCGTGCATGTGATTAGTGGTTTAAATCAATTTCTCAATAACAGGCAGTCAATCAGCTGACGGTAGCCCGCGTAAATTTTTTATCGCTCATCAATTTGTATAAGCTTAACTTTTGCCAAAATTTGCCATCCGCATCGACAAGTCGATCAATTCCCTTGCGTGCGTTTTCTTCGTTGATCAAGCTTTTACTGACAAACTCTGACAGGTTGCGTATCCCTAGCATGCTATTCACAATAAAACCATTGAATAATTTTTCAGATGAAATTAACAAGACTCGTGATTTTGAGCTATGAGTCGTCGGTTTCTTGTTCAAATAAGCACCGAGGTCGGTAATACCATAAAGATTCCCACGTACATTCATCAATCCGAGAAACCATGATTGCGTTAACGGAACCGACGTTATTTTCTGCAACGCTATCACTTCCTGGATTTCTTCTATCGGTATCAAGTAACGATCCATGCCTGCCATGACGCCAAGTACAATGCTTGAATCATTTTTCCTGGAAGCACTATTAATTTTATCGTTCATTTCGTAGCATCAAGATCATTCTACGATTAGTTCACGCACATTGTTTGTTCGTAATTGCAATATTTTACTGTATTATCGATCATAAGATCTGAACTCCGTGGAGATGAGCTTTGTGATAAATTTTTTTTACCGAAGGCTAGTGCCGATTATTTTTATATCTTCGATTTTAATGCTGATGGGGTGTGTTCCAATGTTCACCATCGGTACCGCCGCAGGAACTGGAGCTTATATTTCCGAGGATCGGAGAACAAGCGGCATGTTCATCGAGGACGAAGGCATTGAGCTCAAAAGCGCCCGTCGAATATATCAGCAGTTCAGCAACAACGTTCATATCAATATTACCAGTTTTAATCGCATCGTGTTGCTGACGGGCGAAGCACCTACAGCTGCTGTAAAAGCGAACATCGAGACACTCATTATGAGTGTTGATAATGTGCGAAAAATTCATAACGAAATTACTGTGGCATCTAATTCGCCTCTGACTTCGCGCAGCCACGACACATTAATTACATCTAAAGTCAAAGCACGCTTCCTTACTGAGCGAAAGTTTCAAATTAACCATGTCAAGATTGTAACTGAAAATGGTATTGTTTATTTACTTGGTATGGTAACGCATCAAGAGGCTGATAACGCGGCAAAAATCGCAAGCTCAACTGCAGGTGTTCGCAAGGTGATCAAAGTTTTTGAATACCTCAATTAACACACCCAAATTCAAATGATATTGCCGGAGCTTCTCACAAAATTGAGCGCAACGTTCCCGAACGATCGCATGCTCACCGATCCCGTCGATTGTTATGCTTATTCTTACGATAACAGTCGCAAAATCTTCCCACCAGACGCTGTGCTTTTTCCCCTATCTGCACAAGATGTTCAGTGCGCTATTATGCTTTGTAATCAATACAAAACACCACTTATCCCACGCGGTCGCGGCACCGGCACTGCAGGCGGCAGCCTGCCAGAAGTTGGCGGTATTGCCTTAACAATGGAGCGCATGACAACTATTAGGTCCATCGATATCGCCAACCGTGTTGTTGTTGCTGAACCCGGCGTTCTAAATCAATCCCTCCAAGAAGCTGTTAAGCCTTACGGTTTTTTTTGGCCCCCCGATCCCTCCAGCGCTTATTTCTCCAGTATCGGTGGAAACATTGCGACTTGCGCAGGCGGCCCTCATGCCGTTAAGTACGGCACAACCCGTGAGCATGTGCTAGGCCTTAAGGCTGTTACCGGCACAGGCACAGTCATTTCGACCGGATGTTACACCACTAAAGGCGTAGTCGGTTATGATCTAACTCGCTTGTTAATCGGATCCGAAGGTACTTTGGCTGTTATTACCGAGGCTACATTGAAATTAACCGCTCTACCCGACTCAAGCAGCGGTATTACTGCACATTTTCGTAGCCTGGTTGGCTGCGCTGAAGCTATTGTCAGAATTATGGCTCTCGCTAAGCTTCCAAGTGCTTTAGAGTTTCTCGATGCAAGTTCTCTGGAGCTGATACGACGACGCCAGCCGGATTTACTACCAGCCGATACTTGTGCCATGTTGATGATCGAAGTCGACGGAACACGAGCCGAAATTACCGAGTCTATCGATGCTATTATTCAGGCTTGCCAATCTTCTGATCTTATCGTTGCGATACGGGTCGACGATCTTGCAGCCCTCTGGAAAGCTCGTAAAGCTTTATCACCTTTACTACGAGAAATTGCACCCAAAAAAATTAATGAGGACGTTGTCGTTCCCGTCAGTAGTCTTCCATTATTTTTGACCAGCGTCGCACAATTGTGCCGGCACTTCCAAATTTATAATGTAAATTTTGGACATGCCGGCAACGGTAATATACACGTTAATCTGCTAATCGATTCAGACAATGCAACTGAAGTAATCCGTGCCTCGCAATGCCTAGATCAAATTTTTGATTTAGTAATTGAATTACAGGGCACACTGTCAGGTGAGCACGGAATAGGCAGTGAGAAGCGCGCCTATATCTCTAAGGAGATTGATGCACATACTTTAACACTGATGAGAAATATCAAAATACTTTTTGATCCTAATGATATTCTGAATCCTGGAAAACTATTCCCTACGATATCTTAATTGAGACTCATCCTCACGGGGCTATATCATGCATGATTAAAACACAAAGATAAGTTTCAACATCACACTAAAAATAGAAATAGTGATCCACCAACAAGACTACAAAAAGCAATGCCAAATAAAGTATTGAATATTTAAATGTTTCCCTTGCTAATTGATCGCTATAGTTGCGATAAATTTGAATAGCATAATACATAAAGATTCCGTTCAAGAAGAACGATCCTACCAAATAGATCAATCCACTCATTTGCGTAATGTATGGCAATGTTGCAACAACACACAATATTATTGTATACAGCAATACATGTAAGCGTGTGTATTGGTCGCCATGCGTTACTGGCAGCATCGGCATACCGATCGATGCGTACTCATTTTTGCGATATAATGCCAGCGCCCAAAAATGCGGTGGCGTCCAAGCGAAAATAATTAGGAATAATAACAATGCATCGCTTGCGATTTCACCAGTTACCGCAGCCCAACCTAGAACTGGCGGCATTGCTCCCGAAGCTCCTCCAATAACTATATTTTGTGGCGTAAGCGGCTTTAGAATCACCGTATAAATAATGGCATATCCAACAAAAGTACCCAGCGTCAACCACATGGTCAATTCATTGATCCAATAATGTAGAATAAAAAGTCCCAGACCACCCACGATGATCAAAAAGAATAATGTTTCTGGCACGCTAACTTTTCCGAGCGGTAAAGGACGCCCTTTAGTTCTCGCCATTACCGCATCTAACTTTTGTTCTACGAGACAATTAAGTGCAGCTGCAGCACCCGCAACAAGAGCAATTCCTACCGTTGCAAAAAACAAAGTATCAAGCGGCACAGCTCCCGGGACTGCCATAAACATTCCGATAACAGCTGTAAACACGATAAGTGAAACCACTCGAGGCTTAGTAAGTCGGTAAAATTGATTGATTCTGGATAATGTTTCGTTCCACATCAGACTGGTTGACATCTTAAACTCCTATAAACAATTTTGATTCGATAGCTGATGCCGATTAATGCTCTATTTGAGATACTTGCAACAATCGCTTTAAATCTTGGCTCATTTTTTTACCATCAATGATCTCAGGAAACCGCATCATTAAATTTCCCAATGGATCGATTAAATAAATGTGTTTGGTATGTACTGCATGAGTTTCAATTAAGCTAAGCAATTCGCTATTACTTGCATTAATAAAAAAAGTGCCTTCATAATCTTTTAATAACTGCTCATTTGGTGCGGTATCATTATTTATTAGCCACAACCGCTCTATCCTATTCATTTCTTTTCCTTGCACAAGCCTAACTTGCCGCATAAAATACATTTTCTTCCGACAATCTTCCTCACAAACGCCAGAATCAATATTTACCAAAACCCATTTTCCATGCAAATCTTTCATGCGAAAAATTGTGTTATCCACAACATTTGTGCCCGTACCTCTCATTTTTACAATTGGAAGAATACCGCCATAATTATTGCTGTCCGGTTTGTAGCCCGAAAAATATAACGCATAAGAAATTACTACCGGTGAACATAGTAAAATAAGCATCCAGATCAGTTTGCGCCTATTTGTTTTTTTGATTGTTTCGTTTGACATTCAATACAATAAAAATAATTAACGTAGTAGCCGCCAGTGAAAACCACTGTACCGCATAACCCATATTTTTTGTAGCACCAGAATCTGGCCTTACCCAATCTCGCACTAAACCATCATCTTCTGACTTATGCCGCAACACTATTAATGGTTGGAACTCAAAACCAGTTTCTGCTTGAATTCGTTGTAAGCTGAAATTACTCCAGACAGGCCCAATTACAGCATCCTGCTTAGAAAACTCTAGTGCTCGAATTTCCGGGGAAATAACCATGCCTGATATTCTCATTTCACCGTGTTCTTTTATTACCTTCGGCAGCATTCTCCTGTCATTACCGACTGCTATCCAACCCCTATTTACAGCGACCATTAAATTGCTATCTTTCAATTTGAATGGCGTTATTACGTGATAACCGGCGCGCCCCTGATATACTTTATTATCGATATATATCGTCAAATCATTTATGAACTCGCCGTACGCTTCGATTTCACGGAATTGATAATCTTGCAACTTAATCAATGATCCTGCCATTCGAACAGGTGGTTGCTTTGATTTTAATATTAACTCTTCATATTGCTTATTTTTTTCGGCAGCTCTAGACAGCTGCCAATTTCCCAGACTTATAAATACAGCAATCAGCGTTATGCTTACCAACACAGCCCAGACTTTAGACTTGAAGCAATAATTTTTTACGCTTATCTGCACTTGATGCTCACTAAACTTATAACATCGCTTATAACATCGACAGCGCTGCTTCTTTGATCGCTTTTACCCACATACGCTTATTCGCTTCGATTCTATGATACATCCAGTCCATCATCGCACTACCAATATAGCGCCATACTACTCATAATTGATGAGGACTGGATTTTGGCCCAATCAAGCTACATTAAATATACAAACACGAATAAACCTAGCCACACAACGTCAACAAAGTGCCAATACCAAGCAACTCCTTCGAAGCCAAAATGCTTTTCTGGCGTAAAATGCCCAGCAACACATCTAAACCAAATGACTATTAGCATAATAGTGCCAACGGTGACATGAAAGCCGTGGAATCCTGTCAACATGAAGAACGTTGAACCATAGGCACCCGATGTTAGCATCAAATTCAAATCCTGATAGGCATGAACATACTCGTATGCTTGGCACCCCAAAAAGGTCGCACCTAGTACAATCGTTGCTAGCAGCCAATTTTTCAAACCACTACGATTATTTGCTTTTAATGCCCAATGCGCCAGTGTACAAGTCACACCCGAAGTCAAAAGCAACAAAGTATTGAATGCTGGTAATCCCCAAGCCCCCATTGGAGTAAAAGGATCGTGTGTTCCAGGACCAGCAGTTGGCCATTTTCCATCAAAAGTTGACCAGAAGCTATTACCTAAAACCGTGCTTTCTTCTGTCAACCACGGAATCGAAAGATTGCGCATATAAAAAAGTGCGCCAAAAAATGCACAGAAAAACATTACTTCAGTGAATATAAACCAACTCATACCCCAGCGAAATGACTTATCCACTTGTGTATCATATTTGCCACTCTCGCTTTCTCTCGCAACGGTGCCAAACCATTTGAATAGCATATACACTAGAATAGTGAATCCTATTGCTAATAACCAATACCCTGTCTCCATTTTATTCATGGTTAAAGCTGCACCTGAACCCATAAACAAAATTGCCGTCGAT
Source organism: Nitrosomonas sp. (assembly GCA_021582655.1). Lineage (GTDB taxonomy): Bacteria > Pseudomonadota > Gammaproteobacteria > Burkholderiales > Nitrosomonadaceae > Nitrosomonas. The sequence continues at coordinate 727,540 of CP091135.1, forward strand.
CCAATAATTGGATACGTTGACGGCGCCGGGACATAATAATGTCCAGATTCTTGACTCATTTTCCGCCTCCTCCTACATTTAACTTTAATTTTAACAAAATTAACCCACTATCAATCGCACTACAAACATGACGCTCAGTACAAAAATAATGGCACCTATAATCCCACCCACAATCACATGCACTGGCTTTAAAGACGCAGCATCGCTTTCCAAATCACTTTTTTTCCTGATCCCAATGAATGCAAACATCACTGCTTTTGCGATTCGCCACACGCTAACATCATTTTTTTCTTTTAACGCCATATTTCCTAAATTCCCTACTACTTCTTAATTACACTCGAATTAGCTGGTAATTCAAAAAAAGTATATGAAATCGTCATCGTCTGAAGCTCAGCTGGTAAACTTGGTTCTATTACGAACTGTACTGGCATTTGTTTCGTTTCTTTCGGTTTGAGTACTTGCTTAGTAAAACAAAAACACTCAAATTTTTTTAGATATTTATCTAAAAACCTTGGACTATAGCTCGGTATTGCTTGTGCGCTGATTTCCCGATCTGACATGTTTGTGATTTCGTACATCACCGTAACAGGCTCACCTGGATGTATGCGCGCACTGCTTTGCATCGATTTAAACTCCCAAGGAAGTCCCTGAATGTTTGCATCAAACTCAATAGTTATCCAACGACTCTTATCTACTTGGATTTCCTTGCTCTGTTTGTCAGGTTGTAGCAAATTATTTATGCCCGTCACTTCACAAAACTTTTCATAAAACGGAACCAATGCATAGCCAAATAAAAACATCATTACTGTAAAAATCAACAACTTCTTCAGCATTAGTGCATTGGTTGCCGCTTTATTTTCTACCATTGTTTTAAGATAACTACCAAATAAAGTGCTATTACTGTGATCAATAGATAAATCGCTGTTTTTAACTTCTTGCGTTTTAGTTCTGTTTCTTGTGACATACCTAATCAATCACATTCTTTACTTAATAATGGGTGGTTTTTCAAAACTGTGATAAGGCGCAGGTGTCGGCAAATGCGTCCATTCCAGTGTCGTTGCACCATCCCATTGCTTTTGGGATGCCTTTTCTCCACTACGAATACAATTAATCACAATATAGAAGAAAAGAAGCTGCGTTAATCCAAATCCAAACGCGCCAATACTTGAAACCATATTGAAATCAGCAAACTGTATATTGTAATCTGGAATTCTTCGCGGCATACCAGCCAATCCCAAGAAATGCTGAACAAAAAATGTCACATTAAAGAAAATCATCGACAACCAAAAATGTGCTTTACCTAATGTTTCATTGTACATACGGCCTGTCCATTTTGGCAGCCAGTAGTATACTCCCGCAAATAATGCGAAAAGCGCTCCAGACACCAACACATAATGAAAATGTGCAATGACATAGTATGTATCTTGCACTTGTATATCAATTGGAACAATTGCGCAAATTACACCACTAAAACCACCGACCACAAATAAGAATATGAAACCGATTGCAAATAGCATTGGTGTTTCAAACGTCATTGAACCGCGCCACATTGTTGCCGTCCAATTGAACACTTTCACACCAGTCGGCACCGCAATTAACATTGTCGCGTACATAAAGAATAATTGCCCTACCGTTGGCATACCTGCTGTAAACATATGATGCGCCCAAACCACGCATGACAGGATGGCAATCGACGCCGTTGCATAAACCATTGATGAATAACCAAATAATGGTTTACGCGAAAAAGTTGGGATGATTTCAGATACAATCCCGAACGCAGGCAAAATCATAATATACACTTCTGGATGACCAAAGAACCAGAAAATATGCTGAAACATTACTGGATCACCGCCACCCGCTGCGTTAAAGAAGCTGGTGCCAAAATGACGATCGGTCAATAGCATTGTTACTACCCCTGCCAACACTGGCATTACTAACACCAGCAAATATGCAGTAATCAGCCAAGTCCATACAAACATTGGCATCTTCATCAATGTCATGCCAGGAGCACGCATATTCAGAATAGTCGTAATGATATTAATTGAGCCCATAATGGATGACGCACCCAGAATATGAACAGAAAAAATCATCAGATCTACACCGAGACCACCTTGCGTTGAGAGTGGTGGATAAAAAGTCCATCCTCCTGCTGCCGCACCACCTGGCACAAAGAATGAGCTAATCAGCAGCGTAGCCGCCACGGGCAATAACCAGAAACTCCAGTTATTCATTCGCGCAAACGCCATATCGGGTGCCCCGATCATCATCGGCACTTGCCAGTTTGCAAAGCCGACAAATGCTGGCATGATCGCACCGAACACCATGATCAGACCGTGTAACGTTGTAAATTGATTAAATAATTCCGGCTCCAGAATTTGAATCCCAGGCTGGAACAGCTCAGCTCGTATCCCCATCGCCAAGGTACCGCCAACCATGAACATAGCAAAACTAAACCAAAGGTACATTGAACCGATGTCTTTATGATTGGTTGTTGTAATCCAACGCATCATCCCACTCGGATGATGCTCATCATGCTCATGACCGTGCACATCACCATGTACTGCTGCCATAGTCTATCTCCTTTTACTGTTTTTCTATATGCATTGATGTTTTAACTGCAGATGCCTTCCGGGCTTCAGCCCATTTTGAATACTCATCCGCTTCCATCACTTCTACCACAATTGGCATATATCCATGATCTTTGCCACACAATTCGGCACATTGACCACGATAAATTCCCGGTTTATCTGCCGTAAACCAGCTGTCACGTATGAACCCAGGTATCGCATCCTGTTTAACACCTAACGCCGGCACCCACCATGCGTGAATAACGTCATTTGCCGTTATAATTATGCGCACTTTCTTACCAACTGGCACAACCACATGATTATCAACTTCTAATAGGTAATTTTCGCCCCTCGGTTCTTTGCCATCAATTTGCGCCCGGGGTGTTGATAATTTACTAAAGAAACTTATCCCTTCCCCTTCGCCTTGCAAATAATCATAACCCCACATCCATTGATAGCCTGTTGCCTTAATGGTCATATCAGGACTTGAAGTATCTTTCATCGCAATTATTGTCTTTGTTGCCGGCCATGCCATTAGCAGAAGAATGATACATGGAATTACCGTCCAAATAATCTCTACCGTCGTGCTGTGATGAAAATTCGCTGCTTTGTATCCAAGCGATTTTCGATGTTTAAGCAACGAATAGAACATAACCCCAAATACACCGATGAATATAACCAAGCATATCCACAACAACATCATATGTTGATCATAAATATCTTTCGCAATAATACTCTGCGGTTCGGGCAAATTATATTTGGACCCGATCGCCATACTTGAATACAAGGCAAGAGCGGATACCCCCGCCAGGGTTACTACTGATTTACTTCTCATATTCCCCCCACATGATTACTAATTTACAGATCTTTAGGTACGACTATAAACGTTAAAAATCCGAACGTTTTTAAATCAACCTTCCAAGCAATTGTGCAATCTAATTCTATTTTGCAAAATATCAAATCAAGATCGACACCAATAAATTTTCTTAGTTGAATTTCCTTATTATCCGCAACTTAGATTTTCTTAGTTATAGATGACTTCTACATGCTAATTAATCGAGCAGAAATTTTAGCATGCCACCAATGCTCAAACAAGGAAAAATCATGATTTTTATAGAATAATTTCCCTGTTTTGATTATAGGTATTGAAACTTACGACACTTAATTTAAACAAAAGAAAAAGACTTTTTTGATCCTATACTGAGAATCGAACTTTGAAATAACACAATCAGAGATCTTTACAAAACTTCCTATCGCCCTAAGAATCGCTATTAGTTCTAATTATTAAATATAATATTTAAAATTTAAAAATTTCTGGGATCGATTACCTTAAGGTATAGTAATCCTCCCATAGATAGGTACGAGCAATTAGCAGAAAATTCCATTAAGCAAATGGATATAAATGATTTCTCTATGCGTAAATCACGTTATGGTGAGAGCCTGATTGTAGCAATTTTGAAACAGAATGAGAGTATCATTGCAGTTGCGCGACTATACCGGAAACACGGCATGAGCTCAGCTCAATTCTACAAATGGAGATCTAAATACGGTAGCACGGACGCTTCAATGATGAAGCGCTTAAAGGAGTTAGAAGACGAGAATCGCCGCTTGAAGAAAATATATGCTGAGGAATGTTTAAAAGCGGGGATTCAGCAGGAGGCACTCGAGGAAAAGTTATAGAGCCATCTTATCGAAGGGAAATGGAGGCACCAGCAAATCTTACAGCGTGGCATCAGCATTCGTTTTGCCTGAGTAATATAGCGGGCTATGGCTGGAACCATAAGCGTATTTACCGCATATATCGGAAATTGGAGCTGAACCTTCGAACCAGACCCAAATGGCGAATCAAGCGAGATAAACCGAATGCGCTATCGTTGCCTGTAGCACCGAGCCAGGCATGGTCGGTAGATTTTATGGATGACTTACGTGTTGATGGTCGATTGCTTCGCATCTTCAATATGTTGGACGATTACAATCGTGAAGAGCTCGCAATAAAGGTTGATTTATCGTTACCCAATGACCGTGTCATCAGAAGCTTAGAAAGATTATTAAATGGCGAGGTACGATTGCTTGCTCTATCGATTTCCAATTAGCCCGTTGATCTATTGGATTCAGAAAATTCCTTTTGTGGGAATGATCGGCAACATCAAATCCCGAGAGGCTCATAAAATTAATTTAGCATCATGATTCATAGAAACATTACATCATTTCGTGCAGCTAAATTTGTTTCTGAACATGCAAGGGCCTCAATCGGTTATGAAAAATCTGCGCGACAAACCGAAGAGATGCTGATTAATTGACTTGCACGAGCAGACGCTCCTACCGCACACTTGCCCCTTCTTATTCGTCTTATTTGTAGTAGTTTAGATTTGATCAGACAGCAGGTCTTGCCAAAACTCGGTTTGATAGAGGCACGAATCTTTATCAACCAAGCACGAAAGCGCAAAGGAGTAATCCCATGCGCAGTGCTCAACAGAAAGTCATCAAACACAAGAACAAGATTGGTTTACTTAATCCGGCAGCCGAGCTTGGCAATGTATCCCGTGCCTGCAAGATGATGGGTTTTTCTCGAGATACTTTTATCGCTATCAAGCTGCCGCTGAAACAGGTGGTATTGAGGCTCTGATTGATGCGAATCGGCGCAAGCCCAACATCAAGAACCGTATTGAAGAAGCTTTGATCGCAGCGGTCACAGCCTTTGCTCCGAAGCAACTGACTTTGGGTCAGATTCGTGTTTCCAACGAACTACGCAAACGCGGAATCTTTGCTTCTCCGTCCGGTGTTCGTGCAGTGTGGTTGCAGCAAAGTCCGGAGTCGTTCAAGAAGCGTCTATCAACTTTGGAGAGGCATATCGCCGAGACCGGAGCGAAGCGGAGCTGATCGAGGCACAGGTGCAGGCATTGGAGAAGAAACAGGACGATGATGTTGCTCATGGCGAGATCGATACCGCTCACCCTGGGTATCCCGATAGTCAGGATACCTTCTATGCCGGCACTCTTAAGGGCGTGGGACGGATTTATCAGCAGATCTTCGTCAACACTTATTCCAAATGGGCGACCGCCAAGCCGTATCACCAAAACACCAATCACATCGGCTGATTTGCTCAATGACCGGGTACTATCGTTCTTTACTGAGCAAGGTATGGGCGTCATCCGTATCCTGACCGATCGCGGTACCGAATAGTGCAAAAAACCGGGAAATCACGATAATCCGCTCTATCCGGCTACTTGCCGACATTGAACATTCCAAAACGAAAGCCAATCATCCACAAACCAACGGCATTTGCGAGCGTTTCCACAAACCATCTTACAGGAGTTCTACCAGGGGGCATTCCGGTGCAGGATTTATCAGTCCATCGAAGCGTTACAACCCGATCCGGGTGACTGGATAACGTACGACAACAGCACGCACTCATCAGGGCAAGATGTGCGGCAGGCGCGCTCCGATGCAAACTTCAATTGACGGAAGGAAGGGATGGCACGATAAAATCACCGCTTTGAATGACTGAATTTGATCTGACAGGCACATCGTCTGATCGGGTAAATGTCAGATCGGGTCTGAATTATTACATCTTATTGATATGCCTTAATCGCTGTGTTCCATACGCTTCGCGCCTTTAAAATTAACGCATCACACTACTTGCATCAAAAATACGACAAAGAGCACAATAATAGCAATCAACATTATGAAACTCTTCCAGTCAGATTGAGTATTTGGTAGGTTATTTTTCGCCATCTGCCCTGCCGCCGGAAATATCATAACAATAAACATTACCAACGCGAGCGCGGCTATTACTTCCATCCAATCCATACATTCCTTTTCTTATAAGACACAAACAACAAAGCCCCTATTTTCCGGGGCTTTGTTGATGTATTCATTCACTACAATACTTAATCGTCGTTACTCATGATACCTAATAATTGTAACAAGCTAATAAAAATATTGAATATTGTCATATACAAGCCAATCGTTGCCAAAACATAGTTGGTCTCTCCGCCATGAATAATCCGACTGGTATCGTACAAAATAAATCCACTCATTATCATAATTACCGCTGCGGATATCATTAGAGACATTGCCGGAATCTGCATAAAGATATTTGCGAGTGCAGCAACAAGCACCAATAGGAAACCAACCATCAAGAATCCCCCTAAGAAACTAAAATCTTTCTTAGTAATTAACACATATGCCGACAATCCCATAAATATCACACCAGTCCCTCCAAAGGCCAACATGATGATATTCCCACCATTAGGCAATGAAGCATACATCGTTAATAGTGGCCCTAAACCAAAACCAAGCAATCCGGTAATTAGGAATACAATCCCAACACCCGCTCCGGAATTAGCGAAACGCGGCAATACAAACATAGCTATCACCATGCCACCAATAACCGAAATCAAATAAGTCATCGGTGGCATTTTCAATAGCATTGAAAGTGCAGCAGTAAATCCGCTAAATATTAGCGTTAATGACAAAAGCATATATGTATTACGTAGTACTTTATTTATCGCCAATCCAGACGATGATCTCCGCTCGATTGTTGTAACATTCTCATTCATAAGAAAGCCTCCGTTTTCTAATTTAATTTAATACTATTCAAGCAAACATTAAGATTACGTTAAGCTTGACATAGTTCCGGGGATATATCATGACCCGATCCAGATTTTAATGGATAATAGCATCATGATAATTTTGACATCGATAAATTGTAGACTAAATAATAACCACCTCGCTCAATCAAAGTAACATTAAAATTGATTTCTCCTGCAGAAAAATTCGCTACACCAGAGTAGTTGATACGCTTCTCACCAAACAATGATAACATGCTGATTGTTCTTGAAAAATCTATTTCCTTAATTGATAAAAAATAACCAAAATTGCGATAAAAATCTAATAAATCCTGAAGCTGCTCTTCATTGATCGCATATTTCGCTTCTGGTGCCAAATGGAGCAAGAAAATACTTTTTTCCCAACTAGAAATCTCTTTCAAGATCTGAACCACAGCCGGCTCCGCTCCTTTACTGTAATACTCCTTCTCACGGCTGGTATGAAAGTACAGCATAGCCATTAACATCAATAGCAATGCCATAATCAAGCGAAGTGTTTGTATTTGCATCTTCTTTAACCTTTTGCCGCTAAATAAACTTATCGGTACTTTCCCAAAGATCGCTGGTTAATTCCGTTTCTGAAATTTCCAATCCAAAATGTTGGTAAGTAAGCTGCGTTGCCATTCGACCGCGTGGTGTACGCTTCAAATAGCCTTGTTGAATTAAATACGGCTCAAGTAGTTCTTCGATCGTATCACGCTCCTCACTGATCGCAGCCGCTAAATTCTCAACGCCAACCGGCCCCCCATTAAATTTTTTTATTACGGCCAGCAGCAATTTACGATCAAGTAAATCCAAGCCAAGTTGATCCACATCGAGCATTTTCAAAGCTTCATCAGCTATGGAACTGGTTATTTCCCCTTCAGCTTTTACTTCAGCATAATCGCGAACGCGGCGTAGTAATCGATTGGCTATACGTGGTGTTCCTCTGGATCGGCGTGCAACTTCAGCTGCACCATCGGCGGATATTCGCACTTTTAATAACTGCGCTGATCGGAACACAATTTCTCCCAATTCCGCAGGGGTATAGTATTCAAGACGCGATACGATACCAAATCGATCGCGCAGCGGATTGGTTAGCATACCAGCGCGAGTCGTAGCACCAATCAAAGTAAAAGCCGGCAAATCCAACTTCACCGATCTTGCTGCCGGTCCCTCTCCGATCATAATGTCCAGCTGATAATCTTCAAGCGCGGGATACAAAATTTCTTCCACTAACGGTGCAAGCCGGTGAATTTCATCTATAAACAAAACATCATTTGACTCAAGATTCGATAACAGCGCCGCCAAATCCCCGGGACGTTCAAGTACTGGGCCGGATGTCTGCTTCAAATTGACCCCCATTTCATGTGCGATAATATGCGCAAGCGTCGTTTTGCCTAGACCTGGTGGCCCGAATAACAATACATGATCGAGCGCTTCCCGTCGCTTTCGTGCTGCCAAAATAAATATCTGCAGCTGTTCTCTAATTTTTTCCTGCCCTACATACTCATCCAGCCGTTTAGGACGTAACGCTCTTTCAAGTATCACTTCCTGCTGCGATGAAGCTGCTGTAGTTACTATTCGTTCCGTTTCTATCATCGAGATATGTCAGTCAAACTTTTTCCTTAGAAAGTAACTGCAATGCATACCTGATACCATCTGATACCGACGCATGCGGCGGCAATTGCCTCATCGCCCAATCGACTTCCTGTTCTTTGTACCCAAGAGACATTAATGCATATTGAATGTCATCCAGCTGTTCTGATTGCCGGATATCATCCGCGCTATTCATATCCACCAAACGCAGCTTATCACGAAGTTCCAGCAATAAGCGCTCAGCTGTTTTTTTTCCAATCCCCGGAATTCTGACCAACTTTGCTGTCTGCTGTTGTCTAATCGCCAGTTGCAATTCAGTTACACTCATTCCTGACAACAGCGCGAGCCCTGTTCTAACACCAATACCTGATATTTTGACCAATTGCCTGAACATGAGTCGCTCGGACTCCTTTGAAAATCCGAACAGTTGATGCATATCTTCACGGATCACGAGATGCGTATGAAGCGAGATTGTTGAACCCACGGATGGTAATTCGCAAAATGTGCTCATAGGAACATCTATTTCATAACCGATACCCTGAACATTGAGCAGTATTTGCGGGGGATTTTTTTCCAGCAACACCCCCGTTATCCACCCAATCATGACCATCGACCTCGCCGTACGCGAAAACTCAATGCTGAAAATCTGCCCAATCCTAATCCTCCGTGAGCATGACAAATGGCACAAGCCAAAGCATCAGCAGCATCCATGCCTGGTTCCGTTGCTAAAACCAACAATTTTTTGACCATCAATTGAACTTGATTTTTATGCGCATGACCATTTCCAACCACTGCTTGCTTAATTTGCAATGCAGTATATTCAGCAACTATTAGATTATTTATAACTGCTGCACAAATTGCCGCTCCCCGCGCTTGCCCCAATAATAATGTCGAGCGTGGATTGCTATTTACAAAAACCTGCTCGATTGCAGCCTGCTCTGGGCGATATTCGGTGATAATTTGATTTAAATTTTCAACGATTACTTTGATTCGAGCAGGCAAATCACCCGGTTGCGTTCTGACGCATCCGCTTATTAAGTAGTTCAGCTGATCACCTTTTTTCTCTATGATGCCAAACCCCGTCGATCGCAACCCTGGATCAATTCCGATTATACGAATTTTAATTTCCGATCTAACCCAGTGTTATTCCGCAAATACGGCAGTAGTATAGACACTCTGCACATCGTCTAAATTTTCCAATGCATCGATTAATTTCTGCATTTTCATAGCTTCTTCACCGGCTAAAACAATCTCGCTCACCGGTTGCATTGTAATTTCCGCAAAATCAGCTTTGAATCCAGATTTCTCCATACTACTTTTACATGTTGCAAAATCTTGCGCCATCGTGATTACCTCTATACTACCGTCATCATGCACGACAACATCCTCGGCGTTATTATCGAGCGCGACCTCCATGATTTTTTCTTCGTTTGTATCCGGGGCATATATTAACTGTCCACAGTGCTTAAAAAGAAAGCTCACAGAACCATCCGTGCCAAGATTGCCACCGTATTTGGTGAATGCATGCCTGACATCCGAAACGGTTCTTACACGATTATCTGTCATGCAATCGACCATAACTGCCGCACCCGCTATGCCGTAGCCTTCATATCTAATTTCTTCGTAATCGACACCATTCAGTGTACCGCTACCTCTCTTAATCGCGCGATCTATATTATCTTTAGACATATTTTGATCATACGCTTTTTCCATTGCCAGCCTCAGCCGCGGATTACTATCAGGATCGCCGCCTCCTAATCGGGCAGCAACTGTAATTTCTTTTATCAGCCGCGTAAAAACTTTACCCTTTCTGGCATCTTGTGCTGCTTTTTTATGTTTAATATTTGCCCATTTGCTGTGTCCTGCCATAAGCTGGTGAATACTCCATATTTGGTTTCGAAAAGATGCTTCAACAATAATGGTAACACTTCATTGGCACTTCGTCTTTTCTATGAATGGAAATACATATAAAAAAAAAAGGCGACTTATGTCGCCTTTTTTATTCTGTTAGCTATCAATGCTTGCCACGCTTTCTTAACTTTTCAATCGCCGCTAATTGAGCCATCGCTTCGATAAGCTCAGCCTGTGCTTTTGCATAATCTAATTCAGATTGCCGGTTTTTCATCGCATCTTCTGCTGCACGTTTAGCTTCAATTGCCTTTGCTTCATCAAGATCATGGCTACGTACCGCAGTGTCCGCCAAAATCGTAACAACATCTGGCTGAACTTCCAACATACCGCCTGATACATAAATTACTTCTTCTTCCTTTAATTGTGCTTTTACTCTGACCATACCCGATTTTATTTTTGTCAACATCGGTGCATGAAAGGGATAAATACCCACTTCTCCCATTTGCGCAGGAGCTACTAAAAATTCAACCGGGCCCGAATAAATTGATTCTTCCGCACTGACGATATCTAGATGAAAAACTGTACCCATTAATCTACCCGTATTTATTGAAGTGTTTTCGCTTTCTCAACAGCCTCTTCAATACTGCCCACCATATAGAAAGCTTGCTCTGGCAGCTCGTCATATTCACCGTCGACAATTCCTTTGAAACCTTTGATAGTTTCTTTCAGCGGCACATATTTTCCGGGTGCTCCGGTAAAAACCTCTGCCACGTTAAAAGGCTGCGACAAAAAGCGTTGAATTTTACGGGCACGACTAACCGTCAGTTTATCTTCCGGAGATAATTCATCCATTCCTAAAATTGCGATGATATCCCGCAATTCTTTATAGCGTTGCAATGTTTGCTGAACGGCACGTGCTGTATTGTAGTGCTCTTCCCCAACCACCTGAGGATCAAGTTGTCTCGAAGTCGAATCGAGTGGGTCCACTGCTGGATAAATACCCAATGACGCAATGTCCCGCGACAGCACGACGGTTGCATCCAAATGACCGAAAGTTGTCGCCGGAGATGGATCAGTCAAATCGTCGGCAGGAACATAAACAGCTTGAATGGAAGTAATTGATCCTACTTTAGTTGAAGTAATTCTTTCTTGTAAACGCCCCATTTCTTCCGCCAACGTGGGCTGATAGCCTACCGCTGAAGGCATACGCCCAAGCAATGCGGAGACCTCCGTACCTGCCAATGTGTAGCGATATATATTATCGACAAAGAATAACACATCACGCCCCTCGTCACGGAATGCTTCTGCCATTGTCAATCCAGTCAGAGCCACGCGTAACCGATTCCCTGGTGGCTCATTCATCTGCCCATAAACCAGAGCCACTTTATCCAACACCTTGGAGTCTTTCATTTCATGATAAAAATCATTGCCTTCCCGTGTTCGCTCACCCACACCAGCAAAAACCGAATATCCACTGTGCTCAATAGCAATATTGCGTATCAATTCCATCATGTTAACGGTTTTACCTACACCAGCACCACCAAACAAACCAACCTTCCCGCCTTTTGCAAATGGACAAATCAAATCGATTACTTTAATGCCTGTTTCAAGTAACTCGGTTGACGCAGACAATTCATCAAAAGCCGGTGCTTCTCGATGAATCGACATTTGTTGTTCTGCGCCAATATCACCCATCTCATCAATTGGTCGCCCTAACACATCCATGATGCGCCCCAGCGTTTTAGTACCAACTGGCACACTGATTTGTTTTTCAGAGTTCTTAACAATCATTCCTCGACGCAAGCCGTCCGACGATCCTAATGCAATAGTACGCACTACACCATCTCCTAGTTGTTGCTGCACTTCCAATGTCAACTCGGAGTTTTCCATGATCAACGCATCATACACTTTCGGCAATGCTTCCCGAGGAAATTCCACGTCGATGACCGCACCAATACACTGAACAATTTTTCCTTGATTCATCGTTGTTTCCTAACTTTTATATCCAAAAAAAATCAAACTGCTGCCGCGCCACCAACAATCTCTGACAATTCTTTTGTAATTGCTGCTTGTCGAGATTTATTGTAAATCAATGTTAATTCATCAATGACATTTCCGGCGTTATCTGAAGCAGCTTTCATAGCCACCATCCTTGCTGATTGTTCGGAAGCCATATTTTCGGCGACTGCCTGATAAATAATTGCCTCGACATACCGTACCATAACATCATCTATTACAGATTTTGCCTCCGGTTCATAGATGTAATCCCATGGCAATTTAGACTTATCATTACCTTCTTTGCTGCTCTTCATACGCTCATCCGTCAACGGCAGTAATTGCTCCATTACCGGCTCTTGTTTCATTGTGTTGACGAAACAATTATAAAAAAGATATACACGATCAAATCTATCTTGCGAATAGCCATCAAGTATAACCTTTACCGCGCCGATCAATTTCCCAATATCCGGAGTATCGCCAAGTCCGGTTACCTGAGAAACTACACTTGCGCCAATCCTACTCATAAACCCAAGACCTTTATTTCCGATGCAGCAAACTTCGATTTGCTCTCCTTCCGCCTGCCACGCCTTCATTTGGTTGATCGTTTTTCTCAATACATTAGTATTTAATCCGCCACAAAGACCCTTATCGGACGTCACAACAATAATTCCAATCCGTTTTACTGTATCCCGGGTTATTAGAAAAGAATGACGATACTCTGTGTTTGCCTTACTCATATGGGCCGCAACATTACGTATTTTTTCACCATAAGGTCGCGCCTTTTTCATCCGCTCTTGCGCTTTCCGCATCTTGGATGCAGCAACCATTTCCATGGCCCGCGTTATCTTTTGCGTATTTTTTACGCTCTTAATTTTGTTGCGAATTTCTCTGCTGCCGGCCATTTTTTAATAAGTTCCGTGTTGCTTAAATTCTTGAATTGCTGCAGCCAATTCCTTTTCAGTATCTGCCACTAATTCCTTAGTCTGCTCTATTTTATCCAGAATTGCACCATGCTGACTGCGAATATAGCTTTTCAGCGCCGATTCAAAAGCCAGCGCTCTTTTAACATCAATATCGTCATAATAACCATTATTGATCGCAAACAACGTCAAAGCCATTTCCGAAACGCTCAATGTCGCATACTGCGATTGCTTCATTAATTCGGTTGCCATCTTCCCGCGTTCCAGCTGCTTCCTCGTCGCCTCATCAAGATCAGATGCAAATTGCGCAAATGCGGCCAATTCACGATATTGTGCCAATGCCAAGCGAATCCCCCCTCCCAATTTCTTGATGACTTTCGTCTGCGCCGCACCACCTACACGAGAAACCGACACACCCGCGTTAATCGCCGGACGTATACCCGCATTAAACAAATCAGTTTCCAAAAATATTTGCCCATCCGTAATCGAAATTACATTTGTAGGCACAAAAGCGGTTACGTCACCTGCTTGTGTTTCAATAATCGGAAGTGCCGTCAATGAGCCAGTTTTCCCTTTGACTGCACCATTGGTCGCTTTTTCCACATATTCAGGATTGACACGTGCCGCTCTCTCGAGCAGGCGTGAATGCAAATAAAAGACATCGCCTGGATATGCTTCTCGCCCAGGTGGGCGCCTAAGAAGCAAAGAAATCTGCCGATACGCCCACGCTTGTTTAGTCAAATCATCATAAATAATCAGTGCATCAGCACCCTTGTCTCGAAAATACTCGCCCATGGTACAGCCAGAGTATGGCGCTATAAACTGCATTGCTGCCGACTCTGACGCTGTTGCCGCTACGACAATGGTGTATTCCATGGCACCATGCTCTTCCAATTTGCGCACAACATTTGCAATCGAAGACGCTTTCTGTCCAACCGCAACATAGATGCATAGCATATTTTGACCTTTTTGGTTCAAAATAGCATCAATTGCCACAGCCGTCTTACCGGTTTGACGATCGCCAATGATTAATTCCCGCTGCCCACGCCCAACCGGCACCATCGAATCTATCGCCTTCAAGCCGGTTTGTACAGGTTGATCCACCGATTGCCTCCAAATGACACCTGGTGCAATTTTCTCGATGGGCTCATGTTTTGTCGCGGTAATTGGCCCTTTTCCGTCGATTGGCTGTCCCAACGCATTGACAACACGCCCTAACAACCCTTCCCCCACCGGAACCTCAAGAATTCTCCCCGTACATTTTACTGTATCACCTTCAGTAATATGCTCATATGTACCCAGAATAACCGCACCAACCGAATCTCGCTCCAAATTCAAAGCCAATCCAAATGTATTACCGGGGAACTCCAGCATCTCACCTTGCATAACATCGGATAGACCGTGAATACGCACGATACCATCTGTTACCGAAACGATAGTTCCTTGTGTACGAACTTCGGCCGTATCAGCAAGGCCTTCTATTCTTTTTTTAATCAACTCACTGATTTCGGATGGATTTAACTGCATTTCATTTAACTCCTAGCTTTTAAGGGCAATGGCCATCGCTTCTAACTTTCCATGTACTGAAGCATCAATTATTTCATCACCTATCTCAATCTTCACTCCGCCAATTAGAGCTGAATCAACGATTACATTTGCCTCTATTTTTCGTTTGAATTTATGCTCCAATTCACGAACCAATTTTTCCAGCTGACTGCTATCCAATTTGAATGCACTAACTATTCTGGCTTCCAGCACACCCTCATGTCGTGCCTTGAAATCCTCATATAATTGGCTCACTTGCAACAAAATTTGCACGCGCCTATTTTCCACCATGAGATTAATGAAATTATGAGCTTCATTATTGAATTTACGACCACCGAGCTCAAATATTAGATCTCTTAATTGCTTAATAGACACCAATGGATTACCGATTAAAAATTTCACACGCTCATTCTCTGCGATCTCTGCAGCCAGCTTTAATGTACTTGACCATTCCGCCAAAGTATCGCTTGCTACCGCAAGCTTATAGACCGCTTCCGCATATGGTCTTGCAACTGTTATCGCCTCAGCCATTATTTTAAGTCTTCCTGTATCGCGCTCAACAAATCAGCATGAACTTTCGAATCCACTTCTCTACGCAAAATTTTCGCCGCACCTGCCACAGCAAGTTCGGCAACTTGATATCTTAGCGTCTCCTTCGCACTAAATACCTCATGCTCTATTTCTGCTTTGGCGCCAGCAACAATACGACCACTCTCTTCTTTTGCCGCTTTCTTGGCTTCCTCAATAATTTCGGAGGCTCTTTTCTCAGCTTGCAGGATTATTTCAGCAGCTTGTTGCTTAGCTTCTTTTAATACTGTCGACGATCGCTGACTTGCCAACTCCAATTCATGTCTGCCGCGCTCACCGGCCGCCAATCCATCCGCAATTGTTTTTTGGCGCTCTTCTATCGCCCGTAAGAGTGGTGGCCATACAAACCTAACCGTAAACCAAATAAAAACCGAGAAAGCGATTGCTTGCGAAATTAAAGTAAAATTAATATTCATAACAAGCCTATATTTTTAATGATGCTGCGCAACTTACTGCACTACTGATAATAATGGATTAGCGAATGCGAACATCATTGCCAAACCCACACCAATAATAAATGATGCATCGATCAATCCCAGCAACAAAAATACCTTTCCTTGCAATGTTGGAATCATTTCAGGTTGGCGTGCTGCCCCCTCCAAAAACCGACTGCACATGACACCCACCCCGATACACGCACCAGCCGCACCCAGTCCAATCATCAAACCAATACCTATCCCGGTATACGCCTGAATTGTTGCCAAGAACTGCAAATTCTCCATGTCAATTTCCTTCTAATTTAGATTAATAAACGATACAACCAATAATGAATTTAATGCGACTCATGCGCCATAGCGATATACACAACCGTCAGCATCATGAATATGAATGCCTGAAGCGTCACCACCAGTATATGAAAGATTGCCCAACCCGCACCTAAAATTGCCCCAAAAACCGTTCCAGAAATACCAGTTGCCGCCCACATACCTAAGAGTAGAAAAATAACTTCGCCTGCATAGATATTTCCGAACAAGCGCAACGAATGCGACAATGGCTTGGACACATATTCAATAAAATTGAATAACAGATTCAGTATCCACACGGCCGGGCTCTTACCGAACGGCGTACAAAACAACTCATGCAACCAGCCCCCCAACCCCTTAACTTTCACATTAAAGAACAACATCAAAATCCACACCGAAAGCGCTAAAGCAAATGTTGTATTGATATCAGTTGTAGGCACAATCTTCCAATTATGAAGCCCAAACACATTTTCTAAAATCTTAGCCGTAATATCAATAGGAAGAATATCCATCGTATTCATCATCAATATCCACACAAATACCGTTAACGCCATTGGCGCAACCAATGTATGGCGATTACCGTGAAATATGTTTTTTACTTCTTTATCGATAAAATCAACAGCAAGCTCCACAAAGGCCTGAGTTTTCGAAGGCACACCGGAAGTTGCTTTACGCACCACCAGCCAAATAAAACCCAAACTCAACATACCCAATATTACGGAGGTTACCAGTGTATCAACATGAAGAACCCAGAAAGAACCTTCTCTTATCTGAGCTGTTAAATATGTAAGATGATGATCTATATACGATGATGGGGTTAGTTCTATTTCTGATGCCATGGGTTACTCTAACAATTATTTTTTAATTTCTTCTGAAATCAACAATACAAAACTATGCGTCAACACCACCAGCATAAACGTTACCATAACTGCAATCGCATTGACATTTTCATAAAATTTAAACACTGCCCAAAATAACAGCAACGTCGTGATTATTTTTATCGCTTCAGCTCTTAGCACTACCCTGATCGCATCTCCAGCCACATACCCTCTATGGCGCGAAACCATTAATGCGAACAAATAAGATGGCACGGCGCATATTAGACCACCCATTAAGGCTGACATTGCAACATACCGCCCTAGTACCACCCATATTCCAGAAGCAATAATAAATGTCACAACAAACTGTACCTTCAGTACGATGCTCAGAGGCTTATTCGTTATCCAAAACATGCGCGCATCACACTTGAAGTATTACCAGCGCTTTAAAAGCCTGCGATTCTAAAACACTTTAGCGCACGAGTCAATTTAGGGAAACGCTGATTAATTCGGCCAGCGCACGGGATGAGGTGTAAGATGCATGGAATGCAAGGCCAATCACGATCGGGTCCTGCCAACAAGATAGCCAAGGAAGTGAAGCCATTGTCGCAACGAAACATTCGCTGACGCAATCAATTAATCAGTGTTAGCCACCAGCAGCCTTTTCCATCCTCACCATATGTATTTGATATTAATGATTAATCACAAAAAGAACGGTCTCTTATTTATTGCAACTTTGCGACAAAAAGTACCACCAATTTTGTTACAGCAACGCACTATTCTATTGAAATTCTAGCAAATTTTCTTTTTCCGATCTGAATTACCACTTGCTCGCCTCGTCGCATTTTGAGTAATTTATCTTCAATTCGTTGATGATCAATCTTAACCGCGCCCTGCTCTATCATACGCAACGCTTCACTCGTACTCTCGGTCAAGCCGGTTTGTTTGAGCACCTGTACCAATGGAATTTCTGATTCAGAGATTTGGATATGCTTTTCTGGAATTTGATCGGGTAGCCCTCCAAATTTGAACCGTGCCTCAAAATCCGAAAGCGCATTCACAGCTGCCTGCTTGCCATGAAAACGCCCGACTATCTCCTGAGCAAGCTTTACTTTGATATCACGCGGATTTCGCCCGGTATCAACTTCATCACGCCACGTTTGTATAGTTTGCAATGACTCGAATGAAAGCAATTCCAAATATCGCCACATTAATTGATCCGATACCGACATCAATTTGCCAAAAATTTCTTTTGGCGCCTCTGCTATTCCGACATAGTTATTCATTGACTTCGACATTTTATTAACGCCATCCAAACCTTCGAGTAATGGCATGGTCAGGATACATTGTTGCGATTGCCCAAAAACTTTTTGCAACTCCCGCCCCATTAGTAGATTAAACTTTTGATCAGTACCGCCCAACTCAAGGTCGGCCTTGAGTTCCACTGAATCGTAGCCTTGTACCAGCGGATACAAAAATTCATGAATCGCAATAGCCTGGTTGTTGCGATAACGTTTATTGAAATCATCCCTTTCCAACATCCGTGCAACAGTATGGGTCGCCGCAAGTTTAATTAAATCAGCGGCACTTAGTTTGTCCATCCAAGCCGAATTGAATACCACCTCGGTTTTCTCGGATCGCAAGATTTTAAAAACCTGATCAGTATAAGATATTGCATTTTCAGCCACTTGCTCGCGAGTCAATGGTGGACGAGTAGTATTTTTGCCGGTTGGATCGCCGATCATGCCGGTAAAATCTCCGATCAAAAATAAAATCTGATGCCCCATATCCTGCAATTGACGCAATTTGTTAAGCAATACAGTATGTCCCAAATGCAAATCAGGTGCCGTCGGATCAAAACCGGCCTTAACGCGCAGAGGTTTCCCGAAAATAAGCTTACTTTCCAACTCTTTTTCAACCAATAGCTCATGACAACCGCGCTTTATAATTTCAAGATCAGATTTTATTAATTCACTCACAATAACCCAACTTTATGATTTTAAATGTATATTTAAAGAACGGAGCATTTTCTTTCTTTTCTCCGCTTGTCAGTCTTGTCTATTTTCATGATAGACTCGCGCCTGTCCGTAAATGACACCCAATGACTGGAGGTACTTCATCAATGCTATATTCATCGCTTAGGATTAGCAGCAAACAAAGGATTCTAGCTCAAAAATCAGAAAAATTTACAAAAAGATCAATTCACTGGTTAGTTGCACTATCCAGTATCCCACTCTTCGGTATCGTCACAGCATTCGGCATCGCCCCCAATTCTCCTTCATTCGGAGAAGTTCAAGTTGAGGAGGTTATACTTGATCTGGATCTTGCAATCCCCGAAGTCTTGCCCGAAGCACAAATCGCGCAAACTTTCTGGCGACAGGAAAGCATCCGACGAGGGGATACAATCGCCGCGATTTTAAATCGATTGGATGTTAGCGAACAAGATTCCTCCGATTTTCTACAAGCTGCGCGCAGTAGCCGCGCCATGCGCCAACTCAAACCCGGAAAAACCGTTTATGCACAAACCACGGCAGACGGCGAGTTACTGACGCTGCGTTATTTATTCGGGAATGAAGAATTATTTTTGATGGAAAAAACCGACGATGAATTCGTCATGACTGAACAGCCGATTGAGCTGAAAAGTCAGATCCACATGAAATCAGGAACCATCAATCGCTCTTTGTTTGCAGCCACTGATAACGCGGGCATTCCGAATGGTATCGCCACTCAACTCGCTCAAATCCTGGCATCGGAAATTGATTTTCATCGCGACTTGCGTCAAGGCGATCACTTCACTGTCGTTTATGAAACTTTTTCTTCAAGCAATGGACGGCGCGCAAAAACCGGACGCGTTCTGGCCGTGGAATTCATCAATAGAGGCAAATCACATCAAGCAATTTATTTCAAATCATCCAATGGAACAGAAGGATATTATACACCTGAAGGTGAAAGTTTACGAAAAGCATTCCTTTTGTCACCGCTTGATTTTACGCGAGTAACTTCAGGGTTCACAAATGCTCGCTTTCACCCGATCCTGAAAGAATGGCGCGCGCATCGAGGTATCGACTATGCAGCACCCACCGGTACGCCGGTAAAAGCAACGGCTAACGGCATCGTTCAATTTTCCGGATCTCAAAAAGGTTACGGCAACTTGATCATACTGAAACATAATGGCAAATATGAAACAGCTTATGGCCATTTGTCCCGTTTCGCCACCGGACTTAGCAAAGGGAAACGTGTCAATCAAGGTGATATCATTGGCTATGTTGGTGCCACGGGAATGGCCACCGGACCGCATTTACACTATGAATTGCGTGTGGATAGCATCCAACGGGATCCGGCAAAAGTTATCCTGCCAACCGCTCCCCCTATTGCTAAAAGAGATCTGAATAATTTCCAAAAAGAAACGCAACAATTTGTAGCACGCTTAAATATTATGCGCAGCATTCAGTTGGTGGCACTGGAAGAATAATATCCCTCTAGCCTGCGGCATTATATTTTTTTATACCGCAGGTTAACATAATATTTGCCCCATCTCACTTTCCCCGCAAACTATTACCACGTTGGAATCTGATTACTATATCGGCATTATGTCCGGCACAAGCTTGGACGGTATTGACGCGGTTCTGACGGATTTTCGCACTGCTAATACACCAATTTCCCTGCAGACGCATTTTGTACCGTACGACGATGCACTACGAGCGCAATTATTGTCTCTGCACACACCCGATCACGATGAATTGAATCGTGCCGCGATGCTAAGTAATTACTTGTCGCACCTGTATGCAAAAGCAACGGCCGATTTGTTAATAAATGCAGGATTCTCTGCGCAGCAAATCGCCGCCATAGGTTGTCACGGCCAAACAATCCGGCACTGCCCGGAAACTGAAAAACGTTACTCCATCCAATTGATCAACACCGCATTGTTAACCGAACTGACCGGCATCACCGTGGTTTCGGATTTTAGGAGCCGTGACATTGCAGCAGGCGGACAAGGTGCGCCACTAGTTCCCGCGTTTCATGAAGCAGTTTTCAAAACTCCCCGGCAGCACCGTATCATAGTCAACATCGGTGGAATCGCCAATATTACCAATCTTGACCCGCAAAAAGCGATAATCGGTTTCGACAGCGGACCTGGAAATCTGTTGATGGATGCGTGGTGCCAGCATCATTTAGGTAAGCCTTATGATCAAGATGGTCACTGGGCTGGTACAGGACAAATCATTCCCGAATTGCTTGAAGCGCTGCTGGCGGATACATTTTTCAGTTACAAACCGCCCAAAAGTACCGGCAGAGACTGGTTCAACGTACACTGGCTGAGAAAACATCTAACCGGTACCGAGCTAGCACAAGATGTTCAAGCAACATTATTGGAGTTAACCAGCTTATCGATCGCGAGAGCTATTGAGGCATATTGCTGGGGCGCCACTGAAGTGTATATCTGCGGTGGCGGCGCGCGCAATACATTGTTACTACAGCGATTGGAGCGGGCCCTTCCTAACAAACGTGTCGCCTTGACAGATCAATTGGCCGTAGCCGCCGACTGGGTGGAAGCCCTTGCTTTCGCCTGGCTTGCACGGCAAACATGCCGCCGAAAACCGGGCAGCCTCGCATCAGTAACCGGCGCGACAGGAAACAGGATCCTAGGCGCAATTTATTATGCTTGACCGGTGTCACTGAGAAACTATCTATCCACGCTACTGTTGCCGCACTAAAAGCAGACACAACATGCGCCATAAGCCACACTTTTTTTCTCCTTGCATCATTCACTTCGAAAGCAGTTTCAATACACCATTAATCCCGAAGCAACTTCAGCGGGAATCGTTGAAAATTGCTTGTTAAACCGAAAACGACGATCCGCAGCCGCATGTACTGCTCGCTCCCGGATTCTTAATAACGAATTGAGCGCCTTGCAAATTTTCTTGATAATCGATCTCGGCGCCGATTAAATACTGGAAGCTCATCGCATCAATCAGCAATTTGACGCCATTTCGTTCCATTACGGTATCATCCTCATTAACCGCCTCATCGAATGTAAAGCCGTATTGAAAACCCGAACAGCCTCCCCCGCTGACAAAAACCCGAAGATTCAGATTGTGATTCCCCTCCTCCTCAATTAATTGTTTAACTTTATTCGCCGCATTGTCGGTGAAATTAAGCGGTATATCGTTTTGAGTATTCATGGATATTCTGCAAATATGTTGATGAGATAATAGATTAAGGAAACACTGATTAATTCGATGAACACGATGAAGTACCAGATGCACGAAACACAGCGACCCACATCTACCAATAAAATAGGCGAAGAGGCGAGCTGCCTTCGCAATGAAGCGACGCTCGTGTAGCCAATTAATCAGCGTTTCTCAGGTTTTCTCTTCTGGCGCACTGGATCGATCAGACGCCGAAACAATAAATGGTAGCATTTTCTCAGGTGACTTTGCATGATCACCATCCGACTTACGTTGATGTATCATTTTTCCTTCGACCGATGCGCCCAATTGGATTTCCAAAGAACCGTATCTCACATCACCGATCACTTTTGCGTGCTCATGCAAATCCAGATAATCATACGCTTCGATTGATCCAATTACGGCGCCATTCAAAACCACATTGGCCGCTCTGATGTTGCCTTTTATACTGCCTTCGTTGCTAAGCACCAACGTGCTGCATTCTTCGTCAGTGGCTGTAACATCACCAACCACATGACCATCGATGCGAAGGCCGCCGGAGAAACTGATATCCCCGGTAATCTGCGTATTCGCACCGATCAATGTATCAATCGGATGATACGTTTGATTTTTCTTTCTTCTACCAAACATGCCGTAACTCCTTCACGATGACGGATGCGCGATCTCCATCACTATCGCTTTCGTACCACCGCTTTTGAAAATCTGCACTTGTATTTGTTCAACGACGGTATCGGGCGGCACTTTGAAACTCTCCTCCATGCGATGAAAAGCCTTAAAACTGACGGAAAAATCCCGTTTTGCGTACTTTGTCGTCAGCGGAATGATTTTACTCAGCTTACCTTGTAACAACTTTACTTGGAACCTCAAATTTCCAGTGAAGTTGCCATCTTTCTCTCCGCCTTGCAACAAAGTCAGTGCATATCGATAATGGCCCGGCGTTTGCATTTCCTTTAAAGTAAATTGATGAACCGAGACACCGGTTTTCGTATTGCCTGACACCAAGTGTTGCAGAAACACCAATTTCTCTTTCAGTCGATCGTTTTCGCTGGTCAGCACTTTGACTTGCTCGGCGAGATTCTCGCTGGCGGTGCTATTGATCTGTAATTGTTGCATCAAATCCCCGATCTCACCGCAAAGCTTTTGCTTCTTGGTTTGCCGGCATACACCCGGATCAAAAACATAACTTGCTTTATCGTCGCCCGTACCTGAGGCATCATCAAACAAATCCAATCGTTCCTGCTGTTCGATCGCATCACGCTTGCCGACTTCGTGCATACCCCAACCAAACATGCCCAACAATACCCCGCCAATAATGACTATCATGAATCGGTATCGCCAGGAGTGCCGTGACCGCACGACCAGGCGATCCGTCAGAATTGCGGATCGGCTACGAAACAACCCCAGCACGGCAAAATCCGCTAAGGTAACAACGGTACTTGCTGGATACCCATGGTCTCAGACAAGCCGAACAAAATATTCATATTCTGAATTGCCTGACCAGCCGCACCTTTGACCAAATTATCCGTCACCGAAAGAATCACGGCAGTATCGCCATTTTGCGGTTGATGCACCGCGATACGGCAAAGATTCGAGCCGCGTACCGA
The DNA here is from genome assembly GCA_021582655.1 of Nitrosomonas sp. GTDB lineage: Bacteria > Pseudomonadota > Gammaproteobacteria > Burkholderiales > Nitrosomonadaceae > Nitrosomonas. The sequence goes on from CP091135.1 coordinate 751,551, forward strand.
CCGGGTTTCCGGGTGCTTTCCCGCGGGCAGCACATCGACAAATGCTTCGTCTTGATAGCGCTTCTCATAAAGTGCTTGCAAATCAATTTGATTGGTAATTTTTGCATATAACGTCGCATGAATACCCCGAATCATCGGTACCAGGTGCGGCACGAAAGTCAGCCCGACAGGATGCTGAGCGACCCTGGAAAGACCTTGCTTTATCTCGGGAAGGTGGCGATGCCCCGGTACGCCGTACGCTTTAAAGTTATCCGATGCTTCAGCATGCAGCGTATGCACTTCCGCCTTTCTGCCCGCACCCGATACGCCCGATTTGACATCGGCGATGAGATGATCGGTATCGACGATACCAGCCTCGATCAGCGGCAGAAATCCAAGCTGTACCGCAGTCGGATAACACCCCGGATTGGCAATTAAGCGCGCATTCTTGACTTCATCGCGATTGATTTCCGGAAGACCATAAACCGCCTCGGCGACCAAATGCGGGCAGGCGTGCTGCATACCGTACCATCTCTCCCATTCCGCAACATCCTTGATACGAAAGTCCGCCGCCAGATCGATCACTTTGACACCCGCCTCCAGCAATATTTCCGCTTGTTGCATGGCGATACCGTTCGGTGTAGCGAAAAATACGACATCACACTGACTCAGCTTCGCATCCGCCGGATCACTGAACTTGAGGTCAATATGGCCACGCAAATTAGTAAACAGCTCAGCAACGCTCATACCCGCTTCCCCACGGGAAGTAATCGCTTTAATCCTTACTTTCGGATGCTGCACCAGCAGGCGCAGTAATTCCACGCCGGTATATCCCGTTCCGCCAACAATACCAACATTAATCATTGAGACTCCTTCGGGTTGATTCGTATCGTACGATATTTTGCCAGATATTCAATAAAAAAGCCGCCCTGAAAGGCGGCTTCGTCAATCGCGGGAATCGCGAAATATTAGCGTTTAGAGAATTGTTTGCGACGGCGCGCTTTGCGCAAGCCGACTTTCTTACGCTCCACTTCACGTGCATCACGAGTAACCAATCCTGCATTACTGAGCACAGACTTTAGCTCGGCGTCGTAATCAATCAATGCGCGGGTAATACCATGACGTACCGCTCCCGCCTGACCGGATTCACCCCCGCCGCATATATTAACCATGATATCAAATGTATTGACATGATTGGTTAACTCCAACGGTTGCCTGACGATCATACGCCCAGTTTTGCGTGAGAAATAATCATCAATCGACTTATCGTTTATAACGATCGCGCCCTTTCCTGGTTTCATAAAAACACGCGCAACCGCGCTCTTGCGCCGACCGGTACCGTAGTTATATTGCGTAGCCATATTCTTAAGCTCTGACATCAAGTGGTTTAGGTTGTTGTGCGGCGTGCGGATGCGCCTCACCCGCATAAATTTTCAATTTCTTTATCATCGCGTAACCCAATGGACCTTTGGGCAGCATACCTTTAACTGCTTTTTGCAGTGGACGCCCCGGAAAACGCGCCTGCATCTTCCTCAGTGTCGTGGAATAAATACCCCCCGGATATCCTGAGTGGCGATAATAGATTTTATCGTCCAGTTTATTGCCGGTTACGCGAATTTTGTCCACATTGACAACAACGATGTAATCACCGGTATCAACATGCGGTGTGTAAATAGGCTTATGCTTGCCGCGCAAGCGATGAGCGATTAACGAAGCCAAGCGACCCAATACTTTATCGGTCGCATCAATGACGAACCAGTCATGATTGACTTCGTGTGGTTTGGCTGAAAATGTTTTCACGAAAACCTGTCCTGCGAATTCAAAAAAGAGCCGGCAATTCTAAGTTAGGCTGTACTAAATGTCAAATTTATAACCGGTTATTTTGTACGCTGATTTCGTTATGACGAAACAACCTGGAGCGAGAGGTGGATTTTACCGCGATCACCGTTATAATCTCGCCAGAAAATGATCATACTGAGAGATGCGTACTTTGAAAGATAAACCAGATTTGCCGACAGAAGCATCGCCTTCCAATTTTATCCGCAACATCATCGACGAAGACCATCGTACCGGCAAATGGAACGGGCGCGTGGAAACACGCTTTCCGCCGGAGCCCAACGGCTATTTGCATATCGGTCACGCCAAAAGTATCTGCCTGAATTTCGGCATCGCGCAGGATTACGGCGGCGTGTGTCATTTGCGCTTTGACGACACCAATCCGGAAAAGGAAGCGCAGGAATATGCCGATTCGATTTGTGACAGCGTTTCCTGGCTGGGCTTCGATTGGGGAGTGCATCTGTATTATTCGTCCGATTATTTCGACCAGCTCTATCAATTTGCCGAATATCTGATTACCACAGGCAAAGCCTACGTCGAAAGCCTCTCTGCCGATGAAATCCGCGCATACCGCGGCACCTTGACCAGTTCCGGTCAAAACAGTCCGTACCGCGACCGCTCGATTACTGATAATCTGGATTTATTCCGGCGCATGAAAGCCGGCGAATTTCCGGACGGCCAATACGTACTGCGCGCTAAAATCGACATGGCCTCACCCAATATCAACATGCGCGACCCGGTGATTTACCGCATCCGTCACGTGCATCACCAACGCACCGGCGATCGCTGGTGCATCTACCCGATGTACGACTATACCCATTGCCTATCCGATGCATTGGAAAAAATCACGCATTCTTTATGCACCTTGGAATTTGAAGATCACCGCCCGCTGTACGATTGGGTATTGGATCAGCTCGCTGACAAAGTGCCGTGTCATCCGCAGCAGATCGAATTCGCGCGCCTCAATCTGACTTATACCGTAATGAGTAAACGCAAATTGATCGAACTGGTAGAAAGCCGGCTGGTCGACGGTTGGGACGATCCCCGTCTGAGTACGCTGGCCGGCGTGCGCCGCCGCGGATTTACGCCACGCTCGATCAAGCTGTTCGCCGAACGCATCGGTATCAGTAAGGCGGATTCATGGATCGACATGGGTGTGCTGGAAGATTGTTTGCGCGAAGATTTGAACGAACATGCACCGCGCCGTATCGCCATTTTGAAGCCGTTAAAACTGATCATCGACAACTACCCGGAAGATCGGCAAGAAGACTGCTTCGCACCGAATCATCCGCAAAAGCCGGAATGGGACAAGCGCGTCATCCCATTTTCCAAGACGTTGTACATCGAACAAGACGATTTTATGGAAACACCGGTTAAAGGTTTTTTCCGCTTGTTCCCCGGTGCCGAAGTACGGTTGCGCTACGCCTTCATCGTCAAATGCATCCGCATCGACAAGAACGCACAAGGCGGCATCGAAGCGATCCATTGCACCTACGATCCCGACACCAAAAGCGGCACCTCGGGTGCGGAAGTGCGCAAAGTCAAAGGCAATATCCATTGGTTATCCGCAAAGCATGCGCAGATGGCGGAAGTACGTTTGTACGATCGATTATTTTCCGATCCTTACCCGGATAGCGGTGGGAAAGATTACAAAACCGCACTGAATCCCGATTCCAAAGCAATCATTACCGCGTACGTCGAGCAATCGCTCAGTGATGCACCGCCCGAACAACACTTTCAATTTGAACGCAACGGCTATTTTGTCGCCGACCGTCTGGACATGAAGCCTGGCAAACCGGTATTCAATCGCACGGTAACACTGCGCGATTCGTGGGGAAAGGTTACCGGCCCTTAAAAAGCGAAGTATATGAATAGCCCAACCGACTCACCTCAAGAAGAACAACACGCTATTCAACGTTACCGACTCTCTGCCACTGCGTTAAAGGATACTCGCCAAGAGGTGCTGATGGATCCAGCAATTTACTACCGAAGCAGCAGCGCCACGTCCGACGCATCCAGGATAAAACAACCAGACGGTATTGATCTATTGATTTACGAATTACCAAAGAAACACTGATTTTATTCATCAATCAATATAAAACACCCCCGGTTGACGCACCATGATCCAATCGGCTCGATTGTCATGGCGGCATGCGCCATAGCGGAAAGATGGCGGCAATTCGGGAAATTTAAAACGCAGATCGTAGAACCAGGCACACCATCCTTGTTCCGTAGAATCCACATTCTCCAGTAATGGAAGCCGTGAAAAAGCACGGAAGGAAGCAAAAGCGGAGGACAGCCAGGCTTCACGAATCAGTGCCGCTCTTGCGGGATCGTTGCCGAACTGATGCCGGATTTGCCAGTTGTTTTCCGCTACCGGACGATAGGCGGCAGCCATTCTGAATGGCAACCAGGTCGGCACATCGGCTTGCCGTTCGTCGGTGGATTGCCAGAGATCGATATCCGCCAGATGATAAGTTTCGCGGTCGCGGATAATGATTTTCCAGTGAAACGGTGAAAGCGGTTGCGGTAATATACTGATTTGCACGCGCGATATCGATTGCGTTTCGACATACCGATTGGCGATCGCGGCAGCTTGCTGATGCAACGCGGACAAGAAGATCACATAACCGCACAACACCAGCAATGCCACGATAGCCGGAATCCTGTTCTGCGGATAGCACCATGAAACAACCAGCCCCGCGATAATGATCGAACTGAACCAAGGGTCGATGACAAACACCAGCGGCAATGAAAAACGTTCGCTGGAAAAAGGTGCGAACAGCATCAGCCCGTACGACGTAACCAGATCTCCGGCAATGTGAGCGGCGATGCCCAACCCGGCAGGCAGTACAAATGATCGCCAGGGATAACGCTCGTCACTCAACCACGAAAATAACCGGGCCAGCAGACAGGTCCATAAAGGCAAAAGAATCACCGAGTGCGTCGGACCTTGGTGCCAGCTCAGATAGGTCAACGTATCGATCAAACGCAGCACGAGATCCGCATCGGGAAACGCAGCTGCGGCGGAACCGGTGATGACTTGCAAGCGCAGCGGCAAAACAGCTTTCCCCGGATGCGTTTGGAATGATGCCGCAGCCCGTACGAACAACGCACCGCTTAGCGCATGTGTGAGCGGATCCATGACTGAACAAACCGTTGGGATTCTAGTGCACTTCTTGACCGGTACCGAACATTGCCACGCCTAAAACAAATCTCAATTGTCTGTCAGACTGATTTTACATGTTTCTCAAGTGTGACCGACGTCACCAGCGGCGACGACTCGGAAATCACGGTGATTTCGGAAGTCGATTGCGGCTCTGCAGGAGAATGAATTTCGGATTCATTGCGCGGGACACCGTACACCATGTGATCCAATGACTCGGCATACTTTAACTTATGTGCCAGAAAGTCATGGGTATTCTGCGAATTCTCCGAACCATCCTGCATCCAGTAAGCAAATGTTGCCAGATAAATAGTCGTCAACGCGGTCTCTTCCAATGCACGACGCAAAAAAACGGCATCGCGTTGCGCCGCTTCGCGCACCCACTGCACCGTACGGCTGACGCGCATAATCGCGGGGATCTGGATATGCAGGTGACCGGGCTCCAACTTGGCACCGATCATCTGCCGTGTAACTTTGCGATGCACCGCCAGCGCATCGAGCCAGGCCATAATCAGTCGCTGCAAACGCTCACGCGGCGGCAGTAACAGGAACCCGGCGGTCTCCGCCGTCTTCAGCATGTGACTATCGGCACGATCAAACCAGGCATCGACCACATCTTCCTTTTCGCGGAAATTTTCCCGGATATCATCCAATGTAATGCCGAGCTCCGCCGCCACATCAAACAATCGCACCGCTTCCCAGTTTGAGCGCTCCGCAATGGCAATCGCCGAATCCATAATCGCTTCACGCAAATCAAGCGTACCTGCCTTCATCTTGATCCCCCCTTTCGCGTTAATTGGCATGACGTCATGCAACGCCATTTTCACTATAACACGAGACCACTTCATTTTCGGCGAGTGATCGTCATCCAATTTGTCGTAACGTTCCTTACTGCGCCGGCCGCTCCACTGCACCGACAACCCGGAGATCGGCGAGATTTGCGCGTGCACGTATCCGACGGTAAAAACAGGACCGGCAGCGTTGAATCCGGCAACGACAGGATGATTTAACGATAAAGCACACAATCCACCCCCAATCGCACCGAATGAAGCCGCATTGCATCAATTGCGAAGTGTCGTGAGCAGCGCCACTAGATCGAAGATGCCAGTAAAAGGCTCAGGAGCATCGTATGCGGTAAAGCGTGACGCTAGCTGATGCGCGCGCGAACTGGCGATTGTTAAATATTGTCGAGTGAGCTCGAATGAATTTGTTGCACCCTTGAAGTAGTCCGGAATATGCTTTTTTAAGCACTTCTCTACTTTGCGACGATCAAGCGGAGCTTGGATGTCTTCAAAATGCAGCAATAGCCACAACTCAAAACTCGGCACCGAAGCAATCGACTTGAAATCAATATCCTGTTTGATATCGTTTTTTATTTTACGATCCAGTGATTCGGCTAACTGTAATGCATCAAAATAGCTATCGTGATCGTCACGATCAAATACCGCGTAAACCCTCTCAAATGCGCGTGGTTGGATATTTTTGTGAGGATCGCCATTCTCAAACAACTTTCTGGCGTACTCCACTACTTGGATGGGGGCTGTACCTAATTCGCTGGGTCGAACCACTACATTAGCAGTATGCAATCGATATAATCTGCGAATTTCCTCGAAGTAATTCGGTTCGGTTTTACTGCCTTCGGAAACAATCAGGATGCGATCGTAGCCGGCACGCTGCGCTTGCTTTCGTTCGAGCTGTTGCTTCTGCCTTTCTTTTGGGGAATTATCCCGCCCCATCAGTGTTTCAGCCTCAAGTTGTGATCCAGGAACGGTATTCCGCCATACCGCCCTGTCAGATATCCACGTTCCAGGGCTTCGTTCTTGCGCGGACTGAATTCGGATAAACTGACTAATGCCGATGCTTGATCACGATCTTTTTCTACAAGCCATATTTGATCGCGCCGGAATAGGTTAGGTGCGTCCAGCAGCGAAGTATCGTGGGTGGTAAAAATTAACTGTGCACAGCCAGTGTTGATCTCAAGCCGATGGAACAATCGCACCAGCTCACGCACCAGCAATGGGTGCAAACTGGTATCAAGCTCGTCAATGATCAGAACCCGGCTTTTACTCAGAATATCCAGCACCGGACCGGCCAGAAACAGCAGATTCCGTGTGCCATTGGATTCGTCCATGAAATCAAAAACGGCCTCACCGCGTGAGGTGATGTGACGGAAACGTAACTGATGCTCCTCCATTTCTTCGAGCCGAACCTCTGTTTTATCAATTGCCTGATCGAACCGAACAGCCTGCCCCATTACCTTGCGGGTTTCCACATCGATGTCGGCAATACTGATGTCAGCGGCCAAAAGGAAGTCGCGAATCTTTTGGCGACCGCTTGGTTGCTTCAGCATTTGGATGGACACTTGCGGATTAAGTTGAGTCTGTTCATTGAATATAATCAGTCTATTGGCAAACCAATCGAATACCGGACGCAAGCATTCGCTGTTCAATTGCACTGCCATCGATAGGAACAGCGAGTTCGGACGGGTAGCGTTTTCCCAGACATTCTTTGATCCCTTAAGACCAGAACCAAAACTATAGACATCTTTACCGGTTTCTGTATCAAAACGACGTGTAAACCAGTGCTGCGGCTTGAATGCTTTGTAAACCAGTAAATATTCGCTAATGATGCGTTGTGATGTCATGGTGAAACCATACTGAAAGCGCACGCGATCCAGCAAAAAAGTTACTTCAAACTCGGTGGATTGACTGACAGATCCGGAGTCGAGCCGGAATGGTTGTACTGCAAATGCTTGGCCGGGCTGAATCACTGATGCCGATTCGATCACCACACCACGCATGTATTGCAATGCTTTAACGAGATTGGATTTGCCGCTGGCATTGGCACCGTAGACTACTGCGCTTCGAAGAAGCGTGGGTGCGGCATTGATGCCGGTAGTCCGCGTATTCGTATCCAGCAAAGATTTATCTTTCGATGCAACAAGGCTAAGCACCTGCTCATCACGGAGACTGCGGAAATTTTTGACACGAAACTCGATCAGCATGTTATCAACACCACAAAAACAGAATAATCATCAATTATGAACAAAATCTCCATAATATCAAATTATTTTCATGATTATCGATGTTCCGAAAAAATGATAAATCTGCAGTTACACATACTTCACCCCACTGCGTCGCATCCAATATTTCTCGAGTTCGATGAATAAAAACAACAGCAAACCAACCGCAACAATGCGTCCCCATGCCGCCGCGTCGAGTGCGACGGTGCCGAACAGTTGCTGCATCACCGACCAATAGGTGAACAGCAGTTGCAGTGCCAACAGCAGCGCTATCGCGAACAAGATGTAGCGATTACCCAAGAGACCTTGGCGCGAACAGGCGGAAGCGATCAAATAACGGCAATTGAACAAGTAAAAAATTTCGCACATCACCAACGTGTTTACCACCACAGTACGACCCGATTCAATACTGCCGCCCTGTACGATTTCCCAGAAATACAGGGAAAAGCCGCCGGCGATCATCAATAGTGCGACGATACCGATGCGCCAAACCAGGAATCCTGAAAGAATGGATGCGTTCGGATCATGGGGGAAACGGACCATGACATTGCTTTCAGGCCGTTCAAACGCCAGCGAAATGGCCAAAGTCACCGTGGTTACCATGTTCACCCATAAGATCTGTACCGGTGTGATCGGCAGTGCCATACCAAACAGAATGGCAAGCAGCAAAATCCCTGCCCCGCCGATGCTGGTGGGCAGAATATAAACCACGGTCTTACGGATGTTATCGTAAACGGCGCGACCTTCTTCCACCGCGTACGCGATCGAGGCGAAATTGTCGTCGGTCAACACCATTTCCGCAGCTTCCTTGGCGACTTCCGTGCCGTTTCTTCCCATGGCCACACCAATATCGGCGCGTTTCAGCGCAGGAGCATCATTGACGCCATCGCCGGTCATCGCAACAATCTCACCATTCTCTTGCAATGCTTTCACCAAGCGCAGCTTATGTTCCGGGTTGGCGCGCGCAAAAACATCGACATCCGCCACGAGCTTACGCAATTGTGCAGCATCCATGCCATCCATTTCCACGCCCGTCACGACTTGACGTCCATCACCGATGCCGATAATCGCACCGATCGAAGCGGCAGTGACACGATGATCACCGGTGATCATTTTGACGCGGATACCGGCCGTGCGGCACTGTTTAATGGCAGTAACCGCTTCCTCACGCGGCGGATCGATGATGCCGACCATGCCCAGCAGCGAAAAACCCGCCGTGACATCGGCAAATGCCAAGGTTTGTTGCTTAGGGGCGCACTGGCTAATCGGTTGCACGAGCGAATCGCCTGGTTGCGCAGTACTCGCTTCCTTATCCATCTCATGGATAGGTCTTGGTCGCTGTGTTCCGTGCGTCTCGCACTTCATCTCATTCGCCGAATTAATCAACGCTTCCTTAGCAGCGCACACTCGCACCGCAATGGCAAGAATTCGTTGCCCTGTCGCACTGATCTGTTGGATTTTTCCGTGCCAGAAATCCGGCTGAATGGGGCGATCCTCCCCCTGGCTGCGTTGATAATCACACATGGCAAGCACTTCTTCCGGAGCACCTTTCACATAGATTAGCCTATGCCCGGCAGGATCACGATGCAGCGTCGCCATAAAGCGATGCTGCGACTCGAAAGGAATAACATCGAGTCGCGGCAGCATCTCATGTTCCCAATCCGAATCCAATGACGCTTTCCCGGCCAGCGTCACCAATGCCGCTTCCGTCGGGTCCCCCTGTATCGACCATACGCCATCCTGCAACCGCAACACGGCATCATTACACAATAATCCGGCCTTGCACAACGCCAGCAAATCGGCGTGATCCGCGATCTTAATTTCCTGTCCGTGCTGGTAAAACCCGCCTTTGGGGACATAGCCGGTGCCACCGACCTGTATCACCGGCTGACCGGCGACAATCAGATTCTGCACCGTCATTTCATTGCGCGTCAGCGTCCCGGTCTTATCCGTGCAAATGACGGTTACCGCTCCCAATGTCTCCACCGCGGGTAGCCTGGATACGATGGCATTGCGCCGGGCCATGTTCTGCACGCCGAGCGCAAGCGTAATCGTCATGATCGCGGGCAAACCTTCCGGGATCGCGGAGATCGCTATGCTGACTGCAGCCATGAAAATCTCATTAACCGGGTAATCGTGCCGCCACAAACCGTACCCGAAAATACCGGTAGCCAACAACACGATAATCAACGTCAACCAGCGGGAAAAAACCGCCATTTGCCGCAGCAGCGGCGAAGTCAGTCTGTCGACATGCACGATCATTTCGCTGATCCGACCAATCTCGGTATACCGGCCGGTGGCGACAACAACGCCGCTACCCTGCCCATAAACCACCAGCGTGCTTGAGTACGCCATGCAAAAGCGGTCGCCGATCGTAGCAGTCGTGTCGACAGCGTTTACCGATTTGTCGACGGCCTCCGATTCCCCCGTCAACGCCGCCTCTTCAATGCGCAAATTCTTGCTACTGAGTAACCGCAAATCGGCAGGCACCTTGTCGCCGGATTGCAATAAGACGATATCGCCTGGAACCAATTGCACCGAGAAAACCGGCCGCCGCTGCCCATCGCGTATCACCATCGCCGTCGACGACAACAATTTTCTGATCGCAGCCAACGCTTTTTCCGCTTTGCCTTCCTGAATAAAGCCGATCAAGGCATTGATGATCACCACGCCGAGGATAACCGCACTATCGACCCAACGACCCAATGCGGCAGTGATTGCAGCTGCCGCCAGCAGCATGTAGATCAATATGTTATGGAACTGCAATAAAAACCGTATGACAGGACTTACCCCCTTGCCCGGCATCAATCGATTCTCGCCGCAGCGCATCAACCGCCGGGTAACCTCCGTTTCCGTTAAGCCATCCGGTTTGGCCGCCAACAAATGCATCACTTGCTCCGGCGTCATCGCGTGCCAAACCGGTGGCTCGCCGTGCGTTTGGGTCGGTTCAGTTGGCATCGGTGTTTTCCTTCGCTACAATGAGGATCGGTTTTCTTACTTCATACTATCTCAGTGGGGCTATCATGAAACACTTTATCATTCTGACAGCGCTGGTGACTATCGTGATCAGCAGCACAGCACATGCCACAGGGCGAGTGCCGTTCGGGCACCAGGTGGTCGCGGTGCAAAACTATAGCCGCATCACCGAGCAAATCGCACTTTCCGGTTTGATCAGCGACGGCGGCGTGCCGGCGCTGGCGGCGACCGGTATTAAAACGGTGATCGATTTACGTACCAAAAATGAGGGCACCGCCGAAGAAAGATCGCTGGTCGACGGTGCGGGTATGATATATGTGAATATTCCCACCACGGTCGCGGGAATCACCAAAGAGCAACTCGCCGAGTTCGCTAAGGTGATGGAGTCCGTGCAGCGTCCGCTGCTGATTCATTGCGGCTCCGGCAATCGCGCAAGCGCAATGTGGGCCAGCTATCAAATCACCAAGGGTATGGATCCGGAAGCAGCGCTTGAAAATGCCCGAAAAACCGGATTGCGCCCCCCATTAGAAGAAAAAATTCGTGAAGCGATAGCCGACAACAGCCTTTGCGTCAATTGCTGATCCAGCGACAATCAGGCAGCGCAACCTCCCAGCTGATACTGCCGATCACAACAGCGAAAACAACTGGTTGCGTAGATCGTAGCGATAATGGCGAACAATCCCGATAAAAATCCAACGGCCACGCCCGGAGTCGCCCAGCGCACGAACACACAACCAGTCCTGAACACGCCCCCTTTTCTCATAAGGCAACCGGCAATTAGGATCTATTGGCATTTAGGTAACATGTCATAGTACCCATGGCCTCGTCATTTTACAAAAACCCCATCGATTGATCGAATGATCATTCCGTCAGCCTTTGCCCCGAGTTGCTTATTGGCCTGCCGTGTTCTCTAAAAAATAAAGACGGGTTTCATCGGGCCGTTATATTTCTGTCATACGTTGTAACTATACTTGAACGATTACCTGACGGAAGGAATTAACATCGATGAGATATCCAGAAACACAAACCAGTCATGACACCGGCAATTATTTAAAACAGCGCGAAAATCGCGTGCCGTTTTATGAAGTCGGGCAATTAAGACGTGCAAAAATGCACGCAGCCCGCTTGATTGAAGCTTTAGATGATAAAAAAGTATTAACGCCTTCGCTACATCAACTGCTGGAAGCCAGTATTATTCTTGAAACAACCGATTCCAGAATCCTCGCCGCATGGTTAAAGCGGACACCCGCTATGGTCCGTGCCGATTTTCAGAAAATATGCACCTCCCTTACAAGTCATCATACATTTTCAAAAAATACCCAATCGAACAGCATCGCCTAACATCAAATATTCGCTTGATGCAGTAGTTCGGATCCAATCGTATAGCACAGCTGGAAGCAATCCACCGCTATCCGGTTCACGAAAAAGAGTGACAGGTTATTCCATTTCCAAATCAAACATGACGGGAAGACGAGCTGTAGACAGCATCAATAATACGGCAGGAGAAATCGACAAAGTCAGGGTTGATTGAGGAATGGAATTATCATGTGCGTATTCACGTTGTTGGGAAGAAAGTATTTTCCACTGCCGATGATTATCCATTGCTGTGCCCACCAAATACCGCATGGTGTTTAGCGCCACCGGGTTCGATTTCCGCCACGCCGAATCCATACCGATCAATTACAATCGCTGTGGCTTGGATTCTCAGGAAGCAACAAAGCTTGCGGAGCAATCAATCGCCACGGTTTTGAGTAACCCGCAGAAAATGCTATAATGCACAGATAATTTGACTGCAAAACTAACGGTTTATGCGATCAAATTAAATTCACACATTCGCTGAGGCAGTTAGCGGCGAGTGGAGGCTCAATCCTAATCGAGGAGATTATTTATATGTCAGTAACAATGCGGCAAATGCTGGAAGCGGGGGTTCACTTCGGCCATCAGACACGTTTTTGGAATCCCAAGATGGCTCCTTATATCTTCGGCCATCGTAACAAAATTCATATTATCAATCTCGAAAAAACGCTGGTGATGTATGAAGAAGCGATGAAGTATGTACGTCAGCTGGCTTCAAATCGGGGTGTGATTCTTTTTGTCGGCACTAAACGCCAGGCCCGCGATATCGTGCGAGAGGAAGCGTCTCGCTGCGGTGCGCCGTACGTCGATCAGCGTTGGCTGGGAGGAATGTTGACAAATTTCAAAACCATCAAACAATCGGTCAAACGTCTACATGAAATGGAAGCCATGGTACAAGACGGCACATTGGATCGGATGATCAAAAAAGAAGCACTGGATCTGCAGCGGGAGCTGGATAAACTTAATGGCAGCCTGGGTGGCATCAAAGATATGAAGGGATTGCCGGATGCGTTGTTTGTAATCGACGCCGGTTATCAAAAAGGCGCTATCATCGAAGCACAAAAGCTGGGCATCCCGGTCATCGCCATCGTGGATACCAATCACAATCCTGAAGGCGTGCAATATATCATCCCCGGGAATGACGATTCGAGTCGGGCAATCCGCTTGTACGCGCGAGGGGTCGCCGATGCTATTCTGGAAGGAAGAAATCAGTCAATTCAGGAAATTATCGAAGCGGGCTCCGAAGAAAACGAATAATTCCAACCGCTTCCGGCTGTGCGATGCAAAAAAACCGTATATTGCACTCTGCTTCGGCATAGCGTGAATATGGCGGAATTGTCGAAATGCCGGTAAAGCGTAAGTATATTATCTACTTTTCATAAACTAATTTTGTATCTGGAGTGAATATGGCGGAGATTACCGCAGGTATGGTCAAAGAGTTGCGTGAAATGACCGGACTCGGCATGATGGAGTGTAAAAAGGCCTTGGTGGAAACCAATGGCGATATGAAAGCCGCGGAGGATCTTTTAAGAATCAAAAGCGGCGCCAAAGCAAGCAAGGCTGCAGGACGTGTCGCAGCAGAGGGTGTTATAGGTGCTTTTATCTCGGCGGACGGACGCAGCGGCGCATTGGTTGAGGTCAATTGCGAGACCGATTTTGTCGCTCGCAACGAGGATATTATCAATTTCGCCAAAAGTCTGGCTGAACTATCGACGGCTAAAAATTTCACCGATGTCGCTTCGCTCAGCGATACGGCAATGCCAAATGGTGAAACAGTCGAGGCGTCGCGCAAGGCTTTAGTAATGAAATTGGGGGAAAATATCAGTATCCGCCGCTGCGGGCGCCATGAAACCGCAGGGCAATTGGCTTATTATCTGCACGGTACGAAGATCGGCGTCATGGTCGACCACAACGGCGGCGATGAAATCCTGGGTAAGGATATTGCAATGCATATCGCCGCCAGTAAGCCAATGTGTGTTTCCGAAGAACAAGTATCCGCCGATGTATTGGCGCATGAGCGGCAGATCTTTGCAGCACAGGCAGCTGAAAGTGGTAAGCCGGCCAACATCATTGAAAAAATGGTCGATGGTCGGATCGCGAAATACCTAGCTGAAATTACGCTATTGGGGCAACCGTTTGTAAAAGATCCGGAGCAGACCGTGGCACAATTATTGGCAAAAAAAGCAGCCAAGGTAAACGGCTTTACCATGTTTGTCGTCGGCGAAGGTATTGAGAAGAAAACCGAGAATTTCGCCGAGGAAGTCAAAGCTCAAATGGGGCAGGCAAAATAAGTTTTTTAATTCAGCATTTGATATCCGATGACCACAGCAACCTATAACCGAATTTTGCTTAAGCTGTCAGGTGAAGCATTGATGGGTGAAGATCCGTATGGTATCAATCATACGGTAATGGGAAGAATCGTCGCCGAAATTGGGGAAATCAGCAAACTAGGCGTCGAAATCGCCATCGTGGTAGGTGGCGGTAATATTTTCCGCGGAATGAAATCGGCCAACGATGGTCTTGAGCGGGTCAATGCGGATTATATGGGAATGTTGGCAACCGTAATGAATGCGCTGGCATTGCAAGACGCCATGAAACTGGCCGGGCTGGTACCGCGTATTCAATCAGCCTTGCGCATTGAACAAGTCGTCGAGCCTTATGTCCGTGCACGCGCAATGCGTTACTTAAAAGATGGAAAAATTGTCATTTTCGCGGCGGGAACCGGGAATCCTTTTTTTACCACAGATACCGCCGCGGCATTGCGAGGTATGGAAATGAACGTCGACATTATGCTCAAAGCCACTAAAGTCGATGGTATTTATACCAGTGACCCTAAAACAGATCCGACTGCCACGCGGTTCCAGAAATTGACCTTTGACGAAGCCATCAAACGAAATTTGCAAGTGATGGATGCCACCGCATTGACGTTATGTCGCGATCAGAAATTACCGCTCAGTGTGTTTAGCATCTTCAAAGCGGGTGCGTTAAAACGCATCATCAAAGGAGAGGATGAAGGAACTCTGGTGACAATTTGAACTGCAAGTGGCTGAGTATCTGAGAATCGAATTGGAAGGATGAATATGACGATAGCCGATGTAAAAAAATCCGCTGAACAGAAAATGCAAAAAAGCCTTGAAGCATTAAAAGTGGATTTAAGTAAAATCAGAAGCGGGCGGGCGCATACCGGTTTGTTGGATCATGTCACGGTCGACTATTACGGTACGCAAACACCAATCAACCAAGTGGCGAACATCACCCTTATCGATGCGCGTACTATCGGCGTCGTTCCCTGGGAGAAAAAAACGGCCAATGCAATCGAAAAAGCCATCCGAGAATCCGATTTGGGATTAAACCCGATGCCGGTTGGCGATACGATACGTGTACCGATGCCGGCATTAACCGAAGAACGGCGACGCGATCTGTTGAAAGTGGTCAAACAGGAAGCGGAGGCCGTACGTGTAGCGATGCGGAATGTACGTCGGGATGCCAATGCCCATTTGAAGGAGCTGTTAAAAACCAAGGGGGTCGCGGAAGATGATGAACGCCGCGGTCAAGATGATATTCAAAAACTGACCGATCGCTACATCGCTGAAATCGATAAGGTTGTACAAGTCAAAGAAGCTGAATTGATGGCTGTTTAATATGGCTCAGGAGCCAAGTTCAACAGTCGCAGTACCGGAAATGGGAGCAATCCCTAAGCATATCGCTATCATCATGGATGGCAATGGGCGATGGGCGAAAAACCGTCTGATGCCCAGAATTTCCGGGCATAAACAAGGGATGGAAGCGGTGCGTGGCGTTATCAAGGCGTGTATGGAACGAGGTGTCGCTTATTTGACATTGTTCGCATTCAGCAGTGAAAATTGGCGTCGTCCCAATGAAGAAATCGCATCGCTAATGCAACTTTTTTTAACCGCATTAGAACAAGAAATCACCAAACTGCATGAAAACGGAATTCGCTTTAAGGTTGTTGGCGATTTATCGCGCTTCGATTCCAAGATTATCGAATCCATCCAAACAGGCGAACAACTCACCGCCGACAACACCCGCTTGACGTTCACTGTCGCCGCCAATTACGGCGGGCGCTGGGATATTATGCAAGCGGTGCGTAAAATGGTGACGCATTCGACTACGCTGCCGGATGATCTGGAAGAAGAAAATTTAGCGCAGTATCTGGCCCTAAGCTACGCACCGGAGCCGGATTTGTTCATTCGCACCGGCGGAGAGTACCGGATCAGTAATTTTTTATTGTGGCAACTCGCCTATACCGAGTTGTATTTCACCAGCACCTTGTGGCCGGATTTTGACGAACACGAACTGGAGTTGGCCATTCACTCCTATCAACAACGTGAACGCCGGTTCGGACGAACCAGCGAGCAACTCCGGATAGCGCTTTCGGGTGAAGGATAGTAATTTCTTATGCTCAGAGCACGCATTGTTACGGTCATCGTCGTCTTGCCTTTGTTTTTGTCGGCGCTATTTTATTTGCAAGATGTTTTTTGGGCGATCGTATTACTTGGTTTAACTGTGATCGGTTCGCGAGAATGGAGTCGTCTGGCGAATCTTTCGGTAAGAAATACCATTGTTTTTATGCTATTGACAACTTTCATCGGCGGGGAATTGTTATTCCTGCTCAGTGAATCGGTAAAAAGCAATAGCTACTCCACCAATCTGATTTGGGCTTACAGCTTGTCGGCGGCATTCTGGCTTGTCAGCGCACCGCTTTATCTCAAACGATTTTATGATGTGCGCAGCCCGATCATTTGGATGTTGATCGGATGGATCGTGCTGTTGCCGACTTGCTTGGCACTCTATCAATTACGCACGATCAGTCCATTGTTGTTGCTGGGATTGATGGCAGCCATCTGGATTTCCGATACCGCGGCTTATTTTACCGGACGTGCCTTGGGCCGGCACAAACTGGCACCGTTAATCAGTCCGAATAAAACCTGGGAAGGTGTCGCCGGAGCCTTGTGTGCCGTTTTGCTGTACGGATTGCTCTGGGATGTTACATTTAACGAAACCTCAATGGCAGCGACGCTGATTCCTTTGCTGGTTATCATGGCGATTCTTGGCATCGTCGGCGATTTATACGAATCAATGATTAAGCGTCAAGCCGGCGTAAAAGATAGCGGCAATATTCTGCCCGGTCACGGCGGCATCTTGGACCGAATCGATGCGCTGACTTCATCATTACCATTTGCCATGTTGGCTTTACTTGCCTTTTACCCCACAGCACCATGAAAACCATTCGAAAAATAACCATATTGGGTTCAACAGGCAGTATCGGCGACAGTACACTCGATGTCATCGCGCGGCATCCCGATCGCTTCGAGGCTTTTGCACTGACTGCCAATAATAATGTAGAGAAAATGCTGGCGCAATGCGAACGCTTTCGCCCGCGCTATGCCGTTTTGCTGAATCCGGAAAGCGCAACACGATTGACCGAAGCTGTGCATGCAGCAAGATTGAAAACCCAAGTCTTATCCGGTATCGAATCGTTGGAATACGTTGCTTCACTGCCGGAGGTCGATGCGGTGATGGCGGCTATCGTCGGGGCTGCAGGCATACTGCCGACATTTGCCGCGGCGAGAACGGGGAAATTGGTTTTGCTGGCCAATAAAGAAACCTTGGTGATGGCTGGCGGCATTTTCATGGATCTGGTTAAGCGGAATAATGCAACTTTGTTGCCGATCGACAGCGAACATAACGCAATTTATCAATCGTTGCCGCTACATTTCAACGGTAATCTGGCAGCATCGGGGATCAGTCGCATTCTACTGACCGCATCTGGCGGGCCATTCCGGCGCGCACCATTGGACACCCTGGAGCAAGTGACGCCGGGGCAAGCATGTGCACATCCGAATTGGAGCATGGGGCAAAAAATCTCGGTGGATTCCGCGACCATGATGAACAAAGGACTCGAAGTTATCGAAGCGCATTGGTTATTCAATGCACCACCCGAGAAAATCGAAGTGGTCATTCATCCGCAAAGCGTCATTCATTCGATGGTGGCTTATGTTGACGGTTCGGTTATCGCACAACTTGGCAATCCTGACATGCGAACACCGATCGCACACGCCATGGGCTTTCCCGAGCGTATTAATAGCGGCGTATCCGCGTTGGATATGTTCAAGGTCGGACACCTTGATTTTGAAGCTCCCGATCTTGATAGATTTCCCTGTTTGCGACTTGCTTACCGGGCGCTCGCGGCGGGAGGGAATATGCCGGCAGTCCTGAACGCCGCCAACGAAGTTGCGGTGGAGTCTTTTCTTGCCGAGCGCATGAAATTCACCGCAATTCCGGTGATGATCGAACAGGTTATGAATGCGGTGCCCCAAGCGGCAATGACAACACTGGACGGCGTATTGGAAGCGGACGCGCTGGCCCGCCACCAAGCGCGGGAATGGCTTGCCGCACAATCTTGAGCGGAGTCGGTGCAAAGTGATTTTTCTGATTCCGTCAATTAATGTTAGTATCCTGTATTTATCCACTGAAGCAAGCCGATGGCGATTTGCCTGTACCATGCGATGATAAGCATTACGCTTTCTTCATACGCGACCAATTGATATGTCGATAACCTATACGATCATCGCCTTTATTGTTGCCTTAGGCGTGCTGATCACCTTTCATGAATTCGGTCATTATTTGGTAGCACGTTGGAGTGGTGTCAAAGTGCTGCGTTTTTGCATCGGATTCGGGCAACCGATCTTTCGTAAACGCTGGGGAAAGGACCAGACAGAATGGGTAATTGCCGCTATCCCACTGGGCGGCTATGTCAAAATGCTGGATGAGAACGAGGGAAAAGTGGCACACCAGGATTTGCCACGTGCGTTTAACCGACAATCCGTCGGACGCCGGTTCGCTATCGTCGCTGCCGGCCCTATCGCCAATTTCTTGCTGGCAATTATTCTTTATTGGTGGTTATTTATTATAGGGGTCCCGGGGATGAAACCCATTCTGGGGACCGTCGAACCCGGTACGCCAGCGGCACAAGCGGGATTTGAAGCCGGAGAAACCATTGTCAAAATTGAAAATGAATCAATCGCCAGTTGGCAGGATGCCCGTTGGATTCTGCTGCGCCATGCGATTGCACAATCTCCCAGTATCGCAATACAAACTACCGGCAAGAATGGGGAAATTCATCAACGACAATTAAATTTGAGTCAAATCGATCCCAATACAGTGAATGAGAATTTTCCGGGAATAATCGGATTTACCGGTTATCAGCCGCATATCACCCCTGTTATCGGGCAAGTGGTCGCAGGAAGCGTAGCGGAACGAGCCGGGATGCGAGTCAACGATGAGATTATCGCGATAAACAATACGGAAATTCTAGCCTGGAGTGATTTTGTCCAACAGATACGCGCCCATCCGGATCGCTCATTACTGATGGAAATTTTGCGTAACGAGCAACTGATTCAATTGACCGTAACGCCGGAATCGGCATCGGAAAACGGTAAAAATATCGGTAAAATCGGCGTAGCGCCCGCCACCCATCAGGATGAATTCAATGCATTGCTGGTTACTGTCAGGTATCCGATCGGTCAGGCCTGGTCCAAAGCGATGGAAAAGACATGGGAAACCACCTCCCTGACGCTGCGAATGCTCGGAAAAATGATTACCGGTGATGTGTCCTTGAAGAATGTCGGCGGCCCGATTTCAATCGCCGACCACGCCGGCCAATCCGCACAGATGGGATTGGTATCCTATTTGGCGTTTCTGGCATTGATCAGTGTGAGCATTGGAATTTTAAATTTATTGCCGATCCCGATTTTGGATGGCGGCCATTTGATGTTTTATACGATTGAAATCGTGAAAGGAAGTCCGCTTTCGGACAATACCATCATAATCGGCCAAAAAATCGGCCTGATACTGTTACTCGCCTTGATGCTGTTTGCCATTTATAACGATATCAGTCGACTGGTTACCGGTTAAATAATGAAGCTTCATTATCTTATTGTTCTTTTTGGTCTTATTTTTGCAGCAACGGGCTGGGCGAGTGAAAGTTTCGTCGTCACCGATATTCGTGTCGAAGGCATTCAACGTACCGAGGCCGGCACGGTATTCAGTTATCTGCCCATCAAGGTCGGCGATATCCTCACCGAAGAAAAGGCCACCGAAGCCATCAAAGCGTTGTATGCGACCGGCTTTTTTAAGGATGTCAAATTAAAGGCCGAAAAGGGTGTGCTGATCGTTGAAATTATCGAGCGACCCGCGATCGCACAAATCACCATCAATGGCGCCAAAGAGTTCGAAAAAGATAAACTGCTCGAAGGATTGAAGCAAGCCGGCATCGCTGAGTCACGCATTTTCAGCCGCTCCCTGCTGGAACGTGCCGAACTGGAATTAAAGCGCCAATACATCAGCCGCGGTAAATATGCGGTTAAAATCACTACCACCTCAACACCGCTGGAGCGCAATCGCGTCGCGATCAATTTCGATATTACCGAAGGCCGTACTGCACGAATCAAGAAAATCAGTTTCGTCGGTAATGAAAAATTCAACGATAAGGAATTACGCGGCATTCTGGTGCTCAGAAAACCCGACTTACTGAGCTGGTTTACCAAAAATGATCAGTATTCCAAGCAGAAGTTGTCTGCGGACTTGGAAACGCTGCGGTCACACTATTTAGATCGCGGTTATCTGGAATTCAATATCGAATCGACGCAGGTATCCATTACCCCGGATTTACGCGATATTTATATCACCATCAATGTAACCGAAGGCGAACAATACACGGTATCCGATGTTAAAGTCGCAGGAGAATTGCTGGTGCCTGAGGATGAAATCCGCAAATTGATTCTGATCAAGTCGGGTGAAGTATTCGCACGCCAGAAACTGACCGAATCGATCAAATCGATTACCGATCGTTTCGGCGACGACGGTTATGCATTCGCCAATATTAATGCGAATCCGGAAATCGATCAGGAAAAAAGACAAGCGGCGTTCACTTTTTTTATCGATCCGGGGCGGCGTGTTTACGTCAGGCGCATTGATATCATAGGTAACGACAGAACCAAGGACGAAGTGATTCGCCGTGAATTCCGGCAAATGGAAGGGGCATGGCACTCCACGTCAAAAATCAATCTGTCCAAGCAACGTGTCGACCGCCTGGGATACTTCAATAGTGTCAACATCGAAACCCCTGCGGTACCGAATAAGTCCGATCAAGTTGATATCAAAGTCAAAGTCGAAGAGCGTCCGACCGGTTCGATCATGTTCGGTGCCGGTTATTCGGATCGTCAAGGGATCATTCTGAACGGCTCGGTATCGCAGAACAACATTTTTGGTACAGGTAATTTTTTCAGCTTGGACGTTAACACCGGTCAGATCAACAAGACCTACGCGGCGTCGTTCACCAATCCCTATTTCACGGTAAACGGCATCAGTGTTGGATTTGACGTCTACAAACGGGATTTGGATACCCGACCGTTGACCCGATTCGGCGAGTTCAAAACCGAAACCATGGGCGCGGGTATCCGGTTTGGAATCCCCATCGCGGAAAACGATATCATTTCGTTCGGTATTGCGGGTGAAAACACCGAACTGAGCACTTACGCCAACAGCCCGAAGCGCTATCTCGACTTTGTCAACGAATTCGGGCGCAATACCAATAATTTTCCGATAACCGTCAGTTGGGCGCGCGACCGCCGCGATAGCGCGATCTGGACCACCGCCGGCACCACGCACAGATTGTTCGGTGAAGTCAGCGCTCCCGGCGGAGATTTGAATTATTACAAGATCAGCTACCATCAGAAATGGTTTTATTCATTTGCCGATTGGATGACTTTAATGATCAATACCGAAGTTGGTTACGGCGACGGCTACAAAGGCAATAATCTGCCTTTCTTCAAAAACTTCTTTGCCGGCGGTAACAATTCAGTACGCGGCTATGATTTGAATTCACTGGGTCCCCGCGATGAAATCATTCCGAATCTGAATTCCGCTACACCGAATGCGTCGCGTTTTTTTGCAATTGGCGCGAGCAAGCGGGTGGTAGGTAATGTCGAATTGATGTTTCCGTTACCCTTCATGAAAGAAGACCGGTCGTTACGATTCAGTGTGTTCGTGGATGGCGGCACGACCTTTAACAGATTTCATGAATTGAACAATTTGGTGCGTTATTCCACAGGTATCGCATTGACCTGGGTTTCGCCGATGGGGCCGCTGAAAGTCAGTCTGGCTGAACCGCTGAACGATGTCCCGGCGGATAATTTGCAACGTTTCCAGTTCATGTTCGGTCAACAATTCTGAGGAAATGCTGATCAATTCGGCAAACGGAATGAAGCACGGGACGCATGGAATACAGCAATCAAGGTATATCAGCAACATAAGTGAGGAGTCGCCCTCGCGACGAAACAACTCACCCGTGCAGCCAATTGATCAATGTTTCTATGAATCCGATCAAATGTCTGTGGCATTGCCTGACAAGCAGACCACTCCGATATATGGAATATTCTCTGTTGTTTTGATGCTGACAGTGCTTGCCATGGGATGGAACACCGCTTGTGCAAGCGCTATCAAAATCGGCGTAGTCAATACCGAAAAAATCCTACGTGAATCCCAAGCCGCGCTACAAGCACAAAAAAAAATCGACCAGGAATTCCTGCCGCGCGATGAGGATATCAAGAAAATGGCGATACAGGCCAAAGTACTCCAGGATAAGCTAGAAAAGAAAGGTCATAGCATGGAGGAATCGGAGCGGCGTAATCTGGAAAGAAGCTTGGCCAATCTCAGCAGGGATTATCAACGCGCGCAAAGACAGATGCGCGAAGACTTAAATGCACGCCAGAACGAGGAATACAGTTATATCCTGGAACGCACCAACCAAGCCATCCACAAGATTGCGGAAAATGAAAACTACGATTTAATCTTGCAATTGCAAGACTCCGTGTACCGCAGCCTGCGTATCGACATCACCGACAAAGTGATCAAAGCGCTCGACACCGAACAACAATAATCCGGTATTCTCCGGAATCTTAAGGAAAAAACAATGAATACCATGAACATTCATGAAATTCTGAAGTACTTGCCGCATCGGTACCCGCTATTGCTAGTCGACAGGGTTATTGCGCTCGAAGAAGGCAAGGATATTGTCGCGGTGAAAAACGTATCCATCAACGAGCCGTTTTTTTCCGGACATTTTCCGCATCATCCCGTCATGCCAGGGGTTCTGATCGTCGAAGCACTGGCACAAGCAGCCGCGTTATTGACGCTGAAAACCGAGAATGCCGTCAATAAAACCGATTCGGTATATTACTTTGTCGGTATCGACGGAGTACGTTTCAAAAAGCCTGTGATCGCCGGCGATCAATTGATGCTCAAGGTCGCTATTGATCGTCAGATCAAAGGATTGTGGAAATATAGCGCACGAGCGGAAGTCGACGGACAACTGGTGACCGAAGCACAATTGATGTGTACGGCAAGACCGGTTTAGCACCAGCGATTGCTCTATTCAAGGCAATGGCTGATTAATTCGGCGAGATGAAGCGCGAAACGCACGGAACACAGCGACCGGGACCCATCAATAAAATAGACGAGCAAGCTGAGCTACTCTTACAACGAAACGATTTGCCCGCTCAATCAATTTATCGGCGTTTTCCCGGCAAGTGACAATGATTTGCGGTGTCGATGAAGCCGGCCGTGGACCATTGGCCGGGCCGGTATACGCGGCGTGCGTCGTGCTGGATCCGGCACACGTTATCGACGGTCTGGCTGATTCCAAACAATTAAGTGCAGCGCAGCGCGATACACTGGCATTGAAGATCAAACAGTACGCCACTGCATGGGCGATCGCTTCGGCTACGGTACAGGAAATCGACAGGCTTAACATTCTGCAAGCCAGTTTACTTGCCATGCAACGCGCCGTCGACAGCTTGCCGTTTGTACCGAAGCTGGCGCTGATTGACGGTAAGCACAGCCCGCATCTACGCTGCTCGGTACAAACTATTGTCAGCGGCGATCGTTTAATTCCTGCAATATCCGCAGCGTCAATTCTGGCAAAAACCGCGCGTGACGCGGAAATGCAGCGCTTGCACTCGATCTACCCGATATACGGATTTGACCGGCATAAAGGTTATCCGACCAAAGTGCATTTGGCGGTATTACAACAACATGGCGCTTGCGAAATACACCGGCAAAGCTTCGCACCGGTCAAAACAGTGATTCACCAAAGGCTACATCCTGATGCGATGTGAATTTCATTACCAACAACACCGTGCGTATCTTCCATAAATCGCGGTATCAAACGATCTTTGCTCTTTCTGGAAGAATTCATAACGCACTGAAATAACAATATAATCAATTTGCTATAGAGCTATAACTACTTATCGGATATCATCAGCCTTGCTATCGGAAACGAAGAAGTGCCATTATCGCCGCTCAAGTAAGCGGTAATGTCATGGGTAAGTAATTTACTAGCCACATCGGCTTACATTTCAACAAAGGATAAATCTATTATGCGTGTACAAAAAAATACGGTCGTTTCGCTCACTTACGAATTAACCGATGCTTCAGGGCGAATCCTGGAGAAAACGGATACACCGATCAGTTACTTGCATGGTGGCTACGGCGGTATTTTTCCGTTGGTGGAAGAGGCATTGCACGACAAGGAAGTCGGGTACTCCTGTTCGGTGTCGATGGAGCCCGAAGATACCTTCGGGGAATACGATGCCGAATTGATCCGTGTCGAACCACGCGACTCGTTTCCACAAAATGTGACGATCGGTATGCATTTCGAAGGTGCGGCGGAAGGTTCCGACGACTATATTCTCTATAAAGTGACCGACGTTACCGACGAGAGCGTGATTGTCGATGGAAATCATCCGTTTGCCGGTATGAAACTTAATTTTTCCTGCGCAGTGACCGAGATTCGTCCCGCTACATCGGAAGAAATTTCACACGAACACGTACATGGCCCGCATGGTCATCATCATTAACAGACTCCGCTAAGAAACCATCCGCATTGCAGTTGCCGCGTCGGTAACGAATCATGGAGTACCGGTGGCCTCGACCGATTTTTTTAACAAATACAACTGTTCCAGGGCTTGCAGCGGCGTCATGTCGTCGGGCGACAAATCGTGCAGCATCGCGATTGCCGGATGCGGTTGTATGATCGTGTCCCCAGACAATTCTTCAGTAAAAGCAAACAAATCCAATTGTGGTGATTGGTTAGCGCGCGCTTGCTCCAATTCCGCGAGGTGTTTTCTGGCCAGACGAATGACCGATTCGGGAACACCGGCCAATGCCGCCACTTGCAACCCGTAACTCTGACTGGCGGGCCCGTGATTGACTTTGTGCATGAATACGATGCGATGTTTATACTCGATCGCGTCCAAATGAACGTTACGCAATTGTTTGAATTCCGCGGCAAGCTGCGTAAGTTCAAAGTAATGCGTCGCGAACAAGGTCAGGCTGCGACTCTTGGTCAACAAATGACCAGCGATGGCGAACGCCAAAGCCAAGCCATCGAAAGTCGATGTGCCTCGGCCGACTTCGTCCATCAACACCAGACTGTGGGCAGTAGCATTATGAAGTATATTGGCGGTTTCGGTCATTTCCACCATGAACGTCGAACGTCCGCCCGCCAGATCGTCGGCAGCACCGATGCGCGTAAAAATCTGATCAAGCATACCGAGGCATGCTTTTTGCGCCGGCACGTAACTGCCGCAATGCGCCATCAATGCAATCAGTGCGATTTGCCGCATGTACGTCGATTTACCGCCCATGTTGGGGCCGGTAATGATCAGCATTTGCGGATTCCGGGTCAATTCCCCCCCCAGTTCGACGTCGTTGGTGACAAAGCTTTCCACTTGCCGTTCAACCACCGGATGGCGCCCGGCTTCGATCAGCACGCTGTTCTCATCAGTAAATCGCGGCGCGATATAGCCAAGCGTTTGCGCGCGTTCCGCCAGCGCGCACAACACGTCGATTTCCGCAATGCCGGCCGCTAACTGTTGCAATACGCGAGTATGCCCGGCCAGCTGATGCAAGATTCCATCATATAAGAATTTCTCCCGCGCCAGCGCGCGATCTTGCGCGGAAAGCGCCTTGTCTTCAAACACCTTCAGCTCCGGTGTAATGTAGCGTTCGGCGCTTTTCAATGTCTGTCTGCGGCGGTAATCGGCAGGCACCTTGTCGCTATGTGTGTGGGTAACCTCGATATAAAAACCATGCACCCGGTTATATTCCACTTTCAGATTGGGTATTCCGGTACGTTGCTTTTCGCGCATTTCCAATTGCAGCAGGAAGTCACCACAATTATTTTGCATCGCACGCAATTCGTCGAGTTCGGCATCGTAACCATTCGCAATCACGTTACCTTCACGCAGCACCACGGACGGTTCGGGTAATAAGGACCGATTCAGCAACTCGGCAACGACCGGATCTGCTTGCATTGCAAGAAGCAGTTCGTCGACTCGCTTACTGCTGCAAGCCGCCATGGCTTGTATCATTTCCGGCAGTAGATTTAGGCTATCCCGTAAAGCGGACAAATCCCTCGGGCGTGCCGATCGAAGGGCGATGCGCGCGCTGATTCGCTCCACATCCGCGATTTGGCGCAACAAACTGCGAATCGTGATGAAATAATTTTGCTCCGTTCTTCCGATCAAAGCGGCGATACTGTCGAGCCGGTGTTGAATTGTGCTGCGATCACGCAGCGGATGATGCAACCAAAACAGCAACAAGCGGCTTCCCATGTTGGTCGAACACGTATCCAGCAACGATAATAGTGTGGGATGGCGCTCACCGCGGATAGTCGCGGAAATTTCCAGATTGCGGCGTGTCGCCGCGTCCATACGTACATAAATACTTCCGCGTTCCGCCTGCAGTGCAGTGACCGGTAATGCCGCAGTACCTTGTGTGATTTTCACGTACCCCAGTAAAGCACCGGCGGCGCATAGCGCGGTTGTCAAATCATCACATCCGAAACCTGATAAATCCTGGGTTCCGAATTGCTGAGTCAGTTGAGTGATTGCACTGTCATGATCGAACTGCCATAACGGCAGGCGCTTGAGCGGCAACCCCTTTCCTTGCAACCCGGTCAATGTCAGCGATTCCGGAAGTAAAATTTCCGCCGGCTGAATGCGTTCCAATTCGCTGATCAAATTGCACAATCCTGTTTCCAAAACGCGAAATTGGCCTGAAGCCAGATTCAACCACGCTATGCCCAAAGTTTCCCGATTAACGTTAAGCGACAGCAAAATGCAGTCACGTTTGTCTTCGAGTAGCGCCGCATCGGTTAACGTGCCGGGCGTGATGATACGGGTTACCTCGCGTGCCACCGGACCTTTGCTCGTCGCCGGATCACCCACTTGTTCACAAATCACCACGGACTCACCTGCTTTGACCAGTTTTGCCAGATACTGCTCCGCCGCATGATACGGCACCCCCGCCATTTTGATCGGTTCACCCGCCGACACGCCTCGCTGTGTCAACGTGATACCGAGCAGCTTCGCGGCCTTCTCCGCATCTCCGTAAAACAATTCGTAAAAATCCCCCATGCGGTAAAACATCAGCATATCGGGATGATGCGCCTTGATTTGCAAATATTGCTGCATCATCGGCGTGTGTTGTTCTTTCTGGCTTTTCATCAATGAATCTTAAGCAGGGTTGCCGAATTGGTTATGAAAAAACTTAGCCTATGGATAAGCATAATTTATTGAGTGCCTCCGAGTTTATAGTAAACTCTGCGTTCAACTTGATAGAATCACTTTTTATTCACATCATAAATCAGATTATATTATTAACTTAGGATTGTTCATGAATACCGAAGATTTTCGTCCCGAGAAAGAAGCTAAAGTTTTTTATCCGCCGCAGCGTGTTCTGATGGGCCCCGGACCGTCGGATACCCATCCGCGCGTGCTGAACGCGATGGCGCGTCCGACATTGGGACACCTGGACCCTGTTTTTACCGAAATGATGGAAGAAATCAAAGGATTGATGCGCTATGCGTTTCAAACCAGGAACCGCATGACTTTCCCGGTTTCCGGTCCGGGTTCCGTAGGAATGGAAATGTGTTTTGTGAATATGATCGAGCCGGGTGATAAAGTGATTGTATGCCGTAACGGCGTTTTTGGCGGGCGCATGATCGAAAACGTGGAACGACACGGTGGTGTGGCTGTTGCGGTTGACGACAAATGGGGTGAACCGGTCGATCCGCAAAAAGTTGAGGATGCACTCAAGAAAAATCCCGATACCAAGATTATCGCGTTTGTACATGCGGAAACATCGACCGGTGCTTCGTCGGATGCCAAAACACTTTGCGAGCTTGCCCGCAAATACAATTGCCTGACCATCGTCGACACCGTTACTTCACTGGGCGGCACTCCGATCAAAGTCGACGACTGGGAAATCGATGCGATTTATTCCGGCAGCCAGAAATGTCTGTCTTGTCCACCAGGATTGTCGCCGGTCAGCTTTTCCGAACGGGTGACCGAGCTGGTCAAGAATCGCAAGACCAAAGTGCATAGCTGGTTTATGGATATCAGCCTGCTGCTGAATTATTGGGGCTCATCGACACGGACTTATCACCATACCGCACCTACCAATGCCCTGTACGGGCTGCACGAATCGTTGCTGATGCTGTATGAAGAGGGATTGGAACACTCATGGGCGCGCCATCGCTATAACTACGAAGCACTGAAAGCCGGATTCGCGACATTGGGAATGAATTATGTGGTTAAAGAGGAATATCGCTTACCGCAATTGAATTCGGTATTTGTACCAGGCGGTGTGGATGAGAAAGAGGTCCGCCGCCGTTTGTTGGATGATTATAATCTTGAAATCGGCGCGGGCTTGGGTGATTTTGCCGGAAAAGTATGGCGTTTCGGCTTGATGGGAACATCATGCCGAATCGAAAATGTGATTTTCTGTTTGAATTCCGTGGAAACCGTCTTATCCGATCTGGGAATGAAAATCGAACGTGGCACCGCGGCTGCAGCCGCGCATCAAAGCTATGCGGCCAATCCCATGATTTAAGGTTGTTAAGTCATTAGCGGCGAATTCATTAAAACGAAACCACTTTCTTATCGTTTGGCAAGAAAGTGGTTGTTTTTATTTTCCAGTCTTCATGGATAATGCGCCCACTATGGTATTGGATTTTTCCTGGACGCTTTTGACAGCGCCATTGCTCGCTTTTTTTCTGTCTTTCCTACTCGTTTTGTGGTTGATAAATCGCAAGGCGAACTGGGCTCTGGATCAGCCGAATTTTCGCTCACTTCACACCAGTCCTGTTCCGCGTAGCGGCGGTGTGGGAGTACTGTTCGGCATCATAACCACTTGGCTGGTGTTTCATGCGCCGGTATCCGCTGCGGTTTGGTTCGGCGTTATTTTGATCATGGCTGTTTCATTTGCTGATGACATCCGGGATACGCCCGCATGGATCAGACTGATCGCGCATAGCATTGCCGCGATTGTATTTGTTGCCGGCCATCTGAGTGCGCAATACAGCGGATGGTTGTTATTATCCGTCACGGGCATGATTATCTGGATGTCGAATCTTTATAATTTCATGGATGGTTCTGACGGTTTGGCCGGAGGTATGACAGTTATTGGATTCGTTTTTTACGGCTGGCTTGCCTTACTGGAAGGAAGCGTGGATTTCGCGCAAATCAACTTCGTCATTGCAGCAGCTGCGCTAGCTTTTTTATTTCATAATTTTTATCCGGCACGGATTTTCTTGGGCGATACCGGCTCCGTGCCATTGGGCTTCCTGGCTGCGGTACTGGGTATCACAGGCTATGTGAATGGTATTTGGGAACCTTGGTTTCCATGCCTGGTATTTTCTCCATTCATTGCGGATGCAACCGTTACGCTCATCAAACGCTTGGTGCGCGGCAAAAAGATCTGGCAGGCACATCGCGAGCATTACTATCAGTATTTGGTTCAACATGGCTGGGGACACCGCAATACCGCCCTATTGGGCTATACCTTGATGCTTGGCGCGGGCGGCAGCGCTTTCTGGGCCGCTCAGCAGGACCCGAAGGCTCAGCTTGGAATCGTAGCGGTCTGGATTTGTATTTACTTGGTGCTGATGCTGATCGCGGAATGCGGTCGTAAGCGCAACCCCTAACATGGGTAACATGGGCAACATGTTTATCAGCAAATTCGGGATCAGAACATTTATTGCGATAGTACATGATTTCACCGCTATCGCGGTAGCGTGGCTGCTTGCTTATTTATTCCGATTTAATTTTGAAATACCTGATTCTTCATGGATGACGCTGACCAAAGTTTTACCCTGGGCCATACCGATCCAGACGAGCTTCTTTTTGTGGCTTGGTTTGTACCGCGGATTATGGCGTTATGCCAGCATACCCGATTTGAAACGAATATTTGTGGCGGCTATGCTCGGTTATAGCGTCGTGTCGTTGATCCTTTGGCCGATGGGGCTGCTGACGGCGATACCGGTTGCCGTGATCGTCATGGTACCGTTATTGCTGCTGCTGATTATGGGCGGTAGCCGTTTGATTTATCGTGCCTGGAAAGAGCGCCGCTTCAATCTGGGCGGCTACGGCACCAAGCTGGTCCTGATACTCGGTGCCGGAAACACGGCGCTCAGTCTGGTGAAAGAATTATCAGGCAGCAGGGACTGGCACGTCGTGGGAATGCTGGATGATGATCCCAGAAAATTAGGCACCCGATTGCACGGCGTGCGCGTTCTGGGAGTAATCAATGAACTGCCGGAATGGGTGCAGAAACTGAATGTGGGGCACGTCATTATCGCCATGCCATCGGTATCCCACCGGGTGCACCGACATGCCTTGGAAATGTGTTCGAATATCGACGTCAAGACGATGACGGTTCCGTCGTATGTCGATTTGATCAGCGGCAAGACGACCGTATCGCAAATTCGGGAAATCGAGCTTGACGATTTACTGGGTAGAGATCCTGTAGTACTCGACGATGAAGGATTGCATGGCTTACTGACCGCAAAAGTAATCCTGGTAACCGGAGCGGGCGGATCGATAGGCGCCGAGCTTTGCCGTCAGATTGTGGCTTTCACGCCTGCGCGCATCGTGTTTCTGGAATTGAACGAATTGGCTTTGTATGACATTCAGGAAGAATTCCTGGCCCGGGCCCCGGAACTGCAAATGTCATTTGTGATCGGCGACATAAAAGATGAGGCGCGAATGACCCAATTATTCGCACAATTCAAGCCAGCAGTGGTATTTCATGCGGCTGCGTATAAGCACGTTCCGCTCATGGAACAAGAAAATGCCTGCCAGGCGCTGCTGAACAATGTAATGGGCACCTATGTGCTGTCACAGGCGGCAATTCGCTTCGGGGTTGAAAAATTCGTGCTGGTATCGACTGATAAAGCGGTCAATCCGGTCAGTGTCATGGGAGCGACGAAACGATTGGCGGAAATGGTTTGTCAAGCCTTACAACAATCCGGTGCAGAGCGATTGACCCAGCCGGATCATACAATCCGGCCGACATGCTTTGTCATGGTGCGTTTTGGTAACGTTTTAGGCAGTACGGGTAGCGTGATTCCCAAGTTTCGCGAACAAATCGCGCGAGGAGGACCCATCACCGTGACACATCCTGAGATGACACGCTATTTCATGTCGATTCCGGAAGCCACACAACTGGTATTGCAGGCCGGATTAATGGGTGGCGTCAATGGCGGTGGTGAGATTTTTGTGCTGGATATGGGAGATCCGGTGAAGATCGTTGATTTGGCCAAGGTTATGATTCGGTTATCCGGATTACATGAAGAAGATATCCGCATCATTTATACGGGACTACGACCCGGAGAAAAATTGCATGAAGAATTGCTGTCCAGCAGCGAAAACACATTACCCACCCCGCATCAGAAAGTAAGAATTGCCCGAGCAAATCAAGTGGATGTGCAATGGCTCGCCGACTTGATTGAGAGATTAAGGCATGTCACGGTGCTCACCGATCAGGAGGTGCGTGATAATTTGCAGCAATGGGTCCCCGAATACTCAAGCAAAGAAAATGCTCTGAATAGCAAATAGCGATCAAAAGGATAATGTTATACTCAACAAAGCTGCGGAAATTTGTGATGGCTTTCCGTACGGCAGTCGGCCCACAGTGGGTTAGCACTCATTGGAATATAATATCCGTAACTCAGCGAATTTTGAATTAAACTGATCACAAATATTAAAATGCTTGAACCCGCTGTGACGACATCAATCAATCATTGGCTGCACAGCCATCAGTGGGCGCGCGACCGATTGAGCTACTATTCCGGCAAGACGGTTTGCTGCAAAGTGTTTCCAGTAATCAGCTTGATGCTGATCATCGATCAGAAGGGTGAAATACAGCCGGCCCGTGCGAACGGGGACACCGATGTTACCCTGACAATCCCCCTGATTGCATTTTCCAGACTATGGGCGCACGAAAACAAGGTATTCGATCTGATTGCAGTACAAGGTGATCGAGAGGTTGCCGCAGTGTTGATTTCAATCGCTAAGCAATTCGATGCGACTGCTTTCTTTTCCCACCAAACCAGTTACTTAATCGGTGATATTGCTGCGCATCGTGCTCAACGGACGGGCAATGATCTGCTGCACTGGCACAACGCCACTATAAATCGCATCACCCAAATCATGACCGAATACTTGGTCGAGGAGCAAAATTATTTAACAAAAAATCCTTCCCTGCAGCAGTTTGCCGGGCAATTACAAAACTTGCGACATCGCACCGAGCAACTCGAGCAACGGCTGGAGCGATTGATAGCCACACCAAGCTTCAATCCCTCGCGTAATTGATTCTATTCACCACATAACACGGGAAAAATGATGCGTATCTCCAATGGAAAGGGATGATTACAATCGCTGATTACCCGGTTTTTCTTTTTTCATGCGTTTACTTCGCTTACTAAAAATTCAATTTGTCGCATTTCGGTTCGGACTGGATGAGTTTGTACTAAGTCACAGTCGTCTGCGATTCTTACGTGTGTTTGTGAGAACGCTCACTTTCTGGCGAAAATTGGACAAGCCGCGCGGAGAACGCCTGCGGTTGGCGTTGGAAACGCTCGGTCCGATTTTTGTGAAATTCGGTCAGATGTTATCCACACGACGCGATTTGTTGCCGCATGATATCGCCGATGAATTGGCGAAGCTGCAAGATCAAGTTCCGCCGTTTCCATACCGGCACGTATTGGCGACACTGGAAAAAGAATACGACCGAAAAATAGCGGATATTTTCTTGCGCTTCGAAGAGACACCGATCGCAAGTGCATCGGTCGCACAAGTTCACTTGGCCGTGTTGCATGACGGTACCGAGGCGGCAGTAAAAATTTTGCGACCGAATTTGGAGCCAATCATCGCGCATGATGTCGCATTGATGGATACCGGTGCCTGGCTTGCAGAAACATTGTGGTCAGATGGTAAGCGCTTGAAGTTACGGCAAGTCGTTTCCGAGTTTGCACGCCATTTGGACGATGAACTGGATTTGATGCGGGAAGCAGCCAATTGCAGCCAATTGCGGCGTAATTTCCTCAATTCTCCCCTGTTATTGGTGCCGGAAGTATATTGGGACTATTGCCGCTCCAGCGTCATGGTGATGGAACGTGTCAAGGGAATACCGATCAGTCATGTCGACGAATTAACCGCTCAAGGCGTCGATATCCCGCAACTGGCGCGGATGGGGGTAGAAATATTTTTCACCCAGGTTTTTCGTGACGGATACTTTCATGCCGACATGCATCCGGGCAATATTTTCGTGGGACAGGATGGGCGCTATATTGCTGTGGATTTTGGCATTATGGGTACTTTGAGCGATGTAGACAAAAACTATTTGGCACAAAACTTTCTTGCCTTTTTCCGCCGCGATTACGGCAGAGTCGCGCAGGCCCATGTGGAAGCAGGCTGGGCTCC
Organism: Nitrosomonas sp.; assembly: GCA_021582655.1. GTDB lineage: Bacteria > Pseudomonadota > Gammaproteobacteria > Burkholderiales > Nitrosomonadaceae > Nitrosomonas. Next base: position 785,737 of record CP091135.1, read on the forward strand.
TAAAGATACGCGCGTGGATGATTTCGAAGCCGCCATTCGGGCGGTTTGTGAACCCATCTTTGATAAGCCATTGAAAGAAATCTCGTTTGGAAGAGTACTGTTTCAATTGTTCCAGGCATCCAGGCAGTTTAACGTGGAAATTCAACCGCAATTGGTACTGCTGCAAAAAACCCTGCTCAATATCGAAGGACTGGGGCGTGATTTGGATCCCGATCTGGATTTGTGGAAAACGGCTAAACCTTTTCTTGAGCGCTGGATGGCCGAACAAATTGGTTGGCGCGGATTCGCCAGCAGAATCGAAAAGGAAGTACCGAGTTGGGCAGTTATCATGCCTGAATTTCCTCGTTTAATTCATCAAGCCATCACCGCCAATCGCAATGACGATTTAGATAAGCGCTTGATCGATCTGATTGCTGAAGAAAAGCGGCACAATCGCTTGTTGACCCTGATCGCAATTTTGTTGACAGCGTTGTTGGTGTGGCAGATTTTTCATTAATGCAAATTCCACCATGAGCTACTACCGATACCATGTTTTTTTCTGTATCAACCAGCGCGAAGGCGGTGCGCGATGTTGTAACGATTGCGGCGCGCAAGCGTTGCGCGATTACGCAAAACAGCGAATAAAGTCTTTGAAACAATCAGGGAAAAACAACATCCGCGTCAACAATGCCGGTTGTCTCGATCGTTGCGATGAGGGCCCGGTTATTGTAATTTACCCCGATGAAATATGGTACACATATGTCGATCAGGAAGATATCGATGAAATCATTGACGAGTACTTAATGAAAGGCAACGTTGTCGAGCGATTGAAAATCTAAATAGACCCGGGACCGATCAGTGGCCGCAACCCTGAAAAACATTTTTATCGACGGACCCGCCGGAAAACTCGAAACGGTGCTCGGTAGCCCGGAAGCAGATCCCAAAGGGATCGCTGTTGTGGCACATCCGCACCCTCTCTATGGCGGCACAATGGAAAACAAAGTGATTCACACGTTGTTCGCAACGTTACTCACGCTTGGATTCATTACCGCTAAATTTAATTTCCGAGGAGTCGGGCATAGTGATGGTCTTTTTGATCATGGTACGGGCGAAATTGATGATGTTATCGCCGTTGCCGGAGCGATTCGCAATCATCGAATCAACGATTCAGCACACTTACCGTTGTTGCTTGCCGGATTTTCATTCGGCGGTGCAATCCAACTGCACGTAGCCGGGCAACTGAAACCGGAATTTTTAGTGCTGGTGGCACCGTCTGTGGTTCATCTCAACGCACCCCCCGTTCCGGATACGACGCGTTTCGCGTTAATCATTCAGGGGGATCGAGATGAAATTGTACTGCCATCACAAATTCTGTCCTGGGCAACACCGCAGTCCCAACCGATTGTTTTTATCCCTGGTGCCGAGCATTTTTTTCATGGTAAATTGATCGCACTTAGGCAATCAATACTAAGTTTTTTACGGACTGAACGGTAAAGTTATTCGACCAATTTGTGCTGAATAGCATATTTAACCAGTTGCGCATTATTCTTCATATTCATTTTCTCCAGAATGCGTGAACGATACGTACTCACCGTTTTGACACTAAGCGCCAATTTATTGGCGATAGATGTCAGCGATTCCCCCGATACGATTAATTTAAACACCAGGTATTCGCGATCCGAAAAAGTCGTATGGGTCAGTTTTTCAGGATCCTGTACCGGATTAAACAACAACTTCTCAGCCAACTCCGGATTAACATACTTACCTCCTTTGGCCAATCGCCGTATCACACTGATAAGTTGATCGGTGGGACTATCTTTAGTCAAGTAACCAGATGCGCCGGAACGAATCGCCCTAATTGCGTATTCCTCTTCCGGATACATGCTCAGAACCAATATGCAAGCATTCGATTTGATCGACATCACTCTTTTCAGGATATCCAAGCCAGTGATGTCGGGCATGTTGATATCCAATAACGTAACATCCCACTCGTACTCTTTGGCTTTCTTGAGAAAATCCTTACCGTCGACCGCCTCTGTGACAACCTGAATATCATCGGTTTCGTTGAAGATTCTTTTTAACCCATCTCGGAACAAAGCGTGATCGTCTACAATAAGTACTTTAATCATTAATGAAATCTCCTGAATCAGTCACTGTTATACTATGTGGCACTCGAAGCGTTACGTAAGTGCCTTGCATGGGTTTGCCGGAAATCTGAAGCTTGCCGCCAAATTGTTGGGCCCTTTCATTCATACTGATGATCCCAAAGGATTCAGGGTTAAGAGTCTGTGCTTGATTGATGCCAATGCCATTGTCCTTGATCGAAATAAAAATACCATCGTCTTCCTCAACGAGCTCAACATCGACCTGTGTTGCTTGCGCATGCCGGGTAATGTTAGTGAAGGCTTCCTGAATGATTCTGAAGATACTGGTTTCATGGCTTTTGTTATGAAAAGATAACGTCGATACCATTGATTCCAAAGTACAGCGAATATTAGTCCGTTGTTCAAAATCACGCACCAACCACTCGATTGCGCCACATAATCCCAGGTTATCAAGTACATTGGGACGCAGGTTCATCGAAACCCGGCGCGCGGTCTCAATTGCCTCTCCCGTCAATTGATAAAGTGATTTGATGCGTTCATGCATGGGATTGGTGCTGATCTTTTTTGCCAGCCAATCTAGATCCATCTTTAGAACAGTAAGCGCACCACCCAAAACATCATGGATTTCACGCCCGATCCGCGTTCTTTCTTCTTCTCGAATTTCCTGTAAGTGCGTGGTTAAATGCCGTAAATTCTCGATCAATCGCTTACGCTCGGAAATATCCTCAATCATACAAAGATAGCAAATCTCTTGATCGTTCATTGTTTCAAAAGGTACGATGAACATTTCTATCCAAATGATATTCGCATCTGGCTGTAAAATTCTTTTTTCAAGCTTGTAGTCGTCATGAGGTTGATTCAGAAAGAAACCGATTTCTTGCTGATAAGAAAGGAGATCATCCGGATGAATGATGTCGGCTTGACTGATGGACATCAACTCCTGAATGCTGCGATTAACGATGGATGCGTACCTCGGATTGACATCGTAATACTCACCCGTTTCCAGATTAATGAGCGCAATACCCAGCGGTGCCTTTTCAAAAATCGTCTGGAATCGCTGCTGCGCTTTCTGGATATTCTGCTCGATCCGTTTTCTTTCAATCGAGTAGCGAATCACACGCGATAATACACCTTTGGTCAGATTTCCTTTGACGAGATAATCTTGCGCTCCGGCTTGAATCGCTTTTATAGCAAGCTTTTCGTCGTCTCTGAAAGATAAAACCGCGATCGGAATATTCGTTGCTTGCTCCCGCAATAGATTGATCGTTGTAATTCCATCGCTGTCCGGTAATGTCAAATCGGATAAGATTAAATCAAAAGACAGTGCTTCAATTAATTCGAAGGCTGTTTTTAATCGCTCCGTATGAATCACCGAAATCTGATCACCCATGGCCATTTGCAGTTCATTTTGAACCAGAAATGCATCGGACTCGTTGTCTTCGATCAGCAAAATATGAATCTTGGTTGCCGTCATAAAAAACTACGCTTTATTGAGCAGTGCCGCCGAGAACCAGAAATCCTCGATTGATTTCGCGATTTTGATATAGCCATCAAAATCGCCGGGCTTTTGGAGATAAGCGTTAGCGTGTTGCGCATAAGCGGCTTTGATGTCTTCGCGTGATGCAGACGAAGTAAAAATAATGACCGGAATGACGCTGAATTCCGGATCGACTTTCAGCTCCCGCAGTACTTCCATGCCATTTCTTCTTGGCATATTCAAATCCAATAAAATAATATCCGGGCATACGGATTGTTGCGATGATTGTTTTTCCCGGAGAAACTCGAGCGCATAAATACCATCCTCAACCACATTAATTTCATTATTGCTTTGGCACAATGCAAACGCTTCTTTCATTAATAGCGCATCGGCAGGGTTATCATCAACAATGAGAATGATATTTGCATGTTTCTGATTGTTATTCTGATTCATTCTTATTTGATTTTTGCAATAGTAAAATAAAAAACTGAGCCCACATTGGGTTCCGATTTAACCCATATCCTTCCTTTGTGTTGATCGATGACTTTTTTACAGATCGCAAGCCCAATGCCTGTACCCGCATATTCTTTGCGGCTGTGTAAACGCTGAAACACCCTGAATACCCGATCCCAGTATTGCACTTCAATTCCGATGCCGTTATCGGATACGAAAAACACCCACTCGATAGATTCTTCCTTGACGCCAATATGCACTTCGGGCGGATTTCTTCCCCGGAACTTAATCGCATTACTGATCAAGTTATAGAACAATTGTGAGAACTGAAACGGGATTCCCTTTATCACCGGAAGGCTGTCGTACGTTATCGTGGCGCCATTTTCGTTAATTATGATCGATAAATCGGTCAATACATTTTTCAGTAACTGCGAACAATCAATATCGACCATCGCTTGATCGGTATTGACTTGCGCATAGGTTAACAAATCATTGATCAGCAATTGCATGCGAGAGGTTCCGTCAATTACGTTCGCAATCAGCTCATTAGCGCGCCTATCCAATTGCTGATCGCAATATCTTTTAAGCAACTGGACAAAACTGCTGACCGCCCGCAACGGTTCTTGCAGATCATGAGTAACCACGTATGCAAATTGTTCGAGCTCATCATTTGAACGAGCCAATTCCGCAACCTGTTCCTCCATCCTTTGTTCCATCTCTTTGTATTCGGTCACCTCGGTACGAATCGCGACATAACGATAAGCGCTTCCTGAGTCATCTCGGAAAGGAACGATAGTGGTGTTCAGCCAATAGATGGAGCCGTCTTTGGCACGATTTCTGAATTCCCCCTTCCAAACTTTCCCCTGGATGATGGTATTCCACATTTCCCGCATGAATTCTTGCGAATGATAGTTGGAATTGATGATTCGAATATCTTGACCAATCAATTCTTCCGCAGCATATTTGCAAATCTCGCAAAACTTATTGTTGACATATTCAATGATGCCATCTTTATCGGTAATGGTAATACTCGAATGCTCATCAAATACGCTTGCGATGATATTTATTTCCTTTTCCCGAGATACGGATAAGCGATTATCTGCTTGCATTCGAGCAAGCCATGTCCCAAGATCATTGGCAATATTCTGCAATAAGACCGAATCCTCTTCATCCTCCCAGCTGCCGACCTTGTCGGCATCGAAATACACATAAATATGCCCGTATTTTTTTTCATTCACGACTATTGGGATCGAAGCCTGATGCGGCAGCACAACATCGTCCCCCTTGCAGCCGAAATGCTTACCACAAATTTCAATTCCCGGAAAAACTTTGCCATCTTGATCCCATACCGCTTGCATATTTTTGACAAGCTTCGAGCACAATTCTTCAATTGTCTGATCTTTAATCATTTCCCTGGAGATAGCGTATAGGCACGCTATTTTCTTCAACCTCGCTGCAGATGTGTCTTCTTGCAACCGGGGGGGATCGTATGATCCACCTAGGTTGGCAGCCTTCAGCTTCTTGGTCGGGATGAACGGTTGTTGCTGCACAGCCAAAGACGAAACTTGATCAGTCGTTGAATTCTTCGTAATCAAACCCGATGCTTTATCCATAGGCTTTTAACTATCCATTTAGGCATGAAGGCGGCATTCATTGATGTTTTGATCGACTGGTCATTATTTGCGTATTCGGTCGCTGAATCCGTGAATGATATTCGTCCAAGCAATTAAAGACCATAGGAATATTCCTATCGCATAACACCTTGAGGACGCGCTCCGAATGAAAGCTTGCCGGATTCTTACAACCCGACGGCAAATTCTTTCAAAGAAAATAGAATATACTGGCTAAACAATTCTCACTTCATACCGAAATCAATTTTTCTGTTTAAGAAAAGAAGGATAGGAAATGAGAGTAAATCTTCCGGTTACAAATACTGAGTACCCTATTGATGATAATACATTTATTGTTTCAACAACAGATTTAAAAGGGCGAATCACCTATGTGAATCCAACATTCATAGAAGTCAGCGGCTTTCCCAAGGAGGAATTGATCGGCAAAGCACATAACATTGTGCGACATCCTGATGTACCACCCGAAGCGTTCGAAGATTTGTGGGATACACTCAAACAAGGTTTGCCTTGGGCCGGATTAGTAAAGAATCGCCGTAAAAACGGCGACTTTTATTGGATTAATGCCAATGCGACCCCGCTATTGGAAAATGGCAAAATTGTAGGCTATTTGTCAGTTCGTACCAGAGCATCGCGCGAGGCGATCGACGAAACAATCCCGGTATACCGTCAATTTCTGGAAGGAAAAGCCAAAGACCTAAAGATAGAAAAGGGTGCGATTAAACGGACTGATCTAATTGGAAAAATAAGCGAGATATTCAAGCCCACTATCGCCAAGCGGATCGGGCTTTGCCTGGGTACTTCGGTGGTTCTACTGTTGACTGTTGGCGGTATCGGCTGGTGGAATCTAGCGCAGACGCAAGCAACGACATCGTTGAGCAATACTGTGGCCGCACTGACCGTCACCGGCATCGCACTATTGGTGTTTTTTGCCGTCAGTTTGACCAAAAACATTCTGGCACCGCTCAAACACGCCACCGATTTCGCCAATACACTGGCTGCCGGTGATTTAACCAGTAAATTTACTGTCAATCGTAACGACGAATTCGGTCAGCTATTGAAAGCACTGGTGCAAATGGGTATCAATTTAAGGGCTACCATGCTCGATGTGAGGAAAAATGCCGACACCGTCAATCAAGCGACAAGCGACATCACCATGGGAAACCACGATCTGTCTCAACGTACGGAAGAGCAAGCATCTTCGTTGGAAGAAACAGCCTCGAGCATGGAGGAATTAACATCGACCGTCCGGCAAAATACTGAAAATTCGATCGATGCAAACCGGCTCGCAATGAGCGCCAGAGAAGTGACTGTGAAAGGCGGAGAGATGATGCAAACAGTCGTCAGCACAATGTCGTCAATCAGTGAAAGTTCTGGAAAAATAGCTGATATCATTAGCGTAATAGACGGAATCGCCTTTCAAACCAATATATTGGCGCTAAACGCCGCAGTTGAAGCCGCGCGTGCCGGTGAACAAGGACGCGGATTTGCAGTAGTGGCTTCCGAAGTGCGCAGCCTGGCACAGCGGAGTGCGACAGCAGCCAAGGAAATTAAGGCACTGATCGATGATTCGGTGCATAAAGTTAATGAAGGGACCGATTTGGTCAATAGCGCAGGAAAGACGATGAACGAGATCGTCAATTCAATCCGGCATGTAACCGAAATTATGGCCGATATCACAGCGGCATCAAAAGAGCAAAGCACCGGTATCGAACAAGTGAATCAGGCGATCACGCAAATGGATGAAGTAACACAACAAAATGCCTCCTTGGTGGAACAGGCCGCAGCCGCAGCTTCTGCATTGGAGCAACAAGCTGCTGAATTGGTCGGTGCGATTTCCATCTTCAAGGTCGCGCAATGCGAAGCAAAACAATCGGCCGATGTTGTTTCGTTATCCGGCAAAAAACCGATGAAACCAACTCAGCGTGGTGCACATGGTTCAAAACCGGAGCAAGAAAGACAGCGGGCAGTCTGTTAGTCATCAGTGCTTTCAGGCGGTGCATGCCTAATGTTGTTTTCCACACGGATTGGATGCATCCAGATTGTACCGAGGAAAGCAGCATTTTTTGGGCAGCCCGCCACGTGTTCGGATTGGATTGTTATAATCTGAGATGGTGTGATCATAATTCTCAGGAGTAATAATGAACAAGCAAATCATCCATACCGTCGATGCACCGCAAGCGATCGGCACCTATTCCCAAGCCATCCGGGTCAGTGGCGGCGATACTGTATATTTGTCCGGTCAAATCGGACTGAATCCGGTCACGATGCAAATGGCCGACGACATCGAAGCCCAGATCCAACAAGTATTTTCCAATTTGAAAGCTGTCGCCAAAGCAAGCGGCGGCAGTTTGGACGATATTGCCAAATTAAATATTTTTCTAACCGACCTGGATAATTTCGCATTGGTAAACGAAATTATGGCGACTCATTTTACCCAGCCCTATCCGGCCCGTGCCGCGATTGGCGTCAAGGCACTGCCACGCGGAGCGTTGGTGGAAATGGACGCGGTGATGGTGTTGCAAGGATAAACCGTGCATTGACTACCAGTGCTACGCTCCAGGAAAAGTTATCGCGATTGGGCATCCGCAATGAATTGGATTTGGTATTGCATCTGCCGCTGCGCTACGAGGACGAAACACATCTGTTCCCGATTCGGGATGCACCGCACGGGCCGATGGTTCAAGTGGAGGGCGATATTGTTCACACTGAGGTCGTTATGCGTCCGAAACGACAGTTGGTTTGCCGGATTGAAGATAGCAGCGGCGATTTGACAATACGGTTCCTCAATTTTTATGCCAGTCAAATCAAAATACTAGCAACAGAAAAACGGGTCCGCCTGCTGGGAGAGATTCGTACCGGGTTTTACGGTGCGGAAATGGTGCATCCCAAATACCGTATTGTAAGGATCGGCGAAGCACTTGCTGAGGCGATGACGCCGGTTTATCCCGTCACCGCGGGTTTGACGCAGCGAACATTGAGTAAGCTGATCCGGCAAGCATTAACTGAACTGCAGCAGCAATTGCTCAGCGAAACGTTACCGGATTCCATACGTCAACACTATGATCTTGCCGGCTTTCATCAGAGCCTGTTGTATTTGCACTTTCCACCGCCCGAAGCCCCTGTTAAGGCATTGCAAGCGCGCACGCATCCGGCATGGCGTCGTATCAAGTTTGACGAATTATTGGCACAACAGTTGTCGATGCGTTTTCATTACCGGCAACGGCGTAAGCGTACGGCTCCCGCACTGTCGCAGCGGCAATGCTTGGTAAGGCAATTTTTGTCGCGGCTCGATTTTACGCTGACTGACGCGCAACAAAAAGCATGCGATGAGATCGCCCGTGATCTGGCATTGCCCTACCCAATGCAGCGTTTGCTGCAAGGCGATGTCGGCAGCGGAAAAACCATCGTAGCGGCGATTGCCGCATTACAGGCGATCGAGAACGGCTACCAAGCCGCATTCATGGCTCCCACCGAAATTCTGGCTGAGCAACACCAGCAAAAATTATCCTGCTGGTTTGAGCCGCTAGGTATCCGGGTTGCCTGGTTGACCGGCAGTCAGCGCAAAAAAAACAAAAAAGCGGTATTAACCGAAGTCGCGCTTGGCGCAGCACCGCTGGTAATCGGTACCCATGCCATATTCCAAGATCAGGTGATATTTCAGCGATTGGGCCTGATCATTATCGACGAACAGCACCGCTTCGGCGTACAGCAACGGCTGGCGCTACGCATGAAAGCTACGCAATCCGATCAAGTGCCTCATCAATTGATGATGACCGCCACACCGATACCGCGCACATTATCGATGAGCTACTTCGCCGATCTGGATATATCGGTGATTGACAAGCCACCGCCGGGCCGTTCACCGGTCATCACCAAATTGATCGCCAGCAACCGGCGTAATGAGGTGATTGAACGTATTCAGCATGCTTGTCGGTTGGGCAAGCAAGTCTATTGGGTATGCCCGTTGATCGAAGAATCGGAAGTGCTGCAACTGCAAGCAGCACAAGAGACTTACGAGACACTGCGCACCGTTTTTCCGGAATTAAGCCTCGGCTTGCTGCATGGTCGTCTGCCGCCACCGGAAAAAAATGATGTAATGACACGCTTCAAGCAAGGTGAAATTCAATTACTCGTGGCTACGACAGTAATTGAAGTCGGTGTCGATGTACCCAATGCTTCATTAATGGTTATAGAAAATGCGGAACATATGGGTTTATCGCAATTGCACCAATTACGCGGTCGGGTCGGACGTGGAACCGAAGCCAGTATTTGTATCTTAATGTTTCAGCAACCTTTATCCGAAGTTTCCCGCAAGCGGCTTAAAATTATTTTTGAACATACGGACGGCTTTGAAATAGCGCGACAAGATCTGTTGTTGCGCGGCCCCGGAGAACTCCTCGGTGCCCGCCAAAGCGGCATCCCGATGCTGCGGTTTGCCGATTTGGAACGCGATGTCGATCTGATCGCAGCGGCTCAAATGGTTGCAAACGAACTGCTTGACGCGTATCCAGAAATGGCTCAGCAACATATGGCACGTTGGCTGGGAGATAAATCCGAGTTTTTGAGAGTCTGATAGATCGCCGGATGGAACGATCCACTAAATGTATTTGCAAATATTTTGAACCTCATGCATTGTGGCGACACTAAATTTTGACTCACTTTGTTTTTAGTGTTGATCTAATTATGAAAATCATTTTTATTCAGAACATTGCTGGCCCTTTTATGAGAATGGGCAAATTACTGATCATCATAGCGGCATATACCGCATCAACATCCGCACATGCCGGGAATGATCGCATTGAGCCGCTGCAGAAAGCTGCCAGCGCCGCCTACGAGAAAATGATGCAGGAGAAGAATATCGCGGAAAATGCCGCTAAAGACGCAGCTTTTGCCAAGAAAAAATTTGAATCGCTGAAGCAAAAATTGAATGCTACCGAGCAGGAATACATATCAGCCGAGAGAAAATCGGAACAGGCGAAACGCACATTCGAGCAAGCTGCGCAACAATGGCAACAAGCCAGCGACACCCTGTCGCTAGAATGGAACAAAACACAGGAATCCGAATGATCTTTAATCAAATCATTGCACTAGCGCAAAGATTGTTTTTTTGATTAAAAAATACATAAATTACTGACAATTGATTAAAAATAAATTACGATTAATACCCCTGCAAGCAAAGCAGGATTTTATGGCCTCAAATAAACTTAATGATAAAAAATAAATATGAAAGAAGATACCGTATCGAACAATATGGCGGCACTGCATGCTTCGGCGTCGAATGCCTGTGCACTCTTAAAAATTCTCGCAAATCCTGATCGTTTAATGATCTTGTGCGAATTGAGCAGAGGAACCCGAAATGTGGGTGAACTGGAAGAAATACTGAATATTCATCAACCCACCCTATCTCAGCAACTGACTGTATTGCGGGAAGAAAATCTCGTTGCAACAGAACGCAGAGGGAAATATATCTATTACAGTCTGGCAAGCCAGGAGGCGGCCAAAGTAATGGAAACACTGTCTTATCTATACCGTGGTGACAAAGCCGCCTAGCGCTTGTTGAATAATCCTCGGCAGAGATAATTCCATCTGCCCGCCCGTCGATATCAGGCAAAAGCAAGCGTATCAGGTGCGGTTTTGCCTGATACGCAATCAGTTGACTCGTTCTCGTGTTGTGGTCGCTGGCGTTTTCGGTGTTATAGCAATCCGCTCAGTTGGATTGCACGCTAGTGGTTTCCGCTCAAATCAATATTGACGACACTCGTAGATCACAGCCGGATACCATCGATCATTTATCGTCACGTGGAATAAACCGGCTCACGCGCACAACAAAGGAAAACTCAGCACATATTGAGATTCCTACCAACAAGGAGAGTTTACGGTGTCTCGTTGATGCCCGGTCATGAGCTGCGGTCGAAGCTGAGAAAAATTCCGTCTCAAGAGAAACGATTTATAGGCGGTACAGGTATGCTGTGCCGATACGGGATTGGCTGTCCGTGTGGCGAAACCTGGCCTTAGCTTTGGAGTTCCGGAATTCTGCCCACAAAAGACTCAATGCGTGGTCGTCAAGTAACAAATGCCATTGATTCGAATTGGAGGCAGGAATTTATTGATAGCAGCCATGACAGCACACCATCCGAAAAAATCGCGCGGGGGAATAATATCGGCATTTGGCGGAAAACGCCTTTACTCGGCTATAGCAACATTGAGAGTGGCAACGCGATACGACAAGCTGAAAAGAAATTACCACGGTGCGGCGGCTAAGATATGTGGATATCGATAACTACCCATGTGAAATGTAAACAAATTCCAACCGACTGTTAAGAAAACAAATCAGCAAATCCCTTTTTATACGACCCTCACTTCCTCGCCTACCTCATTGATATGTCTCGGTCACTGTGTTTTGTGCGACTCACTGCGTCATCTCGTTCACCGAATTAATCAGCGCTTCCTTAAAGATTGTGGGAGTTACAGTGCTGCTTGATGAAATGGGCAACCTCGAACAGATCGTCTATTTTGTTAGCTCGGTAAATTTATAAACCATGGCAGCACGGCTTCTGACGTTTAGCTTGTTAAATATCGCTTTAATATAAGTATTCACTGTAAATTCGCTAATGCTGAGTTGCACAGCTATTTGTTTGGTCAATAATCCATGACAGACCAATTGCACAATTTGTAATTCCCGCTCGGTTAAGTTATGCAGCAGCTTGTCTTCAGCGATAGGCGATCCTTCACAGCGCTCTTTGCACAATGCGAACCACTTGCCATCCAGGCAGAAGTGGGCAATCTCGTCATCAACAAAACAATATTGCCTCGCACTCGTTGCCGATGCGGTGATGACAAGTTTTGATTGTTCTTCTTTTAAAGCGACCAGCTTGCATTGATGGCCGGATAACTCAAACGAAGCGATATCCATCACAATATTTTGATTACCGGAGACCGCACAGCCGACTTGCTCATCGCTGAACTTGATACAAGCTGACGCACCGGATTTGAGTGCATCGTCACTGGATTTCTTAGGCATGCGACCTCCAAATCTTTGCGGTCTATCCAATACCGGTGTTAATAGAAAAATTCCGAGAAAATCACTTTAACATGCAACGACAGGCATCGTCTGCGACAATATCTATTGACAATACAAATAATCCATGAATCTGCATTAAGATACAATATTATAATAAACCTTTTAGTTGAGAAACCACTCTTGCCAATTGATTTATCGTGTCAAAAGTAAATCATTCGGTATTAAATGCAAGCTGCGGAAAGGTGGTGGCTCGCATAAAACGTACCGGTGAATGCCGCTCAACCAATGTACGCTGCGCTTGAGGAATGGCCGGCTGCCGGATGTTAAGAATCCGCGCCAGATTGGCGTTTGCATCCCGATGAATTCCGATGCAATGCGCCGGGCCTGTCATCAACGGTGTTACGCCGGGACCGTGTCCGCTGACCGTACTGTCACCATGCACAATAATACCAATGGTTATATAGCCTCGCTGATACAACGGCCCGCGTCGATTGTCAGCATCGACGATCGCCACCAAATCACCAAAACGCAAACTGTTCAAGCGATACCTCCTGCGAGTGGATACATCGGCGAGCTGGATGTCATAATCACCGCGCCACGCATTATTTTTCCCCAATCCCGAGCCCATGATTCTCGCCGGAATCCGGTGCGTCACCGGCACTCGAACGGAATTTCTGGTTTCAGTGACGCCCCAACGGTTAAGCAAAGCCGGACTTAAATTCATCAATTCAATATCGTGCCGCAACCTAAGCCGCATCCCCAGACCGACCGATTCGATCTGAATACGATCGCCAATTTGTAAAGTGCGCAACACATTGGACGGAAAATCAACCAGTACATGATTAACGCCGCCATGCTTACCGGTCACAATACCCGTCGCACCGATCGCGGGACCGGTCAGCACGCGCGCGCGATTACCGACACAAGCATAGGTAATCAATGCGTTGTTCGGTCCATCCCGGGGACCGATGATTTCTCGGCTATTATTGTGCAGCGCGACCCCCGGTTCGATATGATCCCCCGCCAACCCCACACAAAGATCACCGATACGCTTGTTAAGCACAATGCCGCCGGTACCCGGCAACACCCTGGGAACACCATCATAACCGATGCGATAAGGATTGGCGCGGGCGACCGGGTGCGCAATTTGCCCGCTGACGGCAACAACAACCAATTCATCCCGGTTGATTGCCGGGCTTGAGCGCGAAGAACGAATCATGGAAGTTCCTAAGCTGAAAGGAAGATCAATCGAGTCGATACCAAAATGCCACAGCATCTTGCCAATAATCGGGGTACGAGATTTCGCCACGGACTTCTGGAGCATCCGCGGCAAACGGCATATCCATCGATAACATCGATTCCAGGCCAGCGGTTGTTTTTTCCCAAACCAGTGGCGCCATGATTTGTACGATCGCAATCGACGTACCTGTTACCGTCCATGCGGCAGCACCGCCCCAGGCGAGCAAGTCCTGAATTTGTTCCCGCTCTTTGCGGATCAGAATTGAAGAATCGGAAGGGTGAATACACCGGATTGGCACATTGCTTGCCAGCATCGTTTGACAGCACATCGGTTCCGCATTTTCATTGGCACTGGCACGCGCGATTAAAAAACGAGAACCCAGCGCAGCCGCCAGAATCAACGCATCGACAGTTGCATATTCAAGCGAAATCGGACTCAAACTATCCACACGCGATTTTCTACCCAACATTGATTGCGCCAACGCTTCGTAACGCTGAATCACTTCCCAATCGGTATCCGATCCCAATAGCGATTCTTCGAGCTTATCCCCCAGCCAACGCAATCCCAATCCGGCGGTATCTCGCCGCGAGCGCAGCGATTGCCAGATCTTGATGGTATCGCAGTATTCGCGCAATTGTTCCTGGTCGCAATCCGCCTGCGGATAACCAATAAGCTTTTGTGCCTGATCGACCGGTTGTTGTTCGATAAAATCGCTGGAATCAAGAATTTGCCAGAATGCACGCGGCACCCACAATTCAAACAACTTGGCCAGCCGCAAAACCGTCAGCGGCGCTTCCCGAGAAGTCAGTGCAAGCGCTGGATCAATGACACAAACGGGGCGCCGCTCCGAAATCGATAACGAAATATCGGGTACTCGCATAAGAAACTCCCCTTAACACCGCCACCCAATTCATCAAGCTGCATTTGGAACACCGAGCACGCTTCGCAACGCCGGTGTAACACCGGGAAATCCGCGTCCTTCCGGTGTCATGCGGTAAGCGGCAACCCATGCCTCGGCATGCGCACCCATCGGTCTGACGACGGACTGAAACAAAATCGGATCAACCGCGGTTTTAAAATCATTATCGGAAATAAATTGCAGGGTACGGCGACCGCTCTCCGCCATTTTGGCACGCTGTGAAGGCTCAGCGACGCCGCCCAGATAACGGTTTGAAACGATCTCCACGACGTCCCACTTGGTGTTGGCGTCAAACGCTTTCTTGATATCCGGTGCATCGAGCAACTTCAGTACTTGAATCAAATGATGCCCCACCTCCATCGCCAACGAATACACATTGCCGTAGGTCGAGCGATCCAATGCGTAGCGTAGATCCAAGCCAATCCGCTGAATAGTGCCGACACTGCCGAATGGGCGTTGATCGATCAGTTGCCCGCCGCGAATCACTTCGCCGATCAGCAAATCACGAAAATATTGTCCCATCGCGACCATAAAACCGACTAACTGGCGATGAAAATTACGATTCACCACAGCACCGGCAGGCGCTTGCGCAGTACCGTAATTAAATGCCCGGCGGTAAGCCACCATGCGATCGGCACGGGTGTAACGCAACGGTTTCCACTTCTCCAGCAAATACAGACCGCGCGCACCGGGGCCGCGCTGAATACGCATCTTTCCCAAACGAAACAACCGCAGCAGCACTTCCACCACCTCAAAAATTTTCATACGCTCATGCTGATAAATGTAATACAACTCCGCTGCCGCATGCAGTTGGCTGGGCACCACTGAATCATCAAAATCCGGCTGCAGGTACGGATAAGATATTTGATCGAAATCAACCGGGCCCTTGTCACCCAATCCGATCAAATCCATAAAGCCATCACGGCCGCTATTATTTGCTGCATTCTTTAGCAATTCATTAAAGCGATCTTCGAATCCATTCTCAAATTGCTGGCGTTGCTCGGGCGGCGTATTGGCGAGCTGCTCACGCAAAAAAGTTTCCCAAAGACGCTGTATGGTTTCTGTTGTTTGATAGGTCATGGCCTAGCTCCTAAATTTATGTCAATTCCAGCTCAGGATGTTTACTTTGCAGTAGCACATTCAATTTTCTTTTTAAGCTCTTCAATCTTTCTTGCAACATCCCTTAGATACTCTTTTAAAGATTTTTCACAGCCTTCCGGATAGGGGTTAAGCAACTCAAGAATGCATTCATACCACTCTGGGCAATCTTTTAAAAGAGACATGCACCTATTAGCCTCGGGGATATTCTTGTAGGAAATAATGGATTTGTTAAAATCATCCGGCGAATTTCCTTTGAAGCCTCTAACAAGCGCGTCAATTTCAGTGAGGAAGACACAGATGGCCTCTTTATCGGCAGCTTCACACACTTGGTGTTGATCGATAGCTCGCTTTAATTGATCGATACTTGTCTGGATACTTCCTAACATAGTTGTGATGCCTGCTATCTGTGAATTTTGCTTTGCATTATCAGTTTTCAACTCGCCAATATCGTTCTTTATAACTGCTAAATCTTGCTGTTGTGTCTGATCTCCTGGTGCCAATGCTCGAATGTTTGCAGCGATATCTTGTAATGTATTGTTAAATGCGTTATTCATAATTCACCCCATTCGTTAGCTCTAAGTTTTACCTATTCACGTCCAGTTCCATCTATTCCGTGATCAAACACAAAGGCTGAAATAGCAGTCTCCAGGTCTGCAGGAATACGAGGGCGCGGCTCAACACACTTAACTTCGTCGTTCAACGCGAAGCCTGACTTGCCTAACATTATATTGATGGCTACTCGTGTAAGTTTTGGGAGCATCCCTGTTTCCTCATTAAAAATTCTATCCGGCGATATACATCCCGGTGCGAATATCCCAGACAATTGCTGCAAATTTTTATCAATCACAAATTGATTACACAATTCGCTTTTCATCAAATCCTGATCTAATACAAATTCGTTGGGAAGTAATAATTCTTTTATTTTATTTATTATCGGTTGAATTTTCTCCGTGGCTTCTTGGGTTAGAATGGGCAATTCCCCTATAGCTTCTATCATAAAACCATAGGCTGCCGCTCTCTTTTCGGGAAGGCCGGAGTCCTGATTACCAACAGCATAAAGATCAATGGCGCGGTCTACGTCATAAAGTATTTTGTCCAATGCAACTTGGCAGAGCACGGTTGGTTCATCACAATTGCACTCCATCAGGCAATCCAGCTTACTTGCCAGGCTACCACGATGAATTAGCAACTGTAATAAACGCTTATCGCCGTCAGTCTCATCTCGATTACCGTAAAGACCATAAAAGAGAATCGGCGGCCTGGCAATTCTTAATAAGCGGAATCCACCGGCTGGCTTGAAAGCATCCACAAACATCTGCAAAGCTTCAAGTAGTGATGTGAGCGGAGGAGACTCAGGATTCGCCAAACGATATCCCATGGCAATCAAACGGCTGAAACGCTGCAAATCAATTTGCGCTGTAGAACCCAGCGCACGCAACCCCTCCGAAGTACCTTGCGCAGCACGCCGGATCAATTCATCCATAATTCTTGCCAACTCATTTTCTACCAACAGCGAACGTAAATCACCCTGTCCTTGTTCCTCTAGCACTTTATAGAGATTACGGTAAGCATCGATTCCTCTTGGCCAATCACTCGGACTATAAGCTTGTTGTGTAGAACCTACTAAATTACGCAAGGCGTAAATGACCGAATCGCGCCTGACTTGCAACTCGATATACGGTGTTTGCAGCAAGTATTGACCGCCTGCAAATCCCACGTTGGCCAAAGCTTCACCCATCGCAACCAATAGAACTGAGGATACTTCATCCAGACTTTGTGCCAGGTTGCGATAACTGAAATTAGCAGCCGGAGTAAGTGCTCCGACCAATCTGGCCATACGCGCGTAATCACCTAGTTGGCGTCGTATTGCAAAAGTCTTATCGCGTTGCCGCGTATCCAGGGCGAACTGCGCCGATGACTTGGCCTCCTGGATGGCGCTGCGAATGGCGTCGGACCATCCCTGCAGTTCAGGCACGACATCTTTCAATAGATTATTGGTCGTTAATTCGCGCAGATCCATGTTGACATCGTTGACTGCCTGTTCCATATCCAGCGTGGTCGCAGTAGCCACTTCCCTCATTGCGGGTGCGGAACTTGGTGATTGTAAAAATGGTAAGCCTTTGGATTCCTGAGCAATTGCGCGCGCCCGTGCATCGGATTGATAACGTTCCATCAGCGCTTCCGCGACCTGCTTGGCGTCATTCGGGTCACCCACCTTCAATTCGCGGCGGATAAGATTATCCAGCTCAAGGCGACGGGTTGATTCGGTAGTTCCTGATTGCAAATTACCGGTATTTGGGAATACTGTAGTCATGATTTACCTCTCGTTTGATCTCTTGTTTTAGGCCACTAAGCGAAGCTGGGTCGGCGATGCCGGTCCAGCCCGGACATGATCCGATTGTTGATTGAGCAAATTGATAACTTGGGTGGCAAGTCGCTGCGGCGCCACGCGCCTTGACGCCAAAGCATAAGCCGCAGCACTGACCAGGAACCTGGGCGGCAGATGAATCGCCTGACGATACCGGCGACTGATCAATGCATCAGCACCTTCCCGAATCGCCTTCTGATCGTCGTTACCAAACGGAATGATATCGACCAGAGCGCGATGCGCCAGGTTGCGGCGCGTTTGAAAAGCGATCTCGTCAACCACCGCCGGAATAGCGCGTGCAGCACTGCTGATGAGTTGCAACGGCATTCGGTGTCCACGCGGACTTTGATAAAGCGTCCGCCATGTTCTCGCCAATTGTTCGCCATCGCGGACAAATCCCAGGCGGCGCAGCATTTCCGCCAGCATTTGCACCCGCAGATATGCGGTGGGATGCGCGCCGCCGGGACGATACGTCATGGTACGCGGCACCGGCTGCGCCAGAAAATCGGCCATCCCCCAGGCGGCGGCGGGCCCTCCCAGCAATATTGCGGCGAGATCGGCGAAAATTTCCTTATGCCAACGACCGTAAACACTGGTAATAAACGGATCGCGCGTGGATTGCAGCATGCGCCGAACCACCGCTTGCCGATTCTCCTGCCAGATTCCCAAGTCGGCCTGAAGATTGTGCGCAACCTCGTGCAGAAATACTGATTGCCAAGGTTGATCGCGATCCCAGGGGATTCGAATCAGCGGGAACGGATTGGCTTCGCCGAGCAATCGGTTCATTTGGATGCCCCGGCGCATGGTAGCCGGAGAATAGCCATGCTCCATATAACACACCGGCTTTAGCAGCGCCCCCGAAAACACCCGCGGTGCCGCTTGGCGGATTGCCTGGTAGCAGTCGCCGGCGATCGCATCATGCGCAGCCAAGGATGGACCGAAGCTGGTGCCGCGCTGCGCAAAAACCTCATAAAACATACCGAACAAACGACGCGCACGGTCCAATTCCCTTTCCACCAGCGCAATATCCACCAATACCCGTTGCAACGGTGCACTCATCGCGGTGGTTTCGAGGTGTTCGAAACGGCGCCGAATTTCACGCTCTGTTTTCGCCAGCCGGGCATTACTCACGCTGAAATGCTCCCGTGACGGCGCATAACGCATGTCTTGCGGTCGCAAGCCGACAAAGGCATTATCGATTCTCGACAAACGGGACAACCTTGCTTTAAGCCCGGCGATTTTCGACTGGAGAAATTGGCGTGGTTTCATGATGTATCGCTGCCTGATTATTTTCGCCTGCAATTAATTACCGCGAATGGTGATGGTTACCGGACCGCGCAATCGCATTTGACGAACGCCGCAGCGCGGGCAGCCACCGACGGCAGCACCTCTGCGCAATCTCGGCACGATCGCCGTCGCGGTACGGGCAATAATCCGGGCCGCTTGTCCGCGCGGCGTTACCCGCCGGGCCGGTGTAACCAAGGGACGTCCCAGACGGCGTGCTTGTTGCGGACGTTGCGTGACTTGCTGGGTGGTGCGTTGCACGACCTGACCGACTGCGCGCGGTGCCACGCGGCGTTGTGCTACAGGACGGCGGACCGCGCCCACGATGCGGGTCACCGTACGGGCAGCGGCAGCAGGCCCTTGGCGGCGGGCAGCGGCTCTAACCGCACCAGCAACGCGGCGCACCACTGCGCGCCTTACCGGACGTGGTGCTCTGGCAACAGCGGGC
The DNA here is from genome assembly GCA_021582655.1 of Nitrosomonas sp. Classification (GTDB taxonomy): domain Bacteria; phylum Pseudomonadota; class Gammaproteobacteria; order Burkholderiales; family Nitrosomonadaceae; genus Nitrosomonas. The sequence goes on from CP091135.1 coordinate 805,763, forward strand.
AAGGCACGGCGGATGGCCAGTCCTGCAATCACCGGTGCGGCATAATCCATGGCATCTTCGTCCAATCCGTCGGCCAATTCGTCGATGGCTTCGAATTCATCGGCACCATCGGCCAGTAATCGCCCTGCCACATTGGCAATGCGACCGATAAGTTGTGCTTGTGGAATTGGAATCATGCTGGCAAGCGGACCAACAACCCGGGCAGCTTGACCAATTCCGCGCCCCACCCGCCCCGCCACTCGGCCGACACCACGGGCGATACGACCAAGACGCCGAAAAAACTCATCACCATCACCGGCATCCAGTGCATCGGCTACCGCGCTGTCAATAGCATCCCAATCGTCGCCAGCATCGGCGGCGTCATAACTTTCATACTCATCGTAGGCATCGCTTTCATCCATTTCATCGAAGCCATCGAATTCGTCATATTCATCGGCGCCTTGGGCTCCGCCTGCCAATTGACCGATGCCGCCGATAATGCGAGAAAGGAACTCATCGCTTTCTTCAAATTCATCAAACCCGTCAAAACCATCCATGTCGTCAAAATCATCGCCGGCATGCATCGGCCTCGCGGTGCCTTCCGCATTGTCGTACATCAAGTCATCCATCACATCCGTATCAAATTGATCCATGATTTACTCCTTGTTATAAATAAAGCTCGCTTTAAATCCATTCGCTACCTGGCAGTAATAGCCAACTCAACCGGTCCATTGATCCTGAAGGTGCGTATGGTGCCACGGGGAATCGTGCGTGTCCGCCTGCCGTGCCCAAGATCGGTGGGACGGGCTAGAGGTCTTACTCGAGATGCGGCACCGGGTTGCGCGACACGACGCAGCACTTGCGGATTCTGAGCCACTCTGCGCGCAGTTCTCGGCATGGTACGACGCACGGTTTGCGCGACTTGCTGCGGCGATACGTTACGCCGCCGCAGCGTACGCGTCGTAGACCGGGCCAATCGCGGCAACGCCCGAATGGCGCCGGGCTGGCGGCTGCGCATCAGTTCCCGGGCGGCTGTCGAGATACCGGATACCAAAGCCCGGCGCCCCGCTTGCGATAACTGGGTAAGTCCACCAAACCCCAGTCCTCTGGCAGCCGCCCGGGCGGCCAGTCCGACCATACCCGGCAATGCTTCGTCAATGCCGTCTTCATACGCATCCGCCAAATAATCGAATGCATCGAACTCATCGAAGCCTTGCCCGAAAATATTACCCAATAACCCGGCGATATTTTGAGCGGCCCCGCCCACCCTGCCGGCAACATTACCCACCGTATCCAACCGCCGTCCCCATGTTTGCGAACCCATGGCTCGCGCCAGTTGTGCAGCGGCACTTGAGATATTGGAGACACCGGTTGCCGCTTGACCGACGCCGCGCGCAATCGGTTGCGCCCTTCGTCCGGCTTGGGCTGCACGCGACCCCGATCTTCCAAGCATACCGGCGGCACGGCCTAATCCGCCGAGGATGCGCGATAAAAACTCATCCGTATCGGCCGCATCCAAACCATCGGCCAACTCTTCCTCAAACGCGGCCAATGCACCGCCGGTATTCGGTGCATCCTCGAATCCGTCACTGAATTCATCACCTGACAACTCACCGGAAAAATCATCACCCGCCGCATCAAATTCATCACTCATGGCATCCGCGAAATCATCGCCTTCTTCCAGCCCATCCGCACTTTGTTCCATTTCGTCCAATGCGTCTTGACCACCATCCATTTCGTCCATTACATCGCCATCAAACGGTTGATTCATATGATCCTCCTTTACCAGGCCAATTTATTTAAGAACCGCGGAAATCGGCGAGCCGGTTGACACGAGAGACTGCTGCCAAGCACTCTTCCAGGATTCGTTATTGGAATCATAAGCAGATGATTATGAATGAACAATCACTCGTTTACGGAAGCCTGAAAAAAGTAATTGAAGTGTATTACCTAAAATTAGGTAATACAAAACTGTGTGAAGAAAAGGACGAGGATCGGTGCTATCAATCGATCAGCATCGGATGGAAAGGATATTTTGACGCGCAGCATATCCCTCCTTGCTATTCAGATTAAGAACGGCTCTGCCGACAAGATTACATTCGGCTTATTCGGTAGGATACGTATGCGCTTCCAGAAATTGCAGCAGATACGGCAACACCAGCGCGGGGTCTTCTTCCTGTACCGCGTGACCGACACCGGTTAGGATTACCAATCGGGAATTGGGTAAGTTTTCGTGTAAGCGCTCGCCGACGGCCAACGGTACGATCTCGTCCTCGCGGCTCCAGATGATTAAAGCGGGAATCGTCAAACCGGTGTAGTGGTTCGAGAATTCGGCCAAATCCGCGGGCAGCATTTGCCGCACGGTGGCAAGTACAGCATATTTGGCACCGGGTTTATCCAAATTGCCGGCGTAATGATCGATAGCGTTCTGCGAAATCCGCGTATCATCGAAAAATACTGTCCGCAGCAGTTTTTTCACTTGCATCGAATTGGGAATCATATAGACCGCCAAGGCACCCAGTACCGGTGTAGCCAGTATCTTGACAAAATCAGGTAATTCTTGGGGATAGGCGATACTGTCCATCAATACCAGGCTGCGCTGCAAACCCGGGTGTGATGCAGCCAGATAGAGCGATACCGCCAGCGCTACACCACCGCCGTAAGAGTGGCCGATGATATGCAGATCCTGCAGATTGTGTTCGAGGATAAAATTTCTCACCAACCTGGCTTGTTCGTAAACCGAATAAGCGTCATCGTGCGGTTTGGGCGATTCGCCGAAACCTTTCAAATCGAGAGTAATAACCCGGTGCCGCCGCGCCAATGGCGCAACGATATGCCGCCAACTATAGCTGCTGGCGCCGAAACCGTGAATCAACAACACAGGTGCACCTTCTCCGCTACTCTCGAATGCAAGCTGCAACGCATTCACCGGATCCGGCTCGCGATATTGCGACCAACTCGGTATGTTCTTATCCATAACCGCGCAACCGGCCAGGTTCAGCAACACGACCCAACAAATCAGGCAAACGGTTCTGCAGCGATGCCGCATCATCATTTCAGCGACAAAGACCGCGTCAACATCGCTATATCGAAGAATCCGCCGGCGATAAAAGAAAGTGCACCGAAAATAGGCAGAATCGCGATTATCTGGCAAGCGGTTTTCAATCGCCTGGCTTCCGCATCATCTTCAATTTTCATGTGCCGTGGAATCGCGATAATCACATAGCTGATCAAGCTGAGAAAGATGATATTACCAAACGTTAAGGGCAAAAGATTGGTGAAGTAGATCTCCAGCGGCCCCAAGGTTTTGTCCGGACAGAGCCCGCATTGATCGATCAATTCAGCAATCATGTCGCGACGAACATTAATGATCTGGAAGAAACTCAGCGTCGTGTTGACCGCCCCCCATAACGCCGCCAGCAATACGATCGGAAGCCCCAATTTATCCACGCATCCTCCTTGGTTGTTTTAATCCCGCAAAAAGCGGCGTTATCGAATCTTCATCACATTCATTCGATAATTCACTTAATAACGAATAATGCGAATCTGATGATAGCTGCGCCAAATTTATCGAAAAAAACCGCTCGTTCCCACTCCTTCTCGCATAAAAACAAACCGACCGATGATTCATCGAATTTACTGCGACAGCAAGTAGCGCTGCATTGTGACGATTTTCGGGATGGCTGGCTATAGCATTGAAATAATGAATCAGTATCAGGCTATTGAAAATGATCCGCATTGCCACTGCGATGTTCAAAAACTAAAAACAGGCTCAACAGGCTCATTTATCCTGGATAAGCCATACTTTTTCATTCGCTCTTACCGTGCATCGACCGCTTCGATAGTGTTTCCCCAAGATAAATTTTTCTCGTTGCTATGTTAATTTGGCAAATTCCACTACCATTTTGATTAAAATACGCGAATCTCATTGCCAGTCATCTTCATTTCTTACAATGCCGCTCATTACCCTTGATAATGCTTATCTTGCTTTCGGACATCATGCTTTGCTCGATCATACGGCTTTGCAGTTGGATGCCGGGGAGCGCGTCGGACTGATTGGCCGTAACGGTGGCGGAAAATCCAGCTTGCTGCGCGCTTTGGCCGGTGAAATCAAGCTTGAGGATGGCAGATTATGGCGAGCGCCGAATCTGAAGATTGCGCATGTGCCGCAAGAACCGCATCTAATTCCACATCACACCGTATACCAGGAAGTCTCGACCGGACTGGGTGATATCAGCCAGGTGCTGCAGGATTATCACACCACATCACTGATCTTGAGTGACGCAACAGAAAATACCGAGGCATTACTGCATCGTTTGCAGGATTTGCAGCACGCGCTGGAACTGGAAGATGGTTGGCGTTTACAGGCGAAAATCGAAACCGTTATCGATCAGCTGAAGCTGCCTGCGAACACGGCAATCGAGCACTTGTCCGGCGGCTTGAAAAAACGAACCGCATTGGCAAAAGCGCTGGCAATGACACCGGATGTACTGTTGCTGGATGAACCGACCAACCATCTGGATTTTTCATCTATCGAGTGGCTCGAGGGATTGTTGCGGGAATTCTCCGGCAGTATTTTATTAATCACCCACGATCGACGTTTTTTGGATAATGTGGCAACCAGGATCATTGAGTTGGATCGCGGCCAATTGACTTCATTTACCGGAAAATTCTCGGATTATCAGCAAAAAAAGGCCGAAATGCTGAAAGTCGAGACAATGCACCACCAGAAATTCGATAAAGTGCTGGCGCAGGAAGAAATCTGGATTCGGAAAGGAATTGAGGCGCGAAGAACCCGCAATGAAGGCCGAGTCCGCCGCCTGGAGGCATTGCGATCGGAACGTGCGGTACGGCGCGATCGAATCGGCAAAGCGAAAATCAGCCTCGATACGGGCGAGCGCTCCGGCAAATTAGTCGCCGAGTTGGAGAATGTCTGCAAGCGCTACGGCGATAACACGATCGTCAACAATTTTTCATGCCGCATCATGCGCGGTGATCGAATCGGATTACTGGGACCGAATGGCGCCGGCAAGTCAACGCTACTGAAATTGATTTTGGGTGAATTACAACCGGATTCCGGCGAAATCCGACAGGGCACAAAATTGTCGATCGCCTATTTCGATCAGCTGCGCGAGCAACTCGACGAAGAGAAGGTATTAACGGACACGATCAGCCCCGGCTCGGATTTCATCGAGATCGACGGCAAGCGCAAGCATGTAATCAGTTACCTGGAAGATTTCCTGTTTGCACCGCAGCGCGCCCGTTCGCCGGTAAAATCGCTTTCCGGCGGTGAGCGGAATCGCTTGTTGCTGGCACGTTTGTTTGCCCGCCCGGCCAATGTGCTGGTACTCGACGAACCAACCAACGATTTGGATATTGAGACACTTGAACTTTTGGAATCATTGTTACAGGAATATCCAGGAACGTTATTTCTGGTCAGTCACGACCGGGAATTTTTGGATAATGTCGTCACTCAGGTAATTACATTTGAAGGTCAAGGTAAATTATGTGAATATATTGGCGGTTATACCGACTGGGTGCGCGCGACAAATTGCAGGGAAGTCAACGAACCCTCAATAAATAACAATATAAAACAATCTATTGATTCCGATGCAAGCAATATCAAATCATCCAAACCAGTACGGGCGAAAAAACTAAGTTACCAAGAAATACGGGAGCTTGATGCATTACCTGGTAAAATTGACCGGTTGGAGCAAGAGCAGGCGGGTATCGCGTTGCGTTTGAATCACCCAACGATTTATCGCGACGATCCGGAGGAAGCGAAAACACTACAAGCGCGTTTTGCCGCAATTGAAACAGAATTGTCAAACTGTCTGACGAGATGGGAAGAATTAGAAACGAAATCCACACTGAAAACGTAGCGTTTGAATGGCAATTTCCCCATAAACAACATGGACATGCTTACACTTTTCATTGACCAAATCGAGCGCATCGTTTAAAGTTCAACTTTTGAGAGAAGGAGGCTTATATGAAACAAAAATTGGTTATAAATTTATTACTTGCCTTTGGCATGCTTTTTGCGCTGTCAAGTGTGACTCAAGCGGCAGGAGATGCAGCGGCGGCAAAAGACAAAATTACAATGTGCGTGGGTTGTCACGGAATTCCAGGTTACAAAACAGCTTTTCCATCTGCGTATCATGTACCGAAGCTGGGTGGGCAACATGCCGAATATATCATCAAAGCATTGGAAGGTTATAAGAATGGTACCCGCAATCATCCAACCATGACAGGTCTTGTCAAAACATTATCGCAACAGGATATTGAAGACTTGGCTGCATATTATTCTAAAAATTAATCAGGTCATTTACGCAAGGAACGAATTATGAAGAATTATGTAATAGCCGCTTTGAGCGGTGCAGCTTTGATGCTATCCAGTCATGTTATGGCAGCGGATATTGAGGCCGGCAAAAGTAAAGCAGCTGAAGCCTGCGCATCTTGCCATGGCGCTGACGGCAATAGCCCGGCACCTAATTTTCCAAAAATTGGCGGTCAATACAGAACCTATCTCGTAAAAGCTCTGAAAGATTATAAATCCGGTGCACGCCAAGATCCCATCATGGCAGGAATGGCAGCAAGTTTGAGCAATGTTGATATCGAAAACCTGGCTTTCTATTATTCAAGCTTGCCTGGTGTACTGAATTCGAACAAGTAATTCATATCTCAAATGTTATTCGCCGGGACCAAACCGTAAGGTTTTGTCCCGTTTTTCAACCGGACGGCTTCAATTGCCGATCCAAACAAGCGAAGTAGATCAAAGCATCCGGTGCCTGTTGATAGCGTTGCGCATGCCAGATCATTTCCGCCAGGCATTCCATCATTCGATGAGCCGCATCGTGCTCATTGCCGGTAATTTCAACCAGTTGCGCGAACTTTGCACAAATCCCGATGGGTTGATCGATCGACAATTGCTCTTTAATGGCAACATGCATACTCATATGCAGGAACGGATTAGTATCCCCACCCTCCGGCAAGTAATCTTTATCCAGGTAGCGATCCGCATCAGCCAAGGCGGCCTGATACTCAGGATGCATCAATATCACGTCAAGCGCGACGGTTTCAATACCGGCGACTATTTCATGCCTGTGGTATTTACGCCAAGTATCAAAGAATAATTGGCGTGCCTGCGCCCTGGTCGGTTTAAACATGTTCGATCAAATATTTTTATTCGGGTATTCGCACAAGTGATTGATCTTACAACCCGCACACTCCGGCTTTCTCGCCTTGCATACATAGCGACCATGCAAAATCAACCAATGATGCGCATCCAAACGAAATTCCTTTGGAACAGCCTTGAGCAGTTTTAATTCAACCTCCAGCACATTTTTTCCAGGTGCCAGCCCGGTTCGATTGGCAACACGAAAAATATGCGTATCGACAGCAATCGTAGGTTCGCCAAAGGCGGTATTCAAGACTACATTGGCGGTCTTACGGCCGACACCGGGCAACTTCTCAAGTAATTCCCGCGTACGCGGCACTGCGCTTTGATGATGTTCGATCAAGCGTTGGCATGTCGCCAGGATATTTTTCGCTTTGGTTTTATACAAGCCGATGCTTTTGATACAGTCGACCAAACCGATTTCACCCAATCCCAGCATTTTTTCCGGCGTATCGGCCTGCGGGAACAGTTTACGTGTAGCAAGATTGACGCTTCTGTCGGTTGCTTGTGCGGAAAGGATGACTGCAATCAATAGCTCAAAGGAAGAGCGGTAAATCAACTCCGTAGTCGGATGCGGATTCACCGCTTTCAGACAGGCGAAAATTTCATGACGTTTCGCTGCGTTCACGGTGTGTTGCCGGACGATGAGCCATTGCTTCGGGAAGCACGCAAGTCGGCCGCACGCTTCAGCGCGGCAGCGATAATCGCTTGTTTCCGCTTGTCGGCGCTCTGCAGCGTGCCTTCAGGTTGGGAGTTATCGACAACGGACGCGGTCTTTTCGTCGGATTGCTGGTTGTTTGCAAGTCTTTGCTGACGGAATTGATAGCGGCGGCGCGCACGATCAGCTGTTTGTCGCTTAGCAGCTTCGTCCACTTCACCCCCGACGGATATCAACCGAATGCAATCCATCGGGCACGGTGCGATGCAAAGCTCGCAACCGGTGCATTCGGTGGCGATCACAGTATGCAATTGCTTGGCGGCACCGACAATGGCGTCGACCGGACACACGCGTAAGCAAAATGTACAGCCGATACATAATCGCTCATCGATCCATGCAACACTCTTGCCCGGATTGGGAACACCATGCGCAATATCCAGCCGCTTTACCGGCACACCGAGTAGTTGCGCGATTTTCTCGACACCTGCCTGTCCCCCCGGAGGACATTGATTGATATCCGCACGGCCTTCCGCGATCGCTTGCGCATAGGGCCGGCAACCGGAAAAACCGCATTTACCGCATTGCGTCTGCGGCAAGACGACATCGATTCGATCAATTAACGATAAGCTCATCGGTCACATCTTAGGGAAATGCTGGTTAATAAGCGTTTCCTCCGTTTGCACGCACAATGCCTCAGCGACTTCTTTAACCAAATCCGGGCCGCGATAGATCAAACCGGTATAGAGCTGTATCAAGCTGGCGCCAGCATCGATTTTAACTTGCGCATCGGCAGCCGATAGTGTGCCGCCGACCCCGATGATCGGTATACTGCCTTGCAACATGCGGTGCAGATGCTGAATAACTGTGGCGGCGCGCCGGGCCAACGGCGCGCCGCTCAATCCGCCATTTTCCTGCGCCACGGATAAATGTCCGATACCGTCCCGCGCAATCGTAGTATTGGTAGCGATCACGCCATCGATACGGTGCTTCATCAGCAGCTCAGCAATTGCCTGAATCTCTGCAACCTCCAGATCCGGCGCAATCTTTACCGCCATAGGCACATACTTGCCATGTATCTGCGCTAACACCGCCTGCTCCGACTTTAACACACCAAGCAATTGATCCAACGCATCGACAGCCTGCAATTGACGCAGATTCTTGGTATTGGGCGAAGAGATATTGATCGTCACATAACTGGCATACCGATACACTTGTTGCAACCCGGCAAGGTAATCATCAGCGGCACGCTCTAGCGGCGTATCAAAATTCTTACCGATGTTGATACCCAGGATGCCGCGATAACTCGATCGGCCGATATTCTTGATCAACTGATCGACCCCGTCATTGTTAAAGCCCAATCGATTGATGACGGCCTCGGCCTCAGGAACACGAAACAAACGCGGCTTGGGATTACCCGGCTGAGGACGGGGAGTGACGGTGCCGATCTCTATAAAACCAAAGCCGAGTGCCGCTAACGCATCGAGATATTCACCATTTTTATCCAATCCCGCCGCCAACCCGACCGGATTGGGAAAACTCAAACCCATAACCGTACGCGGCTGACAAGCAATTACCGTGTTTTTCAACAAGCCCAACCGGTAAGCATGGCACAACGCATGAAAGGTGATTTTATGAGCGGATTCAGGATCAATCCGAAACAACAATGGACGCAACAAACGATAAGACATGCGTAATTTTACCTTGAACCGGGTATCAATTTGAACGGATTTTATAAAAGCACTTGATCGAACAAACACCAGCGGTTACCGATCAACACTTCCAACGGCTGGAAGTTCGCTTTATAGTTCATTTTACGATTATTCTTAATCCAATAACCCAAATACAGATAATCCAGTCCAAGCTCGCGGCATAACTCGATCTGCCATAAGATGTTATAGGTACCGAAACTTGCACCCGGCATGTCGGTATCGAAAAAAGTATAAACCGACGACAATCCATCGGGCAGTACGTCAATGATGCTGACCATACGCAACCGATTATTCTCATGGAATTCAATTAACCGTGAGTCAACATCACTTTGCAACAGAAAATTGCGATATTGCTCGCGACAATCCTGATCCATACCGCCACCCGCATGACGACCGATTTGATAACGCTGATAAAGCGCATAGTGTGCCGCCTTATAGTGCAATGCATGCTGCGATGGCAACAAATGTTGGTGTTTTTTCCAGACCCGCCGCTGCGATCGTTTGGATGAAAAATTGCGGACTTGCACACGCACCGAAAGGCAAGCATGGCAATGCTCGCAACGAGGACGGTAAGTGTAGTGTCCGCTGCGGCGAAAACCCGCTTGCACCAATTTCCCATAAACTTGTGCATTCATGGCGTGCTCCGCAGTAACAACTTCGGAGCACGCCATTTGATCCGGCAAATAACTGCAAGTATAGGGGCCTGTGGTATGAAATTTAAACACGATCGTTTATTGTTTCTTGATCAAGATTCCACTTGCTACCGGCTATCGATTCCGGTATCAGCAGGTGCAATCGTTCGTTGAACGCCGCCCGGGAAATCTCCCGCGCACCGAACGAAGCCAAATGCGCGGTCCTCATCTGACAATCGATCAAGCCGAAATCCCAAGACCGCAATTGCTCCGCCAGATACACCAACGCAATTTTGGATGCATCCCTCATGCGGGAAAACATCGATTCACCAAAAAAAATCCGGCCCAGCGCGATGCCGTACAGCCCGCCGACCAGTTCACCATCGACCCACGTCTCAATCGAATGCGCAAAACCCATCTCATGCAATATACGATAAGCCGCGATCATTTGCGGATGTATCCAGGTTCCCGCCTGATTGCGGCGCGGTGCAGCACATGCATGCATGACATCGAGGAAGCATGAATCGGCACGGATGCGGTAACCACCTTTATTGAGTGTTTTACGCAACGACCTGGAAACCTTCAATTCGCCCGGAAATAATACCATGCGCGGATCAGGACTCCACCATAGAATCGGCTCCCCTTCATTGAACCAAGGAAATATCCCTTTGCGATAAGCCTCAAGCAAGCGTTGAGGCGACAAATCACCGCCAACTGCCAACAAGCCGTTGGGCTCGGTAAGCGCGGCATCCACCGGTGGAAAAGATGAATAAAAATCTGCAGTTATCATGATGATTGATAAAAATATTTATTGATTCATATAAAGTTGATACAGATCAAATTCACTCCCTCGCCTCCCCTCTATCATTCCCGCTTCATACTACCATTAACAATGATAAGAACGATTACATTCAGCAATGAGGAGAATTAAGTGATTAATTTATATAATAAAAATAGAACGGCTTCGTCAACTGCTGCCAGTACGGTTCTGATAGCCGCTGCCTTGGCTTCCACGCAAGCATGGGCACACGATACGGCGGCCAATCGTATCAGAATGCTGGAAGAAAAATTGCAGGCCATTCAAGTGGAGCTTGAGCGGGTAAAGACTGAGTCCTCCAAAGCCGCACAAAAGGTAAATGTGATTGAACAAACAACAAATCAAACAGTGCAGAAGATCGATACCACTGTCAGAAAGGTCGATCAGATCGAAAAAAGCAACACCGCTTTAGCGGATACGGTCACTCCTCTCAGAGAACGAGTGGGACTGGATGTAACCGAGAAACAGCGCAAACTGTTTTTCAGAGGCGGGTTTGCGCACATGATGGAAGGGCGCGAAGGCTCGAGCATACGTAGCGATGTTGTTCCGATAGGCGCTCAGGAACGTTCCCGTGAAAACGGGTGGTATGCAGGTGCCGGTATCGATTGGGGTTTAACCAGGGATCTGTTTGGTTTGATGCCGAAAACCGGGTTATTCGCCGAGCTGATGTTCGAGTATAAAGAATTCGGTATGGCGCAAGGCAATGCACTGGCGAATAATCCTTCGATGCTTGCAGGTGGTGCGCTGAATCCTCGCGGCGTTACCGTCAGCCAGTTTTCATTGTCGGCATCCCCAAAAATTAAATTTTTCGAGGGATCCAAAGTCCGCCCCTGGATCATTCCGATGGGCCTGGCGATTCATGTCGTCAGTCCGACAACTGAATCGATAACCTATTTGGCGCCGGGGGTTCACTTTGGCGCCGGTGTTGATTGGAATTTTTATAAAGATTTCTTTATCGGTATCGACGGCCGCTACAACGTAACCGCAGGAAAGATGGACGGCGTGCGTATTGATGGTATGACCGCCGGCGGTTACATCGGTGTTGGGTTCTAAAATCAGTGCAGAGGGTTGATTACGCAAGCTAAGCACAATTTTTCCCTCACACCGATATTTGATACCCGAATAAAGTAAGTTGCTCCGTAGTAGCTTCGCCAGTATTGGCCAGAAGAAAATGAGATCCTGACGAAGCCTTAACACCCCGTTGGCGTGCCCATGGGGTGTTTTTTTAGAAAACCAAGCACACCGCAGTTGACTTACAACAATTACAACTGTTTTCTCAACGACTTGTTCGAACAGTGTGTAATATCAACTTATACCCATGAGGTGATAGCGATAGCAATCCGCAAAAACCCAACAGAACATACATTCATTCAATATTCAGATACAATCACGAAGGGCTCCGGTGTAATCACCGGCTACTGCAATACCATTGCCATTTGTTCTCTCATAGGGAAGCGGGCATATTTTCCTGAATCCATTTACTGATAAGCCGGGCCTGGTGGCCTTCGAAACCACCGATGAACCCGATCGATGACCTCAGAAGCATTCTCAATCCGATTATCAAGACCCGGTCCCTGGAAGCGATTCCACTGGACGGCAGCGAGTATTTCATCACGTCCGACACCAATACGGACATACCATCACTACGCTGTTATGACCAAGCGATGCCGACATCTGGAACCACGGCGATCATTGCGCGATTCCGTTCAGCCAGAAACCAAAGCTTATAAAGACGGCGAGATGATTGTCGATAACCCTGCAATCAAAGGCACGGACCCAAGTAAATCGTTCGATATCTTGATCGGCATTAGCGGTCTGGCGGCACGTTTGCTGCACATTTCTTCGTCGCCACAGTACAGGAAAACCGGCAAGCTTATCCAAGCCGAGTACTATCGCCGCCGTGTTGGATGCCGCCATCGCTTGATGGTACTTCACTTAAAATGATCAATCTGATGACGCAACGCTCGATAAGGTAGTCGCTATGCTGCCTTGCGATCCCGGTTGTCATGGTGTCAATTTCGGCACGAAACAAGGCAGTGGTTATTACGCTTATGTAGCCAGTAAGTTCTCCGGATGGCTCATCATCGTCGATGCGGGTCTGAGCCATCCGGCCAATTCGAGTACTGCCGGGCGGATTTTATTGATTGCCGATAAATCCGCACCAACCGACGACGGTGTCACCGGACTGCCGGCATGGGAGGACAGGGGATTGATGCGATCCTAATATCTACAACGGATGGGTAACATATGCCCGATGCCTGGAAAGCAACTCTGACTGCCAATCAGCTGAATCCGGTTCCATAATGGCGAAATTTCAAAATGGCAAAAGCCGCAACAGCCGCATCACCCCGGGCGCAGCGACGTATGCAACGATAAGCGGTAAGCACTCAGCGCCGGGATCAAACTGAATACCGCAGTGGCCGATACGATCAAGCCCAGTAGTCTCCAAGTTTGTCCGGTAATGACATAGTCGCCGATAAAAATCCCGAAATGCGCCGCCAGATAGCTCTGCGAGAACATCGCCGCAATCGATAATGCCACTACGGCGACAATTATCCCCACAACGGTAATCGCGAAAGCTTCCAATTGAATCAGCAAAAAAACAAACCGCGGACTTGCGCCGATCGCGCGCATCACGGCGATTTCTTGCCGCCTTTCCCGGATCGAAGAGAGCAGCATGGTGCTCAGTCCCAACAACGACGAAAACAAAACCAGTGCGGAAATGACTTGAAAGGTATGTTCCATGTTGCGCATCATTTGCCACAGTTCGGCCAGCGCTACGCCCGGCATAATCGCCAGCAGCGGTTCTCCGGCATCATGATTCACCTGCCGCTGCACCTGAAAAGCAGTCAATTTGGATTGCAGACCGAGCATCACTGCGGTGATATTTCTTGGTGTGAGATCAGGCGATTCGATATCCTGAGCGACTGCCCTCTTACCCGACAACCCGGTTCCTTCCCGCCAGTTCAGATGAATCGCTTCCATGCCTTGCAAGCTGACATACACCGCCTGATCTACCGGCGTTCCGGTCGGACGTAAAATGCCGCTGACCCGGAAAGGCCGATCATCGTGCATGCTGAAGCTGGTTTGTCCCAATCCGTGCGCCAGCACAATCCGATCGCGCAAACCGTAGTTCAATTTTTTGGCGACATCGGCACCCAGCACAACCTCGAAAATTTCCGCAAACGCTTTACCTTCGGCAAACCCAAGTCCAGCATTATCGCCAGCCCGAAACCGGGTAAAGAAATCTTCCGTGGTACCCACCACGCGGTAGCCGCGATGCGAATCACCCAGCGACACCGGAATGGCCCAAGCCACCTTGGTGTCGCCAGCCAGTTTACGATAACTTTGCCATGAGATATTGTTAGTGGGATGGCCGATATGAAAAACAGTGTACAACAACAGATTGGTTTGACCGGTACGGGCACCGACGATCAGATCCACGCCGGATACTGTTTTGCTGAAGCTTTGTTTGGCTTGATGGCGGATATGCTCTACACCGAGCAACACAAAAACACTGATCGCGACCGATACCAACGCCAACACCGCCGTGCATTTGCGATGGCATAGGCTACGCCATGCCACGTCAATAAACACGCTGTGCGCCTCCGCAGCGATTGATCGCCGACAAACTGATAACCTGCTGAAAGCACTGCGATAACGCGATATCGTGGCTGGCTACAATCAACGTAATGCCTTGCGCCCGACTAATCGTCATCAACAATGCCATGAATGCGTCCCGCGTATCGCTGTCCAGCGCCGAAGTCGGCTCATCCGCGATTAAAATTTCCGGCGCATTGATCAGCGCGCGAACAATAGCGACGCGCTGTTGCTGCCCCACGCTCAAATCGGAAGCCGGCTTTCTTATCAACGTTCGATCCAACTCAAGCGCAGCAAACAACGCCAGTGCCCTGGATTCAACCGCCCCGATGTTTTGAACGCCGAAATACGCTGCCAAACGGATGTTATCCAGCACACTTAAATACTGAATCAGATTGAATTGCTGGAACACAATACCCATATGCTTTGCCCGGAATGCATCCCGTCGACGCGCGGAAAGTGTCGCTAAATCCTGACCCAGAATTTCCACGGTGCCGGCGGTAGCCGTCAGAATACCCGCCAGCAGATTGAGCAGCGTCGACTTTCCCGAACCCGACGCCCCGTTGACAAACACACCGCCACCCCGGGGAATGCGCCAATCGGGCATATCGAGCACAGCAGCGGCAGCTTTTCCCGGATATGAAAAACGCAGCCCGCTGATTTTTACCGCGTCGGATGACGTGGCAATCGTCTCAGCGCCCGCGCACCCTTGAGAAATTTCAACCAACCGTCCCTCCCCGTATGGCTCTCCCTTCATTTCCGAATGGTATACTGCATCGCATGACAACCGCCTTTATTGCTCACCGGCCGCCACACTCGATCCGCAGCGGCATTGCTCGCGTTGCCCTGGTATGGATGCTGCTAACCGGTTGCTCGCAAAACCCGCCCGATGGGAATTCGCCGTCCGACGCCGATGCGAAACCGCCCCGATCACAACCTCAGGCGATCACCTATCGCACCATCGAATGGGTCGATCTGATGCCTCAAGACGATTTGGAAGCCTTATTGAATCCGCCGGAATATCTGGATCAGATCGAAGACGGCTCAGACCAGGACCAACTGCCTGGCCAGTTTCAATTGCCCGCGCCGTTGACCGGAGACGATCGCTATCAACAGGCATTGCAATCAACCCGCATTATGCCGGAATTCGATCAACAAGAAATCAGAATCCCCGGTTTCATCGTGCCGCTTGAATTCAGCAAAGACCAATATGTGACACGCTTTTTTCTAGTGCCGTATTTCGGTGCCTGTATCCATGTTCCACCGCCGCCACCGAATCAAATCATCTACGGCATCTACAACCGCGGCATCAAAATCCATCATCTGCACGAAGCTTTCTGGCTGACAGGCACACTCACTACAACATTGATGCAAAACAACATCGCCACTTCGACGTATACGCTCCATGTTGTGGAAATCACGCCGTACGAGGATGAATGAGTAAATCCGATGCCAAGAAAACGCTGACTAGCGACTGCACAAGCGAGTCACTCCGCTGCGAGGTAACGTCCCCCTTCATCCCTCTTATCCCGGTGCGATTTGGCAATGCGCACATACGCCATGTAATTCCAGTTGCTGACGTGCCAGTGTAAAACCGGTGCTTTGTATACTGCGCTCCAATTCTTCGATGATGCGATTTTTAATACCGACCTCCTTGACGCTACCGCAACGGTCGCATATCAGAAACTGCGGCGTTTCATGTTGATGATTACAGGCAATATGCGCACACGACATGTACTGCCCGGAAGTTTCCAGCTTGTGTGCCAATTTTTCCTGAACCAAAAAATCAAGCATGCGATAAACCGACATCACCGGCAGCGATTCCCGAAACTGCATCTGATATCGATCGACGACTTCGTACGCCGACAGCGGCTTGGCGGATGCCAACAAAACCGTCAGCACATTTTTGCGCTTTTGTGTCAGCTTTGCCCCCGCAGATGCGCAAACTTCCTGAGATTTCTTGATGAGTTGTTCGATATCGACCGGCATTTTTCTCGCTATCCATCCCGCTAAGAAAACGCTGATTAATTGACTGCACGAGCGAATCGCTTCGCTGCGAAGGTAGCGCGCTTCCTCACCAGCCTTCTTGATGGGTTCCGCCGCTGTGTTCCATACGTCTCGCGCTTCATCTGGTTCGCCAAATAATCAGCATCCCCCTAATAAATAAATAATAATTCTTGCAAAATCCTAGACCTGATTCAAGCATATCACGCACATCCGCATTTGTATGCGCTCGCCAGCAGGCCTATCGACGCTTCCATTTATCGCCGAAACGCCTCACCGGTGGATTGTACATGAAATAATCCACACTGGATTTAACAATAGATATGATATAACATATCAAAAAACGATCGGCCGATTGACAATTTTCACTCACAGCAACACCAAATCACCGGCAACTCATTCATAGCCTAAATGCTCCGGTACCCCGGAAGACCAACGCAGCATTCGAATGTCAGCTTGGAAATTGTGAGGTGAGCGATGCAAATCGGAAACAATCCCTTATTCACTCTTGGGCCTTATTCAGCGAAACACACCGTGCACCGTTCCTTACAACAATTTGCAACACAATTCGCCTTAATAATCGCGGTGAGCGCATGCAATCCGTTAGCCGCAGCGAATCACTCGCCAAACAGTACCGGTCACGCCAACGAACAGCCGGGCGCGGCGGCAAATCCATCAATGATTCAACTGAAACCCGTTGAAATCATCGGCACCGTTCCGGACCGCGAAACCGCACCGAACACCAGCGTATTGAAAGGCCGCGCATTACGCTTACAGCAGCATGATACGCTCGGGCAAACCTTGCACGAAGAACTTGGCGTCAGCAACGCATCTTTTGGTCCGGGCGTCGGCATACCGGTGATACGCGGACTCACCGGCTCACGGGTGCGTATTCTGCAAAGCGGCATCGGCACTCACGACGCCACCACGCTGAGTCCGGATCACGCCGTGGCGCTGGATCCGCTATTCGCGGAATCGATCCGGATCATGCGCGGCCCGGAAGTGGTGCGATATGGCGGCAACGCTATCGGCGGCGTTGTCGATGTCGACGACGGCCGCATTCCCGGTCAAAGAGCCAAGCAGCCTGTCGGCGGTTCGGCCGAAAGCCGCTACGACAGCAACGGCGACGGCACCCATTCCGCATTCAAGCTAAACATGGGTAAGGACCGATTGGCGTTCAATCTCGGCGGCTTTTTCCGCCAACGCAACGATACCCGCATTCCCGGCAATGCGATCGATGCAGCGTTCCTGCAGCAACAATTCGGTTTGACGGAAACCCAGAACGTCACGGGCAAGATCCCCAATACCGACAGCCGAGGCATCGGCGGATATACCGGTATTTCATGGATCGGCAACAACTTTATGGCGGGTATGTCGGTCAGTCATACCGACAATCGTTACGGCATTCCGAAAGGCAATCATGGTCTCGACCCCAATCATTTGGGCGGCTTGGAAACAATTCTGCCGAAACTGAACGACTTGACCGGATTTGAAGACATTTTCGGTCCGCAAGCACTATTTCCCAATGTCCGCTTCAATATGCAGCAAACACGCTATGACTTCAAATCCGAGTGGTACGAGCCGGTACGCGGCGTGGAAAGTGTCAGTTTCCGTTACGGCTTGGTGGACTACGGCCACACCGAATTGGAAGGCGGCTCGCCTTTTACCCGTTTTAAAAACGATGTCGGCGAAGGCCGTGTCGAGGCACGCCACACTGCGTTGCCGAATTTGACCGGCACCGTCGGCGTTCAGTGGATCGATCGGAATTTTTCCGCACTCGGTATCGAAACATTTGTACCACCGACCAAACAATTTACCGTAGGTATTTATACTACGCAGGAATACACCTGGAACAACTGGATCTTGCGCGGCGGCATCCGCTTCGAGCATGCTCATGTCGATCCCAGCGCAAACACGCTCAAACTGCGCGGTAGCGCACTGCCGCCAGTACCGTTGCCTAATTCACTCGATTTTCAAGCGCTATCCGCCTCCACCGCGTTGCAATGGAATCCGCACCAGGATACCTCGTTGACACTTACGCTCAATCGCGGCAAGCGCCCGCCGGATATTCAGGAATTGCTGGCACTCGGACCGCATCTGTCCACACGCAGCTTTGAAATCGGCAACGTGCGATTGGCCAACGAAACCGTGAACATGGTCGATCTCGGCCTGGACTGGAAAGCGAAACGTATCAGCTCACGTATCAACGGTTATTACAATCGCACCGACGATTTTATCTATTTACGCAATACCGGGCTGGTATACGAAGTGGACAACGAAGTCATTCGCCAGCGTTGCGTCAGCGACGCGGAATGCGTGTCGGTGTTCGCTTATGATCAGCGTGACGCCGAGTTCGTCGGTTTCGAAGCCAGGACCGATGCGACCCTTTATCTATCGCCCAAAGGCAACAATATCGTGCTGACCGTGTTTTCCGATTACGTGCGTGGCCGTTTCACCAACGGCAATCGCGACGACGTGCCTCGCATGCCGCCGCTGCGCTACGGCGCCGAATTGGGATTCGGCAATTCCGTCTGGAATACCGCGCTACGCTTTACTCGCGCGGAAGCGCAGCGCCACCCCGGACGCAACGAAACCGCCACGGACAGCTACCATCTATTAACCGCATCGGCAGATTACCAAATCAAAGCGGGAAAATGGGGGGACATGTGGTTATTTGCCAAAGGATATAACCTGTTAAATGAAGAAATCCGCAACTCGGTTTCGTTTCTGAGAAATTTCGCGCCGGAGCCGGGACGTAGCGTCATTGTCGGCATGCGGGCCACATTCTAGAAAATATCATCATGACGATTACGCAACCAAACGATGCCCAGCCGCAACGATCACTGCGGTCGATTGCACTGCCCCTCTGCCTATTGCTGATCATGCTATCGACGCCCCCCCGGTTGGCTGATGCACAGCATTTGGATATCGAAATCTGGGGACAGGGCAATGCATTGTTTGTTGGATATTGCCGTATCAGCGGCGTCGTGGGGTGCGATCTGAGCGGATTGGCAGATGCGCTGCATTTACCGGCAACCACATTGCCGATCGAGGCCACCACCGGCAAATTGATCTTCCCCGCCGATCTTCAAGATTTGCCCGGCGGTCCGTTCAAGACTAAAAACCCGGGGTTTCAGTCGGTTCAAAATGCACTGCTGCCCAACGAGCTGATCAGCTACCGCGCACTGGGCAAGATGAAATATTGGGATCCGGCTTTGTCTGCTTGGTACGACGCACCACCGGACGTACAAATCCGATTATTCGGCGGATTGGAAGCCAGCGCCGATGTACGCAACGATTTATCCGAATGCGCCGGACAATTGATTTGCTTCAGCGACAGCAGTTTCGGCATTGACGGCAGTACAGTGTTTTCCGGCGACGGTATTCATGGCGGTGTGGAATTGGTCGCCGACATCACCGGCGCCAACGGCATCTTGCATACCCATCTGAGTTTCTTTCTGGAAGATCGACAAGGCCGGATTGGAGGGCCCTCCGGTGCTTATTTGATTGAAATGCAATTGCTTTCCAACGCGCGTTTCTTCCCTTCCGATTCATTTTTGATCGTACTGAACGCAGGTTTAGATGCACATCAATTCGCCGCAGCTCTGATCGCATTGACCGGCGAATCGCCTGACATGGAACCACCGCCTCAGCCCGTAATTCCGGTTTCGATTCCCGGAGATGCAGATCTGGACGGCGATATCGATCGCATTGATGTAGCACTGATTTTACTCGCCGTACAAAACAACGAAACGCCAAATGCGACGAATGCCGCCTTTGATGTCGATAAAGACGGCGCCATCACCCGTGCCGATGCGGCTCTGGCGAAAACGCTATGCACGCTGAGACTCTGCAATATCCCGGTTGAAGCGCCGGCGACCGCACTGAACGTGGCGGCGATTTACGATCATCATACTGGCGTTTTAAACTTGAACGATATACAAGCCGACAGCCAGCATTACCGCGCGCAGTTGCAAACGCAAGCCGATGGCGCTTTAGCGCTGGTTGCGTGGCAATCGGACAAGCCGCGCTACGCAACACCGGCACAGTACGATGCCGCAACCGGAATTTTGCAAATCCCCTCGGTTTTCGTTAACGGAAAATATTACCGGGCAACCTTGCAAGAGACCGGCAACTTAAATTTCCAGGTGAAGCTGCTGGAAGAAATCAACAGCATCTTGGACTGATTAATTTTTCTACACCACCTATAATACCTTCAGGAGTTAGCCATGTTGAATCCACTCGGAATTACGATTCTTACGATCTTACTAAGCCTATTTTACGCACCGACCGTCGCAGCGGAAAATAACGATCATACACTGCACGCCGCAGACATCCAGCCATGGCGGATAGGCGCAGAAATCTTTACCAATGGTACTTTATTCGAAGCCGATTTCGGCGATCTCAACGGTGGTTCGTTTTCCACCGATGAGCCGGGTATTGATGTCAATACCGCCAAAGGCACGTTCACACCCGGCCATTGGCTGCGCTTTCAACCGACCGGACGATTGCTGTATTGGAACGGCGTGCAATGGAGCGCAACAGCTCCGAACGGAGAAAGAATCGAAATTACCGATGCACTCGATAACGTCATTACTTTCGACGCAGCCGGCGTCAGTGAGAACGCCGGCGTCATTGGTGAAATCGGTAGCGACAGCGGCTTGCATGAACACTTAAATTTCAAAATTGTCGATATATCCGGTACGCCGAACGGCACCCCGGGCGCATATCGGATTCAATTGAGATTGTTCGAATCACAAGCAAACAGCGATACCTCCGTGGCCATTGCAGCTTCATCAATCGCAATCGTATTCAATCGCGGTTTGGCACACCAGGACTTCGAACTGGCTGTCGCCGCGGCGGACGATTTGCACGAAAACGCAGTGTATGCGGAAGACAAAAAAATTGTGACCATCCCGCGCGTGAAAGCATTAGGCAGCTACTACCGGGTAAAGCTCCAGCAAATCAGTGATAATCTGTTCCAACTGATCGAGGCTTACGAAATTCCCCAGTAACTGCCAGCTTATTTTCGACCGATCACGGGTTAATTTCTCGATCCAGACTGAATCACGGCATTTCCCTTAAATACAATGAGATGACTATGAATATAGTCTTTCCACCTGGCAGTTTGGCGTATTAATTGGTATAGTTCGAATTAATCGGCTGCCACGTTGCAGTGCATGTGAAATTGTTATTAATTTATTGTAAAAGGACTATTTATGCAGATTCATGTTTACGACACATACGTAAAAGCGAAGGACGGCCGTACCATGCATTTTGACGTGTTTACTTCAGTAAAAGATGATCAGAAAGCGGTGGAGTATGCAAAACAGTGGCTGGCCACCGTCGGCGAAGGTGATGCAGTGGTCACCAGCCGGGAATGCAGTTTTTGTCACAGCCAAAGTGCGCCGCCCCAAGTGATCGATGAAATCAGCACAAACGGTTTTTATATTTACAAGATGGAAGGTTGCTAAGTCAGCGGCGTTCAATGGGCGCTGTCCCGATCACTTGCGTTATGCCGTCGATAAGGCGCGCGACGCTAATTCTCAGGGTTAACTAAGATGATGCAGAAATTAAGTCAATTTATGATCGCCGGTGTTTGTCTCGGACTAAGCCATGCTGCACTGGCGGCCGAACCGAAATTGATCGGTCAGCATGGTGATTGGACGGCTTATATGTTCATGGAAAACAATAACAAGGTGTGCTACATGGTAAGCCAGCCCAAGAAAGCGGAGGGCAGCTACAGCAAACGAGGCGAGGTGTATGCTTTGGTCACGCATCGGCCCGCTGAAAAGAGCAAGAACGTTTTCAGTTATATTGCAGGCTATCCCTACAAAGCCGGCAGCGAAGTCACTGTGCTGGTAAATAATCAGAAATTCCGCTTGTTTACCCAGGACGATTCCGCGTGGACTCCGGATGAAGCCACCGACAATAAAATTGCCGAGGCGATTAAGCGTGGCAGCTCACTGGTCATAAAAGGCGTATCAGGGCGTGGAACGGAAACAACCGATACGTTTGGTTTAAGCGGCTCGGGCGCAGCGCATAAAGCGATTTCTGCAGAATGCGGCGTCAAATAATACAAGCAAGACCGCAAATTGCACCGGGCAATTAATCGAAAAAAAACGACATGAACGACAAGATCGTGATTTATCAGAAACCGACATGCAGCAAATGCAAAGCCACACTCGCGTTATTAGATGCAAGCGGCAAACCCTACGACGCAATTGATTATTATGAAGCACCGCTGACGGAAACACAATTGCAAGTATTGATTGAGAAACTCGGTCTACCGGTACGGGCGGTCTTGCGCACTGATGAGCCTGCGGCGCAAAAATTGGCATCGGCATCAGACAGCGAACTTATCCGTGCGATGGCAGCTAATCCGGATTTAATTCAGCGTCCGATCGTAGTACGCGGCGGCGAAGCCAAACTGTGTCGTCCACCAGAAAATGTACTGACTTTACTGAAGTAATTAATTGTTCGATTTTTTAAATAAAGATGCCGGGTTGCGTGTTCATGCAACCCGGCATCTTTATTTCTGGTTTATTATCCGACTCTCACTCACCAACAACTGAATCCCGGTTTGCGACATTTTTGTTACCAATTGAACGTGCTGGTAATTTTTCTCGAATCCGTGCCGCTTTTCCGGCGCGATCTCTGAGATAATAAAGTTTTGCCCGCCGCACTGCACCACGGCGTTTGATTTCAATACTCGCGATCAGCGGCGAATAAGTTTGAAAAGTACGTTCCACACCTTCGCCGCTGGATATTTTCCTTACGATAAAGGCGGAATTCAAACCGCGATTGCGCTTGGCAATGACGACACCTTCGTAAGCTTGCACACGCTTGCGATCACCTTCAACCACATTGACGTTGACTACAACGGTATCTCCCGGCGCGAAATCCGGTATTGTTTTATTCAGGCGTTTAATCTCTTCTGCTTCTAATTGCTCGATGATATTCATATTTCTTCCTTTCTTAACCGATTCTACCTGGATTTACAGGATAGCTTGAATGCTTCCAAAAGTTGCTGTTCTTCAACCGTTATGCCATTAACAAATTTTTCCGCGAATAAATCCGGTCGTTTCAACCAGGTCCGCCCTAACGCTTGCTGTAGCCGCCAGCGCCGGATATGTGCATGATTTCCCGATAGCAGAACTTCAGGCACCCGATCGCCATCGTACACCTCGGGGCGCGTGTAGTGCGGGTAATCCAATAAACCATCCGCAAACGAATCCTGGCTCGCCGAGTTCGAGTCGCCCAATGTTCCCGGAATCTGCCGGACAATGCAATCGATCAACACCATAGCCGCCAATTCCCCCCCGGAAACGACATAGTCACCGATCGATACTTCCCTATCAACCTGGCGCTCGATCAAACGTTCGTCTATCCCTTCGTAGCGCCCGCATAATAATATTAAGCCGGACAATTTGCTGAGCTCAAGCACCATCGCATGATCCAACCGACTGCCTTGTGGCGACAGATACACGACTACAGGATGCCCAATACCGCTCGCACATTGCCTCGCCCTAGCCCGATCAATGGCATCTTCAAGCGGCTGCGCCAACATCACCATACCCGGCCCGCCCCCATATGGACTATCGTCAACGGTACGACGATTATCATGCGCAAAGTCACGCGGATTCCAAGCAGTGAATGTAAAAAACCTATTTTTATGCGCCCTGCCGGTAATGCCGCACTGGGTAATGGCTGCAAACATTTCCGGAAATAACGTAATGACATCGCATGCAAAGGGCGGCGCTTCCATTCCCAGTCAGTAATCCCGCTCCCAGTCAACGATTATCTGAGATCTGTGCAAATCGACCTTTATAACATACTGCCCAATAAAAGGAATCAGCATCTCTTTAGCTTCCCGATCGTCTTGGATGCGCATAACATCATTTGCACCCATCTCAAACAATTCGGTAACTTTACCCAGTTTTTCACCAGTCAAACTAACAACTTCAACACCGATCAAATCCGACCAATAATAGCCTTCCGCACCATTTTCCGGTAACGCCGGCAATTGATCGCGAGGCACAGCAACCAACATCCCCTTCAATTCAACAGCTTGCGCACGATCATTACATTCATGCAATTTCACAACCAACGTAGCATCGCCGACCCGGCCATCGATCACACGAACTTCCCGCCATTGATCATCACCTCGCCCCAACCACCAAGTTGCATAATCCATTAAACTATCAACATATTCGGTATATGGATTAATTTTTATCCAGCCATGCACACCGAATGGACCAAGAATATGTCCCATTACTATCATCGGTGTAGTATTAACGGATAAGGGTTAGATCTTAAACGGAAGCTGCTGTATTACTAATCTTATATTGCTTGATCAAGCGATTCACGGTGGAAGATAGCTGAGCTCCCTTGGATTGCCAATAGGCGATTCGCTCCAATTGAACACGCAATGTTTCTTCACCACCAGCAGCTCTCGGATTATAAAAACCGATCCGCTCAATAAACCGACCATCACGAGCGCAGCGCGAATTTGCCACAACCATATTGAAAAACGGACGTTTTTTAGCACCGCCTCTTGCCAATCTGATAATAACCATATTTTACCTATTGTACTCTGCCCAATAACCCGAAATAACATTCGATTGTACAGCAACTTCTGCGATACTGACAAGTGATAAAATGCATTGTCGCCGTACTCGCTTCCACCACAAATATGGGCGCGACGCACGGCAGACAGATAGCCATGTCACATTATATTTTCATCATCGGAAAGAAAAATTGTCCACACAATCAACAAAAGATTGCATCATCCAGAAATCCAATCAATGCGTGGCTTGCGGTCTTTGTTTACCGCACTGCCCGACCTACCGTTTGCTGAAATCGGAAGCCGACTCACCGAGAGGGCGAATTGCATTGATGAATGGTGTTGTTACTGGCCGTATTCCCATGAACACGCGCTTCATCGAGCATATGGATCGATGTTTAACATGCCGTGCGTGTGAAGCGGTATGCCCCAATCAAGTAGCTTATGGCGATCTGATTGATCAGACACGAATCTTGATCACCGAACAATCGATATCAAACGATAACAGGCGAAAATCATTATTGCGCGAATTATCGGTCAGACTTTTGTTACGCCGCCCGGGACGGCTCGAAGCATTGCGGCAGTTATTGCGCTTTCTACAAAATCATCAATGGTTGACAAAGATCGCTGGATTTCGCTGGCTGCCGCACCACCGCATCTTGAAATTCGCCGCCCAGCTCCCTCTCGTCAAATTCCCCGGCACAGAAAACGGAAACAGTACCCCCCCTCGCAACAATTGGCGAACTCACTACCCTGCACCGGATCAAGAGCGAGGCAGCGTCAGTTTGTTTCTAGGGTGCGTGGCGCGCCTAACCGATACCGAAACCATCAACTCAAGCATTTATGTCTTAAACCGATTGGGATATACCGTGCACATTCCACCTCAGCAAACTTGTTGTGGCGCAATCGATCAACACAGCGGGGAACCGGCGCAAGCCGGCAGGCTGATTAATCAAAACAAGCAAGCCTTCGCAGCAGTAAAAAGTGACATTATCATCTATACATCTTCGGGTTGCGGTGTCCAGCTACAGGAATCCGGCATGGCCGATCAATCAAACAACATTATGGACATCAATCATTTCCTGGCTGTCGCGGATGGCTGGGATACGGTAAATATCGCACCGTTACCGCAACAGATTCTGGTACACGAGCCTTGTACGTTACGTAATGTGTTGCGGGCACAACAATACCCTTATCAATGCCTAGCGCGAATTCCCGATACACGGATTGTGCCGCTAGCCGGGAACGATCAATGCTGCGGTGCAGCGGGAACATATTTTATCGATCAACCGGACTTGGCCGATCAATTGCTTCAAATCAAAGTAGCGGCAGTGCAGGAAAGCGGTATGCATTATTTGGTAACAACCAATATCGGGTGCGCCATGCATATCGCCAACGGGTTGCACGAACGGGAAATTCGCGTCGAAGTATTGCATCCGGTCACGCTATTGGCACGTCAAATGGGTTTGGTTTCATAACCCGCGAAAACCTTGAAAAACCGGCCGTGCCCACATGAAACTTTACCAGTCAATGCAAATATCGGCCTATAATTAAGCTTCATCTTTGCCTGTTAGGTAGCTCGATTATGATTACGATTGATAAATTGATTATTGGCTTTGACAGCGCATTGCGCACACTCACAACGCCAGCGCAAACAGTGCGGTCCGTGCCGGGAAGCGATCTGCCGGAACACGAATTGACCGAAACGGAAAAACAACTTACGTGCGCTTTGATGCGGGTGAATCACGTCGGAGAAGTGTGTGCACAAGCCCTGTACCAGGGTCAAGGATTAACCGCACGCAACCAAGATGTGCAACAAACACTGATGAAGGCGGCACGCGAAGAAACCGAGCATTTGGCGTGGACGGAACGCCGCATTGCCGAATTGGGCGGACGTAAAAGCCTGCTTAATCCGCTATGGTACGGCAGCTCCTTCACGATCGGCGTGGTTGCGGGCATCCTGGGCGACAAATGGAATCTGGGTTTTCTGGCGGAAACGGAAAATCAAGTGGGTGCGCACCTGGAAAGCCACTTGGAGCGCTTGCCTGCAAATGATGCGAAAAGCCGCGCAATCGTGACACAAATGAAGATCGACGAAGCTTCACATGCAACAATGGCGTTATCACATGGCGCAACCGAACTGCCGCTACCGGTGAAATTTGCCATGAAGCTGAGCTCTCAAGTCATGACAAAAACCGCTTATTGGATTTAAACAGACGACCACATTCCCAATGATGCATCTGATCGGAAGCAAATACGGGCACCTGAGGAATCGAACGGCGCATTGAAATGAAAACCGTCAACCTGACTCATCATTTCTTAATAGCGATGCCGACGATGGCGAATTCCGTTTTTTCCAAAACGTTGACATATATTTGCGAACATAACGCACAAGGCGCATTGGGCATCGTTATTAACCGACCCACCGATTTGACATTGGCCCGTCTTTTTAAACAACTCGACATATACGCATCCGATTTACCGGAAAAATCGATGCCGGTGCTGTTTGGCGGACCGGTTCAATTGGACTGCGGTTTTGTATTGCACCATCCCGTTGGCAATTGGCAATCGACGCTGGCTGTCAATCAACAAATAGGATTAACTACGTCGCTGGATATTTTGAAAGCGACCGCCAATGATGAAGGCCCGGATAAGATCTTAGTCGCTATGGGTTATTCCGGATGGGCTGCGGGTCAGATCGAACATGAATTGGCACAAAATGCATGGCTGACAGTACCGGCCACGTCCGACGTACTGTTCGATATGCCGTCCGAAGCGAGGTTATCTGCCGCAATGCAGCTGTTAGGAATACAGGATGCCAATCTTTCCAATGAAGTCGGACACGCATAATGAAACCTCGCCCCTGCAAGCAACCGACAGCACTATGATACAAATGCAGCAAGGTTGCGTACTGGCATTTGATTTCGGCATCAAACGGATTGGCGTGGCCGTCGGCAATACCTTGCTTGGCACTGCAAAACCGCTGGAGACGATCGATACCGAAGTAACCGAACGACGCTTTATGCGAATCGCGCGACTGATTGAAACATGGCAACCGGTGTTATTGGTGGTGGGTTTACCACTTCACAGCGACGGAACTCCACACCAATTGACACAACTCAGCCAGCGTTTCGCACAACGTCTGACGAGGCGATTCAATTGCGCAGTGATCCTGCAAGACGAGCGCTATACCAGCGAAACAGCCGGCGCCGAATTACGAGCGGTCGGCATCGCCGGCAGAGCGCAAAAGCCAATGCTAGATCAAGTAGCCGCACAACACATCTTACAATCCTTTTTTAACGAACAATATGCAATTACCGGACGCGGAAGCGGCTTATAAAAATCTCATCGCAAAAATTCAGGCCGATCGCTGCGAGGGTTTTATATTGGTAGGTATCCGCACCGGCGGCGCCTGGCTGGCAAAACGCTTGCATCGCGAATCGGCGAACACCAATCCGCTGGGTTTATTGAGTACATCGTTTCATCGGGACGATTTTGATAAGATCGGACTGCATGCGCAAATGAAACCATCGGAAATACCGTTCGACGTAAATGGCGCGCATATTTTGCTGATCGATGATGTATTGCATACCGGTAGAACGGTACGCGCCGCAATCAATGAATTGTTCGACTACGGGCGCCCGGCATCAATCAATCTCGCCGTCTTGGCGGACCGCTGTGGCAGGGAATTGCCGATTGCGGCACAATATTCCGGTACCGTTTTTGAATTGCCATCGGATCAAATGCTGGAGTTGAAACAGAACGAGCATGGCAAATTCATCTTCCGCCTATATGCCAAGGGTGTGCCGGAATGATCAATCGCAATCCGCAATTGGATGAGCAAGGTGCCTTGCAGCATTTGTTGACTACAGAAGGATTACCCGCGTCGATTTTGCTGCAAATTCTGGATACGGCGGAATCGTTTGTCGGTGTCACCGAGCGTGATGTCAAAAAGGTCCCTCTATTACGTGGCAAATCGATTTTCAATCTTTTTTTCGAACCCAGTACGCGCACCCGGACAACATTTGAAATCGCAGCAAAGCGATTATCCGCCGATGTAATCAATCTGAATATCGCAGTATCTGCGCAATCAAAAGGTGAAACGCTGCTCGACACCGTCAACAACCTGTCTGCAATGAATGCGGATATGTTCGTAGTGCGGCATTCACAAAGCGGTGCGGCGCATTTGATCGCCAAACACGTACGGTCGGACATTCACGTCATCAATGCCGGGGACGGCAGCCATGCTCACCCGACACAAGCGTTGCTGGACATGTTCACTATCCGTCGCTACAAGCAGGATTTCCGCAAATTGCGTGTAGCGATCATCGGCGATATTTTGCATTCGCGCGTCGCGCGTTCTCAAATTCACGCATTGACCACGCTGGGCGTACCGGAAGTACGGGTAATCGCCCCCAAGACGTTGTTACCCAGAATGGTGGAACGGCTCGGTGTGCATGTTTATCACGATATGACACAAGGATTGAAAGACATCGATGTGCTGATGATGCTGCGCTTACAAAGCGAACGCATGAAAGGAGCAAATCTGCCCAGCCAGGAAGAATACTTCAAATATTACGGTTTGACGCCTGAAAAACTGCTGCTTGCTCATCATGACGCGATCGTCATGCATCCCGGACCGATGAATCGTGGTGTTGAAATCGATTCCGCGGTTGCAGACGGCAAACAATCGGTAATCCTGCCGCAAGTGACATTCGGCATCGCGGTACGCATGGCGGTGATGTCCATTCTGGCGGGTCAGTCCGTCGCCAGGAGTGCGGAATGAAAATCCATATCAAAAACGGACGTTTGATTGATCCTAAAAATGATGTGGATGCAATTCAAGACATTTTCATCGCAAAAGGCAAAATCGCAGCCATTGGCTCGCCCCCCGGTGAATTCGAAGCCAATCGAGTAATCGATGCGCAATCGCTGATTGTATGTCCCGGCTTGGTTGATTTATCGGTTCGTTTGCGCGAACCCGGTTTTGAGTATAAAGCGACCTTGGAATCGGAAATGGCGGCAGCGGTTGCCGGAGGAATCACCAGCATTGCCTGTCCGCCCGACACGGATCCGCCGCTGGATGAACCCGGCTTGGTGGAAATGTTGAAGCACCGCGCCAAGAGCCTCAATCAGGCGCACGTATATCCGATCGGCGCATTAACCCAAGGATTACAAGGCGAACGGCTAACCGAAATGGCCGAGCTGAACGATGCCGGCTGCGTAGTATTCGGACAGCCGGACGGATTGTTGCCGAACTTACGGGTATTGATGCAGGCAATGCGCTATGCATCCACATTCGGTTTCAGCGTCTGGTTATACCCGCAAGAGCTCGGCTTGACCGGCGACGGCGTGGCGCATGACGGTGAAGTAGCGACGCGATTAGGATTACCTACCATCCCCGTGTGTGCGGAAACCATTGCCATTTCCAACATCATCCTACTCGCGTGGGAAACCGGCGTGCAAGTACATTTGTGCCGAGTCTCCAGCGCGGAAGGATTAGCCATGATCCGCTCGGCGAGGCAGCAAGGGTTGCCGCTCACATGCGATGTTTCCATCAATCATTTGCATTTATCGGATATGGATATCGGCTTTTTCGACACCAATTGCCATCTGATGCCGCCGCTACGTGGCTTCAGTGATCGTGACGCGCTGCGTTCCGGTTTACTGAATGGAACGATCGATGCGATTTGTTCCGATCACGCGCCGGTGGACGAAGATGCCAAATTGCTGCCGTTTGGTCAATCGGATATCGGTGCGACGGGTGTGGAATTGCTGCTGCCGCTGGCATTGAAATGGGGGATGGAAATGCGCCTTCCTCTAAACAGGGTGCTGGCAAAAATCACTACCGATCCGGCCAGGATTTTGAAGATCGACGCGGGGCATTTGTCCGTGGACAGTGCGGCGGATATTTGTATATTCGATCCGGACAATTACTGGAAAGTCACAGCTGCCGCAATTCACAGCCAAGGTAAGAATACACCGTTCATTGGAATGGAATTGCCGGGAAGTGTTCAATACACTTTGGTGAACGGCCAAGTGGTTTATCAGCGATAACTTGTTCTCAATTTAATATTGCTTTGGAGTGCTATGTCGAATCCGTTACTTGATTTTTCCGGACTGCCTCGTTTCACGGAAATTCACAATCAACACATCACACCGGCGATTGAAACGCTACTGCGGGAAAATCGCTCGGTAATCGTCAAAGTCCGCGGCGATACCCAGGCGCCGACATGGGACAATTTCGTACAACCTATGGTGGATGCTTCCGAACGGCTGATGCGTGCTTGGGGACAAGTATCGCATTTGAACGCGGTAATGAACAATCCACAATTGCGGGAAATTTACACAGCAAACTTGCCGTTACTGTCGCAATTTAGCACTGAAGTTGCACAAGATGTGCACTTGTTCGAGAGATATAAGCAGCTACGAGCAAGCACAGAGTTTAATCAATTACCTGCCGAGCGCAAAAGAATTATAGACAATACGTTACGGGATTTTCGCCTGGGTGGCGCGGAATTGCCTGTCGACAAAAAGCACCGTTTTATGGAAATCCAAGAAACACTATCGACGCTGACTTCCAAATTCGATGACAATTTCTTGGATGCAACCAATGCGTATTCGCTGGTAGTCGACGATCCGGAAGTCTTGGCTGGCATACCGGACGATGTATTGCAAGTCGCCAAGGCGCAAGCGGAAGCGGATTCCCAAACCGGCTGGAAATTTACTTTGCAAATGCCGTCGTATCTTCCGGTACAACAATATGCACGCAATCGCAGTTTACGCGAAACAATGTACCGTGCCGGCGTAACACGCGCCAGCGAGTTTGACAGCCAACCCGGACAGGATCGCGACAATATGCCGCTGATCAACGAAATCCTGAAATTACGCAAGGAAGAAGCCGAATTGCTGGGCTATCGCAATTTCGCGGAAGTATCGCTGGTAACGAAAATGGCGACATCGCCGCAGCAAGTACTGGAATTTCTGAGGGAACTTGCAAAAAAGGCAAGGCCGTATGCCGAACGGGATTTACAAGAATTAAAGCAATATGCCGCCGACAAGTTGGGATTGGCAACATTAGAAGCCTGGGATGTCGAATATGTGAGCGAGAAACTACGCGAAGAACGCTATGCTTTCTCGAAGCAGGAAGTTAAACAGTATTTCCCCGAGCACAAAGTACTCGATGGCATGTTCAGACTGGTCGAAAAATTATATGGGCTACATATCCGACAAGCGGATATGTCGCGCAAAATTCAATACTGGCATGCAGATGTGAAGCTTTTCGATATTTTTGATGCGAACGAACAATTGATCGGTCAATTTTATTTGGATCTGTACGCACGACTGAACAAGCGCAGTGGCGCCTGGATGGATGACGCGATTACCCGCAGAAAAGTCGCTGATCTGCAACCAGGCGGTATGATTCAACGGCCGGTTGCATATTTGACCTGCAATTTTTCAGGACCGATCAACACCAACGGCCGGCAACGACCGGCGCTCTTCACCCATGACGAAGTAATCGTGCTGTTTCATGAATTTGGTCATGGATTGCATCACTTATTGACGAAAGCGGAAGATATCGATGTTTCCGGAATACACGGCGTCGAGTGGGATGCCGTGGAATTGCCGAGTCAATTTATGGAAAATTTCTGCTGGGAATGGGATGTCGTATCCGGTATGTCACAACATATCGATACCGGCGCATCGCTATCACGGGAATTGTTCGATAAGATGCTGAGAGCCAAGAATTTCCGTAGCGGTATGCTGATGCTGCGACAAATCGAGTTTGCATTATTCGATATGCATCTGCACTATGATTTCAAACCGGGCGGTGATAAAACAGTTATGCAATTATTGAACGAGATCCGCAATGAAGTAGCCGTGATCATACCACCCGAGTTCAATCGCTTTCCGAATAGTTTCGGGCATATTTTCGCGGGCGGTTACGCTGCCGGCTACTACAGTTATAAATGGGCGGAAGTACTTTCCGCAGACGCCTACAGTATGTTTGAAGAAACTGCTGAGAAAACTGTAGTCAATCCCAAAACCGGTTTACGCTTTTGGGAGCAGATTCTGGCGGTGGGAGGCGGTCGTCCGGCACTGGAGTCATTTATTGCCTTTCGAGGTCGCGAACCTGAATTAGACGCGCTGTTACGGCATAACGGTATGGAAACGACCTAAACTAATGACACATCGTGACGAAGTATGTTGAACCAATTTTGTAAATGTGGCAAGATCCTTTCAATTTTTGATTAAACAAATAAGAACATGATTAATATTCTTCGCTTAAAAGTTGCTGCTATACTAATTTTCGGTTTCTTTATAATCGGTTTCGGATCTTCTTCCGTATTGGCCAATCCGAATAATCAGAACGGGATTTATGATCCGCTGGAATCTATGAATCGCAGCATTTTCAATTTTAATGAGATGGTGTATGACAACGTATTCGATCCGGCGGCAAGAACTTATAAGCGGATCATGCCCGATCCTCTCGAATTGATAGTAGGCAATTTCTTCTCCAACCTAAACGATGTCGTAGTAATCACCAATTCTGTTTTACAGCTAAATTACAAAAGCGCCCTGGCTACTGGTGCACGTCTATTAATCAATACTACATTTGGTATTTTCGGCATGATCGACATTGCGAGTGATATCAGTGCAGTTAGTGACATCAATCTTAGCAAGCGTAATGAGGATTTCGGGCAAACATTGGGTCGATATGGTGTTGGTAGCGGCGCTTATATCGTGCTACCTCTCTTGGGACCGAGTTCCGCACGCGATGCATTTGGTCTAGCTGTAGACAGTTTCTTTATGGATCCGATATCCCAAGGTGTTACAGGTGTCTTTTTGAATAATGTCAGTTACATCAATTCGCCCGAACTGCGATTCCCCGTTGCGGCAGGTTATGCCATCAATAAACGTGCGCAATTCCTGGATGAAGATAGAACACTGGAAGAAGCAGCTCTGGACAAATACGAATTTATGCGCGATGCCTACCTACAACGGCGTGTCAGTTTGGTCAATAACAACACAGAAGCAAAAGAAAATAGTACTGATAAGTAATTATAATGTTCGCCTTATTATTCTGAAGCAACACCAAGAAAATTCAGCACATTGATTTGGAAACCCTAAATCAATGTGCTTTTTTATCATCGAAATAAAATGGAACCAATCAGCACAAGAATGCGATATCTGATTTTGACATCATGGGATTTTAGTTGATGAGTGACGCGATTGTGATTGTAGGAAGCGGTCTAGCAGGGTACGGGGTCGCGCGCGAACTGCGTAAGCTCAATAGCGAAATACCCATCTTAATGCTATCACTCGATCACGGTGGTTTTTATTCCAAACCGATGCTATCGAATGCTTTATCCACCGGCAAAACACCCGAATCCCTACTGAGTGGCGATGCCTCCCGGATGGCATCACAGATGAATATTTCCATCCGGCCCTTCACTCGTGTCGTAACAATTGAGCAGGTCGGTCAAATTGTAATTTTGGAAGACGGAGAAAAAATCCGTTATCACCACTTGGTACTTGCAATCGGCGCAGATCAAATACACTTGCCATTATCCGGTAATGCCACGGATAAGATTATGACCATTAATAATCTTGATGATTACAAAATCTTCCGCACTGAATTAACCGGAAAGCAGCGCATCAGCATCATCGGAGCCGGCTTGATCGGTTGTGAGTTTGCCAATGATTTAGCATCAGCCGGCTATCACGTTGACGTTATCGACATCAGCGCGCAACCGCTAGGCCGATTGCTACCACCGGCTGCCGGTGAATTCATGCGGCAAAAACTGGGGTTGGCAGGTGTGACTTTTCATCTGAATGCATCCACTCAAACAGTGGATCAAACTCAAAGCGGCTTTTGTATCACCTTCTCCGATGGAAAGTCACTTAAAACCGACCTGATCTTATCATCGATCGGATTACGTCCGCGTATACAGTTACCTGCATCGTCAGGTATTGCAGTCAATCGTGGTATTGTAGTCAATCGCTTGCTACAAACACAATCGCCTCATATTTATGCGATAGGAGATTGCGCTGAGGTAGATGGTAAAGTGTTACCTTTCGTAATGCCGATCACACATGCGGCGCGAGCTTTAGCAGCAACTTTGAATGGCCATCCAACACCCGTTCAATACCCTGCCATGCCGGTTCTGGTGAAAACACCTGCATGCCCGACAGTGGTTTCTCCACCGGATTTTTCGGTTCACGGCGAATGGCG
Source organism: Nitrosomonas sp. (assembly GCA_021582655.1). GTDB lineage: Bacteria > Pseudomonadota > Gammaproteobacteria > Burkholderiales > Nitrosomonadaceae > Nitrosomonas. The sequence goes on from CP091135.1 coordinate 841,142, forward strand.
CATCGAACGAGACACTGAAGGCATCAAGGCACTTTATCAGAATGACGCAGGCGATATACTCGGCTTTGCTTTATTGGGTGTGGCGACAAAAGAAAAAAACAGTTTAACACCGCAATTGCCACCGATTTTGAAATGAAATCAAAAATAACACCATGAAATTTCTATTTGACGTTTTCCCGGTTATTTTATTTTTCGTCGCTTTCAAGTTGTACGATATTTTCGTTGCCACAGCGGCTGCAATGGCCGCGACTGTTTTGCAGATCGGTTGGCTGTGGTTGCGCCACCGTCAAGTCGATAAAATGATGTGGATAAACTTGGCAGTGATCGTAATTTTTGGCGGTGCAACCTTAGTGTTACAAGACGAGACCTTCATCAAATGGAAACCTACGGTATTTTATTGGTTGCTTGCCGCTGTGCTATTGATATCAAATCTGGTTTTCAGAAAAAATCTGATGCAAACTATGTTGGAAAAGCAGCTTCTGCTGCCCCACATTATTTGGCATAAACTCAATATGAGCTGGGCAGTTTTCTTCCTAACCATGGGCTTGATTAATCTCTACGTTGCATTTAGTTTTTCACTGGATATCTGGGTCACGTTCAAATTATTCGGCGCAACCGGGATCATGCTGATTTTCATTGCGATACAAGTCTTTTGGTTAGGAAAATATATCAAACAATCACCGCAAGCTGTTGCGGATGAGCAAAAGAACTCTCTCACAAGAGATCACAACCCTCACTGAAGAATACCAATGTTATACGTCATTTACGCTGAAGATACAACGAACAGTTTGGAAAAAAGAATGTCGGTTCGTCCGGAGCACTTGAAGCGATTGCACGCACTTCAGGATGCAGGTCGTTTACTATTAGCCGGTCCTTGCCCTGCAATCGACAGCCCTGATCCCGGACCGGCCGGTTTTTCCGGAAGCCTGATTGTTGCCGAATTTGAATCGCTGGAAGCAGCGCAATCATGGGCAAGTGCGGATCCTTATGCACATGCAGGTGCCTATCAAACGGTAACAGTTAAACCATTTAAAAAAGTATTGCCGGTATAACCGGTATCGACTGTCGTATTTTTCAAATAGATCAAAGAATTTATTGTACAACGCTGTGCTCAAAGATTCACGGATCATGTGTTAAGGCGTATACTTCAGCGAACTTATATACCTGCAAGTATCATTCATTCAAATTAGAGTAAAGGAAATTCCATGCGATTGACGAAATTTTCACAAGCAATGATGATTAGTATTTTGAGCTTATACACAATTTCAGTGCAAGCTCAATCGACTGGTTCTGTAGCCAAAGTAAACGGGATTTCAATTCCGCAATCGCGCCTGGAATTAATGGTTAAAGCAAACGTTGCACAAGGTCAGCCGGATGGCCCGGAAATGCGCAAGGCACTACGAGAAAACTTGATCGCCGAAGAAATCCTGGCACAAGAAGCTGTAAAAAAAGGTTTGGATCGTGATTCGGAAGTTATCGCGCAAATGGAGATTGCACGACAAGCGGTTTTGGTGAGAGCATTTCAGGCAGACTACATTAAGCACAACATGGTTAGCGATGAAACACTGCGCAAAGAGTATGAAGTTCTGAAAGTGCAGATGGGAGATAAAGAATACAAAGCCCGACATATCCTTGTTGCCACAGAAGATGAAGCTAAAGATACCATCGGCAAGCTCAAAAAAGGCGGCAACTTCGCCAAGCTGGCTGCTGAAAAATCATTGGATGACGGCAGCAAAGAAAATGGCGGTGAGCTTAACTGGAGTCCACCGGCGGCATATGTCAGACCTTTTGCCGAAGCATTGGTACAACTATCTAAAGGTGGTAGGACCGATCAACCGGTGCAGACTAATTTTGGTTGGCACGTAATTGAATTGATGGATATTCGCCCAATGGCAGTTCCACCATTTGAAGAGGTCAAGCAAAACATTCAGCAACGTGTGTTACAACGTGAATTTGCCACTGTTGTCCAAGACTTGCGCAGCAAAGCAAAAGTAGAATAAGTACGTACTGCATCCATACCGCCGAGGAAGGCTATGTTTCTCTATTGAGATAGCCTTCTTCCTACTCTCGGTGCCAATGCGCATAGCAATTCATAGCCGACAGTCCCTGCATGTTGCGCCACTTCATCGACAGACAATCCTTTTCCCCAAAGTATCGCCGGGCTATTGAGTTGCGCACTATCAATGCTTGTCAAATCAACCGCCAACATATCCATCGATATTCGCCCCAGAATTCGTGTACGTTGATTATTAATCAAGATTGGCGTATTGGTCGGTGCGTGACGCGGATATCCATCAGCATACCCACATGCGACGATGCCAATACGCATAGGTTTATCCGCCTTGAATAATCCATGATAGCCAACACTATCTCCAGTTTTTAATTGCTGAATAGCAATGATTCTACTGGATAATGTCATCGCTGGCTTTAAGTTAAGTTCGCCGGCGGTTTTATCAGAAACAGGTGAAGCGCCGTATAGCATTATACCGGGGCGCACCCAGTCTGCGTGGGTTTCAGGATAACGAATAACAGCAGCCGAATTTGCCAGCGAAAGCATATACCGATACCCCTCCGTAGCAGCCTTAAAGCAATGCAATTGATTCACCACACTGTGCTCTTGCTCTGGATCATCGGCACTTGCGAAGTGAGTCATCAAGGTAATGTGCCTTGCGCATCCGTATTCGATCAGCATCTTGATGCTGGAAGAAAATTGCTCCGGTGGTAATCCGAGCCGATTCATCCCGGTATTGATCTTCAAGAACAAATCCAAACGATGACGTTTAGCAGCAGATAACATAGCAACTTGTTCGATATGATGGATAACCGTACTCAGTCGATATTGCTCAAAAACGGCCAGCTCTTGAATCGAAAAAAATCCTTCCAGTAGTAAAATCGGCTGCTGAAAGCCGGCCTCCCTTAATGCAATGGCGGCATTCAGCTCTAGCAATGCAAATCCATCAGCCTCTTTGAGCGCCTGTGCAGACTGTAACAAGCCATGTCCATACGCATCAGCTTTAATAACTGCCATGATACGAGCTTTAGGAGCGTATTGCCGGGTAATGGCGAGATTATGAGTAAGCGCTGCAGGATCAATAAAGGCTTGTATGGGTCGCGGCATCAATTTTATGTTCAGAATGATTGGAAGCGAGTATTATTCGCTGGCTTTTATCATAATCTAAATTGGATGGCTGGATTTAACTTTCGGTAAACGATATGACATGCGTGATCGTTCTTTGGCCGCAAGGGATATTCGGTTTAATCACTAGAATTGGCCGATGCAGACAGAGGGTTTAAAGGTTGATTGACTAGCCGAATACAGCAGCGATAAGAATTATTAAGGAGTTGGTTTGGAACGCGGTTTTTACACGATCATGGCAGCGCAATTCTTTTCATCATTGGCAGACAACGCATTGTTAGTCGTGGCGATCGCATTGTTGATTGATTTACAAGCGCCAGCGCATCTGACCCCGATATTAAAATTTGTTTTCGTGCTGTTCTATGTAATTCTCGCGCCGTTTGTTGGTGCTTTTGCCGATTCTATGGCTAAGGGCCGCGTCATGTTCATTAGCAATACCATCAAGATCTCCGGTTGTTGCTTATTATTTTTGGCGACGCACCAGTACTTCGCATTGACTGCCTATGCAGTTGTAGGACTAGGTGCAGCAGCTTACTCGCCAGCGAAATACGGAATACTGACCGAATTATTACCTCCGGAAAAACTGGTTATCGCCAACGGATGGATCGAAGGACTCACCGTCGCATCCATCGTATTGGGAACGGTTCTAGGCGGAATATTGATCACACCGGCTATCACGGAAATTTTACTGAGTGTCGACTTTCCCGTCATTGACACCGGTATCGACAATGCACTGGAAAGCGGTATTTTACTAATTGCGGCTATTTATACCGTTGCCGCTATTTTTAATTTATACATCCCCAATACCGGTGTCGATCACCATATTCCCAAAAAAGATCCTTTTTTTCTAATCCATGAATTCGGTCATTGCGTCAAACTATTATGGCGCGACAAATTAGGCCAGATATCGCTGGCAGTCACCACGTTATTTTGGGGAGCAGGTGCAACACTTCAGTTCATCGTACTGAAATGGGCAGAAACTGCACTGGATTATCCGCTTAATAAAGCTGCGCAACTACAAGGCGTTGTCGCATTGGGAATTGCAGTCGGTGCAGTGCTGGCGGCACGTTGGATTTCACTGCGACAATCGGTAAAAGTAATACCTCTTGGCATTGCAATGGGCGTAGTTGTGATGATAATGGTATTGGTCAGGGATTTGTGGATTGCGATCATTCTGCTGATGCTGATCGGTGGATTGGCCGGATTCTTTGTGGTACCGATGAACGCATTGCTGCAACATCGAGGGTATATTTTAATGGGCGCAGGACACTCGATAGCTGTACAAAATTTCAATGAAAATTTAAGTATTTTGGTAATGCTACTGATATATGCTGCGCTAATATGGTTTGAGGTGCATATCTACACTGTGATCATCGCTTTCGGTGCATTTGTTTCGATCGCGATGATGTTAATCAGAAAATGGCATTCATTTAATCAAAGCCGACAAGATTCTCTGCATTTGATTGGGAAGAGAAAAATTCACTAATTGCTTAAATTTTACAAGTATCAAGCAATGCCTCGTTTGAGCGAAAGATTTCACATGAAAAGATATTCGCCGGTTAGGTTAAAATATACGCAATATCCGCATAGCAATGACAGAACTAATCTGCAACCAAAAACTAGCCATTTTTACTAAAGACTCCTTATGAAATACCAGACCGATGATTTACGCATTATCGGCGTGCATGAATTGACTCCACCGGTTGAGCTTCACCGCGAGTATCCGATGACAGAAATTGCAACGGAGACGGTTTATACCGCCCGGCAAGATATTCATCGTATCTTACACAACGAAGATGACCGTTTGTTGGTTATCGTTGGGCCCTGCTCGATTCACGATGTCGATGCGGCATTGGAATATGCGGCACGCTTAAAACATTTGCGTGAGGTATTAAAACCACAACTACATATTGTGATGCGCGTGTATTTTGAAAAACCCCGCACAACGGTTGGCTGGAAAGGATTGATTAACGATCCAGATCTGGACAACAGTTTTCACATCAATAAAGGTCTCAGAATGGCCCGCCGGTTATTGCTGGATTTGAATGCCATCGGCATGCCTTCAGCAACAGAATATCTGGATTTGATCAGCCCACAATATTTATCGGATTTGATCAGTTGGGCGGCAATCGGTGCTCGCACCACCGAAAGCCAGGGGCACCGCGAGCTAGCCTCCGGTGTATCGTGTCCAATCGGCTTCAAAAACGGCACCTATGGTAATTTAAATATCGCTATCGATGCGATTGCGGCCGCCTCGCGTCCGCATCACTTTCTATCCGTAACCAAGCAAGGACATACGGCTATTTTCGCCACCAAAGGCAATGAAGATTGTCATATTATTTTGCGTGGAGGACGCAAGCCCAATTATGACGCAGACAGCGTTGCAGCCGCAGCAACAGAATTGACCAAAGCCAAATTAATGCCGCATTTGATGATCGACTTCAGTCACGCAAACAGTCACAAAGATTATCGTCGCCAATCTGAGGTAGCTGCCAATGTTGCCGAGCAAATCGCTACCGGATCACGTTCGGTTTTTGGTGTCATGATTGAAAGTCATTTGGTGGAAGGCAACCAGAAAGCCGAAGGCAAGAAACGTGAGGATCTGATGTACGGACAAAGCATTACTGATGGCTGTATCGGATTTGATACCACAGAAATAGTCCTGCATTTACTAGCTGACGCGGTCAAGAAACGCAGAAAAAACTTGCACTGCTAAGATTCACGATCTAACACAAAACAGGCGAAAACCGTATATTTATTATGTATAAATTACAATTTCTCGCCCGTTTTTTGTACGAATACTTCTCTAAAATACTTTGTAACTAACTTGCGAGTCACTCAGTCGATTTCAAAAAATAGCTTAGGGATTAAAAGACTTATTTAGCACCGAAACCGTTGAGAGCAATTAGCTTACACACCATCACGGGTTAAATTCCTTACTAAGCAAATTCTCCAGATATACTCTAAAATCCTTCTTTAGTTCTGGGTGCTGTAGCGCCAATTCGACTGTAGCTTGCAAGTAACCGGATTTACTACCGCAATCAAAGCGCTTACCGCTGAATTGATAACCCAGCACACTCTCTTCTTTAAGCAATTTTGCAATTGCATCGGTCAATTGAATTTCATTGCCGGCACCACGCTGGGTTTGTTCCAGTAATTTAAAAATTCGGGGCATCAAAATATATCGCCCGACCACTGCTAAATTGGAAGGCGCTTGATCAAGCGGTGGCTTTTCCACAATACCATTAACCTTGGATAATCGATCGGAAATCAGCGTACTATCGATAATGCCATAACGATTTACTGTTTCTTGCTCCACTTGCTCAATTCCCAAAATTGAACAGTGATTCTGATTATAAATATCAACCATTTGACTCAGGCAGCAACGATCCGCACAATGAATCAAGTCATCCGCCAGCAAAACGGCAAATGGTTCGTCACCTACCACCGATTGCGCACATAAAACCGCGTGCCCCAGTCCTAGGGCTTCCGCTTGACGAATATAAACACAATCGACATGTGAAGGTAAAATATTCCGGACGATGCTCAGCATGTCCTGTTTATTACCTTCTTCTAGCTTGGCTTCCAACTCGAAAGCTTTGTCAAAATGATCCGGGATAGAATTTTTGTTGCGCCCGATAATAAAAATCAAGACATCGATACCCGCCGCTACGGCTTCTTCCGCAGCAAACTGAATCAGCGGCTTATCAACAATAGGCAACATCTCCTTCGGATTTGCTTTGGTTGCGGGTAGAAAACGGGTACCAAGCCCCGCAACAGGAAAAACAGCTTTTCTTATCGGTTTCATCCAGAATTCCCTCTATGGTAAATGCAATAACCGCCGAGTTGGCGACAGTGATTCGGATTAATTTTGATAACCTTTAGGATTAGCGCTTTGCCAATGCCAACTACTCGCACACATTTCAGGCAACCCCAGTTTTGCTCGCCATCCGAGTAATTCTATAGCACGCGTCGGATCCGCAAAACACGCCGCAATATCACCAGGACGCCGTGCTGCAATTCGATAAGGTATAGATTTACCGCTTGCCTGCTCATAAGCACGCACCACTTCTAAAACGCTGTAGCCTTGGCCGGTCCCCAAGTTCACGGTCAAACATTGAAAAAACCGACGATCTTGCTGATTATAAATCGCTTCCAAAGTTTCCAGTGCTTTCAAGTGCCCAAGTGCCAAATCCATGACATGAATATAGTCTCGCACCCCGGTACCATCAATAGTCGGATAATCGTTTCCCCACACGTTCAGAAACTCTCGGCGCCCCACCGCAACCTGCGACACAAAAGGCATCAGATTATTAGGCATCCCTTGCGGATCTTCACCGATTAACCCGCTGGTATGCGCTCCCACCGGATTGAAATAACGCAGAATGCTAACGCCAAAAGATGAATCGCTGCGTTGCAAATCACGCAAAATTTCTTCAATCATCAGTTTGCTGCGACCATATGGATTAGTCGCCGACAACGGATGATCCTCGGTCAGCGGCAACTTAACCGGATCACCATACACGGTAGCGGAAGAACTAAATACCAGTTTCTTGACGCCACACGCTTGCATTGCCTCCAACAACCGTATCGTGCCAATAACATTATTATCGTAATAGGACAGCGGCTTTTCCACGGATTCACCAACCGCTTTAAGTCCGGCAAAGTGGATCACGGCTTCGGCCTTACTTTGTTGCAATGCCGCAACCAATGCCGCCCGATCACGACAATCCCCGGCGATCCAATTGACTTTTCTACCGGTAATTCTCTCCACCCGCGCTAATGCCTCCGGGTTACTATTGGAAAAATTGTCAAAGACCACCACTTCCCAACCAGCATTGAGCAACTCAACACAAGTATGCGAACCGATATAGCCGGCACCGCCCGTGACAAGAATCATTGCTTGCTCCTAATCAAACGCTGATACATGGAAGCGGATCCATACCGAATAGTAAGATCGGACTTACTTCAAAACACCAGCCTTGCTCAAACGATCGATAATTTGCTCGACAGCTTGTTCTGCGGTTTGTTTTGAAGTTTCAATGTTGATCACCGAGTGCTTGATGGTTTCTTGCGGAAGATCGATCAGTATTTCAAACAGCTCATCTGATTCAAATTGTGCAGCAAGATCATCCCTTACAAATAGCGGAGAATTTACAGATACCAAAACAATTTGACCGGAATTAATCATTAGCTTTGCCACCTTGGCAATACGTCGGATACTCTCCTTTTGGTCTGATTCGCTGTCGCTCAGATCCTGATTCAGTCCGAGCCGGATATCTTGATCGCTCAACAAGCTGGTATGCTTGCCAAGCGCATAGAGCCTCCTTTCCAAAAGCTGGACGATCACAGCAACATTGCTCGCTGGTGACGCAACAAACCAAAGCACCAACGGTGTTTGTCCTTTAATGGCAGCAAGTGCTCGTTTGTTAATTTCGATTACTTGCCATTGTGCATCTTGCCCTCGATCAAGCGCACTACGCAGCATACCCGCGCCAATAGTATTATTGGTCAAACGGTCGATCAGGATAAAACCACCGGTATCGCGATCTTCGTCGTAGGGATCGAATGCAATCACTTGATCCGCGCCAAGACTACAAATGCCGATTTCGTTAAGCTCCAATTTTGAAACATCAATATGCTCAAGCGTATTGATGTTTACTTTGTACTGAATCGATGTAATATGAGCAGTGATCGTTTTGGCACCAACCTTCATTAAATAGGGACGATTAGTCAGCATCGGCTCATCCGCCATCCATACAATCGTAGCCTCGAAGCGATTGGCAACTTTAGGTGGTGATTCGACTCGCGCCAGGACATCGCCCCGGCTGATATCGATCTCATCGGTCAGTGTCAAAGTGATCGATTGACCGGCAATGGCTTGTTCCAGATCACCATCGCTGGTGACAATACGTGACACACGACTTTCTTTTCCTGACGGTAACACTCGTACTGCATCACCGGGCTTGACGCTACCGCGCACCACCAAACCGGAATATCCACGAAAATCCAGATTGGGACGATTAACCCACTGTACTGGCATACGAAATACCCCGGGCGCCAGCAGATCATTCTCAACTTGTACACTCTCCAGATAGCCCATCAGTGTCTCACCCTGATACCAAAGGGTGTTCTCGCTCAAGGCTGTGATATTGTCACCTTTGAGCGCCGACATCGGAATAGTGACGATATCCTGCAACCCGATTTCGTTGGCGAAATTGCGATAATCGGTGTCAATCTGATGGTAAATCGCCTCAGAGTAACCCACCATATCCAATTTGTTGATCGCCAGCACGACATGACGAATCCCGATTAATGAAACCAAGTAACTGTGACGGCGTGTCTGTGTCAACACACCTTTACGAGCATCGATAAGAATGATCGCAACATCAGCGGTTGACGCTCCGGTAATCATGTTGCGTGTATATTGTTCATGCCCCGGTGTATCCGCAACGATAAACTTACGCTTGTCGGTGGAAAAAAAACGGTATGCGACATCAATGGTAATACCTTGTTCACGCTCCGCTGCCAAACCATCGACCAGCAGTGCAAAATCCAAATCCCCGGCTTGCGTACCGACTTTCTTGGAATCCGCTTCCAGTTGCATTAGCTGATCTTCGAACAGCATCTTGGATTCGTACAGCATACGTCCGATCAACGTACTTTTTCCGTCATCCACGCTACCGCAAGTAATGAAACGAAGCAAGCCTTTCTTTTCGTGTGTTTTCAAATACAACTCGATATCTTCGGCGATCAAATCCGATACATGCACCATTAGAAATACCCCTCTTGTTTCTTTTTCTCCATTGAGCCGGTGGAATCGTGATCGATCAACCTGCCTTGCCGCTCTGATGTTTTGGTCAACAGCATTTCCTGAATAATATCGACCAGCGTTCCCGCTTCACTTTCGATCGCACCAGTCAGCGGATAGCAACCCAGGGTACGGAAGCGAACTTTTTTCATCATTGGCTTCTCACCTTCCTTCAGCGGCATACGTTCGTCGTCAACCATGATCAATGTACCGTCACGCTCAACCACAGGTCGCTCCTTGGCAAAATACAAAGGCACTATCGGTATGTCATTCAGATAGATATACTGCCAAATATCAAGCTCAGTCCAATTTGATAGCGGAAAAACCCGAATGCTTTCGCCAACATTTTTGCGTGCGTTGTACAACCGCCACAGTTCCGGGCGCTGTAACTTCGGATCCCAGCGGTGCTGCGCGGAGCGGATGGAAAAAATACGCTCCTTAGCGCGTGACTTTTCTTCATCGCGCCGCGCACCGCCGAATGCCACATCAAATCCGTATTTATCCAATGCCTGTTTCAGTCCTTCCGTTTTCCAGATATCAGTGTGCACCGCGGAACCATGTGTGAACGGATTAATACCCTTGGCAACGCCTTCCGGATTGATATACACAATCAGATCCAAGCCGAGTTTCTTCGCCATCACATCACGGAACTGAATCATTTCCCTGAATTTCCATGTAGTGTCGACATGTAATAATGGGAATGGCGGTTTTGAGGGATAAAAAGCCTTCATTGCAAGATACAGCATTACCGCACTATCCTTGCCGATGGAATAGAGCATCACCGGATGCTCGCACTCCGCAACAACCTCCCGCATGATATGGATACTCTCCGCTTCAAGGCGTTGTAGGTGTGTTAACATTATCGATAAATTCCTTTAAAATTAATAAACTACTCTACTGTAACCGCTTTTGCCAGATTACGCGGCTTATCAACATCCGTTCCCCTTTCCAAAGCAACGTGATAAGCCAGTAACTGAAGTGGAATAGTATGAAGAATGGGGCTTAGCAGTCCTCCGTGTTCCAGTAAACGGATGACATGTAGGTTTTCACCCGGTGTAATTTGTGCATCTGCGTCTGCAAAAACATAAAGCTCCCCGCCGCGTGCATGAACTTCCTGCAGATTGGATTTCAATTTTCCGAGCAATTGATCGTTCGGCGCAATCGCCACAACAGGCATTTCACTATCCACCAGCGCCAACGGACCATGTTTCAGTTCACCGGCAGCATACGCTTCAGCGTGAATATATGAAATTTCTTTCAGCTTCAATGCACCTTCCATTGCGATCGGATAATGAACACCTCGCCCCAGAAATAACGCATGGCGCTTTTGTGCAAAGCTTTTCGCCCAAGCTTTTACTTGCGGCTCAACTTGCAATGCGTGCTGTATTGCAACCGGCAAATGGCGCAAATCCGCAATTATACGCAACTCCGTTTCAGTTGATAATTTTTGACGCATCTTAGCCAATGTAGCCGTCAGCAGCAATAATGACGCTAACTGGGTTGTGAATGCTTTGGTCGAAGCAACGCCAATTTCCGGTCCAGCACGAGTCAGAAAGCGCAAATCCGCTTGCCGAATCAACGCGCTCTCCGCTACGTTGCAAATTGCAAGACTGTATGGATGCCCCAATTGCTTGGCATAGTTCATTGCAGCCAGGGTATCGGCTGTCTCGCCAGACTGAGAAATACTCACCACCAGGGTACCCGCATCGGCAATCGGATCACGGTAACGATATTCACTGGCAATCTCTACATTACACGGTAGGCCGGCAACCGTTTCCAACCAATAACGTGCAACCAAGCCTGCATGATAACTAGTGCCGCAAGCAAGGATCAGAATGCTGCGGGTTTGGGCAAAAATATTTTCCGCTTCACTGCCGAACAAATTGGGAGAAATCGATTGCGCATTTAGTACCATCTCCAGCGTATTGGCTACCGCGCTAGGTTGTTCGAAAATTTCTTTTTGCATATAATGCGCATAAGGTCCCAGTTCGATGGCTTCGCTGGATAATTGCGTTTCGTGCACCGTGCGCTCAACTTGATGCACGGCCTCCCCTTGCTGGCAATTGACGATGCGGTAACCGATGTTAGTTAACTCTGCAACATCGCCGTCTTCCAGATAGATCATATTCTTGGTTGCCTTCAGCAAAGCGGAAACATCCGAAGCTGCATAGTTTCCGCTTGCACCAAGCCCCAGTAATAGCGGCGCGCCATTCCGCGCTACCACAATTTTGTCCGGACGCGTTTCTTCCATAACAGCGATGGCAAAAGCGCCTCGCAATTCAGCAATCGATGCACATACAGCTTCCAGCAGATCCGGTATCTTTTTGAGATTGGATGCCACCAAATGTGCAATGGCTTCAGTATCGGTATCAGATACGAACCAATAACCCTCATTCTGCAACCGCTCGCGCATGGACTCGTAATTTTCGATAATTCCGTTATGGACCACCGCGATACGGGAATTTTGCTCCTTGGAGCCAGAAAAATGCGGATGCGCATTACGTTCGGACGGTGCGCCGTGAGTCGCCCAGCGGGTATGTGCAATACCAGCGTAGCCATGAACCTGTTGCGTTTCCGCAAGTTTCTGCAGTTCAAGCACTCTCCCGGTAGTCCTCAATCGCTGTAATCCTTCATGGCTGACCACCAGGCCAGCTGAGTCATAACCGCGATATTCCAGTCGCTGCAAACCTTCCAAAAGTATAGGAACCACATTGTTGATTGCTACCGCACCGACTATCCCGCACATTGAACTATCCTCCAGCAACGCAAATTGATCGAATGGAACATGCCGTACCGATACTATTTCTTAATTTTTTGTGGGCGCTGCCAGCCTGCAATACTGATTTGCTTCACACGCGACAGTGTTAGCTGATTTTCAGGTGTTTCTTTGGTGATCGTGGACCCCGCACCTATTGTTGAACCCTTAGAAATCTTCACCGGCGCTATCAATTGGGTATCGGATCCAATAAACACGTCGTCTTCAATAATGGTTTGATACTTATTGGCACCGTCGTAATTGCACGTAATCGTTCCCGCACCTACATTAACGTTCGTTCCCACAATGGAATCACCGATATAACTCAAATGATTAGCCTTACTGCCTGATGCGATTCGACTGTTCTTCACTTCAACAAAATTACCGATATGCACTTTATCACTGAGGCGGGTACCCGGCCGAATTCGTGCATAAGGACCGATTTTGCAACTCTCCCCGATTTCGGTATCTTCAATCAAACTGAAAGGAAGAATAACGCTCCCTGCCGCAACACTTACATTCTTCAACACACAATGACCATGTACTTTGACATCGTCGCCCAGACGAACATTACCTTCAAACACGCAATTCACATCGATCTCGACATCAGTACCACAATTCAGTCGGCCGCGAATATCTATCCGCGTCGGATCAGCGAGCTGCACACCCTGATCTAGCAGGCGATCCGCATATTCCCTTTGACAAAGCCGCTCCAGTTCGGCGAGCTGGCGTTTGCTATTGACTCCCATGATTTCGGAGAAATTTTCTGCCACTACCGACAAAACCGGAACGCCTTGACTAACCGCCATCGCTATGACATCGGTCAGATAGTATTCATGCTGCGCATTACCATTTTCAAGCCTGGGTAGCCATTCGCGAAGATGGTCATTGCAAATCACCATGATTCCGGTGTTGATCTCCTGGATTAATCGCTGCTCGGCAGAAGCATCTTTCTGTTCGACGATAGCTTGAACAACTTGCGTAACCGGATCACGTACAATTCTGCCATAACCGGAAGGATCCGCAGTTGTAGCCGTCAATAGGGCACAATGCTCGTGCTTGGTTTGTGCGATCAAGGTCTGCAAAGTTTGCGCTCGAATCAACGGCACATCACCATACAGTATCAGTGTTTTTGCATCGTCACTCAAACTCGGTAAAGTTTGCATCATTGCATGCCCGGTACCAAGCTGTTGTGCTTGCGTGATCCAGATCAAATCGTCGCCCGCAATCGATTGCCTGACCAAATCACCGCCGTGACCAATGACGACACAGATCTTTTCGGGCGAGAGCGCTCTTGCCGTTTCAATGGTATGCGACAATAACGGCCGCCCGGCTAAGCGGTGTAATACCTTAGGCAGCGACGATTGCATGCGCTTACCCGCACCCGCTGCCAGAATGACTATATTCAATTTAGACACGACAGTTACCACCTCACATCGTAATTACTCGAAGACCCTGAAAACAAACACTGGACTCTTAATTGAGCCTCGCATAAACGGCAGTTTGTTGTAGAGATTTAGGGAAATACTGATTAATCGACTGCACGAGCGAGTCAGTGTTTCCTTCGTTATTAGCAAGTATGCTGCATGAGGGCGCTGGAATTATATCAGTCTTTTCTTTATCGATGATTATGGCGAATATTGATGACCCAAGATTACGGTAGATACGCTTTCCACCCGAGCCTACCGAACTGCTTTGGCTGTTATAATTTCGATATTGCCATTCCTTGATGATGACAGCATGAAAAACCCACCGGAATATTCATCCCGTAAATTTCAACTCGCGATTCTCCTCGGTATGTTGGCGGCTTTCGTTTTATTCGGTATGTTTTATCGTGCCAGCTCACAAGGCGATTCAGCCGATACATACCCGAAAGGATTCCGCGGCGGTGCATGCACCATTGAAACAGACACTCTGATCATCGGTTATTCAGGCTATTACCTGCCGGCGGATTACGAAGGATCAAATGATCCGATGCGCTCGCCGTATGTGCCGATTCAATGCGGCAGAGTTCCGGAGCCGGCAATGCTAAACATATCAATCGATCTTTTATACCCTGAATCCGCCCGGGAATTTGTCTTCACGCAACGCCTGGTCAAGCTGGAGGCCACTCCAGAACAATCCATAGAACGAGAAGTTTTAGCGATACCGGCACAGCAATACCGATCCGGCGTAATCACTCAAGCATTCAAACTGGATGAAGCCGGGCAATATGTCCTGTACTTAAACGCGGTAACACCGGAACATCAAATAATTCAGGCACATGTTCCATTAAAGGTGGGGACGGACTGGCAGGATCACTTCAGAACGCTTTTCTCCACGTTTCTGAGAAAAGAATAAACGCCCCTAATACACACTTACTTTATCAAGCTGTCGAGAAATTATTTGCATCACCGCAGAGCAATCAAAAACAAGTCCGCATGCACAATAATTAAGCGTTTTTCTCATTGATATATGATACTGTCGCTGTTGAGTCGAAATTCATCGTATCAAAACGAATAATTCTATGTCAGCACTACAGCACGCGCAACACACCCTGAACACCGCCGAATTGATTCATTCCGAGCAGGCTGTTAATGAAGCGGTCAATCGATTGGCCATAGAAATCAAACAAGCGCTCTCGCATCAGTTTCCTCTGGTGTTATGCGTAATGAGTGGCGCTGCGGTTTTTTGCGGTCAGTTATTGCCACGACTACCTTTTCCATTGGATTTCGATTATGTACATTTGACCCGCTACGATAAGGCACTACGAGGCGGGGAAATCCACTGGCGCATGGAGCCGAAAGAGGCTGTCAAAGATCGTACCGTTCTGGTGCTGGATGACATTCTGGACGAAGGAATTACACTGAGCGCGATTCATCAGAAAGTCATGAAAAATGGCGCAAAAGCATTTTATAGTGCGGTTTTTGCCGAAAAAAACACCGACAGACCCAGGCCACTCAAAGCCGATTTTATCGGTTTGACGGTACCGGATCGCTACGTATTCGGCTTTGGCATGGATATTCATGGCGCGTGGCGGAATTTGCCCGCAATTTACGCTGCCAAGGAAAGCTGATTAATTCGTTGAACGAGATGAAGCGTGAAGCACCCGGAATACAACGAACGAGACATATCAATAAAAACAAATGGGGGGGATCCGAGTTATCCTCGCAACGCGATGTTTTGCCCGTGCAGTCAAATAATCAGCGCTTCCCTTAGGACTGAGTGGAGAACACATGCTTGCAATTATTGGCGGTAGCGGATTAACGCAACTGGCCTGCCTTGAAATATCGCACCGGCAAATCATCCGTACACCGTACGGTGAACCTTCCGGTCCGCTGACATTCGGCAAACTGAGAAATGAAGATATTGTATTTTTGGCGAGGCACGGCCACGGCCACACAATACCACCGCACGCCATCAATTACCGCGCCAATTTATGGGCGCTGCATTCGCTGAAACCTGCGCACGTCATCTCAGTGGCTTCGGTAGGCGGCATCCGCGCCGATCTGACACCCGGCCAGCTGGTGATTCCGGATCAAATCATCGATTACACTCACGGGCGTGGCGCCACTTACTTCGAAGATAAGGAACAACCGGTTACACATATTGATTTCACCTGGCCATATTGCCAGCAAACACGCACACTACTATTACGAGCCGCACATCATGGCAACGAAACCGTTTTCGACGGTGGTGTTTACGCGGCCACCCAGGGGCCTCGATTGGAAACGGCTGCGGAAATCAACCGTCTGGCACGCGACGGTGCGGACATGGTGGGAATGACCGGCATGCCGGAAGCGGCACTGGCGCGGGAACTTGCATTAAACTATGCGACCATCGCGGTGATAGCAAATCATGCCGCAGGCCGTGGCAGCAATGCAGCAGGTATCGCATTGCATGAAATCCATGCGGTACTGGAACAAGCAATGATTAAAGTAAGAAACATCCTGGAGCATGTGGTGAGTTGTCATGGCGATTAAACCGGTATTACGAATGGGCGATCCTTTGTTGCTGCAACCAGCGGAACCTGTTGAGCGATTCGATACCCCCGCGTTGCATACGCTGATCAAAGACATGCAAGACACGATGGCACATCTGAGCGGTGCCGGTTTGGCGGCACCACAAATCGGTGAAAGCTTGCAAGTGGTCATTTTCGGTTTTGAAAAAAATCCCCGCTATCCGCGCGCCCAAGAAGTCCCTTTTACAGTTTTGATCAATCCGCAATTGACACCGTTGTCCGAAGCGATAGAAGAGGATTGGGAGGGCTGCCTCAGCGTCCCCGGGATGCGCGGCATGGTGCCGCGCTTCGCGCACCTGCGCTACCAAGGTTATGATCAATACGGTAACGCCATCGACTGTACTGTGAGCGAATTTCATGCCCGCGTGGTGCAGCATGAATGCGACCACTTACAAGGTATCTTGTACCCAATGAGAATCAAGGATTTCCGTAAATTCGGATTTACTGACGTACTGTTTCCCGGGCAAGTGATGATTGACGATTGAAGCAATCACAGTGATTTATTCATTGTTTCTTCGAAAGTTCTTCTACCGCACAAATATTGACACCTTACCTTGGAAACATGGAAACGACAGTCGTCATACTACCTGGTTAACCCGATTCTTAATCATCCATTAAAGTTTGCGCAGCACAGTTCCGTATCTTGCTGGCACAAAGACAGACGCTCGCACATAAGAATATTATCGCTTTAATGGAAAAACAATGTGGAATAAGAATTTTTCATAGCAACTTGGTACGACCCGTCTGCCGCCAAGAAGCCATTGCCCCTGCATATCACATGAAAACTTGATTGCTTTTCCTTACGCCGGTATGCACGATTTATTCGAGTTATCGAACCGTATTAATTTAGAATTGATTGGATTGTCATGAAGAACCTGGTTTGGAAATATAACCGCCTGCGCACCATGAGTTTTGCCGAAATCGCGTATCGTGTGCGTCAAGCCGCTAAAATCAAAGCGGATTCATATATACACAAACGGATCAAACATCCACCGCGGCCTGATTATTCCCATCCGGGCAAACCTTGGCTTGATTCTCCACCTCGCGACCTGAATGCCGAGCTGTATTGCACTGCGGCGAACCGTATTCTGGCGGGGCGCTACGATATTTTTGCATTACACGATGCGAATCTAGGATTTCCTCCTCAGTGGAACCGCGACCCCAAAACCGGCATCCAAGCACCGCTTGTATTCGGAAAAACACTCAACTATCGCAATGAGGACCTGGTCGGAAATATCAAGTATCTTTGGGAACCGAATCGCCATTTACAGCTTACCACCTTAGCGCAAGCCTATCATTTGAGTGGAGACTCGCGCTATGCCTCCGGGGTGCAAGTATTGCTTGAATCCTGGTTCGATCAATGTCCGTATCCTTTAGGCGTTCATTGGACCAGTTCACTCGAGCTCGCCGTGCGGCTGGTCAATTGGTCTTTTACTTGGCATTTACTGGGTGGGGAAAACAGCCGGTTGTTTGCATCCGAAGAGGGTGAACGATTCAAGCGCCGTTGGTTGGATAGCATTTATTTACACTGCCATTTCATTGCCAGCTTTCTTTCGCGGCATTCCTCAGCGAACAATCATCTTTTCGGCGAATTGATGGGTCTATTCGTTGCTGCAATAACCTGGCCTTGCTGGCAAGCAAGCAAGCACTGGTTGCAACAAGCTCACAGGGAACTCGAAACCGAAGCCATTAAGCAAAATGCACCTGATGGCGTCAATCTTGAACAAGCTGTGTATTACCAACACGAAGTAATCGATATGATGCTGATTTGCTGGCTCGTTGGTCGGGCAAACGGGATAGCGTTCTCGCAGCACTTTACCACCCGGCTCGAACGGATGTTGGAATTTATTGCAGCAGTTATGGATGTTTCCGGCTCGGTACCGATGATTGGCGATGCGGATGATGCATTAATGGTACATTGGAGCAAAGAACCGAACTGGCATCTCTATCGTTCTTTGCTTGCAACCGCAGCTGTGTTGTTTAATCGCTCAGATTTTAAAGAAAAAACAAAGCATTTTGATGACAAGAGCAGATGGTTGTTAGGCGATGATGCCAAGCATCATTACGATTCGATCGCGCCGAACAACCACCAAGCAACATTGCGACGGGAATTCCGTACTGGCGGATACTTCATCATCGGTAGTAATTTTGACCAACAAAATGAAATCCGTGCCGTGGCTGATGCCGGACCGCTCGGTTATCTTTCGATAGCGGCACACGGGCATGCGGACGCGCTATCTTTTACGCTTTCGGTTGCCGGCAACCCCATCCTCATTGATCCCGGCACTTATGCGTACCATACCCAGAAAAAATGGCGGGATTATTTCCGCGGCACCGCAGCACACAATACCGTACGCGTAGACGGTATCGATCAATCCGAGATCGGCGGAAACTTTATGTGGCTGCGCAAAGCAAATGCACGCCGTGAACATTGGGAAAGCAATCCGGACAAGGACTGCTTCGTGGCTAGCCATGATGGCTACCGGCGATTGCCCGATCCTGTCATTCATCGCAGAAAAATCGAATTTCTCAAGCAAGCGCGGATAATTGTCGTAGAAGACATGCTAACTTGCACCGCGGAGCATGAGCTTGAGTTTAACTGGCATTTCTCCGAAGCCTGCCAAGTAAGCATCGATCACAACACAGTTAGAGTAACAATTGCCGACATTCACTTGGAAATCACTATGCCGAACGGCAACGGCAAACCGGAATTGGCGATCGGTAGCGAGAATCCGCCGTCCGGTTGGATATCACGTAATTTTGACGAAAAAATCCCTTCACCAAGTGTAATCTGGCGGGAAAAAATTACCGGAACCACAAGGAGAATCACAAACTTGCGAATTATAACGGGCTATAATGCACGAAATACTTGACAAGACGGTTCAGGAAAAACATTCAACTTTATGACTTAAAGGAAAAACATGAAGATAAGCATTTTTGGTTTAGGCTACGTGGGTACTGTTTCCGCCGGCTGTTTAGCTACCGACGGACACTCTGTCATCGGTGTTGATCCGAATAAAACCAAGGTCGATTTGATCAATCAAGGCACCTCGCCGATCGTTGAAAAAGATATCGGTGAGATGATCGCCGCAGCGGTTAAAAACAACCAGCTGCGAGCCACCCTGGATGTGCGCGATGCCGTAATGAATTCAGAAATCTCATTGGTTTGCGTGGGCACCCCATCGCAACTTAACGGCAATCTGGATCTGAGTCATGTGCGTAAAGTATGTGAGCAAATTGGTGCAGCGCTGAAGGAAAAAAGCACTTTTCATGTTGTCGTGGCACGCAGCACCATGCTGCCGGGATCAATGCACAACATTGTAATTCCAGCGCTGGAATCTTTTTCAGGAAAAAAAGCGGGAGTCGATTTTGGTGTTTGCAATAACCCGGAATTTTTACGCGAAGGAACCGCCGTATTCGATTATTACAATCCATCTAAAACCGTCATTGGTGAAACCGATACCAAAGCCGGGGAATTATTGATGCAGCTCTATACGAAAATGAACGCACCACTGATACGCACCGGCGTTGAAACCGCCGAAATGGTCAAATATGCGGATAACACTTGGCATGCGGTTAAAGTAGCGTTCGCCAACGAAATCGGTAATCTTTGCAAGGCTGAAGGAATCGACGGCCACAAAGTCATGGAGATTTTCTGCCAAGATATCAAATTAAATTTGTCTCCATATTATATGAAACCCGGCTTTGCCTTCGGCGGATCCTGTTTGCCCAAGGATGTCCGTGCCTTAATGTATAAAGGGAAAAGCCTGGATATGGATTTACCACTGATCAACGCGATTCTACCGTCGAATCAACGGCAAATTGAAAAAGGCATCAAGATGATCGTGGAAAAAGAAAATAAAAAAATCGGCATTCTCGGTTTTTCCTTCAAAGCCGGTACCGACGATTTGCGTGAATCACCACTGGTCAATGTCATCGAATATCTGATCGGCAAAGGTTACGAACTTAAGCTGTATGATAAAAACGTAAACCTCGCGGCACTCACGGGAGCCAATCAGGATTACATTCTAAATCACATTCCCCATATCTCTAAACTGATGGCATCATCAATGGATGAGGTACTGAATTTCGCCGAGACGATCGTGATCGGGAACGGTGCCGAGGAATTTCGCAAAGTACCGAGCCAGCTCAAACCAGGACAAGTAGTCGTCGATTTGGTACGTATCGTTCCCAACCAGAGTGGAGACCGTTACGACGGCATTTGCTGGTAATCATCAAACCGGGTGACGGATCCAGAATCGGTTTTACTGTTGCATGCTGCAACACGGCAGTTGTAATTTATCGCAATAGTATCTGTCAGTAAAAACCGGTAAATGCCACCTATCCCGGTTTTCTATTTGACTCTCGGTAACCATGGGATTTACTGATTCTTGGAAGAATAACAATGACTGATCACATGACATCGACTCATTCCCGCAGAGTGCTTATCCTGGTCGAGAATCTGCCATCCCCATTCGACCGCAGGGTGTGGCAAGAAGCTACTACACTACGTGAAAACGGTTATCTAGTTTCCATCATCTGCCCAACTGGCAAAGGCTACGAGAAGGAACACGAAACCATTGACGGCATTCATATTTATCGCTATCACTTGCCGTTTGAGGCGGAAGGCGCCAAAGGTTATCTGATTGAGTACTTTCTTGCCCTGTTCCACACTTTCCGTCTTGCCTGGAAGGTGCAATTCAAACACGGATTCGATGTTATCCATGCATGTAACCCGCCGGATTTGCTGTTCTTAATCGGTGGTTTCTTTAAGCTGATGATGAGAAAAAAGTTTCTATTCGATCATCATGACATTAACCCTGAGCTCTATGAAGCCAAGTTCGGACGACGGGATTTTTTCTACAAGTTGTTGGTATGGTTTGAACGCTGGACATTCAAAACGGCGGATATCTCCATCGCCACCAACGAGTCGTATAAACAGATCGCAGTCGAGCGCGGCGGCATGGATCCGGCCAAAGTACATGTAGTTCGCAGCGGCCCGAAACTGGATCGGTTAAAGATATTACCTCCCAAAGAAGCGCTTAGGCATGGTCGCCCATTTTTGGTGGGCTATGTCGGTGTTATGGGTGCTCAAGAGGGGATTGATTTGTTGCTGCAGGCCGCACAGCACCTCATCACACACTTAGGACGCACGGATGTGCATTTCGGATTGGTGGGCGGCGGCACATCGCTGGAAGAAATGAAACGGTTGGCACTTGATCTGGGTATCAGCGACTACGTGACCTTTACCGGGCGGGTACCTGATCAAGAATTACTCGAAATGCTCAATACCGCGGATATCTGCGTCAATCCGGATGTAGCAAACGAAATGAACGACAAGTCCACCATGAATAAGATTATGGAATATATGGCGCTTGGCAAACCCATCGTTCAGTTCGATCTGACGGAAGGAAAAGTCTCAGCACAAGCGGCGTCGCTCTACGCCAAAAAGAACGATCCGGTAGATATGGCGCATAAAATCTTACAACTACTTGACGATCCCGAACTTCGTAAACGTATGGGGGAATTCGGCTTAAGCCGTGTAAAAAACGAACTGGAATGGCGATACGAAGCACCCAAGCTATTAAAGGCATACGACGCCGTATTCGCCAAACGGTAATCACCGCAGTTACCACCGGTGTTTTGACTCAGACGGCATTCTTGCCGCATACCCCCAAGGCACGGAACCGCCGGACTCAAACGAATCGGGCGGTTCCGTAAACATCATAAAAATATATGATCGCCGACAATACCAAAAACCGGCACATCAACGTCATTTGCAAGCTTTACCAGGAGGCAGTTGAAAATTATTCGCTGCGAGTTGCGATGCCATTAATACCTCATCTTGGAGCTGTTTCGAAAGCACCGATAATCCTTCTTCAACCCCTGCGAACATAGCCGATTCCAAAACTTTATCTTCAGGCGCCCTGTCCGGAAAACCGCATTGGGTATTATGCGCACCGACTTCCAGCATCAGTTGGCGCAAAATCCCCCCCCGCGACAAATTGCTCGAATGGTAAATTCACCAATTGAAAGCGTTCCAATAACATCGGCCATTCATGCCGTGGAATTTTCTCTTTAAAAATTGGAAAATCGAGAATCCATTCCGAGACGGTACAACGCGGTGCACGCCGACCCAACGCATCGATCGCCTCTTCTCCAAAACGCCAAACCGGCGTATTCAGAGGAAGCTCCACCATCCGATCCGTCCAAACGATAGACCACCAACCAAAATTTCGCATCGCCGCTTGTTTGTCGGGTGGGGAAAGCCAAACACCGCAATTCAAGAAATAAGCATCGATTTTTTTGAGGGCTGCCCGTCCGGCGTCAGTCGCATCGAACCCCGCATAAGGCGACGGCAGCGGAGCGATACCGGTCAAATTAATATCAAACCAATGGTGCCAGGTTGAATCGGCAACGATCCGGCCGGCATCGACCGTATGCCCATCATAGGCGGAAACAACCCCGATTTCCTGTCCGAATCGAGTAGCGGCCGGATCCTTGATTCTGCCCCAGCCGATAACGTAAGGACGTTCCTGATGCTCATTCTTGGTCGGCCATTTCGGATCACCGGCAGCAGGCACCGGAGCCAAAGCCTCCCCTTCGTGCTGATGATCCGGCAATACATCAATCGGACCATCCGGACCGCATAAAACAGGGTGTGGACGATAGCGGCGTTCAAACAATCGAGACGAGGGAATTGGAAAGCGTTGATAGCGAATGGCTTGAGGACGATCATCGGATTGATCATTGAAGTCATAACTGACACCGGGATCAGGGCCATCCTCCAACGTAGTGTTCCAAACCGGAAAAGCAGCCTCTGGCGCGGGATATTGACGCATTTGACCTGCGCGGGTTATTTGGCCGGCAATTCCCCTGCCTAAATCCGCATGATCACCAGTGACCAGCACACCACCCAATTTGGGCGCCGCCATAAACCGATCCAGCAGAGCAACCTCTTCGGCTGATAAATTGGGCGTGCTGTCGTAACCAAAAAACCAAATTTGATCATACTTGTTAAGAAGATCCAAATCTGTTAGTTTTTTGGCACCGGAAATGGAAGCACTGGGATCGGTGCCGTTGCGATGCGCGGTCGCGATATCAAAATCGACATACGCATAGGCGCGGCTCTCAAGCAAGGTTTTGACATATTGCAGCCCCCAGAATAATCCGCCGTTAAACCGCACGAGACCGTCGGCATACATCAGGATACGAACCTTGGGCGGTATCGTCCACCAAGGAAAATGCAATTTCCAGTCAATCGGTTGCCACCGATTGTGAATCGATGACTGAATTTGATCGAGATTACGAAAGCGAATATTAGCCATGATAATTCTCCAAGTTAGGTCATAATTTGTTTACACAATTCACGATGAATTGTTGGCTCAGAATAATAGCTTCACCAATAACATACTGTGATAAAAATCACAAAACACACTGAATTATATGAACAATCCAACAAAAATCAGGGGTAAATATTGAATACTTTCAGAAGTTTCTTGATGAAATTCATTCTTCAATCGACGCTCATCGTTTTTATGTCATTGCTTTTTTTATCCCCGGTCATGGCCGATGAGGAAACAGCGGAAAATTCGCATTTCAACCGATCAGGCATGAAACTATTCAGCGGCTTGGCAAACATCGCTACCGGATGGATCGAGCTGCCCAAGAACGTGATGCTGGTGGGCCAGCAGCCGCACACCCCGGCGTCTGGTGTTGCCGCCATCGGCTTAGGGGTGATGCAAGGCACTTGGTATACCATCAACCGCATGGGAGCCGGGGTATTGGATTGGGTGACTTTTCTGCTGCCAACCCGGGCTTCGGTCGATCCCGTCTACGTTTGGGACGATTTTTCTCGGGAATCGAAATTCATGGGATATTGATGCCGATCGGCCATACATTCGCCCCTCGCTATCGACACTCATGAAAACCGCCGTCACTCTCTCGATTATCGTGATAATCGTCGCTTATTTTTCCTGGTGGCCGGTACCGGTCGAACCGATAAGCTGGGACGCACCCGCCGCACCGGGGTACACCGAGGTGCATGCCCCGAACCACCGGCTGGCCGATTTGCAATTAATTTCATTGAGCGGCGGAAAAGGACCGGAGCATATCGCGCTGGGCCGCGACGGCAAACTCTACGCATCGACAGCCGGCGGCGCCATGATACGCATGAATCCGGACGGTACTGCAGCGGAAGTATTCGTCAATACCGGCGGACGGGTGCTGGGGTTTGATTTCGACACGAACGGCAATCTGATCGCCGCCGACGCGATACGCGGTGTACTGAAAATCGCACCGGACCGTACTGTCACCGTATTGGCCGGCACCAGCGACGAAGGATCGGTAAGCTATCCCAACAGCCTGACGGTGGCAAGCAACGGCAAAATCTATTTCACCGATTCTTCCACACGCTTTCCACCTTCAAGCTGGGGTGGCACATTTGAAGCGAGCGTACTGGACATTGTCGAGCAATCGGCCACTGGTCGGGTACTGGAATACGATCCGACGCAAGAGACACTGAGAACCGTAGCCAAAGGTTTAAGCTTCGCCAACGGCATTGCGCTGTCGCTAGACGAGCAAACCCTATTCGTCAATGAAACGGGGCGCTACCGAGTGTGGAAAATCGCAATAGATGCGCACGATCTCGATGTTGCACACAAATCGCCGCAAACCAGGGTACTACTCGACAACCTGCCCGGCTACCCCGACAATCTGATGCGCAGTCCCAACGGCAACATCTGGCTCGGCTTCGCCAAGCCGCGCAATACAATCATCGATTTCATGAGCGATAAACCTTTCCTGCGCAAAGTGGTGCTGCGTTTTCCGCGCGCGTTGTGGCCGATGCCGGAGGCTTACGGTCATGTCATCGCGTTCACCGAAGAAGGCCGCGTGGTGATTGATTGGCAGGATCCGACCGGAATCTACCCGGAAACCACCGGTGTGACCGAAACCCTCGACCGTTTCTACATACAAAGCCTGCACGCCGACAATTTGGGTTGGCTGGCGAAAGACCCGAATCCGTAAAAGAGATAGGAAGCCGATGATATGAAAAAAAACCGCGAGTATATTCCCGCGTTTCATTTCCATGCATTGACACGCTGGTACGACCCGGTAGTTGGTTCACTATTTCCGGAAGTGAAGGTCAAAACCGCACTGATCGCGCAAACCCCGATTCATCCCGAAGAAACCATACTGGATATTGGCTGCGGCACCGGCACACTGACGCTGCTGATCAAACAAACGCACCCGGATGCAACCGTACACGGACTCGATATCGACCCTGAAATACTGCAGATCGCGCAAGTCAAAGCCGATGCCGCCGGTATGGCGCTGCAGCTGCAACACGGTCCGGCGACACACCTGCCTTACCCGAACCAAAGTCTCGACCATGTCTTCACCAGTTTGATGATGCACCACCTGAAAACGACTGACAAACAACGCATGTTGCAGGAAGTGTTCCGTGTACTCAAGCCCGGCGGATATTTGCACGTGGCCGATTTCGGCGCACCGCACACCGTCGGTATGCGGCTGATTTCCTTATTGATACGCCGGTTTGAGGAAATACACGACAATGCGTCGGGCTTGCTGCCGGTTTTCATGAAAGCTGCCGGGTTTGATCCGGTACGGGAAACGGGAAATTTCCGATCATTATTCGGTACCGTTACGCTGCATTGCGCCACGAAACCGTTGGTCAATCCGCCATCAATCGATTCACTTCGATAAACCAGCTGCAGTCGCAATAAGGCTTGTTGCGCAGCATGGTGCGATAATCTTCCGGCAAACCGCGCAGCATTGCCCGAAACTCGAGCCGGTCTTGCGCCGTAATCACGGTCGGACCGATCCACGGCGTCCGATTACGGCGCAAATTCAGATCGAACGGTGTTTGATGCGGTAACTCGAAAAAGTGTGCCATATCCTTCAGCACCGCTTCGCGCTTGAGATCAACATCCACATCGATGAAAAACACCCGATTCCGCCAGGCATGGTCGCGGATCAACCGCAGTGCACGGTATTCAATTTCCAGCCATTGCAACAAATAAAACTGCAAGCGCGTGATCGCCGTCGGAAAATGCCGAAACAGCGCCTCCTGCCCCGTCAACGCCCAGCGGAACCGACGTTCGCCGGTATCACCGGTGTAATCGACAAACGGCAAGCGCAATTTCCGTATCATTTGCTCTCTGACATGCTCACTTTTCGCCACCAGTAGCGGATGACGCACCAAATGAATAAAACCCGGGTTGCGCAACAACGTTCCGGCATGCCGGTTGAAGGCTTTCAAAAACGCATGATTGGATTCCAGATAAAACGGCTCCCGGCATTGTGCGATAAAACGGCATTTCCGCGCCAATACGGGCATCAGCGCAACATCATCACCCCGTGTATTCCACTCGATGGGCTTGCCGAACAATGTGGGATTGCCCGGCGTAAGATAGGGCTCGTGAGTGGTGTAACACCGTTCGATGTTCTTGGCAAAGAAGCCGGCAAGATAACTGGTACCGGAACGGCCACTGGCAAGTGTGAAAAGCGTGAGCTTGGTATCGTGCATGGCGTTGAATGATCCGGAAGACGAATCCCCCTCTTATTCGGCATTATACCGGACGGTGCAAACCGGTGTTGTTGGCAGCGATAAAGACGCCGCGGAGAGTAGCAAGGTTTTCCCTGATTGATACTCCCCCCAAAAACTGCATGCACGCACGACGCAGCAAAATCAAAATAACATCATCTCTCGGACTCATCAATTTTCAAAATCCAGCGCTTGATTGCATAAATTTAATGTCATTCCCAGAAATAATCACTATATAAAGCATATGGCGATTATTTTAATGACACAGCGAATTCTTGCAATTAGGCACCCGCACCTCCGATGTGACTTTTGCCACAGACAAAAGCTGGCGGATTATCAACAATAAATGACTTGGAATGCGACTAAAACCAATACTCTTGTGCGAATGCATGTAATAAAAATCATGAGCGAAACAACATCATTAACAACAAATCATGGTTCGCTAATTTTGTATCAATTGGAGGATCCATCACATGATCAATAAACAATCGACCTCACTCAGAATTAATGAAAAGACATTTAATTCATTAGACGAATTTGCACTTCAAGGACGGGGATGCGCTACCACCCGTCCCAATCATTATCAAATTGAACGAAACGACGAGCGACTTCGGGTAGCACGGATTGATATTCAACGTATCGAGTCAATCGAAATTGATGTGCAATTTATTCATATCCTAGATGAACATAAAGGAAAAATTACCGAGGATCAGCGCAATCAGCAAATCAAGGTACTGAATGATGCATTTAAACCGGTCGGTATCACTTTCAGGTACTCGCCAAATCATACAAAAGAGCACTCCAATCGCGAGTGGTTTAAGATGGATCACGGCAGTGCGGCCGAGAGACAGGCTAAATCAGCACTTCGTTCCAGCCCGGAAAGGCATCTGAATTTTTATACAGCGGGCTTACGGGGCGGATTGCTAGGATGGGCAACCTTCCCGTGGGAATTGGAAGGTGATCGAGATCGTGATGGCATCGTCATTTTACACTCGACACTTCCCGGCGGCAGTGCCGCACCATATAACTTAGGAATGACCGCTGTCCATGAAATTGGGCATTGGCTTGGGCTCTATCATACATTTCAGGGCGGATGTGACGCATTCGGCGATCACGTTGGAGACACGCCAAGTCACTCTGGACCCAATTCTGGAACACCTGATGATTCAATGCCACACAATGCCTGTAAGGCAGAAGAAAAAGCACCGGTGCACAACTACATGAATTATTCCAATGATCAATGGCTTACAGAGTTCACCCCGGGTCAAATCGAACGTATCAAGATGCACATTTCCGAATATCGCAGTGATTTTATTGTATGAGCGCTTTCCAGGCGACTGACCGGATGTATGCCCTAAAAGCCGGGATTAGCTTTTTATTGACGATAACCTGATCAATCTTATATCAATTTAACAAAGGAAAGGAGATCCATCATGACAGATGAGCGCATGCCTGAAGAAATGATTTTTTGGATGAATCAAAAAGGATGGGGTTCGCATCATGAACAGTGGCATTTCGAACGGAGGTGGGATTTTTGGCACGCAATTGCCTCACAACCGCAACACCCATCCTGGGTTGATGATCTTATCGACGATGCCCGCGCAAAAGGATGGAGTCGTGCATCAACTCAGGAAGGCGCAGCAGGAAATGGTGAAGATTTTCTTTTTATGCACCGAGCAATGTTTCAATTGCTTGCTGACAACTTTCCTCAACACTTGCATTTTCTTCGTGGCTGGAACACTCCCCCTCAAGACCCAAACGACCCGGATGATAGTTTGCCCTCATCTCAATCTGGAGTGCCCGGCAATACCTTTGATATAAACATGGCGTCCGCTATCACCAAGATTGAAGCCCGTAACCCTTCTTTTTCCACAGATGATGAATTCGGTCTTTTTCTCGAAACAAATCTTAGGCCAGCCCCGGAAGATCCTTTAGCCAGAAGCCCTGATCCAGGGGCCGGTCTCCATAATTACTTACACAACCGCTGGTCCGACGATCAAAGCCCCATTAATCTTGGCGATCCCACAGTAAATATTTTCAACCAAAGATTCTGGAAGCTTCATGGATGGATTGATTATTTCTGGTGGAGATTTCGGAAACATAAAGGATTGGATAATTCTTCAGCCTATCAAACAAAAATAACCTTCTACATGAATATGATGAATCAAGACGTTCATCACCACGATTTTGCACATGTAATGCGGGTTACCGGGATAAAGTCGACACACAATATTTTTGCTTTCGATTTTCCATAATCTGTAAATATCAGCTATCAATCCAAGGAACACCGAATAAATGCCGCCTCGAGCAAAACAACAAATCTATTAGCTATTAAATTGATTATTAAAATTTTCCACCTACACTCGGAATGATAAAACTGAATTATCCGGCGCCCTAATTCCCGGTGAAAAGCATTCACTACTTAAGGAGAATCAGATGAAATCGCCACTTCATAGCAATACTTTCTTAGCATCAGCCATTTTTGCGTTATCACTCGCCGGCTGTGGAACAATTAAATCAACCAGTCACGGAATTCCGGCCAGTACCGTTGGCATTGAGTATTTTCTGCCCGCTCAACGCATAAAAGTAGAGCTTTACAGAAATATTAAAGAAGACGAATTTCCGAGATTTAAAATCCTCATCGGTCCTGGCATTTCCTATGCGGATAATCAGAAACCTTATACGTTGAAATATGAGCGCAGCGTATTTAACGACGAACACTTGTGTGTTGCCCGAACGACCGAAGGCTTACTGAGCACAGTTCAATTTTCAACAGCGAATCGAGCAGGCGATATTTTAATCAGGGCTGCCGAGACAGCCGTGATGGCTCTGACCGCTATCGGGGGAGCGCCACCAATCGGAATTCCATCGGCAAGAATTGCCTCATTATCCGAAGCCGAAAAAGAAGCGGCCCGAAAACAAGTGTTACAACACTTAATTCGACTTTCGGAAGTTAAACCGGAAAGCGATCAATTTGAGCTTATTTATATCAGCCTTTTTGATCTTCAGAAACGTAATGAAACAGACGAAGCCGAAAATAATATCAAGGAGATACTCTGGAATGAATTGAAAGAACTTGGATCGCGAAAAAGCTTAACATTTAATGAAAATCATTTAAAAATTTCTTTTCAAAACATAAACGAGCAGCTTAAAGCAAAGGCAAATTCGCGGGAACCAATAGATCAACCTCAAACCTGTACCGATGCCAACAATCATTCGAAAGGGGGAGTCATTTATTATAGAACCCAAACCACTCACCCCATGAAAGTATCTTTGATGCATGAATATTCGCCGCAGGGAACTGCATTAGGAATAGCAACCGTTCCGGCATTTGACAATGATTCCGAACAATGCATAAACATAGAGCGAGAATTCCTAGTAAGAAAAGTCAGTCGCTTTGATTTTACAAATGGAATATTGACGGGGGTATCGATCAACACGCCCAGCATCGCGCTGGCTGCCGCAGAACTTCCGTTAAGGATGGGTAGTGCTGTTATTGAAATGCCAGCTTCTTTCTTTACCGCAATCGGAAGATCTTTTAGTGCACAAACCGCGTTAGCTGGGCGGGAAATTGAACTCATCAACGCGCTGGCAAAATTACAATCAACCCGGGCCAATCCCGACAGCGCATCGACTGTCACAGCAACGGCCCCTAGCGGAGCACCGCCACAACTTGGCACAACATTACCGCAAGTAGCCGATCCGTATAAACCTCTAGGTAGCTTAGCTATCACATTAACGTGTTGGGGTGCAGATAACAATCCCAGATAAGGCCGGGAAAATGCGTTAATGAACGATCCATCCAAGATCATTCGAATCTACTTATTCCAGAATTGATCTGACAGCTTGATTGTCAGATCAATTCAGTTGTACACAAAATAGCAATCACCGTATCTCTCTATCTTTGCGTTAATTAAAGCTTGCATGGATGCTCGCCCGCAATACATTAAAAAGATTCATAAAACCGAACATATGCCACAACCATAGCAGTACCTCCGCCATCTCCGATACTATTTCCTGCGCGCCACAATCAAGCCGTCGCGTGTCGGGTTGATAAACGCATCAAAATCCGAATCGTTAAAGATCAGCCGGTTATGTTCGACAATCGCCGCTGTCGATCCCATCGCCGGGTCCTGATACGCCGGCATGGTCACCCGCCCCTGCCACAACACATTATCAGCGATATACAACCCGCCGGAGCGGATTCTGTCTTTGGCCATCAACCAGATTTGCGGATAATCGCCTTTGTCGACGTCGTTATAACAGATGTCGAACAACCCGCCGGTTTGCGCGAAAACCTCCTGCGCCAAACCAACGTTGAATTGCACCCGCGACCATAAATCGGCTTGCGTCAGGTATTGTGCGGCGCGCTCCCGGTTGGCCGGGTCGGCGTCGCTGCAAATCACCGAGCCGTCCTCACCCACCGCCCGCGCAAACCAGTACGCCGAATACCCGTAACCGCTGCCGAATTCAAATACGCGCTTGGCATTCACCATGCTCGCCTGCGTTTGCAAAAACACGCCGGCCAGACGATTAACGATGGGAAAACGATGCATGTGCGCATATTCCTCCATGTCCGCCAATACCGGATGATCAGTGGAAGCAACCAATCCGCGCATGTACGCTTCAATCGCCGGATCGACAGGTGTAATCCGGTTGGCGTTATTCACCGCATTGTTTATTATTGAACGATCAGCACACATTTTTCCTCCGAGTCGTTATCAAACCGATACAAGCCATGCAACACACACTGCACGGAATTTCTCAAACGCACGCACAAATTCTTCGATGCAACGCGCTCTTATCTTGTGTCATCGGTCGTTGCCGCGCACTCTTGCCAATGCATGGCAATCGCCGTGATCAGCAGCAACAGCACCGGTGTGCGGCTGAATAGCAAAAAGGTATCCGTCAACCCGGCCAGCAGCAAGAAACCGACCAACCCCGAGCCCAACAACATCAACCGGTTGCGTCGCAACGCTTGAAACCAGCCCCATAAAACAAATCCCAATGCCAGCATACCGGGCACACCGACATGCATGCCGATTTCTATCCAATCGTTATGAAAATGCGAAGTCTGCTGAAATGCAGGCAAATTCCGGTAACGTCCGTTCTTGTAGGTTTCGATCGCACGATCGAAATAATCCGCCGCCATGCCGGTGCCATACCCCGTCCACGGCCGCTCCAAAATCGCATGCACACCCACATCCCACATCGCGAGCCGGTACCCCAGGCTGGAACCGTAGTTGCCCTGCTGCAGCAACGCGATATCGTGGTTCATCTGTTGCCATCGAGCCTGAAACGCGCTGCTGTTCCATGCGAATAGCGTCGACACTGCCACCAGTGCAAGCACCAGCATCAGCAATTTGTTCAGTTCGGCACGATAGCGCAAGCATACGATCAGCAGCACGGCGGCGAGTGCCGCCAGCAACAACACGCGACCATGCTGATGAAACTGCACCAACAGCAACGCCGCAGCAAGTACCCCGAATAATGTTCGCTGCAACGCCATCCGGCTTATGCAGGCAAGGCCGACGAAGGTGACAACGCCCGCACCCAGCATCGCCGAAAAACTCAAATACGACATCCCCAGCAATGCAATTCCTTGTTCGTCATGCATCAGCCATTGATAAATACCTAACCCCAGAACCACCGCGTATCCGGTCAGCAATCCACCCAACGCCCATGGCAAGCGTTGCCGGTTCAACAACACATAAAACGGGATAAAAATCAGCAACACAAAGTACTTCAGCCATTTCATCCGCCCGTCCAGCGGCGCTTCACTCCATGTCAGCCCGAGCAACAGCAGGATGCATAGCGCCAGCAGTGCTTGCACCAATGGCAATCGCACCACCTGATGCAAACGATACAAGCCGCCATCCATAATGCACACAACAACCAATAGCGGAAAAGAAAACGCGTTCAACCCGCTGTGCCAAAAACCGGCGCACACCAATAACAATACCAGACGAACCAACCACTCCCGTTTAGCAGGTCCGAACACAGGCGCAGGCGCACAGGCGTCGATCTTCGACAAACGGCCATGCTCCGCTTGCTGCTGCCTTGCATCGGGAGCGTTTCTCAACGGTTTGCAAGGATATCCCGTCGGCATAAATCGCGGCGTCAATCCGCCATGCCTCACCATTCCCGCAGCGGCAGTCTGTACACCCGCGCCAATAGCTTCAACCAAACGCGCGTACTCCTGGAAACACCCGGTAGCAGCCAAATCACGGTGATACGCTTATCTGCGCGCAACCAGCCGCGCATCGCCAATGCCATCAGCGCGCCGAAACGAATCACCTTATGGCGCATTTGCAGGCACAGCAACCGGGGAGATCCGGTCGCCGTCAGCCAATGCAACCGGCCGCCCTGACGCATCACTTGCACGAACGCATCGGTAATCGCAACCGGCAATCCGGTCGACGGATAAGCGCCTGAAACCGCCAATACATTCTGGCGCGCCAGCGGATAACGTGAAAAATACAACGCACGGTTTCTACGCACCAATTCGTGATAGTCCTTGCCGCGCCCGAATGATGCACCAGTTGTATGCCGTACTTTGGCATCGGGATGCACTCCCATGCGCCATCCTTGATGGTCCAAGCGACGCCCCAAATCGGTATCTTCGTAATAGCCGCGCCCGAATTGCGCATCGAAACCGCCAAGTGACACAAACACCGCACGGCGCATCAAAAAAGCATACCCCCTGAAACGGTAGGTGGCGATATACCCGCCGGGACAACGCAGATAACGCCCCAATTTTCCATCCGACACATTGTCTTCAATCGGACTGATGACCGCCAACGCGGGATCTGCATCCATAGCGGCACACAGCCAGGATAAGCAGGGGTACAAAATTTCGATATCGGAGTTCAGCACCAGCACCCAATCGGCATCAGAACGCGATACCGCCTGATTGACCGATCGGCCGTAACCTTGATTCATCGGCGCATGGTAAACGATGATTTGAGGATGCGCCAAACCGGCAAGCATCGCACGGGTATCCGCATCCGAGGCATCGTCGTGAATCAGGACGGTTCGAATTGCCGGACCGAGGCGGGTGATCACGGAATCGACGCACCGCTTGGTCAGTTCCGGTGCGTTATACACCGGAATAATCACATCGATGACCGGAACGGGAGCGTGCATGATGAGCTGCCGGCAGGGGTCCGCGCGTCAGATTCTGCCGAAAATCAAATAGGTTTCGCCCCAATTCCGGGACGGCCGCTTGGTGACTTCCAGCCCCGCTTGTTTCATGATCGCGATCGCCTGTTCCTGCTCGGCTTGCGTTCCCAATTCGATAATTACCGATTTCAGCGCCGGATTGGCCAGCACATTCGCCGCGCCTCGCAAAATGGAAATTTCAATGCCGTCGACATCGATTTTCAGATAGTTCGGGTACGGAAAACCCCAGCACCCGCACAAATCATCCAGAGTAACGCCGAACATTCCCTGAGTATGCGTCGCTGCGATTTTCATGTTTTCCAAATCCTCCCGTCCGAATTGAGACCGGTTTCCGCCCGGTATGAATTTCGGGATGTACAGCTTGGAAAATTCACTGCGCCCGGATACTGCGACGCAGTACGACAACACCCGATCACTCAGGCCGTTCAGGTAAATATTTTTATTCAGCGCGTAATAATTATTGCTTTGCGGTTCGAATGCGAACACTTGCACCTGATCGCCGAATTTTTTCGCCGGATACAATGAATATTGCCCGATATTGGCGCCGATATCGAAGTAACAGCTCCCGGGTTCGAAACCATCGAGCCAATCCAAGGTATCCGGTTCTTTTTTCGCATACGTCCTGGCCCGATTGAGAGTGCGCAGATGATCGACAGAGATCAAGATCCGCTGCCCTCTGACCGGTACCTCGGTATAACCGCCCTTGAATTT
Source organism: Nitrosomonas sp. (assembly GCA_021582655.1). Classification (GTDB taxonomy): domain Bacteria; phylum Pseudomonadota; class Gammaproteobacteria; order Burkholderiales; family Nitrosomonadaceae; genus Nitrosomonas. Next base: position 876,304 of record CP091135.1, read on the forward strand.
ATAGGCCGCGACCACCAGCTCATTGAATATGTCTTTTACCCGCATCGTCGTCACCTCATAGAATGGAGTGGGTGAAACGCTGCCACCCGTTTAACTAACTTGCCAACTCTTCCAGCAGTGCCGTATAACGGGACAGCACATCGGCATCCGGGTAGTCGAGCATTTCGTCCAGAAAACGCTGCCGATGCGCTGCAACGTAGAAGCCATCAAAACCGTTGATCAGGAAATGATTGATTTTTTCGTACACGTCGTCACGGCATCTCAATTCCGTTTCAGGCATGTAATACGCTACCGCCGAGCGCGCCGCAATCAGATAATCCGCCGCCAGTACCGGCTTTCCGGCTCTTACCGCTTCGAACACCACCGAAGTGGCCAAGTCGATCAACACATCCGCCCAGTCCATCAAATGCACCGAATGCGCGTCGTCGCTCGCAATATGGACATTCGGCAATTTTCTGATCGAACTGTCTCTGGTCAGCGATTGCTTCCAGCCGCTGCGCGTATGCGGCTTGATGATCAATTCGACACCGGGAAATCCGGCGATCATATGCACCACTTCGCCGACTTCTTCCCAGAAGGTGGTGAAGTTGGCTTTGCGCAGAAACATGACGATTTTGAGTTTGCTGTCGGATCGCATCAACGGGGAAGGCGGCATCATCTTCGCCAGAATGTTCAACCAGGTTTCGCAATAACGGGGGGAACCCAGCACCGCCAATTGCTTGCCGGTCATGAAGGGACGAAAACGCACCGCGCATAATTCGTTGGGCACCACCACTCGATCGAATATCGTCGCCGCCGAAAAAGTCGGGTCCGGCTCGACGCGCCTTTCTCCACGCCGGATCAACTGGCTGTAATGCGGACTATCGCCATGCGGTAAAGAAACCGTTCCAAGCCCCCGCTCTTTCGCCATCGCCACCACAATTTCGACCCATTCGACACAAATCACCGAGTTGCGCTCGATCCAATCGAACGCAACCACACCGCGGCCATCGCGGCCGAAGCATCGCTGCAGCAAAGATTCCGCCGTATGGCGCCACAACGGCTCACGCCTTTTCTCATCGAACCGCTGCGCCAATCGCTCCGCCAATCCGCCTAATACTTTGATGCGGCGCACATTGCGCGTCAACATCAGCATTTGCAACCGCCATTTCCAATAATTCAGCAGCGAAAACAACTCCCTGATATGCGCAACGCGCACACCTTGCAGCTGACTCAGATACTTAACACGAAAATCGTTTCTGAATTTTGCCGAACCGATCAACACCACGTCACATTGATGACCGGAACCTATCCATTGATGGACAACCGGTGCGACATGATCGATGTCGTTATAGTGGCGCAGAAAAAAAAGAGCTTTCATAACCGTAATATAAATTTAGCAAGATGATTCAGTTAAAATTTTCCCTGTTTAAACAAACAATTCGACAAGGCGCGCCATTTTACTCTCGCCATTACCCAATTACCAGCAGCATGTCCGTATCTGTGAAAATTCCACAACAGCACGTTACGGATTCGTATTTTCCAATCAAGTGTTGCTCTTGAAACCGGAAAAACCGGATAATCTGCATATTTTCCAATCGCCAGGTTTTCTATCCCACTTATCACGAGAACTTTCATGAAAACAATCGCTGTCATTCCCGCTCGCATGGGATCTTCACGTTTTCCCGGCAAACCGATCGCCAATATCCTGGGTCGCCCGATGATCGAGCACATTTATAAGCGCGTGGCAATGAGTCCGTCGCTCGATGCCACATACATCGCCACCTGCGATGACGAAATCCGCGAAGTGGCGGAAAGCTTCGGCGCCCGGGTCATCATGACCGCAGACACGCACGAACGCGCCAGTGATCGAGTCGCCGAAGCGGCGGCGCATGTTCCCGATGCGGGCTTGATCGTCATGGTGCAAGGCGACGAACCAATGACACACCCCGACATGATCGATACCGCGGTCGCGCCGTTCCGGCACGATCCCGATCTCGGTTGCGTCAACCTGGCACGCAGAATCGAACACGAGGCCGATTACCTCGATTTCAACACCATCAAAGTGGTGATGGACCAGCATGACAATGCGCTTTACATGTCGCGCCGCCCGATTCCGTCGCTCGCCAAAACCGGGTTTGCCGGTACCGTAGTCTACAAACAAGTATGTATCATTCCGTTTCGCCGCGATACGCTGTTCCAATATACGCAATTGCCCCCGACCCCGCTGGAACAGCTCGAGTCCATCGATATGCTGCGCCTGCTCGAACACGGTTTGCCGGTCAGAATGGTGCATACCGAATACAACACCCAAGCGGTCGACACTACCGCCGATCTGTTGCGTGTCGAAAAGCTGATGCAATCCGATCCGCTGCTCTCTCACTATTAGGATCTGTCATGTCACTCAAAGCAAAACTGAACCGATCGCAATTGACCATCGGCTCGTGGGTCACACTGGGGCATCCGTCGATCGCCGAAATCATGGCATCCGCCGGGTTCGATTGGCTGGTGTTGGATATGGAGCACAGTGTGCTGGAACTGGGCGAAGTGCAAACCATCATCCAAGTGCTGGACGCCAAACAATGCCCGGCCATCGTACGCCTGACATCCAATCATCCCGATCAGATCAAACGCGTGATGGACGCCGGCGCCACCGGCGTGATGGTACCGATGATCAAATCCGCCGCCGATGCCAAAGCTGCAGTCGACGGCGTGTACTACCCGCCGCGCGGACAACGCGGTGTCGGTTTGGCACGCGCGCAAGGCTACGGTGCGAGCTTCCAGGCGTACCGGCAATGGCTGGAGGAAAACGCGGTGATTGTGGCGATGATCGAACATGTCGCTGCGGTCGAAGCGATTGACAGCATTCTCGCGGTACCCGGCATCGATGCGTATATCATCGGACCTTACGATCTGTCCGGTTCAATGGGGCGACCCGGCGATCTGAATCACCCGGAGGTGCAGGCCGCGATCACACGCGTACTTGAAGCGGGTCGCCGGGCCGGCAAGCCGGGCGGCATTCACGTCATCGAGCCCGATCCGCAAGCACTGCAACAACGCATTCAGGCAGGTTTCAATTTCCTCGGTTATGCGCTGGATATCCGCATCCTGGATTCGATCTGCCGCTCCCATTTACACGGTATCCGTACTGCATTAGAAAAATCATGAATACATTGGTTATTTCCACATCATCGTTTGGTATCGACCAGAACCCGCCGCTACAACAATTGCAGCAACAAGGTTTCCGCATCATCACCAACCCGTACAAACGCAAACTGACGGAAGATGAGATCATCGGGCTATTGAAGGACGGCGCTATCGGCCTGATCGCCGGTATCGAACCGTTGACCGAACGTGTGTTCCAAGCCGCACCGGCACTGAAAGTCATCTCACGCTGCGGCGCGGGGTTGGACAGCGTCGATCTCGCCGCTGCGCAGAGCCGCGGCATCGCGGTGCTGAACACACCGGAAGCACCCGCACAAGCGGTCGCTGAATTGACAATGGGGTATATTTTGGGTTTGCTGCGGCAGATCAGCGAGATCGATCAGGCCGTGCGCAGCGGCGAATGGCCACGCACCCAAGGCCGGCTGCTTGCAGCGCAAACCGTCGGTATCGTGGGGCTTGGTCATATCGGCCGCCGCGTGGCGCGGCTGTGCCGGGCGTTTGAAGCCGCCGTGATCGCATATGATCCGTTCGCAACCCGGATGCCGGACGATGTGACATCCGTATCGTTCGAACAACTGCTGCAACAGGCGGATATTATCACGCTGCATTTGCCGTACTCCGCCGGCACGCATCACTTGCTCGACACCCAAGCATTCGCCGCGATGAAACCGGAAGCGATCGTCATCAATGCCGCACGCGGCGGTCTGATCGACGAGGACGCGCTCGCACAAGCGCTGCAATCCGGCAAGCTTGCCGCCGCCGCGCTGGACGTATTCGAACAGGAGCCCTACCGGGGTCCGCTGCTTGCACTGCACCATGTCACCGTGACTTCACACGTCGGCTCACTGGCCAGAGAATCGCGGCAACGCATGGAAACCGAAGCGGCGGAAAATCTGCTGCAAGGCCTGACCCGAATAGGCGCAATCCGATGACTGCCATCTCAAGCGAGAAAGTCATCGTCTTTGGCGCCAGCGGCTTTCTCGGCAGCCATGTGGCCGACGCTTTGACCACCGCCGGCTACCAAGTACGGTTATTCGACCGCGTACCGTCACCGTTTCAAAAGAATAACCAGGAAATGATCGTCGGCGACATCATGGACCTCGATCAAGTCGTCGAAGCCGCCAAAGGCGCGTCGATCGTATATAACTTCGCCGCCATCGCCGACATCGACGAAGCGCACGACAAACCGATTCCGACTGCGACCATCAACGTGCTGGGCAACATGCACACGCTGGAAGCCGCCCGCATCGCCGGTGCGCGCCGATTCGTATTCGCCAGCACCGTATACGTCTATTCCGAATCCGGCTCGTTTTACCGCGCCAGCAAACAGGCGGCGGAGCGCTTCACCGAAACTTACCACGAACGCTACGGTCTCGATTACAACATTCTGCGCTACGGTTCGCTGTACGGCCGCCGTGCCGACCGCCGCAACGGCATCTACCGCATGCTGCGCGAAGCGATCGAACATTATTCGATCACCTACAAAGGCAGCGGCGAAGCGATGCGCGAATACATCCACGTCGAAGATGCGGCACGCATGAGCGTGCAGGTGCTGGCACCCGAATTCACCAATCGTCACTTGATTCTGACCGGTCAGGAAAAATTGCGCATCAAGGATGTGATGACGATGATTTCCGAAATGATGCCGTGGCCGGTTGAATTGCATTTCGACGAAGCCAATACCGTACATCATTACACAATCACGCCGTACGCGTTTCAACCGAAAATCGGCCGCAAACTGGTGCTGAACGAACATGTCGATCTCGGACAAGGCCTGCTCGACTGCCTGCGCGAAATTCACCAGGATTTGCACCACGGCGACGAAAATGATGATGCCACCCCGGCCACGCCGGACAACCGGGCCTGACGCGATGAAAACCGCTAACCGGCAAGCAATCATTTTCGATTTCGACGGCGTGGTGGTCGAGTCCGGTAAAATCAAAACCCAGGCGTTCGCGGAACTCTATCGCGCATACGGCGAAGACATCGTCGCCAAAGTGGTGCAATTCCATATGCAAAACGGCGGCATGTCGCGCCACCGTAAATTCCGGCATTTCCAGGAACACTTTCTCCATCAGCCACCGCTGACCGAAGCGGAAGAAAAACAACTCGATATCCACTTTTCTGAATTGGTGGTCGAAGCCGTGATCGCCGCCGATCCGGTGCCCGGCGCCATCGAACTGATTCGCCGGCAATCCGGCAAAATCCCGTTATTCGTCGCTTCCGGCACCCCGGAAACGGAACTCAGAATCATCGTCGAACGGCGCGGCCTCGCTCCTTATTTCACCGATGTGCATGGCGCACCGGCGCTGAAGAAAACCATCATTGCGGAAATTTTGTCCAAGTACGCGCTGCAACCCGAGGCGGTACTGATGATCGGTGACGCGATGGCGGATCTGGAAGGCGCGCAAGCCAACAACACCGCTTTTCTGGGTCGCGTGTATCCCGGCGATCCGAATCCGTTCCCTGCGCACATCGAAACCGTGCCTGATTTGTGCGGCTTGGTTGAATAAATCCGCCGATGCCGATGCAACGTAAAGTTTTCCCGGATATCGACTCATTAAGCCAAGATTTCGCCGACTTTGCCGCAACCGTGCTGCAAAACGCGCTGACCCGCCGCCCTCAAGTCGCCCTCGCCGTCCCCGGCGGCAACACCCCGCGCCACTACCTGCCCGCGCTGGCCCGATGCCGGTTACCCTGGGAACGCATTACCGTCACGCTCAGCGACGAACGCTGGGTCAACACCGACGATGCGCAATCAAACGAACATCTGGTGAAGCAGCACTTGATGCAACACCTCCCCCCGGAAACACCGTTCATCGGGCTCAAAACCCGCCACGACAACCCTTTTGACGCTGCCGCCGAAATCCACCGGCGCCTGGATGCGTTACCGTTGCCGATCAGCTTGA
>CP091135.1:882456-906689 GCA_021582655.1 Nitrosomonas sp.
TAGTAGGCGGCGTTGCCGATCAGGTTAAAGAGCGTGCCCCACGCCGCGCGGCGGATCGACAGGCTGCGGTTGTCCTTATAGAACCGGTCGGCAAGTTCGGTGAATCGGGCGCTGATATAGCCCGACAGGTTGAACAGCTTGATCTCTTTGGCGCTTTCGTTGGTCGCGCCGATGTAAGAGAGATAGCTGAGCATCCGCCGTTCCGGCGTCCAGCGCTTCGCCAGCGAGTAACCCGCTTGGCTAAATTTGAGTTCGCTCAGGAAGGCGGGGACGATGGCGAGGATCAGCAGGACGACCAGCCACGGCTCGACAATCACCAAGCCGACGACCAACCCCATGATGGTGCCGAAGCCGAAAATAAAGCCGATCGGAGCCATATTCGCCCAGTAATCTTTTTCATGCCGCAACAATTGCTCGTAAGTGAAGATATCGACAAATTCGTTGAGTTGCCGCCGTAGTTCCGCTTGTACCTGTGACGGCGACGAGCCGGGGTGCAGCATGATCACTCCCATGTCGATAGCGTTGTGATTCCTGTTGGGGAAAATGCGCATGAAATTGAGATCGCTGGTAACGGCATTGCCGTCCGCGGCAAACGATACGCCCAGTCGGAACAAGCCAACGACATTGACTTTGTAATCATTAATTTCAGTGACATTACGGCCGGTTTCCAGCAACCGGCGCATCGGGCCGAATTCGGGGCGGGAGTATTCGTCGAATAGAACCGTGTCTTTCAGTCGCAGTTCAAGATGCTGATCCCTAATGTCCGCAATGTCGAAAATCCGGGAATCGGGGTCGAAGCCGTATACCATCAATGTTCTTTTGACCCGGGTTTCGATATTTTTGAACGGCGCCAGCGACAAGTACATCGGCGTGACTTCCATGACCGCCGGATGTCCCAGCGCCCGCATCAATTCCCGGCGCGGAAACCGGACCGGACGCCACATCGCTTCGGTTTGCTTGTGCATCAGGAACAAGTCGCCGGTTAATTTCAGCGGTGCGGAAATCGCACTATCGTACAGGGAATCCCTGAAGCCCAATTGCATGAATACCAGCACGCAAGCAAACATTACCCCGAACATCGCCGCGATTAATTTGGTACGGTCGAAAACCAGCTGCCGCCAAGCCAGGCGGGCGGGAAAATAACACCATGCGGCGATATTCATGGAAAGATCCGCACCCTGACCTGGCGGAAAATTTGATGCCGCAACGGGTTGACCGCATCCGGCTCCAAGGTGAGGCGCACTTCGACGATGCGATTATCCGTATCCGCGAGCGGATCGGTATCGTTCAGATCATTTTTCTTCACCTGAAATCCGAGTTCCCTGATTTCCGCGTTATACGGACGCTCAAAGCCCGTTGCCGTGATTCGCGCTTGCTGTCCGGGGCGGATTCTCGGCATATCGGATTCGTACACCTCGGCGACGATATCGAGTTGCGTCAAATCCGCCATTTCGAGGAGGCCGTTGTCTTTGATTCTTTCCCCCGGGCGGGTATGGATTTTGACAATGGTACCGGTAATCGGCGCGACAATGATGGTGTGATCCAGCTCGGCCAGTGCGGTTTCTCGTTTAAACCCGGCATTGGCGATTTCCGCCGTCAAGCGTTTGATGGCAATTTCGGATTGCTCCATCGCCAGGCGCTTGGCGTCGGCGAGCGCAGCGCTGGTGGCGGCGTTTTGTTCCAACAGTCGATGGCGCGCATGCTCCCGCTTATTGAACGCCAGTGTGACTTTCTCCGCTTGCAGTTGTGCTTCGAGAATGGTGATGTAAGCGTTTGTCGCATCGCGTTCGGCCAGTTTTTTCGCATGATCCGATAAGATTGCGATTTTTTCGCCTTGATTGACCAAATCGCCTTCCTGAAAAAGCAGCTGGTGAACGCGGGTACCGTCCGGGCCGGCGTTATGGGAAACCCGGATCAACCGGGAGCGCGGTTCGATGCGACCCAACGCGCCGATGCCCATATTTCCGTCAGCGAAACCGGTACTGCCGGCAGTGGTGATCATCGTTAAACCAGCGACCATCAAAAAATATACCCAACGGTGCGGCGAATGATTTTTCATGAATTGCTGCGTGTCGATTTTGTTTTGAAGGAGACCAAGTGAGACGGATAGCAGTATAATTGCGCCACTTACCGAATAACAACTGTCTGATCTATGCAAGAAAAATATCACCCGCAGGAAATAGAGAAAACCGCACAGCAGTATTGGGACCAAACCGCTGCGTTCAGAGCGGGCGAAATTCCCGGCAAACCGAAGTACTATTGCTTGTCGATGTTCCCGTATCCGTCCGGGAAATTGCACATGGGGCATGTGCGCAACTATACCATCGGGGATGTGTTATCCCGTTACCGCCGTATGCGAGGCTTTAACGTATTACAGCCGATGGGTTGGGATGCGTTCGGCCTGCCGGCGGAAAATGCCGCGATGCAAAACCATGTGTCTCCGGCCAAATGGACTTACGACAACATTGCGTACATGCGTAAGCAATTGAAGAGTCTGGGATTGAGTATCGATTGGGAGCGCGAGATCGCCACGTGCGATCCGAGTTATTATCATTGGAATCAATGGCTGTTTTTGCGCATGCTGGAAAAAGGATTGGCATATCAGAAAACCGGGACGGTGAATTGGGATCCGGTGGATCAAACGGTGCTGGCCAACGAGCAAGTCATCGATGGTTGCGGCTGGCGTACCGGTGCGCCGGTGGAAAAGCGCGAAATCCCGATGTACTACCTGAAAATCACGCAATACGCCGACGAACTGCTGAATGCACTCGACACGCTGGATGGCTGGCCGGAGCGGGTGAGGACCATGCAAGCCAATTGGATCGGCAAAAGCTATGGTGTTGACATCACGTTTCCCGCGGATGACGGATCCGGCATGCCGCAGGACCTGAAAGTATTCACTACGCGCGCGGATACGCTGATGGGCGCAACCTATGTCGCCGTCGCCGCCGAGCATCCGGTTGCATTGCATGCCGCGCAAAATAATCCGGCGTTGCAAGCATTCATTCACGAATGCAAGCTGGGATCCGCCAAGGAAGCCGATTTGGCGACGCTGGAAAAGAAGGGCATGGATACCGGTTTGTTCGTGATTCATCCGCTCAATGGTAAGAAATTGCCGGTATGGGTCGCCAATTATGTGTTGATGGGTTACGGAGAAGGCGCGGTGATGGCGGTTCCGGCGCACGATGAGCGCGATTTCGCATTTGCTACGCAGTACCGGTTGCCGATTCAAGCGGTGATTAAGCCTGGGGAGGGGGATTTGCCGTCGCCGTTGACCGCGGCGTATACGGATCACGGCATTACGTTCGATTCAGGCGAGTTTTCAGGGCTCGAATTTCAAGCGACAGTGGATGCGATTGCAGTGGCGCTGCAACGGAAAAACCTCGGCAATAAGCGCGTGCAATATCGGTTGCGCGATTGGGGTATTTCGCGCCAGCGTTACTGGGGCTGCCCGATCCCGTTGATTCATTGCGCCGATTGCGGTGTAGTGCCGGTGCCGGACGACCAGTTGCCGGTGGTGCTGCCGCAGGATCTGGTGCCGGACGGTTCCGGTAACCCGCTGGCCAAAACGCCGTCGTTTTACCAGTGTACCTGCCCGAAATGCGGCAAAGCAGCGCGTCGCGAAACCGATACCATGGATACCTTCGTCGATTCGTCGTGGTACTACGCCCGTTACGCCTGCCCGGATCAACGCCTGGCGATGACCGATGAGCGCGTCAATTACTGGTTGCCGGCGGATCAATACATCGGCGGCATCGAGCACGCGATTTTACATTTATTGTATTCGCGTTTCTGGAGCAAGGTGATGCGCGACCTCGGGTTGTTGAAACTGGACGAACCATTCACCAATCTGCTGACACAGGGGATGGTGCTGAACGAGATTTTTTTCCGCAAAACCGGCAGCGGACGCATCGCGTATTACAATCCGTCCGAGGTGCAGATTCAATTCGACGAGCACGGCAAGCGCTGCGGCGCGATTTTATTGACGGATAACCAGCCGGTCGAATCCGGCGGCATCGGCACCATGTCGAAATCCAAGAATAACGGCGTCGATCCGCAGCAACTGGTGGAAGAGTACGGTGCCGATACCGCGCGCTTGTTCATGATGTTCGCCAGCCCGCCGACGCAAACCCTGGAATGGGCGGACGCCGGTGTCGACGGTGCGCACCGTTTCCTGAAGCGTTTGTGGCGGCAGGTACATACGCATTTGCAGCCGGGTGCGGTGAAGATCGACCCGGCGCTACACGCTGTGTTGCCGCCCGAATTGAAAGCGTTGCGCATGCAATTGCACCAAACCGTCGCCAAAGTCACCGACGATCTGGAGCGGCGCCATACCTTCAATACCGCAATCGCCGCGGTGATGGAGTTGATGAACGGTTTGGCGAAATGCCAGGATTCTGATGCGGCGAGCCGCAATCTGATGCAGGAAGCGTTGGAAAGTGCTGTTTTACTGCTGTCGCCGATCGTGCCGCATATTTGCCATGTGTTGTGGCGTGAATTGAGGCCCGGTACCGAATTGTCCGCTCAGCCGTGGCCGGAAGCGGATAGTGCCGCGTTGGTGCAAGACGAGACCAAACTGATGGTGCAAGTGAACGGTAAATTGCGCGGCCAGATCAACGTTGCCAAGGATGCCGGAAAGGAAACCGTGGAACAGGCTGCGCTTGCCAACGAGCATGTAAGTAAGTTTATTGCCGGCCAGGCGATCAAGAAAGTGATCGTGGTGCCCGGCAAGCTGGTCAATATCGTGGTTTAATTTTTGTGCCGATACCTAAGATGAAACTCAGCAAACAGCAATGGTTGATAGTTGTGATCATGGTTCTGCTGACCGCTTGCGGCTTTAAGCTGCGAGGGCAGATTGCGGCGTTGCCGTTCAAATCGATGTATGTCAACGCACCCGACGGACATAGCATCGGCATCGAAATGGAGCGCATGATCAAAGCTTCGTCGACGACCAAGCTGGCGTCGAGCCCTTCGGAGGCCGATGCGACGCTGGATATTATCAGTGCCGCCAATCAGCGGATGATTTTATCGCTGTCGGGCGGCGGACGGGTACGCGATTTTAATTTGATTTACCGGGTGATTTATCGCGTGTTGGATAAAAACGGTGTTGAAATCGTACCGAATACCGAAATTACCCTGACGCGCATTTTGCCGTTCCTGGATGCGCAAATCCTTGCTAAGGAAGCCGAAGAGGCATTGCTGGTCAGGGACATGCAAACCGACGCGTTGCAGCAAATCGTCTGGCGCTTGTCCGCGATCAAGCCGTCGTCCGCAACCGGGCAGTAAGCAAACGATCATTCCGGGCGATCGTTTGCCGCGATGCGTATTAAACTTGAGCAACTGGCGCAACACCTGGGGAAGCATACCGCACCGCTATATACCTTGTTTGGCAACGAACCGCTGCTGATGCAGGAGGCGGCGGATCTGATCCGTCACCATGCGTATCGGCAAGGCTATACCGAGCGCGAATTGTTTGTCGCCGACCAGCATTTCGACTGGCAGAATCTATTGAGTGCGGGCAGTAACTTATCCTTGTTCGGCGACCGCAAATTCATCGAACTCCGCATCCCATCCGGTAAACCCGGCAAGGAAGGCGGCAAAGCTATCGAAACGTATTGTGCGGCGCTTTCCATCGATACCGTCACATTGGTGGCGTTGCCGCGCATCGATAAGCAAGGCCAGACGGCCAAATGGTTCAAGGCGTTGGAAACAACGGGTACGATGATTCCGGTATATACGGTCGAGCGCGCGCAATTGCCGGATTGGATCGGTCAGCGGTTGGCGCAACAGCAGCAAAAAACCGACAACGTGACGTTGCGGTTTCTCGCCGACCAGATCGAAGGCAATCTGCTCGCCGCGCACCAGGAAATCCAGAAACTCGCATTGTTGTACCCCGGTGGCGAGCTGACGTTCGAACAGGTCAAAGATGTGGTGTTGAACGTGGCGCGCTACGACGTATTTCAGCTGGCGGATGCGATGATCGCCGCGGATGCCGCGCGCTTTGTCCGTATCCTGAACGGTTTGCAAGGCGAAGGCACCGCTCCGCCGTTGATCCTCGCCACCTTGGCCGAATCGATCCGGCAATTGATCACCATTCAACAAGGGGTTGCCAACGGTCAATCCTCCGTGCAACTGCTACAAGTCGCCCGCGTTTGGGGCGATCGGCAACAACTCGTGATGACCGCAGCCAAACACACTAAACCGCAATCTTTGATTCGAGCGCTATTGCATGCTGCAACCATCGATCGGATGATCAAAGGCGTGATGCCGGGCGATGTCTGGGATGAATTGCTGCGGCTGGGGTTGCGGCTGGTGACGAAGAATCCGGCGAATGCGTTGGATCGAAGCGGCGGATTGATATCATAGGGCCATGAATGGCGTATGCGCCTCGCTTATTGGCGCCTTGCCTGTCGGATTTTCGTTATGTTTCCGGGTATTGAATTTTTATTAAGGCAATTGAGAAAACGTTGACTCATTGGCTATGCGAGCGAATCGTTTTTACGATGATAATCCGCTCCCGCACTTATCTTGTTGCCGGATTCCGGTGGTTGTGTTCCGCACATTGCGTATACCATCCCGTTCGCCGAATGAATCAGTGTTTTTCCTGTGAGTCAGCATGCAACAAAAATGGCCAGAATCGTCTGGCCATCGGGAGAATCGTTTAAGCCGGTAAATCCCGCCTATCGTTGCGGGATTTCTATCGCTTAATTATTCAATAACATTCAGTGTGCCAGGCAAGTGAATGTTTTTAGGATGGAGTTGGCACCAAACGGTGAATGCGCCGGCTTTGTCGGCTACAAACGAAATGGTTTTGGTTTCGCCTGCTTTGATGACTTCCTGAATGCCGTATTCGTCAATTGAAAAGCCTTCGCTGATCGGCGATTTGTTTTCGATGGTGATGTTTACTTTCGCGCCTTTGTGTACCGCGATGGTTTCAGGTTCGTTCAGTACGTTGAATGCACGGATATTAGTAACGGTAACGCCTTCGACTTTCAATTCGGGAATGTTGGTGTCATAGGCATTCATTACAACTTTGAAGTTGTTTTCGCCAGCATGAACCGCACTGGTGGCCAGCAACAATCCGGCGACTAAACCTGTACCCAGCAATTTGGTAATTTTCATTAATGTCTCCTCTCTCTAATTGAATTAAAAACTATGATTTTATGAAGATGCTTAAATTTTAAGCAAAGATTTGAGTTTCATCGTCAACAGGGAAGACATCCAGAAACCATGGGTTGGTTTATCCGGCCGCATCCAGCTGTCTGCCGGGATTATAATTCCAATAGGTTTTGCGCACAACAGGCAGCGTGGCGCGCGGCGGTGGGGTTTTGCCGTTAAAACCGATTCTTCCAATCACGCAGCATGGAAAAAACAGCTTCAGGGTGGTTGAGCGGATAACCCGCCTGACGTTGCGCCTGGGCGGCGATCGCCGGCACAGCACAGCGCAAAAAAGGATTGATTGCGCGTTCCAATTCGAGTTTTGTCGGCACAGTCGGCAGTTGCTGTAGCCGCAGTTGCTGCGCTGCCGCTGCAAATGCCGTCAGCCTGGTATTGTCCGGGTCGACGGTTCTGGCGAACATGATGTTGCCGAGGGTGTATTCGTGCGCGCAGAAAATCAGCGTATCATCGGGCAGCCGGGCCAGCTTTTGCAGTGATTGATACATCTGCTCCGGTGTTCCCTCAAAAACACGCCCGCAACCGCAAGCAAACAAGGTATCGCCGCAAAACACCATATCGAACGGATCGCCGCCGTAATAGGCGATGTGGTCGAGCGTGTGACCGGGGATTTCGAGCACGGCAAGATCCAGGGATAATGCTTCCAGACGGACGCGGTCGGTTTCGCGCAGCGAGTGGGTGATTGCCGCGGTCGATCCGGTTGCGGGGCCGTATACCGGTGCTTCGCAATAGTGGAGCAATTCCAAAATACCGCCGGTATGATCGCTGTGATGGTGCGTGATCAAAATCGCGTTCAATTGCAAATGGTTGTGTTGCAGGTAAGCGATGACAGGCTGTGCGTCGCCCGGATCGACGACAGCGGCACTGCGCCGATTGTGAATTACCCAGATATAATTGTCTCTAAAAGCATGTACGGGATGGATGTTCAGCATGGATTTTTACAGTAATGGCAATGATTCTATTCGTTCGGGCGATAATTCAATGATAGGTTGCAATGACCCTGCATAACACTCAACAGTGGTTCGAGTCCTCTCTCGGTCAATATCTGATTGCACATGAGCAACAGTTTTTCGATCAAGTGGTGGCGGATATTTTCGGTTACAACGCAGTGCAGCTTGGTTGGCCGCAATTCGATTTTCTGCGCCTTAATCGCATGCCGTTTCATTTTTCCCTGGGGTTCGAACAGCAAGCGTCGCTGCGCGCCGCGCCGAGCTTTCTGCCGATTCAGAGTAACAGCATCGATTTGGCGATTTTGCCGCACACACTTGAATTCAATGCCAATCCGCATCAGATCCTACGGGAAGTTTACCGGATTTTGATACCCGAAGGTCATGTGGTGATTTCCGGTTTTAATCCGATGAGTTTGTGGGGAGTGTGTCATTACTTGAAATCCACGCGGCGGAAATTTCCGTGGAACGGTGATTTTATCGGTTTGCACCGGCTTAAAGACTGGTTGAAGTTACTGGATTTTGAAACCGCGGGTGGGCGGCTTGGTTGTTACGTGCCGCCGTTTAAACAGGAAAAATGGCGACGGCGGTTTCATTTCATGGAAGCGGCGGGAGATCGCTGGTGGCCGATTTCCGGTGGAGTGTATTTCTTGCATGCGATCAAGCATATGCATGGCATGCGTATCATTAAGCCGGAGTGGAAGCATTGTCCGGATGCCAAGAAGAAAATGGTAGCTGCGACGCAGAAGCTCAACGAGATTTCACTCGACGAGCGCTCGGCGCAACAGCGAAACCGGAAGCCGGATCTGAAAGAGCCATGACCGGCGGGCAAACGGCAGTGGTTGAAATTTTTACCGATGGCGCCTGCAAGGGAAATCCCGGCATCGGCGGTTGGGGGGCGCTGTTGAGGTACGGGGGACGCGAGCGGGAAATCTTCGGCGGGGAGAAAATGACGACCAATAACCGCATGGAATTATTGGCGGCGATCCGTGCGCTGGAAGCCCTGAAGCGTCCATGCAAGGTGCATTTGCATACCGATTCGCAATACCTGCACAGAGGGGTCAACGAATGGCTGAGCGGCTGGAAAGCGCGTGATTGGCGCACCGCCGATAAGAAACCGGTCAAAAACGACGATTTATGGAAACGACTCGACGATTTGACGCGGCAGCACGAGATCGAGTGGTGCTGGGTACGCGGGCACGCCGGTCATACGGACAATGAGCGCGCCGATCGATTGGCGAACCGTGGCGTCGAATCGGTCAGATCCGAACAACATAATGATCATTAGGGTGAAACGATGCGACAAATCATTCTCGATACCGAAACCACCGGATTGGAATACAAACAGGGCCATCGTATCGTCGAAATCGCGGCGGTGGAGCTTTGTAATCGGCAATTAACCGGCAATCACTTTCACCGTTACCTGAATCCGGGGCGGGAAAGCGATGAGGGCGCGTTGCAAGTGCACGGGCTGACCGCCGAGTTTTTGCGCGACAAACCTAAATTCCACGATATTTCGAAAGAATTTCTGGCGTTCATCGATGATGCCGAGCTGATCATTCATAACGCGCCGTTCGATGTCGGTTTTCTGAATTACGAGCTGAGCTTGTTGAATCTTGCGACTCTGGACAAATACTGCGCTTCGATTACCGATACGTTGAAATCGGCCAAAGAACTGCACCCCGGCAAACGCAATAACCTGGATGCGTTGTGCGAACGTTACCGTATCGACAATTCCAAACGCACGCTACATGGCGCCTTGTTGGATGCGGAATTACTGGCGGAAGTTTATCTTGCCATGACGCGCGGGCAGGAAAGCTTGTTGATTGATTTGGAACATGCTGAGGCGGTGCATCAGGCCTCGATCAGCATCGACGGCCTGAATTTGAAGGTGATTGAAGCTACGGCGGAAGAAAATGCCCAGCATGTGAAATTGCTGGAAAAAATTACCCGGGAAAGCGGGAATCAGTGTTTGTGGATCAATTTGCAGGGCGATAGCGCAAGCGGGCGTGCGGGCGAGATCACCGAAAACTGACACATCGACGACAATATTCTTCAACAATCTGTTTTTAATTCATCATTATGGTTGTCCGGTTCATGCGCCGGACAGGATCGATGTCCGTAGAATCACTGATGCGCGCGACGACTCACCCCAAAGGGCTATACCTGTTATTTTTCACCGAAATGTGGGAGCGTTTCAGCTATTACGGTATGCGTGCCATCTTTGCCTTGTTTATGATCAAGGCATTGTTGTTTGATAAAGCGTTGGCGTCGGAAATTTATGGCAGTTACACCGGTTTGGTTTATTTGACACCGCTGATCGGCGGTTATATGGCCGATCGCTATTGGGGCAATCGGAAAGCGATTCTGGTAGGCGGCCTATTAATGGCGGCCGGACATTTCTTCATGTTTTTGTCGGCATCGAACTACCGGGATCTTGCGGTTGCGCAACCGTTGTTGTTTTTAGGCCTGGGTTTGCTGATTTTCGGCAACGGTTTTTTCAAGCCGAACATTTCCACCATGGTCGGACAATTGTATCCGAAAGGCGATAAGCGGATCGACGCCGCATTTACTATCTTTTATATGGGCATCAATCTGGGTGCGTTCCTGGCGCCGTTGGTATGCGGCTGGTTCGGCGATACCGGCAACGTGGCGGATTTCAAATGGGGTTTTCTGGCTGCGTGCGTCGGTATGATTATCAGTGTGTTGTCGTTTGAGTCGCTTAAGGATAAGCTCATGGTTACGCCCGGCGGCACGGCTATCGGCATGGCGCCGGCGAAGAAGGTGCCGCCGGAAAGCGCCGCCGGATCATCCGCGATGCCGCTTGCGCAGCGACTGGTTTGGGCGGCTGCTTCGCTCGGCTTGTTCGCCGTCATGTACTGCTTTTTGGATTCGGGTGTTATCGGCGGGATCATTTTTTCCACTACGATTATCGGGCCGCTGGCGATCATTGCCGACAAGGCGTTGACTTTTGCTGAAAAACAGCGCATTGGCGTGATTTATCTGCTGGCTTTTTTTGTGATCTTCTTCTGGGCGGCATTCGAGCAGGCGGGCGCTTCGCTGACATTTTTCGCCGAGGAGCAAACGGATAGAAATATAGCTGGCATGGAAATTCCGGCGAGTTTCTTTCCATCCATTAACGCGGTGCTGATCATAGTGCTGGCGCCGCTGTTCGCGATGCTTTGGGCATTCCTGGGGCGACGCGGTTGGGAACCATCGTCACCGGCAAAGCAGGCATTGGGATTGCTGTTTCTGTCGGTGGGTTATCTGGTGATTGCGTTCGGCGTCAAAGGACTCGACCCATCGATCAAGGTCAGTATGATGTGGTTGTTTGGCCTATACTTGCTGCATACCGTCGGCGAGTTGTGCCTGTCGCCGATCGGTTTGGCATTGGTAGTGAAACTGGCGCCGGCGAAATTCGTTTCGTTATTAATGGGGGTATGGTTTTTATCGTTGGCGGCCGCCAGTAAGCTGGCAGGTATCCTGAGTGCCTTGTACCCGGATCCGGCGCTTCCCGAGGCGCCGGAATTCGCGGGATTCGAAATCACCGGTTTATTTGAATTTTTCATGATTTTTGTGATGCTGTCGGGAATTGCTTCCTTGATTCTGTTTGCGCTTACCAAAACGTTGCAGAAAATGATGCACGGTGTGCGATGATGGGCGCTACGGCTTATGCCGCCAGGGTTTTAAATCGGTTCATGGTATTGATCAGCGCCGTTCGGATGCCCGGTTCCCATACGGAGTGACCGGCATCGTCGATGACGATGTATTCCGCCTGCGGCCATGCGTGATGCAGATCGTCGGCACTGACGATCGGGCATACGGCGTCGTAGCGGCCTTGTACGATAACTGCCGGAATGTTGTGCAATTTATGCACATTATCCAATAATGAATTTTCCGGTAGAAAGATATCATGATTGAAATAATGCGCTTCCAAGCGCGCCAGCCCGAGCGCAACCGTGTCTCCGGAAAAATAACCGACAGTCGCCGGGTCGGGCAATAACGTGGAGCAGGAGCCTTCGTAACTGCTCCAATGGCGCGCAGCCGGCAGATGAATCGCCGGATCGGGGTTCATCAGGCGCCGGTGGTATGCGGAAAGGATATCGTTTCTTTCCGTTGCGGACAGCGGTGCTGTAAATTCATGCCAAGCTTCCGGAAAGAAATGGCGCAGTCCATATAAAAACCAGTCGATTTCCGGTTTGCGGCACAGAAAAATACCGCGTAACGCGAATCCGAGGCAACGCTCGGGGTGCGCTTCGCCGTAGGCTAACGCTAGCGTGCTGCCCCACGAACCGCCGAACACGAACCAGCGATCGATATTCAGGAATCGCCGTAGCGACTCCAAGTCATTGATGAGGTGTAAAGTAGTGTTGTTGCGAATTTCACCGAGCGGGGTCGATCGCCCTGCGCCTCTTTGATCATATACAATGATACGATAGGATGCAGGGTCGAAGAAACGGCGGTGATTGGGTGTAGAGCCCGCACCGGGGCCTCCGTGGAGAAATACTACGGGAATGCCGGAAGGATTGCCGGATTCCTCCCAGTACATCGTGTGCAATTCGTCCAAGGGCAGCATGCCGTGGCGATAAGGTTGAATTTCGGGATACAGTGATACAGGTGTATGATTATTCATGCCAAGATATTTGGGGTGAGTGGTTATTGTTTTAAAGGTATTGGAAAAGCGTGATAAATGTCACAGAATTCCAAGTTTATCCGATTCCTTGATCTGATATATTGATTACCATAGTGACCGATCAATACTACAGGGAATCTACCCATGCCTGTTACGATACTTAAAGGACAAGAAGTTTTCATGTTGCGCGAAGAAATGGAGATACTGATGAACGAGCGCCAGTCGCTATTGGATGCGACCGGCGCGGCCGCTTTGTTTATCGCTAAACTGGACAGTGCCGCGTTGCCCGAGTCGGTGCGCCAGGCGGCTCAGTTATTATCCTGCTCCATTAATCAGTTACCCGAAGAAACGTTACGTGACGCGTTGGAAAGAGTGAGAGCCGAGTCTATCGCGCACGTATGAGCAGAAAGGAAGTCAAATAAAACCAAAACCGAAGGTTGGGCTTGTTCTGACCGGCGGTGGCGCGCGGGCGGCGTATCAGGTTGGCGTGCTACGGGCGATTGCCGATCTGCTACCCGACAAGACGCAAAATCCGTTTCCGGTGATTTGTGGAACTTCCGCCGGGGCGATCAATGCCGCCAGTATTGCCGTGTCAGCGAAGAATTTTGCGGAAGGTGTCGAGCGACTGGAAACGGTTTGGTCGCATTTTCGAGTTAATCATATTTACCGGTCGGATCTGGGTGGTGTGGCGCGGAATACGATGCGGTGCCTGTTTTCGCTGATTTCAACCGAGTATGGGCAGCATAATCCGGTTTCATTGTTGGATAATTCGCCGCTGGAAGCATTGCTCAAAAGCCGTTTCTCGTTTCGTTCCATTCAGCACAGCATACATTCGGGCGCATTACATGCATTGGGATTGACAGCCTGGGGGTATACCTCCGGACAGTCGGTGACTTTTTATCAGGCTGCAAAAGAGGTGATGCCATGGAAGCGTGCACAAAGGCTGGGGATTCCGGCCGAAATCGGTATTGGACATTTAATGGCCTCATCGGCGATTCCGTTTATTTTTCCCGCGGTCAAACTGAATCGTGAATTTTTTGGCGACGGTTCCATGCGCCAGTTGGCGCCTATCAGCCCCGCGCTTCATTTAGGAGCGGATAAGGTGCTGATTATCGGCGTACGCAAGCCGGTGACGGATGAACCTAAACGCGCCAGTGCAACCACTTATCCGCCGTTCGCGCAGATTGCGGGGCATGCGCTGAACAGTATTTTTGTGGACAGCCTGGATGTCGATTTGGAGCGGTTATTACGCATCAACGAAACGCTGAAGCTGATTCCACCGGAAGTACTTGTGCAAACAAATATTGCGTTACGTCCGGTTGACGCGATGATGATCGCACCCAGCGAAGGTATCAACGAGATTGCTCAAAAATATACCCACACGTTACCGCGAATCATGCGTTATTTGTATCGCGCTATCGGTGCAATGGGGCCGAACGGTTCCACTTTGCTGAGTTACGTGTTGTTTGAAATGGCGTTTTGCCGTGAATTAATCGAACTGGGCTATCGCGATACCATGCAGCAACAGGAAGAGTTAAAAAAGTTTATTGGAATTGAAGGGTAATGTACTTGATTCATCGAATGAATAAATCAATTTCGCTAGGAAAAATACATGGGATTGGATGACCCGCAATTTTGGATCGCGGTGCTGCAAATTATTGCTATCGATATCGTGTTGGGTGGTGACAATGCGGTAGTCATCGCGTTAGCTTGCCGGCGTTTGCCGGAACAACAGCGTAAGTTGGGGATTTTCTGGGGGGTTTTTGGAGCAATCATGTTGCGGGTGATATTGATTTTTTTCGCCCTGAATTTACTTGCATTGCCATTCTTGAAGATCACCGGTGCCGTGCTTTTGGTCTGGATCGGTGTCAAATTGTTGCAACCCGAGCCGGAAGGGGATCACCAGGTTGATGCCAGTACCAGCTTGCTCGGCGCGATCAAGACCATCATCGTGGCCGATGCCGTGATGAGTCTCGATAATGTGATTGCCATCGCCGGTGCGGCCAAGGACGAGATCGGTTTGGTCATTTTCGGTTTGGTAATCAGCGTGCCTATCATTGTTTGGGGCAGTCAATTTGTTATGCGGGTGATGGATCGCTATCCCGTAACCATTGCGATAGGCGCCGGATTATTGGGTTGGATTGCCGGAGGCATGGCGGTATCCGATGTGGTGACCAAAGAATGGGTTGATGCGCAGGCGAAATTCTTACATTGGTTCGCGCCGGTTGCGTCGGCCATGCTGGTTATAGTGGCCGGCAAGTTTTTTGCGGCTCGCAAGCCTGCAAAGGTACATCCTGTGGTGGATTTGGCGGAGGATTCGGCGTCAAAGCCAACAACGGACGAACAGAAGCGGGAGGGAGGGAAATCATGCTAAAGGTTTTATTGCCTGTCGACGGTTCCGACAATTCAAGGAAGGCGATCGAAAGCTTTGTTCAGCGGCAAAGTTGGTACCGGGAAAGGCCGGAATTGCATTTGCTGAACGTGCAATATCCGTTGGACGGTAATGTGTCATTGTTTATCAATCAGACGGATATCAAGCAGTATCATCAAGATGAAGGATTGAAATGCCTGCAAAATACCCGGGATTTTCTCGATCAGACGGGGGTTGCTTATCAGTATCATATCACGGTGGGTGATCCTGCCGAGATGATTACCCGCTTCGCCGGTGAAAGAAGCTACGATCTGATCGTAATGGGGCCGAGAGGCAAAGGCGGCGTGAGCGGGTTGTTGCTCGGATCGGTAACCGGTAAGGTCATGCAATTATCCACCATTCCTGTGTTGCTGATTAAGTAATTATTTTTCCGGGGAAGAGCGGTGAGGCTGAAGATTCTTGGGTGTGGCGGAGGAATAGGCGGAGGCTGGCAGACAACCGCCATGTTGCTGGACGAGGACATATTGATCGATGCCGGAACCGGTGTCGGCAGTTTGAGTTTGGATGAATTGATCAAGATCGACCATATTTTCGTGACACATGCGCATATGGATCACGTGGCGTTTATTCCGTTTCTGGTTGATACCGTAGGTTTTTTGCGTGATAAGCCGGTTGTTGTTCATGCGCTTCGGGAAACGTTGAACACTTTGCAAGAGCATTTATTCAACTGGCAATTGTGGCCGGATTTTACCAAGATTCCAAACGGTGATCGGCCGTATATGCGGTACGAGGCGATCAGGCTGGCGCAGACGGTTGATTTGGATGACCGTAAAATTACCCCGTTACCGGCGAATCATACGGTACCTGCCGTCGGTTTTCACCTGGATTCAGGGCGTGCAAGCTTGGTATTTTCAGGGGATACCACAACCAACGATGCGTTATGGGTTGAAATCAATAAGATCAGTAACCTGAAGTATCTCATCATTGAATCCGCATTTTGTGATCAAAGAAAAGATATCGCCATTCGTTCCAAACATTTCTATCCAAGCTTATTGGCGACAGAATTGGAGAAACTGAAGCGCACCGCCGAATTGTATATCACGCATTTGAAGCCGAGTGAGGCTGAAAAAATAATGGCGGAAATAAATCAATCGTTAGGTAAGTTCAGACCGCAACGGCTCGAGAATCAACAGGTTTTCGAATTTTAAGGTTATAAGGGATAATCGATGAATACAGCCGCCACAATACACACGCCTGAGAAACAGCGCAGCCAGCTCGCATCCGCCCAGATTCAAGATGACTCGGCCAAAAGGCTTCAAGCTGTGGTCAATAAGGTGCATGCTGCGAACGATATCGATGAAATTATGCAGGAAGTGAGCAAGGATGTTTGTGCATTATTCAATGCGGATCGGTTGACAATTTTTTCGTTGAATGAAGACAAGTCGTTTTTTGTGGCTCGAATCAAAACAGGATTGGATTCATTCCAGGATTTGAGAATCCCGGTGGCGGAAAACAGTGTAGTTGGTTTTTCCGGGCTACGGAAACAGTTGCTCAATATTGAGGATGTTTACGACAAAAGCGAATTAAAAAAAATAAACCCGGGATTGCTTTTTTCTTATGAGGTCGACAAGCGTACCGGTTATCGTACTAAACAGATGCTGGTGGCACCTATTCTTAATCATGAAGACCAGGCATTGATGGGTGTGGTGCAAGTGATTAACAGCAAGAATAATCGACCATTTCCGGCAGAAAACGGCGGTGAATTGACTGAAGTCTGCCGTACGCTCGCGATTGCATTCCGGCAGCGATTGAAGTCGCAGCAGGTACTGAAATCACCCTATGATTATTTAATCATTCATGCGATTGTTTCCGAAACCGATTATGCAGCGGCAAGTCGTTCCGCACGTGAAAAAGGTTGTGATTTGGAAGAAATCCTGTATGGAGAGTTTCAGATCGGCTTGCCGGTTATCGGCAAGGGGTTGGCCGCATTCTTCGGTGTCAAATATGAGTCGTTCAAGCCGGATCGTATCAAGCCGGTGGATTTGCTTAAAAACTTCAAAAGAGATTACGTCGAAAACAACGCTTTCTTGCCGATTGACGAAACTAAGGATGGCATCGTTATTTTGTCGCTTGATCCCGAGCGGATCAAATCGCAACGTATTGCCAGCACAATTTTTCCCAAGCATAAAATTATCTATGCGGTGACGACCAAGCGGGAGTTTGCCGCTACCGTCGATCAGTTTTTTGGTGGTACTCAGGATGAAATAGCCACGGGTGATATCAATGAAATGCTGGTCAATCTCGAAGGCGAGCAGGTTGACGATGTCCTGAATGAAATTGAAGATTCCTCGGCCGCATCGGATAACGAGTTGGTTAAGCTTGTGAATAAAATCATTATCGATGCGCACAGAATGGGTGTTTCGGATATTCATATCGAACCTTATGGCGGAAAGGAAAAAACAAAAATCCGTTTTCGCAAAGACGGTTCGCTGATGCCTTATATTGAAATTCCGGCCGGTTATCGCAATCCGATGGTCACCCGGATCAAAATCATGTGTGATATGGATATATCCGAGAAGCGCAAACCGCAAGATGGTAAGATTAAGTTCAGGAAATTCGCCCCTCTGGATATCGAATTGCGCGTCGCAACCATTCCTTCCGCGGGAGGAATGGAAGACGTTGTAATGCGGATTCTTGCTGCAGGTGAGCCGATTCCATTGGAAAAAATGGGATTTACCGAACGGAATCGTGAAGAATTGCAAAAAATAGTCAGTAAGCCGTACGGCTTATTTTTTGTGTGTGGACCGACCGGCTCCGGTAAAACCACAACATTACATTCCATCCTGAAGTACTTGAATCGACTCGATACTAAAATCTGGACAGCGGAGGATCCTGTCGAGATCACCCAGAAAGGGCTGCGTCAAGTGCAAATCAATGTTAAGTCAGGTTTGACTTTTCCTGTTATTATGCGATCTTTCTTGCGCGCGGATCCAGACATCATCATGGTTGGGGAGATGCGTGACAAGGAAACAACCAGTATCGGTATCGAAGCATCATTAACGGGACACCTGGTACTGGCGACATTGCACACCAATAGTGCGCCAGAATCGGTCATTCGCCTGCTGGATATGGGAATGGATCCGTTTAATTTTTCGGATGCTTTATTGGGTGTGCTGGCACAACGTTTAGCCAAGCGTCTTTGCAAGTGCAAACAATCTTATACTGCCGGAGACCATGAAATTAATGCGTTACTCATGGAATACTGTGAGGAACTCAAGCATATTGACCGTTTCAGGGACGATTCTGATGCGGCCTATCAGGAAGTGTTGGCGCAATGGCGCAAGCAGTATGGTAATGAACAAGGCCAGTTTACGTTAAGTAAGCCGGTCGGTTGCGATGACTGCGCTGGTACCGGTTTTTCGGGAAGGGTGGGATTGCATGAATTAATGACCGCCAGCGACGTGCTGAAGAAAAATATTCAAGAGCGCGCGCGTGTGGCGGATATGCTGAAAACCGCACTGGGCGATGGTATGCGGACACTGAAGCAGGATGGGATTGAAAAAGTCCTGCAGGGTATTACCGATATTCATCAGGTCAGAGTGGTTTGTATCAAATAGGTTTGCTCATCACTGAACGGCTGGCCGCCGTTCCGGCACAGGCGAAGCATTTCCGGCCGCCATCGGAGTTTGCAGAATTGGATTATCGATGGGTGTGGTGCTGAAAGTTTTTCAGGTTTCTGCTGTTTGAAATAATTGGTTTTCAACGTGGTGCTGACTGAAATCGCCATGCACAGAAAATTGCTGGTAGGTCGTTCGTCAATTTAGTATTGCGCACTAACTCTCAAATAGTGGTGCCGGATTTTGAACAAACTCCGGTGCGACTCATGAAAAAACTTTTCAAAACATTCGCCGCGCGGCCAAGAAGCGCAAAACGTCCGGCGTATACTGAGTAGCGATAAAGCATGGTTGGTTTTGAATCATCGGTTAATCCGGTTTGATTGGGGAATCATTGCGTTGGAATTTATCCGTTGCTCTGAGATTGAATAATAATCGACGGTTTATGGTGTAACACTGGTCGATCATTTAACGATAAAAATACTTTTTAGGAGAAACAGATATGACACTAAGTCGTTTTTTTGTCCGAGGGACCTCGGCGGCTGCTCAATCAGGGGGAAGCCGATTCCTGCAGGATCGCGTCACTGTTAAACACTACAAAAATGCAGCGATAGCGGCGTTACTTATTTTTTTCAGTGGCGCAACTTCTTTAAGCCATGCAGCCAATTTATTGTTTAAATCAAACTTTGGTACAGGAGTATCCCTCGGCCCGGTTTATGATTTTGTCGGTAATTATGCAAGGCAGGATGTCATTGGCACTGACGAGGAAACAGGACATTCCTGGCCGATTAAGGCGTTTGGCAGCAAGTGGTCCGGCATTCACTTAATGGCCAGCGAACCGATCGATGCAGCAAACGTTAATGACCATATCGTGAATATCATAAGACCTGTTATAGGGCCGAGCGGCACTACCATTAACGAATTATTTCAGAATGTTAAAATAAAGAGTCCTGTAGGCTCCTCAGGCGCTTATGCTTCGCTGCAGGTCGTTAGGCCTTATGATATCGGTGATATCGATGAAGCTTATATTGCTTATTGGTTCAAGTATGAAGCGGATTTCCCCGAAAAACTTGACCATACCGTGAATAACGGAAGCTGGCGCGCTCAATTCGGTTGGAAAACAGGTGGATATAATAATAATACGTCTACGGGTGATTATCGATTCTCCGTCCATGTGATGAAAGGGCCGGACGGTGAACTTTTCTGGCGGACTGCCGGCGATAATATTGCTAACGGCCCATGGGACAAGACCACTTATTGGAATATCGACAATAAAACGGTGGCTGTGCCGGTTGACAAATGGTTTAAATTTGAAGTGTATTGGAAACGTTCCAGTGGAAATGACGGACGTTTCTGGGTGGCGGTGGATGGTCAGGAAATTGCCGATCGTTTTGGTCCGAATATGGGGGATTACGGTTTACCGGTAACCCGGGTGACATTTAATACGCCTTATAGTGGTGGTTATCCAACCGTTGAGTCGCATTCGACCGGCTTGGAGATATGGGATGGTTTTCCCTGCGGGAACGGTACGCCATGTTTCAGCGCCGTTGATACGGTACCACCTACAGTACCGACCTCACTGACGACTTCAAATCTTGTTGTTTCATTATCATGGAACGCTTCTTCAGATGCCGGATGGGGTGTACTCGGATATCGGGTATTCAGAAACGGTACGGTGATCGGTGCGAGTTCAGTCACCAGTTTTACAGATACGATATCGGGAGGCGCGACGGGTACGAAGTATAACTATACGGTGAGGGCATTCGATGGTGCCGGAAATGTATCCCAAGAAAGTAATGTAATATCAATAACTTATTAATCGTATCGGTCCAATCGATTTGCAAAATTTAGGGAAATGCTGATTAATTGACACTGCACGAGTGAATCACTTCGTTGCGCGGGCACCTCGTTTATCATTCTTATTGATTCATGGTCGATGTGGTTTCATGCGGCTTGCGCTTCATCACGTGCGTCGAATTAATCAGTGCTTCCTTAGCAGGCCGTTGAGAAGCACAGTTTGTATTACTGCAACAAAGTCAGTGGCAGGCTCACGTGTGCATTGATGATGCATAAGTGTATATTTTGATTCTGTTTCCAAGTCGATTCTGACTTTGTCGACCCCCTCTGTGCCGTATTATTAATACTGTCTGCGGCTCATCTTTGCGTTATATCGGATTGGGATATGGAATGACTTGTTTTTGCCGAGTGTCGGCTTCTTGTTTTTTGCGGTCTGTCAAATCCGTAACTTGTTGCCGCTTACCGGTCCTTCTGCCGGGGGTGCGGCGGAAATTCGGAAATAGCGTGATAGGTTCGTGTTGATTGATATGTCGATGAAAGGCAAGAGGTTATTCGATCGCCCGTAGGGGAGAGCGCTGTTGCGGCATACAATTTTCGCAGTTACAAGAATCGTAGCAAGCTTTGCGGATGGCGTCGTTTCAAATTGCGGTAGCCGCGGCAGACCGGATACAGAATGATCAATACGAGTAAACTGATCCAGTAAGTTTGCTGTAGACCGCCACTGTCGAACAAAGGTTTAAGCCCTGTCAATACGGCGAAATGTGCCAGATAAAAGAACAGTGCGGTTTGGCCGAAGACCAGCACCGGTCCGTTGGGGGCAGTGTCTTTTTTTCGTGCTTCCAAGCGCATCAGTAACGCCAGCACTATTGCCATGATGCCCAATTCCAGCAGAGCATAAGCCAAACTTGGAGGATATTTGCTGACGTGCAGCCAGTGCAGCAGTGTGTTACCTTCCAAATACATATACATGTTGCCGTAACCGTCAATGCCGCGAACGACGACAAACAGCGTCAACGCGAACCAGCCGATAGTCATCAACAAGCGATCAGGTGACTGCGGATGGAGGTGTTCGGTTAAGAGCCACATGCCAAAAGCCCAACCCAACATCATAATGCCGAGCCACGGAATAGCAGGATAGAGTACGGTATAAGCTTCGCTGAATACCGGTGCAAACGTAAGCGCCAGCCAAAAGGATGTTGCGTCGCCAGGGTGCCATAGCGCCGTCAGCAGCAATTCGCTGCCCGCGATGATCAGTAACGACAACCATAGTACGGTCTGAGTGCCGAGGCGTTGTAGATAAACCATCAGCATCATGCTGATGCCAATGGCGTACAGGACTTGCAGAATCGGCTTGCCGGCAACCCAAGAAAAGATTGTCAAATCCAGCAGTGCAATCAATGCACCACGCAACAGTACTTCGCGATCAATGTCCGTATCGAACAAACCCGATTGCCGCCGCTGCGCGGCACTGATAGCGATAGAGGTACCGGCGAGAAAAATAAAAGTGGGAGCGCAAATATGTGTAATCCAACGAGTCAGAAACTGATCGGCGGCAAATACGGTACCGGCCTCGTGGAGCAGCACCGAGTCGGCGAAGATACGTCCTGAATTGAAAAACCATGAGGTGTGATCCAGTGCCATCAGGATCATCACGATGCCGCGCAGCCAATCGATGGCGGCGATCCGTTGAGCGTTTTTATCGATCGGCATGACGATGTGTCATAGCAACACCAGGTTGTTGCGATGTATCAGCTCCGGTTCGTCCACATAGCCCAAGATCGTTTCGATTTCATGGCTGGCGCGTCTGAGGATTTTTTGCGTTTCAACGGCACTGTAGTTGATCAATCCCCGGGCGATTTCCTTACCTTCCTGGTCCTGGCAGGATACCGTCTCGCCGCGTTCGAATTCACCGTTGACGTTGATTACGCCGATTGGTAACAGGCTTTTGCCGTCGCCGGTCAATGCCTTCACTGCGCCTTGGTCCAGTGTGATGTAGCCTCTTATCGGTAAATAGTCGGCAAGCCATTGCTTACGGGCAGCCAGTACCGGTACTTTGGCGAGGAAACGAGTGCCGATCGATTCGTCATTGCTCAAGCGCACCAATACATTTTCTTCGTGACCTGATGCTACAATGGTATTTGCGCCGCTGCGCGCCGCGCGTTTGGCGGCGATGACTTTTGTTTGCATGCCGCCGCGGCTGATGCCGCTGCCAACGCCCCCCGCCATTTTTTCCAGTGCGGGATCGCCTGCATGCACTTCGTTCAAAAGCTTGGCATCGGGATTTTTACGCGGATCGCTGGTGTATAAACCGGCTTGGTCAGTCAGAATCACCAAAGCATCGGCTTCGATCAGGTTGGTAACCAGCGCGGCCAGGGTGTCGTTGTCGCCAAAGCGGATTTCATCGGTGGCAACGGTGTCGTTTTCGTTGATAATCGGAATGATATTGAGTTTTAGCAACGTGGTGAGCGTTGAGCGGGCATTGAGATAACGCTTCCGGTTGGATAAATCTTCGTGTGTCAATAATACTTGCGCGGTTTGTAGGCCATAACCGGAAAAGCCGGATGCATAAGCTTGCGCCAATCCCATTTGCCCAACTGCAGCCGCAGCTTGTAGTTCGTACAGTGCGGTAGGGCGGATGTCCCAATTTAAGCGCTGCATACCTTCTGCAATCGCACCGGAGGAAACAAGAACGATCTCCTTGCCGGCTTGTTTGAGCGTGGCGATTTGTGCCGCCCAACGCGCCAATGCGACGTGATCAAGTCCTTTGCCTTGATTGGTGACCAGGCTGCTGCCGACTTTGATAACAATACGGCGTGCCCGGCTTAGCATGGATCCACCGATTCGGCTTCTGGCCGTGTGGTTTCGGGTTGCTCAGGTAAATGTTGCTCCAGATATTCCATGATCGCGTAAGTCAGCAATTTACAGCCTTCGCCTGTCATCGCCGAGACCATAAAATATTCGCCTTGCCAGCCGAGTCGGTCGATAAATTGCCGGCATAGCATTTCACGTTGATCGGCGGGGATCATGTCGGTTTTGTTGAGGACCAGCCAGCGCGGTTTTTGGTACAACGACTCATCGTATTTTTTCAGTTCTTCCGCGAGCGCGTGGGCTTCATGCACCGGGTTGACCGCTTCATCCAATGGCATCATATCGACAATGTGCAGCAATAGCCGGGTGCGTGATAGGTGCTTAAGGAAGCGATGACCAAGTCCGATACCTTCGGCGGCACCCTCAATCAACCCGGGAATATCCGCCATCACGAAACTGCGGTTGTGATCGACGCGTACCATACCGAGGTTCGGTTGCAGCGTCGTAAACGGATAATCGGCCACTTTGGGGCGTGCCGCGGAAACTGCGCGTATCAGTGTCGACTTTCCGGCATTCGGCATACCTAGTAAACCGACATCGGCGAGCACTTTCAGCTCTAGCTTGAGATCGAACTCCTGGCCTGGCTCGCCGTGTGTGAATTGCCGTGGTGCGCGGTTGGTGCTGGATTTGAAATGCAGGTTACCGATGCCGCCGGCGCCGCCTTTGGCGAGCAATACTTTTTCCTGATCATGGACCAGGTCGGCAAAAATTTCACCGGTGTTGATATCTTTGATCAGGGTGCCGACCGGCATGCGCAAGATAACATCTTCCGCACTCTTTCCGTAGCGATCCGATCCTTGGCCGTTCTTTCCGTTCTTTGCACGGTG
>CP091135.1:906789-937995 GCA_021582655.1 Nitrosomonas sp.
AAGCGCACATCAAATCAGTCGGTGCGGACGCTTACGTAGCTAAATTTGTTGCTGATGAATTGACAGCATCGATCCGTAATGTTTTATCCCACGCGTCGGTGTAACTCAAAAACTCCCCGATATTTTTATATCATAATACCAGTGTAATTGACCCGCCTTATTCTTATACAAACATAAAGTTAATGATTTTTCAAGGATCATTCCCAGGAAAAGCTTGGAAAAAACTACGACACTGTGTATACTCCAGGCCTTGGTATTAACATGGTAAATTTAGTAAAGGACAAAACGGAGATGAAATACTCAATTCTTGCTGTATTATTGTTTGTTTTCTTGGCTGCCTGTTCAAATGCCGACATGGGCGATCCTGCTGCAACCACTGATAATTGTGCGTTCGGCATTGATGGAAACGGAAACTGCTTAAAAGAAGGAGCGGATCCTCGTCCTTACGGTGGAAAAGGTAAAGAAGGCCATTAATTCGAAATATGGTCAACAAAAAACCGCCACCAGTCTGGCGGTTTTTTTATGCCCCTTTCAAATCACTCTCAGCAGATTGTTTCCTAAATATCCCCCGAGTTCCATCATCCAAGCGATTCCCAAATGAACCGCCAAACCACCGATGATCGATCGCGTTCGGTATGCGATAATGCCCAGCACTAATCCGCCGAAGAAGGAAGAAATACATTCCAGTACGGGTTTACCGAAATGTATACTGCAATAAAATACTGCCATCGGCCAAATTGCAGCTATTCCGACATAACGCGCAAACGCGAAAATCAAAAATCCCCGGAAAAATAATTCTATCGTTACGAAATCAATGCCATAGCTCACCTCATATAACAAACCAAGCACTGGAAAATAGTCAGTATACGAAGTGATAAAAGTAATTTGCTTTAACCGGGGGTATGCGCTCAAAAAATCGGCTTGCGTACTGGCAAATACAATCAATGGAATCATCCCGGCCAACATCATGAGATAGGGGCCCCACTGTATATTTCGTAGTGTAACTCCCCAAAAACCGGATTGTGCAGGAAGCATTCGATACAAAATGACCAAAAACATCGTTACCGCCAAAAACTTGAACGGCAGTGTCGTAACCGCTATCCAGTAATCCCCCCAGACACCTGTAACAAAAAAATGCAATGGATTGATAATGCTGACTTTCAGTGCGAATAGCGCTGGTGCGGCCCACACCAGCCACCAGAAAACCGGAGAAGTCCTCACCTGCCCCCGTCCAAATATAATCACAAAACAATAAGGTACGACAAAAGCGCAACAATAAACGCCAAATAAAGCCAGAAACTGATAAAACCGTGAATCCATTGCCTTAATGCGCGTTTGTTCAATGCCGTACTGATAGTTAGCGGCAATCAGGATGCCGGTCCAAATGCAGCAGCACAGCCACAGCTTTCTATCCGTGATTACTGCTCGACATTCCATCATACAAAGCTTACCAATGACCACTCGCTCGTTCGCTATTCGGGGTCAACTACAAACCGCTCTCCGAAATGTTTTTGATCCACACCGTTTTGATGTTTACAAACTCGCGAATGCCGTGATAACACAACTCCCTGCCGTAGCCGGAATCTTTGATACCGCCGAACGGTAAGCGCGGATCGCTCTTGACAATACCGTTGACGAATGTGCAACCGGCATGAATTTGTCGCGCCAGCGCCTCACCACGAGCGGAATCGCGTGTCCATACGCTGCCGCCCAAGCCGAAATGTGTCTGATTAGCCGCTCGGATAGCTTGCCCAACATTTTTGACCCGCACGATAGCGGCCACAGGACCAAACAATTCTTCATCAAATGCCGGCATACCCGGTTGCACGTAATCCAGAATCGTCGGCGCATAATAAACACCTTGTCCTCCGACCGGACAACCGCCGACGACCAGTTTCGCACCCAATGCCAGGCTTTGTTCCACTTGTGCGTGTAGCTCCACACGCAAATCCTCCCGTGCCATGGGCGCGATGGTAGTCTCATCGTGTTTCGGATCGCCGCGGCGCAACTGGCTGATCAGTATCTTTAGCCGCTCCACAAACGAATCGGCGACTGCCTCCAGCACAATAAAGCGCTTCGCGGCGATACAGCTTTGCCCCATGTTTTGCAGCCGGGCGATCAGTGCTTGTTGCGCGGCTCGGTCGATATTCGCGTCGTCGAGCACGATAAACGGATCCGAACCACCCAGTTCGAGTACGCATTTCTTCAAATGCTGGCCGGCAATCGCCGCGACCTTGCGCCCCGCCGTGCTGCTGCCGGTCAGGGTAACTGCCGCGATACGCCGGTCGGCGATCACCGCCTCCGCTTGTTCGGCACCGATTATCATGGTGCGAAAAGTATGCTCTGGAAATCCGGCTTGCCGAAATGCTTGTTCCAGTGCCAATGCGCAACGCGGTACATTCGATGCATGCTTCAACACCACGGTGTTGCCCGCCATCATCGCCGGTGCCGCGGCGCGGATTAGCTGCCAGAACGGGAAATTCCACGGCATGATGCACAAAATGGTGCCCAACGGTTGATAAACTACCATGCTGCGGTCGGCATCGGAGGCGATAACCTCGTCACTTAAATACGATGACGCATACGCTGCATAGTGCTCGCAACCGATGGCGCATTTTTCGATTTCCGCCCGCGCTTCCTTGAGTAGTTTGCCCATTTCTTCAGTAATCAAATGCGCGTAGGCTTCGCCGTGCTGGCGAAACACCCTTGCCAAGTTTCGCATGCAATGCGCCCGCTGCTCAAAATCGAGCGCCGCCCAACCCGCTTGCGCTGAAACCGCTTGATCCAACGCAACATCGATTTGCTCGGTTTGCCACATGGGAAAAGATGCCAAAACTTGGCCGGTGGCCGGATTAACCGATTGCATGGACATAGCGAAACTCCCCGCATCAACAATTGAAGCGATCATTCTACCTGCAAAACTATCCGTTTCATTGTCATTCCGCTATGCGCTTCGCCATATATTACTTTGGCCGTCAATCCCCGTTATACTGCGTCAAATGAAAACCTCTTTGCGCAGCCACCGACGGTATGGAAACACGTGAACACCTGCTGCACCGCTTACAAGCAATTCAGCGGCAATTCCGCCATATCCCACCGCAAGCAATGCAGCAAGCGGCTACTGATTATCAGTTGCCGCTCAGCCAAGTAGCGGCGGTAGTGGCATTTTATTCGTTTTTCTCCACGCAACCGCGCGGCCGTTTCGATATCCTATTCAGCAATTGCACCAGTTGCGGCTACCTTGTCGAAGGTGAAAATTTGCTCCAGATACTATGCCGACAATTGCAAACCGTGCCCGGAAAAACACGCGCGGACGATTTGGTCAGCATCGACGAAACGTCGTGTATCGGTATGTGCGACCATGGTGCATCGATGCTGGTCAATGGCATCCCCATCACCGGTTTGAATCTGGAAAAACTGGCGCGGATCGCACAACGGGTAACCGATGCAATCCCCGTCCAACACTGGCCGGTCGAATGGTTCGCCATCGTGGATACCGTGCATCGCCGCGATTTATTACTGGCGAAGCACCCGGTACCCGGCAGCGCGCTGCGACAAGCCTTCAGCCAAGGCGCCGGCGAAACCCTGGCGATCATCCGTCGTTCCGGTTTACGTGGCCGTGGCGGCGCAGGATTCGATACCGGCAAAAAATGGCAACTGTCCCGCGACACATCCGGCAACACACGCTACGTCGTTTGTAACGCCGACGAAGGCGAACCCGGCACGTTTAAGGATCGCTTGCTACTGCACGAATACGCCGAAGAATTGTTCGAAGGCATGACACTGTGTGCGTTCATCATCGGGGCAACCCAAGGGTTTATTTACTTACGCGGCGAATACCGCTATCTGTTGCCGCAACTGCAAAGCGCACTGAAGCGGCGCCGCAGTCGCGGCTTACTGGGCGCGCGGATTCTCAAGCAGCGAAATTTTGATTTCGATATCGCCATCGTGGTCGGTGCCGGTGCTTATATTTGCGGCGAAGAATCGGCGTTGATCGAATCGCTCGAGGGCAAGCCCGGCATCCCGCGCATCCGTCCGCCGTTTCCGGTGACACACGGTTACTTAGGCCAACCGACTGTAGTCAATAACGTCGAGACTTTCATCGCAGCCGCGCATATCACTGTGCATGGCGCCGATTGGTTCAAAGCCGCTGGCACAACGGCATCGGCCGGCACCAAAATCCTCAGTGTCAGCGGCGATTGCGGAAAACCGGGCATTTACGAATACCCGTTCGGCGTGACGATCCGGCAAGTGCTGGACGACTGCGCAGCCGTGGCGGCCCAAGCGGTGCAAATCGGCGGTCCCTCGGGTGCCCTGCTCGGTCCAGCGGCATTTGACCGTACACTGGCATTCGACGATGTTTCCACCGGCGGATCGGTGCTGGTGTTCGGGCAACAACACGACTTGCTCACAATTCACCGCAACTTCGCACGCTTCTTCGCGCACGAAAGCTGCGGCTTTTGCACACCTTGCCGGGTCGGCACGCAGCTACTGCAAAACACCCTGGATAACATCGCCGCCGGTCGCGGCGCAACAGCCGATATCGAGGAGCTGCAGCAACTCGGCAAAATCGTGCAGCGCCAGTCACACTGCGGCTTGGGGCATACTGCCGCTAACCATGTACTGGATAGCCTGCGGCAATTTCCGCAAGTATTTCCCAATCGCATGCGATCGCCATTCACCGCCCGTTTTGATCTCGATCAGGCACTGGCAAGCACACGACGGATCACCCGGCAAAACGATGCCGCCGCACATTTGGATCAACACAAATGATTGCCGGCACAAACACGATTTATATCGACGGTCAGGAAATCCCGTTCACGCCGGGACAAACCGTCATGGACGCAGCGCTGGCGGCAAGTGTGTATATTCCACACCTATGCCATTATCCCGGCCTGCCGCCGAGCGGCAATTGCCGCTTGTGCATGGTGGAAACCGGCGGACGTAACGTTGCCGCGTGTATCGCACAGGCTGCCGCCGGACAGGAAATCCGCAACAACACCCCGGAATTGAACGCTGCGCGCATGGCGATCACCCAAATGCTGTTCGTCGAAGGAAACCATATTTGCCCGTCGTGCGAGAAAACCGGCAACTGTAAATTGCAGGCGATGGCTTATCATCTGGGTATGCTCGATCAGCATTTTTCACAGTTTTACCAGCACCGCGACATCGACGCATCGCATCCGGACATTGCGCTTGACCGCAGCCGCTGCATTTTGTGCGATTTGTGCGTCCGCGCAAGCCGTGACATCGACCGGAAAAATGTATTTGCAATTGCCGGACGCGGCATCGATGCGCACCTGATCGTCAACTCGGCAAGCGGCAAACTTGCCGATACACCGATCGCCGCGACCGATCTGGCGGCAACCATCTGTCCGGTCGGTGCGATTCTGATCAAAGAACAGGGCTACCGGGTACCGATCGGACAGCGCATTTACGATCGCCGGACGATCTGTGAAACCGGCCTGCAGGAGCATATCGCCCAACAACGCCGCGACCAATGACGACTGATCATCAATTCAAACGCAAAATCAAAATCGCCACCACATCGCTGGCCGGTTGCTTCGGTTGCCATATGTCGTTTCTCGATATGGACGAGCGCCTGGCCGACTTGCTCAAGCAAGTCGAACTGGATCGCTCGCCGTTAACCGATATCAAACACTGCGGCCCGTGTGACATCGGTTTGATTGAGGGCGGAGTGTGCAACGCGGAAAACGTACAGGTGCTGCGCGAGTTCCGTGCCCATTGCGCCACGTTGGTCGCAGTCGGTGCGTGCGCGATCAATGGTGGCGTGCCGGCGATGCGTAACTATTTCAACGTGCAGGAGTGTCTGGAGGAAGTGTATTTGCGCGGCAGCGGTATAACCAACCCGCAGATTCCGAATGATCCCGAATTGCCATTGTTGCTCGACAAGGTTTATCCGGTCAGCGAAGTGGTGCATATCGATTATTTCCTGCCCGGCTGCCCGCCTTCTGCCGATGCTTTCCTGCAATTGCTGCAACCGTTATTGGCGGGACAAAAACCGGTTGTTTCCCCATCCCGGCTGCATTACGACTAACCGCCATGGAATCGGACAAACCCGCACCACCCTCCACCCGCCGCATCGCCATCGACCCGGTGACACGCGTTGAAGGCCACGGCAAGATCACGCTGCTGATCGACGATAACAACCATATTGTCGAAGCACGCTTCCATATTGTCGAGTTTCGTGGCTTTGAAAAATTTATTCAAGGCCGTCCGTACTGGGAAGTACCGTTTCTCGTGCAACGGCTGTGCGGTATCTGTCCGGTCAGCCACCAACTCGCGGCGGCAAAAGCGGTCGATCAAATTGCAGGCAGTCGGGAACTTACACCGACCGCGACCAAGCTACGCCGCTTGCTGCATTTCGGCCAAATGCTGCAATCACACGCGCTGCATTTCTTCCACTTGTCGTCACCTGATTTTCTGTTCGGCTTCGGCGGCGATCCGAAATTACGCAATATCGCGGGGGTGCTGGAACAATTCCCGGAAATCGCGCTACAAGGCGTCAAACTGCGCAAATACGGCCAATCCATTATAGAAGTCATCACCGGTAAACGCATCCACGGTACCGGAACCGTGCCCGGTGGCATGAACAAATCGGTCACAGCGATCGAGCGCGATACCTTGCTTGCCGGTATCGGCGATATTTTGCAATGGAGCCAGGACGCCGTGGCGCTGAACGAACACATCCATACCGCACACCCGGAACACCGCGATTTCGGCACGCTACCCAGCCACTATCTCAGCATGACCGGTACCCGCGGAGAACTGGAGTTTTACCACGGCGGACTGCGCGCCCGCGCTGCCGATGGCAGTGATATTTTCGATCAATTTGATTACTGCGGTTACCAGCAAATCCTCAAAGAGGAGGTCCGTTCGTGGAGTTACCTAAAATTTCCATACTTCTCCGCACTGGGCACCGCACTGGGCTGGTACCGCGTCGGTCCACTGGCGCGAATCAATAATTGCGACCGCATCATAACACCGCGCGCCGAAGCCGCGCGCTGGCGATTCAAAGCATGCGGTTTCGGCGGTCCGGTGCACGACACGCTGGCGTATCACTGGGCACGCATGATCGAGTTGCTGCACTGCGCCGAGTCGATCCATACATTGCTGCACGACCCGGATATCACCGGCACCGACTTGCTGGCGGATAAAGACCATCGCCGACCGCAAGGCATCGGTGTTATCGAAGCCCCACGCGGCACACTGTTCCATCACTACCATGTCAACGATGAAGGTTTGGTCACCCAAGCCAATCTGATCGTATCGACCACCAGCAACAACCAGGCGATGAACGAATCGGTACGCGTCGTTGCCAACCGCTACCTCAATGGCCATGAAATCACCGCAACGCTGCTGAACCACCTCGAAGTCGCCGTGCGTGCATACGATCCCTGCCTGTCGTGCGCCACCCATGCACTCGGCAAAATGCCGCTGCAAGTAACATTGCAGCATATCGACGGCGCAGTGATTCATCAGTTGACGAAAAAGGCGGATGGCGTAATTCAATAATAAATTTAGAGCCTTATCCGGAATCTACCAAGATTTCCGATATCGCAAAAATAGACACGTTGCGAATTATTGGTAATTGATCAAAGCGGAACATCCGATCTCTTATCTGATTTTTTCTATAAGTTTCTAACCTTTTCCACGTGGAAGCTCCTTAAGTCACTAAGCGACCGACAAAGCTGGAGTTGGAGTTGCCCCCCTTGAACGAACACATTATGTTCTGTTTAAAGGAGGCAACTCCATTAGCATTTTAGAGAAACGGTGGATTCCATCTTTTCCAGCTGACCTCAGTAATTACACGCCTTGCCGCACGAAGATTCCATGTTATATACTCCATTATAATTTTTGGGGCTGTAGTAGGCTGGAAGTGACAGCAAGATCAGCGGCCAATATACCCGGAATTCAGCCCAATAGCGCAGCGCTGTTTTATCGCAAGATACGTGAAGTTATTGCTTATCATTTGGAGCAGGAATCTCACGAAATCTTTGATGGTATAGTGGAGTTGGATGAGAGCTGCTTCGGTGGTATTCGTAAAGATAAACGTGGCCGCGGAGCTGCTGGCAAGGTTGCTGTATTCGGCATATTGAAGCGCGGTAGTAAGGTATACACAAAGGTTGTAGGTGACACCAAATCAGAAACACTCATGCCGCTGATAACAAGAAAAACAGCACCAGACAGCGTAGTTTATACAGATTATTATCGCAGTTACAATGCACTTGATGTGAGCCACTTTTACCATGAACGGATTAATCACCCCGCGCTACTATTTAAACTGATCTACTACAGCCCCTTATCTTATATAAGAAACCTTAAAGGCTATGCCAATCATTGGTTGCTTTGATCTTATCAACCACAACCATGCGATCGGATGGGCGCTGGTGACAGAGCAACTCAAGAAGCGGGTTACAGTTGAAATTGTGGCGGAAGATCAGCTTGTTGCTTCGGGTTTTGCGAATTGTTTGTACAAGGCATTGGCTGAAAAAGGTGTCGGGGATGGTTACTACGGTTTTGTTATTCCATTACCATCTAATATTTTGATTGATACTGCCAATCTTCGGGCACGAGTCGCCGGATCTGGCGAATGGCTAAAAGGAGAGCACGCCTTTTCTTCCATTACCAAAAAGGCAAAGCCTGAGGGTTCCATTGATGGTATTGTTTCTGGTGTTTTATTCGGCTGGGTTGCCAGTGAGGCTTTAACTGCGCAACCTGATATCATAGTTTGCTTGGGCGATAAAACCATAGGCTATGCCCAAATCGGGTTACCACGTCAAGATATCGTCACACTTGGTATCGCCGATGAGGTCTATAGCTTTCAATTCGATTTGTCTCCCTTCCTCAAGATCAAACGTACTTTCAATCGACCGATCACTCTGACCCACACCGCTACCGGTGCTTTACTACCTGGTAGTCCGCTAAATCTGAATGAAGTGCGTGGCTGGGGCCATGTTGCAGCTCTCGATGGAATTAATCTGATGGGTTGGGCAACGCTTTCCGGTCCCAGTGATACTGTCGCAATTGTTGAGCTCTGGATCGATGGCGTTCGTGTGCTTGCCGTCCCCGCTGATCAGGCTCGCGCAGACTTTGTTCGCATGGGTATTGCTCATTCTCGTTGCGGTTTCAAAATTACCATTCCCGGTTGTTACCTTGATGGCAAGCCACATGTTCTTAATGTACGCCACCAAGCTACTCAAACGATTCTTCCCGGAGGAGAACAGACCTTTACTATTACTCTACGCTATGCTGTCACCAATGCCAATGCGACTGAAATCGATGGCTGGTTATTCATGGAGCAGGCTCCTTTGCAGCATCTTACTGTTGAAGCCTGGGAAAATAAGCGCAGTATCGCTCAAGTCACTACCGATAGTTTTCAGCCACCAGTACCCGATGAGCTGCGTCAACAGTTCGGCGTAGGTGCCGCGGGCTTCAGACTTCCTCTGCCACAGGCTGCGAACATTCATGTACCACGACGTATACGGCTTTCTGTAGCGGGTGCAGCTGATGCCATTAACGGCAAAGACATCCTGATTGCTCCAATTGCTTACCTGATCCGGGAAACGGAGCGTGCTGCTCAAGCAGATACCGCTCTTCGCTGGTGGGCTAGTGACTGGATTGCCGAGTTGCGCAATGCCAGGGTGCATGACGGCACGTTGTTCAAAGTGATACCCGCGGAGCAGGTTGTTGACGAAAGTTTAGCGATAGACATTATCGTCCCTGTTTATAAAGGCCGTAAAGAAACGCTTGCTTGTTTACATAGCCTACTGAATGCGCCGGAGACTATAGCGCACGAGATCATCGTAATTAACGATGCCAGTCCCGATGTTAATCTCAGTGCTGAGTTGCGCAAATTGGCCAAAGCCGATCCGCGCGTTATCCTGCTTGAAAATGAATCCAACGTTGGTTTCGTCGCTACCGTCAACCGCGGCATGACTCTTCACCCCGATCGTGACGTGCTTTTGCTCAATTCTGATACCCTTATTCCGACTAGCGATTGGCTTAGCCGCATACAGTCAGCAGCCAAGGCTGAGCCGATGATTGCTACGGTCACCCCTTTTTCTAATCGAGCTACCATCTGTTCATTACCTACCCCCAATGTCGATAATGACTTACCAGACGGATTAAGCGTGACCGATCTTGATGCTCTCTGCGCACAAGCGAATCCTGGTGTGCGCATCGAGATTCCTACAGCGATTGGTTTTTGCATGTACATTAAACGTGCGGCACTCAACGAAGTCGGCCTGTTTGACGCAGAGCGCTGGACCAAAGGCTATGGTGAAGAAAACGACTTCTGTTTCAAAGCCGCCAGTATCGGCTGGAAACATGTTGTTACTTGTGATGTTTTTATTCAACATTACGGTGCAGTCTCTTTCCAGAACGAAAGGCAAATCCGTGTGCAGGAAAACCTTATTCGTCTCAACGCTATCTATCCCGATTATTCAGCCGCTATTGATCGCTTCATCCGGAAAGATCCCCTTTCTATTCCTCGAAATCAAGTTGTGCTGCAACTCATGCAGCAAGCTATGCGTCGAGAAAAAGTCAAAAGCCACATTCTGCATATTACTCACGCTTGGGGTGGCGGAGTACAACACCATGTCAATCAACTTTGCAACCTACCAGCTATCCAAGGTAAATCACTGTACGAGGGCGGTCTGATCCTGCGCCCCACTAATGATGGTCGCGCTGAAATCATTCAACCATACGCTCAGCTTGCACTTAGCTTTTCTCTAGGTGAAATCGAAGAGCTTATTCATTCTGCTTCCTCACTCATCAAGTATCTCGAGGTGCTGGGTGTTACCGCAGTACATATGCACCAGTGGATCGGTTTACCTCCAACTATTTGGCAGTTACACGCTGTACTAGGCGTGCCGCTTGATTACTCCGTGCATGACTACTACAGTTTCTGCCCGCGTATCCACCTGCTAGATCACACCGGGCAGTTTTGCAGGCAAGCACCATTGTCGCGTTGTGAACTATGTGTAAAGGCGAAATCACTGGAGCCCCAAGTAAAATCAGCCTTTGTTGCCCTGGGAGGAAGTGTCAAGGCCTGGCGTGCTTTTCATCATAACCAGCTTATACAAGCACGCCAGATTAGCGCTCCCTCTCAAGATGCCGTGCGGCGCCTAAAGCAAGCTTATCCGCTCAAGCGAGTCGTCTTTAAGCCACATGAATTCTCTCTTCAGTGCTCGCAACCAAAGCCTTTACCCCAGATAGGAGAGGAAATGCGCGTCGCTGTCATTGGCGCCATTGGTTTAAATAAAGGCTATGACTCATTGCTGGCGCTTGTACAACTAGCTGAGGTAGAAGCTCCAAACCTGCTATTTTTCATTGTTGGCTACACCATGGACGATGCACCGTTTCATACACTCAGCAATGTTCGCATCACTGGCGAGTATGCTCAGAGTGAATTGCAAAACTTACTTACCAAGTTGGATTGTCATATTGCACTGTTCCTTAGCCCCTGGCCGGAAACCTACAGTTACACTCTTTCAGAAGCGATAATGTGTGGCCTAACCCAGGTTGTTCCAAACCTGGGTGCATTGGGTGAGCGTGTCGCAAAAAGAAATATGGGAATATTGCTTCCAGAGAACCCATCTCCAACTCAGATCATTAGTACTCTACAGGCCTTAGCCACGCCTTCTTTTAAGGGCTAATTAATTTATCTATAAATTATTTCTGGAATCTATCTCATGACCAACGCGCGTGAAAAACTAAAACATGCCGCAA
The DNA here is from genome assembly GCA_021582655.1 of Nitrosomonas sp. Classification (GTDB taxonomy): domain Bacteria; phylum Pseudomonadota; class Gammaproteobacteria; order Burkholderiales; family Nitrosomonadaceae; genus Nitrosomonas. Next base: position 918,544 of record CP091135.1, read on the forward strand.
TTGAAAACGCCAAATCCTCAGCAGAAAAGAATTCCGATTTGAATATTAGGCGCTTATCGCCAAATAGCTCGCCTATTCTTATACGCGATAAAGATAAACTTCTTATTGCTGGCATTAAGCTAGAGTATCAATACATTGAGAACAATACCCTTCACTTGAAAGGATGGACTATAGGTTCCACCGATATTGCACTATTGTGCGAAACTAGAAAAGTTGTTGCTGAGATAAATCGATTCCCGAGAAATGATGTTTTGGAAGCATTTGCAATTACATCCAGTCTTCATCCAGGCTTTCATTTGATATATGAGGGATCTGTTAGAGGAGACTTTGGTTTGCGTTGGCATCTCTCACATAAGAGTAAAACAACATCCATTGATTTTCTCTTGTCATTAGATCAAGCTTCAAGCAAATTACCTCCTAAGCCGGGATATCATGGAGTCGTTGATCAATTACATGATATGTTTCTTGAAGGATGGGCTTGGAATTCCTCCTCTCCTGAGAGTCACGTTGTTGCTGAGTTTCTTTTTAATGACACTGTAATTGGTGAGGCTTCGTGTGAGAATTTTCGTCATGACTTAAGTCAAGCAGGTATCGGTAATGGCGCTTATGGTTTTAAGTGGCCTGTACCGGAAAAAATAGATCCTGATATGGCAAGTTGCATCAAGGTGCGCATTAAAGACAGCGATTTCATTTTTTACAACAATGTGACTGCAACATTTAGTTGCTTATCCAGAACTCGTTGCTTTAATGGCAATATTGATTGCTCTTGGCCCTACTACATTTCTGGAGTAATTACTCCTAAAAATAATTTTACTCCCAACCAATTAGCATTTTTATCCGGTGACAACATTGTAGCAGTAGTAGATATTGTCCAAGATTTGAATGTTCATAGTTCAACATATGGTTCCGGCTTATTCAGTTGGAAGGTGCCTGCCGACATGGCCAGTACTGCCGCTCCTCCAGTTCGTATTCAGCTTCCAGGATGTGGAATCCTTAATCTTCCCGAGTTACAAGCAAACCCCAATATAAAGGAAGGAATATTTACCGTTGCTAATAATTCTATCTACGGGCGATTATTCGTTATTCCAGAAACCAATTTGGATACTATTCCGGTAAAAATTGTTATCGGACAAAAGATTGGAGGTTTAATTAATGTTAAGGTTGGTGATAATTGTGATGGCCGATTTAGATTCCCAATTCCTCATCATTTCTCGACTGGAGAAGATTATCTCATCGGAGTTATTACCGAGATTGGTCATGTGCCTCTTCGGACTGAAAGTGATCAACTGGAATTCAGTTACCGGGGAATCGCGTTCGGTGTAGTAGACAATTGGAATCCACCTTATCTGACTGGTTGGGCAATCGATAACTCCGCAATAAATCACGCACCAATTGTACAGCTCTACGATGGTGAAGTACTTATAGCAGAGAAGTCATGTGATCTACCACGTCAGGATGTAAACAGAAAATTTAACAGAGCAGGTACTTTTGGTTATGAGATACCGATACCAGAAAGATTGTATTGCGGAAAAGCCGTAAATTTGAGAGTGATTTGCAAAGGCATCGAGCTTAATGTTAGTGCAAATTGTAACATTCCAAAAATGCTAGGCATCAATGAATTGCAATCCATAGAACCAATTAGGCGGATTCGTGGAAGAGTCGAGCAACTAACAACAGAGCTAGTTGCAGGATGGGCGTGGGATATTATGCGTCCTGATGCGGTAGTCAATGTAATAATCCGTGTCGACGGTCAGGCGATTGGATCAACGCAAGCCAATCGATTTTCCTCGCGATTGCGTGGTAACGGACGAAGTGGGCATCAACAATTTCTTTTTCATCTACCGGCTAGCCTCCAGAATGGTTCTAGACGCCATATCACCGTCGAAGAAGCTAACACGCACTTTGAATTACTTAACAAGTTAAATCCAATTCTGTTTCCATTAGTTGTTTTGCCTGAGACCGATCAGATCAATCAAGGTTGGAACTATAGTGGATCCGACTTTGCCAGGGACAAAAAAAAGGAATGCATCGTTTATCGACCACCTAAATTGCTCACAATGCATAAGCAAGAGAATGCTGCCCCCCCGAAAATTTCGATGATTGCATTGAATTGGAATGGAGATCTGATGATCGAGGATTTCCTTGCTTCACTTGAAAGAAACACACCGTCGCATTCGTATGAGCTCTTGATCATTGATCATGGATCCATCGATAATAGTATTAATATTATTAAGCAATACGCAAACCGTTTACCGATTCGCCTTATTGAACGCCGTGCGAATTACTCTTTCTCTGCATCGAATAACTATGCTGCTGATTTGGCGCAAGGGGAATATTTATTATTTCTAAATAATGATCTAATTTTACAGCATGCTTGTGCTAGCACCATGGCTGAATTATTGGACGATCCCGATGTAGGAATTGTTGGAGCAAAATTATTAGAACCCCTCAAAGGCGATGATGGAAATTGGTATTTTGAACCTCATCATGAGGGGGTGCGTTTTAAAATAGCTGCACTTCCTAATACGGAGACTAAATATTATTCGCCGCATGAAATAAATGGCATTCCTGTAGAACTCTCTCGCAGCACACTTGATATGCCTGTGGTAACGGCAGCACTGATGATTTGTCGTAAAGCTGACTTTTTTGCTGTCGGTGGATTTTGTGAAGAATATTTCTATGGATTGGAGGATGTCGACTTCTGCCTGAAAATTAGGCAGAAATTAGGTAAAAAGATTCTTTGCGACTTGAACTCCAGTGCTATTCACAACAGGAGCGCTACGCGGGATTCCAAATTCGTAGAAAAACAGTCAAAGAAGTTTTATACAGCTGACATTCATGCGAAGAACCGTTCAGCATATATACGTCGTTTTGGACGCCAACTTGGAAAAACAATTCTCCGCTCTTTGCTAGACGGGTCCTTGTACTACCGTCAGCAACCATTGCGTGTAACCTTTGTAGTTACTGAAGCTGATATGAACACTGCCAGAGGTGATTATTTTACGGCACTGGAACTTGGAATTTGGTTGCGGAAAAAGTTCGGCTGGGAGGTTTTCTTTATCAACATTGGTCATTACTCGATTTCCGGAACTGATGTCCTCATTGTTATGCGCCATGACTACAACATTCGTAAAATTGCCGCAGGAAACCCTGGCTTGATTACTGTAGCATGGATTCGCAATCGAACCGATGAATGGCTTGGACTACCTGAATTCGATGATTACAACATCGTATTTGCTTCATCACAAAAAGCAATTGATCATTTATATGAAGTAAGAAAAAGAAAAGGCATTTTGTTGCCGATCGCCACAAATCCGGAACGCTTCTCGCCAGAGATGGTTGATCCTGCATATACGAGCGACGTTGTCTTTACCGGTAGCTACCATGGTGCCGTTCGTGGCGCAGTAGCGATGATGAATCTCGATGATGCTGGGTATCAATTTGCCATTTATGGTTACAATTGGGAAAAGTATCCTCCTTTTGCCTCGTATTCCAGGGGAAGCCTTCGCTATGACTCACTCAGCAAAGCCTACGCCTCATCTAAGCTAGTTATTGATGATTCACACCCGGTAACAAGTGAGTGGAATTCACTTAATTCTCGTATATTTGATGCGATAGCTTGCGGCAAAGTTGTGATTACCAATTGCGTTGGTGGTGCTCAGGAGCTATTTGGTGACAAACTTCCTACTTTCTCAACGCGAGAAGAACTAAATACGCTCATCGATAACCTTGTCCAAGATAATGAGAAAAGAGAAAGGCTTGCTCAAGAACTACGTGATATTGTGCTGGCAGAGCATACCTATGCTAATCGAGCCGACACGTTTAGGGATGGCTTATGTAGTTTTCTCGGGGAGAATTCGCTCAGATTTGCGATCAAGATCGGTGTACCAAGCCTTGATGAGCAGGAACAATGGGGTGATTACCACTTTGCGCTAGGAATAAAGCGAGCCCTGGAGCGTAAAGGATATTTCGTACGCATCGACATATTGCCTTACTGGGAAGGCGGCCTAAGCGCATCAGACGATGTAGTGATTGTTTTGCGTGGCCTGTCACGATACAAGCCTCAGCCTACTGCTATCAATATCATGTGGTTGATTAGTCACCCTGACGAAGTAAGTATTGCTGAAATGCGGGAATATGACCATATCTTTGTTGCCTCAGAAAGCTATGCGGCACGTTTCAAAGGTCAGCTAGGAGACAAGATTTCTCCCCTGTTGCAGTGTACTGACCCGGATATTTTTTATCCCGATTTCGATGAATCACTAGAAATTCCAGGGGTACTATTCGTTGGGAACTCCAGAGGACAGCGTCGCGAAGTGGTCCAGCATGCACTGGGTGCCGGTATAGAATTCGGGGTGTATGGCTCAGGATGGCAGAACATCTTACCCCCAGAAAGAATTCTAGGGGACTACATTCCGAATAGTGAACTACGTCGCTATTATAGCAGTACAAAGGTTGTGTTAAACGACCACTGGCCGGACATGCGGGCAGAGGGCTTTATTTCTAACCGGATATTTGATGCCGGTGCATGCGGCGCACTGATTCTGAGCGATTCCGTTGATGGTCTAAACAGTCTTTTTGATGATGCTATTTATGAATATAACGCTGAAAAGTCTTTTCAGGAGGTAATTGGACGCACTTTCCATGATTTCGAATATAGTCGAAAGATATCAAAAAAAATGTTTGAAATTATTTTGGCTGGACACACGTTTGACCACAGAGTTGTTGAGGTTCTAGGGATTGTCAATAAAATTAACCATCATTCTTGGTTAAATTAGGAGATTCGGGGTGCTATTTCCAAAAGAAATTTCTATTCCAAACTCTGCCTTAGTTATTCAGGTTCACATTCCGAGGACCGGTGGCACATCATTGCGTTTACTTATTAATGAAGTGATTGGCTCCCAGCATTGTTTGATGGGTTATAACGGCGAAATCGAGCGGAAGTCCGCTGAAGAACTTTCGAAAATAAGGCTTGTCGTCGGCCATTTTGGATACGGCATTCACCGACACTTTACTAAAAAGCCCTATTATATTTCAGTTACTAGAGACCCTGTAGATCGATTTATCTCGACGTATGCTGAGTTCAGGACTAATGAAAATAGTAAATATCATAAATATGCAGCTAAATATAACATTAATGATTTTCTGAAATTGGTATTGGATACAGATGTTCAAGGATTATGGCAACAACTACATAACCTTCAATGTCGATTGTTATGTGGCCAAGCAAACTTTGAGGTTGCACAACGATTTATTGATGAAAAATACTACTTACTTGCACCTTTTGATGCATTAAATGATATGGTCGATATGTTTGCATCGGCTTTAGGTCATGATAAATTGTTAATGCCGCATGTACATCAAACGAAACAAAAAATGACCCGGCACTCTGATAAGGTGAAATTATCAAGCCAGTCAATTGACACTATCATGTCTTCCGAATGCGAAGATGTATTACTCCATAGCTATGTGCAAGGGGCATTTTCAGAAATAAAAAAGGCGTTCTGTCAAGCAAGAACTACCCCAATCCGACCGCTGGTGAACATACCTCGTTCAGAGCGCATACCTCCAAAAGAATTGCGATTTATGGCTGAATCGGATGAGGATTTTCTTGCTCAGGGAGATTATTGGGCTAACCGCGTTCTTGAACTCAGGCGCGATGCAACCGGGAGCGATCCCAAAAAACTTCTGGACATCGGCTGTGGCTACGGTCGATTAGCATATGGACTCAGATATCACAACTATTCCGGGCAATATGAAGGTTACGACATTCTTTCGAGACATATTGCGTGGTTGAATGAGAATTTCCAAGATGAACGAGGTGGAGATTATTCGTTCCGCTATGTAAATATATATAATGAGCGATACAACCCTGGAGGAGATGATGCATCGGAACTAATCCTCCCGTATTTGGCTGGCGAATTTGACACGCTTGTGAGTCTCTCGGTTTTTACCCATCTCTATGAAGAAGATCTGCTTGCGTATTTCGGGCGGCTAGCCAAATTGATCCAGGAAGGCGGGATATGGATTGCAACATTCTTCTGCGTCGAGCAGGATTTTTCTTTAGAAGCACAACCTGAGGATTCGATTTATCCCTTGGTCAGAAAGATTTCTAAGAATGCTTATATTCATAGTGAAGATGAACCTCTGCTGGTAATTGCTTACTCTGAACCATTTCTCCTGGAAATGTTTGCACGAGAGGGATTTGAGGTCGTCAGGCGACGAAAGGGGCGTTGGCTTAGTAAGGAAAATGCATGCGAGTTGCAGGATTGGTTCGTTCTGCAAAAACGTGAAGCCAATCTACATCGACCTGATTCTGATCGTATTGAAGCGATAAGTTCCTCGAATGCTAATCATGCTTTAGGAATTAAAGCATCGCCGTTATTGATTTCTTCTCGCACTTGTACTATCTGTGGTGAAACTAAGTTTGGAACTGGTCCTTTAAGCCGTTTATCTATCACTGGAGTTCCACCTCGTTGCCTAAATTGTGACTCATTAGAGCGCCACAGAATTATTAGATGGTTGTTTCAGGCCCTACCAGTGGGTTTCCTAGATTGGCGAAATGCAATTCAATTTAGTCGCGATCAAAGCATTTGTGGTAATTGGTTTCGATCCTTCGAAGTATCAGATTTTGATGGTAATAACAGCATCGACCTTCAAGCAATTAATCGACCTGATGGAGTTCTCGATTTCATTTCGCTCAATCATGTCTTGGAAAGCGTGCCTAACGACTGTTTGGCTTTCAGTGAACTGTGTCGAGTATTGTCTCCTCACGGCGTAATGCAAATTTGCTTTGGCTCACCGATGAGCCGTGAATTGACCGTAGATTTGGGAAAGCCTCAATTCGACTGGAAGGCATATCACTTATACGGGCGAGATTTGACTGCACGGCTTAGATGTCATGATCTTGGAATCACCGTACTTGCAGTGGAGGAGATGGATCCATGTACCGAGGTACGCGAAGTTGTACATTTCTTTTTCAAAAATCCGGTAGATGCGTTGAAACTGCGTACATGGATTTCCACGTGGAGTGAGACTGCTAAAGTTATTGATTTTGAGGTTGCGTAATGAATGAACTAGAGCGTGCGGCTAAACATTGGTCTAACCCTCCCCCCATCCCAAGTAGAACCAGATGGTGGCAGTCATCATTTATTGTTTCTCATATCAATAAGAATATTTGTGGGGAATTTGTTAATGGCACTCACGGAGGTGATATCAAGCTTATTCGTTCAGTATCTGAAGTTGCGCTGCCACAAGCTATTTCAGTGGGATGTGGTGCAGCATTTCATGAGATTAAACTTTTAGAAGCGAACGTTGTAGGTCATTTTGATTTGTACGAAATTTCTGAAGATCGTATCAAGAAGATAAAAGATGCAGCAACAAAGGCTGGCGTGTTGGATCGTATCGATATATTCAATGCAAATCCATTAGCATTGAATCATAAAAAAAAATATGATCTTGTGTATTGGAAAGATGCATTGCACCATATGCTGAACACCAAGTATGGGGTTGAGTGGAGTTTTGAAATGCTCAATCAATCCGGGTTATTCTTTATGAATGACTTCGTTGGTCCAAGCTATATGCAATATTCAGAAAAGTCACTCGACATTGCCGAAAAAGTACGCAAATCTCTTCCTGCCAGGTGTATGACCGATCCTCGCGATCAATCGAAAATGCTGCCATACCGCAGGGTTCGTCCAGATATTGAGAAGCTAAAATCTATAGATCCTACTGAATGTGCAGACAGCTCGAATATCATGCCGGCATTAAAAATCGTATTCGATAAAGTGAACATAATTCCAACCGGGGGAGTTGTGTATTTCCTGGCTTTATCTGATGTTCTGGCTAATCTGCATGAAGAACATGATTCTGAATTACTCTCCACTCTAATGATGTGTGATGATGTCTGCACCTCACTAGGGGAATATCTTTATGCTGTCGCGTATGCAATAAAAGATTAATTTAAAAAACGAGGAATTCATGCATCGTAGCGCAGAATATGCTGGAGGTTTATTCTTTAATGAATATGCCGGTGGATCAAGAATGCCTTATCAAATCCTTGATATCGGGTCTTCAAATATTAATGGCTCTTTGAAAAACGTAGCTCCTGAAAAAGGCATATATACTGGAGCTGACTTGATGTCGGGTCCAGGCGTCGATGTTGTTTTGAATGATCCGTACCATTACCCATTTTCAGATAGTAGCTTTGATTTTATCGTCTCTTCTTCATGTTTTGAGCACGATCAATTCTTTTGGCTATCCTTTATTGAAATTGGCAGGGTGCTGAAATCTGGCGGGTTATTCTATTTAAATGTGCCATCTAATGGCTTTTACCACCGTTACCCATCGGATTATTGGCGATTTTATCCGGATGCAGGAAAAGCGCTTGAGGAATGGGGAAAGCGTAATGGATATGAAATCGAACTGATTGAATCATTCGTTCTACCTCAATGGAAGAGCGAGTTATGGAACGATTTTATCGCCGTATTTCAGAAGAAGCCTCAGGATAATTCGGGCGTCCTTCCCCGGATGTATCGACACTTTTCTGGGATAACCAATGTCTGGTTAAAGGGCGAGCAATATCCGCAAAATGAAAATAAATTACCAGAAGATCGGCGCAAATTGGTAGAGGCGGAATATCGCATGAAGAAGGTGTCAGGCGGCTTGATCGATCCAAGAAATATTGAAACTGAGAAGCCCGTTTGCAACTTGTGTGGTGGAACAGAATTTATTCCGGGACCCAATGGCCGTATGGCCGATAGCGGGGTGCCACCGTGCTGCCGGAAATGTGGTTCATTGGAACGGCAACGTATTGTGCGAAGGATATTTCAGGGGCTACCGATTGGTTTTCTTGATTGGCGTAAAGGACTCCAATTTTCTCCGGATAATAGTCTTAATCCGAAGTGGTTCCGTGAGTATGAAATTTCAATTTATGGCGGTGAAAACAGTATGGACATTCAATCCATCGACCGTAATGCGGCTGATTACAATTTTGTGAGCTTCAACCATGTATTGGAGTTTATTCCGGATGCATGCCGAGCATTTGATGAGTTGTTTCGAATACTGAGCCCTGATGGAATCCTTCAAGCATGTTTTTCTTCGCCATTACTCCGTGAAACCTCTCGGGATTTTGAAGAACCATTTGGCCCACATAGTGCCTGGCATTTGTTTGGTAAAGATATCGTCTCGTACTTCAATTTGGCTCGAAAAGGGATAATTGCGCTTGCTATTGAAGAAACTGATCCTTGTACTGGGGTAAGAGAAGTTGTCCATCTGTTTATTCGACAGCCTAAAGACGCCATGAGGATTCGCGGTTGGTTGTCTGCTTGGAGTGCCACTGTGCTAGTTTTGCCGTGATGCAAGCCCAAGGCGAATACCCTTCTGAATAGGTTGAGCAAGCGTGGAAAAAGATTCTTATAAGTTGTTGACTGATGAACTATCGCATTGGCAAGATGCGGGCTTGCAATGCCACTTTTGGTGGCGCGACGATGACCTCATCTCAACGTCTCCACAATTGCATCGTATGCGGCAAGTCTCAGAGCGGTATGTGGTTTATGTGCTTGTGGCCGTAATACCCGATTTAATGGCATCGACACTTGGGTACGATACCTCTGGTATGCATACATTTGTTTGGTGTCAGCATGGTTTTGCCCACGTGAATCATGAGGGCGCAAATCTTCCAAATAGCGAATTCCCTCTCAGCCGAAAAAGAGAACTTGTGATTCAAGATCTAACCAAAGGGCGTAAGCTCTTGCTCGATCAGTTTTCTGACAGACTTTTTCCTGCACTGGTACCTCCGTGGAACGGGTTTCGGGATGATCTGGTAAAAGAGCTTCCGGCGCTGGGTTTGACCGGGATATCTCAGTATGGAAGTATTTCGCGGCAGAAGATTGGTCAAACACTACGCATTGATACACATCTGGATGTGGTGGATTGGTCATCAGCACCAAAATTTTCTTCAGCAAGGAAGGGTTTATTGCTTAATCGCTTAATCGAGAACCTGCGTATTCGTCGGTTAAATTATAGTACAGATAATTTAACCGGGATATTGACTCACCACCGCGCCATGGATGAACAAGCCTGGAAGTTTGTGGATGAGATTCTTTCAATTACTCATCAGTTTCCATGTGTAAGGTGGGTATCCCCTCGCGATCTGTTTCGACATTCACCATTATTTACTTGAAAGTTTGAGGGGTTAAGTAGGATGTATCAACAAAATATGATCATTGGTATCGTAGGTATGGGATATGTAGGTCTCCCATTGGCACTAAGATTTGCGGAAGTTGGATTCAAGGTTATTGGATTTGATATTGACCAATCGAAGGTTGATGCCATTCTCGCTGGACAGAGTTATTTCAAGCACTTGGGTGATACTGCTGTCTTATTGGGCAAAAAGCGAGGGATGATTGCGACAAGTGAGTTTTCTAAGGCTAGTGAAGTTGATGCTCTGATTATTTGCGTTCCGACTCCACTGAACAAATATCGCGAGCCGGATCTCAGTTTTGTAAATGGGACGATCGAAGCTCTATTGCCTTATTTACGCAAAGGGCAAATTATCTCTTTGGAGAGTACAACTTATCCAGGTACCACAGATGAGGAGCTTAAGCCGCGGATTGAGTCAAAGGGGTTAAAGGTTGGCGAAGATATATTTCTTGTTTTTTCTCCCGAGCGGGAAGATCCTGGTAACCCAAATTTCTGCACACAAACAATTCCAAAGGTGGTTGGGGGATGCACACCTAATTGTCTTAAAGCTGGAGTTGCTCTTTACAGCACTGTAATCGATAAGGTCGTGCCAGTGAGCTCAACTAAGACAGCGGAGATGACAAAGTTGCTGGAAAATATTCATCGTGCAGTCAATATTGGCTTGGTAAATGAGATGAAGATTGTTGCGGATCGGATGGGTATCGATATTCATGAAGTGATCCGAGCTGCAGCAACAAAACCATTCGGTTTTGTACCCTATTACCCTGGGCCGGGACTTGGAGGACATTGCATTCCCATTGATCCTTTTTATCTTACGTGGAAGGCACGTGAGTATGGCGTGAATACTCGCTTTATTGAACTAGCAGGTGAGGTAAATAGATCAATGCCTGAGTGGATAGTGGAAAAAATTAGCGCTGCATTAAACGACCGTGAACGATCAATTCGTGGCAGTAATATTTTGATATTAGGTATTGCTTATAAAAAGAATGTAGACGATATGCGTGAGTCACCAGCGGTTGAGATAATGGAGTTATTAAACACCAAAGGAGCAAAGATTGCCTACTCGGATCCATGGGTGCCTGTTTTCCCTAGAATGCGTGAGCATTACTTTGATCTTTCTAGCATTGAACTAACACCAGAATCAATTTCTAAATACGATCTGATTCTTATTGCAACCAATCATGATGCATTCGATTACCGAATGATTCATCAGCATGCCAATTTGGTTGTAGATACTCGTGGTGTCTATCTGGAAGCTGCCAAGAATATAATCAAAGCTTAACTGTTATTGTTTAATAATGTTGTGAGATTCATTAGTCCTGAATTCGCCTGTCTGAGAAAGGCTAAGAACAACCATTCTCATCAATTCTCGCTACATGGAATCAGTTTTTGCTGTTTTGTTTATTTTCGGCTTCCTGATTTTGGAATTGTCCCCTTTGAACGGACACATTATGTTCTGTTTGAGGGAGAAGAAATATGACACAAAATTATAAGCCTGCTTATCCACCCGAGTTTCGGCGCGAATTCTATGTGAGACACTCGGGGTTTCGCACAGTGGTGACGCAGATTGGGCTAAGCGTGCACCAAGGAACTGTTGTCAACTCCCGATTGACTGAGCAGATCATGGCCACATAGCGCAAGCGATTTTACATACGGTCGTTCCCGCATTACCGTTGAATTGGCCGACCTTGGCATCACGGTCAATCACAAGCGCGTAGGCAGACTGATGCGTGAAGCAGTAAAGGAGTCAGCCGCAGACGAGGCTTTATCATCATGACTCACCGCAACAAACGTGACCGACCTGCAGCGGATCTGGTGCAACACCGGTGATCAGTGCCCTGAACATGGCGCAAACCAGGTGAAGTGATTCACCACAGCGATCAGGGCAGCCAATACACCTGTGTTGAATTCGGCAGACGATGCGGGGCAATGGGAGGCCGCCCTGAGCATTGCCAGGATTACGTCTTGCGCCTGATTCACGAAATCCGCAAAGCCCAGTCATTGCCGCCCTATACGCCGCGACGTGAACGCGAATACGTAACAGCATTGATGCATTCGTGCAATATCTGCGGTCACACCCGCTTTGGCGCCGGGCCAAATGGGCGTAAAGTAAGCAATGGCATGGCTGCCAGCTTGCCTCAACTGCGGTGCGCTGGAACGGCAAAGAACGGTGCGCAGCCTGATGCAAGCCTTGCCGCTAGGCTTTTTGAGCTGGTGCCGCAGCTTGCAAATTCGCAATGATGCTGGCATCGCCAGCAAGTTTTTACCAGCCATACACTGATGCAATGCGGTGCCAACGATAGCAGCCAATTGGCAAAGCTGAGCGCCGCTGACGACAGCTATGACTTCATCTATCTCAATCATGTGCTCGAATTTGTGCCCAATGATGTGCAGGTATTCGATGAATTGCTGCGCCTGCTCTCCGCGCGGCAATTTGCTGATCAGTTTCATCAAACCCCAATCGAGCGAGCAAACTGAGGCAATGAGCACAAACGCCACCGGGCAGCACCGCACTTATAGTAAGGATCTGGTGCAGCACTTTGCTGGCCAGCGCCTTGCGGTGGCGGCCGTGGAACTGCGCGCCCCCTGCACCGGCATGCCGGGGTGCTGCATTGGTTCTGTAAGGCAAAAGCAGAAAAAGAAAGATTACTTATCAGCGTGCTAACCTGGCATCGCGACCAGGGCAGCGCATTAAAAGTGGTATTCGATTCATCGAAAAAAATTGCTGTAGACCGAACTTAAGCTTATTATTCAAATACATTAATTATGCCCATTACCCAAATTCCTTATGCAAATTGATGTCAAAAATTCGACATGAAAAAATTTGGTCAGATAATTTCAATCTCACTTTTCTCGTCAAGTCATATTATGCTTTTTAGCAAAGATTTTAAAATCAATCCAGATCACATCCTGATCCATGTGCATGTGCCCCGGACTGACGCCGCCTCGCTGCGGCATGTGTTCACAACGGCTTACGGTGCAGAAAAATACTTGCAAAATTATCAGGCGCAAATCGACATCCTCAATGCCGGTCGATTAGCCGGGTATGGCATGATCGTTGGGCATTTTGCCTATGGCATTCATCAGCAATTGCAGCGCAAGCCAATTTATCTTACGACGGTACGCAACCCGATTGATCGCTATATTTCGACCTATGCTGCGTTTTTGGCCAACCCGAATAGCCGATTGCACGAAATTGCCATGGAATCGGATATCAACTCATTTTTGCGGGAAGGCATTGATTCAAGCTTTGATCCCTATTATGCGCAATTCAATAATTTACAATGCCGCCTGATTTGCGGCAAAGCCGACTTCAAGACCGCATGCAGCTTCATCAACCAGAAATTTTTCCTGGCCTGTGGCCATGATCAAGTAGCGCACATGGTGCAGTTGCTGGCGTTAAACCTCAATCTGGAGCAGTTACCGGCACAAACCGGATCGGAGAGTACTGAAAACCTCAGGCTATATCCGGAAAAAATGCAATTGTCCGAGGATTCGGTCGCGCTGATTCTGGAGCGCGAAAAAGAAGATTTGCTGCTGTTTCATTATGTCGAGCGCGCATTTGCCGAGCGCTATGCGGCAACGATGGCGCCATTGATTACCCCATCATCAAGCCAGCCGGCTAGCGATGCGGTCAAATCTGTTAAAACTGTCGATAGCACAGCTTTCAGTCCAGCCTCGCAAGCCGGGCACGGCAACGAGCTGATTCCGCCGCAAGAGCTGCGCTTCATGGGCGAAACCGAGCAAAACTTTTTACCACTGGTCGATGAGCTCACCGATATCGTCTTAAAACTCAATGATACTCCTCCCAAAGCCATTCTCGATATCGGCTGCGGTTATGGCCGCATTGCCTATGGTTTGCGCCGCGCAAATTACCAGGGCAGCTATACAGGTTTTGATATCCTGGTTCGCCAAATCAAATGGTTGCAGGAAAATTTCAATGGCAGACCCGGCCAGGGTGGCTATGGCTTCCATTATTTCAATACCTATAATGAGCGTTACAACCCGGGTGGGCGAGCATTGCAAGAAATCGTCTTGCCATTTCCCAAGGCTTCATTTGATTGCCTGGTGACCTTATCGGTCTTCACGCATATGTATGAAGACGATCTCATCGAGCATATTCGTTACCTGAAAGCCTTTATTCTCCCCGGTGGTCAATGGATTGCCTCCTTCTTTATTGTCGCGAGTGACTTTACGCTGGCCAATCAACCGCCCAAATCCGCCTATCCGATGCGCAAACAGGTTTCACCGAACTCCTATATCTCGGATTTGACCGAACCATTACGCGCAATTGCGTATGCCGAATCCTTTTTGCATACGCTGCTGGCGGAAGAAGGATTGGAAATCGTCAAGCAACTGCCTGGCAATTGGCAGTATCGTGAAAATCAAAACAGTTTTCAGGATTGGCTGGTATTGCGCCGCATTGCCGCCTGAAAATACCGACAACAACGGAAATATAATTGACATCATGGAATTTCTGACCCCTGACAATTTGTTGACACACCCATTGTGGATAGATCTCGACAACGCTTCCACCATCTTGCAGGAAAAAGTACAACGCGGTGAAATTAGTGCCGCTGAGGGCGTCACCATTCAAAATATGATTTACCATGGATTTGCCATGGTTGACTTGGACGGCGTGGATCAAATCATTACGGCACTTGATAAGGAGATGGAAGACTTATGGCAAAACCCGCCATTTGATCTTGCCTTTGCCAGCCCCAAACATGAAAAGCCGGTTCCCATGGATGAAGGCTTGGCCGCCTACCCGCGTAGCCCGGGTGTGCGCCTGCTGGACATCCATTCCCACAGCGCCAGCGCCCGCCAATTGTATTTGAACCCCCAATTGCATCACCTGTGCAGCCTGATATTGGATGGCCAGGCCATTGCCACTCAAACCCTGTATTTTGAATATGGCAGTACCCAGCGCTTGCATCGTGACCCTTGGTATGTGAATCATTCGCCGCGCACGCACTTGTTTGCCGTCTGGATTGCACTGGAAGATATTCATCCCGATTCCGGCCCTTTAAACTATGTGTCCGGCTCACATAAATTGCCTTTCCACCGCTTCCATACCAATGACATTGTGTTCCACGATCCCCGGCTTACCCAAACTGACCGCCAGACGGCATTTCGCCATATGCAGGAGCAAATTCGATCCAGCAAGTATCCACCCGTAGCGGCGCTGCCCAAACGCGGGCAAGCGTTTTTGTGGCATGGCTCGCTGATCCACGGCGGCAGCCCGGTGATCAATCCGGCACTCACCCGCCGCAGCCTGGTGATTCATTTTGGCCGCAGCGATACCCATCACAAACGCTCATCGGGAGTCACCCATCAAAACATTACTCGGGTCTTTAGCACCGAAAAAAAATACACTTCCGCAAGCGGTGAACTTGGTTGGGTCTCACCGCTGGAAGGAATGCGAGCCACCGATTTCGGCGAACAAAAACAAACCGCAGCAACTGCTGCATTGGTCAAGCCAAGTGCTAAGCCTGACGCCAAGCCGCAACACTGTAATATTTGCGGCGGCAGTGCATTTGGCCCCGGGCCCAAGGGGCGCAGCGCCGACACGGGCGCGCCACCCTGCTGCCAGCAGTGCGGTTCGCTCGAACGCCAGCGCATCGTGCGCACCATGTTCCTGGCCCTGCCGCTCGGTTTCCTCGACTGGCGGCGCGGCCTGCAGTTCAGTTCAGACCCGGCCGTGTGCAGCAAGCAGTTCCGCTCATTCGAAGTGTCGGAGTACGGCCGCCAGAACAGCCTCGACATCCAGGCCATCGACCGTTCCGACGGATCCTACGACTTCATTTCGCTCAACCATGTGCTCGAATTCGTTCCCGACGACGTCAAGGGCTTCGATGAACTGGCCAGGCTGCTGTCGCCGCGCGGCATCATCGAGGCGACCTTCTCGAGCCCCCTGTCGCGCCAGGTTTGCGTAGACTACACTACGCCTTTCGGTCCGCACGCGGCATGGCACCTGTATGCCTGCGATGTGCGGGAACGCTTCAACTGCGCCGGTCACGGCCTGACCATGCTGGCGATCGAAGGCGGCGATCCGTGCACGGGCGCGCGCGAAGTCGTGCACTTCTTCCTCAAGGACAAGGACGACGCGATCCGCATCACGACCTGGCTGCAGATGTCGCTGCCTGATGCCCGGATTGTCGGCTGAAAACATGAATGGGAACGGCAATGCAATGTAATATCTGCGGCAAGGACCAATTCGGCCCCGGACCGACCGGGCGCATGGCAGCCAACGACCTGACACCGTATTGCCGCCACTGTGGTTCGCTTGAGTGCGTGCGCATCATCCGCCGTGTGTTCCAGGCGTTCCCACTCGGCTTTCTCGACCGGCGGCGCGCCTTACTTATCGACGCCAACAATGCCCTGGAGTGGCGCTGGTTTCGCAACATCGATACCGTCAGCCGCGATAGTGCGCTGGCGCTGGGTACACCACTGCGCCCGGTAACCGACAAGTTGGCCGACCTTGTGTCGCTCAACCACACCCTCGAATTCATTGCCGATGACCGCGCCGCGCTGCGTGCGCCGTGTTGTCGCAGCGCGGCGGCATCCAGCTGTGCTTTTCCTCGCCCGCCGCACGCGCCACCAGCCAGGATCTTGCCCACCCCCAAGCCGGCTCAGGGACCTACCAACTTGTACGGGCGCGACGTGCTCACTCACTTCAGCGGCATTCTCGACGACATGAGCGCCCTGACGGTCGAGAAAACCGACCCCTGCACGGAGTGCGCGAATGACTCCATTTCGTGTTCAAGTTCCGCAGCGACGCCGAGGATGCCATGCAGTGGCTGAAACTGGCAGGCAGCGCCAGGGGGATACTGGAAACGCTGACCCACGTGCCCCGCGCACGCCAGCCATTCGCGCCCCTCGCTGCCGGACTGGCGCTGTGGCAAGCGGCCGTGTGCCTCTTGTGTCGGCGTGACGACGACCTGGTTAGCCCCGACCCGCTGCTGACCCAGCTGGCCAGCCTATCGCAGCAGTTCAAAGCAGCCGTGCCGGTGCTGGTTACCGAGCTGGCGGACATCCTGGAAAAGCAGCTCCAGCGGCCTGCGGCCCAGCGCGAACCGATCGGCCTGCTGACGCACCACTGCGTGGTGTGCGAAGATTGCCGGACCTTTGTGCGCAACTTGCTGCCGCACACCCAGACGTTTGACAATGTGCGCTGGCTGGCGTCCCAGGAAGTCTTCCCGCCCCTTGCAGCCAGCCACACACCGTAATGGAGAATCCGATGGAAGCAGCGATCAACAAGGGCGATATCATCAACCACCTGATTACCCAATTCAAGTTTTCCAGCTACCTCGAATACAACAAATTCGATGGCGCGACCTACTACGATGACATTTGCTGCGCCAGCAAGACGGTCGCTTACCTACCGGAAAATTCCTATCTGGATGGCCGGACCCTGCAGCGCCTGCTCGGCCTGGCCGCCAGCGTCGACTTTGATCAGATCCTCTCGCTCGATGGTTTGCTGGCCCGCTATGCGGGACGCCGCTTCGACCTGATCTTTTTCGATCCCGTGCATGTCCGTCCCGACGTCGATCTGGCCCTGCAAACCTTGCCGCACCTGCTTAACCCGGACGGGGTGCTGGTGGTCCACGACTGCAACCCGACAGCCAGGGAATTGACCAGCGTGCGCCGCCGCCCTGGTTCCTGGGTGGGTGAAACCTACAAAGCCTTTGCCCTGTTCCGCCATTTCAACCGCGCCCAGACCCTGACCATCGCCGAAGATTTCGGTGTCGGCTTGATCTGGAACCATGACTTGCGGCTCGACTACCCAACCCATTTCGACCTGGACTACGCCGATTTCGCCCAGGACCGCGTCGAGTACATCGGGCTGACCGACTACGCGAGTTTCCTGGCACGCAGCGCAGCGGGTGCACCCGCCGAGCTGTTCCGACAAGCGCCGCCAACCCGTCCCATCGCTCTGAAGGCCAGCGTCGCACCCGCGCACGCGGCGCCGCTGCCGCTCCCACTCGCGGCCAGCGCCGAAGCCCAGCTGTTCTGGCGCAGCGAGGACACGTCCTTCAGCGCGGCGATGACGCTGACCGAGCATTACCGGACCGATGCTGCGGCGGTCATACTGGCCTGGACCTTGCCGCAGGGCGTGGGACGCGTGCATGAGCTGCGCTTCGATTTCGCCGACCGTCCGCTCAGCGTTCGGCTCGACAGCATCCAGGTCCGGGCACCCGACAGCACCCTAGCCTGGGAGTGGATGCAGGAGCCGGCGCTGCTGGAGAACCCGCAGCAGGCCACGGTCTTTATCGAGCTTGGGGAGTGGCGCGCCACCTATCTGCAAGCGACCGGCGAGGACCCGCGCTGCCGCCTGGCGTTGCCGGCGAGCCTCCTGCGCCAGTTCGGTGCCGGCTGGCAAGTTCGGATCGGCCTGTCACCCTTGCCAGCGCTGCTGGACGGCCTGCTCGCTGAGCTGGCACGCTGCCAGCAGGCCGCGTCGGGCGCTGCGGCGGCACCCGCCACCTGCATGCTCAGTGGCGCACAACACGCGCTGATTGTTCAAGCCTTGCAGCTGCAAAGCAGGCAACGGCGCCTGGAACAGCGGCTGGCCAACTTCGACGCCATGCTGGCACAATGGCGTGCGCTGCCTGATTGATTTATCCGGTAATCCCCCCATTTTTAACAGAAGCTTGCAGTAGAGGGTTTTAGTTTAAAAGCTTCTGCCAACTTCATGGCTGGCGTTATACCTCCGAGTGCCATACTCGGACGTTCATTTGGAGTGGTCCCATTTTGACGGACATTTTTTTCATGTGATCGAGAGAGTCTCGACCTGTGACAGAGGATTGCAATTTATCTCGATTTGATTTTTCTCCTTCAGTTTTCTCTCAAAATTGATCGGTGATAAGTCTCCTAACCCGGAATGCCTGTGAGCGGGGTTGTACCAGGACTCGATCCAGGTGAATATGACCAGCCTTGCTTCAGTTTTGTTTTTCCAGGAACGCCTGTCGATCAATTCACACTCCAGGGAAGCAAAAAAGCTCTCAGACATTGCGTTATCATAGGCACACCCACCGAAGGACGCACGCCCATTTCCTGGCATCGCTTGCCGAACTCAACGTTGGTATATTGGGTGGATTCAACCGGTCGTCGCAACACCGGGTTGTTGAATAGATTTTAGATAATTGTTCAGTGCTTCTGCTGGTGTTTTCCATCCAAGTGTTTTTCGGGGCCTGGTGTTCAGCGTATGAGCTACTGCTTGGATCTCTTGAGCACTCCAACGAGATA
>CP091135.1:938095-957825 GCA_021582655.1 Nitrosomonas sp.
ATACTACACCGCAATGACTTGTATGTCCGGTTCGATCGTCTTGAGCATATTTTCAATACCTCTTAACGTACCGGATATAGAACTCGGACAAGTGCCGCACGCTCCTTGATAATGGATACGCAATATATTTCCTTCAAGTCCCAGGATATGCAGATCGCCGCCGTCGTGCTGCAGATAGGGGCGTACTTCCTCGTCCAGTAAGATATTGATTCTTTCAAGGCGCAACTGATCTTCAGGACTCAAGTTAGCAAGCACCTCATTCGCGGCGGCTACGGTTTCCGCCGATTGTGCCGTCGCTGCGGGCGCGGCCCGAATCGGATCAGCTATTTCTCGTGCCAGATCCTGCCAATTAGCTTCGCCATCTTGTGTAACGGTAATCCAATGATCGATGTAAAAAACATTGGTGACGTGATCGATTTCAAATAACGCGGAAGCCAATGGATCATCTTTAGCCGCTTCGGCGTTGTCGTATGAGCGCGCAATACCCCATGTCAATGGTTCCTTAAGGATAAATTTAAGTGCGTTTTTATTCGGTGTTCCTTCAATATCAGCGATTTTTGGCATTTTGATTATTGGTTGATTTTAAGTTCAGCAATCATCGTTGATGTATGCGATGCAAGGGTAGTGGTTTCACAACATAGGTTGCTAAGCCGATGAGGTATTGTCCGTTACGATTTGTACAGGATCTTGTTCGGCTTCGGTCGATGCATTGTCGAGCGAGTTGAGTGCGGCGTGCAGCGTGTGCCAGGGCAGAACGGCGCATTTGACACGGGTCGGTAGATCGCGAATACCGGAGAAAACAGTTAATCGCCCAAGATGGTGCGGGCTCTCGGTATTTAGTTTTCCGGTTGCCAAATCACGAAACTCGTCAATCAATGTTTCAGCATCCGAGCGCGATTTACCTTTAACTGCGGCGGTCATCATTGATGCGGAAGCCTTGCAGATGGCGCAGGACTCACCTTGAAATGCGATGGCATTGATTTGATCGTGTTCATTCAGTTGCAACGAAATATCCAAACGGTCGCCGCATAAAGGGTTATGGCCTACCGCATGGTGGCTGGGATGTTCCAGTTTGCCGTAGTTGCGCGGCTTGCGGTTATGATCAAGGATGACTTCTTGGTAAAGCGAATTGGTATGCATCATAAAAAAACCTTTTGTACGGTTTTAATACCGGCAACCAAAACGTCAATTTCCGATTTTTTGTTATAAAAAGCGAACGATGCACGCGAGGTTGCGGGTACATTGAAACGCTGCATTACCGGCTGGGCGCAATGATGACCGGTGCGAACCGCGATGCCGTCCTGATTTAAAATTGTACCGATGTCATGTGGATGAATACCGTCCATGGTGAAGGAAATCGCCGCGGTTTTTTCTGCGGCGGTACCGATAATTTTTACGCCGGAAATTTCATTCAAACGCATCGTGGCGTATTCAAGCAACGTTGTTTCGTAAGCGGCAATGCGTTCGATACCGATCTCGGTTAGATAGTCGATTGCAGCGCCAAAACCGATTGCAGCGGCAATAGGCGGCGTCCCGGCTTCGAATTTATGCGGCAGGGTATTGTAGATTGTCTTTTCGAACGTAACTGAAGCAATCATATCACCCCCGCCTTTAAAAGGCTGCATGGCCTCGAGCAAGGCCGCTTTACCGTAAAGCATGCCGACCCCTGTCGGGCCGCATAGTTTATGTGCGGAGAATACATAAAAATCACAATCCAGTGCTTGCACATCAATGGTCAGATGAGGTGCCGCTTGTGCACCGTCTATCAGTACGGGTACGCTATACCGATGCGCGAGGTCAATCATGCGTTTGATCGGATTGATGGTACCCAGTGCGTTGGAAACATGAATGAGTCCTACGAATTTAGTATGCTCGTTGAATAGCTTTTCGTATTCGTCGAACTCGAGTTCGCCTTGATCGTTGATCGGCACAACACGAATTTTTGCACCTTTCTCGCTGGCGAGCATTTGCCACGGCACTATATTGGAGTGATGCTCCATGGTGGTCAGAATAATTTCATCTCCGGCTTTGATGAACTTGCGCCCATAGCCGTGCATCACCAGATTAATGGCATCCGTTGTGCCGCTGGTGAAGATGATTTCCCGATCTTCACCGGCATTGATGAATTGTTGCAGCTTGCAACGTGCACGATGGTATTCCTGTGTCGCCACTTCCGATAAATAATGTACGGCGCGATTAACATTGGCGTGTTCGGTAGTTTGATAGCGTACTAACCGATCAATGACCGGCTGCGGCATTTGACTGGACGCGGCATTATCAAGATATACCAACGGCTTGCCATCCACCTTCAGTTTTAGAATAGGGAAATCATTGCGAATTTTTTCCCAATCCAGATCGGTTGTCGCCGTTCCAGATTGTGAGGAACGGTTTGCAGAATTTATCATGATTGCCTCTGCGTTCTGCAAAGTATGGCCTGTTCCAATCGCTGTTTCAGGGATGCCACAGGAATGCGTTGGATAATTTCCGCGCCGAAGGCGTAGGTTAATAAATCACGTGCGACTAAGTCCGGCAAGCCACGGCTCTTCAAATAAAAGATCTCATCCGGATCCAATTGACCAACTGTAGCGCCATGCGCACATTTGACATCATTCGCAAAAATTTCCAACTGCGGTTTGGTATCAATCTGTGCGGTTTTACTGAGGAGTAAATTGCGACTGGATTGTGCTGAGTTAGTACGTTGCGCATACGGACGAACAATGATCTTCCCGTTAAATACAGCATGTGCCGAGTCATCCACAATGCATCTATGTTGTTGGTGACTGATTCCGTTTGGTTTGCTATGGTCGATGCATGTGTGTGTGTCCGCCAGTTGGCGATCTCCAATCAGTGCAAGACCGCTCACTGCGCATTCCGCCGCTTCGCCCATCAGCCGAATACCAAGATTGTAGCGGGATATTTGCGCACCTAATGAGATACTGATCGACTGATAATTGCTGGCGCGAGCCAGTGATACCGCACAACTTGCCATGTGAAAGGCGAGTGCGTTGTCGCGCTGGATACGGATGTGCTTTACCGATGCGTTATCGGCTAAATCGATTTCGGTAACTGAATTAGTGACATACGCTGATTGTGTAAGTGCAACATGGTCTTCAATTAATGTGATCTGACTGCCTGCTTCTCCAAGTACCAAGCAACGAGGATAACCGGTAACCTCGCTTTGTGTTGCAATAAATAAAATATGAACCGGTTCCTCGACAACGGTGTTTTTCGGTACGATGATTACCGCGCCATCATGTAGGAATGCGGTGTTGAGCGCGGTAAAAACATTACAATCAGATGTGGCGTGACAGCCAAGCTGGGCTTCGAGCATTTCACGATGCGTTGATGCAAAATCAGGCAAATTACCGATCACTAACTGTAGTGAGTTATCGATAACCGATAGATGCTCTGCATAATGACCATCGACGAATACCAGGCGGTTTTTTGCTTCTTTCAATTGCCAGTGGGTAAGATCACTGGCTTGCAGATTGTATTCCGGTTTGGCCGGTGAATAGGTCAGCTGGGTTAGTGGCGAAATATCGGTAAAGCGCCAATCTTCATCGCGCCGCGTCGGTAATCTTTGTGCGTTGACATGATCGAAAGCGTTAATACGCAATTGATTCAACCAATTTTGTGCCTCACTTTGCACGTTCGGCCAATATCGACGCAAGAAATCCAGATAATCGGAACGGATTGTCGGGTTCATGCGATTGCTCCGGATATGGATTGCCGATTGGTTTGTACCCAATCGTAGCCACGTGTTTCCAATTCCAGTGCCAGCTCTTTACCGCCGGTCATGACAATGCGACCTCCCTGCATCACATGCACGTAATCGGGAACGATGTAATCAAGCAAGCGCTGGTAATGCGTTACCAGAATCGTAGCATTGTCTTTGTTAGTAAGATGATTGACTGCGTTGGCGACAATTCTAAGCGCATCAATATCCAATCCGGAGTCCATTTCATCCAGGATGCTTAATGTCGGTTCCAATATGGCCATTTGTAAGATTTCATTACGCTTTTTTTCGCCACCTGAGAAACCTTCATTAACACTACGGTCCAGAAAATCGGGTTTCATCTCCAGTAATTTCATTTTTTCGCGCACAAAATCATCGAATTCGAGTGGATCCAATTCTTCTTTGCCACGTTGGGCCTGGATGGTGTTATAAGCCAGCCGGAGAAATTGAGTATTAGCAACCCCGGGAATTTCAATCGGATATTGAAAAGCGAGAAATAGTCCGGCACGGGCGCGCTCTTCGGGTGGCAATTCCAACAGATTGTTACCTTCGAATGTAATTGACCCGGCGGTTACTTCATAATCGGAGTGACCAGTCAGTACTTTGGCAAAAGTACTTTTGCCGGAACCGTTAAGTCCCATAATGGCATGAATTTCGCCGCTTTTTATAATAAGATCGATGCCTTTTAGTATTTCGATGCCATTAATGCTGGCGCATAATCCCTGAACTGAAAGGATAGTTTTGCTATTTTCGATGATCATCCGACACTTCCTTCCAATTTAAAGCTCAGCAGTTTTGTGGCTTCGACGGCGAACTCCATCGGTAATTGCTGAAATACATCCTTGCAAAAACCGTTGATAATAATGGATACCGCTTCTTCTGCATCAATGCCTCGCTGTGCGAAATAAAAGAGTTGATCTTCGCCAATTTTGGAAGTGGAGGCTTCGTGCTCGATAACGGCGCTGTTGTTGTTTACCTGGATATATGGAAAAGTGTGTGCACCGCATTGATCGCCGATCAGCATCGAATCACATTGCGAATAATTACGCGCACCATCCGCAGTCGGTGCAACACGAACCAATCCGCGATAACTACTATTGGAGCGACCAGCTGAAATACCTTTGCTGACGATAGTGCTGCGGGTGTTTTTGCCAAGGTGGATCATTTTTGTGCCAGTATCGGCTTGTTGGAAATGATTGGTAACCGCAACAGAATAAAATTCACCGACGGAATTGTCGCCGCGCAAAATACACGATGGATATTTCCATGTAATCGCTGAGCCGGTTTCTACTTGTGTCCAGGAAATCCTGGAATTTCTACCTTTTGCCAAGCCGCGTTTGGTTACAAAATTATAAATACCCCCGACACCTTTTTCATCGCCGGCATACCAATTTTGTACTGTAGAGTATTTAATGTCTGCGTCATCCATTGCGATCAATTCAACCACTGCAGCGTGTAATTGATTCGTGTCGAACCGAGGGGCGGTGCAACCCTCCAGATATGAAACCGATGCACCTTCTTCCGCAATAATAAGTGTGCGTTCGAACTGTCCAGAACCTTCCGTATTGATTCGAAAGTACGTGGATAAATCCATCGGACATTTGACGCCTTTGGGAATGTAGCAAAACGATCCGTCGGTAAATACCGCTGAATTCAATGCGGCAAAATAGTTGTCACCAACCGGTACTACAGTTCCCAGGTATTTTTGAACCAAGTCAGGGTGATTGTGTACCGCTTCCGAAATGGAGCAGAAAATAATACCGACCTCGGCCAGCTTTTGTTTATAGGTGGTTGTGACCGATACGCTATCGAAAATCACATCCACCGCCACGCCTGCAAGTGCCGCACGTTCATGTATCGGTACGCCGAGCTTTTCAAAAGTACGCAGTAATTCAGGGTCGACTTCATCCATGCTTGCTAGCTTTTTTTTAGGCTTGGGCGCAGAGTAATAACTGATATTCTGAAAGTCGATTTTGGGGTAATGAACGTTTTGCCAAGAAGGTTCCGTCATTGTCAGCCAATGCTGATAGGCCTTTAGGCGAAAGGCCAGCAACCATTCTGGTTCGTTCTTTTTTGACGAAATGAGCCGGATAATTTCCTCATTGAGCCCTTTCGGTGCGACATCGGAGTCGATATCGGTGACGAAGCCGTGTTTATAGGGCTGATTAACCAAGCTCTGCAATACTGCACTCATTTGGTTTTCCTCGCTTTTTCTTTGTTATGTTTGGGGACTGACAAGATTGCCAGCCGTTGAGTTATTTATAAAAAATAACCACCAAGATTTTTTATGATTTTTATGCTTGATTTTTATTGGACGTCTTTATACTAAAACTATCACCGCAACCGCAAGTGTTATCAATATTGGGATTAACAAATCTGAAAGTACCATTGAGGCCTTCTTGAACAAAATCGATTTGAGATCCGTCGAGATAAGCCAAGTTGTCTTTATTGACGACAATTTTCGTTTCTTGGGACTCGAACAATTGATCGTCCGATTTTATTTCATCGGCGTAATCAAATGTATAAGCGAATCCTGAGCATCCCGATTTTTTTATTCCAATTCGGAATGCGATGCTGCCACCGCGTTTTGTAAATTGCTGTCTGATAAATCTTGCAGCATTTTCAGTTAGAGTAATGGACATAAATTTTATTCGTGACAATATCGGTAACGTTTTATTCCCTCAATTCTTACTATGCCTTTGCCATAGCATAGATTGATTCGACATGAATTTAATCAGCTTGTTCTTGAGAGTATTTGTTCGCGGTGCTAAACGCAATCCGAGTGCCATTTAATTTTAAGCGGCTGTTGTTTCGCGCATATCCAATAGTGGCACGATCGTTTCTTTCTGTTGATTAATTTGATTATCGACCAATTCCTTAAGCGTTACTGCTCCCAGGTATTCAAAAATCAAGTCATTCAGCTTTGCCCATAAGTCATGGGTCATGCATTTTCCATCATTATGGCAATTTTCCTTTCCGCCGCATTGGGTTGCGTCTATGGGTTCATCGACTGCCAGAATGATGTCTGCGATAGACACCTTATCTAAATCTTTGGCGAGGCAATACCCTCCACCCGGGCCGCGTACGCTGTCGACAAGTTCCGATTGGCGCAGCTTGGCGAATAATTGCTCAAGATAAGATAAGGATATTTTTTGTCGTTGACTGATATCGGCCAGCGTTACTGGATGGTTGCTCTGCTGTAAAGCAAGGTCGAGTAGTGCGGTTACTGCAAATCTGCCTTTGGTTGTTAATCTCATGATGGACTCCTTTTAAGAATCGGGTTGATTGTTAAAAATAAGCGCTTGCATGAAATACCCGATTAATTTTGTCAACTATACAATACCTGATAGATTTAGTCAACTTTGATAAGGAATTTTTGTGAAGTGGCGTATCGCATCTTGACTCGGCGTGAATCCAATTGCAGTGGGTGATAAGTAAATATTTCTTTTGTGTTTGCTACAACTTATCCTAATTTGGCTATAATGGAATCGCGGTAGCGGAATGAAAAGAGGGGGGGCCGCTAAGTGCAAAATTCAATTTTAATCATCAGCGATTAAATTCGTTGTTTAAATTTATTAAGAGGGAGAGGGGGCGGATTATGAGTATGGAAAGTGAGATCAGAACGAGATTCGGAGGTTTTTGGAATGCTCTTATTCTGCTCTTTGTGATTGTTGTTTGTTTACGTTTCTCGAGTCTTGAACTGGCAGATGAAAATTTGATCAAAAGAATTCTTTGTGCCACTCATTTATTTATGGGTTGTGTTGCAGCTGGCTTTTTGCTTGGAATTCTGCGGATATTTCTTGGTTTTTCAAACGATACTTACACGCGTGCACCAGCATCGGCTAACTTCACAAGCGGCATGAAATATGGAATTGTTTCTGGAGGATTGTTGATTATGATCGTGGGTGCTTTGCAGTTGAATAATTTTTTTGGCGTGTTTCAACCGATCGTTAGCGGATTGATTGCAAAACTGACAGCGCTTTTTGTATAAGTACAGTAATACTGAAATTACTACTTAGCCATTGAAAATTGCTACTATGCAGTGGTTTTCAATGGCTTTGTTGTTTTAGTCGATCGACTGAAATTGTTCGCAACCATCTCTCCAGTTATTACTTATTGGTCTGTTATTCGAGCCGGTATTGCAGGCGACATATCAGTTCTTTTCAGTATCAGATGATTACAATCGCTCCAGCAAAATTTGCCGAATTTCTTCATCCGTCAGTACAATCGGATTGGTTTTCATGCTATTGCCGCGACAATTGATGATTACTTTACCTAGTTCGGATGGTTGCAAACCGAAGTGCGATAGATGCGGTAGCGCGAGTTCCTCGGTCCATTGCGCTAACAGGTTGATCAATTCGCTAAATGCAGTACCCGGGTCAATGAAGCGCTTTTGGCATAGAATTTCGGCGGCATGCAAGTACTTCGCCAATGCCGGATTGTTTGCGTCGCGCATCAACATGGCTTGGATGTTGATTTTTGTGGCAGCGGCAACCAAGGTGCCGCAGACAATGCCGTGTGGGATCGGATAAAAAGCACCGAGTGGGGATGCCAGTCCATGCACCGAACCCAAGCCGACTTGTGCCAGTGTGATGCCGGAGAGCAGGGCGGCGTAGGCCATTTTTTCACGGTGACGTGGAAGCTCGCCTCGTTGGTGATAAAGCGGGATTAATGCGTCACGCACGGCTTGTAATCCGCTTACCGCTAATATATCGGTTAGCGGATTAGCTTTAGTCGATACGTAGGATTCCAGTAGCTGCGTCAAAGCATCCATCCCATTAGCGGCGATTACGCCGGGTGGGCAACCGGCGAGCAAATCCGGATCGATGATGGCGTATTCGGCGACCAATTTGTCATGACGGAAGGATTTTTTAAAGCCGTTCTCACCTTGTATACTCAATACGGCGTTTTTAGTGGCTTCACTGCCGGTACCTGCAGTAGTCGGCACTGCGATGAGCGGAACCGCAGGGCCTGGGTACGGTCGCTCGGGGCCGATGCCTTCCAAGTAGTCCATCACCGACTGTTGGACTTTGAGTAACCCAGCAGTCGCTTTGGCGGCATCAAGCACGCTGCCGCCGCCAATGGCAACTACAGCGTCGATATGGTTGCCGGCGAAAGTTTGAACCAGATCATCAATCAGTGCGGGCGAAGGTTCTTCGGCAATAGAGCAATGCTGCCAATTGATGGCATGCTGCGTCAATTGCTGCCGGAGTGTTTCCCACGATTGGGTCTGTGTGAACGAACGCGATCCGGTGATCAGCAGGATATGAGATCCGTAGCCGGCGATGATTTCGGGCAGCTTGCCGATCGCGCCGGCGCCGAATTCGATACGCGGCAGGCGGGCGATGGAAAAATTAAACATCATTGGGGATATAGCCCTTGATACGATATGCCTTTACGCGGCTCGGCCATCCAATCGGCAACGGTATCGCGCCAGATCCGGTAATGCTCGGTTTCTTTATGTGCAGCGGCATCTTGCGGCGTTTTGTAAGTTTCGTAGTACACAAACTGAGTCGGATCGTCCGCCGATTGCAGGATATCGAAGTGGACATTACCCGGCTCCCGGATTGAATTTTCATGATTGTAACGGCTGGCCTCCTTAAAGGCGGTAATGTGCTCGGGTTTGACCGAAATATAAACGATAGTGACGTACATGGCGTGTAAATTCCATTAATGAATAAATCAGAAGAGAATAGCCGGTACTCATCGGTATCGGAGGAAGCGCTGATTATAGGTTCTCGTTTATCGAATCAATCAGTATTTTCCTCACTGCAAAATTAACATAAAAG
Source organism: Nitrosomonas sp. (assembly GCA_021582655.1). GTDB lineage: Bacteria > Pseudomonadota > Gammaproteobacteria > Burkholderiales > Nitrosomonadaceae > Nitrosomonas. The sequence continues at coordinate 947,621 of CP091135.1, forward strand.
CTGGAATCACCGAAGTGTTTCATAATATCGTGATATGTTTTCTTGAATCACCGTGCAATCCATTCGGAGCATACCGTATCATGTCGGCTCAATTGTTTTAAATCTTACGATCATGTTTCAACCGAGTGTAGTCATCAATCAGCACCGCCAAACAGCCCTGATTGCCGCCGCGCAGGGCAGAAAGTTATTGGTTATCAAGCTGGGTGCAGGGAAGTTAACAGTCACTGCCGCTTCGTTGGAGGAGATTCGACGGCAAGGTTATGCGGTGAGCGATTATTCGCCCAAGCTGGCAGCCATATCCTATTTACAGCATGGTGCGGGAGTTAGCGACCGAGCAAGGGTGTTATTGGAAAAAATCGCGGCGAACGACTATCCGGCCAGCTTGAGCTTGCAGTGAGAAGTTAAGCGGCAAATAATCATCGCAGGTGATTGGTCGGCATTACGTTACCGTCAGCATTGACGCAAATGAAAAAATCCCCAAGGATTACATTGGTTCGCCAATTTTGACGCAATATCGATTGCTTCAAGCCCTTGCTAGCAAGTTGTTAGAGATGCAGGCCGCATTCCGTCTTGGGCTTTCCTTGCCAGCGACCGCAACGTTCTTTGCCTTTAGCGGTGCAATGTACGCAGCCGATTGATGCATATCCTTCAGCGACCAGCGGATGAAAAGGCAATTTATGTTCACGAATGTATGCGTCGCGCTCTCTGCGTGTCACGTCGATCATCGGATTGAATTTTATGATTCCGCGGCGTACGTCAAAAATATCAAGATTCGAGCGATGACCGGTTTGCCAGCTCATCAGACTGGATACCCAGATATCGTAATCAGATTTTATTGCTTCCAACGGGTTGACTTTGTTGATGGTACAACAGAAATCCGGATCGGTTTCGTATAATTTTTCCTTGATACTGTATTGGTGCTGATAGTCATCCGCTTTCAAATCGACTATTTTAAGATGAAAAAGTCCACCGAGGTAATCTCGGTACAGCAGAGTTTCCCGGAAGTGAAAGCCGGTATCAATGAAATGAATGATTTGATCGGGGCGAATTCTTGAAATGATATGCAAGAAATACGCCGAAGTGGCTGCAAAGGAGGAAGTCACCATGATTTTTTTCGGAAGAAAATCTTCATAGAGTTTGTGCAAGCGGTCTTCGAAATTCAATGACCGATAGCGTTGATTGAGTTCGTGGATCGCCTCGGTGTTCAATCCTGCGCTGTTATGTTGGGAATGATCGGTGGCTGTGTCAGAGTAATTGCTCATAATAATCATCGGAAAATTTAGTTATAGCAGACTGATCAAAACTTCAAAATATAAAAAATCCGTATCGCCGGAACGATGATCGACACAAGGGTGAGTATGGCCGCTGGAACAAGAGGGGCTTGCGGTAATACGGTTTTTAACGAATTCTTCTGCGGTGAAATGAGTGTAGCCAAGTACGGTATTTATTTTAGGCGTGACTTGATACCGGATACGTCCTTCAAGGGCATGGCCTGCAAAATCACCGCTGCGGCCGGTGCGGTCGCGATTGAATCCCGGGTCTTGCACGGTATTGCTGATGTTTCCGTCCAGAATATCGAACATGCGGTCGCGTTTGCTGGCTAAGAAATACCAGGAATAAGTCAGTTCAAATCCCAATTTTTGAGTAGGCTGTAGATCCATCCGGATTTTTGGCGTTTTTAAGTTCTCGAAAACCACGTAATGATCTGCCGACCAAGGTCGTGCAAATCCGAAGAAGCGGTCGAAACGGTTGTCCTCGCCATCATTGGGATTCCGGTCACCGCTGGCGTAACCGTAGAAACCCATTAAACGGGGTTTCCATGGGTGATCGAAAGTTTTTCCGACTTCAATGGTATAGCCTTGTGCATTTTGTTGTAACGGACCGCTGTAACCGAGCTGATGATTGTAGCTTGCATCGAAGTCAAATAACCGGCCTACTTTGCCGTACGCGCGCAATCCCGGCATGTGGATTTCACGGTTCAAGCGGTTGGTGGCGGTAAAACCACCGGGATCTGCTGTTTGTTTTTGACCCATGTAATAAGGCTGTATAGTTATAATGTCCGACCATTTGCGCCAATGCCCAATGACGCCGAAAAACCATAAATGATCATTGGCGACGTCAAATTTCGTTTGCAAGCGTCTGACCGGCTGCATGCCGAATAAATCCAATTCCCAATCATTGGTTTCCCGTCCCAAATTCAACCGGAATCCTTCAAAAGAGTTGGTGGTATTACGCCATTCGTTGCGTGCGATAAAGCGCCGGTCGGTAGTTTCATAAGCTAGGCGACCAACACGAAACCGGATTGGACGATCGTTTCCGCTATCATCGGTGCCAAGCGCTTTTTTGAAATAAAGCTCACCGTACGCATTGATCAGATCGTATTCGTTTCTCTCCTGATCGGTGATGGCATGTTTGTTGTTGATTACCCGGGAATCTTGAAATTCAACCGCAAAACGAAATGGATCCAGGATATCCCGAATTCCCAGCCAAGCGCGATGACGAAAGAAAATCGGATTATCTTCACCACCCTCTATACGTCTAACGTCGTTATTGCGCCATTCGTAGCGAGTTCTGTGTTCCAATCCGATGTCCAGCCAAGTGATGTCTCGAAATGCCGGAATGCCGATATCGCTCAGACGCCTGACGTAACGCGGTGGATCGGATTCCGGATTGGTTGCATAGCTGTCGGATCGGCGATAATAGCTTACTTTTTGCTGTTGATTCGATTCGGGGATTATACTCGGCAGCGATTGTGCCGTCGGGATCTGGTTTGCTGGAAGGTGCGTTTCGACGGTAAGATGCGGCGCGATCTTCAGTTCAGTCAATGAAGGATTGGGTTGCGTCGGTTGATTTTTGCCGTTTGATTCAGCCAGCGTGGAAGTTGCGATTAGTAGCGCTATTGCAATGAATTGTAATCGAAACCAGAAAAACTTCACTTGCTTCTCCTTGTTAAACTTATCCAATATACTCATTGAACAAAGCTGATGCGTGATCGGCAAGACAATGTATCACCGCTGCCGGCGGATTGAGAATCGAATGGTTGCAAAAGATAGCAAATTTCATATATAAAAAGAAATAGTATTTGTTGATTCTTTTATAACTGATATTAATATAAAGGGGGAGTGTTGTATTCGTGATAATTCGTTTTTAATCGGAGAAGAAATGCGATAATTTACCAAAAGAATTTTAGGATGGAAGAAGAGAGTAGCTTTATGGCAAAAATGTTGTTTGTTTCAAGATGGCTGGTTGTGTCGTCATTATTGGCTACATTGCTGACAGGTTGTTCGGTATTTATGGCGGCAAAACAACCGGAAAAAAAAGACGTTGATTTATTGCGACCGGGTACTGTCAGAGCGCAATTGATTTCTGAATTCGGTGCTCCGGTCATCAGCGAATTTCGAGACGGAAAGCGCTACGAGATTTTTAAATTCATTCAAGGCTACAGTAGTGGCGCAAAAGCAGGCCGGGCATTTTTGCACGGTGTAGCCAATGTCGCGACTTTAGGGTTATGGGAATTGTTCGGTACACCGACTGAAATAACCTTTAGCGGTGACGAAATGGCGTTTCAAGTGAAGTACAATGAAGACGATGTGGTTGAAGAAGTGGCGATCATCAAGAAAGAATAGGTCGAAGTTATCGTATGAAGTTAAGGAAACGCTAATTAGTTCGGTGAGCGAGATAAAGTGCGACGCGGCTGCACGGAGGATGGCAGCCGAGATTTCAAATACAATTGATAAAGAAATACATCACTTTCGCAACCAAGCAATGGGTTGGTGACTATTAATTCATTTCCCTAGAATCACTTTGCAGAGCAATTCCATGGGAGCCATGGGGGGTGCTCTGCAAAGGACAGTGTTGATGTGTATGTTAATGCACGGTTACAGCTTGTTTTTGCTCACATGCCAAGTCCGCGCAATATGTTTCATGAATGCCGTCCAAGAACCCCCATAACGCATTGCAAGCTTCCTGGGTTGCAGCCAGCACTTCTTCCTGTTTTGCAGGGGTGTCGGCAAAGCGTTCGATAATCGACCATTCCGCTTGTGAGTGATAGATATCAGCTTTTTGGTGAACACTAAAAAACTCATAGTCCGATGGGTTTTTCATACCGTAGAATTTATCGAGGCCGTCGATTTTTACCGCAGCGATGTCAGGTACTTGTGATTCAAATGCATGTAATGCCGCCAGTCCAGCATAAAATGGCCGGTTGAGGCAAATGTCGCGGAATGTGCCGACCAGTTTTTCTGTCGACGGTAATGCGGCGGCATTTGCCAAGCTTTGATCCGTAGCGCCCAATGCGAAAGCGAATTGCTTCCATAGTGCCGGGTGATTTTTATCGCCATATTCTTCATCGATCAGATTGCTAAGCACTTCCTGGCGAACGCTGATGTCACCGCTGTTATCGACAGAATGCAGATGCGGGGTATTGAAATGCACTGCACTTAAGTAGGTCGGCTCAGCCAGTACATTGTAGAAATACTGTTCGGCATAATGCTTTAATTGTTCTTTGGATAACTTCCCTTCCGTCCATGCGATATAAAAAGGATGCTTAAGCAGATGTTTTTCGGTGATGATCGCATTGATCTTTTGTTTAAGAATGGTATTGGTTGCCATGGTTGCTCCTATTTACTGGGTAAAAGATAACCTATATCATCGCTAAATAACATCAGCAAGTCAAACCGAATAGCGGAGTGCGGTAAGAGCGTGCTGACGAGTCAATTCGCCGTGCCATGATGGGCGATGCCTGTTCATCAATCAATAAACTGGAAGATGGTGCTGAAAATAAGCATTGTTGCTTGTTTTATTGGTAGTCGGTGTGTGCAAATCAAAGAAAACAGCGATTCGAGAAATTGGCGGATTAATATAATTTAGAGCGATTAAGAGCAACAATAAGGAGTAAAACTGTGCACCCAATTGTACCTATCATTATGACGCTTGGTATCATCATGTTCGTCATCGGCATTATCGTTTTTACACGACTTGGTATGCAGCGGATCAATGTCATCAGGTTTCGCGGCAAAGAGTATCAGCTATGGCGATTTGTCGTGGTTACGGTGGGCTCTGGGGTTGCGTTGATTATGATGTCGGTACTGATACCCAAATACATATCGTATCAACCGGAGCAAACCGTACCGTCCAATCGACCGGTTATAGCGGGCAATTTAAAATATGAGTTGGAGGCGGTGCTCAGCAGCTTGAATCTCAACAATGACGCAATTATGAAGGCAATCAATCGATTCCAGTCGGAGTACCAAGCTGCCGCGGAGAGAGGTGAGAAAAACGCTATGGATTTGCTTGTACTGGAATTGGGGTTTAACATCAGAACCGAATTGCAGCACCAGGATTACCCCAGCAATCAAATTGAGCGGGAAATAGAACGAATAACCAGTCTTGTTAAGCAATCCGGTAAATCGGGAACCGGAAAATAATTATTTATTAATTTTTTTATTAATCAGAGTATTGAAATGAAGAAAATAATTCAAGTTTTGATGATGTTATGGCTGATGGGGATGTTTGTATCCAATCATGCTGTTGCCGATCAGTATCCGGATAGGGTAATGGATAAATTGGGCGTCGGTCTTGCTAATGCAGTTACAGGTGTAACGGAGATTCCAAAAACTATGACTATCGTGGGGAATCGTGATGGTGTCGTAAATGGTATGACCATCGGTTTCCTGACGGGAATAGCCAATGCAGTCGGACGTTCGCTGAGCGGTGCATTTGATATCGCGACCTTCTTGATTCCTACTACACCGTTTGTAAAGCCTGCATATATTTGGGACGATTACAATCGGGAGACCACATTTGTCGAGTCGCAAATGCGCTAGTAGGGAAACACTGATTAATCGTGACTGTACCGTGGATCGCTTCGCTACGAGGGCAGAGCCCGCCTTTTCATCAATCGCATAGATAGGTTCAGTCGCTGTGTTTCCGCGCTGCGTGTTTTCATCTCATACGACGAACTAATCAGCATTGCCATGGATGCTGTGCGCACTACATAAAATTTTTAGTATGCAATGCGGATAGCGATCGCGCACTCGATTCGGAAAACCCTATTCTACGCAACCGCTTAATTCGCTCTTGATACATCTCCTCCATCAGCAGTTGCACCTTGTTCCAACCAGAGCGCAGCGCTTCCGGTTGTCGCGATCCGGCTGCCAATAGAATTAAGGCATCAAATACTTCGTCGTTAAGGCCGGTCGTATTGAGTAAAGCGGTATGGTGCTGCTCAATGGCACCGGCCAAGCGGTCAAGTTGACGGACATCTTGTTTGGCATGCTGCGTTAGGTGGGCGATACCGAGTGTGACGTGACGAGCCCCGTCTTGCCCGACCTGTCTCGCAATTTTACGTGTGATCGGATCAGGGGCATGTTGGTGAAGAAACGATAATAAGGATAAAAAACTACCTTCAACTAATACGGAAAGCAGCAATCCGGATACTGTAAGATCAGATTCGTCGATCAAAGTCTTCAAGGATGTGTTTGACCACCGATGTCGATAAACCGGGCTTGGAGCGCGGTGCAATAAAGCTAGGTGGGTGAAAAACTCGATGTGTCGTGCTTCACGCCGATGGCGACGATTTTTCCGTGTAAGTCAGCGATCGATTGAATAGGGGAATTTTTTCGTACCACAATAACACTGGTCAGATTGCTATCGCGTATTGCGATGGTACGGATAGCAAATAATCCAAGAGCGAAGCCGTGTTGCGCGAACCAGCACTGAAATCCATCCCAGATCGTTACTACTTTGGGATCGTATGCCACTGCACCTAGTATCAGTGGTTTTATCATCGCGATTATTCGAATAAGGGCATGTCGCATATGATTTTGCCGATGAAGTCATAGAGTTGATCGGTGGTCGGTGCCATAATGGTGCCTGCGTGCGCATCACGAAAGCATCGCTCGACGCCGACCTCGCGGCGGAAAGCCGAACCGCCGTATATTCGCATGGTTAACCTGGATTGCTGATTCTCCCGCAGCGGCTTTGCATTCCATCAGTCGTAACATGGCGTCGCTGCGTTGCAGTTTCACGGCTTCTACGGTATCCAACCATAAACATCGGGTTTGATCGGTCATGATGCGCACTCTCGCCAGATAAGCCCTGATTGTCGGTAGCTCCCGCAATGCCATATCCATATGATCGTAGCGGATACCGGCGGTATGCCGGCATGCTGCATTGGTCGTGCCTTCGATCAGACCGATACTGACAGCGGCGGATAAAATACTGAATAAAGGTAGTACGGTATCGAGAATGATCGTTAATCCCTGGCCAGCCTGACCCAGTTGCGCTTGCCCCGGAATCACAACATCGGTTGCATTCACCGGTACCGAATCGTTGCTGCGTAAGCCGAGGCCATCAAAGCTTCCCGGGATTGAGATGCTGTCACTGTGGCTCGGCACCAGCCACAGCGTGCCGGTGCCTGCGGCTGAAACGGGCTTGCTGGTTCACATGTAGAGCGTAGCGTGATGGGCCGCAGTCACCCAACTCTTACTTGCATTCAGGTATACGCTATCACCGTCGCGGGTTGCGGTGCTGACAGGTGACCAGAAGTGGCTGCGGGATCCAATTTCCGAAAAAGCAAGTGTAGCCAGGTGATTGCCTTGTGCGAGTTGTTTGCGCACCTCCGGCGAGCCGAATTGTTTGATGACCGCGGTTGCGCAATAGTGCATACAAAGCACCATGGCTGTCGATGCGCATTCCCGAGCGATACGTTCTACTGCCGCTGCTGTTGCATCAATGCCTAAACCGGATCCGCCCACATTTCGATCGCTTAGTAATCCGAGCAGTCCCGCGTTTCGCAGTGCGTCGGTGGCGGGTTGAGGGAAAATACCGAATTTATCGATATTGGCCGCATTTTTTGCCACGACATCAATGGTTATTCGTTCCAGTTCCTCTAGAAAATGCATTATGTTATGAGAGGATTAAGATTAAATGGTTTCACCGAATAGCGCCGGTGGTGAATCCGCTACCAGACATTCGCTGAATGTATAACTATCCGCCACTTCCGCATATCCTTCGCTTTCGGCTAACTCGAAACGCACACAACCGGTTTGCACGAAAGTATAGCGGTATTTGTCGGGATGTATCGTGTCGGAGGACGTCAGTTCGTGAAATAATCCGCCGTCAATCCACCAGCGCCCGGCCTCGGTAAAACTGCTGATCGCGCCATTCGGTTCCTGAAAACTGAAATCAATCGAATAGGTACCATCGGGATTTCTGGTTTGTGTCCAGCTTTTCAATGTACCGCCTTGTTCCCGATATTCTCCTTGCCAAACGCCGACGAGCTTGATGTCCAGTGACGGTCGCTGCGGTAAGCCGGGTAAAATTCCGCATCCGAATAAATTCAATAAAAGCAATAAACAGAGATACGTCCGTGCAATCATTTTATGCGTGATGGTTGTGATATTCAGCAACTGATCAATAAGACCGATGCAATATAACTGAAAGTTTTGGTGTAGGAAAATATATTTTTAAGGGGTGGGAAGACATGATGTAAATCTGATCTAAAACACCGCATAAACAAATCCCACACCACTAATAACCGTTAGCGTAAGTCCGGTAAGAAACAAAATGTCAATGATTTTGGCGAGCAAGAACAAGCGACGTTTTTGCCGGGTTCGCAATGCCCAGAATGCAAGATAAGTGCATAGCAAAAAAATCACAGCAGCCAGTGCAAGGAAATCATCCCCGATACTTTCGAATTTTTGCGCCTTGAATTGGTTATGAAGCAGGCCGATTCCGGCCACACAGAATCCGGCCAATGAAGCAGAAATAGATAACAGTCGAAGCAGTAACTCTCGGGTTCTGGCGATCGATTGGGGAGTGTGTATTGTCATTGTTGCGATTTGCTTGCCAGCCGCTCAACTGCCTCAAAGGGTATCCGGCTTGATTGAGTCACGACAGAAAACGATCTGGCTCGACCGAGATTGCGGTGACTTAACCAAATATTCCTGATATCGAAAGACCGCAGGTGAGGCACGAGTTCACGCTTGATCAGATGCCTGAGTACGAGAATTAGGAAAATATTGATTAATTGATTCGGCGAGCGGATTGCTTCGCTACGAAGGTAACCCGGATTTTCATTCATCGCATGATCGGTACCGGATGCTGCATCCCATGTGCTTCGCACGCCAGCTCACTTGGCCGAGTATTCCGTGTTTCTTTAGGTATACTTTCATGAATTCATTGGTTTTTTGGGGTCGCTGATGGGACTCGAACTCACGACAACCGGAATTACAATCAGCTATATATTTGTTTATTATCAATCGATTATTTATGTTTTTTGTAACTCTTTGTTTTCTGAAAGCTACTATCCATACGGGTCAATTTTTCCATATTACAAAATAGTGCGCTTATCGGCAAGGAAACAGAAACCACAAAAAACGGTTCCGGCAATGTCGCTGGCACTGAGGAAACGACCACCACCGCCAAGCTAGAAAATAGCTAGCAAGCGGTGAGAATCCGACCGACAATTACACGCAGCTGTTCACGCGCTCGATTGACTGGTCGACAGTTCCGCCTGCATCAGCGGTAAGAATGGACTGTGTGGTGCTATGAAGCCACAGGTTTTTATGCTGCGGTGAATTTATCCAGCGTTGATCGCAGGGTAACCCATTATTAACAGAAGTTAAAAGTAAATGTTAATGAGCTAATTGAGCAAGTTTTTGTTTTGGTGTTATTCCTCGAATGGCTGTATTAGTACGTTCATGATTATAAGTCCGTAGCCATTTTGTTGCATAATTCTGAGCCTCGTTGATTGATTCAAAGCGGTTTAACCAATCTAGCGAACTAAGCATTTTGCTGAGGATTGCCAGGCTGAATGAATTCCATCTGTATACCTTTCTTTTCCGCCCGAGTAATTATTGTGCCATTGATGTATTCAGGGTCGTTGCCACAGCGAAGCCGACATCTTTCTCGACCGACGGTTTTCATCTTCCAGTTCCTTAAGCCGAGTCAGTAATGATGCATCCATGCCACCGTATTTGCTACGCCATTTATAAAAACTTGCACGACTCATCCCATACTCTCGGCATAAATCAGCCACAGGAATTCCTCCCTCAGCCTGTCTCAATATCTGCATAATCTGGCTTTCCGTAAGCCGTTGCTTCTTCATCAGTAAAATTCTTCCTCGTCTACGATAGAAAATTCTACTGCTTTGCTCGGTTAATTTTTGGGGGGATTACCTAACGAGTCTTGGCTTGCTTCAA
>CP091135.1:957925-973779 GCA_021582655.1 Nitrosomonas sp.
TCCAGGGCATTGGTTTTGTACGTGTGTGTCTTGCCAGTGTTGACCGTGGTTGCAAGCTTTCCGGCCGCGTTCCAGGTGAAAGATCAGACTCCAGTAATTTTGAAGGAAGAAAAGCAAAACACGATGTCAAGACCTGGTGTCTTTACTACACAGGTTGCCACTCACTCTTAACTTTGATGCCAATATCATCAAATATTCAGTATTTATCTTCTTTTTTTGTGATCCCTTAATATCAATATAGATGTGTTCCAGGATTTCCCCTTGTAATTTCCTTAAGTCCTTTCTTTCTAATTTTGTGTTATGTAGAAACTCATCTAACGCACAGCTAGCAAAATATTCATTTCCTTCGGGCGATATTGATGAGTCAGCTTCTATCATTAGCGCCACTTCTTCTAAGGAAAGATCTTCAAATGTTTTTCCTGGGATCTTTATTACATCATGCATGCCAGATAAAAATTTCATAACTACTCCTTATTGCTGTGGTGGCTTCACTCCAATAATATCAACATGTCGATTTCCGATACCTAATCGCAAGGTGGGACCATTGTTACGACTCCAGCCAAATCTAATTTTTCCATTACGAAGCCCATCTATAGTTCTCCCCCCATATGCAGGATGACCAATCACTCTTCCTCCAGGGCCTAAAGTGACAGCTCCTCTTGCTAAACCTACACCACCAAGACCTACACCTAAGCCATATCCAGTATAGGTACCGCCAGCATAAGCGTCGGAACATTTGTTTACGGTATTATTGGTACCTACCTGATTACGTACCCAATCCGAGAATCCAAATGAAAGAGCATCCCCAAAACCTGCCGCAGCATCAACGAAACCTTGCGGTAATACCAGGAACTCAAACAAACCGTATGGATCAGTAAAGCTGACCGGATTTCCAGCTACATACCCCCAAACATTTACTCCCCCCATCAACCCGATCGGATCCGGCGAAATGTATCTTCCAGTTTCCGGTTCATAATGGCGGAAATAGTTGTAATGCAGGCTGGTTTCCTTATCGAAATATTGTCCGGGGAATCTGGGATGGTATTCGAAGGTTTGGTTGTTGCCATCCGGGTCCTCGTCCGGTGGATTGGCGCCGAACGCATGCGTATTTTCCCAGCGCCACACGATGGTATTGTTTGCATTCACGATCGCCCGCGGGGTGTTGAGGTGATCGGTGTGGATGTAATACACCTGGATCGGGCTGGTGGCGGTGGGTTTCTTGATCACGGCCACCGGAATGCCTTCGAGCCAGATGGTTTCCTGTCTGACCAACCAGTCATCGGTCGGTATGGCGGTGCTGGCATTGTCGCGGTATTCGCCGATCAATTGCCCATCAAGATCGTAGAAGAACAAGAGCTTCGAGCTCGACGGGCCATTCTTGCTGATGCGCTGATCCAGGGCATTGGTTTTGTACGTGTGTGTCTTGCCAGTGTTGACCGTGGTTGCAAGCTTTCCGGCCGCGTTCCAGGTGAAGGTGGTGGCGCCATCGCTCAGCGGATTGCCGGCGGCATCAAAACTGTAGCTCTTGGCGACCGGCCCGGCAACGTTCATCAAGCGATTGCTGGTGGTTGCAATCGTATACGGATAAGCCGTGCCGCCAAATTGTGCCTGAGTGCGATTGCTGTTGGCGTCATAACCCCACAGTTTGAAGCCGCTGTTGTCCGATTGGCCGGTGAGACGATCCAGCGCATCATAGTCGAAACTGCGGTTATACACCGGATTGGTATCGGTGGTTTGCGTGATGCGATTGGCCGCATCGTAGGTAATCGTGCGGGTATCGCTGCCCACGGGATGGGTGTTGAGTCGGCCATCCTGATCAAAGCTGCGCGTATGCGCCTGACCGTTACCCCAAGTCCAGCCTTTCGGTGCGCCGAACGAGTGATAGACGATGTTGCCGACGAGCAGGTTGCCGTTGACGCGGATCTCGCTCGGACGGCCGTCGGCGCCATAGGTGGTGGTGATTTGCGTGCCGGATGGGTACGTCATCTGCTCGAGACGGCCTGCGCTGTCGTATTGGTAGCTCAGTGTCTGGATATAGTTGACGGTGCTGATCTTGGCGATTTGCGTTTTAGCCAGCAGACGACCATGTTGATCGTAGTTGAAACTGGTCGAACCCGATTCATCGGCCATTCCGGTCAGCCGCCCGATGCCGTTGGTGCCGGCATCGTAACTCCAGGTGCGTGCGGTTGCGCCGGGCACACCGGTCACGGTGGTATGGGTGCGCTTGGTCGGGCGGCTCAACGCATCCCAGGTATAGGTGTGCTTGACGCCACGGGCATCCGTCACGGTTTTGACATTGCCGGCGCTGTCGTAAGTGTATGCGATGGCGCCACGATCGGCGGAGGTTTCCTGCGTGACCTCACCAAAACCGTTGGTGCTGTAGGTTGTGGCGATATTTCCCGGATCGGATACTTGAGTGATGCGATCCAGTACATCGAATGCCTGTTGCGTGACGCCATTAGCCGCATCGGTGGTGTTTTTCAGGCGATTGCGCGCATCGAACTGGAAATTTGTCGCATGCAACAGCGGATCGGCGATTTGCGTAAGATTGCCTTGCGCGTCGTATTGATACTGCGTGGTCTGATTTTGTGCGCCGATGTCTTTCCATAAGCGGTTCAACGCGTCAAATTCGCGCTGTTGGGTTTGGGCCAGGTTATTTTGTGAATCGAACCATTCTTCCTTGATCCGGTTGCCCATGGCATCCAGCGTATAGTGCGCGCGATTCCCCAGGTTGTCGGCAATCCCGGTCAGGCGATGCGCGTCGTCGTAAGTAAAGTGCATGAGACTGCCGTCCGGGGCGGTGATTTTCTTGAGCTGCCCCACGCCATCGTATTGGTAGCTGGTGATTTCCGTGCCAACGGTTCGTGTCAGCAGCCGTTGGCGCACGTCGTAACTCAATACGGTGATCAAGCCGTTCGGATCGACAATCTCTTCCGGTTGACCGTGGGCATTATAGCGGCTGATTTGCATCACATGGCCGAGCGCATTGGTGATGCTCGCAATCTGGCTGCGGCAACCGAAATGGCCGCCGCTGCAGGCGGCATCCGGCGGATAATAATCGGTGGTGGTGATATCGGCAATGTCGGTGCGCGGCCCGTCTTCGATTTTTTGCACAATCACGCCGGCAATCGTGGGATGGTAGCTATAGCTCACGTCCCAGGTGCGGGTGGTGTTGATCGCGGTGTCACGGATTTGGTGTTGCGCCACATTGCCGTGTGTGTCGTAGACAAAACCGGTCTCGCGGCCGGCTTCGGTGATTTTGACCGGCAGACGGTAATCGGCATGCCAGTCGGTGAGAATCTTGCGTTCGCTACTACCGGAAGCCGGGGTATAGTTGATCAAATCGCCGGGGCAGTTGCCGGTGCTATCCACACCTTCGACCCGGGCGATTTCCAGGTTTCTGCTCACATCAAAGGCGTAACAAGTCTTGTTGCCGTTGAAGTCCGCCCGGCTAATGGCATTGCCGTTGACATCGTAGCTGATTTGACTGGATGCGGCGCTGCACCCCGCGCCACCCGGTTGTGATTGGCCGGTGCTTTTGGCGACGCCAAGAATGGTTTGAAAATGGTGCGTGTACTGGCTGCCCAGTGGGTCTGTCACCAGTGTGTCGCTACCATCGGCGCTATAACCCAATACATACCGCTCCACCCCGCCCGCATGTTCGGTTACCACCGCCCGGCCTTGTGCATCATAGGTATAGGTGGCGAAACGCACACCGTTCTCATCGGTAATGCCGGTCAGTGCATTCGGCAGATTGGGATTGCTGGTGTAGGCTGACTCGTTGTAGTGGTAAGTGCGAACTTTACCATCGGGGTAGATCACGCTGGTGAGATTGCTCTGGGAATCATAACCATACTGGTATATTCCACCCGCCGGATCGATCATAGTTTTGATGCGGCTGGAGCCATCGTAAGCGAAACCCAATGCGCGGCCAGCTTCATCGGTTACGGTGATCAGGCGGTCGTTAGCGTCATAACCCAAAGTCTGCGTACGGCCTTCGCGGCTGGAAATGGATAATAATCTTCCAGAAAAATCGTAAGTTTCTATCGTATCGTCGGCAGCTATCAGCCGCCAGCCGCTGCCCGGAAATTCTATTAACTTATCGGTAATATCACCGTCACCTACCCACTGATTACCATTTAATCTGAAGAATATTGCTCTGCCATCGGATCGTTCCGCAACAATAACCGTCGGAACAGCCGTCAGCATCACAACTAACTTGGCGCCATAGTTATGGCGCCATTTTATACCGATGTTTCGGCCGAGTTTGTTTTGTTGGCTATTGTAAAAACGAGTAAATGCCATCGATGCGACAGCGTAATCGGATTCAGCGGTGCTTTTATTCCCGGTTCTTGGATGAATTGGATTGCCTATTGAGTCGCAGATTGCGTATGCCCCCAAATTCTTAGCAGGAAGAATATTTATCGCTTCGGAATCATATTCACAATTGAATTGTGCATAATTGTAGGCAATACCGTTAATATTATACGCACCTTGCGGCCATCCCCCATTTTTCCCATATGTGCACACATAGATTGAATAACCATTATGAAATTGATTTAAAGTCCACATAGACCCATCAGGACGTCTTCCATAAAAAGCATAATTAACTGTCATAATAGCAGTAGGCTTATCAGGAGTCCCCGTTACTGCGATCAAGGTATCCGGAGTCCAGCCATTTTTTAATACAAAATATGCTGATTCACTACAGGTAGGTCTAGAAATTAAATAATTGAATGCATTAAACGAGCACCCCTCAACTTGTGCAGGATAAGAAACTATTTCTGTCTTTGCAGGGTTTGGATTCAACAGAAAATACAGCAATAGCATCTGGGAAGCGGCCAAACTGCCGCATATTCGCGCCCATTTTCCATGATCAATTTTCACCATCATCGCCTTCCTCTTCATCAAATAATTACTCGATCCGCTATTTCAGAAGCGATGAAGTGGAAAATACCGTCCACCGCCATTATTTTGCTTATCAATAGATTCTTATTAATTTAATTATCGGAATACTAACGGTGATCGAAAGAAGGGAAAACCTAAAATAAAGGGAAAAAAACCGCGCTGTTTATCATCTGCCGGTAGTAATCCGGTGCTTGTAGTTCGTTGGCAGGCGATGAGAACTTGCACGAGCGAGTGATCTCTTCATCATCGACGAACCCGAACTGAGCCTCCACCTCAAGAACCAGTGCACCGATCACACCCATGCAGTGCAAAAGCAGCATGGCTATGATGATGCCGAGCTGCTGGATGCGAACAAATTGCGCCTCTACACGACAGGAATGACCACAAAGCCGGTCGTCGGTACAGGCTGACGCAGCAAAATTAAAACGCTGAAGCCGGCCACGACTTACCCCGGCCGTGGCATCGAAGTGGAAACCTTTGATGACACCATTGAGACCATGAACAACATCCAGAACAAAATTCTCTACGGGGACGAACTCGGACGGCGTTGAGTGCAGAGCTGGGCCAATTACGAGAGTCTTTATCGTGCTGCACCTACAGAGGCGATCAACACACGCATGTATTGATCGAAGAGCATGACAAACTTGCCAAGCTGAAGAAGGTCACGCTGAATTCGCCAAATGGCGATTGGTTCAGCTTTAACCCCGACAAGGAACGGTACAGAAGGCGCTGATGTCGCCGCTGTTGGTGGCGGGGAAAGACCATAATCACCATTGCACCTGTGATTGTGTGGTGCCTATCCGCTGAGATGAAAAGATAATTGCGATCTATATCGATCTGAAGTCGAACAATCTTTCTGGATATTCCGGACAATTCAAAAATTGGCAGAAGAACGCTACATCGTGCTTTACGCACGGTAAACCTGCGCCATCAAAGGCGGTCCACCGCACCCAAATCCACCAAGATCGGTAAAACGCAGTCCGATAGGTCATGCATGCGGGAGGTGCACAATTCCTGCAGTCTGTACCGCAAGGAGTTACTGGCATGACGAGTTGATGCCAATACGTTCCCGCCTTATATTGCCCGAGACCGGAGCGATACCGGTCTCCGGGGAGACTGCGTGGCGGTCTGACGCATGTAATCATTTTCGCCGTGGTATTTATCACGGCATTGGTTATAGCTTTTTTCTAAGCGATTGTCTTTGTTTTGATATTTAATCCAACTGATGATCGGGTGGAAAATCGGATAGCATCATCTGACCGGCGATCCGCCTCCATGCACTTTACCAAACGCAATTCCCTTTAGCATTGCGCAGATCGATTATCTACCGCAATATCGTGAGAAAAGCTTTTTTAGAGTAAAAAAGCTTTTCTCGTCATGAACCTACAAAGTTTTGTAATGTAACACAACGCTTTTGATCGTTACATTATCGATATTAGCGCTATCGATCTCACCAGTCGCATCTCTTACACAAAACATGATCTTGTTTGCCCCAGGTTGCAGAAGTGCGCTGCTAAACGCAATATGGTTCGTAAATGCATCAAATTTTGCTTGCGTATCGTCATAATCATTAATGAAGCCGATTGACTTGGCTTGATTGGCGTCCGTATCGTTATCGGTGCAAACTTCAGTAGGTGGATTGATGTAGATTTCGTTAAAGTTAAATTCGGAGCCCACCGCGACAAACTGCAATACCGCGCTGTTCGCAATCGATGAAGAAAGATTCACCAAAGCCGGTAGTGTAAATGTTCGAACCAATGTGGGCGATGAATCCGATAATGTTGTGCTGCCGCGTTGAATCACGATGTAATTGTCCGCCGCGCTTACATACGTTGTGACCATTAGTAACGCTGCACTGACAGAAATTGACAGTATTTTTTTCATGATGATTTCTCCTCGATAAAAATGACAGATAGCAACCGGTATAAAATCCCCCAATTTTTATTAATTTATCAATGAGATAAGACCATACTTCCTTCTTTGTTATTATCATCGCAAGTTTTACACCGGCACTGCGATGATATCACCGCAAAATCAAACGCGCAGAGAAATTAGGTTTGCAGCAGCCAACTTGCAGCAGCTCAGACATCGTTCCTGACGGCAGGAATTCATGATTTTAATGAAAGATGCCAGTAAGCACAGCGCGTCTCGCTTGCTGATCGCCCTACCCTACCTTTCCATCCACGCGCGCGCGCCAATAAACCGGTACGAATTTGATCGCCCACAGTCCGAAGCAGATCAGCCAAACCAATGCCGCCAACACATAAAACATCGGTGCAATCACTGGAATGATGTCAGCCAGAATTCTGATCACCACCGTGGCCTGGAACCCCAGGAACAGCAACCAGGTAAAGCGATCCAATTCCAGCGGTCGTCCGGAGTGACCGATGGTGACGCGCGAAGCCATGGCGAGAATCATACCGGAGAAGAAACCGATGCCGAGGGCGTGGAGAGGCGCAAGGCCCAATATCAGATTGCCTGAAGCGAAATACACCAGGCTTTGCAAGGCATACAGCAGCATTGCGATGCCGAACCAGGCAAATGAGATATGCAACACTGCCAGCAAACCGACCCGGAAGCTGCGTAATAATCCCCAGCGGTATGACAAATAAAGCGCGC
Organism: Nitrosomonas sp.; assembly: GCA_021582655.1. GTDB lineage: Bacteria > Pseudomonadota > Gammaproteobacteria > Burkholderiales > Nitrosomonadaceae > Nitrosomonas. The sequence goes on from CP091135.1 coordinate 965,453, forward strand.
ATGCGGCCAGCGGAAAATCGGCGATCCACAGATAAGCGGTTAACTCGAAGTATTGCGATAAACCATGCACGGCGATGCAGGCGAGCATCAACCACAACATCCAGAACGGACGCACCATTTCGTAATTATCCAGCACACGGCTGGAGAAAAACGGGATCATGCGGTGTGAAACAGTCAACACGATTGGCAGAAGGAAAAACCACAGCCCGGTGTACCGCGCAGCATCGATGGCTGCCGGAACACCGGTAACCAACCACACCAAATAGGCCGCCATGCCGAGCCAGCCCATCACCAGCGCAGCACTCGCGATCCGGGGATGGCGCTTGTCCTGCGCCGGAGTGATCAACAGGATGCGCAGCAGCACGTAAATCGCAAAACCCCAGCCGACCAGCATCAACTCCACGCCGATAATACTGATTACAGCATGCGTCAACATGCCGGCGTAAAACAACACCACACCGGCCGCCATCAACATACAAGTGGCGAGATATTCGCGCGGCTTTACCTTATCGCCGTTCATCCAATTCGGATAAGTGGTGAATAAAAAACCGAAAATAAAAAACGGGAAAAAGCCGTACACCATCAAGAATGCATGCGCCCAAGGCGGCGCAATGCTCCAAGCGGTCGCCGATCCGACGATACCGTAACGTCCGGCCAGATCGACGATCCACCACAATACGGTTAATACGCCTTGCACAGCACCGACCAGAAACAAACTGCGGTGCGGGGCGGCAGCCAGATGATCGCGGAAAGTCAACGATGCACTCATACCGACTCCCGGATAAATAAAGATAGTTTGAATCTACTGATGATTTGTTCCATGATGGTTTATTTCTCTTCAATCCAGTTATTTGTTATGATGCGTGTCCCGTTGTTGCGCACCGGACTTTCATGCTCAATATTGACCTGCATTGCCATTCTTCCATTTCCGATGGTGTTCTGACACCGGCCCAGCTAGTCGAACGTGCCGCCGGACGGGGCGTTGAAATACTCGCACTGACTGATCATGACGATATCGCGGGACTTGCGGAAGCACGTCGAATCGCCGAAGCGAAAAGTATCACATTTATAAATGGTGTGGAAATATCGGTGAGCTGGCGCGGACGAACGCTGCATATTGTCGGGCTGAATATCGATCCGGATTATGCACCATTGGCCGAAGGACTGACGCAAGTCCGGGAGGGGCGTGCGCAACGCGCCAGAAACATTGCTGCGGAATTGGAGAAAATCGGTATTCGTGGCAGCCTGGAAGGCGCTTATACCTATGTCGGCATACGCAGCCTGATCGGCCGCACGCATTTTGCGCGCTTCCTGGTGGAACAGGGTTACGCGAAGGACGTTAAATCGGTGTTCAAGAAATATCTGATCAAAGGCAAGCCCGGTTACACACCACACGAATGGGCATCGCTTAGCGATGCGATCGACTGGATATGCGGTAGCGGCGGCCAGGCCGTCATCGCGCACCCGGGGCGCTACAATTTGGGCAAAAACGTACTCAGCGACTTGTTGGACGAATTTGCGCTGCTTGGCGGCAGCGGCATCGAAGTAGTAACGTCAAGCCATACACCCGAGCAAATTCGGTATTTCGGTCAGCACGCCTGCAGTCGGAATCTATTGGCTTCCTGCGGCTCGGATTTCCACGCTCCCGAAGAAAGTTATTTCGATCTCGGGCAGTTGCCGGAATTTCCAGCAGGCTGCACACCAGTTTGGCAACAATGGAAAAGTACGGCAAATGCGGAGCCGGTTGTGTGAAAATTCCGATTAATTAAGCACTCCGTCGTGGCACAATTCTTTTCCATCCATACCGATACCCCGCACTTACGCCTGATCCGTCAAGCGGTTGCGATCGTACGCAGTGGCGGCATCATCGTGTATCCGACCGATTCCTGCTACGCATTGGGTTGCCATATCGGCGACAAGGATGCGATGACGCGCATCCGCACCATCCGGCAAGTGGACGAACATCATCACTTCACCTTGGTATGCCGCAATCTGGCGGAAATCGCAACATATGCCAAAGTCGACAACAGCCAATACCGATTACTGAAAGCCACCACACCCGGCAGCTACACGTTTATTTTACAAGCAACACGGGAAGTGCCGCGGCGTCTGCTCCACCCGAAACGCAACACCATCGGCCTGCGCATCCCGGACCACCCGGTAGTGCAGGCATTGCTTGAAGAACTTGATGAACCGTTGCTAAGCTCCACATTGATTTTGCCGGGAGACGATGAGCCGCTCAACGATGCGGAGGAAATTCGCGATCGCCTGGAGCATCAGGTCGAATTGATCCTGGACGCCGGCTCGTGCGGGATCGACATGACCACTGTCATTGACCTGACCACCAACTTACCTTTTTTGGTCCGGCAAGGCAAAGGCAACCTGGAGCCGTTCGGCATCGAAGATGAATGAGATCATTCAAGGCATCGCCGTTTATGCGCTGCCGGTCATTTTCGCAATCACCATGCACGAAGCCGCGCACGGATACGCCGCCAAGCGTTTCGGCGATCCGACTGCGTACGATGCCGGCCGCATCAGCCTAAATCCGGTACGGCATATCGACCTGATCGGCACCATCCTGGTACCGCTATCACTTTTTGTGCTGAGTAAGCTGACAATGGGCGCCGGTTTTTTATTCGGTTGGGCAAAGCCTGTACCGGTCGACTTCACCCGCTTGCATCATCCCAAGCGCGACATGCTATGGGTCGCCGCCGCCGGACCGGGCGCCAATTTGCTGATGGCGTTTTTCTGGGCGCTGATGATCAAACTGGCTATCACTATGCCGGAAAGTACTTTCGCCAAGCCGCTGGCTTTAATGGGAATCGCAGGCATCGAAATCAACGTGGTCTTGATGGTGCTCAATCTGTTGCCGCTGCCACCATTGGACGGCGGCCGAATGGCGGTCAGTTTGCTGCCGATGCGCATCGCTTACCCGTTTGCACGCATCGAGCCTTACGGTTTCATGATTTTACTGGTACTGCTGTTCAGCGGCGCATTGAGCATCATTATCGGACCGGTCATTTTATGGATGAAAGTTTTTATCGTATCACTCTTTGGTTTATATATATAACAATAGGATATCATCATGTTTGCTGATCGCGTTTTATCCGGGGTGCGCCCCACGGGCAGCCTGCATTTAGGACATTATCACGGCGTTCTGAAAAACTGGATCAAACTGCAACAGCAATACGAATGCCTGTTTTTTGTCGCCGATTGGCATGCATTGACGACGCATTACGATACACCCGAAATCATCGAGCGAAATGTCTGGGATATGGTCATCGATTGGCTGGCGGCGGGTGTCGACCCGGCACAGGCGATTCTGTTCATTCAATCGAAAGTACCTGCGCACGCGGAACTGTATTTGCTGCTGTCGATGATGACGCCGCTTGGCTGGCTGGAACGGGTGCCAACCTATAAAGACCAGCAGGAAAAATTGTCCGAAAAGGATTTGAGCACTTACGGTTTCCTCGGTTACCCGCTGTTGCAAAGTGCGGATATTCTGATTTACCGCGCCAACCGGGTGCCGGTCGGCGAAGATCAGGCCCCGCATTTGGAGTTTACGCGCGAAATTGCGCGCCGCTTCAATCACATTTACGGCAAAGAACCCGGTTTCGAGGAAAAAGCGGAAGCCGCAATCAAGAAGCTGGGTTCGAAAAAATCCAAGCTGTATGCCGAGCTGCGCACGCTGTATCAGGAACAAGGCGATGAAGACGCACTCGAAAAAGCCAGATCGTTACTGAACGAACAGCAAAACTTAAGCCTGGGCGATCGTGAACGCCTGTTCGGTTACCTGGAAGGCGGCGGTAAAATGATCCTGACCGAACCGGAAACACTGCTGACCGAAGCATCACGCATGCCGGGATTGGACGGACAAAAAATGTCCAAATCGTATAACAACACCATCAGCTTGCGAGAGGATCCCGAAAGTATCCGTAAAAAAGTGCGCACCATGCCGACCGATCCGGCGCGCATACGGCGCAGCGACCCTGGTGATCCGGGAAAATGTCCGGTATGGCAGTTCCATCTGGTCTATTCCGATGACACCACACGCGATTGGGTGCAAAAAGGTTGTAAGAGCGCCGGAATCGGCTGCCTGGACTGCAAAACGCCGATTATCGAAAAAATTCTGGAGGAACAGGCACCGATGATCGAGCGCATCAAGCAATACGAAGAAGATCCGACATTGGTACGTAACATCATTGCGGACGGTTGCGAAAAAGCCAACAAACTGGCGGAAGAAACCATGCGCGATATTCGTGAAGCGATGGGACTTAATTATTCCTGAACCAACATTACCGATGCGATGCTGGTAAATCCGGTTACCGATTCCACCGAAGCGCGACCGATTGCCCGGATCCACGGCGAACCGCTACTGGAAATACCGCAGGATTTATACATTCCCCCCGATGCACTGGAAGTGTTTCTGGAAACCTTTCAAGGTCCGCTGGATTTGTTGTTGTATCTGATTCGCAAACACAACCTGGATATACTCGATATCCCGGTGGCCGAATTGACACGGCAGTATATGGTTTATGTCGAAATGATGCGTATCGAGCAACTGGAACTGGCGGCGGAATACTTGCTGATGACAGCGTTGCTGATTGAAATCAAATCACGCATGCTGTTGCCGGTAAATCCCAAAGCGGAGACGGATGATGCGCGTGATCCGCGCGCCGAGCTGGTACGCCGCTTGCTCGAATACGAACGCATCAAAAAAGCGGCGGAACGCCTGGGCGGATTGCCGCAAGCCGAGCGCGATTTCAATGTCATCCAAGTCTGGGTCGATCGACAAGCCGCGGCGGCGTTGCCGGCGGTAAATCTCGACGACCTGTGCAATGCCTGGTGGACTATTTTGGGGCGCGCGACAGCCAATCACCACCATCAGATCAAACGTGAAGCCCTCTCGGTGCGTGCATATATGAGCCAGGTATTGCGGGATCTGCGTGACAAGACACGAATTGAGTTTTTTCAACTGTTTCATCCGGATGCGACCGCAGCCGAAGTGGTGGTTACCTTGTTAGCCGTTCTGGAGCTTGTCAAGGAACAATTACTCACTATCTCGCAAACGCAGGATTCTGGGATTATCTATATCCATACCGTCGATACCGACCTCCCCCGCTTAGCACCATGACCGTATTGACCCCCGCAATAACAGTACGCGTTCTCGAAGCAGCCTTGTTGACCACTCAGGAACCGCTACCGGTGACGGAACTGCGCAAGCTGTTCGATAACCAATTGAGCACCGCGGAGATCACCAGGCAATTGGAAGCTTTAAAAGTGAAATGGCGGGATAGTGGAATCGAATTGGTTGCGGTCTCGAGCGGCTGGCGGTTTCAAACCAAAGCCGAGGTGCAGTCTTTTTTGGAACGCCTTACTCCCCGGAAAGTGCCACGGTATTCGCGTGCGATACTGGAAACGCTTGCAATCATTGCCTATCACCAACCGGTAACCCGCGGCGATATCGAAGAAATTCGCGGCGTCAGCGTGTCCGGCTCCATCCTTAAAGCGCTGTTGTCACGCGGCTGGATCGATGAAGTCGGGCATCGCAACGTGCCTGGAAAACCTGCATTATTCGCCACCACGCCCCGGTTTCTCGACGATTTGAATTTGCGCTCATTGCAGGAACTACCACCGCTGGACGAAATGAAAGCATTGGTCGAACCGGACAGCAAACAGTCGGCATTACCGCTGGACGAACCGGATAATGTCGACCGGTCAGCGTAACCTATCCCAATGCCGGAAAAAATAACGTTTGACGATTTCGGTTACCCCCACATAAAGTCCAGTAATGGCTAAAATGGCACCCAGTAATGGCCACGGCAACGGTACGAAATCGAATGCCGCACCCAACGGCGAATACGGCAACACTAATGCAACCACGCTCACGCCCAAAATACCCGCCATCAGAAATTTTCCCGGGCGGCTGCGGTAGAACGGTTTGTACGTGCGGATTACCAATAAAACCAGCAATTCGGTCAGCAACGATTCGACAAACCAGCCGGTGCGAAAGATTGCCGCCACTTCGCCTGCAAAGTAAAGCAATACACCGAAAGTCAGTAAATCAAAAATCACACTGACCAATCCGAACGTAATCATGAAATTTCGGATCAACTGAATGTTCCATCGGTGCGGCGTACGTTGCCAATCTCGCTCCACATTATCGCCCGCAATACCGATTGCGGGGATGTCCGATAGGAAATTATTCAGCAGGATCTGCTTAGCCAGCATCGGCAGGAACGGCAAAAACAGCGAAGCTAACGCCATACTGATCATGTTGCCGAAATTGGCGCTGGTCGTGATGAAAATATACTTTAGCGTATTAGCAAACGTATGACGGCCTTCTTCAATACCCCGGCGCAGCACTGCCAGATCATGTTGCAACAACACCAAATCCGCCGCCTCTTTGGCGGCATCGGCCGCCTGATCCACCGAAATCCCGACATCGGCGGCGTGCAACGCCGGCGCATCGTTGATACCATCGCCCAGATATCCGACAACGCACCCGTTTTTTTGCAATGCGGTTATGATGCGCTCCTTCTGATTCGGATCGACTTCGGCGAACAGTGTAACTTCTGATACCAAATGCCACAGGGCTTCATCTTTCATATCGTCAAGCTCAGCGCCGGTAATGATGCACTGCCCGTCGATACCTACCATCTCGGCAACGTGGCGGGCGACAAAACGATTATCGCCGGTAATGATTTTAAGCTTCACCCCCAGCTTCCGTAGCGCACACAAAGTATCATTGACATCCGCTTTTGGGGGATCAAAGAACAGCAAAAAACCAACGAAAATCAGATCTCGCTCATCATCCCGGGTATATTCACGAGCCGGTGCGATCGATTTTTGCGCTACTCCCAATACCCGATAGCCTTGCGCGCTCCATGCAGCAAATTGATGCCGAATCGACTGTTGTCGGTATTCGGATAGCGCTTCAACACCGCCATCCGTCTGTACCCGGTCGCAAACCGCAAGAATAGGCTCCAAAGCACCTTTACTGATCAGTATCGCAGTTGTTTCGGTTTCATGGCGCACCACAATGCTGAGACGCTTGCGGACAAAATCGTACGGCATCTCATCCAATATGTGATAAGGGGACTCCGCCAGGCCGCTACGAACTCCCGCCGCGATGATCGCGTCATCCAACGTATTGGACAATCCGGTCTGATAGCGTGCATTTAGAAAAGCGAATTGCAATACGGATTGGCTGGCTTGCCCCGACGAATCAAGAGCGCTATCCAATTGCACCACACCTTCGGTCAAAGTACCGGTTTTATCGGTGCACAGCACATCCATACTGCCGAGATTCTCGATCGCATTCAATCGTTTGACAATAACGCCATGACTCGCCATGGATTTGGCGCCATGCGCTAACGTGATTGTTAAAATCGCAGGCAGCAGTTCCGGCGACAGACCCACTGCCAAAGCCAAAGCAAACATCACGGCTTCGATAGTCGGATGCTGCAACGCTATGTTGACGATCAGTACCACCGCCACCACCACTACCATGACACGAACCAGCAACACGCCGAATTGACGCAAGCCGCGTTCGAATTCGGTTTCCGGAGAACGTAACGCCAATCGTTCGGCGATCTTGCCGTAATACGTGTCAAGACCGGTGCGCACGATCAAGACTTTAGCCGTGCCGCTACGCACCGAAGTACCCATAAAAACGCAGTTATTGCGCTCCACCAGACTCGCATGTTCCGCCGCAATACCGGGATTCTTTGGGACCGGAAACGTTTCTCCGGTGAGTAGCGCTTGAGATACGTAAAAATCCTTGGATTCCAACAAAACACCATCCGCCGGGATTAAATTGCCGGCAGCAAGCACCACGATATCGCCTGGAACCACTTCGGCCACACCAATCCGGTACAGCCGGCCATCGCGCACCACAGTCGTTTTGATCGAGATTTGCCGCTGCAGCCGCTCTATCGCATGCATCGCACGAAATTCCTGCATGTAACCGAGCAATGCGCTGATTAAGATGATAGTCAGCACAATCAGTGCATCCAGCCAATCCTGAACTAAAATCGCCACAACGGCGGCAAAAATCAAAATCAAAACCAGCGGATTACCGAATTGATTCAAAAAAAGGCGTGATTGATTACTGTGCCGGCGACCGGGCATCAATATGTTCTTGCCAAATTGTCGTAAACGTTCAGCAGCGCTATCGGATGTCAAACCGCCGGAATCGCAATCCAAGGCAGCCAGAATCTCATTAATCGACTTATACCAATATTCCGTATCCAAGCAATACCTACTCAACTTAATGAATTTTCGCTATAAAATGATCGGTTTCGGCTATTTTCAGCCGCAAAAAA
>CP091135.1:973879-1040019 GCA_021582655.1 Nitrosomonas sp.
ACCGTTGCACTGGGGCTTTGTAATTCTGGGCTGGGCAGGTTTATTTTCAGGTGGTATTGCAGCACAAATCATCACCCGTTACTCAAACCTGACAGACGTAACCTGGAACAACGCAAGCCGCGAAATTCTGAACAACCGGATTGTTCCTTGATCCACCGGCTGGTGTTATAGCAGTCGACCTACTGCGAACCACGGTGAGCAGTAGGTCTAATTTTCGATTCTATCCGATCCACCCTCTAATTCTTGACGATTTCCCTTCACACCCAATTTAAAAATAAGCGCATCAATCCATCAAATAGAGAAGCTCATGAACGATATCGCCGCATTTTTGCAGCAATGGATTTCTGTTGATATCTTAATCGGATTAACGATTGCGTCAGTTTTTTGTTTTATCGGTTCTCTGATCGCGATCCCATGGATTCTGGTTCGCCTTCCTAGCGACTACTTTGACATACGCGTTTCGCGCCACTGGATGCAAGCACATCATCCCATCTTGCGAATCAGTGGTCTGGTTACAAAAAATATAATCGGAATAATTTTTCTTATCGCGGGATTTATCATGCTTTTCTTACCCGGGGAAGGGTTATTGACCATGCTGCTTGGAATTTCATTTATGGATTTTCCATGCAAACGAAAGTTGGAAGCCCGAATAATCGGGCAGCCAACAGTGTTCAATACTATTAATGCAATACGCCAAAAATTCAACAAAAAACCACTGACGCTCGCACCCGTTTATATTGAAGGACAGTAATCCCAGAATTCTTGAAAACAACCAATCTAATCAATAAAAATCAATAAGCGGTTTCTCTGGAGAAATCCTCCCAGATATATGGTGGATTTACGGATGGCTTTAATGGCAACCAGAAAGTCGCCGCGTCCAGGGCTCCTACGATTGAACGTCCTACCGTATGCATTACACCCATTGCCAAACCCACTGTCACACCATAAACAGGCCCATCTTTTTGACCGGTTCGAATAATGTTCTTTGGTAACTCTACCCAACCAGTCGCAGCATTGGCAACCCCACTCACAAATCTCTCGCCGGAATTGTTGAAATAACTGTCAGAGGCAGCGGACTGAGCCGCAGCTTGGGAAGCAAAAAAGAAAAAAATTGAAGAAACCAGAATCAACCGAATTGCAATCCTTCTCATCAAAAAAACTCCTTTAGATAGTTTCAGAATTAAATTTTGCATTGATAGGTAAACACAACATCCGCCACGGTTCACCCCACGAAGATTGTACTGATAAATCATAATCCAAGCTAGCATCCAGAGTGAATCTCATACAACTGCCCCAGGCTCCTGCTTACCCATTCCAAATTCTATGATCGCGGTTAATCTCAGATCGCACAAAAAGAACTGTTTTTTACCCGTTCTTCAGTTCATCACAGCATTTAGGAGTAAGTTATATTTAAACTTTAGCTATTAATCAGCCGGAGGTTCTTTGATGAATACAACATTATATGAAATTGATGAGCGCACCAACCTAACTGCGAACAACAAATTCGAGCTGTTACTATTCCGGCTAGGCCAAGCTCCGGACACTGATCGTCATGAATTATTCGGTATCAATGTTTTTAAGGTTCGAGAAATCCTTGTAATGCCGACCATCACAGCAGTCGCCAACGCACATCGGAACGTCATGGGGGTCGCCAACATCCGCGGGCAAATCATAACCGTGATCAACTTACCGAGAGTAGTCGGTTGTACTCCTCAAAAAGGTACTTCGATATTATTAATTACCGAATTCTCGGGATCAACCCAAGCTTTCGCTGTTGAAGACGTTAGCGAAATTGTACGCTTGGATTGGAACCAGGTTATCCCCGCAGAAGGAAACGGTGGTGATTTAATCACTAGTATTGCAAGACTTGACGGTAACGTAGAGGATACCAGATTGGCGCAGGTTCTCGATGTCGAGCAAATTCTTCGTGAAGTACTTCCCCAAGCCACCGGCTCATTGGTACCGGAAAAAACCACGCCTCAAATCAAACTCCCTGAAGGCAAGTTAATTTTGGCTGCCGATGATTCACCAATGGCACGCGCCATGATCGAAAGCGGATTAAACGCATTGGACGTGCCTTTTATTATGACCAGGAATGGGCTTGAAGCATGGGAAAAAATTCAATCCATGTCGGACACTGCGATATCGGAAGGAAAGACTATTCAAGATAAAATCGCTTTAATGCTCACTGACTTAGAGATGCCGGAAATGGATGGCTTTACCCTCGCACGCAACATCAAAAGCGACCCGCGTTTCAAATCCATACCGGTCATTATCCATTCTTCATTAACCGGTTCCACCAATGAGAAACATGTCAAATCGGTAGGGGCGGATGCTTATGTAGCAAAGTTTAACGCCGACGAACTGACTTCCGCGATCCGAAAAGTATTATTTTAAAATAACCCGTTTTGCGAGTCAGTAAGATTTCGGATGAAACACTAACACTAAATTGGTTTTATACCACTCACGCACTCGGCTTTACTGATGCGGCACAGACAGTGAATCCAAATAAGCTTCAACACGCTTAATCTGCATATCAAAAGACGGCAATATCGTAGCTATCGCTGCCACATTTTTATTTTTTCCTGCTTGCTCCAGTTTCTCGCTGGTTTCGCCTAATGCCAATGCGCCGACTGAACGTGCCGACGATTTGAGTTTATGAGCCAAAGCTCCAACGGTATCCCATTGCTCACCATCATATGCCGTATGCAGTGCAGCCACAATTGTGTCCATACTGATACGAAAATCCGACAGCATACTTCCGATCAAATCCGGATCGTCGCCAATTAATTGCTTGAGCACATTTACATCAACAGCAATTTCATCGGATTCAGAAGAATTCACAGATTCAGATCCTGCGCTAGATTTTCCAGTTCCTGTTGACTCCACTGATACCAGGGCTGTCAGATATTTCCCTAAGGTCGACCGCAAATCCTCCAATTGAACCGGCTTACTCAGATAATCGTCCATACCTGCATCAAGACAACGCTCTCTTTCGCCTTTTAATGCATTCGCAGTCAAGGCTATGATCGGTATATGCTGCTGCTCATTTTCCGATGCGCGTATTGATCGAACCAATTCAAAACCATCCATCTCGGGCATATGCAAATCGGTTAGCAGTAACGCATAATCCCCGCTCTGCCAGCGCTGCAGCGCCTCACACCCATCACTGGCGATATCGGCAGCATAACCGAGTAAAGCGAGTTGCTGGCGAATCACTTTCTGATTGATATCGTTATCTTCCGCCACCAGAATCAGTTTACCCTGCCGCAGTGCTTCTTCGCGCTGCATGGGTGTTGTTCCCACTTTCAACGCACCCACCAGTGGCAAGGGTTCTGGAACCGCTTCCACTTTCCCCGCAGCGATCGCCATCGCGCGAAGCAACGACTGACGATACATCACATCACCATCCAACGTAATAATGTCAATATCTTCTATTCGCGCCTGCCGGCGACGGCCGCGCTTGATCACGACAAAGCGCACCTCAATGGAAGCTGCGTTATCCACCGCCATTGCTCCGGTTTTGGCAATTTGAAAGCTGCGTGCAGTAAAAGCAGTGCGCAACTGCTCTATCGGCGGCTCCAGCTGTCCTGCATCAATGACAACCAACCACAAACCGGATGAAAGATTTTGAACAATCGTATCAATATTTTTAAAATGAGAAACTTGTAAAACAACTGCACCAGCACTTTTTAAATAAACCGCCAAATCGTCACTTAATCCATTAGTACCGGCCAGAATCAAACAATTCAACCCATGGAGATCGTCCACGTTCCGCGCGTTTGCAATTGGTAACGGCTTGAAAGGCATTTGTATCATGAAGGTGGAACCTTGCCGCGGCTCGCTCTGGACAGTGATCTCCCCATCCATCAATTCCGCGAGGTGATGGGAAATTGCCAAGCCGAGTCCGGTTCCACCGAAGCGGCGCGTTGTCGAAGGATCGCCCTGCGAAAATGATTGAAACAGTTTCGTCTGCGTCTCCTTATTCATGCCGATGCCATTATCGGTAATCTGGAAAGTCACCAGAATCTGATCAGTATTGGATTCGGCCAATAACACCCGTACTGACACTTTCCCCTGTTTTTCCTGTTTACTGGAAAATTTAATTGCATTATTGATGATGTTGACAAGAACCTGGCGCAAGCGCAGCGGATCCCCCAGCACCATTTCCGGGATTGCCGGATCAATAAACAGCGTCAGTTCAACTTTTTTGTTCAACGCCAGCTGCGCCAACATACCGCACGCATTCTCGACAATGCTGGCAAGCGGCATCGGAATTTTCTCAATTTCCAGCTTGCCGGCTTCAATTTTTGAAAAATCAAGAATATCTTCGATAATCGACAGCAGTGAGTAAGCCGAATCTCTGATCAGATTCGCCATTTCCATTTGATACCCGCTCAGACTGGTTTGTCTCAGCACGTCAATCATACCGATCACACCATTCATTGGTGTTCGGATTTCATGACTCATTGCGGCCAGAAATGCCGATTTGGCTTTATTGGCTTGTTCCGCCTCGATTCGAGCCTGTTTTAAATCGTTCATGATCCGCACATGCTCACGGATATCACGCATCACACCGGTAAAATGGCGCTTCCCACCGACAAAATATTCACTCACTGCCAGATATAATGCAATCCGCTCGCCGTTTTTGCGCACTCCTTCCACTTCGCGGCCCAGCCCGATTCCATGGGAACCTGACAGGTAGGGCCGTCCGACATATTCCTGTCCATGACCGGTACGGCAATAGTTTTCCATATAACCGAGATGCTTGCTTCGATCCGGCTCGGGTATGATAACCGCCACATTCTGACCAATCATTTCATCATGGCGATAACCAAATAACTTTTCCATCACCGGGTTGACGGAAAGAATCGTACCTATTTCATCGGTAGTCACCACACAGTCCACCATATGCTCAACTACCGAGCGCATCTCCTCTTCTTTGAGCGCCAAGGCGGTATTGGCACGCTGCAAATCGACAGTACGTGCGACAACCCTATTTTCCAGTTCCAAATTGCTAGCGTTCAATCGCTCCATCATCAGATTAAAGGTATGCGCCAGTTGACGCATCTCATCCCATCCTTCGATCGCAACACGCTGATGAATATTACCGGCAGAGATTTCCAAGGCGCTCTGATTCAAGTGCTTCAAAGGCGTAACGACACGGCGATTAAACAAAACGGCACCGCCGAGTGCCGCCAGTATAGTCAAGCCAAGTGTTATCCACCCCACCAGATACACTTCATTGATCGATGCAAACGCTTCATCTGCGTCGATATGCACCGCAATGCCCCAATTCATACGCGGCAAGTAGCGCCATGCTGCAATCACCTCCTTCCCTCGGTAATCCATACTCAGCGCACCACCTGTCCCTCCACTAAGTGCATTTTTTATCGCTTCCGAAGATGGAGGGTTATTCAAGGAAATCCTGCGTTTTAGCGCGGCATCCGGATCGTATTTCAATGGTGCCATCACCAGTGCGGTATCTTTATTTTCCAAGCGAGCAACAACCGTTTCAGCGGTACGCCCTAATCCAACATTGTTAGTCAGGACCTCAAAGACGCGCTCACTGTAGATCTGCAATGCCAGAATCCCTTTAATCTCGCCATCAAGGATGATCGGCATTCCAACGAAAGCTGCGATAGCATTTCGTGATGGTTCATAATGCTCAAAATCTGAAATACTGCTTTGCAAGTTGTTGAGCGCATATCTTGCAACCCGGCCCAAACCAGTGTCGCGATAAGGTCCGGTCAACAAATTTGTCGCAAAATCGGATTCATGCGCCAGCGAGTAAATAATCGTTCCTTGTGTGGAAATCAAAAATATATCGTAGTATTTGGCGTCCTCTGCAAAACGTTTAAAATTTTCGCGATAACTGGCATCCAATCGCCGGTATTCTTCGGAATTCACACCATTGCGTTCAAAGATTTCTGTAAATTCCAAAATAGCATCGCGTGTCGTACTCGCATCGCGCAATAAACTCGCATCTTGCAGTCGCTCTCGCAAATAGCTGTCGATCTGCTCGACTTTTTTATCCGCAATAGCGGAAACACTTTGAATCGTGGTTTTTTGTATTTCTTTCTCAAAAATATGTAATAAACCACTACCGATGGCCAAAATAGGCAGCAAAGAAACCAATGTGAACCAAACTGCAAAACGCATCGTGAGAGAAGTAAATTTCACTGATTTCCCCTTGCAAGATGTTACATTCAAATTTTGTACCGCTTTTTGACCATTGTACTCTCCAGAAATTTCTGTGCAAAAACACCACTATCACAGCTCAATTTTCACTCCGATTTGCCGTACTGTTTTGCCGCAACTTTGTAAACAATCATTCGATATCGTACAAATTTACAAAAACCATTCAAGGCAATTTGCTATAAATGTCAACAAAAAAACCAATTCCCTATCAAAAAACGCTTGATGGCATCAAAAAAGTGTCGCTGTAAATATTTTTATGAGAATATGTACTAAGAAAGAAAGTTAATTTTTCAGGCAGCTATGATATTCAATGATTGAAAATTCTGAGTATCTTATGTTAATCATTTAATCATTCATGCAAATCATATTTTTCAGTTTTTATAATAATCTCTCACGCCCTGTAAATCCTCGCCAGCCGGATCTCCTCAAATTTCACATTATTTGGGTGATCATTTCATTAACTTTAATTAACTCCAGTGCAATTGCAAGAACCGTGGGCAAGCCATTACAGCCATACGGCAGCTATACATTTACCGCGGATGACAATATGTTACGAATACGTGATCGCATGGATCCTACCGCAATTCTGGGTACAAATAACCTTTTTGACATGTCGCATCGCTTTACCGGTGGATTGATACTGGAAAAAGAAATCGGACGACAGCGATTTACCGCGAATGGCAACTGGACACACACTCGGTTTGAAAAATTCGATCAAATGAATAACAACCTGAAAAGTGTCAATGGCAATTGGAATTGGGTACTCGGCAACCGACTCGAAGGTAATATGGGTGTAAGCTATACGCAGTCGCTGGCCCCCTTCCTGTTCCAACCGGGTGTTAAAACCATTCGAACCGAACAAACCGCTTTCTTTAACGGTGCCTGGCAATTTCATCCAAATTGGAGCTTGAATGGCGGCTATATACGTTATGACTTAGAAACCGATAGTCCATTAAATCGTATGAGATTTTTAAATCGTACTGAAGATCGCTTTGAAGGTGGTATCGATTACCAAACTTCCAGAAAAAATATTTTCGGTGTCATTTTCCGCAACACGATCGGTAATTTTCCCACGATTGTCACCGCTCCCGACGGCTCTTTGATCGATAACAGCTATGATCAAAAGGAAGTACTGGCAAAAATAATCTGGAGGCCATCCGGAAAATCTGAGTTTCAATGGAGAGGCGGTTGGGTGGAAAGAACCAATGTCAGCTTTAATCAGCGTGACTTCAGTGGATTCAACGCGCGCATGAGTTATAACTGGCAGCCTACCGATAAACTAGGCCTAACCATCAACGGCTGGCGGGAAACTTCCGCGATACAGACACTGACAGCAAGCTTCAGTCTCAGTACAGGTGTTAGTGTAGTTCCTTCCTGGAACTTGACCCCCAAGATCAGATTAGAGGGCGACTTTTCGTATGAAACGAGGAATTTTAATCGATTTGCAAGCTTAACCGATCCATTACTGTCAATAGGTGGGGAAAATACTTTCCGTAATGCAGTGGTGAAACTCACATATGTTCCCCACACCGGCCTGGAACTCACGGCCTCAGGTTTTCACAACGATTTAAAATCTGAATCGTCGCTCGGCGGCTTTAATGCCAATGGCGGGATTATGAGCTTAAGATACACTTACGGACAAAAATGATCCAAAACAATCTACCGATCGTCGCCTTCTTCAAGAACCTTCTTGATCCTTTCATCATTTGGGGGATGCTAATCCTGACAACCTGGATATATGACGAAGATTTTACCAGCTACTACTTAGTACTCGTGGTTCTGACTTATTTTATCTCATCGTACATTTACGAGCGTATCCTCGTTATCCGTAATTGGCGTAGGGATCAACTCTTGATCTATATACGCGATATGTTACTAGGCTGGTTCTTAATCGTCGCAATACTCACTTTTCTTGGTTTTGCAACCAAATTTGAGCAGCAATTCTCCGATGAAGTGTTATTAACATGGTTTGTTGTCACTCCTTTCATCTTAATTGCAAGCCATATTACCGTTCGCAGTATCGTCACTTATTTACATACAGAAGGTAAATCGCGCTCAGCAGTTGTCATTGGCGCCAACGAAAATAGCTATCGATTTATCAAGCATATAACAGGATTGCCGCTGCTTCTTATCAACTATCGAGGTTATTTCGATGACCGCAGCAGCACCCGAATTCCAAAAACTGACGATGCACATTCAACCGATTCGGAAATCCCCCAGAATACCAACACTGATGATTTCGGAACTCGTTTAGGTGAATTGGACGATCTGATACCCTATTTACAGCATCATAATATCGAGATGGTTTTTATCAGTTTACCAATGTCGTCTCAGCCGCGTATTCAGAAACTGATGGATCAATTGCCCGATACGACATCGTCCATTTACTTCTTGCCCGATATTTATATTTTTGATTTGATGCAAGCGCACTTCGATTACATAGGTGATATACCAGTCGTCGCAATGAATGAATCACCGTTTACCGGCATCAATGGCGTAGTGAAATCTGTCAGTGACTTTTTATTAGCGCTACTGATCGTCATTCTGATCTCCCCCATATTAATTTTCATTGCTTTAGCGGTAAAGTTCACATCACCCGGGCCAATTATTTTTAAGCAACGGCGGTACGGTTTGAACGGTGAGGAAATTGTCGTTTATAAATTTCGATCCATGACTGTCACTGAAGATGGCGCCAATATTCAACAAGCTAAGCAGAATGATCAACGCCTTACGAGAATCGGCGGTTTTCTACGCCGCACTTCGTTAGACGAATTACCGCAATTCTTTAACGTGCTACAAGGACGTATGAGCATTGTCGGTCCCCGCCCTCATGCCGTAGCGCACAACGAGCTTTATCGTAAGCTTATTAAAGGATATATGTTGCGTCACAAAGCAAAACCGGGTATTACCGGCTGGGCGCAAGTTAACGGTTGGCGTGGAGAAACAGAAACACTGGAGAAGATGAAAGCACGCATAGAACATGATCTATATTATCTAAAGCATTGGTCTATATGGCTGGATTTCTGGATTATTCTTAAAACCGTCTGGATTGTTCTACGAAAAGACAACGCTTATTGAATCTCTCCCTTCCATTAAATTAACACTGACGTATTGGCTGTAATCGCAACGCAGTGATTTACTCGAATTTGGGCAGTCGATTAAATCAATATTATCCTCATAATAAAGCCGAGCAATATCATTACTGAAATTCTACCGCTGTGGTACCAGTCATCAATCGGTGCATGAATGCTGAGATTAAAATATGCTCAAAATAAGCAATTGTTTCAATGCGATATCATAGGGCAATCGATTTTCCAGCACTATCAAGGAGCTCCGATTCTTCAGGCTTCTAGAGAAAATACTTTACGGGAGCAATTAATATGGTTTTACAGTGTATTTTGAATTGCAAAAAGACTCAAGCTCATCAAAGCTTGCGGAAATATGCCCAAGACCAAAATTGCAAGCCCATTGGCACTGAATAAAATTTTTACATCATTATTAGATTCAATGGATTCTGTTACTTCCGGTTCATCAAAATACATCAACTTGATAATACGCAAGTAATAGAACGCACCAATTAGAGAAAACAACACTGCAACGACAGCTAGCCATACAAAGCCAGCATTAACGACAGCCTGCAATACTGCAAATTTTGCATAAAACCCCATCATGGGCGGTATGCCGGCTAATGAAAGCATAAACAGCATGGTGATAAAAGCATACCATGAATTACGTTTACTCAATCCTTTGAAATCGTTGATATCTTCTGCTTCAAAACCATATCGGCACAATAGCATAATTGCAGCAAAAGTACCTAGAGTCATTAAAACATAAGCAATCACATAGAAAAGTGCAGAACTATATCCATTCGAGTCGGCGCTAATAAACCCGAGCAATAAAAAACCCATATGAGAAATTGTCGAATAAGCCAACATACGTTTGATATTCGATTGTGCGATCGCAGCAATATTACCAACCGCCATTGATAGTACGGCTAATATCACCAGCATACCCTGCCAATCTGAAACCATTTCACCCAATCCTTCGATCAATAAGCGCATCACAAAACCGAATGCCGCAAACTTCGGTGCCGATCCGATGAATAAGGTTACTGCTGTTGGGGCACCTTGATATACATCAGGTGCCCACATATGAAACGGCGCTGCACTCAGCTTAAAACTAATCCCTGCAACAATAAAAACAAGCCCTACCACCAATACTTCTTTACTACTTGCTCCACTTTGAATTACTTGAGTCAGCTGTGAAACATGTAACGTTCCTGTTGCACCGTAAACAAGCGACATACCATACAAGAGGAAACCAGAAGCTAATGCTCCCAAAACAAAGAATTTCATGGCAGCTTCAGTAGCAACGACAGAATCCCGTCTTAAAGCGACCAATGCATAAAGTGCCAACGATAATAATTCGAGTCCAATATACAACGTCAAAAAATGACTGGCCGAAATCATCACCATCATGCCTAAAGTAGCGAACAAAATAAGACTGAAAAACTCACCACGCAACATACCACGATCGGCTATGTATGAATAGGAGTACACCAGAACGGCTGAAACAGTCCCGTATATCATCAGCTTCAAAGTATCCGCCATTGAATCGTCAACAAACATACCGTGAAAAGTTTGTACAGACTCAATAGAAAAAGAGGTATAGGTAAGAATTGTACAACCCAATAATGTAATTTGTGTCAACAAATAAGCGAGATAAGGCTTTTTCTCGCCTGCTGTCAAATCTGCCAGCATAACAACACACACCATTATGAGCATAAAAATCTCAGAAGAAGCCGGCGCAAAATCAGGTGGAATAAAATTCATTAACTTTCTATCCTCATAGCAGGAATATTCAAAATTTCAGAATTACCGCAACTACAGCTTACTGTTACCAATATGAATCAACAATTGCTCAACTGTTGTATGCATGACCTCCGTAAGCGGGAATGGATACACGCCTACCCATAAGACCGCGATGGCCAAAATCGCCAATAAAGCAAACTCCCGCTTAGAGATATCTTGCAGGCTTTCAACAGCGGGACTTGCCACCGCGCCAAAAATAACACGCTTATACATCCACAAAGTATATGCAGCGCCAAAAATTAGTGTTGTAGCCGCAAGAAAGGCATACCAAAAACTAATCTGAACAGCACTCATGATAACCATAAACTCACCGACAAACCCGCTGGTTCCGGGAAGCCCGGCGTTTGCCATCGCAAATAACATAAAAAAGGCCGCAAAAATCGGCATCTTATTTACAACACCACCATAATCGGCAATTTGACGAGAATGTAATCGATCATATAGTACACCGACACAAAGAAACATCGCACCAGAAATAAAGCCGTGCGAAATCATTTGTACCATCGCTCCCTCAATTCCATATGCGTTGAAAAAGAAAAAACCGAGTGTGACAAATCCCATATGCGCCACGGATGAGTACGCAATCAACTTTTTCATATCAGCTTGCATTAATGCAATCAAACCAATGTAAACCACAGCAATGAGTGACAATACAATCATCATGCTCGCCAAGTAATGGCTCGCATCGGGGACAATTGGCAAGGAAAAACGCAAAAAGCCATAGCCACCCAACTTCAACAAGATTGCCGCTAAAACAACGGAACCGCCAGTTGGTGCTTCCACATGCGCATCCGGTAACCATGTATGTACCGGCCACATCGGCACCTTAACAGCAAATGCTAGAAGAAATGCAATAAAAATCAAAATCTGCGGCGTCATTGAAATAGGCAGCTTGTGATAAGCTTCAATCGAAAAACTACCTTCTGATGCCTGATAAAGATAAATAAAAGCAACCAGCATCAGCAAGGAACCCAATAGGGTATAGAGAAAGAATTTAATTGCGGCGTAAACCCGATTAGCCCCCCCCCAAATCCCAATAATCAAGAACATTGGAATGAGTGACGCTTCCCAATATACATAAAACAAAATTGCATCCAATGATGAAAATACACCATTCACAATACCAGACATTATAAGAAAGGCGCCCAGATACTGCGATACACGTACTTTAATAACTTCCCAGCCTGCAACAACAATCAGAGGTGTAATAAAACAATTCAGTAAGATTAATGGCATTGATATACCATCGACACCTAAATGATAATTGACATTGAATCGTTCAAACCAAGTTCGATGCTCGACAAACTGCATAGCACCTGTCGCTATATCGAAATTGGTATACAACGGAATTGCCACCAAAAAACCCAAAATGGCACCAGTCAAAGAAATCCAGCGAGCAAATGAAGCGTTACGGTCGTCCCCGGTTGCAAGTACGGCAATACCAAAAATAATAGGTAGCCAAATAATTAAAGTTAAAAGTGGAAAATCAGACAACATGCTTATTCCGTTATTTTGTTTGAGCTTATTTTTAAGGTATCGAGATATTGATCTGCTTGAAATGCAATTCTGCTAACTTTCAATCAATAAAGCCAAAATGTCAAAATGATTAGGATGCCAACAATCATGCTAAATGCGTAGTGATATATATATCCAGTTTGATAGCGACGTACCATGGAAGCCGTCAATACAACCATTCGCGCTGCGCCATTAACAAAAAATCCGTCGATAATTTTTATATCACAAAATTTCCATAATGTAGTTCCCAATGCACGAGTACCACCCGCAAAAAACCATGAATATAATTCATCGATATAATATTTTCGATCAAGAATATTATAAATCAAACCAAATCTCGCTCTAATTTTTGCAGGAATATCAGTTCTCGCGCTATATAAATACCAAGCAGTAAAAATACCACCTATTGATAGCCAAAAAGGGGCTGTAGTTAATGCATGTAACATCATTGCACCTATCCCTGTAAACTCTGCACTCAGTTTTTCTATTGCATCGTGCTGTGGTAGTACATGAATCACATTATTAAAGTAATCACCAAAAACCATTGATCCAATAAACCATCCTGCAGATATAGTTGGAATAGCAAGAACAACCAATGGAACCGTTACTACCCATGGTGATTCGTGCAGATGCGACTGTGTATGCTTGTCCATTCGCGGTTTCCCATGAAAAGTCATAAAAATCAACCGAAATGTATATAATGCCGTCACAAATACTGTTACCAAGACACAAAAATACGCAAAACTACTGCCTGGAATATTCGCGAAGTGTACAGCCTCAATAATCGCATCTTTTGAGAAAAAACCTGAAAAACCCGGCACGCCCGCACTTGCCAATGCTGCAACGAACATTGTCCAGTAAGTAATCGGCATATATGCCTTAAGACCGCCCATTTTTTGCATATTCTGTTCATGATGCATAGCAATAATGACTGATCCTGCACCAAGGAATAGCACAGCCTTAAAGAATGCATGCGTCATCAAATGAAATATTGCCGCCGAATACGCAGATGCACCAAGGGCCACTGTCATATAACCGAGTTGAGATAGCGTCGAATAAGCAACCACGCGCTTAATATCGTTTTGTACCACCGCTACAAGCGCCATGAATAATGTCGTTATTCCACCAATTATCAAAATAACTGATAATGCTGTGTCTGATAATTCAAATAGCGGCGACATTCGTGCAACCATAAATATACCTGCTGTTACCATGGTCGCGGCATGTATCAATGCAGAAATCGGAGTCGGACCTTCCATCGAATCAGGCAACCATACATGTAGCGGAAATTGTGCAGATTTCCCCATGGCACCAATGAACAACAGAATACAAATCAATGTAATGACAAACCAAGGTACTCCAGAAATCAATTCGATTTTTTCATTGGCAATCTCCGGCGCCTGAACAAAGACCGAAACATAATCCAATGTCCCGAAATACGCTAAAACCATACCAATACCCAACAGAAAACCAAAGTCTCCAACGCGGTTGACCAAAAAAGCTTTCATATTGGCATAAATCGCTGTAGGACGTGTATACCAAAAACCGATCAATAAATACGATACTAGTCCGACTGCCTCCCAGCCGAAAAATAATTGTAAGAAATTATTAGACATCACCAGCATCATCATTGAAAAAGTAAACAATGAAATATAGCTAAAAAACCGCTGATAGCCAGGATCATCGTGCATGTATCCTATCGTATAGACATGCACCATCAAAGATACCAAACTGACAACAACCATCATAGTTGCTGACAATTGATCAATCAGAAACCCAACTTCAAATCGAGTATCCCCCGCCATCAACCAGGTATATACCGTACCGTTATAACTGTTACCCTCTAAAACATCCATAAATATTACTATGGAAGCAAGTAAGGAAACGAATACCAATCCGATGGTTACTCGATGACTCCACTCACGTCCAATCAAACGCCCAAATAATCCAGCGATTATTGAACCCAATAGCGGAGCAAGCGGCACCAATAAATAAAGTTTTTGCATCTCGGTCAATATTACTTATTAAAACAATTTGTCAATTATCCTACCAATTAGCCTTGAAGCTTATCCAAATCATCAACATTAATCGTACGCAAATTACGAAACAGCACTACAAGAATTGCCAATCCAATTGCCGATTCCGCCGCTGCAACTGTTAGTATAAAGAATACGAAAATTTGCCCGGATATATCCTGCAAATAATGTGAAAAAGCAACAAAATTCATGTTGACTGCCAATAACATTAACTCAATCGACATGAGCAAAATGATGACATTTTTTCTATTCAAAAAAATCCCAACAAGACCAATTGCGAACAGAATTGCACCAAGCACCAGATAATGCGATAACGATACCAAAACTAGCTACCTCTTTATAAAAACAGTTAATATAAGTTTCATAACTATTCCTGCTTTTCTGTCGGTATAGACACAACTCGCAAGCGATCTTCTTTTTTTACTTTCACTTGCCGTGCCGGATCGGTCGATCTTTTATCTTCCCGATGCCTTAACGTTAAAGCGATTGCCGCAACCATTGCAACCAACAATAGTACAGCCGCTAATTCAAATGCATATACGTACTCAGTATATATCAAGCGCCCCAATTCCCGAGTGTTACTGTAATCGGCATCATGGGGAGCAGGGGTCGGCATTTCGTCCAGCCCAAAGTATTTTCCCATTAAAACCAAAGAAATTTCAGCCACCATTGCCAGTGCAACAAGCGCTCCGAACGGAAACCATTTCCAAAATCCTTCGCGCAATCGATCCAAATTTATGTCCAACATCATTACAACAAAAAGAAACAGCACCATTACAGCGCCGACATAAACCAGCACTAAAGCAATCGCCAAGAACTCCGCTTCCAGTAATAACCATAAGCCCGCACTCGTTACAAAGGCCAATACCAATAAGAGTGCAGAATTCACAGGATTACGAACCGTTATTACACCGACCGCGGATGCGATTAAAATCGCTGAGAAGAAATAAAATAAGAAATCTTGAAAATTCATGTATATTTAACAACAATAATTAACGATAGCGCGCATCGGCTTCTCGATCCTTGGCAATTTGCTCTTCATAACGATCACCGATTGCTAGTAGCATTTCCTTGGTATAAATCAAATCTCCCCTTTTTTCTCCGTGATACTCCAATATACGCGTCTCAACAATCGAATCGACCGGGCATGATTCTTCGCAGAAACCGCAAAAAATACATTTTGCCAAATCTATATCGTAACGAGTTGTTCTTCGTGTGCCATCAGCACGCAACTCGGAATCAATAGTAATCGCCATCGCTGGACAAACAGCCTCACACAATTTGCAAGCTATACAACGCTCTTCGCCGTTAGGATAGCGGCGAAGAGCATGCAATCCACGAAATCGGGGCGATTGCGGCGTTTTTTCTTCCGGAAAATGTACGGTAATTTTTGGCTTAAACAGATATCGTCCGGTTATTGCCATGCCTTTTAGCAGTTCGAACAATAAAAAGGTTTTAAAAAAATTTTTAATTCGTTTCATGGTATTTAGCTCTTTCAAAACCAGATATTTAATGGGAAAGAATTTCTAGCTGAGTCCGGTAATTGCATAATTGTACCCAGCAAAATAATCCACACGAGCGTAATTGGTATAAATACTTTCCATCCTAATCTCATGATCTGATCATACCGATAACGTGGAAACGTTGCACGAAACCACAAGAACAAGAACAAAATGAATGCAATTTTTAATAAGAGCCAGATAAATCCGGGTATCCACGTAAAAGGCGTCATATCAATAGGTGGTAGCCATCCACCGAGAAACATGATTGACGTCAGCGTAGCCACTAAGATCATATTAGAATATTCGGCCAGAAAAAATACTGTAAATGCCATACCGGAATAATCCACATGAAAACCGGCGACAATTTCCGACTCCCCTTCAGCAACATCAAACGGCGCACGATTTGTTTCCGCAACTCCTGAGATCAGATAAACCAAAAACATCGGAAACAGCGGTATTAAATACCAATTCAACAAACTATCGCCTTGTTGACCATTAACGATATCCCCTAAATTCAAACTTTGCGACATCATTAATACGCAAACTAATGCAAACCCCATCGCCAACTCATAAGAAACCACCTGCGCTGCGGAACGCATTGCACCTAAAAATGCATATTTCGAATTCGATGCCCATCCCGCGATGATGATGCCGTAAATTCCCATAGAGGTCATCGCCAGTATATAAAGTAACCCCGCATTAATATCGGCTAAAACCATTTCTGGAGAAAAAGGAATAACTGCCCATGCAGCAAGTGCCGGCATGATGGTAAGAACTGGCGCTAAGACAAAAAGAAATTTATTGGCCCCTGTCGGAATCACGATTTCTTTCATGATCGCCTTAACCGCATCGGCAATCGGTTGCCCCCAACCGCGCAACCATGGGATCCCGAAAAATGTCACTCGATTCGGTCCAACTCGAATCTGCATATAGGCGATAATTTTTCGTTCCGCAAACGTTAAATATGCAACACCTAGTAGTAAAGGAATCACAATAGCCAAAATAAAGATCATATTCGAAGCAAATGCAAACAACATTGCACCCCATTCCATACCGAACAGGTTAATAAATTGCTGTTGAAAATACTCCATCAAATTACTCCAACCATTGCCATTAGATTTTTTCTATACTGATTTCACCAAACAATGCGCCCAAATCTTTTGTTTTTAGGTGCGCGCATGCAATACGTGCGCAATTGACTGGCAACCCATTATCCAGTGCTGCTTCTAGTTGTGCCTCGCCATTTCCTTGCTTAATTTTGACTAAATCACCAACAACAATACCTAAACTATCCAGTAACGAAGAAGTCATCCATGCTTTGGGCAAAACCGCATCTTGTGTTTTCTGTAGTGACTCTGCTCTACGAACGATTGGATCCGTTTGATAAATCGGTACCTCGCCAATGCGTTGTATCCCGTGCTGATCAGTGATTTGAATCACCTCATCAATCGCACTTGGGCCATTATCAAGATATTGGTCAATTTTAATTGACTCTGGAAATATTTCCATTCGTACTTGCTCAGTTGTCTCATATTCAAATCCCGGCAATTCAAGTATATTGGCCAGTACGCGCAAGACCTTCCAAGCCGGGCGCGCATCTCCCAAAGGAGATACTACACCGTTAAAGCTTTGGATCGTTCCTTCAGTATTCACATAAGTTCCCGAAGTTTCTGTAAAAGGAGTTATTGGCAATAATACTTGCGCATGATGCTGCATATTTCCTTTATAAGCGCTCAACGAAACCACAAAGTCACTCGACGAAATCACTTTGAGCGCTTGCTGTGAATTATATGTATCGAATTCGGGCTCTATATTCATCAACATAAACGCTTTGCATCGCTCATGCGTCGAGTCACCGTTAAATCCAAGCATCTGTGCAGCATTCAAACCTGTATGCGCATTCATATTCTCGAATCTTTCCAGGCCAGGCAGTATACCTACATTAGGAATTGCCCCTGCGAAATAAGCACCTACACTATTCGCTGCCTCTCCCAATACGCCATAATGGGCTCCGGTAATTCGCGCAATGTTTCCAGCTAACCAATGAATCCGAGAATAATCCGGGTGATGTTGCGATAAATTACCCAAATAAACTGCAGCTGGCTGATTATCAATCAAACTTGTACCGATCGCACGAGCTGTAGCCGAGCTTGAAACATTGGCCGATTGCATCAGTTGCTTCAGATCTTCCCCAGGCTCAATACCTTTGATCTCAATAACCGCTTTGAGAATTTCGGTTAAAGCATTGATCATTGCATTTGGCGCTACAATTACTTTGCTGGCCACTTTTGTTAGCAAATCATCGTCGATCGGATTAACAAGATTCAGTTGCATTCCGGCCTTAACCGCTTGCCTCAAACGCTGCGCTATCAAAGGATGATCTTTACGCAGTGTACTTCCAACAACAAGTGTTGATTTCAATTGGGAAATATCAGCTATACTAGTGCCAAGCCACGGTACTCCCGTCAGATATTTATCTGCGCGAAAATCACTTTGACGCAAGCGATGATCGATATTATTACTGCCAAGTGCTCGCACTAACTTTTGCAGCAAGTACAGTTCTTCCGCTGTACTATGCGCCGATCCAAGCGCAGCTATACTATCTGCTCCGTATTTTTGCTTTATCGCCTGAATAGATTGCACAGTGAATTCCAGTGCTTCTTGCCAGTCACATTCAATCCATTGGCCATCACGTTTGATCATTGGATGAATTAATCGATCGTCTGAATTTAATCCCTCGTAAGAAAAACGATCTTTATCGGACAACCAACATTCGTTAATAGCTTCATTATCACGAGGCAACACACGCATCACACGATTTTGTTTGATCTGCACCACCAAATTGGAACCGAGACCACAGTGCGGACTAACGGATTTTCTACGTGCCAATTCCCATGTGCGCGCCGAGTATCGAAAAGGCTTACTGACCAACGCCCCTACCGGACAAAGATCAATCACATTGCCCGATAATTCTGAATCAACGGTTTTACCAACAAACGCAAGAATTTCAGAATGCTCGCCGCGGCCTATCATACCGAGTTCCATAATTCCTGCAATTTCTTGTCCAAATCTGACACACCGGGTGCAATGAATGCATCTCGTCATGTCTGTGGAAATCAGCGGTCCAAGATTTTTATTGACAACAACACGCTTGGCTTCAGAGTATCGCGAACCACTGGATCCATACCCTACGGCCAAATCCTGCAATTGACATTCCCCACCTTGATCACAGATTGGGCAATCCAACGGATGATTGATCAATAAAAATTCCATCACCCCTTTTTGAGCGGTAACAGCTTGTTGAGAGTGCGTATATACCTTCATTCCTTCCATAACCGGCGTCGCACATGCGGGCAACGGCTTAGGAGCTTTCTCGACTTGAACCAGGCACATACGACAATTGGCAGCTATCGATAATTTCTTGTGATAACAAAAATGTGGAATATAAACACCAAGCTGCTTCGCCCCATCCATGATGGTGCCTCCCTTAGGAACAGCTACTTGTTTACCGTCGATTTCTATATTGACCATCGGTTGAGGAGTTTGAATAAAGTTACTATTTATAATTTAAATCAATGGATAGAAATTTTATACCATACATTTCTTATGCTCGATATGATAAGAAAACTCATCTCGAAAATGCTGAATCATTGCACGGACAGGCATAGCAGCAGCATCACCAAGAGCACATATCGTTCTACCCTGAATGTTATCTGCAATATTATCCAAAAGCTCTAGATCTTCGGGTTTACCTTTGCCATGCTCAATTCGATTGACGATTCGGTAAAGCCATCCGGTACCTTCCCGACATGGTGTACATTGACCACACGATTCTTCGTAATAAAAATAAGACAATCGCTCCAAAGCACGTACCATACATGTCGTTTCATCCATAATGATCACAGCACCGGAACCCAGCATGGATCCAGCTTTTGCAATTGAATCATAGTCCATATCGACTTGCATCATGATATCACCGGGCAAAACAGGCATTGATGATCCCCCCGGTATGCAGCCTTTCAACTTGCGCCCCCCCCGCATGCCGCCCGCCAATTCCAGCAATTTGGTAAACGATGTGCCGAGCGGAATTTCATAATTTCCAGGTTTATTCACATGCCCGGACACTGAAAAAATTTTAGTGCCGCCGTTATTCGGCTTACCGAGCTGCAGATATTTTTCCCCGCCGTTTTTGATAATCCATGGAACAGAAGCAAAAGTCTCAGTGTTATTAATGGTTGTGGGTTTACCATAAAGCCCGAAATTCGCCGGAAATGGCGGCTTAAAGCGTGGTTGACCTTTCTTTCCTTCTATTGACTCCAGTAAAGCGGTCTCCTCTCCGCAGATATATGCACCATAGCCATGATGATTATAGAGCTGAAAGCTGAATGACGATCCTAGAATATTATTACCGAGATAACCGGCATTACGCGCTTCCTCCACTGCCTCTTCTGCACGTTCATAAGTTTCCCAAATTTCGCCATGAATATAATTATAGCCGGCCTTCGCCCCCATCGCGTAGGCGGCGATAATCATACCTTCTATCAACAAATGTGGGTTATAGCGCAAAATATCACGGTCTTTGAATGTCCCAGGCTCACCCTCATCGGAATTACATACAATGTATTTATCGCCTTCATAATTTTTCGGCATGAAACTCCATTTTAAACCGGTTGGGAATCCGGCACCACCACGCCCACGCAATGCAGATTTTTTTACTTCTTCAATAACCGCTTCTGGTGCAATTTTTTCATTAATAATTTTTCTTAGCGCTGAATAACCTTCGCGTTTCTCGTAACTGCGTAACCGCCAATTATCTGGGTTAGTCGAATCAACGCCATACATTAAAGTTTGCGGGAACTGACTCATTTACTCAGATCCTCCAATAGCTGATCGATCCTTTCATTGGACATAAAACTGCACATACGTTTGTTATTGACTAGCAAAACCGGTGCATCACCACATGCCCCAAAGCATTCACCCTCTTTAAGGGTAAATTTCCCATCCGGCGTAGTTTGGTTAAAATCAATACCAAGTTTCCGCTTCAAATATAGCGCGGTTTCATTACTGCCTGATAGCGCACAAGGCAAATTGGTACAAACCGTTATTTTATTTCGACCGACGGGCTCCAAGTTATACATATTATAAAATGTAGCCACTTCATAAACCGCGATAGGAGGCATCCCTAAGTATTCCGCAATAAAATTCATCGTCTCATTGCCCAACCACCCTTTTTCATCCTGTGCGATTGCAAGCGCTGACATAACAGCAGATTGTTTTTGATCAGATGGGTATTTATCGATCTCGCGATCAATTCTTCTTAAGGATTCTGCGCTCAGCATCTTTATCTATCTATCTCACCAAATACGATATCTTGAGTACCAATAATCGCAACCACATCAGAAATCATGTGACCACGCGACATTTCATCGAGTGCCGCCAAGTGTGCAAATCCCGGTGCACGTATTTTCATCCGATAGGGTTTATTTGCACCATTGGAAACCAAATAGATCCCGAACTCACCTTTCGGATGCTCAACTGCCGCATAAACCTCACCGGGCGGCACATGAAATCCTTCAGTGAACAATTTGAAATGATGAATCATTTCTTCCATATTCTGTTTCATACTTACCCGTGAAGGCGGTGCAACTTTGTAATTATCGGTAATCACCGGTCCAGGATTCTTTCTTAACCAATCAACACATTGCTTGATAATACGATTCGATTGACGAAATTCTTCCATACGAACCAAATACCGATCATAACAATCACCATTGACACCAATTGGAATATCAAAATCCAGAAGATCATACACTTCGTAGGGTTCCTTTCTTCTGATATCCCACGCCACACCAGAACCACGCAGCATGGGGCCAGTAAAACCTAATGCTTTTGCACGCTCCGGTGATACCACACCAATATCAACCAAGCGCTGCTTCCAAATTCTGTTATCAGTCAGCAATGTTTCATATTCATCCACATATGCCGGGAAACGATTCGTAAAGTCTTCAATAAAATCCAGCAACGAGCCCTCGCGATTCGCGTTACGCGCCCGGGTCACTTTTTCATTGTGAATCTTAGATGCCACATACTTTGGCATGTTATCCGGCAAATCACGATAAACGCCGCCAGGACGATAATAAGCCGCATGCATTCTGGCACCGGAAACCGCTTCATAGCAATCCATCAAATCTTCACGTTCACGAAATGCATACAAAAACATCGTCATGGCACCAACATCAAGCGCATGCGCTCCTATCCATAACAAATGATTAAGAATTCGTGTAATTTCATCAAACATCACCCGAATATATTGCGCACGAATCGGAACCTCAATTTGCAGCAATCTCTCGATGGCCATGACATAGGCATGTTCATTAACCATCATTGATACATAATCCAAGCGATCCATATACGGAACGGATTGCAAATAAGTTTTATTTTCCGCTAGCTTTTCCGTTGCACGATGCAGCAAACCGATATGAGGATCGGCTCGCTTTACCACTTCACCATCCAGCTCCAGTACTAAACGCAGTACCCCGTGTGCCGCCGGGTGCTGCGGCCCAAAATTCAAGGTGTAATTACGTATTTCAGCCATAAGGTTATAAAAATATTCTAAGACATTTACAAGGCGTTAGAGATTGTAATCAACAATCTCCGTAATGTTCTTCACGAATGACGTGAGGGGTAATCTCCCGAGGATCAATTGTAACTGGCTGATAAACAACCCTCTTTTGTTCTTCGTCATAGCGCATCTCAACGTGACCGCTTATCGGAAAATCCTTGCGGAACGGGTTACCAATAAAACCATAGTCCGTCAAAATACGACGCAGATCAGGATGCTCAGTAAAGACAATGCCATAAAGATCAAATGCTTCTCGCTCAAACCAATTTGCGGCCGGCCACACATCCGTCACTGAATCGACAGCCGGCAATTCATTATCTTCCGCCAATACCCGGACACGCAATCTTTGATTTTTCTCTACCGATAACAAATGATAAATAACAGCAAATCGCTTATTGCGCAATTGGTGCTTTGCCGATAACACTTCACCGTAAGTCGAGTAATCGATTCCACATAAATCGACCAGCGTATCAAATTTAAGCACCGGATGATCCCTCAAAACAAAAGAAGCTGTATGAATATCGCTCACACTGAGCACGATAGTCATTTCACCAAATTGAATTTGCAAATCAACTAATTGGTTATTCAGTGCAATACGCAGTGCTTCCGCGAGAATCTCTTGATGTTTAGTAACCATTAGCGAGCAATCGTATTAGTGCGATTAATTTTATTTTGCAATTGAATAATACCGTACAACAATGCTTCGGCAGTGGGTGGACAACCCGGAACATAGATATCAACCGGAACGATGCGATCGCACCCCCGAACCACGGAATAAGAGTAGTGATAATAACCGCCACCATTGGCGCAAGATCCCATGGAAATCACCCAACGGGGCTCCGCCATTTGATCATATACCTTGCGTAGTGCCGGTGCCATTTTATTGCACAAAGTACCCGCCACTATCATGACATCCGATTGGCGTGGACTGGGTCTAAATACAATACCGAATCGATCCAGATCATACCTGGAAGCGCCTGTTTGCATCATTTCAACAGCACAACAGGCCAGACCGAAAGTCATCGGCCACATCGACCCCGTCCGTCCCCAATTAATAATCGAATCCAGACTGGTCGTTACGAATCCTTTTTCCAAAGTTCCTTCGATACTCATAGCGTCAATCCCATTCTAGCGCGCCCTTCATCCATTCATAGATAAAACCAACAACCAGGATGCCAAGGAAAACAATCATCGCGACAAAACCAAACAAACCGATTTCATCCAGTACGATCGCCCAAGGAAATAAAAATGCAATTTCCAAATCAAATAAAATAAATAAAATCGCAACCAAATAATAACGCACATCAAACTTCATGCGAGCATCTTCGAAAGCTTCAAAACCACACTCATAAGGTGAAAGCTTCTCACTATTCGGTTTGTTCGGCGCCAACAACCAGCCACACAGCATTGGCACCACCCCAACTAGGAATCCAACGATCAGAAATAATAAGATTGGAAAATAATTTTCTAGCATTTCTACTCTACCAATAATCGAATTACGATGGCATTGACCTCGCGCAATTAATCGTGGTGCCGATGGCGAGAGTCGAACTCGCACAGCTTTCGCCACCGCCCCCTCAAGACGGCGTGTCTACCAATTCCACCACATCGGCAGCAAACAACACAATATCTATTTCCTGTTCACCATCCCGCACTCATATTAATCTGGGATTTGATTGACTTTAGAATCGCTTTCCACGCCAGGCTTTACTAGATCGCGACCAAGGACAGTATCTTCATCCATTTTTTCCGCTGATGCATCAGTTGCTTCCTCAAACTCGCTGATTAAACTCATCACACTATCATCACCGGTTTGATTTACTGAAAAATAAGTTAAACTCATGCTTGTGATGAAAAACATTGCCGCAGTAAAACTTGTCGCACGGCTCAAGAAAGTTGCGGAACCACTCGCTCCAAACAAACTACCCGCTGATCCGCTACCAAAGGCGGCGCCCATGTCCGCCCCTTTTCCATGTTGCAACAGCACCAGAATTATCAATGCGAGCGCCAGAATCACATGCGCTACCCAAACCAAGGTCTCCAACGATTTACTCCAAAATATTTAATGAACTAAGGCACGGCAAATAGCGACAAATTCATCCGCAACGAGTGATGCACCACCAATTAAACCGCCATCAATATCGGGCATGGCAAATAATTCCAATGCATTGCTTGCTTTCACACTACCGCCATATAGAATAGTCAAGTTATCCGCTACACTTGAATTTTGTTTCGCAATTTCTTTACGAATAAAAGCATGAACATCTTCGGCTTGCTGCGGCGTCGCTGTTTTCCCTGTACCGATTGCCCAAATCGGTTCATAAGCGACAACAGCGCTATCTAACGACTCAACCCCCGCGCGCTGAATAACCTCCGCCAACTGCTCTGCTATTATTGTCTCAGTAATTCCATCATCGCGCTGCTTCAGCGATTCGCCGACACATAAAATAGGAACAATCCCTGCGTGCTGTGCAGCCGAATATTTTTCGGCAACCACTACATTACTTTCGTTGAACAATGTCCTTCTTTCGGAATGCCCAACAATAACATACCGACAACCAAAGTCTTTCAGCATCGCTGCCGACACTTCGCCGGTATAAGCGCCTTTCTCGAATTGACTCAAATTTTGCGCTCCCCACGCAATATTGGTATCTTTCAGCGTATTTTGCACTGAAAACAAATAAGGATATGGAACACAAACCGCAAATTGATCACTTGACAATCCCGTCAATCTATCGACGACATCCGCGAGTAACTGATCATTTTCTGCCAAACAGCCATGCATTTTCCAATTACCAGCGACCAATTTTTTCCGCATTTTTTCGTACCAATTCCAGCATCTTAAAACACGCGATCGTACCGCTGATTGATTGCCAAGTCAATCAGCCGGGGGCGACATTAGGCAGAACATCACGCAGCGCCGCTCTCCATCGCTTGTCCATCGAGTTGATTTACGGGGATATTTTTCAATGATTTTTTATTGATGAAATCATTTGCCGAAACCGCTCCAGCTTGTTTTTACAAGTAATGTAGCAAAATGTTGAGGCGGATGCCGTTGAATGATACATTGGAATTTCTCTCAATGATCCGTAGGAAAGCGTTATGATCCGAACACAAATTGCCACCAGGTGTTTGCTGTTAATACTTTGCTGTTTCCCCCCCATCACCGCGCATGCGCAGCGTATTCAAACCGAGTTCAATATTCACCTGATCACCGAAGGGTTGCAATTTCCCTGGGGAATGGCTTTTATGCCGGACGGTAATGTGCTGGTAACGGAAAAAATCGGACAATTGCGCATCATTACGCCGGATGGCCGCATTTCGGCGCCGATCAGCGGAACTCCTGCGGTATATGTACACCAGCAAGGCGGATTACTGGATGTAGCACTCG
This sequence comes from Nitrosomonas sp., assembly GCA_021582655.1. Lineage (GTDB taxonomy): Bacteria > Pseudomonadota > Gammaproteobacteria > Burkholderiales > Nitrosomonadaceae > Nitrosomonas. Next base: position 1,000,018 of record CP091135.1, read on the forward strand.
ATCCGGAATTCCAAAGCAATCGATTGATTTATTTATCTTATGCGGAACCGGATGGTGCTAAAGCAGGTACTGCTGTAGCAAAGGCGGAGCTGAAAGACGGTGCACTTCATAACCTGCAAGTCATTTTCCGTCAATTGCCGAAAACCGGGGGCGGCGTCCATTTCGGCTCCCGATTGGTATTTGCACCGGACGGTAATCTGTTTATCACATTAGGCGATCGCGGCAACCATTCGGAAGAAGCCCAGCTTCTTGATAATTATTTTGGCAAAATTATCCGCATCCGGCCAAATGGTTCAGCTCCGCCTGATAATCCGTTTATCGACCACCCCACAGCCAAACCGGAAATCTGGTCATACGGCCATCGCAGCGTGCAAGGCGCGGCGATTCACCCCGTAACCGGTGCATTGTGGATTCATGAACATGGACCGAAAGGCGGGGACGAAATCAATATCCCGCAACCGGGTAAAAACTACGGCTGGCCCAAAGCCAGCTACGGCAGTCATTACGACCTGACGCCCATCAAAGACGAACACGCCGAACAAGGATTCGAAGAACCGATTTACCACTGGACGCCATCGATCGCGCCATCCGGTATGGTGTTTTATCGCGGCAAACAATTTCCCGGTTGGCGTGGCAATTTATTTGTCGGCGCATTGGTGGGTCGGCAAGTCGTCCGCCTATCCATTGATGATAACAAAGTGCTCGGTGAAGAAAAATTACTGATGAATACGCTGCGCTTCCGCGATATCGCGCAAGGACCTGATAGCGCCTTGTATCTGCTTACCGATGAAGAAAACGGTAAACTGCTCAAACTATTACCAAAATAACAACAAAATAACCCGAACACAACCTCGTATTACTCCGTAAATGGATACAATCGACCTCAAGAACCCGACGCTGTATATCAACCGAGAATTAAGCCTACTCGAATTCAACCGCCGCGTTATCGAGCAAGCCAAGGACGAAAGCCTACCGCTACTTGAACGGCTACGTTTTTTATGCATCGCCAGCAACAATCTGGACGAATTCTTTGAGATCCGCGTTGCCGGCTTAAAACAACAAGTCAAGTACGGCTCAACCCAAACCGGCACCGATAATCTCTCCCCCGCGGAAGTGCTCGTGCGTGTCAGCGAAACGGCGCACCGCTTCATGGAGGAACAATACAGCGTATGGAATGATTTAATCATCTCCGCACTCGCCAAGGATAAAATCCGCTTGCTGCGCCGCTCTCAGTGGAAGCCGCAAACCAGCCGCTGGATGCATCGCTATTTCAAGGATGAAGTACTGCCCGTATTGAGTCCAATCGGCCTTGATCCCGCTCACCCTTTCCCCAGGGTGCTCAACAAGAATCTGTACTTCATCATTTCGCTGGAGGGCAAAGACGCATTTGGTCGTGATTCGGGTCTGGCAATCGTTCAAGCACCACGATCATTGCCGCGCGTGATCCAAATTCCGGCCAAATACAGTGACGGTAATCACGATTTTGTGATGCTGTCATCCGTGATTCATGCGCATGTCGGTGATTTATTCCCCGGGATGCATGTTAACGGTTGCTATCAATTCAAAGTCACACGCGACAGCGATTTGTTCATCGACGATGAAGCAACCGACGACCTGTTACGCGCATTGGAAGGCGAGTTGCCGTCACGTCGTTTCAGCGACGCGGTACGCCTGGAAGTCGCAGACAATTGCCCGGATGAACTGAGCCATTTCTTGCTGCAAAAATTCGATTTGCAATCAAGCGATTTATACCAAGTCGCCGGTCCTGTCAATCTCGGGCGGCTAATGGCAATTTGCGATTTGGTCGACCGCCCGGAGCTGAAGTTTGTCGGATTCACCCCGGACATCCCCAAGCGACTCACCAAAAACGCCAGTATTTTCGATGCATTGCATAACGGCGATATCTTATTGCATCACCCGTTCCAATCATTCGCACCGGTGATCGATTTCTTGCGGCAGGCAGCCGCCGACCCGAACGTACTGTCGATCAAGCAAACACTATACCGCACTGGCGCGGATTCGGTGATTGTCGAAATCTTAAAAGGCGCCGCGCGCGCCGGCAAGGAAGTCACCGCCGTGGTGGAATTACGCGCCCGTTTCGACGAAGAAGCTAACATCGAACTGGCCAGCGAATTGCAGCAAGCCGGAGCGCACGTCGTTTACGGCGTGGTGAATTATAAAACCCACGCCAAAATGATCCTGGTGGTCAGACGCGAAGGACGCGTACTGCGCCGCTATGTGCATCTTGGCACGGGCAATTATCATGCGCGCACCGCGCGGCTTTATACCGATTACGGCTTGCTTACCTGCGACAAGGCTATCGGCGAAGACGTCAACAAGCTGTTTCACCAACTCACCGGACTCGGCCGTGCAGGCAAACTGAAAAAACTGCTGCAATCGCCATTCACGCTGCACAAAGGCATTCTGAATCACATCGACAAAGAAATCGGTGAAGCGACGGCCGGCAGGAAAGCGTGGATCATCGCAAAAATGAACGCATTAGTCGATCCGGAAATCATTGCTGCGTTGTATAAAGCCTCGCAAGCCGGGGTCAAGATCGATCTGATTATCCGCGGCGTGTGCTGCTTACGTCCGGGTGTCAAAGGGATTTCAGAAAATATCACCGTGCGATCGATCGTCGGACGTTTTCTGGAGCATACGCGCGTGTATTATTTTCATAACGGCGGTGATGAATTGGTATTTTGCTCCAGCGCCGACTGGATGACGCGTAATTTGCACTACCGCGTCGAGGTCTGCTTTCCGATCGAAGAAAAACGCACCAGCGACACGGTCATCAAATACGGTCTGTTAAGCTATCTCGCCGACAATACGCAAGCCTGGCTGCTACAAAGCGACGGCTCATACAAAAGACAAAAACCCGGCACCGCAAAACCACGCTCAGCGCAGCAACTGCTGCTGGAACATTACTGCGGCATACTCCAACCGTCTGAATAGATTGATTATAGAAAATTCTCCATTGTCGCAACAAGAACACAAGTAACTTCAATACACTTTAAGGGAATACTGATTAATTCGGCGAACGAGATGAAACACGAAGCGCACGGAACACAGCGACCGGAACCTATCAACAAGATAAGTGAAGAAGCGAAGCGTGACGCCCTCGCACCGAAGCGATTCGATCATGCAGTCACTGAATCAGTGTTTCCCTAACGGAAATTCCATTGCACTGTTTTCAATACCTCCTTGTCGTATCATGCCCGGTATCATGTAAGCGGGAGCCCCCAAGAAATCCGCGGGTTATTCAGCGGCAATAACCATTCTCCCGAAACCATGCCACCGCATCCCGCAACGCATCGGTAGCCGGGCGATGCCGGTAACCCAATTCGCGCTCCGCTTTAGTGCTGGAAAAGAACATCATTTTTTGCGCCATGCGAATGCTATCCAGCGTTGCACGAGGCTCCGCATGCGTGATCAGTGCGCATTTTTCCATCACCCAAGCAATCGGAAGCATCACGGAAATCGGAATGTTGATACGAGTTCTACGGATGCCGGTAATATCGTCGATGGTCTGCAGAATTTGTAATAACGTCATATTGTCACCGCCCAGAATATAACGCTCACCGGGTTTGCCACGCTGATACGCAAGCAGGTGGCCTTGCGCGATGTCATCTACATGCGCGAGATTGAGACCGGTATCGACATACGCCGGCATACGTCCGGTCAGCGTATCGATGACAATGCGTCCGGTCGGTGTTGGCCGCACATCGTACGGACCGATCGGCGTGGACGGATTTACGATGATCAAGGATAGCTGATGATCCGAAGCCAATTGCCGCACCATTTGTTCGGCTTGGTATTTGGTGCGTTTGTAATGACCGTGAATAAAGGAGGGATCGACTGGTGTGTCTTCCGTGGCAGGTGTTGCGTCGGTATTGAAGCCAAGTGTCGCCACGCTGCTGGTATACACGATTCTTTCAACACCCGCTTCGTGCGCGGCAATGATCAAAGCGCGGGTACCCTGAACATTGATATCGGACATGGTGCCGGGATCCGGCACCCACAAGCGGTAGTCCGCAGCGACATGAAATACACTATCACAACCTTGCACTGCGCGCTTTAACGACGCAGTGTCGCGCAGATCGCCTTCAATAGTTTCAACAGTAAAATTTTGCACATTGCGCCGATCACTCTCCGGTCTGACCAATACCCGCACTTCATGTCCGGCTGCTAGCAAACACCGCATCACCGCTGAACCGAGAAACCCTGTTGCTCCTGTCACCAACGATTTCATACGATGATTTTAAACCAAACTCAACGGAATTCAGGCAATACCGCCGTGGAAAAATCCACTACCGGAAGATTGCGCGCCGTCAACTTGAACAACAGTCGCAGCATCCAGTCTTGACCGACGAACAGGCTGGTCGTCACCACCGTCGCCCTGACACTGAGGCGGCTGATTTTGACTTGCACGCCATCGGAAAAATCCCGCTGTCGATTGATGTTATTGAGTGTCAATACAGCCATTCCCAGCGCCCACAAACAAAAGCGGCGAATACCTTTCTCGTGCGCCGGGATCATGCAGGTATAGGTAAGCGCGTTGTACAAATGATTTCCGGCGATACCCACCAGTTCCGCGAGCCCCGCTTGAAACCGCGGATCGGACATACCGGGTTGCAGGGTATTGATATCGAAGCCATGCTTCGACAGAATATCCTGCGGCAACCAGCAAACACCGCGCTCACGGTCGTCCCAGATATCTTTCAGGATATTCGTCATTTGCAAACCTTGCCCGAACGATACCGCGAGCTTCATCAATCGCGTTTTATGCGCATTGATTTCCGGCGAGTAATCGCAAAACAATTCGGTCAGCATCTCACCGACCACACCAGCCACGTAATAACAGTATTGATTCATCGCAGCCAAATCTCTCAGGCCCTGTAACGACTCGGTTTCCTGATAATCGGCCATGCCTTTCGCCATGATGCGCACGCAACGCTCCAGCGCCATGCGTTGCGCCGAATTGAAACTGTGTGTGATACGAATGACAGTGGCGGTATTTTTGATCAAATCATGTTCAGCCGGAATGGTATGATTGGATAATAGCGGATAGAGCGTTTGCGCAAATTCTTCGGCGGATGCCACACCCCGCACCACATCGGCGAACATATCGGTCAGTTGCCGGGTTTGCACCATGGTCAAGGCGTTGTCATCTTCGATAGTGTCGGTGATGCGGCATAACAAATAAGCATTGCCGATCACGCACCGCAGCGATTCCGGCAATTGCGGAATCGTCAATGCGAAGGTACGCGATACTCCCTGCAGAATATGGTCCTGGTACTGCTCATCGGTTGGTGTCAAGCTGGCCATGCAATCAACCGGACAGTATCCGTTCGGAAGCGATGAGCTGATCGACGGTTTCACGCTGCCGGATCAAATGCACGGCGTCCTTGTCGACCATCACTTCTGCGGCGCGCGGACGGGTATTGTAATTGGAGCTCATGCTCATACCGTACGCACCGGCGGACATGACGGCAAGCAAGTCACCATCGCGCAATGCCAGCAAGCGATCATGGCCGAGAAAATCACCGGTTTCGCACACCGGACCGACGACTTGATAAGTATCCGTTGCCAGGCCGTTGCTCCGTACCGGCAGAATGTCATGATACGCATCGTACAGCGACGGACGCATCAGATCGTTCATGGCGGCATCGACGATGGCGAAATTACGTGCCGACGTATGTTTCAAATACGCCACCCGGGTAAGCAAAATACCCGCGTTGCCGACCAGCGACCGGCCCGGCTCGATCAGTAGTCGCTGCGTAGCGCGGGCCGTTTGCGCGCATAGCGCGGCAACGTAATTTTGAATCGACGGCGGCGATTCATCGGTATAGCGAATACCCAAACCGCCGCCCAGATCCAAATGCTCGATGGTTAGTCCTTTCGCTTGCAAGGCATCGAGCAATGACAGCATTTTGCCGCTGGCCTCGATAAACGGAGACAATTCGGTCAATTGCGATCCGATATGGCAATCCAGCCCGGTAAAGCGCACATGCGGATACAAGTGCGCCGCTTGATAAATTCGCATTGCCTCATCGGCAGGTACACCGAATTTATTCTCTTTCAATCCGGTGGAAATGTACGGATGTGTCCTGGCGTCGACATCAGGGTTGACACGCAAACTGACAGCCGCGATTTTACCCATCTCGCTCGCAGTTTGATTCAACGCATTCAATTCCGATTCGGATTCCACATTGAAACACAGAATCCCGACATCCAGTGCCATGCGCATTTCTTGAATCGTTTTACCGACGCCGGAAAAAACGGTTTTTCTCGGATCGCCGCCGGCTTTGATGACACGCTGCAATTCACCGCCCGAAACAATATCGAAACCGCTGCCTAGCCGGGCAAGCAGATTCAGGATGGCAATATTCGAATTGGCTTTTACCGCATAACAAATCAAATGATCACGAGCGGCAAACGCAGTGTCGAAATCCCGATAAGCTTGCGTTAAAGCCGCGCGAGAATAAACGTAACATGGCGTACCGTACTGCTCAGCAATCTGATGCAGCGGTACCGATTCAACATAAAGCGCATCGCTGTGATAAACGAATTGCGGAAAACCGGTCATTTTTTATCGACTTCTTCAGACAAAGCGGGAGTGCGATTTTGATCTTCCACCTTGGGAAGATACAACGGCCCTTTGTTGCCGCACGCACTCAACAGATAGATGATGAGAGTACTGCAAAAAAATAAACGCATGAAAAAACCTTCATAACAATCATCAGCGGGATACTAACATAAGCAAGTCAAAATTAACTAAGGAAACACTGATTAATTGACCGCACGAGCAAATCGCTTCGTTGCGAGGATAGTCCGTTTCCTCACCGATCTTATCGATAAACCTCGACGCCGTGTTCCGTGCGCCTCGCACCTCATCCCTTCCGCCAAGCGGAATAACCGGAAACGACACACTGAACGACAATCCCGGCAATCGGTCCACGATCCGCGGCTGGTGATTGAAAAACGTCACCCAACAACCGGGCGCAGTTGAAACTGGTAAACCCACGACATTGGAAAATCAGCGAATACCCAGTTCGGCAGCCAACCAATGAACCAATTCATCGGTCAACTGGCGGCTCGCCGCACTAAATGCCGAGATTGCACCCTCCGCATCAGCGGAAGGTGCAATCTCGATACGATTGAAATCTTTTTGCGCTAACAACTTACGATTACTACGCTCCACCAAACTGGCGCGAAAACCGACTGCGATGCGACTATCGGCGATGCTATCGAATAATTGGGTAAATTCTTCCAATTCAATATGTAATACATAATCCGTCTTGGCAATACCGGAGTCTTTCACAACCTGCTCATGCGTTTGGGAAGCGATGCGATTACGAATATGCTGGGTAAGCAATGCAGCAGGCGGCGCCGCCCAGCGGCTGTTTGCATAGATATAAGCTTGAGCGGCATTGTGATACAGCAGCCGATATCGGATTGCCGTGGTATCCAACCAGGAAGGTGCGGATGCATCGGCGATCAGTATGCTTTTGTGCACCTGCCGCGCTTGATCGGAGGCCGGTTGTACCGGCGGCATACCGAAATCGTAGGCCGATGCGGCAGGTTGCTGTTCGGGCAATGCCGAGCACGCGGAAAACAGCAAAACGGCAATACTCAGCACAGCAATCCTGCTCATGGCTTATTTCTCGGTGGTGGGATAAATCCGGCTTCACCGGGTCCGGAAGTCACAGGTGCACGGCCGAATAACAGGCTTTGCGGATGTTCTTCCAATTGATTCAATACCCGATCCAAGTTGGTCGAGTTGCGTGTAATGTGAGTACCGACTTTATGCAATTCCGGAATGATCGCAGTCAATTCCTGCGAGCTTTGCGATAAATTATCCAAAATACCTTCCTGTTGATTGATCTTGACGACAACCTGACTGATTTCAACCAGAATTTGATCCAATCGCCGGATTAGCGTACTGGATTCACCCGTCAAATCAGCGAACGAATTCAGAACCGGCGGCAAGTGATTGGCAATACTGTCGAAATTTCCAGTGGCTTTTTCGATGTTTGTTAGAATCTGTCCGATATGATGTTGGTTCTTTTCATTCAGCAATTGGTGCATCTTTACTACCAATTGATTGATATTAACCAGCAAATCCTGACCGGATACGGCAACTTCGTCAAGCAGCGAGCGCCGCATCGGAATACGTGCGTCACCGGATAATTCTCCCGTACCCAGCCCATCGTCATTCAGCTGAATATGCGCCAATCCGGTTACCCCTTGGTAACCCAGTTTCGCATACACGGAATTTCGCAATTTAACATTTTCATCAACCGCGATATGCACCAGGATGAGTTGCGAATCATCCGGATCGAATTCGATATTGTCGACCTTTCCGATATTGACACCGCGATAATGTACCGAAGATTGCGGATTGAGGCCGCTCACCGATTCTTTGGTGACGACCAGGTACGGAACACGCTGAATATTGTTCCCGCTGAACCACATTGCCACCAATGCAATGGTGATACTCATGCAAATGACAAAAACACCCGCTACTAACGCGTGGGCACGGTTTTCCATGTCTGCTCCCAATGATTCATTGGCCTGGTTTTGTGTTGCATATTCTTAAAAAAACTGACTACGAAAGGATGCGGAAATCGGTACACCTGATCCAAAGTACCGGCTGTAATGACTCGTTGATCGGCCAGCACCGCGATACGATCGGACAGCGACATCAATGTATCCAAATCGTGGGTGACCATAACAATCGTAAGATTCAATTCCTTACGCAACCCAAGAATCAATTCCACAAAACCTTCGCTCAATTCGGGATCCAGTCCGGCGGTCGGTTCGTCCAGGAATAATAACTCCGGATCCAGTGCCAACGCACGTGCCAAGGCAACCCGCTTGATCATCCCGCCTGACAGGGCGGACGGCATTTTCCCGGCATGTTCAGAGCCGATAGCAACCATTTTAAGTTTGATCATCACCAATTCCCGGATGATGCTTTCGGTCAGGGTATGCAATTCACGCATCGGCAAAGCCACATTATCGAATACCGTCAGCGCACTGAATAGTGCGCCTTGTTGAAACAGTACGCCGGTTCGTCCACGGATATTTTTCTTCAGCGAATTGCGATTGGCATTGTTTCTGGTTTCACCAAAAATTCTCACCGTACCGCCATAAGGTTGTTCCAATCCCAACATTTGACGCATCAGTGTAGTTTTGCCGCTACCGGAACCGCCTATCAGCGTCAATATTTCGCCGCGGTAGACGCATAAATTGACATCCCGATGAATCACCTGGTTACCAAAACGCGTTTGCAGTCCATTGATCTCGATGACACACTCTGACTGAGCCATACGTTAATAAAGGCCTACATCCGAGAACATCATGGCAAAAATGGCATCGATCACGATCACCATGGTGATCGCAGTCACCACGGAAGACGTCGTGCCTTCCCCCAAACTCTCGGTATTCGGTTTAATCCGGAGTCCGAAATGACAAGCGACCAGCGCGATGGCCATACCACACACGACGCCTTTACCCAAACCGAGCCACAAATTGGCGATAGGTACTGCATCAGGAAGCTCGGAAAGGAAATAGCGTACACTCAAACCCAACTGTAATTCAGCCGCGACCATACCGCCAAGCAATGCGATCGCACTGGTCCACATCACCAACAACGGCATGGCGATACCCAATCCCAACACCTTAGGCAATACCAGGCGCAAGCTATGTGAAATCCCCATCACCGTCAGAGCGTCCAACTCCTGGGTCACGCGCATGACGCCCAGTTGCGCGGTCATCGAAGAACCGGAACGTCCGGCGACTAAAATCGCGGCCAGCATCGGACCAAGCTCACGGATGATACTGAATCCCAGGATATTGATAATAAAAATATCCGCTCCGAACATTTGCAATTGCCGCGAGGATAAGTAACTTAGCACGATACCGATCAAAAAACCTACCAGCGCGGTGATACCGAGTGCTTGTGCGCCAGTTCGATAAAGATTCGCCGAGATTTCCCGCCACGGAATGTAAATGGGATGCCGCAACAGATATAAAACATCGAGCAGCAATTGGCCGATCAGGGCAATCAATCCTACTGCATGCGTCCATAACAGCAATGCATGCTTTCCCGGTTTGGTGACAAACCCGAGCCATTCCCGTACGCGATTCTCCGATCGATATCCAGGCAGTCTCTCGAACCGCTCAAACATGGTTTCGTGTTCCGGGCGCAACAACAATTGCGCCGGCCGGTGCGCCTGCCAGGCATGCCACAATAATGCGGTACCAATCGAATCCAATTGCTGAATTCCGGTTAAATCCCAGTAGAGCTCCTGATTCCTGGCATGCGAGGACAATTCCTGCATCAAAGCCGCAAACTGGCGCAATAACGCGGTGTAAGTATAGTTTCCCGTCAACATGATACGGCATACACCGTCATCGGTTCGCAGCTGATACCATTGACTCATCGGATGCCGCGCAGCATCCGTTTGTATCGAATTTGGCTTGCGCTCAATCATCTAAACGCCGAGAATGTTGCTTCATTTGTTGGAACCATTGCAAACCGAAAAGCCGATAACCGTTTAATGGAATAGGATTGCGCTATTGTAGCGTGTCAGGGCAAATGTTTTACAGCACGGAGAAATTATTTCACGCGCGCGACATCGGCGCGTGCCAAAGCAGGATTATCGGCGAAGTATTTCTTGATACCCAGAAACATCGCATCGGCCATTTTGTCCTGATAGCCGGTGCTACGCAATTTGACTTCCTCTTTCGGGTTACTCAGAAAGGCCGTTTCCACCAGAATCGAAGGGATGTCGGGTGATTTCAGCACTGCAAATCCCGCTTGTTCGACATTCCGCTTATGCAAGTGATTGATCCCGCTCAATTGTTTAAGGATATATTCCGCCAATTTGGCGCTATCGTTGATCGTGGCATTGAACGATAAATCAATAAGTAATTCTTTGATGTCTCTGGATTTCTCTGCGATATCAATACCGCCCATCAAATCATCGACGCTATTTTCCTTATTGGCCAACCAACTTGCGGTAGTAGAGGTAGCGCCATGCTCCGACAAAGTAAACACCGATGAGCCGTGCGCGTGTGCTTTGGGGTTGGCATCGGCATGAATCGAAATGAATAAGTCGGCGTTGGCTTTCCGTGCATTAACGCGGCGTTGCGGCAATGAAACGTAATAATCACCGGTGCGTGTCAGCACAGCACGCATATTCGACTCTTGATCGATACGGGTTTTAAGTTTTTTCGCAATTGCCAGTGTAATGTCTTTTTCATATGTGCCTTGGTTGCCGACCGCACCCGGATCTTTCCCGCCGTGCCCCGGATCGATCGCCACGATAAGAATACGCGGCACTTTACTGTTTTTGATCGATGACACAGCAATGGCCGTATCAACCCGATTGGTTTGACTGGATTGCGGCTTCGACAAAGGCAACGGCACAGCTGCAGGTTGAATGGCAGTTTTTTGCGGCACAGTTTGCGACAACGAAGCGACCAGTTGATCCAGCGAATCCACGGCAAAATCGCGGTCAACGATGATATCAGGCTGTGTTTGCGGTGCGGCGGGCAATACCTTACCCGGATGTTGAACATCCAGTACCAAGCGATAACCGTAATTATCCTTCGGGGCAATAACGAAAGTACGGGGAACCACATTCGCTTTCAAATCGAAGACCAAGCGGGTTACATGGGACTTGAACTGACCAACACGAACGCGCTGCACAAAGGGATCGATAGCATCAATTTGTTGCGACAGCGAAGCCAGTACCGGCGTTACCTGGGTATTGTTAAGGTCGATCACGATTCGGTACGGGTTATCGAGCATGCTCAATTCGTAATCCAGCGGCCGGTTCGATTCCAGCGTAATTCGTGTGAAATCCGGGGTCAGTCCGATACGCGCCGTTTTAATCGTTTCATTAGCGGCGGAGACGTTGAAACTGAAGAGGCCGAAAACCACCGACAAACAGAGCAACAGAAGAAAGTATGCGCAGTATCCGATCGCTACAGGTTGATGATGGATCAAAGAAATATTCACGGTGTTTTCAGATTTTCGCACGTTATTAAGCATCGTCTTCCGGTTTCTGTGTCGGCACGAACGTCAATATTGCGACCGCTCTCGGACATTTCGATAAAAACATTCAAATCGGCTGTCGGTAATAAATCACCTGTTTTTTCAGGCCATTCCACCAAACATATTGATTCTGAATTAAAATATTCCCGGAAGCCTGCTTCCTCCCATTCCAGGAAATCATTCAATCGATAAAAATCAAAGTGATACAAGTATAACTGAGAAAATTTATAGATTTCAACTAAATTATAAGTAGGGCTTTTGACATGCCGCACGTAGCCAAGGCCGTGTAAAATACCGCGCGCCAATGTCGTTTTGCCCGCGCCCAGATTGCCGTATAAAAAAATGATCAGTCCGGGATGCAGGCAAGTGGAGAATCGTTTGCCGTATGCCAGCATTGCCGCTTCGTCAGACAAATAGACAGACCGGCCACGGCCGGATTCGGAACCCATCAAGCGAATGTTATGCAAGGAAATACCTCACCCCAAAAATTACCGGATTATGCCGCTTTGGCGCAAGCAATTAAAGCATGGGGCAAAGCGCTGGGCTTTCATGATACACGCATCGCCGATGCCGGAGCGGATACGACGGTGATTGAATCCGGCTTGTTCGCATGGCTTGAGCGCGGTTTTAACGGCGAAATGGATTATATGGGCAAGCATGGAACCAAACGTACCCGCCCGGCGGAATTGGAACCCGGCACACTGCGCATCATCTCGGTATGCATGAATTACCAGCCGCCCGCCGTCAAAAACAGCTGGGACGTCATCGGCAACGGCAAACAGGCATTCATTTCCCGCTATGCGCTGGGTCGCGATTATCATAAAGTGATGCGCAACCGGCTGCAGCAGTTGGCCGACAAAATCAGCGCGGAAATCGGTGCATTCCGTTACCGGGTGTTTTCGGACAGCGCACCGGTGATGGAAGTCGCTTGGGCGCAAAAAGCGGGATTGGGCTGGCGCGGCAAGCATACATTATTGCTGACCCGGCAAGCCGGGTCGATGTTCTTTCTTGGCGAAATGTATGTCGATTTGCCGCTACCGGTCGATGAGGAGACCAGCGCTTATTGCGGCAGTTGCACCCGCTGCATCGACATCTGCCCGACGCAAGCGATTATCGGGCCCTATCAGGTCGATGCGCGACGCTGTATTTCGTATCTGACAATCGAGTTGAAAGACAGCATTCCGGAAGCTCTGCGGCCGCTGATCGGCAACCGCATTTACGGCTGTGACGATTGCCAATTGATATGCCCATGGAACAAATTCGCCAGGATTACGGCGGAAAACGATTTTCATGTGCGCAACGGTTTGGATGATGCATCACTGGTCGAACTGTTCGGCTGGACAGCAGCAATGTTCGAGACCAAGCTGGCAGGCAGCGCAATTCGCCGCATCGGCCATTCTCAATGGTTGCGCAATATCGCGATCGGGCTCGGCAATGCGCCATATGCGGATGAAATCGTGCAAGCATTACAAGCACGATCGGACGATCCGTCCGCGATAGTGCGTGAACATGTGCACTGGGCGCTACAACAACAAGACCGAAAACGAAAACTATCGATGGAAAATACACATGAATAACCAAACAATCATAGGTACGCCACTGTCTCCAACCGCAACCAAAGTCATGTTGCTGGGCAGCGGCGAACTCGGTAAGGAAGTAATCATTGCGTTGCAACGCCTTGGCGTGGAGACCATCGCCGTGGACCGCTATCCCAATGCGCCCGGACATCAAGTCGCACACCGCGCGCATGTCATCAATATGGCCGATGGCCAGGCGCTGCGCGCCCTGATCGAACAGGAACACCCGCACATCATCGTGCCCGAAATCGAAGCGATCGCTACCGACATGCTGATCGATATCGAACAATCCGGCATCGCGATCGTGATTCCGACTGCACGCGCGGCGCAATTGACAATGAATCGCGAAGGTATCCGCCGCCTGGCGGCGGAAACGCTGAATTTGCCGACGTCACCCTACGCCTTCGCCGACAGCTTGGATGAATTACGTACCACGATCGACACCAGCATCGGTTATCCCTGTATCGTCAAACCGGTGATGTCGTCCTCAGGCAAAGGACAGTCGCGCATCGATCGCACCGACGAAGTGGAAGCCGCCTGGCAATACGCCGCGAGCGGCAGCCGTGTCGATCAAGGTCGTGTAATCGTCGAAGGTGTGATTCATTTCGACTATGAAATCACGCAGCTCACAGTGCGCGCCTTCAATGAGCAAGGCACAATCCAAACCTATTTTTGCGAACCGATCGGCCACGTGCAAGTACACGGCGACTATGTCGAAAGCTGGCAACCGCAGGCAATGACACCGACAGCGCTGCGGCGCGCGCGCGATATCGCTCGCACCATCACCGACAATCTGGGCGGCTTGGGTATTTTCGGTGTCGAACTGTTCATTCAAGGCGATGACGTATGGTTCAGCGAAGTCAGTCCGCGTCCGCACGACACCGGTATGGTGACGATGTGCAGCCAGAAACAAAGTGAATTCGATTTGCATGCGCGCGCAATCCTGGGATTGCCGGTTAATACGTCATTACTGGCACCGGGTGCCAGTGCGGTGATTTACGGACAACTGGAAGCCGAAGGCATTGCCTTTTCCGGTGTCGCCGACGCACTGCGCGTGCCGCAAAGCGATGTACGCTTGTTCGGCAAGCCGGAATCGTTCAAAAGACGCCGCATGGGGGTCGCCTTGGTGAACGGCGCGACTACGGACGAAGCGCGCAGCCGTGCTAAACTGGCAGCAAGCTGCATCATCCCGACCAAAGAATAAATAAACTCGATCAATTACTCAATAAAGGAAAATCATGTGCATCGAGCAACTCAACGCCACTCACAAAATTAACGGACAGCTTGAATTCATCGCCGGTAACGGCGGATTGCCGATGATCCGGATCAACAACGCCAAAGCCGCAGCATTGATTTCCATTCACGCCGGACAAGTATTGTCGTACCAGCCGGCCGGAGAATCGGAAGATGTGATGTTTCTCAGCAACAAAGCCTATTACCAGGACGGCAAGGCGATCAAAGGCGGCGCACCGATTTGCTGGCCGTGGTTCGGCGCCGACCCGGAAGGCAAAGGCCGTCCGGGGCATGGTTTCGTGCGTAACCGGTTGTGGAATGTTATCGCGACTGAAATGCTGGACAATGGCGATATCAAGGTCACGCTCGGCTTGACAAACACACCGGAAACCCAGGCAATCTGGCCGCACTCGTTTGTACTGACACAAGAAATCGTCGTCGGCGAATCACTCAATCTCACCTTGATCACACGCAATACCGGCAACCAAACATTCACCGTCACACAAGCGTTTCATACCTATTTCAACATCGGCGATATCGCACGAGCCACAGTACTCGGTTTGGATGGCTGTGATTATATCGATAAAGCGGGCGGCGACAGCGTGCAAAAACATCAATCCGGCGACGTAAGTATTGATGCCGAAGTCGACCGCATTTATTTGAATGTCAGCAATACCTTAATCATCGACGACGGCGCGCTGCAACGCCGCATCCACATCACATCACAAAACAGCGATACCGCGGTAGTGTGGAATCCCTGGAAAAAAATTGCCAAAGACATGGCGGATTTGGAAGATGACGATTACCAACGCCTGCTGTGTGTCGAAACCACCAATGCAGCCGACGACATCCGGGAAGTCCCGCCGGGCGGCGATTGCCGCTTGGTTGCGAATTATCGGGTGATTCGAAGCTAATAGGTATTTGGCAGGCTGCTGAAAAGCATTTTCGAGTTCATCGGTCCAGACAGCAACACACGAAAAATTACGGTTCATGTAGGATAAATGCGCATTCTGAGCTTGTTGCCAACAGCGTAACGGCCATGCGCATCGTTTCTCAGTGACTTGTTAGGGAAGCATTGATAAATTCGGCGGATGAGATGGAACGCGAGGTGCATGAAACACAAGCGACCAAGGCATATCAACAAGATGCGAGGAAGCGCGCTACCCCCGCAACGAAGCGGTCCGTTGTGCAGCCATTAATCAGTGTTTCCTTAGGCGATCAAATGGTTGGCCGCACTGAACAACGCAGTATCACTTAAACCCGCGGCATATTTTTCCCAATTGAAACAAGGCCCAGGATCGGTCTTGCGTTCCGGCGCGATATCCGAATGACCGGCTATATGTTCAAGCGGATAATGAGCACACAAGCATTTTGTCAGCGTAATCAGCACCGCATATTGCGCTTCGGTAAACGGTACGGTTCCATTTCCTTCCAGTTCGATACCCAGAGAAAAATCGTTACAGCGCTCCCTTTCCTGCCAATTTGATACCCCGGCGTGCCACGCGCGCTTGTTGCAAGGTACAAATTGAATCAAGCGGCCATCGCGACGAATAAAAAAGTGTGCCGACACTTTGACACCTTTCAGCGAATCGTAAGCAGGATGCGCGTGACTGTCGAGTCGGTTGGTAAAGAATCGGATCACATCATCGCCGGAAAATCGATCGGGCGGCAAGCTGATATAGTGAATCACCAGTAAACTGATAATTGCACCTGCCGGCCGTTCGTCGCAGTTGGGCGAAGCGATGAATTCGGCGCCAGCGAGTAGCCCGTCGTCATTGATGTGCATGGTAAAATAATTCGGCTGTTTCACTCATGCAGCATGTTAGCGCACCTAAATCGAACTTAAAAACAAAAATGACGCAAAAAACAACGCGCGGTAAATTCATCACACTGGAAGGTATCGACGGTGCAGGCAAGTCGACACAACTCGCAGGAATCGTTCAATGTATACAACAAGCGGGTATATCCGCGGTAGTCACACGGGAACCCGGCGGCACAGCACTGGGTGAGCAATTGCGTACGCTGCTGCTGGACAAGACCATCTCCATGCATGGAGAAACCGAAGCACTGCTAATGTTCGCCGCACGCCGGGAACATTTGGATAAAGTAATTCTTCCCGCATTGGCGCAAGGCCAATGGGTGATTTCCGATCGTTTCACCGATGCCAGCTTCGCCTACCAAGGCGGCGGCCGTGATTTGAACAGCGACAAACTAACCATCTTGGAATACTGGGTGCAAGGTGATTTGCAGCCGGATTTGACATTGTATTTTGATGTACCGGTAGAAGTGGGGCAGCAACGGCTAAGCCAGATTAAGGATGCCGACCGTTTTGAAACCGAACGTACCGATTTCTTTCAACGCGTGCGGCAAGCATACTGTGATCGTGCACAACTTTTTCCACACCGCATTCAATTAATCGACGGCTGCCAATCGCCGGCCGATGTGACAACAGCGGTTGAACGGTTACTGCAACCCCTGTTGCAACATGGCTGAACGATACACTTGGCAACAAACAGTATGGCGGAAGCTGTCGCAAAAACAGCTGCTTCGCGGGCATGCTATTTTGCTGCAAGGCAGGCAAGGTATCGGAAAGTACGATTTCGCACGGTATTGGGCAAAATCCCGGTTATGCGATTCACCGACGGCAATACAAGAAGCCTGCGGCGCCTGCCTCAGTTGCAGATGGTTTGAATCCGACGCACACCCTAACTTTCGCACGATTGTACCCGAGGCGCTAACGGATGATATCGTCACTGAAGCCAGCATCGATGGCGACAAATCCGGGCAGGCGGCACAGAAAAAAAATGCCGGTCGGCAAATCAGTATCGATCAAATCCGTCGGCTTGACAGCTTCATTTATTTGAGCGGACACCAACGCAACGACAAAATCGTTATTCTTTATCCGGCGGAAGCGATGAATACCGCGGCTGCGAACGCATTACTGAAAAAACTCGAAGAACCGCCGGAAGAAGTCTTGATAATTCTGGTAACCCACCAACCGCAGCGCCTACTGCCAACCATCCGCAGCCGCTGCCAACCGATTGCAATGCCGATGCCAAATCGGGAAAGCGCTGCGGCCTGGCTGCGGCAACATGCCGTTGAACGGCCGGAACCAGTGCTGGCTGCGGCCGGGTTTGCACCTTTGGTGGCGCTGCGAATGGCACAAACCGGGCAAGTCGCGCAATATGTGCAACTGATGCAACAACTCGCACAACCCAAACGCCTGAATCCGTTAACACTGGCTGACGGCCTGCAACCGATCGGCCTGCCGGTAGTGGTCGATTGGTTACAAAAATGGTGCTATGACCTGATCAGTTATCGCACTTGCGGCAGGATCCGTTATTCACCGGACGAAGCCGCGGCTATTCGGGCGGTGAGCAAGCGATTGGATATCGACGGCTGTATCCGCTTCGTCCGGGAGCTGCATCAAAAACGACGCCTGTCGCAGCACCCGCTGAATTCACGGCTGTTCATCGAGGAATTGCTGATCACGTATCAGGCACTGATCGAACCATGACAGCCGGGGGTTACTTTCTCTCAAAAGTATCGTCCGCTTTCAGCACCTTGAGCGCCGCACTGGCACAAGCCTCGTCGAACTCAATACCCGGCGCCCCGCCGACACCGATACCGCCGACCACCTCACCGCCGATTTTGATCGGGAAGCCGCCACCCAGCAGCAAAATACTATCGTTCAAGCGCGCCAGGCTTTGCAATTCAGGTTTCTGGGTTACCAACAGCGCGTATTTGTGCGTTGAGTCGCGCAGACTGTTGGCAGTATATGCTTTGCGGCGACTACTATCCAACGTGTGCGGCCCGGCGCCATCGGCTCTGACCTGCACCTTCAGCAACCCGGCCTGATCAACGATGGCGACGCTGACTCTGAAACCGTCGTCGTGACATTTTTTGATTGCCGTCATCGCGGCTTGCGTTGATAATTCCAGCGGTAATATTTTTTGCGTCAGCAAATCCTGGGCAACAGCCGATTGTATAAACATGCAACCGACCAGGGACGAAATGCCGGCCAGTTTCTTCAGTAATTGGGTTGTCATATTCGAATCCTCGGTTGAGTCTATAATTAAACAAGCGTCGTCAGATTAACATTGTTTTACCGAAAATCTAAAGAAATGCTAATTAATTCGACGAACGGGATGAAATGCGAAGCTCACGGAACACAATGATCGAAACCTGTCAACAAGATAGACAAGAGAGCGAATTGCCTACGCAATGAAACGATTGGCTCATGCGGTCAATTTATCAACATTTCCTTAATACTTTTGAGCGAAGAAGGGTGACATGATTACAACGACAATCGACTACCAAGACGGTAACACCGTATTGGAGGGCTATATGGCGTATCACGATAGCGCCCGGCCCAAGCCGGCGGTATTGGTAGCGCATGACTGGGGCGGACGGCGCGAACTGGCTTGTAAAGGTGCAGAGCGCATCGCAGAACTAGGTTATGTAGGCTTTGCACTGGATATGTATGGCAAAGGCATCTTCGGTGCTGATGGCGACGCGGAAAAAAACGGCGCATTGATGGCACCGTTCGCGCAAGACCGAATATTGTTGCGACGCAGAATCAATGCCGCATTGCACGCGATCAGACAATTGCAGCACATCGATCCCGCACGTATTGCCGCGATGGGCTACTGTTTCGGTGGTATGTGCGTGCTTGAACTGGCGCGTTCGGGTGCGAACGTACGCGGGGTCGTCAGTATTCATGGTATTTTCACGCCGGGCAACGTCGCCAATGAAACAATCCGCGCCAAAGTACTTTGCCTGCACGGTCACGATGATCCGATGGTACCCCCGGAACAGGTGCTCGCGCTTGAGACCGAAATGACTCAAGCCGGTGTCGATTGGCAGGTACATGCCTACGGCGGCACGATGCATGCATTCACCAATCCGAAAGCCAACAACCCGGGTTTTGGCACCGTATACAAAGAAACAGCGGCAAAGCGGGCTTACCAATCCATGGCGAATTTTTTGACCGAAGTGCTGGGTTAATGCGAAACGACATGCCTCCTCATCATCCGACAGATTATCAAATTCCGGCAAGATCAGACAGTAGAATACCAATCGCCGGAAGCGGCGCCGGATTGAACAAACTGTGAATCTATTCTCCTAAACAATCCAACCTTTTATTATTTATTATCAAATAACTTACCTCAGAAATCTCAACATTATGATCAGATAAAAACTGAACTATCCCGGCAAGGTGGCATCAGATAGTTATCTGATCATGAAATGACAGAAACGGCTGATCAAGCAAAGTGACAAAATGGATGTACAGGTATGTCGCTGAATCAGAAGTTCTAAAGTCAGTCATCACCGAAGCTGGGAAGCCGCATTGGGAGCGCAAGATGATAGGTTCGCCCCTGCCATGATTTATCGCCGCCCCCAAACAGACATAATATATAATTAACAATTACCGACGAGACTGAAAAAACACTGATTAATTCAACGAATAAAATGACGTGCGAAGCATACGAAACACAGTGACCGGAATCTATTGAGAAGAGAGAAAAGGAAAGCAGTGCCGCGTAATGAAATGATTCGCACGTACGACCAATTGATCAATATTTCCCTAACAGTCCACCAATTGGAAACATCAGACCAGGAAGGTAGCATCCCGGACAGATCCATTGCCAATCAGACTACCAGTGCTCAATTGATAAATGGAGACAGCTTCTAAGCCACACACCCCAAATCGGGATGTACATTTCTGGAAATCAATAACTGAGGAGGCGAATAAATGAAAAATGAATATAACGATAAGAGACTCTTATCAACGCGGCTGAACAGGGGCTTTATTTTCTTGCTGCTTGTTCTTATTTTGCCAGGGTTCCATGGTGCCTCTACAGCACTGGCATCTGGATCAGACGCCCATACCAAAGGGAAATTTGGTGCTCTACATGCTTGGCCGATCATACCGATTGCTATGATGCTGATGCCTGACGGACGAGTTTTCTCTTATGGCACAAACTTAAAGGGAATCCAGAACGCCAAATTGCATTATTCGATTTGGGATCCATCAAAAGGCACGGGAACTGATGCATTCGAGGTATTACCGAATACAACCGACACCGATATCTTTTGCGCCGCCCAAGCACATATTCCCGCAACAGGCGGCGCGCTGATCGCCGGCGGCGATGCTGTGATCAATAGTATACGTAATTATGCGAATGATAATGTTAATATTTTTGATCCGTCGACCGATACCTTAACACGCCAAACCCACAGCATGGCATACAAACGCTGGTATGGAACCGCTGTGACAATGCCCAACGGTGAACATGTAGTACTGGGCGGACGCGATAGCAAATCTTTTGCAGGCACACCTACAATACCCCCGACTGAAAATACTTATTCATCCGTACCGGAAGTGCGGGGTGCTGATGGTAGTTGGCGCACATTGAATACGGCAATTAGCGAGAACGCCTACGGAAGCCTGGCGTCATCGTGGAATTACCCAAGAGGTTGGCTAAATCCGCAGGGAGATTTATTTATTTTTGGACACAATGGGCATATGTTTAAGCTCAATGTTGCAGATACCGGCTCAATCACAAAATACAAAAAAACTTATTTGGGAAGCCGACCCAATATGCCAAGCATCATGTATGCACCAGGTCGTATTTTATCCGTTCGTAAAAACCGTGTCGCACTGATGGTCGATATCAACGGTATAGGCGATCCAGTGGTATCATCTGCCGGCAATTTATCGGAAGATCGCCAATTTAGCAACGCTACTGTACTTGCCGACGGCCGGGTTTGGGTAAATGGCGGTTCGTCAACAGGAAATGATCTGACAGGTGCAGTGCTGGACTCAGAATTATGGGACCCTGTCAACAATAACTGGACTGCAACAGCAAGTGCCGCGACGGCGCGTTTATATCACTCCACTTCCCTGCTCTTACCGGATGGTACTGTAATTACCGGTGGTGGTGGCGCACCAGGGCCACTAAAACAATTGAATGGCGAGGTTTATTATCCGCCGTATCTATTTAAAGCAGATGGTAGCGGTGATTTTGCGCCACGACCCGGCATCTTAGACGCGCCAATCCATATGATTGGCTGGGATCAGGAATTTTCTATAGAAGCCACTGAGAATATAACTCGAGTTACTCTGACTCGATTCGGAGCGGCAACCCATGCATTCAACAATGAGGCTCGCTTCTTCGAATTACCGATCTCGGCAGTGAGCAATATTGTAACAGTCCACACTCCCAGCTCTCCCAATTTAGCTCCGCCCGGATACTATATGCTTTTTGTTTGGAATAATACCGGAGTTCCTTCCATCGCAAGGATTATCCATATTGGTTAAAGTTTATCAGCTCAAATCCGAGCTCGATTTGCTAAAAAGCAGGTTTCAAGGTAGTACTAATTTTCTCTCAAATTGCTCGATTGACGAGAGTTCGCAAAGTTAGCGGCTAATTTATTCGAATATAAACCTGATCGATTTGGAGAAGATTCATGAAGCGACGCACTTTGTTGCAAACGCTTGCGGTGATCGGCGTATTCCCGCTGATTCCCGCGTGCTGGCGCACACCAGTAATCGGCGAAGCTGCCAGCCCTATTATTCCACTCAAAAAATCCCGCAAAGAATGGCGCGAATTATTATCGCCCAAGCCTTACCAAATACTGTTCGAAGAAGCAACCGAACGCCCTGAATCCAGCAATTTGGTCTATGAAGATCGAGCAGGTACATTTATCTGCGCTGCTTGCTATTTACCATTGTTTGAAAGCACGCATAAATATGAAAGTTGGACCGGTTGGCCAAGCTTTACACAACCGATTGCCGGACATGTCGCGACAAAAATTGATTTCAGCATGATCTGGCCACGCACGGAATATCACTGCATGCGCTGCGGCGGTCATCAAGGTCATGTATTCAGTGACGGCCCGCCACCACGCGGGGAACGCTGGTGCAATAACGGTTTTGCACTAAAATTTGTACCAAAAGAAGAACCGCTGCCAGCGCTCCGCAACTAAACAGCTACTTCTCAGAAAAGGTATTCAAAATTTTGGTGTCACCGGGGCGATCAATAACACCGAAAAATTCCGTCCTCTAACTCAATGAAATCTATTTATAGAATGGTTTTTTAATCTTTCTACGACATAGATCATTTTTGAGTGATGTTGGTCAGTGCCAGATAGAACAATCACCGCGCTGCCGTTGAAAAACGATTCCCGGTTCTTGCTGACTTTACATAAGCTCATCATATTCTGTCACCCAAGGCTCATGCAATATCTTGGTGCTATTTTAAAATCATCTGACTAAACACGATTGCCCGATTCTCAATGCCACTAGTTGCGACTGATTTGAATAGAGGTCAGAGTCAAGCCCTGTCGAAACCAGCGCTGTATAACATATTCGTAAAATTGTTGATTGCTAGATGGTTTAGTT
Organism: Nitrosomonas sp.; assembly: GCA_021582655.1. Classification (GTDB taxonomy): domain Bacteria; phylum Pseudomonadota; class Gammaproteobacteria; order Burkholderiales; family Nitrosomonadaceae; genus Nitrosomonas. Next base: position 1,023,305 of record CP091135.1, read on the forward strand.
GACTCAGAAAGTTGTTTTCCTTGCGCAGTAAGCAAAACATGCCCTAAATCAAGCGCATTATTTCCGTCATTCTTGAAGCCAATTTTGGTAAGTCTACCGCCATAAAACAAACGAGCATGCTTACCGAATCCTTTTTTAACGAAACCATCAGCTTCCAGAAGAATTAATCCTAATGCTTGCAGCCGCTTTAGCGTAGGTAGCGTAATGCCCTGACTGGTATAAATCACATCATCAACGTCAAAAACCAACGGCATTGGTTCGCCTTGAATCCAAGCAAATTGACACAGTCTATCAAATAGTCGCTTATCCTCAGATGATAAAGTGAGCGGAATATTTTCTTGACAGTGATTTTCTCGATTTAAAGTTGCCTGGTGAATCAACCTACCCACCCACGTCCTGGTTGACATATAACGGCTTATTTATTTGATGAATCCTGACCTTTATCAGGTAAATTCACTTCATCTGATATTTTCGCGACCGTGACTTCATTCGCCGCAGTATCAGTTCCTTTCATCATTGTTTTGTCTTGATTTTTCGTTTCCACTTTCAATTTACGTGACTTTATTTCTTTATTGATTTCTTGGAGAAATGCCTCGTTATCTTTATACTGCTTTTCACTTTTATACCAAGAAATGCAGGTAATTGCCCCCATAACAATTAAAATGATACTTAACACATCAGCACCATCGAAAAAAATAAAAACAACACCTGTTGAAATCGCAAAAGCTCCTAATAAAGCTGTAAACAACCATAATTTTGAGTTCTTACTACCGCTTCGTTTACTCCATGACTCGAGATTATTTCGAGTTGAAAGCAACTCATCATCTGTCCATTTTTTCATACTCATTGTTTAAAAACCTCCTCTGCATTGATTAATTCCTCAAGTGTAAAATAAAAAAGGCACCTTGCGGTGCCTTTTCTTGGGATATTGCTGATAATCAGAAATTATGACGCATACCGACAGACCAGGTATTGCTGTCTCTAAATCCATTCGCTGTTTGATCTGCCACAGCGCCAATATTGGAAGCGTTCAGCATATCTACCATCGCACGTTGATAACCACCAAATAAACTCGTACGTTTGCTAAGATTGTGGATAGCACCAACCGTGAAACTGCTGACACGGCGACTATCCATACCACCTGCCGCCAAACCGCCACCGATACCGTTTGCATTCGTCATACCGCCTTGTGCGATAAAGCTGGTATTGCCCCAATCATATTGGCCACCCGCGAACCAGATATTTCCATCCCCCCCCAAATTCATTGCTGAATTACATTGACCGCGCGTATCCATTGCATTCAACGCATGACCAGCCGGATTGCCAAGCATTGCAGCATTGGTACAACTTGCCGCACCAACCGCATTGTTGATATTTTCATACTGACCACTGAGTCTGAAATTTTGGAAATTCCAGGTCGCACCACCACGCCATACATGCTCGTTGTTGGTTAAACCCATCGCCGTTCTTTGACGCGTGCTGATGTTATCACGTGAATAACCACCGAACACCGCCAAATTATGCCCCTGAACGCTATGCTCATACTTACCTGCGACTTGGAAATCCCATTCACCATCTTCACCGCCTGCGTTATTGCTGCCACCTGGAGTACCGGCATTTAGCGAGATTGTATTCACAGGATCCAATCTGTTTGAATCTCCCGGCATCAACATACCAACAAAGCTAAACCCTTGAACTTTAGGAGAATCGTAACGAGCAGCACTATTAACAAACCCGTTTGCGCCAGAACCATAGCCGTTAGCCGAAGCAGACATAGTACCGCCACTTCCAGCCGCTTGCAGTGTTGTGTAAGCAAATGGATCAATTGTCATACCACCTGCAAAATCTTTGAATGGAGACTGCACACGTCCAAATTTCACTTCACCCCATGTATCGTTAGCCAAAGCCACCCAACGTTCCCGCGCAATACCCAAAGCACCGCTACCTGTACTGAAACCATATTCAACATGCGCCTTAGCCTTTAAGCCAGCCCCCAGATTCTCGGTAACGTGCATACCCATTTTTGATCGACCCGTATCGTCACCGATTAACGCCTGACTACTTTGACCTTCGCGATTTACAGTAGCGTATTCTGCTTGCACACTACCGAACAAAGTAACATTGGTTCCTTGTGCAGATGCAACCATCGGAGTTGCGAGTGCGCCGGCTACTGCTAACGTAATAAGTTTCTTCTTCATATTGAAGCTCTCCTTTGATGTTAAATCGACTGGGGTCGTCCTATTTTATTTTACCTACACTCCGGTGGAATGCACCCCGTTTGTTCGGATCCTCGACTTCAGAGGATTTGGTCTGATTTTGCCCAACAGAAATGCTTACTGCAAGAAAAACAAATAAAGTTTATGCAAAAAACAAACGTTTTGTTGCAAACCAGCAACACGGCTGTTGTTTTTGTATCTATTTTTTTGTGCGACAAGCAACCACAAATCCTCTGAAAACAATAAAGACTTTCAATTTACATTTCAAACTTCGCCGTTTACCGGCAAACTTTCCAGAGTACTCAAATATTTCTTAAGGAAATACTGATTAATTGGTCACACCAGCGAATCGCTTCGTTGCAAAGGTAGCTCGTCACTCACTTTCTCGCCTATCTTATTGATAGGCCTCGGCCGCTGTGCCCCATGTGCCCCGCACTTCATCTCGCTCACCGAATTAATCAGCATCTCCTTAGTTGCTACGGCTGTATACCTTCCACAAGAAAATAACTCTCCCGAGCTTGGTGCAAAATGATATCCCTCTCGGCTTTTGGTAATTTGCTAACTCTTTTTACCGCATCATAAAATTTTCCCATATCATGGTCATTCTGTAACAGCATGAATTGAAATGCCGGTACCGAATGTGTATAGAGAGATACTGTCGCCAGTAATGCATTATTCAGTTTTTGAGCAAACCAATTTTCATAGCTTTGAAACTCCGGTACTGATGCTTTCATCTCCGCAAATTCGGCACGCAGTGCTTCGATGATTTGCACTTTCTGCGAGCGCTTTTCCGTCTCATCAACATCCAGAAGATATAATGCGTGCAACAGGTCGCGGTACTTGCCAATCAGGTTGACAAATTTTTTTTCGCGCTCAAGCCGCTCATTTAAACCTTCTCTCGATAATACGCTATCGCTAGCATGTGACGCGAACCAACGCTTGATACCCTCTTGCTCCACGGCTGTAGCAAAAGACTCATTAAACATGCTATCTCCAGCCACGTAAACCACTTGATGGGCTAATTCATGAAATATCAAGCGCGCAAGGTTGCTTTCCGAATAACTGATGAAAGTATTAAGTACCGGATCACTGAACCAACCTAATGTGGAATAGGCGCGAACACCGCCCACATGCACGTCATACCCTTCTTTCCGTAATTCCTCGGCATATCTTTCAGCATTTTCTTGAGAAAAAAAACCGCGATAGCTCACGCATCCTACCTGCAAAAAACACCATCTTTTAAGCTTCATCGAAAATTCCGGCGCGGCAAATACGTTCCATACCACGAAGGGACGTTCTAAATCCGCATAGCTGGTATAACTCAAATTATCCGGCAACTTCAATTCCCGACTGGCAAATTCGCGTATTTGTACAATTTTATTTAACGCTTGCTTAACCTTGGGGTCGATTTCAGGATCCGTTAACACCGAATCAATCGGCTGCGCACGATGCATGACGGTGAAATGTCCACCCACGGCCTGCGCGTAATAAGGCAAATTCCCACATGCAGAAAACAAAATAACCGAACCTATCGACAATAAAAATCTAAATATCTTCAAATTCATTTAATTACGCATTCACATTATTAGCATGCATCGCAGCAAATTGTCATTAACCAAGCAATATTCTTCGCTAAAATTTTATAATTTGTAAATTTACTTTCAGAGGATCCAATGTCTTTCGTTTTTAACGCCACAATTAGCGCATTACGCGACCTCCTACGATTCAAGATCGCGTGGATCATTATTTGGCCGATACTGGCCGCAACCGTTGTTTGGATATCCATCGGTATTATTTTCAAGGAACAATTTTATGAATTGATCGTCCTGCTACTTGAATACATTGGTATTGGGGAATGGTTACGCAGCCTGCAGCACGACTGGATAACCTCAGCCATCATCGGTTTAATCGATGTGCTGATATTTATACCGCTCATTGTCGTTACCACACTGATCATAACTGCCATTTTTGTAACACCGGCATTAATCAAACTGGTTGCAAACCGCCACCACCCCGATCTTAAGCGTAAAAATGGCGGCACGCTCAGCGGAACGCTATTAAACACCATGCTTGCTACCGGTGCATTCATTCTGATTTGGCTGATAACGCTGCCTTTATGGCCATTAGGCATCGGCTTTTTCGTGCCATTCGTTGCAGCCGCGTTCATGAACCAGCAGCTGTTCCGCTACGATGCGCTATCCGAGCATGCAACCAAAGAAGAAATCAATCAGATATGCACTGAACATCGCCTCTCGCTATGGGGACTGGGTTTATTGACAGGATTGATTCAATTTGTACCGTTTCTTAATCTCTTAGCACCAACCTTCACGGCACTTGCATTTATTCATTTTGGGCTGGAACATCTCAAACGATTACGCCATCGCAACGCGATGATCGTGCAATCCCCCGATCATGCATAACATGTCAAAAAATCCGCAAAGTATCGATTGGCACCCGAATTTTATCGATACTTCTCCGCTTTTCATGCCATTCGAGCATTTGAAATATTCCATCCGACAGCTACCCTGCTGGCCGCAGCATAATCACTTAAATCATCTGATTGCAGGCAATGAACCTCATATTCAGACACAATCGGGCAAAACCGTTCGCTTCGTACCCCAGGTTTCCGGAAAACAAAACCTTAAACAAGATTATGAAACCAGAATTCACTTGACCGGGGAAATACAAACACGCGCCAACAACTGGCATGATTTCTTCAATGCGTTGGTTTGGAAGATTTTCCCACGCACCAAATCGCTCCTCAATCAAATCCATTACCAGGCATTACAATTTGAAGTATCACAACACCTTAAGAATCGCAGTAAATTACGTGATGCCGCCACACTCTTCGATGAATCCGGCGTCATCGTGGTTAGCGACCGCCCATTGCTACTCCGGCTATTAGTGAATTTTGAATGGAAATCGCTATTCTGGCAGCAACGTAACGCGGTCATACAATCAATGCGTTTCTTTATTTTTGGTCACGGCTTGTATGAAAAAGCACTAACCCCCTATATCGGGATGACCGGCAAAGGCATCGTCATCAACGTCGAGCCCACATTCTTCGCGCAAACGATACCGATGCAATTGAAAATACTCGACGCCGAGCTGGCCGTGCGCCTGTGTAATGAGAAATTATCCGCCAAGCTGTTAACGCCGGTACCATTGCTCGGTTATCCGGGATGGTCCGATGCAAACGGCGATGCCGGCTATTATGAAAACAAGCACTACTTCCGCACCCGGCAACGCTGATATTTCATTGCGGAAATTGTCTTGAATCAGATCAGATTATTTTCAGCAAAAGACCATGCCACACCACCGCCTACGATAAAATGATCCAGCACATTTACATCGACGAGCGCCAAAGCTTGCTTCAGTGATTGCGTCAATACTTTATCCGCCTGGCTAGGTTCGGCAACACCAGAAGGATGATTATGCGCGAAAATGACAGCCGCCGCATTGTGATATAAAGCCCGCTTAACCACCTCACGAGGATAAACACTCGCCTGCGTCAGGGTTCCGCTGAATAATTCTTCACTGGCAATCGCGCGGTGTTGCACATCGAGAAAAATACCGACAAAAACCTCGTGCGGCTTGTTCGCCAAACTTAAACGCAAGAAATTTCTGACCGCATTCGGAGATCCCATGGCATCGCCTGTGCTCAGTTCCTCACTCAATGCACGCCGCGCCATTTCGAGTACGGCCTGCAATTGTGCATATTTCGCCGCTCCAATACCTGGGATCCGACAGAAACTGGTCTGATTGGCCGCAAACACATTACTCAAATTACCGAAGTGTAAAAGTAATTCACGGGCAAGATCCACCGCGCTTTTACCCGTAATCCCGGTACGCAGAAATATTGCGAGCAGCTCGGTATCCGACAAAGCCGCCGCACCTTTTTGCAACAATTTTTCGCGCGGCCTGTCGTGAATAGGCCAATTTGTAATTGCCATGTCTCATTCTCAACTGTAAGGAAACTATCGAGATAACGGCGTGTATTTTTATCGGATTGAGTACAATACGCTGCGGGCTTTAGATCAATCCACTGGCGCACCACCGCATGACCGAAAAAAAACGCTTATTACTTGGAATTACTGGCGGCATCGCCGCTTATAAAATCGCTGAAGCAGCGCGCTTATTTACACAGGAAGACATCGAGGTGCACACCGTCATGACGGAATCGGCGTGTCATTTCGTGGGCCCCGCTACGTTCCAAGCGTTAACCGGCAATCCGGTCTATACCGATTTATGGCAGGCGAGCGCAATGCAAAATATGCCGCATATTCATCTCTCGCGAAAGGTCGATCTTATTTTAATCGCCCCCGCCAGCGCGGATTTCATCGCCAAGCTTGCCAATGGATTGGCCGATGACCTATTGGCTACTTTGTGCTTGGCGCGCAATTGCCCACTTTTAATCGCTCCCGCGATGAACCGGCAAATGTGGGAAAACCCTGCGACACAACGAAACTTATCGCGATTGCGGCAAGACGGTGTCGGCATTCTCGGTCCGGCTTACGGTACACAAGCGTGCGGTGAAACCGGCATGGGAAGAATGCTTGAAGCTCCGGCTTTATTGGAAGCGTTACGCAACGCTATGTTCAGCGACAAATTGTTTTCCGGCACACGCATTTTAATCACCGCCGGTCCTACCTTCGAAGCGATCGATGCGGTACGCGGCATCACCAATCGCAGCTCCGGAAAAATGGGTTATGCCATTGCACAAGCTGCAATCGAATCCGGCGCCACGGTTACGCTGATTTCCGGACCGACTTGTCTGACGCCTCCCGCTGTACATCAATTCATTCCCGTAATCAGCGCCGACGAGATGCTGCATGCGGTTCAAACGACAACCCCGCAAACGGATATTTTCATCAGTGTAGCGGCGGTTGCTGATTATCGCGCCGCGCAAATTCAGCCGCAAAAAATTAAAAAAACCAATACCGCTTTATCCATCGAACTGATACCGGCCCCCGATATTTTGCAAACCGTATCGCAATCACCCAACCCGCCCTTTTGCGTAGGTTTCGCCGCCGAAACCGAGCAGCTCGTCCAAAACGCGCAAATCAAGCGACGCAAAAAGAAATTACCTTTACTGGTTGCCAACTTGGTGCAAGACGCCATCGGTGCTGATGAAAGCGAATTGATTTTGTTCGATGATAACGGCAAACATCTTTTATCCAAAGCGGCCAAAATCGTACAGGCGCACCGCATCATTCAACATATTCATACTTTATACCCTCAATCCGGGCACCTTGTCTCATGAAAAAAATAGATATTAAAATCCTCGACCGACGGCTTAATCAACAACCGCCCGCCTATGCGACCCCCGGATCGGCGGGCCTTGACTTACGCGCCTGCATCGAATCCCCGATGACGATAAATCCCGGCGCAACCAACCTGATACCGACAGGTATTGCCATTCACTTAGCGGATACGGGGCTGGCCGCATTGATATTGCCGAGATCGGGATTAGGTCACAAGCACGGTATTGTTCTGGGTAATTTGGTCGGATTGATCGACTCGGATTATCAAGGACAAATTCTGGTGTCATGCTGGAACCGCGGCCAAACCCCGTTCGAGCTCAATCCAATGGAGCGTATCGCACAACTGGTGATCGTCCCGGTCATTCAAGTCGAGTTCAATCGCGTCGACGAATTCGACCAAAGCCACCGTGGAGAAAATGGTTTCGGCAGTACTGGCAAGTGATCATTTCTGCGCACGATACTCCCGTTGAATCATCCTCATTCATCCCCTTCACGGCGAAAGCCTTATACCATAAGGAAAGAATCAATTTCTTGATACACTTGATAATTGGAAATAACGATCAACCAACGGATAGGTAACATCGCTTGCCGGTAGAATACTGGCATGTTCGCACTGACCGCGCTATCATGATCCGGTCGAATTGACTCAAATAACCGACTTGGGCCTAATATTATGGAAAATCGCGGAAAAAACAAATCTCAGGAAATCGGAGATAGCCCGGCAATGACTCATTCAAGGGATGAAACCGTTGCACATGCTTCCAATCTGGTATTCGTCGTGAATCATGACACCGAAGCGGCGGAAGAACTTGCGTTACAAATTCGCTACTATGGTTATGAAGTCGAAATTTTCAGCCAGCTTGCCAAATGCAAAACCGCACTACAACAAAGACCTGATGCCGTCATCTTGATGGAAGTCGGTGTCGCGGAAGATGAAATAGGCGGTATCCGCGCAATGCAGGCATTACAGCAATCACTGCAGCAGCCGGCACGCGTCATTTTCATTTCAATCCGGGATAATCTCGAATATCGCCTGGAAGCGGTTCGTGCAGGCGGTTTGGCTTATTTTGTCCAGCCTTTCAATCCGGTTGAATTGATCTGTCAGCTGGATTTGATAACCGCCTCGCAAGTGCAGGATCCGTTTCGCATTTTGATCGTATATGGCGATCGTACCGTCGCCCTGGATCATGCAGGGTTGCTGGAACAAACAGGAATGACCGTCAAGACCGCCGCCGATCCGATGAATTTAACAGCCGCATTAAAAGAATTTAATCCGGATCTGATTCTGATGGATTTCCATCTTCCTCAGTGCAGCGGCCTGGAACTCGCCAAAGTCATTCGTCAATTCGACGGCTTTATCAACCTTCCGGTTGTCTACCTTGCCACTGAAGATGATTTTTCCAAGCAAGTCGAAACACTCAGTCTGCAGAGAGATGATTTACTGGTTCAGCCCGTATCAACCCCAACACTGATTGCCACCATCAATACCTGTGTAATGCGCGCCCGCGCATTACACGCCCTGATGATGCACGACGGCTTGACCGGTGTGCTTAACCATTCCGCCATCAAAGAAGAACTGGTTCGAGAAGTCATCCGTGCCAACCGTTTAAACACATCACTGTCCTACGCACTGATCGACATCGACTTTTTCAACAAGATCAACGGGAAATATGGTTTCTCCGCAGGCGACCATGTACTGAAGAGCTTGGCCCGATTACTCAAACAACGTCTGCGCGGAACTGATGTGATCGGTCGTTACGGCGGGGAAGAATTCGCAATTATCATGAACGACACCGATGCCGCCTCGGCCGCCAAAGTAATCGAGGAAATCCGCGCGGTATTTTCCCGTCTGCCACATGCAGGCTATGAAGAGGAATTCAACGTCAGCTTTAGTTGCGGCATCGCCGATATCGCAAGTTTCCAAGATGCGGCAAGCCTGGCTGAGGCAGCGGAAAAAGCACTCTTTCAAGCCAAGCAACGGGGACGCAACAAAGTGGTCGTCAACAGCGCCAACGAATAAATTACGTCACCTCAAAACACCACCCGATCGGCGCTTCGCGTACGCGCTACACGAAGCGGATCGGTGCGGATGGTGTGTGCAAATCGCCGTTTACTGAATTCTATCCGCGCCAGCGGATCAGGATCAACCGTCGCCAGCGGCTCTATTGCGGCGATACGAGGCGCCAACCCGGCCGCATTCGCCACCTGAATGGAAAGTCCGGGACGCGCATTGAGCTCGATGATCATCGGACCTTGATCGCGATCGAGCACCAAATCAGCCCCCAGATACCCTAATCCGGTCATTTCATAGCATGCCGCCGCCAAATGCAGCAATTTATCCCAATGCGGCACGGACAATTCCGCAAAAGTCTTACGCGTATCCGGATGGCGCGAAACCGGATTACCGTATTGCACGGCATGAAGCGCCCTGCCCGTCCCGATATCGATACCGACACCGACCGCACCCTGATGAAGATTGGCTTTTCCATCCGATTCATGGGTAGTCAACCGCAGCATCGCCATGATCGGATAACCGCGAAACACAATGATACGAATATCCGGTATCCCTTCATAGCTGTAATTCGCAAACACCGGGTCGAGTTGAATCAGGGATTCGATCATCACGGTATCCGGTTTACCGCCGAGGCTGTGCAACCCGCTCAGGATATTCGACACATGCCGCTCGATATCGGCTATCTGGACGGCATCGCCGCTGGGTTTGAAATAAAGATTATGCTCGACTTCGGTAATCACAAGAATACCTTTGCCGCCACTGCCCTTAACCGGCTTGATAACAAATTCGGTGTGCGGCTGCAGGATTTCTTTCAATAACTTGACGTCATGCTGGTATTGTAAGGTACCGAGCAGTTTGGGCACTGTAATGCCCGCTTGTTGCGCCAACAATTTGGTTTTGAGCTTGTCATCGACAAGAGGGTATAAATGGCGCGGATTATATCGGGAAATCAAACCGAAGTTTCTTTGATTCATCCCGATGATACCGAAGCTTTTCAGTTTTCTAACGCTGGCCAGGATCATGCCGTCTTTCCAATGCGTGAAAACGATACAGCTCGGTCAACCGGTAACCGGTATATTGTCCAAGAATCAAAATCAACGCGAGATTGACCAACATCAACTCCGGGAAATTGAATGTCAGGTATTCGATCGTCCGGTTGGTCATGAACAAATAGGCGATAACGGCGGTTAACAAACTCCCGCCGCCTTGAATCAGAACCTCACGCGGCCCATCCTCCTCCCAAAGCACCGACATCCGTTCGATGGTCCACGATAAAATGATCATCGGAAAGAACGTTACCGTCAGCGCCTGATCAAAGCCGAGTTTGTTACTGATGATACTGATACTGGCTATGATCGCGATGACGACAATGATCACCGCCGAAATACGTGCGACAAACAACAGATTCAAACGCGACAAATACGCTCGAATCAAAAGTCCGGTACCGACCACGATCAGAAAAATAATAATCCCCATCAACAAGGTAGTCTGAATCAAAGCCAAGGCAATCAGGATCGGCATGAAGGTACCGGAAGTCCGGATGCCGATGAGCAACCGCATGATGACTACAATCAACGCGCCGATCGGCAATAACAAAATCATTTTGAACGCATTTTGCTGCTCGATCGGTAAACTGTAGATGGAAAAATCGATAATACCCGCCTGCTTGTTGATGCTGTTACGCACCACCAGATCCCTGGCGGAATGAACGTTTCTGATCATCGAAAATGCGATTTGCGAATTCCTGCCGCCAACCACATCCAGTAATGATTGATCCCCGCGTTGCCAGATGAGAAAGTTTTTCGGCTTACCGATCTCACCATTTTTTTGATTGTACAGCCGCCACTCTCCGCCCAGATACACTTCCACAAAATTGGTTAACGCCTGCCTGCGGCGAGCATCCTGCAAATAAAGCCCGCGTACGATCCGCGCACTGATGCCTTCCATGGCCAGCAAGTTGATGATAAGTTGGGTTTTATAATCTTCGTTGGATTGTTCGTTGAGCAACAAGCTCTGGTTTTGGCCGGGCACGTTGGAATTCAACGTGGCAATCAATTCCCGGGTAAACGTTTCGGTATTGGCCGAACGGTTGCGAACCTGATCAAGCAAGGTAACCGCGGCAGTTCTGAAAACTTCGTCAAACTCCGGCTTCTCCGGCCCGGCGGGTAAGTCCGCGATATCCGGCAAATCCGATTGCCCCGTATCGTAAATGCTTAACCGGTAATACGCCGTTTGCGCACCTGATGCGGTTCGTTTGCTCCACTGCGCACGGCGACCGGAAGTGGAAGTCAGTTCGCTAAACCCGTAATCCGGGGAAGCGAATTCCTCTTCGATAAATACAATACCCGGCGTCTTGGGCGGCAAAGCGAATGAAACAATAATAGGGTCACCGCGCGCGACAAAATCGATACGCGCTTCAATAGTCCAAACCGGCTTCTTGTCATCCGGTGACAGTGGAAATCCCAGCGCAAAGTGCTTATACAGGATCAAACCGATACCCAGCCCCATAATCAAGGCAACCAGGATATAAAGTCTTAATTTCGCAAGATGCATCAGTTTGTGTTATCGCTCTCGGTGGGGTCGGTATTTACCGTGGTATATTTCTTACTGACATCCACGACGGCAAGATCGCTGAGCAGATTACGCCCGATCAGCACTTGGTGTTTGAATTTACTTCTATTTTCCAAGGTAAAATCGATTTGTTCATTGATATTCGCCACGGCAACCCGCAGTCTGACCACCGGCCTTCGTTGCGATTCGCGATCTCCCCGTTCCTTGATTTTGACATAACGACGCAAGCGCCGGGTAATTTCTATCACTTCATCCGTTTGTGGGTGAATCATACTGAACTTGACGAACGGCTTGCCATCGCGTTCAAATTCAACAATATGCATGGCATTAACGGATGATGTCCGGGCGCCGCTGTCAATGCGCGCGCTGAATTCCAAGCCCGGCGGATCGAGGTAGACATGTTCAAGCGCCCCCAGCACGGTTTTTTCAGCGGCGAGTACGGCAGGCTGCATCTCGGTTACCGATAATCCCTGTCCTTCGGATGTGCATTGATCCTGGTCGGCGATACCGGCCGCTTCAGTTTGCTCATCCGGTGCCTCGGATTGCTTTTTTTCAATCGATCGCTTCCATTCGATCAATTCGGCAAATAACGTAACCAATTCGGATTCCCGTGCGCTAATTCTCGCCTCTCGCTCGGTCAGCGAACTTTCCTTCGGATTACAGGCTGACAGCATCAAAAATATCAGCGGCAACAGTAAGCTACCACCGCCAATCGTAAAATATAAGTTTTTCATTACCGTGAAAAAGCGGATAGCGTCGTGTCAAAAGCCCCCGCCGGTCAGTTAGATTAATGGAATGGTTATTGTTTCAATTGAATCATCACCGTTTGGTTCTTGTAAGTACAAGCATACCGGTGAATCTCAAGGCAGTGCGATGTAACGGTGATTTGATAAGCACCCGGTTTTTCGGTACGGGTATCGAAGCTGAATTCGAACCGCCCTTCCCGGTCACTGGGATAAGATTGATCCGCAGCAACCGAACCGTCCGAGCGCGTAACTTTAAAATTCAATAATACATCCGCTGCCGCTTGATCGTTGTAATTGACCCAACCGTGCAGCATCACGGTTTCTCCGGCGGCATATTGGGTTTTCGGATCGGTTACGATGGGCTGCGAAATATGAGTAGCGAATGCCTGTACCGCCCCCCCACACACACCGGCCGATAGTGCAAGCAAAACTAAATATCTGCCGATTTTTCTCATAACGTCAGTCTCTCAAAAATTGATTTTTTTGATTAATCATCGCCTTGGTGCAAGCAAATCGGTAATGGTCCCTTCCGCCATTTCCGCCGCAAAAAAGAGTGTCTCGGAGAGTGTCGGGTGCGGATGTACGGTTAAACTCAAATCCTGCATGTCCGCGCCCATTTCGAATGCCAACACCGCTTCGGCGATCAACTCACCGGCATGGACGCCGGCAATGCCGGCCCCCAGGATGCGACGCGTCTGTTTATCCAACAATAATTGCGTCACCCCCTCTTCCCTCGCCATCGAAATCGCACGGCCGCTGGCCGCCCAAGGAAAAACCGCTTTCTCGTACTCAATATGCTGTTTAATCGCTTCTTTCTCGGTTAATCCCATCCAGGCGATTTCCGGATCGGTGTAAGCCACCGATGGAATGGTCCGGGCATCGAACGCCGCTTTGTGCCCGGCGATAACTTCCGCCGCCAGTTTTCCTTGGTAAGTCGCTTTATGCGCCAGCATCGGTTCGCCGACGATATCGCCGATGGCGTAAATATGCGGCAAATTGGTACGCATCTGTGCATCGACCGGAATAAAACCGCGTTCGTTAACGTAAATACCGACAACTTCGGCACCGATTTCATGACCGTTCGGACGGCGACCGACTGCCAGTAAAATCCGATCATAGGTTTGCGGTTGCGGCGCTTCTTCACCTTCGAATGTTACCGTGAGCCCGGCTGCTGCCGAATCGATGTGCGTAACTTTGGTTTTGAGATAAATCGCCTCGTACTGTTTCTTAATGCGGCGATACAATGGCTTAACCAGCTCTGCATCGGCCCCCGGAATCAATTGATCCATCAATTCCACGATTGAAATCCGACTGCCGAATGCGGCATAAACGGTCGCCATTTCCAGACCGATGATACCGCCGCCGATGATCAGCATCCGCTGCGGAATATCTTGCAGCGTCAATGCGCCGGTCGAATCGATCAATCGCGGATCGTCATACGGAAAACCGGGAACACGGGCCACACTCGAACCTGCGGCAATAACACAGTTGTCAAACGAGATCGTTTTAGCGCCATCGGCCGCATCGACTTGAATCAAATGCGGGGATAAGAATTTCCCGATACCGTGCATCACATCGACTTTGCGTTGCTTAGCAAGCACGTTCAACCCTTTGGTCAATTTACCGATCACCGCTTCCTTCCAGCCGCGCAATTTGTCGAGATTGATCCTGGGATTGTCGAACACGATGCCGTGTGTTTGCAGCTGCTCCGCCTCAGTGATGATTTTGGCGGCATGTAACAGCGCTTTGGACGGAATGCAACCGACATTCAGGCACACACCGCCGAGTACCGGATAGCGCTCGATCAACACCACCGTTTTACCCAGATCGGCAGCCCGAAAAGCGGCGGTATAGCCGCCGGGTCCGGCACCGAGTACCACGACATCGGCGTGTATATCGCCTTTGGCATTGGCGATCGAAGGCTTCGAAGCCACCACCGGCGCGGTTTCGGCAGCGATCGGCACAACGGATGCTTCGGCAACGGCAAGCATCAAAATTACCGATCCTTCCGAAACCTTATCGCCAACTTTTATTTGAATGTCTTGAACTACACCACCTTGCGGCGCCGGCACTTCCATTGATGCTTTATCGGTCTCGAGGGTGATCAGCGGCATTTCTTTTACAATGATATCACCGGGCGCCACAAGCACTTCGATGACCTGCACGTCTTTAAAATCACCGATATCGGGAACCTTGATTGCGGTTGCTTGCATCATTATTTACGCAACTGACCGTCACCCAGCACGATGTATTTCTGACTGGTCAAGCCTTCCAAACCGACCGGGCCGCGTGCATGGAGTTTGTCGGTGGAAATACCGATTTCCGCGCCCAAGCCGTACTCGAAACCGTCGGCAAAGCGTGTCGTGGTATTCACCATCACCGAGCTGGAGTCGACTTCGCGCAGGAAGCGACGCGCCCGGGAATAGTTTTCGGTAACAATCGCGTCGGTGTGCTGCGAGCCGTACTGGGTAATGTGATCGATAGCCTGATCCAATCCGTCGACGATGCGGATGTTTAACACCGGTGCCAGATATTCTTGGTACCAATCTTGCTCGGTCGCGGCATGCATTTGCGCAACGATACACCGGGCGGCTTCATCGCCACGCAATTCAACGCCTTTATCGAAGTAAATTCTGCATAAATCAGGCAGAATTTTGGATGCAACCGCTTGATGCACCAGCAATGTCTCCATGGTGTTACAAGTACCGTAGCGATGCGTTTTGGCATGATCGGCAATTTTGATCGCCTTATCGATATCCGCCTGATCGTCGATATAGACATGACACACGCCATCCAGATGCTTGATGACCGGCACACGCGCTTCACTGGCAATACGCTCGATCAACCCCTTGCCACCGCGCGGCACGATTACATCGACAAAATCTTTCATCGTCACCAATTCGCCGACCGCTGCACGATCGGTGGTTTCGATCACCTGCACCGCCGTTTCTGGCAAACCCGCCACACGCAACCCTTCCTGCACGCATGCCGCAATCGCCCGGTTACTGTGAATCGCTTCCGAACCACCGCGCAATATCGCCGCATTACCGGCCTTCAAGCACAGCCCGGCAGCATCGGCGGTGACATTGGGGCGCGCTTCGTAAATGATGCCGATCACCCCGAGCGGCACACGCATTTTCCCGACCTGAATCCCGGAAGGCCGGTAATTCAATCCGCTGATCTCACCGACCGGATCAGCCAGTGCAGCGATTTGCAGCAACCCCTCCGCCATCGTCGCAATGCTTTTTGAAGTTAGCGTCAAGCGATCGATCATCGATGTTTCCAGCCCTTTGGCACGCGCATGATCCAAATCTTCGGCATTTGCCGTCAATAACAACGCTTCATCACGCCGTATTGCGTGCGCCATGGCAGCCAATGCCTGATTCTTCGCGGCCGTATCCGCTTTTGCGACCAGCCGCGAAGCGGTGCGTGCTTGCTGACCAACGGATTGCATATAATTTTTAATATCTACGATACTCATGGAATTACATTCGATATGACTACAATTCCCCGATTATAGTACAGGATACGATATTTATTGCAGATCGGTTGCTGCCGATACTGTTTCCCGCTGATCGTAATGAAAACGGACTAGAGAATCATTATCATTCATAATCAACATGTTAATGTTGTATTTATTGTTGATTGTTCTTATAATGACAGATGTTTTACGTCACTGTGGTAACGTTTTTTTCCGGATCGCACCTGATTGCATTTCCGAATTCGCCTGAAAGCGAAACCGCTGTGAGACTCAATCACCTATAAAAAGGAGATGGTATGGACGCTTCCCTCCCTACGGGGAGTCGGGGTAAGCAATACGAATTAAGTTAGAGCCCCTCGCGGACCTGACGGCATCTACGTGCCAAGGTGGGGATAATAGAATCTTTCCACAAACGGACGGAGG
>CP091135.1:1040119-1047044 GCA_021582655.1 Nitrosomonas sp.
CATTGGATGATGCGGATTGATTTCTAAGATCGGTTTAGCATGCTGGATTTTCTGTCCTGCTGATTTTAATAGTCTTTCCAAATTACCTCCCATATCATAATTATCGGCCACTAGACATGCGGGAGACTCGATCAAACGGGAGGTAGTCCGGACATCTTTCACTTGCTCACCGAGCGCTTGCTTCATTTTTTCCGTTAATTCCTGGTATTCGTTCGTTTCTTCTTGGCTCTCTTTCTCATCCTCACCCGCCAAATTTCCCAGATCCAAACCACCCTTAGCTACTGACTGCAATGATTTTCCAGAAAACTCAGTCAAATTACTGACCAACCACTCATCGACTCGATCAAATAACAATAAAACTTCAATTTCCTTTTTACGAAAAATTTCAAGATGAGGGCTATTTCTGGCAGCTTTCAAGCTATCGGCAGTGACATAGTAAATCTTCTCTTGCCCTTCTTTCATGCGCTGCAGGTACGTCTCCAAAGACACATTTGGTTCGCCATCTTCACTACGCGTTGTTACGAAACGTAATAATTTTGCAATTCGCTCACGGTTTGTAAAATCCTCTCCCACTCCCTCCTTCAAGACTTGACCAAACTCATGATAGAAAATACTATACTTCTCCTGATCTTTGCTATCGTCATGCTTAGATAAATCCTCGATTAAACTAAGGATTTTTTTGATTACACCTGCTCTGATCGCGTCAATATCTTTTGATTGTTGTAAGATCTCGCGTGAAACATTCAGTGGCAAATTGTTCGAATCAATAACGCCGCGAACAAAACGCAAGTAATTAGGCAGCAATTTCTCAGCATCATCCATGATAAACACGCGCTGCACGTAAAGCTTAATTCCATGACGCCGTTCGCGATCGAACAAATCAAAAGGTGCACGAGCAGGTATATAAAGGAGTTGCGTATATTCCTGTTTCCCCTCTACATGTGCATGAAGATAAGCTAAAGGCGGCTCAAAATCATGAGCCACATGCTTATAGAACTCATTGTACTGCTCAAGGGTAATTTCATTCTTAGGGCGCGCCCATAAGGCATTGGCCTGATTAATTGTTTCGTCGGCATCAGTAACCACGTTTCTTTTTTCTTCCTCGGACCATTCCTCCTTCTTCATCATAATAGGCAAAGTAATATGATCCGAGTATTTACGAATAATGTTACGCAAGCGAGTACCGCTGAGAAATTCATCCTCATCTTTTCGCAAATGCAGCACAATGTCTGTTCCTCGCGTTTGCTTGGCGATTGTCTCAAGCGTGTAATCCCCTTCACCGCCGGATTCCCAACGCACTCCATGCTCAGCTGTTACACCTGCACGCCGGGTAATCAGCGTGACTTTCTCAGCAATGATGAATGCGGAATAAAATCCAACACCGAATTGTCCGATTAGATGAGCATCTTTCGCCTGATCACCTGTCAGTGAATTAAAAAACTCACGAGTTCCGGATTTTGCAATCGTACCGATATGATCAATCACCTCCTGGCGCGACATACCGATACCATTGTCGGAAATCGTAATTGTTCGTTCATTTTCATCATAACTGATACGAATCTTCAGATCCGAATCTGATTCATAGAGTGCGGAATCAGTTAGGCCTTCAAAGCGTAATTTATCAGCCGCATCAGAAGCGTTTGAAATCAATTCACGCAGAAATATTTCCTTATTACTGTATAAAGAATGAATCATTAATCTAAGCAATTGCTTAGCTTCTGTTTGAAAACTCAAGTGTTCTTTGTTAGTCGATTCAGCTTGCACGTTTTATCTCCTCAAATATTTTGGGCGAATATGGGGATTACACAGAAAAAATCAAGTCAATAAGCCGCCCCTGCAAAATACTTAAACCCCGCATAAACTGACGCATTCAGGTAAATTGCGAACCGTTGCAGCCCTTGAGAAATTATAATGTAAGTATTGAAACTTGAGAAAACTAAGGAAACATTGATTAATGGCGTGTACGAGCGAATCGCTTGTCGCTCCCTCGCCTATCTGATGAATAGTCTCGCGCTTCATCTTGTTCGTCGAGTCAATCAACGCTTCCCTGAAAGAAGCTCAGATGAATCGCCCCGGTTTTTCCCCGGGGCTTTTTGGTTTGAATCAGGCTGCATCAGCCGCCTTATAACGAATTTGTCATCCGGCTGCCGATGGCTCTCAAATCGATTTCTTCAGTCAAACGATTATTCTACGGCATAAGTAGTCATCATTCCGGCATCAATATGATCATTGACATGGCAGTGGTACATCCACGAACCCGCAACGTCGGGACGCATGTTTAATGTTTTGGTCGCCGCGGGTAATACTTCCGTGACATCCAATCGATTGCCGTTATGCAGTAAAGTAGCGCCATGCCAATGCGGACTATGTAAATCAACCTCGGTTCCCATGCCCATAATATA
This sequence comes from Nitrosomonas sp., assembly GCA_021582655.1. Taxonomy (GTDB): domain Bacteria; phylum Pseudomonadota; class Gammaproteobacteria; order Burkholderiales; family Nitrosomonadaceae; genus Nitrosomonas. The sequence goes on from CP091135.1 coordinate 1,042,522, forward strand.
CCAGCGCACTCTTTCATCTGTGCGCATCACATAGCCCTGATTATTGTCATACACCAATCCGTTAATTCCATGCATCAGATTGCTTTCCTGAAAACCCTCATCATCAGGATCACATACCCCATCACAAGCCGCCAGATTGACATCCAAATACAAGCTGGCATTTTCATCGAAAACGGAAAATAGCGATACAAATTCGCGATCCACATCCTTAGGTGAGCCGTCCAGATGAGCAAATCCATGGCGAGTGATGATAATCGGCCCAATCAAACCGGCATTGGTATCCGCCGGTTCATTGACATGGCTGTGATAAATCCAGACTATCGAACTCGGATCATTGCCGCCAGGCCCGGCGCGTTCCGGAACTTCCCAAATATAAGTATGTTGCCCGCCAGGCGCAACAATACCTCCCTGCTGATGCCCCCCACTTCCGTGCGCCGCCCCTTCGTGCGCTTTACTATATAGAACCCCGTGCGGGTGGATACTCGCTGGAAAGCGTGTATTGTTTCTAAAGTGCACGGTGATTTGATCGCCCACTTCGGCACGGATGACCGGCCCTAGAATACCTAAATGTTGCTCGGCGGAACTGCGCTGCTTGATCGCGGCGAATCCTTCCGTATATTCACGATAAATCGCTTTTAAATATTGGCGACCTATACCCTGTTCGACGAACACGCGCTGTTCATCGGTAAATTCAGCGCCCGTCATCGGATTGATTGGAAACGACGGCGCATAATCCCATTGCACTTCGTCAGCGGCAATCCAATATATCCGGTTGGTCGTTTTTTTTGGTGCCGCAAAACTTGCCAATCCCAAAATCAGGATAGCAGCAACCAATCCGATCATAAGTTTCCGTAACATCCCCTCTCCTTAATCAGTTCTTAAATATAAATACAGTAGCTTTTGTATCGACTGTGTACAATTCGCTGGCTACCGCGTATTTAAACCGTGGGCTGGCTGATTGGATTTTCGTTGTCATCAACTATGGCAAAAGATGAACAACCGATTGGAAATCCCGCCGTAATGGTACGGCGGGACAAGTGTGCCACTAATTCAATTCGGCATGATACGCGGTGATCACGCTGGTGATGGATGACTTAGCTGCGGAAACTTTGGTCGTATTGCTTGTTTCGATCGCCCCGAGTAAATCTTGCACTGCATTCTCCAGTTCGACACGTTGTAACGAGCCGAGCCGCAATTCCAGATCAGGCAACAGAACATCGACATACAGCGAAACACGTTCGGCTGCGAGCGATGCTTGATCGGTATCCGAGCCAAGCAATGCTTCAGCTTGCGTCAGGTTGCGGTTCATCTGTCCAATGATACCGCGACTGATTTCGCTAACTACCTGGTCAGCCACGACACCGGTCAAGTCCCCGACCATTTGGGCTTTAATGATTGCGCTGCCTGACGGATTATCCTGGGCAATGAAACTTTCCACGATACGATAAAAATACTCACCTTCGACTTGCTTTTCCTTGGCTGCTGCGATATCGGCATCACGATCCGCAATGATTCCTTCGACTTCACGCAACACGCCGATCAGAAAACTTCTTACCAATGGAATGACGATTCTTTCACGCGCCAAGGCAACTTGGGTCGAGTCATCGTCGTTCTCTTTACTTAACGCTTGTCGGCCGTGAATAAATGCCAAAGTCACTTGATCGTCGATATCCGGATTACTGCCGGATTTGATCGTTTGCCTGTCATCGGTCAGTACCTTGTTTTCCCTGGCCGCGGTACCGATAATCGCCTGATAAGCAGCATATGCTCGATCCCATTCCAGTGTCATTTCATCGGTGGTCAGTTCATCGAACAACTCATCTACCAACGTTATCCGGTTATACACCGTCAATGCGAAAATACGTTGCAGGGATTTGTCGATCACTTGCGCTGCCTGCAACGATTGAGCTTCAACTTGGGTTGCTGCGATCGCCGCGAGTATATCCGCATCAATCGTGGTTCCGTAGATTTGATCAATAATCTGAGTCAATTGCTGTAAGTCCCCTTCATATTCGGCAGTGATTGCCGCCGAATCAATCGGGAATTGTTTCCGTAATACGCCAATTTGCTGAAATGCGACTACAGCCCCATCAATAATCAGATTTGTATCTTGCGTTTTGTTATACGAAGCCAGATTCAATTCATTTTCATAATTGGTCAGAATTGCTGAAATGATCGAACGAGCTTCTGCTGATTTAGGCGCACTATTTTCACTACTGGCGCTTTGCAAGTTATTAAGTGCAGTCTCTAAATTACCGCGCTGTGTTGCACCTAATCTAAACTCTAAGTCCGGCAGGATAATTTTTGCGAAAGCAGCAGTTCCCGATGCTTCTGCCATTGCATGCGCGCGATCCTTACCGATACTCTCCGCTTGGCCATTCATTTCACCTTTCACTCTACCAATTAATCCTTTGCTTAACTCGCTAACAATCTCGTCAGCAACAACTTTCGAAGGATTACCTGTAAGTTGCTTCTTAATACGCAAATTGCCCAGAGGATTATCTCTTGTAATTAATGATTCGATGATACGATAAAAAATCTCGCCTTCTTTTTGCTCTATCGCCGTTTCTTCCGGATCCAAATTCCTGCTTTCGATTACACCACCGACTTCTCTTAATACGGCAATATAGTATGCGCGTGCCAAAGACATCCTCACCACATAGCGTTCGACACCGAAGTTGGCAAAATCCTCATCCAGGTTACTTTTATTCAATGTCGCTCTAATACGCGCGAAAGATTCAGTAACCAAAACATCTAAGCCGGGGTTGGTTCCCTCTTCAAGTGCTTGTCTGTCAACCGTGAGTACTTGATTTGCTCTCGCAACAGTACTTTTTATGGCTTGAAAAGCTGCTTCCGATTCATTGAGCAATCCAATCAATTCAGCGGATGTTGCCGTCTGAAACTGATCACGTATTGCGCCGATTCGATTACTAATACTTTGATAAAAAACGCGCTGCAGGGTCTTGTCTATTACCTGCGCTGCCAATTGGGGCTCACTATCCGCTTTAATATTATCGATAGCGGCAAGGATATTACTATCCAAGCTCAAACTGTTTGCCGTATCAACTTCCTGTGCAAGTGTCTGCAACACACCGGTATAAGCCGCTGCAATCGCATTACCGTCAATCGGCGATTGCCTGCGCAAAGTACCAATCGTTTGGAATGCCGTCACGGACGCTTCAATTGCGGTTTTATCAGATTCCGCGGCTACCTGGCCGACAGTAGATACCATCAGGAATAACCCCAACAGCAGCATCTTATTTAGTAAGTTTCTAGATCGATACAAAAAAAACATATACAACTCCTCCTTCTAAGAATTAATTAGCGCAAACGCTAATATAAATGATAATTATTACTATTAAAAATTTCAATTAATAATTGCAATTCCCATAAGAAAAACTCAGAAGCTGGCAATTAAGGAAGCTCTGACAGCGATCGGGGATCCCGGGGTAATATTGAAATCGTTATGTGACGACGCAAAGTATTTGGTATCGAATAAATTCTCGATATTCAATTGCCCGCGAAAATTTTTACTGATCTGCGCAAAAAGTGCGGCATCAACCCGGACGAAATCGGGCAATCTCACACGATTAGTCAATGACGCATACATATCGTCGCGATAGATCACCCCGACGGCTGCACCGATCTTAGGCGTCACATCGTAGCGACTCCATACTGAAAAAGTATTTCGTGGAAGCTCGGCTACCGTTGCTCCCTTTTTAGCAATTCCAAGAATATCGCTATTAATTTCACCGATCTGATAAGCATAACCGCCCATTACGCTCCAGTTAGTCGTCAACTGGCCAGCCAAGCCGACTTCAACACCTTCGGTACGCTGTCCTTTCGTAAGAAAAGTCTGTCCGCCAACAACAGAATTAATCACGTTTGTGCGGTCCAATTGATACACTGCCGCAGTAAAAGCCAAGTCCGGTCGGATATCCCATTTGACTCCGGTTTCCAATGTAGTGAATTTTTCCGGTTTCAGTGTTTCAATCGTCACATTCAGCGCTGTCAATTGATCGCCAGCGCGCGGCACGTAAGCCTGGCTGTAACTGGCATAAAAAGACACCGGCTCGATCGGCTTGTAAATCAAACCGAAGCGCGGCGCAATCAAATCGTCGCGTGCCTTAAGGTGATCTCTCGGTCCGTTCTTTTGCTGAAAATCCACTTCAAACAAATCGTAGCGCACACCTACAATCGCTTGAAGCTGCGGGATGATTTCGATTTGATCCTGAATATAAAGCGATGTGATATTGACGATACTGCGATTAAGTGCATCCAAATCTCCGCCGGAATCACGATTTCTGAACGTAATCGGTGCACCGGTCAATGGATTGCCGATCGGAACAAAAAGATTGGTTCGTGACGGATCGTTATTAAATACCCCTGTTTCCCTCCGGTTGTGGGTTTCCTGCCGCCCGACTTCGACGCCGGCAAGCAATGTATGAGTAAATGGGCCGGTATTTAATGAATACAATAAATTGGTTTGATTAAATACATTATCGCGTGCAGTACTATTGTTA
>CP091135.1:1047144-1084889 GCA_021582655.1 Nitrosomonas sp.
AACCTTGGTGCGGGTGATTTGACCGAGGATCAGATCGCCACCGCTTTGGCGGATGTCGGCGCGCAACTCAGAAATCATTTTGACCGTGATCGTGCGGGCATTTCTTTGCGAACCTTGAGCAGCGAGCGTGAGCGAAAACAAGCATTGGATGTTTTTGCCCGTATCGTGCAGCAGCCCGAGTTTCCTAAGGAAGCGATGCAACGCGAAAAAACACGTTTGATCGCCGCCATCAAGGAATCCGGCACCAAACCGGATTATATTGCCGAGCGTGAATTGATGAGCATGCTGTACGGTGAGCATAGCTATGGATTCAGCGAATTGGGGCAGATTGATACCTTGGATGCGCTGCAACGCGATGATCTGCTTGATTTCTATCGGACGTTTTATGTCGCCCGGAATGCGGTGATTGTTATCATCGGTGATGTTAATCGATTCGATGCGGCGGTGATCGCCGAATCGCTGACCGGAAAACTACCCGTCAACATGCGTGCCGCCGACCTGCCGGCGGTTACCCCGCCTGTGCCCGGAATAAAACGCATACCGCATCCGGCAACGCAAAGTCATATCTTATTGGCTTATCCCGGATTGCGGCGGATGGATCCGGATTACTTTCCGCTGCTGGTCGGTAATCACATCTTGGGTGGCGGCGGATTTGTTTCGCGGCTGATGGAAGAAGTGCGCCAGCAACGCGGTTTGGCTTATAGTGTTTATAGTTTCTTTGAGCCGTACAAACAGCAAGGGCCGTTTCAAATCGGATTGCAAACCAAAAAAGAACAATCGGAAGAAGCATTGGCATTGACGCAGAAAGTACTCAAAGATTTTGTCTTGAATGGTCCGACCGCAGCTGAAGTCGTGGCGGCAAAGCAAAACATCATCGGCGGTTTTCCGTTGCGCATCGATAGTAACAGTAAGATATTGGGGTTTCTGGCCATAATCGGTTTTTATCAATTGCCGCTGACTTATTTGACCGACTATCTGGAAGCGGTTGAAGCCGTGACGGTAGAGCAAATCCGCCAGGCGTTTCAACGGCGGATACCGCCGGACGGTATGGTTGCGGTCGTGGTTGGTACCGTTGAATAGGTGTCGTTTTTGGCACAAGCGGCAGGCTCAAGAAAAATTCGTATCGTAGGCGGGCAATGGAGAAGCCGTTTACTGACTTTTCCGGAGTATTCCGATTTAAGGCCGACTGCGGATCGAATCCGTGAAACACTGTTCAATTGGTTGGGGCAGGATTTGAGCGGATTACATTGCCTGGATTTATTCGCGGGCAGTGGTGCCTTGGGATTCGAGGCGGCTTCCCGTGGTGCGGCGCATGTCGTCATGGTTGACTCGAATACACGGGTTTTCCGCGCGTTACAGGAAAATCGGGAAAAATTACAAGCCGTACAAGTTGAATTAGTCATGGCGAACGCGGCGGATTTTATTCGCTCAGATACGCGTCAATTCGACATCATCTTTTTGGATCCACCGTTTCGTCTTGATGTGATACCGGTGTTGCTGCCGCAATTGACCGAACATCTTGGAGCGAAAGGTTTGGTTTATGCTGAAAGCCGGGGCACCTGGCCGCTTGATCCGACATGGCATATCAAGCGTAGCGCAAAAGCAGGTGCTGTTCATTATCAGCTTTTGGAACTGAAATCGCATGCGTAAAGTTATTTATCCGGGAACGTTCGATCCGATCACTCGCGGTCACGAAGATTTGGTAAGGCGTGCGGCGCGCTTATTTGATCGCGTCGTGGTGGCTGTTGCCGTCAGCAGCAGCAAAAAGCCTTTTTTCAGCGTGGACGAACGTATTGAACTGGCGCAGTCGGTATTATCCGATTGCGCTAATGTTACAATAATGCCTTTTTCCGGTTTGTTGATGCATTTCTTGCAACAACAGGAAGCTCGGGTTATTTTGCGGGGATTGCGCGCTGTATCCGATTTCGAATATGAATTTCAAATGGCGGGGATGAATCGTAGCATGTACCCCGATGTGGAAACGCTATTCATGACGCCATCGGAACAATACATGTTTATTTCCGCGACCATCGTACGGGAAATTGCAACGCTGAACGGTAATGTCGATGCTTTTGTGCATCCGCTTGTCGCACGGAAATTCAGGGAAAAAATCATTAACCAATGTTGAACAGCTTATGGCACTGATTATTACCGACACATGCATCAATTGTGATGTCTGCGAACCCGAATGCCCTAACGGTGCTATTTCCCAGGGTGAGGAAATTTATCAAATCAATCCGAGTTTTTGTACCGAATGCGTCGGCCATTATAACGAGCCGCAATGTATTGAGGTTTGCCCGGTGGATTGCATCAAGACCGATCCCGATCATATTGAAAGTAAAGAACAGTTAAAAGATAAGTATCAATCCCTTATTGCCAAGTAACCTTCATTCATTCCGACTTCCGCTGTCAGCGGATATTTTCAAAACCCGTCTTTTTCCCTGCTTTATTCTTAAAATAAACGCGATCTTTTCCGTTTAATCTTGTCGCATTCGCCACTTGATCGGTAACAGATGGTTTTGTCCGGTTGGTACAGTCCATGGTGTTGCATGATCAAGACACGTTTTAATATTTTTAGCCGAGGATTAAATGGATCCAAGTTCGATCGCAACGAAAGTCAGTACAATTTTTTCTCTTCCCGAGGTGGTTATACGTATCACCGAACTGATCAACTCGGGTGATGCATCCAATCATGAGTTGGAAAAAGCGATTTCGAGCGATCCCGCATTGACGGCAAAATTACTCAAGTTTGCCAACAGCAGTTACTTCGGTTATTCCGGAAAAGTCGCAACCATCAACAAAGCGATCGCCATCATCGGGCATAAGGAATTGCGTAATCTGGTCATCGCCACTTCGGTCACTTCGACTTTTAAAGGAATTCCCGCTGAATTGGTGGATATGGATGCTTTCTGGAGCCACAGCATTACTTGCGGTGTAACGGCGCGTTTGCTGACCTCGAATGTCAACAGCAGGGAGCGCTTTTTTATTGCGGGATTGCTACATGGAGTCGGGCGGCTGGTTATGTTCAGTCAATTTCCGAAAGAATCGGCGGAAGTACTCAAGCATTTTGCCAAAGGCGACGATGCCGTTTTACAAGCCGAGCGCAAAATTTTCGGCTTTACTCATGCGCAGTTGGGTGCCGAATTGTTGAGACTTTGGAAGTTACCGGTCAATATCTGGAAAATTGTGGAAAATCAGTTTGATTCTAATAAAAACCAGGAATATCAGTATGATACCAGCACATTAAGTGCCGCTATCGGAATTGCCAATTTTATGCAGCCCTGCATCAATGCAATCCCGAGTGCGTCGGGAAAAATACCCGAGAGCACATTGAGAACCTGGGATTTTCTCGGTTTATCGGTGGATATCATCGAATCGGTTATGACGGTCGCCAAGCTGCAAGTCACTGAAGTATATAACGCCATTCGCTGAATCGGCATCATGTTCGCTGTTAAAGCCGAAAGCGTATGAAAGAGATTTATCTCGGTCGATTACCCATTCTCGATCGTAAACAGGATCTGGTGGCGTTCGAACTGTTGTTTCGCGCCGACCGGCAAAACATGGTCACGGTAACCGACGATTCTCTCGCAACCGCGAATGTGATTATCGATACTTATGGCGATATCGGCATCGAAAATGTTATTGGGAAACGGCGAGGGTTCATCAAAGTCGATACTAAATTTTTAATGGATGATGCCATTAACCTGCTGCCTAAGAAGCATGTGGTTTTTGAAATCCTGAGAAGCGTGGAGATTACCGAAGATATTATTCAACGCTGTACCTTCTTGAAGCGGCAAGGCTATCAATTGGCACTTTCCAATATTACCGCAATAGATGCCAAACTGGATCGGTTGATGCCGTTGATCAGTATCGTCAAAATCAATATCGTGGCGCTCAAGCAACCGGAACTCATTCATCTGATTAAGAAATTGCAGCGATGGCCGGTGTTGTTGCTGGCTGAGAAGGTGGAAAATCAGCAAATCGCCCAGAACTGTATCGCGCTCAATTTTCACATGCTGCAAGGATTTTATTTTGCCAAACCGGAAATCATTGCGGGAAAAAGCATTGACCCATCCAAACTATCCTTGCTTAAGCTACTGTTGCTGGTAGTGAAAGAAGGCGATGTCGCCGAGATTGAAAACGAACTCAAGTACCAGCCGGGGCTTAGCTACAATTTGTTGCGCATGGTGAATTCCGCCGGTACCGGCCTGCAAAGCAAAGTCAATTCGATCAAGCGCGCCGTTATGATCCTCGGGCGCAAACAATTGCAACGCTGGGTACAAATTCTGTTGTATGCCGCCAAACAAAAAGACGGAGGTACTGCCGACGCCTTGATGCAAGTGGCCACCGTACGTGGGAAATTACTGGAATCGATTGCCATCGCCGATCGTCCACACGATAAGAACCATCAGGACCGTGCGTTTATGGTCGGTGTCTTATCACTATTGGATGTATTGCTGGCAACGCCGATGCCTGAGCTTGTTGCTACGCTGAGCATTCAAAAAGACATGAGTGATGCGCTGGTAAACCGCCAAGGTTATTTGGGGCGCCAATTGGCGTTGATCGAAGCGCACGAACAAGGTGACGCCGGAGCGGTAAAAGCAATGGTGGTGGAAACCGGTTTTTTGACTTTCAACGAGTTTATGCGCATGGAAATGGAGGCAACCGCTTGGGCGAATCGCATAGCTGACGAAATCAAGAAATCGGTTTAGCCGCTTGTCGGAAAACTATCCGCGTTGTGGGTTGCGGCGTTAAAGACAGACCGCAAAATATCAGCGGCCTGCTGGATATATTCGAATCATTACACTGTTTTAAAGGGATATTCTTATGAACATCGTGGAATTGCTGGCATTTGTGGTTAAAAACAAAGCCTCGGACTTGCACTTGTCGGCAGGAATGCCGCCGATGATTCGGGTGCATGGCGATATCCGGCGCATCAATTTGCCGGAGATGGATCATAAAGAAGTGCATGCGATGGCGTACGATATCATGAACGACAGTCAACGCAAATTTTACGAGGAAAATTTGGAGTGCGATTTTTCTTTTGCGATTCCTAACCTTGCTCGCTTTCGTGTTAATGCCTTCAATACTCAGCGCGGTGCTGCTGCGGTAATGAGAGCCATTCCATCCAAAGTGTTAAGTCTGGAAGACTTGAGAGCGCCCAAGATTTTTGCCGAAATCGCTAAGCAACCCCGCGGCGTGGTGCTGGTAACGGGGCCGACCGGCTCGGGAAAATCAACCACGCTGGCAGCGATGATCAACGATATCAACGATAACGAATACGGACATATTTTAACCCTTGAAGACCCGATCGAGTTTGTGCACGAAAGCAGGAAATGCCTGATCAATCAGCGGGAAGTCGGACGGGATACGCATAGCTTTTCAAATGCCTTGCGCTCGGCGTTGCGGGAAGATCCGGACATTATCCTGGTCGGTGAGATGCGTGACTTGGAAACTATCCGTCTGGCGATGACGGCGGCGGAAACCGGTCACTTGGTTTTTGGCACTTTGCATACCAGTTCCGCGGCAAAAACCATCGACCGTGTTATTGACGTATTCCCGGCGGAAGAAAAGGAAATGATCCGAGCCATGTTGTCCGAATCGCTGCGTGCGGTGATTTCCCAAGCGCTGCTGAAAACAAAGGACGGTAACGGACGGGTTGCAGCGCATGAAATCATGATCGGCACTCCGGCGATCCGTAATTTGATCCGGGAAGGAAAGGTTGCGCAAATGTATTCCGCGATTCAAACCGGCCAAAGCGTCGGTATGCAAACCTTGGATCAGAATCTGACCGATTTGGTAAAAAGAAACATGGTTTCGGTGGCGGAAGCCCGCACCTATGCGATGAATAAAGATAATTTCAAGATTTGATTGATGGAATCCGGTTGGGAGTCTCGCGATGGATAAAGAACAAGCAGCGAAATTTATGTCGGACTTATTGCGCTTGATGCTCGCTAAAAAAGCATCCGACTTGTTTATTACCGCCGGTTTTCCGCCAGCAATGAAAATCGACGGCAAAATGACACCGGTTTCTCAACAATCCTTAGGCTCGCAGCATACCGAAACGCTGGCCAGGTCGATCATGAACGACAAGCAAGCGGCCGAATTTGACGCGACCAAGGAATGTAATTTCGCCATCAATCCTGCCGGTATCGGGCGTTTCCGGGTCAATACGTTTGTGCAGCAGCAGCGCGTGGGCATGGTGCTGCGTACCATTACCACCAAAATTCCGGAATTTGATGATTTGGGACTGCCGCCGGTGCTGAAGGAAGTGGTAATGAGCAAGCGCGGCCTGGTGATTTTCGTCGGTGGTACCGGCTCGGGAAAGTCGACTTCGATGGCGGCACTGATCGGGCACCGCAATAAAAATAGCCACGGCCATATCATTACCATCGAGGATCCGGTGGAATACGTACATGAGCACATCAATTGCGTCATCACGCAACGTGAAGTGGGTGTCGATACCGAATCTTGGGAAGCGGCGCTGAAAAATACGCTACGCCAGGCGCCGGATGTCATTCTGATCGGTGAGATCCGTGACCGAGAAACTATGGAACACGCCATCGCGTTCGCCGAAACCGGCCATTTATGCTTGGGTACGCTGCACGCCAACAGTGCTAATCAGGCACTCGACCGTATTATCAATTTTTTCCCGGAAGAACGCCGCCCGCAACTGCTGATGGATTTGTCGCTGAATTTGCGCGCCATCGTGGCACAGCGGCTGATTCCTTTGAAAGAAAGTAAAGGGCGGGCCGCCGCGATTGAGGTGATGCTCAATTCACCATTGATTTCGGATTTGATTTTTAAAGGTCGCGTGCATGAAATCAAGGAAATCATGAAGAAATCCAAGGAGCTGGGAATGCAAACCTTTGATATGGCGCTGTTCGAACTGTATGAAACCGGTAAAATCAGCTATGAGGATGCGCTACGCAACGCCGACTCGATGAACGAGCTGCGGCTGAAAATCAAACTGGAAGGTGGTGAAGCGAGGTCGCAGGATTTGAATTCGGGTATCGCGCACTTGGAAATTACTGATTAATTAATTCGACGAGCGAGCTGAGGCGCAAGGCGTACGGAGCACAGCGGCCGAAATCGATCAAGATAGGTGAGGAAGCGAGTTATCTTTGCAACGGAGTGATTCGCTCGTGCAGTCAATTTCAATGTTTCCATAATAAACGAGCATTTTGGGTCCGTTCCGGGTTTGAATATCCACGAATAATCCATTTCCAATTCTTCGATTGTAAAAAGATGATATACAGTGGCTTTGCAGCGATTGTCGATCTTTGATAATCCATTGATTTACGTCACAGGACTTATTGTTTCATTTCCAGATCAAACATGATGCGAAGGCGAGTCGCAGGCCGTATCAATAATACGGCAGGGGCAAGCCGACAAAGCCGGGAGTTGATCTAGAAATGGAATTACTTGGTAACTCGCTTTTTTTACGGAGAAAATAATGCGTCAAATACAATTTATTCTTGCTGTGTTTTGCACTTCTTTAATCGTGATATCTGTTGCCGTTGCAACTGAAAAAACAGCGGATAAGCCGGTGGATCCGCAAGCACTGATGGAAATTTATACAAAGCTGGCTACACCCGGGGAGCCTCACAAGTTGCTTGCGAGCCTTACGGGTAGCTGGACAACCCAAACCAAAGAATGGATGCACCCACAAGAGCCATTTATGCAATCAACTGGCTTTGCGGAGATTACTATGTTGCTTGACGGGCGTTTTCTCCAGCAACGGATTACCGGTAGTATGCACGGAAAACCTTTCTCGGCAATATGGACCGTGGTATACGATAATCTTCTGCAGCGTTATATCTCCACATGGATCGATACCATGAGTACACAGATTTTTACAATGGAAGGCACAGCCGGCGCAGATGGCAAAACCATCACCTTTACCGGACAGCATGCGGAAATAGGCGGAGGACAAATGACCCATCGTGCCATTTGGAAGATTGTGGACGGCAATCTTCAGGAATTTGTCATGTATGGCGCACACCACGGCGGGCAGGAAGTAAAAATGCTGGAAACCATTTATGTAAGAAAGTAATAACTGGGGCGAAGGAAAGCTCACCGATGATTACTTGACCACTTGGATTCTGTTTAAAATCAATAAATTATACCCAATGATGCATATTCTTCTTCGTGACCTATCCTCCGTGCTTGCGTAAATCAGGAGAAGGAAAAATTAATCAGTAAATTATGGTCTTGGGAATATGTTTGCTGTACGGGATTCGTGACGTTGGATCTGATACCTTGTGTGCGAGCTGAACGGAAGGGGAGTGCGTTATTAGGAGAGAGGGACGATGTCAAGATGTGACCCCTGTTGTGTGTGACCCCTGTTGTGTGACCCCTGTTGTGTGTGCTATTATTCTCAATTCTCGGCCTGAACATTCTAACCGGCCTCCATCTTATGTGCTGATGGCAATGCAAGTTACTGTCGGGCTTGCGAGTTCACTGCAACCGGTTAAGTATTATTTATTCACAGTACAGCGATTCTCGATATCCGCCATTATGGCATCGACGTAACTGAGATCTGACTTCACAATAGCGCCAAAGTAGGGATGCCGGTAGAGATCGGTAAAGTCGCGCATGAGATCGCACCAGTCTTCCAGCACAATGAATTCGTTGTTCCTGAGATGGTACGAGCTGATGCGAGGTTCAAGAAATGCCAGCGCCCATTGATTGACGCGCTCAATATCCGCGGGACTGAAATCCTGCGTGTCGTTACGCTTTGCGCGAGCTATCAGGTCCGCAAGTTCTTGATCCGATGCAACCGCCAGATGCGCTTGGCTGATTAACCCCGCGAGGGATAGCTGATGCGCGATCTGAATCGCCTCCCGGTTTTGTTGCAGTTCAAACACCACAAGCACCATACCCGCTACCACGGCGAGGTTGGTGATGATGGTGATCAGCCGTTTAATTTTCATCGGTATTCTTGATTGTTATTGCAGGTAGCATTCGTCATGGTTATGTAAATTTCGATCTGTTGCTCCGTTCGATTGCATCATTTTGTTCAATCATTGAGCGGCAAGTGCTGAGTGCGGCCCTGCATAATGGGATTTCATACGTTGCTTTCGCGACTTGTCTCACTACGTTGGCACTTCAGCTTTAAGGAGAGAATTAATTCATCCAAGATAAACTCATTGATTAAATATCATCATCATTGATGATGATAACTCAATTCGGTGGATTGCTGATCGTTTCGAAAATAATCGATTCAGACGGAGGTATCCACTAACACTACCATTACCAGTGCGTCCGAATGTTATCGAGGTCGATATTCAACATACATAGAGGATCAAGAGGTCTTCGAATAAGTAAATGGAAAGTGAAGCTAGGTCCCCTCTGAATTCGTCATATCAAGACCCGACCCCTTGCGCGCGCGACCCCTTGCGCGCGTGCCACCGAATCACCCCGGATTACTGTATTGACAGTGCCGCATCCCAAGAGAAAGAGCGCGACCAAGAAGGCACATTCATTTCTAAATTGATTTTTCATTTGCTTAATTTAATTTCTTTCTGACCCAATCCACTACGCTGGTAAGCGCCGCAGGCAGATGCTCCGGTTGCGTTCCCCCCGCTTGCGCCATATCCGGCCGTCCGCCGCCTTTGCCACCGACTTGCTGGGCGACGAAGTTGACCAGTTCCCCGGCTTTGACTTTGCCGGTTAAGTCGACACTGACGCCGGCGATCAGCGTGACTTTGCCGTCGGCGACGGTACTCAGCACAATCGCGCAGGATTTGAGTGTGTCTTTCAGTTGATCCAGCGTTTCGCGCAGGGTTTTGGCGTCGGCGTTTTCCAGGTTGGCGGCGAGTACTTTGACGCCGTTGATGTCGTGTGCTTGCGACGCCAGGTCGGCACCTTGCGAGCTGGCCATTTTGGTTTTCAGGCGCGACAGTTCTTTTTCGGTTTGCCGCACGTTGTCGATGATTTGCGCGATTTTTTGCGTGACTTCCTGCGGATTGGCTTTTAATGCGTGGGCGATTTCGAGCAATTGCGCTTCGCGTTGCTGCACGTAGTCGATGGCGCCTGTTCCGGTGACCGCTTCGACGCGGCGGATACCGGCGGCGACGCCGGATTCGGCGACGATTTTGAACAGGCCGATTTGGCCGACTTGCGGTACATGCGTGCCGCCGCAGAGTTCGGTGGAGAATTCACCCATGCCGATAACGCGCACCACGTCGGTGTATTTTTCGCCGAACAGCGCCATCGCGCCGCGTTTGATGGCGTCGTCGTATTTCATCGTCTCGGCTTCGACTACGCAGTTGTTACGGATTTGCTCGTTGACCAGGCATTCGGTTTCGCGGATTTCATCCGCGCTCATCGGTGCGTTGTGCGAAAAATCGAAACGCAAACGATTAGGGTCGACCAGCGAGCCTTTTTGCGTGACGTGCGTACCCAGTACCTGGCGTAGCGCGGCATGCAGCAGATGCGTGGCGGAGTGGTTGTTGGCGGTGCTGACGCGGGTTTGCGGGTTGACCCGGGCTTGCACGCTGTCGCGGACTACCAAGCGGCCACTGCGCAATAGTCCCTTGTGCCCGAACACACCCGCCTGAATTTTTTGCGTGTCGGTGACTGTAAAAGTGCCGTTGGCGGCGAGCAATTCGCCGCAATCACCGGCTTGTCCGCCGGATTCGGCGTAGAACGGGGTTTGATCCAGCACTACTACGGCTTCGTCACCGGCTTCGACGAAATCGACCGCGCTGCCTTGTTTGTAGATCGCCAATACCTGCCCTTCGTGCTGTAACGTGTCGTAACCGTAGAACGTGGTTTGGTTGCCGGTGTATTCGATGCCTTCCTGCGCGGTGAATTTGTTGGCGGCACGGGCTTGTTCGCGTTGGCGCGCCATCGCTTGCTCGAAACCGGTTTGATCGACGGTAATGCCGCGCTCGCGGGCAATGTCGGCGGTCAGGTCGATCGGGAAGCCGAAGGTGTCGTACAAGCGGAACGCGGTTTCACCGTCCAATACTTGGATGTTCTGTGCGAGCGCGGTTTCCAGAATTTGCATGCCGTTTTCCAGTGTCTCGGCGAAGCGTTCTTCTTCTTGCAGTAACACCGCAGCGACACGTGCTTTGGCGGCGGTCAGCTCCGGGTATGCTTGTCCCATCGCTTGATTTAAATCTTCCACCAGTAAATGAAAGAACGGTTGCTTTTGTTCCAGTTTGTAGCCATGCCGGATGGCACGGCGGATGATGCGGCGCAATACGTAGCCACGGCCTTCGCTGCCCGGAATGACGCCGTCAGTGATTAAGAATGCGCAAGCGCGGATATGATCGGCGATGACTTTGAGCGAATTGTCGGCCAGATTACTGGTATTGGTTGCGCGCGCCGCCGCTTGGATCAGGCTTTGAAACAAATCGATGTCGTAATTGCTGTGCACCTGCTGCATCACCGCGGAAATGCGCTCCAACCCCATGCCGGTATCGACCGACGGCTTCGGTAGCGGATGCAATGTTCCGGCGCTGTCGCGGTTGTACTGCATGAACACCAGATTCCAGATCTCGATGTAGCGGTCGCCGTCGGCGTCAGGAGAACCGGGCGGGCCGCCTGCCACAGCCGGGCCGTGGTCGTAAAAGATCTCGGAACACGGACCGCACGGGCCGGTATCGCCCATTTGCCAGAAATTATCCATGGTGGATATCCGCACCACGCGAGATGGTTCGACACCGACTTCGTTGAGCCAAATATCGGCGGCTTCGTCGTCTTCGGCATACACCGTGACCCATAACTTGTTGTGCGGAATCTTGAGTGTGTTGGTCAGAAAATCCCAAGCGAACAAAATGGCGTTGCGCTTGAAATAATCGCCGAAACTGAAATTGCCGAGCATTTCAAAAAAGGTGTGATGCCGTGCGGTGTAGCCGACATTTTCCAGATCGTTGTGCTTGCCGCCCGCGCGCACGCAGCGCTGCGAGCTGACCGCACGCGCGTAAGGACGTTTATCCTGGCCGAGAAAGACATCCTTGAACTGCACCATGCCCGCATTGGTGAACAGTAGGGTCGGGTCGTTGCCGGGGACCAAAGGGCTGGATGCTACAACCGTGTGACCGTGGGATTCGAAGAATTCGAGAAATTTTTGCCGTATTTCGCTGCTGTTCATATTTTCTGCCGCTGTTCGTATCGTTCCAATTCGGTGACCGTCAGACCCAGCGCTTCGCCTTTGACGATCGCCACGCTTTTGACCAATGCCCGGATGGTGACGGTTTCGCTCATTTTGGGCAATTCGGATTCGGTCAGTACGGTGATTTCCCCGCTGCTGTCTTCCAGGATGTAGGATTTCAGGTCGATCAGCGGTAATCGCGTCGGATTTTTGGGCAACCCTTTGAGAGTGACTTCCTGGCCGTCAAAATTGACCGGATTGGCGATGATTTCATTGATCGGCGTGATCGCTTGGGCGCTGGCCGGCAGGCTGGCGATCAGCATGGTTAGCAGCAATAACGGATATGTAAGCCATGGTTTCATCGGTTTTCCTCGATTGCTTGTGCGAAGACTTGTTCGATGACGGTCAGGGAAAATCCTCTGTGTGCCATGAAGCGTGTTTGTTTTATACGTGCTTCCCCGGTTGTCGGCGGTTGGTCGAATTTTTTCCGCCAGACATTCATCGCGGTCTCCAGTTCGGTCATTTTGAGCTCCTGCAGAATGCCGCCGATCAGGTGATCGGCGATGCCTTTGGACTTCAGTTCATGCGCAATGCGCCGGCTGCCGAAGCGGGTGCGGCGGGATCTTGCCACGTGTTCGGCCGTTCTTTCTTCGCTTAAATGGCCTTGTTGTTGCAATTTATCTAATAACGCCGTGAGCGCTTCCGTTTCGTGGGCATGTCGGTCCGCACACAGCTTTTGCGCCAGTTCCCGACGGGAATGTTCACGCTGCGCCAAATAGCGCAACGCGCGTATTTCCAGTGCGGAGCGGGTTTCCATCGTGACTACTTGGCCGGTTCGGTTTTTTCTTTGCCGACTTTTTCTTTGATCGGTTTGGCGGAATCCGCAACACCGACGATCGCGCGGATTTTTTGCTCGACTTCTTGTGCCATTTCCTTGTGTTCCTTGAGAAATTCGCGCACGTTATCCTTGCCTTGTCCGATTTTTTCACCTTGATAGGAATACCAGGCACCGGATTTGTCGATTAATTTATGCGACACGCCCAGTTCTATGATTTCGCTTTCACGTGAAATGCCTTCACCGTACAGGATATCGAAATCCGCTTGCTTGAACGGCGGTGCGACTTTGTTTTTAACCACTTTGACGCGGGTTTCGTTACCGATGGTTTCTTCGCCCTGCTTGATCGAGCCGGTGCGGCGGATATCCAAGCGCACCGAAGCGTAAAACTTGAGCGCATTGCCGCCAGTGGTGGTTTCCGGATTGCCGAACATGACGCCGATTTTCATGCGGATTTGATTGATGAAAATCACCATGGTATTGCTGCGCTTGATGTTGGCGGTCAATTTGCGCAATGCCTGCGACATCAAACGTGCCTGCAATCCCATTTGCGGATCGCCCATATCGCCTTCGATTTCCGCGCGCGGGGTCAGCGCCGCGACCGAATCGATGACAATGATGTCGACCGAACCCGAGCGCACCAGCATATCGGCAATTTCCAATGCCTGCTCGCCGTTATCCGGTTGCGAAATCAGCAATTCTTTTACATTGACGCCAAGTTTCTGCGCGTACTGCGGATCAAGTGCATGTTCCGCATCGATGAATGCCGCCGTCCCGCCCAATTTTTGCATTTCGGCGATGACTTGCAGCGTCAGTGTGGTTTTTCCGGAAGATTCCGGGCCATAGATTTCGATGATACGGCCGCGCGGCAAACCGCCGACACCCAACGCAATATCAAGCCCCAGAGAACCGGTCGAAACGACTTGTATGTCATAGGCAACGTCGTTTGCGCCCATGCGCATGATCGAGCCTTTGCCGTATTGTTTCTCGATTTGAGCCAATGCGGCATCCAATGCTTTGCTTCTGTTGTCGTCCATACCGATTCCTGATAAATGAGTCCGGCAAATTATCGCATAACCGATCTTTACTGAGCCAGCTAGTTTTATGTGATTGTTTGGTTGTGTGAAAAAATGACCAAGTAAAAAACTCGAGAATCAAACTTGGCTGCGTTATAATGGCGCCGAATTGAAGAACGGCTGATAATCAGGTGTCGCAGCGGCCGGTTTCGTTGGCATTTTGATCAAAAAGGGAGAAAAATCATTCGTGTCATTTTGTTAGGCGGCCCGGGCGCAGGAAAAGGGACGCAGGCCAATTACATCAAAGAACATTTCGGCGTGCCGCAAATTTCGACCGGCGATATGCTGCGTGCCGCGGTAAAAGCGGGAACCGAGCTAGGCGTAATGGCTAAGAAAATCATGGACGCCGGCGGACTGGTTTCGGATGACATTATTATTAATTTGGTGAAAGAGCGCATTTCACAGCTTGATTGCGCCAATGGGTTTTTGTTCGACGGTTTTCCGCGCACCATCCCGCAAGCCGATGCGATGAAAGCGGCAGGGGTGCAAATCGATTGCGTGGTTGAGATTGACGTGCCGGATACCGAGATCGTCAAACGCATGTCGGGGCGTCGTGTGCATCCGGCATCGGGACGCACTTATCACGTGGATTTTAATCCGCCGAAGAATCATGATCGTGATGATGTAACGGGCGAACCGCTGATTCAGCGCGATGATGACAAGGAAGAAACTGTTAGAAAACGACTGGAAGTTTATCATCAGCAGACGGAGCCGTTAATCGACTATTATTTCAAGTACGCGGCAAGCCGGGAGCAAGGCTCGCCGCGATATATTAAAATAGCCGGAATTGGTACGGTTGAAGAAATACGTGATCAGATTCTCACGGCACTTCAAGCAACTTAGGAGAACGCTGATTAATTTGGTGAACGGACGAACAAGATGAAGCGCGAGGTGGGAATACAGCGTTGAGGCCTATCAACAAGACAGATGGGGAAGCGAACACCGTGCGACAAAGCGGTTCGCTCATGCAGTCAACTAATCCGCGTTTCCTTAGCCGGTCGTTGCCAGCCCATTAAACACGGATTCACAAAAACTCAGGCAGCGGTGTTCCGCGGCCTGAGTTTTTGTGCGTGCGGATTTAGGGAAAGGGAAGCGCGATTAATGTGACGAACGGGATGAAGCAGGCGTATGGAACACAGCGCCGAGATTATCAGCAAGATAGGTGGGGGCGCATTACTTTTGCAACAAAGCGATTCGCTCGTGCACTCAATTAATCAGTGTTTCCTTAATAGAGAGATAGGCTTAAGATTTGATCAATCAGGAGAAAAAAATGGCAATTAAAAATGCTTTTTACGCACAATCCGGCGGTGTTACCGCGGTTATTAACGCATCGGCCGCCGGCGTACTGGAAACCGCGCGCCAGCATCGCGATAAGATCGGCACTGTATATGCAGGCCGTAATGGCATTATCGGCGCATTGACCGAGGATCTCATCGATACCAACGCCGATTCCGCCGATGCAATCGCGGGTTTGCGTTACACGCCGTCCGGTGCGTTCGGATCTTGTCGCTACAAGCTGAAGAGCTTGGAACAAAACCGGCGTGAATACGAGCGTTTGATCGAGATTTTCAAAGCGCATGATATCGGTTATTTCTTTTATAACGGCGGTGGGGATTCCGCGGACACCTGCTTGAAAGTTTCTCAACTGTCGGGTACCTTGGGTTATCCGATCCAAGCGATACACGTGCCTAAAACCGTGGATAACGATCTGCCGATTACCGACTGCTGCCCGGGTTTCGGATCAGTGGCCAAATACATCGCTGTTTCGACCCGGGAAGCGAGTTTTGACGTGGCGAGTATGGCTAAAACATCGACCAAGGTTTTTGTGCTGGAAGTCATGGGGCGTCATGCCGGTTGGATCGCGGCCGCGGGCGGCTTGGCGTCGAGCTCCGATTGCGAGATTCCGATCGTGATCCTGTTTCCGGAAGTCACTTTCGATAAGGAGAAATTCCTGACCAAGGTGGATCGATACGTCAAGGATTATGGTTACTGTTCGGTGGTTGTGTCTGAAGGTGTCAAGGGCGGGGACGGCAATTTCCTGTCCGATCAGGGATTGCGTGATGCGTTCGGGCATGCGCAACTCGGTGGGGTTGCGCCGGTTGTTGCCAATATTATCAAAGACGGTTTGGGGCTGAAGTATCACTGGGGGGTTGCCGACTATCTGCAACGCGCCGCGCGTCACGTAGCTTCCAAAACCGACGTCGAGCAAGCGTATGCCATGGGTAAGGCGGCAGTGGAATATGCCTTGGCGGGGCACAATTCCGTTATGCCCACCATCGTGCGCGAATCGAATTCCCCTTATAAATGGTCGGTCGGTATGGCCAAGCTTTCCGATGTCGCCAATGTCGAAAAGATGATGCCGGCTGAATTTATCAGTGAGGATGGTTTCGATATCACCCCGGCATGCCGTGAATATCTGGCGCCGTTAATCGAAGGCGAAGATTATCCGCCCTACAAAAACGGTTTGCCGAATTACGTGCGATTGAAAAATGCTGCGGTTCCAAAGAAACTGAGCGAATTCAAGCTATAGATTGAATTTGATGCATGATTCGGTCAGTGTTGTAATGAAGCCATACATTACTGATTTGTTTGTAAAAACAAGATAGTCTGATAAATATTTGATGCATTCAGTAAATAACAACAGATAGAATACGTCCTGATTCTTGGGAGCAAGTGTTTAATAATGTGGGATTAATTGGACCAAGATTTCGCATATTACTTTTTTTGTGGTCTGACTTTAATTGGAGTTCTTTATGACTAGTGGTTTCGTTATCGCAATTGGTAGCGCGATTGTAGCCCTTGTATTCAGCGGGATATGGATTAAGGGTATTTTTGATCAATCTACTGGTAATCAACGGATGCAGGAAATCGCCAAGGCGATTCAGGAAGGCGCATCCGCTTACCTTAAGCGTCAATATATGACGATCGGAATGGTGGGTGCCATTTTGTTTTTCGCGCTCTGGCTGGCGTTGGGCTGGGATACGGCTGTCGGTTTTGCGCTGGGTGCGGTTCTTTCCGGTGCGGCCGGTTTTCTGGGGATGACGGTATCCGTTCAATCGAACGTACGTACCGCGCAAGCCGCCACTGTCGGATTGAATGAAGCATTGGCAATCGCTTTCAGAGGCGGTGCGGTTACCGGTATGCTGGTTGTCGCTTTAGGTTTGCTGGGCGTGGCCGGTTATTGCGCAATGCTGTTTAACGGTGCTGCCGACGATCAAGCGGTTAGCGACATTATCAAGCCTTTGGTTGGTTTTGCATTCGGCGGGTCGCTGATTTCCATTTTTGCGCGCTTGGGTGGCGGTATTTTTACCAAGGGTGCGGACGTTGGTGCCGATCTGGTCGGTAAAGTTGAAGCCGGAATTCCGGAAGACGATCCTCGTAATCCTGCGGTTATCGCCGACAACGTGGGTGACAACGTCGGTGACTGCGCGGGTATGGCTGCCGATCTGTTTGAAACTTACGCGGTTACCATTATCGCTACGATGATACTGGGTGCATTGATATTCACCACCAACGCCGCCGATGCGGTGGTTTATCCGTTGATGCTGGGTGCTGTTTCCATCGTCGCTTCGATTGTCGGCTGTTATTATGTCAAGATGCGTGAAGGCGGCAAAATTATGAATGCGTTGTATCGCGGACTGGCGGTTGCCGGCGGTATCGCGTTATTCGCTTATCTGCCCGTAACCGTCTGGTTCATGAGTGGTATGTCGCTTGATCTCGATGGTACCGAAGTTGCGGGAGGCATGCTGGTGATGCGCGTATTCCTGGCGGCGGCACTCGGATTGGTGTTGACCGGACTCATGGTGGTGATTACCGAATATTACACTTCTACCGACTTTCCGCCGGTACAGCATGTTGCCGAGGCATCGACCACGGGCCATGCCACCAATATCATTGCCGGTTTGGGCGTTTCCATGCGCGCTACCGCGGCGCCGGTTCTGGCTGTTTGTATCAGTATCTTACTGGCTTATGCGTTGGCGGGATTGTATGGAATAGCGATCGCCGCAACTTCCATGCTGTCGATGACCGGTATCATTGTGGCGCTGGATGCATACGGTCCGATCACCGATAATGCCGGCGGTATCGCTGAAATGTCCGAAATGCCGGACTCGGTTCGCGCGATTACCGATCCGCTGGATGCTGTGGGCAATACCACCAAAGCCGTTACCAAAGGTTATGCGATCGGTTCGGCCGGTCTGGCTGCTTTAGTATTGTTTGCTGATTATACGCATGCACTCGAGCATGCCGGGCATACAATAACCTTCGATTTATCCAATCACATGGTCATCATCGGTCTTTTCATCGGCGGTATGATTCCTTATTTGTTCGGCGCCATGTCGATGGAAGCTGTCGGACGCGCCGCGGGTTCCGTCGTTATCGAGGTTCGTCGTCAGTTCAAGGAAATTCCCGGCATCATGGAAGGTACCAGCAAGCCGGATTATTCGCGCGCGGTTGATATGCTGACGAAAGCGGCCATCAAGGAAATGATGATTCCTTCGCTATTGCCTGTTCTGATTCCGCTGTTGGTCGGCGTAATTCTTGGGCCGCAAGCTTTGGGCGGGGTACTGATGGGTTCTATTGTTACCGGTTTGTTTGTCGCAATTTCGATGACGACAGGCGGCGGTGCATGGGATAACGCTAAAAAGCACATCGAAGACGGTCACTTCGGCGGTAAAGGCAGTGACGCGCATAAAGCATCCGTTACCGGCGATACCGTAGGCGATCCGTACAAGGATACCGCGGGTCCGGCGATCAATCCATTGATTAAGATCATCAACATCGTCGCATTGTTGATCATCCCATTGTTGTAGAAATTACCGGCGCTTAGCGGTAACTCCGAAGCACACCAGA
This sequence comes from Nitrosomonas sp., assembly GCA_021582655.1. Taxonomy (GTDB): domain Bacteria; phylum Pseudomonadota; class Gammaproteobacteria; order Burkholderiales; family Nitrosomonadaceae; genus Nitrosomonas. The sequence continues at coordinate 1,066,013 of CP091135.1, forward strand.
TACCCTGGTGTGCTTTTTTTATGCAACTTTGTTCGCGAGTTTCAGTAAAATCATGCCGTTCCGCACAGATTGTGCGGAACGGACGGGGCGGATCTTTGACAAAGCATTTGATTACCGAATAACCAATTATTTAAGCACGGATCATTTTGCCATGGGATTCATTACAGAACTGGTCGGCCATGGGTTGGCGAAATTCTTGACCAAGCCGGTGCGTCAAAGCACGCAAGTCGCCACGGTGTCGCAACAACAGCTCGTGGATACGTTACAGCCGGGTGACGTATTACTCGTGGAAGGCAATACCCGCATCAGTGTGGCGATCAAATACCTGACGCAGTCGACTTGGTCGCATGCCGCTTTGTATGTTGGTGATCGCTTGCCCGCGGAATCTCCGTGGGAACTGCCTAAAGTCCTGGTTGAAGCCGATTTGCAAGAAGGCGTGCGCGCGGTATCACTGGCGCATTACGCGCATATGCACACGCGCATTTGCCGTCCCGTGGGTTTGAGTAACGAAGATCGGCAGCGTGTTGTCGATTTCGCCATTGAACGGATCGGGCATCAGTATGACTTGAAGCATATTATCGATCTGATGCGCTACTTCCTGCCCACTGCCCCGGTACCGACCCGGTTTCGCAGAAGGCTGCTGGCGCTCGGTAGCGGAGACCCTACGCGTGCCATTTGTTCCACCTTGATCGCTCAGGCGTTTGAATCGGTGCTTTATCCGATACTGCCCGAAGTTCAGCGGACTTGGTCGGATAATCCGATGTGCGCCGATTGTTATGCTGAGATTTATCACATCCGTCATTACAGCTTATACACGCCGCGGGATTTTGATATCTCGCCGTTTTTTGACATCATAAAACCCGCTATCGAAAAAGGTTTTGATTACCGTGCGTTGGCCTGGAGTCATGAAACCCGCGAATCCCTCAATGGTGAAGCCGAACCGGCCCGGCCCGACGGTTGCGGTTAACTCGTGCGCTATCAGGGTGATGCGAAGGGTGTTTTGCCGGATAGCCGTATCAAGCCGGGTTCAATGTTGAGGAAAATCAATCATGCATGTTTTTAGGTCTAAAATCGATCGATGGATGTTGGTTTGTCTCGCAATATCCATCATTGCCTGTTTGCTGGGTGCTTCTGTGATGCTTAAAGTCGGTGGGGGCGTGAATCATGTGTTGGCGGCGATCATCGTTGTCGCCGGCGCGGGTTTTCCGCTATGGATATTTATGTCGACCCAATATATGGTGGATGATACTGATCTCGAAATCATCAGCGGCCCGTTTTCGTGGCACATTCCGATACAATCGATAACATCCGTGCAGGAAACGCATAACGCGGCAACAAGCCCGGCACTGTCATTCGACCGGTTGGAAATCATGTATGACGAGAACAGGTCGATTTATGTATCGCCGCTCGATAAGGCGGCATTCATTCAAAAGCTGGGTCGTGAGAAATTAGTTGTTGCTACCGCTAAAAACAGACGAAAGACCGCCGACAGGATTTCCAAAAGCGCCGCCAAGAAAAATGATGCGAGCCGGAGAAACCTGTGAACAGGGATTAAACGTTATTGAATTCAAGAGCGCGTCAATTCCCGTGCAGATATGTCCTATACCAGGAAGTAACAAACCAAAGTAATCACCACTACTCCGATTGCATTCAACATCAATCCTTCCCGTACCATATCGGTGATGGTAATGTAGCCGCTGCCGAACACGATAGCGTTCGGTGCGGTGGCGACGGGCAGCATGAAGGCGCAGCTGGCGCTCATTGCAGCGGGTACCATCAACAATTTTGGATCGAGACCTGCGCCGAGTGCGGCGGAGGCCAGGATCGGCATCAGTAAAATCGTGGTTGCGGTGTTGCTGGTGGTTTCGGTCAGAAAGGTGACGGTCAACGCAAGAATTGTAATGATCAGCAGGGGGTGCAGACCGGCAAGCACTGTCAAGTGATCGCCGATGGCACGGGATAGACCGGATTCGACAAACGCTTGCGCGATGGCGATACCCGCAGCGAATAAAATCAGAATCCCCCAAGGCAACCGTTCGGCCGCTTTCCAATCAATCAATTTATCGCCACGTCCGTTCGGTACCAGAAACAGAATCACCACGGCGACCAATGCGACAATCGCATCGTTCGCGCTTTTCAGATCCAGCCATGTACTCCAGCCGCCGAAGGGTTCCAGGCGGGTCACCCAGGCGAGCGCGGTCAGCGCGAACACGATCAGTACGCGACGCTCTTCCGGTCGCCAGTCACCTGCGGGGGGGATGGTCAATTGGCCGCGGTAATCGAGTTTCCGCGTCAGCCACAATCCGGCAAGCGGAATAAAAATCAGCACCACCGGCAATCCCCAGCTCATCCATTGTGAGAAGCTCACCGAGGTGCCGGTGAATTTCTCATATTGCTGCATGAACACCAGATTTGGCGGTGTGCCGATCGGCGTGCCCAATCCGCCGATGCTGCTGCCATACGCAATCGACAGCAACAACGGTGTCGCTAATTTCTTGTCTGGGCTTTGCGCGATCACAGCCAGTGCGATCGGCAGCATCATCAACACCGTCGCGGTATTCGAGATCCACATGCTCAACGCCGCGGTTGCAAGTATAAATCCGAACACGATGCGGCGACTGCTATTACCGCCGATGACGTTGACCAGTCCCAACGCAATACGCCGATGCGCACCGGAACGCTCCATCGCCACGGACAAAATGAATCCGCCGAGCATCAGTAAAATCAGTTCATTGCCATATGCTGCCGCGATCTTGTCCTGCGGCAGGACGCCGGTCAACGGAAAAGCCGCCAGCGGGATGATGGATGTTGCGGGAATCGGGATCGGCTCAAAAATCCACCACACCACGCACAGCATTGCTATGGTACCGGTCCAGCAAGCCGGCGATTCCCAGCCGGAATGGCTCATAGCCAATCCCGTTGCGGCGGCCAGCATCGGTCCGGCCCAAAGTGCCCATTGGCGGTTTACAGCAATCGTCATCGTGTCAGGCTGAAGAAATAAGTGCCTGCATCATGCCGCAGCCGCGGGGATGCGTCAATCGACCGGGTTTGAAGCATGCGCTTGACTGCGATCTCCGGGAGAAAGTCAGACTCTGCCGCGCGATTTATGCAGGTCTGTCGCAATTGGGATGGTACGTGATTGCGTGCTTGCGTCGGCTGCAGTGCCTGTAAGGAAAAAGCCACCGGTGTTTGATGGCCTGGGTTGTGCCGGCTATGGTTTGTGTCAGCAACCGCCGGCGTTGCGCCGGATTTCCGCCGGCATGGTTTCCGGGATGGCGGGTGATCTGGGGGTATGCTGTGAATGTGCCGATTCGCGGAGGGTGAGCAAGGCGAATAAATCATGGGAGAAGGCTTCCAGTCGTGTCAGCCAAATCCGGTTCTGACGTACAAAAGCGTTGTAGGATAACACTGCGGGAATAGCGACGGCCAAGCCCAGTGCGGTCATGATCAACGCTTCCCCCACCGGTCCGGCGACTTTATCCAAGGTGCTTTGGCCGGAGAGTCCGATTTGGATCAACGCATGATAGATACCCCATACGGTTCCGAATAGCCCGATGTACGGTGCCGCGGAACCTGCCGTGGCGATCAGCGTCAATCCGCCTTCAACTCGTGCGGCTTCCTGGTTGATGCCGTTGCGCAAAGTGCGGATGAGGTATTCGCTACTTGCACCCGCAGCGGCGGGATCGCCGGAGTTACGCAAGCTGGCGCCGGCAACCGATGCGACACCAAGTTTGGCGAGGTTGGCGAATGCCGTATCCGGTACCAGATTTCTCAACTCCCTATGCGCGGTTTCCAGCGAATCAAAGCGCCAGAAAGTGCTTAAAAATAACTTGGCACGACGTCGGGCGATGAAGTTAGCGAAACTTTTAGTGATAATCAGATACCAGCTGACGACCGATAGTGACAACAGTAATATCAGCACGCCGACGCCAACCGCGTCCATCTGAGCGAGAAAATGCGAAAAACCGAGTTCTTGTTCCATCAATCTGTTTTCCTTACGATTTGGATGTTGGTGTTGGCAGGTTGTTAAAAAACGATCTGCATCGCCATTGCGGCAAAAATGTTTTTCAACGGTTCGCGGAATGGTTGCCGGGCGAATACAGAGATGACGGATTGCATTGCCGGTTTTTTATTGGCAGACCGTTGAAAAGCTATCTATTTCATTACAATGTAGCGAGTAGTTGTTTACAGTTTAAATGAGAATGATTATTATTAATGCGTGAAATATTTTTTGTATGCGGTGAATACTGCAAGTATCAGAAAAATATCTTCAGCATATAAACACTTAAGTAACGGCAAGGCCGGAGAGGAAAAACCGGTGTGGATTGCCGAGGTGCGATAGAAATCAGTTTCCAGCCAGCGAACAGCGCTTCAATTGCTTGTCAGCCAGCCATCACTGAAAACAAAGGGATGGCTATGGGCTTCAACAACTATTCAAACAAATCGAAACAATGCCGGTTGTCACGGGTGAGCGATCGGAATCCGTTGATTGCTGCAGTGTATGCAGCTGTATTGTTTTTCCGGAATGGCGATCGCCATTACGTCCGCTCCGATTTTTCGGCGACTGGCGGCGCATGATGAAATTAGTGGACGATTGGGTCGGTCAAATCGATATTTTGTTTATCGCCAATCGCGCGCAATTGCGGCGGGTGGCGTACAAAGTATTAGGCGATTGGGATCGCGCCGACGATGTGGTGCAGGACGCGTATCTTAAGATTTGCGAATGCTCCGGCCAGAGTACGACAGTGAAGCAGCCGCTGGCGTATTTATTCCGGATCGTCAGGAACATGGCGATCGATCAATACCGCCGCGCTGTTTTCGAATCGGATTTGTTCGGCTTGGACGAAGAAGGATTGTCGGTACCGGACAGGTTGGGCACGCCGGAAGCACACGCCATCCATCGGCAGAGTCTCGAGCGTGTTGCCCAAGCACTGAACAATTTACCCGAACGCACCAGAAAAGTGTTTGAACGTTACCGAATTGACGGTTATACGCACCGGATGATTGCGGAGGAATTGGATATTTCGATTTCGCTCGTCAATATCCTGATTCATGAGGCGGCGCGTCAATGCAAAAGCAGTCTGACGATAACGCCTGACGAGGAAAAATAACCCGTCCGGGTTATTTTTTGTATTCTTCATCAATCGATTCGTCTTGTCTGAATAAGAAGCATTCTTATTTAGTAAACATTATCACTGCATTTGATTATAAGGAAATTGCTATGACGAGTTGTTTTGACCGCGAGGACGGCGTGTTCCGGGTACTGGTCAATCACGAAGAACAATACTCCATCTGGCCGGAGTGGAAGGCTATTCCGGGCGGCTGGCGGGATACCGGGGTATTGGGTGACAAAAAAACCTGTCTGGACCATATCGAATCGGTTTGGACCGACATGCGCCCGCTCAGTTTGCGCCGCTTCATGGATCAATCCGCGTAGCGCCGGTTTCCGATGTCAGTCCCACTTACGTTGTTTTGTTTTCCTTGCGCCGGTGCCAGCGCGGTGATGTATTTGCGTTGGCGCCGGTTTATGCCGTCGTGGATCGAAGTGATGCCGGTGGAATTGCCGGGACGCGGCGCGCGCTTGGACGAAATCCGGCAAGAAAACTGCCTCGAGTTGACGGAAATGCTCTACCGGGAAATCGCGGACGCGGCGCCTCGGCGCTATGCCCTGTTCGGTCACAGTATGGGCGCATTACTTGCATTCGGCGTCGCGCAAAGATTGCACGCGCAGCAACTTCCGTTGCCTGCCGCGCTGCTGGTCGCCGGATGTGCCGCACCGTCGCGTCAGGATAGCGAACGCTACCGCCAAATCCGTGGGGACGCTGCGCTGATCGCGGAGCTGGGTAAGCAAGGCGGCACCCCGGAGGAAGTGTTCAACAATCCGGAATTGCTCGCGATGACGCTGGATTTATTGCGCGTCGATTACCGCGTGTGCGGCAGTTTCCAGTATGACGAACAAGCATCATTGCCCGTTTCCGTTCATTGTTTCGGTGGACGGGCGGACGATATCAAGCCGGAACGTCTGGACGAATGGCGGCGGGAAAGCAATCGGCGCTTCACCTTGGATTGGTTCGACGGTGGACATTTTTTTCTGCGCCAATCGGAAGAATGGTTTATCCACGTATTGACAAAACGGTTGCTGGAAAGCCGGATAGGAGCTGTGCGTGACTTCTCTGCAACAGCTTGAAGCGGTACCGGCGGTGATCTCGGCGGATATGACAATCTGGTTGCTCGAATTCGATTGTGCCGTAACCGGGCTGACGTGCGACTGGTCGCTGCTCAGCGCGGAAGAAAAAAGCCGGGCGCGGGATTTTCACCGGCGGCAAGATCAAATTCGCTTCGTTTCGTCCCATGCCGCACTGCGCCGCTTACTGGCGGCGCATACCGGCGTGCCGCCGGAGCAACTGCGGTTTGGCGTCGGACCGCAGGGCAAGCCGTATTTACCGCAATATCCTGATTTACAATTTAATCTGTCGCATGCCGGGACTTTCGCGCTGTTTGCGCTATCGGTGCGCGGCGCGGTCGGCGTCGACATCGAGTCGCGTCATCGCGATACCGCCGGTTTGGCCGAATATGTGCTGTCCCCCCTCGAGCGTGCGCAGGCGTGGTGGTCCGGGCCGCGTTTTATCGAGCTCTGGGTGGCAAAAGAAGCGGTTCTGAAAGCGCTGGGATTGGGGATCGCCGAATATCTGCAGGCCGTCTCGGTGCTCCCCGGTGACGATGGCGGTTATTCCATCGTGCATCAGCAACCGGCATGGGGAGCCATCAGCGCCTGGCCTGTCGATGTACCGCAACATTACGCCGCGGCGATGGCCGTGATTCGCGAATCCTGACAGGTAATCGGAAAGTGTCGTGCATCAGGGATTTTCAAATAAACCGGAAGCGCTGATCGATCGCCTGTCGAATCTGTTTTTCACACCGTACAAGCTATGAATACAAGACTGATTCCAAATCGAGATTTTCCAGTGAACCTGGTAACGCACCTGCAAAAACTGGCGCAGGAGCGTCCACATGATACCGCGCTCGTGACCGTTGCTGCAGCCGATGAACAATTGATTGAACAGCGTTTTGATTACCGGACGCTCGATCAGCGCGTCAAGGCTTTCGCGGCGGTGTTGCAAGATTGCGTGCCACCGGGTGAACGCGCGTTATTGCTGATGGAAAACGATGCGCACTATGTCATCGGTTTTCTCGCATGCCTCTATGCCGGGGTGATCGCAGTGCCGGTGTTTCCGCCGGAATCGGTGCGCGAACAGCATATGGCAAGACTGCTGGCGATCGCCGCCGACGCGCAAGCCCGATGCATTGTCACCACCGGTGATTCGTTGCCTCTGCTGGGCGATGCCGGCCTGACCCGGCTTTCCGGCATGGCGGTATTGACGGTGGATACCGCCGACAGCAGTCGCGCGCAGGATTGGCGGGTATTTGAGCCGCAAGGCGAAGACATCGCGTTTTTGCAATACACTTCCGGTTCCACCGCTACGCCCAAAGGGGTCATGGTCAGCCATCATAACCTGATGACCAATGCCCGGGTATTCGAAGAAGGGATGTCGATCGCTGCGGACGATATCTTCGTCAGCTGGCTGCCGCTGTATCACGATATGGGATTGATCGGAGGATTGCTGCAACCGATACACCGCGCGGTGCCGGTAATTTTGATGACACCGAAATTTTTTGTGGAACGGCCGATACGCTGGCTGGAGGTGATCTCGCGTTACCGGGCTACCGTCAGCGGCGCACCGAATTTCGCGTTTCAATTATGTGCCGACCGCGTCAGAACTTCGCAACTGCAAGCATTGGATTTGTCTTGCTGGCGGGTCGCGTTCTGCGGCGCGGAGCCGGTGCGGCAGGACACCATGCGTGCATTTGTCGAGCGTTTCGCGTCGGCCGGTTTTCCCGCGGGAACAATTTATCCTTGTTACGGCCTGGCGGAAGCAACGCTGTTCGTAACCGGCGGTGTGCGTGGCGAGGGCATGAAAGTACATGCGTTTACACCCGGGTCGCTGGCGCAAGGCAAGGCGGAACCGGCCGATACGGGTATTCCGGTGGTTGCTTGCGGTTTTCCCGCATCCGGTCATGCGGTCAGAATTGTCGATCCGGGAACGCTGATTGCATTACCGGACGGTTGTGTCGGCGAAATCTGGACTACGGGCGACAGTTTGGCCCAAGGCTACTGGCAGCGTCCCGAAGAAAGTGCCGAAGCCTTTGTGCATCAGGACGGATCACGCTGGCTGCGCACCGGCGATCTCGGTTTCGTTCACGCGCGACAACTCCACATCATGGGGCGGCGCAAGGATCTGATCATTATTCGTGGCCAAAACATTTATCCGCAAGATATCGAATTGGTGATCGAAGAGGAAGTCGAGGCGGTGCGTAAGGGCCGGGTCGCGGTATTTTCCGTAGAACTTGAAGATGGCGAAGGCATCGGGGTTGCTGCCGAAATTTCGCGCAGCATGCAAAAATTGGTGGGTGCGGACACGCTGGTGCAAGTGCTCGGAGAAGCGGTCAGCGCCGGTTGTCATGAACCGTTGTCGGTTGCGGTGCTGCTGAATCCGGGTGCGTTACCGAAAACGTCAAGTGGAAAATTGCAGCGTACGGCCTGCCGGCAAGGCTGGCTTGACCGCACCTTGGATGCGTACGCTATTTATGAGCACGGCCATTTCGTGCTGGGCGGCGGCAACCGGCCGGATCAATTCCTGCTGGACGATATCGAGAGCGAGGTTGCGGCGATCTGGGCGGCGGTGCTGAATCGCACCGAATTCGGGCGCGACGATCATTTTTTCGCTGCCGGAGGCAACTCGCTGAAAGCGGTACAAGCAGTGGCGCGTATTTGCGATCGCTGGAACATTCCCTTTACCCCGCGCAGTTTATTTCAATACCCGCGGTTGCACGAATGCGCTGCGGAAATCAGGCAGCTCGTTGCGAAACGCGAAACGCTACCGGCATGTGCCGATGATAACCGTAAGATACCGCAATGCGATCGGACCGGTGTGTTGCCACTATCGCATGGCCAGCAACGGTTATGGTTTTTATGGCAACTTGATCCCGCCGGTACCGCCTACCATGTGCAGCACGCAGTCCAGTTGGCCGGCGCATTGGATTTGCAGGTATTACGCGAAAGTTTCGCCGATTTGACCGGGCGGCATGAGTCGTTGCGCACGATTTTTCGTGCGAATGATGACGGTACTGCGGAGCAGGTGATTTTACCGTCGGTGTTGTTACCATTTGAAGTGATCGATTTGTCGACGGTACTCAAATCGGAACATGACCGGCGCATCCCGGAGGAATCCGCGCATTTGCTGGCGCAGCCGTTCGATTTGACCCAAGGCCCGCTGCTGCGGGTTGCCGTCATCCGCCTGGAAGCGCATCAGCACGTGCTGGTAATCGTGATGCACCATATCATTGCCGACGGTGCGTCGATGCAGATTCTGTTCGACGAGCTGGCGGCCTGTTATCAGGCGCGCGTACAAGGAAAAAGCGCCGATCTTGCGCCGTTGCCGGTCCAGTACGCGGATTACGCGCGATGGCATCTGCATTGGCTGGAAGAAGGCGAGAAAGCTAATCAGCTGGCTTATTGGAAAAACTATTTAGGTATCGAGCATACCGTGTTGCAGCTGCCGGTGGACCGTGCCCGGCAGCCGGTAACCGGTTACCGGGCGGCACGCTGCCGGTTCGATTTGCCGGATGACGTCGTGCAATCGTTGCGGCAATTGCCGGCGGCACGCGGCGTAACGGTATTTATGGGGCTGCTTGCGGCATTTCAGGCGCTGTTGTTCCGGCATACGGGCCAATCCGATATCCGTGTCGGTGTACCGGTGGCGAACCGCAATCGGATCGAAACCGCGGCGCTGATCGGATTTTTCGTCAATACCCAGGTCATGCGCGCACGGTTGCACGGCCGCATGACACTGGATGAGCTGTTGCGTCAAATACGGGAAGATGCGGTCAACGCGCAGACCTATCAGGATCTGCCGTTTGAGCAGCTGGTGGAAGCGTTGCATCCGCAACGGGATTTGCGGCATAGCCCTTTATTTCAGGTGACGCTGAATCATTTGCAACTGGATTACCGGCTGCTGCAGCAACGCACAGGCCTGGCGGTCAGCGATTATTCCCTGCCCGAACCCGCGGGGCAATTGGAATTCAGGTTGGAGACGGTGGAATCGCCCGATGGGCGTATTTGCGGTCATTTTATCTATGCCGCCGATTTGTTTAGCGGTGATGCGATGGAACGGATGGCGCGCCAGTACCTGCGCATCCTGCGGGTATTGATCGCACATCCCGACACAGCCGTCGGCGATATCGATTTATTGGACGACGCTGAAAAACAATCGCTCACTCTCTGGGGAATGCCACCTGCGGATGCCGCGGATGATCCGCCGGTACATCGGCGGATCGAGGAGCAAGCCAAAAACCGCCCGGATGCGATTGCGGTCGTCGCAAGTCAGCGGCAACTCAGTTACGCCGAGTTGAATAACAAAGCGAACCGATTGGCTCACCGGTTGATCGCCTTGGGGGTGAAGCCGGAAATGCGCGTAGGTATTTCGGTGGCGCGCGATTCAGCAGCTCTGCTGATCGGGTTGCTTGCGATTTTGAAGGCGGGTGGCGGTTATGTGCCGCTCGATCCTGAGTATCCGCAACACCGTCTGGATTACATGATCAAGGACAGCGGCATTCGGTTGTTGCTGACGCAAACGCATTTCCTCGAAAAATTGCCCGCTGTGGACGGCTTGGCGGTGATCGAACTCGATCACGTCATCGACGAAGCAGGCAGTGAGATTAACCCGGACGTGGCGTTGCACCGGGACAATCTGGCGTATGTCATTTATACCTCGGGTTCGACCGGGCGGCCAAAAGGCGTATCCGTGGCGCACGGTCCGCTTGCCATGCATTTGTCCGCGATCAAGCGGGTTTACGATGTTCGTGCGGATGATCGGGAGTTGATGTTTTTTTCCATGAATTTCGATGCCGCGGCGGAGCAATGGATCACGCCGTTGACCGAGGGTGCCGCTCTGGTGCTGTGCTCCCCCGAGCACCTGGCGGGCGAAGGGTTCGCCGGACTGATCGCTGCGCAGCGGATAACCGTCCTGCATTTGCCGCCGGCGTATTTGCGCATGCTGTTGCCATTGCTGGAAAGCGATTGCCGTCAGGTGCGCAGTTGCATTGTCGGTGGTGAAGCCTGGCATGCCGCGGATGTCGCGGCCGCACGCGGGAAATTCCGGCAGGCGCGTTTGATCAATGCCTACGGCCCGACCGAGACGGTGATCACGCCGACCGCCTGGACCAGCGATGCCGGGCAGGATCTGGCCAGGCAATTGAACGGTGAATTTACACCGATAGGCCGGCCTGTTGGCAAGCGCTATGCATATGTGCTGGATGCGGAAATGAATTTGGCGACGCCCGGCGCTGTCGGTGAGTTGTACATCGGTGGCGACGGCCTGGCGCGAGGCTATCTTGATCGGGCGGGACTGACCGCCGGACGTTTTGTCGCCGATCCGTTCGATCAGGCGGGCGGCCGCTTGTACCGTACCGGTGATCTGGTGCGCTGGCGCGGCGATGGTCAGCTCGAGTATCTGGGGCGTGCCGACCAACAAGTCAAACTGCGCGGTTTCCGCGTTGAATTGGGTGAAATCGAGGCGCAATTGCTGGCGCTGGAAAGTGTCCGCGAAGCCGCCGTGGTGGCGCAGCACGGCCCGAACGGTTTGCGCTTGGTGGCTTATGTCGGGGTATTCGCGGCTGTACAGCGTGACGCAGCGGCGCTGAAATCGGCATTGGCGGCGGTGCTGCCGGATTATATGATTCCGGGTCTGTTTGTCTTCCTCGATGCCCTGCCGCTGACGCCTAACGGTAAGATCGATCGGCAGGCCCTGCCGGCACCCGATTTGTCGGCCGATTCCGATTACGATCCACCCGTTGGCGACATGGAAACGAAGATCGCCGGCATTTGGGCGGCGGTGCTGCAGGTTGCGCAAGTCGGTTTGCATAACAATTTCTTTGACTTGGGCGGACATTCGCTACTGCTGATCAAGGTCAAGCAACGCTTGGAAGCCGAATTGCAGGTGCCGGTCGCGATCGTCGATCTTTTCAAATACACCACGGTGGCAAGTTTGGCCAAATTTCTGAGCCAAGGCGAGGCGCATCCGGCCGCGTTGCCGCGTCATCAACAGCGGGCGCAGCGGCAGCGCGGCGCCTTCCTACCGAGAAAACAGAAAGTGGAGAGATTGCACTGATGAATGATATTGAAGAATCAACAGAAACCGAAGCCGCTGAAATCGATATTGCGGTAATCGGCATGGCGTGCCGGTTTCCCGGCGCGGACGATACCGAATCGTTCTGGCGTAATTTGCGGGATGGCGTCGAGTCGATCAAATTTTTTACCGATGAGGAATTGCTGGAGCGCGGCGTGTCCGCCGAAACGCTGACCGATCCGTATTACATCAAGGCTGGCGCCCGGATAGCGGATGTCGATGGTTTCGACGCCGCTTTTTTCGGCTATACCCCCCGCGAAGCAGCGGAAACCGACCCGCAGCACCGCTTGTTTCTCGAGGTGGCGTGGCAGGCCCTGGAAGACGCCGGTTACGACGCCGCGCGCTACGCTCAGCCGATCGGCGTATATGCGGGGTGCGGCGTGAATACCTATTTGATGTTGAATTTGCTGGCCAGCGGACGAATGGCGGATAAGCAGGATATTTCCGCGTTGCAAGGGTTGATGAACGGCAACAACAAGGATTCGATGACCACCACGGCGGCGTATAAGCTCAATCTGCGCGGCCCGGGAATCACCGTACAGACCGCGTGTTCCACGTCACTGGCGGCGGTGCATGTAGCCTGTCGCGGATTGTTGAATCATGAGACCGATATTGCGCTCGCCGGCGGATCCTGGGTCAATTTGCTGCATGACAAGGGTTATTATTATCAGCCTGGTGCGATTTTGTCGCCGGACGGACACTGCCGGGCGTTCGACGCCAAGGCGGCCGGAACGGTGATCGGCAGCGGCGCCGGTATCGTGGTGTTGAAGCGGCTCGCCGATGCGTTGGCTGACGGCGATGCGATACACGCGGTGATCAAAGGTTCGGCGGTGAATAACGACGGTTCTGCCAAGGCGGGCTATACCGCGCCCAGCGTCGAAGGCCAGGCGGAAGTGATTCTGGCCGCGCAAGCGATTGCCGGTGTTTCCGCCGACACCATCAGCTATGTCGAAGCCCATGGAACCGGCACCACCATCGGTGATCCGATCGAAATCGCGGCATTGACGCAGGCTTTCAGGGAAACCACCGACCGGCGCGGTTTTTGCGGTATCGGATCGGTCAAAACCAATGTCGGTCATCTCGATGCCGCCGCCGGTGTCGCGGGTTTGATTAAAACGGTATTGGCGCTGAAACACCGGATGCTGCCACCCAGTTTGCATTTTGAACAACCCAATCCGCAGATCGATTTCGGCGCCAGCCCTTTTTACGTCAATACCAGCAGCAAAGTCTGGTCGGATGATTCCGGACCGCGCCGCGCAGGTGTCAGTTCGTTCGGCATCGGCGGCACCAATGTGCACGTGATCGTGGAGGAAGCGCCGGCGGCCGAACCTGTCGCACCGTCGCGCGATTGGCAGTTGCTGACGGTTTCGGCGCGCAGCCGCAGCGCATTGGAAAAAGCGGTGGCGAATTTGCAGTGCCATGTTGCCGCGCATCTGCAACAACCGCTGGCCGATGTCGCGTATACGCTGCAACTGGGTAGAAAACATTTTGCGCATCGGGCGATCGCGCTGTGCCGGGATCATGATGATGCGGTATCGGTTTTGTCGCACAGCGATAACGACCGTTTCGGATCACAGGTATCGCTGGTCGATAACCGGCCCGTTGCCTTTATGTTTCCGGGGCAAGGCGCCCAGCACCTCGACATGGGGCGCGATCTCTATCATCAGGAACCGGTATTCAAAGCCGAACTTGATCGCTGTTTGCTGCTATTGCAACCGTATCTGGAATTCGACTTGCGGGTTTTATTGTTGCCGCAAACCGATGAAGACCGGTGTTACGCCGCTGTACGGTTGGAGCAGACCGAAGTCACGCAACCCGCGCTGTTCGTGATCGAATATGCGCTGGCGCGGCTGTGGATGTCCTGGGGGGTGCAACCGACATCGATGATCGGTCATAGCATCGGCGAATATGTCGCCGCTTGTCTGGCAGGCGTGTTTTCGCTGGAAGATGCACTGCGGCTGGTGGCGGTACGCGGGCGCTTGCTGCAGCAAACGGATCCGGGTGCAATGCTGGCTGTTACGCTGTCCGAGTCCGAAATTGCGCCTTATCTGACCGACGGTTGCGATCTGGCGGCGGTCAACGGACCGGCGTTGTGCGTGTTATCAGGGCCCGACCGGGCGATTGACGCCGCTGAGAGGAATTTGACGGAGCGCGGCGTTTTTTGCCGGCGACTCCATGTTTCACACGCTTTTCACTCCGCAATGGTTGCAGCGGTATTGCCCGATTTTACCGAAGCGGTTACCAAGCTCACATTGCGTCGCCCGCAAATTCCGTTGTTTTCCAATGTCAGCGGAGACTGGATTACGCCGCAACAAGCGGTGGATGCCGAGTATTGGGGGCGGCACATGCGGGCGGCGGTGCGTTTCAACGACGGTCTGCAGCAATTGTTGAATCAAGCGCAAACAGTTTTGCTGGAAGTCGGTCCCGGCGAGACATTGACCAAACTGGCGCAGCGACATCCGTCAATAACCCCGGAGCACACGGTCCTATCATCGTTTCCGCATCCCGGCAATATCCGGTCGGCACAGCAGCATATCTATCAGACGCTCGGGAAGTTGTGGCTGAACGGCGTTGCCATCGATTGGAACGGATTTTATGCCACTGAACGCCGCTGCCGTGTGTCCTTGCCGGGCTATCCGTTCGAACGGCAGTCCTACTGGATCGAACCGGACGGGAGCGAGGCGCAGCCGTCGCAACCGGACGAGCGGTCACCTAAAGCCGGCAGGCATGGCGCGCATTCAATTGCGGATTGGCTTTATATTCCGGCTTGGCAGCGCGATGATGCCGACTCAAGCGGGGGTGTCGCCGTGCAACCGGGTGACGGTTATTTGATTTTCACTGATGAAGATCCTGTCGGCGTTGCCCTGGTGACGTATTTGATCGAACGTGGCGCCAATCCTGTCGTGGTTTCCGCCGGGCAGGCATTTCGGCAAATCGCGGACGGGGAATTCACGGTTAATCCGGGCGAGCGTGGCGATATCGAGCAATTGCTCGCCGCGCTGAGCGGTGCAGGCAAGACGGTTACGCAAATCTTGCATTTGTGGAGTTTGCGTGCCGTATCGGCCGAATCCGTGCAGAACGGGATGGACAGGAATTTTTACAGCTTGCTGAATCTGGCGAAAGCGCTGGAAGCCAATCCGGCTGTGGTGCCGGCGAACAGGAACATCACCCTTACCTTGATTACCGACGGCCTGGCGGATGTTACCGGCGCTGAAACCCTGCAGGTGGATAAAGCGTTGCTTTACGGTCCCTGCAAAGTCATTCCGCAGGAATATCCGAATCTCGACTGCCGGATAATCGATATCGAACACCGGCATCCGAACAGCGTTGTGCCGACACGGTTGATCCGGCAACTGGTTGCCGGACCGCAGCAGGGCGCGGATGAAACAGTGACAGCGTATCGTGGTCCCTACCGTTGGATTCCGGATTATCGGCCGGTCAGGCAGTCCGCCCCGGTGAAAAACCGCTTCAAGCAGGAAGGCGTGTACTTCATTACCGGCGGACTGGGCGGCATCGGTTTGACCTTTGCGCATCATTTGGCGCAGCGCTATCGCGCCAAATTGGTATTGCTGGGACGCAGCGCGCTTCCCGATCGGTCGTTGTGGACGGAATTGGCGGATACGCCCGCAAATGCGGTGTTGCGGCAAAAAATAGCGGCGATTGTGCAACTGGAAGCGCTGGGTGCCGAGGTATTGACCGTGCAGGCGGATGTCGCCCATGCTGATGCGTTGCGCGCCGCCGTAGCCATTGCGCGTGAGCGGTTCGACCGCATCGACGGCGTGATTCACTCGGCCGGGGAAGTGAGCACCGGTTTGATGGCCACCAAAACCGACGCAACCATTGCGCGCGTATTTGCACCGAAAGTGCAGGGAATGCAAGCGTTGCAAGCGGTTTTTCAGGATGAGGCGCTGGACTTCATGGTGCTGTGTTCTTCGCTGGCGGCGATTGCGGGCGGGATGAGCAAAATTGACTACTGTGCGGCAAACGCTTATTTGGATGCGGTCGCACACGCAGCTTACCGCGATTGCGCCTACCCGGTGATTTCGATCAACTGGGACGGCTGGCGGGAAGTCGGCATGGCGGCCGCGATGGACATGCCGGAAGGCGTCGGTATCGCGCCGCAGGAAGGCGCGGCATTGTTCGAGCAGATCGTGAACGGCCCCGATACCCCGCAAGTGATCGTATCGACCACCGATTTGTACCAACGGTTGCATCAGTCGCCGCACGATTTACTGGCGCAGCCGCTCAGCTTTGCCGCGCCGCTGAAAACCGGGCGCTTCCCGAGGCCGGCGGTGCAGACCCCGTTCAATCCGCCGGCTAACGATTTGGAGGCTAACATCGCGGAGATCTGGCAGAGCTTGCTCGGTATCGACGCCGTCGGTGTGGATGACAATTTATTCGAACTCGGTGGCGATTCGTTGCTGGGTGTGCAATTACTGGCCAGAGTGAGAGCCAATTTTGCCGTCGATCTGCATCCGGCCGATTTTTTCAGATCCCCTACCATTGCCGGTTTGTCCGCTTTGGTTGAAAACAAATTGCTCGATGAAATCGAGTGTTCCTGACAATGAACAAACATGACGATCTTGAGCGGCGGCGTGCGCGCCTGACCCCGGAGCAGCGTCAGCGACTGGCGCAAAGAATCCGGGCAAATGACCAAGCGGCACCGCAGCAAATGCTGATTTCGCGACGCCTGGCCGCGGAGTCCGCAGCATTATCCTATGCACAGCAGCGCCACTGGTTTTTGTGGCAATTGGATCCGCAGAGCACGGCGTATCATTTGAGCGCGGCGCTGCGGTTGACGGGCGTGCTTGATGCGGGTGCCTTGCAGGCGGGCTTCGAGACGCTGGTGAAGCGTCACGAGTCGCTGCGCACGGTGTTTCGGGCCGACGCGCAAGGATTGCCGGAACAAGTGATCGCTGCGGAAGGGACGTTTACGCTGGAAACGCTCGATTTGGGCGATGTGCCGCAGGCGGAGCGACCGCAGCGTGCCGAGCGGGAAGCGATCCGCATCATCACCACGCCGTTCGACTTGACGCAAGGACCGTTGTTGCGCGTTGCGTTGATCCGTATCGCCGCGCAGGAACATCACTTGATCGTGGCGATGCATCACATCATCTCGGATGCCTGGTCCAACCGCATCATCATCGACGAATTCGCGGCGTGCTATCAGGCGCATGGAGCGGGGACGCAGCCGCAATTGCCGGCGCTGCCGGTGCAATACGCCGATTATGCGGCGTGGCAGCGCAATTGGCTCGAAGCCGGGGAAAAAGAACGGCAACTGAATTATTGGCGCAATCAATTGGGCGACACGCACCCGGTATTGCAATTGCCGACCGACCATCCGCGGCTGCCGGTGGATCATTACCGCGCCGCGCGCTGCGATTTTCAGTTACCGGCGGCGTTGGCGGCCGGTTTGCAGCGGCTGGCGCAACAACGCGGCGCCACGCTGTTCATGGCATTGCTGTGCGGTTTTCAAATATTGTTGCAGCGTTACAGCGGCCAAAACGATATCCGCGTTGGGGTGCCGGTCGCCAACCGCCACCGGGCGGAAGCCGAGCGCATCGTCGGCCTGTTCGTCAACACCCAGGTGTTGCGCAACCGCCTTGACGGCAGCTTGACGTTATCCGAGCTACTCGATCAGACCCGCGACGCCGCGCTGGGTGCGCAAGCGCATCAGGATCTGCCGTTCGAGCAACTGGTCGAAGCGTTGCAACCGGAACGCAGCCTGCACCAGAATCCGCTGTTTCAAGTGATGTTCAATCACCTGCGCGAAGACTACGGCGCATTGCAGCGATTACCCGGATTGGAGGTCGCCGAATTCGAGCCGGGCGAGCGCGGCGCGCAATTTGAATTGACGCTTGACACCGTGGAGCAGCCGGACGGGCGTATCAGCGCCCGCTTCACTTACGCCGCCGAATTGTTCGAAGTGGAAACGGTGCGGCGGATGAGCCAGCATTACCTGCGGCTGCTGGAACAACTGGCGGACGATCCGCAGCAATATTTACGCAGCGTCGCACTGCCGGGCGAAGCGGAATGGGATCAGCTCAGAAGCTGGGGGGTCAACGAGCGGCGTTATGCCGATATCGAGCCGGTACACCGCCTGATCGAACGGCGCGTTGCGCAACAACCGGACGCGGTGGCGCTGATTTTCGGCGACACCGAGCTGAGTTATGCGCAACTGAACCGGCACGCCAATCGATTAGCGCATCAACTGATTGCGTTGGGCGTCAAGCCGGAAAGCCGGGTCGGCATCGCGGCGGAACGCTCGGTCGACATGATCGTGGCATTGCTGGCGACGCTGAAGGCCGGCGGGGCGTATGTGCCGCTGGACCCGGACTATCCGCAAGAGAGGTTGCGGCACATGGCGAGCGACAGCGCCGTCGGGCTGCTGCTGACGCAAAGCCATATCAAGGATCGCATCCCGTATCCGGAAGGTTGCCGGGTACTGGAACTGGATACTTTCGCCGCGGGCGACTGGCCGGAACACAATCCTTCCGTGACGCTGCACGCCGAACATCTGGCCTATGTCATCTACACTTCCGGGTCCACCGGAAAGCCCAAGGGAGCCTTTAATCTTCACGGTGCGCTGCATAATCGCCTGGTTTGGATGCAGGAAGCTTTACCGATCGATT
>CP091135.1:1084989-1138564 GCA_021582655.1 Nitrosomonas sp.
CGGAGATGGTGATGCCGGGAGATAATGTATCGGTGACGGTTAACTTGATTGCACCGATTGCGATGGAAGACGGATTGCGTTTTGCGATACGGGAAGGCGGCAGAACCGTTGGCGCAGGTGTGGTTGCTAAAATTATAGAATGATTTTATATAAATCATAAACTGAAACGAATGCTAATGAGCTATAAAGCTCAGGAATTTGAGTATGCAAAGTCAAAAAATAAGAATTCGCTTAAAAGCATTTGATTATCGATTAATCGATAAATCGGCTTTGGAAATTGTTGAAACAGCGAAAAGAACAGGAGCGGTAGTCAAAGGTCCGGTACCATTACCTACTAGAATAGAGCGATTTGATGTACTTCGATCTCCGCATGTCAATAAGACATCCCGTGATCAATTCGAGATAAGAACTCATTTAAGATTGATGGATATTATAGATCCAACAGATAAAACAGTGGATGCACTGATGAAGTTAGACTTACCAGCTGGTGTCGATGTCGAAATTAAACTGTAATTTGTGAGTTAAGTATTAGAAAGAGATAAAATCGAAGTTGGTATTTTAAAAGAGGCCAAAATGAGTTTGGGTATAATCGGTAAGAAAGTTGGCATGATCAGATTATTTACTGAAAGTGGTGATAGCTTGCCAATAACTGTCATTGATGTTTCTAACAATCGAGTTTCGCAGATAAAGTCGATCGCGTCTGATGGTTATTCTGCAATTCAATTGACCTTTGGCAAAAAGAAAGCAAATAGAGTAAGTAAGGCTGTAGCTGGGCATTGTGCTAAGGCGAGTATCGAAGCAGGAATATTCGTTAGGGAATTTAAATTATCAAGCGATGCAGAGCTAGAACAATTTAGTGTTGGGCAAAATATTGATCAGGATATTTTTGTTGCTGGACAACAGGTTGATGTTACGGGTATTACTATAGGAAAAGGTTTTGCGGGTTCAATGAAGCTGCATAATTTCTCATCAAATAGAGCAAGCCATGGTAATTCGAAAGCGCATAAAAAGCCGGGTTCTATTGGTATGGCGCAAGATCCTGGAAGAGTTTTTCCGGGTAAACGAATGGCTGGTCATATGGGGAATGTGAGAAGAACGACACAAAATCTTGAGATAGTCAAGGTTGATCATGAAAAAAAATTGCTATTAATAAAAGGATCAATTCCGGGTTCAAAGGGAGGGATTGTGCAAGTAAAAGTAGGTGTAAAGAATCCAAAATAGCAAGAATTTAAATAAAACGGTTAAGCAATGGAACTACAACTAATTAGTACGGCGGATCACAAACAGTCTAGCATCAGCGTTTCTGAGGTTTTTTTTAATAGAGAATATAACGAGGCGCTTGTTCATCAGGTTGTAACTTCTTATTTATCTAATGCGCGACGAGCAACTCGCGCGCAAAAAGGTCGATCAGATATCGCAAAATCGACGCGTAAGCCATGGAGACAAAAGGGCACCGGAAGAGCGCGTGCTGGTATGGCTTCTAGTCCTATTTGGCGCGGAGGGGGGAAAATTTTTCCTAACACACCGGGTGAAAATTATCATAAAAAAATAAACAAAAGAATGTATCGTGCTGGAATGAGTGTGATCTTGTCTCAATTAATACGCGATGGTCGTTTATCAGTGATTGATAGTCTCAGTGCAGCTACCCATAAAACTAAAGATTTTGTTGGTCAATTGAATAAACTTGGTTTGAAGGATGTGATGATTGTGACTAATCACATCGATAGCAATTTGCAATTATCGTCAAGAAATATTCCGAATGTATATGTAACTGAAGTGAGTAATATTGATCCGGTAAGTTTGGTACGGTATGAGAGAACTCTGTTTACGGCAGAAGGTATTCGTACATTAGAGGAGCTTTTGTCATGAATAATGAAATAAAGGAAAGATTGTTAAAGATAATAATTGGGCCATATATTTCAGAAAAAGCTACTTATATTGGGGAAAAAAATAATCAAACGATCTTTAGAGTTGCAATTGATGCAACAAAAAAAGAAATAAAGGCAGCTGTAGAAATGTTGTGGAAAGAGCAAAGAATTGAAGTGGAAAGTGTGCAAACGATTAATGTAAAAGGTAAAAGTAAAAGATTTGGAAGATACTTTGGAAAGAGGAATAATTGGAAAAAAGCAATAGTGAGTATTAAGAAAGATCAAGAGTTAAGTTTCTCAAATTTTTCGAGTATTGAGGGGAAATGATGAGATTGGTCAAATTAAAACCTACATCACCTGGTCGCAGATCGGTAATTAAAATAGTAAGTGGGGAGTTATATAAAGGGCGATCCTACAAGAGCTTAACGGAGTGTCAGACAAAAACGGCCGGGCGCAATCACATTGGGAGAATTACGACGCGGCATCGTGGTGGTGGGCATAAGCATCATTATCGAGTGGTCGATTTTAAGAGAAATAAAGATGATATCGAAGCGCATGTTGAAAGGATTGAATATGATCCAAATCGGACTGCTCATATTGCTTTGATTTGCTATAAAGATGGCGAGCGAAAATATATACTTGCGCCAAAAGGACTCGAAGTGGGCGCTAAGATAAGTAATGGTAAAAATGCGCAACTAAAAATTGGAGACGCTTTACCGATTCGGCATATACCTATGGGAACTGTATTGCATTGTGTAGAGCTACAACCAGGAAAGGGGGCGCAATTAGCACGGTCAGCAGGCGCATCGGTTCAACTACAAGCACGAGAAGGTAATTATGCGCAAATCAAATTACGCTCAGGGGAAATGCGAAAAATACATATTGATTGTCGAGCCTCGATTGGCGAAGTGGGGAATGCGGCACATAATCTGAGGTCAATTGGGAAGGCTGGTGCAATTAGATGGCGAGGCATTAGACCAACAGTACGAGGCGTGGCAATGAACCCCATAGATCATCCGCATGGTGGCGGAGAAGGAAGAACATCGGCGGGGAGGCATCCTGTTAGTCCTTGGGGTACACCATCTAAAGGTTATAGAACTAGAAAGAATAAAAGAACGGAACAAATGATAGTTCGTCATCGTTATTCGAAAAAAGGCTAAAGAATGGCACGTTCAATAAAAAAAGGTCCCTACGTTGATTTTAAATTGGTTGCGAAAATTGAGAAAGCTCGTGTAAATAATGATAAGAAGCCAATAAAGACATGGTCGCGAAGATCTACAATATTGCCCGATTTTATAGGATTTACCTTTGCTGTACATAATGGAAAACAGCATATTCCGGTATTCATTACAGAAAATATGGTAGGTCATAAGTTGGGGGAATTCTCATTAACGAGAACTTTTAAAGGGCATGCAGGTGATAAAAAAGCTGTAGTGAAACGTTAGAGGAAATGATGGAAACTAAAGCAATATTGCGAGGTGCACGAATTTCTGCTCAGAAAAGTCGTTTGATTGCGAATCAGATTAAGGGATTGCCAATAGAGAAGGCACTAAATATATTAAATTTTAGCCAAAAAAAAGGCTCCTTCATTCTGAAGAAATTATTGGAATCTGCGGTTGCTAATGCGGAGCATAACGATGGCGCCGATATTGATGAATTAAGAGTCGCAGAAATTTGTATTGATAAAGGTATGGTAATGAAAAGAACATCTGCGCGTGCAAAAGGTAGGGGAAATCGAATAAGCAAGCAGACTTGTCATATCCTATTAAGAATTAGTGATGAACCATTGCGTTAGAAATAAAAGGCATTAGAATTATGGGACAAAAAATTCACCCAATAGGCTTTCGTTTATCAGTTCAAAGAAACTGGCTATCAAGATGGTATGCAAGTAGCAATGAATTTGCAGCAATGCTGAACGAAGATATTAAAGTTAGGGCATTTCTTAGTGAAAGACTCAAAGGCGCATCTGTAGGAAAAGTATTGATTGAAAGGCCATCAAAAAATGCGAGAATTACAATTTATAGTTCGCGACCTGGAGTTGTCATAGGTAAGAAGGGTGAAGATATAGAAGAATTGAGAGCGGAGCTTCAGAGTAGAATGGGAGTGCCTGTTCATGTCAACATTGAAGAAATAAGAAAGCCAGAACTAGATGCGCAATTAATTGCTGATAATATTGCGCAGCAATTAGAAAAAAGAATTATGTTTCGTAGAGCAATGAAGCGGGCAATGCAAAATGCCATGCGATTAGGTGCTCAAGGAATTAAAATTATGAGTTCTGGTCGATTAAATGGTATTGAAATCGCTCGAACTGAATGGTATCGCGAGGGTAGGGTTCCATTACATACCCTGAGGGCTGATCTAGATTATGGTACAGCGGAAGCTAAAACAACGTATGGTATAATTGGTATCAAGGTGTGGATCTTTAAAGGTGAATTGATAGGACGTGAAGAACATATTCATTTATTGAATTCTTCAAATCTGGATCAAGAAAAAAAAAGATTTAACAAACGAAGCTCATTGAAGAATAAGTTAAATGAATTTGAAGATACATCAGATTCAGATGATAAAGAAATTATGAATATCGAGGATGATAATGCTTCAGCCAGCTAGAACCAAATACCGGAAGCAGCAAAAAGGAAGAAATACTGGCGTTGCTCAGCGTGGTGCAAAAGTAAGCTTTGGAGAGTTTGGTTTAAAAGCGGTTGAAAGAGGCCGGTTGACATCAAGGCAAATCGAAGCAGCTAGAAGGGCGATGACGCGGCATATTAAAAGAGGAGGGAGAATTTGGATCAGAATTTTTCCTGATAAACCAATTTCGCGAAAACCGGCTGAAGTTAGAATGGGAAATGGAAAAGGTAGTCCAGAATATTATGTAGCTGAGATTCAACCGGGAAAGGTATTGTATGAGATGGACGGGGTTAATGAGGTATTAGCTAAAGAGGCGTTTAAGCTTGCCGCTGCGAAATTGCCTATTAAAACGACATTTACGCAAAGACAATTAGGGTAGAAATTATGAAGGCATCAGATCTAAATGTAATGACACTTCATGAACTAAATAAAGAGCTTGTGGAGTTATTACATAAGCAGTTTGTTCTTAGGATGCAAATGTCGACACAACAAATTACTAATACAAAATTACTAAAAGCAACCAGGAAAGATATCGCTAGAATAAAAACAGTGATTACTATCAAAAAAATGCATCATGATAAATAATAAATTAAAACGTATTTTAAGTGGTAAAGTTGTTGGTAATAAGATGGCAAAAACTGTAACGGTCTTAATCGAGAAACGATTGCGGCATCCTTTGTATGGAAAATATATTACTCGCTCTAAGAAATATCATGCCCATACGGAAACTGATCAATTAAAAATTGGTGACGATGTTTTAATTCAAGAATGTCGTCCATTATCGAAGACCAAAAATTGGATAGTACTAAAGCAATTATAAGTCAGTATTTTTGTAATTATTACTTCAAGAATTTCATATAGATCATAAAGATTAGAGATTAAATATGATTCAAATGCAATCACTATTAAATGTTGCGGATAATACAGGTGCAAAATCTTTGATGTGTATTAAAGTCTTAGGTGGCTCTAAAAGACAATATGCAGGAATAGGGGATATTATTAAAGTTAGTATCAAAGAAGCAGCTCCTAGAGGACGTGTGAAAAAAGGCGATGTTTATAATGCTGTAGTAGTTCGAACAGCGAAAGGGATTCGTCGAATTGATGGATCTGTCATTAAATTTGATGCTAACGCAGCAGTTTTGCTAAACAATAAGTATGAACCTATAGGTACAAGAATTTTCGGTCCTGTAACAAGGGAATTAAGAACCGCACGTTTTATGAAAATTGTGTCGCTAGCTCCAGAAGTTTTATAGTATTAAGAGGATTAAAATGCAGAAACTGAGAAAGGGTGACACTATCGTAGTGCTTGCTGGTAAAGACAAAGGAAAAACAGGTTCAATTATAAAAATGATTGGTGCTAATAAAGCTGTAGTTCAGAATATTAATCTTATAAAAAAACACGAGAAGGCGAATCCTATGAAGGGGATTTCTGGAGGAATAGTTGAACGAGAAATGCCGATACATTTATCTAACATTGCTATCTACAATTTTACAACTAAGAAAGCTGATAAAATTGGAAGTAAGTTTGATGAAGAAAATAATAAGACTAGAATTTATAAGTCAACTGGCGAGATAATGGAAGCTTAAATACGTGGAACAGTCATGGCTAGATTGCAGGAATTTTATAAGAATACAGTTACAAAGCAACTTATTGAACAGTTTAACTATAAGTCAATAATGGAAGTTCCGAGAATAACAAAAATAACGTTAAATATCGGAGTGGGTGAGGCTACTACTGATAAAAAAATTATTGAGAATGTTTTATCAGATTTAACAAAGATTAGCGCACAAAAACCTGTAATAACGCGAGCTAAAAAATCTATTGCGACATTCAAAGTTCGGAAAGATTATCCAATTGGATGTATGGTTACATTGCGGCGGGAGCGCATGTATGAGTTCTTGGACAGATTAATTTCAATTGCGATACCAAGGATACGAGACTTTAGAGGGATATCAGGAAAATCATTTGATGGAAGAGGAAACTATAACCTTGGGATTAAAGAGCAAATTATTTTTCCTGAAATAGATTACGATAAAATTGATGCTATTCGAGGTATGAATATTTCAATTACTACTAGCGCTAAAAATGACAAAGAAGCAAAGGCTCTTTTGGTGGCTTTTAGCTTTCCTTTTAAGAATTGAGGATTACATGGCAAAATTGGCTATAATTAATCGAAACTTAAAAAGACAAAAAACTGTAAGTAAATTTGCTAAAACTAGGAAAAGCTTATATGACACTATTAATAATAGTAGATTAAGTGGGGAAGAAAGAATGCAAGCTCGGGTAGAGCTGCAAAAGTTACCACGTAATTCTAGTCCAGTTAGATTGCGCAGTCGCTGTACTTTAACCGGTCGACCACGAGGGGTTTACTCGAAGTTTGGATTGGGGCGAAATAAATTGCGGGAAATTGCTATGTGCGGAAAAATACCCGGCTTAATCAAAGCAAGCTGGTGAATACGATTAACTTAACCACAATAAGAATATAACATTATGTCAATGAGTGATCCAATCGCAGATATGCTGACACGTATACGTAATGCGCAGCAAGCAAAAAAACAAATGGTTCAGATGCCCAGTTCAAAGCTAAAAATATCAATATCAAAAGTTTTAAAAGAAGAAGGTTATATTGATAATTTTAATATTGAGTATAACAAAGGGAAGAATTATCTAATAATTCTTCTCAAATATTATCGTGATCGTCCTGTAATTGAGAAAATAATTCGAATTAGTAAGCCGGGTTTGAGGATATATAGATCAAAGCAGAATTTGCCGCATGTTATGAATAACTTAGGGATTGCTATTATTTCAACTTCCAAAGGAGTCATGACAGAACGTAAGGCTAGGCTAGAAGGCATTGGCGGTGAACTTATATGTCACGTTGTTTAAAGGGAACTGGAAATGTCGCGAGTAAGTAAGAATCCAATAAATATTCCAGCAGGGGTTGAAGTTAATATCAAGCCTGAATTTATTGAAATTAAAGGACCGTTAGGTCTTTTAGTGCACTCATTGTCAGAATATGTGCAGGTTGAGATTCAATCAAATCAATTGAATATAATTGCTAAATTTGATTCAAAAAAATCTAATGAACTTTCAGGCACTATGCGTGCATTACTAGCTAATATGGTTAAGGGTGTTACAGCCGGGTTTGAAGAAAAATTACAATTAGTTGGAGTTGGGTATCGTGCTCAAGTTAATGGAGATGTTTTAAATTTAGCACTTGGTTTTTCTCATCCAATAGAGCATGCTGTTCCTCAAGGCATAAAAATTGAAACACCGATACAAACGGAGATTATTATTAAAGGTATTGATAAACAAAAAGTAGGTCAAGTTGCCGCAGATATTCGTTCATATCGCAAACCCGAGCCATATAAAGGGAAGGGGATTCGTTATTTCGATGAAAAAATTATCATAAAAGAAACGAAGAAGAAATAATTAATAAAATGCAGAATCTCAGAGATAAACGAAAAAATCGTTCCAAAAAATGTCGCTTTCTGATATTGAAATCAGGAAATATCCGTCTCTCCGTGCATCGTACTAATATGCATATATACGCACAACTTATTGATGATAAGATTCAAAAAACTATTACTTCAGCATCATCTTTAGATTCGATACTAGAGAAAAAAGATGGTATTACAGGAGGTAATATTACGGGAGCTATCGCAGTTGGTAGATTGTTAGCGGAAAGGGCAATAAAATTAGGAATTACTACGATAGCTTTTGATAGGTCAGGTTATAAATACCATGGTAGGGTCAAAGCATTAGCTGAGGCTGCGCGTGAGAATGGATTGATATTTTAATAGAATAAGGAAATTCTAAATGGTAAAGCCTAATAATAAGACTGTGCTGATGGAAGATGTAAACGAAAATTTGCGCGAGAAAATGGTGACCATAAATCGTGTAACGAAAGTTGTGAAGGGGGGTAGGATATTAGGTTTTGCAGCTTTAACTGTTGTTGGAGATGGGGATGGTGGGGTTGGTATGGGCAAGGGGAAAGCTCGAGAAGTTCCGGTTGCCGTTCAGAAGGCAATGGATGAGGCGAGAAAAAAAATGACTAAAATAAAGTTAATCAACGGAACTATCTATCATCCAATTACAGCATCGCATGGAGCAGCAAAAGTGTATATGCAGCCTGCGCCAGAAGGAACAGGAATCATCGCAGGAGGGCCTATGCGTGCTATTTTTGAAGTAATGGGAATGACCAATATTCTGGCTAAATGTATTGGATCAACAAATCCATATAATGTTGTGAGGGCAACATTAAAAGGATTAAATGCTATGAATGCACCAGCTGAAATAGCGGCTAAACGAAATAAAACTGTTCAAGAAATACTAGGGTAAAAATGATCGATTCATTCGAGAATACTGTGATAAAGATAACACTTACTAAAAGTCTCATCGGAACGAAATTAGCTCATAAAAGAATAATTAAAGGATTGGGATTGCGTAAGTTAAATAAGTATAAAATATTGAAGGATACACCGGAAATACGTGGAATGATTCGGAAAGTCAATTACTTGATTAAATGTGAATAAAAATTATGCGACTCAATAAAATTTCACCGGGAATAGATTCAAGAAAATATAGAGCGCGAGTAGGGCGAGGGATAGGCTCGGCGTTAGGAAAAACTTGTGGTAGGGGACATAAAGGTCAGAAATCTAGATCGGGAGGGTATCACAAAGTTGGCTTCGAGGGTGGACAAATGCCTATTCAAAGAAGATTGCCGAAGCGCGGATTTGTGTCATTTGGTAAGGTGCTGAGAATAAGAAGTTCATCCATTATAAAAATTGATGAAGAATTGATTAATAAAGAGATACTAGTTAAATGTAAATTGATTTCTAACTATATAGAGAAAGTAAAAATATACAAGAATAGTGAAATCGATAAAAAGATGACTATATCAGGAATCAGAGTTAGTAAGGGATTTAAGAGTGCTGTTGAAATCAATGGTGGTTCTATTTTATAGACATAGATGAAATATATTGAATTATGTCAATAAAAAATATAGATAAATTCTCTGATTTAAAACGGCGCTTGTGGTTTTTATTTTTAGCACTTATAGTGTATCGTATTGGTGCTCATGTACCAGTGCCTGGAATTGATCCGATTATTTTAAAGGAATTATTTGAATCTCAGGAAGGCGGCGTACTGGGCATGTTTAACATGTTTTCTGGGGGAGCTCTGTCACGTTTTTCTATATTTGCCTTGGGTATAATGCCATATATATCGGCTTCTATCATTATGCAACTAGGTACAGTAGCTGTACCTTTTCTTGAGCAATTAAAGAAAGAAGGTGAATCCGGGAGGAGAAAAATCGCGCAATATACGCGCTATGGAACACTTTTGCTAGCTTTAATACAAAGCTATGGAATATCAATCGCTCTACAAGCACAGGCAGGTTTGGTAATTAATCCTGGCTCATCGTTTATTTTAACAACTGTTATTACTTTAGTGACAGGGACTATTTTTTTGATGTGGCTGGGGGAACAGATAACAGAGCGCGGAATTGGCAACGGAATTTCTTTGATAATATTTGCCGGTATCGCGGCAGGCCTACCGAGTGCAATTGGTGGAACACTGGATTTGGTGAGTACGGGATCTATGCACTTCTTGACTGCTCTGACTATATTTGTCGCTGCTGCTATGGTAACTTCGATCGTGGTTTTTGTTGAAAAGGGGCAAAGAAGAATACTCGTAAATTATGCAAAGAGGCAAGTTGGGCAAAAAATATATGGGGGTCAAAGCTCTCATCTACCTCTGAAGATTAATATGGCAGGAGTGATACCCCCCATTTTTGCATCTAGTATTATTTTATTTCCTGCAACTTTAGCTGGGTGGTTTTCAAGTAATGAGAACTTGACTTGGCTCAAAGATATTAGTGGTGCTTTAGCACCAGGACAACCGGTTTATGTTTTGTTATATGTAATAATGATAGTGTTCTTTTGTTTTTTTTACACGGCTTTAGTATTTAATCCAAAGGAAACATCAGATAATCTTAAAAAAAGTGGTGCCTTTATTCCTGGTATTAGGCCAGGCGAACAAACAACACGTTATGTAGAAAAGGTAATTTTGCGACTAACTTTGGCGGGTTCAATTTATGTCTCTCTAGTGTGTCTTTTGCCAGAATTCCTAATTTTAACGTGGAATGTGCCTTTTTATTTTGGTGGAACATCACTGCTGATCATAGTTATTGTCACTATGGATTTTATGTCACAAGTTCAATCGCATGTCATGTCTTCTCAATATGATAGTTTGTTGAGGAAGGCTAATTTTAAAACTAACGATCCCAAAATAGTCACTAAGTAATTAATGGCCAAAGAAGAAACAATACAAATGCAAGGCGAAGTACTGGAGACTTTACCTAATGCGACTTTTCGTGTCAAATTGGAAAATGGGCATATAGTTTTAGGTCACATATCGGGTAAAATGCGCATGCATTACATCAGGATACTTCCTGGAGACAAAGTCACTGTTGACTTGACTCCATATGATCTCACAAAAGCAAGGATAACTTTTAGGGCTAAGTAATTTTAATATAACTATTAGTGAGCAATAAGTTATGAAAGTAAATGCGTCTGTAAAAAAAATGTGTAGAAACTGCAAAATAATCCGTCGAAATAGGGTAGTGCGAGTGATTTGTTCTGATCCACGCCATAAACAGCGGCAGGGTTAACTTAATTAAATTAAGATAGGGAATTTTCTAAATGGCTCGAATAGCTGGTGTAAATATATCAAATAATCAGCATGTGGTGATTGCTTTGACTGCTATATATGGTATAGGGAATACGACCTCTCGCATGATTTGTAATAAGATTGGAATTGAATCATCCAAGAAAATTAACGAATTAAATGACTTACAAATCGAAAAGATTCGTGAACAAATTGCTAACTATACGGTAGAAGGTGACTTGCGTCGGGAAATTTCGATGAATATAAAAAGATTAATGGATTTAGGATGTTATCGTGGATTGCGACATCGACGCGGCTTACCAGTCAGGGGGCAAAGAACCCGCACAAACGCAAGAACTCGGAAAGGGCCTAGGAAAGCGATAAGAGCGCGATAACTATTTGATTGAGCGATAGAATTAAAATGAATAAAACTTCAAGTCGAATTAAGAAGAAAATAAAAAAGAATGTTTCAGAAGGAATTGCGCACATACATGCGTCCTTTAACAATACTATTGTGACGATTACCGATAGGCAAGGTAATGCGCTTTCATGGGCTACTGCTGGTGGAGCAGGATTTAAGGGATCACGTAAAAGCACACCATATGCTGCGCAAGTAGCCGCTGAGACGGCAGGCAAGATTGCAATTGATAATGGAGTAAAAAATTTGGAAGTGCGAGTTAAAGGTCCTGGTCCGGGACGTGATTCAGCTGTAAGGGCACTCAATGCCGCTGGATTTAAAATTACAAGTATAGCCGATGTAACCCCGGTTCCTCATAACGGGTGTAGACCACCTAAGAAACGTCGCATATAAGGAGTTGATTGTGGCTAGAAATCTCGAACCCAAGTGCAAACAGTGTCGCAGAGAAGGAGAAAAATTATTCCTTAAAGGAGTAAAATGTTACTCGGATAAATGTGCAATAGAGCGACGTAATTATCCTCCAGGGCAACATGGACAAAAGAAAGGTAGATTATCTGACTACGGCGTACAATTACGTGAAAAACAAAAAATAAGACGTATCTATGGTATCTTAGAGAAGCAATTCAGGCATATTTATAGAACTGCGGATAGATCACGGGGAATTACAGGAAATAATCTTCTGCAGATCCTTGAGTGTCGATTGGATAATGTTACATATTTGATGGGATTTGGTGCGTCACGAGCCGAAGCACGGCAAATAGTGAGGCATGATTGTATTTTAGTCAATGGAAAACGTGTCAATATACCAGCGTATTCGGTGAAGATGGGAGATGTGATAGAAGTTGCAGCTAAAGCAAAAAATCATCTCAGAATTAAATCTGCTTTGGAAGTTGCAAATAGTCGAAATTTTCCGTCCTGGCTTGATATTAATGTTAAGGAAATGAAAGGTATTTATAAAAACTATCCAGATAGAGCCGATTTGCCATCGACTATTAATGAATCTCTAATAGTTGAGCTTTACTCTAAATAATTTCTAAATATCTTTGGATTATCATCAATCATGGCGGATACTGAATTATTAACCCCGAGAATTATTGATGTTCAGAATATCTCACCGCTTCATGCAAAAATTGTGATGGAGCCATTTGAACGTGGATATGGACATACCTTAGGAAATGCATTACGAAGGATATTGTTATCTTCAATGTTTGGTTTTGCACCTACTGAGGTTAGAATAGATAGCGTAGTGCATGAATATTCTTCTTTGGAAGGTGTTCAAGAGGATGTGGTTGATATTTTATTGAATATTAAAGGTATAGTCCTCAAGATACATAATAAAGATGAAGCAATTATTTATATAAAAAAATCGGGTAAAGGAATAATTACTGCTGGAGATATTGAAGCAGGTCACGATGTTGAGATATTTAATCCTGAGCATATAATCGCACACTTAACATCTGATGTAGTAATTAGCATACAAGTAAAAATTGAAAAGGGTAGAGGTTATGTGCCTGCTACAGTTAAGAAATCTAAGACTAGCGATAAAACTATCGGTACGTTATTCTTAGATGCGTCTTTTAGTCCCATTCGACGCGTAAGCTATTCGGTTGAGAGCGCTCGTGTTGAGCAGAGAACTGATCTAGATAAATTGATAATTGATTTAGAGACAAATGGTGTTGTAGAACCAGAAGAAGCTATAAGATATGCATCTCGTGTTTTGATGCAACAGCTCTCTGTCTTCGCTGATCTGGAAAGTACTCCATTACCTAAAGAGAAACCACAGACACCTCAAATTGATCCGATATTACTGCGGCCAGTGGATGATCTGGAATTAACCGTGAGATCGGCGAATTGTCTTAAAGTCGAAAATATTTATTATATTGGTGATCTTATTCAAAGAACTGAAGCTGAGCTGTTGCGGACGCCAAATTTAGGGCGTAAATCGTTAAACGAGATTAAAGAGGTCTTAGCCGCAAGGGAATTATCATTGGGAATGAAATTAGATAATTGGCCACCTCCTAATTTAGAAAATACAAAGGATTCAAATCATGCGACATCATAATGCATTTAGAAAATTAAACCGTACCTCCAGTCATCGAATGGCTATGTTTAGGAACATGACTAATTCTCTATTGCGCCATGAAATCATAAAGACGACACTGCCAAAAGCTAAAGAACTCAGAAGATTCGTTGAACCTATGATTACTTTAAGTAAAGCTCCCTCATTGTCGAATAAAAGAATCGCTTTCAATAAGTTACGTGATAGAGAAATAGTCTTGAAGCTATTTGCTGATCTTGGTCCTAGGTACGCTACAAGGCCGGGTGGTTACATGCGTATACTTAAATATGGATTTCGTAAGGGTGACAATGCGCCAATGGCGCTAGTTGAATTGGTAGATAGGCCAATTGTAAATAAGATCGAAGATCTATAAGTTGATTGTTAATCAATACTGATGAATCGAATTGCGTTATCAATTTTAAGATTATTGTCTGATGGCGCATTTCATACTGCTGACGAGTTAGTTAAGTCTCTTAAAATTACCAATTCAATTCTCCACGATACATTTGAAGAGCATATTTTCCAAGAAACAGAAATTAATTTTCTTGATCAGAATTATCAATGGAATACTCCCATTAAATGGTTAGATAGAAATTTTATATCTACCAATGATATCTTAGCTAAAGAATATTTTGATCTACAGGTACTCGATATCGTTAATTCTACAAATACGTATTTAGCGATTAAGATCAAAAAAAAAGTTTAGGAAAATTTCCTATTCAAATCGTTGCTTCTGAGTTACAAACGCAGGGAAGGGGGCGTCTTCAGCGCAATTGGTTTTCTGGACTTGGTAATGGATTAACTTTCTCGATAAAATGGGAATTCTTTCCACCCCTTAATAAGATGCCCTGTCTTAGCCTAATAATAGCGGTTGCTATTATTAGGGTTTTAAAAATCTTTACCTCTTTAGATATTGCGATTAAGTGGCCCAACGATATTGTGTATAAAAATAGAAAACTAGGGGGAGTGTTGATTGAGGGGCATTATAACTTGCGTGGTTCTTTTGTTGCTGTGATTGGAATCGGAATAAATTTTAAATTATCGCAAAAAACAAAAAACAATATTGATGCAAGCGTTACTGATCTGTACGAGCTGACTGGCAGCGATATCGACAGGAACTTAGTTTTAGGTGCGTTAATTGATGAGCTGTTCATTGTTTTGGGAATCTTTGAGCGATTTGGGTTTGAGTCGTTTATCAGCGAATGGCGTGAATATCATGATTATCAGGGGAAAGTTGTCACTATGATACTACCTGATAGCCGTTTAATTAAGGGTGAAATTGTGGATATTAATTCCGATGGATCACTTCGTTTAAATACAGTTGCGGGATATCAATCTTTCCAGGTCGGGGAGATTTCTATGCGGTCAAGCAAGTAGTAATGCACTATACGCTAGCGATCGATTGCGGAAATACGAATCTTAAATGGGGAATATACGCAAACCAAATAATAGTGCGAAGTGATGCTATTCCCTATCAAGACATCGATTGCTTTAAATCGGAAATAAAGCAATTACCTGCTCCTGAAAGCATTATCATTTCTCATGTGTCATGCAGGTTATCAAAAGATGAAATTTGTGAGTTATTGTCCGACTTGCCTATAAAAATTTACTGGCTGCGTGCAAGTGCGAGTTTATGCGGTATTCATAATGGTTATACTAATCCTAGTCAATTAGGGAGTGATCGTTGGGCTGCTCTTATCGCGGCTTGGAATTTAAATCACCGGGCTTGTTTGGTGATTAATGTAGGTACCGCAATGACGATTGACGCTCTCAACGATTCAGGTGTGCATTTGGGGGGGGTGATATTGCCTAGCGGGCATATTATGTTCAAATCGCTTGTACACTATACAATGTTGCCTAATGCCGAGCGCGATGGACTATTTAGAGATTTTCCATCGAATACGGAAGATGCCATTAAATCCGGTACAATACAATCACTGTTGGGTGTTGTTGATCGTTTATATCTTTTGTTATCAAATGCGGTGCAACATACTAAAAGTATATGTTTTTTCAGTGGCGGTGGCGCTAAGCTAATTCTTCCATACATTTTGTATCCCCATAAATTTGTCGATAATTTAGTGTTAGATGGCTTGATATTGGCTGCTAAGGAAATTAGAAAAAAATCAAGTGTCTGATAATGCCGTGAAAATAAACTCATTTCAGAATGCTAGTTTTATTGCATCAATAAACGAGATTAGAGATTTACCAAAACATGATGGTATCGAGATTGCCTTTGCCGGACGCTCTAACGCGGGTAAATCAAGTGCTATTAATACACTCACCAGGCGTAATCGTTTAGCTTTTGTTAGCAAAACTCCTGGTCGAACACAACAAATTAATTTTTTTCGCTTAAATCCTGTTTTGTATTTAGTTGATTTGCCTGGCTATGGATATGCTAAAGTACCTGAAGCGATACGAATGCACTGGCGTCACTTACTCAATGAATATTTACAGAAACGTCCTACGCTAGCAGGATTAGTTCTAATCATGGATATACGTCATCCGCTAACATCACTGGATATTCAGATGATCGATTGGTTTTTGCCAACCGGTAAAGATATACATGTCGTGTTGACAAAATCCGATAAGCTGAGCAAATTGCAAGCCAATAATACACTCTCTGATGTGACACATTTTTTGAATAAAACTTACTCACGAGCCAGTGTGCAGTTATTTTCAAGCGCTGCTGCGATCGGGGTTGAAGATATGTTGTCTGTGCTCAATCGTTGGATCGATAAATCAATGTACGGTGAAAAGAGTCAAGTAAGGGGATCTTAAAATAATAAAAAAACCCGGTTAAAGGGGATAAAACCGGGCAACTAAATTATAAAAGTTTTTTGGAACCCTGCCTCAGGGAGGGAAGACAGGGGGACGATCAAGATGTCCGTTCTTATGAACGAAATTAAGGCGGATAAGTTCCCAGTTTTTTTATATTTATTTTTTATGACTATTTTAGGTAAATTTCCACAAAGAAGAATGCGCCGCATGCGTCGTGATCAATTTTCTCGTCGATTGATGCAAGAGAATCATCTTGGTGCCAGTGATTTGATTTATCCGGTTTTTGTTTTAGCGGGAAAACAGCGCAGCGAAGAAGTCAAGTCCATGCCGGGCGTCGTAAGGCAAAGCATTGACTTATTGTTGAAGAAGGCTGAAGTTTGTTTGCATCTTGGAATACCGGCACTCGCTATTTTTCCGGTGGTAGATAATGAATTCAAGAGCGATTCTGCAAGTGAGGCATTTAATCCGAATGGATTAGTGCCCCGGGTTGTAGTGGAATTGAAGAAAAATTTTCCTGAACTGGGGGTGATTACAGATATAGCGTTGGATCCTTATACCAGTCACGGACAAGATGGCCTGATTGATCAATCAGGTTATGTGATGAATGATGAAACGATAGAGGTGCTTTGTAAGCAAGCTCTGATTCATGCGGAGGCTGGTGCAGATGTGGTGGCGCCATCAGATATGATGGACGGGAGAATTGCGGCTGTCCGAAATGCCCTGGATAGCCAGAAATATATGCATACAAGAATCTTGGCATATTCTGCGAAATATGCATCGAGTTTTTATGGACCGTTTCGTGATGCTGTTGGATCGGCTGCTAACCTGGGAGCGAGTAATAAATACACATATCAGATGGATCCTGCAAATTCTGATGAAGCTTTGTGGGAAGTCGGGCTGGATCTGAACGAAGGTGCCGATATGGTAATGATTAAGCCGGGCCTTCCCTATTTGGATATTGTTCATCGTGTGAAAACTCAGTATGGAGCACCGACTTTCGTGTATCAAGTAAGTGGTGAATACGCTATGCTCAAGGCAGCGGGAATGAATGGTTGGCTAAATGAGGAGGCCTGCGTTCTTGAGTCGTTGTTGTCATTTAAACGTGCGGGGGCAGACGGTATTCTTACGTATTATGCGGTTGATGCCGCTGCATGGTTAAAAAGTAATTCATAGACCAATTCGACCATACGTGTGGATGGTTACGAGAGAGATAACTTGTGGGAATATAGCAGGAAGCGAAACCGTGCAACAAAGTGATTTGTTCGTGTAGTCACTTTTTTCCCTAAAACAATTGATCGACTAAATCTCTCGTGGTTTGCGGTGTTGAATGAACAGGTTGTTCGTTAATGGGGGGTAGTTGCTCGTTAAGGAAATATTCAGCGATATCGCCACTGGATTCTCTAAATCCTGTTGCTGAGTTAATGCGAGCCGATGTGATGCCCGTAGGTGCTTTGTATTCGGCCATTGAAACTCCTTTCAGAACTGCCGCCATATAATCCATCCACATTGGCAAGGCAACGCGTCCACCGGTTTCATTGTTACCCAAGGATCTGGGTTCGTCATAACCAAGCCAAGCGATGGTTACTAAGTTTTTTTGGTAACCGCAAAACCATGCATCTACAAAATTACTGGTGGTGCCGGTTTTGCCAGCCAAATCGGTTCGTCCGAGTTGTTTGGCTCTGGTAGCGGTGCCGTGACTGATTACGTCTTGCATCATAGTGGTCATGAGAAAGGCGTTGCGTGGATCAATGATGCGCTTGGCGCCATGGTTAATTGAAATCGGTTGGAATTGTTCAATAACATTTCCTCTTTCATCCTCAATACTTTTTATGAAGTAAGGTGCGACACGATAACCGCCATTGGCAAAAACTGCGTAACCGGCAGCCATTTGCATCGGTGTTGTCGAGCCGGCGCCTAATGCCATCGGTAAGTACGGAGGGTGTTGATTAGCATCGAAACCGAAACGGGTGATGTAGTCTTGTGCGTAATGAATCCCAATGGCTTGCAAAATGCGGATCGAAACAAGGTTTTTGGATTTCGTGAGCGCGGTTCGCAATCGCATCGGACCATCGAACTTGCCATCAAAATTTTTCGGTTCCCATACACGGCTCCCGGTTTGTGTGGCACTGAACGAAAGCGGAGCATCATTGATGATTGTTGCGGGTGTGAAGCCTTTTTCAAGAGCGGCTGAATAAATGAACGGCTTAAAGCTCGAGCCAGGTTGCCGCCAGGCTTGTGTGACATGATTGAATTGATTCCTCTGGAAATCAAATCCACCGATCAGTGCGCGGATCGCACCGTCATTGGGATCCAATGCAACCAGTGCGGCTTCGATTTCGGGCAATTGCACGATATGCCAATTATCCTTGTCTTTTTGGATACGAATTAATGCACCTGGAATGATGGTTTTTTTTCCTGCTTCACGTTTTGCTGCGAGATATTTTTGTACAAATTTTAATCTGTCGCCGTTGATTTCGACAATTTCTCCACCTTTACGATACGCCTGGACACTGTTGGGTTTTACCGCCAATACGATGGCCGCATGAATATCGTCACTGTCGTAGATTTCATCCAAAGCATCGTCCAGTGTTTTTTCTTGATTAGCGCCATTTTTCGATAAATCGACATAACCTTCGGAACCACGATAACCATGGCGGCGATCATAGTCGAGTACGTTTTTGCGTAAAGACCGATACGCTGCTTCCTGATCCGGTTGTCGGATCGTGGTGTAGACTTTGATACCTTTACTGTATGTTTCTTCCTGATAACGGTCATAAATGACTTGTCGTACCATTTCGGTAACATAATGAGCAGGCATACTCAGCGGGGTTGACGGTTTTTTTATTGGAATAGGTTGTTTTTCCAGTGCGTCGAGTTCTTGACTGGTAATCTGATTCAATTTGTGCAGCCGCCCTAATACATATAATTGCCGGCTTTTGGCGCGTTTCGGGTTACTGATCGGATTGTAGCTCGACGGTGCCTTGGGTAAGCCCGCCAGTAAGGCAGCTTCGGCTAAATCAATTTCTTGCAGCGATTTACCAAAATAGGTGTGCGCCGCGGCTGAAAAACCATAACTTCGTTGTCCCAAATAAATTTGGTTGATATATAGCTCAAGAATTTTGTCCTTACTGAGGTTTTGTTCGATTTTATAGGCCAGCAGGACTTCACTGAATTTTCTGGTTAATGTTTTTTCCGGTGTTAGGAAAAAGTTACGGGCAACCTGCATCGTAATAGTACTGGCACCCTGACGCACGGTACCTGCGGTAAAGTTGGAATAGGCGGCGCGTAATACGCCTAAATAGTCAACACCGCCATGTTCATAAAAGCGATCATCTTCAGCAGCCAGGATCGCCTGTTTGAGATGCGTGGGGACCTCGGAAATATCAACGACATTTCGGCGCTCCGCACCGAATTCTCCGATCAACAGACCTTCATCGCTGTATATGCGCAACGGTATCTTGGGGCGGTAGTCCGTCAATGTTTCTAAAGATGGTAAATTGGAATAAATGATCAGTGTGGCAAACCCGATCAATAAAGCACCAATGAATCCCAGCGCTAAGCAGCCAACAAGAATGTAAGATAACGCGCGAGCAAACATAAAATAAATGGAATTATTCTGGGGAAAGCTTGCTAAAATGCATTGGTATAAGGGACGTTTGTGTTGCTTTTCTTTAAGTGATTTCTTAAAAACTCTGGCAAAATCAAAATTTATGAGCTATCCAAGATTATGTAAAAATAGTGTGATGAATATCGATAATCTGTTGGAATACGAAAAAATAATTTGCGAGTATCACCTCTAATACGCCAATGTTCAAGGGAAATTTTGAATTTGATTTTAATTTCTTCAAAATCAAGCCACCGTCGCTTATTGGCGTGGATATTAGCTCTTCCGCTATTAAAATGGTCGAGTTATCGCAAGTCGGTAATGAGCATGCTTACCGAATAGAGCGTTATGTGATTGAGATCATGCCACCCGATGCAATGCAAGATGGCGGTATCGCGAATATGGAAGTCGTGAGTGATTGCCTTCGTCGAGGATGGAAACGGATGGGAACGCGGCAAAAAAATGTCGCATTGGCGTTGCCGGCTTCGGATGTCATTACCAAAAGAATCATTGTGTCGGCAGGTCAGAGAGAGGACGACCTGGTTTTTCAGGTTGAAAATGAAGCAAGTCAATATATTCCTTTTCCATTAAATGAAGTGGATTTGGACTTTCAGGAAATCAAGCCGGTTTCGGACAATCCGGAAGAGGTTGAGGTGCTGATTGCGGCATCTCGCAAAGAAAAAGTGGAAGATCGTGTGGCAACCGCTTTGGCGGCGGATCTTAAAGCAGTGGTGATGGATGTCGAACCGTATGCGGCGCAAGCGGCATTTGACCTGGCTCTGCATCAATTATCCGGTGAAGGTAAGGATCAAATCATTGCATTGGTCGATATGGGTGCGACCGTCATGAAAGTGAATGTGCTGCTGAATGGGGAGTCTTTATACACTCGCGACCAGCCTTTTGGCGGAAATCACCTGACTCAGGAAATTCATAATCAATTCAATCTTACGTTGGAAGAATCCGAATCGGCAAAGCGAGGCGGTAATTTGCCGGAAAATTATCAGGCGGATGTCTTGCAGCCGTTTTGCGAAACATTGGCAATCGAAGTGATGCGTGCCATCCAGTTCTTTTATACATCCACGCAATTCACCGAAGTGAATTATATTTTTATTGCCGGCGGTTGCGCGGTGATTCCGGGGCTGGATGCCATTATTTCTTCAAGAACACAAATCAGCACGTTCGTAGTGAATCCCTTCGCCAATATGGAGCAAGCAAGCCGCATCTCGCAACGACAATTGATTCTCGATGCACCCGCGTTACTGATTGCTTGCGGATTGGCTTTACGCAGCTTTGATCCAGCATGATCCGAATCAATTTACTCCCGCATCGTGAGCTGAAGCGCAAAGCGCGGCAACGACAAATCGCCATGCTGGCGGGGTTGGTCGGTTTGTTGGGAATAGTCGTGGTATTTGGGATTTATGCGTTCATCGATAGCGCTATTGAAGATCAAAATGGGCGCAATCAATATTTGAATGAGCAAATCATTCTGCTGGACAAAGAGATTCTGGAAATCAAGGATATAAGAGCCAAGATACAAGAATTGCTCGCGCGCAAACAGGTAGTGGAGGCATTGCAAAGCAGCCGGTTGGAAGCGGTGCATTTGCTGGATCAATTGGTGAGATTGTTACCTGATGGTGTATATCTGCAAAGCATCAAACAGGAAGGCGACGTCGTGACCTTGATCGGTTATGCGCAAACCAACGCGAGGATTTCCGTTTTGATGCGCAATATCGAGTCTTCACTCTGGTTACAGTCACCATTGCTGGTCGAAATCAAAGCAGCAACGGTAAACAATACCCGACAGAATGAATTTCATTTGAAAATTAAGTTACGGCGGGCCGATGACGCCGGATAGCCAGGATATGCGCGAAATAATTCTATAACCGGTTCAGGTATTCCATTGACGATGAATGATTTGCTAAACGAATTAAAGCACCTGGATTTCAATCAGGCGGGTAATTGGTCGATGCCGGTTAAGTTCGCTGCGTTGATGATTTTGTTTTTTGTAATCATCAT
Source organism: Nitrosomonas sp. (assembly GCA_021582655.1). GTDB lineage: Bacteria > Pseudomonadota > Gammaproteobacteria > Burkholderiales > Nitrosomonadaceae > Nitrosomonas. Next base: position 1,107,031 of record CP091135.1, read on the forward strand.
CGCCGGCTATTGGCTCGTTTGGCAGGAGCAGTTGGAAACACTCGAGCGAGCGCAAGCAGAGGAAGAAACATTCAAAGACTCATATATTGCCAAAAAAAGGAGTGCGGCCAATTTGCCGTTGATGCGCGAGCAATTTAGGGAGATTGAAACAAATTTGCGGTTGCTATTGAAGCAGCTGCCTGATAAGTCGGAAATGGAAGCACTTTTGATCGATATTAATCAGGCGGGACTAGGAAGAGGATTGCAGTTTGAATTGTTCAAACCGGCGGCTCGGGAAATCATTCATACTTTTTATGCCGAATTGCCGGTCACAATACGTGTTACCGGGAGTTATCACGATATCGGCGCATTCACAAGCGATGTTGCGCATTTATCACGTATCGTGACGTTAAACGACATCAATCTTAAACCGGGTGCCGACGGTCGACTGATACTGGATGTTGTTGCAAAAACGTTTCGTTATTTAGATGAAAATGAATTGACGAAACAGTCTGCAGGTAAATAGTCATGATAAAAAAAATAATCCTGTTAATATTAGCGGCCGATGCATTGATTATGTTAACTGCGTGCGGGCAGAGCGGTTATCATGACTTAGAAGCGTTCGTTCAAAGTTCCGGTGAAGGATTGCAAGGCAAGGTTGATCCGTTACCGGAAATGAAACACTATAAATCATTTGCTTATGCTGCATTTGATCTTCCCGAGCCATTCGCGCCACGTAAAAATGACATGGTTCAAGCGGTATCAAATGGGATTCAGCCGGATTTAACCCGGCGTAAGGAGGCATTAGAAGCCCATCCGCTGGAAAGTCTCGCGATGGTCGGTTCTCTTCAGCAAAACGACATGACTTATGCTTTGATAAAGTCACCGGATGGCATATTGTATCGGGTAAGAACCGGTAATTATCTGGGTCAGAATTTTGGTAAAATCAGTCATATTTCCGAATCGGAAGTGAAGCTACTCGAAATTGTACAAGACGGTGTCAATGATTGGGTCGAAAGAACCAGTGCACTTATACTGAGAAATTAGGGAAAATCATGAGCCTATCAATGATGAGCAGCAATAAGCTAAGTATCATTTTAGCTTATGTCCTGATTTTTTTTATCAGCTTGGCCGGTGCGGAAGAATCGTCGCACCTGATAGCACCGCAAAACGGTATCCGTTCGATTGAAATTTCTACCTTTTTGAATGGTGAAGTCATTGTCAAGTTAACGCTCGATCATGCGTTGCCAATTTTGCCATCCGGTGTGGCATTGACCAATCCGCATCGTATTTATTTTGATTTCCATAACATTATAAACGGTCTCGGTAAGCATTTGCAGGAAGCCGCGGCGGAAGGCGACCTGCGTAGCGTCAATATCGTGCAAGTCGGCGATCGGACGCGGGTGGTATTTAATTTATCCAAGCTGATGCGTTATGAGTTGCTGCCACAAGGAAATATTTTGCTCGTCAAATTGATCACCGTCAGCGAGAATCGAATGAGTGATGCCGTTGTGCATTTTGCCGAGGAAGCGTCGAATCGAATGCTGAATACTTTGCAGGATATCGATTTCCGGCGCGGAACCAATGGCGAAGGGCGGGTGGAAGTCGATATGACGAAAGCGGGGGCAAGCGTTGATGTGCAGCAACAAGGCGATCATATCATTGTTGAATTTGTCGATACCTTGTTGCCCGGCAGTTTAAAAAGGCGACTGGATGTGATGGATTTCGCAACGCCGGTGCATACGGTTGAAACCACCAAAAAGGGTGATAATGTACGCATGTTGGTTAAAGCGGGCGGACGTTGGGAACATGCCGCGCGACAATCCGGCACCCGTTTTGTTTTGGAAGTGCGGGCGTTGACCGAGGAGGAAGAGGAGGTCGCGCGCAAAAAACGTGTTGACGGTGGTTATACCGGCGAGCGTTTGTCATTGAATTTTCAGGATGTCGAAGTGCGGGCGGTATTGCAAGTGATCGCCGACTTTACCAATCTGAACATTATCGCCAGTGATTCAGTCAGCGGTAATCTGACGTTGCGATTAAAGGATGTGCCTTGGGACCAGGCATTTGACATCGTATTGCAATCGCAGGGACTGGACAAACGAAAAACCGGCAACGTTATTTTTGTTGCGCCGCGTAAAGAAATGGCGGACCGCGAATTGCTGGATATCGAAGCGAAGCAGCAGATTTCCGAGTTGGAGCCGCTACGGTCTGAAATTTTTCATTTGAACCACCGCCGGGTCAATTCGATGTCGTTCGAAGGCATGCTCAGTAAGCGTGGCGCCGTGAGTATGGATGAGATCAGCAATACCGTGACAGTTACCGATATTCCGTCACGCGTGGACGAGATTAGAAAGCGGATCCAAAAACTGGATGCATTTCAACGCCAAGTCGTCATCGAGGCGCGAATCGTTGAAGCGATCGAAGCTTTCAGTCGTAATCTCGGCGCACGTTTCGGGGTACAAAACGCGACAGGTATCGGCGATCAGCGTCTAGGCATCTCAGGAAATCTGACCGGCTCCAGCGCACTGGCTGGCGGCGGTGCGGCGAGCGGTGCAAACAATCTGAATGTCAATTTGCCGGCTGCCGCAGCGACGGGCCTGCTGGGCGGGCCCGCAGCGCTGGGTTTGAGTCTGATGAAGATCAACAACGGCCGCTTGATTAATTTGGAATTGTCGGCATTGGAGACCGATCGGCGTGGCAGGGTGATCGCCAGTCCGCGCGTGGTGACGGCGCACGGTATCGAAGCGACCATCGAACAGGGCGACCGGGTCCCTTATCAGCAAGCGACAAGTAGCGGCGCAACCAGTATCCGCTTCATGGACGCCACGTTGAGATTGCGGGTGAAGCCGCTTATCACCCATAATGGCCAGATCGATATGGAATTGAATGTCAATCAAGACAAGATAGGCACACCCCTCAATCAATTCCTGCCGCCGCCGATCAACACCAAGCAGGTAACGACTAAAGTATTGGTGGAAAATGGCGGAACCGTGGTGATCGGTGGTATTTTCGACCGAGCCGAAAACGAGGTCGTCAATAAAGTACCGATGCTCGGGGATATTCCGGTATTGGGTAACGTGTTCCGGAATATCTCCAAAGTCGACGAGAAGCGCGAATTGCTGATTTTCGTCACCCCGCGGATCCTAAGCGATAATCTGAATTTGCAATAGCCTCATAATCCTTGCAAAAATTCCTGTTGTCGCCAAGCTTCGTAGACGATAACAGCCGCCGAATTGGATAGATTCAAGCTGCGACTGGCGGTGAGCATCGGGATTCGCAAGCGCTGCGGCTGCGGAAAACTTTCGAGAATTTCGACAGGCAGGCCGCGGGTTTCCGAACCGAATACCAGTACGTCCCCCGTTGTATACCGGATGCTGTCATAGCGTTGTTTTCCTCTGGTGGTTATCGCAAAGAGACGGTGTCCGGCCAAATGGATGCGGCAATCCGTCCAATTATCGTGAACTTTCACCGATGCAAATTCGTGATAATCCAGTCCGGCACGGATCAATTGTTTGTCCTGTAATGGGAAACCCAGCGGTTTGACGAGATGCAATTGCGTACCGGTATTGGCGCAAAGCCGGATGATGTTGCCGGTGTTGGGTGGAATTTCCGGTTGGTATAATACGATGTGAAACATAAGATACGCTATTGGATTGCCGCGGAGTCGATCCGGGTGGTTTCGGGCAGCGCGCGTGCGATAACCCAGTTGCTGATTTCAGCTGCACCTTGTTGGCGCAGCATTTTGGCCAGCTCGTTCAGCGTTGCGCCGGTGGTCATGACATCATCGATCACGGCAACATGCTTGCCGGTCATGCTGACAGTCACATCAAATGCCTTACGGATATTTCCGGGGCGCTTCTTCCACGGCAATTCCGCTTGTGGAGGCGTGTGCCTGATGCGCTTGCAGCTATCCGGCAGGAGCGGAATATTCAATTGCTTCGCAATGAAACGGCCGATTTCCATTGCTTGATTGAAACCGCGCTCGCGCAATCGAACCGGGTGCAACGGCATCGGAACGATTAAATCCGGTTTTACGGTCAGGGATTCCAATTTCAGTATCAGCAACTTTCCAAGTATCGGTGCCAATGTCAGGTCAGCGCGGTATTTCAGCGCCTGAATCAGTGCATCGATGGGAAACGTATAGCGGGTTGCCGCGACCGTGCGGTCAAAGGCGGGTGGTTTTTTGAGGCAAGCCCCGCATACCTCAGCGGACGGTACCGGCCACAAGCAAACCGGACAATGTGCGTCCGGCAGTTGCGGCAGGTCATTCCGGCAAGGGGCGCATAAATCCTGATTGGTTGATGCGCGACATAGGGTGCAGTTTTTATTCAGAAAAATCGGTATCAATGTTAGGCTGCCGGTGAAGGTACGCTACTCAAAAATTGACAGTATGCATTGAATCCGTGATCATCCAAAATTCTCGATCACAAAGTGATTTAAATCAGACAACAGGTAACCGTATGAATTTGGATACATCAGCAACCCACGAAATACAACACGACATAAGCAGTATACCCGGAAAAACGCAATCCGCCCCGTGCTGGAGCGTGGCGGAGGTGCTGGCACTACTCAACGCGCCTTTCAATGATTTGATCTATCGTGCACACACCGTGCATCGGCAATACCACGATCCGAACGGTGTGCAATTATCCACCTTGATTTCGGTAAAGACCGGCGGTTGCCCGGAGGACTGCGGCTATTGTCCGCAAGCGGCACGTTATCATACCGATGTCGAGAATCAGGCGATGCTATCCGTGGATGAGGTTGTTACCGCCGCAGCGGCAGCAAAGGCCAACGGTGCGACACGGTTTTGCATGGGTGCCGCTTGGCGCGGGCCCAAGCAGCGCGACATTGAAAAAATGACTGAAATGATACGCGCGGTCAAGTCGCTCGGCATGGAAACCTGCGCGACATTGGGATTGCTGAAGCCCGGTCAGGCGCAGCAACTCGGTGCAGCGGGGCTGGATTATTACAACCACAACCTCGATACAGCCCCGGAATTTTATGAAGAAATCATCACCACACGGCAGTATCAGGATCGTCTGGATACTCTGCAGGAAGTGCGCGGTGCCGGTATCAACGTATGTTGCGGCGGTATCGTCGGTATGGGCGAGATGCGTGAAGCGCGTGCCGGCTTGATTGCGCAATTGGCGAATCTGGAGCCGTACCCGGAATCGGTACCGATCAACCATTTGGTACAAGTGGAAGGCACGCCGCTGTACGGTACCGCCGCACTCGATCCGCTGGAATTCGTCCGTACCATCGCCGCCGCGCGCATCACCATGCCCAAAGCCATGGTGCGGTTATCCGCCGGGCGGCAGGAGATGTCGGAAGCGGTTCAGGCGTTGTGCTTTCTCGCGGGTGCCAACTCGATCTTTTATGGCGACAAGCTGTTGACTACCGGTAATCCGGAGACCGATCGCGATCAAGTTTTGATGAAAAAATTGGGGTTGCACGCGCTGCCGTAGATGATTGCCGATCTGGCCGAACAGCTTCGCGATCGCGAACAGCAAAGCTTGTTGCGGCGGCGGCAGCTGCTTGAAAGCCCGCAAGCGGGTCGCATCACCGTCGACGGTTGTGATTACCTGGCTTTTTGCAGTAACGACTATCTGGGGCTTGCCAATCATCCGCAGTTGATCGAAGCAGCTTGCGAGGGGGTGCGACGATACGGTGTCGGTGCGGGCGCTTCACATTTGATCAGCGGGCATTCCGTGGCGCACCACGAATTGGAGCAAGCGCTTGCCGCATTCAGCGGATTTCCGCAAGCATTGCTGTTCTCCACCGGCTACATGGCTAACATCGGCGTGGTGACGGCGTTGACGGGACGCGCGGATGCGGTTTTCGCCGACAAACTCAATCATGCGTCGCTGAACGATGCCGCGCTGTTGTCGCGGGCCGCATTCATTCGCTATCCGCATTTGGATTTGAGAGTTTTGGAGCAGCATCTGGCGTCGACCGGTGCGCGGCGTAAATTGGTGATTTCCGATACGGTGTTCAGCATGGAAGGCGATATCGCCCCCATTTCCCAATTAATCGAATTGTGCAGGCGCTACGATGCGTGGCTGCTGTTGGACGACGCGCACGGTTTCGGTGTGATGGGCGAGCATGGGCGCGGGAGCTTATTTTTGTCGGATGCGATCGCACGTGTGCCGAATTTGATCTATATGGCGACTCTGGGTAAGGCGGCGGGTGTATTCGGCGCTTTCGTTGCGGCGCAGCCGGATGTGATCGAGACCCTTATTCAATCCGCGCGCAGTTATATTTACACCACCGCCACACCGCCATTATTGGCGCATACCTTATTGACGAGCCTGAAACTGATCGAGCGGGAAGCGTGGCGGCGTGAAGCGTTGGAGGGCAGCATCGTACAATTGAAGCAAGGCTTGCGTGCATTGCCGTGGCGATTGTTGCCGTCTTGCACGCCGATTCAACCGCTGTTGATCGGTGACAGTGTCGAAACGGTACGGATCAGCCGGTGCTTGCGCGAGCGCGGCATTCTGGTGCCGGCGATCCGCCCGCCGACAGTGCCGCAAGGTGCGGCACGACTGCGTATCTCGTTATCCGCCGTGCATACGTCGGACGATGTGCAATGCCTTGTCGATGTGTTGAATGACTTGGCAGACGCATGACACCGCTGCTGCATATCGAAACATTAGGCCAAGGTCCCGATCTGGTGTTGTTGCACGGCTGGGCGATGCACAGCGGCATTTGGGACGGTGTACGCAATTTGCTGATGCAGCGGTTCCGGTTGCATTTGATCGATTTGCCGGGACATGGCTTAAGTCCGTTGAGCGACTCCGGGACATTGGATCATTGGGTCGAAGCCGTTGCCGGTGTATTGCCGGAGCGCTGTATGCTCGGCGGTTGGTCGCTCGGCGGGCAGATTGCGATGGAATTGGCGTTACGCGAACCGCAGCGGGTGGAAAAGCTGGTGTTGATCGCCACCACACCGTGTTTTGCCAGGCGCGACGATTGGGAATGGGGCATGGAGCACAAATTGCTGCAATTGTTTCTGGAAAATCTGAAAATTAACTACACCACCACCATCAATCGATTTTTGATGCTGCAAATGAGTGGCGACCGTGATGCAGGCAAGATTCTGCCACAATTGCGGCAAAGCTTTTTTCAGCGTGCCGAACCTGATCCCGGGGCGTTGCAGCAAGGACTGAAAATACTGCAGCACAGTGATTTGCGCAGCTGCTTCAGCGGCATCGGGCAACCGGTGCTGATCGTGCATGGTGATAACGATGTAATTACGCATCCCGCTGCAGCCGGTTGGATGCACCGGCAACTGCCGCAATCACGGTATGTTAACTTCGAACATTGCGGTCATGCACCGTTTTTATCGTTCCCTGATCAATTTGTCACACATCTCGATGATTTCAGAACAATTTCTTGATAAAAATCAACTGCGCGCCGCATTTGAGCGCGCTGCGAACAGTTACGACCAGGCGGCGGTATTGCAACGGGAAATCAGTAACCGCATGCTGGCACGCTTGGATTACATCAAATACCGGCCCGGTGTGATTCTCGATGCCGGCAGCGGTACCGGCTACGGCACCCATCAGCTGGCCAAGCGCTATCCGCAACACCAATTGATCGCGGTCGATATCGCCTGGCGGATGTTGTCACACGCTCGTCCCAATACCGCCTGGTGGCAGCGTTTGCTGCCACTGCAGCAACAACGCACCGACTACGTGTGTGCCGATATCGAGCAATTTCCGATCAAAAATGAAAGCGTCGGTATGATCTGGTCGAATCTCGCGCTGCAATGGTGCAACAATTTGGATCGCACTTTCGCTGAAATGCACCGTATTCTGCGCACCGACGGATTGCTGATGTTCAGTACTTTTGGTCCGGATACGTTGAAAGAACTGCGCCAATCTTTTGCGAAGGTCGACGCGTACCACCACGTCAACCGCTTTATCGATATGCACGACATCGGCGATCTGCTGGTGCACAACGGTTTTTCCACGCCGGTAATGGATATGGAATACATCACGCTGACGTATGACGATGTGATCGGTGTTATGCGTGACCTCAAAGCCATTGGTGCGCATAACGTGATCCAAGGCCGGCGTCAGGGGTTGATGGGTAAAAATCGGTGGCGGCAGGCGATCGAAGCCTACGAGGCGCTGCGCCGTGACGGCAAGCTGCCCGCCACGTTCGAGGTGATATACGGCCATGCTTGGCGCCCGTTAGACCGTCGCGCGGTATTGACGCCGGAAACGCGCCGGCAATTGGGTTTGATTCCTTGAGTACAGGCAAAGGTTTTTTTGTTACCGGCACCGATACCGGTGTCGGCAAAACCGCGGTCAGCTGTGCGTTACTGCATGCATTTGCAGCGCAGGGCAGTAGAGTCATCGGCATGAAACCGATTGCCGCGGGAAGCGAGAACGGCCAATGGTCGGATGTCGAGCAATTGCTTACCGCAAGCAACGTGACCGCCACCCGTGGACAAGTCAATCCCTATGCTTTTGATCCGCCCGTCTCCCCGCATCTCGCCGCACACCAAGCGGGAACGGAAATCGACCTTGCGGCGATTCGGCAAGCTTACCGGGCGCTCGGCAGCAAAGCGGATATCGTTATTGTCGAAGGCGCAGGCGGTTTCCTGGTGCCGGTCAATCCGCAACAAACCGGCGCCGATCTGGCGAGGCTGTTGAGTTTGCCGGTGATCTTGGTAGTCGGGATGCGGCTGGGTTGCTTGAATCACGCACTGCTGACCGTACAAGCGATACGGGCAGCCGGTTTACCGTTGGCGGGCTGGGTGGCGAATTGCATCGATCCGCGGATGCAAGCTGTAGCGGAAAATGTTGCGACGCTGGCGCAGCGATTGGATGGCGCGTTGCTGGGAGTGATGCCGTTTGATCCGGCAATGAATTTACAAAAAAGCGGCGATCTTTTGAATATTGTGACATTGAGGGATTATGTATAGGGGGTAGTGTGTCGGGCGCGACAGAGCAAATGACTGCGCTAATCCGGTCATGCGTGATGGTATTTGAAAAAATGGCGGTGCGTGATCCGGATGATTCAAAGATGATCCGGACGTTAAGGAAATAGTGTACTGGACTCATCAATACGCACCGGAGTGGTCCGCATGATTGGTTCAGCCGATAGCAGCGAGCGGCGCAAGGCCAGGTCGTTTGCTTCGGCGATATCGATGCTGAATTTTTACATCAAACGGGCGGGAAAGCATTTGCCCGTGCGATAGCGTGAGGTATTGGAGCGCGCCAAGGATAAACTGCGGAGGTTGTACGACAGGTCATGTATTCATTTTGAAACAGCACGACGGAATGTGTGTGGACCACGCGGCATCAGCGTTTTTTACTTGGTTTGCTTACGCCGGTTTTCCGGCAGCCGATCTCAGTGACGGGTTAGTTCAGCACAAGAATTATCCCGGCCATCGGTGGTAGCGTGATCGCGATCGAATCGGTGAAACCCATCCAGGGTTGCGGTATGCTGGTGATCGCGCCCAGATTGCCGGTATTGCTGCCGCCGTAGTAGCCGGAATCGCTGTTGAAGATTTCGCGGTAGGTACCGTCGGCCGGTACGCCGATGCGGTAGCCGCCGCGTGGCACCGGGGTGAAGTTAAGGATGATCAGCGCGAAGCTGCCGTCTTTGGCGCGGCGTACATAGCTGATGACGGATTGCTCGACATCCTGGCAATCGATCCAATGAAAACCTTCGGCGGCGAAGTCGAGCTGATGTAAAGCCGGGGTCGTCCGGTAACAATGGTTCAGATCGCGTAACGCCGCTTGCACGCCGGTATGGGCGGGTTGTTGCAGCACAAACCAGTCGAGCTCGGCGCTTACCCGCCATTCCCGCGGTTGGGCGAATTCATTGCCCATGAAGTTGAGTTTTTTACCCGGCCATGTCATTTGAAACGTCAGTAACAGCCGTACATTGGCGAATTTTTGCCATTCGTCGCCGGCCATCTTGCTGAGCAGCGAGCCTTTGCCGTGCACCACTTCGTCGTGGGAGAACGGCAATATGAAGTTTTCGCTGTATGCATAGAGTTGGCTGAATGTGAGTAATTCATGGTGATAGCGGCGGTGAACCGGGTCGTGGCGGAAATACGACAAGCTGTCGTGCATCCAACCCATGTTCCATTTCATCGAGAATCCCAAGCCGCCGGTGTAGGTCGGGCGCGATACACCCGGCCAGGCGGTGGATTCTTCCGCCAGCGTCAGTGCGCCGGGGAATTCGCCGTGCACCATCACGTTCAATGCGCGCAGAAAATCGATCGCTTCCAGATTCTCCCGGCCGCCGTATTGATTCGGCAGCCATTCACCTTCCCGGCGCGAGTAGTCGAGGTACAGCATCGATGCCACTGCATCGACGCGCAAACCGTCCAGATGAAATTCCGCCAGCCAGTAATACGCGCTGGAGAGCAGAAACGATTTCACTTCGTTGCGTCCGTAATTGAAAATGTAGGTGCCCCAGTCCTGATGCAAGCCGAGGCGCGGGTCTTCGTGCTCGTACAGCGCGGTGCCGTCGAAACGTGCCAACGCAAAGCCGTCTTGCGGAAAGTGTGCGGGTACCCAATCGAGAATCACGCCGATTTCCGCTTGATGGCACGCATCGACGAAATAACGGAAATCGTCCGGAGTGCCGTAACGGCTGGTGGCGGCGAAATAACCGGTGGTCTGATAGCCCCATGATTCGTCCAGCGGGTGCTCGGAGACCGGCATCAATTCGATATGGGTGTAACCCATTTCCAATACATATGGCAGCACATGCTGCGCCAATTCCCGATAGCTGTAAAAACGCCCGTCCGGATGCCGTTTCCACGAGCCCGCATGGATTTCGAGGATATTCAACGGCGCGTGCAGCCAGTCCCATTGCGTACGAGCGTTCATCCATGCCGTATCTTGCCAGTCGTAGATCGGGTTCGCAGGTGTCAGCGCCGCAGTATCGGGGCGCAATTCGAAGCGCTTGGCGTAGGGGTCGGTTTTAATTAATATTTCGCCGTTGCCGCGGTTGCGGATTTCGTATTTGTAGACGGCATCGGGCGGTAGTTGCGGGATGAACAGTTCCCATACGCCGCTGGATTCATGTACTTTCATCGGATGTACGCGACCGTCCCAGCGGTTGAAATCGCCGATTACGCTGACACGTTCGGCATTCGGTGCCCATACCGCAAAACGCACGCCGTCGACACCGGCATTGCAGACCGACTGTGCACCGAGCATACGGTAGGCTTGCCACAGTTTTCCTTCATGGAACAAATGCAAGTCGTGATCCGAAATTTGCGGCGCAAAGGCATAGGCATCGTATGTTTCATGAACGGTACGCCGTTCCGGTGTTTCGACGCGCAAGCGGTAAGGCATTGCGGGTGCCCGGCCGCCGCGCCATTCGTGTATGCCGTCGGCATGAATGCGCCGCATCGGCTCGAAGCCTTCCGCCGTTTGCAGCCAAATTTGCTGATCATAAGGGCGGAATACGCGCACGACGGCTTGGCCGTGTACTCGATGCAATCCCAGATAGGTATAGGGATCATGCAGCCGTGCGTTTAGCAGCAGATGTTGCGGTGTCGGGTTAATTTCAGTTCTCGGTACGAGTGGATAATAAGCACGAATTATAGCGTGCTTCATTTGGCGCGACTTGGAATCGAAACGAAAGTTAGCGGTTAATGGTGAGAAAGGGCATAATGCATTACATGATATCGTTATCGGGTGAGGGGGATCGCTATGGATAATCAAGAGCCGCCGCATGGCAGTGCATCGCAAGTCGGACAGTGTGCCGGGGCGCGCAGCATGAATCACATTACGCATGATACGCTGGCATTGATTCTGGCGGGCGGGCGCGGTAGCCGGTTACACCAATTGACGGATTGGCGCGCCAAGCCCGCGGTGCCGTTTGGCGGTAAATTCCGCATTATCGATTTTCCCCTGTCCAATTGCGTCAATTCAGGTGTTCGCCGCATCGGTGTGGTGACGCAATACAAGGCGCAAAGTTTGATTCGCCATATTCAGCACGGCTGGAGCTTCCTGGATGGCCGCTTCAAGGAATTCGTGGAATTGTTGCCTGCCCAGCAGCGGACCGCCGATGAGACTTGGTATCGCGGTACCGCCGATGCAGTGTTTCAGAATATCGATATTTTGCAGCGGCACGATACCCAGTATGTACTGATTCTCGGCGGTGATCATATCTATAAAATGGATTATGGCGTCATACTGGCCGAGCATGTTGGTAAAGCGGCGGATATGACGGTTGCTTGCCTGGAAATCCCGGTGGAGGAGGCGAGTGCATTCGGTGTGATGGGTGTCGATGATGATTGGCGAGTAACCGGTTTTGCTGAAAAACCGGCGCATCCCGCCGAAATCCCCGGCCAACCCGGGAAGGCGCTGGTGAGTATGGGCATTTATGTGTTCAATGCAGCGTTTTTGTATCAGCAATTGAGTCGCGATCATCAAACCGGTGATTCTTCACACGACTTCGGCAAAGACATCATTCCGTATCTGGTTCCCCGCTGCCGTGTGTTTGCGCACCGTTTCCAGAGCAGTTGCGTGAACATGGCATCCGGTATTCCCTATTGGCGTGATGTGGGCACTATCGACGCTTATTGGGAAGCGAATGTTGATTTGGTTTCCGTGACTCCGCAACTCAATTTGTACGATGCCGATTGGCCGATCTGGACTCACCAGGAGCAGTTGCCGCCGGCGAAATTCGTGTTTGACGACGACAACCGGCGCGGTCAGGCACTGGATTCATCGGTATCCGGCGGTTGCATCATCAGTGGCGCTACGGTGCGCCGTTCCATGCTGTTTTCCAATGTGAAGGTCAACAGCTATGGCAGTGTGACGGATTCGGTGATTCTGCCGAATGTGGTTGTCGGCAGGCATGCCCGCTTACAGCGCGTGGTGGTGGAGAAGAATTGCGTGATCCCTGAAGGGTTGACTGTCGGTTATAACCCGGACGAAGATCGGAAACGTTTTTATGTCACCGAGAAAGGAATCACCTTAATTACACCGGAGATGTTGGGACAACCCTATATCAGGCCGGATCGCAGTTTTATCCCCGCGTTTCGTGCGTAAGGTTTTCAAGGATGAATTTTCAAGAATACGAATGAAGCAATTGGATCTTGTCTTACTTTGGCACATGCATCAACCGGATTACCGGGATTACGCCACGCACGAGATCATTATGCCGTGGGTGTATCTCCACGCGATCAAAGACTATACCGACATGGCGTACCATCTGGAGATGCACCCGAACGTCAAGGCAATCGTCAATTTCGTGCCGGTATTGCTGGATCAGCTTGAGGATTTCGTCGCGCAATTTTCCGCCGGCGAGATCCGGTGTCCGCTGTTGCGTCTGCTGGCGACGCCTGATCTTGACCGTATCGCGATGCAAGAGCGCCTTTATTTATTCGACAGTTGCTTTCTCAGCAACCATGAAACGATGCTGAAGCCGTATCCGGCGTATCAGCGACTATACGAACTTTATCGTTTCTTCCGGGAGTCAAGGGAAAGCGAATTGGTCTACTTTTCAGGGCAATATCTAAGCGATTTGCTGGTATGGTATCACCTGGCGTGGATCGGCGAGAGCGTGCGCCGTAATAACGGGTTCATCATGAAACTGATGGCGCAACGCGAGGGCTACAGCCATGCCGACCGGCTGCAGCTATTTCATTTGATCGGCGAACTGATCGAGCAATTGATTCCCCGTTACCGCCAATTGGCTGCATCCGGTCAGATTGAATTATCCACCACGCCGCATTTTCACCCGCTGGCGCCGCTGTTGATCGATTTTTCTTCCGCCCGCGACAGCCAAGCGGACGTTACGCTGCCGTCACATCAGTGTTATCCCGGAGGACGTAACCGGGTCACATTGCAGCTTGCTTCGGCGATCGCCAGTCATGAGCGGCGCTTCGGTGAGAAACCGCAAGGCTTCTGGCCGGCGGAAGGCGCAGTATCGGTGGAATTGTTGAAGATCATGGCTGATCAGCAAGGTCAATGGGCGGCGAGCGGCGAGGGTGTATTGGCCAATAGCTTGCGTGCGATGCAACCGGAAGTGCCGTTACCAGACCGGAGCCGCTATTTATACCGACCCTACCGGATTGGCGGTGACGCAGGGTCGATGATCGGTTTTTTTCGCGATGACCGGTTATCCGATTTGATCGGCTTTGAATACGCCAAATGGCATGGCCGCGACGCCGCGGAAAATTTTATCCAGGCATTGGAGCAAATTCGCCATAACGCGCCGGATTCCGAGAATCCGGTTGTCAGCGTGATTCTGGACGGCGAGAATGCCTGGGAGTCGTATCCGTATAACGCTTTTTATTTTCTGGACGATCTTTACGGTTTGCTCGAGCAACATGCGTTTATCCGCACCACAACCTATCGGAACTATCTTGCCGGTACCGGAAGTACCGACAATGTGCCGGCATTGCCGGTGCTAACCGCCGGGAGCTGGGTATACGGTACTTTTTCAACCTGGATCGGTGACAAAGATAAAAATCGTGCCTGGGATCTGCTCTGCGCCGCTAAGCACAGCTTCGATCTGGTGATGCAAAGCGACCGGTTGACCGAAGAGGAAAAAGCGCTGGCGAACCGGCAACTCGCATCTTGTGAAAGCTCTGACTGGTTTTGGTGGTTTGGTGACTATAACCCTGCACACTCCGTGGTCGGCTTTGATCAGTTGTTTAGAAAAAATTTAATCAACCTTTATCATATGTTGAAATTACCGGTACCGCCAACGGTTCTGGAATCGATCAGCAAAGGCAGTGAACAAACGGAAACCAGCGGCACTATGCAGAGATCGTCATGATGCTTGTAGTTTTTTCGTGTGGCTGACGAATTTGATGCCGGAGGCGGCAGGAGGCGCTTGATGATGAGGCCGGGGATGAGCTTCAAAAGGTACAAATGATATTATTTATGAAGCGACTACCTCAAGTGACTTATCCATGATTGTATATCACTTTATATCTTCCGAGTTTGCGCTGAAAGCGCTGCGTGACCGCCGCCTGAAAATCGCACGTATCAATGAACTGAATGATCCGTTTGAGTTCTGTGCTGCGGATTTTCCTGATAGCGATACCAGAAACGAGTTGGAAACATTCAAAAATCAAGTGAATGAGCAATACGGAATCATTTGTTTTTCTGGAATTTATCATGATCCCGTACTCTGGAGTCATTATGCCGATGGCCACCGTGGCGTCGCTTTGGCGTTTGAAATTCCCGATGACCATGCCATCGCTGTCAATTATCAGCCTGAACGTTTCAGCTTGGATGTTGATGCTGCGATGAGGCGCGGTGGTTTTAAAGAACCCGATTTAAATCAATTTGTCTCGACAAAATTTTCCAACTGGTGCTACGAGCACGAGATCCGCATGACGTGCGCCTTGAACGATCATTTTTGTCAAATCGATTCCAAAGGAAAGAAAGTGTACTTCGAATCATTAAGTTTGGAATCTTTTGGCAGGGATGCATTGAAGTTAGTCGGATTGATCCGTGGTATCCGGTGTGATTTGAAGCCTATGGATATCGCAGGCGAATTACTGGCGGCAGATACCCTTTCAGTTCAGGATACCAGATTGGATTTATCATCTTTTCACATAATATCCGATAGTACTTATCCAATTCAGGGGGTGCGATCGTTTTCCGCTTGTTGCTTCAGGGTTTGACGCTGATGGGGTGTATATAGCAGGGGGTTATCAGTCAAATCTGATGAATGGGCGTTTGTCCGACTTAAAACAATCTATCAGGCATCAGCTGTCAGTATTTCGTTTTCTGTTTATGCTTTCTCAAACCGGAGGTTATTGATTTCTGGCAAGCTTGCCAGATCTGATTCAGTCTGGTTTTTTGCGTAAACTGCCATGATGACCCAACGGCAACTCTATTTAGCAGCTTACGATATTTCTTGCAATCGAAGATTGCGTAAGGCGCTGCATGTACTTCGCAATTACGCATCAGGTGGCCAGAAATCGGTATTCGAATGCTTCCTGACATACACCGAGAAATCCTGTTTGCTCAAAGATATTAGTCTGGTCATCGATCCTGGGGAGGATCGTTTCATTTTACTGCGGTTGATCGGAGCCAAACATATCCATACGCTTGGTAAGGCGGTGCTTCCTCAGAATGGTTCCTTTTATTATGTCGGGTGATCGATGAACTGTTTATACCTTGATCGAAAGAACCTTGAAGTCAGACTGGATGGTCAGGCTCTGATTTTATACGAAGACAGTGTGCAAAAGGGATCGGTACCATTACATTTGCTCGAACGCATTGTAATGCGCGGTAATGTGCAGTTGGAGAGCCGAGTGCTCGGCGCATTATCGGCACGGAATATCGGTCTGTTGATTCTATCCGGACGCACTAATGAAGTATCGGCCATATTGGCGGGAAGGACGCATAACGAGAGTACCCGGCGGTTGGGACAATATCGCGTAAGTCTGGATGACGATTTGCGCGCTCCATTGGCTCACTGGCTGGTGCTGGTGAAAATCCGTGCGCAGAAACGCCTGTTGCGCGAAGCTTTAGCAGTTCGTGCCGATTTGCGACATGCACTGACTGTCGCGGTGCAGGGGTTGGATAACATCATGAATCAATTGCGAGCAGATTCCAGCATACCGTCACTGCCAAGCTTGCGGGGTTTCGAAGGTGCTGCCGCATCCGCTTATTTCAGCGGATTTACGCAGTTATTCGCACCGTCCTTAAATTTTACAGGGCGAAAGAAACGTCCTGCGCCCGATCCGGTAAATGCATGCTTGTCACTTGGTTATACACTGTTACACCACGATGCCGTGCACGCCTGCCATATCGCTGGACTTGATACGATGCTGGGTTTTTATCATGACATCAGCTTCGGACGCGAATCACTACCTTGCGATTTAATGGAGCCACTGCGTCCATTGATCGACCGATGGGTGTGGCAGATGTTTCGTAATCGTGATTTACGGGCAGAACATTTCAGCGACGATAACGGCCGATGTTTGCTGAATAAATCCGGGCGCAAACATTTTTACGGTTTTTATGAATCGAACAGTGATCCTGCCAGGCGATTACTGAGGCGGTATGGGTATGCGTTGGCCAGGCGCTATCAGTTGATATATGATGATGAATAATGAGACCGCTGTATATTGATGGCACTGCCAATTGCCGGGTAGTACTGGATGTCCCTGCCTTGCGGGTAACCATGCCGGATCAGGCGGATCAGTTGTTTCCATTATCACGGATTTCAAGAGTGGTCTGCCAGGGAAGCGTTGATTGGTCAATGCAGGCGCTGCTGGCCTGTGCCGATGCAGGCATTCAATTGTTATTTCTGGAAAAAAGCGGAGCTATTCGTGCGCGCTGGCTGGGTCAAAGCGGTGAGCGGCAGCGGCTTACGCAAAGATTGATCGACTTATTATCACGCACCGACGGGTCGGCGCTATATGCAAACTGGTTGTTATCGATGGAAAAACTGGCAGCGCGCAGTTTTGCACGGCGAATGGGTCTGACCGACTGGCGCGAATGCTCCGCGGTGAAATTGCGCCGGCAGCTCAGGCATACACTGGGCCATGACGATTGGCATCGTACAACATTAATTCAAAACATCCTCTACAGTGAATTGCTGGTCTGGTTGCCGGCGTGCGGTTTTGAACGGGATAATGAAATTTTGCTGTCGATGGAACTGGATTTGGCGGCTGATCTGAGTCAGTTATTGCTCTGGGATTACTATATCGCACTCCTAGATCCCAATATGGCAAAATGCGGCGAAAATTCTTTGCAAATCATGGCGCAATTGTTTCAGCAGCGTCAAGAACGCTGTTACAAGTTGTTTCGAAGCAGTATCAATAAATTGCATCAATTTTTGCTGGCGGTAAGTTAATGGCTGACAGCCAGAGTAATTTATATCTGATCGCATACGATATTGCTGATCCCAAACGCCTTGCCCGGATTCATCGCGTGTTGAAGCAACAAGGACTACCGGTGCAATATTCGGTGTTCACGGTAATTCTCAAGCGCAAGGTTTTGCTGCACTTGCTGGAACGAATCAACACATTGATCAACCAGCACGAGGATGACGTGCGATGTTATCGCTTACCGGAAAATAGTCCGGCTGATATACTCGGCGAACAGTATTTCCCGGACGATATTATGCTGTTTGCCGATGGTGTCAATCGCCTGTTGACGCGGCATGAATAAACAATAAAGGCAGTGCGCGACCTCTACCGGTGCTGATCAATACAGGAAAAAATAAAATGACAACAATCAATAACCCTTCCATTCCGCTCGCCAGCTATCGTTTTTACTTTGATACTGATCATCCGGTACGCCTGCCGGATTATCCCGGTTCTGCCTGGCGCGGCGCATTTGGCCGTGCTTTGAAAAAAGCGGTCTGCGTTGTCCGGGATACGCCCTGCCAGCAATGCCTGTTGAAACAAGCCTGCGCCTACAGCTATGTCTTCGAAACCCCGCCACCGGTCAATACCGAAAAAATGCGCAAATACACCGCTACGCCGCACCCGTTTGTTTTTCGCTTTACCGCAGAAAAGTCCCCGCAGGAATTCAGTTTCGACCTGAATTTGTTCGGCCATGGCCAGCGCTTTTTCCCTTATATCGTTCACGCCATGCAAATAGCGGGACAGGATGGCATTGGTGGAAACCGGCAACCGTTTCGCTTGAACAAAGTCGATGCAATTGATTTTCAGCATCAGCATGTTACGGTTTATCAGGAAGCGGAATTACGCAGCCAACAATCGTTGCAAGCCCCGCCATTGTCTGAAATGCCGGAAAAAATCAGCATCAATTTTCATTCGCCGGTGCGGATCAAGCAAGACAATAAAAATCTTGCCGCCGGCCATTTCAATTTTGGTGCACTGTTTGGCGCGTTGCTGCGACGCATTTCGATGCTCAGCTATTTTCACACTGACACGCCATTGGAAACCGATTACGCCGGACTGGCAAGCGCCGCCCGGAACGTGCAATTCAGCGCGGAAAATCTGCGTTGGTATGACTGGACACGCTATTCTGCCCGCCAGCAAACCGAAATGCAGATGGGCGGTCTACTGGGGAGCGTCAGTCTGGACATGCAAGGACTGGAAAATTTCTGGCCTTACCTCTGGCTAGGGCAATGGACCCATGTCGGTAAAGGCACCAGCATGGGCATGGGTGCGTACACGATCGAACCGGCAAGCTTGTCGAACGCTTAATTCATCCGTGAAGCGGCGATACTGACGCAATGAGCACACAATCTATCCTGCTAGCCGTTACCGGACTGACCACGCAAGTTGTCACCGAAACCCTGTATGCCCTGCATGATCAAGGTGATCAACTACCATTTGCCGTTCATATCCTAACCACGGCTGAAGGGTATCAACGCGCCAAACTAACGCTGATCAACGACGGTTGGCTGGCGCGTTTTTGCCGTGACTATCACCTCAAGCCGCCGGAATTTACAGCAGCCAGCATCCATGTTCTGCGGCAGGCCAATGGCGAATCGCTGACCGACATCCGCACCCAAGCCGACAATCAGGCCATGGCCGATGGCATTACTGAATGGATTTGCACGTATCGATCGCCGGAGGTCGGAAAACCATGGGCTTTTATGCTGGCTATGCCTTGTCGCTGTACGGCCGTGCCAATGACAGGCTCAGCCATGTGCTGGTATCGTCGGATTACGAATCGCATCCGCAATTTTATTACCCGACGCCGTATTCGCACGTGATTTACGGCAATGACCCCAGCCGCAAGCCGCTGGATACGCAGCATGCAAAAGTCATGCTGGCCGACATCGCCTTCGTGCGACTGCGGCACGGACTCGATCAGTCCTTGCTGGACGGTAAAACCAGTTTCAGTGAATCCGTTGCAGCTGCGCAACAGGCGCTCGGACCGGCACGGCTGATCATCAATCCAAAAACCCGTCAGTTGATCGCGCACGGCAAAACAGTCAAGCTCAGCCCTGCCAATCTGGCGTTCTATCTGTGGCTGCTCGATCGCCAACACAACGGTTTTCCCGCACCGAATTGCCCCAGCGACGGCGCACCGGATGAAGAATTTGCCCAACAGTTTTTAGATCATTACCGAAGAATCAACGGCAAACTCGGCGGCGCCGACCGTACTATCGATGCTTTGAAAGCGGGTATGAGCAAAACTTTTTTCGAGCAGCGTAAATCCAGAATCAACAAAACGCTGACACAAACCCTGGCTTACGCAGCGCAACCGTATTTGATAGCGCCGGAGGGGAGAAGGCCGAGGACGCAGTATCGGATTGCGTTGGAACAAAATCAAATTGAAACTCAACAGGAGATTATTGTATGAGTGTTAGTTCTTTGCTGGAACAATCCAGCCGTATTGCTCTAGCGGCGTTTTTGCATGATTTAGGAAAGTTTGCCGAGCGAGCAAGAATATCCAATGACCAAGAAGTCATAGAGGCGAACAAGCATCTGTATTGTCCCAGACAGAAAAAATATACTGACGATAAAAATGTTCGATTTACCCATGTTCATGCTGCCTATACCGGCTTAGCAATGGATTTGATCGAAGATTATTTGCCCGATTTGACCGGCACTGATTTCGCCCCTTTCGGCTCCTGGAAGACCAAAGATGCCGATGACTCGTTCATCAACGCCGCCGCCATGCACCATAAACCAGCGACTTTTCTGCAATGGATCATCGCTACGGCGGATCGCGTTGCTTCAGGTTTTGATCGTGAGGAATTCGAAGCTTACAATCAGGGTGAAGATATAACCCGCACTGGTAAAAACCATTACACCGCCCGCCAGTTGACTTTATTCGAACAAATCCATAAAACAGGATTGGCAGAACAAGACTTCAAATACCGTTATCCACTTAGCCCTTTATCGCCAGATAGTATTTTCCCGATCGAAGCGACTGATTGCGAGGGCAATGACAACCAAATCGCGCAAAAAGAATATGCCGAACTCTGGGATGGATTCATTCAAGCACTACAGCAGATTCCGAAGTCTTACCGGCAAAACTGGTCGTTATGGCTGGATCATTTTGAAACCGTGTGGGGCGTTTATACCCATGCCATACCGTCCGCAACGACTTTCAACATACGCCCGGATGTATCACTATACGACCATTCCAGGGTGACCGCCTCCATGGCGACAGCACTGTGGCGTTATCATCAGGAACGTAAAGAAACCGATGAAAGCGTTTTAAAGGCATTACGGGATCAAGAACAAAGCTGGGATGAAAAAAAATTTTTACTAATCCAAGGCGATTTCTTCGGCATCCAGGATTTCATTTTCGCTAGCGGCGGAGAAACCAGCAAGCGTGCCGCAAAACTGCTGCGTGGACGATCGTTTTACGTGTCGCTACTGACCGAGTGTGCCGCACTCAAAGTGCTGGATGTTCTGGATTTGCCCTCCACCAGTCAGGTCATCAATGCGGCCGGTAAATTCATGATTGTCGCGCCGAATACCGACCAGACCAAAACTAAACTGCAACAGGCGCAGAATGAACTTGATGAGTGGTTTCTGATGCATAGCTTTGGTCAAGCCGGCGTCGGTCTGGCCTGGACGGAAGCCTGCTGCAACGATTTTCGCCGTAAAGCCGGTAATCAAACGAACGAGAAAAGTCCCTACCGTCAGCTGATCGACAAATTGTTCGAACAAATGGAAATCAAAAAATGCCAGCGTTTCGATCTGTGCAATCAAGCGTCTAGCTCCATCGTGTTCAACAATTTTCTCGACAGCTTCGATAACAATAAGGGTGTATGTAAAATCGACGGCCGCTCACCAGCCACTGAGCAGATCAACAGTGAAATCTTCATATCCAAGCTAGCATGGGACCAAATCGAAATCGGCCATTGGCTGACACATCGGCAACGGATTCTGATTACCCGTCACTCGCTGAACATAACCAGTGCATCATTGAAGACACCGGTATTTGGCTATTACGTCAGCTTTGTCGAGAACGAAGACGGGCATGGAAAATTCGGCGAGCAAGCCAAATCAGGTAACCTGTTGCGCGCCTGGGACTTTTCGTTGCCGCAATCCGGCGATATTGCTTTGTGGAACGGCTACGCCCGCCGCAACATCAACGCCTATGTGCCAATTGCGTCGGAAACAGACTTGACCGAAGAGCAATGGGACAAGTACATCGGCATCGAGGAAAAGCTGGAAATCGGCGCTGCCAAAACCCTGAATCATCTGGCCTGCGCCAATCGCCGTCAGAACGAATCAAACAAATGGCTAGGCATTAGCGCGCTGTCTACGTTGAAAGGCGATGTTGACAATCTGGGCAACATTTTTGAATCCGGCCTAGGTGATGATGCCAGCTTCAGCAAGACCGCTGCTTTATCGCGCCAGCTTAATAACTTCTTTGCCGTTTATTTGCCCTGGTTATGCCAGCGCGAATATCCCGACACTTACACCGTGTTTGCCGGTGGCGATGATTTTTTCCTGATCGGGCCGTGGCTGTCGCAGATCAAGCTTGCCGACACTATGTGGCAATCTTTTCAAGATTATGTGGCGCGCAATACTGGCGTACACTTTTCTGCAGGCATTAGTACCACTAAGCCGGGACTGCCGATCAATCAAATTGGCGGCTTGGCTGAACAGGCGCTGGAGCAAGCCAAGGCACATAATCCTGAAAAAACCGATACACCGCCGAAAAATGCCGTGACCTGTTTCGGACAAGCCATGTCCTGGATTGAGTTTCAGGAATTATTGACGCAGCGTTTGCCACGACTTCAAAGCCTGATTGAGGAGAATGCTTTGAGTACCGGCTACGTCTATGGTTTGCTCCACTTAATCAATATGGCGGAGAAGGTTGGCGAAAAACCGGAAAATGCGCTTTGGCACAGCTATTTCGCCTACCGTACCGCACGAATGCTGGAGCGCAACAAGAAACTCGACAAAGATCAGCGCAAAGCCCGGCAAGCCGAACTGGCGGAAGAAATTGCCATCGCCGGTATTGGAAGAAAGTATGGCGGCAATTACCGTATCGCGTTGTTTTGTTATTTGTACCAACAGCGCGACTAAATGCAACTTGTCGGAGCGGTGATCCTACAACTGATTAGATTTCTGAACCAAAGGAGAAATTAATGGCGCAACAACCTTACACACGCAATAACCAAGATAGATATGGTCGGGGTCAAGAAAGACAAACAGCGAAGGACGATATAGAAAAATTGGATACCTCAGATATCAATTTGAAAACGGTCGATTCTGAGCTTTTTAGCAACATAGCAAAAAAGAAAGCAGAGATGATCGCGAAAAATACGAAAAGTAATAAATCAGCACAACTGCGCAAGTTTTACGATGAGATCGTTATGTGGGACCAAAAACTGATGATGATTTCTGACAAAACCAAGCAGGCTGAGAAATTTGCTGAATACTTACCATTTATCAAGATGCTGAATGCCAAGGTGGCTTATGCGGAAGGCCGGAAAAGCAGCGGTTATGGACTTGTGGATCAGAATTTTGTCGCTTTGATTAGCGATTGCTTGAAGCAGATTGATAATCCAGAATCCATGCGAACTTTCAAATTATTCATGGAAGCATTCATGGGATTTTATAAACAAGAACGCCGCGATTAAATTGGAGGCCATTAAATTATGCAACTCACCAAAATCCAAAAACTCACCGGACAAATCGAACTTCTGAGCGGTCTGCACATCGGCAGCGGCAACACCGAAATTCACATCGGCGGCACCGACAATCCGGTGATCAAAAACCCGATTACTCAAGAGCCTTACATTCCCGGTTCCAGCATCAAGGGCAAAATGCGCAGTTTGCTGGAATGGCATTTGGGTGTGGTCGAGATTACCCAGGGTCAGCCGCTGAGCTTCAAACACTTGAACAATTTAACTGGTGGCGTTAAAGAAAAAGCTGAAAACTTAATTCGCCTGTTTGGCGGTGCACCTGACAGCAACAATAACGATGATCTAGTAAAGAAAATCGGCCCTAGCCGCCTGTCGTTCTGGGATTGTTCACTTGACCAGAAATGGGTTGCGGCAATGGGCGAGAAAAACCTGCTGCTCACTGAAACCAAGATGGAAAACATGATTGACCGTATCCGTGGCGTAGCCGAACATCCCCGCAACACCGAGCGCGTCCCGGCTACCGCGAAATTCGATTTCAATCTGACTATTCGCATCCATGACAGTGAGGATTTATTGGATACCGTGCTGCAGGGTTTGAAGCTCTTGGAATTAACTGGCTTAGGCGGTTCCGGTTCTCGTGGTTACGGCAAAATCGAATTCATTGGCTTGAAACTGGACGATCAATCCGTTCAGGACAAGCTCAAAACGATCAATCTCTAGGGAATGGAAAATGAAACCAGTACGCAAAATTTACCAGGATGCGCCTGATAACATTGAGATACCGGAAGAATTGCATCACCAGCCTGTGGAAATCATTATCTGGCCACTGACCCAAGCGGAATGGTCAGAGCTAAATCTATCAACGCGCCACACTGGAAAGCGAGATGAAAACTTATCGAATAACGCTTAATCTGAAGTCGGCTTTCGCTACCCCGCTGAAAGGCGATACCCTGTTTGGTCAACTGTGCTGGGCGATCAGAAACCGATTGGGTGAAAACCGTTTAACCGAACTATTGAACGGCTATACGAGCGGTCAGCCTTTTGCTGTGGTATCGGATGCCTTTCCACAAGGTTATCTGCCGTTGCCGAAACTGCCCGGTCGTTTTTACGACAAGATTGAAGGCGCAGACAGGAAAATCATCAAAAAACGCTGCTGGCTGCCGGAGTTGATCGTGAACAAACCAGTAACACAATGGCTGGCGCAGGCAAAAACGGCATCAGATGTTAGCGGCCAGGCTAAAAGTCTTAGTGAAAAACACCCGCAACCGCACAACACCATCAACCGCCAGACCAATACGACCGGTGAAGGCGGTTTTGCGCCCTATAGCATCGAACAGGAATGGTTCTTGACTTCCGTTGCATGGACGATTTACCTGTTGCTGGATACTGAACGCTTGAGCCAGGACGACTGTCAGCAATGCCTGCAAGACATCGGCAACATAGGCTTTGGCCGCGACGCCAGTATCGGTCTGGGCAAATTTTCGGTATCCGAGTTTGCGGAAACTACGCTACCCGGTCAAGCTGGAGCCAATGCCTGCCTGACACTGGCCCCGTGCGCACCGCAAGGATTGGGTTTTGACAGTAAAAACAGTTTTTATCAACTGTTTACTCGCTTTGGTCGTCATGGCGATATAGCGGTGCACCAAGAAGGTAAGCCCTTCAAAAACCCGGTGCTGCTGGCGCAAACCGCCGCCATGTTTGCTGTCCAGTCACCTGCATCCGGCTTTATCGGCCAGGGCATCGGTGGTAACGGTGAGTTGTCAAAAACCTTGTCCACTACTGTGCATCAGGGCTATGCCCTCAGCATCGCCATTCATCTCCAGGAACGAACATGAGCGATTTTTTACAGCACTACACCTTGACTTACACCCCTTTGTCACCCATCCATATCGGCACTGGCGACAGTTACGAACCCACCAACTACGTCATTGACGACGGCACGCTATACGAATTTGATACCGGCGGCGCTTTGGCGGCTTTGACAATGTCCGATAGGAACGAATTGAATAGAATCGTCAATACCCGCGTCAGCGAAGACATGCTGAAAGCCGTACAACGTTTTTTTTACGAGCGCCGCGATAAACTCAAACCCTGGTCGATCAACGCAATCCCAGTATTGGACGGTGTGGCGGATTTATATGGCAAACGGGTCGGACAAACCGCCAATCGCGAAAATGGTGGTGGCCAGGTTCTGAATAAGTTGGAAATCGATCGTACCGCGTACAATCCGATCAACCGGCAACCGGTGTTATTTGGCTCATCGATAAAAGGTGCGATACGCACTGCATTACTCAGTCATGTTAATAATAAACAACCACTGTCGCCGCAAGATGCGGAAAAGTTTGTTCTGGAAAACCTGCAACCTCATGAGCGTAGGCAATGCGAACGTGAGCAAAAAAACATTTTCCCCAGACTCAACCAAACTCTGTTTCAATTCAGGGCAGGCAAATTCGAACTTGATCCATTGCGGTTACTGCAAGTTGCCGACGGCGTTTGGAATGGTTGTGATGGATTGCCTACGGCTCAGGTCTTGGTAAGTGTCAATCGCAAAAAAGCGCTGAAGCGTGATAAACACGGCAACGAAATTTTTAGTCAGGCGGAAAGTAACGAAAATCTCTGCAAATTACTGGAGTCAATCCCGGCTTGGCGTTATCGGGTGTTCTCAGGGGCTTTGAATTTACAAACCACTGCCGGTGTGATGAATAAGGAAAAACTACCGAATGAAAATCTGTTATTCAACATCAGACAAATAGCCGCCTATTGCAATGATCACTACAAACCTATTCTGGAATCTGAAATAGAAGTCATGCGCAAGCGCGGCTTTCTGGATAGCGAATGGGACAAGAATATGCAGGCACTACTAAGTAATCTATCCGACAAATCAGTTGGCGGGCGGGCTTTTTTATTACGTGTTGGCCGGCATTCCGGAGCCGAGGCCGTCACCATCGAAGGCGTTCGTCATATCAAAATCATGAAAGGCAATCCCGAGTACCAATCGCAAACTAAAACCCTTTGGTTGGCCGCCAATGATCCCAAACAGCGCACAGGATTGCTCCCTTTCGGCTGGTTGATGGTCGAAATTCACCCTGGCAATACAACAGTTAATGACTGGCCGGAGCTTGCTGAACTTTGCCGTAGTCAGCACGCGCAGGCAAAGCAATGGTCTGAAAAGCGTGCCGCAGAACGCCAGGCTGCCGAAAAACATCGCAAACAGCAAGAGATTGAACAGCAGCACCGCTTGGAAGAGGAACAAACCCGGATTGCCGAGCAGCAGGCCGAAGAGCAACGTCGCGCCACCCTGACACCGGAACAACTGCAAGTCGAAACCTTGCGCCAGCAGTTTGCACAAAAGCAGGCTAACAAAGTACGCGAGCAGATCGGTGGACAGCTCTATAGTGATTTACGCAGATTGATCGAACAAGCCGCTGATTGGCCGAATGAAACCAGATTGGAACTGTTAGCGGTGGCAAAAAGTATCGTGCAATATATTGGTGCTGCGGACAACAAAAAAACCAAGGAATTATTGAGGGTCTTGCAGTAACCATGACCACCTATTTCATCTCCCGCCATCCCGGCGCGATTACTTGGGCCGAGCAGCAAGGAATAAAGGTCGATCAACGCATTACGCATCTCGACATCAACCTGATCGAATCCGGCGATATCGTGATCGGCAGTCTGCCGGTCAATCTGGCGGCTCAGGTTTGCGGCAAAGGCGCAACCTATATTCATTTGTCGTTGACGCTACCGGAACATTGGCGCGGGCTGGAATTGAGCGCCGCACAAATGGTGGAATGTGGCGCACGGCTGGAGCGCTATGAGATCAGAATGACTGATCATGCATAAAACATCATTAAGTCAGATATATGCCTAATATTTTGCTTTGCACCCTGGGCGGCAGTTGGGCAGTTATTCCCGAAGCCTATGCGTTTCTGGCGCCCGACCAGTTGCCGCTGTATCAAAATCACCCTGAGCGGACTAAACTGCTGGAGTTGAAGAACGAATATCGTTTACAACCACCCGATGAAATCTGGGTATGCACGACGCAGGGAATGCAAACACAAGAGAGTTTGCAAGAATTACAGGTGTGGTTGTCTTGCTTGACACAGTCGCCATCTCTACGAATTTGGCAAGCCGATCAAACCGACCAGCTTGCTACGCAGCAAGAGTGCACGGCGATTCGTGAGTTGATCGTCCGCGCCTGTCTCAAAGCGCATGATTATGCCAACGGTGGCCAAGTGGTGTTGTCGCTGGCCGGTGGGCGTAAAACCATGAGCGCCGATATGCAATGGGCGGGTGGCTTGTTCGGTTGTCAGGCTTTGCTGCACGTTATCAGCGACGATAACCGCTTACGTCATTCGGCGCTCTTCAAACCTCAGCCTGTACTCCTTTCTCAGGCGTTACCCAATGATCTGGTCTCATTGGTCATGCCGTTGATCGCCGGTCAAACCATGCACAGCGATTTGCTGGACATCCGTGTTGATGACGTCGGTCCGATAAAAACCGGCGATTACCCGTTGAACTTGCCGCCGACCAAGCAAGTCGCGCTGTTTACCGATACCGATACCGATACCGATACCGATACCGATACCGATACCGATACCGATACCGATCATCGACTCAACGACGAACTCGGCAAACGCGAAAAAGCCAGCAGTCGCTTGTTCGGTAATTACTTGTTGAACATCAGCCGCGACGAAAGCCATGAAAACTGGCGCAGTCTTTATCGCCTGCCGCCGCGCCGCATCGATCAGCTCAGAAATACCATGCTGACGGAGGCCGATCGCGACTGGTTGATCAAACTACCCAAGGCCGATCTGCACCGGCATCTTGGCGGTTGTCTGGATTTATCCGCTCAGCGTCAGGTTGCTTCGGCGATTTGGGAAAGTCTTACCGCCAGCGAGCGGGAAAGAGCACTGGTACATTGCCAGCGGTTGTTACAAAAAGATCAATGGCCGTGGAACTGGCCGAATTATCTTGCCGTAAATAGTCAGCATCGTAGCCATAATGCCGCTGCGATGCTGTTGCACGCAACAGAGCCACAACTGCAATTCAATTTATGGCAAGTTACGCAACCGCGCCTGGCTTTAAAAGACGAACACCCCGCAGGCTTTGCCGCTTATGAACGTCCCGGTGAGTTATCGGGTTCTGCATTGCTCTGCCATCCTGCCGCGATACGGCCCTATGCCCAGGCGATTGTCGATCAAGCCGTCGCCGAAGGTTTGGCATATACTGAGCTGCGCGGTAGTCCACAAAAATATGGCGATGGTTTGCTTTTTTTACGAAATTTCAAGCAAGCACTGCAAGATATTTTGACAAGCGGGCCAAGTAAAACCAAACCTGCGTTCCGTTTTATCGTGATTGCCGATCGCCGTGCCGAGGAAGCTGTTCTGAAAGAAACGATCACCATGGCGGTGCAAGCCAAGCAAGAGCTGCCCGATTTTGTGGTCGGCCTGGACATGGCTGGTGATGAATCCCGCACAAAACCGGAAGCGATAGCGCATTTATTTATTCCAGCGTTTGAGGCGTGCCTGCCCATTACCATCCATGCCGGTGAAGGTGAATCTGCCGAATCCATCTGGCAGGCGGCTTATCATCTGCATGCCGATCGTATCGGCCATGGTTTGACGATCAACGACAGAGATCAACTCGCACAACGCTTCCGGGATCGCAATATCTGCCTGGAGCTGTGTCCCACTTCAAATCGTGAAGTTGTCGGCTTCCGCGATAGCGATTACCCGGAAACCTCGGAACTGGCTGTTTATCCATTATTGCAACTATGGCGGGACAAAGGTCTGCCGCTGACGCTCTGCACCGATAATCCAGGTATCAGCAAGACGACATTGGCCGATGAATATCTGGCGGCAGCGCGTATGAGCGATTACACATTGAGCCAGTGGGATGCGCTCGCTATGATTAAACAGGGCTTTGTGCACGCTTTTTTGCCTGGAAAGCAGAAAGAAGAAATGCTCAAGCGGATCGATGCGTGGCTTTATCAACTGTTGACGGAGATCCTATGACTATTACCACCCATCTCATTCTCGTCTCTGCTCAACCGATTCCCAACATCACTCCCATGCTGGACGATGCTGTCAAGCCGAAGAAGGTTATCATGCTGGTCAGTCCGGATATGCAGGAGCGGGCGCGAGCGCTGGAAACTATTTTCAAACCGCGCGGCATCAGTGTTGAGTCCTGTGCCATCGCAGACCCGTGGAATGCGGAGCAGGTTAGCGATAAGGTTCTTGATATTCTCTGCCATTACCCGGATGGTGATATTGCACTCAATGCTACCGGCGGCACCAAGCTGATGAGTATCGCCGCCTGCGAGGCATTTCGTTCGGCAAATGCACCGATTTACTATGTACACCCCAGATATGACCGGCTGCTGTGGTTGTCGCCGAAACTGCCGCCGCACGAACTGGCCGGCCGCCTGAAACTGAAGGATTATCTGATGGCTTATGGTGCTGATCAAGTCGATATTCCCGCAGGAGTGCAAAGCGTGCCGCGAGCAATTCAGGAACTGACCCACCAGTTACTGGCCGGTATCAATCGCTATGCCGATGAGCTGGGCACGTTGAATTATCTGGCGTATCAAGCGGATAATCCGCGATTAAACGCTAAAATCGATCACACTCGCCAGGCCCGCCCGATGTTATGGGAATTGCTGGAATTATTCGAAAATGCCGGTATCTGCCGTCTCGAGCACCGAATGATCAGCTTTCCCGATCAATCGGCGCGATTCATCGCGAATGGCGGCTGGCTCGAAATGCACACATATGCCGCATGTTTTCAGCTGAAGCAAAAATGCGGCATTCAGGATGTGGCGTGCAACATTGTCATTCAACGCCATCCGGCAGGCAAAACCGCGGTAAAAAATGAAATCGATGTCGGCCTGATTCACGCCAACCGCCTGCATCTGATCGAATGCAAAACGAAGCACGTTGAGAAAAATTCGGATATGCTTTATAAGCTCGATAGTTTGCGCGACTTGATGGGTGGCCTACAGGGACGTGTCATGCTGATCAGTTTTAATAGTCTCGACAAAGCCAGCCGTGCCCGCGCCAGCGAACTCGATATCGCTTTGTGCTGCCACTCAGACTTGAAACATTTGCAGCAACATCTGGCTAATTGGATAATTGCATTACGCTAACTTTTGAGAAATGGAAATTTTTGTCAACCCCACTTATAAGCTTATGAAAATTAATGAAGAAACGAACCAAGCAGTTTGAACTAAGGACCTGATTAATAAGGGATTAAGACGTGAGCATGAAGACGCCTTCGCGATCACCGACGGTTTGAACTAAAGACCTGATTAATAAGGGATTAAGACAAAAAAAGCCAGCGGAATTGATGGAGAATCCCGGTTTGAACTAAAGACCTGATTAATAAGGGATTAAGACGCCATTGCCACCAGTGATTGAGAATTCGCTTTCTGTTTGAACTAAAGACCTGATTAATAAGGGATTAAGACAATCGTCAAATTTCTGTTGTCGATCCACCACTTCGGTTTGAACTAAAGACCTGATTAATAAGGGATTAAGACCGCGCACCAGTCGACCAACATCTTTCTTGTTATTTGGTTTGAACTAAAGACCTGATTAATAAGGGATTAAGACTAAATTTCTAGTGCTTATCTCCATTTCTCTTTCTCGTTTGAACTAAAGACCTGATTAATAAGGGATTAAGACCATCAGCTGTTGTTACTATTTCGTTATTTACTTGTTTGAACTAAAGACCTGATTAATAAGGGATTAAGACTTCTTCCCTTGGACGCCCTTCCCAGGCGTCAAGCCGTTTGAACTAAAGACCTGATTAATAAGGGATTAAGACGCAAACCATCGACAGCGGTTCGAAAATGTTATTAAGTTTGAACTAAAGACCTGATTAATAAGGGATTAAGACCCCATCGCAGCCCAGTTCCTATTTAATATTTCTGCGTTTGAACTAAAGACCTGATTAATAAGGGATTAAGACCCATTGATTCAGCGACGAAATTAAATTGGTATTGCTGTTTGAACTAAAGACCTGATTAATAAGGGATTAAGACCGTAGTCTT
>CP091135.1:1138664-1179097 GCA_021582655.1 Nitrosomonas sp.
AACTATAATCGGCATTAAAACAAACATACTCAATTTTCCAGCCAAATTTGCTTGTTGCGTCAAAGTCGAAATTCCGCCTTCATTAATATACGAAACCACCAATTTGGGGCGAATAATGCTAAAAAGCAGTTTAACAGGCAGATAGCGATCAATTTGCCCATACAAAGACCTTAAGAAACCCAATACAGCCAATGTCTCCAATGACACAAACTGTTGAATCAGAATTAGCAGCGCTTGTGGTTTATAACAAAAAGTTACTAAGCTTGTTAGATACATTTTTTTACCCAAGCTAAACATCTCACTTATTTTAGGTGATTCCCAGTCTGTTGTACCTTGTTGCAATCGCAAACGCGATAAGCTCAAAATCAATCCGCAAATACTGATACCGAGCCCCAATACGGATGCAACAACTTCTACGATGACCACTTCTGTTAAAGCAACTTCACCAACACTAAAAAACAATACTCCAATTAGAAATAGCAGGTTACGGATGACTAGACTTATTTGTGCCACCCCCTGCATTAACAATGCACCGAGAAGCTCGTTACGCACGAGCCTATCCATCGCCTCGATAAAAAACAACCAAACAAAAATCCTCACCACTTGTTGATAGGATTCCAAATTTGCATAATCGATATAAGCATCAACAGCGAAATAAAGAATCAATAATATTAATAATAAAATCCCGAATCTAATAAGCAGCAAGTTCCTTATATATCGATATAATCGATCGCCAGAAGCATTCAATCGATATTCAGGAACAAACCGCGCCACCACCCATGGCATGCCAAATGCAGACAGCGGTATCATCAGCTCAATAACAGAATGCAATAAAACGAATACACCGTAATCCTGCAGTGGAAGCACACGCACCAAAAGCAGAAGCAAGCAAAAAGTCAGCGCAGCAGAACATGCTTTACCGGTCAAAAAATGCAATGCACTTTTTTTCAGCGCAGCTAACGAATAAACACTTGAGCTCATTAATTAGATCTTATTAATTGAATTGATATAATCGGAACGTAAAGATAAAGTTCGCCAGATAAAATGTGAATCCATTTCAAAGCCTGTTCAGGCTGTCAAATTTTCATCCCATTTCGTCTTCCAAGCCACGAATTCCTCGGCCGGCATGGGTGGAGCGAAATAATAGCCTTGTACAATATTACAGCCTGCAGCCTTGACCATCTCGATATCGGCCAATGTTTCCACCCCTTCAGCGACTATATCGATATTCAAGGCCTTACCCATGCGGGTACACGATTCAAAAATAATCCGTGCCACGCTATCTTCACAAGCGCCATGAACAAAGGAGCGGTCAATCTTGAGCTCGGTTAACGGCAACAATTTAAGTTTCTCCACGCTGGAATAACCGATTCCAAAATCATCAATAGATATACCAAACCCTTTCAGGCGAATCCGACTAACAACCTCGAGCTCAACTGTCAAATCATCAAGCAAACCACTCTCGGTCAGCTCAAAAATAATTCTTGATGCATCCAATCCGCTTTGTTCAACTATACTCGCCAATAAATCCGGCAAATCGAATTGCGCGATTGTCTCCATCGATAAATTAATCGATACCGACATCGTCAATGAATGCCCCCGTTGCTCCCAGTCCCGCAAGTGATTGACTGCTTTACGAAAGATAAATACTGTTAATGCACCAATCAAACCATGTTCCTCCGCAACCGGAATGAAAGCCGAAGGCGGTAAAATACCCAATTGAGGATGATTCCAGCGCACCAGACATTCAGCACCGACGACCCGTGAATCGTCCAGCGACACTTTTGGCTGAAAGTAAGTTTCAATACAATCAGCTACCAATCCCGCTCCAATTTCTTCAACAGATAGTTTACGTACCGTCGTAGTGCTATCCGTGAATAAACTGATTACTGCGGATTTAAGTAGAATCGAAACCAGCATACTCTCGTCAAACGGTTTATGAATGATACCGAGAAATTTCAATCCATGTTCTTGTAACAACCGTTGCTGCGTCACAACGAGTTGTCGATCAACCCCCGAAACGATCACCACTCCACCTTGATATCGCCTTTTGGCCAAATGACGGAAAAATTCTATTCCGTCCATTCCCGGCATGGCCAGATCACAAAACATCAATTGCGGGCTGCATTGTTTTGAGTCTATCAAATCAAGTGCTTGCTGCCCGTTCCCGGCTCGAAACAAATACTTCATTCCCAAACCGGACAAAAGGCTCTCAAGATAATCCAGTACGAAATCGTCGTCATCAATAAGCATGATTTGTGCCGATTTTAATTCAGTAGGAAGATCTTCGGATTTAAACATTTAGCACCCGTACGGTTTTTAGGGGAAATCAATTGATTGTGGATTCGAATCTTTCTATTATTCCCAGGATGATCCATTTATCTTGAAAATTTCGTTTTCCAATTGCCGTGATATTTTTTGCAGTAACGGTGAGATTTGATGCAGCAACGCTTCCGCAGCTTCCCAATCATTATCGTTATCGGTCTTCTCAAGCGCCTCGCACAAATCGGCAAAACCAATTGCACCAATCGTTCTGGCGGAAGATTTCAATTTATGCCCCAGTTGATTAAGTGCCGGCAAATCTTTAGCAGCTTGCGCAATTTGCATTTCTGTAACCGTCGCATTGGCTACCTCAATGAATTTGAGCCCAAACTTACGAACCAATACGGTATTGTTATGAAACATGTGATACAGCATGGACATGTCCACCGGTGCTGCATCATCTCCGGCAACATCGATTTCTTGCGCTACATCGGCACCGCCCCCGGAGGGATCGGTGACCCATTTCGCCAAAGTAAGGTACATCCGATTCGGATCAATCGGTTTCGGTATGAAATCATCCATCCCAAGTGACAGGCAGCGATTACGGTCATCCAAAGTCACATTACCCGTCATCGCAATAATGCGCATTTGTGCAAATCTGGGATTTTTCCGGATACGGCGTGTGGTTTCCAAACCATCCATAACCGGCAAATGGGTATCCATTAACACCATATCAAATGACCCGGCCGACAAACATTCCAGAGCTTCCTGTCCATTGTTGGCAATAATTGTCATCGCTCCGGTCAAGCCAAGTAAATCTTCGATTACCAATTGATTGAACGGATTATCCTCGACAATCAGGATACGGGTTTTTCTTAATTTCTTATGCGCTTCCGTCAATTCGGTAGTTTGTAGTGTGACATTTTCTTCAATCCGCTTTCCGCGCGTAAAGCGAGCGGTAAAGTAAAAAGTACTGCCACGCCCCAATTCACTTTCAACCCATATCTGCCCATCCATCATCTCAACCAATTGACGGCAAATCACTAAACCCAGTCCGCTGCCGCCATACTTTCGCTGTGTTGCATTATCCGCCTGTTGATAGGATTTAAACAATCGCTCAATCTGACCAACGCTCAATCCAATGCCTGTATCGCATACCGAGAATTTCAGTATCACCGTGTTATCGACCAACTCCTCCGCGGTGATCGTCACTATCACCGATCCCTTTTCAGTGAATTTAACCGCATTCCCAGCCAAATTGATCAAAATTTGCCCCAATCGGATAGCATCGCCATGTAAAAAACAAGGAATCTCGTGCGGTATAGTAATCTCAAAATGAACACCCTTTTCACGTGCCAGATAACCAATCAATGAATCGACCCGGCCAAAGCAAGACCGTATGTCGAAATCTTCAAGCACCAATTCAAGTTTCCCGGCTTCGATACGGGAAAAATCAAGCACATCGTTAATAATGTCCAGCAACGACTTGGCTGCATGGTTGATTTTCTCGACATAATTCCTTTGCGTTTTATTCAAGTGAGTTTGCAAACATAAATGCGACAAACCGATAATGGCGTTCATCGGCGTACGGATTTCATGGCTCATGGTAGCAAGAAACATGCTTTTCGAATGGCTTGCCGACTCAGCGGCGCGACGAGCCACCAGCAACTCTTCGCTTAATCGATTGCGCTCCGCCGCCGCGGCCAGACGTGCCATCAACTCATTCGGATGAAACGGTTTAACCAGGTAGTCGGTAGCTCCGGAATTAATACCGTTAATAACGCTGTCGGTATCTTCTTCGGATGTCAACATAATCACAGGAAGGAATTTAAGATCATCGCAATCACGTATTTTCCTACATACTTCAAAGCCATTTAAATCAGGCATGTTCACGTCCAGCAGTACCACATCGACAGGTTGATCTTTCAGAAAACGAAGCGCGCTATCGCCATTCTCAGCTTCAAAAACGGCGTAGTCGGATGGATTCAGAACTGTACGTACCAGCATGCGGTTAGTCGCCATATCATCAACAACAAGAATGCGATAACGCTTGTCAGCTGATTTTCCTGGCTTATTTTCCTGATACACGCAAATTCCTTTACAATTGTTTGTTCATTTGTCGGCTTGCTTGCCAAGCCCCGCGACTGACTTGTCCGATCGCGTAGCTAAAACACATCTCTTTGCCGTAATCGTGTTTTTGTGCGCAGTTTACCACTTTACATATCATCACAGCGCCTCATCATGGACATGATCCGGAAGGTGATACTCAAGAAAACAAATGTAGGAAATTGACTCCAACGACAACAAAAACCCCACACTCGAATCATGAACCCGGGATATCAACTTTTATTCTCGATCATCAATATCCGCATCACTTTCGCACCAGGCAAAGCAAATAAGCTGCCATATCTTGCAATTGAACCACCTGATCGACTGCTTGCAATGTAATCGCCGAGCCCGGCATGCCATATACCACAGCACTTTCTTCATCTTGCACGATGGTATGAGCACCCACCCGGCGCATAGCCAATAGCCCATCGGCACCATCAGAACCCATACCAGTCAGCAATACCCCCACACTTCGGTTTCGGCAAATCTCTGCGACTGACTTAAACAGCTGTGTTGCGGAAGGGCGAAACCCATTGATTTCCGGATCATTATTGAAACAGGCAATCAAACCACTCTCGTTTCTCGCGATTTGTAAATGCACATTATCCGGTGCGAAATAAATTGTCCCAGGCTTCAATGGCTGACCATTCTCGGCTAACACCACGCGCACCATCGTACCGCCTTGCAACCAAGCGACCAATCCCCCGATAAATCCTCTACTGATATGTTGTGTGACCACGATCGGAATGGGAAAATTTAATGGTAAGTTAGAAAAAATACTGAACAAGGCCTGCGGTCCTCCGGTAGAGCAACCAATTGCGACGATTTCGTGCGCCTTGGTTTGCTGTTGTATCGCAGCTTCAAAAATACCTTGGCAAGGCAAACGATTTGCACCAATCCGCCGTTCCACTTTCACCTTGACCATTGAGCGTATGGTATCGATCATCTCCTTGCACATTGACTCAAACCCCGGATGATTAAGCCCCACTGGTTTCTCCAGTACCGCCAAAGCACCCTCCTCAATGGCACGGAAAGTGACCCTTAATTCCTCATCATCCACACCGGAACTGATCACGACAATCGGCACCGGATTGGTCAACATAATCAATCGGGTGGCTTCGAAGCCGTCCATAACCGGCATGCAAATATCCATTGTGATCAAATCGGGACTCAATTCATGCGCCAGCCTGACAGCCTCCCGGCCGTCCTTTGCATGCCCGATAACCAGCATATCCGGCTCGCTCTCAAAGATCGTCTTCAACAACAAACTGACGACATCGGAATCTTCCACGATCAGGATTTTTACCATAAATTCCTCAGGCAATCGCTAGAACCATCAAATCAATTGATTGATCACATCCAACAACACCTTGGATTCGAATTGACTCTTGACGATATAAGCATTGGCACCCACTTCGATGCCACGTTGTTTCTCCGCCTCACTATTGAGCGAAGTTACGATAACAACCGGCATTCGCCCCAGCTTCTCACTGCGTTTAATATGTTCGCACAATTCAAAGCCGTTCATTTCCGGCATCTCGATATCGGCGATCACCAAATCAAATGGCTGCTGCTGCAACATCGCCCACGCATTCCGCCCGTTAACCGCAACAGTCACTCGATAACCGTTAGTTTCCAGAAGGGTTTTCTCAAAAGTACGAATGGTTACCGAGTCGTCAACCACCAAGATGTGTAATTTTCCTGCTTCTGCTTCCACCCCCGTCTCCGCCACCGGGCGGCTTTCCGTCAACCGCGCGACGTCGGTCAACCGTAAAGCGGCAGTCACCAGATCATGCGGATTCAATACCACAACCACCTCTCCGCTACCCATAAAGGTCGCACCCATCACATTACGGACCGATTTCAGCGGCGGTTTGAAGCGTTTGATCACAATTTCGCGTTCACTGACAATCTCATCGACGATCAATGCAACCCGCTGCATGCCTTTCGCAACCACAATCAAAGATATTTTCTGACCAATCTCCGGCTGATGGCGTTTGATCTCTAATACCACCGCCAACGCTCGCACCGGAACCGCTTTATTATCAATCAACACAGCTTGATTACCGCCGACTTCGACAATATTTTGGTGCGTGATCTCCATGACCCGTTCAACCGAGGCAATGGGAACAGCGAACATCACATCGTTCACACGCACCAGCAATCCATGGTCCGCGGAAAGCCTGAGCGGCAAGCTCAGCGTAAAAACCGTACCTTGCCCCACGGCCGTTTCGACGCTCACATTCCCTTTCAAACCGAGAATATTACTCATCACCACATCCAGACCGACCCCCCTGCCGGAAATATTGGTAATGATCTCCTTACTCGAGAAACCGGGTCGAAAAATCAAATTGATAATTTCCCGGGTGGTAAGCGCGGAGAGCTCATGCTGTGTCACGGCGCGCTTTCTCAGTGCTTGCTGCGCGATTTGGCCGGCATCGATGCCGATACCGTCGTCCTGAACGACAATTAGAATCCGATTGTCCGCCTTGCTGATCGATATCCTTAATCGCCCTGCAGCCGATTTACCCCGATCCAGTCTGTACTGCGGACTTTCAATACCGTGATCGATCGCATTACGCACTAGGTGCATCAGCGGATCTTTGATGCCATCCAGAATAGGGCGATCGATTTCAATTTCTCCACCGGAAATCTCAAAATTGACCTGCTTGCCCAATTCGGTCGCAACATCTCGAGCCAACCGAGCCAGTGGTTGCAACTGCAGGACAGCGGGCACCAAATGCAACGCACGCACTTGATCTTGCAACTGAAAATAAGTTTGTCCGCAACGGCGGCTGCTGTCACGCAATCGTTTATATAAGTACTGCGTATCGGTCCAGAGCCTGCCGAAACCAGCAGTCACGGTTTCCTGCCAATTATTTTGCTGAGCGGCATACGCATCCGCCCGCGCTTTTCCGACTTTTTCCATACCGGTAAGCCACGTACTGGAAAGCGATTGTGCCTGATCGAACAATTGTCTGACAGCATCGACATGCTCATCCATTTCAATTTTGGTTACCAGTAAATCTTCAATCAAGGCCGAAAACTCATCAAGCTTGTGCATACCGACCCGAATAGCGGCATCACTTTGCAGCATACTGTCACCCGGTGCGGCATCGGCTGCAAATGGAGAAACAATCGCCGACCGCGATTGAATCCAATCATTCCCCGATGCATGACAGTCAACTGTTTCGGTAAATGCCGCCAGACTTACATTTCGATCCGGCGGCAGATCGCGCGCCCGATCGGTTATTCGCGGCATTATTCCTGATGTTGAGTCCGGCAATTCGTCGCACCAATGCGTCAATTGATTCAGCAACCCCTGCACATCCACACCGGATGGGACGCCGGACTCATGCGCCGTCATGCATTGGCTCATCCGATCAATTCCCTGCAGGCACAAATCGATCGATTGCGCTGTGATGCGTGCATCCCCACATAAAAATTTACTGAACAAAGTTTCCAGACCATGCGCAATATCAGCCACATCGCGAACATCAATACCGCGTGCCGAGCCTTTTATGTTATGCGCAGCGCGGAAAATACCGTCCAGGCAAACTTTGCGCTGATCCCCTGAGATCCCCTTTTCCAGGGCCAATAATCCATCCGTGATAATCTGCGATTGATCGCCGAGTTCGGCTTTAAAAACCGCCACCAGTTGGCGCATCACTTCGGGATCCAGTTTCATGATCACAGCACTACTCCGGTTCGCAGGATCAACTCAAGCATTAAAGCTTGTAGATGCTGATACTATCTTTCAATCTGCTCGCCACTTCGCTCATATCCTTCGCGGATGTTTGTGTTTGCTGAACGCTGGTAACGAATTGCGCGGTAATTTTATTAATTTCGCTCATAGCAATAGTGGTTTGATCGATACCCAGCACTTCTTGTTGAACCGCAGTAACAATCTGCCTGCTCGCACTCAGGGCCTCCTCGATCACCGCGCTGAGTTGTCGCATCATTTCACCACTCTTTTCAACCAAAATAACCCCGGCATCCACCCGTTTGTTACCCTCCTCGGCGGCCATCACGGCGCGGTCGGTGGCACGGCGGATATCCTGCAGGATTTTCTGCACTTGCGCGGTCGATTGCTGCGACTGAATCGCCAACTCCTTGACTTCCGCGGCCACCACGGCAAACCCTTTTCCAGCCTCACCTGCCTTTGCTGCCTCAATAGATGCGTTTAATGCCAGCATTTTCGACTGCTGCGCAATGCTGGAAACCACTTCGGTGATTTCCCCGATCTGTTGCGTTTGCTCCGATAGCGCAAGTATCGTTTGGGCGATGTTTTCCACCCGCTCTCGAATCACCTCCATACCGGACACCGCTTGTTCCAATGTCTGCTCACCCAGATTTCCTTCACGTCGCACCCGTTCCGCGACTTCCCCCAATTGCTTGGCTTTCACCAGATTCTCGGCGGATGCTGCGCGTATTTCTTCCAGGGCCACGGTGATCTCATTTACCGCAGTGGCTTGCTGCGCGGCGCCTGCGGCCTGCGTATTCACCGTGCCTCGTATCTGATTCAGTGCCACCGATAAGGTACCGCTGGTTTCGCCGATTTGATTCGCAATGCCGGACAGACTTTCCACCATAACGTTCAAGTTCTCACCGATAACACCCAATTCATTACCACCATCGACAGCAACACGTTGACGCAAATCACCTTTCGCCACTTTACCGATGAATTCACTATATACCTTCACGCGGTTCTTGTAATCATGATCGATTCGAATTTGCCGGGTGATATCGGTTGCAATCTTGATGATTTTCACCACTCGCCCCATCTCATCCTTAACGGGTGCATAGGTACCTTGCAACCACTTCTCCTCGCCCGATTTACTGATACGCAGAAACACTTCGCTTTTACTGTGGCCGTTTCTCAAATCCGTCCAAAATTGCTGACATTCTGCAGAATTGGCGTAATCGGAATCGATGAACATACGATGGTTCCGGCGGATAACTTCATCGCTGCGGTAACCCAGTAAATCCAAGAATATTTGATTCGCCGCCAATACGTTGGCATCATGATCCAGCTCCAGATAAGCGCAAGTATCATTAATCGCCGATAGAATGCCCTTTAGATTTTGCCGCTCGATTTCCTGCTCGGTAATATCGTAGCGCACGCCAATATACTTTTCGGGCTTGCCGTTGCCGCCCAAAATCGGTGCGATCACCGCATCAACATAATAAGGTGTACCGTCTTTGGCACAGTTCTTGATAACACCGCGAAAGATCTTTCCGTGTCCGATCGTATTCCAGACTTGCTTAAAAGTAGCTTTCGGCATATCCGGATGGCGCGTAATATTATGCGGGCTGCCGATCAATTCCTCCCGGCTGTACTTGGACACCTGCACGAATTTCTCATTGATATCGATGATATGCCCTTTCAGATCGGCGTGCGAAACGATGCTGGTCATGTTCACAATCTGATTCAGCGTCCGATACTCGGTTTCTTTTGCCAATTGCACCAATTTTCCCTCAGTAATGTCCCTGGCCAGTAATAGCACCTTGGCCGGCTCGCCGTCATCGTCATGAATCGGGTTGAATGAGGTTTGCAACCAAACTTCGCCGCCTTTGCGGGTTAACCACTTGCTGTCCCCTGCGGCATCGGTTCCCTGTTGCACGGCAACCCAAAGCTTTTCGTGTTCAACACCAGCGGCGTAAGCCGGATCGAGCAGATTCCGGTAATGCTTTCCCCGGATTTCTTCCAGGGCGTACCCCAGCAATCCAAGAAAATTATCATTGGCCGTCATGATGATGCCTGTCGGGTCGAATTCGGCAATACAATGCGAGCGATGTAATGCACCGATCAGCCTCTGGCTATCGGCCATCGCATCATCCGCGGCTTTAACACCGACTTTTTGTTTCATGTCCGAAGCTCCTTCATAAATAAGATTCAAATACAACGCATTCGCCGGTCGATTATCCAATTCATCAAGTCAGCTAACCGACTCATCAATATTGATCGCCGGATTGGCAAAAATCGCGGCAACATCCAGAATCACCACTTTTCCCTGATGAATTCCGCGAACGAAAGCATTGCCATCCATGGGGGGTGATAGATCGGGTGGGGAAAATTCATCGTTATCAATCACCTCATCTACGATCAAACCGGCCTTTAAATTCCCTTCCTTAACCACGAGAATCCAGGATTCCCGCGGTTGAGCACACCGCGCAATACGGAAAAATTCGCATAAATCGAGCACCGTCAACAGTTCGCCGCGGTAATTGATAATGCCGCCGATCACCGGCGGCGTACAAGGCACGCGCGCAATGCCTGCAGCAGGTAAAATCTGTTCGGCATGGCGATAGGATATTCCATATAATTCCGATTCTCCCAGCCTGAAGCAAATATACTGCTCACGCGCCTGGTGATTTTCCGATTGTGCGCGGCGAGATAAATTCCGGGTACGCGCCCGTAAGATTTTTCGATCTTCCTCGGTGTGCGGCATCAACATCCAAGCACTGATTTTTGCGGTGGATCCACGCTGCGCCTCACCGGCAAGCTCCGCCGCCGATTCCGTTGCCGTTGCCGTTACCGCGATGTCCGATTGGCCGCTTTTTCCGGAAGTCGGTTGCAGCGCCTGGGCGAAATCCAATGCCTGATCCAGTTTGGACAATGCCGCCACAGCCGGTTTGCGGATACTGGGGGCAATCCGTTTAACATCTTCCGGTTTGCCATCGCTTGTTTTTTTGCTCGCCATATTAATCGCTTGCGTAATCCATCAGGCGTAATGCACGCGCCCGGATTCCAATATTGCCATCACTTCTTCCGTCAGCGCGACCACCTCCCGTTTCGCGGATACATCGTGCCATTCGCCTATCCATAATCCGCGCGCCAGAACATCACTGTATGCAACCCGAAGACCGAGGTGAGACCGTATCTGCGGCAAGGAAAGCTCATCTTGCACCGCATCGTTGAATTCGCGGGCTGAGCGTGTTTGCTTGCGATAGCGGTTCCACACGATATAGGCTGCAACGCGATATTGCCCGCTGCGCGCTTCGTCGATTGTAGTTTGCAAATCCGATACTGCCCAAATTTCCGCGGCACTCGCACCCAAGGGCAGCAAACAGAGATCGCTCATTACCAGAATCGCCCGAGTAATTTCCGCAATCCGCGGCGGCCCGTCGATGATGATAAATGCTTGAGTGCCGCACAACGTCTTGACCTTTGCTATCAAATCCAGATGATCGTACGCCGCGGTAACGGTCAAATTGCCCGATCGCCCGTTCCGCGCGCGAATTAAGCCCCACGCCGCACTGGTACCTTGCGGCATATCGCAATCAATCAACGTTACCGTGTGATGCTGCGACAAAGCACCCGCCAAATTGGTGGCAACGGTCGAGCGGCCCGCGCCGCCTTTCAATTGTACGATTCCGATGATTTTCGATTCGCTGCCCGTATATTGCGGCAATGCATCACATTGCGCTCGATTCAGCATAAATCTCTATCTCACTCTCTATAATTTCGGCAAAG
The DNA here is from genome assembly GCA_021582655.1 of Nitrosomonas sp. Lineage (GTDB taxonomy): Bacteria > Pseudomonadota > Gammaproteobacteria > Burkholderiales > Nitrosomonadaceae > Nitrosomonas. The sequence goes on from CP091135.1 coordinate 1,150,513, forward strand.
CGCGCATAAGTCATGCCGGAAGCGTTATGTACGCACTGATACGGTTTGCCCTGCGCGTGCATTAACGCACTCGCAAGACTCTTTAACCCCTCTTGGCGGCAATTTTGGTGAATCAACAGCAAACCCAACTGATAATGCGCTTCCGCAAACTGATAATCCAGGAAAACCGCGCGGCGCAGGGCTTGTTCGGCTTCGCGAAACCTGGCATCCGCCATCAACATGATCCCTTGCAATAAATAAATATGCTTGTCCACCGGATCCAGTCTCAAGCACTTTTCACAAAGTTGCAATGCCTCGGCAATATATCCCAGATTAGCCTGAATCTTCGCTTCCATTTGCAACAACAACAGCGATTCGCCTTGTTGTTCGGATATCTTGCCGGCAAGCGCTAACGCATCCCGCCACTGTCCGATTTGCATCAAATCCAATAGCTGCGTCATCGGATTGCCACCGGCGCCGATTATCGGTTTCACAGGTTCCCGCTTATCCCCTGCGCCCATCGGTGTTGCGAGGCTCACCGATGCCTCCGGACACAATGGTAATTCCGGCAGGTTGCCGGCAAGCCTAAAATAGCGGGTCTTGTCGTTTTGCACCGCGTCAAATGCAGGCAAAGCGGCATCGAAAAAATCGGAAGGGCCAAGCAACAGTATGCCATTCGGCGCAAGGCATTCAGCCAGGCGGACCATAACGGCACTCCTGACATTACGTTCCAGATAAAACAATACATTGCGGCACAAAACGATATCGACGGCATAGGTTCCCATCAGCAGCGACGGATAACCTTCTTCTGCCAAATTGAGATAAGAAAAATTGACTTGCTGGCGAATTTTTTCACTGATCTGATAATCGTCATTTACTTTGCCGAAGTACTTATCCCGGATCGACGCAGGCGTTTCACGCAGCGACCAATCGGTATAACAACCGCGAACCGCATTTTCCAGAAAATATTTGTTGATATCGGTACCGAGCAGATTCAGCGCCCAGCGGTCGATATCCGGCAATATTTCGTACAACAATATGGCGATGCTGTATATTTCCTGTCCGCTGGAACAGCCGGCGCTCCATATTCGCAGGGAAAAATCCTGCTGCCGTTGTTTGCGAGCGATCATTTCCGGTATCAATTCGCCGCGCAGCAGCTGCATCTGTTCATGATGACGGAAAAAATAACTCTCCCCGTTAGTGATGCGCGCCATGATAAAATCGAACATTGCCGACGATTGCACCTGCGCGGCCAACTCATGCAACAACGCATCCGTACCATCGCAGCCGAAATGGTCGCATGCTTCCGAGCAAGCGGAAATAAAAAGCGGCCATTGAAATTCCCGGAACGATATCCCGGTTCGGGCTCCGATCAAATCAAGCAGTTTTCGTTCAGAATCGGTGATGGCTCGCTGATGGTCCATAGCTAACAAATTACCGTACCAATCCCCCAATCACCAAATTCAGACCTGCGCAAAAGACGAATCTGAAAGTAAAAAATTAACCTCTAAAATACGCGGCATATCCAATAACAGAACGATACCGGTGTTCAATTTTAGCGAAGCCGCAAACAACGCCCGACCTTCGCGAAACATATCCTGCATGTGCACGGCATCCGACGTCACCGTTTCGATTTGCATGATCTCATTCGCAATGATCGCCAAGCGCGCTTCACCGTCCCCGCAAACCACAATCGGTGTATCCAAATGATAATGTTCGGGATTATTCAAACCCAGCCAGATCCCCAAGTCAATAGTGGCAAGGCTTTTGCCGTAATAATCGAGCAATCCGGCCAAAAAAATAGCGCCACCTGGTACCGGGTGCAATTCCATCAGCGGCAAAATACATTCCACATAGCGTAAATCGATAGCGTATCGCGCGTCCTGAGTACGCAGGCATAGCACCTGGCCCCGAACCTCGCGCGCATCCGCATGATTTTCTTCCGTATTTGTAAATGCTTCCATAACATACAACCGTTGAGACCGCCAACACGGCGGGATGGAAACCTATAAAGTCTTCAAATACTCGATGATGGCGAAAGCGCCGTGCTTATCAGCCGACCAGTCAAGACGATATGTTTTGCCGCCTTCGGTAACATCCTTGTCATGCCCCCGATTACTGAAAGCCGGGATGGCATCGACTTTAAAAACATAACCCTCATCCTGCCGCTCGGTCGCATTCAGATTCCAGGAATAACCAAGCAACTTTTGATCATAATCCAACCGGCTTTTCACAAAACTTCCCGGCCGCTCATCCGGAACCAGCAAATGATAGACTGTCGGCACGACGCCGTTGTGCAAATAAGGTGCTTGCGCCCAGATACCGTTCAACGGGCGCGCATTATAGCCATGATGCTCGCTATTGGGCGACATCAGCACGTCTTTTCTATCCGTCAGTGAAACACCATCGAATTCCGCGCACGGATGCCGCGTCTTGCCATTCAGATCGACTGCGGTGTCAGGCGAACAACTCGCGTACAATTCCTTACGCGCCGCGAAGTTCAGCAACGTACCGACCACATAAGCCCGTTTCATGCTGGTACCAATATCGTATACCTTACCGTTCTTCGGCTGATGGCAATCGGCGCAATGCTCCGCAAATAACTTCTGACCATGCCCGGCCAATTCGATATCGACCGGAAATGGATACGGACTGGCCGGCAAACCGTGTAGCAGTTCGTCCGCGAACGCCGCCACACGCACATCGGTATCATCCAACCCCAAGGTCAGCATAGCGATCAAATTACGATAAACGGGTATCGGCACATTGCCGTTCCACTGGCCGCCGCCATTGATCAACCGTTTATGGCCCGCATCCCAGCCGGCACGGCGCTGCTTTTGTTCCCACACCGCCATGAAATCGGTGATCCCCGGTTCCGGCGGCAGTACAATTCCGGCAAACCATTTCAGCAACGGCCGGTTGCGCAAATTGATATAACCGTTAATGGCGCTCAAACCGGTGGCATCCGCCATGCCCGGAAACCCCGCGATCATTTCGCCATCGAACCCGGCATAATTCTTGGCCACCAACGCAATGAAACCATCGTATTCCGCTTCCGCCCGCTCGGCGAACCGCCGGATCGTTTTCGCCGCATTCTGCTTAAACAGCGCAATCTGCGCCGTTTCGTAATCCGCATCGAAATTCCTGCCACCCGAGCGGAAATCGCGATAAAAATAATTTGAATCGCGCAAATGCACGGCATCCATAGCGGCAAGCAGCTTCTCAGTGAGAATCTGAAACCGCTTCGCACCGGTTTCTCCTGCATAAGCTTGTTGCAACGTTTGAAAAAGCCTCACCCGGAACTGAACGATATTGAATGTCGTATTGATACCGCCATCCAAATATTCCATTGTTCCATCTTCCAGCCGTACCCGGCCGATGTGACACGCCCCGCAAGTAAAGGACGCGTAATCGATATTTCCGAGCGCATCACCGCGAGACAATCCACTGAATCCGATACCGCGCGCTACGGGATAGGTCGGTTGCCGCTCGTCGGCAAACAAACCCACCGCATCCAGAAAATTCTCGCCGCTTCCCCACAATCCGGGCGCAAGCTCGGGTAGCAATTTCAGGATCAGATAAGGTACGCCATCGGTTTCGCTGAAGGCGAAATTACCGAACCAATCGTAAGCAACCTGGTGGGATTGAATATAATCCGCTTTTTGCTGCGACCGTTGCACGTAAGCTTGCGACCAATCCGCCGGAACCGTATCGACCGCCGCCGGTGATGGAGGTGCTTCCAGCGGATGGGAAATACAAGCTGCAAGCATCGCGGTAACCAATGCGGCAATAACGACACTCGTAATCGGTCGCCGGGCGGGGTTAACAGCAAAGTACGGTGCAATAGTATTCACATTATCTCCTTCCCCAATAACAAGCGTCAGTGATGCGATTTGAAGTGATTAATCAATCCGTTAGTCGAAGCATCGTGAGCCGTCGCAAGTTGCTCGCGAGACAAGTCATTGAGAATATCGCCCGCCAGTTGCTTACCCAATTCCACGCCCCATTGATCGAAAGGATTGATATTCCAAATGACACTCTGCACAAATACCTTATGTTCATAGAGTGCGATTAGCGCACCTAGTGTGGTGGGCGTCAATTGATTGAATAATAACGTGGTGGAGGGTCGATCCCCGACAAAAACCTTATGCGGCAACAAACGCCGGATCGATTCCGCATCCAGTCCCTGCGCCTCCATTTCCATCCGTACTGCATGCGCGGATTTTCCCGCCATCAAGGCTTCGCTCTGAGCGAAGCAATTGGCCAGTAACATACGATGGTGATTTCCGAGTGGATAATGACTCCGGCACGGGGCAAGAAAATCGGCGGAAACGGTTTGCGTACCTTGATGCAGCAATTGAAAGAAAGCGTGCTGGCCATTGGTACCCGGCTCACCCCAGACAATGGTACCGGTTGAATAATCCACCCTTTCGCCGTCACGGGTCACGCCTTTGCCGTTACTTTCCATTTCCAATTGCTGCAAATAAGCCGGAAAGCGATGCAACGACTGATCATAAGGCAATACTGCATGCGATGTCGCCCCGAAAAAATTGATCTGCCAAATGCCGATCAATCCCAGCATAACCGGCAGATTCTTATCCAACGGTGCAGTAGCGAAATGCCGGTCCAGCTCACGCGCACCTGCAAGCAAAGCATGAAAATTCTCCATACCGACCGCCAACGCGACCGGCAAACCGATCGCCGACCACAACGAATAGCGGCCGCCCACCCAATCCCAGAATTCGAACATATTGTCCGGATCTATACCGAATTGCTCAACCGCGACACGGTTGGTGGAAACGGCGGCAAAATGCCGGGCAATGTCATTTTCGCCGGCACCTTGCGCCAACAACCATGTTCGCGCCGAGTGCGCATTGGCAAGCGTTTCCTGTGTGGTAAAGGTTTTTGAAGCAATGACAAATAGCGTCGTTGCCGGATCGAGTCGCTGCAGGATTTGCGACAAGTGCGCGCCGTCGACATTTGATACGAAATGAGGGATAACGCCGTGCGTCCAATAAGGTTTCAGCGCATCGGCAACCATCGCCGGCCCGAGATCGGAACCGCCGATGCCGATATTCACGATATCGGTGATTTTTTTTCCGGTATAGCCAGCCGATTCTCCGCTTTGGATTGCCGACACAAAACGTGTCATTTGCGACAACACGCGCTTAACCGCCGGCATTACATCCTCGCCATCGGTATAAACCGGCTGATCTCCGCGTAAAGCAATATGCAACGCAGCGCGCTGCTCCGTCGAATTGATCTTGTCACCCGCAAACATCCGGTCAATCCAATATTTTAATTGCTGTTGATGCGCCAAAGCCAACAACAGATCGATCGTTTCCTGATTGATAGGCTGCTTGGAAAAATCCATCAGGATATCGTCAAATGATAACGAATACTTCTCGAACCGCCGGCTATCCTGTTGAAAAAGTGTACGTAGGCGCTGCTGCGCCATGACCATTTGGTGAGCTCGCAAAGCCAGCCACGCGGGCGATTGTGTCAGAGTCGACATATGATATGTTGTAATCGATTAATTCGATGAATTTGTATTTTATTATCAATACGGCAAGCATCACCACTTATTTTTCATGTACTTTATTATTTTAATCTTATAACACAATAAATTAAATAAATTTTTATGCCTTATTCAGCCATGTGGGCTCAAGAACGATGTTGCCATCATCATACCTGCTTAAGCGATAGCGCCGACGAAGGCGATTTAAGATCAGGAGCGCAACTGCAATCGCTTCATCCACTGGCTTCCGGAAACAAACCGCGCGGCAATGGTCGTGCACTTCACCCTCATCGTACACCCCGCCGGAAAAACGCTGATTAACTCGGCGGACACAATGAAACACAAGGCGTACGGAACATAGCGAACAGGACATATCCAATGAGATAGGCGAGAAAGTAAGTGCCGCCCAGCAAAGCGACTTGCTCGTGCAACCAATTGATCAGTGTTTCCCTGGATTGCCGCGACCGAACGGACACGACCTACGGTAATCGTCATCCATACTTGATGAAATAAAACCATATTGCGTGTTGAAACGGAAATTCAACGGTAATACAACGCGCAGCACACCGCCATCACACGCAAATTCTTCAATAATCGTTAACAGGCCGTTGAAACATGATCCGCATGCCGTTGCGGCATTAAGCTGCGATCTATTTCTCAACGGCCCGCCAAGGCTGATTGTCATGTTGAGACCGAACAGCCATCAAGGCCGATGACGCTCTTCCTTCCTTTGTTCGTAGCGCACCAGCTTCGCCAAATCCAGCAATTGCTCGGACAATAATTGCAGCGCATCGTCCAACGTCAAAATGCCGACCAATTCACCCGCATCATCGACAACCGGCAAACGCCGGACGGTTTTACGCCGCATCAGTTCAACCGCTTCATGAACGGCGGCATTCTCCTTTACCGTAAACAATTCCTGCGTCATGATATCGCCGACGGTGATCACCGTCTCATCCAATTCCGCCGCCATGACCTCGACCACCAGATCACGATCCGTAACGACACCGACCGGTGTTGTTCCACCGTTGGATTTATCGATCACAATCACCGATCCGACGTGAAATTGCCGCATCAATTTAGCCGCCGCTTGCACAGCTTCGTCACGCTGAATCACTATTACTTCACGATTGCAAATGTCACTGATAGTCATTTTTCTCTCCTCGATTTCATGAACCTGATGGATTCGTCCGATTAATGCGACCAATTGGTGCGTAACAGATTTTCTTCCGGATTAGCGGAACCCCAAATGCCCTTATCCTTGCGCCATCGTTGTGATGACGCCTTAAGCTAAAATCATACTCTCAATCATTTTCATTGTAATGGATAACCAAACAATCCGCTTTGGGAAACACTGATTAGCTCAGCGAACAAGATAAAGACGGGGTACATGGAACACAACGATCAAGACCTATCAACAAGGCAGGTGAGAAAGCTGAGATACCCTTGCATCGAAGCGATTCACCCGCATAATCCATCAATCAACGTTTCCTTCGATTAAACGCAAGTAACAAAGCGCGGCAACGGACAGCAATGATACAATCCCGGCAAGCCATCATGAATCACGATACCCCGGAGCAATAACATGCCGACCATCGAATCGGTTTTACACGAAACCCGTGTTTTTCCTCCCGCTACCGCATTCGCCAGTCAATCCAACATACCGAGCATGCAAGCGTATCAAGCGCTGTGTGCCGAAGCGGAACAGGATTTTCGAAAATTCTGGGCGGAGCGTGCCAACGCGCATATTCTTTGGCATCGCCCTTTCACACAAATCCTGAACGATCAGGAAGCGCCGTTTTATCAATGGTTCACCGATGGTGTATTGAATGTATCGTACAACTGCTTGGATCGCCATCTCGCTACACAGGCGGATAAGGTGGCGATTATTTTCGAATCCGACGACGGCCAGGTCACCCGATCGACTTACCGTGATTTGCACCGCCGGGTATGTCAGTTCGCCAATGCGCTAAAGGCGCAAAATATCCGCAAAGGCGATCGTGTGGTGATTTATATGCCGATGCGCATCGAAGCGGTGATTGCGATGCAAGCATGCGCGCGCTTGGGTGTCATTCATTCAGTGGTATTCGGAGGGTTCTCCGCCAAGAGTCTGCACGAACGTATCGTCGATGCCGGTGCCGTTGCCGTCATTACCGCCGACGAACAAGTACGCGGCGGCAAGCATCATCCGCTCAAAGCAACCGTCGACGAAGCGATCGGCATCAGCGATACCGCCACCGTTCGACGCACCATCGTTTTTCAGCGCACTGGCGCTTCTGTCCCGTTTGATCCGGCGCGCGATGTATGGTGGGATGAAATCACCCGGGATATCAGCGCGGACTGCGAACCGGAATGGGTCGCTGCGGAACATCCGTTGTTTACCCTGTATACCTCGGGATCAACGGGAAAACCCAAAGGGGTTCAGCATTCCAGCGCAGGCTACCTGCTCGGCACCATGATCAGCATGCAATGGATTTTCGACTATCACCCGAACGATATTTTCTGGTGTACCGCAGACGTCGGCTGGATCACCGGCCATAGCTATGTCGCCTATGGTCCGTTGGCGCTGGGTGCAACCCAAGTGATTTACGAAGGCATTCCCACCCACCCGCATCCCGGCCGGTTTTGGGAGATCATTCAGAAACACCGGGTAACAACGTTTTATACCGCGCCGACCGCGATTCGCTCGTTGATAAAGTCGGGGGCGGACCTGCCGGACCAATACGATCTTTCCTCATTGCGATTGCTCGGCTCGGTCGGCGAACCGATCAACCCGGAAGCATGGATCTGGTTTTATCAAAAAATCGGGCGATCACGCTGTCCGATCGTCGACACCTGGTGGCAAACCGAAACCGGTTGTCACATGATCGCACCGGCTCCCGGCGCGGTCGCACTGAAACCGGGTTCCTGCACTTTCCCGCTCCCCGGCATTTTCGCCGCCGTAGTTGACGAAGCGGGCCACGACGTGGAGCAAGGCAAGGGCGGTTTTTTGGTAATCAAGAAGCCTTTTCCATCGCAAATTCGTACCTTATGGGGCGATCCGGAGCGCTTCAAGAGAACCTACTTTCCGGAAGATATCGCGGGCGGTCAATATTATCTGGCCGGAGATTCGGCTTACCGGGATGCGGACGGTTATTTCTGGATCATGGGCCGGATCGATGATGTGCTGAATGTCTCCGGACATCGCCTGGGCACGATGGAAATCGAATCGGCATTGGTTGCGCATCCCTTGGTCGCCGAAGCTGCAGTGGTCGGCAAACCGCATCCCGTCAAAGGGGAAGCCGTAACTGCATTCGTGGTGTTGAAAGGCCCGCGCCCGCAAGGTGAAGCCGCCGCTCAAATCTCCGATACACTGCGGGAATGGGTCACCAAGGAAATCGGCCCGATCGCCAAGCCGGATGAAATCCGTTTCGGGGAGAATCTACCCAAAACACGTTCCGGTAAAATTATGCGTCGCTTATTGCGTGCGCTCGCCAAAGGCGAGGAAATCACGCAAGATATCTCGACGCTGGAAAATCCAGCCATTCTTGAACAATTAAAACAACCTTCCGCTTGATGCAATCATCCGGTTTATCGCATATGTCATTATCATTGGTAACCGATTACGAATACGGAATCAGCGCCATCGATGCGCAATTTCACCGCCCTAACCGCGCTGCGATCCACTTATTGGTTGAAAAAGATGCCGTCGCTTTGATCGACACCGGCACCAACTCTTCCATTCCCGGCGTGATCGAAGCGATGCGCCAAAAATCCATCGCACCCGAAGCGGTTGTTTATGTCATTCTGACTCACATTCACCTCGATCACGCGGGCGGCGCGGGTGAATGCATGCGCCGTTTTCCGAATGCCAAACTGGTAGTACACCCGCGCGGCGCCGGCCATATGGCCAATCCTGCGCGCCTGGTCGCCGGTGCAATCGGGGTTTATGGAGAAACCGAATTTCGGCGCGTGTACGGCGATATTCCATCCATCGACGCGACTCGTATCATCGAGGCTACCGACGAATTCCGCCTTGATTTCAATGGTCGCGACTTGCTGTTTCTTGATACACCCGGCCATGCCCGCCATCACAACTGCATTTTTGACGAACGCAGCCGATCGTTCTTCACCGGCGATACTTTCGGTGTCTCTTACCGGGAATTGGATGTGGATGGCAGGGAATTTGTATTCCCCACCACATCACCGGTACAATTCGACCCTGAAGCCGCGCACGCCTCGATCGACCGCATCATGGGATACGATCCGCGTTACGCTTATTTGACACACTACGGCCAAATCGGTCACCTGACACACCATGCCGAAGCGATGCATTTCCTTATCGACGCCCATGTCGCCATTGCACAGCAGGGGAAAAATGCCCCGGACCGGCAATCGGCGATTTCCTCGGCGTTGCGGGAATTGCTACTGCAACGCTTGACCCAGCACGGCTGCCGCTTGGCACAAAACGAAATTGATGAGCTGTTGCGTTCGGATATCAGGCTGAATACCCTGGGACTGATGCATTGGCTGGACCATCCCGCCGAGCGGTTCAAGCGACTATAACCCTCATATGATGACGGAAATGATACGCCGCATCGCCGGCAATCCCGACCCAGCGCCTGACATTCAATGCGGCGCCTGTCCATACACCGATAGCATCCACATCGCGATACCTGTCAATAACACACATACCGACAGCGCAACATACGCGTTGCGCCGGTAATGTTTAGCCAAAGCTGTTTGTGAGAACGTCGAAATAATGAAAGGGCGCCTGGAATCATCCGGTCTAGCAAGAATGTTTTCATCCGGCGTCAAAACCGATTGCGCATGTCGTTGTTGCGCCTCGGAAAATGCTTGCCGGCGCGCGACCTCCCATTCGGCTTGATCGATCCTGCCATTCCCATCGCTATCAAACCGCCGTTTTAACGCCGTCTGATCTTCTTTCCAACCATTGAGTAAATCAATCATTACTTCGCGTACCGATTGCTTTGTTGCGGATAGCGTTCTGTACTGTCCCAATATGTAAAGGCACTGCCCCGGCAGAATCACTTGTTCACTATAGCGATAGTGTTTGCCGACGGCATAAACCGCGGATTGGCTTTCCAGGATATGCACACGATCCGGCCATGCCGTGTTGCCGTACCATACCAGCGTCTCGCCACCGGCCACTTCAGCGCGCCCCGGATCCACATAGCAATGGCTATTGCCGTCTATCAATTGAAACCGCCGATCGCTGGTGTTCCGATATACCGCATTCCAGCAGGTTTGTGTACGACCCTGCTCGACGAACGTTTGTTGCTGATCGATCCGGCTGTCGAACCAAAGACAAGGATGATTGGAGAGCGGCGCATAAATGATTTCACCTTGCTCCCCTTGCCCTTTTCCTATCACCTCCACATAGCCTTGATGCGCCGACCGCAATCGGGTTGTCGGCGTATCCGCGATAAATCGCAACCGCTTCCATTGATGGACAAAAAAATAAAAACACCCACTCGCCGCCAATAAAAGCAGCATCAATAAATATTGGAATTCCTGCTGCGAAAACGAAACCACGATGTCAACCATGATCACCCGGTATTTAAGCCGTCCGAAACCGTATCGACCGTACAACGAGGTTCGAATAACCACAGGATACAGTCGTCTCGTTCGCCGAATTAATCAGCACTCCTCTAGCCTTCGCTATCACTGCAAATATTTTAAGAACCAATCCGCCGCATAGCCTGCAGCTTGCTCCAATGCGCCCGGTTCCGTAAACAGATGCGTCGCGCCCGGCACAATCATCAATTCTCTCTCGCATGTCATCATTGCATAAGCTGTTTGATCCAATTCCATTACGCTGTAATCACAACCGCCGACAATCAATAAGGTCGGGGTGATCACTGCGCTTAAGGCTTTGCTTCCGACCAAATCGGGACGACCGCCGCGCAATACCACGGCTGACACGGCGGAACCTATTGCCGCCGCAGCTTGTAATGCGGCAGCGGCACCGGTACTGCCGCCGAAATAGCCGATTCTCAGACGCTTTGTCTCCGGGTTGTCCTGTAACCAGACGGTAGCGGCAAGCAAGCGCTGCACCAGCAAGTCGATGTCAAATCGCGTTCCCTCATTTCGGTCTTCGGCATGCGTCAACAAATCAAATAGCAGGGTCGCAATGCCATGTTGCTGTAATACCCGGACAACATAAATATTTCTGGGGCTGAAGCGGCTGCTGCCACTACCGTGAGCAAACAACACGATGCCTGCTGCAAAAAGCGGCAACACCAATTCGCCGTCAAGCTCAACCACGCCGACCGGGATACTCACCGCGGTCACGTCGATCCTCCGATACGAACCGGAATGCGTTGTCTGCCGAACCTGCCGGCGCGCTGATCATAGCGGCCCGCAATCGCCACATTGCAATCCTTACAACACCCCTGCTCGGTCAATTCGTATTGTGCAATGTCGTACCAATCGCGCACGATCAACTCACGTCCGCACGTGGGACAGTACGTAGTATCGCCTTCGATATAATGTACATTGCCGGTATAAACATAGCGCAGCCCGGCATCCATCGCGATCTGGAGCGCTTTGATCAACGTCTTGGCCGGCGTCGGCGGTATGTCGCTCAATTTATAATCGGGATGAAAAGCGCTGAAATGCAGCGGCACATCAGCACCCAGATTATTCATGATCCAATCGCTCATCGCACCGATCTCCTTGCTGGAATCATTCAATCCCGGAATCAACAGCGTTGTCAATTCAAACCAGACATCCGTTTCGTGCCGCAAATAGCATAAGGTATCCAGCACAGGCTGCAGATGAGCTCCCGTTTGCTTCACATAAAACGCTTCGCTGAACGCTTTAAGGTCCACATTGGCGGCATCCATTTTGGAAAAAAAATCGCGGCGCGGCTGTTGATGGACATACCCGGCGGTTACCGCAACGGTTTTGATGCCTTTCTCATGACAGGCATCGGCCACATCCATTGCATACTCGGCAAAAATCACCGGATCGTTGTACGTAAACGCCACGCTCTTGCAACCGTACTTCTCCGCACAACGCGCAATCGCTTCGGGGCTGGCTTGATCCAGTAACTTGTCAAAGCTGCGCGATCTGGAAATATCCCAATTCTGGCAAAACTTGCACGCCAGATTGCACCCTGCGGTACCGAACGACAATACGCTGCTTCCGGGATAAAACTGATTCAACGGTTTTTTCTCAATCGGGTCGATACAAAAACCGGACGATCGCCCGTAAGTCGTCAACACCATCGCATCATCGGCGCGTCCGCGAACAAAACACGCACCCCGCTGCCCTTCATGCAATTTACAATCACGCGGACACAAATCGCACTGAATACGATCGTCGTCCAAGCGATGCCAGTATCTTGCCCGATAACGCTCGGCCACGCCGATCGGCTCATCCATGCGCATACTCCTTGGCAAAATCGATTTCCCGCCATTTACTGAGGGTATACCGCGACAGTTTTACCTCTTCGTCCCAGAAATTTTCCGGCAAACGCGCTTTTAATTTTAACTGCGCGAGAAACTGCCGCGGCTGCGAAAAGGATTTCCAAACTTGCGGTAACAATGTACTGCGATAATCGCCGTATTCGAATACGATGCCATCAACATGCGGGCGCAGTTGCGCCAGCGCTTCGGTTTCATCGGAAAAACCGAGTGGTTGCAGTTCGGAAAGTAACGATACTTCGATGCACACACCGCTCAATTCACTCTCCGTCAAAGGCATGAACCGCGGATCGCGAAACGCGGCCGATACCGCATTACGCATTACATCATCCGCAAGCGGGCGGTAAGCTTGCAAAGAACCGATACATCCCCGTAACTCACTTTCTTCGGTCAAAGTGACAAATGTTGCACCGGGTTTCGAAAGCCAATCTTCAGCGGCTGATACTGCCGGTCGTCTGTACGGCGCGCACAACACATCCGCAATCGCTGCGCGTGCGATTTGCAGCAAAATTTTTCCTTGTTCATTGCTCCCGATTGGCAACATGACCGCCTCCTTGGCTAAACGCTATCGCTGCATAACCCACCACCCGGTCCGGTAAGCCCGCGATATCCCCCGAATTCCGTAAATCCAACAATCGCGGTATCAACCGGTGGCGTCGCACCGCAATAATCAAACCGTTAATCGGTATGCATCCACACGCTTGATCATGATGCATCAGCGGCTGCAGATGCAGTATCGACTCGACGCTATCCGTGTCTTTGTGCTGCGCGACGATATATGGCAAATCATGCGAAAAATCGGAACTGATCACAATCAAGGTTTCTTCTCCACCCCACACATATTCCAGTACTTCAGCCACACTTTCAGGTGCTGTCGAACCAACCACCAAGGGCAACAACGTGAATTCACCCAGCGTGTTTTGTAAAAACGGCAGCTGCACCTCTAATGAATGTTCAAATAAATGTGCTGCCCGGTTTTCAGAAATTTGCGGCAAATGCACGACTGCTCGAACCAGATCAGCGTCCAATTTCACACTGCCAAGCGGTGTATCAAACAGATCCGTACCGGGTAACGCCAATCCTGAGAAAGCTACGCGATGCGCGGGACCGAGCAACACCACGCGCCGAATCTTTGCAGCGGCTACTCCAAGGCATGCATAGGCTGTTGCCGCGATCGGACCGGAATACGCATAACCGGCATGCGGTACAATCAATGCCTTGGGGTTGACATCATGGTATTTCGCTTGCGCCAGCAAATATTGCACTTCCTGATTGAGCGTCAATGCATCATTGGGATAGAACAAGCCGGCAACCGCCGGTACGCGAGCAGTTAACATTACTCTTATCCTCCTGTTGCCGGATAATGGAGATAAAAAACTTAAGGAAGCGCCGCCGGGAATACAATCAGCCGGATGAAACGGTAATTACCATACATACACATCAAAATCGCGGATTACCACCCGCTTTGATAAATACTGATCAAGGCGATTGCATTATTGGCCAGCCGGGTGATACTGTGGCGGTCGAAACGCAAATCCTCCAGATCCGACACGGTGTCCGGCATGACTTCCTTCAAATCGAAATCGAATTGAATCAGCGGCGTCACATGACTTGCACTCAAATAAAAATGACCCGATTCATCGGTATTCGAAACCGGATCATGCACATCCGCAATGACGAATATCAAGTCGCTCAGCTGATCCGGCGGCAGCGCCGACGGATAATCATCGAAGAAGTCCTTAGGAACCGGAGAAGGATTAAAAGCAAACGTTTCCAAGTTTAATGCGGCACCGGCGGCCTGGGCTAATCCACCGCCCAGCGAATGCCCGGTTACGGTTATTTTTCGGCCGGGATACTTTGTCATCATCGCCTGCACAAAGTTATACGCATGCTTGAATTGATCATGCACAATGCCTAAAGCCAGCGCCACATCGGCCGCCTTATCCAGAAAAAAATCCACGCAAAAAAGACAGGTTTCCGTGCCACGAAACGCGATCACCAGATTTCCGGTATCACGGTCTTGAAAAACCCCGGCCTGCATCCCGGAACTTCTGTCGATAGTTTCGATTAACTGCCAATTGTCGACAACGGTATTATCAAAGTCATATACCGCATCCGCCAACTTTGCATAAGGTATCGATCTACCCAGCAAATCCACGGCGCGCCGTTCACCGGACTGTAACATGCCATAAGGCTTCCACGTCTCATTCGGCACGTAATCGGTATTGTTATACAGCACAACACTGCTCAGTTCGAAAACAAAAGTGTCATCGCCGCTGTCGACCACCCGTATGAGATTCACGGTGTAGCGCTCTGTGCCGAAAAGCCGGGGTATATCTATCTTGGGAAGCGCCAACAAACCGTCGGTCATCGAAAAAGTAGGA
Organism: Nitrosomonas sp.; assembly: GCA_021582655.1. Lineage (GTDB taxonomy): Bacteria > Pseudomonadota > Gammaproteobacteria > Burkholderiales > Nitrosomonadaceae > Nitrosomonas. Next base: position 1,165,824 of record CP091135.1, read on the forward strand.
CTGTGCGGATCCGACGCTTCATCAAAGTCGGCGTTGATCAGTTTGAAGCGATTCGGATTCTCGGTCCCCATCCATTGCAACGCCGCTTTATAAATTTGTTCCCCGGAAGTATCCGACACCAGAATCTTTTGTAAACACACCAAACCGCTGGACTCGATATAAGTGGCCGGCGCAGTTAGCACCGAACATTCGCTCGGTAGCGCACGTACCATCGACGCCGACATTGCCAGTACAGTTAACAGAAACAGCCGAACGGGAAACCAATTTGCAATTTTCATCGTTAATACTTCAGTTGGATTAATTAAATGCCACAATGCAATACATGATCAAGACGCCTGAGAATATATCATAACTTGATTATATCAACGATCCACCGCATACTCCCCGCACATCCACCCACAAATGCGGCAACCCCAATGCGGCGAGCCAATCAGGCCCTCCCTCTCCCTTCAACATGCCGATCGTCGATGCGCTGCCCGCAACCACACAAAATTCTCCGACGACACTAACCGCCGCCATACAATTAACCGGCCAACCGGTTTTGGGATTAAGCACATGGCCGTAGCGGACACCGTTCAGCGTGATACAGCGCTCGTAATCACCGCTGCTCGCCAGCGCACCGGAGTGTAACAGCAAGGTTTGTACAACGCCATCGGGCTTGCGCGGATGACGGATGGCAATCCGCCAAGGACTGCCGTCCGGATGCGGGCCGATGATTTTGATATCGCCGCCCAGATTGACCAAACCGTGCCGTACCCCGACATCCCGGCACAGCGCTGCGGCACGGTCGACGGCATATTCTTTCACCACCCCCCCGAAATCGATTTCCATGTCAGGTACGGTAAAAACCAATACCGGACGCCTCCAATCGACTTTGTGCCAACCGATTTTATCCAGTAATACCTGTATGACGGCTTGGTCCGGTATCGTTCCGGATTTGAAATCCCAGGCACGACGGAGTATGCCGGAAGTGATGTCGAACAACCCGTCGCTCTGCTGATAGCATGTCGCGGCGTAATCCAGCAATCCGGCCGTTTCCTCGTCCACCTCGATGCTGCCGCCCTGCGTCGCGATACGATTCATCGCCGACAACAAACTATCGGCACGGTAACGCGAGTACTTGGTTTCCAGTCGCTGCACATCGGCCATGACAAGTCGGGCCGTGCGCCCGGCTTCTTTTTCGTTGCATGCGTATAACTGTATCGCACACGGTGAACCCATTGCCTTGAAATCGAATTGATAATATTTCAAGCGCCCCATACAGCATTAAGTGCGCGAAATATTTACTAGAATTGGTAGCTCCAAGTCGCAGCCAGCATCCCTTGGCGGTTAACCTGAAACCCATTAAAATCGCTGCCAACCGGTTGTATCCACTCGAAGCCGAACCGATTTCCGGCAAACCGGCCACCAGGAATTTGCGCGTTGACACCGAAGCCGACATCCCAGAATTGCCCGCCATAGTTCGACGGAAAGTCCATTGGACCGATACGCGCATTAAAAGTATCGAAATCCCGTTTTATTTCGCCTTGCAGGGTGTAAGCACCTCGCACCGAAGCGGTCAACCAGTGAGTGACTTGATATCCGCCCCACGCGGTCGCTTGAAACATATCGCCCAAACGGTACCCGGATTTATTTTTATCTTCCAGTCGCTTAATGCCGCTGAATTGCGCTCCCCACAACCAACGCTGCAACTCACCGGCATACGTCAGGCTTGGCATGAAATCCCAGGTACCGCTGCCCAATTGCATGCCGAAATGCATCAATCCGCCATCCGTTTTGAAAATACGCCGATTCTCGATATCCACCTTGCCGGTCGGTGCGCTTAAGCCTAAATTCACATGCACCCAATGACCGCGCGTATCGAGCAATTTAATCAGCGCTGAAAAATAAGTGTCGCCAACCGCACCGGTTTCATGACCGGCAGCGCTGTTATGCTCGTGAGTACCCGGCTTGGACGGCGGCGCACCTGCCAGCTTGCGTAAATTCATATCCATATCCATGAACGTGGGCATCAGCATCAAATTGAACCACTTCGTCGGCGCGTACATCAAGTCGACCATGTGCATGCGCATATCCATGTAGGTTGGTACCAACCTACATGGGATTTCATCGCTGCAACCTTGCTCGACGATCGTTTGATCGCTTACCTGTTGCGCGCCGTGCAACATGTTGCCGCCGGTCCAGTTATACATGAACCGGTAGCCCGCCATGAAATCGCCCGGCTTATCAAGCATATGTCCGAACATGATTCCCGCCGGCGGCACTCGGTAATGATGATGCATATGTGCATGTGCATGCGTTGTCGACGAACCCGCCGCACCACCGATCGGCAGCACTGCGGGTAAGGATTCGATATCAAATTTCACCGCAGCATTTGCCACGTAGTAATCGAAATCCGCAAAGCTGTTGTTTCCACCGCTGCCGATCTGCATTGCGCTCGCACGGGTATAGTATTCGAAACCGGCCTCAAAGGCGACGCCGCGCATGATCGACTTGCTCAGCGACACGCCGCCGCTCAGTGCACCAAAACCGGCCAAACGATGATCGCTGGAAAAATTTTCCGGCAATTTTGCCGCATCGAACAACACCGTTTTCGGCTGCACATTCAGTAACGCTTCATTGACCAGGTTACCGCTGCTGTCGACTAAATTGAAATTCGCATCACGGAAATACTGCACCGTGGGATCATTGGGATCGAACCAGATCTGACGCCCCAAGCTATCCACTTCATTTCTGCGGTAAGTTTGCTGCGAAAACATATACGGACGATAGAAGCTGGCGGCATCTTGCGAATAATAGCGGATCCGCGGCGTCAGCATCCAACCGCCGCCAAGCGGCTGCACCCAGTTGGCGTCGAAAGTATGCGTGTTAATGCCCCAATCGTCAGTCGACAACCGATAACCCAAATGTAATGCCGCATCGAATGTATCGATATACTGAATATATTTGGCGCTCAGTGCGACTTGATTACGAAAATTCGGCCGTTGTTCCAACAGCGCGCGCAGATCGCCGGTAATCGGTGCCGATTGTCCGTTATTTAATTGCAACGGATCGACAAAAATCACCGACATCACCTTATAGGGATTTTCCAAATAACCATTGCTGTAGGTATACCCCGCATTGGCTTCAAGCAAAGCATTCCTGTTCAGAATCTGCGTTACACCCAGATTGGCTGTCCAGTCCTGCCGATTACCTCGTAAAATTTCGCTCTTTCCACCATCGATTCTCTCAATCTGATGCAAAAAAGCATTCTTAGTGATATACGGTGAAGCATCGTGATCGAGAATGGCACCGATATTGCTGTTCGAGTACCCCGCGCCATACTTGACGCTGGTTAATTTTTGATTGAAATCGACACGGCCGCTGATGTTACCGAAACTGGACTTATAGTCCCGCTCCCGCGAGAAACCGCCGCTGACGTTAAGTGCCGCTTCATTCCATTCGCGGCTTAAGCCGAAACTGGCTTGATTCCTCGTCTCCGGTGAAGCTGACGATAACACCATCACCGACCGCGGGTCTCTGACTGATGGTCCGCCGAGACTCGCATCCGATGTCAATGGTGTTAAATTGCGATCCAGCATCAGATTCGGATTGGTTATGATCGGCGACGCACCGACAACGGTAACTCCCGTCGGCGTATTGGCAAAAATCGGATTATTCCCCATTGCAGCCAGGGGCGAGCTGGTAATCGGTGTTGCACCTGACCAAGTGTCCTGCGTATAACTGAAATTGAACTTGGTTCGATCGGTGAGTGAGAAAACGCCGCTGCCGTGCAACACATCGGCGCTGATCGGCTTTAGGTTATTGGGAACATTGACTAAATCACGCTTTCCTTCCTGGTAGCGGCTGAATTGAAAATTAATTCGATTATCGTCCGCCGCCTGCGCGGAAGCCAGCATCAGTCCGGGCAGCATCAACGCAGCGGAAGTCAGTGCTTGTAATGCTTTATTGTTACCGGAAGCTGCGACAGTCTCCGCTTGATGCGGTAAAAGCAGCATTGATACAGATCCCACCGCGGACTGCTGTTCGCCAACTACCGCAGGTAATGCACCATTCACTTCGGATGCTTAGTGCGGCAACACGGCCGATACTGCACGATCAGTAGCAACCGCATCCACCGCCACCTTCGGAAGAATAGGTACTGGCCGCCGCCTCACGACTGCTGTAACTATGCATGCGTATGGTGCTTTGCAGTGGGTAAGGATCCACCGACATCTGTGGTTTAGCCAGATTTCCGCGCTCCCAAACCGCCACATGCGTGCAACCGGAAATTGCATACACTGCCAAGAAGATCAATATCGTATACAAAAATCGCATTGATTTACACAATGGCTAAGGTTTTTCTGCCAGAAACTGCTGCACCATAGCACGCAACTGCTCGCTTTCACCTTGTCTGAAACCTTGGTGGATATAACGGACATTGCCGTGACGATCGATGAGAAAGGAAGATGGCATGGCGATCACCCCGAAATCTTTCGCACACTGCTTGGTTTGATCGGTCACGATCTCAAAATCGGCTGGTACCTTACTCAGAAACGCCACGGCATCCATTTTTTTCTCATCCAGATTGACACCGATCACACGTAAACCCTGTGCTTTGAATTCCTGCTCCAATTGATTTAGGAACGGAAACGATTTCACACAAGGTGGGCACCATGATGCCCAGAAGTCAACATAAACAACATCACCTTGCAGTGCATGCAAGCCTTTCGCCGAATCACCCTCCAATGTTGCAAAAGTACAATCCGGCGCTGGAATATCGACTTGCTGCGTTGCTGAAGCCGAATTGCCGAATAAGGCCAAGACGATCAGAAAAAGTAATTTTAATGAATGGTTCCGCTGTTTTTTTAACATGTTTTTTTCACCCGTAGTCCGAATTACTGGAACTGCAACACACCAATATCCGTTGCTGTATGACCACCCTTAGCCGACTCGCAGTGATATTCGATCTCGAAAGTTCGCTCACCGGCCGCCGTTTTATTGACCATCATGTAATAAACACCGTCACCGCCTTGCAATGCAATGTAATCGCTGTATGCCGCATCCCCTGATACGTTATCCGTGATACTGACGGCTTTACTTCCTTTAAAAAGCTGCAAATTGACCAACAGGCCATCAACCGGCGGAGAAACATCTTTGATTCTTGCCAGTATGTGATCTGTAGGCTCACCACCTTCACTTGAGCAAGTCACAAATGCAAATCCAGTAAAAGTTTTCGATATTCCTTCCGCATCCATTGTGGCTCCGGCATTATGCGCACCACCAGACCCGGCGAAACCGACAGTGGAAACGATCATAATCGTTGCCAAGATTTTACCGAATTTCGATTTATTCATGATGAGCCCCTCGTCCTTTGAATTTGCAAGACTGGCACAACGTTATATTCCCCAGTTTCTCGGTTATGCCGCGAATGAATCACTTGGATGGTATTATCACTTGAGTTACAGCAAAAAAACAATGCGACATATTGTCGCAGCTATTGGAGAGGCTCCAGCAGATCCTGAATCTGAAAAAGAACGTGCGGATCGGTGATCCGCACTAAGAGGGAGGTATCAAGCATTTTATGTGGGTTACTTCGGCCAAACCTGGTCACCGTCGACAACCACTTTCAAGTCACGATTCAGTTGCGCCGCGGAAGGCTTGACGATGATATCCAATCCATCCCCACAAGCAGCAGGCAATGCCGCTATGGTCCTATTAACTTTCAGTGTCGCGGGCGAATCATACCCATGCAAACCTTCAATCTCGAAGTTGGAACCGACAGCAGGAACCCATAATTGCACGGTCGCATTGCTAAAACCGCTTTTATCGGTAACTTCACACACATCGGCGATGGACACTACAAATGTCACGCTCTTAGCGCACGAATCCGGATTTATCACTACGCCTGCAGTGGTGAACGGCAGCAACCCGCGGTAACCCGCTTTTAATTTACCGCCACCAGCCCAGAAACCCAGCTTATTACCTAAAGAATCCTTAATATATTCCTGCAGCTCGAATACGTCCTTACTCTGAATCAGCGTCACCGGACTTGCCCAGTTGGTTACGAAATCAGCCAACATTCCGTCGTGTGCCGTGGCAACCACCGACGAATCGCCACCGGCAGGTTTGGTGGTAATAATGGAATCTTTGCCATCCGGAAAAACAACCACGGTCCCTATCGTATCGATCGTTGAAGCACCGTCGGTTTCATTCTGACAACCATGTGCAATCACAACATCGTTATAGGTACTGCCATGGTTTGCATTATTTTCGTCGATTGCCGGTACTTTCAAGCGCGTATGCGCAAACGCATTTTGTGTTGCAATAACCGCAAAGGCGATCACCGCCAAAATCACAAGCCATTCAAATTGGCGACTACCGTTCATTTAACCCTATCTCCATAAAAATGGTTTTTTAATTCTTTCTATGTTTCAATGTATCTGATGCCGGTTAAGTGCACTCGGCCAGTAAAACCTATAGCGAAGCGGATTATCAGGATTCACCCACCCGAGATCAATGCGACAAAATGTCGCATCGGGTTTTATTAACGAATAACCAATTGAATATTAATGAATGTCAATCATAACCATCTGATCAAACGCGACAATTTGTCACACCTTCCAACCGATCACTCTGATTAGAATCCGTGCTGCATTTTTGCCACAACCCGTATCGGCATACTCACTTCGTTTGAACTTAATGCGTACGAATCTTTAATTTTCTAACAATCTGCTTGATAAAATCCGACCCTATTACACGGTTTTCTGATTGCTTTTTTAGCTTTCTAAAACTGGAGCGGTTTGTCTTGACATTCTAAATAATCCACAATTCTAGGTGTTTACTGAGAGGGGTCTCGCGACAACCACAACGAATCCGAATACCATTCTCAATCTATTGATATTTAATGATTATTAAACAGGGAAAATAATTAGGCAATCTAAGAAAAATCTTTAGGAATTTAAAAGTTAGGTATCGATCCAACTCAATTATTCACAAAGTTATCCACAGAAATTGTGGATAATAAAATAAGATTATGTAAAACAAGATGTTTGTGTATTTTATTTTAACTCCGACATGAATACCGCCATATTGCCGAAATTTCCAAACTCATCCTATATTTCATGAATGCAAAACTAAATGCTGCAACCAGCGATCTCGGCTGGCATTTTGATAATAGCTATACTCGCTTACCGGATTTTCTATTCGTAACACTAAATCCTGTACCAGTACGAGCGCCACAACTTATAGTCCTGAATCATAAACTTGCCGGATTACTGGGTTTGGAAACCAAGAAGTTATCGAAAACCGAGGCCGCCATGCTATTTTCCGGCAGCAAACTGCCAGATGCGGCGCAGCCGATCGCACAGGCCTATGCGGGTCATCAATTCGGTCATTTCACGATGTTAGGTGACGGACGAGCATTATTGATCGGCGAGCATATTACACCTGCCGGGAAGCGATTTGACGTTCAATTAAAAGGTTCAGGACAAACCAAATTTTCCCGGCGCGGGGATGGACGGGCAGCCCTTGGGCCGATGCTGCGGGAATATATTATCAGTGAAGCGATGAGCGCACTTGGCATCCCGACCACTCGCAGCCTGGCCGTTGTTACTACCGGCGAAGCAATCATGCGGGAAACTTTATTACCGGGTGCCATCTTAACTCGTGTCGCGGCCAGCCACATTCGCGTGGGCACCTTCGAATATGCCGCGGGATTAGGAAATACCGAAGGCATTAAAACGCTTGCTGATTATACAATCAGCCGCCATTATCCCGATCTTTTCGATAGCGATAATCGGTATCTTGCATTTCTGCAGGGTGTAATCGAACGACAGGCTTCGCTAATAGCGAAATGGATGCTTGTCGGATTTATTCACGGCGTCATGAATACTGACAATATGGCCATTAGCGGAGAAACCATTGATTATGGTCCTTGCGCATTCATGGATGCCTATGATAACAATACTGTATTTAGTTCAATTGATTATCATGGACGTTACCGCTTTCGCAATCAACCTCATATAGCCCAATGGAATCTCGCACGCTTGGCAGAAACATTGCTGCCGCTCATCGATGCAAAGTCAGACAAAGCTATTGGATTAGCCGAGCAAGCAATTAACACTTTTCCTGAGTTATTCCAGAAACATTGGTTGACCGGGATGCGAAGAAAACTGGGTTTATTCACCGAAGAAGCCGCAGATGTACAGTTAATTGAAGATTTGCTTGCATGGATGCAAAAACATCGCGCCGATTACACCAACAGCTTCCGCGCTTTGATATCACCAACATTACCTGCGGATGAACTATTTCATGGTGCTGAATTCGTCGCATGGTTTACAAATTGGAAAGCCAGACTTGTACGTCAATCCGGGCTTGAGGAATCATCTCTTTCCATAATGCAAGCTAACAATCCGGTAATTATTCCACGAAATCACCGCGTCGAAGCGGCACTTGCCGCCGCTACACATAACGATTATTCATTGTTTCATCAACTACTCGCAGCGGTAACAAATCCTTTCGACAACGCACCAAAATATCACCAGTTCACAACTCCTCCGCTGCCTTCTGAATGTGTGCATCAAACATTCTGTGGAACATAGGCAAAATCAATTGAAGTACGTTTATATTGACATAAGCGAGATTACAGTAACTTACTGCAGTCCCGCTTATAATGATTTAATGCTGCATTGACTGTCAGCTATTGATTACTGAGCAACCTGAGTTGCCGGTTCAGCAGTCGGTACGGATTCAACAGTAATTGCATCACGCAATTGTTTAATGGTACCCGGACCGATACCACTGACTTTTTCCAAATCGTCAATTGCGGTAAATGATCCGACCTTCTCACGATGCTCAATAATCGCTTTCGCTTTTGTCGGTCCAATACCTTGCAGCGTTTCTAACTCAGCCTGCGTTGCGGTATTGATATTGACCGCAGCGTAAGCGCTACTGGTTAACAACAAGAGCAAAGCGATTACAAAAAACAATTTGTTCATAGAAACTCCTTTTTCATAAGATTAAAGATCCAGCAACCTGTTGCAACATAGCAACAGGTTCTAACAATATCGACTTAAATATATATAAATTTAACTAATCGTAAAAATCTTTGAATCCTTTGTGCCATCGACCCGGAACTAAAACTTATTTGATTGTCGCATTTGCTTCACGTATATTTCATTCCCCCGGAGCTGGACGGAAATTTTAATGCCGCAATTACAAAGACAACGATGATAGCCAGACAATATGCGCAGGATTTGCTGAACTTTATCGACGAAAGCCCAAGTCCGTGGCACGCAGTCGCTTCGATTGAAAAAATTATTCAATCATTTCAGTTCGTCAAACTTGATGAGACAATCCGCTGGCAATTAAATACAGGCGGACGATACTATGTAGTACGCGATGATTCATCAATTATCCTATTCGTAATCGGCAAAAGGATGATCGCTGAATCCGGCTTTAAAATCGTAGGTGCGCATACTGATTCCCCCGGATTTCGAATTCGACCTAATGGTGCGACTTCAAGTAACGGAATAGCGCGATTGAGCGTAGAAATTTATGGTGGACCGATACTACCCACCTTCACTGATCGCGACCTCAGCCTGGCTGGGCGAGTCAGTTTCATCGATCATCACGGCAAACTTGCACGTAAATTAATATGTTTCGAACAATCGTTGCTACGCTTACCGAATCTTGCCATCCATATGAATCGAGGCGTCAATGAAGATGGTTTGAAGCTCCACAAACAAAATGAACTTCCGTTGCTGTTTGCGCAATTGGTGGACGAACAATTACCCCAGCATTACTTTGCAACATTACTAAAGCAAATCGCGGATCTAGATGCCGCGCAAATTCTATCTTGGGATCTGGCAGTTTATGACACGCAAAAAGGTGTCTTCTGGGGTGCCAATCAAGAGTTTATTGCGAATAGCCAGATTGACAATCTGGCCTCTTGCCATGCTGCACTACAAGCAATGTTGACAGAATCCTCATTGAACGATGCAGAGAGTACCTTGGTATGCGCCCTGTTTGATCACGAAGAAATCGGCAGTAAAAGCTACATTGGTGCTGCAGGCAGTTTTCTTAGCGATACATTGCAACGTATTAGCTTTTCAACAACCTCAGATCAAGAAGATAATGTGCGTGCAATGGCAAACAGTTTCCTGATCAGTGCGGATATGGCACATGCCTATCACCCCAACTTTCCCACGGCTTATGATTCCGATCACAAGGTATTCGTCAACAAAGGCCCCGCGATCAAGTCGAATGCCAATCGGCGCTATAGCTCCGAAAGTATTTCCATCGCGCAGTTTATACAATGGTGCGAAGCAGTCGATATTCCCTATCAGCGCTACACACACCGTAGCGATCTGCCTTGTGGCAGTACAATTGGCCCTATCGCTTCTGCCAAACTGGGTATACGAAGTGTTGATATCGGATGCCCGATGTGGGCGATGCATAGCGTTCGAGAAAGCGCTGGGGTACAAGACCACGAATATCTAATCCGAGTGCTGCACTATTTTTTCGATAACAAAGCACAATGATTGCAAACTTAACCCATTAACAATCAATGCGGCTCGTGGCAAAAATTTGCTTTTAACAACAAAATACCAGAAAGCGCCAAACTGAGTGTCTAACGGACATATTCGTCTGAAAATACGGATATTATTTGCTCACGATTAAGTGCATCAATTTGCTTTTCTAACACTCCGATATCGGACCATCCAAACTGATCCCAAGCCGGGATCCAGCGTGCACGCATGTATCCGTTTTTATCAAGCATAAACTCGATATGCTCCAGATTAACTCCTTTTCCGATTATATCTGGATAACCAAGTGTGCGCCGCCACAACATATAACTGCTAACAATTTCATCTCCACCATGCAAAATTAAATGAAACGGCAAAGATTCCCTTATTTCCGTCAACTCACCAGTGCCTAATTCCGTAATCGGTACCGCGATAACCTCAGTATTTTTATTCTTTAATTGGCCGTATGCTTGCGATAATTGCGCCAATCTTTCATTCGATTGCGGCCAAGTGAATAGGATAAGCAATACGTTTCCTTTGCTGCGATATTCTTGTAAGTTGCCTTGATATCCATCCTGCCCGGTAAAAGAAAAAACTGGCGGCCTTGCAAAGGCTTTATCAGGAACAACATTTGGCGACAAAATTCTAGCCTGATACCCTCTGGACAATGCATGAAGATAGTTCACCAAATCCCATCGATCATCATCAGTCAATTTTTCAACAAAACCAGGCATATCAGTACCCTTCATGCCATAAGTAATCCAGTTATAGAAATCACCGGGGGTATGATCCACAGTATGAAGCTCCATCAGCAGATCCGGCAATTTTGTGGATAATGTTCTCGATTTAATCCCGTTTCCCATACCTTGTACACCATGGCATTCCAAACAATGCTGCGCATAGAGTGCCGAACCATTCGCGATTGAAGCAGCATCAAACGAAACCGTAGGCTTACGATAGGTTTCTGAATATGCCTCTATCGCGAGAGGAGGCAAGATAATCACAAATGAAGCGATAACAAACAACACCGGTATACCAATTAGCCGCTTCAGACTCCATTGTCGCGCAAAACCAATTACTGCTACAGATGCAGCAAGTATCAAAACTACAAAACCACTCCACACTTGCAAAGCAACATTGGGCTTATTCCACGTGGCGGTAATTGAGAATCTGAAGGGAAAAAACCAATCATCAATAGATGCATTTTTTACAGGCTCGGCATTGGCAATTAATGTCGCAATAAGTAGCAAAATGAATGCGAAAAGAAATTCAACACCAACCCAATTCCTCATACCTTGCAAACCACGCCGCATTTCAGGTATTGCACCATTATTAGCCAATAGAGGTAACCAATAGGACCGTATCGAAGCTGCTATGATTAAAATAACCCCAAGAAGCGCGACCTTGCCACTTAGCAACAACCCATAGGATGTAGCAACCAAAGCTGCATAAAAACCTTCGAGCAAGTGATTTGCAATCCAAATCCCGGTCACGATAATCAAACACATTATCGGCAATGCAACTGCAGAGAAACGCTTTATGGTCTCAATCACAAATGACTTCGACTCAGGAAGATTCAGGGTATGCTTATCATCATAGATAAGAAGCAAAAGCGCTGGTAGTGCGCCAAACCAAGCGCCGGCAAAAATCAAGTGAAGTGCATAGGGTACATACGAGGAAAGCGATAATTCATCGGCTGCAATATGACTGGTCAATGAACCGACAAGAAGCGGAACAGTCGCAAAAAAAGCACATAATACATATCGCCAACGTGTTTTTTCAGCCGCATTAATCAGATATAAAACAAAAAATATCAGCAACAATGATGCTGCCACACGCCATAACCAAACCTGACCCACGTGTGTATCACGTAAAATGTTAAACCAGACACTTTGTTGCCACAGATTGCTCATAGAGCCCGTCATCTGTGCAACGATGGTGATCAGGCCAACAAGCAAACAAACTGGAATACTAAATGCCAGCCATAAAAACAATCGCTCTAAACGCTGTATCCAACTCCCTGAATAAACTAGATGAACAAACTTATTGGAATGAGCAATCGCTATGAATAAACAACTTCCCAATACTACAAAATTCGCCGCAAGTTGTAACCATCGTGCAATTGTTGCAATAACCTCCACCATCATTACTGCATTCTAACTTTCACATTAAAATCATAATTAGATTCAATAACATGCCCATCCACAGACATGACACGATAATGCACGGTATAACGCCCGGGCTCAATCTGAGGCAATTTCAATACAAGTGACTTCGGATCATCGGCAACAGCTTCCGGACTATTTTCGGTTACAGCATTCTTGTTCGCATCACGTACGACGACTGACGCATAGGTACCTTCAATCTTCTCATTAAACCAAAGTTGAATCTGCTTCGGTGACACATTTAAAGTTGATCTACGTGGCGGATCGGATTTAACTAAAGTAGCGTGCGCCATAGCCACTCCGGCCTGCAATGACAAAGCAAATAACATCAATAATATAGCCGAGTTAATTATCACTCTTTTGACAATATGATCAAGCGATTGTTTGATAATCACAGTCTGTCCTTTGAAAATTTATATTCTTCATCTCAGATTCACTCTGATAAGATGAGTTCAAGTTCACTTCTCATAATCAAAAAAACTCTAATCTTAGGCAGCGCCCCCGGATTTCTTTTTCCGGGTCATCAGGAAAGCGGCGGCGCCTGCCACAACCAGCAATACCGGCACAATAATCATAGCTTTAGGTGTAGGACGGCCTTCCC
>CP091135.1:1179197-1191426 GCA_021582655.1 Nitrosomonas sp.
GGGATACGACGGTAACGACACCTTGCTGGGGCAAAGTGGAAAAGATCAGCTTTACGGCGATAACGGCAACGATATATTGAATGGTGGCGCCGGCGACGACTACCTCGAAGGCAATCAAGGCACCGATACCTATATTCTTACCAAAGCGGGCGGACAAGACCGGATCGCCAATTATGACAGCGACAGCAGCGCGGATATCGCGAAATTCAACGACGTGGCAACCACGGACATCACCGAACTGACACGCTATGGCAACGATCTGATTTTGAAGTACGGCGCCGCGGGCGGCCAACTGACGGTGGAAAACTATTTTTACTCCGACAGCGCCAATTATCGGCTGGATACTTTCGACTTCACCAATGCCGACTGGACCGTGACCCAGATTAAAAATCAAGTGATCACCAAAGGCACGGATCTCAATGAAACCATTTATGGCTACAATGCCGGCCCCAACCAAGTGCTTGCTTATGGCGGCAACGACACCGTCTATGGCGGCGACGGCAACGACAATCTCGACGGCGGCGCCGGCAAGGATTATCTCAACGGGTACGACGGCAATGATACTTTGTTAGGGCAAAACGGCGCCGACCAACTCTATGGCAGCAATGGTGGCGATACATTGAACGGCGGTACCGGCGACGACTATCTCGAAGGCAATCAAGGTGCGGATACCTACGTAATTGCAAAAAATGACGGCCATGACGTCATCTACAATTATGATTCGGATAGCGCTTTCGACAAAGTGCAGTTCAGTAATCTGACATTACGTGACATCAGCGGTGCAAACCGGATCTCGAATGATTTTGTGCTGAGCTACGGTGCTGCCAATCAAGTTACCGTAAGGTACCACTTTTCATCCGCCAGTTACGAAATCAGCCAATACGTATTCGCCGATGGCGCCACTATCGACAAAATCGTGATGGGTACGACAGGTAATGATGCACTGGTCGGCACAGCCGCCAATGACTTCATCGTCGGAGCCGGCGGTGTTGATTCGATGACCGGCCTCGCCGGGAATGATGCTTATCTGACCGACGGCGGCGACAGCATCGTCGAGGCAGCCGGTGGCGGCACTGATACGGTACTCTCCAGCGTCACCTATACACTGGGTGCCAACCTTGAAGCGCTGGTGCTACTGGACGGAGCCGTCAACGGTACCGGAAATGGTGCGAACAATTCGCTGTACGGCAATGCCGCCGATAACACCCTGACCGGTTTGGCCGGCAATGATTTATTAGATGGCGGCGCGGGTGCCGACGCCATGGAGGGAGGCGCAGGTAATGACACGTATGTACGGGATAATGCGGGAGATGTTATTACCGAAGCTGCTAACCAGGGAACTGACACCGTACAATCATCGACCACTTACAGCTTGGCGCTGAATGTGGAAAACCTGACGCTGACAGGGGCCGGCGCAATAAACGGAACCGGTAACACATTGGCAAATATATTGATCGGCAATAACGCCTCAAACAATCTGAATGGTGCCACCAATAATGACACGTTATTTGGAAAGGCCGGCAATGACATACTCACCGGCGGCGGCGGCGCGGATCTTTTCCAATTCGACACGGACCTGAATGCCGCCACCAATGTCGATCAAGTCACCGATTTTGTGAGTGTGGACGATACAATCGTGCTGGAGAATGCGATCTTCGGCAAATTTGTGACAGTAGGCGCAATCCAGCCTGGCGAATTCGTCATCGGAAGCGCGGCGTCAGATGCCAATGACTATCTGATTTACAATAATGTCAACGGCAATATCCTGTATGACGCTGACGGAAACGGCGCGGGAGCAGCAGTGCATTTTGCTACGCTAACAGGAACACCAAGCTTAGTCGCCGCGGATTTCCTGATTGTGTAACAACAATTCCCCTATCCGAATTGTGACGGATCTTACGAAATGAAATGGATCCGAGGGGCTTGCCCCTCGGATCCATTCACCTGATGCACCTGCAGCGCCCATCAATAAGCCAAGCGCACACTCAGATAAAAAAACCGCCCGCGGCGAAACTGGCGACTGATCTCATCACCCTGCATAATCAGTACGTCATCATCCAATAAATTCTGCATCGTAAGCTGCCCGGATAATCGCTTATACAAATGCTGGCTGACGACAAAGTCAAGTTGATGAAACGGCTGCTCGTACTTATCCGGTGTTCCCAGCAATCCCGCGGATACAATCCGTTTACTGGCAACGTTATACAACAAAGTCGCCTGTGTTTTCGTCGTCGGATTGTCATAACCGAACTGGAAGTTGACGATATGCGAGGAATGCCCCTGCAACGGCCGCTCCGGTGTCGACAGCGATGCCAAGTTCTCGGTACTTAACTTCACGTTCGATTGCGACCAGGTGTAATTGCCGCCGACGTAAAAATTCTGCAGCAGCGGATGTACGCCGTCGAGTTTTTTCAACAGCTCGAATTCGAAGCCGTAAATGTTGGCTTTATCGGTATTCTGATAAGTATTGAGTACACCGGAGCCGACTTGGGTCACCAATTCGATCGGATTGGTCAGGTCTTTCCAGAAAAAACCGGCGAAAATATTCTCACTGGGCGATAAATAATATTCCCAACGCGCATCCCAGTTGGTAATACTGGTTTGTTTCAGATTGGGATTACCGATCACTTCCTGATTGATATTGATGTCGGTAAACGGCGCAACTGACAGTTCACGGAAATCCGGGCGCGATAACGTTTGGCTGAATCCCGCACGGAGCTGTTGCTTATCCGAAATAAACCAGGTGGCGGTCACCGAAGGTAACATATCGATACGATTGAGTCCGGCCACCGTCGGCGTCAGCGCGTTGCTGGAACCGGTAAAAGTATTGACTTTCTGGTTGTTGTCTTCCCAGCGTAAACCCCCGGTGATACTGAGTCGATCGTAAAACAACCAATCCAATTTTCCATAGTAAGACAGCAGATTTTGCGAAGCATTATAACTATCGCTGGCACGGGTGCCCTCACGCAACTGGAATCCGTTCGGACCGATATAACTGGGGCGGAGTATGCTCTCCAACGAGGATTGCCCGAGAATGGCGTTATTTTTGGCATCCGGGCCCACAGGGAAAAAATTGAAACTGCGGATTTCCGAATCGCGTGTTTTATGTTGCGTGATCATCCCGCCTATTAAAGCAATTTTATGATTATGGGACGGTTCCAGCGGCAATTTGCCATCGACGCGCCAGCTTTGATCGCGGTCGACCAGATTCGAATACATGGTGCGGTTACTATCGATCTGGCGTGAAAACGAAAACCGCCCGCCTCCGCCGGTATCGTCAAAACGATAATCCCGTGTTTTGGGCTCCACACGCTCAGCGGTGGCGTCAGTAAACAGCCAATTGACGGTGAAATCCTTCAACCAATCCAAGCGATGCTCACCGCCGACTTGATGCATCAACAATTGATTGGAAAAGAATTTCAGCTTGCTTCTACGGATATCGAAGGTTTCCGCATCGGTAAAACCCTGGTCGATCCGGGCTTCATCGAACGATTGGCGCAAAAACATACTTTTGGCAAAAAGCTTGTGCGTATCGCGATACTGCAATTCGGTACCGCCATAACCGGTCAGATGCACTTCCCGCAACGTTCTCTGCACGTCGAAATCAGTTTTCTTAACCAATTCACCATTGGTTACCGCGAATTCGCGGTTGATCTCATTCTGATTACGGAATTCCTGCTTCCAGCCTGCGGCGCCAATATAACCGACCGTGAAATCGCCGAAGGTGAAGCGGTCACCGATCGATGCCTGCATACCGGTATCCGGACCACGTGTGCGCTTGTTGGTGTCCCAAACGTTGGAAATATCCTCGCCGAAACGCTCGATTTGCGCAGGAGTGGAGCCTTGCGGATTGAACGGTGTGGCTTGTTGCAGTGGCTTACCGTCTACCGTCGCATTCGCGATCGAATCGGGCAGCGAGCGGGCACCGTCGTCAAAACTGGTGAAATCAATGCCGCCGCCTTTGTACGTCAAGCCATCCTGAAACGTCGTATTGTCATTCACCCCGGCTTGCAAATTGAGATTGAAAAAGAATGCATCGGGAATACCGCGCGTGCGCATTTCCAGCGTACCACCGGCAAACTCGGCCGGACGATCCGGCGAATAGGATTTCTGCACCAGCACGCTTTCCAGAATGTTGGTTGGAAATAAGTCCAGCGGCACCACGCGCCGGGTCGGATCGGGACTGGGAATTGCCGCACCGTTGATCAGCGTGGTGGAAAATCGCTCACCCAGACCGCGAATAAAGATAAATTGACCGCCCACCAGGGTCAACCCGGAAGCGCGGCGCAACGCACTGGCGGCATCGCCATCACCGCTGCGACTGAATTGTTCCGCACCTAGCACCGTAGCTACCGAGGTCGAGGTGCGCTGTTCCTCTATCACCGAAGCGATGGTACCCGCAAGATGCGGCTCCAACACCACGTATTCGGCAAGCTCCACACCCGCCGGTGTTAATTTGAAATGCAATTCGGTGGTTTGATCGCGGCTTACCTGAACGTCATCCTGCGTTTGGCTGCTATACGCACTATGCAGTAGGGAAACACTGTAACCGCCCGCCGGAACGGTCGCAGTGACGTGCCCTTGTTCGTCAGTTCTGAGCTTTTCTTTCAAACCACTTAGAAATACTTGCACATCCTTGAGCGGTTTCTGCGTCTCCATCGACAGTACTTGCACCAAAATAACGCCTTCACCTTGTTCACGCACCGTTGCAACCCCAGTCTCGGTTCCCGCCAGCGTACCGGCTGCGGAGCTCTCGATATTCAGCAGCGGCTTCTTATTGCTCCCGGGATAGAATGTAACCAGAATTTGTGCGTTTTCTTCCGGTTGCAACGGCATAGCGAACGTAAACTCCTGTTCGTCGGTTTTCAGCGTGAATTGATAGCTTCCAGCAGGTAATTTACCGGCGATACTCCCGCTAGCATTGGTTTTCAGTGGTGCATCGCCCGCCGGGCGCCAATGGTAGGCCGAAGGTGTGGCTTCGAAGATCAGGATTGCGCTGGACTTTTCATACGATTCGCTGGTAATGATCAACTCAGCATTCTCAACCGGCAATCCGCTTTGAAACAAATGAATTGAAAACTCCGCTTTTCCAGCGTCCCCCCATGCGGATGCACTTACCAAAGCCGCCGCCAGCAAACTGCAAACCCGGAAAAATTTTTTTAGAACGGTATTCATTTGGCGTATCAAGCCCCCTCTCCATGTTTCGTCTGCGAGATTCATAGCGCAATTTTTAATGTCAATGTTACGAACGTGGTGAGAAACGTGATGGCGGGACAGTTAATGGCACATCAAACACATTGCCAAGGCTCGTTCTTGCAAGCATCCATCAGCCGCCGCAGTTCGGTCGCCTTGCGGAACAGCTCGGCATCTTTCAGATGATCCAAGTGTTTGTTGACTTCAGTGAAACGGCGCGTGGAAAACAAAGCGTACGCCAAGGCGTAACGCACGCTTTGGTCTTCCAATAAACCGGTGCGGTACAAGCTGGATTCCATGTTGGCGGCACGTTCGTATTGCTTGAGCGCCAGCAAAATTGACAAGCGCTGCTTGAGCTTGATTTTCTGATCGATAATGCTTTCATTCAGTGTCAATGCCTTATGCAGCCGCCCGGCACGCCGATAAATCTCCGCAGCTTCGGTTTGCAGGACCGGATTCCGCAATGCCGCCTGTTCCAGAATAAATGCAGCGGCATTCAACAAACCTTGGTCCAGATAGGTATGCGCCAGTAATTTTGCGATCAGTTCGTCATCCGGGTATTGCAAGCGTGCAATTTCAAGGATATTAACCGCTTCCTGAAATTCCCGGCTCAGCCGCAACGCGTTGCCGAAGGCGGCATAATCGGCCGCGCTTGCTTTGGAACGCATCAAATACGCCCTGCCCAATCGGACCGCTTCCTGATAAAGACCCAGTTCAACCAAATAAAACACTTTACGCTTCAGAAAGCGGAAATCGGACGGAAATGCGCGCTGGCCCTCGTTTAAGGCGTTAATCGCCGCTTCCGGTTGATTCAAATACCAGTGGGACTCCGCCTTTAAGCCGATCAAAGCGGCGTCTTTATTGACCAAATCCCCGGCCTTATCAATTGCGTTGACGGTATTACGGTAATCTTTCAGTCCAAAGTGCGCTTGCGCCAAGTAAATGAAAATCGACCGGTCCCGCTGCCCGTTGCTGACGGCTTGCTGCAGGCTGTCTTTGGCGGCTTCGGGATCGTTCAGCCCCAAATAAGCGAGTCCTTGCAGCGTATAAAACCGTGCCAGGTCGGTTTTATTACTGCCGAGATCGACGCTTTGCAATGCCAGCAGCGCGCGGTCGTGGTGGCCGTCTTTTAGCATTACCGCGGCCAGCTCGATAAAATCGGCTGCGGCTGCTTTGTTACCCACCGCCTGTACCGCTTGTGTATAGCAACTCAACACAATCGCAACATAAACGAGGCAATAAAGTTGCCATAACAACCTATTTTTCATAGAAAATTTCAAGACAAATCAAAGCGGATTTTTTGCTTGGCCCATACCCGCACGTTATCGCCCTTGTATTTGGCCGGCTCGAAATGCCAAGCACGGATGCCTTGCAGCGCGGCGGCATCGAATATGCCTGATGGACTGGATTCCAGCACTTGTACCTGATTGACCGAACCGTCGGTTTCAACCAGTACCGATAGCAGCACATAGCCTTTGATACCGTTCTTTTTGGCTGTCGGCGGATACTTGAACGATCCCCGCGCAATCGGCTTGGGCGGCACATCGACCAGATCGGCGGTCATTACCGCGTTACCGGTTTTTCCAAGCAAGCTGTCATCGATATCCCGCGAACCACCGTCCAACCCCAGCGATCCCAAATCAATGCCGGACAATGCAGTATCCAGTCCTTTGAAAGATGTCGGCGCTTGCGGTCGGGATACCTGCTTTTTAGGCTCCACTTTCTTGATTTCCTTCCTCGGTTCTTGCTTGATCTCCCGGGTCATGGCGATTTCCGTCACTTCCTGCGGCGGCGTACGCTCAATCTTCCCCATATAATGATTCATGATCACGATCAAACTGAAAACCATTGTCACACCGAATAGCATTGATACCGCACCGGCAATATGCCGCTTCATTGTCATCGTATTCATCGTTAATTACCCCGCTTCTTTCTTCGTTGCCACACCGACACTCTCGGCACCCGCCAAGCGCGCTTGATCGACGACTTCCACCAATCTTCCCGCCGGCACCCCTTCATCGGTAATCACCAGCACGATTTTATTGGCGGATGTACTCAGTAAATCCCGTAACTTGCTTTGGATCAGCCACAACCTGACCGGCTCGCCATCCAGATAGGTATCGCCGCTACGATCGATAAACAAGCGGATGGCTTTGCTGGACGCGGCAACCGCGCTGTTCGCCTTAGGACGTTCCAGATCCAGTTTCATATCTTTGACGAAAGTCGTGGTCACCATAAAAAATATCAATAAAATGAATACAATATCGATTAGTGGCGCCATATCGATGGTTGCTTCGGGTTCATTCGCTTCATTATTTCTCATCATGAATCGCTCCGTACGACAGGCAGCCGATAGGTTTGATGGCACAGCAAATCCTTCACCTGCGACAAATCGAGTCCGATTTGCTGTTGCTTGCGGTTGAGGATGCTATGGGCGAGCAGGCCCGGAATCGCGACAGTCAATCCCATCTGCGTGGTAAACAATGCTTGCGAAATACCGCCGGCAATACCGCCGGATTGTGAATGCAGCGTCATGGTCGCCAACGAATCGAAGGTTTCGATCATGCCGATCACCGTACCCAGCAAGCCGAGCAAAGGTGCGATCAAAATAATGATACGCACCAGCACGGAAAATTTTGCAAGTTCCCGCTCGTATTCATAAAAAGCGGCATCCAAATGGCGGCGAAGATTTTTCACACCCTTTCGCTGCAATCGGATACCTTGTTTAATCGCTTTGGCCACAATATGCCGGGCAGGTTTATCCGCATCCTGCTGGTAATATTTCAATAAATCGCGCACCCCTATCCGTTTCGGCGCTTTCATCACCCAAAAGCGGTATCCCAAGCCATACCACAGCAACAAGGTGCATAACACCAGCGGCGGCATCACCATACCGCCAGCGACGAACATTTCCCTGATAATCAACAAATATTCAGCGGTACCCATTTCAAGCATGGCCCGAAGCGGCAGCGGGTTCGTCAGCTATGGCGGCATTTAACTCATAGATATCGGTATCGCTGCCTAAAAAGACATTGATGATCCTAAGCGCCGAGTACTCCATATCCCGCTTGATATTCCTGGCCCATGCGGTCAACAATGAGCCCAGCAACAATGCCGGGATCGCGACAATCAAACCGAGTTCTGTGGTCACCAACGCAATCGAAATACCGTCCGATAACAATTTAGGATCGCCGGTACCGAACTCGGTAATCATATCGAAGGTTTCGATCATACCGGTGACCGTCCCTAACAGCCCCAGCAACGGCGACACCGAAGCAATCACCAGAATGGCGGAGCCGAACCGGTCCAATGGTCCTGATTCCTGTAGAATCGCTTCGTACACGATGCCTTCCATGTGATCACGGTCATCTTTCAAATGGCGCAGGGTGTAATGCAATACCCGCCCGATCGCGGAAACATTGTCTTCACAGCTTCTTTTGGCGACTTCGAGATCGCCGGAAGCCAATTGCTCAATGATTTGACCGGTTAAGTGTTGGGTATCGGCACTGTTGGTGCGCAACAAATACGAGCGAACCATCACCAACAAGCCCGCAAATCCGCCCAGTATCACGATGATCCAACCGATCGGACCACCCGAATCTATGATCCCGATGACCGTTTTTTCCGGAATTTCATCGATGGCGGTGGCGCGCGATTCAAACAAATACAGTTGCAGCATCGCCGGTTGCTCGTTTTTGCTCAATGCGGCAGCGCTTTCCGCACCGGCACTTTTCCAAATCTTGAAATCCCCGCCGCCGGCCGGCACCAAACTGCCGCCGCCAGCCGAGCTGATGCCGAAAGCCGCGATATTGCCCAAATGAATCAACGAACCTTCCACCTGTTTCCCATCAGCCAGGAAAAAATGACCCGGCTTTGTTTGAATGGCGCCGAGATTTTGCAGTAGCACCAACGCTTGCTTGAATAAAAAACCAACCTTTTCCAGATCGTTGTTTTTGGCTTCTTTCATCACTGACGGTATGCTGACACCATGATTCTTAAGCGTGGTCTCCGCTTGCAAATACGTGGTTTCCAACGCGTCCCGACGTTCAGAGACTGCCGCTTCGGTGCGTTCCGATTCGGCAAACTGCGCACCGAGTTGATCGATTCTGGTAGAACGCTCCACCGAGCCGCGCTCCAGTGCATTAATTTTGGCGCTCAGTGCTTGTTCTTCGCGCTGCGAGCTCACCTGGTAATTTCTTAAACGCTCGCTCAATTCACGTTTCTGCGCTTCCAGAAACGCATATTCGCGTTTATATGCGGTTTCCAAGCTCACGGTTTCCTGTTTGGCCGCCGGTTGTTTTTTCAGGGATGCCGATTCGGATTGCTGCTCCGGGGTCGATACGGTAACGTTTTCACTTGCATCCGCGGCCTTTCGGATTTGCGCGTAACCCGAATCCGCCACGATCGACAATGACAGTGCGGCGAATAATAAAATTATCTTCATGGTTTCAGCGGATTGGGTAACTCGAAATAACCTTGGCGGATTTGTTTTTTCAACGAATCAAAGAGATTTCGGATGCGCTCCCGATCAGCACTATCGCTCACGGTTTCAAATCTCCAGCCGCCGCCTTCCGCTGGCGCCGATCTTTTCGCTATGCCACTCTGGTTATCCTTGGTTTGAAAGAACAGCATCACTGTGCCCAGTTTGGCGATATCAGCCAGTACCTTTTCTCCGTTTAACAGGATGGTTTGCTGATAAATACCGTTTTCCTTGCTCAAGCGGAATTCATCTTCGATCAGCGACCAGGCTTGATTGATCGCTTTGCCGGAATCCACTCGCTGACCGGCCAGATTGCTTTCCAGATCATCGATAGCTTTGACACGATCGGCCACTTTGAACGGTAGGCCGGTTTCGATATGTTGTCTGTATTCTGCCAGCACCGCCAGCAGCACCGGTCTTAAATGCTCGCCTGATTGTTCGGCTTGCTTGGTCGCTACGCCCAGCTTGTCGATCGATTGTTGTAATTTTTCAATATTCAGTTTTTGGCGGCGTTCCTCGACGCTGAGATCCGCCAGTTGTGAATTAAGCGCGGCCATTCTGCTGCTGTGTTTTTCCTTTTCGATATCCAGTTGCGACTGCAGTGTTTCCACTTCTCCACGGATTTTTGCCAGTGATTTGGCCAGATTTTCTATGCTGCTCGCTTTAACGCCGAGCGGGCAAAACAACAGTAACAGCAGTAACAGAATTGAAACTTGTGTTGTGCGATAGCAATGCATATAACCCTCTTAACGATGGTTGTGCATACTACAAGCTGAATATTTCACATTGATGACAATTTGATGTCAGTGCGGCTGTTCAAACCGTTCCGGCTGTCGCGATCCTGTCATCACCGTTTTACACGGCAACGCTAAGATGAAAAAAACGGGAAAATCTTATGGAGAAAATTGATGATTAATCAACTGATCGCAAAGAATAAAAACCTTTCCACTTTAACCGATACCGATTGGCATGCGCGTGCTATCCAATTGATCGTCGGCATCCTGATGCTGGCACTATATTTGTGGATTACCGCAGGCATCGCCGGCTTGATCATCAATCTGCACTATATCTTCAGTCAGGGATGGACCAGCATAGCCGAACACATCATCATCGACGTCGTGCTCATTTTAGCCATCCTGGAATTGATTCGGATCCTGCAATCCTATCTGACACTGGGCCGTGTCAAGGTGACATTTATTTTGGATGTAGCGCTGGTGGTATTGATCGGCGAATTGATCGGTCTTTGGTACAAGGATTACACGCTAACCGAAGTCGGTTTGCACATCACCGTCATCGCCGCATTGATCTTACTGCGCATTGTTTCGATTCGTTTCTCGCCGGATACCGTTGATTGATCGTAATACCGAAGCGAAACCCGAAAAAACCGACTTATCAAACATCGATATTTACCGCCCGCAGCGCATTTTTCTCGATAAAAGCCCGTCGTGGTTCCACCACATCGCCCATTAACGTGGTAAAAATTTCATCTGTCAAAATACTATCCTCGATTTGCGCACGTAACAAGCGGCGGTTCGCCGGATCCATGGTGGTTTCCCACAGTTGACTCGGATTCATTTCACCCAAACCTTTGTAACGTTGGACATTGACACCTTTTTTCGCCTCATCCAGTAACCAGTCCAACGCTTGTTTGAATTCACGAATGTTTTGTTTGCGCTCACCCCGTCGCACATAAGCATCTTGACTCAATAAGCCGTCGAAGACCTGCGCGGTTTTTTGAATTTGGGTGTAGTCGCCGCTGTCCAGAAAATCGCTGTCCAAGTAACTGGTCAGTAAATTTCCATGTGATAGCCGCATGATCTTGAGCCGATAGCGCTCATGGATTTCATCATATTCAGCGATGATGTTCACTTCCCTGACATGATCGGCCAACCTGACCGCACTGTTTTCAGCCGCTTGCTTATCGCTCAGATCGATATCGGGACGGCGCAATAACGCATGCATGACATGATTGTCGATGATCTGGCTCATACGCTCGATTACTGCTTCCGCCAGGATATACTCATTGGCAACTTTTTCCAGTGATTCCCCACTCAGCGCCGGTTTGTCCTGACCGGTAAAAAGTTCCGCGCCATCAAGCGCGATATTCAGCATGTATTGTTTCAATTCGTGATCGTCTTTGACATACCGCTCTTTCTTGCCATGTTTGATTTTGTACAAAGGCGGTTGCGCGATATACACGTAACCACGCTCGATCAGTTCCGGCATCTGGCGGTAAAAGAATGTCAATAACAACGTGCGGATATGCGAGCCGTCCACGTCCGCATCGGTCATGATAATGATGCGGTGGTAGCGTAACTTGTCCGGGTTGTATTCGTCCTTACCGATACCGGTGCCGAGCGCGGTGATCAGAGAAATGATTTCCTGCGACGAAATCAGCTTATCGAAGCGGGCTTTCTCCACGTTCAGGATTTTTCCCTTGAGCGGCATTATCGCTTGAAATTTGCGGTCACGCCCTTGCTTGGCGGAACCGCCTGCAGAATCACCCTCGACCAGATACAGTTCACACAGCGCCGGATTTTTTTCCTGGCAATCGGC
>CP091135.1:1191526-1214556 GCA_021582655.1 Nitrosomonas sp.
ACGAAGTTCGCAGCAGTGTGACTTTCTCCATCAGCGATCTGCCGAATATCGAAAACATCACCTTGACCGGCACCGATAAAATCGACGGCACCGGCAACACAGGCAACAACATCCTCAACGGCAACAGCAATGACAACATCCTGAACGGACTGGGCGGCAACGACACATTGATCGGAGGCTTCGGTAACGACACCTACATCGTCGACACGGCTGCGGTCACTCTTACCGAACTGGCCGATACAGGCATTGACGAAGTTCGCAGCAGTGTGACTTTCTCCATCAGCGATCTGCCGAATATCGAAAACATCACCTTGACCGGCACCGATAAAATCGACGGTACCGGCAACACAGACAACAACATCCTCAACGGCAACAGCAATAACAACACCCTGAACGGACTGAGCGGCAACGATACACTTGATGGGCAAGGCGGTGCCGATATCTTGGCCGGCGGTTTAGGCGATGATACTTATATCGTGGACAGTACCATCGATACAATTATCGAATTATCCGGTGAAGGCATCGATACGGTCCAAAGCGCCGCACTATCCTACACCTTAGGCGGAACATCCAGCCTGGAAAATCTGACGCTTATTGGAGCTGCACAGAACGGCACCGGTAACAGTGCAAATAACATACTGACCGGCAACAGCGACAATAATGTGCTAACCGGTCTGGGTGGTAACGACACACTAAATGGTCAGGGTGGCACTGATACGCTGATTGGAGGTTTCGGTAACGATATCTATATCGTTGATACGCCAACCGCCACCATTACTGAACTGGCGGGACAAGGCATCGACGAAATTCGCAGCTCCATAACCTTCTCGATCAGTAGCTTGCTGAATGTGGAAAACCTTACTTTGACCGGCGCTAATAAAATTGACGGCACCGGCAATGACAAAAACAATATTCTCATCGGTAACAGCAATGATAATGCCCTATACGGGCTAAACGGTAACGATACATTAGATGGCCAAGACGGAATCGACACCTTGGCGGGTGGATTGGGTAGTGATACTTATATCGTAGACAGCACTACCGATACAATCATCGAATTATCCGGCCAAGGGACCGATATTGTTCACAGCAGTGTCACTCTTCAATTAATCCCCAACGTGGAAAATCTGATACTAACCGGGATTAATGCGATCGATGGCACGGGTAACACCGCAACCAACCGGATTACCGGAAATGATAATGCCAATACATTGAATGGCGGTGGAGGGAAAGATACCCTCGACGGCGGTAGCGGGAATGATATTCTGATCGGCGATATAGGAGCGGATACTTTAATCGGCGGAGAAGGCAGTGACATTTTCAAATACTTGACATTGGGACAGTCCAATCTCGCCAACCTCGATACGATTATCGATTTTGTCAGCACGATTGACATCATCGATCTCGGTACGCTGGATGCCAATACCACGATTGCCGGAAATAATGCCTTTATTTTTATCGGAAACTCGCCGTTCAGTGCTGCCGGACAGGTGCGTTATGATTCTGTCGCCGGTCTACTTGAAGCGAATATCAATGCGAATCTGGCGGCTGATTTCCAAATTCTGTTAACAGGAGCACCAATCCTTATTGAAAGCGATTTAGTGCTGTGATCGGACAAAAGAAAAAAACTTCTCATTAAGGCAATTCACTGAATGAAAACCTCAACCGACTGATATCAGAGCCAGTTCGATAGTGCATTCATACAAACCCAGCATATCGTTAATTTAAGAACTCCAGGAGGCACTTTATGAAAAATGGAAAACATGAGCCCAATCAGCACACTCCGCCTGATTCCGATTCGCCATCCAGCGAATCCAGGCGCTCATTCTTCAAAGCAACAAGTGCCGCCATTCTGACAGCACCCGCAATCCTGACGTCTCGTAAAACCAAGGCTCAGGCAGTTACACCGCCAACCAGTCCTCCAACCACTCCTTGGCTGGAAGATTTACCGCAAGCGATCGAACCGCTCCAACAAACCGATCTTCTCGCCGATCCGGAGCGGACGCCGCAGGTTGCAGCCAATACCATACGCGGCGAATGTGGACGCAATGATCATCAGCGCTGGGATGAGTTTTTTGCAAGTCCGCAACTGCAAGCGAATGAAGCCGATCTTTACGAATTACGGGCCAAAGCAAATAACAATTATATATTCCATCCTGACTATGGCCCACAACTTGCCTGGAACTACGTTGGAATCGCTGGAAACGGCGCCCCCTATTTCAATCCTGTTTTTCACGCCCGTTACGGACAACCGGTTATCGTACGGTTATATAACGAGTTGCCTAGCAATCACACCGGTTTCGGCACTCCGGAAATTAGTATGCATCTGCATAATTTGCATGCACCGTCCGAAAGCGATGGATTCCCTGGCGATTATTTCAGTAAATTCAAGGTCGGACCTACGATGCTTTCGCCCGGGGACTTTAAAGACTATTTTTATCCGAACATCTACGCCGGTTTTGACGAGTTTCCCAAAGGCCCGGACAATCCGGTAGGCGGAGATATGCGCGAAGCACTGGGTACACTTTGGTATCACGATCATACCTTGGATTTTACTGCAGCTAACGCAGCCCGCGGTATGGCAGGTTTTTACTTGCTCTATGACGAACTGGATTCAGGCGATGAAAACGATCCGAATCCTGCCGCTTTGAGATTGCCGAGCCATCCGTATGACTACCCGCTAGCATTCCAGGATAAGCTTTTCGATGCAAACGGCGCACAATTTTTTGATCAGCTTGACCCGATCGGTACATCGGGTGACAAAATCACTGTCAATGGCAAAATTGAACCGGTATTGCACGTCGAGCCACGCAAATATCGCCTGCGCTTGCTCAATGCGGGTCCCAGGCAGTTCTATGAGTTTTATCTGGTTAACTCCGCCGACGTCGCGCAACCGTTTACTTACATTGCCAATGACGGCAATCTTTTACCGGCCCCCTTATTAAATCGCACCAGAGTTCTATTGGACGTCGCGGAACGAGGGGATATTATTGTCGATTTTGCAAAATTCGCCTTTGGAACCGATTTGTATTTCGTCAACCGCATAACACCAACCTCAGACCCCGGCATCCGAGTACTGAAAATCATGATAGATATTCCACTGAGCGGACCCGATAATAGCCAGGTACCTGCCGTGTTACGCCCGATTCGGCGCCCCTCTGCCGAAGAAATTGCAGCAGCACCGGTTCGCCGCTGGGATTTCGTTCGCCGTAACGGTCTATGGACTGTCAATAACAAACTGGTCAATGTCAATTCTGCAAGCGCCCACATTGCTAAAGGTAATTTTGAAATTTGGGAACTGAACAATCCTAGTGCGGGAGTTCGTCATCCGATTCATATTCACTTTGAAGAGGGCCATATTTTGCAACGATTTAACAGCGGAATCCCTGTTGCTGTTCCAGTACACGAAAGAGGTCGCAAAGATGTCTTTTCATTAGGAGGCAATCAAAGTGCGCGCATCTTCATGCGCTTCCGGGATTTTTCAGGCAAATATGTAATGCACTGCCACAACATGATCCACGAGGATCACGGCATGATGGTGCGTTGGGATATTGTTGATTAATGGAATTGACAT
This sequence comes from Nitrosomonas sp., assembly GCA_021582655.1. Taxonomy (GTDB): domain Bacteria; phylum Pseudomonadota; class Gammaproteobacteria; order Burkholderiales; family Nitrosomonadaceae; genus Nitrosomonas. The sequence continues at coordinate 1,195,101 of CP091135.1, forward strand.
CATGAAAAAAGAACACGGATCCACCCCTCCGCGCAGGGAAATTCTAGCCGGCATGGGTATCGCCGCACTAAGTTTGATTGGATTAAATACGGCGTGGCATAAACTCAGCAGCACCACATCTGCAGCAGTTGCAAACCCCGGCACCCGCGCATATGAAACCTCCGATAATAATGCAAGGTTCCCGAATGTAACGCTTTATACCCATGAAGGAGAAGCGGTAAAATTTTACGACGACCTGATTCGTGACAAAGTTGTAATCATCAATATGATGTATTCACAGTGCACTGGCATTTGCCCCAGGTCTACCGCCAACCTTGCCGAAGTGCGAAATATTCTCGGTGAACGTGCAGGACGCGATGTATTTATGTACTCCATCACCCTGACACCTGAACGGGATACACCGAAACTGCTCAAGCAATACGCGGAACGCTACGGCATCAAATCAGGTTGGAGGTTTCTAACCGGCGCTCCCGACGACATTGAATTGATACGCTACCGTCTTGGTTTCTACGATGCCGACGAAGATATTGATAACATAAAAGAGAATCACACAGGAATGGTGCGCATCGGCTACGATGCATTGGATCGCTGGAGTATGGCACCCACCTTGGCAGAACCTTCACAAATTATGGCGACCATTAATCATCTTGATCCAAAATCTATATATACCGCCATACCCATCTTTAACGGCAATCATGCCTGACAAGCCGCTGAAAAACGATCTGCATTTACCGCAACAGAATTGTCAGAAAAACCTTAGATCATTGCATCAAAGAAACAATTAAAGTATTCTGAAAGTAATCGGTAATACTTCATCAACAGAAGAATGCGAGATGGTCCGCTATCGACAGCAAAAGAAGTCTCCGGAAATCCGGGGTGAATTCAGCGCTTATTTCTGGTATTGAAATATAAATAAATAAGTATTATCTATTTGTTGTCGATTAAAACACGGTTCCGTATTTTACTGTACACCAACACCCCAAATTTATGGCAATAAGATCTCGTTATAAATGGACTTTGTATGGCATCATCATAGGGTGCATCTTTTTCTGGATTTCACTGCGTGGCATCAATATTGATGCGGTGCTAGAAAGCCTGATGACTGCTCAGGTTCTGCCAGCTGTTTTAGTTTTGCCGGCTGCCGCATTATTCATGCTGATTAAGACTTGGCGTTGGTCTGTGATTTTAGGACCAGTAGGGCACGTACAATTTTCATTGCTACATTCCGCGGCTTATATCGGTACTGCTGCCAATTTAAGCATAGCTCATTCCGGAGAACTGCTCAGGGCTGTGCTGATAGGACGCAGATCAAGCGTAGCGTCGGCTGCCGTGCTGGCATCGATAGGAGTCGAACGAATTTTTGATTTTATGGTGGTCGTGGCGTTATTCGGGATCTTGTTAATTATGGATCAACAGTTACCCGAGTATGTAACTGTAGCCGGATTTATCGCGGTATTCATGGTTGTAGCCGGTCTACTGACCATTGCATTGCTGTCGGTACCGTCAAAAGCTCGTTATCACTTAAGATTGTTGGTTATTAGCCTCCTGCCGGAGAAGCTATGGGAAATGAAAAAAAACCAGCTCAAACGCGGCCTTGTGGGTTTCTCGGCATTAAGCAGCCCCTCTATTGTCATCAATGTGTTCTTGCTCTCCCTATTGCAATGGGGCTGCATCATTAGCGCGATCTGGTTATGTGCATTGTCGGCTGGCTACGCATTGACAATCTCCATGGCAATTACAGTATGGGTACTTATGGTTGTCGGCCTCACACTTCCATCCTCTCCGGCGCAATTGGGCACCACTCAGTTGGCTTTTACCTTGGGTCTTTCCATGGCATTGAGCGAAACACAAATCCCCTTTGCCGCGTCAGTTGTCTATACCTGCTGTGTAAACATTCTCTACATGATTATCGGTATGGCTTGCTGGGTACGGATCGGCAAAATCGACAGACGAGTGGCACTCCATGCATGGTCCGGTGAAGTCGACAGACGTAAAGATAAAGAACACAGAAGTACCTTACAAAGCGTCGGAGAACCGCAATGACATCAAATTCAGTAAGTAATCGTAGCCAGGTAAAAACAATTCTTACGCTCTTTGGAACCCGGCCGGAGATCATTAAGCTGGCGCCTGTTATCTGGGCTATGGAGCAAAGTTGTGATACTTTGCGCAACATCAATGTTTCATCCTCGCAACATACAGATCTGCTAAGACCTTTTATCCACGAACTCGGTATTAAAATTGATCATGACCTGGCAGTCATGACACCCGGCCAGACACCAAACGGCGTATTATCCCGGGTACTTGCAGCAATAGAGCCGTTACTTCTGGCTGAACGACCCGATTTGGTCCTGGTTCAGGGTGACACCACCACCGCGATTGCCGGCGCTTTGGCCGCTTTTTACGCACGGATACCTGTGGCTCACGTTGAAGCCGGGCTTCGCACCGGTGATCGTCATAGCCCGTTCCCGGAAGAAATGAATCGTCGCCTGATTACACAATTAGCAGATCTTCACTTCGCCGCCACACAGAATAATGTTGAGACCCTGCTTGCCGAAGGGGTTCGGAAAGAGTGTATTGTATTTACCGGAAATCCGGTTGTCGACGCACTTCAGCACATCCTTGCGAATACCGCGGTCTCACCCGAATTCACTAAATTTCTTAACAGAATTTCAGATAAACGACTGATTGTACTAACAACACATCGCCGAGAAAATTTCGGTCAGATAATGGCTTCTCACTTGAAAGCGCTCCGACGGTTTGTGGATCGACACTCGGATGTCAGGCTCGTTTTTCCAGTACACCCTAATCCATCCGTGCGTACCGCAGTCGATGCGGAATTCACCGGTGCGGAACGGATTCACTGCATTGACCCGCTCAAATACGATGATTTCCTGTGCCTGCTCTCACGGGCTTGGTTAGTAATCTCCGATTCCGGGGGAGTCCAAGAGGAAGCCCCCTCGCTGCGCAAACCATTGCTAGTTCTGCGCGATACGACTGAACGCCCCGAAGTGCTTGACTGCGGTGTCGGGCGACTTGTCGGTCACTCGGGAGAGCGCCTGGAAGAAATGCTCGAAACGGCGCTCACTGACAAATCATGGTTTGATACGGTAAATACTACAGAAAATCCTTTTGGCAAAGGCGATGCCGGTAAACGTATCGCATCGGCTATCGTACAATTCTTGAATTCCGGAAAGAATCGCTCATGACGGCCTCGACGCAATCAGCCTACACAAGCAAACCACTGGCAAGCCTATCACTGGATCTGGATAACGAATGGGCCTACCTGAAAACCCATGGCAACCCGATCTGGGAGACTTATCCTTCATATCTTGATACGGTAGTTCCGCGAATTCTCGATGTGCTTGCACGTCGCAAGCTGTCAATAACCGTATTTGTGGTCGGTCAAGATGCGGCACTCGACTATAACCGTCAAGCACTGGCACAAATTGCCCGTGCCGGGCACGAAATCGGCAATCATTCCATGCGACACGAACCCTGGCTGCATTTGTTTTCCGAGGACGATCTCGAGCAGGAATTGGCAGAGGCTGAGCGGTACATTCAGATCGCGACAGGCCAAAAACCACTCGGCTTTCGCGGACCAGGTTACAGTCAATCATCGGCAATGCTGCGCGTACTGACTCAGCGCGGTTATGCATACGATGCCAGCTCATTGCCTAGTTTTATTGGTCCGATTGCGCGCGCTTATTATTTTGCTACCGGACAATTCAACGCCGAGCAACGCGAGCGCCTGAATCGCTTATTCGGTAGCTGGCGGGAAGGACTCCGGCCGCTCAAGCCGTATCGTTGGCATTTCGATGAAACCTCCTTACTGGAAATGCCGGTGACGACCTTTCCAGGCTTTCGCATTCCAATTCATCTAAGCTATGTAATGTATTTGGCCGGATTTTCCAAGATATTGGCACAAACCTACTTCAATACAGCGCTGCGGGCATGCCGGCTGTTCGGTGTTGAACCGTCGATCTTGCTGCATCCGCTTGACTTCCTGGGCGGCGAAGATGTGCCTCGGTTGCAATTTTTCCCCTCGATGGGAATGAGCGGCCAGCAGAAGATTGCCATCGTTGAACGATACCTGGACAACTTGGTCGATTTATTCAATGTATGTTCAGTCGGAGAGCATGCCGCGATTGTCGCTACTCGAAGCAATCTGATGAAAATCAAACCGAGCAACTGAAATCACTACTATTACAATTTGGTTGGGGAAAAACAAATGCTAGATAAAAAAATCACAGTCATGCTACCCGCATACAACGAGGAAAAAGATCTTCCCACATTATTGAAGCGCATCCAAGCTTCCCTGGATAAATGGGCCGACTATCATATCCTAGTGGTCGACGATGGTTCGCGTGATCACACCGCACAGATTGTGCGTGACGCCGCGGCGCAAATGCCGGTGAAATTGATACAGCATCCCAGAAACATGGGGCTCGGTGCCGCGATGCGCACTGGTCTTAAAGCCGCAGCTCAGGAAAGTGATGTGGTAATCACACTGGACGCGGATAACTCACAAGATCCCGAATTGATCAAAAACATGGTGGAACGGCTCGGAAACGGATTTGACGTTGTAATCGCCTCTCGATTTCAACCCGGTGCTCAAGAAATCGGTGTGCCACCGCTGCGCATATTTCTCAGTCACTTCTCAAGCACGGTCATCCGTACATTAATCCGGTATCCTGGTGTACGCGACTACACCTGCGGGTTCCGTGCTTATCGCAGCGCGACGCTGCGCAACTTGATCAACGTATTCGGTGACGACTTTATCCGTGAAAACGGTTTTTCTTGCATGTTCGAGCTGTTACTGAACTTACGCTCACTACATGCCCGCGCCTCGGAAATTCCGCTTGTGCTGCGCTACGACCTTAAAGAAGGCGCCAGTAAGATGCGCATTCTATCAACAATGTGGCGCTACGTAATCACACTGACACGCGGTTTCCTACCGATCTCCTGGCGTGTGAAACCGACACTTGAAAAGTTTGATTATGATAAAAAATCTTAAAGATACTGGCGCTACCGAAGTGACAGGCAATTTCGGCGCATCATCGGACATCGCCGTAGTAGGTGGCGGAATCAGCGGTCTGGTATCAGCATATCTACTTGCCAAAGCAGGTGCGCGCGTCACTGTCTACGAAGCCTCCGATCAGCTGGGCGGTTTGGGAACTTTTTTCCAGTACCGGAATGTGCACCTTGAGCGGTTTTATCACTGCATGCTGCCCAGCGATCGGCACCTGCTCGGCATACTGCGCGAATTGGGTCTCGAAGATCAGATTTATTGGAAAGAGACCAGCTTCGGGTTCATGCAGAATGGTCAATTATACGGCCTCAATACACCACTCGAATTATTACGATTCAGTCCATTATCATTAATCGACAGAATACGTATCGGTCTGACCGGTGTATGGGGAAGTATTTGCTCATCCAATGGGCTGGATAATGTAACCTGTGTCAGATGGTTAAGCCGACTCTCCGGCCGACGCGCCTTTGAGATCTTTTGGAAACCGATGTTGCAAGCCAAATTCGGCGATCGCTACCAAAATGTTCCCGCTCTCTGGTTTTGGAAACGCTTCAACCGTGAAAAAGGTGGTGGAAAAAAAGAATGCAAAGGATACATCCATGGCGGCTACCGGCGCATCATCAATACGCTATCCGAATCGATCAAAGCACATGGCGGCATCATCAAATTACAAGCGCCCGTGGAGAAATTGGACCTCACGGAAGACGAACGGCTCATTGTTCATACGACACCAGACAAAGCACAAGTATTTGATCGCGTGATTGTAACCGCCCCCATCCTGTCCCTGCGTGCGGCCATGGCTGACGGCCGGTTAGCCAGCGTTGCCGAACGAATCGACGCTGGAATCGATATGCAAGGTGTGGTAAATGCAGTACTCATGCTGCGGCGCGGACTTACACAGCACTACTGGGTTGCCGCAATCGATGAAGAAATCCCTTTTCAGGGTGTTGTGGAAAGTACCACGTTGCTCGAGAAAACCGATACCGCGGGCGTGCATCTGGTCTACTTGATGAACTATGTCCACCGTACCGATCCGCTGTTTTCCCAAAGCGATACCGAAATTCTTCAGGCATACATGGCTGGACTGAAGCGGCTTTTCCCCGATCTTCAGGAAGACGATGTGATCGATCGATTTGTATTCCGGTCACCCTTCGTGGAACCGCTTTACACTACGGGCTATCAGCAACGAAAACCGCCCGCGGTCTTAATTCCTGGAAAATTATATCTGGCTACGACCACTCAGGTTTATCCTGAAGTTACTTCCTGGAATGGCGCCGCCGGCTTGGCACAGAAAGTTGTTAATGAATTGCTCAGCGAGCATAGGAAAACACTGACTAATCCAGCGAACGAGATGAAGCACAAAGCTTACGAAACACAGTGACCAAAACCTATCAATAAGATGCAAGGCCGCGCAGCAAAACGATTTATTCATGTAGTCAATTAATCAATGTTCCTACAATAAATCCGGTAGAATCGATAATAATAATACCCACGGCAGTATCAGTTATCACAATTTTCATCAGGCATTACTGCCCTGTTAAGTCCGACGAGCGCAAGTTCTTCGGCGTTTACAACGATAGAGAAGATCGCCTTGAAGTTCAAATTACACACACACAGTACCAATCATCAGTTTGACGGATTTTTTGCTTCACATCTGTCAGTCGGCTTTTACGTACTGTCCATAGTATTTATCGCCGCCCTATTGTGCCATTTCGATCTGGCGCCGCTTGAAGAAACTCATTTGGACGCTGCAATTTACGTACAACTCGCCAAGCTAATTGCGGAAACACACATACTCGTCGATTATCATCAACATGCGCATGATATTCCACTTGAACCGGTCGGTGCGCTTTGGTACTTCACACGTATCGGTCATGTACTTTTGCTCGGTGAAATTGTTCGGTTATTGGGTGCTACTGACACCGCACTTGTGACAATGCAGTGGTTATACCGGATCTTCATGGCAGTGGGCGTCACTCTTTGTTTAGTGCTTAGTTCCCGTTTAACCGTTCTGTTTCGTTCAAACCAACCTGACCCTATCTGGTGGTCAGGGTATCTCATTGCGGCAATTACTTATATTGCTTCCGACAGCTATCGCGGACTTCAAGGCCACTTGCTGAGCGAACCTCCGGCATTCATAGCCTTGGCTCTTTTTGCCGCAACATTGGTAAAAGCCATTGAGCGCCGATCGTTAGCAGTCGGCGCATTTTCGGGATTTTTATTGTTTTTGTTGTTTTTCATTCGCATCGATGCAATCCTACCAGGATTGATGTTCTTAGCAACATTATTGGCAGCACTTGCGATATCGAAAAAATATGACACCATTCCGAGCATCATCGCAACCGGGGTGGTTTCATTAGCGCTGTACTTACTATATGCCTGGTGGTATTTCCCACTAGCCAATCCGCAAACCTTGGCAAGCTTCTCCTCTGCCGCCACGGAAATGTTTCCCGGTGCACCGGCTAAAAGTTTATTTGGAATCATAATTGCAGGAGGCTTATTATGGGTCGGAGCTTGTGCGGCAATACCGATGTGGCGCGATCCTCTGGTTCGTTTTGCAATGATATGGTTAGGCCTCACATTGCTGCCCCTCGTCGTTGACAGTCTAAGCGGGCGCTCGGTCAATGTCCGCATGGCTTTTTATATTGCGCTTCCGTTGTTAGTCCTTGCTGGTGAAGGTTGGAGCCGGATTCTGCGGGATTTTATCAACCAACGCAAAATTCTTCCTTTAGCAGGTGCTTTGGGGTTGATAGCCATACTGACGCTTACCCCTTACTCGCTCATAATACAAGAATCTCGTCACTTGGCCGCCAATCATTTGCCACCGGAAATTCAGAAGTACCTATTTCCTTCAATGGCAAAAAGCGGCGTCATCGGACCTGCCCAAGAACATCAAGACTCAAGGCTGGGTTTACTCGTTCGGCCAATAGGCGAACGTATAACAGTCGATTACTCAAAAGCAAGAGAGATAGGAAATTACCTATATTTTCCCGAGAGACCCGTTTATTTGCTACTACCGGAAGTTAATGCATTGGATTTAACCACGCTCAGGAGTCACCTCAGATTGTTCCGGTATTTTGGCAAGAAATACCCGAATAATTATGACGCCACATCGATAACGCTATACCCGGATAACAAACGTGTACATACAGTTAATACCGGATCTTGCATGCCAAGCACACCGACGGACTTGGAGCCTGTCGTCTTTTGCTCTTACCGGATTGCCTCAAATCCAGAAACTTTACTCAGCGACAAAATCTCTCTCTATATACTCACCATTGATGGGTATCCATTCCCGGACATTCCGCTACAAAAACTCAAGCCCATACTATCAACCCCTCCGCTCAAGCTATACGAAATTGCCGAATAATCGACCTGCATTGAAAGAAAATACGACCAGGCATAATGAACCCAACTGCGAATTAATTGCTCGAACAGCCGGCGGAAATATTGATTGAGCGTACTTCGCAAATTGAAATTGCTGCGAAACTCAAACATTTTTCGGAGATAACCCATTATTCCGGTTATTGAGTTTTTGAATTTCAAAATTACCGCAGCCGTTTTTCATACAGTGCGTTATGATGCTTTCGATACATTTTAAATCGGATTGTGAATTTTCCAATTCCTACAGCAATAAAAAGCACAAATTGTTATGCTTAGCGTCAGGTACACGGGGCACAGCAACCGAGACCTATCAAAGATAAAGGAGGCGCGTACCGCGCAACGAAGCGACTCTCTTGTGCAGCCAATTAATCAGCGTTTTTCCAAATGTCACGGTAACCCAGTAAATGCAATTAATCCATCATCAAGCAACCCATCAGAAATTAACAGGCATCACCATTCTTGTGGTTGAAGATAACGATTTGAATCAGGAAATTATCACCGGCTTCTTGAAACATTACGGCGCGACCGTCACCGTAGCCAGTCATGGGCAAGAAGCGATAGCGATGCTGAACAAACAGTCATTCGATTGCGTATTGATGGACATTCAAATGCCGGTTATGAACGGATTGGAAGCCACCAAAATCATCCGATCCGATGCCAGATGGTTTGATTTATGTATCATTGCAGTTACAGCCTATGTGGATCAGCATCATCGGGAATTGTGCCAGCAAGCCGGTATGAATGATTTTTTGACCAAACCGATAACACCTGAATTATTAGTGGATACGATTCTGAAATGGGTACCACCTATCCGTCACTCGAAATAACAAACCGCTGCAGTCGGATCCGAACAACGCCCCTTTCATCAAGATACTGATCTATAACACCATAACGACAACGCAGAACATCTTGCAGTAACCTCGACCACAGGGATTCGGTTACCGATAGATGCCTTGGCGTCTACGTCTACTATGCAGCGAATCGACATTACCGGCCCACAGCACGCTACATCCTGATAAAATAAGGCAAGTCTTTGATGTTGCGAAATCAAACAGGTGTCCATCATTCGAATGGGGCACAAAACATCAAGCAACACATGATGCGCAGTTATAACCCCCTAACAAGGAAGAAAGCAAAATATTAAAAACCATTATGATAACGACAGATGCAACATTGAATAACCGGCAGGACAGCTTTTCTGCTTCACCCAATTTAAATTTCGATTTCACCATTGCCGATCTGTATCGCCAAACCGGTTTAGCGAAACTGGATCAAATTTTTCTGGAATTCCTCCATACCGGCGATGAAACATTGTTTAAGCGCTTGGAATCTGCGCGTGCGAATCCCGCGGCTTTGCCGCCCAAGGATGAATCCGCACTGTTGATTGCTATCGCACCGTGGCTGGAAGACTTCATCGCGCGCTTGTTCAACATCGAAAATGAAGTACAGCAACTGGCTGCCAAACATCACGAATTGGCACCTTTGTATTTTTGCAAACGTCAGTTTGTACAACGCCGTGCAAAAACCAAAGTGAGCGATGAAGAATTGGCCGCAATCAATGGTCCGGCGCTTGAAAAAGAATTAGCGGCGGAATTTGGAGAGGCTTTCTCGGAATTGACTTTCGCGAGCAAAGTATCTCAATGGATGAATCACGAAGCGGAAAATGAAGCCTGGCTGAGCAAGTCATTGCACTATGCAGCCTGGGCATTGCGCACCCCTGAAGGACAGCGGCATACCGCCACGGGTATTTTGTTCAAAACGCCTGCCAAATTGGATTTTCAGCACTTACTGACACTGGATACCGATGAATCCGGCGGCTATCCCGTTCATAAGTTGGGGCATTTACGCGAACGCCATGGATTCGCGCTGACCGATGCGGGCACCGATTTGCGCGGCGCGCTGGATGAAGCCAATTATTGTATATGGTGCCATGAGCAAGGTAAGGATTCCTGCTCCAAAGGTTTAAAGCAAAAAGCGAAATCTCCCGATGAACCGGTAACATTCAAGAAAAGCGAACTAGGCGCTTTACTGGCCGGCTGCCCGCTGGAAGAACGCATCTCCGAATTTCATCAATTAAAAACACAAGGCGTCGCCGTCGGCAGTTTGGCGATGATCACATTGGATAATCCGATGTGTGCCGGTACCGGGCATCGAATCTGTAACGACTGCATGAAATCTTGTATCTATCAAAAGCAAGACCCGGTAGATATTCCACAAGCGGAAACCCGCACACTCAAAGATGTACTGGCATTGCCGTGGGGATATGAAATATACAGCCTGCTGACACGTTGGAATCCGCTCAATCTCCACCGTCCGGTACCCAAGCCGGCATCAGGACGCAAAGTATTGGTGGTCGGTATGGGCCCTTCCGGATACACACTGGCGCATCATCTGATGAACGAGGGACATACCGTAGTCGGTATCGACGGACTTAAAATCGAACCGCTGCCTGCAGATATTTCCGGCGTCAACGGCCAAGGCGAGCGCGTACCGTTCAAGGCGGTCAAGTGGTCCAATGCGCTGGAAGAACGCCTCGATCAGCGCATGCCGGGCGGTTTCGGCGGTGTGGCGGAATACGGCATTACCGTGCGCTGGAACAAGAATTTCCTGAAATTGATCCGCTTATTGCTGGAACGCCGGGAGGAATTTGCATTGTTCGGTGGTGTGCGTTTCGGCGGCACCCTAACCACCGATGATGCATTCGCAATGGGGTTCGACCATGTCGCTCTGGCGGCGGGAGCGGGACGCCCGACGGTTCTGGATTTACCGAACGGATTGGCGCGCGGTGTCCGCGCCGCTTCAGATTTCTTGATGGGCCTGCAACTGACCGGAGCGGGACAAAGCGATTCGATCGCCAACATGCAGCTGCGCTTGCCGGTGGTTGTGATCGGCGGCGGATTAACCGCCATCGATACCGCGACCGAAGCACTGGCTTATTATCCGGTACAAGTCGAAAAATTCCTGCGGCGCTACGAAATACTGACGGCAGCGCAGGGCGAAGCGGTGATTCGCAGTATTTGGGACGAAGAAGAGCAAGCGATCGCCAACGAATTTCTGCAACATGCGCGGGCGATCCGTGCCGAACGGCAAGCCGCGGAACAAGAAGGACGCTCCGCAAATATCATCGGCTTGCTACAATCCTGGGGCGGCGCCATGATCGCGTACCGCAAACGCCTGATCGACAGTCCCTCGTATACGCTGAATCACGAAGAAGTTGAAAAAGCACTCGAAGAAGGTATCACTTTCGCCGAAGGCATGACACCAGTGCGTGTCAACGTGGATCAATGGAGCCATGTGCAATCGGTGCGCTTTGCGGTACAACGGCGGGATGAAGCCGGACAATGGCATGACAACGTCGAGGTGGAATTGAAAACGCGCGCCTTGCTGGTCGCCGCGGGAACACAGCCGAATACGGTATTGGCACGTGAAGACGGGACCAATTATCCGCTTGATGGTCGTTATTTCATCGCCTGCGATGAACATGGCGATCCCGTCAAACCGGCTTACGGCAATCCGAAACCGGACACCCCCTACGTACTGTTGAGCCGCTACCGCAACGAACAGGACGGTCGTTTCATCAGCTTCTTCGGCGATTTGCATCCATCGTTCTCGGGCAATGTGGTAAAAGCGATGTCCAGTGCCAAGCAAGGCTATCCGATCGTCAATCGGGTGCTGTCACATGTGCAACCGGCTTCGACACAAACCACACCGCAATTTTTCGATAACTTGAACCGGCGACTGCGCCCCATCGTCCATAAAGTGGAAAGACTGGCTCCTAATATTATTGAGGTGGTGGTACACGCACCGATAGCAGCGGAACATTTCCGTCCCGGCCAATTCTACCGCTTTCAGAATTACGCTTCCTATGCACCGATCAGCAACGACACCCGATTAGCGATGGAAGGTTTAGCACTAACCGGGGCTTCGGTAGATCTGCAACAAGGCCTGGTTTCGTTGATCGTGTTGGAAATGGGTGGCTCCTCCAATTTATGCATGTCACTGAAACCGGGCGACCCGGTGGTGTTAATGGGCCCTACCGGTACGCCGACGGAAATTCCGGCGAATGATACCGCGGTACTGGTCGGCGGCGGCTTGGGTAACGCCGTATTGTTTTCAATCGGTGCCGCCGCGCGGGCAGCCGGATCGAAAGTGCTGTATTTCGCCGGTTACAAAAAACTGGTGGATCGCTACAAGGTAGCGGAAATCGAAGCAGCCGCCGACGTCGTGGTATGGTGCTGCGATGAGGCACCCGGTTTTACGCCGACCCGTCCGCAAGATAAAAGTTTTGTCGGCAATATCGTACAGGCCATGGTAGCGTATGCAAGTGGCGAACTAGGCAAACAACCGATCGCGCTGCTCGATGCCGGACACATCATCGCCATCGGTTCCGATCGCATGATGGCAGCTGTCGGCGTAGCACGGCATAACCAATTGAAGTCTTACCTGAAAGCAGATCATTTCGCCATCGGCTCGATCAATTCGCCAATGCAATGCATGATGAAAGAAATTTGCGCACAATGCCTGCAACCGCACCAGGATCCGGAAACCGGAAAGATCACTTACGTGTTCTCCTGCTTCAACCAGGATCAACCGTTGGATCAAGTGGATTTCCCCAGCTTGGCGACGCGACTGCGGCAGAATACCGTACAAGAAAAACTGACAGGGCAATGGGTCGAGCGTTGCCTGCATAGCTTGGCAAACCGCTGATCAACATCCCATGATGACTGTTTGTGAATGTAACCCAGGATTGTTTCTTGCGAAGCTCGTAGCTATGGCGTTAAAAATTAATGGAATGCCCGCCTTTTCCCGGTGTGCAGTCCGCTACTGCCGCTCAATGAAACAATAAATAAAAACAGACCGACCAGAACCATGGCATATGTATCAGGCTCCGGCACCGGGGAAATGCCGTCATTAATGTTGAATGCAGTGAAAACGCCATTTCCTATCTTGAATTGCACTTGCTGCGCACTGTCGCAGCAAGTGCCGATTCGATAAACCGTCAACACGTGATTGCCCGGCACCAGGTGGGTGACGATATTGAAATATCGTGCTGCGTCGTCATTATTTTCGACCCGTTGCATTCCGGCGACATAAGCGGTATTGTCAAGAAAAACAGCACCGCCATAACCAAAATCAGCATCGGTACGAAACGCCCAAACTCCGGCGTTGACTGGCGACACATGGAAATCGATGGTGGTCTTAACAGCAATATTCCTTATCGCGCCACCAGCCAATTCCCGATCGACCGCACCATTGTTCGCCGCCCGTATCACAGTCCCGTGATTGGCACTTGACAGAATTGCGGCTTCAACCGCAGTTTTATAATCGACAACGTTGACTTGAGAACCGATTCCAGTATAACCCGCTTCGGTTTTAATAATACTGGCCAATGCACTACCCTCCGTCAGCGCCAACAAAACAGCGATCCAGCATACTTTACACGTTTTCGTCATCATCAATTTATGCAGCCCCGGGAATAAAATTTATGAACCGTAAATTTTGCGACCAAATAGATAGCGCAGTACTCGAAGCGTCAACCCTCCCCTATATCGCACTGCATGCCGCTCTACCAACGCATTCGTAGAATACGGCTACAAAATCATGCTCTGCGGACTATGCGTATAATTCTCATTCCAACAGTAAAAATATATGGCGTGCAGAAATGATTTTTCAAGGCTGGTTTTATAGAAATTCGTACGAATTGATCAATAGCATCTTATCGAAGGTAGCTTGAAACATGCGCGAGTTCGGTCGAATGACAAACATTAAGCGACAATATGGATTAATTGCCGCGGTATCATTATCGGCCATCGCAATGGCAGCATTGCTGCCCCCGCTTGCGCAACCCGCTGACTATCATCTTTTCGCCGACCGGCGCGATTTTCTCGGCATCCGTAATTTCAACAATGTGGTATCCAATTTAGCCTTCTTATTCAGCGGCACTGTCGGTCTGATCAGTTTACGGCGAATACAGCACACCCCGATGCAATCGACCTTTCTTGACCGTAAAGAAAGTCTGCCATATTGGATGCTGTTTCTCAGCGTAACCGCAATTGCAGTCGGTTCGATGTATTATCACTGGAGCCCCGATAACGACCACCTGTTATGGGATCGCCTGTTTATTGCCACCGCCATTGCTGCGCTGCTGTCCGCGGTATTGAGCGAGCGTATCGGCCCGCTTGCGGGTTTGCTGACGCTACCGCCGCTCACCGTTCTCGCCGTATTGAGCGTGCTGTATTGGCATTGGACCGAACAGCAAGGCAACGGCAACCTGAATTTCTATATCGTCATGCAGTTTTATTCGATCCTGCTGATCGCCTGGGTTTGCCTACGCTTTCCGTCACGCTACTCACATGGTAGTGTTTTTTTCCAGATCATTGCGTTGTATATGGCTGCAAAAGCGGCGGAAATGCTCGACGAAAAAATTTATGTATGGACAGCGACATCGATCAGCGGCCATACGCTAAAGCACCTGATCGCAGCTTGCGCGGCTTACCGGATCATACAGATGCTACGGAAACGGACAATCCTCCAGCGTCAATAAGCAAAAACACATACCTTTGACGTCCGGATTCCCCCGGTTGCTTGGCGACGGCCGGTTCATCCGTATAAACGCCGCTTCAACCCGCAACGATTCAGAATGATCGCACTGATCTCCTCGATCGAAATACGCGTCGCATCCAGATACGAAATATCGAAACGGTGAAACAACGATTCCTGCCACTGAATCTCCTGCTGGCATTGCGCCAGCGAAGCATATTGACTGTTCGGATAGCGCTCCTGGCGAATGAAGTGCAGTTGCGCCGGGGTCAGCGTCAAGCCGAACAATTTACTTTTGACATGCTCGACCGCTTGCGGCAGCTGTTGCACGTGCATATCGTCTGGTGTCAGCGGGTAATTCGCCGCGGCGATGCCATACTGCAATCCCAAATAAAGGCAAGTTGGTGTTTTACCGCACCGCGACGCACCGATCAGCACAATATCGGCCTCGGAAAAATGATTGGGATTAACGCCATCGTCATGCGCCAGCACATAATTAATCGCGGCTATCCGCCTGAAATACGATAAGTTGTTGTGCAAACCGTGCGAACGGCCAGCCTTGCGTGCAGACGACCGGTGCAACTCTTCTTCGACCGGGTGGGTAAATGCTTCAAAAAAATCGTAGACCCGGCAATCAGCTTGCTTGATAACCGCCAGAATCTGCGGATTTTGCAATGTACTGAATACCAAAGGCCGGTAACCGTCGCGTTCGGCGGCTTGATTAATCTGCATCCGTACCGTTGCGGCTTTAGCAGCATCGTCAAGAAACGGCACACTGACCGTTTCCCATTGCATACCGTCAAACTGCGTCAGCAAGCTGTGCCCGAGTGTTTCCGCGGTAATACCGGTGCGGTCGGACAAATAGAACACCGTGCGTTTTTGCCGGATCATGGCTTGCGCAAGCTTGCGATGTGCAGCCAAGTATCGATCACCGAGTCGGGGTTCAACGATAAGCTGCCGACACCTTGCTCACATAGCCAAGCGGCAAAATCGGGATAATCGGACGGCCCTTGCCCGCAAATACCGATGTATTTATTGTGTTTACGGCAAGCATCGATCGCCATTTGCAGCAATTTCCTGACCGCCGGACTACGCTCATCGAACAAATGCGACACCAAACCGGAATCGCGATCAAGCCCGAGTGTCAATTGCGTCATATCGTTCGAGCCAATGGAGAAACCGTCAAAGTATTGCAAAAAAGCTTCCGCCATCACGGCATTTGACGGAATTTCGCACATCATGATTACGCGCAATCCATTATTGCCACGCTCCAATCCGTGCGATGCAAGCAACGCGGTGACCTGCGCGGCCTCTTCAGGGGTACGGCAAAATGGAATCATGATTTCAACGTTGGTCAATCCCATATCGTTACGCACTTGGCGTAATGCCCGACATTCCAGCTCGAAGCAATCGCAAAAATCGGGTGATACGTACCGCGATGCGCCGCGAAAACCGATCATCGGGTTTTCTTCGTGCGGCTCGTACCGGCTGCCGCCCAGCAAATTGGCATATTCGTTCGATTTAAAATCGGATGTGCGCACAATTACCGGATGCGGGTGAAATGCCGCTGCCAGGGTGGCAATACCTTCGATCAGTTTCATCACATAAAAACCCACCGGATCCGGATAACCGGCGGTACGAGCGCTGATCTCACGCTGCAAGCTATCCGGCAACCGATCGAATTCCAACAAAGCTTTAGGGTGGATGCCGATCATGTTGTTGATGATGAATTCCAACCGAGCCAGTCCGATTCCGTGATTGGGAATGCGCGAGAACGTAAACGCATGCGACGGATTGCCAACATTTATCATGATTTTGACCGGCAAATCCGGCAACTTACCGGTATCCGCAGCGGTATGCTCGAACGGCAACAGGCCTTCGTAAACGTACCCGGTATCGCCTTCGGCGCAGGAAACCGTAATCCCCGCACCGCCCACAATCGTTCGCGTTGCATCGCCGCAGCCGACTACCGCCGGAATACCCATTTCCCGGGCGACGATCGCCGCGTGGCATGTACGCCCGCCGCGATTGGTAACAATCGCCGCAGCACGTTGCATAATCGGCTCCCAATCCGGGTCGGTCATGTCGGTAACCAATACGTCCCCCGGCTGTACTTGGTGCATCTGCTCAACCCCTTTGATCAGCCGCGCCGTTCCTTGACCGATTTTGCCACCGATCGCCCGGCCTTCGGCCAATACAGCACTTTTTCCCATCAGCTTGAAACGTTCCAGCAATGGCGCAGCCCGGCTTTCCACCGTTTCCGGGCGCGCCTGCACGATGTACAATTGCCCGTCCAATCCATCTAACGCCCACTCGATATCCATCGGGCGACCATAATGCCGCTCGATGACAACCGCCTGGCGCGCCAATGCTTCGACTTGTACATCCGATAATGAGAAGCGCCGGCGCCTCGCCATGTCGACATCGCGTATCGTCGTGGACACACCGCTTTCCCGTTTTTCTCCGGCATAAATCATTTCGATCGCCTTGGTACCCAGGCGCCGTGACAAAACAGCGGGTTTTCCCTGGACAAGTCCCTGCTTATACACATAAAACTCATCCGGATTAACAGTACCTTGCACCACGGTTTCGCCCAATCCATACGCCGCAGTAATGAACACCGCATCACGAAAACCGGATTCGGTATCCAAAGTGAACATCACACCGCTGGCTCCCAGGTCGCTACGCACCATTTTCTGAATTCCCGCGGAAAGATACACCCTATCGTGCGGAAAATGCTGATGCACCCGATACGCGATCGCCCGGTCGTTATACAGCGAAGCGAACACCACCTTGATCGCCGCGATAACTTGTTCCAAACCGCAAACATTCAGCAACGTTTCCTGCTGACCGGCAAACGACGCATCCGCCAGATCTTCGGCGGTCGCGGAAGAGCGGACGGCAAACGAAACACGGCCGCCATCGTCAGCAGCGAGCTTACGATAAGCTTGCGATACTTCCTGTAACAACGTTTTCGGCAACTCGGCATGCAGCATCCACGTACGGATTGTTTTCCCCGCCACAGCAAGCGCTTGAATATTATTGATATCGAGATCGTGCAAGCAGCGGTGAATACGGTCGGTTAGCCCGTTCTCGGACAGAAAACCGCGGTATGCCGCTGTCGTGGTGGCAAATCCCATCGGCACGCTGACCCCGGCTTGCGACAAATGAGCGATCATCTCTCCCAGCGAAGCGTTTTTACCACCGACCTCGCCGACATCGTTCATGGACAATTGATCGAACCAGACAATCGATCGGGTCATGGCTAAACTCCTATCAGTAATCAGTGGACGTTTCGGTTATATTCCGCAAACCCGCAGTTATGTCGCATTGCATTTGATCAGCGGACAGTGCCCGCTGATCGCATAGCGGCATGACAAATCCTCGAGAAATTCAGAAGCCTGGCGTAAGTATTGTAAAAATGTTTGTGCAACAACCGACAGCTGCTTGCCGGATGGATAAGCAAAGTACCAATGCCGTTTGATCGGAAAACCTTCGACATCCAGCACCGCAAGCTGACCCATCGGTGCATCTAACACCAAGGTGTGGCGTGATAACACCGCGATACCCAATCCGCCGACAACTGCTTGCTTAATTGCTTCGTTACTGCCCAATTCCATGCGCACCCTCAGTTTTCGATTGTGCTCCGAGAAAAATTGCTCAGTCGCCATCCTGGTTCCGGAGCCGGATTCCCGCATAATGAAAGGCTCTTCGCAGATACGTGCAATCGTAATGCTTTTTTCATTAACCAAGGGATGGTCCGCAGATGCCAATACAACCAGCGGATTGTCCAGAAACATCTCCGTCGTGGCATCAACCGCATCCGGAATCTGACCCAAGATATAAAGATCATCCTGATTATTGGTCAATCGCTCCAGCACACGCTCGCGATTGGTTACCTTCAGCGTGACATCGACACCGGGATATTCCCGGCAAAACATGCCCAATAAGCGCGGCGTGAAGTATTTTGCGGTCGTCACCACCGCCAGTCGCAGTTTCCCGGATTTTAACCCTTTCATATCCGATACGATCATTTCAAACCGGGAAAAATGCTCAAAAACACCCAGGCAAGTTTGATACAGTGCTGCTCCGGCATCGGTTAAATAGATTTTTTTGCCGACTTGCTCGAACAACGGTAAACCGATCTCATTCGTCAATTTCCTGATCTGCATCGACACTGTCGGTTGCGTCAAGCATAGCTCTTCCGCTGCGCGCGTAAAACTTTTCAAGCGCGCAATCGCTTCAAATACTTCCAGTTGACGTATGGTGCTATGGCGCATATACCTTCCCTCCCGCTTCAAATTCAATAGATATTAGTCTATTACTATCATAGAAACAATTGATTATTATTTATGATTGTAAAACTCTACACTATATTTGACTCGCAGATAAAAAACCTTCTGACTCAAGAATCCATCGTGCAAGCCCATTCTTCAATCATCAGGAGGAAGCTATGGCTTCGGACACGATTAAAGCCTGAAGAAGAATGTTGCTGACACTGCC
>CP091135.1:1214656-1282360 GCA_021582655.1 Nitrosomonas sp.
ACCGCCGCGAAAGCGATAATGATCGGCATCTTCAACCGCAATGCCGGATTCCGCGATCAAGGCGGCATCCGGCCGTTCCTCCACCGCACAATGCGCGCACAACAACCGCACCAGCCGTTGCGCCACGATACCGTTCAGCGCGGATACGAAGCTGTAGGGATCGACTCCCATGTGCGAGAACCGCCCGATTACGTCAAAAACATTGTTAGCATGCACGGTGGTAAATACCAAGTGGCCCGTCAGTGCCGCCTGAATCGCAATTTGCGCGGTTTCCGCATCACGGATCTCGCCAACCATGATTTTATCGGGATCGTGCCGCAAGATCGACCGTAATCCGCGTGCGAACGTCAAGCCTTTTTTCTCATTGACCGGTATTTGCAGTACCCCGGGAAGCTGATATTCGATCGGATCTTCGATGGTGATGATTTTGTCGTTGCCTTTGTTCACTTCGGAAATCGCCGCATACAATGATGTCGTTTTGCCGCTACCGGTCGGCCCGGTTACCAGCAGCATACCGTAAGGTTCCGAACTTAACCGCCGGATAGTTGCGATCGCCGCCGGGGAAAACCCCAATTGGTTGAGCGTCAATCCCTCCAAATGATCCGATAATGCCTGGCGATCCAAAATCCGCAATACCGCGTCTTCACCAAAAATACTCGGCATGATCGATACGCGGAAATCGATCTCCCGGCCTTGAATCGCGATTTTGAAGCGCCCGTCCTGCGGCACACGTCGCTCCGCGATATCCAATTCAGACATCACTTTGATCCGGGAGATCACTTGTTCCGCCAAATCCGCACCCTGAATCACACCCACAGAAATCAATACGCCGTCGATACGGTATTTGATCGATAACGAATGAATCGCCATTTCCAAATGAATGTCGCTGGCCTGGGATTTGTGCGCGTCATACAGGGTGGAGTGCACCAATCGCACCACCTGACTGGTCCCTTCATTAATGCTTTTTAACGATAAATCCTCAACCCCGCTTTGTGCTGTATCCAGTTCCGCCGACGGCATGACCTGGTCCATCGCACGCATGTTTTTTTCTTGCTGGCTGAAAAAAGCGCTCAGATCGGCAGGGTGCACCAAATGCCATTCCATGGGCCGGTCGATACGCTCTTCCGCCCATGCACGCAATTTATTGGAGAAAGGATTGCCGATCGCGAACAAATAGCTTTGGTCATGCCTGAACAACACGCATTCGTGCTTCATCGCCTCAGCGAAAGGCAGTATGTCAAACGCGGGCTCAAGCGTATGGATCGTCCGCATCTCCAGCACCTGCATACGCATCAATTGCCCTAATTGCCGCATCAATTCGTCCGGTGTGTACCTCCCCTCCTCTTCCAGCAGCTGAATCACGGAAACACCTTGATCAACCGCTTTGCGTCGGATTTCGGCCAACCGGTTAAGATCAATATGCTCTCTATCCGAGGCTTGGGCAATCGCTTCCATCAGTTGATACTTCCCGCCAATTCAAAAATAGGCATATACATGAGAATGATGATGCCGCCGATTACAATGCCGATAAACGCCATCAATAGCGGTTCAATCAATTTGGTGGTCCATTCGACCCAACGTGAAATTTCTTCATCATGAAAATTGCCGATTCGTTCCATCATGTCGCCCATCAACCCGGTTCTCTCACCGACACGCAGCATACGATTACCGACCGCCGTGGTTAGTCCCTCCAGTTCCATCGCGCTGGATATCGTCTTACCTTCACGAATATGCTTGGCCGCCGCTTTCACTTTGGGAAGAAAATGCGATTGTAATAATCCGCTGACCATCTCAAGCGCTTGGGTAATCGGGATTCCGCCACGCAGCAACATGCCCAAGGTCTTATAAAACCGCGCCAGCTGATAAACCCGCATCCGCTCGCCGATAGCGGGAATACGCCATAGTAGCCGCAGTACGCTGGCTCGGAACGACGCCCGGGTAACGACGTACCCGAATGCCACCAACATCCCGGTGGCGGCAATGGCCAATTCCCAGCCACGCTCGTGAACGAATTGCCCCCATTTGATCAGCAATAACGATAACCATGGCAGATCGCTGCCCATATCGTCGTAAATCGCGCTGAATTTCGGTACCACGAATACCATCAGAAAAATGGAGACCAGCAAGCCCACCGTTAGCAACAGCACAGGATAAATCGAAGCGCCCACCAATTTTTTACGCACAAACTCCATCTGCGTCTGGTACGTGATAAAACGCGTCAATGCTTCCGCCAGATCGCCAGTCCGTTCGCTGGCACGAACGGTTGCAATATAAAGCGGCGGAAAAGCGCCGGGAAATTCCCCCAGCGATTGTGAAAACGTAACGCCTTCATACAATCGGGCCAATATGCTTTGGATGATATTGCGATTGCCGGTATCCTGCTCTTTCTCGAGCAAAGTTTCGATACTTTCCACCAAACTCAACCCCGCAGTTTGCAGTGACAGCAATTCCTGGCTGAAATGCACCAACGGAAAGCGTGCACGGGATTTCATCGTAAAGCCGGAAAACCGCCTGCGGACGCTCAGCACCATACCGCCTTGTTCCAGAATTTGGCGGCGCGCCTCTTCCTCGCTGTTCGCTTCCAAGTCCAGATACACGGTCCCTTGGCCGGAAATTACCGCTTTTACTTCAAAACGCATCGGGTGAATTACCAGTTAGTGATATCCGCGGCTTCACCCTCACCGCCAGGCTGTCCATCCTTACCATACGATAACAAGTCGAATTCGGCACGCTCACCGGGGTATTTGTAGACATACGGACGCCCCCACGGGTCGGCGGGCGGCAGCTTGGACAGATAAGGGCCTTGCCACCGGGGTTCGTTGCCCGGCCGATTCACCAATGCAGACAAGCCCTGCTCGGTAGCGGGGTAGCTGCCCACATCCAAGCGATACTGATGCAGCGATTTTTCTAATGCATCGATCTGTGCTTGCGCCATTTTGATTTCCGATTTTCCGACCTGTGAAAAATATTTCGGTCCGACATAAGCCGCCAACAAACCGATAATCACCATAACCACCAGCAATTCGAGCAGTGTAAATCCAAGTTCACCGTGCGCTTTTTGTCGCCTCATCAAATACCTCATACTTGTTCAGTCAATAAGTTTTTAAAAAGTAGATTTTGCATGTTAAGTTGCTTACAGAACAGGGTCAAGACGAAATATCATATCCTCGTCACGATAATCCTGCCGCCTTAACGTATCTCAGCGCCGCAGAATGGCCCACCATCGTCCGATATTGAGCAGTGTCATCAATGACGCGGAAACATAAGTCCATGCCGCAGCACGCAAAATCTTCCTGGCATGCGGCTCGTCATCTTCAATCAGGTACTTGCCATGCATCAGCATCGGTAATGCGCGCGCAAAGCTGGCGTGCAACTCCATCGGCAACGTGATCAAATGAATCACTGTGGCGGTGCCGAGCGTCAACAATCCACCTGCGAGAAACAGCATACCGGTTATCGGCGCTTTGGTTATCACGGCGACAACCGGCGCGATCATCAAAATCGCCGCGCCCAGTTTTTCCGCCGGTGCGGCAATCCGCACCAGCCGGGTGCGCCATCTCAGCGGCAAATAGCCATCGCGATCCTGAATTGCATGCCCGACTTCATGCGCCGCCACCGTTATTGCCGTCAATGACTTACCATTGAATTTATCCGGCGTCAGCCGCACTGCTTTTTCCACCGGATCATAATGATCGCCCTGATCGCTCTGTTCCACTTTAACCGCTTGCAAATTGGCCCAATCCAACAAAATCCGCGCCAATTCGCCTCCCGTTCCGGGATAACGATCATCCGGTTGGCTGTACTTTTTCAGCGTATGCGCAACCCAATACGATGGCCCCACGATAACCACCGTCATCACGACAACCAGTATTAAATAAATCATCGCTGTCCGATTAAACAATCAAGCTTATTTTTCATCCGCTATTGATCGATTTAGTGTGATTGACAACCTTTCGGGTTAAAACACGTAACGCACATTAACACCGCCGCCCCAATCCGGGCTGCGTTCCGAAAAGCCGCGCAAGCCATAGACATTCAGCCGCACCTGATCGGTGATCCGTCGCGTAAGATAGAATGTCACATCCCGACCATCCTGCAATCGCACCGGAGATTGCCCGGTGGTATAGCTGGCTCCCAAAGCAACATTCGGTGATAACCGATAACCCAGGCTTGCTGCACCGAATAGCACGTTTTGAAAAGTGAATCCGGATGGATCGCCGAGAATTCGGTAACCGAGCGTTGCAACAAAAGTCCATTTTGCAATAGTTTGGTATAAATCACCTTGTACAGCGTAATCAACCCTACCGCTGCCCAGGAACCGACTATCATCGGCGGTTGGCAGCTTTATCCGCGTCGTGATGTCGAAAGCGGTACCTGAAGCGGTGTGATCGATCAAATTATAACTGAATGCTGCAACGACATCGCCCAACCCTGCTTGTGAGGTTCTGATGAACGACACACCTCCGGTCGAAATTCCACCTGTCAAACCGGGCCCCGCCATTTCATCGGCCCGCGATCCGCTCGCTACGACGGCTCCCGCATCACCATTTTCACCGCCGCCTCGATCCGGGTACTTGTCCAGGCAGCCTTTTACTTCCTCATCACAAACAACAACAGTTGCGGCACCGGAACCACCAACAGCCAGACCGCTTGCGGTAACACCGCCTATCCCCGGACCCAGCACATTCCCCGGCCCGGTGATTTCGACATACGGAACCGTCACTCTGAAAGACGCACGGCCTTTATCATAACGCGCTGTGAAAGGAACATACCAAATATCGGTTGCCGCCGTTCCGCCGTAATTGCCGGTGGTAAAATCGGCCGCCGTGCCGACACTGAATCGATTAGCCATTGCAGCGGAACCGGCACATGTCAATATCCCCACCACGACGACTGCTGCGGCGCTCAGCAATCCTGACTGAGTAATCAACTTCAATTCGATTATTGCAAACCGGCCGCGTTATCGGTCAATCAACATCCAATCACGATGATCGCTAAAATCACGCACGCTGTCAGGAATTCCGGCTTCCCGCTCAGAATCACGGCGATCGTCGATATCGCGAACAAAATCACGCTGTTCATCCACTCGGTTCAGTAATTCCGAATGCGTGGTGTCAGGTCGGTCCTGCGCGCCGCCGCTCTCCCACCCCGCACCGGCATCCACAGATCCGCCATTATTCTTGATCGACGGCATCGCCGAATCCGGTTGTCCCCCTCCTTGATTACCGAAGGATTGGTCGTCGTTGCCGGCGGAAGACTTGTTATCCGGGTCTCCATCGATCTCTTTCCTCATTTCGATCTTGCCATCTGCCTGCCCCCCATCAATCCGTTCAAACACCGGAACCGCAGCAGCGTTTACGACTTCGGCACGATCAGGAACAATACGGTGATCGGTCCCGACTCTGCCACTGATCTGCACGCGTTGATCCACCTTAAGATCGTTAATTGCCGTACCGGAAATCTGCATTCCCGGATCCAACGCGATCACCCGGTTGTTTAAGTTCAATTCCCGGTTATCGCGGTTATGAACATAACCTTCGATGACAACATGCTCAACACTGCCCAAGCTGCGACTGGTCGGCTCGATCCAAAGATGACGGGCATGCAGAATGGTTCCATCCCAATACCCTGCAACTTGCACCTCGGTTCCCGATGAAATACCTTCGGTGTTCGCTGATGAATCGTACCGAACTTGCGTTTCACCGATGACAAAGCCATATTCATCCGATTGCGACACGTATCCGCTGATACGTGCCTGCGCCAAAGGTGCCGTCACTTCGATACGCGATGCGGCAATGGCACCGCCAGCCAGTCTGTGCCCGCTGACACGCACCCAATCTTCAGCGTTCAAATCGGCAAATGCTTCGTGACCGGATATCGCACCCACACGGACGGTCTGGTCGAGTACACGCATTTCACCGTTGTCGGCGCTGAAACTGCCGACCGGCCCCACCACGGCATGGATGACTGCGATATTATCCGCCGTCAACTCGAAGCCTGTGCCTGTAGCACGAGCCGCCACCAACTGGCCAATCGCAAGTTCGCGCATCGTAGCGGCATGCCCGTCGACCACGATCGGTGTATTTGTGCTGTAATGAACCTCAAGACCGTTGACGCAAATACTCGCAAAACCGGTAATCACACCGACAATGCCGGTACCGCCAATACCACCTCGGTCTGCCACGCTGCCGGTTCCACCAATTCCTCCATCGTTGCGGCCGAAGCTATCCATACCGGGTTTAGCAGCAGGTACACCGGTGCCCCCGATTCCCGAATCTGCACCATGTGCCGGATTAATGCCGACCGCTTGCACGCCGCAGTTGTTTTTCGCAACCGCATCCGTAGATCCGAAAACGATCAGCGTCATCCAACCGACAATCCATGCAACGACGCGACTCCTTGCCGCCCATCCCTTTTGTTTCATTCCATCACACCCGGTTGTGTTCGTGTCCCCAGATCCACCGTTGTCACCCCGCTCGCGCTTTCCGATCCGACCGGCTCACTGTAATAATAGATACCAAATGTCATCCGGTAATGCGGTACGTTGTCGCACGCATCTTCCTTTTCAAGCTGCATTGCCGCTTCGTTGATGGCAAGCAGCGATTTCATGCCCAATTGCTCCGATGTTTCCGCCAGTTTCTGAATTGATGCCGCGCTCAATTCGCCGTAATGCACGCTGCGTTCCAGGAAAGGTCGGTGCCCGCCCAATAAATTACTCGCCGCGGCAGCCACGTGATCATGTAAATTATGACCGAAATAATAGGCCATTTCGTCGAACCCGTTTGCCGGAATAAAAGCTGCCGCGTTCAGACACACACGATTGGCTTCGTCAAAATGCACGATCCCGAGTCTCAACCACTCATCTAACACCGCGCGCGAACGGATATCGCAACTAACCCCTGCCACCAATCCTTCAAACGAAATTTCACCGCCTTCTTTGATATGTCGCGGCAGCGGCTTCGGTTGGTTGTTTTCATCCAAATAACGCGTATCACCGGCCCACACACTCACCAAACGCATACCGAGCGATACCGATTGCGGTACAAACTCGGTATCAGTACGAGCAAAACCGCGCAATCGCTTGATATCTTTACGATGAATTCCCGTGACCAAGCTTAAGTGACTATCCGTCGGTGGATGTGCGCCGATTCTAAATTCGCACACCGCAACCTGGACGAACAAATCCTTTAACACCTCCGCCAAATAAGGATAAGTCAATCCTTTCGCCAACATCAGCTTGATAAGAGGACGCAGCACACGCCGCAACGCAGCCACCAATGCCGGTGAGAGCATCGATTTAGTAAACCCGGTATCGTGCATAAAATTTTGGAGAACCATCGAATTTATTCACAAAAATTTTAGCATGGCGTGGAAAATTTTCTCACAATTTATTGACACGAAATATTTTCCCACGTACAGTACGCCACATCAATGCGGGAAATTTTCACACATTCTTATGATTCGACTATTGCGGGAACAAACCGGCAATACATTGTTAATCAATAATAATATGAAAAGGAGTTTGATTATGTGGAAAGCAATATCATTACTCATCAAATCGGGCGGCACCATTACTCTCTGTACCGCGGTTTTATTTTTTCTACTCACCAATGCTACATTTTCGAACGCTCCGGCCATTCAACCGAAAATAACCAACGAAGTAACTTCATCGCCAGAAAGCCTTTCCGGCGTACAAGGACCCATCAATCCAGCGCACAAAGACCCTGCGGTTTCAAATACCGGCAATTGGACCCGGAATTTACCCGCTATATGGCACAGTCACCTTTCACCGGTGACGCCCAATCCGATCGATCAAGCTTGGAGGCATTCGCATGAGTTGCGAAAATGATTTACCGGCTAGCCACAAAAAATACAACCGCCATTATGAATATTCCTACCGATTATTTGAATTCCATTGTTATTGCCTATGGCAGCAATAATGATTCGATCACTCCGACCGCATACCGGCCGGATGAGTCAGTTGAGAGGTAGTGCAACACACTTAGCTAACAACTGATCGACCGGAAGAGCTCACCATCCCCATTTTGCTCTTCCGGTTACCTTATTCCTCATTCATTCGCTGTGATCAAATAAAAAAACCAGGCGCATCATTAAGCCCTTTCTCCAATTCCACAAGAACCCTATCATCGATCGTGGCATGAGTACGCCGAATGTTATAGCAAGGCTATATCAGCATGGAGTCGAAACCGACACACTCTGCCCTGCTTTCTCCGGCTTGATAACTATAATCTCATTGATCTACTCGACCTATTTTTGTTCTCATGGTTTTCTTATTCATAATCAGTAGCTTGATTATTTCAGGTTTTAATGCAGGCCCGTTATCCTATATTGGCCGTATTAAAAGTACTTTTCAATGACCTGCCAGCGCCGCAAGCTGTACTTTCAATGACCTGATTTCTTCCTCTGCACGAATTTGCGCGGTAATATCGTATTGCACCCCTAGAAAATAAAGTACATTTCCCTTGGAATCGAACAGCGGTGACAACAGTAGGTGGTTATAGAACAGCTCTCCGTTTTTCCGATAATTTCGCAACACGACCTCGATCGGTTTTT
Source organism: Nitrosomonas sp. (assembly GCA_021582655.1). Classification (GTDB taxonomy): domain Bacteria; phylum Pseudomonadota; class Gammaproteobacteria; order Burkholderiales; family Nitrosomonadaceae; genus Nitrosomonas. The sequence continues at coordinate 1,223,231 of CP091135.1, forward strand.
TATCTTTTATTGCTTCACGCAATTGCTGTACACCTTCCTGGGCATGTTCATCGCCTTGCAAGAAACGGCAGTTTTTCCCGACAATCTCAGCAAAGGTATAACCTGTAATTGCTTCAAAAGCTTTATTTACATAGACCAAAGGCAGGTCCGGTTGATCCGGGTCCGCCAACGATACACCGTTAACGCACGAATCAAGAATCTTCGCCAGCACTTGAGGGATTAATCCAGGGTCTTTTTCAACGATAAAATCCATGATTTGTCTCCGGGTTATTGAATTGAGGACAAGTTGCTATCTATCAACTGTCGCGTTGTTTTGAAGCAACCAGATCGGCTTCGATCAATTTTCTAATGTTATTGACCGTTCTTTCGGTCCCTTCCTGAACGGCGATACGCACCAGTTTTTCAAAAGGCCTTACATGCAAATCAAGGCTGAGTAACTCAAAAACGAAGGTAACTTTGCTATCGATCGCGTTTAACGATTCAATTAAATAATCGCAGCGATATGGATTTGAAACACCTTCGAAGCAAATTCGCGAGCCCAAATCAAACACTTTCACTTTGAAGGTGGACTCGGAGCGGTTGCCCTGATCGATGCGGATTTGACGGCAAACAGTACTCAACCCTATCGGACCGTCGGTTAGTTTCTCCAACACCTTAACTTCCGGAGACCAACGAGGATAATTAACCATCAAGTCGACACCGATAAAGTTGAATACCTGATTCGAAGGACCTTTAACGATTGCGCTGGCTCTGCCAATCACAGGGGTATCTTTGAACAAACCGAGCATTATGCGTCTCCTGCGTTGAATTAACTAAGAAAACGCCGATTAATTCGGCGAACGAGTGGAGTACGAGACGCACGGACATAGCGATCAAAGCCTATCAATAAGATGGGTAAGAAAGCGCACTGCTCCCGCAGCGAAGCGATTCGCTCGTGCAGTCAATTAATCAACGTTTCCCTAAACTAAAAAAGTATCGACTCCTGTCAATAACAAATCGTACTGCACTTCCACGATCTCCTTGATGGCTAAGGCCGGGATTCCTGTAACTATGTTCCCCTGCGCAACCAGCCACCCCACGGCATCAGCAGTGCCGAGACTGACGACATAGCCCAAGTCCTGATGAAGATAGGGCTCTAGCAAACCGGGGAAACCGGCATGACGTAAAATATTGCGTGCGACCAATTTACCTTTGCGCACCGCCGATTGCGCCGACCAAGCATTCGAACCTATCGACTGGTAGCGGGAACAGTCCCCGGCAGAAAAAACATTAGGCAACAATGTTCCATTCACGATCATTTGACCGAAGGCATTCGCGGTCAGTAGGTTTTGTTGTTGCTTTCCCAGAAATAACAAGGTTAAATCAGAAGGTAATTCAAACGGATAATTGTTTCTTTTATCGGTCAGTAAAATTTTTCCGGACTGCTGCTCCCGGTAGTAAGTATCGGGATAAATCGCAATGCCCAGCTCATCCAGGCGGAATTTGACATACGTGCCGAAACCATCTGGAAATTGATTCAGAACATGCGCCGTGGAATGAATCAAGCGTAATGTTGCTTTACGTCTGATTCGATTGAGAAATTGCTGCAACTCAAATAAAAATTGTATGCCGGTTGCACCGCCGCCCACTACGGAAATATGCTGTATCGGCGATCGGCTGTTTAGCCGGTGCAACAGCAACTCGGCGGCACCGGTCCGGGTAAAATCGTACAAACTCAATACCTCGTTTGTGCCTGCAGTAGTATCCGAATCGGCATAATTACAACCGCTAGCGATGATCAGATAATCGAAATTCAATACCTCGCCATCGATAATCAATTGCTTTCTTTCTTGATATGCCGACAAATTCTCCGGTTCGAGTTCAACGCGCGCTTGCAGATAGCGGCATTCAAAACGCTTGCCGATATCCGCGAAAGAAACCAGGAGGTCAGCCAGGGGGTAGCGGAATGTTTCGTGCAAGTGCGTGATTTTCAGATGCTGTTGTCGCGGATCGATCAACGTGACGCGAGTATCCGGTGCAAATTGCAACACATTAGTCAACGCGGCAAGCCCGGCATATCCACCGCCAACGATAACGACATTGATTTGCTTTTTTCTTGAAATGTTTAATGGCAAAAAGGCCACTTGCTCTCCTTATCAGTTGCCGGTCTCACGCAAGAGACTAACACAAAAGAACAACATCTCAACACGAAATTAAATCAGTTCGCCAATTTTGAATCGCCCAGCGCCAGAAAGCCGCAATATCCCCATCTTGGATTTCATCCGGTGTTTTTTGACCAAGAAAACGTATAGCATCAATCAGTAAAGGCAATGCAGTTTTCAGATCAATCGGCGCAGCACGGGTTTGCTTACTCAATTTTTCACCCGCCGCATTAGTTACCACGGGTAAATGCAAATATTGCGGCGTAGCATACCTCAGCAGTTGTTGCAGATAAATTTGCCGGGGCGTCGAATCGAGTAAATCGGAACCGCGAACGATATCGGTGATCCGCTGCTCGGCGTCATCGACGACAACCGCCAATTGATATGCATAAACACCATCCACACGGCGTAGCACAAAATCGCCGATGTCACGCATCAATACCTGTCGATAAATACCTTGGCAACGATCATGAAACTGGATGATGCCATCGTGGGTTTTAACCCGCAGTGCATACGCCTTTTCCGGCGAGGCGGGTATTTGGCGGCATGTTCCCGGATAAATCGGACCATTGATGCCGAAAATACTGGAATCGGCGATTTCTTTGCGCGAGCAAATACACGGATAAATCAAATCTTGGCCGGCCAAATCGGCGAGCGCACGCTGATACAAATGCGTACGCCTGCTTTGATACACGACAGCCTCATCCCATTCCATACCCAACGCTTCCAATGTGTGCAAAATTGCATCGGCGGCACCGGAAACGGTACGCGGCGCATCGACATCTTCAATTCTGACAAGCCATTTACCTTGATAGTGCTTGGCATCCAGATAACTACCCATCGCGGCGACCAAAGAACCAAAGTGTAACGGTCCGGTCGGAGACGGTGCAAATCTGCCACGATAATCTAACTTTACTGTCTGATTTTTATTCATGAAAATCTAAATTTATCGATCAACACCGGATTGAAGAGGCACTGTTGGATTCCAGTTAATACTTTATAATGTTACCAAAAGAAAACACTGGCATTTATTTCTGTCGATCACCCTGGAAAATTTTTAACTTACTCCATGCATATCCACATACTCGGTATTTGCGGCACCTTCATGGGCGGCATTGCGGCAATAGCACGTGAATCCGGACACCGAGTTACCGGTTGCGATCAAGATGTATATCCGCCGATGAGTACACAGCTTGAGGCGCAAGGTATTGAATTAATAGCAGGGTTTTCACCCGAACAAACAGCAATCCAACCGGACATATTCGTGATCGGTAACGTTGTTACGCGCGGGAATCCGCTGATGGAAGCGATACTGAATCAGAATTTGCCTTACACTTCCGGCCCGCAATGGCTAGCCGAGCACATTTTGAATCAGCGCTGGGTGCTGGCGGTTGCAGGAACACACGGCAAAACCACGACCAGTTCGATGCTCGCCTGGATTCTCGAATACGCCGAGTTGCAGCCTGGTTTTCTGATCGGCGGCATCCCTGAGAACTTCGGTGTTTCCGCACGAATCGGAACGACTACCGCCAATACACGCTCGCCATTTTTTGTGATTGAAGCGGATGAATACGATACGGCGTTCTTCGATAAGCGCTCAAAGTTCGTTCACTATCACCCAAGAACTGCGGTATTGAACAATCTTGAATTCGATCATGCTGATATTTTTCCCGATTTAGCCGCAATTCAACGCCAATTTCATCATTTAATCCGGACTATTCCCGGTAACGGCTTGATCGTTGCCAATGGCAATGACAAAAATTTGCAGCAAGCGCTTCAACAGGGTTGTTGGACACCGATCGAAGAATTCGGTGTTGAAACCGGGTGGCATGCAGTCGGATGCGAGAATCGAGTGGTGGATATTTTTTACGACGACACTAAGCTCGGCTGCATACGGTGGGATCTGCTCGGCGAGCATAATCGCATGAATGCCATGGCCGCACTGATCGCCGCGCGCCATGCCGGTGTGCCGGCGGCACTCGGCATAGAAGCGTTAGCGCAGTTCAAGAATGTCAAACGCCGCATGGAAAAACGTGGTTCGGCTAACGGCGTTACCGTATACGACGATTTTGCACATCACCCGACCGCAATCCAAACTACGCTGAAGGGTTTGCGCGAACACGCCAGCAATCATCGAATTCTTGCGGTTCTGGAGCCGCGCTCAAACACGATGAAAATGGGCATTTGGAAAGATTATCTGGCCGACAGCTTAAGTGAAGCCGATCATGTATTTTGTTTTACGCGCGATGCACGGTGGGCAACAACATCTTTGGGCTTACTGGGAGCGCGGCATGATTGCTGCAATGATCTGGATCAGTTGGTACGACGCATCACTCTGATGGCAAAGCCTGGCGATCATATACTGGTCATGAGCAACGGCGGTTTCGGCGGTATTCACGAGAAATTACTACAGGCGCTACAAGAAACGGCAGGGGAAAATTATCCCCCCTCAAATTCACAAAGCGCAAATACCTTATGACCTAAATTTTCCAGACGTGCACGTCCACCGACATCGGGTAGATCGATGACAAAACAGCATTCGACCAATACGCCCCCCATATCCTGAATCAATCCTGCAGCGGCCTCCGCCGTCCCTCCTGTAGCAATCAAATCATCGATCAATAAAACCCGCTCTCCCGGTTGAATAGCGTCGACATGAATTTCGATGCGGTCACTGCCATATTCGAGCTGATAATCCCGGCCGATTGTTTCTGCGGGCAGTTTATTTTGCTTCCGAATCGGCACAAACCCTTTCCCCAGATAATAGGCGACCGGCGCACCGATAATGAAACCGCGCGATTCGATACCGGCTACCTTATCGATATTCATCATGTCGTAGCGATGCGCCATTTCGTGAATGGTGGTGCGCAAACCGATCGGATCCTTGAGCAAGGTCGTAATATCGCGAAACAGGATACCATGATGCGGATAATGCGGAATAGTGCGGATATACGATTTGATAGTCATACAGTGAATTGTATAAAAAAATAAAAGACCTCAATCCGTTAGGATTGAGGTCTTTCTTAGTGACAAAAATTATACTAAACCTAAGCTTAGTGGTCCATGCCGGCTTTCGCGTCGAAACTGGCTGGTGCTTTAATCTGTGTCATGATGTCATCATTCCATTTACCTTCAACATTCATGTGAGCAGCCGCGCCCAGCAATACGGCTTCAATCAGATTATGGCTGAGGTACACATGCAGACCAGGTTGATGGAATTCATAAGCTGCTGCAACCGCGGAACCAGCTGGAACGAACCAGGTTTCTTGGCTGGTCAGCGGTACGTCGCTGAATGAGCCACCTACCCAGTACAGATCACCATGACCACCGATCAAGTGCGGATATGAAGGACGATTAGCTTGAGAGTGGATAAACAACACTCTCTCGCCTACCTTGGCTTTCAATGCATTGTCGCCGGTGATTGAACCAACAGCACCGTTGAATACTACGTGAGTTGGGATGAGTCCTTTGGCAACTTCCAGCATTTCACCCATGCCTGCAGCTGGTGAATCATAGGTTTTGTAGTTGCCGCTTGCATCTTTTGGCAGATAGAAATCTTGTTCGCCGATGTAATATGCACGATCATAACGATATGGCTTGCCTTTTTCGTCTTTCAGACCACCCTTAGGCAATACCATAATGGCGCCGTTCATACCAGAAATCACGTGGAATGGAATCATGGTTCCACCTGGTGCGCAATGATAAACAAATACGCCTGGTTTGATTGCTTTCCAGCGCAATACAACTTCTTCACCGGGTTGTACCAAGGTCAAGCCCGCACCGCCCAAAGCACCGGTAGCAGCGTGAAAGTCAACGTTATGCGCTAACGTGCTGGATTTCGGATTCTTCAATGTCAATTCAACATAATCGCCTTCATGAACGACGATCAGCGGACCTGGAACGCTGCCATTGAAAGTCAATGCCCATACTTTTGCACCGGGAGCGACTTCGATCAGTTTTTCTTGAGTTTCCATTGTTACTTCAACAACTTTTGGCCCTTTGGAAACTTGGTCATGTGCCGGTACATTCGGTGGTGCTACCAGTTCTAGTTTTACACGCGGTAATTTAGAAATGTCTGTAGCAGCCACAACAGCCTGTGTTGCGCCGAAACAAAGCAATCCTAATCCAACTATTGCTTGAACAGCTTTAATCATATCTCCCTCCATAAAAGATGAACTTTGCGCTTTTCATGCGCCATTCTATTCTGTTGACGCAATCCCCGATTACATCAACACCTGCCCTTTTAAAAGAGCAAAGGGCGGAACCGCGAATATACACTTTCTTCCAAACACTGTCCATTCTCAGCGATTGTAAATGATTGAAATCTTTTTTAAAAAAGTCACAATGAAAGCAGGGGTTTTGCTTGTATACCAGGGGTAACAGGAAAAGCTTTTCCAAGTACTTTATAGAATATCAAGTAAGAAAACGCTGATCAATCGATTGCACGAGTGAGTTGAAAAACACCATCCCCAAAATAGCCGAAATCCGGCTGATCGCAATTGATGCGGCGCAAGATGCTATAATGCCGGCGGATAAAACACTCAGATAATAATGCCGGTACCTCATCTTTCCACCGCGTTGCGCGGCCCTATTCTCGAACTGGAAAATCGAATCATCAATGCCATGCCGGCGATCGAACTTTGGCTGCGCAGAAAATGGCGTGAACACACCATTCCTTTTTATTGCTCGGTAGATTTACGCAACAGCGGCTTCAAGCTAGCGCCTGTCGACACCAATTTATTTCCGGGCGGTTTTAATAATTTGAATCCGGAATTCATCCCACTCTGCGTACAGGCAATGATGAGTGCGATCGAAAAAATCTGCCCTGAAACCCATAGTGTATTGCTGATTTCCGAAAGCCATACACGCAACACGTTTTACTTGCAAAATATCGCAACACTGCAAAACATCATGCAACGCGCCGGATTGAACGTACGTATCGGCACATTTCTGACCGAAATCACCGTAGCCACCACGATCGATTTACCCGATGGGCAATCGATCACGCTGGAACCGGTAATACGCAACAACGATAAACTGGGCGTCAGCAATTTTGAACCTTGCGCAGTATTACTCAACAACGATTTGTCGACCGGCATACCGGACATTCTGCAAGGTTTGCGGCAAACCGTAATCCCGCCGCTGCACGCCGGCTGGGCAACCCGCAAGAAATCCAATCATTTTGCCGCTTACGACCGTATCGCCCAGGAATTCGCCGACTTAATCGGTATCGATCCCTGGTTGATCAATCCACGTTTCTCTTCCTGTGGAGAAATTAATTTCATGGAAAAACAGGGAGTTGAATGCCTGGCGACCGCAATAGACCGGATTTTATCGCTGATCGAAAAAAAATACCGGCAATACGGCGTCAAAGAGGATCCGTTCGTCATCGTGAAGGCTGATTCCGGCACCTATGGCATGGGTATCATGACCATGAAGAACGGATCGGATATATACAAGCTCAATCGCAAGCAGCGTAACAAAATGGCAGTGGTGAAAGAAGGTATGGAGGTCTCTCACGTACTGGTACAAGAAGGTGTCTATACCTTTGAAACCATCAACCAGGCAGTAGCCGAGCCGGTAGTCTATATGATCGATCGTCACGTTGTCGGTGGATTTTACCGCGTACATACCGGCCGCGGCATCGATGAAAATCTGAATGCGCCGGGCATGCACTTTGTGCCGCTGGCATTTGAGACCACTTGCCTGGAGGCCAATGCCGCAAAACCGAATTTTATCCCGAATCGCTTCTACGCCTATGGAGTTGTCGCCCGACTTGCATTGCTAGCTGCGGCACTCGAGCTGGAACAAACCGCCCCTGCCGCACTTACCGGCCGATCGCCATGAAACTCGCATTTATCATCGACCAGCTGGACTCGATCAAAATCGCTAAAGACTCGAGCTATGCGATGATCAGTGAAGCAGTCGCCAGAAATCATCAAATCCATGTGCTGTATCAGCATGATATTGTGCTGACCGCAAACCAGGTTGTAGGATTCTCACGGCAATTAACATTTACCGATACGCCGCACCGGAACGGACATTGGTACCGCACCACCGAACCTGCGGTAACGCCGCTGCATGCATTCGATGCCGTATTGATGCGCAAAGACCCGCCATTCGATCTGGAATATATCTATAGCACTTATTTACTGGAATTGGCACGAAGACAAGGTGCGTGGATCATCAACGATCCCGGAGCCATCCGTGATCACAATGAAAAATTGGCGATCATGCAATTTTCCGAATTTGCCGCCCCGACCTTGGTGACCAGCCAATCACCATTGATCCGGACATTTCTGGAAGAGCATCAGGACATTATTCTAAAACCGCTCAATGGTATGGGAGGTGCCGGTGTTTTTCGAGTACATGGCACAGACCATAATCTCAGCGTCATTCTCGAAACACTGACGCATTATGGCACGCACACCATTATGGCGCAGCGCTTCATTCCTGAAATCGCACAGGGCGACAAGCGCATTTTATTGATTGCCGGAAAGGCTGTGCCGTACGCACTGGCACGCATTCCTAAACCCGGAGAAACACGCGGCAATCTGGCCGCCGGTGGTACCGGAATCGCACAACCGCTATCAGCAAAAGACTCCGTGATCGCCGACACACTAGGACCGGAAATGCTCAGACGCGGCTTATTATTAGTCGGACTCGACATAATCGGTGACTATCTGACGGAAATCAACGTAACCAGCCCGACCGGCATGCAGGAAATCACTCAGCAAACCGGATTAAATGTGGCAGCACTGATGCTCGACACCATTGAGCAGCATTTTCAATCCGGAAAACAATGAAAACAACACCGCCATTCAAACCGGCGCCCCCTAAAAAACTTTCCGCCAAACACACGGCACCGCCAAAATCTCCAAAAAGCGACAATGCTCCGCCGACAGCAGGATTTAAATTACAAAAACTGTTGGCGCAAAAAGGTCTGGGATCACGACGGGAAATGGAAGCCTGGATCGCCGCCGGAAAGGTATTTGTAAACGGCCACATCGCGCAACTTGGTGATCGTGCCGCCCCGGGAGATCTGATACGCGTCGGCAGACGCGTGATCCGCATTCACGATGAAGAAACGCTACCCAAGGTTTTGTTGTATCACAAACCGGAAGGTGAAATCGTCAGCCGGCACGATCCGCAGGGACGTCCTTCGGTTTTCGACAAATTGCCCTATTTGCGTTCATCCAAGTGGATTGCGATCGGACGGTTGGATTTCAATACCAGCGGATTACTGATTTTCACCGATGACGGAGTGTTGGCGAATCGCTTGATGCACCCGCGTTTTGAGATGGAGCGCGAATACGCGGTACGGATTCTCGGAGAACTGACCGACGAGCAAATGAAACAACTGACAACCGGAATTACGCTGGAAGATGGACAAGCCGCATTCACTTATTTGGCTGACCAGGGCGGCGAAGGCGCCAATCGTTGGTATCGCGTTATTCTCAAGGAAGGAAAAAATCGCGAAGTACGACGTATGTTTGAGGCCATCGGCATAACCGTGAGCCGCCTTATGCGGGTTCGTTTCGGTCCGATCAATCTCCCCCCCAGAATCAAGCGTGGACGATGGCTGGAATTAGAGGAAAAAGAGACTCGACGATTGTTGGAATTAATCGCCTGATGTTGTATCACATTTTGCGTAACAACGCCCCGGGGAACGCTGCGTGAAGTTCCGATACTGAAATCCCGGCGCTTTTTGTGAATTTATTGTGGAAAATACTGATTAATCCGGTGAACGGAATGAAGTACGAGGTGCATAAAACATAGCGATCGTAACCTATCGACATGAATAGAAGTACGAATGACTCTCGCCACGAAGTGATTCGCTCGTGCGGCCAATTAATCAGTGTTCCTTAGCGCAGTCCGGTTTTCTGCCGGCGGCGCGCGCTTGTTGCACCAGGTTTTTCGCTTTCGGCATCAGTGCTTGCAAATCGCCGATCCGCGTGGCATGCGATGGATGCGTCGACAAAAATTCAGCCGGTTGCGGCCCTCGACCGGCTTGCGCCATTTTTACCCACAAGGTAATACTTTCGGTCGGATCGAACCCCGCCTTTGCCATCAACTCGACACCGATATTGTCCGCCTCACTTTCGTGCAGCCGGCTAAATGGCATTATCAAACCGTATTGCGTACCCAAACCCAGCAAACCTAAGGCGGTCTGCCCCGTCGCCGTTCTCGGCGCGGCAACCGCGGCAATTACCGACAGTCCGAGCTGCGCACCCAATTTCTGAGACAATCGTTCGTTGCTGTGCCGCAATAAAACATGCCCCACTTCATGGCCGATCACGGCAGCCAATTGATCCTGATTATCGACCAAATCGATCAAACCGGAGTGCACACCGATTTTATTACCGGGCAGTGCAAAAGCATTAAGCGATTTATCCTCAAAAACCACAACCTCCCAAGCTCCGCCGACTTGCATCGTAATCGCATCGGTCACACATTGCACAAAGCGTTTCTCACGTTCATCCTGGCTGATGGGCTTCTCATTTTTCAGGTCGGTAAAGGCCTGCAATCCCATTGCTTCCACTTCCTGATCGGGCATAAAAGCCAATTGCGTTCTACCCGTCGGCGTGGTGGCACACGCGGTAAAGAAAAACATGATGAACAAAACAACTATCAATTCAGTTTTAGGCATGAGTGATTTCCTTGATCTAATGCGTCCGTGCAAATGCTTTTTATGCTCAATTCGTCGGTATCATACCCGATCACACCCGATATTTGCATCCGGCTTGTAAGAATCATATTTATTCCCGATACGTTTAAAATTGCTTTTAAAATCCGTAGTAAAAGCAATCCCGTTCAAAAATATCCTCCCTCTTTCGTTTCCGGCAATGCAATTATCTGTAACCACGTAGAGAGAAAATTCCAGAAATACAGTATGATCAAATCCGCCGTTCCCATTCATCGGAGGAAGTTCCAAAGTGAACGATCATATCTATAAAGTTATCGAAATTGTCGGCTCGTCGCCCCTGAGCACTGACGATGCCATCCATCAAGCGATCGCAAAAGCCGGGAAAACATTGCACCATCTGGACTGGTTCGAGGTAGTCGAAACTCGCGGCCATATTGTTGATGCAAAGGTCGCACACTTCCAGGTAACGCTGAAAATCGGCTTCCGATTGAATTGACTCGTTATTCCGGGGTTATTCCGCCATAGACTGACGGAGCTTGGCGATATCGGGTTGCAATAAGACTTGCATTGCTTATGCGTTTTTTCGGTAGCTACGCTGCTGAGCAGCTCACACAAAATCTCCGCAGCGATCTGCCAGGAAACACCGAATCTGTCTTTCAACCAGCCGCATTGTTGCGCTTGCTCCGCTACTCGCGAAGAGATTGTTCCGATAATGGTCGATCTCACCTTGCGTTTTGCACAAAACCTGGAACGAGATCGCTTCGCTGAACTTGGAACCGGGCTCACCGTTCAGTGCGGTGAAGATCTACCTATTCAGCTCGAATTCCACTGTCATCAACAATCCTTCCGGTTTTCCATGAAACTCGAATCCCGCTCCGCCGTAGCGAGAAATATGCTTGATTCTCGAATGCCTGAAAAATAGCGTGTAAAAATTAGCCGCCTCTCCGGCTTGAGAATCGAGCCACAAACAAGGGGAGATTTTTCGCATGGCATTCCTCGCACATTCACACACCACAAGGAAACCGCATTCTTTAAGCGGAAAAGCGGTCAACCAATCACTTGCAAGCCTTATAGCAAGCTTATAAATCGACAATCGCGTTGAATCCGCCGTACGCCATCCGCTTACAATCAAAAAGATGAGAATCGGGATTCATCATGGCAGCCAAACGTGGATCGGCCATAACCGCCTGATTGACCTGATCGCGGTGTTGTTTCGACTCGAAAACAACCCATGCGAAAATAACGGTTTCATCCGCACCGGCACCTGCCAATTGCTTGAACGAGATCAATTCCTGCTGATCGAGATCGTCACCCGCGCACTCGACATACGCCAGCGCGCCGTGGTCCTTCCATACCGAACCGGCTAATCCAGCCATTTTTTTGTATTCGTCCAACTTGTCGTGCGCGATCGGAATCACATAGCCATCAACATACTTTCCCATAATATTCCTCCAAATTTGTTATCTTGAAACAGGTCATTTGCCACATCCGGTCAATGCAGCATTGCGAATTTCTTCCGGACTGACATCGCGAATATGTGTGGCAACCGACCACTGGTGCCCGAACGGATCTTCAACCCTGCCGTACCGGTCACCCCAAAACATATCCGCAGCCGGCATGGTGATTGTTGCACCGGCTTTAACCGCCTGATCGATGGCGGCATCGACATCCCCGACTTGCAAATGTATCGTGACCGGCGAACCTTTAAGTGCCAACGGCCCTAAGCATCCCCATTGCGGATGTTCGTCGACCAGCATCATCAATGAATCTCCAATACGCACGCACGCATGAATTAACCGGCCGTCGGGACCCGGTACGCGCACCAACTCAATTGCATTGAACGCTTGGCGATAGAACTCGATCGCCTTGGCGGCATCGGCACAAACCAAATGAGGGGTAATGCTGTGCATCCCTTCCGGGATAGGCTTTACTGAAGACATCAAACACTCCTTAATCAATCATAAATTAAACATCATTTGAGTACGACTAACCGTTACTACCGGCATCCAATTTACGGAAACGGTCAATCGCATCACCAGGTTCGAAATCATCCAATTCAAATAATTGCCTTACTTCGATTTCGGTATCATTACCCTCTCCCGCCGGATTGGGAAAACGTTTGCTCCATGCGACGGCTTCCGCTCTTGATGCAACTTTGATCAGTGTGTAACCGGCGATCAATTCCTTGGTTTCGGTAAACGGCCCGTCGATCAATGTACGCTGCTCCCCGCGATATTGAACGCGCCAGCCTTTGGCACTGGATTGCAGCCCGGAAGCATCCAGCAGCGCACCGGCTGCCGCCAATTCCTCGTGAAACTCCGCCATCGCCGCGACGAGCGGTTCACCGGGCATGACGCCGGCCTCCGAATCTTTATTGGCTTTGACTATGATCATGTAACGCAATTAAATTCTCCTTCACATAAATAAATGGTATCAAGCTGCTCAGTCCGAAGATAACATCGGTTTCGTTGCCTTAGTCGAATTCGTACCGGGAAAATCGACAATCCCAAAAATTTTGGTAATTTTCCGGTTTGTAATGGTATAGAAACCAGTAAATAATCTACTTATCTTACCGGACCGTTTCCCGAATCTGTCGGATAGGCCTGACTTCAATACTGCCGACTGCCGCCGGAGGAATCTCGGCCGCCAGCGCAATCGCCTCATCCAAATGCTGCGCCTCGATCAAATAAAAGCCGGCCAATTGCTCCTTGGTTTCGGCAAACGGTCCATCGGTAACGCTGATTTTGCCATCACGCACCTTCACCGTTGTGGCGGTATGCACCGGCTGCAAGGCTTCCGAAGCCAAGCAGTGTCCGGATTTTCGGATGCTTTCATCGTAAGCAAGGCAATCACTATCGGCTATCGTTTTCGGTAATGCTTCTTCAATATAAACGAGACAAAGGTATTTCATCATATATTCCTCATCGCATATTAATGACGATCGACAGTCGATCTGCAGTACGTGAAATCGACAGCGGCGTTAATTTTTTTGTAATTCTGCCATTCTTTTTTGCAAGAAACGTCGCTCCGGCTCTTGCTGCGCTAATTTGAGCGCCTGCTGATAAGCCGAAGCAGCTTGTTGAATGTGGCCCAGCCTGCGGTGAAAATCCGCTTGTACCGCATACAGAAAATGATAATCCTTCAGTTTCCCCTGCGTAGTAAGCGCATCAACTAATTTCAATCCGACTTCCGGTCCATCGCGCATCGCTACCGCGACCGCACGATTGAGTTCGATAACCGGTGTTGGATAAATGCGTAACAATACATCGTATAAGCTGATGATTTGATGCCAATCAGTTTTGTCAGCACTGGGGGCCTCGGCGTGGACTGCGGCAATTGCGGCCTGTAAGGCATAAAAACCGAAACCCGGAGAACCGAGCGCGCGCAAAACCAAGTCCACGCCTTCGTCGATCTGATCGCGGTTCCACAGCGAACGGTCTTGTTCATTGAGCAAAATCAAGTCACCCACCGCCGTCATTCGCGCCATGCGGCGCGAATCCTGCAACAACATCAATGCCAATATCCCCAAAACTTCCGGTTCGTCGGGCAATAATTCCATCAGTAATCTACCAAGACGGATTGCTTCAAAGGAAAGATCATGCCGGATCAGCATGTGCCCGGAAGAGGATGAATAGCCTTCATTGAAGACCAGGTAAATCACTTGCAAAACCGGGCTCAAGCGTTCTGGAAATTGCTCAGCCGCAGGTACTTGATACGGTATACGCGCATCACGAATTTTCGCTTTGGCACGTACAATCCGCTGTGCGGCCGTCTTGGGAGCGATCAGAAAAGCGTGCGCGATTTCCTCGGTAGTCAATCCGCAAATTTCGCGCAACGTTAAAGCAACTTGCGCTTCAGGCGATATGCTGGGATGGCAGCAAGTAAAAATCAATCGTAATTGATCGTCTTCCACATCGCCATCTGAAACATCCTCAGCCTGGATAATTAACGCTTCGTGCTGCTCAGGTATACCATCAAAGGTATCGAAGCGCGCCTCGCGGCGGAATTTGTCGATGGCCTTAAAACGTCCTGCGGAAACCAACCAGGCGCGAGGATTATCCGGTATACCTTGCTGCGGCCATTGCTCCAGCGCCGCTTTGAATGCATCGTGCAGCGCTTCCTCGGCTTGATCGAAGTCACCGAGAAGTCGTATCAGCGTCGCAAGTACCCGGCGGTATTCTTCGCGGTAGAGCTGCGCCAAACGCCGGGAAAAATCCCGCTCGGTGCCGTCGGTGAGATGAATCGTCATTTTAGTCGGCCCAACAATACGCTACACTGACACCTCACGGTGCATTACGGATCACTGCGTTTCGTGCGATCTGGATGGATGGGTAAAATGCAGGCTTTCGGGTGCATTGGTTCCACCGGTGACGACAAAAGTCATCGCTTGCTCGGTAGTCCAATCGGTCAAAATCACATCGTCCATCGGCAAGATTTCGATATATCCGGAAGTCGGGTTCGGCGAAGTCGGTACATAAACCGCCGCTAATTGCCGACCGGTTTGTTTGTCGTACATAACCTTGGTGATAAATCCAACCGCCTTCATTTCACTGGACGGAAAGCTGATCAACACCACCCGCTGCCCGGTAACGGGCGGCTGGCTGAGTGTATGTAGAAAACGCTTGGTTGCACCATAAATGGTTTGCACCAAGGGCAAGCGTGCCAGAATGTTTTCATAGAAACCGATCAATTTTTTACCAATCACGAACGACGCCAGCAATCCGATACCATACAAACACACCACCGTGATCAAAGCGGCCACGGCGTTCTGAAAAGTGGAATCGAGCAACCAACTGGCCGTGGTATCCGAAAATGGCCGTACTGCGCTTGCCGTCGCCCTTAATAAAGGATCGCCGATGCGCGCCAGGAGATTCAGCAAAAAATCGAATACCAGCCATGTCACCCATAATGGCGCCACCGTCAGAAAACCGATCAAAATATAGCGTGCAAAATGGGGCGATCGTGCTTTATGCTGCTGCTCATTGTCATTCGTAGTTGTCATGGAATCTCATTGATTATTGTTCGCGGCAAAAATCATCTTCCGAAAGTTGCCGCAAAACTGAAACTTACTTATCAGCAAACCGGCTATGTTAATATTATCCGCTCACTGAATACCACAGTACATTAAGGAAAACCGCTTGCCGATAAGTATGCGGTGATATTTGATAAAATTGCCGGATCATTACATCCGTACCATTGCATCCGGCCGGGGCGCATTTCGATAAAGATGAAAAGGTAACGTTATGTCATACAGCTCGACACAAATCAATAAGTATCTAAAAAGTTTGCAGAAACACCTTGCTGATGAGCACCCGGACAATCCGACGCTCGCTAATGCGGTCAGAAGTTTTAGAAAAATGGATTATGTGGGCCATAGCATGGGATTGCTCAGCAAGGACGAATCCTATGCCACGTGCGTGACCTGGTGGCCGATGGTTGCTGTGCTCGGTACCTTTTCCGCCGGCAAGTCCACATTCATCAATACTTATTTGGATACCCAGTTGCAACGCACCGGTAATCAAGCCGTGGACGACAAATTCACGGTGATTTGCTTCAGCCGTTTGAACGAAGCCAAAACGCTCCCCGGCATCGCATTGGACGCCGATCCGCGCTTTCCTTTTTTTCAAATCAGCCGCAGCATCGAAGAAATCTCGGCAACCGGACAAGAGCGGATCGATGCATATTTACAACTCAAAACCTGTCCATCCGAAAATTTGCGCGGCAAAATCCTGATCGATTCCCCTGGATTTGACGCTGACAATCAACGCGCATCCACGTTGCGCCTGACACAGCATATTATTAATTTATCAGATCTGGTATTGGTGTTTTTCGATGCGCGGCATCCCGAACCCAAAGCCATGCAAGATACCCTGGCTTATTTGGTTTCCGCAAGTGTGAATCGTGCCGATGCCAATAAATTTCTCTATATCCTGAATCAAATCGATGTCACCGCACAGGAAGACAATCCTGAAGAAGTCGTTTCGGCATGGCAGCGTTCGCTGGCGGAAGTCGGCCTGATCAGCGGACGGTTTTACCGGATTTACAATCCGAGCGCTGCTGTTCCTATTGCCAACCCCCACATCCGCGAACGCTTCGAAAAGAAACGCGAGGAAGATATGGCGGATATCAATGCCAGAATTCGTCAAATCGAAGTGGAGCGCTCCTACCGCATTGTCGGTAAGCTCGAACAGACCGCAAAAGACATCAAAAATCGTGTTGTCACAAAACTCAACGATATGTTGAATCAGTGGAAAAACAAAGTGATGCTGTTCGACGGCATTGTCTTCGGTCTCCTGGGGATTATCGCCGGTGGATTATTTACCATGACCGAATCCTGGGGAACGCTAAAAGCCTTTCCAGATGAATTGCTGCAAGGTGAAACCTCTGCTGTCGTTATTGCCGCATTCCTGTTGATTGCAGTTATTTATACCCATTTTACGGTTCGCCGCACGGTTGCTAACCACCTATTGAAAAAATTAGCCGTTGAACTGGGTAAGGACGAAGATACCTACAAGCAATACATGCGGGCATTTAACAAAAGTACCGCAGCATACCGGCCGATGTTTCTATCCGGACCGTCCGGTTGGAATGATGTTACCGAACAAACCCTGGATGAAATTATCAACGAAGCCAACGATTATATTCAAGCACTGAACGATCAATTTACCAATCCTTCCGGTCACGGAAAAGAGAATTCTCAGGTTTAATTCAAACAATTAAGTAACGAATGGCAAGAATCTGCCGGCAATTTTCATCTACTTGCCATTCCTTATGTCCCCCTATCAGTTTGCCCCACCGCTCGGCACTCGTCGGCATCGCCGCCGATTTAATCACAACCATCGCATCAGTTTCTATTTACGCATGTTTTCGCCCTGATCTGATTTGGACAAGAATCGGATTAAAGGGTAAAATTCCTGGTTTTTATACCGGGTAATTTTTGGGAGATATATTTATGTCAGTCACAGTTGAGCAAAAAGCACAAATCGTGCGAGACTTTCAAAGAGCCGAAGGCGATACGGGCTCTCCAGAGGTACAAATCGCCCTGCTAACCACCCGCATCAACGACCTCATCGGTCACTTCAAAACCCACGTCAAGGATCATCATTCCCGGCGTGGTTTGCTACGCATGGTTGGTCGCCGTCGCAAGCTGCTTGATTACCTTAAATCTCGCAATAGCGATACTTATCAGCAAATTATCGAGCGTCTCGGGTTACGCAAATAATTTCATTTGCAAGCGCATTACAATCGCTCAATTTCAGCTTGCAGTCGTAGCGCGCAACCGCGAACTGATTACTTCAATTTCAGCAGCAAATTAAAATCCGCAAGTATTCAACAAAAGGAAAAAAGGATTGTTAATTGAAACCAATTAAAAAGAGTTTTACCTACGGACGCCATCAACTCACACTGGAAACCGGTGAAATCGCACGCCAATCACACGGCGCCGTCATGGTTACAATGGATGATACGGTAGTACTTGTTACCGTCGTCGGTGCAAAAAGCATCAAGCCAGGACAGGATTTCTTCCCGCTCACCGTCGATTACCAGGAAAGATCGTATGCCGCCGGCAGAATTCCCGGCAGTTTTTTCAAGCGTGAAGGCCGCCCATCCGAAAAAGAAACACTCACCTCACGATTGATCGATCGTCCCATTCGCCCACTTTTTCCTGAAGGGTTTTATAACGAAGTACAAATCGTTGCAACCGTGTTGTCAGCAGACAATGAAATCGATCCCGACATTCCGTCGATTATCGGCACCTCCGCGGCACTGATTCTTTCTGGAATTCCGTTTGACGGCCCGCTGGGTGCTGCACGCGTCGGCTATATCGATAATGCGTATGTGTTGAATCCGACCACCTCCGAAATGAAAGACACACAGCTTAATCTCGTGGTCGCAGGAACGCAGCAGGCGGTTTTGATGGTCGAGTCCGATGCCATGGAGTTATCCGAAGAAATTATGCTGGGCGCCGTCGTTTATGGCCATGAGCAAATGCAAGTGGTTATCAATGCGATCAACGAATTCGCTGATGAAGCGGGTGTTACCGCATGGGAATGGACTTCTCCGGAAAAAGATAGCGCATTCGAAGAAAAAATCGCCGCTATAACGGAAACCGATTTGCGGCAAGCATACAAAATCAAACAAAAGCAGACACGTTCTGAGACACTGGAAGCGATTCGGGAGCGCATAGCCGCTGAACTGGGCGTCGGAACCGAAGAAGGACCGGAATTGCAGAAATTCATGGAAGCTTTTTTTGCCATGGAATCCAAGATTGTCCGCACCCAGATCCTCGATGGCGAGCCTAGAATCGATGGACGCGGTACCCGTACCGTCAGGCCCATTACAATCCGCAACGGTGTACTGCCACGCGCCCATGGTTCCGCGTTATTTACCCGCGGTGAAACTCAGGCACTGGCAGTCGCCACGCTTGGCACCGCGCGGGATGAGCAAAAAATTGATTCTTTACAAGGTGATTATAACGAACGCTTTATGCTGCATTACAACATGCCGCCTTACGCCACCGGGGAAATCGGTCGCGTCGGCACGCCGAAGCGGCGCGAAATCGGTCATGGCCGTCTGGCGAAGCGCGCATTGATTGCAGTGCTTCCCGCACCGGAAGAATTCGGTTATTCGCTGCGAGTGGTATCGGAAATTACCGAATCGAACGGCTCCAGTTCGATGGCCTCGGTTTGCGGCGGATGTCTTGCATTGATGGATGCAGGGGTGCCGTTGAAAGCACATGTCGCCGGTATCGCAATGGGATTGATCAAGGAAGGCAACCGTTTCGCTGTTCTGACCGACATCCTGGGCGATGAAGATCATTTAGGCGATATGGATTTCAAGGTGGCAGGTACTGAAAAAGGCATTACTGCATTGCAAATGGATATCAAAATCCAAGGCATTACTAAGGAAATCATGCATGCTGCGTTAATTCAGGCACACGAAGGACGCGTACATATTCTCCAAATCATGAAGCAAGCAATGCCGACGACACGCGAAGATATTTCCGTTCATGCACCGCGCATCATCAAGCTCAAAATCAATCCTGAAAAAATCCGCGATGTCATCGGTAAAGGCGGAGCGGTCATTCGTGCACTTACCGAGGAAACCGGCACAACCATCGATATCACCGATGACGGCCAGGTAACCATCGCTTGTGTCAATCTCGAAGGTGGTGAACTGGCCAAGAAACGCATCGAAGATATCACCGCCGAAGTCGAAGTCGGAAAAATCTACGATGGCGTGGTACTCAAGCTGCTTGATTTTGGTGCTATCGTCAGTGTGCTGCCTGGAAAAGACGGATTATTGCATATTTCACAAATCGCCAATGAACGCGTCAACAATGTTGCCGACCACTTGAGTGAAGGCCAACCGGTACGCGTCAAGGTACTGGAAGCGGATGATAAAGGCAGATTGCGCTTAAGTATGAAAGCACTGCTGGCGGATGAACCCGGATCCGGTACTCATACCCCTCCGGCCCAAGAGGAATCATAACTGCCCTCCATTGACAACACATAATAAAAAACCTGTGTATATACACAGGTTTTTTATTATCAGATTATCAGCAAAATAAATCTATTTCGCGACCTGCCTCTCTCGCATTTCATCCAGTGTTTTACAATCGATACACAATGTTGCGGTAGGGCGCGCTTCCAGGCGCTTGAGCCCGATCTCCACACCGCAACTGTCGCAATAACCATAATCACCTGAGTCAATTTTACCGATGATTTCATCGATTTTTTTGATCAGCTTTCGCTCGCGATCCCGGTTACGCAACTCGAGCGTCATATCAGATTCCTGACTGGCGCGATCATTCGGATCAGCAAAGACAGTCGCTTCATCCTGCATGGCATGAACCGCACGATCGATATCCTGCCCCAGTTCGGCTTTCATATCTTCTAAAATTTTACGAAAATGCGATAGCTGATTCAGGCTCATATATTCCTCGCCTGCTTTCGGTTCATAGGGAGTCACAACAAGCTTACTTTGCAGCTCTTTTGGCATATCAAGGCTCCTCTTCTTATTCAGATGGCAAACTAAAATCGCACACTTGTATCAGAAAACCTGTTACAAAACAAGTCAATTATCAAGAAATTTATTCTGAAAAGAAATCACGCGCCTTATCCATCCACGATTTAGCGCGCGGACTATGGCGTGAGCCGTCTTTCGAGCTGATCGTTTCGAGCTCTTCCAGCAATTCCTTTTGCCGTGGCGTCAGCTTGATCGGCGTCTCAATAACGACATGGCACAATAGATCGCCTTTATCATGGCTGCGCACTCCTTTAATACCTTTGCCGCGCAAACGGAAAATCTTACCCGTCTGCGTTTCCGCCGGAACTTTGATCTTCGCGTGACCGTCTAGTGTCGGCACTTCGATTTCTCCACCCAATGCAGCGGCAGTAAAACTGATCGGAATCTCACAATGCAAATGATCACCATCGCGGCGAAAAACGGAGTGTGTCGCCAAATGCACCACGACATAAAGATCACCAGGCGGCCCGCCATTGACTCCCGATTCCCCTTCTCCGGAAATGCGAATACGATCACCATCGTCAACACCTTCCGGGATTTTTATATTGAGTGTCTTCTGCTGCCTGATTCGTCCAGCTCCCTGGCATGATGCACACGGATTGGCGATGACCTTGCCGCTTCCTTGGCATTTCGGGCAGGTTTGCTGAATCGAAAAAAAACCTTGCTGCATTCTCACTTGACCATGCCCGTTGCACGTTGCGCAAGCCTTCGGTGAAGTTCCAGGCTTGGAGCCGCTTCCCTGGCAGGCATCGCATTTTTCCATGGTAGGAATACGAATCTTGGTTTCGGTACCACGGGCGGCCTGCTCTAATGTGATTTCAAGGTTATAGCGCAGATCAGCCCCTCGGTGCACATTAGAGCGCGTGCCTCGCCCGCCCCCGAAAATATCACCGAAGATATCACTGAATGCATCGCTAAATCCTTGATGACCGCCTCTGTCAGCCGCATTGGGATCAACACCGGCATGACCGAATTGATCATAGGCGGCGCGTTTATTCGAATCCGCCAATACTTCGTAAGCTTCCTTGGCTTCTTTGAACATCTCTTCCGATTTGACATCGCCGGCATTACGGTCAGGATGATATTTCATTGCCAATTTACGATAAGCTTTTTTGATTGTGGCTTCATCAGCGTCACGATTGACACCGAGTACTTGATAGTAGTCGCGCTTACTCATATCGAATCCTTGCTAGCGTGAAAATTTTTTACCTGATTAACTGTGACAGTACTTCCGGAATAAACGCCAAAACGCAGAGCGCGCGAAAGGATACACTTCCCCGCGGCTCTGCGCTCTACCGATCAACAATAATTATTTCTTATTCTTGACTTCCTCGAATTCCGCATCAACCACTTCACCCTCGACCGGCTTATCGCCGCGTGGTGCGGATGATTCTCCATCCGGCTTAGCATGTTGTTGATCCGGCTGCGCACTCTGCTGATACATCTTTTCTGCCAATTTATGCGCCGCTTCGGTCAATATTTGTGTTTTCGCATCAATCGTGTCTTTACTGTCGGATTTCAGCGCATCTTCCGCTTCTTTCAAAGCGGATTCTATTTTTGCTTTCTCATCGCCGCTCAATTGCTCACCGTGCTCTTTCAGCGATTTTTTTACCGAATGAATCATTGCATCGCATTGATTGCGGCTCGTCACCAGTTCCATCGTTTTATGATCTTCTTCGGCGTGTGCTTCAGCATCTTTCACCATCCGCTCGATTTCATCCTCGGACAAACCGGAACTGGCCTGGATCTTAATTTTATTTTCCTTGCCGGTGGCTTTATCTTTCGCCGATACATGCAAAATACCATTCGCGTCGATATCGAACATCACTTCGATCTGCGGCATACCGCGCGGTGCAGGCGGAATATCGCTCAAGTTGAATTGTCCCAGACTCTTGTTACCGGAAGCCATTTCACGCTCCCCTTGCAATACGTGGATCGTCACCGCCGTTTGGCTATCTTCCGCGGTTGAAAACACTTGATGCGCCTTGGTCGGAATTGTGGTGTTTTTCTGGATCAATTTGGTCATCACACCGCCCAGTGTTTCAATCCCCAACGATAACGGTGTTACGTCCAGCAGCAACACATCCTTGACATCGCCTTGCAGTACCCCACCTTGAATCGCCGCACCAACGGCGACCGCCTCATCCGGGTTGACATCTTTACGCGGTTCTTTGCCAAAGATCTCACGTACCTTATCCTGTACTTTCGGCATGCGGGTCTGACCGCCGACCAAAATTACGTCATCGATATCGGAAGCTGTCAAACCCGCATCCTTCAATGCCGTGCGGCAAGGCCCTGCGGTACGCTCGATCAAGCCTTCCACCAAGCTTTCCAGCTTCGCACGGGTAATTTTTACCGCCAAATGCTTCGGCCCGGATGCATCGGCTGTGATATACGGCAGATTCACTTCGGTTTGCTGACTGGAAGACAATTCGATTTTGGTCTTTTCCGCGGCGTCTTTCAAACGCTGCAATGCCAGCATATCTTTTTTCAAATCGATACCGGTTTCTTTCTTAAACTCGTCAACCAAATACTCGATAATGCGCGAATCGAAATCCTCGCCGCCCAGGAAGGTATCACCGTTGGTCGCCAATACTTCGAACTGATGCTCACCTTCAACTTCGGCAATTTCGATGATCGAAATATCGAACGTACCGCCACCAAGATCATACACTGCGATTTTACGATCGCCCTCCTTCTTATCCAATCCAAACGCTAAAGCGGCGGCAGTCGGCTCATTGATAATGCGCTTGACTTCCAAGCCGGCAATGCGCCCCGCATCCTTGGTTGCCTGACGCTGAGAATCGTTGAAATAGGCCGGTACGGTGATCACCGCTTCGGTAATCGATTCGCCTAAGTAATCTTCGGCGGTTTTTTTCATTTTCATCAAAACCTGCGCAGAAACTTCCGGTGGCGCGATCTTTTTGCCACGCACTTCTACCCACGCATCATTGTTATCCGCACGAACAATGCTATAAGGCACCATTTTAATATCGCGCTGCACCATATCCTCATCAAAACGTCGTCCGATCAATCGCTTAACTGCGAATAAGGTATTTTCTGGATTGGTAATTGCCTGCCGTTTCGCCGATGCACCCACCAAAACTTCACTTTCGTCCGTATAAGCGACAATCGAAGGCGTGGTACGCGCACCTTCCGAATTTTCAATGACTTTGGGATTTCCACCCTCCATAACAGCCACACAGGAGTTGGTGGTACCTAAGTCAATACCGATGATTTTCGCCATAATTAGATCCTTTTAAATAAAAATTCTGTTTTCAAGCTGACGGATAAATGGAGCCAGTCATGAAAAATTCAAGCGCCTTGTGCTTTGGCCACGGATACTAAAGCCGGACGAATGATGCGCTCATTGAGCTTATAACCCTTTTGCATCACTTGTACGACAGTATTGGGTGCCTGATCCGATTCCAAGGTACACATAGCCTGGTGTTGATGAGGATCAAACTTCTCCCCTTTAGGGTCAATTGGTTTGATACCGAACTTGTCGAATACGCCAAGTAATTGTTTTTGCGTGAGCTCCATACCGTTCTTGAAGCTTTCCACGTTGACATTTTCTACCGCCAGTGCGGCTTCCAAGCTATCCATAACCGTCAGTAGTTC
Organism: Nitrosomonas sp.; assembly: GCA_021582655.1. Lineage (GTDB taxonomy): Bacteria > Pseudomonadota > Gammaproteobacteria > Burkholderiales > Nitrosomonadaceae > Nitrosomonas. Next base: position 1,247,666 of record CP091135.1, read on the forward strand.
AGTTGAAAAATTTTCGATGGCATATTTATGCGCATTGGCGATATCGATTTGCGCGCGCTTGCGAATATTTTCGGTCTCGGCTTTAGCACGCATCCAACCATCATAATGTTCAGCCGCTTTACTCTCGGTCTGCTTGAGCAATTCTTCGAGATTAAGTTGCGCGGCTATCGGCTCACCGGTCTGTACCGTAGTATCACCGCTGACTCCCGCTATCTGACCAGCATCGGACGGATCGCTCCCCGGATTATTGGGTGAATTTTCTGGACTTTGCATCATTTCTCCTCGTAATTAATCTTCGCGTTATTGGGATTCATTCACCGATTTCAAGAGTAATCGCGAAAAATTTTTACACAGAATGAAGCCGGTATAATAAAAAACATATCTCTCAGACAATCGTCATGAAATTCTTTCCGCCAACAGCTTGGCTTTGCCGATGTAATCACCCGGTGTCAGTGCCATCAGCCGGTGTTTCTCAGTCGATGGAATATCGAGTCCGGCAACAAATTGATGCAGGGTTTCCCGGGTAATGCCGCTCTTACCGCGCGTGAGCACCTTCAGTTGCTCGTACGGATTGGCAATCCCGTAGCGCCGCATAACGGTTTGAATCGGTTCGGCCAAAACTTCCCACGCATTATCCAGATCGATTTGCACTTGCGCCCGATTTATGTCCAGTTTATTCAGGCCCTTCAGACAGGAATCGTAGGCCAATAGCGTGTAACCCAATGCTACGCCCATATTGCGCAACACCGTGGAATCGGTCAAATCGCGCTGCCAGCGTGAAATTGGCAATTTTTCACGCAAATGATGCAACAACGCATTGGCCAAGCCGAGGTTACCCTCGGCATTCTCGAAATCGATCGGATTGACTTTATGCGGCATGGTCGAAGATCCGACTTCCCCCGCCTTGGTTTTTTGCTTGAAATATCCCAGCGAAATATAGCCCCAAATATCACGGCTCAAATCCAGTAGCACAGTATTGATACGCGCATAAGCATCGAATAATTCCTCCATTGCGTCATGCGGCTCGATTTGCGTGGTATAAGGATTGAACTCCAATCCCAAGTGCCCGACGAAGGTTTCTGCAAATTTTTCCCAGTCGACTTCAGGATAAGCAGCCAAGTGGGCGTTGTAGTTACCAACCGCCCCATTGACCTTACCCAGTAGGGATACCGATATCAGCTGTTTTCTGCCGCGCTGCAATCGGTACGCGCTATTGGCGATCTCCTTGCCCAATGTGGTCGGTGTCGCCGGTTGGCCGTGTGTACGTGCCAGCATCGACACATCCGCTAGTTGATGCGCCAGCTCGACCAACCGGGTGATGAGCTGATCCAATGCAGGCAACATCACTTGATGCAGGCTGTTTTTTAACATCAAACCATGCGACAAATTGTTGATATCCTCCGATGTGCAGGCAAAATGGATGAATTCCGCCACTTTGATTACTTCCGCATTAACCGATAATCGCTGCTTCAACCAATATTCAACGGCTTTAACATCATGGTTGGTGGTTGTTTCGATCGCCTTGACCGCTTCCGCGTCGGCGGGCGAAAACTGAGCTGCCACACCATCCAATTGCATTAAGGTTTCAATTGAAAATGCCGGTACCTCGATAATTCCCGGTTCCTCACTCAATGCTTTCAACCAAGCGATCTCCACCAGCACACGATAGCGAATCAAAGCAAATTCACTGAAATAAAACCGCAGCGGCTCGACTTTTACGTAATAACGGCCATCCAGCGGTGACAAGGCGGTAATAGCGGAAGTGTTCATGATGAATTGATTTTTCAAAGGGATGCATTTTAGCACGGCGACTACGGATCCCGTACATCGGCTTCCGCTCCGAATCGGCTTTGGCGTTACACAAAAATCTATTGAGTCGGCATGGAACATATTGCATACTAGCGACGCACTAAGCCAGCTACTGGGATTCGCCCGCATATATTTCCAGCATTACTTAAAATTTTCGATCTCTCACAGGCATATTTCAATGTTTATCAGCGTCCTAGATCTTTTCAAAATCGGTATCGGCCCATCCAGCTCACACACCATGGGACCCATGGTTGCCGCAAAAGATTTTCGTGATCGCGTCGGTGCATTCGTTACCGGCCAACCGATACCGCCGTACTTGCAAGTCCGCTGCACATTGCGTGGATCACTGGCATTCACCGGTAAAGGTCATGCAACGGACCGTGCGGTTACATTGGGAATGCATGAACACACGCCACGGGGCTTGGCCGCGCTTGATGTCAATGCGTTGTTTCAGCAACTCTGGCAACAAACCACGTTTCACGTCGGCGGCAACATCGAAATTCATTTCAATCCACCCGAAGATATCATTTTTGACAAAGGCGATCCGCTGCCAGAGCATCCCAACGGTATGATTTTTCAATTGCTCGACGGCACCGGAAAAACATTGCTCACGGAAACTTATTTTTCAATCGGCGGCGGCTTCATTACCACGTTGGCGCAAATCGACCAACTGGTCGCACCGATTAAAATGGAGACCACGCAAACCTGCGGCTTTCCGTTTGAAACCGCTAATCAGATGATGCAAATGTCGATCGACAGCGGTTTATCGGTTGCCGCAATGAAACGTAGTAACGAACAGGAACGTATCAGTGAAGGCACGTTGAATGAAGGGCTGGATGCAATCTGGGGTGCAATGCGCACTTGCCTGGAAAAGGGTTTAGCCGCGGAAGGCCGCTTGCCTGGCGGACTCAACATCAAACGGCGGGCGCACGCACTGTATCGGCAGTTACAGGAAAACCCGCAAAAAGCCAGCCTGAACGACTGGCTATGCGCTTATGCGATGGCGGTCAACGAGGAAAATGCCGCCGGTCATCTCGTGGTTACCGCCCCCACCAACGGTGCGGCAGGCGTGATCCCTGCGGTGATTTATTACGCGGTGAAACATGAAGGCGCAACCCAAGAGCAGGTGCGCGATTTTCTGCTGGTCGCCGGCGCTATTGGTGGTTTGATCAAGCACAACAGCTCGATCTCCGGCGCCGAAGTCGGTTGCCAGGGCGAAGTCGGTTCCGCATCCGCGATGGCGGCAGCAGGTTTATGCGCCATCAAAGGTGGCGGCAGCGCGCAAATCGAAAATGCAGCTGAAATCGCACTGGAACATCATCTTGGAATGACTTGCGATCCGGTTGGCGGTTTAGTGCAAGTACCATGCATCGAGCGCAACGGATTCGGCGCGATCAAAGCGTATACCGCGGCATCACTGGCCATCCGCGGTGACGGTCAACATTTCATGTCGCTCGACAACTGCATCGCCGCCATGAAACAAACCGGATTGGAAATGTCAGTCAAATATAAGGAAACTTCACTGGGCGGGCTGGCTTCACTGCACGGCATGACGGTCAGCATCACGGAATGCTGAGGGATTTTATTTCTCCCGCTGTAATTTTCCGATGACTTTACGTACACCGCGAACGATCATATATACTCCGAGAACAACAAAAGGAATCGCCATGCCCGTCAGTAATTCCACATTGATATCGCTTCCGGCCGCTTTCAGCGCTTTCAAGCCGTAGCCGACGATACCCAGCAAATAATAACTCAGTACCACCACCGACAGGCCTTCGACGGTTTCTTGCATCCGCAATTGCACATGCGCACGGTTATCCATTGATTTCAGCAAATCGCGAATCTGCGCTTCCATCGACAAATCCACCCGCGTACGCAATAACGCCGATGCACGCCCCAAACGCATCGACAACGTTTCCAGCTTGGTGTGCACCAGCTCGCAGGTGCCCATCGCCGAGGATAAACGCTGAATCATAAACTCCTGCAGCATTTGCAGGCCCTCAATTCGCTCCTCGCGTAGCTCGGCAATACGCAATTTCACGATATCATAATACGCCCGGGAAGCGTTAAAACGATGACTGGTCAACGCGGACAAACGCTCGGCCTCCGCCGCCAGCCGGGTTAATTCGTCCAGCAAGCGCTGTTCGTCCTCGATGCAGGTCATCGCCACATGCCCGGCGGTCAACTCCGCCAAACGTTGATCGGCACGCGCCAATTGCGGAATGATTTTGCGTGTAACCGGAACCGGCAGCATCGCCAGCATACGGTAAGTCTCGATTTCCAACAGCCGTTCCACCAAACGTCCGACTTGACGGCTGCGCAGATTGTCATCGTGAATCAAGATCCGGCTGAAATTGTCATGGTGGATCTGCTGATCGCTCCAAACGCTCGCCGCGCCGCCCGCAACCTTGGAACCGATCACCGCACCGGATGCAAACAACTTGGACAACTCATGCAGACTGCGCATCGGACGGGCACGATCTTCGAGCGCGATATGCGTCGCTACCAACAATTCACCCGGCAAACGCGCCAACCAATTCTGAGGTACAAAACTAACCGCCGGATGCATGAAAGGTGTTTCAAAAGGCTTGGTGCGATAAACGGTATAGGTCGAATATTCGGTATGCCGCTCCCAACGCAAGCGGAATTCGCCGAAATCGGCACTGAAATCGCTTTCATGAGTATTAGGTGCATCAATCCCATAATGCTTGCACAATTCATCGATCAGCTGCCGCTCCTGATCCACCCAACCGCGCTCCGATAGCAGCACCAGATGAGACAGCTCGAATGGTGGCGACAGCAGTTCATAAACGATGGAATTCAGCTCATCGTGCAACTCCTGCCTTTCCGGATGTTCGGTAATAGCAAGATGATGCGCCTGAGCAGAATTAGGTAAATTTCCATTTTCCGAGGATTCGATTACGGATTTCATAACTGGCCTATGAAGTAGCGATGATGAAAAAATCAGCGCTCCCCAGTCCTATTGCGTTCCAAGCGTAATAACCGTGTTCGACGGTATCGACAAACCGACTCCGAACCCTTGCCCATTGGTTTTATGCTTGAAATACCACCGTGATCCCTGCCGCGCTGAATAGTATTGCAAGGTGCATAAGAATACCGGATATCCTGTGTTTACGCATCCACTCTGGCATACTGCACAACGCATCAAAGGCCTAAAAAGCCACAATGCTGCGAATGAAATAGTTTTGAAAAAAACTAAACCGGGGCGTCGCTCATGTGCAAGTCAATGAAATTTTAATTTTATTGCAGACCGGATAAATCGCTTTTCACGGAATGGAAATGCACAAATCATGCAAGAAAAAGCATCGGCATGCTTGAGAGATCGTACATTTGTCGATACGGATAAAAAAACAACGCCCGATAGGGCGTTGTTCAATCTTAACATCAGGAAGATACGATTTTGAGTCTATCACGGCGGATGTGAAGTATTTGTGATAGCACATAGCCATTTGCCATTGAACATCCTGGCCATCTCGCTCAGAATAGATGCATTCGCTATAAACAGGCAATTTTTACAGAATCATGACGCACATCGCCCCACATCCGGCATCCGCCGCAATTTCACTTGAACACCGCAGCCTGCAAACCGTATGGCACCCTTGTACACCGATGAAACAACATGAAACCTGTCCGTTGATACCTATCGTACGCGGCAAAGGCGTATGGTTATACGATGCGGCGGGCAACCGTTATCTCGATGCCATTAGTTCCTGGTGGGTTAATTTGTTCGGCCATGGCCATCCGGTCATCAACGCAGCCATTCGTGATCAATTGGAAAAAATCGAACATGTCATGCTGGCGGGTTTCACCCATGAACCGGTGATCGCACTGTCCGAACGGCTCAAGCAAATCACTCCAGGGTCACTCGGACATTGCTTTTACGCCAGCGACGGCGCCTCGGCGATCGAAATCGCATTAAAGATGAGCTTTCATTATTGGCAATTGTGCGGAAAAAATCAGAAAACCGGCTTTGTCAGCCTGCAAAACGACTATCACGGTGAAACACTGGGAGCGCTTGCAGTCACCGATGTCGCCGTTTTCAAAGACACTTATGCACCACTGCTGCGACCCTGCGCACATGTGCCGACACCGGATTGGCGGTATGCGGAGCCGGGTGAATCCGCCGAAAACTATGCGCTTCGCGCCGCGGCGGCTCTGGAATGCTATCTGGCCGAGCACCATACGCAAACCGCCGCACTGATTCTCGAACCGCTGGTACAAGGGGCTACCGGCATGGGCATGTATCACCCAATTTACTTACAACGTGCCAGGGTATTGTGCGACCAATACCAGGTCCATCTGATTGCCGATGAAATCGCCGTCGGTTTCGGCCGTACCGGCAGCCTGTTCGCCTGCGACCAGGCCGGTATCACCCCGGATATTCTCTGCTTGTCGAAAGGCCTGAGCGGAGGTTATTTACCACTGTCGGTCGCGATGACTACCGATGCCATTTATCAAGTGTTCTACGATACCGATGCCGCTCAAGCGTTTCTGCATTCACATTCACATACCGGCAATGCATTAGCCTGTCGTGCCGCGTTGGCTTCATTGGATCTGCTCGAGCAGAATCATGTTATTGAAACCAACAAAGCCAAAGCCGAGTACTTGACACGCCGTGCCGCGATCATTGCGAACCATGAAAAAGTCAATAACTTCCGTCACTGTGGGATGATCTGGGCTTTCGAAGTTGATACGCACCGGCAAGACTTCGCCACGCAATGCTTCCTCATAGGATTATCGCAGCAATTGCTAATTCGCCCGCTCGGAAAAACGGTTTATTTCATGCCGCCTTATGTTATCGGTGAAGCGGAAATGGATTTACTTGTTGACGGCACACTTCATGTTCTCGACACATTGACGGTCTAGCACATGGCATCGTTGACATTGACTTTCTTAGGTGCTGCCGGAGAAGTCACCGGTTCCAGCTATCTGATCGAAACCGAACATGTGCGTTTTCTGGTCGATTGCGGCATGTTCCAGGGCGGGCGCGAAGCGGATAAAAAGAATCGCACCGCGTTTACCTTCGATCCGAGAACGATCGATTTCGTCCTGTTGACACATGCACATATCGACCATTCCGGGCTATTGCCACGCTTAAGCGCATGGGGATTCCGCGGCCCGGTTTATTGTACCGCGGCAACCGCTGACTTACTGCAAGTGATGCTGAAGGACAGTGCGTTCATTCAGGAAAAAGAAATCGAATGGCGCAATAAATCGTGCCGGCGCAACCGACCATCACCGGATTTTGCACCGCTGTATACCGTTACCCAAGCGGAAACGATGCTCAAGCAATTGCTGCCGGTAGGTTACGATACCGAAATCTTCCCGCATCCGTCGATCTATTGCAATTTTCGCGACGCGGGACATATCCTCGGTTCCGCCATCATCGAAGTGCGGGTCGATACTCCAAGCGGCGCCAAAAGAATCGTTTTCTCCGGCGATTTGGGTAAGCCCGGTCATCCGGTCGTACGCGATCCGGCCATCATCCGGCAAGCCGATGTGGTACTGATCGAATCCACTTATGGCAACCGACTGCACCGCAGTATGGCGGATACCATCGCCGAATTGGTTACCGCGGTCAACGAAACCCTGGTCCATCAACACGGTAACGTCATCATCCCCGCTTTTACCGTAGGTCGCACTCAAGATTTATTGTTTCTGCTGGTTGATTTATATCGCCAGGGCAAACTGGGCGACATGGATATTTATGTCGATTCACCCATGGCCAGCGCCGCGACCGGGATCACGCTGCAACATATCGCGCTACTCGACCAGGAAGCTTCCGATGCGCTGCATTGGATGAGTGCCAACGGCCCAAAACCGCGCATCCATTTTGTGCAAGACATAGAGGAATCGATGCAACTCAATCAAAGCACACGCGGTGTCATTATCATTTCAGCCAGTGGCATGTGCGACGCGGGACGCATCAAGCATCATCTGAAATACAACCTACCCCGGCACGAGTGCTGTATCCTGATTACCGGGTTTCAGGCGGAGGGCACGCTGGGACGGCGCCTGGTTGATGGCGCTAAACATGTCAAAATTTTCGGTCAGGAAATCGCCGTCAGGGCCTCAATCCATACCATCGGCGGCCTTTCCGCGCATGCGGATCAAGCCGATCTGATCAGTTGGCTTCGCAATTTTGAGAAAGCACCGGAAAAGCTGTTTATCGTACACGGCGAATACAGCAACTCAATCGCATTAATGACCGCCGTTCGGCAACAGCTGGAGTGGCCAGCCGAGGTACCAAAACAGCATACAACAGTTACTTTGCTGTGACACCGGGAAAACGCTGATTAATTCAACGGACGGAATAAAGCACGAGGCATGCGGAACACAGCAATCGAAATATACCAATGAGATAGATCAGGAAACGAATACCTCGTGCAACGAAACGATTTGTTTGCGCAGCAGCATTTACTACTAAATCTCCTTCCACGGCGCAGTTTGCCGAAACCGGTACCAGTGACTCTTATCGCCCACCAATGATCACATAATTACATGCGAATTGAACGTACCGGAAGCACCATTCTGACGTGAGGAATGCCCGCTTCCATAAATTCATCGCCATCAACCCGAAATCCGAATTTTTCATAAAATTTGATTGCGCTGGTCTGAGCATTCAGTATTGCTTGTGGAAGTCCCTGCTTGGCGAATTCCTCCAGAATTTTTTGTAACAACGCACCACCGATTCCCAAACCGCGGTAGTGTTTCAGCACGGCCATGCGGCCGATATGCCCATCGGGCAATAACCGTGCGGTACCTATCGGATGCCCGGCAGCATTGATCGCCAACGCATGCTGACTGACGGCATCGTATTCATCCCACTCCAGCGCCTCCGAAATCCTTTGTTCCCGGATGAAAACAGCGGAACGGACAAAGCGTAATTTTTCAGCTTGATCTTGCCAGCTTGTGATTTGAATCGAATACGACGCAGGATCAGTCCATCGCAAACGGTTCATTGCGCAAGTGGTACAAGCGGACGGAATTATTCAAACGGATGCCGCAGCAATATGGTGTCCTCGCGATCCGGCCCCGTGGATATCATATCGATGGGAATTTCACATACTTCTTCGAGTCGTTTCAAATAATTCTGAGCGGCTTTCGGTAATTGGGAAAACAGTTTGATGCCGGCAGTATTTTCCGCCCAACCGGGAATTTCTTCATAAATCGGCTCACAATTCGCCAGATTTTCCGCCCCTACGGGCAGGGTATCGCTGCGCGTTCCATCGCTGAGTTTATAGCCGATACCCAAATTGAGGCTTTCCACACCATCCAAAACATCCAATTTGGTAATGCACAATCCGCTCACCCCATTGATTTGAATCGAACGCTTTAGCGCCACGGCATCAAACCAGCCGCACCGGCGCGGACGTCCGGTAGTTGAACCGAATTCGTGCCCGCGCGTCGCAAGATGCTTACCGATCTCATCATCCAACTCTGTCGGAAACGGCCCTGAACCTACGCGTGTGGTATAAGCTTTTGTGATACCAAGCACATAATGCAGCATTTGCGGTCCAACTCCGCTGCCGGGTCCTGCTGCGCCAGCCACGCAATTACTGGAGGTGACGAAGGGATATGTACCGTGATCGACGTCGAGTAGCGCACCCTGAGCACCTTCAAACAGCAAATTATGCCCTGCCTTGCGTGCATGAAATAACAATTCCGGCACATCGGCCACCATCGGTTTGATACGTTCAGCCTGAGCCAGTGCGTCATCCATGGTCTTTTGAAAATCAATAACTTGGGCTTGGAAATAATTTTTAAGCACAAAATTATGATAATCAAGCATTTCGCCCAGTTTTGCCGCCAACCGATCACGATAAAACAAATCGTGCAAACGTATCGCGCGGCGCGCTACTTTATCTTCATAAGCGGGACCGATGCCACGTCCCGTAGTACCGATTTTCCCGACACCCCGGGCATTTTCCCGGGCATTGTCCAATGCAATGTGGCACGGCAGAATTAGTGGACATGCTTCGCTAATTCGTAACCGATTACAGACATCGATATCGTTTTGTTCCAACATATCGATTTCCTGCAGTAACGCTTCAGGCGAAATCACTACGCCGTTGCCGATATAACAAACAACTTTGTCGCGCAAAATGCCGGAGGGTATGAGATGCAAAACGGTTTTCCTGTTTCCGATTACCAGCGTATGGCCAGCATTATGCCCCCCTTGGAAACGTACCACGCCATGCGCGTGATCAGTCAGCCAGTCAACAATCTTACCTTTACCTTCATCTCCCCATTGAGTGCCAATGACGACCACATTCTTTGTCATATGTTTATCTCTTAAACGATTTGTTCGATCAATTCAATCCGTTCAACCGCCCACTGACCGTCACGCATCACGATGTGCCGATCGCAATCGATAGCCCTTCCCTGTTGCCCGGGTAATTCGGTAATCACAATTTGTCCTGTTTGACGTAATTGCGCAATCAATCGATCCAGCGCCTGATTTTGCTTACAATAAGGTGCCAGAATCCCCTTTGGATAAGGCGCGGAGGAGCTACTTAGCCTGGATAAATCCCGTAAATCCATGCTAAAGCCTGTTGCCGGTCTTGCCCGTCCAAAAGCTTTGCCGATTTCATCATAGCGCCCTCCCAAAGCAATTGCATTTGAACTGCCGTCCGCATAAGCGGCGAACACTATGCCGGTATGGTAGTGATAACCGCGTAATTCGGCTAAGTCGAATGCAACTTTTCCAACACAAGCATTCAATTCCTTTTCAACAAGGGCAAGCTCATTCAGCGCTTGGGTAATTTCAGGGTAGCTCGGTAATCGTTTTTCAGCTTCCGCCAACACTGCCTTATCCCCATAAAGCTCCGGCAGCAGCAGCAATGCTTCACGGATCGATCTATCAAGACCGGTGCATAATTCCCGCAAGGTAGACACGTCTTTCGCTTGCAGTGCGGAAAACAATTCTTTTTCGATTTGTTGCGAGAGGCCCGCATGCTTGATCAATCCGCGAAACACGGCTACATGCCCCAAATCCAGATAAATTTGATCGATTCCGGATACCGACAAACATTGCAACATGAGTTGTTGAACCTCGATATCACTTTCCAAGCCTGCGTGCCCATATAACTCAGCCCCTACTTGCAAGGGTTCGCGTGTTTGTGTGATATTGGACGGCACCGCATGTAACACACTGCTTGCATAGCACAACCGGGTAATACCTTCGGAGTTTAGCAGGTGCGCATCGATTCTTGCTGCCTGTGGCGTCATGTCCGCACGCAATCCCATCATGCGACCACTGAGCTGATCAATGACGCGAAGCATCTGTAAATCCATGTCGCTGCCGCTGCCGGTTAACAATGATTCCGCATACTCCAATAACGGCGGAATGACGAGCTGATAGCCATGAATCTTAAGCAAATCTATGATATCGCGTCTTATTCTTTCAATATGAAAAGCTTCGGTCGGCAGAATATCTTCAACATACTCAGGAAGGAGCCAATTACGCATGCATATGATTGACAAAACGTCAATGTGAAAAGGTTAAGCGAATGTCAGCTGACGATAAATAGCAGTATCAACCCTGCCAGCATCGAAGTCAGACCGATAAAACGAATTTGGTTATCATTAATTTCAGTTAGTTTTCTAAAAGCTTCACGCCATGTTTGCGGGGATAAAAAAGGAAGCATCCCTTCCAGAATCAACATCAATGCAACCGCGCTCAAAAAGATATCCCACATTCTGTTAATCTCTTTCCGTTCTAGCTTGATGATTCAAAATACTCTGAAAAATCAGGAAGGTCCTGTTCATCCGGTAACCCAATGAACCGTATACGCAGAACCTTATGCCTCCATCATTCCTAATTCCGCTACTGGCGCCTCTTAAAACCTTATTTACTTACCACGGGAGCTTTCAGGTATTTAAAGAAATCGGAGGTAGGTTCAATCACCAACATATCGCTTTTATTTTTAAAAGATTGCTTGTAAGCGTCAATGCTTCGCCAGAAAGCGTAAAACTCAGGGTCCTTCTGGAATGCAACCGCGTAAATCGCGGCGGCTTGGCCGTCGCCGTCACCCATCGTTTTTTGGGCTTCTCGATAGGCTTCCGCCAGGATAATCTCACGTTGCTTATCCGCATCCGCACGAATTTTTTCAGACTCGGCGGCACCGGTTGAGCGTAATTCATTGGCTACTCTTTTACGCTCGGCTTCCATACGGCGATAAACCGAATCACTGACCTCTTGGGGCAAATCGACACGCTTCAACCGCACATCGACAACCTCAACACCGATAGAACGCGCGTCATTATCGGCTTTCTGACGCATGATTTCCATAATGACGTCACGCTCTCCGGAAACCACATCGTGCACCGTCCGGTTACCGAATTCATCCCGCAGACTGGCATTGATGGTTTGTGCCAAACGTGTTTGCGCCAAACCTTCATCCCCACGAACACTTATATAATATTGCTTGACATCGACGATGCGCCACTTCACGAACAAATCCACAAGCACATTCTTTTTCTCCGATGTAATAAAACGCTCGGGCTCATCGGTATCCATTGTCAAGATACGTTTTTCAAAAAAACGTACGTTTTGAGCAATCGGGATTTTAAAATACAGGCCTGGCTCCGTTTTCACATCAATAACTTCACCCAATTGAAACAAAATAGCTTGTTGACGTTCATCAACAATATAAATCGCCGAGCTACCCGCCATAAAAATCACAGCGATTACAATTGAAAATGCCGATACGAAGTTTTTCATTATCTTGCCTCCCGATCGCGACTACGAAATGATTCTCTTGCTCTCATGCTGCTATCCGGCATTGTTTCTTGAATCACCGGCTGCACGGTAACGGTTGAAGTCGGCGACGAGCCGCTCATATTGATTAATTTATCCAAAGGTAAGTACAGCAGATTATTCCCATTTTTCTGATCCACCATGATCTTACTGGTATTCGAAAGAACTTGTTGCATCATATCGAGGTATAAGCGCTCACGCGTCACTTTCGGTGCTTTGCTGTACTCGGCAAGAATTTGCTCAAAACGACTCGCATCACCTTCCGCGCTGACGATCACACGTTGCTTGTAAGCTTCGGATTCTTGGATCAATCGCGCCGCGTTACCGACAGCTCTCGGAATAACATCATTGGCATAGGCTTGACCTTCATTTTTCTGACGCTCTCTATCCTGCCCCGCTTTTACTGCATCATCGAATGCGGATTGTACTTGCTCGGGCGGTTGAGCATTCTGCATCGTTACTCGACTGATTGAAATACCAATTTCATAACGATCCAGAATTTTCTGCATCAATTGCGTTGCATTGGCAGCTACCTGCTCACGCCCCTCATACAATACATAATCCATCCTGCTTTTACCAATCACTTGCCGAATTGCGGTTTCAGCCGCTTGAAGAACAGCCTCATCCGGATTTCTATTTTTGAATAGGAAATATTCCGGATTATTTAAGATGTACTGAACGGCAAACTGAATATCGATAATGTTTTCATCATCGGTCAACATCAGCGATTCACGTAAAACTTTACTTCTGACGTTATTGCGGTAGCCAATTTCCACGGTACGTACCTGGCTGACATTGACGATTTCCACTTTCTCAACCGGATACGGCATATGCCACCGCAAACCGGCAAGCGCGGTATCGGTGTATTTACCGAAACGTAACACCACACCCCGATGACCTTCATCGACAATATAAAAACCACTGGCCAACCATACCACAACCAGTAATCCGAGCAACATGATCACACTACCACGATTTTGCTGCTTGGGGCCTTGCGGACGCGAACCCTCGTCATCGCCATTCCCTTTTCTTTGACCAAATATACTATTGATTTTTTTATTGACATTTCGTAGCACATCATCCAAATCAGGAGGTCCTGAATCACCTTTATTTTTACCCCATTGTGGATCATTTAATCCCATAGTTATCCTTATTCTGTTTGTTCAATGAAATTATGTGCAAAATTACGATCTCCGAGAGGATCAATCGCCAGATTTTTTTTATTGATTGCCTCGGAGTGACTTAATATTGCTTCCAATAGCGCCTGCCTGACAAGTTCTATACCGTCGCCGGTCTTTGCACTTAAACGAATTTGAAATATTCTACCATATTCGTCACGCATGCAACTTTTGCCGCTTTTCGTTAAATCAATCAGATCTATCTTATTAAAAATCAAAATCTGCGGAACAGTATCCGCTCCGATTTCTTTTAGTATTTTGTTTACTTCGATAATTTGCTCTTCGCGATTCGGGTTGCTCGCATCGATTACATGCAACAATATATCCGCCTGCACCGTTTCTTCTAACGTTGCACGAAAAGCGGCCACCAGTGTATGCGGCAATTCCCGAATAAATCCGACTGTATCCGAAATTACAGTTGATTGATTCACACCAAGAAACAATTTTCTGGTTGTGGTATCCAGTGTGGCGAACAATTGATCCGCAGCGTATGTTTTTGACCGCGTTAATTCATTAAACAGCGTTGACTTACCGGCATTGGTGTAACCGACTATGGATACCGCCAATATATCCTTACGTTGCCTTGCTTTTCTTTGAACATTGCGCTGCCGTTGCAGTGCCTCAAGTTTTTCTTTTAGAAACCTAACCCTTTTTCTAATAAGCCGTCGATCGGTTTCAAGTTGCGTTTCCCCAGGGCCTCGGAGCCCGATCCCACCTTTTTGCCGCTCCAGGTGAGTCCACCCTCGCACTAATCGGGTAGACAAGTGCTCCAACTGCGCCAGCTCGACTTGCAGTTTTCCCTCATGACTTTTCGCGCGCTGTGCAAAGATATCCAGAATTAAGCTGGTGCGATCCACAACATTACATTGCAAATGTACAGACAGGTTGCGCTGCTGGGCAGGCGACAACTCATGGTTGAAAATAACAACGCCCGGCTCGACTTGTAACACAATTCGTTCTATTTCACTTAATTTCCCGCTCCCCACGTATGTAGTGGGATCGGGTCGTGCGCGCTTACCTTCCACCACCGCCAGAACGGTCAATGCGGCACTGCTGGCAAGCTGCGACAACTCTTGTAAGCTATCGTGATGTCCATTATTACCGAAATCAAGACCGACTAGAATAGCTGTATTAGCGCCAGCGAATTTGTTACCTGACACAAACATCAGGTATCGCGCGTTTCCAAAGTATCTATGGGTATATTCACTGGACGTGCGGGCACCACGGTTGAAATCGCATGTTTATAAACCATTTGGGTTACTGAGTTTTTCAACAACACGACATATTGATCGAACGAATCTATTTGACCTTGTAGCTTGATTCCGTTAACTAAATAGATCGAAACTGGAATATGCTCTTTTCTTAAGATATTAAGAAAAGGGTCTTGAAGTAATTGTCCCTTGCTACCCATTGGTAATTCCTTATTCTAATTATATTGACTATTTTGGAAAGGCGACTTTACTTGATTTTAAATCAAAACTCCCATCAAGCTGCAAGCACGCATTGCGATATTATCATTTTCATTTTTATATGTCTTGATTTCACAGAATTTACCCAATGTTCAGACAAGTTGTTCATCCGAACATCAGGTAAATCATGCTTCGCTTAGGAGACTGTCGAGTTCGAGAGGCTAATCCACCATATCAATGGAAAGCAAATCATATTTCCTCAATTTTTATTATAAGGCTTTGCCCAATGGTTCGAAATCAAGAAAATCCACCCGCTCTCTCACTTTACTCACTACGATTGCTTAAGTCCGACTCATCGCTTAATGTGAAACGGTTTCCCCTCTTTCACATCAAAATGGAATCGGTCGTGGCGTATTATTGTTAGATGGTGGCAATACCGGTAATTTGATATCGGGCTGCTCTCCGGTCAACGTTTTTAAAAATGCAACAATACTATCGATCTCTTTCTTATTAAAATCACGATCCAGTTGCACCTTGCCCATGACCTTCACCGCCTCTTCCAAAGTTGCTGCACCGCCATCGTGAAAATAGGGATAAGTCATTTCAATATTGCGTAACGTCGGGACTTTAAAGACGTTCAAGTCCGTATCTTTACCGGTCACAGCTTTTCTGCCTTCAATCTTGCTCTCAGTTTTATAGGGGTGATGCACACCAAATTTTTGATAAAGTGCCGCACCTACTGCCGGACCATTATGACAACCTGCACAACCGCTGCTCTTAAATAATTCATAACCTTCCAATTCCTGTTGATTCAACGCCTTTTTATCACCTTCAAGCCATTTATCAAAACGAGAACCAGGCGTTACCAGGGTTTCTTCAAATGCGGCAATCGCGGTAGTTACCCGATCGATATCGACTTGATCGGAACCAAATGCTTTCGCAAAAAATGCTCGATATTGCGGCATCGATTGCAGCACTTCGACCGCAACTTTATGCGTTGACGCCATCTCTCCAGGATTTGCAATTGGACCGCCGGCTTGTTCTTTCAAGTCTTTTGCCCGACCATCCCAGAATTGCGCCAGATTCATGCTGGCATTCAATACCGTAGGCGCGTTGATCGGACCTTGCTGCCAAGCATGTCCAATTGAAGTGGGAATATTATCTGTTCCCCCCATGCTCAGGTTATGGCATGAGTTACAGGAAATAAATCCTGATTTTGATAAGCGCGGATCGAAAAATAACATCTTCCCCAATTCAACTAAATCAGGATTAGTTATTTTTGCCGGCTTTATCGGTTGTATCGGCTCATTGGCTGACACATTAATCGATGTGGCAAGAACGCCAATCGATAACAATGACGCAACCAGTGTATGTATTTTCATCGGTATTCCCCCTAATTATTAAAAACGGCTTGTGTTTAATGGCGCAGCCGATTACGCCGGATGAAACAACAACTGAATAAACCTAAGTTATACAGAATTACACTTTTATTCTTAATCCAGCCAGCAAGTTGACTAAAAGTTCAATATTGATCACCGGCTCTGGTGGAATTTGCCAAAATAACTTGCTTGCCGGCACTGTCGTCAGCATTGATTTCATCGTTTGAATTCTGCTGAGAATTCGCTTTTAATAGACGATACAATTCCGTAAGCGCTTGTTTGTATACCTTGCGTTTAAATTCCACTACGGTATCCAACTCAACCCAATATTGATTCCACCGCCAGGCGTCAAACTCAGGATGCGCTGTTTTACGCAGCGAAACGTCACTATCGCGTCCAATCAAGCGCAGCAAATACCAGATTTGCTTCTGTCCCTTGTAATTACCTCGCCATTCACGGCGAATCCAACGCTCCGGCACTTCGTAGCGAAGCCAATCCCGCGTCCGTCCGACAATTTCAACATGGTTGGGGCATAATCCGATTTCTTCGCTCAATTCACGATACATGGCCTGCTCCGGACTCTCACCCGATTTAATGCCGCCTTGCGGGAATTGCCAAGAATTTTGTTTTATACGCTTACCCCAAAAAACCTCGTTCTTCGAATTCAGCAGGATAATTCCGACATTGGGGCGATATCCATTACGGTCAATCATAAGAATCGCTCATCTGACCCGATCAAATGGATGGATTTTTTCATACTTTTTTACAGATTGAAAGTGTTCACAAAACAAATCCCCAGACATAATGGGCATTTCGGTCATCTGAACACAGCGAGTGGTCACACTGAATGGACTAATTCGCACTTCCACAGGTATTTCCGGGTAAAATTGCGGCATCTTTTCATCATGGAATTTCCTCATGCGCGCCTCACAATTTTTTATTTCCACCCTTAAAGAAGCGCCATCCGAAGCTGAATTGGTCAGTCACAAACTGATGTTGCGAGCCGGCTTGATCAAGCGTCTTGGCAGCGGTTTGTACACTTGGATGCCGCCAGGGTTAAGAATTCTTCGAAAAATCGAAGATATCGTTCGTGATGAAATGAATCGCAGTGGTGCGATAGAGTTACTGATGCCCACCGTTTTACCCGCTGAATTATGGAAAGAAACAGGGCGTTGGGATGTTTTTGGACCGCAAATGCTTAAAATTAAAGACCGCCACCAGCACGATTATTGCTTCGGGCCGACACATGAAGAAGTGATCACCGATATTATACGCCGGGAAATCAAAAGTTATCGTCAGCTCCCGCTTAATTTCTATCAGATCCAAGCCAAGTTTCGCGATGAAATAAGACCGCGTTTCGGTGTTATGCGCGCCCGCGAATTTCTGATGAAGGATGCTTATTCTTTTCATCCCGACGAAGCCAGTTTGCAACAAACTTATCAGCTCATGTATGAAACATACAGTCGAATTTTTGCACGCCTCGGTTTAAAATTCCGGGCGGTCGCAGCGGATACCGGTGCCATTGGCGGTAGCGGCTCTCATGAATTCCACGTATTGGCGGATTCCGGCGAAGACGCGATTGCATTCTGCCCGGCATCGGATTATGCGGCCAATGTTGAACTGGCCAGGTCCTTGCCCGACTCAAAGCCAAGAGAAATGCCTGTCGGAGCGATACAAAAAATTGCCACGCCGGGTAAAAAAACCTGCGTTGAAGTAGCCGAATTTTTAGGCATCCCTCTGAAAAGAACAATCAAGACACTGGCAGTAAAAGCGAATGATCGGGTTTGCTTTTTATTGCTGCGCGGCGATCATCAATTAAACGAACTAAAAGTACGGAAAATTCCCTTTTTATCCGAGTTTCAAATGGCTACGGAAGAGGATATCCTGCAAGCCACCGGAACGATACCCGGCTACATCGGTCCTGTCGGATTGGACGCCTGTATTGTCGCCGATGAAACTGTGGCCACCATGAGCGATTTTGTTTGCGGCGCCAATGAAGCGGAATTTCATTTAATGCATGTTAACTTTGGACGTGATCTCAAAATCCCCGATCATGTTTGCGACATTCGTAACGTCGTTGCGGGCGATCTCTCTCCGGATGGCAAAGGCGCCTTGGAAATTTGCCGCGGCATCGAAGTAGGGCATATCTTCCAATTAAGAACAAAATACTCAACCGCCATGAAAGCAAGCTTTCTCGATGAAAACGGACAAACACGGCCCATGGAAATGGGATGCTACGGTATAGGCATATCGCGTATCGCCGCCGCTGCCATCGAACAAAATCACGACGAACGAGGCATTATCTTTCCGCTTGCAATCGCACCGTTTCATCTGGCCATCGTACCGATCGGTCTGCATAAAAGCGCGTTGGTAAAAGAAACCGTTGAAAAACTCTATCGGCAATTTTCCGAAGCGCGCATTGAAGTATTACTGGATGATCGCGATGAGCGTCCGGGTGTCATGTTCGCCGACATGGAATTGCTCGGTATACCACATCGAATTGTTGTCGGGGAGCGGGGACTTAAACAATCCGTTATTGAATATCAAGGACGGCGTGAACAGATTTCTCAAACCGTTCCCATTGATCAAATTTTCACTTTCATCGATTCAAAATTATGCGCAAACTAACTACACTATTTTTACTGCTTTTATTTCCCCTCTCCGTCAGCGCCAACAATTACTCGGAAGAGCAATTGATAACGAGTACGCAAACGTACGCATTACAAGAACTGAGTGATCAGGCTGTTTCTTATGTCGAATACGCAGCCATCGCAGATAATATTGCTTGGTTGATCAATATGAGTGAGCGCCTGAAAAAATACAAACCGGATCGGATTGAGCGGGAAGAATTTCTGAGAACGGTTTATTATGAGGCGACACGCGCCGGATTAGATCCGCAACTGATATTGAGTATCATCCAGGTCGAGAGTGGTTTTAAGAAATACGCAGTTTCACATGCCGGCGCAAGAGGCTACATGCAAATCATGCCATTCTGGATAGATGCGATCGGCCAGCGCGAGCATAATCTTTTTCATTTGCGGGTTAATTTACGCTATGGCTGTACCATCTTGCGACATTATCTCGATAAAGAAAAAGGTGATTATTTTCGCGCTCTTGCGAGGTATAACGGCAGTCTAGGCGTCGCAACATATCCGCAGCTGGTGTTCAATAAGTGGCAAACCATGTGGCACTATACCGCTTCTTAATCGATTAATCCGCAACAGGCTTTGCGGTCGATTTTGAATTGATAAACGCCTCAATGTGTTCCCGACTGATAATTCCAATCTGACGTGCTGCCGGATTACCGTCCGGATCATAAAAATACGTGCTCGGTAACAGGGATATATCATCCAATTGCTCAGCAATTTTACGATTGCCAAGTATTACCGGATAATTAATCGCCAACGATTGCACAAAATCGAGTACATCGCCAGGGTTATCGATATCCATCGCTACACCGATAATCATCACATCCTTCCGATCTTTATACAGCGCGATCAAATCCGGTATTTCCTTCAAGCAAGGCGGACACCAAGTAGCCCAAAAATTCACCAGCACCCACCGCCCTTTATAATCCGATAACTGATGTACTTTTCCAGTAGTGTCCTCAAACTGAAATGCTTTGACTGAAAAACTCACCAGCAACAGCACAACGCTCACCGAAATCGCAAAACAATGCCGCCATTCAAAATGAGCGGCTGATTTAAACAATACCATCATACTTGGGGATGCGCGCGCTCCAATTTACTGTGCAGCTTATTGAGTGCACTCAAATACGCCTTGGCGGAAGCCACCACAATATCAGTATCGGCACCGTGCCCATTGACAATACGATCGGATTTTTGTAACCGCACAGTCACTTCTCCCTGTGCATCGGTACCACTGGTAATATTGTTTACCGAATACAGCTGCAACTTTGCATCACTGGTTAATAATGCCTCAATTGCACGGAAAGTGGCATCGACCGGTCCGCTGCCCTGGGACTCGGCACGCATTTCACTACCGGTATCCGAAATAACAATACGCGCGTACGGAACTTCGCCGGTTTCGCAATGCACTGTCAATGAAATTAATCGATAGCGCTCCTGCAACACCAAAACTTCGTCAGATACCAATGCATGTAAATCCTCATCAAAAATTTCATGCTTCTTATCAGCCAATTCCTTGAAGCGTAGAAACATATTATTGAGCATTTCTTCCGATTCCAGTTCGATACCCAGTTCCATCAAGCGACTGCGGAAAGCATTGCGTCCGGAATGTTTTCCCAACAATAGTTTATTCGCTCCCCAGCCGACATCTTCCGCACGCATAATTTCGTAAGTTTCTCGATGCTTCAGTATGCCGTCCTGATGAATGCCCGATTCATGCGCGAATGCATTTGCACCGACGATCGCTTTGTTCGGCTGTACCGGAAAACCGGTGATTCCAGAAACCAATTTACTGGCCGATACGATATGCGTTGTATCGATTCGGGTCTCACAGGGAAAATAATCCTGGCGCGTACGAATCGCCATGACGATTTCTTCCAGCGACGCATTCCCGGCCCTTTCCCCTAATCCGTTAATCGTGCATTCCACTTGCCGCGCGCCGTTCATGACCGCTGTCAAGGAATTGGCCACCGCAAGCCCTAAATCATTATGGCAATGCACCGAGAAAATCGCCTTATCGGAATTTGGAATTCGCTCACGCAACGTACGAATTAATTTGCCGAATTGCTCTGGCATCGTGTAACCCACAGTATCGGGAATATTCAGCGTGGTGGCACCGGCATCGATCACTGCTTCCAGAATTCGGCACAAAAAATCGGCTTCAGAACGACCGGCATCTTCCGGAGAAAATTCCACATTATCCGTATATTGACGCGCCCATTTCACAGCTTTGATCGCCTGCGCAACCACTTGATCAGGGGACATGCGCAATTTATTTTTCATGTGAATCGGCGATGTCGCAATAAAAGTATGAATCCTTGCCGCTCGCGCGCCTCGCAAAGCTTCTCCAGTCCGCTGGATATCGGTCTCGATCGCGCGCGCCAAACCACATACCACGCTATCTTTTATCGTGTCGGCCACTGCTTTGACAGCTTCAAAATCCCCATTCGATGCCGCCGGAAATCCCGCCTCAATGACATCAACGCGCATTTTTTCCAATTGCCAGGCGATCCGCACTTTCTCTTCTTTGGTCATTGAAGCGCCTGGACTTTGCTCGCCATCTCGCAGGGTAGTATCAAAAATAATCAAATGCTCTTGCATCACGTTCTCCGCTTATTGCTTATGGAAGAAAACCTTAAAAATAAAATTCGCTTTGCGAATTTTAATGGAAAGACAATAGATAGATGAAAGATAGTCAGCGCGCAAGGCGCAATAACAGCTCTGGCACGGTTAGCAGCAGTTTTAGAAAAAACCGCGATGAAAGATGATTCTTTATGAGTATCATGCGTAACACTATAATTCGTTTTCTGTTTCGGTGCAATAACAGGAATGAACCTTATGCAACCGGTGGTTCAATATTTCGCTTGCTTCGACCAAAACGCCATATTTTAACAACATAGCCGGAAAGCGCATAAACTACGAATAACGCAAACAGTACTACGGGCGGATGGCTAGGAATCAATACAAAAAAGAACAGTACCAACAAAAGTGCTGTTACGAAAGGTACTCTGCGGCGCAAATTAATCTCTTTGCCGCTATAAAAGGGAATATTGCTTACCATTGTCAATGCAGCAAATAAAGTCACTGAGCATGCCAGCCATTTGATGTCGTTGCCTTGAATCTGGAAATCCTGTGTCACCCAAATCAAGCCGGCTATCAATGCCGCCGCCGCAGGGCTTGGTAAGCCCTGAAAAAAGCGCTTATCGACTACTTCGATATTGGTATTGAATCGCGCCAAACGCAAGGCAGCACAAGCACAATAAATAAACGCCACGATCCAACCCCATTGGTTCATTTCTTTTAACGCCCACTCGTAAATGGTTAGAGCGGGTGCCACCCCGAAAGAAACCATATCCGACATACTGTCGTACTCGGCACCGAATTCACTTTGTGTTCCCGTTAGCCGCGCCACACGCCCATCCAGCCCATCAAGAACCATCGCAATAAAAATCGCAATCGCCGAAGACTCAAAGTTTCCATTCATCGCTTGCACAATCGCATAAAACCCTGAAAATAGCGCCGCGGTCGTAAACAAATTCGGCAGCAAATAGATACCGCGCCTGCGCAAGCGGGATTTGATTACGTTACGATCGGGTAAGTAAGCGGGCATGATGATTGAATAACAGCATGTATGTAATAAGAAACATGAATTCTTGACTACTGACGATCATCGGCCCGCAAAAAATTGAGCGATGCCAGTCGCCACTAACTTACTGCTTCGATTTCTTCGCGAAACTCCGCCAGAATTGTCTCGGTTGCAGATACTTTGTCACCGATATTTACTTTAATTTTGGCATTCAATGGCAAGTACACATCCACGCGCGAACCAAAGCGAATAAAACCGAAGCGCTGACCTCGCTGCAAGTGCATGCCCGGTGTCACATGGCAAAGAATTCTTTTAGCGACCAATCCTGCCACCTGAACGCAAGTAACATCGGCGCCATTGTCGGCTTTGATCCACAGTGCATTGCGTTCATTTTCAAGTGATGCCTTGGGTAGATCCGCATTAACAAATTTTCCGGGAAAGTACCATTTGTCACGAACTTCCCCGTCCACCGGGCAACGGTTCGAATGTACGTTAAATACATTCATGAATACGCTGACTTTAGTGGCCTCACGATTCAAATAAGGATCTTGGGTTTTTTCAACAGCCACGATCCTGCCATCCGCTGGTGCCACAATTGCATTCCGGTCACTCGGAACCTCCCGGGGTGGATCGCGGAAAAACTGCAACACGAATAACGCAATCACCCAGAAGGGGATCGCCCATGCCCAGTCAAGAAATATCGAAGCGCTTATCGCAACTGCAAAAGCAATCGCAATATGTACCCAGCCTTCGCGCGCGATAATCGGATAAGGATAATACGCCATAAGCTTTTTTAAATTTTAAATAAAAATATACTCAATACTGTCCGACAAAGAGATACCTTAATTCTTTCCTTGATCCACCAACTTGTTCTTCTTGATCCAAGGCATCATATCCCGCAATTTGCCGCCAACTTGTTCTATCGGATGTTCCGATGCGATACGCCGGCTTGCTTTCAATACCGGCGCTCCTGCCTGGTTCTCCAGAATAAATTCACGTGCATATTCACCTGTTTGAATCTGACGCAGAATTTTCCGCATTTCCGCACGAGTCTCGTCAGTGATGATACGCGGTCCGCGGGAAACATCGCCATACTCCGCGTTATTAGAGATCGAATAACGCATATTCGCGATACCGCCTTCATAAATCAAATCGACAATCAATTTCACCTCGTGCAGGCATTCAAAATAAGCCATCTCCGGTGCATACCCCGCTTCCACGAGCGTCTCAAATCCGGCTTGAATCAATGCAGTCAAACCACCACACAAAACAACCTGCTCACCAAACAAATCGGTCTCGGTTTCTTCTTTAAAGCTGGTTTCAATTACCCCACCCCGGGTACCGCCATTGGCTGCTGCATAAGACAACGCCAAATCACGCGCCTTTCCCGACTTATTTTGATGAACGGCGATGAGCGTCGGTACTCCGCCGCCTTGCAAATAAGTGGATCGTACCAGATGCCCTGGACCTTTCGGCGCAATCATAATGACATCCAGATCTTCACGCGGTGCCACCTGTCCGTAGTGGATGTTGAAGCCATGCGCAAACGCCAACGTGGCGCCTTTTTTCAATGCCGGTTCAATTTCCGATTGATAAACCGAAGCAATCTGCTCATCGGGCAGTAAAACCATGACCAGATCAGCGCCCTTAACCGCATCGGCAACTTCTTTTACTTTCAACCCCGCTTTTTCCGCTTTACCCCAGGATGCGCCGCCTTTGCGCAATCCTACCGTTACTTTAACACCCGACTCACTCAAGTTATTGGCATGCGCATGTCCTTGCGAACCGTAACCGACGATTGTTACTTTTTTACCTTTAATCAGCGACAAATCAGCGTCTTTATCGTAATAAACTTTCATTATTTTCCTTTAATAATAATAGGATGAAATCATAATGGACATGCTTTTAAGGAAACAGCCGTACGAGATCAGCCGTCTTAAGGTCCGAATCGATTGCAATCAGAGAATAGGGAATTATACCTTTAAAATCCAGTCTCCGCGCCCTATACCGGACGCACCTGTACGCACTGTTTCCAGAATCGCACTACGCTTCACGGCATCGAGAAAGGCATCCAATTTCGAACTGGTGCCCGTCAACTCTATGGTATAGGACTTATCCGTAACATCAATGATCGAACCGCGAAAGATTTCCGTCAGTCTTTTAATTTCTTCACGGTCGGATTCCGTAGCACGTACTTTAACCAGCATCAATTCACGTTCGATATGGTTACCGTCATTCAAATCAATTACTTTTACCACTTCAATCAGTTTATTCAACTGCTTGGTCACTTGCTCGACCACATCGTCCGAGCCGATCGTCACCAGCGTCATGCGCGACAATGTCGGATCTTCGGTAGGAGCGACCGAAAGCGATTCAATATTATAACCGCGCGCCGAAAACAGACCGGCTACACGGGACAGTGCGCCCGCCTCATTTTCCATCAATAAAGAAATAATATGTCGCATTTATTTTTATACCAAAATCATTTCTGACAACCCTTTGCCGCCGGGCACCATCGGGAATACATTTTCGGTTTGATCGGTAATAAAATCCATAAATACCAATCGATCCTTGAGCTTGAATGCCTCTTTCAATGCATCTTCAACATCTTCAGGATGCTCGATCCGAATACCGACATGCCCATAGCTCTCGGCCAGCTTGATAAAATCCGGCAATGCGTCCATATAGGATTCCGCATAACGGTTTCCATGGAAAAATTCTTGCCACTGCCTAACCATTCCCATGTAGCGATTATTCAAATTTACAATTTTCAGCGGCAATTTATACTGTTTGCAGGTTGAGAGTTCTTGAATGCACATCTGTATACTCGCTTCCCCGGTGATGCAAGCCACCTTACCTTTGGGATTGGCCAGTTGCACTCCCATCGCCGCCGGCATGCCGAATCCCATCGTCCCCAATCCGCCGGAATTAATCCAGCGCCGCGGTTTATCGAATTTATAAAACTGTGCCGCCCACATTTGATGCTGCCCGACATCCGATGTAACAAACGCGTCCCCTTTGGTGGCATGAAACAATTTCTCGATCACCATCTGTGGTTTGATGATCTTACTTTCCCTATCGAATTTCAGGCAATCGCGCTCACGCCATAACTCAATTTGTTTCCACCATTCCTTCAGCGCCACCGGATCGGTTTTTTCTTTTTCAGTCTTAAGAACTTTAATCAATTCCTTCAGCACATCCAATACGTCACCGACGATCGGCACATCGACTTTGACACGCTTAGAAATGGACGACGGATCAATATCGATATGAACGATTTTCCTGTTTTCATTATAAAAATGCTTGGGATTCCCGATCACGCGGTCGTCAAAGCGTGCACCCACCGCCACCAGAACATCGCAATACTGCATCGCCATGTTCGCCTCATAAGTACCGTGCATACCCAGCATGCCCAATGATTGCCGATCACTCGCCGGATATCCACCCAAGCCCATCAAGGTCATTGTGCATGGAAAGTTCAGCAATTGTGTCAGCTCGGTTAATTGTGCGGCTGCGTCACTCAAAATCACACCGCCACCGGCATAAATCATCGGACGCTTGGCGCTCAGTATCAACTCGGCGGCTTTCTTGATTTGCCGGGTATGTCCCTTGATAACAGGATTATAAGAACGCATAACCACTTTATCCGGATAAACGAATTGGGTCTTGTGTTGCGTAATATCCTTAGGTATATCGACCAATACCGGCCCCGGACGCCCCGAGGCGGCAATATAAAAAGCTTTCTTGATCGTTAGCGCCAGATCTTTGACATCCTTCACCAGAAAATTATGCTTGACGCAAGGTCGTGTGATACCGACAGTATCCACCTCTTGAAACGCATCCAGGCCGATCGCACTGGTGGGTACTTGGCCGCTGATAACCACCAGCGGAATAGAATCCATATATGCCGTTGCAATTCCTGTGACCGCATTGGTCAAACCCGGACCGGAGGTGACCAATGCCACGCCGACCTTATTACTGGAGCGCGCATATCCATCAGCGGCATGAAGTGCGGCTTGTTCATGGCGCACCAGAATATGACGAACTTTGTCTTGCTTGAATAATTCGTCATAAATAAACAACACCGCGCCACCCGGGTAACCAAAAATACATTGCACCCCTTCTTCCTGCAAGCACCTGATCGTAATCTCAGCGCCAGTCAATTCCACACTCATGCTATTTGCATCCCAATATCAAGATCATTTAAAAAAACATTCTAACAGTAAATTTTCCCGTACCATCAAATCCCGGTACCGCCAACCGTCAACCCGTCAATCCGCAGTGTGGGTTGCCCCACTCCCACCGGCACACTTTGCCCTTCCTTACCACAGGTTCCCACACCGGGATCGAGCGACATGTCATTACCAATCATCGAAACCCGTGTCAGCACATCAGGACCATTACCGATCAGGGTGGCACCTTTGACCGGATAGGTAATCTTGCCATCTTCGATCATATAAGCCTCAGCGGCGGAAAAAACAAATTTCCCGCTGGTGATATCCACCTGTCCGCCACCAAAATTGGCGGCATACAAACCATGCTTCACTGAAGCAATAATTTCCGCCGGATCTTTATCGCCGTTCAACATATAGGTATTAGTCATGCGAGGCATCGGAATATGCGCGAACGATTCACGGCGCCCGTTTCCGGTTACCGGCAAATCCATCAGGCGCGCATTCAGGCTATCCTGCAAATAACTTTTCAGAATGCCGTCTTCTATCAGTACCGTACACTGTGTCGGATTTCCTTCATCATCGATATTCAGCGAGCCGCGCCGCCGCGGAATCGTTCCGTCATCAACCACTGTCACGCCCGGCGCCGCCACCCGTTCACCAACGCGCCCCGAGAAGGCCGAGCTGCCCTTACGATTAAAATCCCCTTCCAATCCGTGTCCGATTGCCTCATGCAACAAAATGCCCGGCCAACCATTGCCGAGCACAACCGTCATTGTCCCCGCCGGTGCGGGACGTGCATCCAGATTGACAACTGCTTGATGCACCGCTTTTTTCGCATAGTCCTGCAATAGATCATCGGTAAAATATGCATAGCCGAATCGCCCACCGCCGCCCGCGGCTCCCTGCTCACGACGGCCGTTCTGCTCCACGATCACTTGCAGCGACAGTCGCACCAACGGTCTTACATCCGCAACCAACAATCCATCGCTGCGGGCCACCAGAATAACTTCATATTCACCTGCAAGCGAAGCAATCACCTGAGTAACCCTATGGTCCAACTGCCGCGTATAGCGCTCCAATCTTTCCAACAAAGCCACTTTTTCCGCATCCTTCAGACCTGCAATCGGATCTTCCGGCAAGTACAGGTGAGTCTTGCGAGTGAATTCTTTGTTACGCACGGCATGTAGCGCAAAATCCCCACCTTGATGCGCGATCGCGCGCGTCGCCTTGGCAGCCGACATCAATGCAGGCATGCTGATGTCATCGGAATATGCAAAGCCGGTTTTTTCTCCACTGACCGCACGCACACCGACACCTTGCTCAATATTGAAGCTTCCTGATTTTACGATTCCTTCTTCGAGCATCCATCCTTCCGAGCGACTATACTGGAAATACAAATCGGCGTAGTCGATGCGATGAGTGAACATTTGGGTCAGCACCTGATGCAATCCGGACGAATCAATTTCGAAAGGCGACAACAAGCAGCGATCAGCGATCGTAAGAAATGCATTGGGTTCTATCATAACTTAATCAATCATATAAAGAGATTTGCTGGCAGCAAAAGGCTATCAGCTGATGTGATTTCAACAAGCATACAAAGTGCGATGATCGAGAGCGGGCAAATTGGTACGCAAACTGCTCTGGTATTCGGGATCGATCGTTGCCACTACCGCGCCGGAACCACGGGGAAGCCGCGCCAGAATAACCCCCCAGGGATCGACGATCATGCTATCCCCGTTGGTTTCGCGCCCATTCACATGATAACCGCCCTGCCCCGGTGCGATGACATACGCCATGTTTTCCACCGCACGGGCGCGCACCAGAACTTCCCAGTGCGCTTTACCGGTAATTGCCGTAAATGCAGCGGGTGCCAGGATAATGTCGACTTTATTCATCAACCGGAATAATTCCGGAAAACGTAAATCATAGCAAATTGACAAGCCTAGCTTGCCGAATGGAGAATCCACAGTAACGACCTTGTCGCCCGCTTTAATGGTTTTCTCTTCGGCGTAACGCTCGTGCCCCAGTTTCAAACCGAACAAGTGGATTTTGTCGTAGCGCGCCGCCAATTCACCATTATCCGCATACACCAGGCAGCTATTGAACACTTTTTCCGGATCAGGCGAAGCCAATGGCACCGATCCACCCACCAGCCAAATACCGCAACGTTTTGCCGTATCGCTGAGAAATTTTTGAATCGGCCCTTCGCCCGGTTGTTCCTGAACAGCCAATTTATCGGTATCCTTCATGCCCATGATACAAAAATACTCCGGGAGGACAACCAATTTGGCTTGCTCCGCAACAGCCTCATCGATCAGCCGCGCGGCTTCCTCCAAATTTGCGGATACACTCGGCCCCGAGGCCATTTGAATCGCAGCGACCCGGAATCCTTTCGGACTCTGCTTGTCGACCGGATTTTTTGATTGTTTGCCGATGTCGTTTAACATTTTCTCCGCGGTATTGATTGTTGATTGATATCCTCTTCCATTTCCAAATCAACTCTGACTTTGTCGACTTCCCCTTACCGTATTATTTATACTGTCCGCGGCTCGCTTTCGCGTCATGTTTGATTTGGAAATGGAATTAATAATTCTCACCTTTATCGGCGTGCGCCTTGCTTGCGCAAATTCTAACACTTACTCGGATAACGTTGTATTTTGATTTATGCGATTGACGATACCGGAAACAACTCTTTCAGCGGATGCCATGATGGCTGCCGCGCTACCTTTCAGCCGCTATGCACAACATCAGCTTGCCAGCGACCCGACCTGCAAAACCTCGCTTATCGAAAAACTGGGGACACCTTTTGAGCGAAATGAAATGCAAGCGTTTCTGGATGGGCGATCAACCCCGATTGATGACGAAGAAACGCTGCATCGGGTATTACGAAACTTGCGTAAACAGGTCATTCTGCGCTTGGCCATTCGCGATATCAGCGGCCAGGCCGACTTGACCGAAGTGATGTCAACGATGACCAACCTCGCCGAAGTCGCCATCAATTTTGCGCTCCGACACCATGAACGCTGGATGACACAGCCGGATCGCTTCGGTTCCCCACGCAGCGAGAGCGATCATACCATCCAACATTTGCTGGTAGTTGCGATGGGCAAACTCGGCGGCGGCGAACTCAACGTATCCTCCGACGTCGATCTCATTTTCGTCTACCCGGAAGATGGCGAGACCGATGGCGCAAAGCCCGTTTCAAATCATGAATTCTTTGCTCGCCTGGGCCGCAAGCTGATCGCCAGCCTAAACGATTATACGGTGGATGGTTATGTTTTCCGGGTTGATATGCGGTTACGCCCACACGGTGAAAACAGTCCGCTCGCAATCAGCTTTCCGATGCTGGAAGAATACTTCATCAAGCAAGGTCGGGAATGGGAGCGTCACGCATGGATCAAGGGCCGTACCATCACTTGTCAGACCGGAACGGAAACCCGATCGCAATTGATGGAAAAAATCGTGCGCCCGTTCGTATTCCGCAAATATCTGGATTTCGGCGCATACGAATCGATGCGCCGACTCCATGCACAATTGCGCAAAGAAGTCGAACGCCGCGAACTGCACGACAACATCAAACTAGGGCCGGGCGGTATTCGAGAAATCGAATTCATCACCCAAGTTTTTCAATTGATTCGCGGCGGACACGATGTCGACTTATGCGTCAAACCTACGCTGAGTGTTCTGCAGCTCCTGCAGAAAAAACAACAGCTTCCTGATCGGGCAATCCAGGAATTGACCCGGGCTTATCATTTTCTGCGCAAACTCGAACATCGCCTGCAATACCTGGATGATCAACAAACACAAACGTTACCGACGAACCTGGAAGACCAACAACTCATCGCCGTCGCAATGGGGTTCTCGGATTATAAAGCTTTTCTGAATCAGCTTGATATCCATAGAAATGACGTAACACGTCACTTTGAGCTCATTTTCGCCACACCGCGGAAATCCCCTGCACACGACATGTTGGCGCACTTGTGGCAAACGGCAACGCAAGATATCACCCAAACCGAAGCGGCCACGACGCAACTGAGCACGCTCGGATTCGCCGAACCTGAAAAAATTTCGGAACGGTTGCGATTATTCTATCAAAATCATTTTTATCACCAGTTACCCGAAAACAGCCGGCAACACATCAATACGCTGCTGCCGATGCTGGTTGAAGCGGTCGCCGATCATCCTCCGATGGCTATTACGCTGGAGCGTATGCTGCAATTATTGGAAAAAATCTGTGCGCAAACTTCCTATCTCGTGTTGCTGATCGAGCACCCGCATACATTACAACGCGTCGCCGAACTGGTCAGCATCAGCCAATGGGCCAGCGATTATCTCGGACGCCATCCCATCCTGCTCGACGAATTGCTGCGCCAGGATGCACCGCACCCGCTACCGGATTGGCAACAGCTTAAGGATGAATTGAATCATCAGCTGGATCACGACAACAACCCAAAAAACGATGTGCTTCAGTGGCAAATGGACGTTCTGCGGCACTTTCAGCACGCCCAGGTATTCCGGCTATTGGTGACCGACCTGGAAGGCACATTGCTGCTTGAAACGCTGAGTGATCATTTAACCGCACTCGCCGATTTGGTGCTCGATACCGTATTGAACCTGTCCTGGCGTAATCTCAAAAAACGCCATCGCCAACAACCGGCGTTCGCCATCATCGGCTACGGCAAGCTCGGTGGCAAAGAACTTGGCTATGCATCCGATCTCGATCTAATTTTTCTTTATCGGGACGATCACCCCGACGCCGCTGAAATTTATACCAGACTCGGTCAAAGCATCAATGTCTGGCTCACCCGCCATACCTCCGCCGGGTTATTATACGAAACCGATCTGCGGTTACGCCCCAACGGCATCACCGGTCTTTTGGTCAATTCCATCGAATCTTTCACACAATATCAGCAGCACCAGGCCTGGGTCTGGGAACATCAAGCGTTAACCCGGGCACGCTTTGTCGCCGGAGACCAACACGTCGGCACGGTGTTCGAAAATACGCGCAAGGAAATTTTATGCAAACCACGCGCGCTGCCGGATCTTAAACACGATATTCTGAAGATGCGTGAGAAAATGCTGGATGCACACCCGAACCCGACACTGTTATTCGATATCAAACACGATCGCGGCGGCATTATCGATGTTGAGTTCATCGTGCAATACCTGGTATTGGGTTATGCGCATCGATTTCCGCAACTGACCGGCAATATCGGTAATATCGCACTGCTGAAACTCGCCGGCGAACTGGGTTTGATCTCCATCGCGGCCGCAGAAAAAGCGCGCTCGGCGTACCGCGAATTCCGGCGAACCCAGCACCGCCAGCGACTGAACGGCGATGCCGAAATGATCGGTAACCCACCGATCGAAGGCCAAACGCAAACATTCACCCGTATCGACAGCATACATCTGGCCGCAGACCGCAAAGCGGTTTTAACGTTATGGGAAGAAGTATTCGATGAATCATTGCATTAATTGATTTTAAACGGAATAATCGCATAATGACACACAAGCGGCACTTCGAAAAACCGATCGTCCGAGAAAACTGGCACACTTTCTGCTTAAACGCATACACACACACCGTGTGCACTACCCAAACAAAACGAAAAAAAGGAGAATTACCATGACACAAACACAAAAAGGTTTTACGCTGATCGAATTAATGATCGTGGTGGCGATCATCGGTATTTTGGCAGCTGTGGCAATCCCCGCATATCAAGACTATTCGATTAAATCCCAAGTATCCAGTGCAATGGCGGAAGTTGCCCCTGGAAAAATCGGCTACTCATTAGCAATAACTGAGGGAAAGTCGCCCAGTGTCGCGCCGGCCGATGCTGGATTTATTGGCATACAAGCCAGCACAACATATTGCACTAATGCAGTTACTTCAAGCACAATCACATGTACTGCAAAAAACGGCGACGCAACAAACTTTAACGGTAAAATCATCACCCATACTTATGATAGCAGTACGGGGCTTTGGACTTGCTCATCAGACTTTAGCGCCAAGTACCAGCCCAAAGGTTGCGCTACCGCCAGCGGTAGCGGTAGCGGTAGCGGTAGCGGTAGCGGTAGTTAATGCTGACAAAAAACCGTTAGAAATAACCACCACCGGTGATTACCGGTGGTTTCATCACATCCGATTAATTCTGTAGGCAATTTACAATCCCGCCAATCCTACTCTCTCATTTAAGCAATCCAATCCGCTACTCTCATCAGATAGAATTTCAAATCCCCCTGTTTTCAGGCCATTGAAATTATAATGAAATAACCTTAAAGCCAAGGCGCATCAGAATCCACGAAACAAAACCCTTCTTTCTAATCTACAGATTCTTCAGAAACGATTTAAGGTTCAATTAAACTGCTATTAAGAAAATTATCGAATCTTTTTTATCAGATCTTTCATTATTAATTGCTGAGGATTAGATATTCTATTGATTCCAAGATAAAATACCGATAATACCAATTGATATCCATCACCACCGCTTCGTCCAAAGCTAAATTATTTATAATACGGATAACAATCCATCACAAAAGAATTGACCATGAAAAAAATTTTTTTTATCGCGTGCTGCAGCCTGCTGCTCAGCGCCTGTACCTGGGTAAAGGTAACCGCCAAAGGTGATGCCGTACGGTTGGTGCAGTCAACCAAAGCGGTTGAATCCTGTAAAAAAATAGGAAACGCCAATACCAAAGTCGTGAGTCGCGTTCTCTTTGATCGCGATGCGGAAAAAGTGGCGAACGAGCTCGCCGATCTGGCGCGCAACGAAGCGGGGCTACTGGGCGGCGACACTATCATGCCAACCTCCGAAATCGTCGATGGCAGGCGCAGTTTCGATATTTACCGGTGTTTCCAACCGCGCAACTGAAAGTTAACTTACTAAACCGCCGGTAACCGCGGCACGATCAATACATCAGTCAGCGGTCAATGATTATTTTCAAGGAATCGATATTGTGCTGTTATCCCTGAGCCGGTTAAATTTTGCAAAAATACTCATTTTTTTTGCATTATCAGCCAGCTGGCTGGGTTTTGCATATTATGCGGGGCAATTGATTCCCGACCGCCAACTGTGGTTTGCCATTCTGGTCACCTTGATTTTCGCGCTGCCGATTTACCTCGCCGCAATTTATGCGGTAACGATTAAGCGGATTTACCTGACGAGCCAGTTCAAAAAAGTCGGCATCCTGCACTGGCTGTTTACCCGTCGGATTCTGGCCTACATCGCTTGGTTGGCATGGTCGGTGTTTTTCGCATTCTTATTGCTGTGCTATTTGGGTGTGGCGGAAAAACAGGAATGGATCGCTTTTTTCGCCGCGATTCCGATATTTGCCGTTATTCACAGTATTTTTTTTCCGCTCATCGCCCGCGAATACAAGCCTTATATCGCAACCCATAAATCGCTAGCCTGGTCGCGATGGGCGGCTTCATTCATCATGGCGATTATTTTCATCACCTTTATCGATCACGAGGACACCAACCGGCAATACGAAACGCTGCAAGACGCGGTGGCCATGGAAAGCCAGAAATTGAACGGTGCCACCAACAGCATTCTGATTCTGGAAACCAACCGCCTGCTGGGATTTATCGAAGGCATGAAGCGGTATGCGCTCGGCAGCCTGCATTCTTTCAACACCATGTTTTACATCGGGGTTATCTTTCTAGGCAGCTTGTTATTTTTCTTTAACATCATGCTGGGGATTTCCAGTTTCATGCTGCCCGTCACC
>CP091135.1:1282460-1302081 GCA_021582655.1 Nitrosomonas sp.
ATCTGGCACTAGAGAATGCAGCGATCAAGGACGTTCTCAACCGAAAATTCTGACGCCGTCGGCCAGGCGCGAAGTCATTGAGCAGTTGGTGCAAACCAGATTGACGATTATGCGCGCTTGTCAGATTGCCGGCCTATCGCGGGCGGCGTACTACAAAAGGCCAGCACTGGCATCCGAACGAGATGCCGAAGTGATTGATGCGCTTAATGCCATCGTGACTCGGCATGGACGCTGGGGATTCTGGAAGTGCTTCGCCAGGCTACGGCTGGACGGGCGCTGCTGGAACAAGAAGCGCGTACATCGGGTATATTGCGATATGGGTTTGAACATGCCTCGGCGATGCAGGAAGAGATTGCCAGATCGACTTCGGCAACCGCTGGGGGTGATCACCTTGGATGGTGACGATTTGAGTGTCTATCATTTTGATGCTCCTTTGAAGGGAACTCCCACGAAGACCGTGGGCGGCCAGGTGCTTCAAACCGGCATCAGTCGGCGGGCGTATTCGCGGCAAGCCGCTATTTTATTAGCCACACACCCGGCCATCGTAAACGATGGACGAAAAAAAAAACACAACTATCGGGTACGGTTGCCGCTGATGCTACTCGTGTTTGAAGCACTTGCGGCGAACACTACACTCGAAGATTATTATTTGTCAACCACTTTCAAGCCTTTCTGTTTAACCATTAGTTCAGTCATTTGCGTGACGTGGCACTGACATTCAATCCTTTCGCATAGCGGTAAATTATTTTCCCAGCATGGATTATCCCAGCGCAGCACTTTATCATTTAATGCCAAACACTCAGGTTGCGCTTTGCTTTCATCGACTATCCATAAGCTAAGATAAGGGAAAGTGTTTTTATTGGTTTCGGCCATACGCTGGTGCTGCCCCACAAACCATACGCAAGGATAAAAATGCGATTTACCAGCGGTTCCAGCAACTCGCGGTTCGATGGTGTGTACGAATCATCGTCTTCATCTTTGTCTTGCTCATGGTTTTGCAGCAATTGCCGCTCATATTCCGGCCAGCGCCATTGCCATTGCCCATCCGGCAGATATTGCAACAGATAGCGCATTTGTGCAGGCGGCAAGCCTGCTTCAAATGAGTTGTACATCAGCGACAGCAATGCGTTAATCGACTCCACCGGCGCTTCCACTTGCTCCATCACTTGCCAGTAGGCTTTTTCAAAGTATGCAGCAGTTCCTTTGCCTTTGGCCTTTGCCTTTGCCTTTGCCTTTGTCTTTGTCTTTGTCTTTGTCTTGTATTTTTGGATTATTCGGATCAAACATTTGATTCGTCTTTATTTGAACGATTAAAACAATCCTCACATTTTCTTTACATTCCCAGGCTCCCAAGTAAAGGAAAACCCGTTTCCTTTACTTATAACCACCAGGGCGCGAGCATCGCGCCCCTACGGTAATTATTTTTGCGGCTCTGCTGCTGCATCAATAACCGATTCTTCCGCTTTCACAGTCTGCGTCGTTGCCGGGCTTGGTTGTTGCGGCATTACGCCAACGCATTTTTTTGTGATTGCGGTCTGATGGATGGCGTCATATTCACCTTTTAACCGCGCGTATTCGGCTTCTTGCTCCTTGGTGCCCCCCACGGCGAATAGTATTGGCCAGGCGACCAGGATGCCGGCAGCGACGATCCATTTGTCATTGGTTGCCGCACTGTCCAGCCGGCCGCCAAGCTGGCTTACGCGGGCTTGTATACGCTGCGCTTCGGCGCTTAATTGATCACAATCATAATTATTAAATTGCATCGGCGATGCATAAGACGCGGCGATGTCTTTTGATGATGTTGCGCAGCCGTATTGCGTCATTGCGATGCAAATCGCAGCTGTTATTATTTTTCTTGATGTTGTTTTCATTGATCAATCCCCTTTTTTTCGGTCGAAAATATGTTGCTGCGATCGGAATCATAAAACAAAATCTAAAGTTTTCTTAACTATAATTGCAAAAATTATTTCCCAGCTTACCCAAGTTACTTATGTTTATGTTTATTCTAATAAAATACTTAATTGCTGCTCGCTGTTTACTGCGCCGATAATTTTTCGAATATTCCGCTCCGTGGTGCAGTATTTCAGTGCAAGCTACCGCTGACTTAGTGCCGGATATTGACCCCTGATTTCTTCGTTTCTGATTTCACGCAATGCGGTCTCTGCCCGCGGAATTTCCAGGGTTTCGCCGCCGCAGGCGGTTGCCAGCTTTTCTGCATTTTTGTCGCTGACCAGCTTGGCGAGCTGATGTTCATTGTTCAACGTAATCGGGATGTAGAGCCGTACGCCGCCGAATTTCTCGACTAATCCCATGGTGTCGGCGAGATCGATCAACTCGGCGATTTCTTTCAGGATCTGCGGTAGCAGGGTTCGGTCGATGTTATTCATGTTCGCCTTGCTTTGCTTGTTGCCGCTTCCGCTGCTCCAGGGTGAGCGAAACAACGGCCGCATGCAGTTGTTGCGCATCACACCATTACATCAGCTCACCTCCTTGCTTTATCAGCCTTGATTTTTTCTCAAGCAAATCAGAAATCATTTCCGAATATGGATTACTCATCTTGCTCCCCCATTACTTTTTTAAGCCGTTTAATTTCCTTGGATGCCTCATCTCTGATGTGTTCGAGTTTTCCCAATTCGAGAACAAGCTGAATCGACAGTTTGATGTTGAAACCCCGAATCAAGTCTATGTTGGCGACATCACTTATATTTGGACGCGGGAAGGCTGGCTGTATCTGGCGGTTGTCATTGATTTGTTTTCCAGGAAAGTGATTGGCTGGAGCATGAGTTCAAGAATGAAAGCGAGGCTGGTTTGTGATGCATTAAGAATGGCGATCTGGCAGCGCCAGCCGCAAGCAGGGAGTACCGCAAGCTTCTGGAAATACACGGCTTTACGGGTAGTATGAGCCGTACCGGCGATTGTTTTGATAATGCTGTGGCAGAAAGCTTTTTCGGCAGCCTCAAACAGGAGAGAATCCATTGGCGCCATTATCAAACCTGTTTCGCAGCTCAGCAAGATGTGTTGCACTATATTTCCATGTTTTATAACAGTCATCGACTGCACTTATACTTGGGGGTATAAAAGCCCGAACCAATATGAGGTTGAAATGGAAAAACTGAAAAATGCCGCTTAACTGGACTGTCCGGTTTTACTTGACCAAGTCATAATGCTGCTTGATATCGCTGGCGGGCTGCGTTGTATCGGTCTAGAATGGACGACTCCTCTTGAATCTGTTCTTCGGTTATTTTCATGAATTTTTCTTATAATTTATAAAATTAAGTACTGATCTCAGTGGCAGCTTGGTGACTCCGTTGCGGGAATTCCCGTCACGGAAAGTGGACAATAAAAAAACGCCGGAGCGGGTTTGGTGGGGTAATTTGAAACTCTCAGCGCTACTTATCTTTAGTCAATTTTTCTAGAAATGACTTGATAGAGCTGATATCTGATTTCAACGTCGTCACATCATCCTTCATATATTCAAATTTTGTTGATAATATTTTGGCATCAGAGGATAAGTCAGATATTGCACTGGAAATGATCACATATAATGTGAAAGCCGAAACGAGAACCGTGACAATTATTCCTAGAGACCAGCGAGAATTGGTTTTTAACTCACTATTAATTCCAGAAAATTTGCCATCAATAGCCCTAATAGCGCTTCTAATTTCAGCAATATCGGTATTGATATGAGACACATGAGTTTCTAGTATTGATATTCTTTTGTCGTTCATATTGTCTCCACCGCCGCCAAAACCGCTTGATTGAGTTGATTCAGATTTTAGTGATTGCATAGTTTGAGGGGCATCGGTTTTTACTATGTGTAAATCCCTGCGCATTTTGTCGCCAGTAGTATAACCGGGCAAATGATCATTTATCATAAATATAGACAATTAAAACTTAATTCTATTCAGCAATTCCTTAATACTCATTAAAGTTTCCCTGGAGACGATAATTCTGGCCTTATCTTCCCTGAAGCTTTCTACCGTAGATTCCTCCATTAATATTTGATATGTTATCTCTGGATTTTGATTCGTCTTTGCTGGCCCCAATATTTTACCGTTTTCACTTTTTAGTTGGGCCGGTGATGATTGCTCCTGACGCAAAATCACTTAGAAAATTATTCGATTGTCGATGCTCTGTGTTTATAGTTTTAGATTCATTATCAAAAACTTTAACCGTTTCTTCTTGTGTGCTTTGATTATCTGCCATTTTATTTCCTTCTAAAAACACCACCCATCAACCCCAATCCCGCCAGCAACATCGCGTAGGTCGATGGTTCGGGAACAAAGCTTGTTGCGCTGAGATTAAAATTGTCAATATAACCGCTGCTTAAGTCTGTTTCCTCGCTAAATGAGGTACTTGTTCCATCACCAAACACAACAAATAATTTAGTGAGATTATCAAAACCAGAAAACTCATAGTGAGCCACATTGGTGTGATTAATGTTAATAGTTTGCGTAATAATATTGTTGTCTATTGTCGTACCGATAACAGTATAATCTTTGCCGCTTTTCGATATTTTCATATCAAAACTATGAAGTGAGAATGTTCCTGCATAAGCCATTTGTACTCCAGGAAAAAAACTCAAGTGTTGTGTTCCGTTGAAATTTAAATATGATGGGTAAAGAGACAGCATGCTGTTGGTCCAGCTGTTATCATAATGCCCATATGTATTGAAAAAGAAACCGTTTATCGGTGTGTTTTGGTTAGGATGTTCTCCGCCATTGTGTATACTTATATCTCCGGGCTTGAAACCTTCAAAGTCTATTATTAAAGCATTCGCATTCCCGCTGACCAGCGTTGCTGCCGCCAGCAAAGTCAAAGTTGTTTTTTTCATGATTTCTCCTACTTGGATTTTTATGCATTAAACCGGGAATTGCTTGCCGGGCGGCTTATAGCAAATCCCATCAATCCCAGGCCCGTCAGGAGCATTGCGTAGGTCGATGGCTCGGAGATAGGTAGCGGGGTAACGTATGTTGTTGTTACGTCGATATTGTCGATTGCGAATCGATCAAAAAAACTTTCACTGGCTGGATCAAACATAATATCCAGTCGATATATATTTTCGAATCCGGTGAATTCATAGTGCGTCAGATCGTTACCGGTTTGTTTTTCAGATGGCGGCGTCAGATCGATTGTGATTTTTTGCGTAAATGAATTCCCATCGAGTGTGGTTCCGATGATTTTTATTTCTGCAGAATCCGGGTACTCGCTGCCACTGCGCACCGCGGCAAGGTCAAACGAGTTTAGTGAGAATACCGCCCTGGCGGGAGCTGTAACAGACAATTCCCCCCACCTAACCAGCAGGAGCTCACCGCCGTTGAATGGTAAGTAACCATCATCGGATGATGATTCATATAACCTCATCACAATGCTTTGCACCCAACTATCTTCCGGAACAAAATTGTAATTAATTTTATGATTAAATGAGTATCCGTCTATAGGTCTGTTTTCGTCGGGAACTTCGCCATTATGCTTAATACTGATGGCATCAACGGGGATTCCTTCGAAGTCGATTACCGAAGCATTTGCATTGACACAGATTAGCGCGCTTGCTGCAAGCGCAGCCAAAACTGTTTTTTTCATAAATCCTCTCCTGTTTTTTTAAATTGATAGGAGACGAGGCTGTATTTGTTTTTTTAGTTATTTGTAATCAGAGTCCTGCACCATTGCTTCTGCAATGGCTTGTTATTTTATTTTGCATGCATAGGAGATCATCCTTGATGAGGCTACCTCCCGGAAATATTTTGCTTCATCATCTCAAGCATCGCTCGGCACTTCTCAAGGATCATGTCATCCTGATCTCTAGTCTGATAAGAGGCTATGCTTATGGAGTTAGAGAAGTCATCGGTAATATCATCTAAATTATGCTGATGTTTAAGCAGCGTATTTATTATTGCTTTATGCGCTGCAATATCAGCTCGTGCTTCGTTAAGTGCGAAAGTTAGTTTTGTAATCGACAGAGTCAGATCTTTTAAAAGCTCAATCATTTCTTTTTGTTCATTACTCATAGTTATAAATTCCCCACTTTGCACCTGCATTGCTCGCGGTAGCACCAATTCTTCAAACTACTTACTTTCGTGCCCCTTTCCAGAATTCTCGCCCCCATCTTTTTTATTCTCCCGTATTACCTCCAGGGCTTTATTGAGTTTTTTTCATGCTAACTTTCTTGCTTCGCGCTCAATAAGGAATTGTCGTTGAAGTGTTTCTATTTTTCGGGGTAAGAAATCATTGTCACTTCGGAATAGTACAGGTGACAGAGAAACGACTTGTCATTAAGAATAATTTTTCGCGTAGATACCTTTCCGCAAAAGATGCAGGGTGATTTTGAGTCAGTGACGAAGCTTACATTGTATGCCTCATTTCTCTCAATGAGCTGTTCCAGGCTCACGCGGTCAAGGAACTTCTGAGGATTAAGTTCGTTGTGCCAGGTTTCTTGGCTCATTTAAATTTTATGCCGAACACTTTTAAAATGCCCGGAATCTTCATTTATGCTTTGCATTTACATTGCTCTTCTTCACACCAATCACTTATTGGCACCACTTTCTTGCTTGTTTCTTGGTTTTGCTCTTCTTTCAACCCCATCAAATGTCGTAATAATCTTGGTTATTTGCGGAACATGGTCTTCTGGAACTTGTGATGTAATCTCCAAAAGTTGAACCCTAGCTACGCTCATAGAGCTGGTATCAATTATTGATTGACTGCTTTCGGCCTTTCTTTCCCTTGATTCATTTTCACTAAACCTCATAGGACCTTTCCCGGTCCCAAGCCATTCAGGGTTAACACAGAGATATCTTGCCGCCTCAAGCAAATGGGTGGATTCAATATTTTTTGTTCTTCCCGAAAGCCATTCGCTAACCGACGGTGGCTTTATCTTGCAAGCTCTGGACAGACCAGCCTGAGTCTTTCCAGGTGATTCGGAGAAAGCTTTTTTAATCGCTCAGCTAAATTCATTATTAGGAAATACTAACATTAAATATGTAAGCAATGCCTATGACATGAATATAAGTAATGCCTAGCATTGCCGTTGTGTTGAATTAAATTTAATAAAAATGAAAACCGCGATAAATCAAGGAATATTTAGTGCTAACCATATCATCGATCTTCTTG
Organism: Nitrosomonas sp.; assembly: GCA_021582655.1. Taxonomy (GTDB): domain Bacteria; phylum Pseudomonadota; class Gammaproteobacteria; order Burkholderiales; family Nitrosomonadaceae; genus Nitrosomonas. The sequence goes on from CP091135.1 coordinate 1,289,568, forward strand.
GTGGGGCTTTTAGGGTCGCTAACATATTGAATATAAAACCTCCGTTAGTTAGTGATTGGAAATCTGCTAACACGATTCCTGCCGACAAATTAATCAGGCTCGCTTCAAAAATAGAGATAGAAAACGGGAATCTCATAACAAGAAAAATTCTTTTTCCGGAAGATTGGCAAGCATTGTGGCCAGAACTAGCCCAGCAAGACAAAGCGAACACGGATGAGGCGGCGTGATGGGTCATTGTGGGACAAGCATAAAAGTTGATTCTTTGCTGCATTCTTCGCAAGTAAAAATCGCATCTTTTACGCCCATCCAACCATATTTAGTATTGATTCTGCTTCCTGTGCTTTTAATTTTTGAAGATCCGCAGTGATCGCAAGAATGTTTTTCTGGATTCCCGATATGAAGATCATCAATTTGAGAATCAAGATTGGAATTATTAATTTCAAGATTTGTGCTGCCCTCATTAAGGACTTGTATCTCTTTCTCAAGAGAAACTACTTTTGCCTTAAGGATAGTGATTTCTTCTTCAAGGACGTTCTTCTGAGATTTGAGCACATCGAACTGATCTCGCAAAAACGCGATGCGCTCTTTAAGTATGGCGGCTGACCCATGTTCAGTAATAAGTCTCTCAATCTCGGTAAAAATGTTCATGGCTTCTCCTCTGCTGATTCTAGGTTGATGGAACTTCCCAGTGTATCAACTTTGGAGAAACTTCCAATTTCGGATGGTGAGGTAGAGAAATGATTTTCCATAATTACATTATGGGTGGCTCCAGTGGCCAATACCACGGATGAAAAAGGGAGATTAAGACATGGATTTATTCGACACAATTCATGAAGTAGCGCATAGCTATCCGGGCGGGGTTGAGGCTTTGGCCGGCCGCATGGGTAAGAATCCCGGCACGCTGCGTAAAAAGTTACTGCCGAACGAGGTTACTCACGAACTCACAGTGCGTGAACTGCGCACCATTGTTGATTATGTCGACACGGACAAAATAGCCCGTGCGTTTGCAGCAGACCGCGGACTGATGTGCATCAGTATGCCGGACTACGAAGGGCTTTCTGACAAAGAAATACTCGATTTATTTCTTGATCTGCAAGCACAGCAGGGCGCTTGGGCGAACGAAATACGCGAAGCTATGCAAAACGGCGAAATCGACTGGAATGAATTGATGAGTATTCGCAAAGAGTACAACAAATTCATAGCGGCTGCCGCAGAGGTCATGAATCGCTTAGAAAGCTTCATGGGTGTTACCGAAGAAATGAATTCCAAGCGCACACAAAAATGAACAAGCTCATACCTCAGCGAGCACCGCACGGTCCAGCGCAGTCGAGCCTGTGTAGCCGGATGGACCGATTAATATCTCCCAAGCACGCGGCCGCCGCGCGTGCAACTGTGCAGCCAGCGGAAATAATGAATCCGCTGGCTGTTTTTTTTGAGAGTTTAGAATGAATAATAACCTGACAGCGCGGTTACAAGTGAGTGGGTTCAAATTTTCTGACAGTTATTGTTCGATCTTATTAAATAATTGCCAGTTCAACATGCTTACCGGCACGAGTAGCGAGTGTAACCAGCATATCAAGGCTGAATTTATCCCATTTACCGCGCACCAGATCAGAAACGCGCGATTGACCGATGCCAAGTATTTTGGATGCTTCCTGTTGCGTCCAACCTCGCTCGTCGATTGTTTCACGCAGGCGTGCCATTAATTCTGCGCGCATAGCGAGCAAAGTAGATTCTTCTGGGGAAAATCCCAAGTCGGCAAAGAGATTGCCGCTCGATTCAATAACAGGCTCTTTATCCATGGTTTATTCTCCTATTTGTTTATAGCGACGAACCGCCAGCTCGATATCCTCGCACTTGGTTTTTTGTGTTTTCTTTTGAAATGCATGCAGCACATAAACAGCATCATGCATTTTCGCGACATAGATAATTCTCCATTCGCCAAGTACATGCAGGCGGATTTCATAAGCACCAGATCCAACATTCAGCATCGGTTTGAAATCACCAGGCATCAATCCGTACTGCACGGCATAAAGCTCAAAACCGGCTTCACGACGAGCTTCGACAGGGAAGCTTTTCAAGTCATCAAGGCTGGAGCCTATAAAACGCAGTGGTTTCATGCATTGAATTATACAAATACTTTAATATTTTATCAAAGTATCTGGATATATTTGACAACCGCCACCAATCAAATCAGTAGAAGAGAAACTTCCTGGGGTAAGCGCAAGGCTGTTTATCAATATTTATTGGTGATAGAGAATGGCTAGAGCGCGCAATATAAAGCCAGGGTTCTATACAAGCGAAGATTTGGTCGAATGTTCGTTGGCTGCACGTTTGCTTTTTCCAGGTCTGTGGATGCTTGCGGATAGAGAAGGGAGATTAGAGGATAGACCGAAAAAAATAAAAATGGCTATATTCCCGGCTGACGATTTAGGTATCGATATTTTACTTACCGAACTCGAATGTCGCGGCTTCATAAAACGGTACGAAGCTGATGGAAAGAAAGTAATAAGCATAATTCAATTCCTTGAGCATCAAAATCCACATGGAAAAGAGCAAGACAGCGTTTTGCCTGACGAGAACGGTTTTTACAAGGTTAATGAAAGGAGCAAGAATGGTCTAGTAACGGGTAAGCACGTCTTTGTTAAGTTATTAATTAATATTAAAACGATGCTAGCAATGTTCAAGACAAATGCGAGAATCATGCAAGCACAAGATCAGCATCATGCAAGCCCTGCTGATTCTCTGATTCCTGAATCCAAAGATACGGTAATAACACACACTGACTACCTCTCCCAACAGAGTAGGGGACCAACCCCGGCGGCAAGCGTGTGTCTCGAACTCAAAAAAATCGGAATTATTGATCTAAATCCGGTCCATCCAAAGCTTTTGATGCTGATAAACGCAGGTGCGACTATCGATGAATTCATGCATGCGGCACGCATTGCGAAGGACAAGGTGCTGCAAGGGTCGATAAAAAACAAGGCTGATGCGCTTTTGCAGCGAAACATGGGCGCAGTGAAGGACTGGAAACCGTCGGAAATGAGGATGAGAAGTGACGGAACATGACTTTGAAAAATTTTGCCAAGGATTGGCGGGTATTTACGGTTTTTACGATAAGAAAATCAAAGAGTTTTCTCTTGATACCTGGTGGAATTCGCTGAAGCAATTCGACCTTTCTGCGATCATCCAGGCATTTAACCGGCATGTGGTCAACACGGAATCCGGTAAGTGGCTACCGAAGCCTGCTGACATCATTCGCATGCTGCAAGGATTGACTCAGGATGCAGCGTTGATTGCTTGGGCAAAAGTCGACAAAACTGTGCGCTATAAGGGTACCTCCGTCGATGTTGTTTTCGATGATCCGATAATCCATCGGGTTTTGCATGACATGGGTGGGTGGATTCCGCTAGGCCAGAAAAATGAAGATGAATGGCCGTTCGTGGCTCGTGAGTTCGAAAACCGATATCGAGGATTCCGTTAAATAATCTAAATTACTGATTATACATTTATTTTTTTTTCGGTATTGCCAATGCATACAACCGTAGCAAGGGCCAACTTCTGCAAGGTTTTGTCATGATCGGCGATGAAGCAGCTTGTCAGCGCGTGATCGCTGATGGAGCTGATAAGCCATTAATCGGTTTCAGGCAAGCGGGTAAAGCTACAACGGAACTTAGTTTGATTTTCGATGCAGACAAGAAAGCCAGAAAGGCTTGAAGGTGATTGCGATCTTTGTAACGCAGCTTCACCGGTGTACGACTTCAATCGTGCGTGCTGTTGCATCAGGATGCTCTGGCTTGAACCGCGCTTTGAGGTCCGCCGGGCTTGGATGAATAGGTTTAATAGTCAGAAATCAAAGTTAATGTTCCAGCGAATCGAAGGGAATTGAAAACAAAATGGAAGCAACGTTGAATGAGGTTCAGTTTGTTGTTCCGGGTCAGCCGGTCGGAAAAGGAAGACCGAAAGCTGCTCGCCGTGGCAAACAGATAGTCATGTATACGCCTGAGAAAACGGCAAGTTATGAATCGCTGGTAGCTGCACGCCGCGCACATTGCAATGGCTGGCAGATCGCTTATTAATCGCGCAGTTTCTGTTGATTTGGATATTCGGTTGCAGATCCCCGCATCTTGGTCTCAGAAACGTAAATCAATGGCAGCGCAAGGGTTGATAGCGGCAACCAGTAAACCTGACGCGGATAATGTTGAAAAGGGCATATTTGACGGCATGAACGGTGTTGTGTGGGTTGATGATGTGCAGGTGGTCGAGGTATCGAAGCGCAAGCGTTATGCAGAAACGCCGGATGTTGTAGTGATCGTTCGCGAACTTGAGTTGCTTTCGGCGTGATTACGCCTTCTTGGTCGTTTGACGCCGCGAGGATAGGGATTCGCGTTTTTTACACCCTTTGGGCGGCCATTTACGGGGCGTTTAAATGCAAAGAAATCATCGTAATTTATGATCCAGCACCCGCCAAGTTTGATTGCATCAGGGATTAACGGCCCATTGTTGCACCATTTTGTGATTGTTCTTTCGCTGACATTCAGTATTTTTCCAAGGTCTCTAGGAGTGATCCACATGACTGTTTAATAAGAACAATATTTAATAAAAAAGAATGCTAAGTGCGGAATGGTTTTTTGTCAATTAACGAGGGATTTTGGTGATGGCAATAAAAACTGAGAGCAAAAAACAATCATTGCGTGATTGTGTCTTGTGCGTGATCAGATCATCAGAAATTCCATTGACCGGTAAAGTGATTTCGGCGAAATCAGGATTGCGTTACAAGCAAGTGATTGATGCGCTCAATGCACTGTACGATCAGGGCAGGGTTGCACGCAGGGGCCGTAAGTTCAATTCGCGCTGGTGCTCGATCGAAGATCAGGAAATAAAAAGATCTGATATGTTCAGGTTTTTTGATAATGTTTTTTTATCGATTTCAAAGAAGCAATACAAAAATGGCAACGAAAAAACCAGAAGCAAGAAAAAGAACAAGAACAAGTAGATCGGTGCTGGCGATATCGGGACTAACCGTTGAGCAAGAAGCATACTGCAGATGTCGAGCAACGGGAATGAGCATTGATGAAGCGATACTTGCGTCTGGGAACAGCATAAAAATCACCACAGCTCGAGGCTGGGAAAGTGCGGCAAGCGGAAATGCGCTGATCAAACGCAGAATCAATGAGCTATCTGAGATTGCGCAGAAAAATGCGATTCTGCGAACCGGATTGAATCGGGAATGGGTTATTTCAAGGCTGATGCGTGTTGTAGAGCGATGTATGCAAGCTGAGCCGGTAGTGAAATTGATTGATGGCGATTTGGTTGAAACAGGAGAGTATCAATTTGACTCGAGGGGCGCAAACACCGCGCTTAAGGCATTGGGTGAAGTTATTGGATTGTTTCGCCCGGTCGAAACTAAGCCCGGAGATGAATTTGCGCATTTATCCGATGCCGAATTAAAGCGCATAGCTACAGAACTGGCAAGCCAGATCGGGCTGTTGCCGGAAAAGAATATTATCGATGCAAATGAATAATGATCGATTTAAGCAGCTTATCGGACGATTCGCGCAAAAGTCCTGCAAGCGTCCTTATGCTAAAGATGTTTGCGGAGTTAAAAAGACGCCAGGACAGGAACAAGCTGGATTTATATAAGCCGTACAAAAAACAGATCGAATTTCATAATGCGGGCGCCATTTATCGTGAAAGATTATTCAGGGCAGGAAATCAACAGGGAAAAACGTTATCGTCGTCACACGAAATCGCATATCACCTGACCGGCAAATACCCGGCATGGTGGGAAGGCAAAAGCTGGGCGCGCGCTACAACAGGATGGGCACTCGGCGAGTCCATGGAATCAACGCGCGATACGCTTCAGCGGTTAATACTCGGCAGGCCGAACGAATGGGGAACCGGCACAATACCAGGAGCCTCAATCATCGAAATTAGGCGCGCACAGGGCGTTGCCGATTCAGTTGATTCGATTTCAGTTCGTCATATTTCCGGTGGGATCAGCAGGCTATATTTCAAGAGCTATGAAAAAGGCAGGTCAAAACTGCAGGGCGAAACGCTGGATTTTGCAGCGCTGGATGAAGAGCCACCGTTAGATATATACACCGAAGTTTTGACTCGCACAAACGCAACAAAGGGGATCGTCTGGATCACATTTACCCCGCTGCTGGGGATGTCTCAGGTTGTTCGGATGTTTTTGGGTGAGAAAGAGCGCACTAATGATCGCATCGATATCTGCATGACAATCGAGGATGTAGGGCACTATACAAGCGAAGATCGCGCAAGAATTATCGCAAGTTATCCGGAGCATGAGCGTGAAGCAAGGGCGCGCGGAATCCCAATTTTGGGTAGTGGTTTGATATTCCCGGTTGCTGAAAGCTTGATTACAGTGGATCCCTTCCAGTTACCTGACATTTGGCCGCGTATTTGCGGTATTGATTTCGGTATCGATCATCCAACTGCATTGGTTTGGTTGGCTTTTGATCGTGATACGGACACAACCTATGTGTATGACATCGAGCGGAAGCGCGGTGTGCCTGATGCCATGCCACCGCATGTTGCTCCGCTAATCAAGCAGCGCGGGGATTGGATTCCGGTCGCTTGGCCGCATGACGGTTTGCAGACAGAAAAGGGCAGCGGTATTCAACTCGCACAGCAATACCGAGATCAGGGCATCAATATGCTGCACGAAATGGCGCAATTGCCGGAAACTGGTGACGAAAACGGGCATAAGGTGAGCAGAACCAGTGTTGAGGCCGGCATCAGTCTGATGTTGACGGCGATGCAGCAAGGCAGATTTAAAGTATTTGCCGGTTTATCGAGCTGGTTTGAGGAATTTAGGCTGTATCACCGTAAAGATGGAAAAATAGTGAAATTGCAAGACGATCTGATGTCGGCGTCGCGATACGGGTACGTCATGCAACGTTATGCAGCCGTTCCACCGGATCCGCAAGCGCAAATGAATCCCAGGCGGGCGTACAACTGGAAAGCGGGATGATAGTATCGAATTGCTTATAAGCATGCACAATCAATCCATTCAGTATGGAGTCATAAACAATTGAATGCAGAGTCTATAATCGATGCAGATAACCCGTCTGTTGCTGTTGGGGAGAAACCCGATGCGCAAAATCAAGTCATTGAAGAATTAAAGAATGATGCGCTCTCGCGTGAGCAGGTTGAAGCGTTTTTGTTCGAAATACGCAACCAACCGTCATGGCGCCGGGAAGCCGATAAAGCGGCCGACTACTATGACGGCAATCAGCTGTCGAAAGAAACTATCGAGACATTGCAGGATCGTGGGCAACCGCCGCTGATTTCTAATTTGATCAAGCCGACGATCGATACGGTTTTGGGAATGGAAGCGCGTACGAGAACGGACTGGAAAGTACGGCCCGAAGATGACGGATCGAGCAGTGATGATTTGGCGGATGCGCTATCACTGAAACTCAAGCATGCAGAAATCGAGAGCAGGGCAGACAGAGCGGTATCGGATGCATATGCTGCGCAATGCAAAGTGGGCATCGGTTGGATCGAAGTGTCCAGAGAATCCGATCCATTCAAATGTCCATATCGGGTCAAATATATACACCGACGTGAAATTGCGTGGGATTGGAGGTCAGAACAGCCTGATTTATCCGATGCAAAGTATCTGGTACGTCGGCGCTGGCTTGAACTCGATCATGCGGTAGCGATGATGCCGCAATATGCATCGCTATTCAGGATGACAGTCAATGCATGGGCCGGCTTTGATCCGTTAGTCGATTCGTCGACAGGATTGGCGCAGTCTTGGGATATTGAGCGCGATACAAAACTATCGGCGGATGATTGGCGTGACATACAAAGACAGCGTATTTGCTTGTACGAAATTTGGTACCGAAAATGGGTTCGCGGATATGTGATGAGGTTGCCCACGGGCAGTGTGATCGAGGCTGATTTTAACAATCAACGGCATAATGAAGCAATTGTTGCCGGTGCAGTCAAAGTTGGACAAGCAACATTTCAAAAAGTGAGGCTCGCTTGGTATGCCGGTCCGCATTTTTTATATGATATTCAAAGTCCTTTCAAACACAACTGCTTTCCATATATCCCATTTTTTGGATATCGGGAGGATCTCACCGGCGCACCCTACGGACTGATTCGCGCAATGATATCTCCCCAGGATGAAATCAATGCGCGCAAATCGAAGATGTTGTGGAGTTTGAATAGTCGGCGTGTCATTACTGACGGTGATGCGGTAAAAAATCACGCGCAAACGGCAGCCGAGGTGTCACGGCCCGACGCGTATATAATTTTGGATAATAAGCGCAATCCGAACAGTCAATTTAGAGTTGAGCCCGGCGGTGATTTGGCCGCACAACAATTTCAAGTAATGCAGGAAAGCAAGGAGGAGATTGCACAAACGTCCGGCGTGCACAAGCCGATGATGGGGCAGCAATCCAATGCGGCATCAGGCTTGGCAATTAATTCGTTGACAGAGCAAGGACAAAATACATTAGCAGAGCTCAATGATAATTATAGGTTTGCACGTCGCTTAGTCGGCGAACAGTTATTTGATCTGGTTAAAGATGATTTATCGCAAGGGCAAAGCATTGTCAAAATAGGGGAAGGGAAGGATCAAAGGGTTGTAGTTTTAAATCAATCTACTATGGATAACGGGACTGGCCAGCATATCATTTTGAATGATGTTTCTCGTGTCAAAACTAAAGTTGTCCTTGACGATATTCCGAGCACGCCGACGTTCCGCGCCCAACAGTTCCAGATGCTGACTGAAATAACAAAGAGTCTTCCAGAGAATTTGCAAGGTTTGTTGCTCGATTTCGTGCTTGAAGCCAGTGATATGCCGAAGCGCAGGATTTAGAAAAGCAAAGAAAAATGCAGACTCAGTTAGTTGCGCCAGACGCCGCAGAGCGAGCGGCAAAAATCAGAAAAACGAATGCAGAAGCCAACAAGATTACTTTGCTAAAATAATTTTCTAAAAAATAATTAAATTTATTCTAATATTATCCGATAAAGTATTTGTAGTTTGTCATTGTGCTTCTGTCCGGCTTGGATTTTGTTATTCCAAGCCGGTTTTTTTTGAGGCTTCTTCGAGTCATTACATTCAATTATTAACCTGCCCATGCGTTTGTGATTGACCCTGACCCCAAGATCGAGCATACGAAGGACAACCCCATGTGAGATTACTTACGCGGATGTGTCGACATAATGGGAAATTGGCGACATATTATATTGACATGTCGTTGATATCGACATAAGCTGAGAATGTGTCGATAAAGTTGAAAAATATAAACATGGGTAATGAGACCTGGAGACCAGACCAACCCTACAACAGCATTCCCTTACTACCGCCCACAGATGACCTGGAGACCAAGGCGGTATTGAAGCAATGTATTACGGCAAGAGCCGCATTGGCAGAACTGAAGCAGGCTGCTGAACTCATCCCCAATCAAGGCATGTTGATTAACACACTGCCGTTGCTGGAAGCCCGAGCCAGTTCTGAAATTGAAAATATCGTGACGACCACCGATAAATTGTTTCAGCACCTAAATGGAGAAGAACACGCCGATCCTGCCACGAAAGAGGCTTTACGATATAGCTATTCTTTACTTCAGGGCTATCGTGCCTTACGTGACCGGCCACTAAATACCACCACAGCCGAAGCGGTATGCAGTCAGATCAAAGGCGTGGAAATGACGGTGCGGAAAGTATCAGGTACAACGCTGACGAATGTTACCGGTGATGTCATTTATACACCGCCGGTTGGTGAGTCGCGGCTTAGGGGTCTTCTTGCCAATTGGGAGTGCTTCTTGCACGAACAAATTGAACTAGACCCGCTGGTGCGTATGGCTGTGATGCATTACCAATTCGAAGCAATCCATCCCTTTACCGATGGCAATGGCCGCACCGGGCGAGTGCTTAATAGCCTGTTCCTGATTCAGGAAAACTTGCTGACCTTGCCTATCCTGTATCTAAGCCGTTACATCATTGCCAATAAGACAGACTACTATCGTTTGCTGTTCAAGGTCACCAAAGAGCAAGCATGGGAAGAATGGCTCATTTATATTCTCAAGGGGGTGGCGGAAACCGCTGCCTGGACGGCAGCTAAAATTGGTGCAATTCGTGCACTCTCAGATCAAACAGGAGAGTACATACAACGTAATGCTCCAAAAATATACAGCTATGAACTGCTCAATCTGATTTTTGAATTGCCTTATTGCCGCATCCATAACTTGAGTGAAGCCGGCATAGCCAAACGCCAGGCTGCATCCAGCTATTTGAAACAGCTGGCTAACATTGGCATTCTGATGGAAAACCAGGTAGGCCGGGAAAAGCTGTTCATCCACTCCAAACTGATGCAACTACTTACCCGTGAAGGCAATAACTTCATACCCTATTCCTAATCGAAACCCATGATTCCAGATCAACCGGCCTGAACTGAGTTTTGGTGAACTGCTGTCTAATTAGCACCAATTGATGAGAGGGGGGGTGTATCGTACGTTAGTGTATGAAAGGATGTAAATTTAGTGATGATGGAGTCACTATGATTTCAGGAGCTGGTGGTTTATAACCCAATGAGCTATGAGGTTTGATAGTGTTGTGCTCAAGAATCCATTGATCTACGATAGCCTGAGCTTCCCGCACCCCATAGAAGATTTCACCGTTAAGTAAATTATCACGTAGCGTTTTCCGTTGAAGCTTTCACAGTAACCGTTCTCCCAAGGACTGCCAGGCGTGATATAAGCTGTTATGACGCCGATGTCTGCCAGCCATTTGCGCAAATGATGGGCCACGAATTCTGGTCCATTATCACTGCGAATGTATTCTGGGATGCCATGAACTATCATTGCATTAGCCAATTGAGCGATCACTTCATTAGCGCCAATGCGTCTGACATCCAGACAGGTTCGACTGAATTCGTCGATCATGATGAGCATACGAATTTTGCGACCGTACGCGTCTCGGATCAAAACAAAGTCATAACTCCAGACATGATTACGATATTCCGGTCGTAGCCGAAGGCAACTGCCATCATTGAACCAAAAACGACCACGAGGTTTCTGCTGGTCAGGCACTTTCAGGCCTTCTTTATGCCAAATGCGTCGTACTTATCTGGAGTAGCCAATTGCCAGCCCCTATTTCGCATTAAACCTGCAACCATGCGATATCCATACCGGCCATACATGCAAGCCAGTGGGACGACCTCCGCACGCATTGGCTTCTCATCATCCCGTTCCTGCGGATAATACCGCCACGCCGTCCTGGATAGCCCTACCAAAGCGCACGCTTTTCGCTCGGATGCATGGAACTGCTCGATTAACATCTTTACCGCGCGCCTTGCGTCTGACAGGGCTTAGTAGTTTCACAGCGCCAAAGCGTGTAGTGATAAGCCAACCGTGCCCTGGACAAACCGATAGTTCCAGCGAGCCTGGTGGAGACGGTTAAATACGACTTCCCGAAGATGTTGAGCAGCGTATTCGAGAAATCGGAAAACTCGCCCAAGAAACCGTGATTAAGCACAATGCTTGTGTGGCGGAGTTAAAAAACTGGGTGCGTGTTACCAATGATCTGAGGGGCAAAAATAAATAATTGCGGAACAGATTGATTTCTAAAATAGAAATAACCTGTTGTTTATTTTGGCTCACCAAATCGGATAAATCTGGTAACTGGTTTATTAAGATTTCAGTTTGAAATCTTTCATGGATATATGTAACGTAGAGCTAAGGGGCAGCGCGCTTTTGCGCGGTCCCGCTTGAGCGACATGTTATGTTTGTTTTTAACGCTTCCAGAACAGTTCATTGTCATATTCTGGATGTTGATCAGAATCTGGAATTTCTTTGCATTTCTTAATTATCGCAATGCAATCTGGGCACGTTACTTTGCCTTCACCAAGCTCATTTTTTCTATTTCAGGATGTAAAGCTTTTGAGCAAAGAGCAAACGCCTCTGTATCTGTTGCGTGGGTTCTAACCCAATTGCGATCTTTAATACTAACCCTTTCATAAGTATCTCAGTCACCGAAATTCCTTTTAATTCAAATAAACATAGCGTAAAGTGTGAATGCACTTAGGTCAATAGGTGTCCAACAACGCCGCCGACTCCAATAGCCCATGTTGTTTCAAAAATCGAGCTTAAGAAAACACGAGTACGAGCAGTTAATGTTTTAGCCATAGACACCTCCTTAATGTTGTTTTGGTCCAATAAAACCAAATTGATACTGATGTAACGCAACAAGACCAGCAAAAGGGCTACGGAGCCAACAAGCGTCACAGGGATTGTCAGACCCCCACCTATCTCTCCTATCGGCCTAAGTACACTCCTTACACATAACGTAAAAGTGAGGGGCTGCCAGTGCTGGCCTTTTGTAGTACGCCGCACGCGATAGGCCGGCAATCTGACAAGCGCGCATAATCGTCAATCTGGTTTGCACCAACTGCTCAATGACTTCGCGCCTGGCCGACGGCGTCAGAATTTTCGGTTGAGAACGTCCTTGATCGCTGCATTCTCTAGTGCCAGAT
>CP091135.1:1302181-1330489 GCA_021582655.1 Nitrosomonas sp.
CCAATACTTGGATTTACTGGCTGCAAACAAAAACATCCACATCACCAGTACAAAAGGAAAAGTCAATGTTGGCAAGCCAATCGGCGCCAGGAAATTAGCCAAACCAGCCTGGCAGATAATCGTCAGAATCCCTGCCAGCAAGGCGAGAACTGCACTACCGGCACTTGGTTTAAGGAACACCCAACCAATTGCCATCATGGTCAGAACCGGATTGAATGCATAAAGTCCCATTTCAATAAGCGTTTTGTCCGCACCGAGGATGATCGGTACCACAACCCCGGTAATTGCACCAGTCAGCGCCATTGCTGCGCCACGCATAGAGGTAATGGCTATGCCGATCAAAAACAAAATTCCTACGACAATACTATCCGCAAACATCACTTCACCGATACCTTTGGTAACTGCGGTATACCACGTCTCGATTGCGGCTTGCGTGGCGGGAGCGAATTCGGTTGAAACCACTACGGTTGCCGCGATATCGGCAGGAATTCCCGGCACAGGCAGCACCGGGCTGCGTGAGATCCCATCGAAGGCAAAAACGGCAACCATGAACATCCAACATGTCAGCACAAAGGGTGAAGTGGATGCAGGAATGTTATAGGGTTGGAGGATGCGCATCAAAGCCGCCAATACGATGGTAGACAAAATCGAAGCCAAAATAACATACAGCCACAACTGCGGCGTATTCTCAAGAAACAAAAATAAACAGGGACCGACCAAGGTACCGTTAAACCCGTATAACCCGGCATCGATATCATCTTCTGAAAATCCCAGCAGGTAAGCGGCAACGGTACTGCTGATAACACCCACCGTGGCGGCAATTCCGGCAGTCACTCCGCCGACATACAAAGCCGCAAGAAAAATTAGCCCGGTAACGGCGTTACAACAAAAAAATACCTGCCCGACGCCTCTAAGGATGATACGCAGAGGTCTCGGCATTGCTTTGTCAATCGATACAGACCAATTCATGATGATCAGCTCCTAAAAATGATATGAAAAAACGAATGTTCCTGAAACAACATCCCATTTATGTCAAATTCACTGAGGCGATGAAATAACGGGCAAATTAAGCCTGCTGCTTCACTTCTTCCAGCAGTCCTTGCTTAACAATAAAATCGATAATCTGATCGACACCTTCACCGGTATGTAAATTGGTGAATACGAAAGGGCGATCACCGCGCATTTTTTTTGCATCGCGCGCCATGATTTCCAAACTTGCACCCACATGTGGTGCCAGATCGATCTTGTTGATAACGAGAAGCGCTGAACGGGTAATACCGGGACCGCCTTTACGCGGGATTTTCTCGCCGGCGGCGACATCGATGACATAAATCGTCAAGTCGGAAAGTTCAGGACTGAAAGTGGATGCTAAATTATCCCCTCCCGACTCGACCAGAATAAGGTCAAGGTTTGGAAAATCCGCTGTCATCCGCGCAATGGCTTCGAGATTAATGGATGCGTCTTCACGGATTGCAGTATGCGGACACCCTCCGGTTTCCACTCCCATCAGCCGCTCCGGCGGCAATGCCTCGGCTCGCAGCAAAATCTCCATATCTTCCTTGGTATAGATATCATTAGTGATCACGGCCATCTCGTAATGATCGCGCATCCGTTTGCTAAGCGCCTCACATAACGCTGTTTTCCCGGATCCTACCGGACCGCCGATACCCACGCGAAGAGGATTGGAATGATTACTCATATATCGTACCTTAAGGTTATGATCGATAAATTCTACTGTACTGGGTTTCATGCTGCATTGATAGCAAAGAAAGTCCCGGCGCCCAATTGGATAGCTCGTTGTCGTTAAGTTGCCGGGCGTGGTGTGCCGCTTCCTCAATGATGGAATGCAGTGAAAACAATAAGCTTTGACCGGCAACCTGCCCCAACGGCACCGATTTCACACAAACCAGCACTTGGTTCTCAATCAAAGAAAACAACATACCGAGCAATGCTGGCTCATGAGGCACTGTCAGTGCTTCGGCGGCACACGCAAAAGCCGTGGGCAATGGAATTTCTGCTTGATCCGCCAAAATTGCACGCAATGATTCGTCCCCCAGATTAAGATCCAACACCAGCTTTCCTAAGGAGTACCCCATTTGTATCGTTTCCGCACGAAACTCCGCGGTATCACGAGCGGCAATGAAGCATTCGCTCCAATACTTCACAGCCGTGGCATCACGTCGGGAGAATGCTTTGAGCAAACGCCACAACACAGGTGCTTCAAAATCCGCGACGATGGCTAACGACTCGGCGATCCAAATACGCGCCGAACTTTCATCACAAACCGTACCTTGCTCGATAGCGGATTCCAAGCCTTGCGAATAGGTATAAGCGCCGATCGGCAATGAAGGACTGGCCAATTGCAACAAACGCAACAATAAAGCGGCTTCCAAAACTATTTCCTAGGATTGAGGATCGGAAGGCCGGTGGATTTTTTGCCTGACCGGTATTGGAGCGAGCGGTCCGTGCGCATGATAATGATTGTCACCGTGATGATGATGTCCGCTCCCTCCGCCATAAGCACCCGATTCCGGCTCGAATTGCGCATTTTCTTCCACTACCGTGGCTCCCAGGCCTTCCAGCATCTGCTTTAATACCGAGTCTTGGAGAATACGCAAGAAAGCTTCCCCCACTTGCGTTTGCGTATGCCGATTACCGAGATGGAAAGCACACCGCAATAAATCGTGCGGTGTTTTGCATGTGATCCGGTAAGTGGGCTCATGCGCTGCGATAATCTGTACCACCCGACCATCATCGCTTTTGAGTAACTCATTATTGCGCAGTACCGTGCCTCGCGCGGTAAAAATAGCGACGTCCTCACCGGACGCCAAAGCTGTTCTTAATCGGCTGTTCTCACGCATTTCGTAAGGAAGAACGAGTTGCGCGAAAATTGATTCCGCGCGGTCTACTTTAGCATTTAACGTAAGCATTGATTATTATGATGAATTAATGATTACCCGCTGACTATCACAGCAGCAACTACTGTGATAGTCAATGTGATTTTGGAAGCAACGTCGCTCATCCAATCGCGATGCATAAACGCAACGAGCATCTCACGTCGACAAACTTTCTAGAATAGGAAGTAGCGTTGCGCCATCGGCAGTACATCTTCCGCACCGCAGGTCAGCAATTGCCCGTCCGCACGCACTTCATAGGTCTCTGGATCGACTTCCATTTTCGGCGTTGCGCTATTGTGAATCATGTCTTTCTTGCGCAAATTCCGAGTATTCTTAACCGCAATAATGTTTTTATCCAACCTGAGTTGATCGACCAAACCGGCACCTAATGCAACTTGCGAAGCAAAAGTGAAACATGAGGTTTTAATACCACCGCCGTAGCCACCGAACATGTAACGATAATGCACAGGTTGTGGTGTTGGAATCGATGCATTGGGATCGCCCATCAACGATGCAGCAATCATGCCGCCCTTTAAAATCATCGATGGTTTAACACCGAAGAACGCCGGTCGCCACAGTACGAGATCAGCGTATTTTCCTACTTCGACCGAGCCGACGGCATGCGCTATGCCGTGAGTTATGGCCGGATTGATCGTGTATTTGGCCACATAACGCTTAACCCGGAAGTTATCGTGCCTGGAGCTGTCTTCCTGCAAAGTACCGCGCTGAATTTTCATCTTATGTGCGGTTTGCCAAGTACGTAATACCACCTCACCGATACGGCCCATCGCCTGCGAATCCGATGACATCATCGAGATCGCACCCATATCGTGGAGAATATCTTCTGCGGCAATGGTTTCCTTACGAATGCGTGATTCAGCAAAAGCCAGGTCTTCGGCAATATTGGCATGCAAATGATGGCACACCATCAACATGTCCAAGTGCTCATCCAACGTATTGACGGTATAGGGGCGCGTGGGATTGGTCGATGACGGCAGCACATTGTCAAGGCCCACAACCGCGATAATGTCCGGTGCATGTCCCCCGCCCGCGCCTTCGGTATGAAAGGTATGTATGGTACGATCTTTCATCGCGGCAATGGTATTTTCCAAGTATCCGCCTTCATTGATAGTGTCGGTATGAATCGCAACTTGTACATCATACTTGTCGGCGATTGCCAGGCAGTTATCGATCGCGGCAAACGTTGTTCCCCAGTCTTCATGCAGTTTTAATCCGCAGGCACCGGCCTGCACTTGCTCCTCGAGCGGTGTGGGTAAACTGGTATTGCCCTTGCCGAAAAAACCGGTGTTCATCACTAAACCATCGGATGCCCGTAACATCGAGTGGATATGCCAAGGCCCTGGAGTACACGTGGTTGCCGCTGTTCCTACCGCAGGCCCGGTCCCGCCGCCCAGCATGGTGGTAATTCCGTTCATCATCGCATCTTCGGCCTGCTGCGGTGAAATGAAGTGGATATGTGTATCCACCCCCCCTGCTGTGATAATCATATTTTCACCGGCAATAATCTCAGTCGCCGAACCGATTGCCATCGTTACATTCGGTTGGATATCCGGATTCCCGGCTTTTCCGATATTGGCGATCTTACCGTTTTTAATACCGATATCCGCTTTAACTATTCCCCAATGATCAATAATAACCGCATTGGTAATTACCGTATCCATGACGTCGGCGTGATTACGTTGCGATTGCCCCATACCGTCACGAATCACTTTTCCGCCACCGAACTTCACTTCCTCTCCATAAGTAGTGAAATCTTTTTCAATTTCGATGAAAAGCTCGGTATCAGCCAAGCGAACACGATCTCCGGTCGTAGGACCCATCATTTCCGCATAGGTTTTCCGGGAAACTCTTACGCTCATTTTGTTACCCCTGTAAAATTGTTGTGATACAAACTATTTCAGTTTTCCCATCACTTTTTGATTAAATCCATAAACAACCCGGTCTCCGGCGAGTTCAACCAGCTCCACGGTTCTTTCTTGTCCCGGTTCGAAGCGAATAGCCGTTCCCGCCATAATATTCAGTCGCATACCATACGCGGCTTCACGATCAAATTTCATGGCGGAATTCACTTCATAAAAATGAAAATGAGAGCCAATCTGAATCGGACGATCTCCGCTATTCGACACCGCCAAAGTTTTTGTTTTTCTGCCAACATTGAGCTCTAGTTCACCTGATTCCGTGAATATTTCCCCAGGTATCATTGGTACTCTCATGACAAACTCCTGTTCTATTGATATGAGTTAAACAATCGGATTATGTACAGTCACCAGTTTGGTACCATCCGGGAAAGTGGCTTCAACCTGGATATCGGGGATCATTTCGGGGACTCCTTCCATTACATCGGCCCGGCTCAATACTTTTTGGCCGGCCGTCATCAGCTCTGCAACCGTTCTGCCGTCCCTGGCTCCTTCCAGTACCGCGCAAGTTATCAATGCAACGGCTTCAGGATAATTGAGACGCAAACCGCGGGCCCTACGTCTTTCGGCAAGTAATCCAGCGGTAAAAATTTGAAGCTTGTCTTTCTCTCTCGGCGTTAAATCCATAGTTTTTCTCCTGGGTCAAACAACATTTACGATAAAGTACTGCAGCATCGGTCATGTTATAAAAAAGCCGCTACGGCTTAGGGTTGATCATGTACACCACATCCGTGGCACGATGGCGGCACAGCCGAGCAGTTCCGGGCGCAGCAATCCCCAAACGTGCAGCATAACGTGCCGTGCCACCTCGCTTGAGTTTCCCAAATAGCGAGCCACGATAATCGATTTAAGCTGCGATATACCGACTTGGCCGTACCCGCTCGCACACTTTTCCGCTTCTTCACGCACTAAAGCCAACAATGACTGAGGGATGGTTTTTCCTGCCAACAGCAATGTAGCGCATACTGTTTTACCGGACAAAGCCAATGGGCCGTTCATTGCCGCATCTTCGCCACGCAACCGGATTTGCTCCAGCCAGATGATCTTGCCATTTCGTTGAATGCTGGTGCGTTGCTTGATTTGGCCATTGGCAAATGTTTCACCGAACGCTGTGCGGCCAAAGCATAAAATTTCACAGCCGACATAAACCGCATCATCTTCCAACGTTACCTGATGATCTATCGCTACATTGGCGTGGTTATAAAAGATGGTTTCTTGCGGCACCCATTCAAGTGCGGCACGCTTACCTATGCGAATGCTGATTTTTTGTTGAGAGGTATGACCATTCGCTTTGTACCACTTGGCAGCACCCGGCGTCGTGATTTGCACTTTCGCCGCCTCGTCGGCATTGATTGCAATTTCAAGCTGATCACCGCCGACAACCCCGCCGGGCGGATGAATAATCACCGCATGACAAACTTCCCGTCCTTCCGGATATAACGGCTTTTGTACCAGCAGCGGGCCAAAATGATCCCGTTCCACCAGGCGGGTGGTAGCGTCCATAGCAGCAAACTTAAGCGCTAATCTGGCTTGTAGCGGTTGATGCGCCAAATGCTGCCCGGTCATGGGAATCCTTGAGTCAGCGATGGCTGGTTTTCGCTCAAGACTACAGTCCCGTTTCTGGGCAACGGGCTCATCGGAATAAGTGGATAAAAGCATCATTTAAAGAAGTGGAACGGATACGCTTTAAATCTGCAATTGAAAGGAAACCTTAAATACATCAAGTGCCTGCCCGGTTACATTCGGTGCATAATTCAATCCTTTCATCAGTAGGTCACCGTGCTGGTAATAAGCCGAAATACGTGCATTAAAGCCATCAATAATATAATTCACCCCGGCTTCAACCTCTTCTCTATTGCTGCTGTGATTAGGCTGAACGCTGGTAAAACGGCCATAAGGCTGAAAGTACCCGATACCCACTTTGGATGGAAACATATATAAGCCGGTCACTGTCCACGACTTACCGTCAAACATACAAAAGCAATCCCTATCATTGAACGCGGCTGTCGAGTAATTCGCATAGAATTGTTTATATTCCCCGTTTGCGGTTAAAACACCCATATTATTCGGCAGCACTTTCTCAAATAGTGCATCGCCCACAAAACCAAGAAAATCGGCACGATGCGTAAACGATCCTGCACCATCCTTCTGATAGGACATACCAAATGCCAACGCTAAAATATCCCCGGCTTTCCCGTAGTAAGTACCGGCCGTGTAGTACCCCGGATTTTTCTCCGGGTTCAAAAAATTGTAGGTAATCCGCGCCGCCGTGAGGATAGATCCGCCGGGGTTCGGCCCCAGGGTTTTAGTCGATTCCAGGCCGCGATAAACACCCATCGCATACCCTAATGTTCCCGGCATAAAGCCAGGCTCCAGATTCCCCCAAAAGGTCGCACCATCATCGCGACCGTAGCGGCCTGCACCGCCGTCACCGAATTTAGTGCTGTAGTCTTGTGAAAAAAACGGTGTCTTAAAACCATCGTGAGTGGCATGAAAAAAAGGGCCGTTCAATTCCCCCCGCTCCGTGGGCGCCAGCATGCGCCCGCCCCAAACGTTTAGATAGCGGTTATATTCAAATTTAACGATCGCATCCAGAATGTTGTACGACATTCTCGGATTTTCTCCCGATGCGGTATTGTTGCAGAAGAAGCACTCGGTATTCACCTCAAACTTAAGATATTCATTGAGTTGCGCGTTTAAATAAAGACGCGCATTGTCGTTGCTGTAATGGCCGCCGTTTAAATTCCCGCTTAAATTCTCCGCCCACAATCCAGTGCCGCGATAACCGGCCCCCAAACGAACCCAGCGTGTATCGCTGTCTTTTAACATCAACCTGTCGGAAATCGGCTTAACGGACACGTCCCATGCAAACGCCGCAGGCACCGCCATGAAGAATATACTTATCAGTAAGAGTAATGAAAAACTTACACTATTATGCAGGGTGCCGAATGGCATTGATGCTGAATTGTCACTTGATCTATTGCTGATTCCCATGGAGCGCTCATCCCTCTGAAATGGGCTGTCCATTTACGATGACCAGCCGATTGGCGATTGCTGTCAAAAATATCTGCGCTTTCAATTCTATCGTAGAAGATTCGGTCCATTGCAGTTGTAATACTCACTTGATAGTCCGTATGAATCATCGCAAGATAATATATTCAGTTGTCCCGTTAATTCACGAATTTTAACTGTGGTTTAAATACGATACGTTTCTTATCACGCGCACTAATTTCTCATCCGCTATAATGGCGGTCCCGTTTTTCCGCCTTCGCGATAAATATAAAAATCCATGGAACTCGAAAAAAGTTTTGACCCCAAGCACATCGAAAATCATTGGTATGCTGCTTGGGAAACCGCCGGTTATTTCAAACCCGCCACATTCGCCGAAACAACCGCGTACTGCATTATGTTGCCGCCGCCGAATGTCACCGGGACATTGCACATGGGACATGCTTTTCAACATACCTTAATGGATGCTTTGACACGTTTTCATCGCATGCTGGGTGATAACACGTTATGGCAGCCCGGCACCGACCACGCCGGTATTGCCACGCAAATCGTGGTTGAACGCCAATTGGATCAACAAAATCTGGACCGCCGGGAAATGGGTCGCGCAGCTTTTCTCGAACGTGTCTGGCAATGGAAGGAGGAATCCGGTTCCACTATCACGCGGCAAATGCGTCGTCTGGGTACTTCATGCGACTGGACGCGCGAGCGTTTTACCATGGATGCGGCTTTATCGCGCGCAGTAACCGAAGTATTTGTGCGGCTATACCGGGAAGGCCTGATTTATCGCGGCAAACGGTTGGTCAATTGGGATCCGGTATTACAAACTGCGGTTTCCGATCTGGAGGTCGTATCCACCGAAGAAAACGGTTCATTGTGGCATATCCGCTACCCGCTGGAGTTGCCGGACGGTTACTTGGAGGATCCGAACGAAGCGCTGATCGTCGCCACTACCCGCCCGGAAACCATGCTGGGTGATGTAGCGGTTGCGGTGCACCCTGACGATCCGCGTTATCAACATTTGATCGGGCATCATGTGCGGCTACCATTATGCGAACGCACCATTCCGATCATCGCGGATACTTATGTAGACCCCGAATTCGGTACCGGTTGCGTCAAAATCACACCAGCACACGATTTCAACGATTATCAAGTCGGACAGCGTCATCATTTGGTGCCAATCAATATTTTTACATTGAATGGAACAATCAATGAATTTGCTCCCGCAGAATATCAAGGAATGGATCGGTTCGATGCGCGCAAGAAGATCATCGCCGATCTGGAGGCGCAAGGTTTTCTGGTGGAAACCAAACCGCACAAACTGATGGCACCGCGCGGCGACCGCACCAATACCATCATCGAACCGATGTTGACCGATCAATGGTATGTTGCGATGGAAGGATTAGCTCAAAAGGGGTTGGAAGTTATCGCCGACGGGCAAGTCAAATTCACACCGGAAAATTGGGCGCATGTCTACAACCAATGGCTGGAAAATATCCAGGATTGGTGCATTTCGAGGCAATTGTGGTGGGGGCACCGCATTCCCGCATGGTATGACGAAGACGGCAACGTCACCGTGGCGCACGATCTGACCGAAGCGCAGCAATTATCCGGAAAAAACGATCTCAAGCAAGACGAAGACGTGCTCGATACGTGGTTTTCATCGGCATTATGGCCGTTTTCGACTTTGGGTTGGCCGGAGGATACACCGGAACTGAAAACGTTTCTGCCGACGTCGGTACTGATTACCGGTTTCGACATCATTTTCTTCTGGGTGGCGCGTATGGTGATGATGTCGCTGCATTTCACCGGCAAAGTACCGTTCCGGGAAGTCTATATCACCGGTCTGATCCGCGATGCGGAAGGGCAGAAAATGAGTAAATCCAAGGGGAATGTGCTGGATCCTCTGGATTTGATCGACGGCATCACACTCCCGGACTTGATTGCCAAACGTACCGCCGGTTTGATGAATCCCAAGCAGGCGGAATCCATCGAAAAAAACACCCGCAAACATTTTCCTGACGGCATTCCGGCTTTCGGCACCGATGCACTGCGCTTTACTTTCGCCAGTCTGGCCTCGCATGGCCGCGATATCAAATTCGATATGCAACGTTGCGAAGGCTATCGTAATTTCTGCAACAAACTATGGAACGCCTCGCGCTATGTACTGATGAACTGCGACGGCAAAGATACCGGATTGGATGAGACGTTGCCGCTCACTTATTCCGCGGCGGACCGCTGGATCATCAGCCGATTGCAACAAGCCGAACTCGCCGTCGGACAAGCTTTCGGCACTTATCGCTTTGATCTGGCGGCACGCGAAATTTACGAGCTGGTATGGGATGAATATTGCGATTGGTACGTCGAACTAGCCAAAGTGCAACTGAATGCGCCGGAAGTAGCGGTGCAGCGTGCCACCCGCCGCACGCTGGTGCGTGTACTGGAAGCTATGTTAAGGCTCGCTCATCCCGTGATTCCGTTCATCACGGAAGAACTCTGGCAAAAAATCGCTCCACTGGCGGGAAAACAAGGCGAAAGCATCATGACACAACCATACCCGGTTGCAAACCCGGGGAGAATCGACGCAACCGCGATGGAAAATATTGCGCTGCTCAAGGACCTGACCAATGCCTGTCGCACCTTGCGCGGTGAAATGAATGTGTCACCCGCACTGAAAGCCCCCCTACTGGCTTCCGGAGACCGGGAAACACTGGAAAATTATGCGCCTTATTTAACCTCACTGGCAAAACTCGCCAGTGTCGATGTCCAAGCCGGTGAATTACCCGATGCCGATGCACCGATATCGATCGTGAAAAATTTCAGATTAATGCTGAAAATAGAAATTGACATTCCCGCCGAACGCGAGCGTCTGCAGAAGGAAATCGCGCGAATCGAGGCGGAAATCGCCAAAGCGCAAGCCAAACTGGCCAACACCAGCTTCGTTGAACGCGCACCCGGTAACGTGGTCGAGCAGGAAAAAGAACGATTGGCGGCGTTTAATGCAAAACGCACCAGCCTCGCCGAGCAATTAAGGAAATTGAGTTAATCGGACATCGACAGCGCAAATCGATTACAACACGTATCGTGCCAAATCTTCGCTTTGCGACAAATCCTTGAGACGCTGATCAACATAAACGGCGTCGATGACGATGGTTTTTCCGCTGTGTTTCGGCGCATCGTATGAAATATCTTCCAGCAATTTTTCTATCACGGTATGCAACCGCCGGGCACCGATGTTCTCGGTCTTACTGTTGACCGAGTATGCGATCTCGGCCATGCGCTTAATCGCATCGCCGGCAAATTGCAGTTGGATACCTTCGGTCGCAAGTAAAGCTTCGTATTGTCGCGTCAAACACGCATCGGTATTGGTCAGAATCTGTTCAAAATCGCTGACACTCAGGCTTGCCAATTCGACTCGGATAGGAAAGCGGCCTTGCAATTCCGGAATCAGATCGGACGGTTTGGACATATGAAACGCGCCGCTGGCGATAAATAAAATATGATCGGTTTTGATCATCCCGTACTTGGTGGAAATCGTGGTACCTTCCACCAACGGCAGCAAATCCCGCTGCACTCCCTGGCGCGATACGTCGCCACCGCTGACGTTCCCGGCACGACTGGTGATTTTGTCGATTTCATCAAGAAACACGATGCCGTTCTGCTCGACATTTTGCAATGCATTCAGCTTTATCTCTTCGTCGTTGACCATTTTCGACGCTTCTTCTTCGAGCAGAATTTTCTTTGCTTCGCGTATCGTCAGCTTGCGCACCTTCTTTTTTTCCCCGCCGATATGCTGAAACATGCCTTGAATCTGAGATGTCAAATCTTCCATGCCGGGCGGTGCGAAAATTTCCATATTGGCGCGCGGAGTGGCCACTTCAATCTCGATCTCCTTGTCATCTAGTTCGCCTTCGCGTAACTTCTTGCGGAATTTTTGCCGGGTTGCGTTATCATGATCCTCACTAGGGGGTGAATATCCGAAATCGCGGGCTGCAGGCAGCAATGCATCCAGAATGCGGTCTTCGGCATGGTCCTCCGCTAACGGCTGCTTCTTACGGGTTTCTCTTTCCCTCGCTTCTTTGATCGCCGTTTCCGCCAAATCCCGGATGATCGAATCGACGTCGCGACCGACGTAACCAACCTCGGTGAATTTAGTGGCCTCGATCTTAATGAACGGTGCATTGGCAAGCTTCGCCAAACGGCGTGCAATTTCCGTTTTGCCGACGCCGGTGGGTCCGATCATCAGTATATTTTTCGGCGTAATCTCTTGCCGCAACGGATCCGAAATTTGCTGTCTGCGCCAGCGGTTTCTCAGCGCGATCGCCACCGCGCGCTTGGCGGCATCCTGGCCGATAATATGTTTGTCCAACTCGTGAGCTATTTCCTGCGGGGTCATTTGCGACATGATGGATTTTATTCTATAAAAACTTAATCGATGGTTTCGACAATGTGATCCTGGTTGGTATAAATGCAGATATCCCCGGCAATCGCCAATGCTTTCTTGGCAATCTCCTGCGCCGGCAACTCGGTATTTTCCAATAACGCACGTGCAGCGGCCAAAGCGTAAGATCCACCGCTACCGATCGCGGCAATGCCGAGCTCCGGTTCGATGATATCGCCTGCACCGCTGATAATCAGTGTGGCATCCTCGTTGGCGACCACCAGCATCGCTTCCAGGCGACGCAAAATCCGGTCCGTTCTCCAGTCTTTCGCCAATTCCACCGCCGCACGCATGATATGACCATGATGCGCTTCAAGTTTGCCTTCGAAACGCTCAAACAGCGTAAACGCATCCGCGGTACCGCCCGCGAATCCCGCCAGGATTTTATCGTGATACAGTCTGCGAACCTTGCGCGCGCTGGATTTGGCCACAACCGCCCCGAGCGTTACCTGTCCATCCCCTCCTAAGGCAACCTGACGGCCTCGCCTTACTGAAACAATCGTTGTCATGAATTCCAGTTAGATTTATCAAAAATAGGGATTATAGCGTATAACGATCAACGCTTCCGTTTGCAGCGCACCAAAGATCAGGGAAACATTGATCAATTGGCTGCAAAGCGAATCGCCTCGTTGCGAAAATACCGTATTTCCCGCCTATCTTATATAGGCCTCGGGTCGCTATGTTCCGTGCGTCTTACACTTCATTCCGTTTGCCAAATTACTCAACGCTTCCTTGGCTTCTTTTTTTCGCACGCGGATGCGTCGTATCATATATCTTGGTGAGATGCTGAAAATCCAGATGAGTGTACACCTGCGTCGACGCAATGCTGGTATGGCCCAGCATTTCCTGCACCGCGCGCAAATCGCCGCTGGATTGCAGCAAATGTGACGCAAACGAATGACGCAAAATATGCGGATGCACATTTTGCTGAATCCCTTGTCGCTGTGCATGCTGTTTCAGGCGGTGACTGACAGTGCGCATGCTGATAGCATCACCGTGCTGAGACAAAAATAACGCCGAAACACCCGGCTTGACGATCTGTGCACGCAACGGAAACCAGCGCTGCAATGCAGCGATCGCAAACTTGCCTACCGGGACAATGCGAGCCTTATTACCCTTCCCCATCACCCTGACCATTTTTTCAGTACAGTCGATGTCGCTCAATTTGAGTTGTGCCAGTTCAGCCAAACGCAAACCGGAGGAATAAAACAATTCGAACATTGCACTGTCACGCGCCATCAGCAAATTTTCCACCGGAAACTCAAGCAGCCTGGCTGCTTCGTCGGGAGACAACGCAACCGGTAATCTGTTCGGTGACTTGGGGACCTTGACGCCAGTGCAAGGATTATGTTGAAACCGGTGTCTGCGAACTAGAAAGTTATAGAAGCTGCGCCACGCCGACAACATTCTCGACAAGCTTTTGCCGGACAAGCCTTTACTGTGCAACTGCGCAATGATCATGCGAATATTGGCGGATTGCACTTGTTGTAAATCATGACAATCCAGAGATTGCCCTAAGACGCGGATGTCGTGTGTGTAGTTTCCGACAGTATGCGCAGACAAACGGCGCTCGTTGATCAAATAATGCAGGAAAGTATCCAGCAAAGAATCAAGAGATTCGTTCATTACCCCAGGTCGCGACTTGCCAAATCTCCAACTGTCTCGCTCCGTTCATAGCGCACCAGACTGGTACAAACCAATTCACCCAGCCGTTTCAAATGCAATGTCCCCATATCCGTGTAAAACCGCTCAGAATCCGGACTACCGAGAACAACCAATCCGATGGTCTGCACGGTATTCAGGGGTATCATGGCAAAAGAATTGAGATGTTCGGCATGATTCCCGAACCATTGTTTGATTTCATCGGCGATATGATTACCGCAATACGGTTGCGCCAAACTTTCGGCAATTGCACGCACATCGTCGCTAACCGGGGTAAATTCAAGATTAGTTTTTTTCTCGCTGATACTGCTCCAGAATCGCATCGCCACGAAAGGCACCACGAAATCTTCTTGCAGGCTAAAGTAAAGCGCACTAAACAATTCATCGATATTGGAAACAGACAGTAGCGCAATCGTCAGGCGATGCATTTTTTCCCCAATTGCATCATTTTCCTCGCCGAAACTGATCAATTCGAGCAGCTTATCCTGTAACACTCGGTTTCTATCACGTAGGGCAAGTAGTTGTCTCTCATTAAGGGAAATCACTTTATCGTCTTGCGGATGAGCGATTTGAATGTCCGCCAGCAAGTCGGCATAGTCATTGAAGAATTGTGGGTGCTGCTGTAAATAGTGCGCGACATCCTCCGGTTTCATCATTTTTCCTTGGTCTGTTACAAATCTATTTCGCCTTCAAACACCGTGACCGCCGGACCGGTCATCCATACCGGTTCATCCTCGCCTTGCCAGTGGATGACCAATTCGCCTCCTCGCGCACCCACTGTAACCTGACGATCCAGCAGATCAAGGCGAATACCGGCCACCACGGCTGCACAAGCCCCTGTTCCGCAGGCCAAAGTTTCACCTGCGCCACGTTCAAAAACCCGCAATTTGATATGTCCCCGATCAATCACCTGCATAAAACCGACATTAACCTTATTAGGAAAACGTGAGTGCGCCTCGATCATTACCCCATCACTTTCAACCGGGGCAGTCTCCACATCGGGCACCACCAGAACCGCATGAGGATTTCCCATCGACAATGCGCTTATTGTAACCTGCTTGCCCTGAATTTCAAGCAAATAGGTCAATGCAGGTTTGTCAGCCATAAACGGAATTTGTGCCGGCTCAAATACCGGCTTCCCCATCTCGACAGTAACATTTCCATTCATTTCCAATTTAGGCGATATCATGCCCCCCAGCGTCTCAACACGAATTTGATGCTTGCGCGTCAACCCGTGGTCGTGCACATAGCGTACGAAACAACGCGCACCATTGCCGCATTGTTCAACCTCACCACCATCGGCATTAAAAATACGGTAACGGAAATCCGCCTCCCCTTCGGCTTTCTCTACCAGTAACAATTGGTCGCAACCGATGCCGAAATGACGGTCGGCCAATTTCCGAATCTGATGCCTGTCAAGATTGATCATTTGATTGATACCGTCCAGAACGACAAAATCATTTCCCAAGCCTTGCATTTTGGTAAATCTCAGTTTCATAAGTAAATAATCCGGACGTTTCTACCGCACCAACCGCATCAAATAGTCATCCATAAAAAAACCGCCGCCAATATCGACCTTGCTATCCCCGACGACTTCGAAACCGTAATATCGATATGCCGCAATCGCGGTATGATTACGTTTATTAACTGTAAGAATCAACGATCGAAAATGATGCTCCCGCATCAGTGCGATCGCATCGGCAATCATTAATGCGCCGTAGCCTTTGCGATGATGATCACAATGAATGTACAGTTTGTCAATTTTAAATACCGCCGGTTGAGCGGTTCGCACATAACACGAGAAACCGATAATTTCATCATTCAGCAATAACTTGCGCCACCAGATATCTGTACTTGGGAGTTGCACGCGGATCAATTCGGGGCGGTAACGCTGTTGCAGCATATAATCGATTTGCCGCTCGGAAATGATACCACTGTAGTGATGCCGCCAAATAGTGTTGGCCAATCGAGAAACTGCCATCGTATCGGTAATTGCCAAAGGCAATACCTGCGGCTGCACCGTGCCTTTCATTTTACCCCACCAGTCTGATTATCAAGTATATTTTATGTTAACAATCAATCAGCTCTATTATTGATTGATTTGCAATTTACTCATTGTGGATTTACACTTTGCACTTCAATAAAATTAAAAGTGTTTTTTTAATTGTATCGCTACTGATGGTCTGATCAATCAAAATACCCAAAAATGAGCAATGCACATACCATTCTGAACAATCGCTGCCAGGATCGGCGCCGGGAAATGCCCTTTTTCTGTCTTTACCATTTGGGAATCAAGCCGGGGAAACGCTTAGCCGAGCGTAGAGCGATCGAACACGGCTCCCCCAATTACGCGGACCGATACACGGGACATCTGCTGGTATGCGCCATCGCCATTTTGTTGCTAAGTATTACGGACGCCTGTTTAACACTTAACATTCTGGCCAACGGCGGTGAAGAAGTTAATTGGTTTATGGCGATCCTCATTGAGGACAGTATTGAAAAATTCCTTGCCGTCAAGCTGGCGCTAACGGTGCTCCCTTTGCTATTACTCACCATTCATCATAATGTACGTATTACGGATATGATTCGGGTGCGTCATCTTAAGTACCTGATCTTAATCGGTTACAGTCTGTTGATCGGCTACGAGTTATTGTTACTGAATGTGGCAATGGCGAACTTATAAAAGAAATTTGAACGATGCCCGGGTCCGACTGTAGTAATCCATTACGACTGTACGACATGCATTCCAACCGAGCAGTTTTTGGCTGAGGGAACGCTGATTAATTGGCTGCACACGCGAATCGCTTCGTTGTGCGGTACCTGCCTCCTCATCTATCTGATCGATAGGTTTCGGTGGCTGGGTTCCGTGTACCTCATGCTTCATCCCGTTCGCCGAATTAATCTGTGCATCCCTAAATTGTTTATCATCACGTCCTCTATAATCGTAATTACGTTCCAGCATAAACTCAGTGTTCAATTTTTTGCGTATCAATACGCCGGCTGATATTTTTTTCAGTATTTGGCATCACCGCCCGCTCATTGCCCAATTAACCAAGCGTGAAATCATTGCTCGCTACCGTGGATCATTTCTGGGACTGTTATGGTCTTTTATCAATCCGATCCTGATGCTGGCAATTTACACTTTTGTCTTCAGCGTAGTATTCAAGGTGCGGTTGGACCAGGAATTCCTGGTCGATAATGACCAATATGCCTTTGCTTTGTCATTATTTACGGGATTGATTGTTTTCAACCTGTTTTCCGAATGCTTGTCACGCGCATCCGGGTTAATACTCAGCAATGTAAACTACGTGAAGAAGGTGGTTTTTCCGTTGCAAATTCTCCCTTGGGTAACGCTCGGGGCCGCACTTTTTCATGCCGCTATCAGCTTTCTGGTGTTATTACTGTTTTTGCTCATAATCGATCATCCGTTTCATTGGACCACGCTCTTCTTGCCTTTCATCATCTTTCCATTCATCCTATTTATCATGGGATTATCCTGGTTACTGGCATCAATCGGCGTGTTTATCCGCGATATTGGACAATTGATCGGTATGCTTTTAACCGCATTGTTATTCCTGAGTCCGATTTTTTATCCCGCATCAGCACTACCCGATTACATTCGCCAATATTTATTCCTGAACCCTCTAACTTTGATCATTGAGCAAACTCGCGCAGTGGTTCTATACCAGCAAACCCCCGATTGGTTGGGATTGAGTGTTTACTATTTGATTGCCGCGCTGATCGCTTGGGCCGGTTTGATATGGTTTAAAAAAACATGCAAGGGATTTGCGGATGTTCTCTAATTTCAATCATCCCGGTACAGCTATCCAAATCTCGCAAGCATCCAAATGCTACCAACTCTATCATCGCCCTGCGGAGCGGCTAAAACAATTCCTGTGGCCGCACCGGTGGTTGGGAGCCCGCCAGTTTTACCGTGAATTCTGGGCATTACGGGATATCAATTTATGCATACAACCGGGCGAAGTAGTAGGCATCGTCGGTCGAAACGGTGCCGGCAAGTCAACTTTATTACAATTGGTATGCGGTACGCTCCAACCCACACAGGGTGAAATAAGCGTTACAGGCAGAGTCGCCGCTTTGCTGGAATTGGGAGCCGGGTTCAATCCCGAATTCACCGGTCGGGAAAATATTTTGATGAATGCGGCGATTCTCGGTTTCAATCCCGACGAAATCATCCTGCATCTTGAAGACATCATCGACTTTTCCGGAATTCGTGACTTTATCGATCAACCCGTCAAAACCTATTCGAGCGGTATGTACGTGCGTTTGGCTTTCTCGGTCGCCATCAACGTCAATCCTGACATTTTAGTCATCGATGAAGCGCTATCGGTCGGCGACGGTGCTTTTGCCCGTCGATCGTTCGATCGCATCATGCAAATGCGTGACGCCGGGAAAACCATCCTGTTTTGCTCGCACTCACTCTTTCAAATTGAGTCCT
Source organism: Nitrosomonas sp. (assembly GCA_021582655.1). GTDB lineage: Bacteria > Pseudomonadota > Gammaproteobacteria > Burkholderiales > Nitrosomonadaceae > Nitrosomonas. The sequence continues at coordinate 1,320,584 of CP091135.1, forward strand.
TATGCAAGCGGGCCATCTGGATCGATCATGGTACAGTGCGCTTGGACGATGAGTCAGCGCGGGTAATTACCGCATACCAGGCTTTTCTCGACAAAGATTTCTCAAAATCCCCGTCGGGTAACAATACTGCCGATCAAAACATCCCGGATCCGGTAATCGATCAACCGGCAATCCCGACAGGCAGCGCACGCTTTGAAAAGATCCAGCTATGGGTAGACGAAACCAGCACCAAACAAGCCGTTGTCGCCAGTGGCCAATCCAATCTGATCCTATCGGTCGCTTTTATTTCCGATCCGTCGTTACCCTGCCCTACGGTAGCAATGACAGTACAAACCAAGGACGGACGCACGATTACCAGTGCCGCAACTTGGGAAGATCAATTCACTATTCAACGCTCATCCGTCGGATTCGGCCGCATACTCCTCAAACTGGACCGCTTTTCGCTACTTAGAGGCGACTATTTGATCAACGTATACTTATTGTGTGAACGCGGCATACACCTCTATGATGCGGCTGAAGGTATTGTAAACGTACAAGTAACGCAATCGAGTCGCTTACAAGGCTATTTTTCAATTCCTTGCCGCTGGGAAAATCATGCCATCTCTTCCGATGATTAAAAACACCAATAGCATTTTGGCATACAAAACCGCAGCAGCGGCCACTCCGGTTGAAATTGCTTCCGATTCGCCGTTTAAGCATTTCATTTTTCCGCTTAATGTTTATGCGCATGCGCTGCTGTTGCAAGAAGGTGAAGTCTCATATCTGCACTATGGGTTATTTCAAAATGACCGCACAACCCTTCGGGCGGCACAACAATATTCCACCGATTTGTTATTTGGCAGGCTTCCCTCACCACCTTGCCGTATCCTGGAAGTGGGTGTAGGTTTAGGCACCACGCTCACGTTATTGAATCAGGCGAATTATCATGCTCACGGCATTACACCCGATTCACGGCAAATCGACTATATCCGGTCGCTCGCCCTCCCGGTTTCCGTCAGTAATCACGCGTTCGAATCCCTTACAGCCCAATCGGAAAGCTATGATTTTGTTTTTTTTCAGGAATCCGCGCAATACATCGATCCGCTCGTGATTTTTAGCAAAGCGGCAGATCTGCTGGCACCATCGGGTGAACTACTGATCATTGATGAATTCGCCCTGAAATTCGATCAGGAAAACACCGCAAAATTTCACTTGCTACAGGATGCAGTCGCATTGGCCGAGCGCTTCGGCTTTGAACTGATCGAGCATTTGGATTTATCCGCAATGGCCGCCCCCACCTTGGATTACTTGCTGCACTTAACCCGGCTGCACCGAAACCGGTTAATTCAGGATCTGGCGTTAACCGAAGGACAATTATCCCAATTGGACCAATCCAACCGCGAATATCGGAACAAATACGCGAGCGGGCATTATGGGTACGCACTGTTACATTTCAGAAAAAAAACTCACCCCAAGTGGTGTCTGCAACTACTGGAAAAAAAGGACACAAAAGAAATTTTCGATTTGTTTGAAAAAACGTTTCACCACACCATGACGCCGGCAACCTGGCAATGGAAGTACGGCACTCATTTGAGCTATGAGGTTGGCGTGCGGCGCGAACACAAGCTTATCGGTCATTATGGCGGGACAGCGCGCAGTATTTTGTTTTTTGGCCGACCTGAAACCGCCGTGCAAATCGGCGACGTAATGGTCGATCCCGTCGAACGTGGCGTGCTGACCCGGAAGGGCCCCTTCTTCCTAATGGCCGCCACTTTCCTGGAACGCTACATCGGCTATGGAAAACCCTATCTGATCGGCTTCGGCTTTCCCAATGAACGCGCCATGAAAGTGGCTGAACGGCTTGGGCTCTATGCTGAAATCGGACGAATGATAGAATGCGCATGGAAAACCCGGTCACGTTTTCCATTGCTCGGCACCCGTTTGCAGTTGATCACTCATGATTCGACCGACACTACCGCCACAATTGTCAATGAATGCTGGCACCGCATGGCCGCCGATCTGCAAACGGCTGCTGTCGGTGTACGTGACTGGCCATACCTGCTGCACCGCTACCTTAATCATCCGGATCAACAGTACCGGATTTTTCTGGTAAAAAACCGTATCGGCGGGCATGCGCGTGGCATTCTGGTGTTGCGCTACGATCCGGATGAATGCGAAATTATCGACCTGGTCTCGCCACTTGCGGAAATTCCGCTGCTGGTCAAACACGCAAGGCGCCTCGCGGGCATGCAAGGTGCTCACCGGGTGTTTTGCCATATCACCGAGAATTTCGTCTCCCGCTTTGCCGCTACGGGCGGTACCAGGCAGGCAGTGAATATTCGCATACCCACTAATGTATGGAGCAGTGGCCCGGCGCCCGAAGCACTCAAAAATCGCTGGTGGTTGATGAGCGGCGACAAAGATTTCCGGTAGGTTATTCTTATAATCCCGGTTAAAATAACCGCACAACGCAAATAATAGCGTCAAGTCAGCCGATAGCAGAGAGTTCCTTGGAAAGCATACTTATTCCTTACCACGCAATCACGCGGATACCTTGCAAGCATGCGCTCATATTCGCGCCTCATCCGGACGACGAAGTGTTTGGATGCGGTGGTGCCATCATGCGCCATATCGCATTCGGCGACTGCGTCAGCGTGATCGTTGTATCCGATGGCGCATTTGGAATCGAAGTGGATGAAATCCCCCGGCACATCGCGCTGCGTCAAAATGAAAGTATCGCCGCCGCAAAAATCCTTGGCTGCGCCACTCCGATTTTCTGGAATTACCCAGACCGACACATTCGCTATGACGAAAAATTGATTCAGGCAGTTTTAACCGCGATTCAGGAAATCGGTGCAGACCTGATATATGCCCCATCGCCGCTTGAAGCGCACCCCGATCATCGCATGCTCGCCATGGCCGTGATTGAAGCCGTAAGACGCACTGGCAAAGACATGCGCCTTGCGTTGTATGAAATCGGTGTACCGCTGCACCCTAACACATTGCTGGATATCAGTGAATTCACGTTACGCAAAGCCGCCGCAATGGAATGCTTTGCCTCACAAATCACAAAACAGCGCTATGACCTGCATATCGCCGCATTAAACCGGTATCGCACATATACCCTCCCGGTGGAAATCACAGCTGCGGAAGCTTTCTTGTTGTTATCCGCGGAAGAACTGGCCGATGATCCGCTCAAGTTATACCAGTCCGAACACGCTCGCCAGAGAGCGCTTAATCTCCCGATCGATAACAGCGATCTACCGCTCGTCAGTATCATTATTCGCAGCATGGATCGCCCCACACTGTCGGATGCACTGGATTCCGTTGCTTTACAGACTTATCCGAATATCGAAGCGGTTGTTGTCAATGCCAAAGGCGGGAAGCACAGTCCACTTAACCGCAACGGCAGGCTTTCCATAAATCTTATCAATGATTGCGGCAATCCGCTTTCTCGCAGTATCGCGGCAAACAGCGGCTTATCATCCGCGCGTGGCACCTTATCGCTGTTTCTAGACGACGATGATCTTATCGCTGCACCGCATATTGCATTATTAGTCGATCGCATGCAAAAAAAAACCAACCTGATCGCAGCATATACCGCTGTTCGATGTATCGACGAGCAGGGTAACCAGTTGCCTCAGCACTTTGGTCGCCATTTTTCTAAGATTCGTTTAATGTCCGGCAATTTTATCCCCATTCACGCTGTTATATTTAAGTCCGACGTGCACGGCTATGGATGCCGGTTCGACGAAGCTCTTCATTTGTTTGAAGACTGGGATTTCTGGCTACAATTGGCCGAGGTCGGTGATTTTGATTTTATTTCCGAAGAAACCGCTTATTACAGAATCTCATCAACAAGCGGATTTGGCATAAATAATCGCCATAATGATCTTGCCAGGGAAGCGGTGCATCTTTTAGTTACAAAATGGCAAAAAAAATGGGACTCCGATGCAATTTATGCACTGATGGAACTTTGCCGGCATTATTTTGTTGCGTTCGATTTATTGCGCGAAAGGAATGACACCACATCCCTCCAGGATTTACCGATTTATTTACAAAATCTTATCAACGATCAACAGCATCTAAATCATCGGCTTGAACAGATCAAGTCGGATTTAAACCAAGTATTGAACTCAACCAGTTGGCGAATCACCGCACCTCTTCGCAAATTGGTACAAGTACTGCGCAAGTAACATAAAGTCACGTTACTCGGATATGAGAATGCCTTTATTTTCCATTATCGTACCCTTGTTTAATCATGAAAAATATATTGATGAGGCGATTCGCAGTGTTTTGAATCAGAGTGTGAAAGATCTCGAGCTTATCGTTATCGATGACGGGTCGACCGACCAATCACAACAAATTGTTAAAAACTTCACCGATCCTAGAATACGTTATTATTTCCAAAGCAATAGCGGAGCTGCTTTTACAATAAATAGAGGCATATCAATGGCCGCCGGTTTGTATGTGGCTATTTTGAATTCCGACGACACGTTTCACCCGGAGCGCTTGGCAGAGGCTTTGGCAGTCCTGGAATCCGAACCCAGTGTGGGAGCCTTTTTTTCCGCTTACAATTACATTGATGATGCTTCGGTAATCACTCGTGAATCGCAGGATATTATCGGTACGCTTAACTTGCCCACCTTCTCAGTGCCTGCCTCCGAGCACCTGATCAACGAAGAATCCGACAACTGGGTTCTGACACTTTTATCCGGCAATGTACTGCATACAACATCGAATCTGATTATTAGAACCAAGCTTTTTGACAGAATCGGCATGTTTGAATCCTGGCGGTATGTACACGATTATGAGTTTTTCTTACGCCTATGTTCGAAGCAACGCATCTACTTTGCTAGACGGCCGCTGCTGAATTATCGCTTCCACGGCACCAATACACTTGCAGAAAATGCTGCACGTTCGGTATATGAAACAAATTTGGTCATTGCGCATTTCTTAGCGAGCTGGCACCCCAAAATAATCCTAGAACAACCGGATAAATATAACAGACTGCTGGATTTTCTCTTCCATCATCTTAACTTATACGGCGGAGAACGTTTTCTTTTAGCGCAGCTCATTATTCAAATAATTTCTCGTAATCAGAAGGGATTACCTTCGGAAACCTTATCAAACTCCTTACCGGAAGACTCATTATTTCAAATTGTCGCTCCCGGTTTGAAGGAAACCGTTTCATATGATCAATTACACCAAAGCTACCAGTGGCAAAAAAACGAAACCGAGCAGTGGTGGAAGAAATGCCAAGAACTCGAAACCGGGTTTTTGTGGCAAAAAGACCAAACGAATTATTGGTGGGAAGAAGCCCAGAAATCATTACAAGCATTAACTCAGCAGAAAGAACATTCCGCTTGGCAAAAAAAACAAACCGATCTCTGGTGGCAGCAGACTCAAGACCTAAAGCAGCAATTGATAAATGCCAATCACTTATTGGGAATTCCTAACATGCTGAGAAATTGCAAGCAGCGAATCCGATCGTTTTTTCTGAATAAGGTGAATAAATGAAAAATCAGCAGGTAGCAGTCATCACACGCACCAAAAATCGCGTCGTATTATTGGAAAGAGCTATTCAAAGCGTGCTGATGCAAACCTATCCGCATTGGATTCATGTCATTGTAAACGACGGTGGTGACCCCAAAGCAGTGGAAGCTTTGGTGCAGCAATTTCTACCTCGTTATGACAGCAGGGTGAAAATCGTCCACAACCCTCAATCCTTAGGCATGGAAGCCGCATCCAATATCGGCATTAGAGCTAGCTCCAGCGATTACATCGTAATCCATGATGATGATGATTCCTGGCATCCTTCGTTTCTTGAACGATGCATCACCTACCTGAACACGCCTCCGCCAACTTTGGGAACATCGGTTGAGGGCGTGGTCACTTACAGCATGCGCGTACAGGAAGAATTGCTTAATGATAAAGTTCGTATCATCAGTACGGATCCGTTTAACGACTGGATGAATGAAATTTCATTCTACCGTCTCGCCGCATCCAATACATTTCCACCGATCTCCTTTGTATTTTCACGGACCGCGCTGGAGGAAATCGGTTTTTTTCGTGAAGACTTGCCTGTTCTGGGTGATTGGGATTTTCACCTCAGATTTTGTTCCAGGTATGAAATTGGGTTGATTAAAGAAACATTGGCCAATTATCATCACAGAATTAATTCTCATACCGGAGATTACGGCAATTCGGTTATTGCAAGTGACAACAAACACCGGCGGTATGAAAATTTGCTTCGAAATGACTTATTGCGTAATGACTTAAAAACGGGAAAAACCGGTCTCGGTTTTTTGGTCAATATTGCACACAGCTTTGAAATTCTCCACGGACAAATGTCCTTTTTGCAGGCGATTATCGGTCGTATCAAAAACATTGCACTGTTACGTTGGATAAAACACAAGTTACTAAAATAAAATGAGTCCTATTGAATCGCCTATCGGCTTACCGCAGCATTTGGTCAATGCTATCCAGCATGCCCAAGCAATATCATTTGATATTTTTGATACTGTCTTGATAAGAGCCACGGAGAAACCGACTGATGTTTTTTATCTTCTGGCGCAAGAAATGGGTATTAATGACATACATGCTTTTGCCGCAGCCCGTATTGAAGCCGAAAAGCGGGCTCGAGAAATCGCCTGGCAGCAACGAGGCGCCGTTGAAATCTCACTGGAGGAAATTTATAACACTTTATCCGGCAATCAATTGATTGAAAGATATGATACAAAAATCCTATTGGAACATGAACGATCAGTGGAATTTCGTTTGTGCCGAAGAAATCCCGGATTAGGCGAGCTCTTTGATTGGGTCATGAAACTTGGAAAGCGTGTCGGATTTATTTCAGACATGTATCTGGACAAAGCTCTAATCGCATCCATGCTTTCCAAGCACGGCTATCGAGGATATGATTTTTTATGGATATCTTCCATCGAGGGGGTTACCAAAGCCAATGGCGGTTTATTTCAACTGGCGCTAAAACAACTGGCAATATCGGCATCCGATCTCGTTCATATCGGGGACAATTTTGACAGTGACATCAAGCAGGCCCGCGCAGCAGGAATTTATGCCCATCATGTCCCCAAATGCATCGACCTCTTTAAGAATGCAAAAATTGCAAAACGTGTGCAGTATCATTTACCCAGAAATCCACAAATGACCCGATCCGATGCAAGCATGGATCCCGATACATCAACCACCTGGAAAGTACTTTGGCGTGGACTGCTTGCTGCGCAGGCAGCCAAGAAAGAAAGCAATTTCTGGTTTGATCTGGGATACTCGCACGTAGGCATTTTATTGCTCGGTTTCTCATTATGGATCAATAAACTATCTCAACAATCCAACCTGACCCGCATCTATTTTTTAGCCAGAGACGGACACATTATGCACAAAGTGCACCAATGTTTGTGGGAACGGGGATGGACCGAGATTCCAGGCCAGTACCTGTTCGCATCCAGGCGTGCATTGAATTTTCCCGCCATTACCGCAATAGACGAACCGACTTGCGATTTTCTCGTCAGCGGTATTAGCCGCCTCACAGTTGGTGAATTTCTGACTCGCATCGGACTTGCATTACCCGAATCCGAAGCATTGATTCAGGAAGCAGGCTTTTCCGGTTCCCATCATCTTGTATCAACCGGCGAGGACTATGGACGCTTGCGCATGCTATTTCGTTTATTGGCGCCCAGATTATTAGAACTGGCTGGACATGAACGCAATTTACTACGCGATTACTTCCAACAAGAACAGATTTTTGAGCAACGAAGTATCGGTATCGTCGATATCGGTTGGCATGGCTCACTGCAAGAATCCATTGACCGCTTGTTCAAATTGTATCGATATGATAGCCAATTGACCGGATTTTATCTGGGCACTTTCAGTGCAGCAAAAGCACGCGTGGACGCTGGGGCCAAACAACATGCTTTCATCTGTGAGCTGGGAGAACCCGCGGAGCAACTGGCGATTATCAAAGCCTCCGTTGAAGTGTTTGAATGGTTCTTTTGCGCACCTCACGGAAGCGTTGTCAGCTTTGAACAAACCCCGGAAGGAATCAAGCCAAAATTCGGCTCAATCCGGAACGAGCAGTATCGAATCGATACAGCCCAGCAAATGCAGGCTGGGGCATTACAATTTATCGACGATGCGCTGAATTGTTTTTCTATATTGCCTCCACCGATTACCAGTGATCTGGCTTTATCCCTCGTGAAGGATTTATTGGTGCGACCTACGGCAAAAGAGGCACGTGAAATCGGCGATATCTATCATTCCGAAGGTTTCGGCAATGTCGAGAAAGCCCGGCCTATAGCCCACCCGAGCGCGCATCCCTGTAATCCGTTTGCATGGACCAATTTGCTGAAAGATTATCGAAAATCCTTTTGGCGCGCGGGCTACCGCAGACGCATGTGGCCGGATTTCTGGTAATTCTATGCATACGATATTTGCAAGCTTTAATTCTTTCCATTCGTCGGAGGAAACATGATAAGTGTGAAACGTTACTCAACAATTATGCGTTGGCAAAGCTTCCTGTTCACGATATTGTTGTCGATGGTGGCCGTGAAAAACGGTTATTCCGCGGATGGATTAATCATTACCAGCCCTGCCGAAGTCAACATAATGGCAGGAAATATCTACACTGAATCAACCCCGGCTTATTCAATCACCACCAACGGAACCAATCCTTGGTTCGAAGCATACAATCTTCCCTCCGGTTTTTTTATCAATCGTGTAACCGGTAAAATTTATGGCAAATCGGATTTCTCGGGAAGCTATTTCGTAACCCTTGCGGTGACATCAAATTTTGAGACCGTGAACACAACGCTGTCTTTTAACATTCAAGCCACTTCAGAGCGAAATTTGGTAGTAACGAATCTATCCGGTGACAAGGGGCTGGAAGGCTCATTGCCGTGGGCTATTGAAATAGGAAACCAATCCATCATCCCGGCGCATATTACTTTTAATATCAGAGGCGCTTCGCCATTGAGGATAATTCTGGCAGAACGGCTGTGGATCAATGAAAAAATGATCATTGATGCCACTACACAGCCAGGCTATGTTGATTCACCAGTGGTGGAAATCGATGTCAACGGTCTGGAAAATGCGTTTACGCTGCTAGGACCAGGCACCCAGCATAATGGCTCAAGCGGCTCCGAAATTGCCGGTTTACAAATTTATAATTTTCGTGCCAATGCCATAGCAACGCAACCGGGTGCAAATAGTATCGTCATTCGAGACAATTATTTTGGATTTCATTGGGATTCAGGCAGAAACCGGTGGTGGAGAAATTTTGAGGCGACACTTACCGACGAAGAGATTGAAAGTTTCAGCGGGCCTATTTATAACGGCTATACCGAGGCGGTCGGTATCGGTATTCAATCAAGCGATAATATTATCGAAGGAAATGTTATCTCAGGCGTTCACAACGGTATTTCAATTGGTTATGATTTTTACAGAAATTTGAATGATGCGATTGCCTGCTGGAACAATACCATCAAACATAACCGCATCGGGACAACGCCCGATGGCCGGTATATTTTAACCAATACGCCCGGAGTAGAAAATTACCGGCCCAATACCGATGGCAATCCTTTCGGCTCACCCAGTACCTGGAAGTTCTTTGGTAATAATTCGGATGGCATCTATTTAGCCGCTCTTGCCAAGGGAACCATTATTTCCAACAATATTGTGTCAGGAAATTTCTCCGCGGGTATCGAGTTATTACATCACTCTGTTGAGCTAACCGAGGTTTACGCCAACTACGTCGGGATTGATGCTTCTGGCAATGAAGTCTTGCCCAACGGGGAACTGGGAATCATTCTCTCGAATGGCGCACACGACAATTTGGTTGGCGGCAAGAACGGCGCGAATATTATTGCAGGAAATTATTATGCCGGTATCGAATTAGGTGGCGAACGCTCT
>CP091135.1:1330589-1368393 GCA_021582655.1 Nitrosomonas sp.
TATTAAGAGTTACTCTTTACTTTACGGTTAATAAAAAAGGCGGCTTTAGCCGCCTTTTTTATTAACTGATTTGACTCACCATCACGCACGCTTTCTGAATTCGTGATTGTGCGGATCGATTTCGATTTTATCACCGATTTCCACAAATGCGGCCACTTGAATCTCAAATCCGGTTCCGACGAGCCGTGCCGGCTTCATAATCTTACCCGTAGTATCGCCACGTACTGCAGGTTCGGTATATTCAACTTCACGCACAATTGTATTGGGTAATTCAACCGATATCGCCTTACCGTCATAAAAAGTTACCTGACAAACATCTTCCATACCGTCTATCAGATAATTCAGTACATCCGCCATGTTATCCGCTTCCACTTCGATCGAATTATAGTCGGCATCCATAAATACATACAACGGATCGGCAAAGTAGCTGTATGTACATTCTTTCTTATCCAGCAGCACCACATCAAATTTTTCATCCGCTTTATAAACCGATTCCAATGTTGTATTGGAAAACAAATTTTTTAACTTCATTTTCACCACGGATGCATTGCGACCGGATTTGGTAAATTCCGCCCGCTGAACCACCATGGGATCTTTACCGACCATAATGACATTACCCGAGCGTAGTTCCATTGCGGTTTTCATAATTCAAATTCCAAAAAAAGTTATTGCAAAACTGATGCTACCCACCACCTATTGCGCATCACATTCAAAAGTACGGATTATAGCTTATTATCCGCAAACCGTACCAGATTGGTTACCAAATCATCTTGTTTTAATAATTGATTTATCCAATTCCGATTATGTTGAATCAAAGATTCACGCACTGCCAGGAAGTTCAACCAAACCGTCGCATCCAATATGAATTTTCCATTCCATCCCAGCGACATCGCCCGAACAGCCTGCGCTGCGGACCGCGATATACCGGCCATATACAAATCCAGAAATGCACTGAGCTTATGCCAGTGTGCATCTTCACTCTGCGGGTAAACATTCCAGATAAAGGGTTTCCCTGCCCACTGCGCACGCACAAACGAATCTTCACCACGGACAAAATTGATGTCACAACTCCAAAGCAAACGATCGTATTCAGATTGCTCCAAGAAAGGAATGATTTGAATAGTCACTTGTCCTTGGGTGATCACCGTTGCAGTCTGCATCGCTTCATAGTGACGATAAGCAAGGATTCGCTGGCTAATGCGCCCCGCCGGCAGAATTAACCGTACCGGCGTAGTACCCGCGGATAAAATAGCGATAAATTGATCCACTGGCGCTGAATCGTAACCAAACAAGGAAATACGCAGCTCCCGACACTGATGCACAGGTACATGCTTGCTGGACAAAAAAGCCGATTCGGCCTTGATGTTAAACACCCTCTGCTGCACCAGCAAATCATTCTCACGCAACAGTCCGCCAGTGCCGCGCACAAATCCTGGGAAAAAAAAAGTCTTTATTAATGGAAAACGGGGATGCGGTGATGGCAAACCGTGATACCTGCAAACCCACGATTCGGCGCTTAAATACTCCAGATTGACCCAGATTGGCTGCTTTGCCCGTCGTAACATCGCACGCACATAAACCTCAGGTAATTCACAAGCAAATGCTTCGATCACCACATCGCCGGGTTCTATCGCATGAAAAACCGATTGCCAATGAAAAACTTGCACATCTTGGATTTTCTGCCACTCCATGGCCGGATCGACATCTGGTGCGATACGATTGAAACTCTCCAAATCGTCGACCCATAATCGTACCTGCTTATGGTGCTCGCGGGTCAATTGCCTGGCCAGGCGCCAACAAACACCGATATCGCCAAAATTATCGACAACCGTGCAAAAGATATCCCAGCACTGCAATCCCACCTTTTAGTGTGAATCGGAATTTAGAATTTTATTTCTTTGCCGTTCGAATTCTTGCTCGGTTAACATGCCTTCATCTCTTAACCGTCGCAATCTTTCCAATGCTGCCACCGAACCATCGCCAGCAACAGCAATCGCTGAATCCCGTACCTCTTTTTCCATCCTCAGCAACTTTGTAATTTTTACCAATAAAGTTTTAAGTAAGTACCATAATTTCGGTATCGTCCAAATTGCGATCACCATAAATACAATAAAAAGCACAAGAAATATTTCAGGATGCTGCAATGCCGCCCACATTCCGGAAAGTACCAAAATATCCCCTGTAAATGAAGCGGCCCAATTACTAACCGGCTCAGGTGATGTATTAATCAGCAGCCGTGTTCCCGCTTTAGTTGCATGGCTTGTTGCCGCGATACCTCCACCTAAGATCCCGGCAGCGATTTCCAGCGCCGGTGTGACATCGCCAACCGCTCCTGCAGCAAGCATGGCACCCGCCGGAATACGCACAAAAGTATGAATTGAATCCCACAGCGAATCCAAACCGGGTATCTTGTCCATAAAAAATTCGACAACATACATAACGCCAGCGGCACCAATAATCAATGGATCCTGCAATACCGATAACTCGGCAGGCAAAGCAATATGCCCTGTTGCGCCCCCTAGTCCCAGAACCAACAAAACCGCATACAAATTAATCCCGCTTGCCCACGAGGCGCCCATCATCAAAGCAAGTGTCGTTAGTAACGCTTCGTAAGTTTCCATCGCTGTACCCGCCTATCAGCACTGCGCCAACAAAAACATCAACCGCCACGAATCAGTAGAATCGGAATATCTGCCATACGCACCACCGCTTCGGCCACGCTGCCCAACAATATGTGACTAAAGCCGGATAGTCCGTGAGTACCGATGATAATCAAATCCGCTTGATAGTTTTTTGCTTCAGCAACAATCACACTTGCAACACGATCCCCTTTCGCTTCGAGTAGTTTTGTTTCAACTGTGATACCCGCTTGTTGAAACCGTTCTTTTGCAGCCGATAAGATTTTCTCACCAGTGCACTTGATTGCCGCTGCTAATGCGACATTATCCAATTCGGAGTTATCATCAAAAAATAAAAAATCCTCAACAACCATCAAAACTTCGACCTGCGCACCCTGCTCCTGCACAAATTGAATCGCCTGACGCAAAGCATCACTTGCAATCGGACTGCCATCTACCGGAACTAAAACTCGTTGATACATTGTGTTTTCTCATAAAAGCGAAATTAAATGCCAGGAGCATCAATCAACCGCACCATACCAGGCTGACGCCCCTGCTCACCTTACTCTAAATCGCAACAACGCCACTAAATTAATCCGTAAAACCATTCACATACCAAGCACAACCCTCATATTACCAATAAAAATTTTTCACGACTTCCTTTGTTCAGTTTAACATTAAGAGTGCCGTAGGTATCGCGGAAAAAGGTAAAATTTAATGAGACCCATTGATATGCTGCATCACATCGAGAAAGATACGCCGAATAACTTGCACCCATTCGTCAATCCCAACCCACCTTTAAAGTTCCTCACGACTTCCAACAGGCTGACCTTATTGCTTTTGCTCATATTCGCAGGTTGCGTCACCCAAGAAACCATAACGTTGCCCGCAGATCCCCCAATTCCGGTTGCCGATACTGAAGTCGAGGATTTGAGAAAGCAAATCAGTTTCTTGGAACAAGTAATCGCAGACAAAGATACATTAATCAAAAATCAACAGATTAAACAGCACCATCAATTACAGACACTGCAAAAAGCCAACAAAGACGCGGCACATACGCAATTAAAACTGCATCGACTTGCCACCAAGCCCGGTACCGCATCGGCCATTGCGGAAACCGAGGTTGCACTTATCGCTCTGGAACACGTCAAAATCCCTGCAACCAGCAAAATCTTACGAATTCAAGCACATCAATTACTTGAAACAGCCTCGAAGCGATACGAAAAAAATCAATTTGCAGCTGCAATGAATTATGTCGCCCAAGCAAAGCACTTAATCAGCACACTTACCGAATCAGAAGATAAAAGAACTAACCCTGAACATAGCATACTCCTCGAATTTCATACGCCGATCAAACTTTCTACCCGGTCAACCGCACACGTACGCTCTGCACCGGGCAATCATGCAAAAATATTAACAACCGTGAAGAAAAATACACCGGCTACTGCATTAGCGTGCCAAGGATCATGGCTGCATGTGCAAATCAATGGTGGTGAAGGTTGGATTTTTAATACCATGCTTGAGCAGGTAAAAAGCAATCCCTAAAGGTACTGCTGGCAAGAATCCAGAGCAGTGGGCTCAATAACTAAATAAGCAGTAAAAAACGCGATAAACGTGAGTCTGCGAACATTGCGTTTTTTAATTTCATATCCAGACCCCACGCCTTACCGCATCGAACGCAATAAAGGCGCCAATGCGGCAGGGAAGACATAGTCAGCGGGATTTATTACTTCACAAAATCGATCAGCTTTTGATAGGTAAATAAATAGTCCTGACCCTGCAGCGGCGTATGGCATTGCGCGCAACTCAACTCGTTACTTTTCACGGAACCATCCGGATTGTACAACGCAAATCCCCAATCGCCGCTACGATGCTCGGTGGGAAAGGCAGCATCCCAGTCCGCTCTTTTTTCCATCACACCGATTGCTGCCAGCGTATCGATTTCAAATAAACCGTCGCTACCGGCTATCGGCTTACCATCGGTGTCCTTTTTCGGTGTGTAAATCTCCATCACGACAACCGCTCCGGGATCACCTTTACTATCACGCTTAAACCCGGCAACTGCGGCTTCGTTCGCATACAGCTTGGCCAACTGGGTTTGGTTTGCACGATTGATGGTGGCGTACTGGGTGAAAGTTTTCGCGTAATCGGCGGGATATTTAACGTAATCCGGATCACCACCCGCAGCAACGCAAACCGGTACGATCGCAAGCGCCGTCAGCGCAGCTCTCAAAGTATTTTTCATAGCTCCTCCTTCGATTGTTTTAATCATATTGGGTATTGCAACGTTATCATACCGCATAACACAGCGGACAATGACGACCCGACGGTCATTTCGCCAGATCAAGCACCAATTGGACCGACAAATAAATCACCAACATTGCAAGCGCAAGGTGCACGGTAAAGCTGATCGGATTCCGGCTCACCGCCTGCAAAAAGGTTTTATGTTTTCCTTCCCGCTTAAGTTGCGCATGCGCCTGGCGCATTTTTACCACACGCTCAACCTGATAAGCGTCAATCAATGCACGCGCCCGCTCGAACTGGGTACCATCCTGCAGCCAGATCGCCGCCATCGACACCCCCCAATTCCCCGCCGAAGTTTCATAAAATTCGATCTCGTGGCGAATCAGTAACTCACGCACATCTCCGGCTTCTTCATCGGATACGCCGCTTAACCGGAATAAAATTTTTGCCATGGCAAGCCTTGTCTTGTGATATTTTCCTATAATCTCCGGCTCTGATGCTAGCGTTGCCGGCAAAAGCCTGTCAAGCGAGACAGGCTGGACATTCAACCAATTGACGACTACACATGAAAAAAACCGTTTTAATTACCGGCTGTTCCAGCGGTATTGGCCATTGCGTTGCAAAAGGTTTGTGCCAACGCGGCTATCGCGTATTCGCCACCGCCAGGAAACGCGACAGCGTGGAAAAGCTGCTGGCAGAAGGATTGGAAAGCTTCCGTTTGGATTTAAATGACTCCAATTCGATCCACTTTGCATTTGAAGAAGTGATGCGCCGCACCGGCGGCGAGCTGTACGCACTGTTCAACAACGGTGCTTTCGGATTACCAGGTGCGGTGGAGGATTTAAGCCGCGATGCATTGCGCGCGCAATTCGAAACCAACGTGTTCGGCTGGCAGGAATTGACCAATCTCGCGATCCCGGTAATGCGCCGCCAAGGCTATGGCAGGATCATCCAGAACAGCTCGGTGCTGGGTTTCGTGGCGATGCCGTACCGCGGCGCATACAATGCATCGAAGTATGCCATTGAGGGATTAACCGATACCTTGCGGCTGGAATTGAAAGACACCAATGTTTATATCAGTTTGATCGAACCCGGTCCGATTGCCAGTCGTTTTCGCATGAATGCGGTCAAGGCGCTGGAAAAATACATCGATATCGAAAACAGCTTTCACCGCGACAAATACCAGGGGGTATTGGTGCGATTGAATAAACCCGGTCCGGCGGTGCCGTTTACATTACCCCCCGAAACAGTGCTGAAGCGGGTGATCCTGGCGCTTGAATCGACCAAACCGCAGCCACGTTACTATGTAACGTTCCCGACCTACCTGTTCGGTTTTCTCAAGCGCATTCTCAGTGCGCGAGTGTTGGACGCTATCTTGGCCAAATCGGGCAATAGCAATTAAGCGGTTGTGGAAAATCCACCGTTGTACTGCAACGCTGCAGTAATTCCCATGCTACGGGGCCGACCAAGGAATCGCCTTTGAGCGATGCGATAACGGTGTCATCATCGATCTGCCGCAGTGTTAATACGAATACAGAGGCCTGCTGGTCGCTTTGATCGCGCTGCGATACCGGAAGCACTTCCACGGCCGGCTCGCCATACAGCAAAATTCCATCCGGATTGGACGGTGCGTAAGCCGCATATACATTACGCAAATAGCGAGTATCATAGGCGTAGATTTCCGAGGTACCGATCCCCGGATATTGCCGGTTTCTGATTTGCAGCAAGCGCAATACACCGCGCCCGTCACGCTGCAATTGATGCGCCACGCAACCGGCCAATGCCGCATGCTTTCCGTTAAGATCCTGTTCAAACAATTGAATATTAACTTCCGGGCCGGATAGATTCACACAGCCGGTTAGATAAAACACGGCAAGCAGCATGCCCGGTTTCCACATCATCCAATCACCGAATTGAAGCGCGAGAATTACTGGCCGCCAAAATAAACATAAGGCTTCATTACCTCGGCCGATTCCTTGAACCGCTTACGCTCTTCAAGATTTTGTTCCTTATCCCACCATAAAGCACGTGCAGCAACGCGTTTTTCTTGAATTTGTGGATTCTTTTCCAAAAATTCACGCATAAATCTGGCGTGATCCGATTCGTAATCATAATCCATGCAAACACCTCCTATATTTAAAAGAATAACTTTATCACAGACCAGCCTTACGTTCGATACACACGCCGAGCCTCTTGGCACCGCGTATAATACCCAATTTGGCAATGCTGACTTTAACCCAAGGCGACCGGAATTCCGACAGTAGGGTTTGCGCAATATGTTCGGCCAACGCTTCCAATAGAGAAAACCGCTGTCCGCTCAGAATATGGTTGATACGATCGACAATCAGCGCATAATCGAGTGCATCCTCGATTCTATCGGTTTGACAAGCCCGGCTAGTCGGCAAGGCAATTTCCAGATCGATTCGAATGGTTTGCGGCACTACACGCTCCCAGGGGTATACACCAATCAAGGTCTTGGCTTTGAAGTCATGCAAAAAAATAATATCCATGGGAAATTCAGCGATACAATGTAGAGGCTCACGCCACAACTGCGCCTATCCGGTTGCTGTAAAAAACTCAGGATTCTATTCTATTTTGCTGAAATGATGTGATCCACATGACATTATTGCTTTTTGCCTTAACAGCCTATCTGTTGGGCTCCATTTCGTTCGCCGTGATCGCCAGTTGGATTTTCAAGCTGCCCGACCCCCGCACCTACGGTTCCGGCAACCCGGGCGCAACCAATGTGCTACGTACCGGCAAAAAAGCGGCGGCGGTCTTGACCCTGCTCGGTGATGCGGGAAAAGGTTGGTTGGCAGTCATGCTGGGACAAATCTACGCACCACAATTCGGACTGGGCAATGAAGCCGTAGCGGTTTCCGCAATCGCCGTGTTTTTCGGGCATGTATTCCCGGTTTTTTTGCGCTTCCGAGGCGGCAAAGGCGTCGCGACTGCCGTTGGCATTCTGTTAGGACTGAATATTGGGGTCGGCCTGTTGGCGATGGCAACCTGGCTCTTTGCCACCATCGTCTGGCGCATCTCCTCTCTATCGGCATTAATCGCCGCGACCCTGACCCCGGTTTATGCCTACGGCCTGATGGGCTTCGATCTACTCTCGCAAGCGGTACTGCTGATGTCGATCACACTGATTTGGCGCCATCAGGAAAATATCGCCAATTTACTGGCCGGTAAGGAAGGTCGCATTGGAGAGAGAAAAACACCGGAATCCTAAGAAAGCACTGATTAATTCAGCAAGCAAGATGAAGTGTCAAGCGCGAGCAACACAACAACCGAGGCTTATCAATAAGACAAACAAAATGAATCGTCCCGTTTCGTTTCTTTCAGCACCCAATGAGTAGGAATCATTTTCAAACGATACACTGCAATCAAAAATTGTTCTACTCGGTCTGATCAACATCGCAAAAAAATGGTCCGTGCCGCTGAAAGATTGGAAACTCGCGTTAAATAAGTTTACCATTCAATTCAAGGGCAAAATGTATGGCGCTACTAACCGCTAACCATCGTTTATACAAAATTTTAATGCCCTCTTCTAAACAACGCTGCATTGATATTCTGAAAATGAAAATTGCGAACGTTCTAATCCTGTAGCGGCAATCCCGATAGTTTTTCAATGCCTTGTTATCACCTGAATTCTTTCATCAAAAGATTCTTTTAATTTTACGGACATCGCCATGAGTCATAATTTATTCGGTACCTTGCAGGAATTCACCATATCCCCCAAAAACCACGCGCACTATTATTCATTGCCTGCTTTGGAAAAAAGCGGTATCGGCAAAATTTCCCGCCTGCCAATTTCCATTCGCATCGTGTTGGAATCAGTGCTGCGCAATTACGACAATAAAAAAATCACCGAAGCGCATATCCGCCAGCTCGCTAACTGGAAACCGGAAGCCGCCAGAGTCGATGAAATACCATTTGTTGTTTCCCGGATCGTATTGCAGGATTTCACCGGTGTGCCGCTGCTGGTGGATTTGGCTGCCATGCGCAGTGCAGCGGTAAGATTGGGAAAAGATCCAAAACTGATCGAGCCGCTGGTACCAGTCGATCTGGTGGTGGATCATTCCGTTCAGGTTGATCATTACGGCAGTAATGATGCGCTTAACCAAAATATGTCTATTGAATTCTCGCGCAACAATGAGCGCTATCAATTCATCAAATGGGGCATGCAGGCTTTTGACACCTTCAAAGTAATCCCACCCGGTATCGGTATCGTGCATCAAGTCAACCTGGAGTATCTGGCACGCGGCGTGCACCGGAAGCACGGGGTGGTTTTTCCGGATACGCTGGTCGGTACCGACTCGCATACCACGATGATCAACGGCATCGGTGTCGTCGGTTGGGGTGTCGGCGGAATCGAGGCGGAAGCTGGCATGCTCGGTCAACCGGTATATTTCCTAACACCGGACGTCGTCGGCGTCAATCTGACTGGGCAATTGCGTGAAGGTGTAACCGCAACCGATCTGGTGTTAACCGTCACGGAGATGCTGCGCAAAGCAAATGTTGTCGGTAAATTTGTTGAGTTCTTCGGCAAAGGAACCGCTTCACTGGCACTGCCGGATCGTGCAACCATTGCCAATATGGCGCCGGAATATGGTGCCACAATGGGATTTTTCCCGATTGACGGTGTGACTGTTGATTATTTCAAAGGTACCGGGCGCACCCAAGAAGAAATTAGCGCATTTCAGCATTATTTTGAGGCCCAAGGAATGTTTGGTATCCCATGCTCGGGGGACATTGATTACACTCACGAATTGACACTGGATTTGAGTTCAATCGTTCCTTCACTCGCCGGTCCGAAACGGCCGCAAGATCGCATCGAACTTACATCTGTCAAGACCAAACTCACCGAGCTGTTCAGTAAATCAGTGAAAGAAAGCGGTTACGGTAAACAACCAGATGATATCGGTCAACGTTATCCGGTGCGGGATATCGACGCACAAAATTCCGATGTTTGTATTCATATCGGCTCCGCGAGTTTGGATGAAAACAGATCGCCATCACTCAGCGATCGTACACCGCAAAACACCGTTTCCGCTGAACGACGTATGGTCTCACGCAATATCATGGAAATGACCAGCAACCGACCAACACCGGATCCAATAAATACATTCCCCGATCAATCGAGCGCTTTACCGGTCGATTTAGGGCATGGAGACATATTAATCGCCGCTATTACTTCATGCACTAACACCTCGAATCCCAGTGTACTACTTGCTGCCGGATTATTGGCCAAGAAAGCGGTAGAAAGCGGTCTATCGATCAGCCGTCACATCAAAACCTCGCTCGCCCCCGGATCCCGCGTGGTAACAGATTATCTGACTGTAACCGGCCTGCTGCCGTATCTGGAGCGGTTAGGTTTCAATATCGTCGGTTATGGCTGCACCACTTGTATTGGTAACGCCGGGCCACTTGCCGAACCGATCGAAGAATCGATCGTCAAAAATGATCTCGTCTGTGCCGCCATTTTGTCCGGCAATCGCAATTTTGAAGCACGTATCCATTCAAATATTCGCGCCAATTTCCTTGCATCGCCCCCTTTAGTGGTTGCATATGCGATTGCCGGCACGATGATGAAAGATCTGACCGTTGAACCGCTCGGCATTGGTAAAGATAATCGCCTCGTCTGGTTAAAGGATATTTGGCCCAATAGCGCGGAAATTCATGCATTGCTGCAATACGCCGCAAACGCCGATACCTTTCGGAAATTGTACGGCAATCTCACACAGGATCATCCACTATGGAACAATGTAACCTCCATTACCGGACAAACCTACAATTGGCCGCAATCCACGTATATCGCCGAACCACCGTTTTTTCGGGATTTTTCGCTACAACCTGCGATTTCCGGTGCTTGTAGTGACATCAAAAACGCTTATGCATTAGGTGTATTCGGTGATTCCGTCACCACCGACCACATCAGTCCGGCTGGTTCCATTAAGGAATCCTCTCCGGCTGGAAGGTATTTACTCGCACACCATGTCACCAAAGTTGATTTCAACAGCTACGGTGCCCGCCGCGGTCACCATGAAGTAATGATGCGCGGTACTTTTGCCAATGTACGCATCAAGAATTTGATGATTCCCGGCAGTGAAGGCGGTGTTACGCTCTATCAAGGAATTTCGGATACAGCGCCGGAACAAATGAGCATCTACGATGCCGCGATGCAATACCAATCGCAAGGTATCCCCACTGTCGTCTTCGGCGGGAAGGAATACGGCACCGGATCCAGTCGCGACTGGGCTGCGAAAGGAACTCAACTTTTAGGTGTCAAAGCAGTAATCGCCTCGAGCTTCGAACGCATTCACCGCAGTAACCTGATCGGGATGGGCGTACTGCCGTTGCAATTTAAAGGAAATGATAATGTTGAAATGTTAGGTATTCAAGGTAATGAGCAATTCGATATTGTTGGTCTAAACAATATTCAGCCACAACAAGATGTTACCTTAATCATTCGCAGCAAAAACGGAAATCAACGCTCCATTCCGTTATTATGCCGCATTGATACTTCAATTGAAGTTGATTATTACAAGCAAGGCGGCATTCTGCCTTATGTACTGAGAGAATTGATGGTTTAATATAGACTGGAGCTACTGCTCATTGGAAACTATCAGTTCCAATGAGCAATCGCATCACGTCGAGTACGAGTACGATTACAATCCTGCAATGCAGTCAAAAACATCCTTTACGTGCCCAGGTACTTTGACACCGCGCCATTCTCTGCGCAATATACCCTGCGCGTCGACGACAAAGGTGCTGCGTTCAATGCCGCGGACTTGTTTGCCGTACATATTTTTCATCTTCATCACACCGAATAAATCGCAAACTTTTTCATTCGTATCGCTGAGCAATTCAAATGGAAATCCCATTTTTGCTTTAAATTGCTCATGAGAGTCGAGCGCATCACGGGAAACACCAACAACAATACAGTTTTTCTCTGTAAATGCAGTCCAGTGATCACGAAAATCCTGACCTTCCGTAGTGCATCCCGGAGTGTCGTCTTTGGGATAGAAGTAAATAACGATCGTTTTACCCAGATGATTCGCCAAGGAAAATTCACCCCCTCCGGTTGTGGGCAATACAAAATTCCCCACCGGATGATCGAGTTTTATCATAATCGCCTTTCAAGGAATTTGCCGGTCAATTACAATCGAAATGTCATTATTACCCAGCCTGACCGGCTCGCTGAAACCTTGCAAATCGCCACTGGCCGGGACCGCTTGACCAGATTTAGAAATTCTCGCTTCGATCACAACCTCTGGAAAGCTGGACATCTTCATGGTCGGCATCATCGCCATATCATCCGTCAGTGTGAATGACGCCGGCAAATCGCGCACCGACAAGCGCAGAATGGCCAACGGCATTTTAGGTCCTGTTTTAGCACGTGCATAAATAAATAACGTGTCATTGGGCGATGCTTTTGAAGCTAACTCTGCTCGAATACTTACTTGGCCGGATATTGATAACGTCTTGACCGAGTTATCAGAATTAACTTCAGCCACCGCTGCCGGCGTTGTAGCCTGATGCTCCGGTTGAGAAGGTTTTTCAGCTTTCGCAGTAACACCGGTATCGGCAACTGGTTGCTCGGTTGCCGGAGTTATTCCACCGGAAGCCAGCAATTTAGCTTCTGCAATACTGTCCCGAACAGATTTCGCTAGGGGAGTATCGGTAGGAAGTGTTGCCAGTAATTTTTCCCAATGTGAGGAAGCGGCAAGATAATTTTCCTGCTCGAATTCCGCATGCCCCGCCAAGGCTAATGCCGGAGGATACTGCGGATCAATCCTCAGCGCCTCGTAAAGTAGTTCCGTTGGCTTACCAGCCAACGTGCCTTGATTCTTAAGCCCCAAAGTACGCGCATAATCACTGAGAATCTGAGGATTACTCGGTACCAATTCAATGAGCTTGGCATAAGCATTACCGGCTTCGGCAAAACGCTCCATGGCCGAGTAGGTTCGTGCCAGCATCAACCATCCTTCGGCATCCTCTGGATTATTGCTTAATCTAGCAACAAGATTTTCCACTGCCATAGAAAAATCATGACCGCTCAAATCATTCGAATCCCCGCCACTGTGCATTTGTGTCGCACTTGCTAACTGTGCTTGTGGCAATAATCCGCGCGTATCTCCAATATTTAAATATAAAGAGACAGCAGCTAATGGCAATCCCAAGGTAACGACAGTTGCCAGTGCGATATTTTGAAATTTCTTATTTTGCTGCAGCGCAACCTTGCCATGCACGGTGACATCCTGCAGCATACGCTGCTGCAATTCTTGTTTACTTTTATCGTACTGCTCCTGGCTCAGGATATCGTTCTCCAAATCCCTGTCAAGTTCGGCGATTTGATCGCGATAAACCGAGATATTAACAGCATCGTGCTCTATATTTGCCAATTGAGCATTTTTGTGACGCAGTAACGTAGGCACAACAAACAGCAATGCCACTACGATGAATATGCCGCATATTACCCAAAAAGCCGTCATACGTTTTTACCTTTTTTTTCTTCGTTAAGTAACGCTTCCGCTTGTTCGAGCTGCTCGTGGGATAGTGTGACCTCTTCAATTTGTACCCGTCGGCGCTTTAAATGAACAATCAACGCGATCAGCGCGATTACAAATAAAGCGACCGGGCCAAACCAAAGAAAAATGGTCGTTGGTTTCATCGGCGGGTTATAAAGTATAAAATCTCCATAACGATCAACCAGAAATTGAATAATTTCTTCATCGGTCTTATTTGCTTTGATTTGCTCTCTGATTTCACGGCGAATATCGTTTGAGAATTCAGCACGCGAATCGGAAATGGGTTCGTTTTGACAAACCAGGCAGCGTAAATCCATCGTCAAAGCCAGCATCCGCTTCTCGATTACCGGATCCTCGGCGACCGGAATCGCTTCCTTGGTCCAGCCTGATAGCGGGATTAGCAGCGATAAAAAAACTAACAACAATACTTTCATTACATCCGTTAATCCATACGCCATAAAATCAGCCTTTGTCGTTTTAATACTACGTTTGCTGTTGCAATTCTTTGATCAGCGGAAGAATGGTTTTTTCCAATGAATCCACCGTAACAGGTCCAATCTGTTTATGCTTGATGATACCTTTCTTGTCAATGACGTAGGTTTCCGGTACACCATACACACCGTAATCAATGCCCACTTTTCCATCGAGATCGACGATGCTGATAGCGTATGGATCACCATAACGTTTCAGCCATTGCAATGCGGTATTACGTTCATCTTTATAGTTAAGGCCATAAATTGGCACAATCCCCGATTTCGCCAATTGCACCAAGAGCGGATGCTCGTCACGACAAGCTACGCACCACGAGGCCCACACATTCAGCATCCAAACCTTACCCAGATTTTCGTCGGATGACATCACCTTATCGGGTTCATGCAAATGATTAAGTTGAAATTTGGGTGCCGGTTTGTCGATCAGTGGAGAAGGCACTTGCCGAGGATTTAATGTCAATCCCACCAGCAAAAATGCCGCCAACACCATGAATGCAAATAAAGGCAACAAATAACGCATCATGGCTTGGTTGTCTCCGTTGCCAATTCAATTTTGGATACAACAGGAGAAACTGCGGCAGGAGCCTCCTCCGGTTGATGTTCGACTTCCGTTTCTTTAGGCGACACTGATTTCTTTTTGGTGATTCTCAGACGATAACGACGATCGGTTACCGATGTGATACCACCAATTGCCATTAGCATACATCCCAACCATACCCAATCAACAAAAGGCTTATGATACGCACGCACCACCCAAGCGCCATTCGATAATGGCTCTCCCAATGCCACGTAAAGATCTCGAAAAATTCCCGTATCAATAGCAGCTTCTGTCATAGCCATTCCAGAGGCGTTATAGGTGCGCTTTTCAGGATATAAGTAGCGTATAAATTTATCGTCTTCGAAAACACCGATATCACCACGTACTGCCTTGTAATTTGGCCCAATAACATCGCTTGTGCCATTAAACTGAAATGTATAACCGCCAACACTCACCTTACTGCCGATCTCCATGCGCACGTCTTTTTCGGTTTCGTAACTGTTTACCAGCGTAACACCGATAATAAATACGGCCACTCCTAAGTGTGCCAAGTGCATACCGTAATAACTTCTCGATTGTTTGGCCAGCTTAGCAAATATACTTCCCTCTCCGCTATTATCTAGGCGATGCTTAATATTAACTAATGCACATACGATAATCCAAAATGCCAGCAATAGTCCGAAGCTGACCAATGGTTTCCATTCCCCCATAAAATAAGGCGCAATCAAAGCCGATACAACACTCACCGCAAACGCCCAACGCAAACGAACCACTAATGCAGGCAGACTCGTTTGTTTCCAACGCGCAATAGGTCCGATCCCGATTAGAAAAATTGCGGGTGTCATGACTGGAACGAAAACTGCATCGAAATATGGGGGCCCAACGGATAGCTTTCCCAGCCCCAAAGCATCGATCAGCAACGGATAAAGAGTACCCAGAAGCACGCTCGCCGCTGCTACCAATAACAATATGTTATTGGATAACAGCATAGACTCTCGCGAAATCAAATCAAACTTCCCGCCTAAACCAACCTTGGGTGCACGCCACGCAAATAACACTAAAGAACAGCTGATTACAACAAACAAAAAAGCCAAAATAAACACACCGCGAGCAGGATCGGTCGCAAATGCATGAACGGAAGTCAATACACCCGAACGGACCAGAAAAGTTCCCAATAAACTCAATGCAAATGCGCAAATCGCTAATAGTACAGTCCAGCTTTTAAAGCTGCCCCGCTTCTCGGTAACCGCCAAAGAGTGAACCAAGGCCGTACCAACCAGCCATGGCATGAAAGAAGCATTTTCAACCGGATCCCAAAACCACCATCCTCCCCACCCCAGCTCATAGTACGCCCACCAACTACCCAGCATAATACCGAACGTCAGAAACACCCATGCAACAATCGTCCAGGGACGCGACCAACGCGCCCATGTCGCGTCAAGCTTTCCACTTAATAATGCTGCAATTGCAAATGCGAATGCGATCGAGAACCCGACATAACCCATATAAAGCATCGGCGGATGAATCACCATGCCAGGATCTTGCAACAAAGGATTCAAATCGCTTCCTTCGATAGCGGCAGGCAATAGTCGATCGAATGGATTAGAAGTTATCAGCATAAACAAATAAAAACCAATGCTGATCAATCCTAAAACACCCAACACACGCGCTACAATATCATCCGGTAATTGCTTACTGAAAACACTGACCGCAACAGACCACCCAGCCAGCATCAATACCCACAGCAGCAACGAACCTTCATGCGAACCCCATGTAGCCGCAAACCTATACTGGAGAGGCAATTCCGTATTGGAATTCTTCGCCACATTCAGTACGGAAAAATCACTGGTGACAAAAGAATAGGCCAAACATAAGAACGCGATAAAAACAAACACGAATTGACCTTGAACGACAGGCCTTGCGAGGTTGATCAGAGAAGGAATACCGCGCGCTGCTCCAATAATGGGCAAAGTTCCTTGAATGCTTGCCAAAAGAAGCGCGAGTATTAATGAAAAGTTACCTATTTCTGGAATCATAATGTTAGTTATTGAAGTTTATTTGGAATTAATTGGAGACTTCCCAGAGACGCATTGGGAAAACCATTACTACTCTAATGATGCTTTTTGCGCTTTAGCTGCTCTTTCCAGTGCTTCTGCGGCCTCTGGCGGCATATAATTTTCATCGTGCTTGGCAAGTACTTCATCCGCTAAAAAAATCCCTTCAGCAGATACTTTTCCTTGTGCAACAACACCTTTTCCTTCTCGAAACAAATCTGGCAGGATACCTGTATAAACGACTGGGATTGTTTCAGCTGTGTCGGTAATTGCAAAACGTACTGTCGTCGAACCATCTTCACGCTTCACACTACCTTCGGCAACCAAACCACCAACACGGAAACTCTTTCCGATAGGCGCTTCTTTTGCTACGACCTGTGTCGGACTGAAGAAAAAAACCAAATTACTTTGAAATGCATTTAAAACCAGAAAAGCTGAAAAACCCAATGCCGTAACACCTGCGGCGATCATTGCCAGTTTCTTATGACGCGGTTTCATTTTTTATCTCGTTGTTGTCTAAATCGTGGATGAGACTATACTGTTTTTGTAAAGTTCGTCGCCGCCTGGAAATTAACCAAACTTCGCCGATTATGCAAGCAAATGTCACGATATACGAGCCCCATACATAAAAAGCGTAACCGCCCATGGCGAAAAACTCCGACCAATTCGATCCATTCACTCTAACGCTCCTTTTTTTTGTAACTCGGACACCCATGCGGTGTGCCCCTCTCGTTCCAGAATAATGACACGTACTCGCTTAAGAATTACCGCTATGGCATACATCCAAGCTGCGAAAACCATAATCATCATTCCAGTCAGCATCGTTGCAGCCATCGTTGGTGCCTGATTGACACTCACAGACGCACCTTGATGCAAAGTGTTCCACCATTGCACCGAAAAATAAATAATTGGAATATTGATCACACCAACCAATGCCAAAATCGCACCCGCTTTATCTGCTCGCCTAGGATCATCAATTGCCGCTTGCAATGACATGAAGCCGATATACAAAAATAACAATATCAATTCAGACGTCAGGCGCGCATCCCAAACCCACCATGTCCCCCACATCGGCTTTCCCCACAAAGCACCTGTCCATAGTGCAACAAAAGTAAACATGGCACCCGTTGGTGCAATCGCAGTAGCAAGCATTGAAGACAAGCGCGTGTTAAATGCTAATCCGATACCCGCCCAAAAAGCCATTACCACATACAGAAACATAGACATCCATGCAGCAGGAACATGAATAAAAATAATTCGGTAAGCTTCGCCTTGCTGGAAATCGGTCGGTGCGACCCAAAATCCCACGTATAATCCCGCTATCACTAAAGTAATCGCAAGTAACACAAAAAACGGAATCATTTTTCCCGCCAATGTATAAAAACTAGCGGGAGATGAATATTTGAACCAATTAATCGCCATAAATAATTTTCTTTATTTTAATTTCCACATCGCACGTGGGCTTAACCCGTAATTCTATACTAAAAATACCAAATCAAAAATCGCCATTCAATTTTGTTAAGGAAACACTGATCAATCTGGTGAGCGAGATGAAGCGCGAGGCATACGGAACACAACAACCGAGTATCAACAAGATAAATTGAGGAAGTAAATCACCCTCGCAACCGAACGATTCGCTCGTGCAGCCAATTAGGGGGTACTCCATAACAATTTTTGTTGCGATAGCATCAAAAATCTTTCCAGGGCGTGTCAAAGAGACTTTAAATACTCCAGCAAATCTAATCGCTGCGCTTTGGTAAGTGCCGGCAAATAACTTCCGTCCGGCATCGGCGTTCGTCCCGATGCATATTCATGCCCTCCATTGGTATTTCCCCAGATGGTAGTCCGGAACCAAAATCCATCATAACCTGCCGTTTTAAAACCCACTTTGATCGGATCAAAATCACGCGAACCGACCATAAATTCATCCGGTCGATATTCACCCTCTTCTGGGTCACCTGGTCCTTTTTTAGGCAATAGCAAATCGTACAGCGTGGGGACCGAACCATTATGCAAATACGGCGCTGTCGCCCATACACCGTTCAATGGGCGGGCTTTATAAGCCATAATCGAAGCGAATGGATTCACAGTGGTATCCGGTATGTAATCACCAGCTTTAATGGAAGGCCGCACTTGGTTATCGAAATAGGTATAAGAAAAATCCAGCGAGCGCTCGATCCACCGCCTGAGTAGCCATTTATCACTGTCCGGCGTGGTAACCACATTGCGAGTCGCGGCAGTCAGCAATGTAACCGCAGGGGCTTGATGTTGCAACAAAATATTTCCAGAACCGGTATCGACATACTGATTGCGTAAAATACCGCTGTAACCTGTATACGATGCGCTGTTTACCGCCATCTTCGAGTCTGTTTCAACTCGCTCAACCGCAATCATTGTCGCAACAATGCGGCGATCAGGGTCGGCTCGACTGATTTGGCCATGGCACTCAGCACAATACTGTCCAAACAATTCCCGGCCACGCATCACCCGCGTTTTGTTCAATTCAGGAAGAATATGCTCCGGCCAAAGCGGGGAAGTCAATCGGCGCAAATGATTTTCAACCCGTCGCAAATTCCGTATGTCGATAGACGACTTAAAGTCGATATACCTGGCTCCAAAACCCTGTCCACCTAATACGGAAGCGAGTGTAAAACCTTCCTTTCCTTGCCAATCCAACGTTGCGAACACACCGATAACCTGCCCCGCATTACGTGCCATCGGTCCCAACCCGCTATTACCCACTCGCCCGTTCCATTGCACATAATCATGCTGCGGAACATCCCACAAAAATGGATAACTGACCGGCGCATCCGCCGGGTTATAGATTCTGTTACGTAATTGAATGAGTTGCTTTTCGGTTAAGAACGATTGAATACGCTCGATCAAATGATCCCGATCATGACCACCGAGTACCGGACCAACACCGGTGATCACGTCAATCAGTTCATCAGGCGCCAACAATTCGGACAGTAATTCCTGTAATTGCCACGCACTCATAATATGCTCAAGCACGCGATTATAAATTCGTCCGAATGCATCCAGCCGCGCGTAGCCATAGCGCGTCAACGGCCGCCGCGTATCCCGGGGTGTGTTGATTATCGTGTAGGTTTTGATTCTTTGTGCGTATTTTCTCAGATCATCCAGCACATCATTTGCATGTTGATAGGATCCGTATCCCAGGACAGCATCGACAAAGCGCTTGCGCTTATCCGTATGCTCCAACGTTGCATGCAATGCTGCGGCCAGATCGATCATGAAAGTTTCCATATCGGCGAGCGCCGGACCGCCATCGATACGAATCCCTATACCTTGATAATTGATCTGAGTAGTATGACAAGCGGCACAAGTGAATCCCATATACGCGATGCCTTGGTATTCATCCCGTACCATACCGACGGGTAATCCGTCCGGATTACTGACGGTAGCTCGCTGCGGCAAGTACCCATACCGATCCATGTTTTGTCGGCTCCGGAACAGTTCGGACGAATTTGCTTGTTCCAGATATAGAAAAAAACTGTAAGGCAGCAAATTCGACCCTTGAGCAACCGAATAAAACCACAGACTATCGGCCGCCGACCAACCTTGTTCAAGGTAGATCGTTTTCAAAAACTGACTGCCGAATTTATCGATGCCCTGTGCAATCGCACCACGTTCGGGATCCGTATCGCGAAATTCGTACCATCTTTGTGAAATACCTATAGCTATCCAGACAATCAATCCAATACCAAAAACAAGTAGTATGCGCTTGATCCAGACCAGCCAATGATTGCTCAGCATTCCAATGTATCCGCTTTCAGCTGTCGTTCAGCGATCGTTCAGGAATCTTCTGGCTAAATGCCGCGCTACCCGCTTGTTGATTACCGTTATGATGAATATCACACTGCTAAAAACAACAATAACAATCTGATTATCCCCGTTATTCATATTAATCAACCTCTAATTTCGGATATGATGAATACTCCATTTTAAAAGAAGAGCTTGTGAAAGGCATCATCGCTAAATAAAATCAAAGGACTTTATGCAGATTTCACCATCGAAACATTTACTGCCAAGCCTCTCCCTGGCATTCGCAATGCAAATTGCCAGTGCGCAACCGATGACTCCGCTACCGCTGGGTGCGGATTCGTTAAAACAACCCGAATCATCTTCTTCGCCGGCTGCCCGGGAATTAGCACCATCCATGGCACCGTTTAAAAGCGAATTACCCAAACAGCAAGTACCGCTACCCGTCGGAGAACCGCAAGGGCCGGTTGTTCTATACACCATTGATGAAATACAGCGATTAGGATTGCAAGCCAATGGTTTAGTGCTGGCCGCACGTTCCCAGGTAGGTATGGCCAAAGGCGGCGTAATCGCCGCCGCCGCGTACATCAACCCTGAAGTCATGTTTATGATGGGACCGATGGACAGGCGCTTACCGGTTGAATTGACAGGGCCGTCAAACGAACAACGTTCGGTCACGGTTATTCAACCGATTGAAAATCCATTCATGCGCAGTGCCCGCATCGCCGCCTCAGAAGCCATCGTCGATGCCAATCGGGCAACCCTGGATCAAGTCAGTACCGATCTTTCAGCCCAGCTACGCATGCGCGCTTATGAGCTATTGCTGCGACAAGAACAGGCTGCTCTGGAGCAAAGTATTTATGATTTACTCAACACTGTGCGACAACGTATTGCCGCCAATGTGGAGCGCGGGGAAGCAGCCCGTTTTGAACTCATTCGCGCGGATACCGAATTACAGAGCGCCGCCAATCGCAAGGAAGCGGCGCGATTGAATGCGGAACGCACCAAGGTATTTTTGATGCAGCTGACGGCAGGCGCCTTACCGGCAAATTTTCAAGTCAAAGGCTCATTAAAAGACACAATTGATCTGCCCCCGCTGAGTGAGCTACGCCAACAAGTGCCCAAGGTCAACCCGGATGTCGTCCGGCTGGAAGCCGAGCAAGAGCGCGCAAACAAGCGAATCAGCCAGGAGCGTGCATCCATCTTGCCGTCGGTGAACGTGATGTACACCAATTACCAAGACCAGCAATTTACCTCCAATACCGCGGGCCTCAGTGTCCGAATCCCAATCTGGTACCGTCGTCGCGGTGAAATCGACACCGCCATTCATGATTCCGCACGAATTCGCGAATCGCTCGAATACCGGCGTTACGAAATCGGCCAATTGTTCGAAGCCGCCTGGCAAGCTTATCAAATCGCCCTTCAACGCGTTTCGATGTTTGAAGGCGGGTTGATCAAAGAAGCGGAAAACGCCGTACGGGTCGCAGAAGCCGCTTATAAATTCGGCGAACGAAATTTGATCGAATTCCTGGATTCGCAACGGATACTCAGAGGGATTCTGTTCGATGCCCTGCAAGCTCGCTTCGATCTCCACACAGCTGCAGCCGAAATTGACCGCTTACGCGCACATTATCCCAAGGAGTTAGTTCCAGAATGAATGCCAAATTATTACTGACGATTATTGCTGCTTCATTGCTGTTCGCGTGCGGTAATGGCGGATCGAACGAAGAAAAAGAAAAGCAAGCACAAAAACCGGATGCAGAGCGCGATTTCAACAACATAACCGCACGGCCGGAAGTATTGCACCGATTGGAGTTGGGTTACCCGTTTCTGGTTGATTTAGCCGACAAGATTCAGGTCCCGAGCCGAGTTCAAGTCGATGAAGAAAGAACGGCGCAAATCGGCTCATATGTCACCGGAAGAGTCATCGACATGTTTGTCATTCTAGGGGATTACGTCAAACCGGGACAACCGCTGGCGCGCATTACCAGCCCTGACTTAACGAATTCACAGTTGGCATATTTACGGGCGTTATCGCGTGTCGTCGTTACATCCAAAGCGTTGGAGCGCGCTCAACATCTGTTAGCTGCCGATGCCATACCGGTAGCCGAAGTCGAACGGCGACGATCCGAAACGGAAATTGCACAAGCAGAGCTCAGTGCGGCAACCGATCAACTCCGCTTGTTCGGAATGGATGACGCTGAACTTAAGATACTTAAAAAACAAGGAAAGATTCTACCGTGGCTGGATATCAAGGCAACCCGCGAAGGCTATGTAATTGCACGTAATGTACTCATTGGTCAAGTGGTGCAACCCTCCGATCCCTTGTTTCAAGTAGCCGATCTGTCTCACGTCTGGGTGGTAGGTGATGTGCCTGAACAAATCGCCCGCGATGTCGAACTGGATCAACATGTAGAAATTCTGGTGCCAGCATTAAACCAACAGCTGGACGGCATCATCATCTTCGTATCGGACACGGTCAATCGTTTAACCCGTACTGTTATGACGCGCGTTATGGTGGAAAATCCGGAGCGCAAACTGAAACCGGACATGCTCGCCAATATGCATATCACCGACACACAGCATAAAGTGCTGGTGGTTCCCGAATCGGCAATCGTACGTGAATTGAATCAGGATTATGTCTTTGTCGCACGCACCGATACTCAATTTCAGCGCGTGCCCGTTGAGCTGGCGAAAGAAGTGGCTAACTTACGTCCAATTTTGAATGGATTGACCGTCGACCAGAGAATCGTCACCTCAGGCGCTTTTCATTTGGACAGCGAGCGCAAGCTTGCCGAGCTGGAGTAAGCCATGATGGCCGCAATTGTTCGCGCGATGCTGAGACAACGCCTGTTGGTATTGATTATTGGATTGGCCTTGTGTGCCGCCGGGGTAGGCGCAATCAAGACATTAACGGTTGATGCTTTTCCCGATGTCACCAACATCCAAGTGCAAGTCGCTACGGTAGCGATCGGACGCAGCCCGGAAGAAATGGAGCGTCTGGTCACAGTACCGGTCGAAATCGCCATGACCGGTCTGCCCGGATTGGTCGAAATGCGTTCGTTGAATCGGAGTGGATTATCTCTTATAACGCTCGTATTTACTGATGAAACGGATGTGTTTTTTGCACGCCAACTGGTTATGGAGCGTATCATCGATGTCACTCCACGCTTGATTCCCGGTATTACCCCGGTGCTCGGTCCGGTCTCAACCGGTTTGGGTGAGGTGTATCAGTACACCATCGAGCATCCGGATGACGGCAAGCGTGAGCTAACCGTTGAAGAATTGATGGAACGTCGCACCATTCAGGATTGGGTGGTACGACCAATCCTGCGCTCGATTCGCGGTGTGGCGGAAATCAATTCGATCGGCGGGCATGTCAAGGAATATCAAGTTTACGTCGACCCGAACAAATTACGGCATTACGATTTAACATTGGCCGAAGTCGATTTTGCATTGGCCAGCAATAATGCCAATGCGAGCGGCAATATTTTGGCATTGCAATATGAACAATATCTTATCCGTGGTGTCGGTCTGATTGCTTCGCTGGATGACATTCGCAATATCGTACTCAGAGAAATGGACGGTGTGCCGGTTTACGTACGCGACGTGGCGCATGTCACCTTCGGTGGCGAAGTACGTCAAGGCGCCAGTATTAAAAACGGCGATACCGAAGCCGTGGCCGGTATTGTGATGATGTTGCGAGGTGGCAACGCTAAAGAAATTGTCGGAAGAATCAAGGAAAGAGTCAAAGAAATCAATGAACGCGGCTTACTACCGGATGGTCTGCAAATTGTACCGTTCTACGATCGTACCGACCTGGTGGATGGCGCATTAGGAACGGTACAAAGCACGCTGGCCGAATCTTTGATTTTAGTGATTGTGGTGCTGTCGATTTTTCTGGGTACCATACGTACCAGTATCGTGGTGTGTTTTACGTTGATTATCACACCGCTGGTTACCTTTCTGGTGATGAATCATTACGGTATGCCGGCCAATTTAATGTCGCTCGGCGGATTGACAATCGCCTTGGGCATGATGGTCGATCCAACGGTAGTGGTGGTTGAAAATATTTATCAACGCTTGGGTGAAGCAAAAGATACCGGAAAATCAAAATTCAATGTCATCGTGGATGCAGTTGCCGAAGTCGGTACCCCGGTGATTTTCGGCCTTATCGTAACCGTGCTGGTCTTTCTACCGCTCATGACGCTGGAAGGTATGGAGGGTAAAACCTTCAGTCCGCTCGCGGTAACGATTTCAATTTCACTGTTTATCGCGTTGCTGGTATCGCTGTTATTATCACCGGTGCTTGCCGACTATCTGATTAAAGGCGGCAGCGAACAAGATACCAAAATCGTCTCCGTCATGAAAAATACTTATCTGTATGTTTTCGATCTGGCTCATCGAAATCAGAAAAAAACCATGATTATCGCGATTAGCTCATTGACAGTTGCAATTGCACTCTTCCCATTACTCGGCAAATCATTCATTCCGATCATGAAGGAAGGCGCAATCACGCCGGTGATTATCCGCGCGCCATCAATTTCACTGGATGAAGCAATCAAGATTGAAACAGAAGCAATGAAATTGATTGCAGCAGTTCCCGGGGTTAAATCGGTAGTCTCAAAATT
Source organism: Nitrosomonas sp. (assembly GCA_021582655.1). Classification (GTDB taxonomy): domain Bacteria; phylum Pseudomonadota; class Gammaproteobacteria; order Burkholderiales; family Nitrosomonadaceae; genus Nitrosomonas. The sequence continues at coordinate 1,355,483 of CP091135.1, forward strand.
GGGTCGCGGCGAAACACCGGCCGACCCCGCAGCGCAGAATGAATCCGATCCGATCGCCGATTTGGATTTGGATGGCTCGGGACGTACCCAGGAGGTGATCGAAGAGGATATCCGCAAAGCGCTGAGCGTACTCCCTGGCGTCAACATTGTTTTATCACAACCGATCGCACAGCGGGTCGATGAAATGGTAACCGGGGTACGTTCACAAGTCGCAGTAAAAATTTTTGGCGATGATTTGGAAGAATTGCGTAAGCTGTCCGAGCAGGTTGCACGTATCGTCAAATCAACACCGGGCGCACGCGACATTCGGATTGAGCGCTTATCGGGTCAACAGGAATTGACCATCAATATCGATCGCCGCGCCATCGCCAGACACGGCCTCAATGTATCCGACATCAACGAATTGGTTGCAACCGCCGTAGGCGGCAAAGCGGTTACCCAAGTTTTCGAGGGTGAACGACGTTTCACACTGCTATTGCGATTCCCTGAAGAATTCCGCCATGATGTAGAGGCAATCAAAGAGCTATTATTGAGACCGGCGATCAGGATACAAAAAAATGGCGCCCCCGGATCCGGGGGGATGCTGATCCCGCTAAGTGCGGTAGCCGAGATTAAAGTGGTCGATGGACCGGCAATCATTTCACGCGAATTCGCCAGACGCCGTGTCGTCGTCGGCGCTAACGTGCACGGCCGCGACCTTGGTGGTTTTGTCGCCGAATTGCAGCAACGTACCGCGCAGGAAATCAAATTGCCACCGGGATACTATTTCTCTTGGGGCGGACAATTCGAAAACATGGAACGAGCCATGGCGAAATTGTCCATAATTGTGCCGATTACACTTGCCGCGATCTTCTTCATGTTGTTTATGTTGTTCAGTTCGGTCAAGATGGCGATTCTCATTTACCTGGTGCTACCGTTCGCATCGGTCGGCGGTGTAGTGGGTCTTTTCCTTACCGGGCAATATTTATCGGTGCCTGCGTCGGTCGGTTTCATTGCAGTATGGGGAACCTCCATTCTGAACGGCGTGGTGTTGATTTCATTCCTGCGTGAATTGCGCGGGAAAGGCCTAAGTGTACAAGAAGCGGCGCGGAAAGCCTGTTCGCAACGTTTCCGCCCGGTCATGATGACAGCGGCAACCACCGTCTTGGGTTTGGCGCCTTTCCTCATTGCCAGCGGACTTGGATCCGAAATTCAGAAACCGCTTGCTGTGGTTGTTATTTTCGGACTGACAACCGCAACGATGATGACAATGATCGTGATGCCGATGATTTATCGCTGGTTCGACGACATGCCGGATAAAAATGAATCAGAACAACATTCATTAGTGCTATCGTCCTCATCCGAAATTTTACCGGCCTCTACCAAGGAAACTTGAGCAAATTAGCCTCAACGGCGTGGCTTATCGTCGCCACGCCGTTTTCTTCAACACCAGCGTCATTGATCCACGATAAACTTCCCATGCCCACGCACCAAATAATCTTCCGACTGCATTTCCGTCAACCGCGATTTGGTGCGCTCGAACTCAAAGCTCAAATCGCCGCCGGTGTATAACGACGGCAGCGGAACCATAGCCGAGCATAAAAATTTAACACCATGTTCGTACAACGCATCAATAAAATGCACAAAGCGTCGGGTCGAGTCATTCATTTCCGCGGTAAGCTGCGGAATCGCCACCATAATAACGGTATGGTATGTTCTGGCGATCGCCAGATAATCGGCGGTACCAAGCGGGTTGGCACATAACCGTTTGAATGAAAACACCGCGACACCGCGCGCGGCTTTCGGAACAAATAACTTACGTCCCTTCACGGTCAATTCTTCGCTGGGAACCTTGGCACGATCTTCAATGCGGCGATCGGTCAAACGAAAAAAGATGGCGGCAAGCTGCATTGTGGTTTCTTCATTGACCGGATAAAAGTAAGTTTGCGCCCCTTTCAAACGGCTGTAGCGATAATCAACCGGACCATCCAGTCGCACAACCTCCAATTTTTCTTTGATTTGTTCGATGAAAGGCAGAAATCGCTGGCGGTTTAAGCCGTTTTTGTACAACTCATCCGGTTCCCGATTCGATGTCGCCACAACGATCACACCTTGCACAAACAATTCCTTAAACAACCGGGTCAGCACCATGGCGTCGGCAATGTCGGTAACTTGCAGCTCATCGAAGCACAGCAACCGCGATTCCTGGATGATCGTTCTCGCAATGAACGGCATCGGATCATCATCATTCGCCCGCCCACCCAATTGCACTTTTTCGCGCGCGGAAAGCGCGTGCCATTCTTTCAGTCGCGCATGAATATCCAGCATGAACTCATGAAAATGTACACGGCGCTTGGATACAACCGGCGCGCCGCGATAAAATAAATCCATCAGCATTGATTTGCCGCGCCCGACGCCACCGTAAAGATATACACCTCGCGGCGCCGGCTTGGGATCCCCCAGCCAACTGAACAGCACGGTGGATAGGCGCGGCTTCGAGCGTTCGCCCCGGTTGCGGGTCGCCGGCAAATCGATCAGATCGCGGTGCAATCGGGCCAGCGCCGCAACCGCTTTGGCTTGATCGGGGTCCGGTTGAAGTTCGCTTGCTTGGAGCAATGCTTGATATTCGGTTTCCGGTAGCGCAGTGGTCATACCATCGTCAATTTTTAGTCGCTTCAAATTTAGCACGCCCCGCAAGCCAAACCAGTACTAACACAGGCATTCCCAGCAGAGCGGTAGCGATAAAGAAATTTTCATAACCAAACGCATCGACAAATTGTCCGCTGAATCCGGCGATGAATTTGGGCAGCAATAACATCACGGAACTGAATAGCGCATACTGAGTCGCGGAATAAGCAGCATTCGTTAAACCCGACAAATAGGCGATAAATGCGCTGGATGCAATGCCAGCCGAGAGATTATCCGCAGAAATGGTAAAAATCAAGCCATTAACGTCATGCCCCCGCCCTGCAAGCCACACAAATAGCAAATTTGTTGCAGCCGACAAGACTGCGCCCAAAAACAAAGTACGCATGATCCCCATTTTCACTGTCAGCACACCACCGATCGCAGCGCCGAGAATAGTCATGATGACACCGTACACTTTCGAAATCGCAGCCACTTCTTCTTTGCTATAACCCATATCAACATAGAACGGATTGCTCATCACACCCATTACTACGTCGGAAATACGGTAGATCGCGATCAAACCGAGAATCAATAACGCTTGCCGCCCGTGCCGCACGATAAAATCGCGAAACGGTGCGATCAGCGCAACATACAACCATACCAGCAACGCTTCGATACGTGCCGGAAAACATCTACTTTCCAACACTTGTCGCGCGATTCTTTCGTTTTCGGAAATAGTCCGGCTATAAGGAACATCGGGCTCGCGAATGATCAGTGTGGTAACAATACCAACGACCATGCTGCCGGCCATTACCAGGTAGGCGAACCGCCAAGGAGCGTGATCGTAAACATCGACAGCGGTATCGGCTGTCGCCGCGAGCCACAACACTCCCGCGGATGCAAGAATCATCGCGACACGATAACCGGCTTGATAAGTAGCCGCCATTGCGCCTTGCAATTCCACCGCCACTGCTTCGATACGGTACGCATCCAACGCAATATCCTGTGTAGCCGATGCAAATGCAACCGCAAGCGCGAACAATACCAGCACCGGCAAATCCACCGCGGGATCGCTGACCGCCATCCCGATCAGTGCACAGGCAATCACAATTTGCGATAACAATAACCATGCCCGCCGCCGCCCTAACCAGCGTGTCAATAGCGGCAGCGGCAAGCGATCAACCAGCGGTGACCACAACCATTTGAAACTGTACGCCAAACCGATCCAACTTAAATGCCCGATCGTAGTGCGATCGATGCCCGCCTCCCGCAACCAGAATGACAAAGTCCCCATGATCAGCAGCAGCGGCAATCCGGCGGAAAATCCCAGCGACAGCATGCCCAGTACCCGTGGGTGGGTATAAACCCGCAGCGCCTGCAACCAAGTAAAAACCACTGCGGAGGTCATAGGGTGTGATCGTACCCGATAATCAGCGGTGCATGATCGGAAAAGCGCTCGTCCTTATAGATAGAGACCTCGCACGCCGTGAGCGCAAGCGCCGGCGTGGCGATCTGATAATCGATTCGCCACCCTACGTTCTTCGCCCAAGCCTGACCGCGATTCGACCACCAAGTATATTGATCGGGTGCGGTGTTCAGTCGACGAAACACATCGACGAAACCGATGTCGTCAAATACATGTGACAACCAGGTGCGCTCTTCCGGTAAAAAACCCGAATTCTTCTGATTTGAACGCCAATTTTTCAAATCGATTGCCTGGTGCGCGATATTCCAGTCACCGCAGAAAATGAATTCCCGTTGACTTGCTTTCAGTCGCTGCAAAATTGGAAAAAACTTCTCCATAAAATAAAATTTCGCAGCCTGCCGATGCTCCCCACTGGAACCGGACGGCAGGTAGATCGATACGATGCTCAAATCACCGAAATCCACTTGCAAGAAACGCCCTTCGGCATCGATATCCGCGATACCGACACCTTCGATCACCCGATCCGGTTTCTTGCGGGTATAAATCCCCACGCCACTATAACCTTTCTGTATGGCGCAATGAAAATAACCATGGTAGCCATCCGGTGCCAGCATGTCGGCGGAACAATCGGACAGCTGCGCCTTCAGTTCCTGCACACACACGACATCCGCGGTTTGAGCCGCCAGCCAGGTAAAAAAGCCTTTTTTTGCGGCGGCACGGATACCGTTTAAGTTAAGCGTTATAATTCGCATTTTTTCAAGTGGATTACGTTATGTCCGATTTCCGGCAAGATTTCATCGAGTTCGCTATCGAATACAAGGTATTATGCTTCGGTGAATTTACAACCAAAGCAGGACGTTTGTCGCCGTACTTTTTCAATGCAGGTTTATTCAACGACGGCGATTCGCTGCGTAAACTCGGGCAATTTTACGCCAAAGCCATCATCGCCGCCGGGCTTCCGTTCGACATGCTGTTCGGCCCCGCGTACAAGGGTATTCCATTGGTCAGTGCCATCGCTATCGCTCTGGCCGAAATGAACCAAAATTATCCGTTCTGCTTCAACCGTAAAGAAACGAAAGATCATGGCGAGGGCGGCGTATTGGTCGGTGCCGCGATGCATGGACGGGTGTTGATTGTCGATGATGTTATTTCCGCGGGAACTTCCGTACGCGAATCAGTGAACTTAATCCGTAGCGCAAACGCCACACCCGGTGGCGTCGTAATCGCGCTGGACCGAATGGAACGCGGCGCCACCGCACACTCAGCCATTCAGGAAGTCAAACAAATACATGGCCTTGCCGTAATCTCGATCATCAATCTCAATGATCTGGTCGCCTATTTACAGCGGCAACCGGGCTTGTCGCAGCATTTACTGGCGGTACAACGATATCGTGAACAATATGGCGTGATCGATTAACAAGCTGTGCTACTGCAACAAAGAAACATATGTCTACAACTTTTCCTTGCATGCCAGCTTCCTCAGAAACGCTTTTAGCAATCCATCAAGAAAACACTGATTAATTCGACGAGCGAAGCGTGAAGCGCACGGAACACAGTATCGGATCCTATCAGTAAGGTAAGTGTGGAAGCGAGTTACCCGCACAACAAAGCGATGTACTCGTGCAACTATTCATCAGCGCTTCCCTGACGCTCACTGCCAACCGGTGACTTCATATCCTTTCTCTTCCAAGCAACGCGTTACAAAGTTTGCGTACGCCTGACTTGTCTGCCGCGTCCCTGAAGAAAACATCAAGCCGCGCAACAATCCCGCCATCGCGCCACTCGCCGCGCCAACCAAGGATCCTTGCCCGACCGATCCGTAAACCGCCCCCCCTACTGCGCCGCTCGCCGCACCGACGCCGGCACCCATTGCGGTACTGGTCGCGACATCGCCCGCTCTACCGCGCCCTTCGTTTGCACCCGCGGCTTCCGCCATCTCGCGGCATGCTTCGATGTCACGCTCCGCCACATCCTTACCCACTGACAAAAAATATGCATTAGGATAAACCACCGGTCCGGTACTTGCGCATGCCGCCAATCCCAGAACCATCCAACCCGCCAAGACACTTTTCATTACGCTCGTCACATCGCGCTCCTCTTGAAAAAACACCGCCGAATCAGGCATTATTGTAGCGTGATTTAATAGCAGCCGAGACACTCATGTCACGGCTAGATGATGAATTATTGTTGCCCGGCTGGAAATCCGAATCCCGGATTCCTCGGCTGCGCACCACCCGACGGTTGCGCGTTGAACGGCGACGGAGACGCGGACGGCGACTGATTCGATCCGGCGGATGACTGCGATGCAAAAGGCGAAGCGGACTGTCCGGATTGCCCCGGCTTCGCCGGTTGCGCCGCATTGGATGTCGGCGCTTTTTTCGCGTCGTTCGGATCAAATGCGAATCGCCAGTCCCGATAGGTCGATGCGTCGGCGAACTTGACAAAATGCTCAGGAAAGTGATGCTTCTTAAGCGGCTTTCTTTCCGAAAGGCTGTAAACACCGGTAATTCGTCCGCTTATATTCGAACCGGTAACCGATCCCATCACGACGGTTTCTTCGATCATCCCCCACTCTTCGGTATTAGTCATGGGATCCCGGTAGATTCTGCGTAAATGCCGTTTTACTACCGGCGAACGCGAATCCAACAGCAAATCGTTCAACGTTTTCGGATATTCTTTGCCGCCACCCGGCGAGCTGTTGTAATACGACATGATCGCTTTGCGGAATTGCTCGCCCACATACATTAACTCGGCTTCTTTTTCCCGCTGGGATTTTATTTGCCACACTTGCCCCGTTCCCGCCATGATCACACCCGCCATGGCCACTGCAAACAGCGCCCAAAGATACACAAAACCCTGTTCCCGGTACCGCATATCCCTTTCAACCGAGCGATCACTCACCATTCTTCATAGAACATCCCGTCCGACGCCCGGCCTTTATGGCCGGTATGGACATTGTAGACCCCCGATTCCGTTTCATTTTGCGGTGGCACTTCAATCCAGGTTTTGTCGCTTTCGGTGAACGGATCGATCGGTATGTTACGTAAGTAGCGTTTATCGACCAATTCCATTAAATCGATCGGATACTTCCCGGTATCGGAATAAAACTGATCGATAGCTTGACGCATGATGCTGAGATCCTGCCGTAAAACCGCTTCTTTGGCTTTCTCCAGCGAATTGAAATAACGTGGCGCGACCAGACTCAGCAACGTTGCCACAATGGCCATAACCACCAGTAACTCGATCAACGTAAATCCTCGACAACGAATACCGTCGGGAAATTGGCACGCCGTTGTCCGTATCGATGTCATCGCATTCAAAGCGGCTGCAAGTATGCTTTGCCGCCGGTCAGCTACCATCTTCACCATTCCCGGTATGGAATACCATTCGAGCCGATCGCCTCCGACAAAGAATATACATCATACACATCGTCGCCCTCTTTCGGGCTGTCCGACGGACTTTCGTAACTGCGCTTGCCCCAGGTATCGGCGGCAGGGGTGGGACCTATGCCTACGATATCCAGTGACTCGATAAACATCGGATCACGCGGAATCCGGCGTAAAAAATAAATAACTTTCTTCTTGTTCCCGGTGCTCTTGGCATCGGGAACCCCCATCACCAATTCTTCCAATCGCGGGGGAAAACCTGATTCATCGGCTTTTAACGTAATGCGACCCTCCTCGGCGGCCTGTTTATACGCATCGATCGCCGAACGAATCTGGCGTAACGCCACACGCAACTCTTGCTCCTTTTCACGTTTTACCATCAATTCACGCAGCGGCATCGCCGCGGAAGCCAGAATCGCCATGATCGCCAGCACGATCATCAGTTCGATCAAAGTAAATCCCCTGACGTTTCTAGCCGCCGGAGACGGATACACCATCGTCGTCACTTGATATTGATCGTCGCCGTCTGCGGCAACGTAACGTCCAGCGCTTCACTGGTTACCGAATCTTCCGCGGTCATGCCTTGAATATTGATCTCGGTGGTTCCCGGATTCGCGGCGATCACTTTGAAGCGCAGCTGTGCCGCAAACCCGGAAGGTTGATCCTTACCCAGTTTGATCGTACGCGAACCCGATTTATCACCATCGTCCAACGCCTCCAACGCACTTGCTTCATAGCTCAATTGCAACTCCGCATTCACCGTAGGCTTTGCACCGACCAAGCGGACACTCACCGAAAACTCTTTATCCAATCCCACATTACTGGGCGCTTGCAAGGTTAGCGACGGCTCGGAAGGTGCGGCATTGGCAAAAGGATTCGGCGGCGGCGCATCCGGTGCAGATGGTGGTACAAACGCACCCAAGCCGCCGCGAGTACCCCCACCCGCCCCAACCGGCGCCATAGCAAGCGAGCGCGCTTCCGTCCGTTTGATCGCGACCGGCAGTTTCCCGGCTTCACTGGCAGTACCGAAATGGTATTCGCTTTCCAAGTTAGTTGGCCTAGGAATGTTACGCACAATACGTGGTGTAATAAGCAACACCACTTCATTTTTTGTCCTTTCGATATCTTGGTTCGATGTTAACCGATCCAATCCCGGAATATTTAACAATCCTGCCAAACCACCAATTTTCCGTGTTTGCCGATTATCAATAAGCCCTGCGATAACTTGCGTTTCCCCATCTTTGATAGTAAGCATGGTTTCCGCATTTCGTGTTCCGACAACTGGCGCGGTTGCCCCACCCGGACCTGTTATTGTATTTAACAGAGAACTGACTTCCAAAGTAACTTTTAGCGTTACATCATCGTTTAATCCAATGCGAGGCTCAACGTCAAGCTTGACTCCCAAATCGATAAAAGTCGGGGTTGACGTAACAATTGCGGTTACGCCGGGTTGCACATTGGCGGTAAAAAAGGGTTGCTTAGTACCCACATGAATTTTTGCTTTCTCCCGATTATTCACTCGAATCCTGGGGTTTGCCAATATATCCCCCATTGAAAGATTTTGCAGGAAATCGATTTTTGCTTGACTGGTCATACCGAAACTTTTAAGACCAGAAAAGCCAAAGTTACTGAGTAGCGCTGCCGGAGTGCCAGCAACTGCTTGTCCGGCATAGTTAAATTGCAGTGACTGAGGAAAATTAGGCCCTAATAAAAATTTGTTAGTCCGGCTGATATCCAGAATCGTTACTTCAAGCATGACCTCCGGCTCCGCGTAGTCATTTAAAGTAACCAATCGCTCAGTCAAACGAATTGACTCAAGAGTGTCCCGCATGATAAATAAATTGAGTTGCTCATTCACATAGATATCTTTGGCCTTGACGATGCCTCTGACCATCGCGACCATCTGTTTGACATCGGTATACGCAACCTGAAAACTTTTTACAACAAGCTCCTGATAATCTTTTTGCTTGGCCGGTGTATTTGGATAAATCAATAATGAATTATTGTTCAGAACTTTATAGGCCAATTGATTGGTAGTCAGGATAAGTTTGAGAATATCCTCAATGGTGTTGTTACGGACAAAAATCGATATTTTGGTATCTTGCCGAATATCCTTGTCAAATACAAAATTGATCCCCGCCGTACGCGACATAATCTCAAATACCGATTTCAAATCGGTATCTTTAAATTCCATTGTCACCGTCTTCTTGAAAGCTGATTCCAACACTAAATCGGTTACCTCAGGGCGCGACAGTTGTAAGTTGATTTCTGTGACCAACTGACGTGCGTGAGATTGCTGCGGATTTTCTTGTAACACAGCACGAACAAGGGTTTCAGCCTGGGAAATTTCACCGCGATCCAGCAAAGCCTTTGCCATATCAACCTTGGCAATATGGCGGCGCTCCAAGACTATTAACTCGATACCTTCTTTAGCGCGTTCGTTAAACGGATAAAGATTGAGAATACGTTGATACGTTTGTTCAGCGCGCTCCAAATCACCCGAAAACCGAATACTCTCGGCCTCGTATAGCAGTTTACCGATGACTTCCTCTCGCAGGCGCATCGATACCGTTTGAATCTCCTGATTTTCAGGTTCTTCACGTAAGGCTTGCTCCAGCTTTGCCAGTCCGTTTTCAAACTGATTTTGCGCAACCAGCTTCTGACCTTCATCAAAGGCGGTATTACGCGTGCCAAACGTCCGGTTGTTGATCGCACAACCGGCAACGGTGATCATTAAAAAACCGATCCCTATGATTTTCCAGCTTTTCATCGGAAAGCCCCTGCGATTTTATTATTGATGTTAAGCGTCTGCTTCACATTGAGCGGTAAATAAGTAACCGTCACGATTTCATCGGTGACTGCATCCAGCCGGTATTGCATATTGATTTTTTCACCGATCCGAGTGACGAAATTTTCTCCCGCTTGGGACAAAAAAACCCACGTCTGATTACCTTCAACCGCCTTACCACTGTACTTGAATTGCAGCGGCGGTGCCGATGGCGGCGGCGGTGGCGGCGCAGCAATGGGCTGCGCCAGTTTGACCGGTTGCGCATCCGGGTCGGTCATCGAGCGCTTCGGCTCCCAGTTGGTCGGCAAGAAAATCTCGCCGGCCAATGCATTGAATTTCCTTTGCCCCAATTTATTCACATCCAATTGTGTAGGGTTCGCTTCGATTTTTCGGGCCCTGTCCTGTGCAGTTTTGGCCGGCTGCAAAGTTTCTGTCGGCTTGACTACCGCTTCTTCATCATCTTCGACCAAAACCGCGGCGATCAACGTCGCAATCAAAGAGCCGCCTATGATCATTTTGCGTTTTCTTTCGGCTGCGTCCATGACATTATCTGTTTAAATAAAGACTGATCTCGAGCCGGGCTTCGAGCTTGTCTGCGGCGATATTTTCTCGCTTAATCGCAACCGATGAAATCGCCATCGCAGGAACGACTTCCAATGCACTTGCAATAAATGCGCGAACTTGTGCATACTTGCCTTTCACCGGCAGGATCATTTCGTAACGAGCCAAGCGTGCATCGCTTTCATTAATCAAACGATATTCGCTGCTGCTGAGTTCGACACCATGTCTTCCGGCCAACTGCGTCAGTTCACGAATCCAAAAGGGCGACGAATCGATGCGCGGAAAGAATTCGTAAAACACTTGCAATGCTTGATCGCCGCTCATTTTTCTGCCGGCCTCGGCATCCAATCCATCACCGGAGGTTTTATTAGACGCGGCTTGCGCTTGCAGCGTCACAGCGCGATCTTTGAGTTGCTGCAATTCGGTTTCCTGCGGCAATACGGCAAGGATGTAAAAAATTCCCGCCGCCACCGTCAAACCGATGCCAAGCTTACCCCAATTGCCCAAGCGCCCCAATTGCCAGCGCAACAACGGCACAACCCGATTCCAGGGAATCGTCGGTACTGTTCTCAAATATTTTGAATCCATGCGGCATTTAGCAGAAAAATAATCGGACGGCGCGGATTATCCTGTTTTACTTTATAGTTCAACAAGTGCACATTCTCAAACACCGGCTCGCGCTCCAGGGCCTCGACGAAATCGAGCAATTCGGTCATGTTCTTGGCTTCACCGCTTAACCGGAGGGTACGGCTGGAAACATTAGGTTGCAACGATAACAACGCGATATTTTCGGTTGCCGCCTGCTCAATCGAATCGAATAAAGCTTCCCAGGGTAAATTGAGCTGATCCAGAACCGCATTCGCCTGCGTGATTTCCTTCTGAATCTCATGACCGAATTCACGGATACGGGAAACCGAGCGGGTACGCGGCGCGGTCTTTTGCAATTGCTGCTTCTCCATGCGTTCGACGCGATTACTCCAATAATTGGCCTCTTCGACCAGATAACGGAATTGAAAATAAATCGCCGTGACAACCGACAATCCGATCAGCAGCAACAGCCAATCGAGCTGCGGCGCCGCCTGCTCGCGATAAGGAAATTTCAATCTCAAGCGGGACATTGATTAAACTCGGCTGGATTCATCGGAGGCGACGGATAATGCGCCAATGCCGGCAATTTCCCGGCGGGAAGCGTGATTATGCTCCAGCCGCTGCTCTGCGGCAAAACCAATTCAGGATGCTCGGGTGCGAACAGATAAACGAATTCGATAGGCGCTTTCGTTCCCGACCAAATTACTTCCTGGTCCAGCGCCGCCAAAAGATCATCAGCAGCATTTTTTGCAATCCTTTGATTTCTTACAACTTGCCACTTACCATGATGGGTAATGGCCAAACAGATCCGCCCCGTTTCCACCACTGCCAAATAGATCTTGTCACCCTTCAATTGTGCTTGCCAGCGATCATAAACCGATGCCAGATAAGGTTCGACTTGTTGAATCTTGCAGCGATGATTCAGTGCCGCCTGCTCCAGTTGCAGCATTAAATCACGGGGTACTGCCGCGCATATCGCACCGTCAACCGGATTCCAGTCACTGATACTGAGCACCCAATCATCCACTCTGTCGGCAAAAATTTCACGCATGCGAAAATCCGCATAGGATTTTACCTCACCCGGTGTGGTTATTTCATCTTGCGGCGGCAATGCGGCGTAACGCAAAAAATGATTCGACAAAACAATCGACAGGTCAGTCCCCGGTGCTTCATCCAATTTATTTTTCAATTGCCCGACGGCCGCAGCCCAATTAGGCGCATTCGCTTCAGGTTCGCAAAATACGGTATCCTTGGCGATCTGTACCGGCTTAAATCCACGTTTCATCCGTACCCGATCGACTCGCCCGGGCGCCAGAAAGAGTTGCATTTGATCACGCCACAATCGTGACACGATTTGCCTCCTCTAAACTGGTGAGCCCCTGCTTAACCATATCCAGTGCCGCCTCGCGCAAGAAGCGCGTACCGTTGTTGCGGGCCGCTTCCTTGATGCGCCGAATCGGTTCTTGCGCTACGATCAATTCACGAATTTCATCGTTCAATAACAAAATTTCAGCGATTGCGTTCCTACCGCGATAGCCGCTGCCCCGGCATTGGC
>CP091135.1:1368493-1416645 GCA_021582655.1 Nitrosomonas sp.
AACCCAAAGGAGGGAGAGAAGATGAAGAAGCTATGGCCGAGGATGGCTTTGGCGGTATTGGGAGGGTTGCTGCTGGGGACGGTACAAGCCGGCAACATACCGAGCGTGCCGAATGAATTGTACGAAGGGTTGAAGTTGGACCGGGAGAAGGTAACGACGAAGGAGTTGTATGACGCGATCGTGAAGCGCTACAAGGATCCTGCGCAAGGCGCTGGGAAGGGATCATTAGCGCAATATTGGGAAGAGATACCGCTGAGTAAGTACATGGACCCTGCGACATTTTACAAATCCCCGACGACGAACAAAGAAGTTGCCAGTCGTAAGGAATGCGTGGAATGCCACAGCGACGAATCACCGGTATGGGTGCAAGCGTGGAAACGCAGCACGCACGCGAACCTGGATAAGGTACGTAACTTGAAACCCGAAGACCCGACCTATTACAAGAAAGGGAAACTGGAAGAAGTAGAGAAGAACTTACGTGCGCACGGCAAACTGGCGGAAGGGGAAAACCTGAAGGAAGTTGGCTGTATTGACTGTCACGTGGAAGTGGGCGCGAAGAAGAAAGCCGACCACACCAAAGACATCGTGATGCCGACAGCGGACATATGCGGTATATGTCACTTGGCGGAATTTGCGGAACGGGAATCGGAACGGGACACGATGATCTGGCCACACGGCCAATGGCCGGACGGACGTCCATCGCACGCACTGGACTACAAAGCGAACGTAGAGACGACGGTATGGGCGGCGATGCCGCAACGGGAAGTTGCGGAAGGTTGCACGATGTGTCACGTGAATCAAAACAAATGCGACACCTGCCACACCCGTCACGAATTTTCAGCGGCGGAATCACGCAAACCGGAAGCCTGCGCGACCTGTCATAGCGGCGTAGACCACAACAATTGGGAAGCGTACTCGATGTCCAAGCACGGCAAGATGGTATCGATGCTGGGGGACAAATGGAATTGGGAAGTATCGCTGAAAGACGCGTATGAAAAAGGCGGACAAAACGCACCGACCTGTGCTGGCTGTCACATGGAATACGAAGGCGAATACAGCCACAACATGGTCAGGAAGATTCGCTGGGCGAACTATCCGTTTGTACCCGGGATTGCGGAAAACATCAACAGCGAATGGTCGGAAGCACGACTGGACGCGTGGGTGGTTACCTGCACGCAATGCCACTCGGAACGGTTTGCGCGCTCCTATCTGGATTTGATGGACAAAGGCACGCTGGAAGGTCTGGGTAAATACCAGGAAGCCAACGCGATCGTACACCAGCTTTACAAAGAAGGACTGTTGACGGGGCAAAAGACCAATCGTCCTGCGCCACCGGCACCGGAAAAAGAAGGGTATGCCTACTTTGCGCAATTATTCTGGTCGAAAGGCAACAGCCCTGCTGCGATCGAACTGAAAGTACTCGAAATGCACGAAAATGATCTGGCTAAGATGCACGTAGGACTGGCACACGTCAACCCGGGCGGCTGGACCTACACCGAAGGTTGGGGTCCGATCAACCGTGCTTACGTTGAAATTCAAGACGAAAACACCCGCATTCGTGAAATGATTGCACTGCAAGAACGTGTTAAGAATCTTGAAACCAAGAAAACCAGTCTGCTTGACCTGGACGGCACTGCGGAGAAAATCTCCCTGGGCGGGCTGGGCGGCGGCATGCTGCTAGCGGGTACCCTGGCACTGGCAGGCTGGCGTAAACGCAAGCAAAGCGAAGCTTGATCAGCGCTGACGTAACGGAACGCACGGGGAAGCCCGTGCATCCGGGAAACAAACTGCTCCCGCTGCTAGGCATACTCCTGGTAGCGGGAGGTTTATTTTTTCTTGGGTGGTCCGCCTATCTTTGGCTCAAACCGACCCCCGCCCCCTATCAATATCAACTGATCAAAGAGGGGGATCACAACCAATTCAGCAAGATGAAGCTGGAAGACTGGCCGGAGCTAAAACTCAGCCAATACAAAGTACAAGCCGAAGGCATCGACAAACCGATCGCCGAATTCATCACCGCCGAACGGGAACGAGGGGTACCGGTACTCATGTACTGGAAAAACACCACCAACGAAATACTCTATAACCTGGACCGCAAACCATCGGAACTGAGCACACTCGCAACCGCGATCGGTAAGTACGCACCGAAAGACGCGCTGATACTTGCATGGTGGGACACATCAAGACAACTGCACCTGCTGACTGGACACGACACCCTGTTCACCAGCCACTTGAACGAACCCCTGATGATCCCGGCCCCCTGGCTGGAACACACCGAATCGATTCAATCCTACGAACAAACATTCTGGGGCGGCGCAGCCAGCGCAAAAGAACGCGATCAATTCAAACGCTTTAGCCTGGCCTTGGTATCGCCGGCCGAAGAAGGCATTGCAATACTACGGGAACTTGCGGGGAAAGACCGGGAAACCTACCTCATCGTGCACATCACCGACCTCTACAAACTCGGCTTCATGCACCCTGAAAAGATCGGTGTTGCCTATCAGAACTTTCCGATGACTGGCAACATGCATGGGATGATCACGCAGATGAAAGCGCAAGTGAAACAAAACGACTTCGACACCTACACACTCCAATCGATCGCCGACGAGGAGATCCGTGCATTCTTTCTAAGTGACGAAGCCAGCAGTCAAACCCTACTGGCCAGACTGCTACCGTTTGTCGACAAGAAATCCCCGCTTGAATTCGAACTTGCCCAACCGATCTACCAACAAGGCGGCTACTGGGTATACAAACTGCCCTGACTGGGAAAAGATAAAAAGAAACACCCTGCGGGACAAAAACACGCGAAGCACCCACATAGCCATTTACACAAAATCCGGATAGCGTACAATACGGGCCATCGGATTTTGAATCAAAAAAGCATAAGGAGGAAGAATGAAACACCCGATTGTATACATACTGTCAATCCTGATGGCAGTATTATTTTCCGGCGCGGCCATTGCTGACTTTGAAGGACGCACCAAATGCAGTTCCTGCCACAAATCGCAAGCCAAATCATGGAAAGACACTGCGCACGCCAAGGCGATGGAATCGTTAAAACCGGGCGCCCGCAAAGAAGCCAAAGTCAAAGCCAACCTGGATCCTGAGAAAGACTACACCCAAGACAAAGACTGTGTCGGCTGTCACGTAGACGGCTGGGGCAAGAAAGGGGGCTACACCGTAGACGCACCGAAAAAACCGCTGGCGGCGGTTGGTTGCGAATCCTGCCATGGCGGTGGCAAGAACTACCGCGGCGACCATCGTAAGGCGGGACAAACATTCGAGAGCAAAGGCACCACCACACAACGCAAAGTGCTGGCGGACAAAGGTCAGGACTTTCAATTTGAAGAGGCCTGTGCTGGTTGCCACCTGAACTACGAAGGCTCACCCTGGAAAGGTGCGAAAGCCCCTTACACCCCGTTCACCCCGGCAGTAGACCCTAAATACACCTTTGACTTTGACAAGATGGTTAAAGACGTCAAAGCGATGCACGAACACTACAAGCTGGACGGCACCTTTGCAGGGGAACCGAAATTTAAATATCACGACGACTTCCAAGCAAACGCCAAGGAAAAGACCGCGGATAAGAAAGGTAAAGGAAAAGAGTAATGACAGGCATACAAAAAGGCGCGATAGGCACCCTGCTGACGGGTGGATTACTGGGTATTGTACTGGTCGCGGTAGTATTTGGCGGAGAAGCGGCGCTGTCGACGGAAGAATTTTGCACCAGCTGCCACTCGATGACTTACACCCAAACGGAACTGAAGCAATCAACCCACTATGGAGCGCTGGGAGTAAATCCCGGTTGCAAGGACTGTCACATTCCGCAAGGATTCAAGAACTTTCACTTAGCGCTGTATACCCATGCGGTGGATGGAGCACGGGAATTGTATCTTGAGCTTGTCAACGATTACTCAACGCTGGAGAAATTCAACGAGCGTCGCCTGATTATGGCGCATGACGCGCGGATGAACCTGAAGAAATGGGACAGCGTAACCTGTCGTGATTGTCATAAAGACCCGAATCCACCTGGAGCGGACGCGCAAGAGGCGCACCTGAAGATGAAGACGGAGGGTGCGACGTGTATAGACTGTCACCAGAATCTGGTTCACGAAGAAGTATCGAAAACGGACCTGAATGCGAGCCTTGCAGCTGGCAAGATGGTGGTGGTGAAGGATGAAGAAGGTGACGGGGAAGAAGAAGACGATGAAGGCGAAGAGGATGGCGACGAAGAAGGCAGCGGTGCTGAAGCCAAATCCGATACGCAGGAGGATGATGACGAGGATGAGGAGTAACATCTTTGAATTGTCATTATAGCTTGCACTAGTTTTGTTAAGATCATCAAATTCTGGGGATGAATAGTCTCCAGAATTTTTTTTGTGTAACTGTAATAACCGATCGATAAAAAATTGGATCATTGCTTTGGATATACAATTATGCGTTGATCTAGAGACCTAGAAAAATTGAGCGAGGCATTAGATGAGTTTGAGAGTGATTAAATATTCAAAGGCTCTCAAGGTATTGATAAGATATGATAATCAATAAAGAACGTATCTCGAAGGTGCTTTGTAATTACCTGAACTGCCAGTAAATTCAAGGCAAAAGCTATTCTAATATATTTGATACTGTTTTAAGTGTCGCAGCAAGAACGGCGCCGGTTTTCCTTACTGACTGCACCGACCGGTCATATGTTCTTTTGCCATAATGAAAAGCGACAACTTACGAAAGGGCATTTACTGTGGCAAATGAGTCACAAAAAAAATTATCACACCCCGGCAAGCTGGGTTTTAGTCTTCGACGAAATTTGAACGAAAGATTTATTGAATCTTTTCTATTCCTTTCTGCAGTACTTTCAATAGCGATTATGTTGGCTATTGTCGCGATGCTAGTCAAGGAATCCATCGTGTTTTTTCAGCATGTATCGCTTTGGGAGTTTTTGACTGATACACAATGGACGCCGCTTTTTGATGATGCTCATTACGGCATACTGCCATTGATTTCAGGAACCGTTGTCAGCTCGGTGATTGCATTGATGGTAGCATTGCCGCTTGGTACTATTATTGCAATTTACTTGTCGGAGTTTGCGCCGTTTAGTGTTCGGGAAATTGCCAAGCCATTTCTTGAGTTGTTGGGTGGTGTACCGACAGTTGTTTATGGTTACTTTGCTTTGCTATTTGTAACACCTTTATTACAAATAATATTTCCAGAGTTGCCGGGATTTAATCTGTTATCCGCAGGATTAGTGATGGGGATTATGATCATACCTTATGTGAGTTCAATGACTGAGGATGCGATGCGTGCTGTACCGATGAATTTGCGTGAAGGTTCATATGCCATGGGCGCGACACGTTTCCAAACGGCGATACGCGTGGTTATGCCGGCTGCATTCTCTGGAATTGCGGCAGCATATATCTTAGGCATATCCCGAGCAGTAGGGGAGACTATGGTGGTGGCGATTGCCGCCGGCATGCAACCGAACTTAACGTGGAATCCCATGGAACCCGCTGCAACGATCACAGCTTATATTGTTCAGGTGAGTCTTGGCGATTTGCCGCACGGCAGTATTGGTTATCAGACTATTTTCGCAGCTGGGTTGACACTGCTGTTAATTACGTTGGTATTTAATATTATTGGTCATGTATTGCGGAAGCGGTACCGTGAGATATATTAAAAAAGGTTACGCCACTTTCACCTGACGCGAAGTGTACTCAATCGAATGAAGAATGTAAATGATTTAGAAAAGATAAGAAAAATTATTGGCTTACATAAAAGATGGGATTTGATTTTTATGATAGCCGGTATTTTTGCATTGATGATTGCAGTGCTAACTTTTATGGCATTATTTGTGCACATGCTGATTGATGGGATGCCACGGCTGAATTGGGATTTTTTTACATCATTTCCTTCGCGAAGAGCCGAGTCGGCTGGAATTTTATCTGCCTGGGTTGGAACAACCTTAGTTATGTTGGTTACTGCGGTAGCCGCTGTGCCGCTGGGAATAGGGGCGGGGATTTATTTAGAAGAGTATGCCCCGAAAAATCTTTTTACTGAGATTATCGAAATAAATGTAACAAACCTGGCCGGTGTGCCTTCCATTATCTACGGCTTATTAGCGCTGGGATTATTTGTTTATCAATTCAGTTTTGGGCAAAGTATTTTATCAGCAGGATTGGCGCTGGCACTCCTGATCTTACCGGTTGTCATTGTGGCGACCAGGGAAGCGATCCGGGCGATCCCGGTTTCGATTCGCGAAGGCGCATATGCGTTGGGTGCGACTAAATGGCAAACGGTTTCAGATCATTTATTGCCTTATTCATCCGCAGGTATTTTGACCGGAATTATCATTGGTTTGGCTCGAGCAATCGGTGAAACAGCACCTATCATTACAATCGGTGCTTTAACATTTATCGCATTTTTGCCGCCGTCACCGATAAAACAGGATTTTCCTTATATATCATTCGAATGGCTGACAGCACCTTTTACTGTGATGCCGATTCAAATGTTCAACTGGGTTTCACGTCCGGAAGAAGCGTTTCAATTGAATGCAGCGGCGGCGGGGTTGGTGTTGGTGGTTATGACATTAACCATGAACGGCTTGGCCATTTACTTGCGCTACCGGATGAGGAAAAATATTAAGTGGTGAATTATGCAAAATCATACTGAACAAGATGCGGGTGGTAGGATATTCAAATCGGAGGTTAAGAACCTCAGTTTTTACTATGGTGAGTTTAATGCATTAAAAAGTATCAACATGGTGCTGCATGATAAGAAGATTACTGCGTTGATCGGACCGTCGGGCTGTGGGAAATCGACCTTTCTGCGTTGTTTTAATCGCATGCACGATTTGTATTCCGGCAATCGCTACGAAGGTGAAATCATTTTATATCCTGATGATGTCAACATCTTGGCGCACAATGTCGATCCAATTGAAGTGCGGATGCGCATTAGTATGGTGTTTCAGAAACCTAATCCGTTTCCCAAATCGATTTATGAAAATGTAGCTTACGGACTGCGGGTCAGGGGAATCAAGCAGCGGGCGATTCTCGACGAAAAAGTAGAGTCGGCACTGCGCAATTCCGCATTATGGGATGAAGTGAAAGATAGATTGCATGATCTGGCATTCAATCTTTCCGGCGGACAGCAGCAACGGCTCTGCATTGCACGCGCGCTAGCAACCGATCCCGAAATACTGCTGTTCGATGAGCCTACCTCGGCCCTGGATCCCATTGCAACAGCCAGCATCGAAGAGTTAATTACCGATTTGAAAAGTAAAGTGACGATATTGATCGTGACGCATAACATGCAGCAGGCTGCCAGGGTGTCGGATTACACCGCGTACATGTATTTGGGCGAATTGATTGAATTCAATGTAACAGATACGATTTTTATCAAGCCGAAAAATAAACAGACGGAAGACTATATTACCGGAAGATTTGGGTAAAATCGCCACATTCATTTTTTTGCATTGCTACTGACTGAATATCATGACCGTACGTACTCGTTTTGCACCCAGTCCAACCGGCTACCTCCATATCGGTGGCGCGCGCACGGCACTGTTTTCCTGGGCTTATGCACGCAAGCACGGTGGCAAGTTTATTCTGCGTATCGAAGATACCGATCTCGAACGATCAACACAGCAGTCGATTCAGGCGATCTTGGATGGCATGGCGTGGTTGGCGCTGGATCACGACGAAGGGCCGTTTTATCAAATGCAGCGCTTGGCGCGCTACCACGAAGTTGCCGAGTACCTGCTAAACAGTAATCAAGCCTATTATTGTTACGCAACCAAAGAAGAATTGGAAGAAATGCGCGAGCGGCAGCTGGCTGCCGGGTTGAAGCCCCGTTACGACGGGCGTTGGCGCGACAGCAATAAAGCCCCGCCGTCCGATGTCAAGCCGGTGCTGCGGCTCAAGAATCCTTTGGATGGTTATGTCAGCTTCAGCGATCAGATCAAAGGACGCATCACGGTGGCCAATAGTGAATTGGATGATCTGGTGTTGTTGCGCAGTGATGGTGTGCCTACCTACAACTTTAGCGTGGTGGTCGACGATCTGGATATGCAGATTACGCATGTTATTCGCGGTGATGATCATGTAAATAATACACCGCGTCAAATCAATATCTTAAGAGCATTGAATGCTTCATTGCCAGAATATGCGCATGTGCCGATGATATTGGGGGCTAACGGTGAACGGCTATCAAAACGACATGGTGCCGTATCGGTGATGCAATACCGCGACGATGGCTATTTGCCGGAGGCGCTGCTAAATTATTTGGCCAGGTTGGGGTGGTCGCACGGTGATGAAGAGATTTTTAGTCGCGAGCAATTGGTGGAATGGTTCGATTTGGCCGCAATTAGTCGTTCACCCGCCAAATTTAACCCGGAAAAGCTATTGTGGCTTAATCAGCAATACCTCAAAACTGCCGATAACACGCGCTTGGCCGCGCTGACCTCTCCTTTGTTGACGCAAGATGATTGCAGTATCGACGATGGACCGGATTTACGGTCTGTTATTGAATTATTGAAAGAACGTGCCAATACCGTGGAAGAATTGGCGGATGCTGCGGTCTATTTTTATCGCCCGCTTGAACCGAATCCCGAACTGAAATCGCTGCATTTGACTGCGCAGGTGGAACCGATATTAATTGATTTGATAGAGAAATTTTCTGAGATCGAATGGACGCGCGATGTGATTCATCAGGAAATTAAAACGGCTGCGAAGCAATATAATGTCAAATTACCAAAAATTGCGATGCCGTTGCGAATCATGGTGACCGGTACAGACCATACGCCTTCAATTGATGCGGTGCTGGCGCTGCTCGGACGCAAAGAAACGCTTGCACGCATGAATCGGCACTTAAACAGCTTTTCGGTGTAGCTGGTTGCGTAACATGGTAGTCCGTATCACTACAAACAAATTTGCTGGAACGCGCGATCTGGTTTATTCTTTGCGCGCCATTGATTCAATACAGGAGAAATGACCGAGTGGTTGAAGGTGCACGCCTGGAAAGCGTGTGTACGGCTCAAACCGTACCGCGGGTTCGAATCCCGCTTTCTCCGCCAAGTATGTTCCTAGCAACACCCAGAAACACCCAGAAACACCAACAAGACCCGCATAAATGATAAGTTTAGCGGGTTTTTTGTTATCCGTGGCCAACCATGTGAAATGTGAGTAACAAGATAAATTCGTGAGTAAGTTCGTGAGTAACTATAATACTCATGAAAATGTTACTCACATTTCTGCACAATCCAACAGGATAAAGGCACTCACATGAAATTGACCGACTCAATCATCAAAGCGGCAAAACCCGAAGAAAATGATTATTCACTAGCAGACGGGCACGGACTGGCTTTGCTGGTGAAATCTTCCGGCGCGAAATGGTGGCGGTATCGATACCGTTTTAATGGCACGCCAAAAATGCTTTCAATCGGCGTATATCCTGACGTATCACTTAAAGAAGCACGCAATCAGCACGCACGCCTAAAAGAATTGCTGGCGCAAGGCATAGACCCTTCAGAAAACCGTAAGGAAGAAAAACAGCAAGCAGCCATTGCAGCCGCCAATAGCTTTGAATCGGTTGCCCGGCTTTGGTGGAATCACTGGAAGCATGATAAGACCGAACGCCATGCAGACCAAACGATCCGGCGCATGGAGGCGGATATATTTCCGATCATTGGTCATAAGCCTGTGAATGAAATCACAGCAGCCCAATTTATAGCGATGGTGCGCAAGGTTGAATCACGCGGTGCGTTGGATATTGCCAAGCGCGTATTGACCTTGTGCGGGCAGGTTACCCGATCAGCACATTGAAGCTCCGCAATTACTCAACATGATCCGCATCATTGAACAGCGGGGTTCTTATGATCTGGCGTACCGGGTGCTGGGAGTATGCGGTCAAGTATTCCGCTATGGCATATCAAGCGGCCGTTGCACCCGTGACCCTTCCGGCGATCTGCGGGGTGCACTCACGCCGCACAAAAAGAAAAACCAGGCAGCAGTTAAACCAGAAGAATTGCCGGAATTGCCGCGATCAATCGCCACCTATGAACGCATTGGCGATAGGCAAACACAGCTTGCTTTGCAATTACTGGCGTTAATCTTCGTTCGCACCAATGAACTGATAGGCGCGCTATGGGAAGAAATCGATATGAATAATGCGCTATGGATCGTTCCAGCTAATCGCATGAAAATGAGAAATGAGCATGTCGTTTCCCTTACCAATCAAGCATTGAATATACTGGCCGAACTCAAAACCATCGCCGGTGATAGCCGTTACCTGCTGCCTGGAAGAAACCCGAGTAAACCGCTCAGCAACAATACTTTGCTTTTTGCGCTGTATCGTTTGGGATATAAAGGCAAGATGGCCGGGCACGGCTTTTGGGCGGTTGCTTCCACGGCATTGAAGGAATCCGGCTTATTCAGTCCCGATGCGATAGAGCGACAATTAGCACACGGTGAAAGGAATGAAGTCCGTAGCGCACACAACTGGGCGAAATACTTGCCGGAAAGAAAAAGAATAATGATCTGGTGGAGTAACCATATCGGGGCATTAGAAAAGGGTGCGGAAGTCATTACGCTATTCGGAAAATCGAATTGAAATTTTTCACCGTTTTTTTGTGTTTATGTCCTACCCCCTAAAAAACTTGTCGGAACAGTCGGAAAAAAAATCCTGTAACCCCGATGGATGCTTGCTTTAAGTGTTTCGACATCTTTAAAAAACGTTCCGACAAACCACGTTTTGTTCCGACAATTTCGGGGAAATTCCGGGGTTTTATGTTCCGATTAGCTGCCTATATTTTGAGATTTGCGGCAAGTTTTAATGCGAAAATCCGGCGCGGAAATGATCCTGTTGCCACCCTTCCGGCGCGAGAATAACTTCACAATTAGATTATTTACTGGCTTTCGCCCGTGATACCATATTCTTTACTGCGGTTGTCATGTTAACCGGAACAAGCTTAGTATCTTTATGAGCACTCTGGAACACCCTGAAGACTTCATCCGCAAAAGCTTGTCCAATCTCTTCAATGCCGTCAAAGTCAAGGATTACCGTTTTGAATTTTTCAAAACGAAAGATCAGCCTTTTAGCCTGTGATCTTGATATAAGCTTCTCACCTTCGTACTGTCCCAGCCGAACTGGAACGATTGTTTTTGCGAATGTGTATTCTTCAGGCGCTGCGAACTTATCGAAAATCTCCTTTGTTGTGCGGGTGGAATCATTTATCAACCGCATCACAACAAGCGTACCGGGTGCATTTTTGGGGCGCTCGATCAACATATCGTCCAATCCGTCCTCATGCATGAAATGAAGGTTTCCAGATCGAATGTCAAAAAGATCGAATACTTTACTAGAGAAGAAAATTCCTTCGCCGGAATGGTTTGCTGGGTCTGTTGTGAACTTGCCCTTTGCCAGTTCTAAAATTGCTTCGCGTGGATCATACAGATCAAGAGCTTTTTGAATTTTATTGAAGATGCCTTCACCATCATCGGCAACCCAAGCTTGAGTATATAAGGCATTTCTCACACCCCAAATTGAAATTTTACTCGCGCCGGAATGGTCGATTGCATTATTAACCATTTCAGTAAAACCATAGCACCAAATATCCTTGACGTTATCTGGTAAGTCTTTCACCAATGGCGCAAATAGCGATGACCAGACCACATCCTCACGTAACCCCTTTCTGTCGTATTCCTGATGCACCCGGCGCAATTCAGAAAGAGTATATTCAACGCCCCGCCCAATTCCATGCTTTACGATTAATCCTTTCGCAATAGCCTTACGCAATCTTGCGCTTGCTGCTTGCCGCGATATGCCCAAGACATTGGCAAGTTTACCGGAAACATTTTTCCCGCTTTCGGAAACAAGCTTCAATAGTGTGTGTGTGGTTTCGTCAATTAGCATTTGTCATATTAAACGTAAAGATTATCTGAATTAATTGTAAACCTTACGACAAATAAATGTAAAGACTTAATATGAGAAATGTAAAGCAGGGAGAATATTTTTGAGTTCAAGAAAGTTTTCTCGGATAAGATTATTTAACCACCCCATAGTCCGACGGGACGAAAACGGTTTCCTTCAACTGCCTGGGGTGATCCTATCTTGAAGGTAACACTTTGAAGGGGCGTTATGTGGCTGCACCATTGAAATGGAACACACTTGAGGAAACGGCAGTGTGGCTTTCCGATAAAACAAAAGAAAACTGGACACCAAGACGAATAATTGATTTTGTCATTGATCGATGCCGTCCAGATGACATCGTGGAAGATTACAAATATCCAACCTATTTACGGACTATTTACCCTAAAAATATTTCAGACTATTTGGTATGGCATCGCTACGTTTGGAAGGTTCTTTAGTCACTTATGTATCTGAAGGAATTCAGCTTAAAGATAAGGAGATTAAAACGACGTTCGTATTTAAAGACAATTTGACTGAGCTAATTTCTACAGGAAAAACCGCAATAAGCTATATTTCATACCATGATCAGTCAATATCTGAAAGGACAGACAAATTTTCCCAATCACTTGATCATGGAATAGAATCGATAACAGTTTATTGTGAGTTGCGTTCGATGATCTTTTTTACGGATGGGCCTTACCCTAAATTCCCTACTATCCCAATCATTCAAATTGATTTTAAAACCCTGGGTATCCGTGATGAAGAATTAAAACAATTGTTACGTGATTACTTGGCTTTACCTAAGAAAAAATCAGTAAAGAAGGATACCAAATTAAGTGTAATGCGAAGAGATAAAGCCGTCTTTCAAGGTATTGCGGCGGCTTTGTGGGAAAGGAATCCAAATCTTACTCAAGCTGCAATAATTAGCCACGAAGAAATGGAGTTTTACAGAGCGACGTACACAGGAAAAAATACCCTTTTGGATTGGCCTCGTGAAATAGACCGCTTCCTGAGGTGTTATTGGCCCGCAAGTATTCTTCAATGGGAGTTGAGGAGCGGAATATAAAAAATTATGTAAGCATAGCAGCACAATCCCCGAGTCCTCCGGCTACCAGGTAAACAATCGGTGCTCTGGGAGCTGATGCAAAGTCAGTTGTAAAATTTATCAATTATCTATGATTCTTCCAGCCTCCATGTGCACCACGCGATCAGCCACATGAAAATAGCGATCATCATGCGAAATTACTATGAGCAAATGTCCTTTTGCACGTAATTCGGGCAGCAGCTCGGTGTAGAAGAGATGTCTGAATGTTGGGTCTTGGTCAGCAGCCCACTCATCGAATACGAGGACAGGCCGACCTTCCAGATAAGCGTGTACTAAGGCAAGACGCTTGCGTTGACCCGTCGAAAGATCAATTGTGCTGAAAGTTCCATCTTTTACTAATACCTTATGTGCAATTTCCAGACGCTGAAGATAGGGTAAAGCCATTTCTGGAAGGACATGGGTTTTCTCTAATTCATCTGAAACCAAATCTTCAAACAAATAAAAATCCGCAAATACTGTGGTGAAAAGCTGTCGGTATTCATCACGATTTTCGGCCGCTATTGTTTTTCCATCTAGGATTACTTCACCTTCCTGTGGTACGTATAGTCCTAGTAATAGCTTGATTAATGTCGTTTTTCCTGAACCATTGTTACCAACCACGAATACTAACTCACCGGGCTTCAGAGTCAAGTCAATTGGACCTAATACGAATCCTTTGCCATCTTCTGGCGCGTCAAAAATATACTGAACCCCGCGCAACTCAATATTTTCTTGGAATGGAATTATCGATGGCACTGACTCCAGATTTAAATGAGCTTCAGAATTTGTGAAGCGTATTGAGAGTTCATTGATACGGTTTAATGCTACTTTAGCTCGCCCGATACCCGGCAAAGCATCTATAATTTGCTCTATCGGTCCTTTAAGGAAGAGTAATACGAGTACAAAACCACTTATCGTTTCCGGCTCTGTATGCTGAATCGTTGCCCAGCCAAGAACTAAAGCTATGAGCAAAAAGAAAAGTGCTGAGCCGAATGCTGTAGCCATAACATAAGTGTTGATTGCATTATGGTGGATGTCGCGGATACTGTCTACAGTAAGATCGATCTGATTTCTTACGCTGGTTCTGCGGGCACGATGCATACGCAATTCCTTAGCACCTTCGCTGATGCCACGATAGCCCTTATGTAGTATTTCCTCTAAATCCCTTGCTTTCCAGAAGCCTGCAACACCTTTAGCCTGCGCCAATGCCTGAACCATAGTGCCTAGAATTAATGCCACCATCAATAAGGCAAACAACGATGGAGAAAGCCATGCAAGATAGCCTAAGCAACCCAGAGTAATGGCTAAGGCAATAGTGGTTGAAGCCAGCGTAAAGGCTACATCACTGATCATGTCTACATCCTGCGTCAGAATGGGCATCAGACGGTAAGTACGATTACGTTCCAGAACATCGATTGGAGCACCAAGAATCTTACGTGCAAGTGTTTTGCGTATTTTGGCCACCAAACGTTGACCAACCAAATTGGCCGACATATCAGATACCACGCGTCCTATGAGTACGAGAACCGATAAAGCAGTGAAGGTTAATAGAAGATTTACTGTCAATCCTTCGGGATGATGGAGTACATGATTGATGGTATCCAACAAGGTCACAGTAGCAGCCCCAGCAGTGATGCCTGATACGGCTGACAGCAAAATCCACGGTGAGAACGACCACATCAATTGTGTGATTTCGGGCGCATGGTTGAGTCCTTTCTTCATAGCAATTTCCTTTCTGTCGCACAGAATGTCTGTGCAAACAGGATTCATTACCAGTGCATCAACACCGGAAAACTTTTCTAGATTTCTTTTATTTCGAGACGATCTAATCTTGAAATTGTTTAGGATCTGTCACTTTTTATTAATGAGTGATGAGTGAAGTGGTACCGTAAAACGGGACAGCTTGTTAAGCTTTACCGTTGCCAAGGAGCAATGAGATGAGTAAGAAACGCAAGCAATATCCCGGGGAATTCAAAGCTAAAGTAGCCCTGGCTGCGATACGTGGAGAGGAAACGATACCGCACAGTTGGCGGGCTACGGATTGCATTCAACGCAAATCAACAGCTGGAAGCGTCAATTAATTGAACAAGCGGCTGCAGTATTTTCTAAAATAATGATACTGGAAAGGCTGAAATGCGCAGTACGGATGAATTACACCGAGTTATCGGACAATTGACGGTAGAACACGATTTTTTGGCCAGAAAGTTCAATCATTGAGTTTTGCAAAACGCAAGAAGATGATTGAGTCTAACGAGAGATTGAGTTTTTCCCGCCCGTGTCAATTACTGAATCTGGTGCGTTCGACCTATTACTATGAACTGCAACCTGCCGATGACACACAACTGGCTTTAGTGCGAGAAATGGATGAGCAATATCTGAAAACACCCCAATAGGGTGCATGCAGTTATGCCACGTGGTTCGTGCGTCAAGGCATCATTGCCGGGCGTAAGAAGACATCAATCATGATGAAGGTTCCGGGCATAATCAGCACAGCGCCTAAACCGAAAACCAGTCATCCGAACAAGCAGCACAAAACCTATCCGGACCTGCTCAAAGGCACTGTTATCGACCGACCTAATCAAGTCTGGGCGGCGGATATCACGTATGTACCGATGCAAAAGGGCTTTGGTTACCTCATTGCCATGATGGACTGGTATTCTCGTAAAGTGCTGAGTTGGCGCTTATCCAACATGCTGGATACCGATTTCTGTGAATTGTTATATACCCAGGCATTTGACAACTTAAAGGGGGTGAGACAGAGCCTGACTCAATGGTTTGGTTGGTACAATCATGAACGTTTTCATCAAAGCTTGAATAATCAAACACCAGACGAGGTTTATTGTCACAGCAAAACAATGCAACAGACTGCCTGAACCTGATTAGCCGCCTTTGGCGGAGTTTAACTTTACTTTCAGGTTGTACAGTTCTAGGGAGACACTTCAGTTCAATCAGGCGAATAATCTCGAATTTCTTAGAGGCGGAATATCTCATATACCGTCCTCCTCATCCCCGATCATGCTTTTTTAAGCAGGCGGTTTTCCATTAATAGTTCCGCAACGGTTTCTTTGAGTAGCCGGGTCTCACCACACAAGTTCCTAACTTCACCGGACGTCGCCTCGCGGGCAATATCCCCGGCTGGCCGCTTCTTTCCAGACTCCAGAATTCCTTTGACCAATGGTAATAAATATTGGTATTTGATGCTTTCCCGGCGGCATAGCTCGGCGATGCTTTCTGGATATCTCGTACCGTTTTTTCAATACTGCGATTTTGATGGTGTTTCTCTGTCATCATCACTCCTTTTTTAAAGTAACGATCAACTAAAACACTCTCTTAGGCAATCAAGCTACTTTGGCCAACTTTTGCTGACGGTATACAAGTGTTTGGATGCTGGATCCCAAAACTGAGGAGATTCAAATTCCTCCAGAACCCCGTACTCCCGGCACGGGGCAGTCATTAAGAGTTGTCTTTACAGAATAACTATAATTTCTCAAAGACAGAAATTTAAATTAAAACAATTGGATCGCTTATTATGACATCTAAGCCACTAATTGGGGTTGGGCTAGCATAAATGGGGAGCGTATCATTGATTGGAACTGGATCGGCATAAATAAGTGCATTATCTGGAGTTGGAGCAGCATAAATAGGCGGTATATTGTTGGTTGAAGTTGAAGTTGAAGTTGAAGTTGAAGTAATCTCGTTAGAAGTGATCAAAACATCGAAGTAGTTATCGTTCATTGAGCTAAGCATGGTTATCTCCTTAATTAATCTTAATGGCTTACGCGGGTAAATTTATAAAATTAAGATATCTGATTGATGATAAATATAAGGTTTATAAATCAATCATTCCAAATGAAGATATGTATTTATAAATTTACTGTGATGATTTTAAGTCGCTGAGAAATTGAGGCATCGCAGGAACAGTGCGACTATTTGGTTCTTTTTTGCTAGGGAAGCACTGATTTTGCCATTTGCTGGAAGCGCATCATCCGACCGAATTTATCTGCAATGATGTGGCGGAGCAAGGGTTATTGCTTCACGGAGGTACCATTGTTGACGCCACATTGATCACCGTGTCTCCTTCGGCAAGGAATAAGGAAGGTGCGATACCAAGATGCATCAACCGAGGGTGGTTAATTGACTGCACTCACGTATTGGATGGCGCTAAATAACGAGATCATGCTTTATATTACATCGTTTACCCAGAATCTAGGGGCACTCTCTCGGCAACTTGAAACGTGAATAGCTCACCGGCGATTGGCGGCATGATTTCGGTGGAGCCTGAGAAAAACTTAATAAAGCGCCCGCTTTTATTTGATTACAACTGTTCCCATATGGGCGGATTGGGTCAGCTGGTTGATATTGGAGGTATGGCACTGTTTGGATTTATTAAGTAAGCGGGCTGCTATGGGCATGCGAAACTACAGCATGTGAATGCGTTTCATGTGTTTGTTCGATCGGAACAATATGTAACTTGCCATGCCGTATGCCATTGGTGGCGATCACTCGGTTGGCGAAAAGCCTGACATCCTGAACAGTGCCGCGAAGAATCGCGACTTCTAGGCAATTGTCATGGTCCATATGTACATGCATACTCGATAGCGTCAAATTGTGGTGGTGATGGTGTGCCGAAGTTACCTGACTGGCCAGATCCCTTTCATGGTGATTGTAAATATAACTGAGCGTGGCGATACAAAAGCCCTTGCTGTCTTTTTGCAATCGAGTGGTTTCAAGGTAATCCCGGATCAAATCCCGAATTGCTTCCGAGCGATTGTCATAGCCGCGCGCCTGAGATACTTCATCGAATTGTTTAAACAGCTGATCATCCATTGAAATAGTAAATCGTTCCATAAAATTTTCCTTGAATTTGTCGGTTAGAAATTTCTTATAATCAGGTGATAGGATTAAAAGTTAGCTACCAAATTAACACGAATCGAACGGCTTTCTATGGGATGAAAATGTAAATCGCTCACGCCAGCGATCGATTCACCTGGAAGCCTTGACGTATAATAATAATCGATTGCATGTGCCTTGGTATTCAACAAATTGAAGCCTTGTACGATGACTTGTACATTTTTGCCGATTTTGTAGCCTATTTGGCCGTTCAGCGTTATCGTATGGTTGGATTGCACACTGTTATCCTCAATCAACGAGCGTTTGCCGAAGTAACGAAACTGCATGCCACCGAATAGTGGTCCGATATTATCGACCGATACCGCGAGCTTCCCGACACCCCTGATTGCTCCCGGAATATAGTCGCCACCCGGATCGGTATCGCTAAAATGCGCGCGTGCCAAGGCATAATCCAAATCGATCATTAACCAATTGGTCGGCATATAGAAGGTTGAAATTTCGAATCCCTCCCGTCTGCTGGGGCGGCTGGCTTCGGTGGTACCGGCATCGCCGACAAATAGCAATTCCGAATCCAGATCCAAGCGAAATACAGCGAAGGAAGCTTGCAGCCCTGGAATGATTGCAGTACGCACACCGGTTTCATATCCGACTGAACGCACCAGCGGGTTGACACGACTGATCGGATCACCGGATCTCGGATCCAGGGTGGATGTGGTACCTCGTGCATCATTGCTATGAAACCCGCTACCATAATTGAAATAGAATTCGGTTTGTGCCCACGGCCCGAAAATCAGGCTAAGCTTGGGATTGGTCATATTATCAAAACGATTGCCCGAATTGACACTCAGATTGCTATTGACGTTGAACCAATAGTAATCCGAGCGTACACCGGCTACAGTGCGGAATTTCTCCAGCCACTGAATGCTGCTTTGGTAGTAAATTCCGACACTGTTTTGATTGATGTGATCTTTGCGGGTGGTTGCCAAGGTCTGCCGCTGCTTGGTGGTTAATAGTCCGTTGTCGATCACATCATTCTGGAATTGCACGCCGATTTCATTTTCAATCCTGAATCGGCCCATTTGATTGGCCCAGTGATGGTTGATATCCAATGCGGACTGGAAACGCTTGTCGAGTTGCGAGAATTGATCTCCGTTGACAGGATCGTCGAGGAAATAGGTGAAGTTTGAAAATAGTGCCAGATTGCTGTGGAGGGTGTACAAATTTAATTGTGTGGTACCTAGGCGGCTCGTGTGCTGTAATGCACCCGACAAGCTGAAGCGATGCGATTCTCCACCGTCGCTGGGATCAATCGTACCTAATCTGGGAATAAAACCGTTTATAACCCCTCGTTGCGGAATCTGATCGGTGGCATTCCAGTTGCCGCCATATCCCATTGCGGTCAGATTAAACTTGGTCGGACCGCGGTCTTGGCTATATCGTAATACTGCGTTAAATTTTTTGAAATCTTCGTGTTTGATCCAAGGGCCGTCTTTGGTCAGCAATTCCAATGCATACAGCACATTACCGCCGCCGACTTCGTGTGATTTTGCCACCAGCCCCCGCATAAACCCCTGCTGACCCAGACCATAACTGGCGATGCCTTTGGGTAATTGGTTGACATAGCCCAGGCTGACCGCACCGGCGGAGGAAAAATCGCCTTGATTGGCATAATAAGGGCCTTTCAAATACTGTACATTACTGACCAATTCGGGGATGATAAAATTGGTATCCGACCAGCCTTGACCGTGTCCATGCGAGCGTTGGTTGACCAGCATGCCGTCCACGCTGATGCGCAAATCGGTACCGTGATCGAGATTAAATCCGCGTAAAAAATATTGATTGGCTTTGCCTTCACCGCTATGTTGCGTAACGATTAATCCGGGTACGGTTTCCAGTAATTCGCCCGGACGATAGACGGTGCGCAAATCGAGTTGCCGCTTCAGTACTGTACCTTCATTTGCGGAATTGGCGGTACCGATCAATTCTCGTGCATTGGCACGTACCAGCACTTCCGTGAGTGACGGTACCCCTGCAGCGGTTGCCGAGACAGGCATGCATGTCGCTATTGAAACAGCGAAGACAAAAAGCGGATACGATTGCACCACTGTCCGCTCTGTTATTATTTGCACGGACCTTCCTCTCAAAATTAGCGTTTTTCTCACGGCCACATAAGAATCCCTATGATAACCTGGAATGTATGATAAATTGTATTTATTTCATACTTGATTAATATGCTTTGGAAGGGGGGTGGTGATGAGGGAATTAATTGGCTGCATTCTGATGCGGTTTTTGTGTGTAGTGATACTGGTGTTTGCGAGCACGGGATCGGCTTCTTCAAATGCCGACGGGAGATTGAAAATTGTCACTACTGTTTCACCCATTACGAATATTGTACAAAATATCGGTGGGGTCTATATCACGGTTACCGGGGTTGTTCCGGATGGGACCGATTCACATACTTTTGAACCCGTTCCGACCGATGTAAAAATACTCAGATCGGCGGATATGATTATTATGAACGGCCTTGATTTGGAGTTGCCGACGTTGAGCCTGGCAAAAAAAGTAAAAAAAGCGACTACGCCGATCCTGCAATTGGGCAATCACGTACTGGACGAGTCGGAATGGCAATATGATTTTAGTTTTCCGCGTGAGCGGGGACATCCGAATCCGCATCTGTGGTTGAATATCGAACTGGTGATGCGCTATGTGGAAATTATTCGGGATCATTTGATTGTGCTGGATCCGGAAAATCGGGCCGGCTATTTGCACAATGCGGCTGTATATTCGGTCAAACTGAAAAAACTTGATCAGGCGATTTTCAACTGTGTTGCAACGATTCCGCAAAATCACCGCAAGCTCGTTACCTATCACGATTCTTTCGCTTATTTTGCACCACGTTATGGTATGACTGTGATTGCGGCGATCCAGCCTGCCGATTTTTCGGAGCCGGGTCCGCAGGAAGTAATCAGCATCATTAAGCAAATCAGAGAGACGGGGGTACCTGCGATATTCGGCTCGGAGGTTTTCTCTAGCAAAGTGATGGAGCAAATTGCGCGTGCGTCGCAAGCCAAGTTTGTTGATCAGTTATCCGATGACGAACTACCCGCACCACCCAATAATTCTTTTATTGGCATGATGGCCGCCAATATGAACATTATGACCGAAGCGCTCGGTGGGAAGACAACCTGTATAGCCGGTATTGATGCGCGCAATATTCCCTTCTGATTCGCAGTCGGATGCTGCTGTCAGTTTAACCGGTGTCAGCGCCGGTTATGAACAAAATATTGTGTTTGAGGATCTTTCCTTGGAAATTGCGGCAGGGATGTTTGCCGGCATCGTCGGTCCTACTGCCAGCGGAAAAACAACGTTGCTTAAAATTATTCTGGGTTTACATCCGGCCAACTCGGGTAAGGTGCTATTACACGGGGGGGCGCCGGTCAATAGAGTGAAGCCGGGTACGATCGGTTATGTGCCGCAGCTTGGCAGTGTCGATTGGGATTTTCCAGTTACTGTTGAAGAAGTAATTATGATGGGGCTTTATACCAACGGTCGCATCTGGCCTTGGCTCAGTCGACCGGAGCGCATCAGGGTACGGACGCTTGCATATCGATTAGGAATCGATAATTGTTTGCAGCATCACATCAGCGAAATATCGGGCGGACAAAGACAGCGTGCATTTCTGGCGCGCGCATTGATTAACAATCCCAAGTTGTTGGTATTGGATGAGCCGACTTCCGGTGTCGATATTAAAACCCAGCATGAAGTACTGCACTTATTAAGTGATCTTAACGGCGAAGGCATTACCATCATTTTAACCACGCACGATTTGAACGCGGTGGCTTCTCATTTGCCATGGGTGATTTGTTTTAACCGCGGTGTGGTGGCGCAGGGGCGTCCGCATGATATTTTTACCAATGAAGTGATGACCAAAACCTATGGCGGCGATATTGTTATCGTTAAATATCAAGGACATTTTCTGATCGCCAATAGTACACCGCTTAATTTTATAGACGAGAATCGGTAATGGAATTGTTTCTTGAGCCGCTCGAGTACGAGTTTTTTCGTCATGCCTTACTTGCTGCATTCATGGTCGGCGCATCCGGCGGCTTAATCGGTGTTTATGTGGTGCTGCGCGGTATGAGTTACGTTGGTCACGGGTTATCGCACGCAGCGATCGGCGGTGCTGTTGTCGGCATTACGTTGGGTTTGGATTTTTATATCGGTGCATGTGTGATGGGACTGCTGGCGGCATTGATCATTAATAAGATTACTAGAAATAACAAAATTAAACTTGATGCCGCAATCGGGATAGTGACCACCGCGATGTTTGCCTTAGGTGTGGCGATTGTCAGTAAGGTGCGAAATTTCAAACAAAATTTCGAAGCCGCTTTATTCGGCAATATTCTTGGTATTACTCAACAGGATTTGATAATTATCGGGTTTGTCGCTGGTGTGACACTGGTTACGCTGTTTTTTAGTTACCGTACATTGCTGTTTGCTACCTTTGACCGTGAAGCTGCGCAAGTATTTGGCATTAAAACGGCATCGGTGCAATTGCTGTTCTCATTATTGCTCACGTTCTCCGTTATTGCATCGCTCAATGTGATCGGTGTCACCATGGTCGCGGCTACGCTTATCGCGCCTGCAATGACCGCAAGAATGCTGACTGACAGCTTTAGTAAAATGATGATCTATTCAACAATTATCGGGGCTGTGACAGGTGTGATCGGTATGTATTTAAGTTACATCTTTAATGTCGCTTCCGGTACTACCATTGTATTGTTCAGTGCCGTAGTGTTTGGCATATCAATGTTAATCAAACCAATGCGCAGCCGCTATGGATGAGCGTGGGGCTGTCTCGTATTAACGGTAATATTTTCGCGGCGGATTGTTGAGAAACGTTTTTAGAAGTAATCAATCTTCGTCGTGACAATCCAGATCGCTTTTCAATTCAAGAACCCAGGGTCATGCGACATCATCCGGAAATGTGCGGGATTTTGCAAAATTTTCCACGTATGTTTGAATTGCTTCGGCGGACATCGGTTGACTGATCCAGTGGCCTTGATATTTCATGCAGCCGATCGATTTCAGCGTGTCGAATTGCAATTTGTTTTCCACGCCTTCGGCGACCAAATCAAGCGCCAAATTCCTTCCTATCTCAATAATCGATTTGACTAGAATAAGTGCATTGGGATCCGAGCGGATATTCCTGACAAACATGCGATCGATTTTGATTTGCGAAAGATTGAGGCGCATAAGAAAGCTGAGCGATGAATACCCGGTGCCGAAATTGTCGATCGAGATGCGAATACCCATGGCGCTGAGTTCGTTAATTTTTTTGATGGTACTGTCGTGTTTCTGAATGAGTGAGGATTCGGTCAGTTCGAGAAATAATTTTCGGCAGTCGATAGCGTGCTGTGTGATCTGTGCTTTTAGCTTAGCCACAAAATCCTCGTTTTGAAACTGAACCGCGCTGATATTGAGCGATAGTGTGAGCGATTTGAGTGACGGATGTCGTTGCCATCTCTGTACTTGCTTGAATCCTTCCGCGATTACCCAGTCACCGATCGGAATGATCATGCCGTTTTGTTCTGTAGCCGCTAGAAATTCTTCCGGGGTTAATATGCCTTTCCCGGGATGTTGCCAACGTAGCAGCGCTTCAATTCCGGTAAAATTTCTTGTGTTGTCGATTTGCAGTTGATAGTGCAGTTTGAATTCCTGCTTATCCAAAGCTTCCCATAGCGCTTTTTCGAGTTGAATTTTTTGTTCCAATGTTTTCTGCATGGCGGGATCAAAATAACGCAATGTGTTTCTCCCCGCATTTTTGGCCTCATACATGGCTGTATCGGCACGCTTCAGAATTTCCTCGATTCGATTGTATTCACTCATAAACATGCAGATACCGATACTTGCGGATCCCCGGTATCGCATTTCCTTAAAGCAGTATTCTTGATTGAGTAATGCCAGGATTTTCTTTCCGATAGTGGATGTTGCGGTGACCGCTTGTTGCGGATCATGTGCAAGCTGTTCGAGCATGACCACAAATTCATCACCTCCCAAACGGGCAACAATATCCTTGTCTCTGATGCAGTGGCGAATTTGTGAGGAAACTTTGATCAGAAACATATCGCCGATATTATGGCCATATGTATCGTTAAGGGTCTTGAAGTTATCCAAGTCAATAAATAATAAGGCACTATGGCTTTGTTGGCGTCGGCTGGTCAGCATTGCGTGTTTAAGTTGCTCAAGAAATAAGCGACGGTTCGGCAACTTGGTGAGCGGGTCGTAAAATGCAAGATCCCGGATTTCTTTTTCAGAGGCTTTTCGTTGTGTAATATCCTCTTTGACTGCGATGTAATGTAGAATTCGGCCAAATTCGTTGGTGACCGGCGTGATGGTGATGAATACATCGTACAGCGTTCCGTCCTTTTTCCGGTTGATCAGATCGCCTTGCCACACTTTGTTGGTGCTGATTTCGAGCCACATTTCTCTGTAAAAGGAATCATTGTGCAAGCCGGAATGAACCAACCCCTTTATTTTTTTGCCTACCGATTCCGCTTGTGTATAGCCGGTTAATTTAAGAAAAGCAGGATTGACCCATTCGACAATCGATCTCGGATCGGTAATCACCATGGGATTAGCCACCGACTCGAGTGCGATGTTTTGTATGGCTAGTTGCAATTCAGTTTTTTTGCGCTCGGTGATGTCGACATGAGTGCCGATGAGGCGCCTGGGGGAAATGAGCTGGCCTTGATGGTCCCGGGCAAATGATGCTCTAGACAAAATATCGACCCAGTAGCCTTTCTTATGCATCATCTGGAATTCGATGTGGAATTTGCTTAATCGCCCGGAAAAATAATCGGTTGTGTGATTCAACACGCGTTCAACATCATTCGGGTTAGTTAATTGCCGCCATGTATTCAGATGCGGTTCCGGCAATTCGTTCTCGGTATATCCCAGCATCGTTTTCCAGCGGGGGGAATAATAGACCTGGTGAGAATCGATGTCCCAATCCCAATAACCGTCGTTTGCACCATCAAGTGCACAGGATAACCGTTGTTGGTGATGATTCGATGCATCCAGCTTTTGCTTATATGCGGTCAGATTAAAGAAACTGCCTGTAAAACCCTCGACAATGGAGTCTTTGGTGATCGAGCTGATATTGACTGCAACGTAAACCGAGTGTGCGTCTTTGGTTAGCAGGCGGCATTCAAGCTGTCTGCTGGCCGGTATTTTGCTTTCGGCCAGTTGATGAAACGCCGACATTACCGCTATGTGATCTTGCTCATGAATAAAATTCGTCCAAGATTGGCCAAGGGTTGCCGCGATCGGAAAGCCGGTAAGTTTTTGCCAGGCAGGGTTGAGAAACGAAAAAACACCGGAAGGGGTGAGTTGGAAAATTGCAATTTCTATTCTTTTTATCAATACCATACAGATTACACTAACAGATTATCCAGGCTTTTAAAGAGTATTAAATGTGTATATATTTCTTCAATTGAATAATGAGAGGTGAAACATATCAGAATTGACGTATTTGTGTAAGAAAATATTATTATTTTATGTGGGAAATAATAACTTTTGTTTTTGATGGAATGGCGATTTTTTTGCGATATACAGCGACGAGATCTATCGGTGAGGAAGTAACGCTGCACAACGAAGTGATGCGTCGTTCGTGCAGTCAATGATCAGCGTATTTAACGGCTTATCGGGGGTGGAGTAGGGGTGTTATAAATCCGTTGGTTTGCCCGGTGCGTTTTTATTCAGGCGGGATTCCAAAGCGGCGGCGAGTGCTTTTTTATCCAGCGCATTCATTATAATTCCGGCATCCTGTAGTGCTGATTCCAACAGTTTCTGCATTGGCGTCGAACGTTTCGGTTGTGGTTGGATGATGGCCGGGCGTAGCGTGACCGTTTCGGTTAGCGTGGGGATGTTTTCTGATTCGCCGGGATACACCCCCCCCGGTTCATGGTGCGGGTGATCGAGTGTCGTGGGTTTATTGCTGCGGGCGGTACCGAACGAATTACCCCGGCCTTGGTATTTTTGCAGTAATCCGTTTAATTTCTCCAGTACTTTATTGTCATCGGAGTCGGAAGGCGGGGTGGTCATATTTGTAATCGTCAGATATGCGTTGCAAGTTAATCGGTTTTGGCATCCAGTTGATAATGGTGTATGTCAAATCCGGCATTTTTATAATTGCGGTAACGTTCGCGAGCGGCCGATTTATCTTCTTGCGTGGTTCCGGCGATTTCGATTATCTTGGTGAATTGCTCGAAATAAGGCGGGGATTGATGATGTAGATTGAGCAAAACGTCAAAAGCTGCGTTGTTTGGTGTTTTGTTGCTCAAGATGACCGGCGTTTGTTGAACCAGAGAGATTTCCTCGTCGTTTCGGCAATGTGGAATGAAGCTGGTAGGAGAAAAGCTCCAGAGTCGTTGATCGAACTGTGCCATCAGCGATATATCGGGTACATAGACAATCACGCGCAAACCCTGCCGGACCGCCTTGGCACATAATTGGCAAGCGGTCAGCAATTTGTCTGCGGTACCCGAATAGAAATTGATTTGTGTCATTTCGGAAAACCGATACATGCCGATTGAATCAATCAGCATGTATCGGTTACTTATCTTATCGACTTGGTTTGCGCGATCAAAAATTGCGCTAATAAAGGTACCGGACGTCCGGTTGATCCCTTGTCTTTTCCGGATTTCCACGCAGTGCCTGCGATGTCCAAGTGAGCCCAGCGGTATTTCTGAGTGAAACGGGACAAGAAACAAGCTGCTGTGATTGTACCGGCTGCGCGTCCACCGATATTGGCCATGTCGGCGAAATTACTTTTCAGTAAATCCTGATATTCATCCCATAGCGGCAATTGCCATGCGCGATCACCGATTGATTCGCCTGCGGCCAAGAGCTCCTGTGCCAGCTCGTCATCGTTGCTTATCAAGCCGGTGGTGAAGTTTCCCAGTGCAATGACGCAAGCGCCTGTCAGGGTGGCGATATCGATCACCATTCTGGGATTAAAGCGTTCCGCATACGTTAACGCATCGCATAAAATCAATCGACCTTCCGCATCGGTATTGAGAATTTCGATAGTTTGACCGGACAAGCTGGTAACCACATCGCCGGGTTTGCTCGCTTTGCCGCCAGGCATGTTTTCGGTGGCCGGAATAATGCCGATAATATTGAGCGGCAACCGCAACTCGGCGACGGCCAGCAGGGTTCCCAAAACACTGGCGGCTCCGCTCATATCGAACTTCATTTCATCCATTTCCGCTGCCGGTTTGAGAGAGATTCCGCCAGTATCGAAAGTAACGCCTTTACCTACCAAAACGATTGGATCCTCCTTTTTACTGGAACCTTGGTATTCGAGTACGATCAGTTTTGCGGGTTGTTCGCTACCTTTTGTGACCGACAGTAGGGAGCCCATTCCCAATTTTTCCATATCCTTTTCTTCTAGCACGGTCGTTTTAAGTTTATGGGATTTCGCAAG
Source organism: Nitrosomonas sp. (assembly GCA_021582655.1). Taxonomy (GTDB): domain Bacteria; phylum Pseudomonadota; class Gammaproteobacteria; order Burkholderiales; family Nitrosomonadaceae; genus Nitrosomonas. The sequence goes on from CP091135.1 coordinate 1,395,817, forward strand.
ATCCTTGGCCTGTTTGGCAAGATACGTGGGGGTGCAGATATTGGGTGCGAGATTGCCCAGATCCTTGGTCAGTGACATGCCATGTGCGATGGCTAATCCTTGCTGCAGAGCTTCTTCGCAAGCATCAAGCTCCGCGCGATTATCGATGCAGAGAATAAGCTTTTTTAATCGATTCGATCCGGCTTCGGGTTTGCTTTTTAATTGATTAAAGCGGTATTGCTGGGCAATAGTGGCAATTGCCGTTTGCGAAACTTTCCAGGCGTTATTCCGATGCTTCAGCGGAAAATCGGGTAAAAACAATACAGCATCCGTTACCGCGGTTTTTTCCAATGCATTCAGGGCGCTATTGAATGCGGCAAGAAAAGCTTTGTCTTTGAATTCCTGTTCTTTTCCCAGTCCGAGCAACAGAATTCTTTTAAATGGGATGCCAGGTACGCTATGGAGTAGTAGCGTGGTATTGGCTTTGCCTTCCATGTCCCCGGATGCCAGGATGTCTTTAAGATAGCCTTGGGAAAGTTTGTCGAGAATTTTGGCCGATTCGGTCATTTTTCTAGCATCAAAAATGCCCGCAATCGCACAAGCGCCGCGTTGCTTTTCGAGCGTTCCCATTTTTATTGCGAAATCCACAGTGAACTCCTTTATCGAGTTGTTTAACAGAATGAGGCCGGTATTTTTCAATTACCCGCTATCTTATTATCACTTGCACGCGAATCAAACAGCTTTTGCTGAAATCTTTTGCGAAACGAAGCGGCATTTTGCCATCATTCAGGAAAATGCAGACTCGCGTCCACATTCTGAGGCAGGCGATTAATTAACAATATCCTGAAAGATTTTTCTGTGCGATAATTGAAGACAAAACCGATATTATTCAATTGCATGTGAAAGATATACTATGAGATGTGCCATAAATGACCGATAGCGCATTGAAATTAAAATTGAGTACCTGTCAGGATCTGCCAAGCTTACCGGCAGTGGCGATTAAAATAATTGAGCTTGCTAATGATCCGGATATCAATATAGAAGCTATTTGTCAGTGTATTTCACTTGATCCGGCCTTAGCGGCCAAATTACTCCGTACCGCCAACTCTCCGTTGTATAAGACCCGGCGTATGGCTACAAATATCCGGCAGGCTGTCAGCATACTCGGAACGCATACCGTTCTTGTAATTTCACTATCGTTTTCACTGGTGCAGTCGCTGATGAAAAAGCCGCTCGCTGATCACACCACTCCATTTTTTGATAATAATACCTTCTGGCGCCGTTCGATCGCAACGGCATTAGCCGGCCATGCTTTGGGTGAAAAATTGGGTATCAAATTTCTGGATGATCTTTTTTTGGCGGCTTTGGTGCAAGAAATCGGTATTCTTGCCTTTTGGGTACTGATACCGGAGGAATATTCCCAAGTCTTCAATGCGGCTTCCGATCACGATACGCTTTTAGTGGCCGAGCGCGAAAATTTCGGTATCGGTCATGATGTGCTGGGCTACGAGTTGCTTAAGAAATGGCAAATTCCGGATTATATCGCGTTGTCTTGTATCAATAGCCATTGCAGTCCCGAGCCGTTGGGCTTGGGGCCCACCCTGCAAGCATGCTTGGCGGTGTCGCGTTATTTGGGAGATTACTTTTTTAGTCCGTCGGATCCACAAAAATTGATGGCGTTGCACCATGCCGCTCGGGTTTGGCTCGGCATTGATGGGCAAGTGCTGATTGATGTGATTGATGTCATGACGGAAAAACTCGACTCCATTGAAAATGTGTTTGAAATCGCCATTCATGATCCTTCGGAGGCGAATCATCTGCTCGCGCAAGCGAAAGAATTGCTGGTGGCGCATAGTTTACTTAGCATGAAGGATTTGGAGGATAAATCAAGGCACGATGGTTTGACTTGCGCATTTAACCGCGCTTATTTCGATGAGACATTGGCGAGTGAATTCCATTTGGCGGTGCAAAATAAGTCACCGCTGACAGTTGCATTGATCGATATCGATCACTTTAAAAAAATAAATGATACCTACGGACATGTCACCGGTGATTCTTTACTCGTCATCCTGGTAGAATCGATCTTGAAGCAAATTCGTCATGACGATGCGTTGAGTCGGTATGGCGGTGAAGAATTCGCGCTGATTTTGCCGGGTACTTCGCTTGCTGCATCAAGAAACTTGATGATGCGGTTGAAGGATGTGATCGCCGCCATTAGTTATCGATTCGATGCGGAGCGTCTGATTCGAATTACGGTTTCCGTTGGTGTCGCCGCGTATGAGGCGAACGCATTAGGTTTTAAACAACCGAATGATTTGATTCGCGCCGCAGATGCGGCATTGTATGAGGCGAAACATGCCGGACGTAATCAAATTAAGGAATGGCGTGAGGCACAAATTTATTGATCCGGTGATTTTTTTATGATGAACCTGATTCTTCAAGGTGTGGAAGTCAATAACAGCGATTTGCGGGCTATCGCAAAACTGACCGCTGCGGATAGTATTGAACGTATAACCGGTGAAGCATTTCGCCTGATCAATGCTGCATATTCGGATGCGGTGCCTGACTATTGCGCGTCGGCGGAATTGGATTTCGCATTTGTGGCGGCACAGCGGAAGCTATCGGATTTTAAATTAATCGCTATGGATATGGATTCCACTTTGTTGGCGATCGAGTCTATTGATGAAATTGCTGACATGTTGCATATCAAGCCGCAGGTTGCGGCGATTACTTTGCAAACCATGCAAGGTGAAATCAGTTTCGAAGAGAGTTTGATACGGCGTACGCAATTGTTGAAAGGATTGCATCAAGATGCGTTGCAAAACGTTTATGATGAGAGGGTAAGACTCAGCCCGGGTGCCGAACGGATGCTGGCGCAAGCCAGGCAAGCCGGGTTGAAAACCATGGTGATTTCCGGTGGCTTCACGTTTTTTACCGAGCGGATCAAAGCAAAACTGGAACTCGATTTTGCCGCTGCCAATGTATTGGCGATCGACAATCAGCATTTGACTGGCGAGGTCGTTGGCGAGATTATCGGGCGAGAAGGAAAAGCGCGGGTATTGAAGCAGATTTGCGATACTTTGGGATTGCAACGTGCACAAGTAATCGCGATCGGGGATGGCGCAAATGATTTGGGTATGATGGCGGAGGCAGGGGTCAGTATTGCCTATCACGCGAAACCGATCGTCAGAAAAGCCGCAACATACGCAATCAATCATGTCGGCTTGGAAGGTGTTGTCAATTTATTCGACTAGGAAAACGAGCGTCGTGCAATGAAGTGATTCACTCGTGCAGCCATCATCGGTGTCTCCTTGGCAGTCTGAGAAGGGGGGGCAGTATAATCGTTGCGTCGGTATCGGTATATTTTTTGCCAGTTTCTCCCTGAATGGCTGTATTAGTAATTCGGTGCGTACATCAGTGATTTGATGTATCCGCTAACATCTTCCGGTAATTGTCTGTCCGTTAAACCTTCCCGATCGGCAATGTGGCATATCGCGGTTGCAATTGCGAGGGATACTTCTCTGACTCGGGGCAACGCCGGATAAACTGCACCGCTGCTAAGTTCCTGCTCGGTTACAATATCCGCCAATACGTGTGCCGCAGCCAGGAACATACTTGGAGTGATTAGCCGGGCAGCACTCGCATAAATGCCGAGGCCGATACCGGGAAAAATGTAAGCGTTATTTCCTTGTCCCGGTTTAAACACTTGATCGCCGTATTGCACAGGCGGAAACGGGCTACCGCTTGCAAAAATGGCCCGCCCATCGCTCCAGTAATAAGCTTGCTCCGCCGTGCATTCGGTGTGTGATGTCGGATTCGAGAGTGCGATGATGACCGGCCGGCTGGTTACGGCGGCCATTTTGCGCACCACCGCTTCGGTAAAAGTACCCGGAACGCCGGTTGCTCCGATCAACACATCCGGTTTGATCGCAGCAATCGCATCGACGAAGTCATAAGCAGGGTATACGTGAGCATAAGCTTGGATGCGTGGTTTTATGTTTTCGCTCATCGTGGTTACCAATCCTTTACGATCGATGAACCAAAGCCGTTTTTGCGCTGCCGACCGATTTAATCCGGCGGCGCAAAAGGCGTCTGTGATAAGTTCCGCCGCACCTCCCGCCGCAGAACCCGTACCCAGAAACATGACTTTCAGATCCGAAAAATTTTTGTGTGTGATACGGCAAGCGCTATAAATGCCCGCAAGTGTTACCGCTGCTGTGCCTTGAATGTCGTCGTTAAAGCATCGGACGGTATTGCAGTAGCGTTCGAGGAATTCGAAAGCATGAGGTGTCAGAAAGTCTTCAAATTGTATCAGTGCATCGGGAAAGCATTGCTGAGCGGCATGCACGAACTCATCGACCAATGATCGATACGTATCACCGGCTATTCTTGGATGGGGGTATCCCAGATATAATGGGTCTTCGCGGATAAATTGATTGTTGGTGCCAACATCGAGCATAACCGGCATGCATTGTGCCGGGTTGATCCCGGCGCAAGCCACGTAGAGTGCTACTTTGCCGATCGGAATTCCCATGCCGTTGGCACCCAGATCACCCAGACCGAGAATACGTTCACCATCCGTTACGACGATGATGCGGATATCTTGGTCCGGCCAGTTTTTTAAGAGTGAGGCAATGTCACCACGATCCTCCGGTGTAATGTAGAATCCTTGCGGTTTTCTGAAAATATGCGCGAATTCCTTGCAGGCTTCGCCAACGGTCGGTGTATAGACAAGCGGCATGATTTCTTCGATATGATCGATCATGGTTCGGTAAAAAAGTCGCTGATTGCGTTCCAGCAGCGCGTTTAGAAAAATGTATTTTTCGATGGCACTGCTTTTGGCGCGTAAACTACCCAGTACGCGATCAATTTGTTTATTCATACTTGCAACATCGTAGGGCAATAGACCGCGTAAACCGTAAATCTCGCGTTCTTCCCGTGTGAATCCCGTTGATTTGGTTTGGGTCGGATCCATAAGCAGTGCTTTGCCACGTAAATTTTTTATCATTTTTGTGATCTCCGCGAATCAAAATGGTCATACGACAGTCATTAACGATTCTGACAGATTTCTGGCAATGTCGGGTTGGACAATCGAGAGTGCCGACGATAAACTAACCTGTTCCGATAAGAATAGTATTATTTATTCTTGTGTAGATTAAACATTAATAACTTTTCATAAACTTACTTACACGCTATTACATCATGAGTCACTTACCATTTTCTATGCCAGATCCAAGCTTATATACCGAAGAAGAAGTCACGCAGCTGGTTTATAAATTTTATGGAAAAGCCAGGAAGGATCCTGGATTAGGTCCGATTTTTGAAGCACACGTGATCGATTGGGATGCGCATTTCGTACAAATGATTAATTTTTGGTCGGCGCAATTGCGGGGTACCAGCCGGTTTCGCGGTGCGCCGATGCCCAAGCACATCGCACTGCCTGATCTGTCCGCCGAATTGTTTGAACGATGGCTTCAACTTTTTCGGCAAACGACCGAAGAACTCGGCAATCCAAGTTTGCAGCAACATGCAAATGCTATCGCTTCGTTCATTGCGACCAGATTATGGCAGGGGTATCAAATGAGCAACTATCCGGACAGGGCGCCGGAGACTTTGCATATCACTTAATTCCAGGAACCGGTATTGAAGAGCATTAAAAGCAAAATCATCGTTTTTTCTATTTTGGCGACATTGATTCCTTCGTTTGGCCTAGGTATGTTGTCATTTCAGCAGAATGAAACGATGATCAGTGAGAATGTGACTCGCGAGTTGCGCGCGCTTGCCCATTATGCGAGCCGGGAATTGGATTTGTGGACCAAGGAACAGGTGCTTGTTGCCCGCGAGCTTGCAACATCCAAGATGCTCATTGATGGATTATCCGTAGAAAAGCGTCTACAGAAAAATAAGCGCCAAGTGCAACAGCAACCGCTGGCGCTTTATTTGAAGTCCGTACAAAAACGCCTTGATACTGTTTTGGAACTGACAGTGGTCGACGCAAATGGAAAATTCATTGCCAGTAATGCGGATGTCCCGGTTTTCACGGCACTTGCGTCGGATTGGGTGGAACAGGCATCAATACTGGGAGAGCTTGTGTTGGCACCGCAATGGAATACGCACTATGCTACTGCGATACTGAGCATTTCGGTACCGATTCTATCGGGGGATGATTTCGTATTGGGGGCGCTGATCGTTACGTTTAATATCCGTAGTGTTCAATCAAACCTGAAAGATAAAGTGAGATCGCCACCGGGCGATGTCTTACTGTTGGATCAGCAAGGATATGTCATGTTGACCAGTGACATATCAATACCCGATGGCCATCCGCCGATGGCTTTGAGTATGGATGTTATCCAGAAATTATTGGCCAATCCGGGCGAATATGAAATTTTTCCGAATCCATTGCAAGAAAAAACAGCAGGGCTTGCGTATATGTCCGAAACCCCGGTCACAATTATCGCTAATCGTAGTTACCGCTCAATTTATGATGCATGGGAATATCAGCGTAACCTGTTTATTTGGTTGATTTGTTTTATTTTGTTGATGGTGACCTCGATCGCTTTTCACATGAGCCATACAATCGCCGTTGCATTGCAAAAACTAATCGGCGCTACCCAAAGAATCGTCAAGGGTGATTTGAATATCACGCTTACAAACATGCAACACGATGAGATAGGGCAGTTGACGCGAACATTCAATCAGATGACTGAGCAATTGCGACAAAATCAAATCGAAATTTCAGCTGCCAGCAGTGCTATGCAACAGAAGAATCAGCAGTTGGAGCTTTTGTCGGTTACCGATGGCCTGACTGGATTGTATAACCGCAACAAATTGAATGCCATTATCAACGATCAATTGGCACGTTATGAACGAAATAAGCGGCCATTCGGTGTATTGATGATAGACATTGATCACTTTAAAACCTTGAACGATGGCTTGGGGCATGTTGCGGGAGATGAAGTTATTGTTGCGGTGGCGCAGAAAATATCTCAATCAATCAGGGCGATAGATTTTGCAGCTCGCTATGGAGGGGACGAGTTTGTTGTTATTCTGGCCGAATCGGTGATCGATGAAACGGTTAAAACTGCGGAACGGATTCGCGAACAGGTGGCCGCTATACATTGCGGCGATGAAGACAATAACTTTCGAGTGACTTTGAGTATCGGGGCTATACAAAGTGAACCACAAGATACTTCGCTGACAATTTTGTTATCACGTGTTGATGGTGCGTTATACGAAGCAAAACGTGCCGGACGCGACCAAGTGGTGAGTATTAAGCCCGGTTGGTGCACAATTTAGTTAAAAGGTTGAAATTATTTTTTCAACTCAGTAATATAACGCGCTTTTAACCTTGCCTTACTTACAGCCATATTGTTAGAAGGCTTTACCCATAAGGAAATTATGCGACATTACGAGATCGTGTTTATTGTTCATCCTGATCAAAGTGAGCAAGTACCTGCAATGATCGAACGCTACCGCGGCATTGTCACCGCCAGAAATGGAAAAGTTCATCGAGTGGAGGATTGGGGGCGGCGGCAGCTTGCCTACTTGATCCAGAAAGTTCACAAAGCGCATTACGTTTTGATGAATATTGAGTGCGATCAACAAGCATTGGACGAATTGGATCATGCGTTCAAATTCAGTGATGCGGTGCTGCGGCACTTAACCATCAAAACCGGTGGCCCGATCACCGAACCATCCCCGATGATGCGCCAGGCGGATAGAGCAAGCACGCCCTCAACGGATGTCGCCGAAGGATTGGGAGCTGATGATTTAGCAGAAGAATCCAGTACTGCTGCTTAGGCGATCGCGCCATTTTGCAATGTAATCATACCGTTATCTGTGGGAAAATCATTAAATTATCTCCTTTGCGCTATACGCCGGCCGGTGTCGCTATTATGGAATTTACAGTCAATCATGCTTCGAAACAAAAAGAAGCAGGAATTGTCCGGCAGATTATATTTGAGCTTTTGGCGATAGCGATGGGGGAGGCGGCGATAGCGGTGGCTGGGATGAAACGGGAGAATGCGGTTAAAATGACCGGTTTCTTGAACAGAAAAAGCCATTCGAGCCAGCAGCTGATATTTCATGCGATACAGATCGAACTCATTTAATACAACGAATAGGAATGAATATGACAACACGCTTTTCCCGACGTAAAGAAAGTAAGGATAAGGAAAGAGAGAAGAAAGCAAATCGCCCGTTGTTTAAGCGTAAAAAGTTTTGCCGTTTCACTGCGGAAGGTATCAAGCAAGTAGATTATAAAGATATTGATATTCTGAAGGATTTTGTCAATGAGAACGGCAAGATAATTCCTGCACGTATTACCGGTACTTCCGCATGCTATCAGCGTCAGCTCAGTACGGCGATTGAACGGGCTCGTTTCTTAGCTTTGTTGCCTTACACCGATCGTCACTAAGGAGTAAAAATGCAAATTATATTGATGGAAAAAATCGCAAATTTAGGACAGCTAGGCGATGTCGTAAATGTAAAAAGTGGTTTTGCTCGTAATTATTTGATTCCTCAAGGAAAAGCGAAGCGAGCCACTGAGCTGGCGATTGCGGAGTTTCAGGCGAAGCGCGCTGAGCTAGAAAAAAAACAAGCGACAGCATTGGCTGCTGCGCAAGCGATTGCAGCAAAATTAGACGGCTTGTTGGTGCAGATCACGCAAAAAACCGGTAATGACGGTAAATTATTTGGCTCCGTGTCGAATGCTAACATTGCCGAGGCCCTGTCCGGATTAGGCTTTACCGTGGAGAGGTCGATGATTCGAATGCCGCACGGCCAATTTAAGCAGATTGGTGATTATCCGGTTACTATTTCATTGCATAGTGATGTCGCTGCGCATATCACGGTGTCGGTCCTCGGCGAGGCGATGTTGTAATTGTTCATTTGAAATAGGTAGTTGATTTGCAATTTTGGGCTGCGTCTGCAGCCCTTTTTATTTGTTGGCGCTCAGGTGATAAAATGCGCTTCCGACTCACCGCGAATTTGCTGACTCATGGCGCAATCACCGATCAGTAGCTTACATCAAGATCAATTTGTTGATACTTTAAAAACGCCGCCCCACTCAATTGAAAGCGAGCAATCCGTGCTAGGCGGTTTGATGCTGGATAACAGCGCGTGGGACAAAATCGCCGATATTGTCGCGGATGGTGATTTTTATCGCCACGATCATCGCTTGATCTATCATCATATTTGTAAGCTGCTGGCGCAAAATAAACCAGCGGATGTCATCACCGTTGCCGAATCGATGGAAACATCAGCGGAATTGCAAACCGTTGGTGGACTTGCATATATTGGTGCGATAGTGCAAAACACTCCATCTGCCGCCAATATCCGCCGCTACGCCGAGATTGTGCGTGAACGTTCGATCATGCGAAACCTTGCTCAGATCGGCGTACAAATCGCGGATTCCGCATACCATCCTGCAGGACGCTCTGCCGCGGATTTGCTGGATGAGGCGGAAGCGAAAGTATTCGAAATTGCGGAGGAGGGCGCGCGCGGTAAAGAAGGTTTTACCGATCTCCAGCCGCTGTTGAAGCAAGTGGTTGAGAGAATCGAGCTGCTCTATAACCAGGATAATCCGAGCAACGTTACCGGCATTGCATCCGGTTTTCACGATCTCGATCAAAAAACCTCCGGTTTTCAACCGGGCGATCTGATCATTGTTGCCGGCCGGCCTTCGATGGGTAAAACCGCTTTTTCCTTAAATATCGCCGAACATGTCGCGCTAGAACTGAATAAGCCGGTTGCCGTCTTCAGTATGGAAATGGGCGGTGCGCAGCTTGCAATGCGATTGTTAGGATCGGTTGGTAAGCTGGATCAACATAAAGTGCGTACCGGTCGACTGGAAGATGAAGATTGGCCGAAGCTTACGCATGCTTTGGGTAAATTGAGCGAAGCCCCGATCTTTATCGATGAAACCGCCGCATTGAATGCACTTGAGTTGCGTGCACGATCAAGACGACTATACCGCCAGCACGGCGAACTGGGTCTAATTGTGGTTGATTATTTGCAGTTGATGTCGTCCGCCAGCCAGGGAGAAAACCGTGCGACCGAAATATCCGAGATTTCCCGGGCTTTAAAAGGATTGGCGAAAGAGCTCAAAGTGCCGGTTATTGCGTTATCGCAATTAAACCGCAGCTTGGAGCAGCGTCCCAACAAGCGTCCGGTGATGTCGGATTTACGGGAGTCCGGTGCCATTGAGCAAGACGCAGATGTCATTTTGTTTATTTACCGCGATGAAGTTTATAATCCGGATTCACCCGATAAAGGTATCGCCGAAATCATCATCGGCAAACAACGTAACGGTCCGATCGGTAAGGTGGACTTGACCTTTCTCGGTGAATACACGCGATTCGAGAATCATGCCCGGCAAGAATATTATTGAGGGAAATCGAAAAAGGTTATTCGCTTTCTGCAGCTCGTCGGTGGTGTTGGCAATGAATTTTTGCCCGCTTTTCAGCAGGGGCATATGGCAAAAGAGCGAGATGATCGGTGAAATCTAAAAATCCACATTCGAATTGGCAGCCACCGTTGCCGCGATTTTTGTGGTTTTTGTGTGCGGTGATCATGTTGGCGGGATGCATCTCGCCGATTGCATTGAATCGCGCAGTGACCGCTTATGACGATGCGGTGACTGACGCGATATCGCAGCAGCTCTTACTCAATATCGTGCGTGCGCATCACCGTCAGCCGGTGCATTTCACCGGTGTATCCAATATTGCCGCGACGTTTACTTTTGTTGCCAACGCCGGTGCTACTCCTGCGTTGGGCGGATTGGCCGGGGCGACGCTGATGCCGATTTTCGGTGGCAGTCTGGCGGAGAGCCCAACCATCAGCATCGTGCCGATCGAAGGAGAGGAGTTTACCAAGCGACTGTTGACACCCTTTCCACAAAGCAAGCTGACCTTATTGCTGCGGCAGCATTTTGACGTCGACATGCTGTTGCGGATGATGGCGCAAGAAGTGCGATTAATGGATGGCGAGCGACATAGCATTCATCGCAATAGCCCGGCGGATAAAACCGGGTATGAAATGTTTCGCCGTGTAGTGTTGCACCTTTCGGCGATTCAAGATCATAATCAATTATTTGTTGAACCTTTGCCGCTGACGCATACATGGACGATCCCCGCCGGCTCGATTGCGCCCGACAGCTTTCAGTCGTTGCAAAAAGAGTTTATCGTACGCTACAACAGTGCAGACGATACCTTTACCTTGCGCAAACAGGTACCCGGGCCGGTGTTGATTACGAATTACGATCCTGAAATGCTGCCCGAGGCGGAACGCGAAAAATTAAACGATCGGGCACGCGAATGGGATATCAGCGACATCGCGTTTGATATTCGCCCTGGTTATTTTGGCGGAGAATGGTCGATGAGCGGGTTTTTCCGGTTACGAAGCTTCCAAGCGATTCTTGGTTTTCTTGGTAAAGCGCTTGGCCAAGGTGCCGGGTACCATGTTGAGAAAGATCCCAGAACACCTGCTATTTTGGGTAATGAGAATCCGAATCTGACCATGGAATTTCTGGTTTCCCACACAGCGCCGTCGGATGCCGATTTTTCCATTCGCTGGAATAATCGGTATTATGCTGTGGACACCGCCGGTTCGCATGCGCGCTGGAACCGCGATGCGTTTCAATTATTGTTTTTGTTATTCCAAATGACAGTCACCGATTTACCGCGCCTCGGTGTACCGAGCATCACAATTGCCAAGTAGTTTGAAACACCCATTAATACGAGGCTTATTATCAACGCGCATAATGAAACCGCATCGAAAGGTGCTTTGCTTGAACCGTCAAAACTGAGTAATCCTTGCGATCCAGCGCAATTCGGTTTCAGTACTACCGCGGAATTGAAAGATTTGACGGAAATCATCGGGCAGCTGCGTGCCACCGACGCAGTGCGCTTCGGTGCCGGGATCCGGCATGACGGTTACAATTTGTTCGTGCTGGGTTCTGCGGGTATGGGAAAGCGCAGTCTGGTGCGGCAATTGCTGCAAGAAAAAGCGGTGTGTGAGAATAAGCCTGCCGACTGGTGCTATATCAATAATTTCGCGCAACCGCATAAGCCTTGCATGCTTAAGCTACCGCACGGTCGTGGCGGTGAATTGCAACAGCATATGGACCGGTTGATCAATTATCTACGCAGTGCGGTACCGGCGATATTTGAGAGCGACGAATTTCGCGCCAAAGCGAAAGCAATCCAGAAAGCTTTTGGTGAGCTGCAGGAGCATGCTTTGCTGCAGCTTAAGGCTGAAGCCGAGGCCCGTGGAGTCGGGTTATTGCAGACACCTGACGGTTTTGTGTTTTCGCCGCTACGCGGTAATGAAGTGATCTCCCCAGATGAATACGCCAAGTTGCCGGAACAGGAACGCACGTACATTGAGGCGACAATCGTCGAATTGCAGGAACATTTGGAAAATATTTTCAGCCATTTGCCGCAGTGGCGCAGGGAGCGCAGCGAGCGCATGCGACAATTGAATCGCGAAATGATGCTGATGACGGTGGTACACATGCTTGATGAATTACGTGGCTTGTATTCGGATTTGCCCGATGTGCTGGCTTATTTCGATGCAGTGCAGGAAGACATGGTCAATCATGTCGACGATTTTCGCAAACAAGAGGAAACTGTTAGTCTGTCCGGCATGAGTATCATTACTCACCAGACATTTCACAATTACCAGATCAACGTGCTGGTGACCAATGGCAAGGATACGGGCGCGCCGATTCTCGGCGAGGATAACCCTACCTATAGCAATCTACTCGGCCGTGTCGAGTATATCGCGCAAATGGGTGCATTGGTGACGGATTTTATGCTGATCAAACCGGGTGCGTTGCATCGTGCCAACGGTGGTTATTTGTTGCTGGATGTGCGTAAGGTGATGATGCAGCCGTTCGCGTGGGAGGGGCTCAAGCGCGCACTGCAATCGCGTCAGATTCGCATCGAATCTCCGGGGCAGATGTACAGTTTGATTAGTACGGTATCGCTTGAACCGGAACCGGTCCCTTTGGACATAAAAATCGTGCTGTTCGGCGATCGGTTGTTTTATTACTTATTACAGGAATACGATCCGGATTTCAATACACTATTCAAAGTGGCGGCGGATTTTGAGGAACATATCGAACGTTCGAACGAGTCCCATTTGCTGTACGCCCGACTGATCGCTACGTTGGTGCGCCGGGATGCGTTGTTACCGTTCGACCGTGATGCGGTGGCGCGTGTGATCGAATACAGCGCGCGGTTGGCCGGCGATAGCGGGAAACTGTCGATGCACATGCGTAGTATTACTGATTTATTGCACGAATCCGGGTACTGGGCGCGCCAGGCGGGACGTAGCGTGGTCACGGCTGACAATATTCAGCAGGCGATCGGTGCGCAGATCCGGCGGCAGGACCGAGTGAGAGAGCAGCTTTACGAAGCGATTTTGCGTGATACCTTGATGATCGATACGCAAGGTGCGGTTACCGGGCAAGTCAACGGTCTTGCGGTGATTCAACTGGGAAGTTTCGTATTCGCGCAACCATCGCGCATTACCGCCACCACCCGGTTCGGCAAGGGGGAACTGATCAACATCGAACGCGAAGTGAAATTGTCCGGCGCGATTCATTCCAAAGGCATTCTGATTCTCTCGGCTTTTCTCGCGTCGCGTTACGCTAGGGATCAGCCGCTTTCATTGTCCGCAAGTCTGGTGTTCGAGCAATCGTACGGCATGATCGACGGCGATAGCGCCTCACTGGCCGAATTATGCGCGTTGCTTTCCAATCTGGCGGATGTGCCGGTCAAGCAGTCGTTGGCGATTACCGGATCGGTTAATCAATTCGGGCAGGCGCAGGCGATCGGCATGGTCAACGAGAAAATCGAAGGTTTTTTCGATATTTGCGTGGCGCGCGGATTGACTGGCGATCAAGGCGTTATCATTCCCGCTGCTAACGTCAGACACTTGATGCTGCGCCAGGACGTGATTGCTGCCGCTGCCACAGGGCGATTTCATGTCTATGCAATCGGCACGATTGATCAAGCTATCGCTCTATTGACCGGCTTGCCGGCTGGCAGCATTGACGGCGATGGCAGGTACCCGCCAGGCAGCATCAGCTGCAGAGTTGCTGCGCGGCTCGGTGAGTTGGCGGATATCGGCAAATCATTGCTGCAGAAATAATCGGGATTGTTATATCGGTGTTGCGGGTGACATGGTTTAGCGATTATACGGCGTATATATTGATGTTGCCTGCTGCCCTACCAACGTTTTGTTAATCTGTTCCAGCAGTAAAGCGCAGCGGCGAAACCGTTATAAGCTAAACGGCATAGCTGCTTGATAACAGGTAACCCTAGCATACGGCACTTCCATAATTCCGTCGGTGAATTGCGCCAAATCGCCAGAAAAGCATCAAACCCCACTTGAAGTTCGCCGCGCTCATCGATCACATGCAAGCGTTTTCTGGCAAATGCCAGATCCGCACCGATCTCATTGATCAATTGATGGTGGTGGTGGATATCATGCCATTGCGTCTCGCAGGCACTTTGTTTCCGCATTTGCGCGTCAATGCCTGATTTGCAGACAGGGCAGGCGGAATTGTAATAAATCTTTAGTTTGGGGCGATCATACATGGTGATCTTATTAAAGCAGATTGATAGTAAGTATCCGATCTCGCAGAATTTATGGTGATTTACTGGGAAGTTTACGTTATTTTGATTCATTTGGTGAATACTATGGTAAAGAAAAATGTTTTTATTTTTAATATAGAATCTTTGACATTTAGTATGAAAAGGAAGTGGTATTTACATGAAGCAGAAATTGTTGTCACATTGCATTTATTGTTTCTTAATGTCAGCGACGATGACGGGGTGCGTATCTGCGACAGTAACTGCGGTGAATCTCGGTTTTTCTGACACTTTTATTGCGGAATGGCTTTATTCTTGGAGTATTGCCTTTCCTGTCGGTTTTGTGTTGCTGCTGTTGTTATCACCTCAATTCAGACGAATTGTGGATAAGATCGTATATTATGGAAACGTCGATTAATTGGCTGTACGAGCGAATTGCTTCGTGTGAAGATGACGCGTTTCTTTTCATTCGTTGAATTAATTAGTGTTTCCCCTAGATGTTTGATTCCACGTTTATGCTGATATTGCTGTTATCAGCATCACGGTATTTACCGTTTACCGGGGATGATAAGCCTGCAAAGAAGGCGGCTATTTTCATATCGACTTGGCTGAGTGCCCCCAGAAGAAAACAAGTTTTATCTATTTGCTGCCGTTGATCGGATATCGAATCATTTAGAAAGTGATGGTAAACACTATAAATTTGATTTATATGATCAATTAAAGATTTATTCGTATACTTTCGTGATGACGTAAATTTCGCTACAGGGCTGAAAGCTCTCAAGAGCCTTTCCCTTCCGAGTATATTTTCGGCATACGGTCAAAAGAGTTGGAGTAATTTATTTAATCCTAACCACGACCCTATTCGTATGCTGCGGGACTAAAAGCGGTGGTATCTACTCTATCTTTTTTTTCACGACTGTTTCTATGGTGCCAATATGACATGGAGCTAAAAATTACCCGATAATATTTGTTGGAAAAATATTATTTAATTGATCCTGATAAATTCAATTTGATCAGAGAGTTTATAAGATTTTTATAAAATCATTATTATGATTGTGGTATAATTTCGCGGTTTTGATGTTGGTCATTTGGCATTGCGGGTAAATTGGAAATTGATGTCTGTGAATTGCGTTTATAAATAGATGGTTACGTTAAAAATATTACTGATGGAATTTGAATATGGCGGATAGTTTCACTATTAATGAAAAGATGAGCGGCAGACGGAAGTTTTTAGTTGCTGTGACATCGATGGCGGGTGGTGTCGCGGGCGCTGCAATTGCAACACCCTTTTTGTTGAGTATGATGCCAAGTGAACGTGCTAAAGCAGCTGGGGCACCGGTAGAGGTTGATATATCCAAGCTCGAGCCTGGTATGCTGTTGATGGTTGAGTGGCGCGGTAAAGTCGTGTGGGTATTGAATCGCACGCAAGAAATGCTGGCATCGCTTGAGAAAGTGGAACCACAATTGGCGGATCCTGATTCTGATAAAAAGCAACAGCCTGATTATGCCAAAAATCGTACACGTTCGATTAAACCGGAAATTTTGGTGGCTGAGGGTGTATGCACGCACTTGGGTTGCTCGCCTGTATTTAGAAAAGATATTGCGCCCGCTGATCTTGGTTCAGATTGGTTAGGCGGATTCTTTTGTCCATGCCATGGATCAAAATTTGATCTGGCTGGACGGGTATATAAGATTGTGCCGGCTCCAACAAATATGGTGGTGCCTCCTCATGTCTATTTGAGTGATACACGACTTTTAATTGGTTCCGAAAGCGAGGCAGCTTAAATGAGTAATTTTTTTAATTCAATGATTGCGTGGATTGATAAACGTTTTCCGCTATCATCAAATTGGAAAGCGCATCTTTCCGAATATTATGCGCCAAAGAATTTTAATTTCTGGTATTTCTTTGGATCGTTAGCGCTGTTAGTTTTTGTCAATCAATTGCTAACTGGCATTTTCTTGACTATGAACTATAAACCGGATGCTAGCCAGGCTTTTGCTTCGGTTGAATATATCATGCGTGATGTCGAGTACGGTTGGTTAATTCGCTATATGCATTCAACGGGTGCATCAATGTTTTTTGTCGTGGTTTATTTGCATATGTTTCGCGGCATGATATACGGTTCCTATCGTAAACCCAGAGAGCTGCTGTGGCTGGTTGGTATGGCGATATTTTTTGTGCTGATGAGCTTGGCTTTTACTGGTTATATTTTGCCGTGGGGTCAAATGTCCTACTGGGGCGCACAAGTGATTGTCAGCATGTTTGGTGCAATTCCGTCGATTGGCGATACGCTTCAGCAGTGGTTATTGGGTGATTTTAATTTATCCGATGCAGCATTAAACCGTTTTTTTGCTTATCATGTTGTTACTTTGCCATTAGTGTTGATTGTACTGGTGTTTGTGCACATTCTTGCGTTACACGAAACGGGATCAAATAATCCTGACGGTATTGAGATTAAAGAAAATAAGAACCCTGCAACCGGTATTCCAGTCGATGGAATTCCATTTCATCCTTATTACACGGTAAAAGATATTGTCGGCGTGGTTGTCTTTCTATTTGTATTCTGTGGAATCATTTTCTTTGCGCCAGAAATGGGGGGATATTTTCTGGAGTACAACAACTTTATTCCTGCCAACACATTGCAAACGCCAGACCATATTGCTCCAGTGTGGTATTTCACACCTTATTATTCGATGCTGCGCGCTGTAACCGTGAATTTTCTCGGGATTGATGCGAAATTGTGGGGGGTGATTTTAATGGCGGGCTCGGTAGTAATCTTTTGTTTCTTGCCGTGGTTGGACAGGAGTCCTGTTAAGTCAATACGCTATAAAGGTCCTTATTTCAAAATTGCATTAGCGCTTTTTGTCATAAGTTTCTTTGTTTTGGGATGGCTAGGAACAAAATCACCAACACCTTTATACACATTATTAGCGCAAATTTTTACGATCATCTATTTTGCTTTCTTTATTTTGATGCCATGGTATAGCAAGATAGATAAAACGAAGCCTGAACCCAAAAGACTACATGAGTAAAAAATGAAGAAAATAATAATTGCTTTTTTGATTTTATACATAATTCCGTTTGGTGTTTTTGCTGGTGAGCCTGGTATACCGTTAGATCGAGCACCTGTTGATATAACTGATAATGCTTCTTTAAAACGTGGTGCGGAAAGCTTTGTTAATTATTGCTTGACTTGTCATGGTGCGAGTTACATGCGCTACAATCGCCATCGCGATATCGATTACACTAATGAAGAGATTCTTGAGAAACTGATATTTACCGGCCAAAAAGTGGGTGACTTGATGGAATCGGCAATGAGGAAAAAGGATGGCGAGGAATGGTTTGGTGTAGCTCCTCCGGATTTGTCAGTAATTGCACGTGCCAGAGGTGCCGATTGGTTATATACTTATCTGCGTGCTTTTTATCGTGATGATGCAACAGCAACGGGATGGAATAATTTGATTTTTGATCGTGTGGCAATGCCTCATGTTTTATATCAGCTACAGGGAGAGCAACGGTTGATAGAAAGCGGCGACCAAAAAAAATTAGTAGTGGATAAGCCCGGACAATTGTCTGTAGCAGATTATGATAAATTCGTAGGTGATTTGGTAAATTATCTGGTTTATTTGGGTGAACCGCATGCAAATGCACGTAAGGAATTAGGTATCAAAGTAATGCTCTTCTTGCTGGCAATGTTTGTTTTGTCTTATTTGCTGAAGAAAGAGTATTGGAGAGATGTGCATTAAACCTAGGCTTTGCTGGCGCAATAAAAAATAAAACAGAGAATTGTTGTTATGATGACGCTGTATTCAACAATTACTTGTCCGTATAGTCATCGTTGTAGAATTGTTCTTCACGAGAAAGATATGGACTTTCAAGTAATTGATGTTGATCCGAATAATAAGTCTGAAGACTTGGCAGTGATGAGTCCGCATGGCAAAGCACCAGTGTTAGTGGAGCGGGATTTGATTTTGTACGAATCCAATATTATTAATGAATATATTGATGATCGATTTCCGCATCCGCAGTTAATGCCGGCTGATCCAGTGATGCGCGCCCGTGCGCGACTTATGTTATTTCGATTTGAACAGGAGTTGTTTTGCTATATTAATGCCTTTGAAGGCACTGATCAGAAAGTGATGGACAAAGCTAGAACAGTAATCGCTGAAAATCTGACACTGATTTCTCCGATTTTTGAGAGGCAAAAGTATATGCTCGGTGATGAGTTTTCTATGCTTGATGTTGCTATAGCACCTTTGTTATGGCGGCTTGAGTTTTTTGGAATTCGCTTGCCAAAACAAGCTGCGCCATTACTAAAATATTCAGAGAGATTGTTTAGTCGCCCATTATTCATTGACGCATTATCTGCTTCTGAGAAAGTAATGCGTAAGTAGATGAAATGATTGTTCAATCAACGAAGCCTTATTTAATCCGTTCGATTTATGAATGGTGTATTGATAGCGGCCTTACGCCTTATTTGTCCGTGAGATCCAGTGATAAGCTTAATTTACCTAAAGAATATATTAAAAATGGGGAGATTATTTTTAACGTTAGCGCTCATGCAATACAGGACCTGGTTATCGCTAATAATGAAATTAGCTTTATGGCGCGTTTCGGCGGTGTATCAAGAAAAATTGAAATTCCGATAATTCTTGTACAAAGTATTTTCGCTAAGGAAATTAATCAAGGAATAGCATTTACTCTGAATAATAAAATGATCGACTATAAGCATAACGAAATAAAAGAAGGTATAGGGGAGGTCGATGACGCTTCTAAAGCAAAAGAATCGAGTAAATCAAAAAAGCCAGGGTTACGTATCATTAAATAAAAATTATATTTCCGAATCCTAGTTAAATTGCCGGCATAGCTCAGATGGTAGAGCAGCTGATTTGTAATCAGAAGGTCCCGAGTTCGATTCTTGGTGTCGGCACCATAAAAACAATAACTTAAGTGATATTTCCAGACTCCTGATTTCCCGATTGTGTCAAAATTGTGTTATTCAGGAGTTCATCTACTACTATTGCATGTTTCCTGAATTGCTCGGGAGCCAAATGAGCATAACGCTTCACCATCTCAGTCGACTCCCAAGCGCTCATCTCTTGAATCACATTTAACGGAATACCTTTTTGAGTTAACCAGCTCGCCCAGGTATGCCGCAGATCATGCCAGCGAAAGTCTTCAATACCAGCCTGTTCTAATGCTCTGCGCCAAGCTTTGGTATTAACTTGGTTGATTGGCTTACCTCGATAAGTGAAGATTCTCACTGGATGCTTGCCAATTTGTTTCCGCAATATTTCTATTGCAGTAACATTTAACGAAACGTGAATGTTTTCTCTTCCTTTAGCCTGATCTGCGTGAATCCATGCAGCGTTTCTTTGCAGGTCAACCTGCGACCATTCAAGATCGGTTACATTTCGTTTGCGTAACCCCGTACACGGGGAGGATTTAACCAAATCAACTAAATGCTCCGGTAACTCATCAAGAAGCATTTTGACTTGCTCTGGTTCGATCCATTCCCAATCAAGGGTAGCACGACGTAAAATTGCCCTTGTTGCCAAGTAATGATTAGCCGTTGAAGGTGAAGTTTCCTTGCGTTTCACTTCACCCACTTCAGCAATTATTTCCCGAGTTATTTCAGAAAGTAGGCGACCTCTAAAAGAACTGCTGAATCCAGGCAACCTGGAGTTTCCCCCTTTGAACGGACACACTATGTTCTGTTTAAAGGAGAAGTAAGATGACACAAAACTACAAAACTACAAACCTGCTTACCCACCTGAGTTTCGCCAGCAGATGGTGGAATGGGTGGCATTAGGGAACTGTCCCAAGCAATTATCCAAGGAATTTGGTTGCCACTACACGTCGATCCAAACCTGGTGCCGGGCAGCAGGTGTACCAATTAGATCAAGCCAGGCAATTGCTTTAGCTGCAACATCGAGTGTACCTTCCTTGAGTGCTAGCGAACGGCAGGAGCTGCTGGAATTGCGCAAGAAGCTCAAAACAGATTGCCAATCGGCTACAGATCGATTTCCCAGAGGACGGATCCATGCGCATCTCTCACGAAGCCATCTATCAGGCTCTCTACATTCAAGGTCGAGGTGCTCTCAAGCACGAGTTGGTGAGCTGCCTGCGCACGGGACGAGCGTTGCGCGTACCGAGAGCCAGGGCACAGGCTAAAGCATGGGCTCATGTCAGCGAGGATGCCATGATCTCCAGCCGCCCTGCTGAAGTGGAAGATCGTGCCTTACCCGG
>CP091135.1:1416745-1429707 GCA_021582655.1 Nitrosomonas sp.
TCTGGTGTTATCCATCGTGGGTACTACCGACAAGGTGACCGTTAGCGCCTTCTTTTACACCGACGACCCGGCCAACACTTACAACGAGATCCAGCAAGTACAGTTTGCTGACGGTACAACCTGGGACATCGCCAAGATCAAGACGTTGGTGATCACCGGCAACGACACGGCGCAGACTTTGACCGGCTACACCGGTGCGGATACGATCAACGCCCTGGGTGGCAACGACACCGTATTTGGCCAAGGCGGTGGCGATATTCTTGATGGTGGCGTTGGGGCTGATAGTGTGTATGGCGGCGATGGCAATGACACGTTGAACGGTGGTGCAGACAACGATACCCTGAACGGTGATGCGGGTGCCGACACACTGGATGGCGGAACAGGTAATGATACATTCATTGGTGGAGCGGGCAACGACACCTACCTGTTCGGTAAGGGTGACGGGCAGGATACCATTAACGCGGACTCTGACACCGCGGTAGGCAAGATCAACGTGTTGCAATTCAAATCCGGTGTGGCGCCTGCGGAAATTGTGGTTACGCGTTCGGGATCGGATTTGGTGTTGTTCATCGCGGGCACCACTGACAAGGTGACCGTTGGCTATTTCTTTTACAGCGACGACCCGGCCAACAGTTACAACGAGATCCAACAAGTCCGGTTCGCCGATGGTACAACCTGGGACATCGCCACGATCAAGACGTTGGCGATCACCGGCAACGACACGGCCCAGACTTTGAGGGGCTATACCGGTGCGGATACGATCAACGCCCTGGGTGGCAACGACACCGTATTTGGCCAAGGTGGTGGCGATATTCTTGATGGTGGCGTTGGGGCTGATTATGTGTATGGCGGTGATGGTAATGATGAGGTGCGTGGCGGGGCCGGCAATGACATGATTTATGGCGACGCGGGTGCTGACACACTGGACGGCGGAACGGGCAACGATACGCTCATAGGTGGAACGGGCAACGACACCCATCTGTTCGGCAAAGGCGACGGGCAAGACATCACCAGCTGGGACTACGACACGACAGCAGGCAAACTCAACGTGCTGCAGTTCAAATCCGGTGTGGCGCCTGCAGAAATCGTGGCCATGCGCTCGGGATCGGATCTGGTGTTATCCATCGTGGGTACTACCGACAAGGTGACCGTTAGCGCCTTCTTTTACACCGACGACCCGGCCAACACTTACAACGAGATCCAGCAAGTCAAATTTGCTGACGGTACAACCTGGGACATCGCCACGATCAAGACGCTGGCGATCACCGGCAACGATACGGCCCAGACTTTGAGGGGCTATACCGGTGCGGATACGATCAACGCCCTGGGTGGCGATGACACTGTATATGGCCAAGGTGGTGGTGATATCCTCGATGGCGGCATCGGTGCTGATTATGTGTATGGCGGTGATGGTAATGATGAGGTGCGCGGTGGGGCCGGCAATGACGTGATTTATGGTGACGCGGGTAGCGACACACTGGACGGCGGTACGGGTAGCGATATCCTTTACGGTGGTTTCGGGAATGACATCTATGGGTTCGGCAAGGGTGACGGGCAAGACACCATCGGTTCAGTGTACGATACCGCCGCAGGCAAGATCGATACGCTGCAGTTCAAGGCTGGCGTGGTGGCCGATGAAGTGACATTAGGCACCGCGGGTACGTCATTGGTGATCAAGATCGCAGGTACGACGGATCAAATCACGGTGCAGGAGTTTTTGTATCAAGATAATCCAGTCAATACATATAGTTCGCTGCAGCAAATCAAATTCGACGACGGCACGATATGGAATCTAACGGCCATTTTAACCAAGCTGTACACCGGAACCGATGCATCGGATACGCTCAGCGGTACATTGAATGCCGATATGATCACCGGTTTGGGTGGAGCGGATTATTTGTATGGCAAGGCCGGCAACGACATACTCGATGGCGGGGCAGGAAATGATGTGTTATCGGGTGGTCTCGGCAGCGATGTGTTTCGATTCACCACGATTGGAAGTGTCGATACGATTACCGATTTCAATGTGATTGATGACACCATCGAACTGGAGAATGCGGTTTTTGCAACGCTGACTGCCACCGGTGTTTTGTCGGTCGATCAATTCAGAGTGGGTGCGCAGGCTGTGGATGATAATGATTTTATTGTTTACAACAGTGCAACGGGGGCTTTGCTATACGACGCAGATGGCAGCGGTTTAGGTGCTGCAGTGCAGATAGCGACGCTGAATGCTGGATTGAGCCTGACTTATAACGATACTGTCATAATTTAGTAAGCTACCCTGTTTAGCCCCGCAATTAACCGGCATGCTTTGTCACCCACTAAAAAAGAGGAAAAACGATGAGACAAATATTACATGGAACAGCCACGAAAGATAGGTTGAGCGTTACTTATTCACAATAAGTGAGCTGTAGTGGTTCAGATCTGGCTTTGGTTACTACAAAATTAACACCTTATGAAAAAATCAGACAAGTTATTTGAGCGAGTGAATAGATTGTTGGATCGGTTGGAGCAATTTCTGCCGGTATCCTGTTCGGAGCCGGATTGGCGGGCATCGGCGGCTTTTCGCTGGCGCAAGCGGGGAAATACGGGGCTGATCGAAGCGGTGGTTCATCCGCATCGGATCGGGCTTGCTGCATTGCAGGGCATCGATGTGCAAAAACAGCGCATCGATCTGAATACGCGGCAATTCGTGCAGGGGCTTCCGGCCAACAATGTGTTGCTGACTGGCGCACGCGGTACGGGAAAATCTTCTTTGATCAAGGCGTTGCTGAGTCAGTATGCACCAGCGGGGTTGCGCTTGATCGAAGTGGAAAAGCATCATTTGGTGGATTTGCATGATATCGTGGATAAGATTTATCAGCGCCCGGAACGGTTTATTCTGTTTTGCGATGATTTGTCGTTCGAGACCGATGAGCCGGGATATAAGGCGCTTAAGGTGGTATTGGACGGTTCGATTGCCACGGTTTCTGATAACGTGCTGATTTATGCGACCTCGAACCGGCGTCATATGGTGCCGGAATTCATGCGCGATAATTTTGATACACGGCATATCGATGGCGAGGTGCATCCAAGTGAGGCAATCGAAGAGAGAATCTCGTTATCGGAGCGTTTTGGTTTATGGTTGTCGTTTTATCCGTTCGACCAAGATCAGTATTTGGATGTTGTGCGATATTGGCTGGCCGATTTCGGAATTACCACCATGACCGCACAGGCGCGCGCCGAGGCGCTGCAGTGGTCGATTGAGCGCGGTTCACGCAGTGGCCGGGTGGCATGGCAGTTCGTGCGAGATTGGGTGGGTCGGCAAAAGTCCTCAGATGGTGGCCGGAAATCATGAATGCAGTTATGCAAGCCGATAGCGAAGCGGCGCTTGTGATCGAAGTTGTCGCTGCAATCATAGTGCAGCCCGACGGACAATTTTTGTTGGCACAGCGGCCCGCGGGAAAAGTGTATGCGGGTTATTGGGAGTTTCCCGGCGGTAAGGTTGAGCCCAACGAATCGCTGTTGCATGCATTGCGGCGCGAATTACAGGAAGAACTCGGTATTCACGTGATTCGGGCGTATCCATGGCTTACACGCGTTTTTGCCTATTCACACGCTACGGTTCGATTACATTTTTATCGGGTAATCGAGTGGAAGGGCGAATTGGTACCACGAGAAAATCAGCAGCTGTCCTGGCAGAGCCCGTATCAACCAGCAGGAGTGTCTCCGGTGCTGCCCGCCAACGGACCGATTCTGCGATCGCTGCTGCTGTCGCCCGTTTATGCGATTACACGGGCCGGTGAAATAGGGATTGATGCATCATTGAACCAAATCGGACAGGCATTGCGAAACGGTTTACGGTTGCTGCAAATCCGTGAAAAATATATGGCCGCGGATGAATTGCGGCAGTTTGCCGGAAATGTAATCGCGCTTGCCCATTCTTATCAAGCCAAAGTGCTGATTAACGGTGATCACGGTTTGGCGCGTGAATTGGGTGCTGATGGTGTGCATTTGACGTCATCCCAATTGATGGCGTTGATATCCCGTCCCGATACCGCAGACGGGTTGTGCGGCGCATCTTGTCATAATTTGGAAGAGCTGGATGCGGCCGGGCGACTGGGGTTGGATTTTGTTGTCTTGGGACCGGTGTATCCGACTTTGACACATCCGGGGATGCCGCCGTTGGGTTGGCGGCGGTTTGCGGTACTCATCCGAGATTATTCGTTGCCGGTCTATGCATTGGGAGGGTTAAATACCGGCGATTTGGCGATTGCACAAGAAATGGGTGCGCATGGCATTGCAATGATGCGCGGCATTTAGCGTAGTTAGGCACTAGTGATCGGATTGATAAACAGCGCAACCTGATTTCTACCGTTTTCTTTTGCGATATATAATGCTTTGTCGGCGCGGTCGAGTAGCATGCTGCAAATGCAAGCGACATCATGCTGTACGGTATGCAGATCTTTTAAACTGGTCATGCCGATGGAAACGGTGGCATGTAACTGTTGGTCGCAAAAAGTGACGGGAGAGGAGTATATTGCCTGCCGCAAGCGTTCGGCGATTTCGCGCGCCGCTTGCAGGGCCGTCGAGGGCAGTACGATGACGAATTCCTCACCGCCGTAACGGGCTACGATGTCGCAAGATCTGACTTGTTCTTTGATGAGATTGACCATGTGTTTGAGTACCAAGTCGCCGGTTTGGTGGCCATAGGTATCGTTGATGTTTTTGAAATGATCGACATCGAGAAACATACAGGTCAGATCATCGTCCCAGCGCATGCAGCGTGCAATTTCATCCTTGAAACGCAGATCGAAGTAGCGGCGATTGTAAGCTTGTGTCAGAGCGTCTTGATAACTGGCTTCCTTGATTCTTTGCTGATTGAGGCAATTTTCAATGGCAACCGCTGCCATCGCGGATAATTTCTGCAAAAACAGCGTGCCGATATCGGCCTGATAGCGATGCGGATTATGGCTTAACAGCATGAGAGCGCCGGTGATGCGGCGGCTTCGCACCAGCGGTAATAGTGCGGTGCTTTTAATTTGATTTTTCGTTTCAAGATTGGCGGTGATCCAAGGGTATCGTTTGAGTGCTTCCACGCCCAGTAAGGGGGTGACCGGAAGTGATCGGATGAGATCCGCGTGTTTTTGCGTATCCAGAATCAGTAGCTTATTTTCCAAACCAAGTCGTGTTTCTTCGTCATGTTCAAAAAACATGCGTTGCGTGTCTTTGTCGTAATCAACCAGGCATAACACCACGTCCAAAAGTTGTAAGCGGATGATTATCTGGGTCAGTAAAAGTTCGCGCAATTGCGTCGGAGTGCTTGCGCCGATGATTTCAAAACCGAGGGTTTCATAGAGCTGTTGTTTCTTTTCGTTGGCCCTCGCTTGTTTGAGAAGGTGATCCAGTTTGCGTTGAAGTTCGCGGTTTTTTTCGTAAACCGATTCGTTCATCATGCGGGCTCGTTGTTGTTTGGTTGTTCCGATTCCGATTCCGACTCGGCGATGGGAATCCGATAAGATTCCTGTGCCCATTGCGCCAAGTCGTTTATTTTGCAACGCTCGGAACAAAAAGGGCGCCACGGACTGACTGCATCCCAAGTCACTTTTTTTCCGCACTGCGGACAATTGATGGTACGTTGTAGCATATACCTGTATTTTTTCACATATTTTGACTGTTGATCAAGCTATTGCGCAGCTGATTCCGGATTGATAGCTTGGTGGCTGTTCGGAATTTTACAAAAAATTGACATTCGCTGACCTAAACTCGATAGTTTTGCATTTTTTTATAGGTCCGTACTCTGGCTACACGACAACAGCTTTCTGATTTTTTAATTGAAATCGAGAAGCGCGCCTTCAAGCAAGCACTGTTTGCCGTTTATGACGAGCAGGTTGCACTGGACATCGTACAAGACTCCATGATGAAGCTCACCGCACATTATGCATCCAAGCCGATTGAAGAGCTTCCGCTGCTTTTTCAGCGTATTTTACAAAACACCATTCGCGATTATTACCGGCGGCGAAAAATTCGTACGTTGTGGACCACGCTATTTTCATCATTTTCTTCGGATGATCAAGACAAAAAAGGGGAAGATTTCGATATACTCGAAACTTTGGTTGTTGAACAAAAATCCAATACACCCGATACGCAGTTAGAGAGGGATCAATTGATCGAAATCATCGAAAAATCGATAGCGCTGTTGCCGCCACGTCAACGTGAAGCTTTTTTATTGCGTTACTGGGAAGAAATGAGCCTGGCAGAAACCGCTGCAATTATGGGGTGTTCTGAAGGTAGTGTTAAGACTCATTGTTCCCGGGCAGTTCATGCATTGGCTGCAATACTCAGAGCAAAAGGAGTGACCTTATGAATGAACAAGAATTTGGTGAAAAAATAACTGCAATGCTAGATCAGAGCGCGCAGGAGACCATTAAACCAAGTACATTGTATCGATTGCAAGCGGCTCGATTGGCCGCTTTAGCGCAGTGTCAACCCGAATCACCGAAAGTCATTCACTCGGGTAACGGATCATCCATGTTTGGAAAGCATTGGGGCGTTCGTGACGGTTGTATCTTGCTGTTTTTTCTGACGATGATTTTTTTGTTGACGCACGTCTTACTTCTGCAGTTCTGGGATAATGACCACTATGCGGTCATTGATGCCATGATCCTGGCGGATGACTTGCCGATTGACGCATATATCGATAATGAGTTTGAGCAATGGCTGAATTTAGACTAGCATTTTTGTTCGGATTTTTATTTTTGTTTACATTCGATGTTTTTGCCGACTCAAATAAATTCCAATGGAAGGAATTGAAACCGCAGCAGCAAAGAATCCTTGAGCCGTTGGCGGAGCATTGGGACGCAATGGAATTGGCCAGAAAGAAAAAATGGCTGGGTGTTGCCCAGCGCTATCCTGGGATGAGCTCGCAGGAGCAGCAACGAATCCAATCACAAATGCAGGGCTGGCATGCGTTAACGGGTGAACAGCGACAGCAGGTGCGCGAAAGGTATCGGAAGATGGAACAATTACCGCTGGAGAAGCGCCAGGAAATCAAGCAGCGTTGGCAACAGTATGAGCAATCATCGGAAGCGTTGCGCCAAAAAAGCAATTCAAAGCGACTGATTGAAGCGGTGGTTGGTTAGCAGGGGGGCGTTAGGTTCATTCCTGTCTATATTTGTATCGGTCGCATTGTGCATTAGCGTTGATCGAACGGCCGGTTCGATGCACGAATGCGGTTTTGGACGGTTGGTTACAATGCTTCAAAAATCCCGGCTGCACCCATGCCGCTGCCGATGCACATCGTGACCATGCCGTATTTTTTGTGATGGCGGCGCAATCCGTGCAACAGTGTCGCAACCCGGATCGATCCGGTGGCTCCCAGCGGATGTCCCAATGCAATCGCACCACCCAATGGATTGACTTTTTCGCGATCCAATCTCAGATCATTGATTACCGCCAGGCTCTGCGCGGCAAAAGCTTCGTTCAGTTCGATCCAATCCAGATCGTCTTGTTTGATACCGGTTTGTGCCAGTACCTTGGGAATCGCCTTGATCGGTCCTACCCCCATGATTTCGGGCGGTACACCGGCCACCGAGAATCCGATAAAACGTCCGAGTGGCGAGAGATTAAAACGCTGCATCGCCGCTTCACTCATCAAAACCACAGCGCCTGCACCATCGGACATTTGCGAACTGTTACCCGCGGTCACCGAGCCTTTGGCAGCGAATGCCGGCTTCAGTTTTGCCAGTGCGTCTAAATTGGTATCGGTGCGCGGACCTTCATCGGTATCCTTGACGGTGATTTCTTCGTGTACTTGGTGAGTGATCAAGTCAGGGCGTTTCTCGTCGACGGTATATGGCGCAATTTCGTCCTTGAATTCACCGGATGCGATTGCTCGTAATGCGCGCTGATGACTGGTCAGAGCGAATTCATCCTGTACTTCGCGTGATACCTTCCATTGCTCGGCCACTTTTTCGGCAGTCATGCCCATGCCGTAGGCAATCGCGACATTTTCCTCGTGCTGGAACATGGCCGGATTCATCGCCACTTTGTTACCCATCATCGGCACCATGCTCATGCTTTCGGTACCGCCGGCGATCATCACATCCGCTTCTCCCAGGCGAATGCGATCCGCAGCCAGTGCCACCGATTGCAGTCCGGAAGCGCAAAATCGGTTGATCGTCATGCCAGGCACGCTATTGGGTAAACCGGCCAGTAGCAAGGCGACTCGCGCGACATTGATGCCTTGTTCCGCTTCGGGCATGGCGCAGCCGACAATGACGTCGTCGATCGCAGCCGGATCCAATCCTGCGCATTGTTTCATTACTGCCTGGATCACGTGTACCAGCATGTCGTCGGGGCGGACGTTTTTAAATATGCCGCGTGGTGCTTTTCCGACCGGTGTTCTCGTCGCGGCAACGATATAGGCTTCTTGAGTCTGTTTGGTCATGATGGTCTCCGAATGTATCAGTTTCTGAGTGGCTTGCCGGTTTTTAGCGTATGTTCGATGCGTGCTTGGGTTTTCTCTGTGGCGATTAATTCCATGAATGCTGCGCGTTCCAATTCCAAGAACCAATCCTCGTCAACCAAACTGCCTGGCGTCAGATCGCCGCCGCACATCACGTGCGCTACCTTGCAGCCGATCAAGTAATCGTGTTCGGAAATGAATCCGCCTTCGCGCATGTTCACCAGCATGCTTTCGATCGTTGCAATACCGGTGTTGCCTGCCACCGGAATTTCACGCATTGGCAACGGCGGCCGGTAACCGGCTTCCGCCAGCGCCAATGCTTGTGCTTTGGCGATATGCAGCAATTCGAAGCGGTGCATCACTATGGTATCGGCAGGACGAAGGTAACCCAATTCCTTTGCTTGTTCCGCGCTTTTCGCCAATTCCGCCATCGCGACAGTTTTGAAATACGCTTTCAACAGCGGAAAGGGATCTCCATCCTTGGCGTTTTGCGCCGCGCGCATCGCAAATTCCTTGCAACCGCCACCCGCCGGTAATAAGCCGACACCGGTTTCTACCAGGCCGATGTAGCTTTCCAGCGTTGCCACTGCCCGGTCGCAATGCATGACGAATTCGCAACCGCCGCCGAGTGCCAGTCCGTCCACAGCGGAGACGGTTGGAATCATCGAATAGCGAAGCGCCTGGGAAGTTTGCTGGAATTGTCGGATCATGTGATTGACTTCCTCCAGCTTCTTGGCCATCAGCATGTCGGTGAGATCCAATTCGCGCGCTACTTGCAACACGGTTGCCTGAGTCGTTTTGCGTAATTTCTTCAAGAATTGCTGAAACGCGGTCGGCGGTTGCGGTGCAGGCGGTGGTGCTTGATCGGGCTGAGGGGCATGCTTGGGTTTTTCGGCGGCTTTTTGCAAATTCGCACCTGCTGAGAACGGCGGCTCCGTTTGCCAGATCACCAGGGCACGCCAGTTTTGCTCGGCTTCTTTAAGCGCTTGTTGCACACCCTCCAGTACGTCGATACCGATGGTGTGCATTTTGCTCTTAAAGCTGAGAATCGCAATGTCATCGCCGGCGTGCCACATTCTGACCGCGTCGGTTTCGAAAACGGTATCGCCGTAGCGAGTGTCCTCGCCGATGAGTCTGTCCGGAAATGGTTGTCGCCGGTATACCGGTAACGTCGAGCGTTGCTGGTTTTTTCCGATGGCTGGCGAAAACGAGCCCTGCGCAGTGTGCACGCTTTGTATCGTACTACCGGCAATTTCCTGTACCCATTGTGGCAGTGGTGTTTGGCTCATGCTCTTGCCGGCAGTAATGTCTTCCTGAATCCATTGCGCGATTTGTTTCCAACCGGCAGCCTGCCAGATTTCAAACGGCCCCTGGTTCCAACCGAATCCCCAGCGTACCGCCAAATCGAGATCGCGTGCATTATCGGCGATTGATGCCAATTGCACTGCGCAATAATGGAATACATCGCGGAAAATCGACCACAGGAATTGCGCTTGCGGATGCTGATGCCGGCGTAATCCGGCAAACTTGTCCGTCGGGTTGCTGTATTTGAGTAATCGCTTCAAATCTTCATCGACTTGTCCGCCGGATGGCCGGTAATTTTGCGTGGTAAGATCCAGTACGTGAATTTCACCCTTGATTTTCTGATATACCCCGCGTTTGACTTTTTCCCCCAATGCGCCGGATTGAATCAAGCCCTGCAGCCAATCCGGCGCGGCGAAATAGCGATGCCACGGATCGTCCGGCAGCGTATCGTGCATGGTGTTAATGACGTGTGCGAGCGTATCGAGCCCTACTACGTCGGCGGTACGAAAGGTGGCGCTTTTGGGACGGCCGATCAGTGCGCCGGTTAACGCATCAACCAGATCAAAGCCTAGTCGAAAGGCTTGGCCGTGATGCATGGTTGCGAGCAGCGAAAAGACACCGATGCGGTTAGCGATGAAATTCGGCGTGTCTTTAGCGCGGATCACGCCTTTGCCCAAATAAGTCACTAGAAATGCTTCCAGATTGTCGAGCATTGTGGCATCGCTGGTTTCACCGGGAATCAGTTCGACCAGGTGCATATAGCGCGGTGGATTGAAAAAATGAATACCGCAGAACCGGTGGCGTAAATGCGCCGGGAATGCTTCGGCAAGCTGATTGATCGATAAACCGGAAGTGTTGCTGGCGAAGATCGTGTGTTCTCCCAAAAAGGGCGAAACCTTGAGGTATAGCTCGCGTTTCCAATCCATTCGTTCGGCAATTGCCTCGATGACTAAATCGCAGTCCTGGAGCAATGTCAGATGCTGATCATAGTTGGCCGGTTGTATGTCGGCTGCTTTGGATTTGATCGACAGCGGTGCGGGTTCTTGCTTTTTCAATTTCTCCATTGCCTTGATGACATTGGCATTCGGGTTATCCGCTTCACCGGATAATTCAAATAGCAGTGTTTCGATGTTGGCATTCACCAGATGGGCAGCAATTTGTGCACCCATCACACCTGCGCCGAGAACCGCAGCTTTGCGTATCAAAAACTTCGTGTTACTCAATTTCACCTCCCGCATCATCCGATTTTATTAAAGGAAGCCATCATCAATACAAGATCAAACCCGGCATACTTGCGTGCAACCACTGCCGCAAGAGTACAAGCATGAATCTGAAAGCGCAAGTTTGTGATATACATGTTACTACTTCGTTTATAATATGAAATAAAATCCGAAAAAATGAAAACATACGTGTTCAACCTCCGGTGTTTACTCGTAAATCGAATGTTTTTTATTGAATAATCAGAAAAATAATGGCTTTTGAGAAGTAGAAAAGCACTTCCCCGTTAGCGGGTCTCGTTCGTGGTTTAAAAATAATGTTGCCGAATCAACAAATAAACTTGGGATTGGTCGATTTTCTGACCGGAATAAATAACCGGCGTTATTTTGACGAGCGTTTGCCGAAAGAGATTTCGCACAGCAAGCGGTATCGGAAGCCGCTCAGCTGCTTGTTTATCGGGATTGATTGCTTTGAGCAGTACAAAAAAGACTATGGCCATGTGAACGGCGATAAAATTTTGAAGCAGGTTGCACACAAAATTTGGCGGGGGCTGCGAGCTACCGATATCGTCGGACGCTATAGTGAGGAAGAATTTGCCGTATTGTTGATTGAAGCGGATGTCAACTGCGCTCATGACGTTGCTAAACGGATCCAGCAAACTATTCAGGGTATGCAAATCGAGTTGGCGGGGAATGCAATTCAAATCACCATATCAATCGGAATCTCCGATTCGCAGCAGCTCGAAAAAAACCATCAGTCGACCAAATCGCTGGGTGAGTTAATGCTTGCCACTGCCGATCGCGCATTGCATAGCGCTAAGAAATGCGGGCGAAACCAAGTGCAGTGCATTCAATTAATCGCTTGAACTATTACGATCGGGCTTTGCGGCACGCGTTATCAACACCATGTTCGCGAGAACTTTTCTTCGTCGAATCCGACCGTCGCGCGCTTTTCGTCAGTAATGACCGGTCGCTTGATCAAGCGACCGTTTTCCGCCAGTAGCGTTAAAATCTCCTGATCCGGCAGCGATGCAAGCCGGTCTTTGATGTTCAGTTCGCGGTATTGTACGCCGCTGGTATTGAAAAATTTACGCAACGGTGTTTCGGAAAGCGCTACCGTCGCGATCAGCTCCTCCACCGTAGGAGGATGCTCGGTGATATCGATAAAATCATAATCAATGTGGGCGCGCTGTAAAAACGACTCCGCTTTGCGGCAGGTGCTGCATTTTTTATAGCCATAGAACTTGATCATTGTTATTTCCCGGCGCTGATCGATTCACCGCCTTTCGGTCCCCAGAAAACCACCCAGGTGATCAAATCGGAGGAAAAATTCTCGAAACGGTGCTTTACATTCGCGGCGACAAAAAACACCATACCTGGCTTAAACGAATGGCGCTCACCATCGATGACCAATTCGCCGGTTCCGGAGTGAATGAAATACAGTTCGTCTTGCTCGTGCGGGGTCTGTATATCCGTTTCTTTCGGCGTATAGATTTCCACCGACATCGTTCCATGTGCAAACGCTAGCGCAAAAGGCTCACCCATCGGCCATTCCTCACTTGCTTTTCCAGGTATGCTGTTGAGCAGATCTTCGATTTTTGCTTTCATTCGCCGTGCCTCGGATTTAATCAACAGCGTAAGTATAAGCAATGCGCAACGATAGGGTAAAATAATTTGTAATCCCATTCGATCGATCCATCCGGCTGACAGGATGCTGAGAGGCATTGTCGAAGCGGTCGGTATCGGGTAAGGTGTTTAGAGTCTGAGTATTTTTCTGAGTAATAAATGGATATGTAGCTTGATTCTGGCAATCGACTTACGGATTTCAGCATCCAAATCAACCGAAAGATTCTCGGCCGTGCTCAGAGATTTATTTTCTTGATTCATACCATCTCTCCCGTAACAAGTAATCGAACCGATGTTCAATTTCCCAATGAAAAGATTATGTTTTGTAACGCTCTCGTTATGTTGCCCCAGCAACATAACGAGAGGGA
>CP091135.1:1429807-1442320 GCA_021582655.1 Nitrosomonas sp.
GCAGGTCTCAGAAATGCCAAATAGTTGTACAGGCTGGAACGATACTGACAGACTTGTCCTTCACTGCCCACCGCGCCATCACCTTGCGCTGTGAGGGCTTTACCACTTTTTTCGCCTCCTTCAACAGATCATTCTGCATCCGGCTTTCCGCATACATTCGCTTTAACCGCTTGTTTTCCTCAGACACCGTCTTCATTTCAGATAGTAAGGCCGCATCCATTCCGCCATACTTGCTGCGCCATTTATAAAAACTTGCAGACTCATTCCATACTCTCGGCATAAATCAGCCACTGGAATTCCTCCCTTAGCCTGCCTCAATATCTGCATGATCTGACTTTCCGTAAATCGTTGCTGCTTCATCAGTAAAATTCCTCTTCGTCTACGATAGAAAATTCTACTGCTTTGCTCGGTTAATTTTTGGGGGGATTACCTAACGAGTCTTGGCTTGCTTCAATTAGAAGAAATCTCATATGATCCTAATCTCGAAGATGTGGTTACTTCAAGTAACGTGTATCTAACTTACTTACAAGTATATTTCGTTAGAATATACAAGTATGAATAAATATTTCAACCAAGCTTGATTACGCTTGCCCGAGAAAATCTGATCTATTTCAAACCAATTAAGGACTAACTTTACGTTAACCATTACTAGTTCGCATGAACAAGACACTATCAATACTGACAGAAGGTCAAGATCCGGTGATTCGCAAACAGATGATCCGCCGCTTCTCAGTGCTAATGACGAGCGTTCGATTTATGAAGGAAAAAAAATCTGAGCATTTTGTCGCTGTCGAGAAGCGAGGGTGGACGCTGCAAAGACTTGAAGTGTTGTTTGCCTTGAATACCTTCTACTTACTAGTGTTGGGACCTTTGGCAGCGTCTGCCAAAGGGCGAAGCAAGACCATGTGGCGTAATGTGCCCATTCTCTACGGGGAGGAATTGCTATTCGACAATGATCGAGCACACAAGATAAGGGCCGCTCAATTATCCTTCTCTTCTGTCGTTAGTCGCGTCCCTGGTGGCTTAGAGACACTAACAGGCAATCAAGCGAGCGATATTATTTTCCGACTGTTCATGGCATTAAATGACCAAGCAGAGCCCAGATCACTGGATTGACGACGTCGAAAAGGCAATCCAGTCCTTTGCGAGCAATTACCGGATAACATATGCGCGAAAGGAGCGGGAACTGTCCGCGTCATTTGAGATTGGATGCTTACATGCTCTTACTGACTTTTATGAAACGAATTGCTCTCTTCAACCAATGAATCTTAAGAATGGCACATATCGTTACTTAACAACGCCGAACGGCAATCCGAATAATTTCTCACATGTGGAAGCAACGGTCGGGAATGAGGTCTTCGAGATTCGCCAGCAGGTCAGGATACGATCATATTTGAATCCAGACATCGCGTTTACACCTGACATGGTTGTAATGCACAAAGGCGCAAATATTATGAGTCATCATGATCCAGACTACGCGTCTGGGAAACGTAAGTTCTTCTGCGTAAATTCCGCCGATGTAATCGCAGCCCACGAGTGCAAATCCACCAATCCATTTCCTGAGTTACTTGTCTCTTTTGTTGGCATGTTGATTGCTGCTCACGCTTGGCTTACGAGTCCGACTGATCGTTCGCTCATAACTGTGAATGGAAACCATCTTGCCCCTACACTCTTTGTGGGTGGCACGGCAAGCGGTATTCATCAGCGAATGGTAAGAGCGATGGAGGCGTCAATGCCTATAAATATCGTCCTTGGGCTCCATCGCGGAACTTGGAACCTCCTCGATCCAGCAATGAAAAGAAACCGAATCACTACACGTTAGAATAATACTGTTTTGTAATGTTTGTGTGCTCAGAATTCCTCTTGCTACCGATGATTATATTTAATCAACCTACTTCTTGATTTGGCATGTACATATTATCCGCATGAATAAGAGTGGCTTCCTAACTTATTTATTACTATCTGATTTCATGGTGCCGACGCCAAAAATCAAACTCGGTATCTTCTGAATACAAATTTGATTGATTTTGTATTCGGGATTTCTAGCGAAAATTTTTCATTTGTTACTCATATCTGATTTATTGTCTACACAAATCAATTACTTTTCATAAAAAATTATGAACTTATTGATTTCATAGTGCTGTTGAGAAGAATCGAACCTCCGATCTACTGATTACGAAACCTTGGTTCGTGAACACATCCTCGTACCGTTCGGCATGGAAAATACGGGCATCACCCTTTCTGCAGCGATGAATACAAGACTCGCCACTGGTCACGACTCGGCGTTGGAAACATTCCCAAACTGGGATTTACCGACACTCGCCGGTGCCGGTGCTCTACGTTCAACAGCGAACGATTTGTTGATCTTCCTGGAAATGGCGCTCGGTATCCGGGAAACACCGCTTGCTTCGGCATTTGCCGCAATGCTTGTCTCACAGCGGCCCACTGGCATAGGTGATAATAAGATCGGGCTCGGTTGGGGCATTATGAAAAGCGGCGACAATCAGCTGATCTGGCACAATGGCGGCACGGGTGGATATTGTTCCTTTATCGGCTTCCTGCCGGAGATGAATGTAGGGGTTGCCGCACTTGTAAATGCATCCACCGATGTCGGTATCGACGATATTGCCCAACATCTGTTGAACCCCGAAGCGCGCCTTTCATTCCCGGACATTTCACTCTCCCAAGGCAGATCTGCCTCAGATTAAATCAGTACGACAAGGACCCTGCCGCAGCGATGACTCATGTTCGACGGCGGCATTTCTCTTCGAAAGATGGTCACGGAAACAGTTACAAAATCCACCGCAACAAGGCGAGTGATCCCATCGGACGAATCCGGCAAATCAACTGTTCCGATGCCGAATATGCACGTTACGCATACACCCCGCTTACGAGAACAAATTCCGCCGCTTTTCCAAAAAAGCGTTTCGCTTTCTTTCCCAGGAAGATGCTCCCACCAGCCCCAAGCCCACCAACAGCAGCGCGAAGATGTCCGGTTCGGGAACGATAATGTGAGCGATACCTTCGTCACGGCCGGAATTTTCAAACTTCAAATCAACGCTGTCAGCATTGCGCTTTTCGGCGCTTACATTAATCGGCATGGAATCGGGGATCGGCGGCCGGGTGTTTCCCGGCTTTGTGCCGGTATCGCCGTCGTCTGTCACGCCGATGGTCAACCGGTGCGCCGCCGTGTAATCAAGCATGTTCACGGGTTTGGCGGCAATAGTATCGGCAGCGATGATCTCCGGCGCTATTAGCGCGATAACGAACGATCCTGCCGCCAATGCCATGGGTATGATGGGTTTGCGCATTATTCACCTCAAAACGTAATCAAAAAAACTGCGGATGCATTGCGGCAACCCACCGGCGGGCGACATTCCGTCGATTGCCCGCACCACGTGCCGGTCGCTACGATACACAGTTCGCCGGAAAGCATACAAAACTAAGATGACAGGCTTATTTCATTGCGATTACGCAGTTTATGCCCCGGATCGGTCGGGTTTTGCATCAAATAATGCCCGGATCGGTTGATTTCACAAATCCTTCAAACCGGTTTAACAAAACCGCTTTATGCTTTGGCTGCATCATTTTGTTCCACAGGGGCAATCACTTGTCAGCAGAAAAATCCTCCAGGTATTTATTGAGTTTGGACGGCGGCGGCAGCCATCTATTGATCCAACTGAGCGTGTTGTCTTGCATGGAGCAGGATCTGGGCGTCTCAACGTATGATTTATTCGACTTAATCGCTGGCTCGTCATCGGGCGGCCTGATCACTTGCCTGATTCTCGGCAATCAAATCAGCGCCCATACGATCATCGATAAAATCGTGCAAGAATCGTTACTCCACCAGTTGATGATCGAGCATCGAATCAATCGCCTGCTAAGTAAATTGCAACTGCGTCCCAAGTACCGCGGCGCGCCTAAAAAGCGGG
Organism: Nitrosomonas sp.; assembly: GCA_021582655.1. Taxonomy (GTDB): domain Bacteria; phylum Pseudomonadota; class Gammaproteobacteria; order Burkholderiales; family Nitrosomonadaceae; genus Nitrosomonas. The sequence continues at coordinate 1,433,740 of CP091135.1, forward strand.
TACTGCAGTCGGAACTGAAGGATTTGAAGCTGTCGTCGCTCGACAAGCAGTTGTTTATTCCCTGCTTCAATCTTACCCGGGACCGCTTGGATATTTTTACCAATACCAGTCAACCGGATTTTTTGTTATGCGAGATCGCCGACGCATGTACGGCGGCTCCTTCGTACTATCCCCCGGTTCGGTTACAGGACGGCGACTGGCGCATCGACGGCGGTGTCGGCATGAATAATCCCGGGCTTGCAGCTTATCTGTATGCACAACAGTGCTGGAAAGGTGATTCCGTCAAAATGCTCTCCATCGGTTCAGGCTGGCGCAGTTTTGCGTTTAACGGCGACAAAACCTGCAATTATGGCGGCATACAGTGGTCGGTACAGGGCATCGCGTCGATCATTCTCAGGGAAAAAATGATCGCGAACGCCAATACCACGGAACAAGTACTCGGTGATCAAGTGCTGTATATCAACGACTACCTGAAAGACTACGGCATGCCGGATCACATGGATTCCGCCAAGGACAGGGCCTGTCAGCAACAAGCCATCGATATCGGCAAGTTATGGTATACACGCCACCGCCGGCAAATCCTGCGATTGCTCCGGCGGGACCGTTAAAACCGCCGATGGGGATTTCATCAAACCGTCACATCACTGCCAACAAACGGTCATTCCATTGACATAATCGATTGATAAAATTTTTTCATTCAACCTCATTGATGAATTCACACTAATAAGACGAACAATGAAAATCTTTTACGGTATTCAAGGCACGGGTAACGGCCATATCACGCGCGGGCGCATTATGGCAAAAGAATTGCAGGCGGCGAATCTGGAGGTCACTTATCTATTTACCGGCAGACCCCAAGACAAGTTCTTTGACATGGAAGTCTTCAGCGAGTATCACTGGCGTGACGGGCTTACCTTTAACACCAAGGACGGAAAAATAAATCACGTCAGAACCTTACTGCAATCCAAGCCGCTGCGCTTCCTAAAAGACATCAGGCAGCTCGATCTCACGGAATACGATCTGGTTATTTGTGACTTCGAACCGATAACCGCATGGGCGGCACGCCGGCAAAACAAAAAAACCGTCGGATTCAGCCATCAATACGCATTTCAGCACGACATCCCCCGCGCCGGCAACGATCCGATTTCGGAATTGGTATTGAAAAAATTCGCGCCGGTGGATCTGGGTATCGGCTTGCACTGGCATCATTTCAATCAACCGATCTTACCGCCGGTTATCGAAACGCCCGATATTCCGGAGCAAATACAAAGAAACAAAATTGTCGTTTACCTCCCCTTCGAAAATCAACACCACATCATCAAATTATTGGCACCGTTTGAAACCTTTACATTTCATATCTACGCACCGGAAGTAACTCCCTCCCCTTTTCCGCACATTCACTGCAATCCTTTGTCATTAAAGGGATTCCAGAAAGATCTGGCCGACTGTGCCGGCATTATCTGCAACGCGGGGTTTGAATTGGCCAGCGAATCTTTGCAATTAGGCAAGAAAATTCTGGTCAAGCCGGTACACGCTCAAATGGAGCAAACTTCGAATGCGATGGCGCTGCATCAGCTCGAATACGGCAAAATGATGCATCGTGTCGATCAGAATACCATTGCGCAATGGCTGCATACCACACAGGCGGTGCGCGTCACTTACCCCAATACCGCCAAGCATCTGGTGCAATGGATCAAAGCGGGAACCCCGCCGATCGAACAATCCTGGTGCGATAAAATCTGGTCGGAAGTATCCGTGACTCCGGTTGAAATAACCTAAGGAAACGCTGATTCATTCCGTGGACGAGATGAAGCACCGTACACCCAAAACACAGCAATCGATATCTATCAATAAGATAAATGAACAAACCCGCTATCCTCGCAACACAGCGATTCTCTGCGGTCAATTAATCAGCGCTTCCCTCATTCATTAAACAATTGCAATATGCACATTTCAACCGGGTTCGAAACTTCTTTTTTCCAGTCCAATCCGCTGGTACTCAAGATCCCCTCACCGCAAAAAATCCTGATTCTCTATAATCCGATTTCCAGTGCGGGCAATACCGAAACGTTGGCTGCGGAATTGGCGGACGAACTCAGTCGCAATGGAAAAGCAGTCGAAGTCAACACTTCGGAAAAGAAAATGAAAGGATATACGCGCATCGCCGACAAAATTGCGGCCAACGACTTGGTTGTGGTCGTCGGTGGAGACGGTACCATCAGAAAATTACTGGATTTCATCGGTAAAACCGGCACGCCGATCTACGCCATCCCCGGCGGTAATGAATCCCTGTTTGCCCGTTCCTACGAAATGAGCACCCATGCAACTGATCTATTACAGGCAATCGATGCGGGTGTTTGTCTGCAACAATACTACGGATTGATCGGCGGCCGTGCAATCAGAGGGGAAAAGCCTTTTTTTCATATGGCTTCGATGGGTTTGGATTCCCTCACGGTAAAAAATATCGGCAAAAGAAAGGGCCCGATCAACGACTCGATTTACGTTTGGCACGGACTCAAAGCGCTATGCGCACTACACCATCCGACCGTTTCCGTTGCTGTGGATGAGCAACTTGTGATCGATCATGGCTCCGGATACATCATTGTCGCCAACAACTCGGCTTATGCCAGGAACTTGCAAATCGTTCCCAGCGCGACACCATCGCGCCACGAATTGGTGGTCGGTTTTTTACCCGGTGCGCGCCACCAACACGAATTGATTAAGGCCATGCGCATCCTGCAGCGTAAGCCCGCCAATCTGCCGATGACGTACTTCTCAGGTAAAAAAATCGCATGCACATTGCACGACCGGGCGTATCCGCTGCAAGTCGACGGCGATTATTTCCGTGATCGTGATATCAAAGCGGACAGCACCATCGAATTCAGCATCAGCCCTCACCCTATCCGGGTTCTGGTACCGCCGCAACTGATTCCGGCGATACCGCACCGAACATTGCCCGCCGCCGCACCGGGCCACTCCGGCGGCGATTGAAAATAATCTGCGCTGCCGCTGCGGTACCGGAAAAACCGGCTATCGGATAGCGCCGATCCGATCCGGGTAATGGATCCCGTAATTTCTTCTCTCAATGAACAGACTGTTTCCCGCAATACGTTTTGCCTGGCGTTTGGCGGCTGTGGCCACGGACGCGATTTCATGGTGCGAAGTAAACACGCCGGGTGCGATCAGCACCGCACCGATCGATAACGTAATGAGAGAATGAAAAACCTGTTTTCCCTTGCGGTCTATCGAATAATACCCCCCTTGTTCGCGATGAATCGGCCTGAAAATATGGCTGATCGCATGGGTAAACTTGCCGAGCATTTCCCGGCACCGCAACTCCCAGTCGGCACTCTGAAATAAAATAATAAAATCATCACCACCGATGTGCCCCAGAAAATCCCGCTCCAGATCGCACATTTGCGCCAACAGCATTCCCGTCAACTGAATCACTTCATCGCCCTTGCGGTAACCATAGATATCGTTGAACGGTTTGAAAGCATCCAAGTCGCAGTAACCAACGCAAAAATCGATGCGACTCTCCAACAGGCGATCGATATGCTCGTCGATAGGCACATTACCCGGCAGTAACGTCAGCGGATTGGCATACCGTGCCGCAGTGATTTGGAGCTGCGTGATTTCGCGCATCAATTCATGCCCGGTACCCATGCCGAGATATTGCCCCCGATCGGTAATGATGAAGCCATTCGACAAATGCCGCTGCCCCGCCGACACCACCGCATTACTGAGTTCCTGCAGATTGATATTTTTGTCGACCACCAGCGGCGCTGCATCCATAAACAGCGTGCACGCTTTCTTGCCGTATAGTTCCCGCCAATAGGGCCGTGCGAAAGCATCGATCAGCCGGTTGCGGCAAATAATCCCAATCGGCACATTGTGCTCGACCACCGGCAGCGACTCCAGTGCCGCATCCTGATGAAACCGGCGGTACACTTCATCATTATCGGTCCCGGGTGTAACCGGCACAATGGGCGTCAATAATTTCAAAGCGGCAAGATTTTTTTGAATGATGGCGGTTCTTCGCGGATAAACCGCAATGCCGTTTTGTTGCAGGCTATTGGCGGCACCGGTCGAAACCATGGTTGCCGGATTGGCGTTGGGACGCGCAATGAAATACCCCTGCCCGAGCGCGATATCCAAATCTTTAACGATCATGCACTCCGCGTGCGTTTCTATGCCTTCGGCAATGATCTGGGTGCCGGAATTTTCGGCGATCTGCTGAATCGACCGTACGAATTGCAGTTTAATCGGGTCCTGATTGATATTCTGGATAAAATGCTGATCGATCTTGACATATTCCGAATTAAGCTCGAACCACAACCGCAAACTGGAGAAACCCTCACCCAGATCGTCAATGGCGATCTCAAACCCCATCGACCGGTAATGGCGCACCGCTTCAAATAGCAATGAATAATCGTAAGTAGGTTGATTTTCCGTCAATTCGATCACCACACGGTGCGGCTCCAAACCGAGCATAGCCATAAAATCGAGCGTCTCGCCATTTTTAAAATTGGCATCGAGCAAACAAACCGGGCTTACATTCAGGAAAAGTTTTCCCACCAGTTTCAATCTGACAAATGCTTCGAGCGTCACTTGCCGGCACAATCTTTCGAGCTCCGGCAATAATCCGAATTGCGCTGCCGCTCTGAACAAGCTCAATGGCGAATGCAACGCGCTGTTCGACGGACCGCGAATCAGGCCTTCGTAAGCGAAAATCCCCCCGTTGGCCATTGATACGATGGGCTGAAAATTAGGCGTCAACTGGCGTTGCTCAATAATCACATTCAAATGCGAGAATAACTCGCTGCGACTGCACGCTGTTACCGCTGCACAAGATTCTGAATTATCAGAAGAGAAATTACCGGCGAATGTGGCATTCATAAAACGAGAGGCATCCTGAGTGAGCGTATTTTGTCGCCACAACATAACAAAATTACATTAATAATTTATTACAACACAATGAATATCAATAATTATTTAATAGAATTTCCACATCGGCCATGTGTATCACACAATCCAATTGATTTATACGATATAAATCGTTTATACTGAATTTTGCAATCCCGCTTAACCCTTGTTAGAAGGAAAATCATCATGTCCAAGAAACTCAAACCGAATTTACCGGAAAAACCGGTCGGCACCGAAAACAATGCAGCGCTCCCCGACCAGAAAGCAAAAACAATTGACGCCTCCGATCCCATTCACAAAGAAAAACCCCGAAAAGCAACCGCCAGCCTGGACAAGATCGCCGCAGAGCATTCGGTAAAGAAAGAAAAATCCATGAAAATAAAGATGATAAGGGATAGCTACACCATGCCGGAAAGCGATCACGCAAAACTGACCGAACTGAAAAAGAAGTGCCTTGAATCAGGTATTCATGTCAAAAAAAGTGAATTACTCCGTGCCGGATTATTGCGTTTGTCAAAACTCAACAAACCGGCATTACTGCGTGCCATCGCCCAAGTGGAAATACTCAAGACGGGTCGACCGACAAAAAACTAGGAAGACGCTATCCAGAAAGCCGATAACGTTTACCGCGCATCACCCGAACTTTCCGGTGATATAGTCTTCCGTCGCCTTCTGCTTCGGTTTGGTGAAAATTGTATCGGTATCGTCGAATTCGATCATTTCCCCCAAGTACATGTACGCCGTATAGTCGGATACCCGCGCCGCCTGTTGCATGTTATGCGTCACGATAGCGATGGTGTAATCTTCCTTCAACTTGAAAATCAAATCCTCAATCCGCGCCGTCGAAATCGGATCGAGCGCGGAAGTCGGCTCATCCAGCAACACCACTTCCGGTTTTACCGCGATGGTACGGGCAATGCACAAACGCTGCTGCTGACCGCCGGACAGGCTGATCGCACTTTGCTGTAGTTTATCCTTCACTTCATCCCACAAAGCGGCTTTTTGCAACGCCCATTCCACACGCTCACTCAATTCACAGCGATTCAGCGACTCATACAGCTTCACACCGAACGCTACATTATCGAAAATCGACATCGGAAAAGGCGTCGGCTTCTGAAATACCATACCCACTTTTGCGCGCAACAAATTGAGGTCCTGCTTATGATCGAGAATATTCTCTCCGTCAATGAGGATTTTTCCGCGCGCCTCCTGATTGGGATACAGCTGGTACATCCGATTGAACGTACGCAGCAGCGTTGATTTGCCGCATCCCGAAGGCCCGATGAATGCGGTTATTTTTTTCTCCATGAGAGCCAGAGAAATTGACCTCAGCGCATGATACTTCCCATAAAAGAAATCAAGTTCGTGCGTAGTCACTTTGGAATTCATACGTTGCATCAGCGCCCCATCCGATCCGGTGTTCAATTGATATCACCCTGTTTGCGTGTAAAAATACGCGCCGCGATATTTAACCCCAATACCGTGAGCGTGATCAGCAACGCCCCTGACCAAGCCAATTGCTGCCAAGATTCGTAGGGACTCATCGCAAATTGAAAAATCACCACGGGTAAATTCGCCATCGGTTGCTCCATATCCAGGCTCCAAAATTGATTGTTCAACGCGGTAAACAGCAGCGGTGCGGTTTCTCCGCTGATACGCGCAATCGCCAGCAACACCCCGGTCACGATCCCCATCTCAGCCGCACGCCAAGTCACCAGGGTTATCACTTTCCACCGCGGCGCTCCAAGCGCGGCAGCCGCTTCCCGCAAACTATCCGGAATCAGCCTGAGCATATCCTCGGTCGTACGAACCACAACCGGGATTACGATCAAAGCCAGCGCAAACACCCCCGCCCACCCTGAAAAATTTCCTACCTTCAGTACGTACACGGTATATACGAACAACCCGATGACGATGGAGGGCGCGGATAATAAAATATCGTTAACGAAGCGAGTCGCCGCCGCCAGCCAGTCGCTGTGACCGAACTCGGCTAAATAGGTCCCTGCCAGAATCCCGATGGGCGTGCCGATGAAAGTAGCCAACATCACCATCATCACACTCCCGGCAATGGCATTCAACAATCCCCCTTCGTTACCGGGCGGCGGCGTCATCTCGGTAAACAGCGTCAGCGTAATACCGCTCAATCCATTTCCCAGCAAGGTGAGTAAAATCCACGATAACCAGAACAAGCCGAACAACATGGCCAACACCGAGAAAGTCAAATGAACGGCGTTGATCAAACGACGGCGCAAATAAACTGAAATCATTGATGAATCAATCCATTGATTGTCATGTTGCGGCCCCCTCGCGTTTTTTGAGTTGTACCAGCAACACCTTGGAGCACGCCAGCACGACGAATGTAATGAAAAACAAAATCAAGCCGAGCTCGATCAACGCCGCGGTATACAATTCACCGTCGGCTTCGGTAAATTCATTGGCGAGCGCCGAAGCGATGCTGTTCCCCGGCATGAAAAGCGATGCATGCAGCTGGTGCGCATTGCCGATCACAAACGTGACTGCCATGGTTTCACCCAGGGCACGCCCCAGTCCGAGCATGATTGCACCGACAACCCCGCTTTTGGTATAAGGCAGCACCACATACCGGATCACCTCCCAGGTGGTAGCCCCCAAAGCATACGCAGACTCTTTCAGCATGGGAGGAACCACATCGAATACATCGCGCATCACCGAAGCAATGAAGGGGATGACCATAATCGCCAGAATGATGCCGGCGGTCAAAACACCGATACCCATCACGGGCCCCTCGAACAAAAAGCCGATCGCGGGTACCGCTCCGAATGACTCCTGCATCCAGGGTTGCACCGATGCGGCAAAAAAAGGCGCGAACACGAACAGCCCCCACATACCGTAAATGATGCTGGGAACACCGGCTAAAAGCTCGATCGCCGTACCCAGCGGACGCTTCAGCCAAGCCGGGGACAATTCGGTCAGAAAAACGGCAATGCCGAAACTGACGGGAATACCGATCGCAAGCGCAATGGTTGCTGTAATCAGAGTCCCTGCAATAGGTACCCATGCGCCGAATTTCTCGGTGACGGGATTCCATTCCGCGCTTATCAGAAAATCGAAACCGAATACCTGAACCGACGGCCAGCTTCCGATAATTAACGAAACGATCAGAGCGATCAGCAACAGAAAAACCATCAAGGCGAAAAACCGGGTGATTTGCCGAAACAGCCGGTCCAATAGCTGCTGCTGTTTCAGCTTGGCGGTAATACTGGATTTCGACATAGCCGCGCCGTCGGACATAGCCTTATTTCACATTGAAAACAGTTTGTCCGTCGCTTCCTTTTATATGGGCTTTCCATGAAGCTTTAACCAAGGCCGCCACCGATTCGGGCAATGGAACATAATCGAGAGCCAGCGCCATATCGCCGCCATACGTATAAGCCCAGTCGAAAAATTTCAAAACCTCAAGTGCTTGCCTCGGATTTGCCGGTGACCGATGCATCAATATGAAAGTGGCCCCGGTAATCGGCCAACTGTCCGCACCCGGCTGGTTCGTTAAAATTTCATAAAAACCGGATGCCGGATTCCAATCGGCATACATCGCGGCCGCACGGAAATTTTTTTCCGCCGGCAGCACAAAAACGCCGTCAAGATTCTGTAACTGCACAGAACTCATCCGGTTTTG
>CP091135.1:1442420-1466007 GCA_021582655.1 Nitrosomonas sp.
GGCCTTGTTGCCTGTACCTAACACGTACCGGCCTTCGCTGGTGCTGATGATGTAGGGCGCGGCGTCAAGGCCGCCTTTTTCGATGACCAGCGGTTGACTGAGAAAAGGTTCGATTACGGTGGCGGGGATGCTGGGAATCGCGGACAGACTGGATTGATCGGCACGGATCTTGGGTGACAGTTTGACCGTTTTTAACGTGCCGTCATCGTCCGCGAGACGCAAACGGCTGCCGTACGAGGTTTTTTCCAGGATGATGATGTCGCCGGGATAAATTTTATGCGGATTTTTAATTTGCTCGCGATTAAAGCCCCAAATTTCCGGCCAGCGCCAAGGATCCTTGAGAAATCGCGAGGCGACCCCCCACAAGGTATCTCCGGGCACCACTACATGGCGGTCGGGGGTGTCGCTGCGCAATAATGTGTCGTCGGCTTGAAGCGGCGATACGGAATGCAGGCCTAGAAATAAAATCAACGCTATAATCGGCTTTCGCATAAATCGCCTTTTTGGTGCAGGACGCGGTATCAGGAATGATTGATCAATCATACGGTCAAATTGCTGAATTTGGTTAATTAAATATTCGATTTTTCATGGCTATTTTAAAAATATTACAGTATCCGGATGAAAGATTGCATACTGTAGCGGCTCCAGTGGCGGAAGTCACTGATAATATCCGTTTGTTCATACGGGATATGGCCGAGACGATGTATGCCGCACCGGGTATCGGATTGGCGGCGACGCAAGTGGATGTGCATCAGCGCGTAATCGTCATTGATGTTTCCGAAACGCACGACCAGTTGCTGGTGTTGATCAACCCGGAAATCATCGCGCGCAGCGGGATGTCGGATTACGAAGAAGGTTGTTTGTCGGTACCGGGAATCTTCGGCAAGGTGCAACGTGCGGAATCGGTTACCGTCAAGGCTTGGGACCGGCATGGCAAAACTTTTGAATTGAATGCCAGCGGATTGCTGGCGGTATGCATACAGCATGAAATGGATCATTTGGCGGGTAAGGTTTTCGTGGAGTATTGGTCGCGTCTCAAACAATCCCGTACTTTGGCGAAATTGAAGAAAAAACAGCGTCCTTCCGATCAAGCCGGTCAGGTTTTCTGACGCCGGTATCCGACCGCACTCTCATCAAAATGAAGATTATTTTTGCCGGAACACCGGATTTTGCGGCTGCTGCGTTGGAAGCGTTGATTCACCAGGGCCATGAAATTGTGGCGGTGCTTACCCAACCGGACCGACCCGCCGGGAGGGGGATGAAATCCTTGAGCAGTGCGGTCAAGTTATTGGCGCAGCGTTTCCAATTGCCGGTGTTGCAGCCGCTTACGTTGAAAGCACCTGAAATTCAGATGCAATTATCGATGTTGAATGCGGATGTCATGGTGGTTGCCGCTTATGGTTTGATTTTGCCGCAAGCGGTGCTTGAACTACCTCGGTTTGGATGTCTGAACATCCATGCCTCAGTGCTGCCGCGCTGGCGCGGTGCGGCACCGATCCAACGGGCGATTCTGGCAGGCGATGCGGAAACCGGTATTACCATCATGCAGATGGATGCCGGGTTGGAGACCGGCGATATTTTGCTGATCGAAAACATGGCGATTACACCCGGTGATACCGTGCAAACGCTGCACGATAAGCTAAGCCGTCTCGGCGCGAGCAGCATAGTCGCTGCTTTGTCGTTGTTGCCGCAGGGAAAACTGATGCCGGTCAAACAGGATGAGGTGCATGCCTGCTATGCCGCTAAAATAACCAGAGCGGACGCCGGGATCGATTGGCGGCAATCCGCCGGACAAATCGAACGTGTCGTGCGGGCGTTTAATCCGGTGCCGGGCGCTTATACGTATTACCGATGCGAAATGCTTAAGGTATGGCAAGTATCGGTAGCGATTGAATCCGGAAAATCCGGTAATCCCGGGGAGATAAGCGCCATTGACCGGGAAAGTATTACAGTGAGCTGCGGGGAAGGTTTATTGCGTATCACCGGCGTACAAAAAGCGGGCGGCAGAAAATTATGCGTTGCCGATTTTTTGAAGGGAAACCACCTGCAGTCCGGCGATTTTTTCACTGCGGCGGCTGCATCTGCCGCCGAGCATGGTTAAGGCTCAGCTTGCCGCTGTATCCGTGGTCGGCCGTGTGCTGGCGGGAGCCAGTTTGTCGGCGGTACTGCAGGATTTATGGCGCACCACCGCCGTATCTTCGCAGGAGCGAGGCGCGATTCAGGACTTGAGTTACGGCGTGCTGCGATTCTACGGACAACTTGAGGCTGTCTTGGCGCAGTTGTTGCACAAAGCACCGCGCGAAAAGCAATTGCATCATTTGCTGCTGGTCGGTTTATATCAATTGCAATATACCAAGGCGCCGGCGCACGCGGTGGTCGATCAAGCCGTTGCCGCTTCGCGCGCATTACCTCAGGGAAAGGGGATGCAGGGGTTGGTCAATGCGGTGTTGCGCAATTTCATGCGGCGGCGTGAGAGTTTGTTGAAGCAAGCGTCTGAAAACGATACCGGATGTTTTTCGTACCCGCAATGGTGGGTCGATAAGCTGCGTATGCAATATCCGCAGGATTTTCAGCGCATTTTGTCAGTGGGTAATCAACGTCCGGCAATGACCGTCCGGGTCAATGCGCGAAAAATGAGCGCAGCATGCTATCGTCAAATGCTGCTTGATCGCGGGATCGAATCCGTATCAATCTGGCTGAATGCCGTTCAGCTCCAGCGGCCGGTGCCGGTAGAGAATCTGCCGGGATTCGCCGAAGGCTGGGTGACCGTGCAAGACGCCGGTGCACAACTGGCCGCGCCGTTTCTCGATTTGAGAGACGATATGCGGGTTTTGGATGCGTGTGCGGCACCTGGCGGCAAAAGTACCCACATGCTCGAATTGGCGGATGTATCATTGACGTTATTGGAACATGATGCGGCGAGATTGATGCAGATCCGGCAAAATCTTGAACGTTTGAATATGGCCGTAGAGCAATTGATTTGTGGGGATGCGGCCGATCCGGCGGCGTGGTGGGATGGACGATTGTTCGATCGGATCCTGGCCGATGTGCCTTGCTCCGCTTCCGGAGTGGTGCGCCGCCATCCCGATATCAAGTGGTTGCGGCGCGAGAGTGATCTGATCTCATTCGCCGCCGACCAGCAGGCAATCCTGGAAGCTTTATGGCGGCTGTTGAAGCGGAATGGAAAACTGTTATATGTAACTTGCTCAATCTTTACGGAAGAAAATACAATGCAGATTGATAAATTTCTTGCATGTCATTCCGATGCTTGCCGTTTGCCGCTTTCCTGGGGGGCGTTGGCGGATGGCCAATTATTGCCCGACTTGCGACAGGATGGTTTTTTTTATGCCCTACTCTACAAAAGCTGATGGACGTGCCGCCCGGGTAAGATCGTCCATCGTTTACTTGCTATGGCTGTCGCTATTATTTTCATGTGCGGCGGTGCAAGCGCAAGGCATTCAAATCAAGTCGGTGAGTGTGGCGGCGCAGGAGCAGGGCTACAGCCTCGGCATGGATGCCGAGATCGCATTGAACGCGACGCTGGAGCAAGCGCTCGAGAAAGGTATCGTGCTGTATTTCGCTGTCAAATTCAGTTTGGTCGATGCGCGGTGGTATTGGCTGGATGACGAAGTGGTGCGCGGTAAATACCGGATCGGGCTGCGATATTATGCATTAACCCGCCAGTATCACTTGAATCACCCCTCATTTACTCAAAGTTTCAATACGCTGCGAGAAGCATTACAAGCGGCGGGTCGGTTGCGTGATTATCCCTTGACCGTTAAAGCAAATCTTAAACAGGATACCGATTACATTGCGTCGTTGCGCATCTGGCTCGACCTGACACGATTGCCGAAGCCATTCCAGGTTGAAGCGTTAGGTGTCAGCCAATGGAATTTGAGTTCGAACAAATTGTCGTGGCGCATGCCTTTGCCGGTATCGGGACAGCCGTATCGGATGAAGGATCAATGATGAAATATCTGTTGATAGTTTTTGCGGGTGTGGGGGCGGTATTGCTCTTTTTATTGGCGACCGCGGGTGCCAATACCGAATTTTTCGAGCGTAAATATCAGTTGTTGCTGGTGATCAATATTGCGTTTGTGTTATTCCTGATGGTCGTTGTGGGGGCGATGCTATGGCGTTTCAGGCGCAGGCTCAAATCGGGCGTGTTCGGTTCCCGATTGGCGCTGCGACTGATGCTGGTTTTTTCATTGATGGCGATTTTGCCCGGTGCGCTGGTTTACGCGGTCTCGGTACAGTTTCTTGAGAAAAGCATCGAATCGTGGTTTGACGTTAAAGTGGATCGCGCCCTGGAAGGCGGTTTGAATCTGGGGCAAACCATGCTGGAAAATTTGTTGGAGGAGTTGCAAAAAAAAGCGCAGGCGACAGCACTGACGATGTCGGAATCTTCTAGTCCGCCCTTGTCAGTGCTGAATGAATTATCGTTGCAATCGAAGGTTGAAGAAGCGACTTTATTCAATCAGGAAGGGAAAGTCATCGCGTTTTCCAGCCAAAGCGAGACCGCGATTTTTCCGGAAATGCCGAGTGCGGTGATAGTCCGTCATATCAGAACACAAAAATCTTATGCCGCGATCGAGACGCTTGCCGAGCGGGGGCTTTATTTGCGTGTGGTGGTTCCTGTCAATGTACTGAGTCTGAAGGAAGATATCCGGATGCTGCAATTGTTGCAACCGGTGCCGATCCAGTTGGCTAAAGATGCCGAACGCGTGCAAGCGGGTTTTCAGGATTATCAGGAATTGATGCTGTCCCGTCAGGGATTGACCAGGCTTTACAGTGTGACGTTAACGCTGGCGCTGTTTTTGTCACTGTTTTCGGCATTGGCTACGGCTTCGCTGCTCAGCGAGAATCTGAGTGCCCCGCTTGGCATGCTGGCGGAAGGCACCCGTGCCGTCGCGCAAGGCGATTATTCCCGTCGCCATTTGGTGCAAAGCCGGGATGAATTGGGTGTGCTAACCGAATCGTTCAATTTGATGACACAGCAATTGGAAGAAGCCCGCGCGGCGCAACAGCATACTCAGCATGAAGTGGAAAGCGCTCGTACGCATTTGGAAAGCATTTTGGCCAATCTTTCTTCCGGAGTCTTGGTGTTCGACGATCAATTGTTTTTATCCAAAGCGAATCGTAGCGCGGAGCAAATTTTGCAAGCACCGCTGATCAGTCTGGATGGCTCGATTATCGATGGCTGTATGGACAACGAGCCTCGTGTAGCCGAGTTGGTCGCAGAAATCCGAGCGGGATTCGGTTCGCATGAAAGCGGGGTGTGGCAGCGTCAGCTTACTCGCTCGGGGGATGGAAATAACCAGGTATTGCTGCTGCGGGGAACACGACTGCCCAAAATATCCGGTGGTGGTGGTGTGGTGGTGTTCGATGACATTACTAATCTGGTGCAAGTTCAGCGTGCGCTAGCTTGGGGGGAAGTGGCGCGACGATTGGCGCATGAAATTAAAAATCCGCTGACACCGATCCAATTGTCCGCTGAACGTGTGCAGCACAAACTCCTCAGCAAGCTCAATGAGGATGATGCGAAGATATTGCGCCGTTCGACGGAGACTATTGTCAATCAAGTGGAAGCGCTGAAAAGAATGGTCAATGAATTCAATCAATATGCCCGGGTACCCGAATTGGAATTGAAGCCGCTGGATTTCAACCGATTGGTGAAAGAGGTATTGTTACTCTATGAAACAACCGGCATGGTGACGGATCATCAAAAGCATATCCAAATCAAGCAGGCACTGGCGGGAGAGTTGCCGGAGATACGGGGGGATTCCACGCAATTGCGTCAGGTATTGCATAATTTGCTGCAAAATGCGCAAGATGCATTGGTGGATGTTGCGGTACCGTTGATCGAGGTGAGAACCGAAGCGATGTCCGATGGTATTCAATTGTCAGTGTGTGATAATGGTTGCGGTTTCTCGGATGAAATCAGAGCGCGCGTTTTTGAGCCTTATGTCACTACCAAAACGAAAGGCACCGGCCTGGGGTTGCCGATCGTGAAGAAAATCGTTGAAGAACACGAAGGTGTTATTCATATTGAAAATACAAAGCCGCACGGGGCGAAAATTTCAATTACTTTACCGGCATCGAAAAAAAACACGCATACAGCAAGCCGTGCACGGATGCAGAAAAAATCAGCGATTGGTTGATGGATCGGGGTGGCGTTGGTTTTGTTTCCGGGTTTCATCGATCGATAAAGCGCAAGCTGCGGCCGATGGTGGGATTTGACAGTTTTGCCGAAGCTGATTAGATTGCGCGAGTGGAGATTTTTTTTAAATGCTAACGAACAATACAATACTGATTGTTGACGATGAAATCGGCATTCGCGAACTGTTGTCCGAAATTTTACGCGATGAAGGATACCGTGTGGCGGTGGCGGAAAATGCCGAGCAAGCGAGGATTTGGCGTAATCAATCGCGGCCTGATCTGGTATTGCTGGATATTTGGATGCCGGATACCGATGGCATTACCTTGCTGAAGGAGTGGGCCAGCAACGGTTTGCTGACGATGCCGGTGATCATGATGTCAGGGCATGGCACGATCGATACCGCTGTCGAGGCAACGCGCATCGGCGCTTTCGGTTATTTGGAAAAACCGATTCCGTTGCAAAAGCTGCTCGGTACGGTTACGAAAGCGCTGCGTGGTGGACAAAATAAGCAGCAATCGGCGCTTTCTTTGGCAAATCTTGGCAAGGGTCCGTTGATTTCCGATTTGAGGCGGCGGTTTGAGCAAGTGGTCAATTTAAAGGCACCGCTGTTGCTGATGGGGGAGCCGGGAGTTGGCGCGGAAATCTGCGCCCGTTTTATGCATCGCCCCAACACGCCTTGGGTCGAACCCGAAACATTGACATCTCTGGCGGAATCACCATTGGATTTACTGGAGTTGGCCCGAGACGGTTTGTTGTTTCTCAAGGATGTGGGTGAGCTCAGCAAGTTGGGACAAAAGGGGTTGTTGTTGTTACTGAGCAAACTCGACAAATATAACGTGCGGTTGATTTGCGCGACCTCACAGCCGCTGGCGGAGTTGACCGCACAAGGTACGTATCACCCCAAACTCTATGAGATATTGAGCAGTTTAACGATCGGTATTCCGGCATTGCGAGCGCATCGCGAGGACATTCCGGATCTGGCCAATCAGATTTTGTCTCGCTTTGTTGAATCCGGCGAGGCGCGCTCGACGGTGCAATTCAGTACCGCCGCACTCAACTGTTTACGCAATTACGATTGGCCGGGGAATCTGACGCAATTGACCGGAGTGGTGCATTCACTCGCACTGACGGCTATCGGAGACGAGATTTCCGTTGATGCCGTGCAGCAGGCGATGGTTTTTCCGGAGTCCGCGGCAGTGTCGGTGACTCCTGAGATTCCTCTGGACCTTTCTTTGCGTGAGGCGAGGGACTTGTTTGAGAAAACGTATTTCGAGCGCCTGATCGATCAAGAAAGTGGCAATATGACCCGGGTGGCCGAACGTGCCGGATTGGAGCGCACACATTTATATCGAAAAATTAAAATGCTTGGAATTAAGCTGAGAGGTAACTGATTCAGTCGATTCCCGGTTTTAAGTGTCGGTGCGAAGTGTATGTCTCCAGTTGTTCTGGACACGAGATTCAGGGATAATGTCAGTTTTGTGCTGTTTTTTTGAAAATCATTAGGGAGTTAGTATCGATGGGGACATTTAAGGATTTTGACGCGCCGGTATTCAGGGATTTGACCAGCGCGATTCGCGCGCTGGCGATGGATGCCGTGCAAAAAGCCAATTCCGGTCACCCCGGTATGCCGATGGGTATGGCTGAAATTGCCGAGGTGCTGTGGATTCATCACCTGCGTCATAATCCTGGCAATCCGGAATGGGTTGATCGCGACCGCTTCATTCTTTCCAACGGGCACGGATCAATGCTGATCTACGCATTATTGCATTTAACCGGTTATGATTTGCCGATGGAGGAAATTAAAAAATTCCGTCAAATGCATTCCAAGACACCCGGACATCCGGAATACGGTTACACACCGGGTGTCGAGACGACAACCGGTCCGCTGGGCCAAGGTATTACCAATGCGGTCGGGATGGCGCTGGCGGAAAAGATTCTCGCTGCGGAATTCAATCGCCCCGGCTATAACATTGTCGATCACCATACTTATGTGTTCCTGGGCGATGGCTGCATGATGGAAGGCATTTCGCATGAGGCGTGTTCGCTGGCCGGAACGCTTGGTTTGGGTAAATTGATTTGCTTCTACGATGACAATGGAATTTCTATCGACGGCCACGTTGAAGGGTGGTTTACCGACGATACGCCGAAGCGATTCGAATCTTACGGCTGGCATGTGGTGCCGGATGTCGACGGTCACGATCCGGTAGCGATTCAAGCTGCAATCGAAGCTGCAAAGCAGGCCAATGACAAGCCGTCGATGATTTGCTGCAAGACGGTGATCGGTTTGGGCTCACCGAATATGGCCAATACCCATGCCGTGCACGGCGCGGCACTGGGGGATGCGGAGATTGCCGCGGCACGTCCGCATATCGGTTGGCATCATCCGCCGTTTGAAATTCCGCAAGAAGTCTATAGTGCTTGGGACGGGAAGGTAAAGGGTCAAAGACTGGAGACGGAATGGAACCAGAAGTTTGCTGAATACGCTGAGAGATATCCGGCCGAGGCAGCCGAGTTTAACCGTCGTGCGGCAGGCGAATTGCCAGCTCACTGGCAAAGTCATGTCGAGAGTATCGTTAATCAAGTTAATGGCAAAGCCGAAACCATCGCAAGTCGTAAAGCTTCGCAAAATGCAATCGAGGCCTTGGCACCCGTACTGCCTGAATTGACCGGCGGCTCCGCCGACCTGGCCGGATCGAACTTGACGTTGTGGTCGGGTTCGAAGGGCATCGGCAAGAGTAATGGCGGCAACTATATTTATTATGGGGTACGCGAGTTTGGCATGAGCGCCATCATGAACGGATTGTCGCTGCATGGCGGATTGGTTCCCTACGGCGCAACCTTTCTGATGTTTTCCGAATACGCCCGTAATGCGTTGCGCATGGCCGCACTGATGAAAATTCGTAATATTTTCGTCTTTACGCATGACTCCATCGGATTGGGTGAGGATGGTCCGACGCATCAGCCAGTCGAGCAAACTGCGACGCTGCGTTATATTCCCAACATGAATGTGTGGCGTCCTTGCGATACGGTGGAGTCGACTGTTGCATGGGCGCGTGCGATCGAACGTGATAGCGGGCCATCGACACTGATTTTCAGTCGCCAGAATTTACCATTCCAGAAGCGTGATGCGGCGACAATCAAATTGATTGATAAAGGGGGCTACGTGTTGTCGGAGGCCGGTAATGGCAAGCCGCAAGCTGTCTTGATCGCAACCGGTTCGGAAGTGGGGTTGGCGATGAATACGCAAAAAGCACTGGCGGATGAGGGAATTCATGTTCGTGTCGTGTCAATGCCGTGCACTAATGTGTTTGATCGTCAAGAGCCATCTTATCGAGAAAGTGTTTTGCCCAAGGGCCTGAAGCGGGTTGCTATCGAAGCCGGTGTGACTGATTTCTGGCGTAAATATGTGGGACTGGATGGGGCTGTCGTCGGTATCGATACATTCGGTGAATCCGCGCCGGCCGATGTGCTATTCAAGCATTTCGGTTTTACTGTCGAGAACGTCGTCGGAACAGTAAAAGGTATTCTCTAAGGAAACGCTGATTATTCGGCGGATGAGATGAAGCACGAGGTACGCGGAGCACGGCGACCGGGACCTATCAATAAGATAGGAGAGGAAACGAGCTACCTCGCAGCGAACCGATTCGCTCGTACGGCCAATTATCAGCTTTCCTGAATCCATCAACGAATTGACGCAATCAGGAATAATTCTGATGCACCGAGTTTTTTATTTAAGGAGTAATAAAGTATGGCAATAAAAGTAGGTATCAACGGGTTTGGCCGTATCGGTCGTATGGTTTTCCGTTCGGCGGTGCAGAATTTTTCGGATCTCGAAATCGTTGCGATCAATGATTTGCTGGAACCGGATTATCTGGCTTATATGTTGAAGCACGATTCCGTACATGGCCGTTTCCAGGGTGACGTTTCCGTAGACGGCAATACATTGGTGGTCAATGGCAAAAGAATCCGTCTGACCGCGATTAAAGATCCGGCCGAACTGAAGTGGAATGAAGTGGGCGCGGATGTTGTCGTTGAATCAACCGGTTTGTTTCTGACCAAAGAATCCTGCGAGAAACATTTGGCGGCGGGAGCAAAGAAAGTCATCATGTCCGCACCTTCAAAAGACGATACGCCGATGTTCGTGTATGGGGTGAATGATAAATCCTATAAAGGTGAAAGCGTTGTTTCCAATGCATCTTGCACTACAAACTGCTTGGCACCGGTGGCCAAGGTATTGCACGACAAATGGGGCATTAAGCGCGGTTTGATGACTACGGTGCATGCCGCAACTGCAACGCAAAAAACCGTTGACGGTCCATCCAACAAGGATTGGCGTGGCGGTCGCGGGATTCTGGAAAACATCATTCCTTCGTCTACCGGTGCGGCTAAGGCGGTGGGTGTGGTGATACCCGATTTGAACAAGAAACTGACCGGTATGGCATTCCGTGTACCGACTTCTGACGTATCCGTCGTCGATTTGACGGTTGAACTGGAAAAAGATGCTACTTATGACGAGATCTGTAAAGCGATGAAAGATGCTTCGGAGGGTGGCATGAAAGGCGTACTCGGTTACACTGATCAGAAAGTGGTATCCACTGATTTCCGCGGTGAGAGCTGTACCTCGATTTTTGACGCCGAAGCAGGTATGGCGCTGGATAAAAGCTTTGTCAAAGTGGTCGCATGGTACGACAATGAGTGGGGTTATTCGACCAAATTGCTAGAAATGGTTCGTGTCATTGCCGGCAAGTAAGGTTATATGTTACCGGTTGCAGCATGTCGTGTTGCCTGACTGCGATACCGGAAGATATTTAATGCATTAAGACATGAAGGGTAGCGTTTGCTATCCTTTGTGTTTTATTAGGACAATTCAGGAGCTTATTGTGGCAGTTATTAAACTTGTTGACCTTGATCTGAAAGGAAAACGCGTATTCATTCGCGCCGATCTCAATGTGCCGGTGAAGGATGGAAAAGTTACTTCGGATGCGCGTATTACCGCGTCCATGGCGACAATCGATCATTGCCTGAGACAAGGCGCAAAAGTCATGGTGACATCGCATCTCGGACGCCCCGAAGAAGGGGTCTGGACCGAGGAAAATTCTTTGAAGCCTGTGGCCGACAATATTGCCGGTCGGCTGGGAAAAGCCGTTCGCTTGATCAAGGATTGGGTTGACGGTGGATTTGATGTGGCGGTGGGAGAGCTGGTGGTGCTGGAAAATTGCCGTATCAACAAGGGTGAAAAGAAGAACGTCGATGAAACTGCACAAAAGTATGCCAAGTTATGCGACGTATTCGTTATGGACGCGTTCGGCACCGCGCATCGCGCCGAAGCTTCAACACACGGTATCGCAAAATACGCACCGGTTGCTTGTGCCGGTATTTTACTCACCGAAGAATTGGACGCGTTGACCAAAGCGTTGTTGAGTCCGGCACGACCGATGGTGGCCATCGTCGGCGGTTCGAAAGTTTCGACGAAGCTCACGGTACTTGAATCGTTATCCGAAAAAGTGGACCAACTGGTAGTCGGTGGCGGTATCGCGAATACTTTCTTGAAAGCGACAGGCAAGAATATCGGTAAATCGTTGTGTGAGGATGAATTGGTACCCATCGCCAAGGCGTTGATGGACAAAATGGCGCAGCGTAACGCATCGATCCCGGTTGCGGTTGATGTCGTAGTCGGTAAAAAATTTGATGCCAACGAGCCGGCAGTATTGAAAGACGCAGGCAGTGTGGCGGATGATGACATGATTTTCGACATCGGCCCGAAAAGTGCCCAGGAATTGGCGGATATCATCATGAAGGCGGGTACCGTAGTATGGAATGGACCGGTTGGCGTGTTTGAGTTTGATCAATTCGGCGCCGGTACCGAGAAGATCGCCCGGGCGATTGCAGAAACACGGGCTTTCACCCTGGCGGGCGGTGGTGATACCATCGCAGCCATACAAAAATATGATATTTACGATAAGGTATCTTATATTTCAACTGCTGGCGGGGCCTTCCTCGAATTTCTGGAAGGCAAGAAATTACCGGCGGTGGAAATATTGGAAATGCGAGCTAATTAATCGTCGATACTATGATCCGAAGAACTAAAATTGTAGCTACCGTAGGACCGGCCAGTAATAATCCTAAAATATTGGAACGCATGATCCGAGCCGGCGTCGATGTTGTTCGGATCAATTTTTCGCACGGCACGCGCGCGCAACATATAGAGTGCGTTGAAATGACGCGCTCAATTGCGCGTGCTGCAGGTGTTACGGTAGGTGTTCTGGCGGATTTGCAAGGCCCGAAAATCCGTGTCGGTAAATTCGAGCATGGCAAAATCAGACTGGAAGTCGGCGATCAATTCGTGCTGGATGCGATGTGCGAACTGGGCAATCAGGAACGGGTCGGTTTGGATTATAAAGAATTGCCGAATGATTTGGAGGCGGGCGCAACGTTGATGCTGGATGATGGACGCATCGTGTTGAGTGTTTCCGAAGTGAGGGGGGCTCAGGTGTTTTGCGTGGTGGTGCAAGGCGGTGTGCTATCCAATAATAAGGGCATTAATCGTAAAGGCGGCGGATTGGGAGCACCGGCATTGACCGGTAAGGATCTGGAAGATATTAAGACGGCAGCTGAATTTGGTGCCGATTACCTGGCGGTATCGTTTGTGCGCTCAGGTGACGATATCCGGCAGGCGCGTGCATTGTTGCAGGAAGCGGGTGGTAAGGGTATGGTGATGGCCAAAATCGAGCGCTCCGAAGCGATTCTGGCGCTGGATGATATTTTGGAGGCATCCGACGCAATCATGGTGGCGCGAGGGGATTTGGCCGTCGAAGTGGGGGATGCCGCGGTTCCGGCGCTGCAAAAACGGATGATACGTTCCGCCAGAGCGAACAACAAAATCGTGGTGACCGCGACACAAATGATGGAGTCGATGATTACCAATCCGATTCCGACGCGCGCTGAAGTGTCCGATGTGGCGAATGCCGTGCTGGATGGTACCGATGCGGTAATGTTGTCGGCGGAATCCGCCGCGGGGGAGTATCCGGTCGAAGCGGTGGAGGCGATGGCCAGGGTTTGCTTGGAAGCGGAAAAGGAATATCAGGTCAGCCATGACCGCCGCACGACGGCCATTACGATGGCAGCTATCGAAGAAGCTATTGCCAGTGCCACCATGTTCACCGCCGGAAATCTCCAGATACGGGCTATCGCGGCATTGACACAAAGCGGTGTGACAGCGCTGTTGATGTCGCGCCGCAGTTCCAAAGTGCCGATTTTTGCATTAAG
This sequence comes from Nitrosomonas sp., assembly GCA_021582655.1. Taxonomy (GTDB): domain Bacteria; phylum Pseudomonadota; class Gammaproteobacteria; order Burkholderiales; family Nitrosomonadaceae; genus Nitrosomonas. The sequence goes on from CP091135.1 coordinate 1,455,847, forward strand.
CCCGAACGAAGTGACGCGGCAGCGTGTGACCTTGTTCAGAGGGGTTTATCCGGTAGAATTCGGCATGGGTTTGAATGATCCGGAAGTAATACTCAACATGGCGGAACAAGAAATGCTCAGTCGTGGCGTGGTACGGCACGGTGATTTCATGATCATGACGATCGGCGAGCCGGTTGGAAAGACCGGCGGGACCAATACGATGAAAATCATAAAAGTCGGTGAATGGAAGTCGCGGCAAGGTATTGAAGATCAGCAGTCCTAGCAATGCAGGCGCTTGAGGTACGTCAAACAAAGAATCAGGCGGTATGCGATAGCAATCGCTTATACTGATACAAATTTTAAGATAATTTTTTTAAGGAGATCTCTATGGCACTCGTATCACTTAGACAATTACTCGATCACGCGGCGGAAAACGGCTACGGTCTGCCTGCTTTCAACGTGAATAATCTGGAACAGATCCAAGCGATCATGCAGGCGGCTGATGAATGCAACAGTCCGGTTATCATGCAAGGCTCCGCCGGTGCCCGGAAATATGCCGGTGAAGCATTTTTGCGCCATTTGATCGCCGCTGCTGTTGAAGCATATCCGCATATTCCGATTGTGATGCACCAAGACCACGGCGCATCGTCTGCCGTATGTGTCAATGCAATCCGCAGCGGCTTTTCAAGTGTCATGATGGACGGTTCCCTGAAAGAGGATGCTAAAACGCCATCCTCTTACGATTACAATGTGAAAGTAACTTCCGATGTGGTAAAGATTGCGCACGCGGTTGGCGTTTCCGTGGAAGGTGAACTGGGTTGCTTGGGATCCCTGGAATCCGGTATGGGTGAAGCCGAAGACGGTCATGGTGCGGAAGGGAAATTGTCGCACGATCAATTATTGACCGATCCGGAAGAAGCGGCCGATTTTGTCCGCAATACTAACGTGGATGCACTTGCCATCGCGATCGGCACATCACATGGCGCATACAAATTCACCCGTAAACCGACTGGCGATATTTTGGCGATCCAGCGAATCAAGGAGATTCATGCGCGTATTCCTAGCACGCATTTGGTGATGCACGGTTCCAGTTCGGTGCCGCAGGAATGGCTGGATATCATCCGTAAGTATGGCGGCGACATTAAGGAAACCTACGGCGTACCGGTAGAGGAAATTCAAGAAGGCATCAAGTATGGTGTACGTAAAGTCAACATCGATACCGATATCCGCTTGGCGATGACTGGTGCGATCCGCCGCAGTCTGGAAGCCGACAAAAGTAATTTCGATCCGCGTAAATTCCTGAAAGAAGCGACCGTTGCGGCAAAAGATATTTGCAAGGCGCGCTTTGAAGCTTTCGGTTGCGCCGGGCAAGCGGGCAAGATTAAACCGATTTCACTGGAAAATATGGCAAACCGCTATACGAAAGGTGAATTGAATGCAGTGATTAAATAACGGATCGGTATTTGATACCAGGAAATGGCTGCGTGGTGATTAACGCAGCCATTTTCGTTTTTATGAAGACGGATATTATGTCATGAAGGCGATGAATTGAAATTCGGATGGTTATAGATCGGTATACTTGGTTGCATTTCCTTTTGATTTTTCCACCGGATATTTCATTGCGTTTTTTTCCAACTTATCCAGCACAATCTGTCGTACGTCCAGATCGTATTTTTCAGCCAGTAAAAAAGCAAAGGCGAAAACATCCGCCAGCTCCTCTTTAATGTCATCAAGATTGGCTTGCTCGGAAGTTTTCCACAAAAAAACCTCCAGCAATTCAGCTGCTTCGATATTCAACGCCAATGCCAGATCTTTTGCATTATGAAATTGCGCCCAATCCCGTTCATCGCGAAACTTGCATAAAGCATGAATGATTGCTTGAGTGTCGTGCATTTTATGCAATCCTTTGGAGTGCCGGTTACTTAATTTTTCCGTGCTTTCTGCGCCGAGAGGTGTCGTCGTTCGGCTTAACCGGTTGGCGATTGGACCAGATCAGCACAGTGATTCCGGCCAGAACCATCGGTAGGGACAGCCACTGCCCCATGGTAATGCCCAGCGTCAATACGCCCATAAAGCCGTCTTCCGGTTCGCGAAACAATTCCGCGAACGATCGCAGTACACCGTAGCCGATCATGAACATGCCGGTAACGGCGCCGGCTGCCCGCGGTTTGGCGGAATAAATCCAAATGAAAAGGAATAATACAATACCTTCCAATGCTGCCTGATAAAGCTGCGACGGGTGGCGCGGCAGTGCATCGACATACGGGAACACCATACCCCAGGGCATATCGGTAGAACGTCCCCAGAGTTCCGCGTTAATGAAATTGCCGATGCGTCCGGCACCTAGGCCGGGAGGGATCAACGGAATGATGAAATCGGTTACCGTAAGCCACGATAATCGATATTTCCGTGCCAGTATGATCATGGCGACGAGAACACCGAGAAAGCCGCCGTGAAAGGACATGCCACCTTCCCAAACGGCAAAGATTTTCAATGGATGCTCGAGGTAGTAACCGAATTGATAGAACAGCACATGTCCCAGGCGCCCTCCCAGAATCACTCCCAGCATTCCGTAAAACAGCGCATCATCGAGCATTTCATTGGTGAACGGACCTTGCGGGTTTTGTTTGATGCGGTAACGGCCCAGCAGGATGAATAACACGAAACCCAATAAATACATCAACCCGTACCAATGAACGGAAAGTGGTCCTATCGAGAAAGCAACCGGATCGACTTGCGGATGAACGAGCATGGTGTTGGCCCTTATTTACGGTAAAATACCGGCACATTATACCAAGTGCGATCTTACGCACCGCGTCAATCAATCGACTTTTTCTGATTCAGGAGTAAGCATGCCAGACAATAAACGCAGCCAAGCCATCACCCAAGGTGTTCAACACGCTCCGAGCCGCGCCATGTTACGGGCGGTAGGGTTTAGCGACGGGGATTTCGATAAGCCGATTGTCGGTGTGGCCAACGGTTACTCTACCATCACACCGTGCAACAAAGGGTTAAACGATCTGTCGACTAAAGCGGAAGCGGCGCTCCGTAAGGCCGGTGCAATGCCGCAAATGTTCGGCACCATCACGGTATCGGATGGGATTTCGATGGGCACCGAAGGCATGAAGTATTCGTTGGTGTCGCGTGAAGTGATCGCGGATTCGATCGAGACTTGCGTGCAGGCGGAAAGCATGGATGGCGTGATCGCCATCGGCGGTTGCGATAAAAATATGCCGGGTGCGATGATCGCGATCGCCCGCATGAATGTGCCGGCGATTTTCGTCTACGGCGGCACGATCAAGCCGGGGCATTATAAAAACCAGGATTTGACCATCGTCAGCGTATTCGAAGCGGTCGGACAGCATAGCGCGCATAAGATAGATGACCAGGAATTGCTGCAGATCGAGCGGCATGCGTGCCCGGGCGCCGGATCATGCGGCGGTATGTTTACCGCTAATACGATGTCATCCGCATTTGAAGCGATGGGCATGAGCTTGCCGTATTCATCGACGATGTCGGCGGAAGATACCGAGAAATTAATCAGCGCCGGGGAGTCTGCCGAGGTATTGGTCAATGCGATTAAAAAGCAGATTCTGCCGCGCGATATCATTACGCGTCAATCCATTGAGAACGCAGTGGCGGTGATTATGGCGGTGGGCGGCTCCACCAATGCGATCCTGCATTTCTTGGCAATCGCGCATGCCGCCGACGTGGAATGGACGATCGACGATTTTGAACGCGTCCGCGCCAAAGTGCCGGTGATTTGCGATTTGAAACCGTCCGGTCGCTACGTGACTGCGGACTTGCATCAGGCGGGCGGTATTCCGCAGGTGATGAAAATGTTGCTGTTGCACGGGTTGCTGCACGGTGATTGCATCACCATCAGCGGACAAACCGTTGCGGAGGTGCTGCAAGACATCCCGGACAATCCGCGCGCCGATCAGCAAATCATTCGTCAATGGAACAATCCGCTATACACGCAGGGACATTTGGCGATTTTGAAAGGGAATTTGTCGACCGAAGGTTGCGTCGCCAAGATTTCCGGTATCAAGAATCCCAAGATTACCGGTCCGGCGCGCGTGTTCGAATCGGAAGAAACCTGCATGGCGGCGATTCTGGCACGCAAAATCCAACCGGGTGATGTGGTGGTGATTCGCTACGAAGGTCCGAAGGGCGGTCCCGGTATGCGTGAGATGCTGTCGCCGACTTCCGCGTTGATCGGAGAGGGCCTGGGCGACTCGGTCGGATTGATCACCGACGGACGTTTTTCCGGCGGCACGTACGGTATGGTGGTCGGGCATGTGGCACCGGAAGCGTATGTCGGTGGTACCATTGCATTGGTGCAAGAAGGCGATTCGATTACCATCGATGCCGAGCAACGGTTGTTACAATTGAATGTTTCCGACGACGAGCTTGCCAAGCGCCGTGCCGCGTGGCAAGCGCCGCAACCGCGCTATGCGCGCGGTGTGCTGGCCAAATATGCCAAGCTGGTATCGAGTGCCAGCAAAGGTGCGATCACCGATTAATATTTGAAGTACCGGATTCCGGACCGAGTCAGCCGGTATTTTCGGATTGGCAATTTGGAACTTGCGCGTCGATTCCTAAGTCTTAGTTGCGCAGTGTCGTAAATGACGCTGCCGATTCGATTCTGTAGATAGATGAATATGCGATGCGGTATTCATGATCAATTTCAACTGATAGGATTTGCTGCAAGTCTGTAAAGTTCGGGGTAGAATAAAGCCCCTTTTATAATTTTAATAAGGAAAAAAATATGAAACGTGTGTTAATAGGAGCAGTTGCTGCATCAGCCTTGTTATTAACCGGTGTTGCGCAAGCCAGCGCTGATCTGGCAAAAAACAACGGTTGCTTGAATTGCCATACCGTTGAAACCAAACTGGTTGGTCCAAGCTTGAAAGAAATCGCCGCCAAATATGCTGACAAAGCGGATGCGGTTGATTATCTGACTGGAAAGATTATTGGCGGTAGCTCAGGTGTTTGGGGTACCATGGCAATGCCTCCTAAAGGCGGCAGCCCGACTTTGTCAGATGCTGATGCTAAAACATTAGCCGAATTCATCCTGACACTGAAGTAATTGATTCTGAATTCAGCAAAGCCGACGCCAATCAGGCGTCGGCTTTTTATTTGGGATTTTGTTTTTGTCAATGAGTGTCGGAGGGAGGATGAAAGCGCGTATTAAATGGAACGGTAATGTCAGTTTTCTGGCCGAGTCAGGCAGTGGCCATTCAGTATTGATGGATGGCGCGCCGGATGCAGGCGGGCAAAATCTCGGGCCACGTCCGATGGAGATGCTGCTGATGGGATTGGGTGGTTGTTCTTCGTTTGACGTTGTGCTGATTTTAAAGAAAAGCCGTCAGGATGTTACCGATTGCGTGGCGGAAATAGAAGCCGAACGCGCGGAAGTCGATCCCAAAGTGTTTACCCGAATTCATATGCATTTCATAGTGACCGGACATAATTTGAATGTGCAGCAGGTTGAGCGCGCCATTCATTTATCCGCGGAAAAATATTGCTCGGCCTCGATTATGCTGAAAAGCACCGTAAACATCACGCATGATTTTGAGATCGTCAATGCTTGAAGGATGTTTTTTCAGCCGATAGGGATAATTGTTTCTCGGGCTCGGCGACTTTCCGTTCACGCGGTATTGGGTGAGTATACGCTGCAGGCCGCTGAGAAACGATTTACACCGCAGAGCAAGACTGACATCAAGTAAGACTGCGCATAAAAGTTGTATTCTTGCACTTGTCCTTTCTTGCATCGGTTTGTGCAGGGGTGTTTTTCAACGGCCTGTTTAGGCATTTCGTAACTGCCGATTAATTTTGTATGCGAGAGATTTTAACGCGCCGTCAAAGGATGTTCATCTTTTTTGTCCGCGCTTTCCTCTGTTACCTTTTCCGCGTCACCATCACTGGCCAGTTTGCTGCCGATATAGCTGCCGACCGCGCCGCCGACCAGAGCCGGCATTGCCGATTGCAGCAAGGAAGGGCTCTGGGCGGGGGCGTTAGCGGATGACGGAGCTGCGGCATTGGCTGTGTTGGGTTGTGCCGGTGCAGCCTGTTGCTTGGTTACAGTGTTTTTCTGCGGTTGCGCGGGTGCGGACTTCGCACTTGGTGCGCCTTTTGATGCGCCACCTTTGGCTTTTTTCGCATAAACATTATTAGTAAAGGCTAAGGAGATCAAAATAATAAAAAGAATTTTCTTCATTTAAGTATGCCTGTAGGAATTTATTTAAGGAAATACTGATTAATTGACTGTACGAGCGAATCACTTCGTTGCGTGGTGTTTGCTTTCTCACCTATCTTATTGATGGGGCCCGGTCGCTGTATTCCATGCGCCTCGCGCTTCACCTCGTTTGCCGAATTAATGAGTGCCCCCTTAAGGAAAATATTCATGGAAAATTTCGTTATTTCAGTTGCTTAACGAAGCGTTACGATCAGAAGGCGAAACAGCCGAATGCCATTCTGCCCGGATCGAAGAGCGCTGCAATTCTGAGAATATTTTTGCGCTGTGTCAATCCATGTTTGATGAATCAACATGACCGCAGTCATGATACAAAGACCGAGTGGATTCGGGTAGAATTGCGCTGTTTGGTCCGTGTTACCGGATCAACACTAAGCAATTGAAAAATTGGAAAAAGACATTAACAGACCGTTGAGAAGCTATTCACTTGTCGCAACATAGTAAAAACAGATGCAAAATGTACATTGATTGTACATCGCTTGCGCTTCTTGTTGGTTTTTGCCTTGGTATCGACTTCGCACGTTTTTTAACAAGCTGTTGAGCTATTACAAATATTTTATAGAGGAAAATTTTAAATGAAATTTAAATTCAGCGCTGCTTGCATCATTGGTCTAAGTATTGCATTAGCCGGTTGCGACGGCGGGTATCCAGAGGCTGATACGGTGAACTGTTCAGGAAGGGGCATGGAAAAGTCACTTACCGCTTTCAAACGTGATGAAGCCGCACGGCAAGCATTTATTGATAAGTGTGATGCATTGAACAAAGGTAAGTAAAGTTAAGGAAACACTGATTGATCGGCTGTACGAGTAAATTGTTTCGTTGCGAAGGTAACTCGCTTCCTTCCCTGTCTATTGATAGGTTTCGGTCGCTGTGTTCCGTACGTCCAGCGCTTTATCTCGCTCGCTGAATTAATCAGCGCTTCCTTAAAAATCGGGATTCACATTCCGAGCGTGAGGTATTGTAGTCAGGGAACGGAACGCGAATGTACGTCATAGACGGCGGATCAAGGCAAATGCCAATGGTTCGCCGTTATTTTTTGATAGATCGCCAGCGGGTTTGACAGTGAAAATCGCTTTCGGTACATTGAGTCTTCAAGAATTGCAAGCTTTCTAGCGAGGAGATGAATACCATGTTTCGAAGCGTATTGTTGCGCCAATTGGCCCGTACCATGCGGATTGCCCGTTTCGCCGACAAGCGGCGGATCGCAACCGGTTTTGCCTTGGAGCAGGTGCAAGCGCTGGAGTACCGGTATCAACAACACATACTTAGCCGCCGTGCCTTTCTGGCACTGACCGGAAGTGGCGGTGCGGCATTGGGTGCTTCGCTGCTGACGCAGCCGATGCGGGCATTTGCCGGATTTACCGGCGAGCCGCGGATCGCCATTATCGGTGGCGGTCTGGCCGGCATCGCCTGTGCGGAGCGACTGGCCGCCAAAGGGGTCGGTGCCACGATCTATGAAGCAAATCCGTCGCGGCTGGGCGGTCGCATGTGGTCAAGCCACACATTCCCGGGCCGAGTGGTCGAGCGAGGCGGGGAACTGATCGATACTACCCATAAAACCTTGCTTAAGTACGTTAAGGCGCTCGGGCTGACGCTGGAAGATGTCAATAAGAATCCCGGTGCGACATTTTATTTTTTTCGCGGACAGCGCTATAGCGAAGCGCAAGTGGTGGATGAATTTCGCGAAGTGTCTAAACGCATGCAGCCGGATTTAAAGCGACTTGGGCAGCCTACTTTTTTCAATCACACTGCCGCGGAAAAAAAACTCGACTTTACCGATCTTGCCACTTATCTCGATCGCCATGCCGCCGATCTCCCGCTGATCCGGGAGTTGCTGGGTGTGGCATATACCATCGAATACGGACTGGAAACGCACCAGCAAAGCTGCCTGAGTTTGTTGCTGTTCATCCATCTTGACCGACGCAGCCGGTTTGCGCCGTTCGGTATTTTCAGCGATGAGCGATATCACATTGTCGAAGGTTCGGATCAAGTACCGTTGCGGCTGGCGCAACAATTACCCGGTGCGATTCACACCGGAATGCAGTTGACACGCTTGCGCCGTAATGCTTTTGGTCAATTTGAATTGTTTTTCAACAATACCGCGGCACCCGAATACGCCGATGCGGTGGTATTGGCGATTCCCTTTTCGGTGCTCCGCTACGTGGAACTCGATCAGTCGTTGGGTTTGTCGGAAGATAAAATACGCGCGATTAATACCTTCGGTTACGGTCAGAACGTAAAAACCATGGTCGGATTTCACGGTAGACCTTGGCGCGCTGCGGGCTGTAACGGCGATATTTACAGCGATCTTGCCAATCTGCAGAACACTTGGGAAACCAATTACAGTAGCACCGCTCCCATTGCGGTGCTGACCGATTATGCCGGCGGGGATCGCGCCCGTGAGTTGCAGTTCATGACGCAGACAGGGTTGGGTAATTGCAGCCATTGTCATGGCGGCGGCAGTCCTGCCGACGGTAATTTCATGAATATCGACAATCATCCCATACAGGCACAAACCGGAGCGTTTCTTGACGATCTGGACCGAATTATCCCGGGCGCCAAGCAAAGTGCGATCATCAGCGGGGGCGGCTATCTGGTTGAACGCATGCACTGGGGACAGCAGCAGTATGCACTGGGATCGTACTCCGGTAACCATCCGGGCTATTTCACCACCATTGCCGGCTTGGAGGCACAATCCGCCGGTGCGCTCAAATTTGCGGGCGAGCACACCAATTCATTTTATGAATGGCAAGGTTTCATGGAAGGGGCGGCTTTATCGGGTGTCGCGGCAGCCACCGAATTATTGGGCGATATTAAAGCACGCCGTATCGGTTGAGCGGATCCGGGTGATGTTTGCGGCGGGTGTTGTCGTCCTTGAAAGCGATTAATAAACCACAAGCCGTCAAAAACGATCTGCACCGCCGCGTTGTTACAGCAGGCTTAAGGCGTGTATTTTTCCTGCATCTTCCCGCCGGTTTCCTCCTTGTGCCGGCTTCAAAGGCGGCAATTGCGATAACTTATTGGCCGATGGCGTCCACCAGAAATGTGTCGCCGCAATTGGATTTACCCTGCACCGGAGCATTTGCCAGCAATTTTTCAAGATCGGTGCCCGCAGCCAGATCGGCCGACAGATTCAATTGAATCTCAACCAACATGCCTTGGCTGCAATTAAGCTTGATCCGGTCCCTGGCAGCCAGTCCGAGCACCGCAGCCGCGCGATTGATGAAATCTTCGGAACGAACCTGCTGGCCGATTCTGCGATTCATAAAGTAAGCCATCCCGGAATCGTTGAATTGGCGCACCAAATCGGCTGATACATCGAAATATTCCGTTATTGACCAGCCCTGGCAGGTACCGTGCTTATGCCATTCGTGGCGTTCAAGGCAGGAGCCCGCGGTTACGCTCGGCATGACTTCGGCTAAAGATGCGCGGGTGTCGTTATCCAATTGAACCGCCGGATAATCGCAGAAATCGTTTTTCTGTTTTTTGATGTCGCCGCAAAATCCATAATGCGTACCACAATTTTTTTTGTTGGGCCATAAGCCGTGTAACGCAAAATGCCTGGCCTGATAGACTTTCGGATCGGTGATGCGGCATTCGGCTTTATCCGGCTTGGTTTCACAGAAAGCGGGCTGCCACGACAGCGCAAGCACATAACTGTCCGCTTGGCCGGCGGTATCGCAATTGCCGCCGCTATTACCGCTACCGCCGTTATTGCTTCCGTCGCCGTCGTTGTTAAACCGGGCTTCGCCGCACTGAGCACTCACCCAGCGTTCTCTGGGATTGGCGGAGGGGATCACGATCCGGTACCAGTTGGGATTGTTTGCGGTGATGACTTCGATAATTTCGTATTTGCCACCCGCCTGGATTTGCCGATTGTCCGGATTGGTTGCTTTGTTTTTCGATACGAAGGCGGAGCATAT
>CP091135.1:1466107-1493058 GCA_021582655.1 Nitrosomonas sp.
TTTCCGGGTAATCCCATACTGTCGAGCACCCCTTTCCGGCGCGTCAATTCGCGCGCTTTGCGTGCCGCTTCACGGGCTCTGGCAGCCTCAATGATTTTATTGCAAATCGTTTTCGCGTCCACCGGATTTTCCAGCAAATATTCGGAAAATTTTTGTGAAACGATTTCCTCCACTGCCGGACGAACTTCCGATGACACCAGTTTTTCTTTGGTTTGTGATGAAAACTTGGGCTCGAATAACTTAACCGACAGTACGCACGATAAACCTTCGCGCATATCATCGCCCGATGTTTCAATTTTAGCTTTCTTCGCCAGCTCGTTGGTTTCGATATAGTTATTGAGTGTGCGGGTCATGGCTGCACGTAGCCCGGTCAAATGCGTACCGCCGTCCTTTTGGGGAATGTTATTGGTAAAACATAGCACTTGTTCGGTATAGCTATCGTTCCATTGCATCGATACTTCGACAGCGATATTGTCTTTGATGCCCGATGTATAGAAGATGTTAGGATGAAGCACCGTTTTGCTGCGGTTGATATATTCAACGAAATTCCTGATACCGCCGGTAAATGCGAATTTTTCATCCTTGCCGCTGCGTTGGTCGATTAGATGAATTCTCACGCCATTATTCAGAAAGGAAAGCTCACGCAAACGCTTGGCGAAAATATCGTAGTGGTATTCGACATGACCGAAAATTTGCTTGCTGGCGAGAAAGTGTACTTCCGTGCCGTGCCGCTCGCTTTCGCCGGTTACTTCGAGCGGCTTGACCGGAACCCCCATGCGAAATTCCATTTGATGGACTTTTCCGTCCCGACGAATGGTCAATCTTAACCACTCTGATAGCGCATTGACCACGGAAACACCGACACCGTGCAAGCCACCGGATACTTTATACGAATTGTCGTCAAACTTGCCGCCGGCATGTAATTCGGTCATTACAATCTCCGCAGCGGAGCGTTTCAGGTCATCATCCTGTTTGATACCGGTCGGGATACCACGCCCGTTATCCAGTACGCTGACCGAATTATCCGGATGGATGGTAACGGTGATTTCATCGCAGTGGCCCGCTAACGCTTCATCGATCGCATTGTCGACGACTTCGAATACCATGTGATGTAGACCGGTTCCGTCGCTGGTGTCGCCTATGTACATGCCAGGCCGCTTACGGACTGCATCCAGGCCTTTCAGAATTTTGATACTTTCGGAATCGTAGTCGGTTTGGGGTACGTTGCTGGTCGTATTGCTGTGCGGATCGTTCATCTGTGATAAATAAATAGATTATTGTTTTTAAATAGTTTACATACGCATCGGCATTACGATGTATTTAAATTCATCGTTTCCCGGGATGGAAATCAGAATACTGCTGTTTTCGTTTTCGAATGCCAATTGCACTGCTTCGCAGTCCACGGTGTTGAGTAAGTCCATCAAATAATGAATATTCATACTGATATCAAGGGATTCATGGTGATATTCAATGTCCAGATCTTCCTGTGCCTCTTCCTGTTCGCTGTTTTTGCAGATAATGCAGAGATTGCCGGGATTGATGATTAATCGGACGCCGCGGAAGTTTTCGTTGATGTTGGAAAGAATGGATACACGTTGTAGTGCTTGCAATAGCAATAATCTGTTTATTATGAAGGTTTTGTTGTTTTCTTGCGGAATTACACGGTTATAATCGGGAAATTTTCCTTCAATTACCTTGGAAATCAAAACGATATTGGAAAAGGAAAAACAAATTTTTTTATGAAAGTACTCGATTTTTACCGGTTCTTCGCTATCGTTGAGTAATTTTGACAGTTCCAGGGCGGTTTTTCGAGGAATGATCACGTCTTGCTTGGGCTGTGTTTGATCCAACTCTATTGCCAGCAAGGCGAGCCGGTGGCCGTCCGTACTGACACCGACCAGTTGATTTCCTTGTATCGACAGTAACAGTCCGTTCATGTAATAGCGTATATTTTGTTGCGCGATGCAAAACTGAACATAACGCAGTAAATTTTTCAGCGTCTTTTGATGCAACGATGCAGTCGCCTCAGGTTCCGCGGTTTCAATGATTTCAGGGAAGTCTTCGGCAGGCAGAATCTGAAGATTGAATGCACTTTTTCCCGATTTTAATTGCAGGAAATCCTCTTTTTTAATCAAGCTGATTTCTCCGTCATTGGGGAGCGAACGCAAAATGTCCTGCAATTTTTTGGCGGAAACGGTAAGGGAGAACGGTTGCTCCGGTGCTAAGCCTGGCAGTATGTCGGTTCTGATTTGAATATCCGAATCAGAAGCTAAAAAAGTGGTCTTTTCCCGATCTTGCCTGATCAAGATATTCGATAAGATGGGAAAAGCTTGACGGCGCTCGATAACTCCGGAAACCGTTTGGACCGGTTTTAACAACAGATCCCTGGAAGTATGGATTAAAAGCATTTATATAAGATAGTAACAATAAATAAAGGTGTTAATTTTTTTGTATTGTTTTAGATTATTAAATTAATTCAATTTGTTGCATATTATTAAAAATACTGAATAGCTACGGTATAACCAAGGAACAATTTGTGGATAAAATCATTAAATTTTTTTATAAACGAGTTATTCACAATTTATGCAGTTGTTATTAACCTCTCAATATCATTATGAGTGCATTGAAATCCCGGTTTACGATCGAATCCGAAACACGCAACTCATTAATTTTACGATAGCCGTGCAATACTGTTGTGTGATCCCTGCCACCGAAAGCTTCACCGATATCCGGTAGGCTTAACGACGTCAGTTCTTTCGCGATCGCCATTGCCATTTGCCGGGGTCTTGCCACGATACGGGATCGTTTTTTTGAATACATATCAGAGACTTTGATTTTATAGTAATCAGCAACCGTTTTTTGGATATTTTCAATTGAAATTTGGCGGCTTTGTACTGCTAGTAAATCTTTTAACGCTTCCTTAGCAATATCCAGCGTAATGTCCTGATTGATGAACCGTGAAAAAGCCGATACGCGTTTTAATGCACCTTCCAGTTCCCGCACATTGGAGCGGATATGTTTTGCAATGAAGAACGCAACATTTTCTTCCAGATATATTTTTTCCTGTTCGGCCTTTTTGAGTAATATCGCGACGCGCATTTCCAATTCAGGTGGTTCGACAGCGACTGTTAAACCCCAGCCGAAGCGGGAAACCAGACGCTCTTCTAATCCGGTGATTTCTTTCGGATAAGTATCGCAGGTGATAATGACTTGTTTGTGAGCTTCAAGCAGGGCATTGAATGCATAAAAAAATTCTTCCTGAGTACGGTTTTTGCCGCCGAAGAATTGCACGTCGTCGACCAGTAACAAGTCCAGCGAATGATAGTAAAGTTTAAATTTATCAAAAGCTTTATGCTGATATGCGCTAACTACGTCGGATACGTATTTTTCCGCATGCACGTAGCGGATTTTTGCCGTATTGTCATTTGCTTGGACGTAATTACCGATCGCCTGGATCAAATGCGTTTTTCCTAAGCCGACCCCCCCGTAAATAAACAGCGGGTTATATGCGATTCCCGGGGATTCCGCAACTTGAATCGCACCTGCACGTGCCAACTGGTTGGCCTTACCGGTGACAAAATTATCAAAGGTGAAATTTGGGTTTAACTGACTTTGATTTTTTTTCGGCGCTACCGGCTTCGATTTTGTTACCGGTGGTTCCGGAGCAGATTCTTCAATCGCTTGAACGGATGTCGTGTTATTCGCGTTATTCTGCGGCGTGGTTTGATCCGCCAGCTTTAAATGGAATTGAATTTTCCGTGAAAAATAGCTTTGTGCCATCTGTTCGATATGCACGATAAAGTTATCCTTTACCCATTGGGATACGAAACGATTAGGCGCGATCAGTATCACTTCGTCGTCGTTGTTGAGCATCGGGTCGATTTGCAGCGGCCTGATCCAGGTATTGAATTGTTGCGCGTTGAGTTCTTTTCTAAAATGGTCCAGACAAGACAACCAAAAAGTATTCAAGGATTCCATTGTTGTATTGCTTTTCTGTCCGGTCCAAAATTCGATTGTGGATGTAAAAAATCGAGAAAACGCTGCTTAGTTGGCTGCACAAGCGAATCGCTTAATAGCGCGGTGTTTGCTTCCTTATCCGATCCCGGTGGCTGTATTCGGCGCGTTTCACGTTTCATCTCGTTCACTGGATTAATCAGCGTTTCCTTCAAGAACTTCATCAGATTTCAAGGTTGTCGATTAGCCGTGTTTTTCCCAGCCAGGCCGCCCCCAGAATCACGAGATCAGTATCGAGTGTTTCAGCCGGCAGTAGTGTGTTCCGCTGGTGGATGCTGAGATAATCCACTGACCATCCGCGTTGTCTAAGACGATCTTCGGCGTGTTGTTGCAGCGCACGGAAGTCAGTGTTACCGGAGGCTATTTCATTTTTGGTTTGCACCAGGGTCTGATAGAGCTGGCTGGCTTCCTTTCGCTGTACTGCATCCAAATAACGGTTACGGGAGCTTAACGCCAAGCCGTCGGAAGTACGAATAGTTTCGCAAGCGATGATTTCAACGGGAATGTTTAACTGACGTACCATTTCGCGAATAACATACAGCTGTTGATAATCTTTCTTGCCGAAGATAGCCACACCGGGTTGAATAATATTAAACAATTTCAATACGATGGTTGCAACTCCTTGGAAAAAACCGGGGCGGAATTTTCCTTCGAGGGTATCGGCTACAGGCGGTAATGCTAGCAAGAATTCCTGCGGCGTTGGGAAAAGAATTTTTTCATCGGGTACGAAAACCCTATTGACATTAAATCCGGATAACGACTTGCAGTCGTCGGACACCGTGCGCGGATACTGCTCGAAGTCTTCATGTGGCAGGAATTGCAGCCGATTGACAAATATGCTGACAACGACACAATCGCTCAACTGCTTGGCACGATTGACCAGTGCGAGATGCCCCGCATGCAGGTTTCCCATTGTCGGTACGAAAGCAATGGTTGTTTCATTTTTTAGGCTGGCGCGCAAGTCATCGATATCTTTGAAAATTTCCATCGGGTAGTCGTTAGAATTCGTGTTCTTTGCCAGGAAACAATCCTGTTTTGACCGCAATAATATAGTTGGTAACCGCTTGTTGGACGGTTTGCGATTCCGCCATGAAGTCTTTTACAAAACGGGGTTTTTTGCCATGATATAACCCGAGCATGTCGTATAACACCAGCACTTGTGCCGAGCAGTGCGGGCCGGCGCCGATCCCTATCGTCGGAATCGAAACCGATTGCGTGATTTGCTCGGCCAGTCGCGCCGGTATCATTTCCATTACCAGAAGGCTTGCACCGGCTTGTTCAAGCGTTTGTGCGTCATCGAGCAGTCGCTTTGCGGTTTCATCGGTATTGCCTTGTAATTTGTATCCACCGAGTTGGTGGATCGATTGGGGTGTCAGTCCGATATGCGCACACACCGGGATACCGCGCTCGGAAAGAAACCGGGTTGTATCCGCCATGATCCGACCGCCTTCGATTTTAATCATGCGCGCACCCACAGCCAGGATCGCTGAAGCATTTTCGAAGGCTTGTTCAGGTGAAATCTGATAACTGCCGAAAGGCATGTCGGCGATGATCAGCGCATTTCTAACACCGCGGGCGACACAACGTGTGTGGTAGACCATGTCGACCAAACCGACCGATAACGTAGTTTCTTCGCCTTGTATGACATTACCGAGTGAATCGCCGACCAGTAAAACCTCAATGCCGGCTTGATCCAGAATAGCTGCAAATGTTGCATCGTAACAGGTTAGAACGGTGAATTTCTCCCGGTCTTGCGTCATTTTTTGCAGCGTATGCAATGTGATTTTCATTTATTCAATTTTTAATTAAGACGTTGATTTAATTATGAATAATAAGAATAAATTAGTTATTGATCCAAGACTCGGATGCAAAGCGGTATTTTACCATTCTCTGTGCGTAAACCTGTTAAACACTACTTAATCGGTTGTACGGGTCAATAACTTCGTTACGAGGGTGACGCGCTTTCTTGCTTATCGATAGGGTGGATCCCGGTCGCTGAATGTCATCAGCGTTTTTCTTACATTTTGGTCCGGAGATTGGCGGTCATATCGGGATGCTATTTTATGCGGGCTGACGGACCCGGATGTTTTTACTGGCTATTTACATAAATTGTTTTTGTCGAAATTCTAATATATCTATCTATTTTTTTGAGTTTTTTTGATCTTTCCCAATAAAATTGCTTTTGTCTTAAGTCGTTGTCAGATAAATAAAACCTTAAATCCGATGCTTGACTACCGCATATTTTTTCTTTAAAGTGGGAAAAGGTGGGAGAATGTGGAAAAAAATGGAAAAACCAAGTCATTTTCTCCAATGATTTAAGGAGACAGTATGTTTCGTGGCGTCACGCAACTTAGTCTGGATGCGAAAGGAAGGCTTGCGATACCGGCTAAATATCGCAACGAACTGGCATCTTTGTGTGGCAGCTGTCTGATCATCACTGTCGATCCTTCCAGATGCTTGCTAATTTATCCTCAGCCTGCTTGGGAACCGATAGAAGAAGAACTCAATAAACTTCCCAGTTTTGATCTCCGAACCCGAAATCTGCAAAGGTTACTCGTGGGTAATGCCAGTGATGTGGAGATCGATACCGTGGGGCGCATTTTGATACCGCCACCATTACGGCAGTTTGCCGGTTTATCCAAGGATGTGGTATTGGTCGGTCAAGGGGCGAAGTTTGAACTATGGGATGCGGCGCAATGGAATTTACAAATTGAGGAAGCGCTTACGTTCAAGGATGGGAATCTACCATCCGAGCTGAGTGGATTTTCGCTGTAGACGAATCAAAAATGCATATACCGGTATTGTTGCACCAAGCGGTTGATGCACTGGCAATAAAACCGGAAGGTACGTATGTGGATGCGACGTTTGGCCGAGGTGGGCACAGCAGTTTGATTTTATCGCGGTTGAGTGAACATGGACGTTTGATTGCATTCGATCGGGATCCGGACGCAGTAGTGGCGGGTGAAGCGATTACGGACAAAAGATTCAGTATCCTGCATGGCGATTTTTCCGGGATGCAATCGGTGCTGCAGAATTTAGGGGTGACTGAAATCGACGGTGTACTGCTCGATTT
This sequence comes from Nitrosomonas sp., assembly GCA_021582655.1. GTDB lineage: Bacteria > Pseudomonadota > Gammaproteobacteria > Burkholderiales > Nitrosomonadaceae > Nitrosomonas. The sequence continues at coordinate 1,473,195 of CP091135.1, forward strand.
AGGCGTATCGTCGCCCCAATTGGACGATAGCGCGCGCGGATTCAGTTTCCGGTCAACAGGACCGCTCGATATGCGCATGGATACCAGTAACGGACAAACGGCGGCGGATTGGCTTGCCACAGTAACCGAAGATCGGTTGGCCTGGGTGATAAAGACATACGGCGAAGAACGTTTCGCTAAGCGGATAGCAAGGGCGATTGTTATGGAAAGAACAAAGCGATCGATCGTTACTGCAGCGCAATTGGCCGGTATTGTGGCGGCGGTAATAAACACCAGGCAGCGGGAAATTATTAAACACCCTGCGACACGTACGTTTCAAGCGATCCGGATCTATCTTAATCGTGAGTTGGAAGAATTGTCCCAGGTTTTACCGCAGTGTGTCGCATTGTTGAATTCCGGCGGCAGGCTGGTAGTGATCAGTTTTCATTCGCTGGAGGATCGTATGGTGAAACAATTCATGCGTGCGGCGGCAACAGCGGATGATTTACCGCGCGGCGTACCGTTGAGGGAGCGGGAGTTGCAGCGATTCAGCCGGCAAACACTGCACATCATCGGCAAAGCGGTGCATCCCGGTGAGTTGGAAATAACCGGAAACGCGCGTGCCAGGAGCGCGGTGATGCGGGTAGCGGAAAGAATGGCATTTAATGGATAAGTGGTTGTTCAAGATAAATATTTTCTTTGTTCTGGTGTTGATAGTCTGCGCACTGGGTGTGGTGACGTCACAACATACTGTTCGAAAACTGTTTATGGCACTTGAAAAAGAAAAAGAAACCGAACAGAAGCTGGAAGTGGAATGGGGCAGGTTGCAGTTGGAGCAAAGTACTTTGATTATGCACGGGCGCATCGAGCAGATCGCGAAAAAACAATTGAATATGGTGGTGCCGACCGCTGCCAGCATACAAATAGTTTCGATCAATAGCACGGAAAACCGGTAACTTAACGTTTGAACGAGTTGAAGCATGATTAAATCGATAATGCCACAAGTCAAATTATCCGCATGGCGTTCGCTGCTGGTTTTTTGCCTGCTGCTATTGGGTTTGATCAGCTTGGCGGGGCGTGCGGCGTATTTGCAAGGAATGAATCACGATTTCTTGCAAAAAAAGGGGGAGTCCCGCTATAGCCGGGTGCTTGACATGAATGCCGATCGGGGCATGATCACCGACCGTAACGGATATATTCTCGCGATCAGCTCCCCTGTCGCATCGATTTACGCCGATCCTAAAGTTGTGGAGATATCCCCTGAAAAATTGAAACAACTGGCGAGCATACTCGAAATGGATGCCGCGGAGATCGACACCAAGGTTAACCGGGAAAACACGCGATTCGTTTATATCAAAAGACAGGTCATTCCGGATATCGCCGATAAGGTCGAAAAGCTAATCAAGGATAAGAAATCGAAGATAAAAGGATTCTATATCACTTACGAATCCAAACGCTATTACCCCGAAAGCGAGGCAGCCGCTCATGTATTGGGTTTTACCGATATCAACGATGAAGGGCAGGAAGGCGTGGAACGTGGCTGGGACGAAGTATTGGCGGGAGAATTGGGACGCCGCCGTGTGATTAAGGACAATAAAGGTCAGGTTGTCGAGGATGTGGAAAATATACGACCGCCCCGCCCCGGCAAAGATTTGGTGTTGTCGATCGATCGCAGAATACAGTATCGCGCCCATGCGGAGCTCAGAGAAGCCGTTATCGCTCATAAAGCGAAAGCGGGCAGTATCGTGGTGCTCGATGCACAAACCGGTGAAATTCTTGCTTTAACCAACTTGCCTGCCTATAACCCGAACAGAAGATCAAGCATTAGCAATGAAAAAATCCGGAACCGGGCGTTGATCGATACTTTCGAACCGGGGTCCACGTTAAAACCGTTTACTGTGGCAATTGCAATGGAAGTCGGCAAAGTCAATGCCAATACTGTATTGCAAACCTCCCCCGGTTCTTGGCAAGTGGGCAGAAAAACCATCCGCGATGTCAGTAATAAAGGCGAATTGACGGTTGCGCAAATCATTCAGCAGTCGAGTAATGTCGGTACCGCCAAAATCGCATTATCACTGGATTCGCAAACCATGTGGGAGATGTTCAATCGTTCCGGCTTCGGTATGTTGGCCAATTCCGGGTTCCCGGGCGAGGCGAGTGGCATCCTGCGTCCCTATAACAAGTGGCGTCCGATCGAGCAGGCCACTATGTCCTACGGACACGGCATTTCCACCAGCTTGATGCAATTGGTACGCGCCTACACGATTTTTTCCAGTGGCGGCGAATTAAAACCGGTCTCATTGCTCAAGCAGGATATGCCGGTCCAAGGGCAGCGGGTCATTTCGCGTGATACCGCACAAGCCATGAGCATAATGCTGGAAATGGCCACCAAGCCGGGCGGCACGGCACCTTTAGCGCAAATCAGCGGGTATCGCGTGGCTGGAAAAACCGGGACCGCGCATAAACTCATCGACGGCCAATACGCCAGTAAAAGTTATATTTCGACATTTGTCGGTTACGCGCCGGTATCTCATCCCCGTTTGATTATCGCGGTGATGATCGACGAGCCGTCCGCAGGTAAATATTTTGGCGGCGCTGTAGCAGCGCCTGTTTTTAGCAGTGTCATGTCAAGTGCGCTGCGCATTTTGAACATTCCACCGGATGCACCCGCCAATAATGTGATTACTTTTACCGCTACGCCGGAAATGGGTGATGAGGGGTGAGCAAGTGACCGCCAAGAGAAAATCATCCAAGCAATTCGATAATCGTCTTCTGGACGGAATCGGTGTGCCCATCGTAAATCTGGCGACGGATAGCAGGCTGATTAAGCCGGGGGATACGTTTTTGGCTTATGCGGGAGAAACCGCCGATGGGCGGGATTTCATTCCGCAGGCAATCGCCGCCGGTGCCAATGCCGTGTTATGGGACCCGAAAAATTTTACTTGGGATCCGCAATGGCGTATTCCCGAATTGGCGATCGACGAACTGAAAGCAAGAGCGGGTCTGATTGCCAGCCATGTCTACGGTGATCCTTCGCGAAAACTATCCATTGTCGCTATTACCGGCACTAATGGAAAAACTTCATGTAGTCATTGGTATGCGCAGGCGATGCGGTCGTTGAGCGAAAAAACGGCGATTATCGGTACCTTGGGCAGCGGCTTTTGTGGTGCGCTGGAAGGTACGGCGAATACCACGCCGGATGCTACGGTGTTACAGCGTTCGCTGGCTGAATTTGCCGAACAAGGTGCAGAGCAAGTGGTAATGGAAGTATCGTCGCACGGTTTGGCGCAAGGAAGAATCAATGGCACGGCGCTATCAATCGCCGTACTGACCAACTTGTCCCGCGATCATCTGGACTATCACCGTGATATGGACAGCTACGCCGCCACAAAAGCAAGCTTGTTTTTCTGGCCCGGGTTGAAGTATGCGATTGTGAATATGGATGACGTGCTCGGTGTGGAGTTATCCCGTCAACTTGCAAACCAGCCTGTGGAGACGATCGGCTACGGTTTTCACTATCCCGGGGAACGCTATCCCGGGCGGGTTAAGATAGTACATGGCTCAAACCTTAGATTCGATATCCACGGCATGGCTTTCGATATTGAATTTGAGGATGATCGCGCGCATTTGGAAATTGGTTTGTTGGGTAAATTCAACGCATCCAACTTGCTTGCGGTTACCGCCGCCATGCTCGCAAGCGGAATCCGGCTACCGGACGCGGTCCGGTCGCTGCGGCACGTACAGCCTATTCCCGGGCGCATGGAAAAATACGAAAGGGTTGGACAGCCGATCGTCATCGTGGATTACGCGCATACGCCGGATGCATTGGAAAAAGTCTTGTGCAGTTTACGTGAGTTATCGCGCGCGACCGAACCTAGGAAAGCCACGGGTCGAAATGCTCGCCGTCTTTACTGCGTTGTGGGTTGCGGCGGCGATCGTGATCGGGGTAAACGGTCTTTGGTTGGCGAAGTGGCGGCACGGTTGGCCGATACAACCATTTTTACCAGTGATAACCCGCGCAGCGAAGATCCGTTACGTATCATCCGGGATATCGCTGCGGGAGCGAAAACAGCGAATTTTCAAATTGAAGCCGATCGGTCACTTGCGATTTATCAAGCGATTGCCAATGCCGCCCCCGGCGATATCGTGTTGATCGCCGGAAAAGGGCATGAGCGCTTTCAGGAGATCAAGGGACAAAAAATACCCTTTAGCGACGCGGACGTGGTGCAGCAAGTATTTAGCGATTTGACGGCGAAAGGCCGGGTGACATCATGATGACGGTTCGGGAAGCCGCACGAATTCTATCCGCCGAATGCGGCGGTGCGGATGTGTGCTTTACCGGTGTGAGTACGGATAGCCGTACGCTTGAGCCCGGTGATTTATTCGTGGCTTTAACCGGTGAGCGTTTCGACGGCAATCAGTTTATCAATACCGCCAGACAACGCGGCGCGATTGCCGTTATGGTCCGGCAAGACACGGATGTTGAAGATTTATCGGTCGATTTACCATGGATCCGGGTGCAAGACACCCGAGCCGGCTTGGGACAATTGGCAAAGCATTGGCGCAGCCGGTTTACGATACCTTTGGTCGGTGTGACCGGCAGTAACGGCAAAACCACCGTCAAGGAAATGATTGCCGCAATACTGCGGCAAGCGAGCGCGCAACAGACGATGCTACCGGTTTTGCAAACCGATTCGGTGTTGGCGACCGAGGGGAATTTGAATAACGATATCGGCGTACCGCAAATGTTGTTTCGCCTACGGACGTGTCATCGTTACGCGGTGATCGAAATGGGCATGAATCATGTGGGCGAGATCGCTTATTTAGCCGGTCTGGCCAATCCGTCCGTCGCGGTGATCACCAATGCAGGTGCTGCGCACATCGAGGGACTGGGTTCGGTGGAATCGGTGGCGCGTGCCAAGGCTGAGATTTTTGCCGGATTGGATGCGCAGGGCACCGCGATTATCAACGCTGATGACCGGTATGCATCGCTATGGCGCGATAGCGCCGCGCCGCGTCATGTCATCGATTTCGGCTTGCGGGAGAGGGCAATGGTTAGTGCCGATTATCAGGCGGATCAATTGACCAATCGGATTCAATTGCACTTGCCGCAAGGAACGGTCGCGTTGACGTTGCAGGCACCGGGTGTACACAACGTCTACAACGCGATGGCCGCTGCCGCCACCGCCACCGCACTGAATATCGATCGGTCAGCGATTGTCGCCGGACTGGAAGTTTTCCGGGGGGTGAAAGGGCGGATGCAGAAGAAATGCGGATTGCATCATGCGTTGCTGATCGACGATACCTATAACGCCAATCCGGAATCGGTGCGGGCGGCGTTGGCAGTGCTTGCGGCGACGCGAGGAAAAAAGATCCTGGTGCTCGGCGATATGGGCGAACTGGGTTGTTCGGCGGTTGAGCTGCATCGCTCCATCGGTTTGGATGCACGGCAAGCCGGATTGGATCGGATGTTGACGCTGGGGGAGTTGAGTGCCCATGCTGCGGAAGCGTTCGGCAGTGGTGCGCGTCATTTTACCGATATCGATGAATTACTGAATGTAACGGAAAGTTTGATGGCCGATGATGTCACCTTGTTGGTGAAGGGATCCCGTTTCATGCACATGGAGCGGGTGGTCAAGCAGCTGGAGCAACCCCGGGAGGTATCATGCTGCTGACATTGTCGCAATGGCTGGCACAGGATATCCGTGCATTCAACGTGCTTGGTTATATCACGCTGCGTACCGTATTGGCGACATTAACCGCCTTGATCATTTCATTTATCATCGGCCCGCTGATGATACGCAAACTGACCGCCTATAAAATCGGACAATCGGTTCGCGATGATGGTCCGCAAACCCACTTGGTAAAAATGGGAACCCCGACCATGGGCGGTGCTTTGATCTTGATGGCAATTATGCTGACAACTTTGTTGTGGGCGGATTTAAGCAACCGATATATTTGGGTTGTGCTGCTGACGACTCTCGGTTTTGGCATCATCGGCTGGGTTGACGATTATCGCAAGGTAGTACACCGCAATCCTAAAGGACTCTCTGCCAGAGTGAAATTTTTTTGGCAATCGGTGATTGCCGTTGCAGTCGCTTACTATCTGGCATCCACCGCCGAAATTCCGGCGCAAACCGACATGATTGTGCCCTTTTTCAAGGAGGTCGCGATTCAGATCGGGTTCACGGGCTTCATGGTGCTGACTTTTCTGGTGATTGTCGGTACCAGCAACGCGGTTAACCTTACTGATGGATTGGATGGTTTGGCGATTATGCCGACGGTAATGATCGGCAGCGCTCTGGCGATTTTCGCGTATGCGTCCGGTCACGCGGTATTCGCCAAGTATCTGGGGATTCCTTACATTCCGAACACAGGGGAACTGGCGGTGTTTTGCGGCGCATTGGTGGGCGCGGGACTGGCTTTTCTGTGGTTCAACGCGTATCCGGCGGAAGTGTTCATGGGTGATGTCGGTGCGTTGGCGCTGGGTGCCGCGTTAGGCGTTGTTACGGTGATTGTGCGCCAGGAGATCGTACTTGTCATTATGGGTGGCGTATTCGTGGTGGAAGCGCTGTCGGTGATGTTGCAAGTCGCATCGTTCAAATTATGGGGTAAGCGTGTTTTTCGCATGGCGCCGCTGCATCATCATTTCGAATTGAAAGGTTGGAAGGAAAATCAGGTAGTGGTCAGATTCTGGATCATTACTTTCATTTTGGTATTGGTCGGCTTGTCGACATTGAAACTACGATGAATCTGCGAGGTAAAACGGTATTGGTGCTGGGACTCGGTGAAACCGGCGTATCAATGGTGAAATGGCTTTTCCGCCAAGGTGCAAGCGTGCGTGCTGCCGATAGCCGGATGGAACCGCCCAATCTCGCCGGCTTACAGCGTGCATTTCCGCAACTGACGGCATTCACCGGGCCGTTTGAGGCCAAGCTGCTCGACGGCATCGAATTGATCGCCATCAGCCCGGGGGTCCCGGTCGCCGATCCATGCGTGCGGCAGGCAATCGGGCAAGGAATACCGGTGATTGGTGATATGACGCTGTTCTGCTGGGCGATTACGCAAAGCGCATTACCGAAGCCGAAGCTGATTGCCATTACCGGCTCGAATGGCAAAACGACGGTTACCTCAATGGTCGGGTCGATGTTGAAAAAGGCCGGGTGGCGCGTCGAGGTGGCGGGAAATATCGGTCCTGCCGTATTGACGGTGTTGATGCAATGCCTGGATGCGGGTAATTGGCCGCAAGCCTGGGTGCTGGAAGTATCCAGCTTTCAATTGGAAACGGTGCGTCATTTGAATGCGGATGCAGCGACTGTGCTCAATATCAGTGAAGATCATTTGGATCGTTATGCCGGGATGCGGGATTACATGGCCGCGAAATCCCATGTTTTCCTGCATGATGATGTGGAAGGGGTACAGGTGTTAAACCGGGACGATCCCAATGTTGCCGCCATGGCGTTGCCGGGTCGGAAACAAATCACCTTCGGTACCGGCCCTGCGGTGGCTCCGCTGGATTTTGGTCTGATCGCGGATGACGGGGATTGGTGGTTGATGGAAGGTCAATCTCCGTTAATGCGTGCGTCGGAGCTGCAAGTGCACGGACAGCACAATAGGGTCAATGCGTTGGCTGCGCTGGCTTTGTGCCGCGTATTGGACATAGGTGTCGAACCGCTGACGGCGGCGTTGCGGGAATTTCGCGGTTTGCCGCATCGCATGGAGAAAGTGGCGGCATTCAACGGTGTGACGTTTTATGACGACTCAAAAAGCACCAATGTCGGTTCCACCGTGGCGGCATTAAGTGGAATGAGGCATAACGTGATATTGATCGCCGGTGGTGATGGCAAAGGGCAGGATTTTTCAGCATTGCGGTTTGCGGTGGCGGAGAATGCCAAAGCCGTGGTGCTGATAGGGAGGGATGCGGATATCATCGCCCGTGAATTGAAAGATTGCGGTGTACCGATGCTGTTTGCCGCCACGATGGGAGATGCCATCGGTAAAAGCTTTTCCCTGGCGGAGAACGGCGATGTGGTGTTGCTGTCCCCTGCCTGTGCCAGTTTCGATATGTTCAGAAATTATATTCACCGTGCGGAAGTTTTTGTTGAGGCAGTGCACGATATTGAAAACAAATTTTTTAATTTCGGATTGAAACGCTGACATATGATTTATCAAGCACAAAACCAGAAGCCCAGAATCATGAATGACTTCGATCAGTCATTGGTATGGTCTGCGTTATTGCTGCTGAGCGTCGGCCTGGTGATGATTTATTCCGCATCGATCGCGATCGCCGAAGCGCAGTTTGGTGCCGACCGTGCCGGTTATTATTTGTTGCGTCATGCCGCGTACCTGGGATTCGGCGTGTTATTGGGTGTAGTGGTTTTCCAAATACCGATGTCGATGTGGCAAAAGTATATTCCGTATCTGTTTCTGATCGGCGTAATTTTACTGGGATTGGTATTGGTGCCGGGTATCGGTCATGAGGTCAACGGTAGCCAGCGCTGGATTTCATTGTACGTGGTTAACGTGCAACCATCCGAGTATATGAAATTCTTCATGGTGTTATACGCGGCTGACTATGTCAATCGGAAAGCGGGGGATTTGAATTCGTTGATCAAAGGATTTTTTCCGATCACGATCGTGTTATCGGTTGTCGGTGCTTTGTTGTTGCTCGAACCCGATTTCGGCGCGTTTTTCGTGGTGTCCGCATTGGCGATGTCGATTTTGTTTCTCGGTGGCGTCAGCCTGAAGATTTTTATCGGTTTGATCGCGATTCTTGCCATCGGATTGTATGAATTGATTCTAAGCTCACCCTATCGGCTCAGTCGTGTGACTGCATTTACGGATCCTTGGTCGGATCCGTACGGCAAAGGCTATCAATTGAGTCACGCACTGATTGCGTTCGGGCGCGGCGAATGGTTTGGCGTGGGTTTGGGCGGCAGCGTGGAGAAGTTATTTTATTTGCCGGAAGCGCACACCGATTTTCTGCTTTCCGTATTGGCCGAAGAACTGGGGTTTGTCGGGGTGGCGACTGTGATCGTGCTGTTTATTTGGTTGATCACTCGCGCGTTTGTCATCGGCCGGCTGGCGGCAAGGCTGGATCAGCCGTTTTCCGCACTGGTTGCGCAAGGCATCGGCATCTGGATCGGTGTGCAGGCGTTGATCAATATGGGTGTCAATATGGGTGTGCTGCCAACCAAAGGGCTTACTCTGCCTCTGCTGAGTTTCGGCGGCAGCAGCATCACCGCGAACTGTATCGCGCTTGCGGTGCTGTTGCGCATCGATTGGGAAAACCGCCAGCGTTTGCGGGGATTGACCGTATGACGGCGCGCACGATTCTGATCATGGCGGGCGGCACCGGCGGACATGTTTTCCCCGGACTGGCGGTGGCGGATTATTTGAAGCAACGAGGCTGGCGTGTGATATGGCTGGGAACCGAGTCCGGCATGGAAACCCGGTTGGTGCCGCAACGCGGTTATCAAACTGAAATAATCAATTTTTCCGGGTTGCGGGGGAAACGGCTGACGGCCTGGCTGATGTTGCCGATGCGGTTGCTCAAGGCTTTGCTGCAAAGTTTGCGCATTATCAGACGGGTAAAGCCCGATGTGGTACTCGGCATGGGGGGTTATCCGGCATTTCCGGGCGGAATGATGGCGTCTTTGTTGAATAAGCCGCTGGTGATTCATGAGCAGAATTCAGTGCCCGGTTTAACCAATAAAATACTGGCGCAGTTGGCGGATAAGGTTTTTCTTGGTTTTCCGGATGCCGGCTTGGCGAAAAAAACACCGGCGATTTACTCCGGTAATCCGGTTCGTGCGGAAATCGTGAAATTGGACACACCGCAGCAACGTTTCAGCGGCCGTGACGGTAAATTAAATTTACTGGTGGTCGGTGGCAGTCTGGGTGCGCAAGCGTTGAATACCGCAGTGCCGCAGGCACTGACATTGATCCCGGCGCATTTACGTCCCGTGGTGACACACCAAACCGGTGCGGCACATCTGGAATCGGTCAGAAAGGCTTATGCCGAGCTGGATTTGGAAGGCGAAGTTATCGCATTTGTCGACGATATGGCCAAGCGTTATGCCGTCAGCGATCTGGTCATCTGCCGCGCCGGCGCGTTGACGGTCGCGGAATTAAGCGCAGCCGGTGTCGCCAGTATTCTGGTGCCCTATCCGCATGCAGTGGATGATCATCAAACCGGCAATGCGAAGTTTCTCGCGGATCAGGATGCCGCGATTTTGTTGCCGCAGCCCGAATTGACCGCGCAAAAACTCGCCGGTTTATTGATGGGTTTGACACGCGAACGATTGCTCGCCATGGCGATTAGTGCGCGCAGCCTGGCAAAAACCGAAGCTACCCGGATGGTGGCGGAAGCATGTGCGGAATTAAGCGGAGCCTGACATGAAGCATAAAGTTAAGCATATCCATTTTGTCGGCATCGGCGGCGCCGGGATGAGCGGCATCGCCGAGGTTTTTGTCAATCTTGGTTACCAGGTCAGCGGTTCTGATTTGGTCAGTAACCAGGTTACGCAGCGCTTGGCCGATCTGGGTGTCACGGTTTATGCGGGTCATGTCAGCGGGCAGATCGCCGGCGCCGATGTGGTGGTGGTTTCGACCGCGGTGAAACCGGATAATCCGGAGGTGATAGCGGCGAAAGCCAAAAATATTCCGGTGGTGCCGCGCGCGATGATGCTGGCGGAATTGCTGCGACTGCGTACCGGTATTGCAATTGCGGGCGCGCATGGAAAAACCACCACCACCAGTTTGATTGCCAGTATTTTGGCGGCGGCGGAAATGGATCCGACATTTGTCATTGGCGGAAAATTGGAGGCGGCGGGCTGCCACGCCAAATTGGGCCGAGGTGAATTCATCGTCGTGGAAGCGGATGAATCGGACGCTTCGTTTTTATACTTGCAGCCGGTACTGACAGTGGTAACCAATATCGACGCCGATCATATGGAAACCTACGGCCATGATTTCAACCGGTTGAAACATACTTTCGTCGAGTTCGTTCAGCATCTGCCATTTTACGGTATGGCCGTGTTGTGCATTGACGACGTCCACGTGCGCGACGTGATGCCGCAGATCACTAAGCCGGTGACTACATACGGTTTGTCCGCGGATGCACAAGTGCGTGCCATTGATATTGCACACGAAGGGCATCGCATGCATTTTACCGCGGTGGTGGGCGTCAACGGTTCGGCGCGTAAGCTTGACATCACTTTGAATATTCCGGGATTGCACAATATTCAGAATGCGTTGGCGGCAATCGCGGTGGCAAACGAAATCGGTGTGCCGGATGCAGCCATTATTAATGCGCTGCGGGAATTCAAAGGTGTGGAACGGCGTTTTCAACAATTCGGCGATATCAAATTCAATTCGCAACAGTATTTTTCACTGATCGACGATTACGGTCATCATCCCGCTGAAATGGAAGCGACCATGAAGGCGGTGCGTGGCACGTTTCCGGGCAGGCGCTTGGTGGTGGCGTTTCAGCCGCACCGCTACACGCGCACTCGCGATGTGTTCGAGGATTTCGCCCGGGTATTGTCGCAAGCCGATGTGTTGCTGTTGACGGAAGTTTACGCGGCCGGTGAAGAACCGATCGTTGCTGCGGATAGCAAATCGTTGGCGCGCGCCATCCGGGTACAGGGGAGAGTCGAGCCGATTTATCTCGAGAATGTCGACGAATTGCCCGATGCGATTTTGAATATTGTGCAAGACGGTGATGTGGTGCTGGTGATGGGTGCCGGCTCTGTCGCCAAAGTGGCGCCGCTGATCGCGCGGAATAAAAGCAAGCTGTTTGTCGTAAATGGCAATGATCAATAAGGATCAATGAAGCATGATCGCTTTATCGGAATTCGGCAAGTCGATGACGCCAGCACCGGGGCTGTGGATGGTTGACATGGATTGTTCCGTTTTACGCGGCGAAATGCGTTGCCATGAGCCGATGCGTAAGCATGTCACCTGGCGGGCGGGCGGGCCTGCTGACCGTTTTTATCTGCCTGCCGATCTGGACGATTTTGCGCAATTTTTGCGACTGTCGCAGGATGAACCGGTTTATGTCATCGGGCTTGGCAGCAATTTACTCGTCAGAGAAGGCGGCGTGCGCGGCACCGTGGTGGCATTGCATGCGCGGTTGAATGATTTGCGCTTGATCGAATACGATGCGATGGACGGTTTGGTTTATGCGGGTGCAGGCGTGGCTTGCGCCAAGATAGCGCGGTTCGCCGCCAATCATCGGCTCGCCGGCGCGGAGTTTCTGGCCGGAATTCCCGGCACCTTGGGTGGGGCCCTGGCAATGAATGCCGGATGTTACGGATCGGAAGCTTGGCAATTCGTCGACAAAGTTGAGGTGATCAAACGCGACGGATTGCGGATGGAACGACTACCGCAGGATTATGAAGTCGGTTACCGCAGCGTGAAACTGTTGCATGAGGTCGGCGGCGGGGGCGGACCGGAATGGTTCGCGGGTGGTTGCCTGCGCTTTAAGCAAGGCGATGCCGTTCAGTCACGCGAAAAAATCAAGCAACTGCTGGCACAACGTATCCGGACTCAGCCGCTCAATTCGCCGAATGCAGGGTCGGTATTCAGAAATCCGCCCGGTGATCATGCCGCGCGATTAATCGAAGCTTGCCATCTGAAAGGTGTCGGTATCGGTGATGCGATGGTTTCACCCAAGCACGCAAATTTTATCGTCAATACCGGAACGGCCAGTGCGGCGGATATCGAAGCGCTGATTTTGCTGGTACGGGCTCGGGTCCGGAAAGCTACGGGAATCGATTTGATTCCGGAAATTCGGATTATCGGCGATGCCAGGAGATTGACATGATGGCAGCGCATCACTTCGGCAAAGTGGCGGTACTGCTTGGCGGCAGATCCGCCGAACGGGAGGTGTCGCTGCAAAGCGGACAGGCGGTGTTGGCCGCGCTACGCAGCCGCGGTGTGGATGCGCAGCCGTTCGATCCGGCGGAGCAAGCGTTGGAATCGTTGAAGCAGCAGCGTTTCGATAAAGCATTTATTGCATTGCACGGACGTTTTGGCGAGGACGGTACGATTCAGGGTGTGCTTGAGTGGCTTGGATTGCCTTACACCGGCAGCGGTGTGATGGCCAGCGCATTGGCGATGGATAAATGGCGCACCAAGCTGATATGGCAGGCCTGCGGTATTCCGTCACCGCGTTTCGCGATGTTGAACGCGGATAGCGATTTTGACGCTGTGGCGAGTGCGCTGGGGTTACCGCTGATTGTCAAGCCGGCGCGCGAAGGATCGACAATCGGCTTGAGCAAGGTATGCCGCATGCAGGATTTGGCCGCCGCTTATCGATCGGCGGCGCAGCACGATGCATTGGTGTTGGCGGAGGAATTCATCGCCGGTAAAGAATTGACGGTTGCGATTCTGGGAGAGAAACCGCTGCCGATTGTGCGCATCGAAGTCGCGGGCGAGTTGTACGATTATGAAGCGAAATATATCTCCGGTGATACCAAGTATTTTTGTCCAAGCGAATTGCCGGTTGAGCTGGAATCCGCGATCCAGGCGCAAGCATTGCAAGCGTATCTGGTGCTGGGTTGTCAAGGTTGGGGAAGGGTCGATTTGATTCTGACGGAAACCAACCGGTGTTATTTTCTGGAAGCCAACACCGCGCCGGGTATGACCAGCCACAGTTTGGTTCCCATGGCGGCGAGGGCGGCGGATATTTCGTTCGAGGATCTGGTATTGAGTATCTTGGATCTGGCGCATGTGGAATAACTATCACACACTTAATTCGATTTCCAGATTACTGACCGGTGCGGTGGTGATTGCTACCTTATATGGTGTTAGTTTGCATTTGGTGCAGCCGCCGTTTTTTCCGATCAAGGAAATTCATATTCGTACCATACCGGCCGGCAAAGATAATTCTCCGCAATTGCAGCATGTTACCGGGGAGCAAATCGATCATTTGGTACGCAATGAGTTGGCAGGAAATTTTATTTCGGTGAATCTCACCGCAGTGCGCGAAGCTTTTGTAAAATTACCGTGGGTGAGAGAAGCTAAAATCAATCGGGAATGGCCCCATGGCTTGAATGTCGTGCTGGAAGAGCATCGCGCATTGGCGTATTGGGGTGATCACGCCTTGGTGAATAGCTATGGCGAGGTATTTCGAGTCACGGTGGACATGGATTTGCCGACATTTACCGGACCGAATGAAGCAAGTGCGCTGGAAGTGGCTCAACAATACCGGCGTTTCAATCAAATATTGGCACCAGTCGATCAGAAAATCGCGGAAATCAACTTGACCTCGCGCTATGCGTGGCGGTTGCGGCTGGATACCGGAACGATATTGGAATTAGGAAAATACGACATTGAGGATAGATTGTCCCGCTACGTTTTAGTTTATAACCACAGCATCGCTCGATGGAGCCAGCATCAACCTTTGGCGTATGTCGATTTACGGTATCCGAATGGTTTTGCGATACGTGCCCCGGCGGTGCCGGAGCAGCCACGTAAATCCGCCTTGAAAAGGGAAGCATGAGACCAGGGAGATGAGATTAGATGAATAAGTCGAGAGAAAACAGAAATCTGATTGTCGGTCTGGATATAGGCACATCCAAAATAGTCGCCATTGTCGCGGAAGTGGTTCCGGAAAGCGGATTCGAAATCATCGGACTGGGCAGTCATCCGTCGCGTGGATTGAAAAAAGGCGTGGTAGCCAACATCGAAACCACGGTGAACGCCATTCAACGCGCGCTGGAGGAAGCGGAGTTGATGGCGGATTGTAAGATACACGAGGTTTTTACGGGCATTGCAGGAAGTCACATCAAAGGATTCAATTCCAACGGCATGGTGCCCATCAAGGATAAGGAAGTCACCGAGAAGGACGTGGAGCGTGTGATGGAAGCGGCCAAGGCGGTGAACATTCCCGCCGATCAGCAAATTCTGCATGTGCTGAATCAGGAATTCATCATCGACGGCCAAGAAGATGTGCGCGAGCCGGTCGGCATGAGCGGCATTCGTTTGGAAGTGAAAGTGCACATTGTCACCGGCGCGGTGTCCGCCGCGCAGAATATCGTCAAATGCGTGCATCGCTGCGGCTTGGATGTGCGCGATTTGATTTTGCAGCCTTTGGCGTCCGCGATGGCGGTATTGTCCGACGATGAAAAAGATTTGGGCGTGTGTTTGGTCGATATCGGTGGCGGTACCACGGATATCGCGGTGTTTACCCATGGCGCGATACGCCATACCGCAGTAATCCCGATTGCGGGTGATCAGATCACCAATGACATTGCGATGGCGTTGCGCACGCCGACTAAAAGCGCGGAGGATATCAAATGTCGCTACGGATGTGCGCTGCGGAGTCTCGCGGATGCAAACGAAATGGTGGAAGTCCCCGATGTGGGCAATCGCGGTTCGCGTCAGCTTTCCAAGCAAACCTTGGCGGAAGTGATCGAACCGCGTGCGGAAGAGCTTTATACCATGGTGCAAGCGGAATTGCGTCGCAGCGGATTTGAAGAATTGCTGTCATCGGGGATTGTCATTACCGGTGGTTCGGCGTCGCTGCGCGGCATGGTGGAATTGGGTGAGGAAATTTTTCATATGCCGGTGCGATTGGGATTACCCAATTATCACGGCAATTTGAAAGAGGTGATTCATACGCCGCGTTATTCGACAGGTATCGGATTGATTCTGGCCGGTATCCAACAAATGCAGCATCAGCAAAGCTCAAGATTACAAGGAGGCTCCGCCAAGCAGATTTTTTCCAGAATGAAGGGTTGGTTTCAGCGAAATTTCTGATCGGGGATTTCATGGATCGTTTAAACAAGTCAGGTGGCTTTAATTTCAATGTACTAAAGGAGAAACACTATGTTCGAAATTATGAATAATGAAACTCAGGAGGCAGTCATCAAGGTGGTTGGTGTCGGTGGCTGCGGCAGCAATGCAGTGGATCATATGATCCAAAATGGCATGCAAGGCGTTGAGTTTATCAGTATGAATACTGATGCACAGGCATTGAAAAGTAATAAAGCATCGACCATATTGCAATTGGGTACCGGCATTACCAAGGGGCTGGGCGCCGGCGCCAATCCGGAAATCGGACGCGAAGCGGCGCTCGAAGATCGCGACCGCATTGCCGAATTGATTCAAGGGGCGGACATGCTGTTTATCACGGCGGGTATGGGCGGCGGCACCGGAACCGGCGCTGCGCCGGTGGTTGCGCAAGTTGCCAAGGAAATGGGCATCCTGACCGTCGCGGTAGTGAGCAAGCCGTTTGCGTTTGAAGGAAAGCGTTTGGCAGCTGCCAAAGCCGGCATGGAAGCGTTGTCGCAGCATGTTGATTCGCTGATTGTGATTCCGAATGACAAACTGATGATGGTGCTGGGTAACGACATATCGATGCTGGATGCCTTTAAGGCGGCCAACGATGTGTTGTACGGTGCGGTGGCCGGTATCGCGGAAGTGATCAATTGCCCGGGTTTGGTCAATGTGGATTTTGCCGACGTGAGAACGGTGATGTCCGAAATGGGTATGGCAATGATGGGATCCGCCATCGCTATGGGTGTAGATCGCGCCCGCGTGGCGGCGGAGCGTGCCGTTTCAAGCCCGCTGCTGGAAGATATTTCGCTCAGCGGCGCGCGCGGTATCCTGGTGAACATTACTGCCAGCACATCGCTGAAGATGCGGGAAGTACATGAGGTAATGAACACGATTAAAGATTTGACCGCCGAAGACGCGACAATTATTGTCGGCACCGTGATCGATGAGAACATGGCCGATAATTTACGTGTCACCATGGTGGCGACCGGATTGGGAAGCTTGGTGAGCCAGAGCCAAAGCCAGACATCACCGCTTACCGTGATACATACCCGCACCGGCACCGATGACCGCGATTCCGCCTATTCATCGGAGGAACCGGCGGTGATGCGTACCGCAAGAAGAAGCAACGCTACGGTGGCGGCAATGCGTCAATCGGGTGTTGACCCGATGGATATTCCGGCTTTCTTGAGAAGACAAGCCGATTAAAAGCCGGATCGAAAAGCCCCCGCCTTGTGATTTGACCTGCAGGCGGGTTTTTGTTGGTGATTTCAGACTAGCCAAGCAACTGCTTGGCTGCACAAGCGAATTGCTTCGTTGCAAGGGTAACTCGCTGCCTCATCTGTCTTATTCCATTTCTGAATCAGTCCTGATTTTGTCGATTTCTCCTAGCCGTATTATTGATGCCGTTTGCAGTTCGTCGTCGCCTCATGCTTGATTTGGAAATGGAATTATGGAGAAATCCCTGTCGCAATGATTCCCGTGCGACTCGCATTTCATCTCGTTCGCCGAATGAATCAGCGTTTCCCTGACGCTGCGATCTTATCGTTTTACAACGATCTATAAACCCCGCATTGCTACAGGCTGGTGATAAACAGTGTGGTTTTCCCCTCTTTGTTTTTGATTTTCCCTGGTTTCGATCACCGTTAATATTCTAATAATTAAATTAATAAGAATCTATCGAGAAGCAAGATAATGACGGTGAGGGTATTTTTCACTTCATCGTTTCTGAAATAGCGGATCGAGCGATTATTTGATGAAGAGGAAGGCGGTGATGGTGAAAATTGATCATGGAAAATGGGTGCGAATGTGCGGCAGTTTGGCCGCTTCCCGGATTTATTTCAATCAACCCTTTCCTTTCTGTAAATAGCCCTGGGATTTCTTGCACAATTTTTCAACAATGGAGTAAATACTATGATGCTGTTAGCCCGTATGAATATGTCGCAGAAACTGACAATTCTGACTGTTTTTCTACTGCTGATCGCAGCAGTACCGACGACGCTTTACACCAACGCAGTAATCGCCGAACTCGATACCACAAAGCTCGAAGTTGCCGGTACAGCGCCGCTTATTGCTTTGCAGAAAAGCGTGCAATATGTTCAGCAACATCGTGGTGTATCGGCTGCATTACTCGGCGGTAATGAGTCATTGACAGGCCGTTTATCGGAAATCCAGCGAGAGTTGAACAAGACTGTCGATATGGTTGATGCTATGATGAAAGAAGCGGAAATATCCGCAAAAACCGTGTCACTCTGGTCGATACAAAAACGACGCATCGCTGAAATTGAACAAGCTGTCCTTTCGCGTCAGCTCAAAACCTCGGAAAGCACCGCACAGCATACTAAGCTGATTGCAGATCTTCTGTCGCTTAATGAAGAATTGTTGGACGAATCGAATCTCGTGATCGATTCCGTTAAAGGGACTTATTATCTGATGGCCGCAACACTGATCAGTGCGCCAAAATTGGCTGAAAACATGGGACAAATGCGCGCACTTGGTTCAGGTATCCTGGCTGAAGGAAGCTTGACCGATGAAGGACGCGCCCGCCTGTTAGGTATGCTGGGCAATGTTAATATGTTTTTTTCCGACTTTATGCGCAATATCGAGAAATCAATCCAGTCAGATTCCAAAATGAAAGCTATTTTGGAAATAAAAGGCAATGAAGTAAAAGCGATAATCGACAAAACGTTGCTCATGACCAATCAGGAATTGATTCAAGCAAAAGAATTAAAACTGTCTTCAAGTGAATATTTTGCCGAGTACACCCGCACCATCGACAGTATCTATGCATACAATTCCATTGCTGCCGACAATCTGGTGCAAGCACTTCAAACCCGACAGAAAGATTTGCAACAGATGGTATATTTTATGATCGGTATACTCGCTGCCGTGCTGACTTTGGCGATTATGTTCGCTGCTTTTATCGTGCGCAGCATTACACAGCCGATGCAGGAAGCCATCAATATCGCCAATGCGATAGCAACCGGCGATCTCACCAAGCGGATTGAGGTTACTGCTACGAATGAAACCGGACGCTTGTTGCAAGCGATGAAAACCATGAATGACAATCTGATGGACCTGGTAGGTAAAGTACGTATGGGAACCGATCAGATCACAACAGCATCGGGAGAGATTGCGTCGGGCAACTCTGATTTGAGCCAACGTACGGAAGAACAGGCCTCCAGCCTGGAAGAAACCGCATCTTCAATGGAAGAATTAACATCGACAGTCAAGCAAAATGCGGATAATGCGCATCAAGCCAATCAATTGGTGATCGGCGCTTCCGAGGTTGCGATGAAAGGCGGTTCAGTGGTCGGGCAAGTAGTGCAAACCATGAATTCGATCAATGAAAGCTCGAAAAAAATTGTCGACATCATCAGCGTAATCGACGGTATTGCGTTCCAAACCAATATCCTGGCACTGAATGCTGCGGTGGAAGCCGCACGTGCCGGTGAGCAAGGCCGTGGATTTGCTGTGGTAGCGACAGAAGTACGTACGTTGGCGCAACGTTCAGCAGCAGCAGCAAAAGAAATCAAAGAGCTGATCAGCGACTCTGTGATGAAAGTGGAAGACGGCACGCGACTGGTGGACGAAGCGGGTGCGACCATGGATGAAATTGTCAATGCGGTAAAGCGTGTAACCGACATTATGAGCGAGATCTCGGCTGCGTCGCAGGAACAAAGCTCCGGTATTGAGCAAGTCAACCAAGCGGTAACCCAAATGGACGAGGTCACGCAACAAAATGCCGCTTTGGTGGAAGAAGCCGCGGCAGCAGCGGAATCCATGCGGGAGCAAGCGCAAGCATTAACGCAAGCGATAAATACTTTCAAACTATCGGAGGATCATCCGGAGTCAACGATGATGGTTAAAAGAAGTAACCGTCTCACCGCAGTAACCAAACTGCCGAATCGCAGCCCTACGACAAAAAAAGCGGCGGTGAAATCCGTGGTAAACACTGAAATCGTACCGGCCCAACTGCGCAAGGTTGCTGCCGGTGGTGGCTGGGAAGAATTCTAAAGCCCGGCAACGACAGTTTGGTCATTTGTAGTAGCCGCAACCTGATCTGGCAGGCGCATCGTCATATCGGGTAACTGCCAGA
>CP091135.1:1493158-1505157 GCA_021582655.1 Nitrosomonas sp.
ATAGAGTACTTGGCTACGAACCAAGGGGTCGTGGGTTCGAATCCTGCCGGGCGCGCCATTCATTTCATCGAATATCTATTACAACTGCCAGTAAATGGTTTTGTCCATTTATTGCCGTTTTCCAAATGGCCAAGTAGCTCAGTCGGTAGAGCAGAGGACTGAAAATCCTTGTGTCGGTGGTTCGATTCCGCCCTTGGCCACCAATTAAATCAAGTGGTTATCAACCAACAAGAACCTGGTTTAATTTTCTTTTTGTGTAATTCTGTCAAAAACCTATTCGATTCAAATGAACTTCCTGGATGCGGTGATCAGTCTGCCGGCCAATATCTTCTACGGCGCCAGCATTCCGACTTGCATGGGTCTTCAAGAAATGAGGCTAATGCTTCAAAAGCTCAACACCGCACGGATTCCGTGCCTTTGCTTCTTGAACACACTGGAGATGGATTGGGGCTATTGAATTTTTTTGTTCACCATAAAAAAGTATTTAACCTAAAAATCTCCCAAGAGATCCGTCACTAAGGTGAATTTGTCACTTTTCCTCCGGTAAATACTGGCGACTGGCACAACAGACCAGTTGCTCATACAGCCGAATAGTGGCAGACTGGTTTTCTGCGAGGGGTGTCGTCCGGCTGCCGGAATGGCTGATAGCTTCACACTCCCGCCCCACAGGATAGCCTGACACCGATACCGATTTTCAGGAGAAGGGTCTGAAGAATTGCCGGTATTTTGATTATTTTTCATGAGTTCAAGTGTAAATGAAGCTTTCTGCTTTCATCCTGTTATCGATAATTTCCGGCCTGGCAAGTGCTGCCGGATCGACATCATCCGAAATACCCGATACTCTGGATAAGCGGGTAAAACCCTGCATAATCTGCCATGGGGATGCCGACCGAACAGGTCGGGATGCCTATTACCCACGCATTGCGGGCAAGCCGGCCGGTTATCTTTACAATCAGTTGCGTAATTTTCGTGATGGCCGGCGCTATTATCAGCCGATGGCCATTCTGCTAGAAAACATGTCAGATGAATACATGTTGGAAATCGCACATTATTTTGCTTCCCTGCAATACTTTTATTCCGGACCGGTATCACACGCTCTATCGCCTGTTGAAACCCGGTCCGTGGAAACACTGATTTATTCGGGCGATCCTGCACGCGACATTCCGGCATGCAGTGCTTGTCATGGAGAGAAACTAATGGGAGTGCAACCGTATATTCCAGGTCTGCTTGGCCTGCCGCATGCCTATCTGGCCGCCCAATTCGGCAGCTGGCGCAACGGCGGGGTCATGCGCGGCCAGACACCTGACTGTATGTCGGAAATAGCTGGAAAACTGACTCAGGAAGAAGTCAATGCATTGGCAATGTGGCTGCCTGTCCAGCCGGTATCGGGAGAATCAGCCGGAGCGGATGCGCTTGCCCCGGAACTGGCGCAGCGTTGCCGGACTGTTTTTTCCCGGGAGGATGTCACGCGATGAAACGTCCCAGTAGTGTAGGGTTTGCCGGAAAATGGCCGGCCATCTTTTTTGCTGCAAGTGGCTTGCTGTTCCTGCTACAGATTGCAGCGAACCAGGCGCTGGCCGATTCGGGTGGAGAACAGGTCCAACGCGGAGAGTATCTTGCCCGGGTAGGTAACTGTATGGGGTGTCATACAGCGCGGGGAGGAGAACCTTATGCAGGCGGACGCAAGCTGAATACACCTTTCGGTGAATTCGTCACGTCGAATATAACACCGGATAACGAAACGGGAATCGGCCACTGGAACGAAGAGGATTTCTGGCAGGCATTCCACTATGGAAAATCGAAGGATGGCCGCTATTTATACCCGGCTTTTCCGTATACCGAATATACCAAAGTTACCCGGCAGGATGCCGATGCGATCTTTGCCTATCTGCGTTCACTGCCCCCTGTGGTACAGACCAATCCGCCACACAGGATACATTCACCTTACGATAATCAGTTGCTCCTGTTTCTTTGGCGAACACGGTATTTCAAGGAAGGTGTCTATCAGCCGGACAACTCCAAAAGCGATGAATGGAATCGTGGCAATTATCTGGTTCAGGGGCTCGGGCACTGTACCGCCTGCCATACCTCCCGGAATGTATGGGGAGCGAGCCAGGACGATAAGCTGACCGGAGGTAAAATCATGGGCACCTACTGGTATGCCCCCTCTTTGATATCTCCGCTGGAAGCCGGAGTGGGTGAATGGCCGATCAAGGACATCATCGAACTGCTGTCCACCGGGATAAACGGCCATGCCGTGACTTCCGGTCCTATGGCGACGATTGTCCGGCAAAGTCTGCAGTATCTGTCGGACGATGATATACGTTCGATGGCGGTTTACCTTCAATCCCTGGGTGAGAAACAAAGTAGTGACAAAGCACCTCGAAAAGCTCGGAAAATGTCGGATCGCGTGCGCCAATATCTGGCCCTCGGGGAACAAGTATATGAAAAAAACTGCCAGGATTGTCACGGCGAATCAGGACAAGGTGTACCGGGAATTTATCCCCCACTGGCAGGAAATCGTAGTGTAACCATGACTTCCCCACTGAACACAATCCGCAGCGTGCTGTATGGCGGATACCCGCCTGCCACGGCCGGCAATCCGAGACCCTACGGCATGCCACCCTATCAGCATTTCATTCGCGATACTGAAATTGCCCAGGTGGTGTCTTACATCAGGAATGCATGGGGGAATCTCGGCAGCCTGGTGAATCCGGAAGATGTCGATAAAAGCCGGGGAAATGAATTCTGATTCCATTTCTAAATCCGGTCCGGGTGTACCGGTAATTTCAATCAACCCCTCGGCAAATAACCCTGAGATTTCTTACAATTTAAACAATCAAAAATTCATACTGAAATACCGTTCAGTTCGCTATATGGCTTTGTCTTGTCTTTTCCCCGTACACTGTATTGCCCCTAACTTTGAGCCGAACGCCCGCTCGCGATTAATGTAAATTTTGACATCAATCAGTGCGATGCTGCGCCTCATGTTAAACATCAAAACGCCTTCATTGAATGACGCGCTATATTCAAACGCGCAGCAATCAGGTGTGCCGATCACTCGGAAAAACAAAAATCCCGCAAAGCAAATAACCACTCCGTGGAGCGATCTTATGAAAAAGCGCTCTGCACGGCTTGACATCATTGCCGTGGAACTCTTTATTTTGCCTTTATAGCAGCATCACTTCTTGTACACTATCCCCATACAACTTAAAGTCATCTCAGTATATTTAAAAATCTAATAGGGGAAACTCATGATCTTCTGGCGCGTAAAATCGCTAGATGCCATTCTGGCTGCAGCCGAGAAAAAAAGTCTTCCACGCTCTCTGGGTTTATGGCAGCTGACACTCTTTGGCATCGGTGCCATCATCGGCACCGGTATTTTTGTACTGACTGCTGAAGCTGCGCAGAAAGCGGGACCGGGTATGATGATCGCCTTCATTATCGCCGGTTTTGTGTGCGCCGTAGCGGCGTTGTGCTATTCCGAACTTTCTTCCATGGTGCCAGTATCCGGGTCCGCTTATACATACTCTTACGCGGTACTCGGCGAATTTATTGCCTGGATGGTAGGCTGGGCATTGATCCTTGAATATTCCGTAGCGTCCAGTGCGGTCGCCGTGGGATGGTCAGGCTATTTCGTAGGACTCCTGAGTAATTCCCTTGGAATCGAGGTCCCCTATTCCTTAGCAAATGGCCCTTTTTCAGGGGGTATTATCAATTTACCTGCGGCGATCATCTGCGTGCTGGTAGTTGGATTACTGGTTATTGGCACACGAGAAAGCGCCGCATTCAATGCCGCCCTTGTTACGATCAAAATTACCGCCTTAACAGCTTTCATTGTATTGTCCCTTCCGGTCGCCAACATGGAAAATTTCCAGCCATTCCTACCCCTAGGCGCATCGGGTGTTGTGGCGGCAGCCGCTTCCATTTTCTTCGCTTATGTCGGTTTTGATGCCATATCAACCGCCGCAGAAGAGACCAAGAATCCACAGCGCAATATCCCTCTTGCACTGATTGGCTCGTTAGTGATCTGCACTCTGTTTTACCTTCTGGTCTCAGCCGGCGTAATCGGTGCAATCGGTGCGCAACCTTTGCGGGATGCTGCGGGTCAAGGACTCATGCCAGGCTCAATAGCACTGGCCGATCAGTGCCGATCACTGATCGCTATCGGCCAGCAACCCGTTGTCTGCTCACGTGAAGCACTGGCGCATGTGTTGCGCGAGATCGGCTGGGAAAAAATCGGTAATCTGCTCGGTCTGGCCGCTTTCCTGGCACTGCCTTCGGTTATCCTCATGATGTTGTTTGGCCAGACGCGCATCTTTTTTGTCATGTCTCGTGACGGGCTTCTGCCAGAAGTGCTGAGTCGCATCCATACCCGATTCAAAACACCGCACATCGTAACTATGGTTACAGGCATTGGTGTAACGATCGCCGCCGCCTTTCTGCCTGTAGGAAAACTTGCAGACATTTCCAATTCCGGCACATTGTTTGCCTTCATGGTTGTTGCATCCACCGTCATGCTTCTCCGCATCAGGGATAAACATCGCCACAGACCTTTCAGAACACCTGCCATCTGGCTGATAGGACCTCTCGCCATAAGCGGTTGCATCACTCTCTTTCTGTTCCTGCCGACAGATGCCAAGTTGGTATTCCCGGTGTGGACAGGAATCGGATTGATTTTCTATTTCCTGTATGGCTATCGGAAAAGCCATGTCGCACTCGGCATCGGCAGGCTCACCGGCAATAAAAACATTACCGAACCGATTCAGCCGCTATCGGATTGCCATGAAAATAAGAAACCCTGAAAAGCATATTCGATCCACCGAGACAGCGCGAGTAAGTCATCTTCAAGGCAAGGAAGTCATCAAAATGCGAGGATACAAACCCGTTCCGTTAACCGGGTTGCGAGCATTCGATAGGTCGATCGATCTTGCCGCACGACATCGGCAACGTGAATTCGGGTTGGAAAAGCGTCGGCCTCCCAACCCCAAACAACTGATTGCTATTGTTTACTGCGGTGCTGATCAACGCTGAAACCGCCCGCGCCGTACGCAACCAGTAACATCAATCCACCGGTAATTGCGATGTTCTTCATGAACATGATCTGTTGCACTTGATCGGCCAGGTTGTGGTGAAAAATTGCCGCGGCTATCAATGTAAATGCAGCCAATATCCCTGAGGCGATGCGGGTTCTCCACCCGACAACGATGGCCAGGCCGCCGCCGATTTCCAATGCGATCACCAGCGGCAACAGCATACCGGGAACCCCCATTGCTTCCATATACCCTTGCGTGCCTGCGTACCCACTGATTTTGAACACGCCTGAAAGTAAGAAAATTTGACCCAGTAATAAGCGGGCGATGAATTGATTGATTTTTTCCATGTGATTGCTCCTATTAAAATGTACTTGATATATTTACGGGGTTTGAGGGGGTTTAATCCATGCGCGCTCACGTACGAACCGGTTGGATTGAAAATCCCGCATTGCTTGATCAATCTGCTCGCGAGTATTCATCACGAACGGACCGTATCGGGCGACCGGTTCTTCAACCGGTTGACCGCTTGCGACGATCAAGCGTGCACCCGCTTGGTCCGCGATGAAATCAAACCCGCTGTCATTATTACCCGCCGCGATCAGCGTGTGCGGTGCGATAGGTTTTCCATGCACACTGCCGCCGCCCTCGAACAAATACAGGAAGTGACGCTGATCCGTCGGCCAGCGATGCCGAAAATGTTTCCCGGGGTGCACTTGTACATCGAAGCAGCTCACCCGGGTCAGGTCGTCGGCAACCGGCGCTACCGCATCAGCGTACCGCCCGATCAGCACTTTGAGCGTGTAGTCGGGAGTTTGCACTTGCGGAAATGCGGCTGCCGGATATTCCTGATACTCGGGGCGGTCCATTTTGTGCGCTGCCGGCAGATTGATCCAAAGTTGGAATCCACGCATCAGGCCGTTTTCCTGTTGCGGCATTTCGGAATGGACAATGCCGCTCGCGGCTTTCATCCATTGCGCGGCTCCCGGGCCCAGTATGCCTTGATTGCCCATACTATCCCGATGCGCCATACGGCCGTCTATCATGTAGGTGAACGTGCTGAACCCCCGGTGCGGATGAGACGGAAAGCCCGCCAGATAATCGTTTGGGTTATCACTGCTGATGTGATCGAGCAATAAAAACGGATCGTAATCGCGTAACGCCGGCGAACCGATGGTGCGATAAACCTGAACTCCCGCACCTTCCGGGACCACGGTTGCGGGAATCGTTCGTACTGTCGGTGTGTGTGCTGTCATGATTTTTTCTCCACGGTGTAGTTGATAGCTCAAAACATGACTGCTATTATCATCGTTGTTATAACAAGAATAAACACACCCTATAAGAAATAATTGTTTTCATATTAGCAACAATAATCAAACCGATGGATCGTTACGAAAATATGAATACATTTGTGCGCGTGGTGGAGTCAGGCGGCATCAGCGCCGCGGCCGAGCGCATGAATATGGCAAAATCGGTGATCAGCCGCCGCTTGAAGGAGCTGGAAGCGCATTTGGGAGTCGAGTTGTTTCACCGCACCACACGGCAAATGAACTTGACCGATACCGGGCGGGCATTTTACGCACAATGCGTGCGCATCCTGGATGACATCGTGGAGGCGGAACTGTCCACGTCGCAGTTTCACGGCGCCCTGAAAGGGCAATTGAAAGTAGCGGTGCCGCTCAGTTTCGGGTTGATGCATCTGAACCCTGCAATCCGCGAGTTTTCGCGATTACACCCGGACATCGAATTCGATCTCGATTTTAACGACCGCCAAGTGGATATTCTGGCGGAAGGGTTCGATCTGGCGGTACGTATCGCGAGTTTGCCGGACTCCAGCCTGATCGCGCGCCGCCTGGCGCCGGTTCAATCGGTTTTATGCGCCAGCCCGGGCTACCTCGCGCGCATGGGAACGCCGCAATCGCCGCAGGCGCTGACTGACCATCGCTGCCTGGTTTATAGCCTGAGCAGCAATTATGCGCAGTGGAATTTTTTAGCCGCCGACGGTCAAACGGTTATAGCGCGCGTAACACCCTATTTGAAAGCCGGCAACGGGCAATTTCTGCGGGACGCGGCGGTGGATGGCTTAGGTATTGTGCTGATGCCGACTTTTATCGTTTATCAGGCAATCCGGCAAGGCGCGCTAGTGCCGCTGCTGACGCAGTATCGCCACCCCGGGCTGGAAGCTTATGCGATTTATCCGCCGACCCGGCATCTGTCACAACGTGTCAGGGCATTAGTGGATTTTTTGGCCGGTCGTTTCGCAGGAACGCCCTACTGGGATGCAGTCTTGCCGGGTAACACGTAACATCGATTGAACAAACTGTTTTATAAAAATATTTATCCATGGTCCATACATTTTATTGGTTGATTGATGATGAAAAAAATTTCAAGACGGGGTTTTGTCAAATGGAGTCTGATTGGTGGCACCACCGGTATTTTCGGACTGAACGGCGCCGCTAACCGGACATGGGCGGCATTGTTGCCGACACCGGATGAAGCGGAAGGTCCCTTTTATCCGGTGCACCGGCAGAACGATAAAGATGCCGATTTGACGCATATCGAAGGACATCGCAGTAGCGCCGATGGCCAGTACATCGTGGTTGGCGGACAGGTACGGGATACGCACGGCGACCCGGTTGCAGGTGTGACGCTGGAGATCTGGCAAGCGGATACCGACGGTCGTTACCACCACCCCTACGATCCCCGCGCGGTGAAGCGTGATGAGGACTTCCAAGGGTGGGCGATTCTCAAATCGAACGAACGCGGCGAATTCCACTTCAAAACCGTAATGCCGGGTGCTTATCCGGCCGGTCGTGATTGGATTCGCCCGCCGCATATCCATTTCAAGATTTCCAAGCCGGGATATCGTGAATTAACCACACAAATGTATTTTCCGGAGCAAGCACTCAACCAAAAGGATTTATTGCTGCAGCAAAAATCCGCAGCGGAGCAAGCCGCCATGACCGCGAAGCATACCGGACAGCAAGGCGAATTGATCGTTTATGAATACAATATCGTGCTTATCGCCGCACGGTAGATAGGCTGGCTGGACCGGGTTGTCAACAAGCTTTTAACCATTACTGCGGAATCCTATGAAAATCATCCTGGAGCTCATCATTTTCATTGTGGTACTGAATATCTTTTTTAAATTATTCGCATGGTATTTCGGCGATATCGTCGATACAGGCATATAGCCGCCACGCTGCGGGCAGGCAGCGGATGCCGCACTCCGGATCGACGGGGATGAATTTATAACGGGGCGATTCGGGCCGCGCGCAATCTGCCGGTTTCTACCAGTTATAGGGGCGATGCAGGCCGACTCTGATCAATTCCTTGCGCAGGCGCCGTTTACACAGCATATACCAATCATTGACCGATGCGGCAATGCCGTGCAGTCCGAAGTAACCGCGATAAATAGGCCCCCCGCGGCGCTTGGCGAAGTGACCTTTGATACCTTCCGAAGCAAACCAACGCCGATACTGGGCGTGGGTCATACCGGCAAACGGTGACAGTTTGCGCAACATCGCTTGTTCATCAAAACCGTTACCGGCGATGACCGGAGCCAGGCTCGCCTTTTCCTTGTCGTATTGGAACCAGTGAAAACGCACCGCATCGGCCGACAACTCAACCCCAAGCTGAGTCAACACTTCGGGAGCGAAGAATTGTAAGCGCGTTCCGTTGAACAGTCCTTGCGGCATCAAGAAATTTCCCAATGAATACGCGATGAATCCGTGTTCCAATTGTTCGACGCCTTGTACCACATGGGGGTGGTGCCCGATCACGTAATCGGCGCCGGCTTCGATTGCGCGATGCGCCCACTCACGGTCGGCGGGCTCGGGAAAGCCGCTCAGCTCGTAACCCCAATGTACCACGCAAACCACCCTTGCATCAGGATGAGCGGTTTTTAGCGAAGCGATTTGCGTCAGCATTGTGCGCGGCCTGAACAGATTGGGATTGGCGTCTCCGGGGAATGACTTGCATTCAGGCAATTCCGAGCAGGCGCCGATCAGGATGTAGCGGGTGTTTCCCGCAATGATTTCGGTGTGGTTGCGATCCACAGTACCGAAGTAGTCGATACCGGAGCCCGTCAATTGCCGAATTGTCGGGCTTACGCTGCCAACATAGTCGTTGATATGATTGTTCGCCAGATCGCAAGCGACTACGTTCAGGCGCTTCAATACCTGCAGCATCTGAGGATCGGAGTGCAGGTTGGTTTTGAAGCGATTGTTCACTTTGGATTCGGATGGCGACCGCTCTAAAATCGGGCCTTCCAAATTGACCACCAGCTGCTTGCCGTGCAATCCGCCGATAATCGCTTCGATATCCATACAGTCCGGGGCGGGCCAGACAGTATCGCCAAGAAAAACAAGCCCGCTCATAAGCCGGATCCGAGTGATTGATATTGACGCAATAAGCCGTCGATTACCGCCGGCGATGAAAATTGTTCCCGGATGCGGCGTTGCGATTGCTGCGACAACTCATGCCAGCGACCACTTTCCCAAATTTCGCGCAGTGCGTTTGCATAGCGCTCGGCATCCGATTGCGGTGCCAGGATGGCGCCGCAATCGCCGACCACCGAAGTGTTGAATCCGTGATCTGAAGCGATGGGAACGCATCCGCAAGCCATTGCTTCGGTTAATGCGTTGGATTGGCCCTCGCCGCGATGCACGGTCGGAAACATGAAAAAATGCGCAGTCCGGAATAATTCCAGCACCTGATCGCCAGGCAGCGCTCCCAGCCAGGAAATCCGTACATCGGCGTATTCACCGCGAAGTTCGTCCAGAAATACTTTCGGCCCGATGCCGGCCAGACGCACCTCGACGTTCATTCCGGAGCGTGTCAGTATCCTGGAGGCTTCAAGTATCGTGCGAATGCCTTTTTCCGGATTCAAGCTGCCGGCGTATCCTATAATCGGCGCGCCATGCTCGGTAGCGGCAGCTTCCAAACGGGGCGGTATTGCGCTGGTGTCGATGTGGTTAGGAAAAAAAACAGGAGGTTTACCGGTCAGCGACTCGACAAAGCCCATCAGCTTGTGTCCCTCGACCATTACCAAATCGGCTGCACGCATTGCATGTGCAAAACATCGGCGATATATGGGACCGCGGCGCCGGTAATGCAATTCGCCGGAACCCGCCCGTAAGTCATAAATAACAAGGCATCCCCGCCAATGGGCGAAGTGGATCAAAACGATTTCCGCCGCGATGAACGGACCGAACAATCCGGTTAAATGCAGGATCGAGCCGTGCTTGCAACACAATACTTTCCATGCCAGCTTTGTAAATCCAGACGCGTATTCGATCAGCTTGCGTATTCCCCGGGTTTCCGGTTGCGCATAAGGCAGTATGTGTACTTCCACGCCCCGACCGACCAGTGTGTCGATGGTACGCCGGTTGCAAGACTGGAAACCGCCTTTGGCAGGTTTCCCGGGTTCGGCGATGGGGCCGCATAGATAAATGGTAGGAACTCTTTGAACGGTACTCATCGATGCGAATTATCCAGGGTATGCTCGGAAATCCCGTGGCGCTTTTTACTATGCCATCCCGGAATATCAAAGAAATAAACACTCTTTTTCATAAGGCGCCAAAATACTGGAAAGCGTAGAGAGTGTCAACCGCGCATAAACTTTCTGAATTGCGGAACGGGATTACGCTTTTTCATTCCTTAATCCATAGTTTTACGGTGGCGTGGTTTGCTATTTAGCGAATCAACCATGGCGTTTAATCCCACAGCATCATCAATAATCAATGCTAGGTCGTCTTAGTTCTTTTCAGCCGGAACATGGTCAACAAGATAGGCGGGAAAGCGAGCACCGAGCAACGCAACGATTCGCTCGTGCGATTAATTAAGCCGCATTCCCTAATAATCCTACAGGGTGGAAACTTAATACCATAAAAAATTTAGAAAACACTCACAAAATATCATTAATCCCGTGCCGTAAACGACATCGCATTTTTCATATTATTTTTATGGAAAATTAAAATTGTCTTTTTTAAAATACTTGGGGAATTCCAATGTTCAAAGATATGACGGTGAAAACGGAGCTGATTATTGTTATCGGGCTTTTGTCGGCATTACTGGTAGGGGTCGGCGCGTTAGGGTTGTATGGCATCAATCAATCGAACGAGGGGCTAAGAACCGTATTTCAGGATCGTACGGTACCGGCGGTTGATCTGGCGACGATCAATGACATATGGGAAGTGGTGCGCAAGAACGCCAATATCGCCGCCAACTCAAGAGATTATGCCTTGATCAGTGAGAAGTCCGGGGAAACATTTGAAGCGATTAAAAGTGCCGAAGGGATCTGGTCCGGGTTTATGTCGACGAAATTGACCCCCGAAGAGGAAAGGCTTGCTCGTGAAAAATTGGAGCTGCATGCCGCCTATGTGGGTGCTGTGAACAAGATCTTTGCGCTGGCCAAAGCGGGCGATCCCGAGGGCGCATTGAATAGTTTCAGAGAAAATGCCGAGCCTTTGTTTTATCGCTTGCATAGTACTATTTATAAGATGATTACTTTGCAAGGCGATGTTGCGGCGCAAGAATACACTGAAGCAAAAAACAATTACGACACTATTTTTATGTTCATGATCGTTACGATCAGCTTAGGTGTTCTGCTGGCGTGTATCCTCGGTTACCTTCTGTTGCAAGGCATTGTCAAACCGCTGCATGAAGCCATAGCCATTACTAATGCGGTTGCGGCCGGGGATCTTTCAACTAAAACCGAACACCGCTCGACGATAAACGGATTCGGCAGGCTGATCAATGCACTGGGGGAAATGAACCAGAATTTAGTTAATTTGGTGAGCGAAGTTCGCAAAGATGCGGAGCAAATATCGACAGCCGCTAGTGAAATCGCCTCCGGCAACACCGATCTAAGCCAGCGTACCGAAGAACAGGCATCCAGTTTGGAGGAAACCGCTTCGTCGATGGAAGAATTGACTTCCACGGTGAAACAAAACTCGGACAATG
>CP091135.1:1505257-1519373 GCA_021582655.1 Nitrosomonas sp.
ACCTCCTCCGTTTTTGTTAAAGAATCGAAGAGTAACTGGGAAAGTTACTGTAACCAAAGTTGCCCACTTGAATTTAAGAGATATGCGTGTACTAATATTTCCAATAGACAGAGTCTCTTCAGTAATTAACGAACGAAAATCTTCAAAATGAACAACTTCCTTATCAGGTCTCTCAGTAAGGTGCCACCGCCAATGAAGTGACCGCAAATCAAACTCCTTTGATCGAGATGTATCTAATAATCCATCACTTGCTTTTGTAGTATATAAATTTGATTCTAGAATAGATACTTCAATTTTTTCATTCATTATTCAAGCTCCTGTCACAAATATTCTAAACTGAAGATAATTTGACTGATGTTTATGGCGCATACTTTACTCAGAACTAGCCCCCCGATCAAGTAACATACATGGATGCCCACATTTGCCAAGCTTTCAATCAGTGATGAGTCGAAGGTAAAGATTGCAGCCATACATTCGGATTTTTAGTGAAGTTGTTGCTTCTATCCCTGATGGAATCCGCTGAGTAGTTCCTAATCACGGGGCTGCACTTTATGTGCTGTGTTACTTACAGGTTTCTCTACTCACGGTCTTACCAGTATCGCCATCATTTCATAATTGCCTGTGCAATCGTAGAATTCCTTAAAATCTGAAATATTGCCTTTGCTAAATCAATACCAATTGCCTTCATTTCGGACGCTCCTCTCTAGTTAAATAGATCACAGAACCATCACTTTGGCACTCTGTTGCCATTTAAGGTAGCGGGCGTCCATTTCATTCCGGGGGGCTGCAAATACATACTATTGAAAAATAAAGAACAACTATATAGATTCTTTAGTTTCTTTGACAATTAGATAAATATCCTAGAAGCACGCCTGTGCGAGCAATCGGATGTGAGGACGGGTGCGCAGGTAAGGCGGTACGGCTGTAATTTTTATCTTATGGTGGCGGATATTTCAAATACTCTTTGATCTATGAATGATGTTGTTGCGCTGATTGATACTGAAGAAGCGATGAAAGATCAAAGCAGAGGAAAATACAAAACAAAAAATTCAAACTGAGACACTGCACTACCTCGTGCTGTTCGCTACAAAGTAACCCCGGCGTAACCCTAAAGAAAAAAGCACTTAGGATATTACTCGCTAAGTGCTTGAATTATTGGTGGGTCTGGTTGGACTCGAACCAACGACCAAGGGATTATGAGTCCCCTGCTCTAACCGACTGAGCTACAGACCCTCAATTTTAATTGTTACCGGAATCCAGAAAGCTGCGTAAGCGCTCCGAGCGTGCGGGATGGCGTAGCTTTCGCAATGCTTTGGCTTCTATCTGACGGATACGTTCACGGGTGACGTCAAATTGCTTGCCGACTTCTTCCAGCGTATGATCGGTATTCATTTCAATGCCAAACCGCATACGCAGTACTTTGGCTTCGCGCGGGGTCAAAGAATCCAGAATTTCTTTGGTGACTCCTCGCAGACTTGCATATACTGCGGCATCCGCAGGTGCCATGGTTGCGGCATCTTCTATAAAATCACCGAGATGGGAATCTTCATCATCACCGATCGGTGTCTCCATGGAAATCGGTTCTTTGGAGATTTTCAAGATCTTACGTATTTTTTCTTCCGGCATTTCCATTTTTTGCGCCAATACCGCCGGTTCAGGTTCTTGCCCGGTTTCCTGTAATATTTGACGTGAAATACGATTCATTTTGTTAATAGTTTCAATCATATGCACTGGAATGCGGATGGTGCGAGCCTGATCGGCAATTGAGCGGGTAATTGCTTGGCGAATCCACCAGGTTGCATAAGTTGAAAATTTATACCCACGTCGATATTCAAATTTATCAACAGCTTTCATTAAGCCGATATTGCCTTCTTGAATCAGATCAAGAAACTGTAGACCGCGGTTGGTATATTTTTTGGCAATAGAAATTACCAAGCGCAGATTCGCTTCGGTCATTTCACGTTTGGCGCGCCTTGCCTTGGCCTCGCCGGTCGACATCTTGCGGTTTATTTCTTTCAAATCTTTGATTGAAATTCCAATTTTATTCTTCAAGTCCAACAAATTTTGCTGTTCTTCCAGAATCGCCGGTCTGAAATGCTCAAGTGCCTTGCCATAAGGTTTCTCAGCTTCAATTTCCTTGATTACCCAGTTTAAATCGGTTTCATTCCCCGGAAAAGTTTTGATGAAATGATTTCTCGGCATTTTGGCTTTATTTACGCAAAGCTCCATGATTTTACGCTCGTAGTTTCGTACATCGTTTACCAAATCACGTTGTGTGTCGCAAAGTTTTTCAACCATTTTGGCGGAAAAGCGAATGCTCATCAGTTCAGATGAGATTTTATCTTGCAGTTCGATGTAACCCGGATGATAAGGGCCTTCCTGCTGCAATAAGGCTTGCATATCCTGATAAAATTTACGAATCACCGCGAACCGTTCAAGCGCGTCGGTTTTTAGTTTCAGTAAATCGGCGCTGGCTATGGCGGAACCATCGCCGTCCTCGTCTTCATCTTCGTCGCCAAGGTTATTGGCGGCCAATTCTTGCTCCAGGGATTCTTCGGAAAATTCTTCACCGATGATTTCCTGTGCATTTGCGTCCAGCAAGCCGTCTACGACTTCATCAATGCGTATCACATCTTTTTCCACATCGGTAGCCAGGTCGACAATTTTGGTAATAATCGGCGGACAAGCGGAAATAGCTTGGATCATGTGACGCAGCCCGCCTTCAATGCGTTTTGCGATTTCGATCTCACTTTCGCGCGTAAGCAGCCCAACCGATCCCATTTCGCGCATATACATGCGTACTGGATCGGTGGTGCGTCCAAATTCGGAATCGACCGTGGAAAGTGCCGCTTCCGCTTCTTCGGCAACATCTTCGTCGGCGACTGCCGTAGTGGCATCGGACATCAGCAAGGTTTCGGCGTCAGGAGCTTCGTCGTGCACGGAGATCCCCATGTCATTGATCATGCTGATGATGCCTTCGATTTGTTCGGCATCCAGCATATCATCAGGCAGGTGATCGTTGATTTCGGCGTAAGTCAAATAGCCGCGTTCTTTTCCAAGTCCGATCAATATCTTGAGGCGCATTCGCCGCGCTTCGATATCTTGCGGCGGTACATTACCTGCTTCTATTATTGAAGCCGATTCATCGTCCAGCTGCTCCAGACTTGAAAGAGATTTGTTTTTTTTGGGAGTTCTGCCCCTTGTTTTTTTGGCTTCACCGAATTCGAATTCGCTTTCGTCAAAAAATTCCGAAGTTACATCGGGGGTCGCCGTAACGGTTTTGTCCGACGGTTTTGCGTCGGTATTGGCCCCGGCAGCAGCTTTATCGCCGTTTTTGGAGGATGAGGCTTTGGTTTTCTTTTCTTCTTTGTCAGCTAATTTTACAGATTCATTACTTATAATCAATTCGCTATCGGTTGCTTTTGTTTTCTTGGAAGCTGTTTTTTGTTTTTGGGTGGATTCATTATTTTTTGACTCGACCACTTTTGCTTTTGGCATATTGGATTTCCAATAATATAATAATAAATTAAAAGCCGAAAACCTGTCATTATAGCAAAAATAGAAATTGCTGGCACGTCACGTAAGATTTCAGCGCGATGATAATTGCTGTAATTCCCGCTTCTCTTCTTCTGTGAGTAAATTCAGAGGTTTGCTGTAGAGCTCCGCAATGCGCTTTTTTCGCTGTGTTTGTTGCAATTTTTCCAATGCGCCCGAAAATTCGGCTTCCAAATCTATCGCATCGTCCCATTTCAACGTTTCGCTTTCAATGTTTTCCAGTAAAGTACGATAGGGGCTTTCCTGTAGGTGTGCTAACAATGAGGTAGCCGGGGGATGGCGAGTTAAATGAGGATGCTGATCGAGAAAATCGAGCAGCATTTTAAGCGCCAAAAATTCTTGCGTACTTTCATTCATCGCGCCGATTGAATCCCGATGCAACCGATTATGTCGATCGGGGTGATGCAGTAACATCAGGATCAACCAACGGTAAGGCGTAACGGGTTGCGGGCGTGGTGGGCGGCGATTGGGGGAGGCTTGTTGTCGAAGCTTATGCGGCAATATTTCCGCTAAGTCGCTGGGATTGATGTGGCTTAATTCGCTTAATCGTTTAAGCAAAATGAGCGATAATGCGGGTGCCGTTACTTGCTGTAACAGCGGCTTGGTTTCGCTGATCAATTTGGCGCGGCCTTCGCTGGTTTGAAGATCGAGTTTTGCGCACAACTCCTTAAAAAGAAATTCCGATAAAGGAATAGCTTGCTTTAGTAGCCGTTCGAATGCTTCCTTGCCGTGTTTGCGCACAAAACTGTCGGGGTCCTCTTCTTCGGGTAAAAAGAGAAAACTCAGTAACTTGCCATCGGTTAACAATGGCAGGCTGTTTTCAAGCGCTCGCCAAGCTGCTTTTCTGCCGGCACGGTCACCGTCGAACGAAAATATTATGTGATCCGTTTGTCGTAGCAGTTTCTGGATATGAAAACCGGTGGTGGCGGTACCTAGCGAAGCTACCGCGTAATCGATGCCATGTTCTGTTAGAGCAATGGCATCCATATAACCTTCAACAACGAGCGCGTGATCCGCTTCGCGGATGGCGCGCCTGGCGGAAAAAAAATTGTACAGTTCGCGCCCTTTTTCAAATACGGTTGTTTCGGGGGAATTCAGATATTTGGGTTCTTCGTTTGCCAATACCCGGCCGCCAAAGCCGATAATTTGTCCCTTTGCGTTCAGAATCGGAAACATAATCCGATCCCGGAATCGGTCGTACTGTTTACCATCCTCATTGATAAAGATTAAGCCGGCTTGCGATAAGATTTTCCGGGTTGTGGCGGTGGCGTAATCGGGGAATGCGGTTGCAAGATTTTGCCAGCCGGAAGGAGCGTAGCCGATTGCGAATTTCGCCGCCGTTGTGCCGGATAGTCCGCGATTTCTTAGATAGGTGATTGCTTTTTCTGATATTTTTAATTGCTCGCGATAATAACGGGCAGCAATTCGTAGTGCATTGAATAAATCTGAGAGGGCTATTTCGTCGCTATGCTGGTTGTTTTGCGGAAGTTGAGAAAAAGAATCCCGAGTGTGCTGATCAGGCCGTAATTCCGGCGTAGACTCGGGGATCGGCATTCCGATAAAGGATGCCAGATCCTGTACCGCTTCGACAAAACTCAGGCCGCTGTATTCAATTAAAAAATTGATTGAGTTGCCATGTGCGCCACAGCCGAAGCAATGATAAAACTGTTTGGTCGGACTGACGGTAAACGAAGGGGTTTTTTCGTTGTGAAACGGGCAGCAGGCGACATAATTGGCACCTGCTTTTTTAAGCGGTACGTGGCGATCAATCGTATCGACGATATCGATACGATTGAGCAAATCATCAATGAACTGCTGTGGGATCATATACCGGAAACCGTCCGTCCATGAACAGCTTCGAGTATAAATAAAAATGGATACCGGTATTAGGGAAATGCTGATTAATCGGCTGCACAGGCGAATTGTTTCGTTGCGGGGTACTCGCTTCCTTGTATATGCCTTGATCGTCGTGTTGCGTGCGTCTCACGCCTCATCTCGCTCGCCGAATTAATCAGTGTTTCCTTGAATTGAATTAGCGCAAAAACCGGTCAATCGGATAGTTTGGCCTTGATCAGCGCGGACACTTCGGCCATATCCGCTCTTCCGGCGATACGGGGTTTTAACATGGCCATGACCTTACCCATCGCTTGCATGCCGCTTGCACCGGATGCGGCAATCGCTTCGGTGACGTATGCTTCGATTTCGGCGCCGGTCAGCGCTGCCGGCATATAAGTACTCAAAATTGTAATTTCTTCTTTTTCGTTTTCCGCCAAATCGAATCGCTGCGCCGCTTCGTATTGAGCAATGGAGTCTTTGCGCTGTTTGATCATCTTGTCGATGACCGCGATGATCGTGGTGTCATCCAGGACGATGCGCTCGTCAACCTCGCGCTGCTTGATAGCTGCCTGCAGCAGGCGTATGGTATCGCGCTGTTTGGTAGCGCCGGCGCGCATTGCGGTTTTCATATCATCGGTTATTCTTTGCTTCAAACTCATGGCGGGCAAAGGCTCTCAACAGATTAAAAATGTAAATACCGCCCGGCACAAAAACATGCGGGGCGCCGGGACTGTGATTAAATACTTTGATTGGGGGTAATGAC
Organism: Nitrosomonas sp.; assembly: GCA_021582655.1. Lineage (GTDB taxonomy): Bacteria > Pseudomonadota > Gammaproteobacteria > Burkholderiales > Nitrosomonadaceae > Nitrosomonas. Next base: position 1,511,412 of record CP091135.1, read on the forward strand.
TAATAAAGTTTGGGGGGTAGCATCTGACTGCGCAATCGCTTGTAATTGCGCTTTACTGCTGCTGCCAGCTTGCGTTTACGTTCCGCGGTCGGTTTCTCGTAAAATTCACGTGCACGCAATTCGGTCAAGATTCCCGTTTTTTCAATGGAACGTTTAAAACGGCGCATCGCTACTTCAAATGGCTCGTTTTCCTTCACTTTGATAGTCGTCATTACAGGCAAAACCCTCTCTGATTAAATTGATGTTTAGAAAATATTCTTGTTATACCTTAAGGGTTAAGGGATAACAAAAGCTGCGGATTTTAACACGAGTCATTTTGTTATCAAAGAAAAAATGCAACAAAAATGACGGCGATACCTTGTCGATTATTTCAGTATGAATTCTACGCGGCTTCCTTGTTTTTGCGCATCGTCATTGTCGGCATGAACGCCGACAACGAAAATACGCTCGCTTGATACGTTGCCATTTTCGATGAGCCAATTTCGAGCCGCGATTGCGCGATTTTCCGCCAGCGCCTTCAGATCGGCGTCATTCACAACAGTATGGGTAAGCATTAACCGTTCCATTTCATCACCCGGCAAGGTTTTCGACAGGCCGATCGCATTCCTGGGTTTGTCGAAATTTTCTTTTTGGTACGCTATGGCGAGGTATTTGTCGTAATCTTTCCGGGATAACGTGATATCTTCGAGTGCGCCGCTGGCAATACCCCGATCAGCGTCGTCCGCAAGTTTCTGCGTTTTGACTTTGTTTTGCAGTATTGCCAGTTTCAAGCCGTCCCGGTCCAAGTTCTGATTATAGTGCCCGATGATTTCCAATTTGAGCGCAGGACGGTCGTCGAGTACTTCGGCCAGCATGCGTAACCGTTCCGCGGATTCCGATTCGATATGGAAATAGCCGGGAATGAATGTGATCTCGGATAATTCTTCACCTTTGTCTAGAACTGCGCCGATCAGCGCGAACGGTGAAGTGATGGCTTTGCTGATCAGATTGACGATGGCTGTGAAAATGATATCGCCTAAATTGAATTCCGGATCGTCAAGAGAGCCTTGCAACGGTAGATGGATATCGATTTCACCGTGCCTGTTTTTCAGTAATGTAATGGCGAGATTCAGTGGCAGCGACGTCTTGTCTTCGCCCGCCACTTCCTTGCCCAGGGTGAATTGATCCAGGAAAATCTTGTTATCCGCGGTTAACACGCCTTTCTGCACGCGATAAAATACATCGGCTGAAAGTTTACCTTTTTCGATTTCGTAACCGACATATTTGCCGGAATACGGACTGAGTGGCGGCAAATCGATGTCTTTTATCTTGGCGGTCAGATCCAGTGATAACTCGGTGCCGAAAAGATCAACATCACCTTTGATTTGCAGCGGTGCGGTCTTGTCCAGTGCCCCCACGATGTCGATTTTACCGGATTGTCCGGGATGCAGCGGGCCGATTTGTCCCGATAACCCGGTCAAATTGGCCCGATAACTGGGCTTGATGAACCGGTCTCTGAAATTGATGTTGCCGTGTTGTAATACAACCTTGTCGATGAAGATCGGCAATGCTTTTTCCTTCTGTGCGCCCTGGCCGGCAGTGCGGGGTTCCGTAACGGCTGCCGCATCGACAGAGGGGGCTTGATCATGCCGTACGATTTGTTTCAGGTTGAGATTGCCATCCGGCAAGATGGTTAAACGTGCAAAATAATCTTGTAATTTGACGGTATTGATGGCGATACGCAATGGCTGGTCGGTGAAATTCAGGTTATTGATTTCCAAGTTTTTCCAGCGCAATAAATCCTGAGAATTGTTGGCGTCCAGCAAATTGAAGTTGGCAAGCTTGCCTTGGCCGTTAATCCGGATACCTGCGGGTTGCCCGGACAGCTTGATGTTGCCGTCAAAAGATATGTCGCCGCTGGTAAGCAATGCTGCCAGTTTGTCGCCCACCCAACCCTGGAGTGATACGATATCCACGGCATCCAGATGTATCGCCAGCTCGGTGGAAAAGGGTTGCCAGGCCAATATGCCGTTTGCGTTGATTTTGCCTTTTTGATTGACTTGCGCTTGTAATGTCAGGTGTGACGGTTTGGTATCATGCAAATCGACCGCATCAATGGTGACGTTCAAACCGTCGATATTCATGGGTGCGGGTTTTTTGAGTGTAAGGTCCTGATAATGAAAACTGGCCGATTTGAGGTTGATGCGCTTGAATCGTGTCGCCCATGGTGCATTTGTGGCGGCAGGTTGCTGGGCCTGAGATGGTTGCGCTGCGGTCGTTGTTACGGATAATCCCGGTTTTTTACCGGGTACGGGAATGCGGTTCGCCGTGATATGCCACGGTTGCGCGGTTGTTCGGCGGATTTCCTGGGCATTCGTATGGATTGCAGCGGTATTCTCAGTAGGGTTGAATAATCCCGCCAGATCGATTTCTCCGTCAGCGCCCCGTTGCATAGCCGCATGCAAGCGGTCGATATTCAGATCAGCCACGACCAGCTCGTGTTTTGTCATATTTACGGCGATCGAGCCCAACCGTAATTTGTCAAGCGTTATCACCGGTTGTTGCGCATCGGTGCGCGTCAATGCGATCCGATCCATACCCAACTTCATTTGTAGTGGCTGTTGGTTCGGCCAATGAACGGATGACAGCATGACTTCGATTTGCTGAATGTCAGCGCGGTAGGGGGCTGCTACCGCGGTATTGGCAATCGAAATTTGCCGTAGCGCCGTATTGCCGGTTATAGCGACATTGACGGTTTCACCGTCGGTCTGCGCAAGTTTGATTTGCAATTCACCATGGAGTTGGCCGGAAAGCAATGTAATCCCATGCGGCAGTGCCGCGTAACGGGTAACCCGGGTTAAATCGAATTGGTCCAGCTTGACCGTGAAATCGGCTTCAGGCGGTGCATTGAAAACTTGCAGTTTGCCGTTGAGTGAGAACGGCGCACCATTGAGGCTGCCGGCCAAATTCGGTTCGATTTGACCGTTTTGATTGTTGCCGACATTGGATACGAGCGGAATGTGCAGATTGATTTCACTGATCTGATGATCGGTGTGCGCGAAGCGATCCTCGAATTCGAGCAATCCGTTCCGGATGGTGAGATTGGTAACGGAGAATTTTGATTGAGTGGCGTTTTCATCGCGATCCGGTTGATTGAATGCTTCCAATATATCGGAAAAATTAAATGTGTTTTCCGTTTCCCGCAGCAAACGCAGCCTGGGTTCTTCCAGCGTAACCGACGTTACCACGGGCGCAAGGTGTCGGAAGGATTGGAAACTCAAATCCAGGTGCAGTCTGGAAAATGCAATGAATGTGTGCGGATTCTTGTCGGTGTGGTCTTTATCCGCAATCTGAAAACCGGAAACGGTCAATTCAAGGGTATGCGGCTTGATTTCTATGGCAGCGATGGTAACTTCGCGTTGCAATAGCCGGGACAAATGAAATTCCAATTGCGATTTTGCATACCCGGGCAGCCAAAAATACGCCAGTGCGCCTAACAAAACGATCAAACCGGCAACTATGCCGAGACCGGTTAACAGCCGGCGGTATCGACTGAAACGGAAATGCGGGGAGGGTGTGGTCGATGTCATAGGTCTATCCTGTCACATTTACCGGTAAGCGGATGGTAAGTTATCATCTTTTCGGCAACAAGGATGTAAAAAGCTGTTACATCCGCATCGCAATATCGGTACGGCGGCTGAGCAGCGCTTGTCGTTACGGCGGGCGCCGGGTCGTTGGTCCGGCGATCCGTATGGCACCCGCGCTGCGGCTGACATACCCGCAATTGCTTACAGTCTCGGAACGATCCGCCGGATTGCTCGTTGAAAAAATTCTTCCAATCCGATCAATGAATTGCTAGTGGTAAGCGCCGGCTTTTAAGCCGATCAGTTCCACTTCGAAAATCAAGGTTGAATCCGGTGGAATAATATTGCCGACACCACGCGAACCGTACGCCATGGCAGGCGGAATAATCAATGTGCGCTGCCCGCCCACTTTCATCCCTTGTACGCCTTTGTCCCATCCTTTGATGACGCGCCCGGCACCCAGCATGAATGAAAAGTGTTCTTTGCGATCATGGGAGCTGTCAAATTTTCTCCCTTTTTTATCCGGCGCATTTTCGTCATATAACCAACCGGTATAGTGTACGTTGACGGTTTTTCCGATTTCGGCTTCTTCCCCATTGCCGATTTTGGTGTCGATTTTCTGGAGGCCGGTGCCATCGGCCGCCGCACGTTCTGCATAGGCGAGGGCCGATTGAGCCGACAACAGCACCGCTAACCCTATTAAGCTTAAATTGAAAAGTATTTTGATAGTACGCATAATTCCCTCACAAAAATGAACTCGATTTAAGTTAATTATTAACTTGTCTGCATTATAACTGGTAACATTATGGTGGCTGCAATCGTGATGACTGAAATACGAGCGGGCGAATGCGGCGCAACGGATCTTTGTATATTCTGAGCATGCTAAAAAATGAGCTCGCCTGAGCAGCACGAATCCCATTTTCCGAACTTACAGACCCCGGATATGCAAGCGGGGGATTTGCTGCGCCTGCACGATTCCCCGATCGTGCGGGCACTGTACTTGGGGGCCGGTTTTCTCGCCTTGTTCCTCGGTGCGTTGGGTGCGGTGCTCCCGGTGTTGCCCACCACACCGTTTATATTGCTGGCCGCTGCATGTTTCGCACGCGGATCCCGGCACTTTCACCGTAAATTGCTGGAAAACCGGATCGCAGGGCCGATCATCCGTGATTGGCAGCAATATCGCAGCATCCCGCGCCATGTCAAGCGCTGGGCGTACTTTTTGATGACACTGTCGTTCGGCAGCTCCATGCTGATCGTACCGGAAGTCTGGCAAAAGATGATGCTGCTGGCGATCGGTATCGTGTTGGCCTGTTTCATCAAGCGTATCCCCGTGCGAGGATAATTCGGCCCTATCCTTGTATTCAATTTATTCCCCTGGCATCAATCGGCATATCGATTCATTTGCACACTCGGTTTGCCAGGCGGTACTCGCAAAGTACAGCGCCCATTCGGCTGGCAATCAGTAAAAGCGTTGATCGTCATCATCTTGTCACATAGTTTCGCTATCGTTCCGGTTTCTAATTACGCTGGCGAGGACGATGATGCTGAATGTCGATGCAATGCTCAAGGATTATTTTCCCAGCTCGGATGCGCATCATGAAAAACCGCTGATAAAAGCGGCGTCTTCATTGCTGAAGAAATTGCTGCATCAGGATGAGATCAATCGCTTCATTGAAACGCATCGGCATTTGGAGGGATTGGAGTTCAACGATGCGGTGCTGGAGCATTTCAATTTTTCGTTCCAGGTTTCCAGTAAAGACCGGGTGCGGATTCCGGACCAGCAGCGGGTGTTGATCGTAGCCAACCACCCACTCGGTTCGTTGGACGGCTTGGCGCTGCTGAAGCTGGTATCCGAAATTCGTACCGATGTGAAGATCGTGGCGACAAGCTTGCTAAATTGTATCGATCCGCTGAAAAGTTTGTTTCTGCCGGTGGACAATTTTTCCAAAGCGGCACAGTATCGCGACAGTATGAACCTGATGATCGCCGCGTTGGAGGCGGAGCAGGCGGTGATTGTATTTCCCACCGGAGAAGTGTCACGTATTTCTCCGCTGGGGGTGCGTGACGGCAAATGGAAATCCGGTTTCGTATCGTTGGCCAAGAAGACCAAAGCACCGATCGTGCCGGTGCATATCGGCGGTAAAAATTCCACGCTGTTCTACGGTTTATCCACCCTTTATAAACCGCTCGGTACAATGATGCTGGTTAATGAAATGTTCAACAAGAGGGGCGGCGAGATTGCGTTTCGCATCGGAAAACCGATTCCGTGGGAGTCGGTCGCATCGATGGATTTATCCAAAAAGGAAGTGGCCAAGCTGATGCGCAAGCAAGTTTATTTGCTTGGTAACAAGAAGAAAAAAGAGTTGTTCAAGCCGGTCGAAAACATCATCCATTCGGTGCGTACCAAACAAATCCGCAAGGAACTGAAGGCATCGCAATTGATCGGCAAGACGCAGGACGGCATGCACATCTATCTGTTCGACTACATGCCGAATTCCAGCGTGATGCGGGAAATCGGACGGTTGCGCGAATTGTCGTTTCGTCAGGTGCAGGAAGGCACCGGTAACGCGCTGGATATCGACAGCTATGATCGTTACTACCGTCATCTGATTCTGTGGGACGAGGATGAACTGGAGATCATCGGTTCCTATCGCATCGGCGAGGCATCGGAAATACTGAAGATCCGGGGCGAAGAAGGGTTATACACCCGCAGCTTGTTTGAATTCGATGCGGCATTTCTGCCGTACCTGCAACACGCTATCGAACTGGGGCGCAGCTTCATTCAGCCCCGTTATCAAGGAAGGCGCAGCCTGGATTATTTGTGGTTCGGCATCGGTGCTTATTTGCAACAACATCCGGAAATACGCTATCTGATCGGTCCGGTATCGATGAGTACCTCGTTTTCCCAACCTGCGCAGCAAGCAATCGCAAGTTTTTATCGCCAACTGTTCGGTAAGGGTGAGCGCTTGGTGATACCTAAACTGCCGTTTGCATTCGAAGCGGATGTAAATGGTATGCCGTACCCTGTAACCGTGGATGAATCGACCTATAAGCAGGCGTTTGAGATTTTAAAAGGTAAGTTGAATGGCTTCGGTGTCAAGGTGCCGGTGTTGTATAAGCAATATGTGGAATTGTGCGAGCCGGGCGGATGCGAGTTTCTTGGATTTAATATCGACCCTCAGTTTTCCAACTGTGTGGATGCATTGATTCTGATACATATCGACGCAATCAAACCAAAGAAATATCAACGCTATATCGGAATTCATTCGTTATTGGCGGTAAGTTGAATTCTACCCCTTAGCTCTACCCCTTAGGGAAATGCCGATGAATTCGGCGAACGAGATCAAGCGCGAGGGGCGTGGAACACAGCGGCTGGGACTATCAATAAGATAGGTGAAGAAGCTGGGTTATCCGCGCAACGCGGCGATTCGCTCGTGCCAGTCAATGAATCAGCGTTTCCTCGGATATTTGATGCTTGATGCAGCATTGGTATCGCAATCGCTTGACTCAAGCGCTTCCGACCGGAAGCGTCACGATGGTCCCGGAGACCATGGGCGTGTTGAATTGGGTTGTTTACTTTCCCTCGTTTGTGCCTTCCGGTTAACAATAAGCACCCGGGAAGGAAGATTATAGCCGTCATGTTTCCGTCATCTTGTTGTCATGTGAGCGAACTAAGATTCAATTTTCGATGGAACGAGTAATGAGAGAGGAGACTATTGAATGAGGAAGCTTATTGGCATCGCATGCTATGCATTGGCGGCAGTGATGGCCGGCGAAGCGGCTGCGGTAAACATCACTGGCGCGGGTGCGACTTTTCCGTATCCGATTTATGCCAAGTGGGCTGACGAGTATAAAAAAATGACCAACGTGCGGTTGAATTATCAGTCGATCGGTTCGGGCGGCGGAATTAAGCAGATAAAGGCGAGAACGGTCGATTTCGGCGCATCGGATAAGCCATTGTCACTCGGCGAATTGCAACAGCACGGGTTAATGCAATTTCCCGCGGTAGTCGGTGGGGTTGTGCCTGTTGTCAATCTGCCCGGTATCGAGGCCGGTCGGCTCAAATTGACCGGAGCGGTGCTGGCTGATATTTATCTCGGTAACATAAAGCGGTGGAATGACCCGGCGATCGTCCAGCTCAATGAGGGAATCGCACTGCCTGCCAGCAACATTGCCGTGGTGCACCGGGCGGACGGTTCCGGCACCACTTTTTTATTTACCGATTATTTAAGTAAAGTCAGTCCTGCATGGCAAGCGCAAGTCGGTGCGGATGCCGCTGTCGCCTGGCCGGTCGGAACCGGCGGTAAAGGTAACGAGGGTGTGGCTAATTTTGTAAAACAAATTAAGCACTCAATCGGGTACGTGGAAGCCGCCTATGTCAAGCAAAACCGGATGAGTT
>CP091135.1:1519473-1608096 GCA_021582655.1 Nitrosomonas sp.
GACTTTGTCATTTACAACAATACCACCGGTATATTGTCGTACGATGCCGACGGCAGCGGCGCCGGCGCTATTGTGCAAATTGCCGTGTTGGGCGCCGGTTTGGCGATGACCAATGCGGATATTACGGTGATTTGATCGTAAGAACCGAATTCGGCGGTTTTGCAAGTTTTGCAGCCGCCGGTCGATGGTTGTTGGCGGGGTACGTGATGCGATCCATCACTGATCCGTTATGCTATTTTGATCGGTCAACAAGCTGCGGATATGCGCCGTTACGCAACGTCCCAGTGATTCCGGTTCGTATCCACCTTCCAGCACCGATACGATACGACCTTGCGCGTATCGGTCGGCAATTGTTCTGATCTGCTGTGAGATCCAGGCATAATCGTCGTCATTCAGTAACAATTGTGACATGTCGTCGTCACGGTGCGCGTCGAATCCGGCAGAGACGAAAATCATTTGCGGTTGAAAAAGTGTCAGTGGCGGCAGCCAGTGGTCGATGATCGCTTGACGGAAAGCTTTGCCATCGCTGCCGCGCGGCAGCGGCACGTTGATCATGCGATCCGTGGTGCTGCTCGCATCGCAATAGGGATAAAAGGGGTGTTGAAAAATAGAGCACAACATGACATGCGGATTGGCGTGGAAGATTTCCTCGGTGCCGTTGCCGTGGTGCACATCGAAATCCAAAATGGCGATGCGCTGCAGGTGATGTTGTTCGATTGCGTGAGCGCTGCCGACTGCGACGTTATTGAACAGGCAAAATCCCATGGCGCGTTCCGATTCAGCGTGATGACCGGGAGGGCGGATGGCGCAAAAGGCATTATCCATTTCGCCAGTCAGTACCAGGTCGGTAGCCAGAATCGCTGCTCCAGCCGCGCGCAGTGCCGCATTGAGGGTATGCGGGTTCATCGACGTATCCGCGTCCAATGCCACCTGTCCTGTAGTGGGAGAGGTTGCCAGGATACTTTCGATGTAACTCGGTGTATGCACACATGCCAATTGCTCGATGCATGCCAGCGGCGCATCGTAATGGTATAAGTGTGGCCATAATTGACTGGTATGCAGTGCGTTTTCAATCGCAGTCAATCGATGAGGGCTTTCGGGATGGTAGGGTCCCATGTTGTGTTTGAAGCAATCTGGGTGGCTGATGTAGGCGGTTTTCATGTTAAGCCGATGAGCATGAGTGGTTAGACAATTTTATTGCGACGATGGTGATGCAATCAATACCTGATTGATCATGCGGAAGCGGTGGCATGGGCAAGTGCTCAAATTGTTGGATCGGAGTATGTGGGTATTTTGTTGCTAAGCAGTGATTTTTATCACAGCGAGATCATGCGTATCAAGATATGCTTTGATCATCGATCGATGGCGGTTAGCTTCTCAAGCACACTATGTATGCCAGCTTCCGGTCGGTACTAATGAAGCTCACATGAACCTCCTGTGTTGTGTTTTCCGGGCGCTACGCATCGAATTGCATAGCGTCCGGCTTTTGTCGATGAGTGTGAACCTGCAACGGGGCGTTACGGCATTGGCAGTGGGATTTTAGGTGCATATTCAGTAGCGAGTTATGCTTATTGGTTTTGTTTTAAATGCAGCCGGATTTGTTGTAGCTTGCTTGAAATGAGGTTGCCATAAAATGATTAGCCCCATTTGCCGAGTACAGTCAAATGGGGCTTGTTCGGATGAAACTTGAATTACACGGCAGGCGCCATAACTCCTCGAATTTTCTGGAGCGCTTTCGCTTCGATTTGGCGTACGCGTTCCGCCGATACGCCTAACTCGTCGGCCAATTCGTGCAACGTTGCAGTATCTTGTTCCCGCAGCCAGCGTGCTTCAATGATGTAGCGACTGCGATCATCCAGACTTTTCAAGGATTGCTGTAACCCCTTTTCTCGTAAACGGATCAGCTGTTCATGCTCGATAAGTTGCGATGGTTCCGTACCATCGGTCAAATAGCTGATGGGAGTGTAAGTGTCCTCTTCGTCGTCGGATGAGGGTTCCAGCGATACATCAGCACCGCTGAAGCGTTTTTCCATTTCTACCACTTCTTCCGATTTCACACCGAGTTGCGATGCGATTTCATCGACTTCTTGCGGTGTTAATGTATCCAGGCCTTGTTTCATGCTGCGCAGATTAAAGAATAACTTGCGTTGCTGTTTAGTGGTCGCTATTTTTACCAATCGCCAGTTGCGCATGATGAATTCGTGAATTTCAGCCTTAATCCAGTGAACCGCAAACGATACTAACCGAACACCGCGTTCCGGATCAAAGCGTTTTACCGCTTTCATCAAACCGATATTGCCTTCTTGAATCAAATCGGCCTGAGGTAAACCATAACCTTTATAACCACGTGCAATTGCAATAACGAAGCGCAAATGGGACAGGATCAATTTCTGTGCGGCCTCAATATCACCGTGTTGCCACAGGCGTCGCGCCAGTGAAACTTCCTCTTCTTGAGAAAGTACAGGAAAAGAATTAGCCGATTGAATATAACTCTCAAGACTTCCTCCCATTTCGGGCAGTGTTAAGGCATTCGTCATAATCATCATCTCCCCATTTAATTTTTTTAATTTTAGCACTCTGGATTTGAGAGTGCCAGCACTGCAAAAAGTTTCACTTTTACTACTTGGCGATTCAGTAGGTCGCTGAGAGGCGTTTTCCAAATACAAGGAAAAAACCGGCAAAAGAGCACGGCTTGTATAGGATAGATATGTATTTTTGGCTTTTCTTGGGTATCGTAGCGGCAATACAGGTAATTTTTGTGTCGTTAAATCATTTAGATTCGATTTGCCATAAATGACTGGCAACGGAGATTCGTGCACCTAGCCAGCCGAGCCAGGATGAGAAAATGAGCAGGCTGATGCTATCGGCGGAAGACAGAAACTGCAATTGAAGATCGGTATCGTAAAGGGTCGCCAGCTCGATAAGCTGATGATTCATCGTGTCGATGACGATTGCGATGATCAGCCATGCTACGATGCCACCTGCTAGACCTTGAATGGCGCCAAAGTACAGGAATGGACGTTGGATAAAACTATCGGTTGCTCCGATCAGTTTGGAGATTTCGATTTCCTCACGTTTGGTTAAAATTTGCAGGCGAATGGTATTGAACATGATGGCAATGATCGCGGCGCTGAGTAAGATTGATAACATAAGCACTACGCTGCGACCTAAATCGAGAATCGCGTTGAGGCGTTCGATCCAGTCGGAATCGAATTGCACGAATTCAATCTCGGGCCAATTTTGCATGGTAGCGTGCAGTTGCTGTAGAGCTTCCGGCGTGGTTTCTTGGAGATGTACAACAAATGCATCGGGTAAGGGGTTTTTCCCAAGATTTACTGCGATGTCGGTTAGTCCGTTGCTATGTTGTAACTGCTGTAATGCTACGTCTTTAGGGATGAATTGGAAATCGATGATTTTCGAATCGGCTTCGAGTCTTTGTTTGATTTCAACAATGCTTTCCCATGCAGTGTCAGTTTTAATGAATAAGCTCATTTGCGGAGTACCGGCGGCTTGCCCGGACAAAGACTGCAAATTGTCAATGACCAGATAGAGGCCGGCGGGGAGGCTTAACGCGATACCGATCACCCAAATACTGCATAAGTTGGCAACAGGTTTCAAAAGGAGCTGCTTGATCGTGAACAACAGCACATGCCCATGCTGTGATAACCATGCGCTAATCATGCCGCTAATTTCCCATGTTTTAACGACAAAATACGATGCTGCTTGTTTTTCAGCAAGGAGGCGTCGTGGGTTGCGATCAGAACCGTTACACCCACTTGATTGAACGAATTAAATAGCGTCATGATATCCTGCGCGTATTCAACATCCAAATTGCCTGTCGGTTCATCCGCGATAAGAATGATGGGGCGATGCACGACAGCGCGCGCGATGCATAACCGCTGCCTTTCGCCACCCGATAATGCAATAGGCATGGATTTTTCTTTTTTCAGCAAACCGACTTTGTCTAAAGCCGCACGAACACGAGCTGCCATCAAGTGATTCTCAAAACCGCTGATTTGTAGTGGCAGCAATACATTGTCGAAGACATTGCGATCAAACAGCAATTTGTGATCTTGAAACACAAAGCCGATTTTGCGGCGTAAATAGGGCATTGCGGTAGGCTTTAATTGAGCAATGTTTTGTCCGCTGATATTAATTGTGCCGGAGGTCGGACGTTCAATCGCAGCGATAAGCTTGAGCAATGTGCTTTTACCCGCACCGGAATGGCCGGTCAAAAAAGTCATTTCCCCGGATTCAACGGTAAGATCGACATTGTCGAGCGCAACAAAACCATCCGGGTAACGTTTGGAAACGTTTTTAAACGTAATCATGGGAGCGGCGGCGATAATTTCAATCGAACATCGCCTCGATAAATTCCCGGGCGTCGAATGGTCGCAGATCGTGTAATCCTTCGCCGACGCCAATAAAGCGCAGTGCAGGTGCATGTTGCGGGTATTGTCCCGCGATAGCGGCCACAACCCCGCCTTTGGCGGTGCCGTCGAGTTTGGTCAGGATTAAACCGGTAACGCCGAGCGCTTCATCGAAAGCCTTAACTTGGGTGATGGCGTTCTGGCCGGTGTTGGCATCAATCACCAGCAATACCTCGTGTGGCGCATCGGGCATCGCTTTGCCGATCACACGCTTGACTTTTTTGATTTCCTCCATCAGATGCAGTTGCGTGGTTAGCCGCCCTGCCGTATCTGCCAGAACAATATCGATATTGCGTGCTTTGGCGGAGTTGACGGCATCGAAAATTACGGCAGCGGGATCGCTTTTCTTGTCAGGATCATTATCGGGCGCCACAACGGTGATATTGTTGCGCTCACCCCAGACCATCAACTGTTCGCGTGCGGCTGCCCGAAAGGTATCGCCAGCGGCGAGCAATACCGACTGACCTTGCTGCTGAAAATATTTCGCCAATTTACCGATGGATGTTGTCTTACCGACACCGTTGACACCGGCGATCATGATAACGAACGGTTTGTGCGTCGAAGTGTCGAGATTCTTTTGCAACGGTTCCAGCATAGCGACAAGCGCTTCTTTGAGTGCCTGTTTGAGTTGCGCTGAATCCGTCAAGGCATCCCGCTTGACTTGTTTGCGTAGATTATCCAACAATTGCTGTGTCGCACCGACACCCACGTCGGCGGTCAGGAGGATGGTTTCCAATTCCTCGTACAGCGTCTCGTCAATTTTTCCACCGCCGAACAGAGTCGATAATTGCCTGCCGAGATTTTGCCGGGTACGGGAAAGGCCTTGCCTTAATTTGCTGGCGAAACTGATCGACTCGGCTGATTGATCATCCGGTTCGATATCGGTTTTGATCGAATTATCGGTCGAGTCTTTTTTTGATTTGAAAAAACTAAACATTCTAATGGGGACTAAACGCTATAAAATAATGGAAAAATAGACCTTGGTTTTTCAAGGCCTCATTTTATTCTGTTTACTCAAATTTTGGTTGGTAAAAATGACTCATGCTTATCGTGTTGATTCCATTTCTTTCGTTTTGTGCCTGGTGTTAATCTCGGGCGCTTCTTTCCAAGCCTGCGCCAATCCGCATGAATTTAACCTGGATAACGGTTTAAAGCTCATCGTGAAGGAAGATCACCGCTCTCCGGTTGTTGTGGCGCAAGTTTGGTATAAAGCCGGCAGTATTGATGAAGTCAATGGCGTTTCCGGTGTGGCGCATGTTTTGGAGCATATGATGTTTAAGGGGACTGTAAAAGTTCCGGGTGGGGAATTTTCCAGGAGAATCGCTGCGGCCGGGGGGCGGGAAAATGCTTTTACCGGTTACGATTACACGGCATATTATCAGCAACTGCATAAGCGTAGCTTGCCGATGGCGATCGAATTGGAATCCGATCGCATGCGTAATCTGATTCTGACGCAAGATGGATTCGAGAAAGAAATTAAGGTGGTTATGGAGGAGCGGCGGCTGCGGACGGACGATCAGCCGCGCGCCTTGGTGTATGAAAAAATGATGGCTGTGGCTTATCAGGCGCATCCGTATAAAAATCCGATCATCGGCTGGATGAACGATTTGGAGAATATGCGCGTTGATGATGCACAGGCATGGTATGACCGTTGGTATGCACCGAATAATGCGGTTTTGATCATCGTCGGCGATGTCAATCCCGACGAGGTGTATCAGTTGGTGAAAAAATACTACGGCGTCATTGAATCACGGCCGGTGCCAGCGCTTGATGCGCGCAAACCCCAGATTGAGCCGCCTCAAGTGGGTACGAAGCGTATCATCGTCAAGGCACCAGCCGAATTACCTTATTTGATCATGGGTTATCATGCGCCTGCGATCAGAAATGCCGATGCGGATTGGGAGCCTTATGCACTGGAAATTTTAGAAGGTGTATTGGATGGCCACGCCTCCGCCCGATTAAACAAATCATTGGTACGTGAGAGCCGGATTGCCAATTCCGCCAATGCCGGCTATGGCGCATTGGCGCGCGGGCCGAGTATTTTCTTTTTAAGCGCAGTACCTGGAAACGGAAAAACGGTTGAAGATTTGGAGCAGGCCTTGCGGGCCGAGATGCAAAAAATTATTTCGGATGGTGTGACGGAAGCGGAATTGGCGCGAGTCAAGGCACAAGTAATTGCAAGCCACGTCTATCAGCGGGATTCGATTCAATCGCAGGCCATGCAATTGGGTAAAATGGAGAGCATAGGCTTGTCATTTCGCGATATCGATACGATGGTGGAAAAGTTGAAGGCCGTTACCGCAGATCAGATCCGCACCGTAACGAAAAAATATTTTACCGACGATAATCTGACGATCGCTGTTTTGGATCCCCAGCCAATCGGGCAAAAGAACCCAGCGAAAATTCCTGGTGGTTTGCGGCATTGACGGAGAAAGCTCTGACAGAAGCGATAAAGGAGAAAAAGCAACTGTCAGAGCAGGTGGTACACGGTTTGTTTGCTACGTCGCTATGCGCATACAGATCGAGATTCCGTCTTCATTGCGATAATCGGTGGGGAAAACTGATTATTCCGCTTGTTTCGATCAGGAGTCGAGCCGAAAGTTCTGGCGCAAGCGATCAGCAAACAATCATGTGCTGCCGGTAATATTTCAATTCGTTGATGGAATCATAAATATCGGATAGCGCCTCGTGCTTGCTTTCTTTGGTAAATCCCGCCGTAATACCGGGCTTCCAGCGTTTGGCCAATTCTTTCAAGGTGCTGACATCCAAGTTGCGATAATGGAAATAAGTTTCCAGTTGCGGCATGGAACGCACCATAAAGCGGCGGTCCTGGCAAATGGAATTGCCGCACATCGGTGATGTGCCTGCCGGTACATGTTGTTTGAGAAATTCGAGCAATTGCGTTTCCGCATCAGCTTCAGAGAGCTTGGAGGCTTTGACTTTGCCGATTAAACCGGATTTGGCATGTGTCGATTTGTTCCATTTGTCCATCGCATCCAGAATTGTATCGGATTGATGCACGACCAGGACAGGGCCCTCTGCAACAGTATTCAGTTGCGAATCGGTGATGACGAGTGCGACTTCAATGATGCGATCGCTATCTGGATTCAAACCGGTCATTTCCATATCGACCCAGATGAGGTTATTGCTATCTTGTGCCATAATGTTTTTAATATTTTTTGAATAGTACATTTTTAATTGTGTCATATCGCCATCTATCCGTCACGGTTAGAGCGCTTTAAGTCCGGGAAAGGCCTATGCAGACATTCACATTAATTTTTTTGATTGCGTTATTCATAGTCACAATTATTCAAATCTGGTTGTCGGTAAGACACATCCGCCATGTTCGTGCGCATCAAAATAAAGTGCCTGGGGAATTCGCTGGTACGATCAGTTTGGCCGATCACCAAAAAGCGGCGGACTATACGTGTGCCAAGACCCGGGCTGATTTTCCCGGAGTCCTGTTGCATGTAACGTTATTGCTGATTTTCACCCTGGGAGGGGGCTTGAATGCGCTAAGCGAATTTTGGGCGTCTTGGTTGGATAATACGTTAGCGCATGGCATGGCGTTGATTATCAGTACACTGTTCATCATGAGTGCCGCCGCCGTTCCTTTGAAATATTACCGCACGTTTGTTATCGAAGAACAATACGGTTTCAACAAAATGACTCCGACGATGTTTTTTACCGATTTAATCAAGCAGTCCGTGCTCGGGCTATTGCTGGGAGCGCCGCTGTTATGGAGTATTTTGTGGTTGATGGAGAGAATGGGGGAAAGCTGGTGGCTGTATGCCTGGTTTGCGTGGATTACGTTCAATTTGTTTGTCGTTGCGATTTTCCCGACTTGGATAGCGCCGTTATTCAATAAGTTTACACCCCTTGAAGATGAGGCATTGAAAGGCCGCATCGAGCGGTTGATGCAAAAGTGTGGTTTTAAAGCCGGCGGGCTGTTTGTGATGGATGGTTCGCGCCGCAGCAATCACGGAAATGCGTACTTTACCGGTTTCGGCAATACTAAACGTATCGTCTTTTTCGATACCCTGCTGTCGCGACTGAATCCGGGGGAAATTGAAGCCGTACTGGCGCATGAATTAGGGCATTTCAAGCATCGTCATGTGATTAAACACATTGTGATTTCCTTCGTGATGAGCTTGTTTTTTCTATGGATGCTCGGGAATTTGATGCTGCAAAATTGGTTTTATGAAGGACTGGGGGTAACGATAACCGAAATGCCATTTACCGCGATGGCGTTGCTGTTGTTCTTCCTGGTTATGCCGGTATTCACGTTTCTGTTGCACCCGGTGTCGAGCCTATATTCGCGTAAGCATGAATTCGAAGCGGATGCATTTGCCGCGCAAAACGCCTCCGCAAATGACCTGATTCATGCTTTGGTTAAACTCTATCAGGATAATGCTGCAACGCTTACTCCGGATCCGCTGCATTCCGCGTTTTATGATTCACATCCGCCGGCTTCGATCCGTGTGGCGCATTTACAAAGTCAGGGGCAGATATGAATAGCGTATGTGATTTAACCACAAAACAATGCAAGCCATGTGAAGGTGGTGTACCGCCGTTATCAGGGGCTGAAGTTGCCGCTTTGTTGCAACAGCTCGACGGCTGGCAATTGCAGGACGATAAGCGGGTCGCCAAAACCTACCATTTCAAAAATCATTACCAAACGATGGCGTTCGTAAATGCAGTGGCATGGCTTTCCCATCGCGAAGATCATCATCCGGACATGCTGGTCGGCTATAATCAATGCGCGGTTATTTACATGACGCATGCGATTGGCGGATTGTCCGAAAACGATTTTATTTGCGCAGCGAAAATCGACAAGCTTTTTTCAATTTGAGCGTTAGATCTCAAAAAACCGCAAAGCATTTGGAATGCTCGACCGGTCAGGTGATTGCCGCATTCGGCAGGCATTATGCGGTTGAAGCGGGGGCGGGAGCGATCATCTCCTGCGTCATGCGCGGCAAAAAGGGTGGCATTGCTTGCGGTGATTGGGTCGAGTATCAGCATACCGCCGCCACATCCGGTGTTATCGAATCAATCAAGCCGCGCTCATCCAAGCTGTACCGTAGCGACGCTTTCAAAGAAAAAATCATTGCCGCCAATATTACGCAGCTGATAGTTGTAGTTGCTGCGGTACCGAGTTTTAGTGAGGAATTGATCAATCGCTGTCTTGTCGCGGCTGAAAGTGAAAGAATCGATGTCTTCATCGTGCTCAACAAAGCCGATCTGGTCGAGCAGGCCCGGACGGCGATGGATAGGCTGACGCTTTATCGGGATTTGGGTTATCGCGTGATATCGCTGAGTGCATTGTATGACGCTTCGATCCTGGTGCCTTATTTGGCAGGCCATGCGAGTGTTTTTGCCGGGCAATCCGGTATGGGCAAATCCACTTTGCTCAATGCGCTGATACCGCAAGCCAACCGTGCAGTCGGTGAAATTTCATTGGCGTTGGATTCCGGTTGCCATACCACTACTCACTCTCGGATGTATCGGCTTGATCAAGATAGCGCGATCATCGATTCACCCGGATTCCAGGAGTTCGGTCTGAATCATGTTGCAAAAGAGGATCTGGCGTGGGGATTTGTCGAATTCCGTCCCTATATCGGACGGTGCAGATTCAGTAATTGCAGGCATATCAATGAACCTGGTTGTGCCATAGCGCATGCGGTGGAAGTGGGTGGAATCCAATCCAGGCGCTGGGATTTTTATCAAAAGTTTTGTACTCAAATTTAATCGCCCACCGCCTGGTTAAGATTTAGGGAAATGCTGATTAATTCGGCGAATGAGATGATGCGCAGGGTGAACGAAACACAGCACCGAGACATATCCTGAAAGAGATGAAGAAGCGAGTTACTTCACAGCGAAGTGATTCGTTCGTGTGAGCCAATGAGTCAGTGTCTCTGCGGCATTGCAGCTGGTTTTGCGTTTCAGCAAACTGTGACGGAGTATGTTCGCCGTCGCACGAAAAATGCTTGGATAACAGTGGCGATATGCAGTATTCTTAGAGCGCCCGTTTCTGCGGTTTGTTAGCGCGGTACCTTATCACCAGTGCCGTTGAAGATGTTCTTGATACCGACATGTCAGAATTATGTCGAAGGTAGAATCCGGTTTCCATTTTCATTTGAGAGTTGAATGAACACGTTAATTCCTATCATTTTGTCCGGAGGTTCCGGAACACGCCTATGGCCCCTTTCCCGTGAGAAGCATCCTAAGCAGTTGTTATCTCTGGTAAACGAAGATTCGCTGTTACAAGCCACCGTTCGGCGTTTGGACGGCCTCGAAGGTGTGAAGTTGAGTGCGCCGATTATTGTGTGCAATGAGGAGTATCGCTTTGAGATTGCAGAGCAGTTGCGTCTGATGAATAGAAAAGGCGCCATCCTGCTTGAGCCTGTTGGACGAAATACGGCGCCTGCTCTGACATTGGCTGCGCTCGCCGCATCCCGGTTCGATGACGATCCTGTGTTGTTGGTGATGCCCTCGGATCATGTGATCATGGATATCGCAGCGTTTCAAGCTGTTGTGTTGGAAGGCATGACGCTCGCATCGGCAGGAAATGTCGTGACTTTCGGAGTAACACCGGATACTCCGGAAACAGGATATGGATATATACAAGTAGGTGATTTGATTAATGATTCCACCGCGCATTACATTGCTCGCTTTGTCGAAAAACCGGATGCACAGACTGCGCAAGCCTATCTGGATTCAGGTGATTATCTCTGGAATAGCGGATTATTTATGATGCGCGCATCGACATGGCTAACCACCATTGAAAAGTGCAGGCCGGATATTCTTGCGGCATGCCGCAACGCGTGGGCGCAGGGTTCGGTCGACGGTGACTTTTGGCGTGTCGGAAAGGATGCATTTGCGCAGTGTCCCAGCGATTCGATCGATTATGCCGTGATGGAGCGCTTAACCGCGCACGGCGGTCAAATGGCTGCCGGTATAGTTATTCCGCTGGCGGCAACATGGTCCGATATCGGCGCTTGGAGTTCTTTATGGCAGGTACTTTCCAAAGATGGCAGCGGAAACGTGTCGAAAGGCGATGTGGTATTAAAAAACTGTCGCGATACTCTCGCAATCTCGGAAAGTCGCTTGGTTGCGTGTATTGGGGTCGATAATATCGTTGTCGTGGAAACACCGGATGCGATCTTGGTTGTGCATAAAGACAAAACGCAAGAAGTAAAATTGATCGCTGACCTGCTGAAACAGCAAGGCCGCTCTGAAGGGCAACTGCATCGTAAAGTATTCCGTCCGTGGGGCTGGTACGATGGGATCGATATTGGCGAGCGCTTTCAAGTAAAGCGCATTGTCGTCAAACCGGGCGCGGCACTATCACTGCAGATGCATCATCATCGTGCCGAGCATTGGGTTGTTGTGCGTGGTACCGCGAGCGTTACGCGAAACGATGAGGTCTATCTGGTTTCGGAGAATGAATCGACTTATATTCCTCTCGGCACCAGGCACCGCTTGGAAAATCCCGGGTGCGTTCCCCTCGAGATGATAGAAATTCAATCAGGCTCTTACCTCGGAGAAGACGACATCGTTCGCTTTGAAGACATTTATGGACGAAAGCAATGATCAGCGAAACCGGCGCCGCAAGCAATGAAATGCGGATTTAGCACGGGGCGATCGAGACCATAGCGGAGTGCAGTGCGATCCAATGTAATTACCGAACCGCCGGCGGCTTCAACAATGCACTGGCCAGCTGCGGTGTCCCATTGACTGGTTAGGCCAAAGCGCGGATAAATATCGGCTGCGCCTTCGGCAACCCGACAAAACTTGAGTGAGCTGCCGGCAGCATAAAAATTATATGGAACGGACAATTTCTTCAGCCATTCATCCATTTCGGCGGTTGCATGCGATTGACTGCCGATGATGCGAAGCGTTTGTCCTTCCTGATAGTTGGTGACCTGTAGCCGAGTGTCGCCTTGATTGTCCCGTCGCCAAGCACCTAGGTCGTTGCTGGCAAAATACAGCGTATTCAAAGCCGGTGCCGCCACTATACCCGCTATCGGGCGGCCTGCATCGATTAAAGCGATATTTACTGTGAATTCGTTGCTGCGCTTCAGAAATTCTTTGGTGCCATCGAGTGGGTCAACCAGAAAGAATCGCTGTATCGATTGATCCAAACCGCTGTCGAATTCCTCCGAAAGCACCGGGATATCGGGATAAGCATCTGCCAAGGCGGCTCGGATTAAGCGATCGGCCCGCAGGTCCGCTTCGGTCAACGGACTGTCGTCTTTTTTGGTCCAGGTAGTGATATCGCCCTGATAAACCACCATGATTTCTTTTCCGGCCGCCTGCGCGATTTCGATCAGGCGTTCGATGAAATTCGGATGAAGTGGTGTGCTCATTTACGCTCGCTTTCGCAGGCAATCAGCTTGCGTTCCCGTAACATCATCAAAACTTGATCGACACAGGTTTCCAACGGTAAGTTGCCGGTGTTTACGGTTAACTCCGGATTGAGCGGTGCTTCGTAAGGCGATGAGATACCGGTAAACTCTTTAACCTGGCCGGCTCGGGCCCGCTGATACAATCCTTTCACATCACGGCTTTCGCAGACTTCAAGTGGGGCGGTACAATGAATTTCGATGAAGTCGCCTGGTGGGAATATATTGCGCGCCCGCTCACGATCATCGCGAAAAGGGGAAATAAATGCGGTCATGGCGATAATACCGGCATCAGTCAACAGTTTTGCAGCTTCTGCGATGCGACGGATATTCTCACGGCGATCGTTTATCGAAAAACCTAAATCACTGCATAAGCCGTGTCGGACATTATCGCCATCCAGTACATAAGTGTGGCAGCCGTGTTGATGTAATTTTTCTTCAACTGCGTGTGCCAGTGTCGATTTGCCGGATCCAGATAAACCGGTAAACCACAACACGCAGGCACGGTGTCCGTTTTGCTCTTCTCGTTTTTCCCGGGTGATGCTGGCAGAATGCCACTTGATGTTACTGCTTTTGATTTCATTTTTCTGCATTTCGTTTCTTTTAGAAGATGATACGGATGATTGCGGCGACGTATCATGGGTTGAAGTAATATTCTTTTTCATGGTGGATGATAAGATCAGAAGGTAGTTTGATCAAGCCCAACGATAAGCTTTATAGTTACTTGCGGAATATGCTTGCAGTGATTCCTCATGAATTCCATCGGGTTCTTGGCCGTTCAATTGTGCTTATGGAATAGCGGCTCATTGCTCTCAATATTGAGGATTCGTTCGCAGTTTGTCACTGTGTCGTGAAATTACCCGGTCGGCCATTCAAAAATAACGATGTTCCAAGAATTTTATTTATCTTGGTTGCCTGATTGCGCCAGGGAGGGGCGTGCAATTCAATCAAAATGCAATCCCGGAATACCGGTACGTTGTATACGAATCGCATTATTGCCCTGCTCATACGCCAGTAACTTTCCTTCGCGTTGCCACAAGCGAAATGCCAACGCGTGGGTTAGCACGCGAATCGGATAGTCGCGCGGGAGGGTTTGCAAGTAAGGCTGGATGGTGGTGAAATCGGTGGCGCCGTACTGTTGCATGATGAAGCGTAGTCCGCCATTTGCCGGACCGATATTGTATGCTAGTAGCCCTAAGAACAAATCGCCTTTCATTTCGGCCAGATAGTGCTTTAGTGTGGCAGCGGCGACAAATGCATTATGGCGCGGGTCTTGCAGCGTGACTTGGTTTACATTGAGGCGGTTGCGCGCTTGCGCAACCGCCGCCTCTGGCACTTTGGTGATCTGGAATAAACCGCGGCCACCATCAAGGCTGTCCCTGGGCAAAAATGATGATTCGGTAGCGGCGAGGCCGTGTAATAAATGCGCGTCGATGGCAAACGACCGCGCTGCATCGTTAATTGCTTGTTGATATGATATGGAACGATCGATCAGTTTCTGCAATTGTGTGCTGTCATAACGGCGGTAATGCGCATAAACCTGGTGGGCAATCGTCACTCGGCTTGCTTCCGCTTTGCCGCCGATCAACGTGCGAAAATTGCCGTATGCAGTGAGAAACGGATCTTGGGTGAGCAGCCAACCGGTATAACCGACAAGCAATATCAATAGTGCCGGCATCAGCCAGTCGGCATAATTCTGTAACCAGGTGCGTAACCGCCACCAACCGATGAGCAATAGCGCCGCTGCCAGGATAAATCCGGAGACGCCAGCGGCGAACGGCAGCAAATGATTCAGCAAATGCGTGCCGGAAAACCAGTTCGCGAAGTGTCCAAGCAAGGCGATGATAGCACAGACGAAAACGAGAGCGAGGCTGATGATTTCCAAACCGGCGAGTACGAGACGCCGCTGCCAGTGAGTCGATCGGTAGTGGCGCGTTGATTTTCTGGAAAATTGATTGGCCGGCGGATACTTACGCTTGGGCTGGGCCTTTGCCATGGTGTTGTTTCCGAGAAAAGTATGTTACGCGACATCGGTAAAGCCGATCAGCAGCTTGTTTTTTAGATTTTTCAATTCATCCCGGAACGCCGCCGCCTGTTCGAATTCAAGATTCTTCGCGGCGGTGAGCATTTTTTTCTCGACACGTTGAATTTCCTTGGATAGCTGTGTTTGGTCCATGGCATCATAACGCGCTCGTTGCTGTGCCGCTTTGTGATTTTGCTGCGCGGCTTCATGGTTGTATACGCCGTCAATCAAGTCTTTGATGCGCTTGTGCACCGAGCGTGGGGTGATTTGATGCTGTTGGTTGTGCTGCAATTGTCTCAGGCGGCGTCGATTGGTTTCGTCGATTGCCACGCGCATTGATTTGGTGACGGTGTCGGCGTACAGGATTGCGGTACCGTTGATATGCCGCGCCGCACGACCGATGGTTTGGATCAATGAGCGTTCGGAGCGTAAAAATCCTTCCTTATCGGCGTCCAGAATTGCTACCAGCGATACTTCCGGAATATCCAGCCCTTCACGCAGCAAATTGATGCCTACCAGTACATCGAACTGGCCCAAGCGCAAATCGCGAATGATTTCGACACGCTCCACGGTATCGATGTCCGAGTGCAGGTAGCGCACCTTGATGCGGTGATCGGTAAAATAATCGGTCAAATCCTCGGCCATGCGCTTGGTCAACGTCGTCACCAGTACGCGCTCGTTTTTCGCCGTGCGCAAATTGACTTCCGACATCAAATCGTCGACCTGGGTTGTTACCGAGCGTACCTCGATGATCGGATCGACCAATCCGGTGGGGCGCACCACTTGCTCCACCACCTGCCCGCTATGCCGGTTTTCGTAATCCGCTGGAGTAGCGGAAACAAAAATGGTTTGCGGCATTCTTTTTTCGAATTCTTCAAAGCGTAATGGCCGGTTATCCAGCGCCGACGGCAAACGAAAACCGTAATTCACCAGATTTTCCTTGCGCGATCGGTCGCCACGGAACATGCCGCCGATCTGCGGCACGGTGACGTGGCTTTCGTCGATGATCATCAACGCATTTGGCGGTAAATAATCGAGTAAAGTCGGTGGCGGTTCACCGGGATTCTTGCCTGATAAATGGCGCGAATAATTCTCGATGCCCTTGCAAAAACCCAGTTCGTTGAGCATTTCGAGATCGAAGCGGGTGCGCTGCTCCAGTCGTTGCGCTTCTACCAGGCGATTTTCCCGGTGAAAGTAATCCAGCCGTTCGCGCAGCTCGGTTTTGATGGTCTCGATAGCGCGCAGCGTGGTGCTGCGCGGCGTCACGTAGTGGCTGGATGGATAGACGGTGAATCGTGCGATCGTTTGCAGCAGGCGGCCGGTCAGCGGATCGAACAGCGACAGCGCATCCACTTCATCGTCGAACAATGAAATACGCAGCGCGGCTTCCGAATTTTCTGCCGGAAATACATCGACCACATCGCCACGGACGCGGAATACGCCGCGCTTGAACTCCAGTTCGTTGCGTTCGTATTGCATTTCGGTAAGTCGCTTGATGATGTCGCGTTGTGATATTTTTTCATTGCGGCGTACGTGCAAAATCATACCGTGATAATCGACCGGGTCGCCGATACCATATATGCACGATACCGTGGCGACGATAATGACATCCTCACGTTCCAGCAGCGATTTGGTCGCCGATAGGCGCATTTGTTCAATGTGATCGTTGATGCTGGAATCTTTTTCGATGAACAGATCGCGTGCCGGTACATACGCTTCCGGCTGGTAGTAATCGTAGTACGATACGAAATACTCGATTGCATGGTCGGGGAAGAATTCGCGCATTTCCGCGTACAGTTGCGCCGCCAAGGTTTTATTCGGCGCGATCACGATCGCCGGACGTCCGAGTCGGGCGATCATGTTGGCGACAGTATAAGTTTTTCCGGAACCGGTTACGCCAAGCAGTGTTTGAAATGCCAAGCCGTCATTGATGCCTTCGACCAGCTGCGCGATCGCCGCCGGTTGATCGCCTGCGGGCGGAAACGCTTGATGCAATTGATAAGGGCTATTGGGGAAGGTTACGATCACGGGTATAATTTCGCCACCAATTTGTTTGTCGTCTTATTTTACCATGCCGGTTTATCTATTTTAGTGCGAGGATTTTTGTGGAACTCTCTAACCGCGTTCAAACCATCAAACCATCACCCACGCTTGCGGTTACCGCACGCGCCGCGAAACTGAAAGCCGAAGGGAAAGATATCATCGGGTTAGGTGCCGGCGAGCCCGATTTCGATACCCCGCAGCACATCAAAGATGCCGCAATTGCCGCTATCAATAAGGGACAGACGAAATACACGCCGGTCAGCGGAACGCCGGGTTTGAAAGCCGCGATTGTAGGAAAGTTCAAGCGTGAAAACGGTTTTGAATTCGAATCCAAGCAAATTCTGGTTTCTTGCGGTGGTAAACAAAGCTTTTTTAACCTGGCGCTGTCGGTGATCAATCCTGGCGATGAAGTCATCATTCCCGCACCGTATTGGGTTTCCTATCCCGATATCGTTTTGATTGCGGAAGGTAAGCCGGTTTTTATCCAGGCAGGGATCGAGCAGCAGTTCAAGATAACAGCGCAGCAACTGGAAGCGGCGATTACGCCCAAAACCAAAATGTTCGTGATCAACAGCCCGAGCAATCCGTCGGGCGCCGTATACACGCAAGATGAATTGAAGGCATTGGGGGCGGTGTTACGCAAACATCCGCAAATCTTGATCGCAACCGACGACATGTATGAACATATCCTGTTATCGGCGCAACGATTCGTTAACATTGTCAACGCGTGTCCGGATTTAATGCCGCAAACCGTGGTTTTGAACGGTGTTTCGAAAGCGTATTCGATGACGGGATGGCGTATCGGTTATTGCGGCGGACCTGCGCATATCATCACCGCGATGGAAAACGTGCAATCGCAAAGCACTTCCAATCCGAGTTCGATTTCGCAGGCAGCGGCGGAAGTCGCATTAAACGGCGATCAAAGCTGCATGCTGCCGATGGTGGCGGCATTCAAGGAGCGTAACGTTTTTGTGGCGGAGCAATTAAATCGCATGAACGGGGTTCGTTGTCTACTTGCCGACGGCGCTTTCTATGCATTTGCCGATGTTCGTGAATCGATCGGCGCCTTACATGATAAGCAACTGATCAGCGCGGCGGACGATATCGCTTACAGCGAATATCTGCTGGTCAATGCTGGCGTCGCCGTGGTTCCGGGTTCCGCTTTTGGTTGTGACGGCTATATCCGATTGTCTTTCGCAACCTCAATGGAAAATCTGCAACAAGCATTAACCCGGATTAACAATGTGTTGAAGTAATGCGCGGTGAGTTTCCGGATCCCGTGTTTTAGTGTAATTCCGCTACCGCTGCAGCCGCTTTTTTGGTTTTTCCGGCGCGTGACGGGATATTGCACAATCCACACACATGATTCGAATGGATTTCAAGTGAGTGCACGACAAAATTGCCTTTGCAGCTTACGCACGGTTTGACACACAATACGCTGCTCTCAACGAAGCGAACCAAGGTCCAGGCGCGCGTTAAACTTAAAACTTTTTCCAGTTGGTTGGTATCGACGTGTTCAAGATATAACCGGTAACTCTTGATCAGCGCGTCAATGCCGTCGATGCCGGTATGTGTAGTGACGAAACGATGGATATTGATGAATAATGACGAATGCATGTTGGGTTGCCAACTCATGAACCAGTCTTCCGAGTATGGCAGCATACCTTTCGGCGGCGATACGCTGCGGATCTCCTTGTACAACTTGACCAATCGTTCCCGGCTCAAATCGGTATTCGTTTCGAGTACCTGAAGCCGCGCACCCAATTGAATTAACTCTGTTGCCAACTGAATTTGTTTTGCTTCGGTCAAAATACTGCGGTTACGCATAATATTCTCCTTTCAGCGCATGAATCGGTTAAGCAATCGCTTCGGCAGGTTTGCCGGCCATTAAGATTGCGGCGTGTGATTTTGTAATCGTCTGATCGCGATTGTCGCTGGACAGCATCTCGGCGATTAACCGGTCGTCAAAACGAAAACGGCACAACAACATATTCGATGCCGCCATTTTGATTAATTGCGAGGAGCTTAATTTTTCCAGAATACGCGCCACATCGTCGCCGATTCCTAGGCGGTACATGGCGGCTACTCTGTCGTCATGCAGCATTTCCCTGGCGAGTAGCAGGTAGCTCAAGTTGAGTTCTTTGATTTCGTCCAGAATTTGATTGGCTTCCATGGTATGACTCCCTATTAATGTTGATCGGTGATCTGTAGTATGGTTGGCATTTTGGACGATGATGCCTGAGGAGTAAATGCAAGTTTCGCTTAAACAAAATTAGGTATTTGTCTTGTCGCGATGTAGGGATTTGACTGACACGGGATTTTTGGTTTTTGCGGTGATTTGCTGAAACCGATGCAGATAACGTGCATGGCGGGAAAATCACCGGCGATTCGTCACGATTGAAGATGCTATCATGGCAACAAACCGCACGATTTACGGAATACTCGTATAAAAATACATCAAATAACAGCTTCGATCTCGTTTAAAACATCACACAATCCAGTCCTTGCCTGCAGCCAAGGGTAGCTACAGGCGATCGAGCTGGCTGAAAATCGGAGAGCCTTATTATCTTTTTGAGTTATTTTTTTGTGAAACGATATTCGATTTCGTCTTTTGCCGTGATTTATCGCATTATTTGCTGCGGTATGCTGTTGCTTTGCCCGACGTTCGTTACCGCTGCCGCGGGTGAAACCGGAACGTTAAGAAAGCAGCTTGAGCAGCCTTCCGCATTTTCATTGGCGGATGCGGAACTGGAAGCTCTGCGGCGATTCTATGCGGCCCGTCATTATCAACCTGTCTGGATGGTCGCGCAGTCCGAAACAGCGTTGCTTGAGACAGCCCTGGGGATTATCGCCAGGGCGGATGAAGAAGGTCTGGATAGCGGCGACTACCGATTGCCGTTGCTGCGGCAATTGCGTGCGCAGGCGGTGGAATCCGCGTTTGGTGCAAATGAATTGGAAATCCGGGTTTCGCATGCGATGTTAAGACTGGCACGGGATATGGCGAGCGGTCGCTTATCCGTCAAAGCAGCCGATCCGGACTGGCACATTGCGCAACCGAAGTTTGATGCGGTGGTTTTCTTGCACGAAGCAATCCAAGCTGGCCGACTATCCCAAGCGCTGGCCGGATTACCGCCGCAACAACCAAGCTATCAACGCTTGAAACAAACGTTGGCGCGCTACCGGAAGTTGTCGGACGCCGGTGCGAATTGGCTGCAAATTCCATCGGTGCCGTCGATTCATCCCGGCGACATCAGCCCGGTGATTCCATTGATTCGTGAACGTATCGTACAAGCCTATACAGCGGATGGTACCGCCGCCTTCGCGATCAGTGCCGATCAAAATCGGCGCTATGATGATGCCTTGGTCGCCGCAATTGAGGCATTTCAAGCGCAGCATGGCTTGAACACCGACGGCGTGATTGGCAAAAATACCATTAAGGCGCTGAATATCCCGTTGGACTGGAAAATACGTCAGCTGCGCATCAACATGGAACGCCTGCGTTGGTTGCCCAGGGATTTGGGGCAGCGGTATTTATTGGTCAATACCACGGGCTTCAATCTGGCCGCAATCGAGAACGATCAACCGGTGTTGGCGATGCGCATCATCGTAGGCCGTGATTACCGCTCAACGCCAAGTTTCAGCAGCGCGGTCTCGCATCTGGTGATCAACCCTTATTGGAACGTGCCCGCGAGCATCGCGCGCCACGATTTGCTGCCCAAGCAGCAGCAGGATTCCGGGTTTTTTGCATCGTCAGGCTTCGAAGTTTATCCAGGGCATGACCGCCAGGTGGAGCCGATCGATCCTGACAGTATCGACTGGCGCAGCTACGGGAAAAGTTTTCCTTTTTTTCTGCGTCAGCAACCCGGTCCGCGTAATGCGCTGGGTAAAGTCAAGTTCATGTTTCCCAATTCGTTCAGCATTTATTTGCACGACACGCCGTCCAAATCGCTATTCAGGCGCGATATGCGTACTTTCAGTTCCGGCTGTATTCGTTTGGAAAAGCCGATGGAGCTTGCGGGGTTCTCGCTTAACCAGCAGAATTTGCTGGATAAATTCAATGCGTATCTCGAAGATGATCGAACCGTTACCATGCATTTACCCAAACCGTTACCGATTTACTTAGTGTATATTACCGCCTGGGTTGATGGAGCACACGATGGGGTACGTTTTTACCCGGATATTTATCGTCGAGATTTCAATGCATTGCGTCATGCGCGCTGGTGATGGCCGCTGATTCGTGTGCATTTGTAACATTCACAGGGAGAAAATAGCCGATGATACGAAATTTGTTCAAGCAAACCTTATTAACGGGACAACAACCGGAACCGAATCGCCGTCGCTTTTTACAAACCGGATTAGGCGCATGTGCATTGCTTACGTTGCCGATGGTTGCCACAACCGTTCATGCCGCGGTCCGCAGGCCTTACGAAAAGCGCATCGGTTTTCTGAACTTGCATACCGGCGAGCGTACACAAGCTACGTACTGGGTGAATGGCCGCTATGTGCCGGAGAGTTTGCGTGCGATCAATTTTGTGCTGCGCGATCACCGTACCGGCGAACGCCGCATGATTGATCCTGATTTATTGGATATTCTCTATCTGATTCAGCAGAAATTGGGTACCAGGCAAGAATTTCACGTGATTTCCGCTTACCGATCACTCGCCACCAACGCCAAGCTCGCCGAGCAAAGCGGCGGTGTCGCCAAAAATAGCATGCACACCCACGGCAAAGCCGTTGATATTCGCATTCCGGGCCGTAATCTCTCCGATATCCGTGCTGCCGCGATGTCCTTGCAGGCCGGCGGTGTTGGTTTTTATCCCGCTTCCAATTTTATACATTTGGATACCGGGAATTTCCGGTTTTGGTGATTGATAATAACTTGTTGGCGTTACCTGTATCACTGCTGCTTCCATAGTCACTCATCTTTCCCATGTATGGGTTCTCGGGTCATTCCTGACCTTGGCGGAATCCAATCTTTTGGTGTGATTGAACGATCTGAAATCCAACTTAGGATTAGCCGGTCATGAGTCAGGCCGTCAATAACGCAATGCCGAATATCGGTGCCAGTTTTAAAGTTATTTTGTGGGGCGGGCCGCGTCAAATCGCTAAGGGATGCCAGGAAGCGAGGCGTCTTTTCCATTTCTAAATCAAACCTGGCTTTGTCGACTTTTCCTGACCGTATTATCGATACTGTCTCTTTATACCTGATCAACCGCGCATCAGTGCCAGCAATTCCTGCGCGCTGATCTTGCCGCTGATTTCACCGCCTCCCAGCACGCTGTCGGCCAAATCGCGTTTATGCCGGTGCAGGGAAACGATCTGTTGTTCGATGGTGTTTTTCGTCACCAGCCGGTACACCGTGACGGGGCGTTGCTGGCCGATGCGGTGTGCGCGGTCGGAGGCTTGATCTTCCACCGCCGGATTCCACCAGGGATCCATGTGAATGACATAATCGGCCGCGGTTAAATTCAACCCGACACCGCCTGCTTTCAAACTGATCAGAAATACATCGCCTTGTCCGGCTTGAAACGCATCGACGCGTTTTTTGCGCTCTTGCACCGGGGTTTGGCCATCCAGGTATTGATAGCCGATGCTGTTTTCATCCAGATAATCGCGAATCAGGCGGAGGTGATCGACGAATTGGCTGAATACCAGTGTTTTATGGCGATTATCGAGCAATTCGCTGAGTATTTCGCCGAATAACGCCAGTTTGCTGCTTGGCAGCGTCAACTCCGGAGCGGCCAGTTGTGCGTTGCAGCAGGCGCGGCGCAGCTTGGTGATTGCGGCCAGTACCTTGAAGCGATTATCTTCTTCGCTGCCTCGATTTTTGTCGATTTCCTTCAGCAGCTTGCGGCGTAAGGCTTCGTAGAACGCCATTTCTTGCGCGCTTAATTCCACTTGCAGTTCGATCTCGGTGCGTGGCGGCAGCTCACTCAGTACTTGTGCTTTGGTTCTGCGCAAAATGAACGGTTGAATCATGCGCTTGAGGCGTTGCTTCGCCTCGCGGTCCTGGTTACGTTCGATCGGTGCGGCAAAGCGGCGATTGAAGCTTTCCAACGAGCCGAGTAAGCCGGGATTGATGAAGCGGAACAAATTCCAGAGCTCACCCAAGTGATTCTCCACCGGGGTGCCGGTGGTGATGATTTTGAAGCCGCTCTGCAGTGCCATTGCTTGCCGCGAACGCTTGGTCGCCGGATTTTTGATCATTTGCGCTTCGTCCAGTACGATGGTTTGCCAAGTTGTCGCTGCCAGTAGTTTGCCGACCGCATCCTGTTGCAACAGCGCGTAACTGCAAATCAACAGATCCATCGGACGCAGGTTTTTGATCAGTGCCTGCCGGTCGCTGTCGCCGAGGAGATGTACAGTCAATGTCGGCGCAAAGCGTTGCGCTTCGCTATGCCAATTCATGCAAACCGAGGTCGGTGCGATTACCAGTGTCGGTCCTTCGTCGGCGCGGCTGAGGATGATCGCTAGCGCTTGCAGTGTTTTACCGAGTCCCATATCATCGGCCAAGCAGGCACCCACGCCCCATGCGGATAAGCGGTACAACCAATTGAAGCCGTCGCGCTGGTAATCACGCAACTCCGCCTGCAAGGTCGGTGGCAGTATCGGTTTAACTTGCGTGGCGTGGTGTAGTCGCTGCACTTGCGCTTGCCAGGCGGCATCGCTTTGGAACAATCCCGCTTCTGCGGTGATTTCATCCAGAACTGGCAACGCTAACGCGTGAATACGTTGATTCTTGCCGTGTTTTTCCGAGTAGGTGCGTAAATCGTCCAAGCGCTTTTTGAACGCTTCGGTCAATGCCAGAAAACGGCCTTCATCCAGCCGGATGAATTTGCTTTGCGTGTTCTCGGTCAATTCCAGCAAGGTTTGCATGCTCACCACCAGGCCGTCGTCCAGCTTGAGTTCGCCGCTGACACTAAACCAGTCACGCTGCTGTTTGATGCGCAGATTGAACTGACCCAAACCTGCTTGGCCCAGTACTTTGAATTTTTCTCCTTGCGGCCACTCGATTCGCGCAGCATCGCCTACTGCGCGTAACTCCAACAAGAATTCCAGACTGTTGTATGCGCTTTCCAATGTCCAGACAAAAGGTGTTAACGGTTTCGCGAGACTGCTCAAACTCGGACAGCGTGCGACAATGCTGTTTGCCAGGTTGCGCTCGAGCATCAAATCGCGTTGCGTTTGCAGGCGTTGTCCGCCGATTTCCGCGATCAGATTGGTGCCGCCGGAACCTGGTATGTAATAAGAACCTTTGCCGTCAAAAGGACGGATCAAAATGGCTGTCCGCAAGCCTTCGCCTTCAGGGATCAGTTGCACGTGAGGGGTCGTATCGGCTGGTACGGTCTCTGCAGCGGCGAGACCGGTACCGCCGATATCCGAATGGATCGTCACCAGCGACGATACTGCATCCAGGCTTGCCAGTATGCGTTGCTGTGCGGATTCCGGTGCGACAATGCCTTTGCCGACGATCTGCGCCAGTCGGTGATGGTCCGGTTTGAGTTCGATGATTTTGATGCGAGTCAAGCCGTCTTCGGCCAGTACGATGCTTTCCTCGATATCGCACAATGGCCAGAACTCGATCTTGATCTGCGAGTCGTCGGCTTTTTTATTGATACGCAGCTCCGGTTCTGCGGCGATGAGCTCGATTGCTATGCCGCTGTCTTTCCATGCGACATTCGGTGCTCCCGCCAGTGCCAGCCAGCCGCGATTGGAGAGCTCATGGCTGCCGGTTTGCCGGTTGGGGGCGATATACGCGGCGGCGCGGCGATCCTGGTCGGAAAAATAATCCACGGTTTTGGCGATTTCGGCGACTTTCTTGAAGGATAGGGGCTTCCCTTTTTGCCATTCGCCGCTGGCGGCACGTTTTTGCTCGCGTGCTTCCAAGGAAAACCCCAGGAATGACGTGCGATCCCGGTGCAGCAGCCAAGCCAGGCGATATTCCGCGGTTTCATCGTGCTTCAGGGTTGTTTTTGGTGCCAGTGTATTTTGGATTGCATTCAGTGCGCGTTCCCAGGCTTCTTCGATGCGATTGCGGGACATCAGCAGCTTGATACCGGTAGTCTGCTCGAATGTGGCGGCAATTTGTTTGGGACCGGATTGCAGTGGGTCGATATGGGCGATCAACGCCGCCAATTCGGCGGCAAGCCAGGTGTATCCGTGTTGTTGCGCTTGTTGTTGATAAGCGGCGGCTTGCGCCAAGCATTCGGTTATCGAATTGCTGCTTTGGTATTGATGCAGCAGCCACAAACCGAACCAGTGATACCAGGGATCGGTCTGGTTATGCCGTGAAATTGCGCTCAAGTGGCTTTGTAGTTGCAGTAAGGCGTCAGCATTATTATTTTCCAAAGCGGGAACAAGTTTGAGTAACTGATAGGACATGGCGAATGCGTGTGAATCCGGTATCGTTTCCAGCAGTTTCCGAGCTTCTTCCATATCACCGGGCTGGTTGCGTTGAAACAATCCCAGGATGTAGAAAAAACCGATGACGCCTGGGAAAAATGGTTTGCGTCTTCCGGTGGTATGCTGGCATGCATGCCATAATCGTAATGCTTCGCGATAATGCAGTAGCGCGGCATCGGTTTCGCCTTCCAGCAGCAGGATCAGCGCGCGGTAAGCGCGCTCGCGGTATCCGGATTGACAAAGAGATAATGAGGTGCGCGCGGTTGCCAGGTCTCCTTTGAAAATGGCGAGCAACGCCAGGCACAATCGCCAATCTTCAGGGGCGGTGTTTTCCGCGGCGCAAGTTTCCTGCAATTGGGTGAAAGCCTCCGCGTTCAATGTCCAATTCGTCAATTGCATCAGTAGCATCGTGGGCAAGGCCGGCTCGCGGATTGCCGCGGGCAAATGCATGAACCGTTCGCGCTGATAAGGGTTGTCGCACACCAGCGCATAAATGGTCTCAGGACCGTTCCAGCGTTCCGCCAGGCCGTTCCAATAAGTGTGCTTGTGTCGCCGCAGCGTGTCGAATATGTATTGAATATAATCGGTATCGTTTTGGTAGATGCCGATACGCACTTCACGGATCAATTCGTCGTCGTGACGGAAGATGAGATCGTCGGTGTTGCGCAAATAACGACTTTTTTGCAACGGCTCAACGCTATGTACCTGCTTGACGTAGCGATCGAAATCACCGGTCGCGGCCAGCGCGTGCGCTACCAGTTCGACGATCAGCCGGTTGCAGCGGATACGCTGGCTGGTCCAGGTTACCTTGTCGGCTTCAATCAGGCCGCTGCGCTTCAGCGATTCCAACTGAATATCGGCGATTTCGCTTGCGCCGATGATTTTTCGCAGCGCATTGGTAATCTGCGTCTTATTCAATCCGCCCCAGGCAACTGCCAGTAAATTGACGACAGCCGAATCCGCGGTTGTCGATTTTCGGTATAGTTCAAATAACCGAGTGCGTTCATCGCGGGTAACGGACATGTGTTTTAAATCGAGGTATTAAAGTTAAGAAGGGAATGGCGGTTGATTATGTCCGTGATGCTATCGATACTGGAAAGCGTTCGCTGCGCCGAGAGGGTTTGTTGCCGATGGCTGATCAATGCTGTAAGCGGATAGTCCATACGCTGGCACGAAAAAAGCGAGAGAGAGGGCGTGCGCGGTTCATTATTCAATCAATGGTGATTTTCCGTCGTGTTGCAACCTGGATGGAAGCCTACCATAAAATGAGCTAAAACGTGGGAGGCCATGCCGCCAATCGGCTTGCCAAGCAATGAGATGGTGCATTGGGATTCCGTTCGGCAAAAGATAGTGCATAATGTGATAACGATAAACGGTTTTTGATGGAGTGATGGTGCGGTTATGATGATCAGCATACCAGATGATCCGGCGCTGCATGTTCTATTGCCCGAGGGGCAGCCGGTATTGCGTACCGTGCCGATGCCTTCCGATACCAATTACGCCGGGGATATTTTCGGCGGCTGGATTATGTCGCAGGTGGATATCGCCGGGAGTATTCCGGCGATTCGTCGGGCGCGTGGACGGGTTGCGACGGTTGCGGTTAATTCTTTTGTGTTCAAACAACCGGTATTCGTCGGTGATTTGGTCAGTTTTTATGCAGATGTCGTCAAGATCGGGCGCACATCGATTATTGTCGACGTGACGGTTTACGCGCAACGCGGTGCGCGCGAAGGTGGTGATGAGGTTTGTATCAAGGTGACCGAAGCGGTATTGACGTATGTTGCGATTGATCACAACCGGCGACCGCGAGTGGTGCCGCAATAGCGGCCGGAAACGAGAAGTGTGTATCTATCGGCCGCGGATCGACTCAATCGGATGAATGTCATGCTGCCGCTGCCGCATACAAAAATAAACCTTTTTCACGTATAATACCGTGTTCAAAACCGGGGCAACACAACCTGAGCAACGCAATGCATAGCAGATTGACCGGGCGTTATCTCAAATCTATTCAGCTTCCAAGGAGTCTTTTGTGTCACAACGACCGCACGCCATCCTCGCACTTGCCGATGGGACAATTTTTCGTGGCGTGTCCATTGGCGTTGAAGGTGTCAATACCGGCGAAGTGGCCTTCAATACGGCAATGACCGGTTATCAGGAAATATTGACCGATCCTTCGTACTGTCAGCAAATCATTACGCTTACTTACCCGCACATCGGCAATACCGGGACCAATCCGGAG
Source organism: Nitrosomonas sp. (assembly GCA_021582655.1). Lineage (GTDB taxonomy): Bacteria > Pseudomonadota > Gammaproteobacteria > Burkholderiales > Nitrosomonadaceae > Nitrosomonas. The sequence continues at coordinate 1,547,017 of CP091135.1, forward strand.
GATTATGAATCCGGTAATGTCAGTCAGGTGTATGCCGCAGGTTTGGTGATTCGCGATCTTCCGTTGCTGGCGAGCAATTTCCGTAAAACACATACCTTGAGCGAATTTTTGCGCGAACATCGTGTCGTTGCGATTGCCGAGATTGATACGCGCAAGTTGACGCGTGTTTTGCGGGAGAAAGGTGCGCAAGCGGGGTGCATCATGGCGGGAGAGATTGACGAAGAAAAAGCGGTGCAATGTGCAAGAGCGTTTCCGGGATTGGCCGGAATGGATCTTGCCAAAGTGGTCAGTTGCCGCAAGTCGTATACCTGGACTGAGGGCGAATGGGCATTGGACGCGGGTTTCCAGTCCTGGGGAGATGCTAGGTATCACGTCGCCGCCTACGATTTCGGCATCAAACGTACAATTTTACGTAAGTTGGTGCAACGTGGCTGCCGGGTGACCGTTTTTCCGGCGCAAACGCCGGTGGATGAAATTCTGGCGATACGACCGAACGGTGTTTTTCTATCCAACGGTCCCGGGGATCCGGAACCTTGCGATTATGCAATTGCCGCGGTGCGTACTTTGCTGGAAAAAAATATTCCGGTTTTTGGAATTTGCTTGGGGCATCAATTGCTTGGCTTGGCATGCGGTGCCCGTACCGCCAAAATGAAATTCGGACATCACGGCGCTAATCATCCGGTGCAGGATGTGGTCAGCGGAAAAGTGATGATAACCAGTCAGAATCATGGGTTTACAGTTGATGCCAATACCTTGCCGGCATCAGCACGCATCACGCATGTGTCACTGTTTGATGGCAGCCTGCAAGGCTTCGAGTTGATCGACAAGCCCGTGTTTTGCTTTCAGGGGCATCCGGAGGCAAGTCCCGGGCCGCACGAAGCCGATTATTTGTTCGATAAATTCATCGACATGATGCGCCACCGGGAAATTCAATAACCGCCACGCGGAAATTCATCAGTAAAGTATGCCTAAACGTACCGACATTCAATCCATACTCATCATTGGCGCCGGTCCGATTATCATCGGTCAGGCTTGCGAATTCGATTATTCCGGGGTGCAGGCCTGCAAAGCGCTGCGGGAAGAAGGTTACCGCGTCATCCTGGTCAACTCCAATCCCGCGACCATCATGACCGACCCGGAAATGGCCGACGCGACTTATATCGAGCCGATTACCTGGAATATGCTCGAAAAAATCATCGCGATCGAGCGACCAAGTGCCTTGTTGCCTACCATGGGCGGGCAGACCGCATTAAATTGTGCACTGGATTTGGTCAAACGCGGGGTGCTGGGGAAGTACGGAGTCGAGTTGATCGGCGCATCACGTGATGCGATCGACATGGCCGAGGATCGTGAGAAATTCAAACAGGCGATGACGCGTATCGGCCTGAATTCAGCTCGTTCCGCGGTGGCGCACAGCATGGAGGAAGCGCTGCAGGTGCAAGCCATGTTGGGCTATCCGGTGATTATTCGTCCTTCGTTTACCATGGGCGGCAGCGGTGGCGGCATTGCTTATAACCGTGAAGAATTTCTGGATATCTGCGAGCGCGGTTTAAAAACGTCGCCCACCAAAGAATTGCTGATCGAGGAGTCGGTGATCGGCTGGAAGGAATTTGAAATGGAGGTGGTGCGGGATAAGAGCGATAACTGCATCATCGTTTGTTCGATCGAAAACCTTGATCCGATGGGGGTGCACACCGGCGACTCGATCACGGTTGCGCCGGCGCAGACACTGACCGACAAAGAATACCAGCTGATGCGCAACGCATCGATTGCGGTATTGCGCGAAATCGGTGTTGAAACCGGCGGTTCCAATGTGCAATTCGCGATCAATCCGGATGACGGGCGTATGTTGGTGATCGAAATGAATCCGCGAGTGTCGCGTTCTTCCGCATTGGCATCGAAAGCGACCGGTTTCCCGATCGCGAAAGTTGCGGCCAAGCTCGCGGTCGGTTATACGCTGAACGAACTGAGCAACGACATTACCGGCGGCGTGATCCCGGCATCGTTTGAGCCGACGATTGATTATGTCGTCACCAAAGTGCCACGGTTTGCGTTTGAGAAATTTCCGCAAACCAACGATCGCTTGACCACGCAAATGAAATCGGTCGGTGAAGTCATGGCAATCGGGCGCACTTTTCAGGAATCGCTGCAGAAAGCACTACGCGGCCTGGAAACCGGGGTGGACGGTTTGGATGAAAAAACCGATAACTTGGAAGTGATTCGAAGCGAACTGGCTAATCCCGGACCGGAACGAATTTGGTTTGTCGCAGATGCGTTTCGTTGTCATATGCCGATCGAAGAGATTCATCAATTAACGCACATCGATTATTGGTTTTTGGCGCAGATCGGCGATTTGATCAAGCAAGAGCAAGCATTACGCAACAAACGACTGGAAGCCATTGACCGTCCGGTTCTGCGAAAACTGAAGCGCAGCGGTTTTTCCGACCGGCGGCTGGCTAAATTGCTCAATACCGAGCAAACCGCAGTACGCATTTATCGGCATAAGTTGGATTTGCGTCCAGTGTATAAGCGTGTCGACACTTGTGCAGCGGAATTTGCCACCAGTACGGCGTATATGTACTCCACCTACGAAGACGAGTGTGAAGCTAATCCAAGCGATCGAAAGAAAATCATGGTGTTGGGCGGTGGCCCCAACCGGATTGGCCAGGGTATCGAGTTTGATTATTGCTGTGTTCATGCTGCACTGGCATTACGGGAGGATGGTTTTGAGACCATCATGGTTAACTGTAATCCGGAGACGGTTTCGACCGATTATGATACTTCGGACCGATTGTATTTTGAACCGCTGACATTGGAAGATGTGCTCGAAATCGTTGCAGTGGAACAGCCGGACGGTGTAATCGTGCAGTACGGCGGACAAACTCCGCTCAAGTTGGCACGTGATCTGGAGGCCAACGGTGTGCCGATCATCGGTACCAGCCCGGATATGATCGATTGCGCTGAGGATCGCGAGCGTTTCCAGAAAATGCTGCATCAACTGAGATTGAAGCAACCGCCGAATCGTACCGCGCGCAATCCGGAAGCGGCCTTGGTCGCCGCTGAAGAGATCGGGTATCCGTTGGTGGTGCGGCCCAGCTATGTACTGGGCGGGCGTGCGATGGAAATCGTGCATGAGAAAGCCGACTTGGAACGTTATATGCGCGAGGCGGTTAAAGTTTCCAATGATTCGCCAGTGTTGCTCGATCATTTTCTTACCAATGCGACTGAAGTCGATGTTGATGCGATTTATGACGGCGAAACGGTTCTGATTGGCGGCATCATGGAGCATATCGAGCAAGCCGGTGTACATTCCGGCGATTCCGCCTGCTCTCTGCCTACGTTCAATTTGTCGGAGGAAATGTTGGGTGAGTTGCGCCGGCAAACCGCGGAATTGGCCAAGGCGCTGCATGTCGTCGGATTGATGAATGTTCAGTTTGCTATTCAAGACGATACGATTTATGTGTTGGAAGTCAATCCAAGGGCATCGCGCACGGTACCTTTCATTTCCAAAGCAACCGGCTTGCAGCTAGCGAAAATATCGGCTCGCTGTATGACGGGAAATTCTCTTATAGAGCAGGGTGTTACTAGAGAAATTATTCCTCGGCACTATTCCGTTAAAGAAGCTGTTTTCCCTTTTATCAAACTGCCGGGAGTCGACACGATTTTGGGGCCGGAAATGAAATCTACGGGAGAGGTGATGGGAATGGGGGTTACCTTTGCCGAGGCTTTTGTCAAATCTCAGCTGGCAACCGATGTGCGATTGCCCACCTCGGGAAAAATCTTCATCAGTGTGCGGCAGTCGGACATGCTGCATGCGGTTGAAATCGCCCGCAGTCTGGCCGAACTCGGCTTTACGCTATATGCGACGCGTGGCACAGCTGCGGCGATTAGCGAAGCGGGCATTGATGTGAATATCATCAATAAGGTCGCTGAAGGTAGACCGCATATCGTGGATATGATTAAGAATGGTGAAATCAGCTTGATTATCAATACGGTTAAAAATCAACGCAGCGCAATCAGGGATTCCTATTCGATTCGACATGCCGCGTTGCAAGCAAAAGTCACTTACTATACGACATTGGCCGGCGCTCGTGCAGCCTGTGTTGGAATTACCAATAAGCGTGAATTACAGGCGTATAACTTACAGAAATTGCATATTGCGTTAAGAGGTTAGTTTTTTATGAATGGGAATGAAGGGTAACAAATCATCATGGCCATGATTCCATTGACCGTCGTAGGGGCCGAAGCCCTACGCAAAGAATTGCATGAAATGAAGACGATACATCGTCCTGCCGTGATTGCGGCGATTGCGGAGGCGCGATCTCATGGTGATTTATCCGAAAATGCGGAGTATGACGCCGCAAAGGAAAAACAAGGTTTTATCGAAGGACGAATCGCGGAACTGGAGGGTAAGCTTTCCAGTGCGCAAATTATTAATCCGGCTCTGATCAATGCTGATGGTGCTTGTGTGTTTGGTGCCACAGTGGAGTTGGAGGATTTGCAAAGCGGTGAGGTGGTAACGTATCAAATTGTAGGAGACGACGAAGCTGATATCAAGCTGGGCAAAATTTCCATCAGTTCACCCATTTCACGTGCATTGATCGGAAAATATGCGGGTGATATCGCAGAAGTTCTGGCGCCAAGTGGTATACGTGAATACGAAATTCTCGGTGTTAAGTATATTTAGGGAAACACCGATTAATTCGGCGAACGAGATAACCTTGTTAGGTGCACACGGAACACAGCGTGCCGAGACTAATAAAGATAGGCGAGAAGGCAGGCTACTCCTGCGACGAAGCAATTCGCCCGCGCAGTCAATTGTCAGTGTTTCCTTAGCTGTCTGCAGTAACCTGACTTCAAGGTTTTCGTTTTGTGTTTTTTGCAGTTGATTTCCTTGGCTTGTCGGTGCGGGAAGTCGGTTTTTTTTCGAGATCTTGTGGTTTAGGGCGATAAATCACCAATATCTTGCCGATATGCTGCACGAATGCTGCATTAAGATGTTGGCAAATTTGCTCGAGCAGTGCATTCCTGATCGCGCGATCGTCCATCTGCACTTTTATCTTGATCAGTTCATGTTTCAAGATCGCTCGATCCAATTCATCAATAACGCTAGCGGATAATCCTGACTTTCCAATCATCACAACCGGATTCAGGGAATGTGCCAGCGCTTTCAGTTCTCGTCGGCGACTAACAGTGAGTGTTAACATAAGCTTTCTTCAAACCGCTCATTTTACTTCATGAAACGCACTAAAACCAGCAAAGCTTGGATGCATGAGCATGTCAGTGATTTTTTTGTCAAGCAAGCCAGAAAAGAAGGATATCGATCCCGCGCTGCGTTCAAGTTGCTCGAAATTGATGCGCGGGATCATATCTTAAAGCCCGGTTTGACTGTAGTGGATTTAGGGGCTGCACCCGGGAGTTGGTCCCAGGTCGTTTCGCAAAAAGTGGGCAATGCCGGTAAAGTGATTGCACTGGATCTTCTGGAGATAGCACCGTTACCTAATGTTATATTCATACGCGGTGATTTCAGGGAGGAGCAGGCCTCACTCGAATTGCAGTTTCATTTGGGTGGGCAAAAAGCGAATCTTGTCATTTCGGATATGGCGCCCAATATGAGCGGCATTACAATTAGCGATCAAGCAAGAAGTATGTATTTGGCTGAATTGGCTTTGGTATTTGCACTGGAGCAACTGAACTCCGGCGGAAATTTTTTAGTCAAAGCTTTTCAAGGCAGGGATTTTGATTCATTTCTTCGGGAAATGCGGGCTAATTTTCAGAGTGTTTTAATAAGAAAGCCTAAGGCTTCTCGTGATCGTAGTAATGAATTGTATTTATTGGGATTGGGGAGGAAGTAAATCTTGAGATTACAAACAAATACGCGGATCCTCTTGCGAATGCTGTGAAGGTAAGGGGTAGGATATTAATTGCGGCTGCATTTGATGCGGACTCCGCTGTTATATTTTACAGAATAGAGTTAGAATGATTAATCAATGATTTTGAGGTGCAAACCAAGGAGCTAACTTGAATAACTTAATTAAAAATATGGCCATTTGGCTGGTAATTGCACTTGTGTTGATGACCGTATTTAATCAATTCAGCGTACGTCAACCGGCGCAAGTACCAATGGAATATTCTCAATTCATTACTGAATTGAACCAAGGCAGGATCGCAAAAGTCGTTATCGAAGGGCGAACACTGAAAGGAACCAAGTCTGACGGTAGGCGCTTTACTACTTATGCCCCTTCGGATCCGTGGCTGGTCAGTGATTTACTGAAAGCAGGTGTTATTGTAGAAGCTAAGCCGGAAGAAGAGCCATCTATGCTGATGAGCATTTTTATTTCATGGTTCCCGATGTTGCTTTTGATCGCGGTATGGATTTTTTTCATGCGACAAATGCAAGGTGGTGGACGCAATGGCGGAGCATTTTCGTTCGGTAAGAGCAAGGCGAGGATGCTCGATAAATCAGCCAATAACATAACCTTTAATGATGTTGCCGGATGTGAAGAGGCAAAAGAAGAAGTTGCCGAGTTAGTCGAGTTTTTGCGTGATCCATCTAAATTCCAAAAGCTTGGCGGGCGTATACCGCGTGGCGTATTGATGGTCGGCAGTCCGGGAACCGGAAAGACATTGCTCGCAAGAGCGATTGCGGGGGAGGCTGGTGTTCCTTTTTTCAGCATTTCGGGCTCTGACTTTGTTGAAATGTTTGTCGGTGTTGGTGCATCGCGGGTACGTGATATGTTTGAGCAAGCTAAAAAACATGCACCTTGCATTATTTTCATCGATGAAATTGATGCGGTAGGCCGGCAACGGGGCGCTGGCCTGGGCGGCGGAAATGATGAACGTGAGCAAACCTTGAATCAGTTACTGGTGGAAATGGATGGTTTTGAAGGTGCTATGGGCGTGATTGTGATTGCAGCGACTAATCGTCCTGATGTATTGGATCCTGCTTTGTTACGACCTGGCCGTTTTGACCGCCAAGTGACCGTGCCGCTACCCGATATACGTGGTCGCGAGCAAATTCTTCACGTCCACATGCGCAAAGTACCGCTTTCGCCGGATGTAAAAGCTGATATTTTGGCGCGCGGTACGCCCGGTATGTCAGGTGCTGATCTGGCCAATTTGGTCAACGAAGCAGCGTTGTTTGCAGCACGCGGTAACAAGCGTTTGGTAGATATGGATGATTTTGAGCGTGCAAAAGATAAAATCTTTATGGGTGCAGAACGACGTTCAGTGGTAATGCCTGAGCATGAGCGGCGGAATACCGCCTATCATGAATCGGGGCATGCCGTTGTCGCTCAATTATTGCCAAAAACCGATCCGGTGCACAAAGTAACGATCATTCCGCGCGGGCGGGCGTTAGGTGTCACCATGCAGTTGCCGACAGAAGATCGTTTTAGCATGGAACGCGAGGAAATTTTGCAAAGAATTTCAGTGATGTTCGGAGGGCGTATTGCTGAAGAATTGTTCATGAATCAGATGACTACCGGTGCCTCCAATGACTTCGAGCGCGCGACGGAATTGGCGCGTCAAATGGTTACGCAGTGGGGGATGTCCGATATGCTAGGCCCGATGGTGTATGGTGAGAATGAAGGCGAGGTGTTTCTTGGTCGTTCGGTAACGACACATAAAAATGTCAGCGAAGCGACCATGCAGAAAGTGGATGCGGAAGTTCGCCGTATTGTCGATGAGCAATATGCGTTGGCGCGTAAGTTGCTTGATGGAAATAGGGATAAAGTCGAAGCAATGACCCAAGCTCTGCTGGAATGGGAAACCATCGATAGCGACCAAATCAAGGACATCATGGAAGGTCGTCCGCCGCGTCCGCCTAAACCGCCGCAATCTATGTCTCCCACTGCAGGTGGCGAGTCCGCAGCTGCTGTGTCAGATGAGCCAAAGGAAACAGCAGCTCCACAAGAAGTTGTTAAAGAAGCTGATTAATTGGTGGTTTTTTTGACAAGCGGGATGCGATGGTAAAATCGTATCCCGCTTTTACTTTATAACGATAGATTTTTTATTATGGTGTTTATCGATGTTGTTGATCGTCCGCTAATTATGGGTGTTATCAATGTTACGCCGGATTCTTTTTCGGATGGCGGAGTATACCGATCTGCACAACAAGCAATAATCCATGGAAAAAAACTGATAGATGAAGGGGCGGATATTCTGGATATTGGCGGGGAATCAACTCGTCCTGGGAGTGAGCCAGTCAGCATCGAAGAGGAATTAAAACGCGTAATGCCTGTACTGGAAGCACTAGTGGGTTGCGATGTCCCAATTTCGGTGGATACCTCCAAGCCGGAAGTGATGAGACGTGCGATTGAGACGGGCGCTTTCATCATCAACGATGTTAATGCGTTGCGCAGTCCTGGTGCGTTAGAGGCTGTGGCGCCTGCTGAGGACGTGAGTGTATGTCTGATGCATATGCAAGGAACACCGCAAAATATGCAGACCGGTCCAAAGTATCAAGATATTGTTTCTGAAGTTAAATTGTTCTTGATGCAGCGTATTGAAGCAGCAAAAGCAGCGGGAATATCGCAGCAACGATTGATTATCGATCCGGGGTTCGGTTTTGGTAAAACATTGCAACATAACTATACCTTGCTGAATCATTTACAGGAATTCACCGCATTGGGTGTTCCGGTTTTAGCGGGAATGTCGCGTAAATCGATGCTGGGTGCTATTACCGGCAATCCGATCGATCAGCGGTTGCACGAGAGCGTTGCGGCGGCCTTGCTTGCTGTGATCAAAGGTGCCAGAATTGTGCGTGTTCATGATGTGAAGGCAACCAGGGCCGCACTTGCTATTTACCGTGCATCTGTCAATTGCGGCATGGCGGATCCAGCGTAGTTAAATTAATTCAATCTGAGTGTGGTATCCAAATTGACTAAAAAATATTTTGGCACCGACGGTATTCGCGGTCGCGTAGGTAAAGATCCGATTACACCGCAATTCATTATGCATTTGGGGTATGCTGCCGGGAAAGTATTAGCGGCCGCCGATTGGCATTTGATGGAAGGAAAACGGCCAACCGTACTGATCGGTAAAGATACTAGGGTGTCGGGCTATATGCTGGAATCGGCTTTGGAAGCAGGATTAAGCGCTGCCGGAGTTGATGTGATTTTATCCGGACCGATGCCAACCCCGGCAATTGCCTATTTGATACGAGCGCTGCGATTGCAGGCCGGGATTGTTATTTCCGCCTCCCATAATTTGTTCGAGGATAACGGAGTGAAGTTTTTCTCTGCAACCGGCAGCAAGCTTCCCGACGAGCTGGAGCGTCAGATCGAGGCCGGGTTGGCCGAATCCATCAAAACAAAGCCTTCAGCGCAGTTAGGAAAAGCTCACCGGATTGACGATGCGGCCGGCCGGTATATCGAATTTTGCAAGAGTACATTTCCCTATCATCTTGACTTACGGGGACTGCGAATCGTAGTCGATTGCGCTAATGGCGCCGCTTATCATATCGCCGGTCATGTCATGCATGAATTGGGGGCTGATGTCATCGAGATCGGGGTGCAACCGAATGGCTTGAATATCAATCTGGAATGCGGTTCAACTCATATCGCTACCCTGCAGAAAGCGGTTAAGCAGCATCGTGCGGATCTAGGGATAGCGTTGGATGGCGACGGCGATCGTGTCATGCTGGTTGATAAGAATGGCAAGCTTTATGATGGCGATCAATTGCTCTACATCATTGCCAAGCATCGTCAGCAAAAGGGTACGCTGACCGGTGGCGTCGTCGGTACGTTAATGACTAATCTGGCCATTGAGCATGCGTTCAGTAAATTGAAAATACCATTTCAGCGCGCGAATGTGGGTGATCGTTACGTGATGGAATTATTGCAGAAAAATGGATGGTTTTTGGGAGGAGAAGGCTCCGGGCATATCATCTGCTACGATAAGCACACCACTGGAGACGGCATCATATCCGCGCTTCAAGTGTTGTACGCACTGAGGGATAGCGATAAGACGCTGGCTGAATGGATGCACAGCCTTGCGCTCTATCCGCAGCGATTAATCAATGTCAAGATACCGGCGTCTTTTAATTTTAGTGCCGATGCGACCGTAAAAGCGGCGCTAAAAGAAGCCGAGGATGATCTGAATGGCAAGGGGCGTGTATTGATCAGAGCATCTGGAACAGAGCCATTGATACGGGTAATGGTAGAAGGGGAATCCAAGCAGAAAGTTAACGACTGGGCTGAATATATCGCCAAAGCGGTGACGACAGCCAGCCAGTGATGAGCCTGCTTGCCACTGGTCGCAGATCGTGAGGACTGTCATCATTTTGTAATAATTTCAGCCTAGCATACGCATCGCTTGATTCGATTATTCACTATTACCAGATTTGGAGCATATTCATGTTGAATTCATTTCATTTGAAAACATTGACCACGGTCATCATTGCCGGAGCGGCCGTTTTTTCCGGAGTCATTCAAGCCAGCCCCATTGTAAAAATCGATGGTTCCAGTACGGTATTTCCGATTACTGAAGCTGTGGCGGAGGATTTTCAAATCAGCAAGCGCGGCGCCGTGCGTGTGACTGTCGGTATTTCCGGTACTGGCGGCGGTTTTAGAAAATTCTGCCGGGATGAGATCGATATCGTCAATGCTTCCCGTCCCATTACACCATCCGAAATGGAAGCCTGTAAGCAGCAAGGTGTGCAATATATTGAAATGCCCATCGCATACGATGCATTAACTGTGGTTATCAACCCTAAGAATAATTGGAGTAAAACCATCACCATTGCACAGCTGAAAAAAATATGGGAGCCCGAAGCGCAAGGTAAGATTATGAATTGGAATCAAATTGATTCCACGTGGCCGGATAAAAGAATTAAATTATACGGTCCAGGAGCGGATTCCGGGACCTTCGAGTACTTCACTGAAGCCGTTGTCGGCAAGGCCAAGTCAAGCCGCGGCGATTTTACCGCTTCCGAGGATGACAATATCCTAGTGCAAGGTGTCGCAAGTGATCATTATGCGCTTGGTTTTTTCGGTTTTGCTTATTACATTGAAAATGTCAAGAAGATTGCTGCGGCCGCGGTCGATAGCGGTGACGGCGGCGTGCTTCCATCTGTCGCTACAGTGGAAAATAATAGCTATAAGCCGCTATCGCGTCCGATATTTATCTATGTGAACGCCAAATCAGCAAATAAAGACGAGATCGTCGATTTTGTTAATTTCTATATGAAAAATGCGACGGAACTGGTAACCGAGGTTAAATACTTCCCGTTGTCTAAAACCATCTATGATTTGAATCTTGATCACCTGAACAAGAAAAAAACGGGGACTTTTTTTGAGCATGGTACCGGCGTCAACGTTAAGCTGGAAGAATTGCTGAAACAGGAACCGCGGTTGTAATTTTCAGGCTGCTTACTGGAAATGCCGGTGAAACGGCATTTCATCATTTGCCGTAGTGACGGGCAATAAGCTAAGGAAATACCGATTAATTCGGTGAATGAAATAAGGTGTGTGGTAGGGGTGCAGTAATCTATACATATCAATAAGATAGGCGAGAGGGCGAATTGCCTTTGCAACGAGGCGACTCACTGGTGCAGCCAATTAATCAGCGTTTCCCCAAGTAATGGATTATCTGCCGATTTTTCTCAATGTACGTAATAAAACCTGTCTGATCGTAGGCGGTGGCGAAGTTGCGGCACGTAAAGCTGCGCTACTGCTGCAGGCCGGCGCGCAGGTGTGCGTCGTATCCCCCGAATTGAATCAGCAATTACAGGATTATCGGACGCAGGGAAGAATCCGGCATCATGCGGTCTGTTTTCAATCAAAGTACATGGAAGATGTGCATCTGGTTATTGCGGCAACCGATGATCATGCGGCGAATCAGTGTATTTCGGCGGCGGCGCAACACCGGCATATTCCGGTCAATGTGGTCGATAATCCGGATTTGTGCAGCTTTATCATGCCTTCCATCATTAACCGTTCACCGCTGCTTATCGCTATCTCCAGCAGCGGACAGTCTCCGGTATTGGCAAGATTGTTACGAGCGCAACTGGAAGTGCTGATTCCCGCGGCTTACGCACGGGTTGCCGCATTGGCGGGGAAATTCCGCCAGCAAGTGAAGCAATCCTTCTCATTTCCTGAAAAACGTCGCATCTTTTGGGAGAAGATGCTCCAAGGCCGGTTTGTAGAATTGGTATTATCAGGGAAAGATCAGGCGGCACAGGATTATTTGCTCGAATCGCTGCGACAGGAAAAGGACCAGCCGCCGCAAGGGGAAGTTTATTTGGTCGGTGCCGGACCGGGTAATCCCGATTTGTTGACGTTTCGCGCCATGCGCTTGATGCAGCAAGCCGATGTCGTGGTCTATGATCGATTGGTGTCAGGTGCGGTGCTGGACATGGTGCGGCGTGACGCTACGCGTATCTACGCCGGCAAGGAACGTAACCGGCATACTTTGGCACAGGAATCCATCAATCAATTGCTGGTCCGACTGGCTTCGGAGGGGAAGCGCGTTTTGCGCCTCAAAGGCGGTGATCCGTTTATTTTCGGTAGAGGCGGTGAGGAGATTGAAACTTTGGCCGCGCATCGTATTCCTTTTCAGGTAGTACCCGGTATCACCGCTGCTGCAGGCGTCGCCGCGTATGCCGGAATTCCGCTGACGCATCGGGATTATGCGCAGTCGTGTCTATTTGTCACCGGTCATCTCAAGGACAACACCATTGATCTGGATTGGACCCAGCTGGCCCGTCCGCACCAGACTATCGTCATCTACATGGGGTTACTGGGGTTGCCGTTGTTGTGCCGGCAATTGATCGCGCACGGTTTGCCGGATAACACGCCTGCCGCCATTGTTCAGCAAGGAACTACACAGCAACAGAAAATTGTCACCGGAACATTACAGACGTTGCCCGATCTCGCGGGAGCGGCCCGCTTAATCCCGCCGACTTTGATTATCGTCGGAGAAGTTGTCAAGCTACATCAACATCTTGCCTGGTTTGAACCGAAAGCGGAATCGGCACGGGTGGATATAGTACCGCTGCATCAAGATATTATCCAGGATTGAGGTGCACAGACTCGCTGTGCACCTCAAAATCACGAAAACCCACACGGATCTTCCCGCTTGGCTTGTTATGATTGCTCAAGGTTGATAGATTCGTCGTGCTCCATAAAGCGCATTGAGAGATCGACGGCTTGGATGTTTTTGGTCAGACTGCCGATCGAAATGCGATCGACTCCTGTTGCGGCTACTTGGCGTACGTTATCCAGAGTGATATTGCCGGATGCTTCGAGAATGACGCGTTTACCCGGCTGGTCGCCGGAGAACATTACGGCATCGGTCAGTTGATCGTACGTGAAATTGTCGAGTAATACCATTTCTGCACCTGCAATCAAAGCTTCACGCAACTCCTGTAATGATTCCACTTCGATTTGAATGAAAACACCCGGCGGAACAACATCGCGCGCCTTGTCGAGCGCACGAGCGATGCCGCCCGCAGCGATGATGTGATTTTCCTTAATCAGAATCCCGTCGTATAAACCAAGGCGATGATTGGTGCCGCCGCCGCATGCTACGGCGTATTTTTGCGCCAACCGTAGACCCGGTAGGGTTTTACGGGTATCGACGATGATTGCACGGGTATCTGCGATGGCATCGACAAAGAGACGGGTTTGTGTCGCCACCGACGACAATAATTGTAGAAAATTCAATGCGGAACGTTCGGCAGTCAGCAATGCGCGTGCATTGCCGTGAATTTCACACAGTATTTGCCCGGGTTGCACACGATCGCCATCGCCGATGAACCAGGTGATGGCGGTTTGCGGCGCTAACGCGAGAAAACATTGCTCGAACCACCGGATTCCGCAGATGACGGCGCTCTCCCGGCTGACGACCGTCGCATTTAACGCTTTATCATCAGAAATGAGCCATGCCGTCAAATCACCGGTACCGATATCTTCTTTCAATGCACGCTGTACGGTGTCGTATATGTGATCGGATAATTGATTCAATTTTATGCCTTTCAATAGATTACTAAACGAGTGATATCGCTCGACTGCTTGAGCCGATGCACTCTTTTCCGAATTATCACACTTGCTATATATAAAAAAACGATAAGCAAATGAAATCTTATTGGTTCTAATAATAAGGGGGGGAGAGTACAGTTGCGGCTCTTGTTTTTAGGATTATTTCAAGAAATGACACAGCTCTCAACAACACACGAAAACAGTCAGCTTAGCACGCATATCATCGAAAAAATTTTGGATGCGGTAGGCAGTATCGAATATGGATCAGTTGAAGTAGTGATCCATGACGGTAAGGTCGTACAAATAGAGTGTCGCAAGAAAATTCGAGTCAATCGAGGCGAGGTTGCCAGAAGGTAAAAACATAATCACTGTAATGATGGGTGGGTTTCATTGAGTAAACCTGACTACATGCGGTAATCAAAGCGCCGGCCATACCGATGGAGGTGTGAATCTAAAAAAGTAAAAACAGTGACTCAACCGGATTGCTGGAGAGATCGCTGAGGAGAATACAGTGAAGTTAATTTGGATCTTATTACAGATTGCATTCTTAAGTACGCTGACGATTCATCCGGCAGAGGCAACTCCGGATAAAAAATCGTCGATTGATTTCCAGGCCGCGCAACAGAATTTTATTCAACTGGCGCAGCAGATTGCTGTAGATATGGGTAGGCCATTAGGCGGTAAGTCATCAGAGCCGGGGCGGTCAACCGAAAAAGCATCTGAGATTGAAAAAACATTGCCGTCGATTGAGCCGCAAGTAAAAGCACCGCCCGCTACGCCGGCTGCGGCGCAATCGTCCAGTTATCACCGGCGCTCCAATAGCTACGCGACGAATCCGGATTCCGATCCGCCTCGCTATGTCCGCCAATTAAGTGATATCGGTGTTCCGGCATTTAAGGACGTCAATTGGTTGGATATCGGTTTGGAGCATCGGACCCGTTATGAGTGGCGCAATAATGATATTCGCCGCGTTGAAGGGGGGGAGGATAATCCGATTTTCCTGCGTAACCGGGCCTGGATCGGGATAAAGAATATTTTGGATCCATTCCGGTTTGCCGTCGAGTTTCAGGATTCCCGCGTGGTGAACAACAAACATGCGATTACCGATCAGGAAAGAAACGAATATGATTTGCTCAATGCGTATGGTGAGCTCTATTTCAAAAAAGCGCTGGGCGCCGATGACCGCGGTAACGATCGTCCAATCCGCTTTCGTGTCGGTCGGATGGCGTATGAAACCACCGATCGGCGTTTTATCGCACGTAATGAATGGCGCAACACCACCAATACGTTTGAAGGTTTTCGTCTGAATTTGGGACGCGAAGCCAATGATTGGGAATTGGATTTATTCGGCATGCAACCGGTAAGACGTTTGCAGACCAAATTTGATGAAGCCAATGATCATTTGTGGTTCTTCGGTGGGATCGGCACATGGCGCAAATGGTCTGACATCGCCACCATTCAAGCGTATTACCACGGACAGAAGCAAACCGCAGACCCTAATGGTTTTACGGCGACCAATCGGTTGGATCGGCAAATTCATATGCCGGGGTTTCGGGTTTACGGGAAGGCCGGCGATATTTTCGACTTTGATGTCAGCTATAACCATCAACTGGGATATACCGGCCCTAATCGTGTGGATGCGCACGGTTATACGATCGAAGTCGGAAAAACCTTTGAGCATGCCTGGAAACCCCGTATCGGCCTTTTCTACGGATATGCCAGCGGCGATAAGGACCCTAATGACAATGTCGACAACCGCTTTGACCGTTTCTTTGGATTTGCGCGGCCTTGGTCAGCCGATCACTATGTGATTTATGAAAACTTGAAAGCGCCTAAAGTCAGGTTTGAGTTTCAACCGACCCAGCAACTGGGATTTGAATTGGGTTACGGTGCGTATTGGCTGGCCAGTAAAACCGATCGCATGTTCGATATTCTTGACGGCAACATCAGTAATACGGTCAGAGATCCAGGATTCAATCGAGACCGTACCGGACAAAGCGGCGATTTCGGCGGCCATGCGTTTGAAGGGCGGATACGTTATCAACCGATCCCGCGTGTCAATACTATCTTAGGGTACACCCATTTTACCTCGGGTGAGTTCGTAAAAAACCGTATCGCGGCAAGTCCGCATTGCGATGGCGGTCATGCGCATCCTTGTGTCGATCAACGCTCAGGAAATACCGATTTCCTGTACTTTGAAGTGCTAATCAGCTTCTTTTAACTTGTCTTTTATTTCTTTTTCGGAGAAAACATCATGAACATTAAAACCTGGCTTACCACAAGTGTTTTGGCAACAAGTCTGATCATCAGCAGTCATGTGTCGGCGGAGAAAACGCTGCTCAACGTTTCCTATGACCCGACTCGTGAACTTTATCAGGAGTTCAACGCGGCATTTGCCAAATACTGGCGAGACAAAAACAGCGAGGCCGTTAAAATTCAGCAATCGCATGGCGGCTCCGGTAAACAAGCCCGCTCGGTGATCGATGGTTTGGAAGCGGACGTCGTAACACTTGCCTTGGCCAATGATATCAACGCGATTGCCGAAAGGGCCAAGCTGCTGCCGGAAGATTGGCAGCAACGCCTGGCACAGAACAGTACCCCGTACACTTCGACCATCATCTTTCTGGTGCGCAAAGGCAACCCCAAAGGTATTAAGGATTGGGACGACCTGGCACGATCCGGTGTCGCCGTCATTACACCCAACCCGAAAACATCCGGTGGTGCGCAATGGAACTATCTGGCCGCATGGGAATATGGTAAGCGTCGTTACGGCGAGGATAAAGCAAAAGATTTTATCAGCAATATCTATAAAAACGTACCGGTGTTGGATTCCGGTGCACGCGGTTCAACCACTACATTTGTCGAGCGCGGTGTGGGGGATGTGCTGATCACCTGGGAAAATGAAGCATTCCTGGCGCTCAAGGAATATGGTGCGGACAAGCTGGAAGTCGTTATTCCTTCTTTGAGTATTCTGGCCGAACCGCCGGTTGCGGTCGTCGATAAGGTCGTTGACAAACGAGGAACCCGCCAACTGGCAGAAGCTTATTTGCAATACCTTTATTCCGAGGAAGGGCAGGAAATTGTCGCCAAGCATTTTTACCGACCTACCAATGCAGCAGTAGCCGCGAAGTATGTCGCACAATTCCCTAAAATCGAATTGTTCAGCATCGGTGATGCTTTTGGCGGGTGGAAGAATGCGCATAAGGCCCATTTCGCCGATGGTGCGAACTTCGATCAAATATATTTGAAGTAGTAATACGATGGCGCGCTGCGGCGCGCCTCAATTTTTATGCTAATTGTTGCAACATCAATTTGTCCGGAGATTGTTCCATGAATGCATCGATAAAATATTCGCACACCATGAATGAGTTTGAATTGATTCAGTCCGCCACTGATTATGCTTTTCAGCGAGATTCGAATGGATGGATCAGCGGGCGCTTTTATCGTTGCGAACTGACCAGTACTTTTCAGCCTGTCTTTAGTGTTGCGCAGCAACAAACGATGGGTCACTCCGCTTATATTCGCTCCAAAGCGAACGGTGAAGCGGAGCTCTGGCCCTGGCAGATTTTTTCACTGGCTTCGAAAGATGAGCAACTGATTGAGTTGGATCGTTTGTGCCGTGCAATTCATGCGCTTAACTATCACTTCAATCGCATTTCAGAGGCGCATAAATTATTTGTTGAGGTTCATCCGCGCCTTCTGGAAAGTGTTAAGCACGATCACGGCCATGCATTTGAGAATTTTCTTAGTCTGATTGGTGTGAGGACCTCCGGGGTAGTCATCGAGATACCGGCAGCAGTGAATCATAACGGGAATCTGTTGCAGCACGTTATTACCAACTACCGCTCGCGCGGTTACCGGATTGCAGCCAATTGCAGCGGCAACCGTAATGATCGGATGGAAGGACTGGGGAGTTTGTATCCGGATATTGTGCGTATTTCCGCCAGCGATCTGATGCTTCAAGAAGACACCCTATTTCTGGTTGATACGATTCATAGTTGCGGCGGCAGCTTACTGGTACGGGATGTCGAGACACCGGCTCAGTTGGCGGCAGCGTTGCAGGCCAAGGCGGATTATTTACAAGGAAATTTACTGGGTAAACCGGGGCAAGCGATTAATACGGCGCAATTACTGCCTATTTCGGCGCTAACCAGTTCTTAGCGGCGAGGTAGTATATAAAGCGGTTGCTCTATGTAAAGCCCGGCAAATATAAAAATACATTTACTTAAATCATGGAGAATGAAATGACCGATATTCATCAAGCACATACCGCGTTAGGTGATGTGGCGGCCCGGACGCTTGCCAACGCTACAAAAACGGTTCCGATGATGGGGACTATCACGCCGCGGTGGTTAACTCACTTGCTGCAATGGGTCCCGGTCGAAGCCGGTATTTATCGGGTTAATAAGGTGAAGGATCCGGAACAGGTTGAAGTCGATTGTTCCGCTAAAGATGAAAGAGAATTGCCGGCAACATTCGTAGACTATGAAGAGTGGGGGCGGGAATATGTTTTAAATGCGGTAAATACCGTACTGGATGTGCATACTCGTGTTTCCGATCTTTATAGTAGTCCGCATAATCAAATTCGCGAACAATTGCGACTGACGATCGAGACGATAAAAGAGCGTCAGGAGAGCGAACTGGTAAATAACAAGGAGTACGGTTTACTCAATAATGTTGCAAAATCGATGAGAGTGAAAACCCGAACGGGGGCACCGACACCCGATGATTTGGATGAATTGGTTGCGCGCGTTTGGAAGGAGCCCGCTTTCTTTTTGGCGCACCCGCAGGCGATAGCCGCATTTGGTCGTGAATGTACTCGTCGCGGCGTGCCTCCTCCGACCGTTGCCTTGTTTGGCTCGCAATTCTTGACATGGCGTGGGATTCCGTTGATTCCTTGCGACAAGCTTCATATCACGGGCGGAAAAACAAATATTCTTTTGCTGCGGACGGGCGAAAGTCGACAAGGTGTGGTGGGCCTTTATCAACCCGGCTTGCCGGGACAGCAGGGTATGGGATTATCGGTACGCTTCATGGGCATTAACCATAAAGCGATCGCTTCCTACCTGGTTTCTCTGTATTGCTCATTGGCCGTATTGACCGAGGATGCGCTCGGGGTTCTGGAAAATGTCGAAGTGGGCAAATATCATGAGTATAAATAATCCGGATCATTGGATGGAGGAAGGCTTGCGGGGTGCGTCTAGTCGACCGGATGTCGAGTCATTGACGTGTATCGCCAACGAGATATTTTCATCTTCTCCCGGCGCGGGGTCTGCTGCAGTGGCATCGCCGATAGTAAAGATTGGGGCTGTACCGACACCTCCCGCAGATCAATTTTCTGCGGAAAGTGCTTTGACCTTATCGCCCGTTTCTTTACCGTTCGAAGACGAGTGCCATGATTTTTTGACGGTGATGCCAAAAGCTGCGGATTCATCGACTGCTAGTCTGGCCGGGGTAAGTTCCGGGTCCTCGTTTTATTTTCTTGATGAAATAACCATGCCAAGACTTAACGGATCGGCAGTGGGGTTTGCATCTGCTCATGAGGTTTTTGATGTCAACGCCATCCGGCGTGATTTTCCAATTCTGAAAGAAGTGGTACACGGACATCCTTTGATTTGGCTGGATAATGCGGCAACGACACAGAAGCCGCAATTCGTTATTGATCGCTTGAGTCACTTTTATCGGTACGAAAATTCCAACATTCATCGTGGGGCGCATGAGTTGGCTGCGCGTGCCACGGATGCTTACGAGGGGTCGCGTAACCAAGTGAGTCGTTTTCTTAATGCGTCGTCAGCAAACGAAATCGTTTTTGTGCGCGGTACCACTGAAGGTATCAATCTCGTGGCGCAGAGCTGGGGGCGGCAAAATATCGAACAAGGCGACGAAATCGTCATCACTTGGTTGGAGCATCACGCCAATATCGTGCCGTGGCAGCAATTGTGTCATGAGAAAGGTGCCAAATTGCTTGTCGCGCCGGTCGATGATAATGGTCAGGTGTTATTGGAAGAGTATCGAAAATTATTGAGTGTGCGCACTAAATTGGTTGCGTTTTCGCAAGTGTCGAATGCACTCGGTACGATAACACCAGCCCGGCAAATGATCGAGATGGCGCATCTGGTCGGTGCGCGCGTGCTGGTGGACGGCGCACAATCCGTTTCGCATATGCGGGTTGACGTACGGCAGCTCAACTGTGATTGGTTCGTTTTTTCCGGCCACAAAGTATTCGGTCCGACCGGGATCGGCGTACTGTTCGGTAAAGCCGAACTATTGAATGCTATGCCGCCGTGGCAAGGGGGAGGCAATATGATTCAGGACGTTACTTTTGAGAAAACTACCTATCATGCGGCGCCCGCCCGCTTTGAAGCCGGTACGGGTAATATCGCGGATGCCGTCGGGCTGGGAGCGGCGATTGATTATGTTCAGCGCATCGGTATTGACAATATCAGTCGTTACGAACATCAATTATTGGCTTATGCAACGCGTGAACTTAGTGAGGTTCCTGGTTTGCGGTTAGTGGGCACCGCGCCGGAAAAGGCGGGAGTACTGTCTTTCGTACTCAAGGGATTGAGTGCCGAGAAGGTGGGTGCGGTACTGAATCGCAAGGGTATCGCGGTGCGTGCCGGTCATCATTGCGCACAACCGATTTTGCGCCGTTTCGGGTTGGAGACCACGGTGCGTCCGTCCTTGGCATTTTATAACACATGCGCCGATATTGATTTTCTGGTAGCTGCGTTGCGAAGCATCCAGGGCGGGCGAGCTTCTGATGATGTGTAAATCTCATTCAATACGGGGTATGAATTGAACACCTTCAAACAACACAGTATTTTGCCAGGCTTCAACCTGGCTTTGGGTTTTACGTTGCTGTATCTCAGTCTGATCGTTTTGATCCCGCTATCAGCCGCTTTTATCCGTACCGCAGAGCTGACGTGGGTGGAGTTCTGGGCCGTCGTCACCACGCCGCGCGTGTTGGCTTCGTACCGGTTGACGTTCGGCGTATCGTTTGCTGCCGCACTGGTAAATGCGTTCTTCGGTTTGTTAGTGGCATGGGTATTGGTGCGCTACCATTTTCCCGGCAAGAGAATCGTTGATGCGTTGGTTGATCTGCCCTTTGCTTTACCCACTGCGGTGGCCGGCATTGCATTAACCGCGTTATATTCCGGTAATGGTTGGATCGGCCAGCATCTTGAGCCATTAGGCATCAAGGTGGCGTTTACGCCGTTGGGGATTTTTGTGGCGCTGACTTTTATCGGTTTGCCGTTCGTGGTTCGTACGGTACAGCCGGTGCTCGAAGATATCGAGGCTGAATTGGAGGAAGCCGCTGCGACATTGGGTGCCAACCGCTGGCAGACATTCACGCGAATAATTTTCCCGGCATTGTTTCCCGCATTGAT
This sequence comes from Nitrosomonas sp., assembly GCA_021582655.1. Taxonomy (GTDB): domain Bacteria; phylum Pseudomonadota; class Gammaproteobacteria; order Burkholderiales; family Nitrosomonadaceae; genus Nitrosomonas. The sequence continues at coordinate 1,568,390 of CP091135.1, forward strand.
GACCGGTTTCGCGCTTGCCTTTGCGCGTGCCATCGGAGAATACGGATCGGTCATTTTTATTGCCGGCAACATGCCGATGGTTTCCGAAATTACACCACTATTGATCGTCACCAAACTGGAACAATACGATTATGCGGGTGCTACGGCGTTATCCGTCGTGATGTTGGTGATTTCTTTCATTCTGTTATTGATTATTAATCTACTGCAATGGTGGAGTCGGCGCCGCAGTGCTGAATCCTGAGAGCGATGATGAATACTACGATTACATTTCCTATATCCGGTAAAACCTTTCGGCAGCGTGCCACAGAAGAACCCGCCTGGGTGCGTTGGTCGTTGATCGGGCTGGCGCTGATGTTTTTAACACTCTTTTTGTTCGTACCGCTGATTTCGGTTTTCTATGAAGCGTTCAAGAAAGGGATGGATGTTTACCTCGCCGCCATCACCGATCCAGATGCAGTCGCCGCCATCAAACTGACTCTGACGGTGGCGGCGATTGCGGTACCGTTGAACCTGGTGTTTGGTGTCGCCGCGGCTTGGGCGATCGCCAAGTTTGAATTTCGCGGTAAGAATTTGTTGATTACGCTGATCGATTTGCCTTTCTCGGTTTCGCCGGTGGTTTCCGGGTTGATTTATGTATTGGTATTCGGTTTGCAGGGCTGGCTCGGACCCTGGCTGGCGGAGCATGATATCAAGATCATTTTTGCCGTTCCCGGCATCGTGCTGGCAACCGTGTTTGTGACCGTGCCGTTCATCGCGCGGGAACTGATTCCTTTGATGCAGGCGCAAGGCACCGAAGAGGAGGAAGCTGCGGTGGTATTGGGTGCCAGCGGTTGGCAAACATTCTGGCAGATTACGTTGCCGAACATCAAATGGGGATTGTTATACGGTGCCATTCTTTGTAATGCGCGGGCAATGGGTGAATTCGGCGCGGTATCAGTAGTTTCGGGGCATATTCGCGGCAGCACCAATACCATGCCGCTGCATGTCGAGATTCTCTATAACGAATATAACTTCGCCGCCGCGTTCGCTGTGGCCTCATTGCTGGCTTTATTGGCATTGGTAACGCTGGTGCTCAAAACTTTGATTGAATTTCGAAACAAACAACATCAGACACTACGAGGTGATGCATGAGTATTGACGTGTTTAATTTATCCAAGCAATTTGGCAGCTTTACCGCGCTGCATGATGTCAGCTTGCAAGTGAATTCCGGTGAACTGCTGGCGTTGCTGGGGCCGTCCGGTTCCGGCAAAACCACGTTGTTGCGCGTGATCGCCGGACTTGAAACCGCGGATAGCGGGCAAGTATTGTTTCATGGCGAAGACGCTACCGACCAGCATGTGCGCGATCGTCAAGTCGGATTTGTATTCCAGCATTATGCGCTGTTTCGCAATATGACCATTTTTGACAATGTGGCTTTCGGTTTGAATGTGCGTCCAAAGAAATTCCGGCCGTCCAAAGAGGAAATTCGCGAACGAGTGATGAAATTACTGCATCTGGTGCAATTGGACTGGCTGGCGGATCGTTACCCGCACCAGCTTTCCGGCGGTCAGCGTCAGCGTATCGCGTTGGCGCGTGCTTTGGCGGTGGAGCCGAAAGTGTTATTGCTTGATGAGCCTTTTGGTGCGCTGGATGCCAAGGTGCGCAAGGAGTTGCGCTCATGGCTCAGACGCTTGCACGACGATATGCATATCACCAGTGTATTCGTTACTCACGACCAGGAAGAAGCGCTTGAAGTCGCCGATCGGGTGGTGGTGATGAATGAGGGTCGGATCGAGCAAATCGGGACTCCCGATGAAGTGTACGAGCAACCGGTGAATCCGTTTGTTTATGAATTTCTTGGTAACGTCAATTTGTTTCACAGCCGCTTGCACCGTGGGCGTGCCTGGATCGGCGGCATTGAAGTCGATGCGCCGGAGCACGCCGATGCAGAGGAACTGGCCGCGGTTGCTTATGTGCGCCCGCATGAGATCGAGGTGGAACGCACTGCCGACGGAGAAGGGACGCTGGCGGCGCAAGTCATGCATATTCTTTCGGTGGGACCCATTGTCCGGCTGGAATTGATTCGTGACAACGATGAGACAAAACATCCCATTCAAGTCGAGATCAGTAAGGAACGCTTCCGGGCGTTGCAATTGGTAAAAGGCGACAAAGTGTATATCAAGCCGCGCAGACTGAATTTGTTTCCCAATCATGGGATCAGTCGGCTAACCCACTAATTCCGGTAAGAGCAGCGTGATGCCGGCTTTTCTGAGAAAGAAGCGATGAATTTTCAACAACTGCGCATTATCAGTGAAACGGTGCGGCAAAATTATAACCTGACCGAGGTGGCGAATGCGTTATTTACCTCGCAATCGGGAGTCAGTAAGCATATCAAAGATTTGGAGGATGAACTCAATATTGAATTGTTTATCCGCAAAGGCAAGCGTTTTATCGGTTTGACCGAACCCGGGAAAGAATTGGTAAAAATTGTCGAGCGGATATTGTTGGATACTAAAAATATCAAGCGTCTGGCCGAGCAATTCAGTCAGTACGACCAAGGGCAATTGACCATCGCAACCACGCATACCCAGGCGCAATACACATTGCCTCCCGTTGTCGCGGAGTTTAAAAAAGCGTTTCCCAAAGTTCATTTGATATTGCACGAATCCAGGCCGGATGAAATTTTGTCGATGCTGATCGACGGCAAAGCGGATATCGGTATCGCAACGGAGGCACTGGAAGGAACGGTAGAGCTGGTATCGTTTCCTTATTACACCTGGCAGCATGCGGTGATCGCGCCGACCGGGCATCCGCTACAATCGATCCGGCCGTTGACATTGGAGGCTGTTGCGGAATATCCGATCATCACTTATCACCACGGTATGACGGGACGTTTCCGTATCGATCAGGTATTCGCCAAAGCCGGTTTGATGCCGGATATCGCAATGTCCGCATTGGACGCCGATGTGATTAAAACTTATGTCAAATTGGGATTGGGCGTCGGCATTATCGCCTCTGTCGCGTTTTCGCCGGAGAGGGATGCAACACTGGCGAAGCTGGATAGCGAACATCTGTTCGAGAAGAATACGACTTTTGTCGCGGCCAGGCGCAATCACTATTTGCGCGGCTATGCCTATCGTTTTATCGAGCTTTGCATTCCAACCTTGACCGAATCAATGATTCGCTCCGGTATTAGCCCGGTGGTTGATCCGGAGTGACGGTTTTTCCGTTTCAGCGCAAGTGGGAGCGATGTATTTTCATACCGGCTGGATAAACCCCTCAGTACATGTGAGCCACTGCGTCCCTGATGCGTGCTACCGCGACGATGTTCATGCCGGCAACGGGCTGCTTGGGTTTGTTCGCGATCGGAATGATGGCTTGCCGGAAACCGAGTTTCGCCGCTTCTTTTAATCGTTCCTGGCCGCGTTGCACCGGACGAATCTCGCCGGCCAGGCCGACTTCTCCGATGACTACGGTTTTGTCCGCCAGCGGCTTGTTTTTTAGCGACGATACGATCGCCAGCAGAATGGCGAGATCGGCGCCCGGTTCCGCGATTTTGACGCCGCCGACGGCGTTGACGAATACATCCTGATCGTAGCAGGGAATACCGGCATGGCGATGCAATACCGCGAGCAGCATTGCCAGGCGATTCTGCTCCAAGCCGACGCAGAGGCGTCGCGGATTGGACGAGCGCGCCTCATCGACCAATGCCTGAATCTCCACCAGCAGCGGACGCGTGCCTTCCTGCGTAACCATGATGCAGGATCCGGGTACTTGGGTATCATGATGCGACAGGAATAACGCGGAAGGGTTTTTTACTTCGCGCAGACCTTTTTCGCTCATTGAAAATACCCCCAGTTCGTTGACCGCTCCGAAGCGGTTCTTGAACGCGCGGATCATGCGGAAACTGGAATGCATATCCCCTTCGAAATACAGTACCGTATCCACCATGTGCTCCAGCACGCGCGGTCCCGCCAGCGCGCCTTCCTTGGTGACATGACCGACCAGGATGATGCAGATACCGCTTGATTTGGCCAGACGTGTCAATTGTGCCGCGCATTCGCGTACTTGCGCCACCGAACCCGGTGCGGATTGCAGTGCGTCGGAATAAACGGTTTGGATTGAGTCGATGACAGCGATTTGCGGGTTGCGTTGGTTGAGCACGGATTGGATTTTTTCCAATTGAATTTCTGCGTATAAATCGACTGCATGCACGTCGAGCATCAAGCGTTTGGCGCGCAACGCCACCTGTTGCGCCGATTCCTCGCCGCTGACGTATAACACCGCATGCTGTGCCGACATCGCCGCCAGTGCTTGTAACAGCAACGTCGATTTGCCGATGCCGGGATCGCCGCCGAGTAACACCACACCGCCATGCACCATGCCACCGCCGAGCACACGGTCAAGTTCCTCGATGCCGGTCGGATAGCGCGGTTCTTCACGCGCCTCGATGGCGCTCAAGTTTTGTACCCGATCGTCGGTCGATACCGGGCTGAAACGTGTCGCGGTTTTTTCCGCAATGGTTTCGACCAGTGTATTCCACGCTTGGCAATGTGGGCATTGGCCTTGCCATTTGAGGGTCTGGCCGCCGCATTCGGTGCAGGAATAGACGGTTCTTTGTTTGGCCATGCGGTTGGGAGGGGCTAATCGTACACTTCGGCGTCGGCCAGTTTCAGTCCGTGCATATCCTTGCCGGAAAGGATCGGTTGCTCGGTGATCGGCCACTTAATACCGAGTGTGCGATCGTTCCAGATAATGCAACGTTCGTGTTCCGGTGCCCAATAGTCGGTGACGCTGTACAAAAACTCGGCGGCTTCGGATAGCACCACGAAACCATGAGCGAAACCTGCGGGGATCCATAATTGTTTCTTATTCTCCGCGCTGAGCGTATCGCCGACCCATTGCCCGAATGTCGGCGACGCACGCCGGATATCTACTGCCACATCGAATACTTCGCCCGCTACCACGCGCACCAACTTCCCTTGCGCTTGCCGGATTTGATAATGCAAGCCACGTAATACATTGCGTGCGGAGCGGGAGTGATTGCTTTGCACAAAATGCATCGATCGGCCGATAGCGGATTCAAAGCTGCGTTGGTTGTGACTTTCAAAGAAAAAGCCGCGATCGTCGCCGAAAACTTGGGGTTCCAGCAGGAAAACATCAGGTATACGCAGTGGCGTCGCTTTCATCAGAACTCCCGTTTCACGACTTGCAATAAATACTGACCATATCCACTTTTAATCAGCGGCAGCGCCAATGCTTCCAGTTGCTCGGCACCAATCCATCCCTGGCGGAACGCGATTTCTTCCGGGCAGGCGATTTTCAAGCCTTGCCGGTGCTCGATGGTGGCAACGAATTGACTTGCATCGAGCAGTGACTCGTGCGTGCCGGTATCGAGCCAGGCGTAACCACGCCCCATGATTTCGACACGAAGCGCGGCATTGGTCAAATAGATCCGGTTCAAGTCGGTGATTTCCAGTTCGTTGCGCGCCGATGGCTGTAAGCTCTTCGCGTAATCGACCGCATTGTCATCATAAAAATATAAACCGGTTACCGCGTAGTTGGATTTCGGTTGTCGGGGTTTTTCTTCCAGGTTCACCACGTTGCAGGCGGCGTCGAATTCAACCACGCCGTAACGCTCCGGATCGTGTACGTGATAAGCGAAAACACTGGCGCCCGTCGTGCGCCGCATTGCTTGCATGAGCAGCTGCTGAAAATCGTGACCGTAAAAAATGTTATCGCCCAATACCAGCGTCGAGTGATCGTTACCGATGAACGATTCACCGATGAGAAACGCCTGCGCCAAACCGCCCGGGGATGGTTGCTCGGCATAACCGATATTCAATCCCCATTGATTTCCGTCGCGTAGTAATTGCTGATAGTGAACCAGATCATGCGGTGTCGAAATCACCAGAATATCCCGAATTCCCGCCAGCATCAGTGTGCTGAGCGGGTAATAAATCATCGGTTTGTCAAAAACCGGCAGCAATTGCTTCGATATCGTTTGTGTAACCGGATACAACCGGGTGCCGGAACCGCCCGCAAGAATCATGCCCTTGCGGTGAGCAGGTGTTGCGTGTGACGAATCATGTATTGTCGGCACTGTATAGGATGCCGGGTTGGATACGGACATAAGTGATGCGGATGAAATGATTTATCCGGTATGGATTGAGTACGGGGATTGTACTATATCCGGTGGTAATCGCTATGCTGTTGTCAAGCTGCGATAACGACGGGATGTTACGGTAGAATGACGCGTTATGACGTTTTCACCATCCTATTATCGCTTACTTAAACGGTTTTCGCCGCATTGGCGGCTGGTTGCGCAAATGCTGCTTGCGATGCTGATAACCGCGGTTACGGTAGCGACGGTACCGTTTCTGGTGCAGCGTGCGTTAACCGGTGCGGTTGTCGTGAACAATTTGCCGCTGCTGCAAACATCGTTGCTGATGATAATCGTATTGTCGGTGACCGGTGCCGTTGCGTTTTTTACCAGCCAGTATTTGCGGATCAAAGCGAGCGACCAATTAGGCATCGGTTTGTACCGTGAATTCTTTGATAAATTATTAGCGCAACCGTCCAGTGCATACGCTGCGTTGGTGGAGAATCGGCAAATTGAAACGCAAGTGCGTGCGATTCGGCATATTACCTATTCAACTGTCGGGGCGATCGCCGGGTTGGCGCAAGATTGTCTGATTATCTCGGTGTTGTTGGTTTGTGTGTCGCATTACAATCGGGAAATGTTGTTGCTGTTGTTATTCATCGTGCCATTACTGGCATTAGCCGCAGGCGCGGCGCGAGATTCCGCGGGTGCGTCCGCGGTGAAGGTCAACGCTGGAATTCGACAGCTGACGGATCAATTGTTACAGGCGGTTGCGCATTACCGGTTGATCAAACTGGACGGTGGTCAGGCTTGCGAGAGCGAACGGTTGAGTAAAATGTCCGAATCGATCTTTTGTACCGGGGCGCGGTATGCGATTGCCAAGGCATTATGGAGTGCGATCGGCCGGGTGCTGTTCGTATTGCTATGCTGCGCGCTAAGCTACATGCTGGCACTGCAGATGATGAATGGCGAGATCGGCTTACCCGAAGCAGGAGCATTGGTAACAGCGGCATTGCTTCTATTATTGCCGCTGAGGCGTTTGGCGGGCTTGCCGCAGCGGTTGGCGCACGATCGGATTATCCTGGATGATGTGTTCGCATTTACGAATCAAGTGTCGGAACCGTCTTCGACAGTAACCGCCAAGCCGCGGATGCGTGGTAAATTAGTGTTTGAGCAACTCCGTTTTTCCGGAGAAAATGGTGCGCCGTCGGGGCTGGTCGGTTTGACGGTTCATCCAGGGGAGCTCATTGTATTCAAGGGCTTTGATGCGCACAAAAAACAAGCGCTGATCGATTTATTGCTGCGCGTGCAATCACCGCTGCAGGGCAAGGTTTGGCTTGACGACCAACCGTTGGATGATATTCCTCTCAATGTCTTGTATGCCAATATTGCATTATTGCCTGCCGATACTTTTTGGTTGGACGGTAATATCGCCGGTAACATTGCGTACGGTTTCAAGCGTTGTGCGCATGAAGCGGAAATCACCGCCGCGGTGCGTGATTCCCATGCAAATACGTTCATTCGTAACCTGCCGGGTGGATTGCAAGCGCGAATCGGCGAGGACGGGGTAAATCTGACGCGCATGCAATACCAGCTTCTGGCGATCGCGCGTGCATTTATCAAGGATGCACCGGTGGTGATCGTGGATCAAGCCGAGATTCCGCCGACGGCGGATGCCGGATTGCTCGACAGTGCTTTGGTGCGCTTGGCGCAGCACCGCACTACGTTGATTTTCAGTCCGCACATTCCCCGATTGCACAGGATCGACCGTATTATCGAGGACAAATAGGATGACAGATACCATTCTGGTACTTACCAATTATCCCAATAAGGAAGACGCGGTTGCTTTGTCGCATGCGCTGATCGATCAGCAGCTTGCCGCGTGCGTGAATGTGCTGAGTCCGTGTACATCGGTTTACCGTTGGCAAGGCGCTGTCGAATCGGCTGAGGAAGTTCCGGTGCTGATCAAAACCCGGCGTTGGCACTATGAACGGGTTGAACAGTTGATCAAGATGATGCATCCTTATGAACTTCCTGAAGTGATCATGATTCCTATAGCGGGTGGATTGCCTGCATATTTGCAGTGGATCGCCACAGAAACTCCGTCTTCCAACTGATAACAAGATTAAATACCGATGCGATTCATTCGACTTTTGTTGCTGATGTTATCCCTGGTCAGTGCGCCGATTGCCGCCCAGGAAAGTGGTTCTTTCAATCTGCTGCAGAAATTGCAGGGGCTCGGCATCAATTTGGGCCAAGCCGGTTCTCAGGAGCTGTTGCCGCCGGATGAGGCGTTTAAAATTTCGATCGAGGTGCGTGATGGTAATACCTTGATCGCCAATTTGACGCCGGCAAAAGATTATTACCTGTATCGTGACAAAATCGTTTTCGAGCCGCAGCAGGATGATACGGTGATCGAGAAAGTCACACTGCCACCTGGAAACATGAAAGAGGATATGACGTTCGGTCAGACGGAAGTGTACTATCAGCCGGTTCAAGCGATAATCTCATTGCAACGAGACGATCCCGGACGTGAGCGGCCGTTGAAGCTGTCCGCCACCTATCAGGGTTGTAACGAACCGGTTGCAGTGTGTTACGCGCCGATCAACAAAGTGATTGAATTGACATTGCCCGCAGTAACTGCGGCGGTCGGCGCGGTCGCCGGTGCGATCAGCAGCCCCGCTGCTGCGGCTGTCGACGCGACTGCCGAATTGTTTCAATTACCGTCGCGCTTGCCATCGATTGAGACCGAATCCTACAAAATCGAACGCATGTTTGCCACCGGCGATTATTGGTTGATTTTGTCCGGATTTTTTGTCGTCGGTTTGTTTCTTTCGTTGACGCCGTGTGTGTTTCCGATGTTTCCGATTTTATCGGGAATCATCGCCAATCGCGGACAGCAAGTGACTAAAAGCCATGCATTCATGCTGTCGTTCGCCTATGTGATGGGGATGGCGATTACCTACGCGTTTGCGGGTGTCGCGGCGGGATTGTCGGGTGCAATGCTGTCCGCTGCGCTACAGAATGCCTGGGTGTTGGGAACGTTCGCGCTGATTTTTGTATTGCTTTCCTTTTCCATGTTCGGCTTTTATGAATTGCAATTGCCGGGAGTGCTGCAGACCAAATTGTCCGAGGAGGCGGATCAACTGAAAGGAGGGCATTTAACCAGCGTATTCGGTATGGGTGCGTTATCCGCCCTGATCGTCGGTCCATGTGTTGCTGCACCGTTGGCCGGCGCTTTGCTGTATATCAGCCAAACCCGCGATGTGCTGCTGGGTGGCTCGGCGTTGTTTGTAATGGCATTGGGCATGGGGGTGCCGTTGCTGATGCTGGGTACATCCGCCGGAGCGCTGTTGCCGAAAGCGGGTGCATGGATGGAATCGATCAAACGATTTTTCGGTGTCTTGCTGCTCGGGGTTGCGATCTGGATCGTCTCGCCGGTGATCAACGAAGTGACGCACATGTTGTTGTGGTCGGCGCTGTTGATCATTTCGGCGATCTATTTGCATGCGATTGATTCGTTGCCGGAGCGTGCCTCGGGAGCACGCAGATTTCTTAAAGGCGTCGGTGTCATCGCATTGCTGGTCGGTATCGCGTTATTGATCGGTGTGCTATCCGGCAGCCGCGACGTATTGCAGCCGCTTTCCAAGTTGAGTCTGACCGGCGTATCAAGCGTCGGTGAGGCCGCGCCGGTAAGCTATAAGGCGTTACCTTTCCAGCGCGTCAAAACGGTTGATGAATTGGATGATCAAATCCGCCAATCGCAAGGCAAGCATGTCATGGTCAAATTTCACGCCGATTGGTGTGTGTCGTGCAAGGAAATGGATCGCTTTACGTTGTCCGATGCCCAAGTGCAAGATCGCTTGAAGGATGTGGTGTTGTTGCAGATCGACGTTACCGATGGTACGCCGGATGATGCGGCGTTGCTCAAGCGTTTCAGTCTGTTCGGACCGCCCGGTATTTTGTTTGTCGATCGCCAGGGGCATGATGTTCCCGATATTAAAGTGATCGGTTTCCTCAACAAAAATGATTTTCTGACAGTGCTGAATGCGGTTCTGATGTGACTGGTCTTGCACTTATCTTGAAATAAAAACTACTGAAGGATTGAACGATGTCAAAATCGAAGCAGTTTATTTTGTATTCTTTTATCGCGATTGTCGCGCTGGGCTCCGGCTCTTTTATTCGCTCGCTGATTTCCGATGCTTACCAAACCGAACTGACCGGCGAGGAGAGCCTGCAAGGCGCACAAGCGATTTTGGCGGCACGATTGCCGGATTTGAACGGCACCGATCAAGCCGTTTCGCAATGGCTCGGGAAGGTGATCGTGGTCAATTTTTGGGCAACTTGGTGTACCCCATGCCGTGAGGAAATTCCCGAATTTATTGAAGCGCAGCAGAAATATGGCGATCAAGGGCTGCTGTTTGTCGGTATTGCGATCGATCAGGCCGACAAGGTGAAAATGTTCAGCAAGGAATTCGGCATCAATTATCCGGTGCTGGTGGGCGGCATGAATACATGGTCGTTGCTCGAGGAGGCGGGCAACCGCCATTCCGCGCTGCCATACACCGTGGTGATCAATCGATCCGGTGAATTGGTGGAAAACTATCTCGGACGCGTCAATCTGAAAAAGCTGGAAAAATTAGTGGTGCCGTTACTGCAACAAAAACCGCAAGCTGGCGAATCAACCACTGCCAGCTGACAGATCGCTTTTCAACGATCTGTCAAAGGTACATTCTTGATGTAAAAATCGTTTCGGTAATCATGGTGTTTATGGAGATGTTGATCGATTGGCTGCACAGTGAATCGCCTTGTTGCGAAGGTGATTCGCTTCTTCAGTTGCTTTATTGATAGGTCTCAGCCACTGTTCCGTACGCCTCACGCTTCGTTTCGTTCGCCGAATTAATCGGCGTTTCCCTATCAAAGATAATCCTGTAATATCACTGAAGGAATGGAATGCTTTATACCCTGGCATAGATGCGAGCTACTCTGTCCTTGTAAAACCTCGCATTCTGATTTTTGCGAATACTTACCGGGAGATTTCATAAAGTACCGAAAGTAGTCAAGCAAGGGCTTAATCAAAAGTGACGAGGGATATTTTCCGATAATTATTTGGGAGAACCTTATCATGACACAGCTCCATAGCAATAATCGTTTTATCATTTTGTTTTTAATCGTACAAATCATTTTCTTCTCGGGCTGCGCGACTACATCCAGGTATGAAGGAAGCAGAGAGCAATTCGATGATATTGTCATCACCACCAAGGTGCATGAAGCAATTCTCGATGAGCGCGCCCTCAGAGCCTTCGATATCAATGTGAGAACCGTCAAAGGTGTCGTAGAGTTGAGTGGTTTCGTCAATTCCCGGGAAGATATGGATAGAGCGATTGCAGTTGCTCGCAAGATCGAAGGTATCAAGCTGATCAGAAATGATATGCGGACCTATGGTACTGGCGACTATTGACAGACCCGTTGAGAAACTTTCGTGTTGTTTGCGGTGTAAAACGGGTCGGAAGTGCTGATTCATTGCGCACAAAACTGTGTTTGTCCGTTTTTTGTCGTTTTGTTCGACCACCTCGAAACGTTTCTCAGCGATCTTTGATCGGAAGGTCGGTTGAATGGGATACAGAATGATAAATTAGGGGGGCCTGTATGCCATTCAACTTGCTGATGAACGGGCCGGAACGACTGGTGCCGGAGTAAGGATGCTGACTGCTGACTTCGTTTTGATTCTTCATTTTCTTTATGTGCTGTTTGTGGTCGGCAGTTTGCCGGTAATTTGGCTGGGCGCCCAGTTGGGGTATTCGTTTGTCCGCAATCCGGGATTTCGTTATGCGCATCTGGTCGCAATCTTATTCGTGGTGGCGGAGTCTTTGTTGGGTATCGCTTGTCCATTGACAGTCTGGGAAAATGCGCTGCGTCAGATTGAAGCGGACACGGGTTTTATTCAATACTGGTTACATCGTATTATGTTTTTCAACATTCCTGAAAGCGTATTAACGGCAGTTTACATTTTGTTTGCAGCGTTGGTGGTATTGACTTTCAAGCGAATTCCTCCCCGTAGACATTGACAGGATCGCTGGAGAATGTTTTCGAAGCAGTATACGATGCGGATCGTTTCTCAACAGGTTGTTAGCTTTTTGAAGCGATACGCTGATTTTCTTCGTCTTCAGTCGCCGGGGAGAGTATTTCCTCGATATTGGGTTCAAAGGTTTCTTCGTCGAATGCGGTATCGCCATCTGCAAAGGGTTGATCCTGCGCTTTCAGGTTGATGAAATCGTAACGGGAAGTATCGGCCAGGTGCGACAATTGTATATTTTGAATGGAGCGGAACATGGTCTCCAGTCGCCCGGGAAATTTCTTATCCCATTGTTGCATCATTTCCTTGATCGCTTGGCGTTGCAGGTTCTTTTGCGAACCGCATAGATTGCAGGGAATGATCGGGAAATCGGCGATTGCGGCGTATGCGGCGAGATCTTTTTCCTTACAATACGCGAGCGGACGGATCACGATGTGCTTACCGTCGTCGCTGACCAATTTTGGCGGCATGGCTTTCAGTTTTCCGCCATAAAACATGTTTAAAAACAGTGTCTCAAGAATATCGTCACGATGATGACCGAGTGCGATTTTGGTTGCGCCGAGTTCACCGGCAACCCGGTATAATACCCCGCGGCGTAACCGCGAGCATAGGCTGCAAGTGGTTTTTCCCTCGGCGATGACGCGCTTGACCACACTGTAAGTATCCTGTTCGACGATACGAAACTGCATACCGATGCGGGTCAGGTACTCGGGCAATACTTGCTCGGGAAAACCGGGTTGTTTTTGATCCAGATTGACTGCGACCAATTCGAATTTCAGCGGTGCATGCACTTGTAAATTGCGCAAAATATCAAGCAGTGCGTAGCTGTCTTTCCCGCCGGATAAGCACACCATGACCCGATCGCCTGCTTCGATCATATTGAAGTCGGCGATGGCGGTTCCCGCCAGCCGCCGTAAACGTTTCTGCAGTTTATTGCTGTTGTACTGTTGTTTTTTCAGCATGCGATAAAAAAAGAAAAAGTGGTAAGGACGGTCGTTGTTATGGTTTCAGATCAAACATTAGACAAATCAAGTGGAACGATTTAGCATAGCCAAATTCTAATCAGGGCGAATAAGCGCGGGCATTCGGGAATTGTTTTCAGGGAATTACAATGGACAAAATTATACCATTGGTTATCTTGGTCTTGTTCTGTGGTCGTGGTTACGCGAGTGCCTATGCGGATACTGTCAACGTCGATATCGGTCAGACCGGAAGGGCGGATAACGTTGTGCGTGAGATAAAATTGACGCAAGTCGATAATATGTTTTTACCCGCTCAGATTAATGTAACAGAGGGTGAGACGGTGCGATTTACGATTAAGAATGGCGGTAATCATAAGCATGAGATGTTAATCGGTTCGATGGCGGATTTGAAGAAAGCGGCCGGTATGCGGCGCACTCATCCTGATAGCGAACATGCGGAAGCAAACTTGGTGCAGCTTGAGCCGGGAGTACGGAAGGATTTGATTTGGCAGTTCGGTGGCCCGGGTGTCGTTGATTTTGCTTGCCCGTTGCCGGGTCATTTTAAGAAAATGCGTGGGAAAATTATTGTGGAGAAGAAATGAACAAACGAATCAGTAACCTGTTGATAGGATCGTTATTCAGCGCCGGTTTGTTGAGTATTGCGTCGCACACTGCGGCAACAACTACCGTTGAAGTTTACAAAAGCCCTACCTGCGGGTGTTGCGCTAAATGGGTCGATCATATGCGTGACCACGGCTTTACTGTAAAAACTCATGATGTCGGCAATAAGGAAATCAGGAAGAAATCAGGAATTTCCAGTTCGCTCGGGTCGTGTCATACGGCGTTGGTTAATGGTTATGCAATCGAGGGACATGTACCGGCTCCTGATATTATTCGTTTGCTCAAAGAAAAACCGAAAGCTGTCGGCTTGGCGGTTCCAGATATGCCGCACGGTACACCGGGTATGGAAGGTGCGCGAAGCGATCCTTACAATGTTTTGTTAATCACCGAACCTGATCAGGAACGTAAAGATACTAAGATTTATAAGCGTTACGATCCCCATGCGCAGCAAGCAAAGCAATCACAGCCGGCACATGTTGAACCACAACAAACCGGTTCGGTGATGCGTCTCAAATAACTTCATTGCGGCTTAGGACGATGCGCCATTCGTTATTGTGCGGCGCTGCGATCATCCTGTTGTTGGGTTGCAGCGATACTGTGTCATTCAATACGGTTGTCGGGAAACCGGAAATCGATGGTCGAACAGGACTGATCAAGCGTAACTTGGATTTGGGGCAAGTTAAACGCGGATTTACGGTTTATCAAGCGAATTGCACCGGCTGCCATGGACTGAATGGAGAAGCGACACCGGATTGGCGCAAGCCTAATCCGGATGGTAAGTATCCGCCACCGCCGTTGGATAGTTCAGCGCATGCCTGGCATCATTCGACAGAGGTTTTGAAAAAGACCATTCTTAAAGGAACGCCGCCTGAAATAGGTTCCATGCCTGCCTGGGAAGGAAAATTGACGGAACAGGAAGTCGATGACGTGGTGGTATGGATTAAATCACTGTGGTCGGATGAAATTTACGATCTTTGGTATAGAAATTTTGAGGGCAAATGATCGACTATCTTTCATCCGAGATTTTTCCATAGAAGAAGGTTAGCGAAATGAACGACAAAAAGAATCCATGTGAGCCCGAAACGATTGCTTGCAGCGTGTGCTTGAAGGAAATACCGGTATCCGAGGCCAGAAGTGAGGAAGCGACAGATTATGTGATGTATTATTGCAGTCTGGATTGCTATGACAAATGGAAGAATCAATCCCAGGAGTCAAATCCGTAGCCCCTATCGCCTTTTCTGCTACGAAGCGCGCCAATTTGCTCGTTAATCCCGATTTCCGATGGTGCGGGATGATCATTCCTCCGGTTTGGATTCGAGTGCATTCATTTGCTCGACAATGGCTTGTTTCTCAGCCTCCAGTTCCTTATAGCGAGCATACAGTGTATCCAGGTCAGCTGTGTATTGTTTGATCCGTTCCTCTTTTTCCTGTCGCCGTTGGACAAAGTCTTCATATTTCGGAATCGGTATACTCTTTTCGGGCGAAACGTTGGGTGCAGTAATCGTCGGCGCCTCAGACACTTCGTTGCGGCGCAGTTCTTGAATCATTAGAAACTGCTGATAAGTCGATTGGGATTCTTGCTGGACGAGGGCTAGATTTTTTTCCAGCCGGAGCATTTCCGGATCCGTATCGGCGATCGCCGGTATCAATATCATTAGGAATAACCCTAGCAGAACGATGCGCATGATGATTACCTCATTCTAAAAAACAGTCCGATGCAATATTGGTCTGTCAGTGTGTTTCTGCTTTGCCTGGATTCAAATAGCGCATAAAAAGTACACAGTGCGGTCGCCGTGCAACATCGGCTGCATGTCCACATAATTGGTCTATTTGACGTTTCCCGTTATTTGTCTGACGCTTGGTGCAAGTGTTGTCATTGTTTGATGATGTATAGGCATTGCCCAAAACAATAAATTCTACACTGAATTGGTGGATTGTACTGCTTGCGCCGGTAAACTGACATAACAAGAGCTGTCTCTGCATTGATACAAGCTTTAACGTACGATTAGAAGCTTATTTCGTTGTTTTTTCCGGCGTTGTTAGAAGCGAAATTCATATTAACATTCGTGTTCCGGAGGAATATGCTGATTCTTATCAACATTTTTTATTGAAGTGATAGCTGCAATGCGAAGATCGGTCCTGAGCTTATTGATTTGTCTGGTGGTGTTATTTTGTGCCGCTGAAGCGATCGCGCAGGAATTTAAGAATCCGCGCTTTCGTTTAAGTGGATTCGGCACGCTGGATGTCACATCGGCGGGAACCAAGCAATATGGCTATCACAATGAGATGGTATGGACGCTTCCCTCCCTACGGGGAGTCGGGGTAAGCAATACGAATTAAGTTAGAGCCCCTCGCGGACCTGACGGCATCTACGTGCCAAGGTGGGGATAATAGAATCTTTCCACAAACGGACGGAGGGGCTGAAATGAATTTTACGACATATGGGTTGGATATCGCAAAGCGAGCTTTTCAACTGTACTGGGTAACACACGAGAATGGCGAGATACACAACCGCAAGTTTGGCAAGCAAGAACTGCTGGAGTTTCTGGCGCAACGTGAAGCTGGATTGATTGCAATTGAAGCGTGCGGTAGTGCCCACTGGTGGCGGCGCAAATTGATGGCACTGGGGCATGAAGTCAGATTAATTCACGCCAAGTTTGTCCGGCCTTTTGTGCAAGGCAACAAGACCGATGCGGCAGATGCTAAGGCAATCTGGACAGCGGTACGGCAACCGGGGATGCGGACGGTAGCCGGTAAAACAGAAGATCAACAAGCGATGTTGGCACTACACCGGATGAGATTATCGCTGATCAAGTTCCGCACCATGCAGGTGAATCAACTGCGCGGATTACTCTACGAGTTTGGTGTTACGTTGAAAGGTGGCCGACAAGCAGGCGTGGCAGAAATACAACAACGCATGATTGAACTAGAAGAAATCGTGCCTACCATGCTATTCAAAGCTACTAAGGAGCAGTTAAGGCGTATTGATGAAATTGAGGCTGATGTTCAACACATTGAGCGCAGAATCAAAGATTGGCAAAAACAACAAGCCGCTTGTAGGAAGGTTGCTGAGATTCCAGGTGTGGGAATGCTGACGGCAACCGCCTTGGTCGCGACGATGGGTGAAGCAAATTGCTTCAAATCTGGACGGGAGTTTGCTGCTTTTGTAGGGCTTGTTCCAAGGCAAAGTGGCACGGGCGGTAAGGTCAAGCTGTTAGGTATCAGTAAAAGAGGCGACACGTATTTACGAACTTTGCTGATCCATGGCGCCAGAGCAGTCATGTTCATCGCCAAAGATAAAGGCGCGTGGAGCGAAGCACTGCTGCATAGGCGTCCGACGAATGTGGCCATTGTTGCGATGGCTAACAAGATGGCACGAACGGCGTGGGCGATTTTGGCGCACGATCGAGAGTACCAAAAGGGTTATGTGAGCCAAGAGCCCACATAACAAAGAACAACCACTAAAAAGGAGTGGAATGCTGATAGGTTGCGCAGGTAGATAAACCCGTGTGATGGCGAAACAGGTCGGACCGCAAGAACGTGAACCTGCATGGCGTTAAGTGCTTTGAGCACGACAAGGAGATGAGGGCGTTCTTGGCGAATTCCATCAGGGCCCGCAGATAGAAATCCAATCTGCAATAAGGCCGGATATAAGACTGCAGCCGATTCTTCGTATCGCTAAAACACGAAATATCTCTTGCCAGACCGGGAGGCGTCCATATAAGCAATGCCATGAAAGGCAATACAAAAATTATCGATATTTTGAACACTCTGCTGGCTGACGAACTGACCGCCATGGATCAGTATTTCGCGCATTCCAGAATGTATGATGACTGGGGATTCAGCAAGCTTTACGAGCGCATCGATCATGAAATGAACGATGAAAAGCAGCATGCGGATCAATTGATCAAGCGGATTCTGTTTTTGGAAGGCACACCGGTCGTGGGCAACCGGAATCCGTTGCAAATCGGCAAAGACGTTCCTCAAATGCTAAAGAACGACCTTGAATTGGAACGCACAGTGATTTCATCGCTGCGAAATGCGATCGCCGCCTGCGAACAGGAGCAGGACTACCAAACCCGGGAAATCCTTGAATCCATGCTGGCCGAAACGGAAGAAGATCACGCCTATTGGCTGGAAAAACAATTGAGGCTCATTGACAAGATAGGGTTGCAAAATTACTTGCAATCGCAATTGTAAAATACCGCAAGCACGCGGCCTGTCCAATTGGGCAGGCCATTTTGGTTTTTATTGAACAGTACGCCAATTCGCCCGAACTGCCGATACCGCTCACATTTTCCAAATTCCTCCAACAAACTTCCGCCAACTTCGGCGAAATTCGTCAAAATTCTGTACATTTCCAGCGCAACAGTCCATAATTAAAAAAATGGATACCAGCAATGCAAAATTTAAGAATATCCTGATTGTTCATGGCCCGAATTTAAATTTATTGGGAATGCGCGAACCGGAGATTTACGGAAACGTTACGTTGCAGGATATTAACAGAAACTTGCTTCAACTAGCGGAACATACAGCCATAAAATTGGATTTTTTTCAAAACAACGCCGAATCGGCGTTGATTGATCGAATACAACACGCCATGCACGATGGCACTGATTTCATCATCATCAATCCGGCAGCATACACCCATACCAGCGTTGCCTTGCGCGACGCGTTGATAGCGGTCCGGCTACCGTTTATCGAAGTGCATTTATCGAATATTTTTGCCCGCGAACCTTTCCGCCATCATTCCTATTTCTCGGATCTGGCGATTGGCATCATTAGCGGCTTAGGCGCAAAAGGCTATGAATTGGCGCTTGAATACGCGATATCATGCCGCTGATTTCTATATTGACGACTTCTTTTAATTTATTGTAGACGAGGCAGCGCCCGAAGGATCTGTTATGGATTTGAGAAAGCTTAAGAAGCTTATTGAGTTGGTTGAAGAATCGAGTATTGCGGAATTGGAAATTACCGAAGGCGAAGAAAAAGTCCGCATCAGTAAATCCGGTCCCGGTATACCCGGCTATGCCTATATGCCGCAGGCGATGCCGGCTGTCATGCCACCCGTCCAGCACCAAGCCGCTGCCGAGATCAACAACAAAACCGAAGGAACCGCGGCCACCAATCCGAATGTGATCCCTGACGGTCATGTCGTCAAATCGCCGATGGTAGGCACTTTTTATCGCGCCGCATCACCCGGCGCCAATCCGTTTGTCGAAGTCGGACAATCCGTCAAAACGGGCGATACGTTATGCATCATCGAAGCGATGAAATTGCTGAATGAAATTGAAGCCGACAAAAATGGTGTAATCAAAGCGATCCTCTGTGAAAACGGACATCCGGTCGAGTATGGCGAACCCCTGTTCGTCATTCAATAATCATCTGAATCGATAGCACACAGCTATGTTTGAAAAAATTCTAATTGCCAATCGCGGCGAAATTGCATTGCGAATTCAACGTGCCTGCCGTTCGATGGGGATAAAAACCGTCGCGGTGCACTCGGAAGCGGACGCGGAAGCTAAATATGTCATGCTCGCCGACGAATCGGTATGCATCGGACCGGCACCGGTCGCCCAAAGTTATTTGAATATTCCAGCGATTATCAGTGCAGCCGAAGTGACCGACGCGGAAGCGATTCATCCCGGTTATGGGTTTTTATCCGAAAACGCCGATTTTGCTGAGCGCGTTGAAAAAAGCGGCTTCGTATTCATCGGCCCGCGCCCGGAAACGATTCGCCTGATGGGCGACAAAGTCAGCGCAAAAAATGCCATGATCAAAGCGGGCGTACCCTGCGTTCCGGGATCAAACGGCGCACTGCCTGATCATATCGATGAGGTCAAGAAAATCGCCAAAGATATCGGCTACCCGATCATCATCAAAGCCGCAGGCGGCGGCGGCGGACGCGGGATGCGCGTGGTGCATACTGAAGCGGCGTTATCGAATGCGGTCATCATGACACGCAACGAAGCACAAGCCGCGTTCGGCAATCCCGTTGTTTATGCCGAAAAATTCCTGGAGAATCCGCGCCATATCGAATTTCAGCTGCTGGTCGACGAGCACGGAAATGCGGTGCATTTGGGTGAAAGGGATTGCTCGATGCAGCGCCGCCACCAAAAAATCCTCGAGGAAGCGCCTGCTCCGGGAATTCCGGAAGAATTACGCAATAAAATCGGTGAACGGTGCGCGGAAGCCTGCCGCCGCATCAAATATCGCGGCGTCGGCACCTTCGAGTTTTTATTCGAAAACAACGAATTCTATTTCATCGAAATGAATACCCGGTTGCAAGTGGAGCACCCGGTTACCGAAGCGATTACCGGCATCGACCTGGTACAAGCGCAAATCAAGGTCGCTGCGGGCTTGTCATTGCCGATCGCACAACAGGATGTTGTATTCAAAGGGCACGCCATCGAATGCCGCATCAATGCGGAGGATGCTTACAAACTGACACCTTCCGCCGGACGCATCACCCAATACCACGCACCCGGCGGTCCCGGTGTACGCGTCGATTCGCACGTTTATCATAACTATATGGTGCCGCCTTATTACGATTCGATGATCGGCAAAATCATCACGTACGGCGACACACGCGACCAAGCCATCGCGCGCATGCACATCGCGTTATCGGAGATGGTGGTAGCCGGCATCAAAACCAATATTCCCCTACATCGCGACCTGCTCAACGACGCCACGTTTTTACGCGGCGGGGCATCGATTCATTACCTGGAACAGAAGCTTGCGCTGCATAACAAGGCGGGATGATCGTTCAATCCCCATGCCTGACCGGTACCGATGCGTGCAGTATGGCCTGGATTACACTGAATATTAGTACCGATGCGGCACACGCCGAATCGCTCAGCGACGCATTGATGGCGCTGGGTGCTTTATCTGTCGATATTCACGATGCCGCCGCCGACACCCAAGGCGAACAGATGCTGTTCGGTGAGCCCGGCGAACCGGGCGGGGAAATCTGGCAAAATGCGGAAATTTCGGCATTGTTCGATCAAGCGGCCGATATCGACGCCATCGTACATCTGCTTGCCGACACTCTGAGTCTTGCACAACCGCTTCAATACAGCGTAAACACCGTCGAGCCCCAAGACTGGGTGCGCCTGACGCAAGCGCAATTCGAACCGATTCAAATCTCACCGCGCCTGTGGATCGTACCCACCTGGCATGCACTGCCCGATCCCGGTGCCATTAATCTGATTTTGGATCCCGGTCTTGCCTTCGGCACGGGTAGCCATCCGACCACACAGCTTTGCTTGAGCTGGCTGGATCAACATGTACAATCCGGCGATCGCGTACTGGATTACGGTTGTGGTTCCGGCATTCTGGCCATTGCCGCATTAAAACTCGGCGCCTGCGATATCACCGGTATCGACATTGATCCGCAAGCGGTCGAAGCCAGCATCAACAACGCCACGCATAATCGATGCGACCTTCACCGATTTATGTTTGCCGCACCTGATCGCATCGAAATTGACAATGCGTCAATGGATATCGTGGTTGCCAACATCCTAGCAAATCCCCTGCAAATCCTCGCACCCGTGCTTGCCCAAGCGGTACGTCCGGGAGGACATATCGTATTATCCGGCATCCTGCAGCAACAAGCGGAGGAAGTGATACAAACCTATCAGCCATGGTTCGACATGTCCGCCGCCAACATGCAGGAAGGTTGGGTGCTGTTAACCGGATGCAAAAAAATGAAATAATGACTTCCAAAAAGCGACAAGGCCGGCTTATTCAGGAAACGTCGATCAATTCGGCGAACGAGATGGAACACAAGACACACAAAACACAGCGACCGGAACCTGCCTTACCGACAGGTAAGACAGCCAGTGCCGCACAACGCAACGATTCGCTCACACGGCCCATTTATCAACGTCGCCTTAATTCCCCTTTCGATTGCGTACGATTCGATACAGGCGATAACATATGGCGCTCGTGACAGTCTGCCCGGACTGCACCACCACATTTCGTGTCAGTTCCACGCAATTGCAAGCACACGGCGGCGATGTGCGCTGCGGGCATTGTTACCGCGTGTTCAACGGCTTTACCATGTTGATTACCGTACACGAATCCGCCATCGAGCATCCGGTACAGTCGATCCGGGCACCATCGGCAACTCCGTCGCCGATCGCCCCCCCCGCCGCAACCGATTCCGACAGCCACGATTGGCGCAATACCCCGCCGGACGCTGCAGAATTTTTTCTGGATAACAATACACCGGAAAAAGGTTCGCACGGTTTCGGAATCGCCGTTAATGTGCTGCTGTCACTGCTATTAACCGGACAGCTGATTCATCATTATCGCACCGAATTGACCATTGCCATGCCATCAACCCGGCCTTACTTCGAATACTATTGTGCCTGGCTCGGATGCACCGTCCCTTATCCGCAAGCCATCGAATTGATCGGCATCGAATCCTCCGAGCTGCAAAAGAACTCCTCACGCCAACCCGAAATCACCACATTACGTGCAACAATCCGCAACCATGCGGCTTTTCCGCAAAAATTACCCGCGCTGCACCTGTTATTGTTGAACGCGCAGGAACAAGTAAGCGCCAGCAGAATTTTCCCGGCACAGGATTATTTACCGGAACAGGAACAACACCTGCAATTCATTGCACCGCAACAAGAACTTGAGATTCGCCTGGATTTCGATGACAGTCAATTGACCGCAATGGGCTATCGCTTACAGTTGCTGTACCCCGAATAGGCCGTTGAGAAACGATCCGCACTGCCGCTGCGCCTCGCTCTTCCCCTATATCCACGCAGTATCAATGCCATGGACATTATCAATTTTGCGCATGATTGCGGTGTATCGCCATTTCCAGCCCGCTCCCGCATTTCCAGCACAACTGAAAATTGGCCGGATTTTCTTCGCTGCATGAAGGACAGCGCACGTTACCGGTCGCAACCGGCGTATCCTCGTAGATTTCGACAATGCACTTGCCACGCTCATAATCCTCGTCGCGCATCACCCAAACTTCCGGATACGCATGTGTGAAAGGAATCTCACCGATAGCACCCTGTGCGTGCTGGTTAAAAATTTGTGCCGGTATATAGGCGTGCTCAAGCAGATCCAGTACTATCTGCGCTTCCATCAGATCGGTGGCGGAATATATTTTTTTCATACAACCCGGAATACAAAATGATCAATCGGTTACTGGAATTTAGCGATGTGGTTTAGAAATCTGCAAATATATCGTATCACCGGCGGCAATATCACGCCGGATAATCTCGAACCTGCGTTATCGCAGCATGCATTGCAACCGTGTTTACAAATGGAGATGCAAAGTCGCGGCTGGCTGCCGCCACGCAATGAACAGCCTGATTTCGTACTTGCATTCGGCCAACATTGGCTGATCGCATTAGGGGTTGAAAAGAAATTGCTACCCGCCGCGGTAATCAATCAGCACGCGCAAACCCGTATCGCCAGCATCGAGCAAATGCAGGGCTACAAAGCAGGTAAAAAGCAAGTGCGGGACATCAAGGAAGCAACGATCGTCGAATTATTGCCACGCGCATTTGCGCAGCGTCATAAAACTTATGCATGGATCGATGCCGTCAACAACCGGCTGATTCTGGATACCGCGAGCGCCAACAAAGCCGAGGAATTTATCGACGCTCTGGTTAAAACCGTGCCGGGAATCACGCTGGCACCGCTCGACACCCAATTATCGCCGTCGACGGCGATGACACGCTGGTTGACCGGGGATGAACCACCTTCGATCTTCAGCGTCGATCGCGATTGCGAACTGCAAGGCATGAGCGACGAGAAGGAAACGATCAAATACACCTGCCATCTGCTGGATGCGGAAGAAATCGGACGGCATACCCGTGCAGGAAAAAAAGCAATCAGGTTGGCGATGACATGGGACGGTAAGATTTCGTTCGTATTGCACGACAACTTGCAACTGCGGCGGATCGCGCCTCAGGATATCCTGAAAGAATCCCCCGAGAGCGCGGAAGAGTTGTTTGTCAGCGACTTCACCATTATGAGCGGCGAATTAAGCCGGTTGATTACCGATATCGTCGCAGCACTGGATGGCGAAGACCGCGGTTGATTCAACATCGTGTTGCTTCAAAAACGATCCTCAACGCCCGCCTTCAGGCCTTGTGATTTTTCTTTTGCTCGTCGATTCCCGCCAGCACTCCGCCGGCAATCTTGCTGACCAGATCGGCGGTCGCATGCGCCAGACTGGTGCCGGTTATCAGTTGCGCCTGCCCGACCGATGCAATCTGGTGCGCAAACGTAGCAAGCGTTTCCTTCAATTGAGAACCGACGACGGTACCATGATTCACCGCATGGCGGCTTAAGTCATGCAAAATGTCCGCCAGCAATCCTTGCGCCGTTGTCGCCGTTTTATGCAGCGTATCGAGAAACAGATTCTCCAAGCTTTCCAAATCGGCACGAGCACGCGCTAATTCGGTATCGGAAAATTTCTTTGCTTGGCCCGCAGCCTCTTCAAGCGCGAGCTTGGACGCTGCTGCAAAACTCGCCAATGCGGAATCCAATCCCGCAACCGCACCGGCGATTTGCACTCTGGCCGTTTGCGCCTGATCGTTGATATGCTGAAAACGCTGCTGTGCACCATCATGAATACCCTGCATCGTTGCAGCGATGATCCGTTGTATCGAGTCCGGATTGATGCGATCCGCATTGATGGCTTTCAGCGTCAGGCGATGCACCGTTTCTTGCACATGCGTACCGGTCGCTACCGCTTCGCGGATCTCATCCTCCAATGTTTTCAGGTCATGGTCACTTGCGAAATGATTTGTAGTTTCGTTTTGCATGATAAGGCGCCTTTCAGAAAATAGTTATAGTTCACTAGCATTCTGTTCGCTCTTGCGCAGTTGGTCAAGACCATTCATGTAGGGACGCAATACGCCGGGTATGGCGACACCGCCATCGGCATTTTGATAGTTTTCCAGCACCGCCACCAATGTACGTCCCACCGCCAGACCGGAGCCGTTTAACGTATGCAGCAACGCCGGCTTGCCTTGCTCGTTACGAAAACGCGCTTGCATACGGCGCGCCTGGAAAGCTTCGCAATTGCTGCAGGAGGAAATTTCGCGATAAGCATTCTGTCCCGGCAGCCAGACCTCGATATCGTAAGTTTTCGCCGCGGAAAATCCCATATCGCCGGTACACAAGGTCATCACCCGGTACGGCAACTCGAGCTTCTGTAATATCCTTTCCGCGTGGCCGACCAATTGCTCCAGCGCTTCGTATGAATCATCGGGGTGCACGATATGCACCAACTCAACCTTGTCGAACTGATGTTGGCGGATTAAGCCGCGCGTATCCCGACCATAGCTGCCCGCTTCGGAGCGAAAACACGGGGTATGCGCAACGTACTTCAGCGGCAACGCCTGCAACGGTATGATCTCATCGCGCACCATATTGGTGATCGGGACTTCCGCTGTCGGAATGAGGTGATATTCGGGTATGCCGGCGGCATCGGCGCCACCCGCACTGACGGCAAACAAATCCTGCTCGAACTTCGGCAATTGGCCGGTTCCACGCAAGCTGTCACGCCCGACCAGATACGGCACATAGGTCTCCTGATAGCCATGTTCCTGCGTATGTGTATCCAGCATGAATTGCGCCAGCGCCCGATGCAATCGGGCAAGCCCTCCTTTCATCAGACTGAAACGCGCACCACTCAATTTCGCGGCGGCTTCGAAATCGAGTAATCCCAATTCCTCCCCGAGGCCGACATGATCCTTGACGGTAAAATCGAACCGCCGCGGCTCGCCCCAACGCCGAATCTGCACGTTGCAAGTTTCATCCTTACCATCCGGCACGCTGGCATGCGGCAAATTGGGAATTTCGAGCAGCATCGCCTGCATTTCGCGCTTGATCCGATCGAGATGCGCCTCCGCTTGTTTCAGTTCGTCACCCAGGTGTGCGACTTGGTTCATGATCGCCGTAACATCCCCGCCTTCGGCCTTGGCCTGACCGATTCTCTTGGAAGCGGCATTACGTTGCGCTTGCAATTCTTCGGTCCGGGTTTGAATCTTTTTTCGCTCCGCCTCCAGCGCGTTAAACGCATCGATCGGAAATACAAATCCGCGCTTCGCCAGTTGCCGGGCGACGTTATCCAAATCAGTGCGTAATTGTTGTATGTCTAGCATGCAAACTCCAAGAAGTCTTGTGAAATATGTTAGGAAAACGCTGATTAGTTGGCTGCGCCAGCGAATCGCTTCATTGCGAAGGCAACTCGCTTCAAAGGCACGCGCACCACAGTATTTATTGTTTATAGCAAACAACAAATTTGGGTTATTTGCGACACACCCCGGTTGAATTATAAATTAACCGCACGCCCGATAGCCTATTACCATTTGAATTTCATGGATGATTCAGAAAAAAGTTTCTCTGGACCAATTCTTCAAAGCTCTCGATCGGCAACGGTTTACCGAACAAATAACCCTGATAGGAATAACATCCTGATTCCAGAAGAAAATTAAGCTGCTCTTCCGTTTCCACACCTTCTGCAAGCACGCCGAGTTCAAGATTTCCGGCAAGCATGATGATGGCCTTGGCAATCGAGGCGTCGTTGGAGTCGGTCAGCACATCGCGCACGAACGACCGATCGATCTTCAATTGCTCCAGTGGTAAGCGCTTCAAATAAGACAACGAAGAAAAACCGACGCCGAAATCATCCAAAGAAAAACCTACGCCCGCACTTCTTAATGCGGACATTTTATCAATCACTTCATCGGCGTCGTGAATCAACGAACACTCCGTCAATTCCAATTTCAGCTGTCGGGGATTGATACCGATTTTTTTCACGATATCGAGCACCTGATCCACAAAATCATGCTGCCGAAATTGTTGCGGACTGATATTGACCGCGATGGTAAGATGCGAAAATCCGGGCTGATTATGCCATTTGGCCAGCTGATTGCAGGCGGTTTCGATAATCCAATGGGTCAACGGCAGCATTGCCCGGGTTTCTTCCGCCAAATGAATGAAATCACCGGGAAGCATCATCCCGTAATGCGGGTGCTGCCAACGCAGCAGAACTTCAGCGCCGATTGCTTGCAAATTATGGGTAACCTGAGCCTGGTAATACAGTATGAATTGGTTTGCTTCAATTCCTGCCAGAAAATCCTTTTCGAAGATGGATCGCTTTAATGCAACAGTTTCCATTTCAGGATCAAAGAAATGAAAGGTGTTGCGCCCCGCTTCTTTTGACCGATACATAGCCAAATCGGCCTGTTTCATCAAATTCTCGACAGGATACTGGTGATCACTGAACAAAGTCACACCGATACTGGATGTGCAGCGAAACGAAGAATCATTCAGTTGATAGGATTGATTGAGTACTGAAATGATTTTCTTGCACACGGTTCCCGCTTGCGCTATCGCATCCTTCGCGTTGTCGCTCAGATTCATCAGCAGAACCACAAACTCATCACCGCCCAGCCGCGCCACAGTATCTTCCTTGCGCACGCACATGGACAAACGCTGAGCCACTTGCTTTAACAGTAAATCCCCCATGTTATGGCCGAGCGTATCGTTCAGGGATTTAAAATTATCGAGATCGATAAAAAGCAAAGCATAGTGATTCTTAGTACGGTCGGCAGCATTTAAAACCTGTTTTAACCGCTCGGTTAAAAGAAATCGATTGGGCAAATCCGTCAATTGGTCAAAAAATGCCAATTTTCTGATTTTATCTTGCGCCTGCCGATATTCGGAAATATCCGATAGCATACCGATGTAGTGCGTAACGGCGCCGTCATTCGTTTTGATCGCGGTGATATTAAGCCACTTGGAAAACAGCTCGCCATCCTTACCGCGATTCCAGATTTCCCCATACCAATGACCGGTACGTGCAATGGAACTCCACATATCACGATAAAATTCTTCGCTATGGCGACCGGAATAAAGAATATGCGGTGTTTTTCCTACAATTTCTTCGGCGGTATAACCGGTGATATCCGTAAATGCTTTATTGACGCTCAAGATGACACTGCCAGCATCGGTAATCATGACACCATCGTGCGATTCAAAGCAGATTGCCGCAATGCGCAATTCCTCTTCACTTTCTTTTCGTTCCACTTCACGAACTTGCAACTCTTCCTGCAATTCGAGCAAGCCATAGAGAACGCTGCTTTCCATTCCGGATTCGATCGGCGTTTTTGTGGTGAAGTCGCCTTTGCCGATTCTCTGAATCACCGTATGCACTTCCTGCGCCGAACCTCCTAACGTCATGAACAGCGTCCTTGAAAATCGCAAGATCATGAAAACCACCCATAGGCTCGTTGCCATGAATAATATTCTGAATACTAAGACATGGTCATCCGCGGCAACAATGGCAGCCTGCGTACGCGCATCCATCAAATGGAAAAATTCATCGATCGGCATCATGATTGCCGCTTTGGCTTGATGATAATTTTCGTCATGCAGCATTTGAATCGCTTTGGCGCGAGCGGATTCAATATCCGCCTCCTCCGCAGTTTCAATCAACCGCATCGCCCCAAATTCCAGTCTGGCCAGATTGTCGGATAATGTTTTGGATTCCTGCATCTTATCGAATTCCGAGTCCGTCAAACCCGACTGCCGCATCAATTCCAATAATGAAACCTTCCGACTATCCCCAGCCTGCGGTAACGGCATACCTGCAACCACGAAATCCCAATAGATAAAGCTGCCATGTACCGGCCTCGGCTTATCTCCATTACGGATATCCAATATTTCCTGAAAATATTCTTTAAACCGTAAATTGCCGGTTACCACATAGGTTCTCACCATCCGGGTCAACTCATCCGAACTCTGGCGCAGCTCATTAGCTAAATTAAGAGCATCCAGACGCTGATCATACATACGTTTGACCTTCTCCTCGGAAGCAACATACGCGTAAAAGGATGCCGTGAGTATCAAAAATATAACAATAGCCGGCCAAATTTTTTTAAATAAAAAGGAAGCTGATTTCATTTCCATTATTTTATATCTCTTGAAGGACAAACAGCCGATTAAAAACCAAGATTATTCCTACCCAGCTAAGCTGTATCATGATGTGACTCATTTTGTTATCGATAGCAAGTCATTTCAGATTCAGTTGGTAAAATAGTATCGGCTATACAATTAACTCATTCATTATAAAATATAATACATCCATATCGACACGACATCTCGGGCTATTTCACCGAATAACCGCAGTCTTGCACAAGATATTTCCGGCCTCGGTTATGGCATTCCATAAGAATTGCAGTACTACCGACGGAAAAAGCAATATCACCTGCTTCCGGATGCCGTGAACAGATCAACATCATCATCACCATCAGTCTACCGTAAGAATACAAGAAGAATAAAAAGAAAATATCATCAATCAATAGCGTATTTTCTTAAAACCAAGACATTAACAAGAGACAAAAACCGGCCACTCCGACCGGCTTATTTCAGTTTCCGATCAGACCTGAGACGAAGACGCGCCGCAGACAATCTAATAATACGGCAAGGGAAAGTCGGTACCGTCAGGGTGGATTAGAAAATGAAATTCAATGACTGGGAAGACACTAAATAAGACAAGCTGTCCGGTTATTTGCCCGCGATGGTGGCATAAAACCAAAAGTAGAAACTAATACGTCAATTGAACAAGCTTTTATTTTAGCGTCACTTCTTCGGTAGTCGTACTGGGGTATTCGTGATTATAAGTCCGCAACCATCTTGTTACACTTAGGAAAACACTGATTAATTCGGCAGACGAGATGAAGTGCAAGGCATACGGAACACAGCGACCGAAGCCTATCAACAAGATGCAGAGGAAGTGAGTTACTCTCGCAGTGAAGCGATTCCTGACGCAGTCAATGAACAGTGTTTCTAGAAATAAAGCAAACACCGGCAATCATGCAGATCTCTTACACTCTGCATCAATATACGCCTTTATCGCCACCACATCCGCATCCTTGACCACAAAGCGCTGCGGCAAACTTTCCAGGTTCTCAAACCCCGCCGGACGTTGCGGTTCCCGTCCAATCGCTTCCTGGATGCTTTCGGCAAATTTGACGGGTAGTGCGGTTTCCAGGCAAATCAGCGGCACACCCGCTTCGCGGTGCACTTGCCCGACTTTGAGGCCATCGGCGGTATGGGTGTCGACCAGCACATGATAGTGTTGATAGACGTCGCGAATAGTGGCGATGCGCGCGGCGTGATTGCTGCTGCCGGAGGCGAAGCCGTAGGCTTGGATTTTGGCGAACAGCGGGGTTTGCGATAAATCGAAAGGCTTGCCTTGGTCGACTGCCGACCATAGTTCTTGCACTTGCTGCGCATTGCGTCCGGTCAGATCGAAAATAAAACTCTCGAAGTTGGAGGCTTTGGAGATGTCCATCGACGGGCTGCTGGTGTGCCGGGTTTCGCTGGTGGTACGCGGACGGTACCGGCCTGTGCGGAAGAATTCATCCAATACGTCGTTTTCGTTGGTTGCCAGGATCAGGCGCTTGATCGGTAACCCCATCATGCGCGCGACATGTCCGGCGCAGATATTGCCGAAATTGCCGGACGGTACGGCGAACGACACTTGCTCATCGTTGGATTGGGTCGCAGCGAAATAACCTTTGAAGTAATACACCACTTGCGCCACGATACGCGCCCAGTTGATTGAATTGACGGTGCCGATGCGGTGTGCTTGTTTGAACGCGTGATCGTTACTGACTGCTTTGACGATGTCCTGGCAATCGTCGAACACGCCGCGAATGGCGATGTTGAAAATGTTTTTGTCTTGCAGCGAAAACATTTGCGCGGTTTGGAAGCGGCTCATTTTGTCGAGCGGCGACAGCATGAAGACGCGGATGCCTTGCTTGCCGCGCATCGCGTATTCGGCGCTGGAACCGGTATCGCCCGAAGTCGCCCCTAGGATATTTAATGTATCGCCGGTCTTGGCAAGTTGGTATTGAAACAAATTGCCGAGCAATTGCATCGCGATGTCTTTGAACGCCAGCGTCGGACCGTTGGACAATCCTAAAATGTGCAACCCCGGTTCCAGTGTTTTCAGCGGTGTGATGTCCGGCGTGCCGAATACTTCAGCGGTATAGGTCTGATGGATGATGCTGCGCAAATCATCTGCCGGAATATCATCGATAAAACGCGACAGAATTTCGAACGCCAGCGCCGGATAGCTTAAATCCCGCCAGGCGGCCAATTCCACCGCGGTAATTTGGGGATACGCATCCGGAATCGCCAGGCCGCCGTCCGGGGACAAGCCGCTCAATAGGATTTCCGAGAAAGATTTAAGCGGCATGCCGCCGCGGGTAGAGATATAACGCATAGTCGGTTTCAATAGGTCGTATAACAGCGAAAGGCCTGGAGCGCGGCATACACCCGCAATGCAGCGGGCTTCATCCGCATCCACGTCAGTTATTCAATTCCTCGATCCGCAGGCGAAACACCTTACCGGTTACCACCGGCAAGGTTTCGATGCGCGCAATCGCCGCATTGATATTTTTCTCCACCGTCAGATGGGTCAGCATGATAACACTGACCTGATCTGATTCGTCGCCGGCTTCTTTTTGTAGCAAAGCACTGATGGAAATTTTTTGTTCCGCGACAATACGGGTGATTTCCGCCATCACGCCGGGTTTGTCAATCACTTGCATACGCAGATAATACGACGTTTCGACATCTTCCATCGGAATCACCGGGGTATCGGACAATAAATCCGGTTGGAACGACAACGGCGGCACGCGATGCATCGGATCGGCGGTATGCAGACGGGTGACATCGACCAGATCGGCAATCACCGAACTGGCGGTCGGTTCGGCACCGGCGCCGGCGCCGTAATAGAGCGTCGCGCCGACGGCGTCACCTTTGACCACAATCGCATTCATCACGCCTTCGACGTTGGCGATCAAACGTTTCATCGGAATCAAAGTCGGATGCACGCGCAATTCGATACCTTTCTCAACCCGCTTGGTAATGCCGAGCAGTTTGATACGGTAACCCAATTCCTCGGCATAGCGGATATCCTCGCCGGTGAGTTTGGTAATACCTTCGATATATACTTTATTGAACTGCACCGGAATACCAAACGCAATGGCCGACATCAAGGTGATTTTATGCGCCGCATCGATACCTTCGATATCGTAAGTTGGATCAGCTTCGGCATAGCCGAGCTTTTGCGCCTGTGCCAGTACCTGATCGAACGACAGGCCTTTGTCGCGCATTTGCGATAAAATGAAGTTCGAGGTGCCGTTGATGATACCGGCGATCCAGGTGATCCGGTTCGCCGTCAATCCTTCGCGCAGCGCTTTGATGATCGGGATACCGCCAGCGACAGCCGCTTCGAACGCCACGATCACGCCTTTCGCACGCGCAGCGGCGAAAATCTCGGTGCCGTGATTGGCCAGCAGCGCCTTATTCGCGGTCACCACATGCTTGCCATTGGTAATCGCCTCGAGAATCAATTCCTTGGCGATAGTCTGGCCGCCGATCAGCTCCACCACAATGTCGATATCGGGATTCCGGGTCACTTCATGGCCGTCGGCGGTCACGATGACACCGTCATCGGCCAAGCTGCGCGCCCTTTCCAGATTGGTATCGGCAATCATCTTAACGACAATTTCACGACCCGCACGGCGCGCAATCTCTTCACGGTTACGTTTCAAAACAGTGCAAGTGCCGCCGCCGACGGTACCGATGCCTAATAAGCCAATATGAATGGGGTTCATAAATTCAAGAATAAAAACAGGTGATAGAATGCTGCGATTATATACGAGCAACAGAACGAGGAATACGTAGTTAGCAAGCCACCGGGAAACTCTTTGCGCCTGCTGGTACGAATATTGCCGCTACTGTTTCCCGAAACACGAATACCTATCGGAATTTTTCGATCCGTAGGATCCGCAGGTAATTCTGCAGCAAGATACTGATTTTACAAACTGATAACCCCGACATTTCCGGTTGGCCGCACGGATCATTCAAGCGCATTCATTTACCAAGCCGCTCTCGAAGTTGCTTTATTTCTGATGAAAATTCAGATCGCCTGTCCCATATACTGCCGATTATTTATCGATAGTTAATTCGGCAAGCAATCAATCCATACACCGAAAACACAAAGCAGCATACGAATGCAGGCGCTACAGGACATCAGTTGGTACCGCAGCGCTTCCGGTAACGCTGCAGAAAATGCGCGATGCGACCGATCGCTTCGGTCAGGTCATCAGCATTCGGCAGGAACACCACACGAAAATGATCCGGATTCATCCAGTTGAAGCCGGTACCTTGCACCAGCAGCACTTTCTCCTCGAGTAGCAAATCGAGCACGAATTGCTGATCATCCTCAATGGGATAAATTTCCGGATCCAAGCACGGAAACAAATATAACGCCGATTGCGGCTTGAAACAGGTGACGCCCGGAATATCGGTAAGCAGTTTCCACGCCACATCGCGTTGCCGCATCAGCCGTCCGGTGGGCATGGTCAGATCGTAAATACTTTGATAACCACCCAGCGCGGTTTGAATACCGAATTGGGACGGCACGTTGGCGCATAGTCGCATCGAAGCCAGCATATTCAAACCGGCGATGTAATCACGCGCATGGTTTTTCTCACCGGACACCACCGCCCAACCGGAACGAAAACCCGCCGCCCGGTAATTCTTGGATAAACCGTTGAAAGTCACGAACAGCACATCATCGGCCAACGAAGCGATCGAAGTATGCGAAACCTGATCGTACAGGATTTTGTCGTAAATTTCGTCGGCATAAACGATCAATTGATGCTGCCGCGCGATTTCAATGATTTCCAGCAGCAGCTCTTTCGAATACAGTGCACCGGTCGGATTATTCGGATTGATGATGACGATCGCGCGCGTTCTCGGAGTGATTTTGGCGCGAATATCGTCCAAGTCCGGCGACCATCCGCTCGCTTCGTCACACACATAATGCCGCGCCACGCCGCCGGAAAGCACTACTGCCGCCGTCCACAGCGGATAATCGGGCATCGGTATCAATACCTCGTCGCCGTTATCGAGCAGTGCTTGCATTGTCAGGACGACCAATTCGGATACGCCGTTACCGATGAAAATGTCGTCTAACTGCACGTTCTTGATCTGTTTTTCCTGAGTATAGTGCATGATCGCCTTACGTGCCGCGAACAACCCTTTGGAATCGCAATAACCGGAAGCTGCCGACAGATTGCGGATCACATCTTGCAGAATTTCTTCCGGTACATCGAAACCGAACGTCGCCGGGTTACCGATGTTCAATTTGATGATGTGATGCCCCTCGTCTTCCATTTGCCGGGCACGCTCGAGCACCGGCCCGCGAATATCGTAGCAAACATTGACCAACTTATTGGATTTTAAAATAGGACGCATGGGAAAGCCGGCGATGTGCGATGTTGGAAAAATTCGAATCAGAAAAATTGAATAAGCTGCAAATTATATTACGATTCCTTGTCATGCATCCATTCAATCGGCACAGCTGTTGACTGCCACCGCATGAAACATCGATTGGGCCGGAAATTCAAACCATTCTCGATTTTCATCATGCAATGCGCCGATCACGGCCTGGACCGCGTCTTTGTCGGGGTATAGCAGAATGGTAACCGGCCGCGCGCGGTTGGCGGTGCAATCCAATTGATACAAAATCTTGGTTGCACGGTGTCCACCGGTTTGCAATTGATCGTAGCTTGAAAGCAGCCAGACTTTTCGCAGCATACCTTGCTTCTGTATCGCATCCGGGTCGAAAAAATGCGCCTCGCCCGGCTTCGACGCTGCGTCGATCTTTGTCCACCCGGCTTGCACCGGCATTACCACCGTGAGTAAAATAAAAAGAATCAGAAACTTTATCAGCATAAATTGCAGTTCTTTTTTTGCATTGGGATCGCCAAACCGCCGGTCATTCACGCCGGCAATCACATTTCCGCAACAAAGCGCCGGCAACGTCTTATTTTGCCATCAAACAGTTTCAACTGCTGAAGTTTTCAACTATTCTTAGCAGCTATCCGGTTCGTTAACGTTATGGCCCCGCTGGCATGCAATGGTTTCAATAATACGACCATCGCAGCGGATCCGGGTCTATCGGGAATCCCCATCAATGTGATTTGTACTGACAGTCCGCAGTCTTATGAGCAGCTTAAATCTGGAGTTAAATATAATGGAATACTTGAATCAAGCCTGGATGATGTTAAAACTTGGCGGGATCATTATCGTGCCTTTGATTTTGCTTGGCATTATCGCATTGGCGATCATGCTCGAAAAAGCATTTATCTATTGGCGTTATGCACGGCTTTCCAGCGATCTGCTGAATCTTGTGGAGACTTACGGCTTCAAATGGAACGATTTGGAAAAAATACTCTCCGGGCTGGATCGCCGTCATTATTACAAACGTTTTTTTGAAGTAGTCATCGCTCACCGCCGCCAGCCGGCTTGGTGGACGGAATCCCGTGCCGCGGATGAAGCGCAAATCATCGAAGAAGCGTTGACGCGGCGGCTATGGATGCTGGAAACCATCGTCACCGCCGCACCGTTACTGGGATTAGTCGGTACCGTGATCGGTATGATGAGTGCATTCCAAGTCATCGGCAGTGAAGGCTTGGTCAATCCCACAGCGGTTACCGGCGGTGTCGCGGAAGCGTTGATCGCAACCGTCGTGGGACTTGCCATTGCATTGATCGCATTGTTCGGATTCAATTTCTTTTCCCGTTTACAGTCGCTGACAATGGACGAAATGGAACGCCTGGGTACGCGATTGATCGATAACATCCGGCTGGACCAACAGGAAGAAACCGATGAAACTGCGTAAGTCCCGCTCTATTCCGAAAGGTAAGATCGAAATCATCCCGATGATCGACGTAATGTTTTTCTTGCTGGCAACGTTCATGTTGGCATCGTTGTCGATGCAAAAGCTTGATTCTCTTCAAGTTGATTTACCCGAAGGGCAAGCGGAAAAACTGACCGCCGAAAAACCGGTAACATTAACGCTGACCAAAGACAGCAAAATCTTTATCAATCAAACCGTGGTAACCCTGGATACACTGGCCACCACCCTCAAACCACTGCTCGCGGACTCCAAACAAAAGCTGATCGTATCCGCCGATAACGAAGCACCGCAAGGTATCGTCGTGCAAGCCATGCTGCGCGCCCGTGCCGCCGGAGCGCAACACTTTTTGATCGCGGTGAAACACAAGTAATCCGTCCAATGGGAAATTCCCGATCGAAAGAAATACGCTTATGGTGGCCGTTGCCGCTGGCTGCGCTGATCTGGTTACTGATGATCTGGGGCATCGGCTTCCTGTTGTCGTTACCGGAAGTGGAAACCGAGACACCGCCGCCGATCGCAGCGAGTTTTATTGACCTGAACGAATCCGAAGAAGCGAATTCGTCGACGCCGGCTGCGCCGTCGAACGCACCGGCACCTCCGCAACCGGAAAAACCCAAAATGGCGGAAACCAAACCGGCACCGAAACTGCCGCCGCCCCCGGCGAAAACACCATCCGCACGCCCGCAAACCAAACCGAAAGCTGCGGAGCAACCCAGCAAACCCAAAGCGCCGATTCCGGAGCAAGCGATTGCAAAAACCAAAGCTCGTGAAGAAGCCGCGGAAGCGCCCAAGGATTTGTCGGATTTTATTAACCAAGCCAAAGCACGCCGCCGCGCCGAAGGGCTTTTCGACGATTCGGACGCAGTACCCGCCAACACCGCCAAGCAGCCGAGCGCGAATGAAATCCGCATGGCCAATATCCGCCGCAATCTGCAAAATCCCGGCACCAGCGGCATCTTTCAAATCCAACGCATTGGTCCGCGTACCGCCGAGTTTTCATTCCGCGCCTGGACCACGGGGCAAAGTAATCCGCGCTTGCAATTGATTCATGTTACTGCAGGACCGGATGGCGATGTCGAGCGCGCGATCATCCGCCGTATGATCGAATTGATCCGCGAATACTACAAAGAAGATTTCAACTGGGAATCACACCGCCTCCATCGCGTGGTGGTGCTATCAGCACGCGAGAAAGATACTGCCGGATTGGAAGATTTTCTGATGCGCGAATTCTTTCTCAATCCTATTCGATAAATCCGCCATTTGTTTTAGGGCTTCCACGTCTGGCGGCAATACTGAAAAACATTGCCGCTTTCTGAGGTTCAATCTCTTTACCATACCCATGCCGAACATACCCGATTTCCGAGTACTCTCTCGACTGGCACCGGATAAAACCGTAAGTCTCCGGCATAATCGAGGTTTGTCTTAAAAAACGCTCTACGCCCCCCTGAACTTACGTTACTGATCGAAACCTTCTGGTCGTTTGCCGATCGCAAGTAGTGCACTTGGAAGGCCCTGGGCAATATAAGATGCACTTTCATATACCGTCCAAGCCGTCAAATTGGATAAAGCACGTACACGTTCGCGATCCAGGTCGATCAGCAAAGGACCCTGCTCTCCAAAAGTTTGATAATGCGGGAAATGCTCAAAATCACCCTGTTTTACCTTAAGATCAGTAACCTGTTTCTCGGTATGATCGTTAGGTATCTTGTCTATCCATTGTTGCGTACGATCAAGATAGACCCAGCATATGGACGGGGTATAGTTTTCTTCCCGAATACCGTAGCGCACATTGGATTTAATGACATAATTCTGACAGTAAGCTAAGGGTTTGCCCACTTGCTTTTTTTGTTTGAAATCATGACAAAGTTTAGCTAATTGGACTTCTCCATCAGAAAAGACGACTTTGTCTTCCGGTTTATTGGTAGATCGAAACAGATAAATCAGATCATCCACGATCACATCCGTTGTGATGTTATCGCAACTCGCATCCGCGGGAAAAGCGGTTCTTGTGTTGATAAAGACAAGAATGTTCTCAATCTGACGCGCTAGTAATGGTATTAAGGCCAAGTTGTCAGTGTCTCCGCCATCACCGTGCTTTAGCTCTTTCGCTTTGCTATAAAGCTGTGCATCGCTCTGAACGTGCTCTCGATCAATCGCCCAATGACGGAATTCCGGAAAAACCGTATCGGGTATTTTTTTCTTTGCGATCGTGATATGTGGAGCGGCGCTGCTCATTCCTATCACATCCGACAGTGTGAACCGATAGCGTTTGTTAGTTAGAGGGTCTCCTCGGGAAACATCTCCTTTGAGTTGAACATTCCAGCGTCCATCCGCTGATACGGCCTGTTTCGGCTCATAGCTGTCATAACCGAATGATTCGATATAACCTCCACCAATGAGCATTCTTTTTGCGTCGGCATCTTTTGCTGATGCGACGGAAAACTCACTATGCAAGCCAACGTAAAGCGGTGTGGCTTCAATCAAGTAACTTTCTTTGGCAGGTGTAAGCAATGTTCCAATGACGATTAAGAAAGGACGATTCTTATGCATCAAATAAAAATCATCCGATTTTAATAAAGGATTACTTTGCAAAATCGCATCTAGAGCGGCTTCGTGCGAACTGAAGAATTTGTTTCTATCGTGCAAATTAAAACGTTTCAGAAAAACCTCACCGACGAAATCCGCGTACCCTTCATCGCCTCTTAACATCGACCTTATCCTTTCCGGATCGGATGGATCAACCACTCTTGCATGAAAGATAGCGCCTTCCATCGATTCGTTATCTTCTTCATCTTTAAGTACCGCATCGCGAATATTACCCGGCGATATGTAGCTTCCAAGAAAACGTCCTCCGTCAAACTGTTCGGGTAGGAATACATAAGGTACGCTTATCCATGAACTACCAGAGTTCACGGAGAGATAGCGTGCCTGATCCAGCCACCCGAGTGTATCGAGTGCTCGCAATTGCCCAAGCGTGGCCGTGGCAGATCGTGTACTTCCTCCCGAAAATGCTATACCGAAAGATGGACGACTTTTTATCCAGGGTACTGCTACTATGGAATCTGTTAATTCCGGAAAGTTATTGGCGTTATCTTTGGCAGCCCAGGTACGAACATTGACAGCATTAAATCGCAAGCTATCCTTTATTTTATCTGTAGGCTGCGCTTCAGCCTTCTTGTCAACAGTCCCTTTCTTTATTCCCTCTACTTCCTCTGCCGAACAACTCAATAACAACATAGAAGAAACAAGAAAAACCATCGAGTAACCTGCCCGACTGCTGCGCTTGTCACTAGAAATCATAGTTAAGTTAACTCCCTTAAGAAATCACTAATTGGCCGTACGAGTACGTCGCTTCGTTGCACGGCACTCGTTCTTATCTATCTTATGATATGTCCCGGTTACTGTGTAACGTCGGCCTTGCGTTTCATTCCGTTCGCCGAATTAATCGGTGTTTCCTTAGGTTTATTTACCATCCTGAAATGAAGGAAGCAAATAAAAAAGCATGGCAGTCAGTGAGAATATCAGTCTCTATTAATAATACCGGGCTATTATATCCAGAATATTATAGAAAATGACGGTATCGGCTTCCCATTCGTCGATACGGCTATGTGCTCAATAATGGCTTAACTATCATAGATTGAGGGCCGCGCTGAATAGCGCTTTTTGTACTACCACTGATAACGCGGAAAACCCAAGAATGAACCACTTGGGTGTTTGTTAGACATAGATGCGCTGGCCAATCGCTTTCAGACTGATGGCAGCGTGGTTGCTGATTAGGCTGCTTACTCGATCAACTCACCACGCTTACCAAATCCCAGCTAATATTCTCAGGTGCCACACCCACTAATGTAATGGATACGTCTGGGTTAAAATGAATTGCAAAATCCTTGCCGTTATACTCAAAGTTTGTAATGTACTGTTCCAATTCCTTTCTTGAAGCAATGCCAAGTCCGGTATCAAATACCAGCCTGTCATCATCTCCGGAATTAAAATCCTCAATACGTAAATGCGCGGGTTCACGAATGACGAAATCATCAGAGCCCCCACCGCCTCGGCTGAATTCTCCTTCTCGAACAGCTATGCGATCGTCACGATCTGTTGGCAAATAACTTAATGTGTCGGGCAATCCCGGAAGAATACCGGTAGCATCCGGTGGAAATTCCCATTTCTCCGAAATGCGATTGTAAAAAC
>CP091135.1:1608196-1617510 GCA_021582655.1 Nitrosomonas sp.
GTATTATCAGTTGGCCGAACAAATCGCGCGCTTGCTTTCCGATGCCGGTTTCTCGGTAATCTCAGGCGGCGGCCCGGGCATCATGGAAGCCGCGAATAAAGGCGCCTTCTACGGAAAATCACCCAGTATCGGTTTAAATATTCAACTGCCGCACGAACAGCATCGCAATCCTTATCAAAACATCAGCCAAACCTTCCGCCACTTCTTTGCGCGCAAATATATGTTTGTCAAGTTCGCCACCGCATATGTCGTGATGCCCGGCGGCTTCGGCACTTTGGATGAATTGATGGAGGCATTGACGCTGGTGCAAACCGGTAAAACACGCAAAATGCCGATCATCCTGGTTTGTGCGCAATTCTGGCGCGGTTTGCTGGATTGGTTTCAACAGGTATTGATCGCCGAAGGACTCATATCACCCGACGATTTGAATTTGATTCAAGTCATCGACGAACCGCACCAGGTTGTCAACGCTATTTTTCAATACTATGAGACCAGTGGCTTCGAACTCACGGCGATTGAACGAGAAATTCAGCTCAATTTATAACGCTTCACGGAGATTTTAGGTAGAATATCGATTGATCCTGACGCGCTTGGAACCGCCATGCACCTGCATCGACTGATTATCACGCTACTATTGAGCATTGCATTACCGCTCATGGCCGAATCCGAACCGCCCAAGCAAACCAGGAAACCGAATCACCCCGATAATTTGATTCCGCTGCCTGAAATTCCGGAGCCGCCGCGTGACTTGGACGAGCCGCCGAAAAATCCCGTCGATATGCAAGTCGATTCCGAACAAATCCCCGAAACCGAAGTGACGATTATCCACCGCGGGCAAGATATTATCGAGGAGCACCGCATCAACGGCGAATTGCTGATGATCAAAGTCATTCCGCGTATCGGGCCGCCGTATTACTTGAAAAAGAATATGATCAGAGATCACCACAATCACCCCAATGAAGCCGGCATTGACGTCAGTCCGCCTATGTGGCAATTGTTGCAATTCTGA
The DNA here is from genome assembly GCA_021582655.1 of Nitrosomonas sp. Classification (GTDB taxonomy): domain Bacteria; phylum Pseudomonadota; class Gammaproteobacteria; order Burkholderiales; family Nitrosomonadaceae; genus Nitrosomonas. The sequence goes on from CP091135.1 coordinate 1,609,206, forward strand.
CTTCATCGCCAAACGCATGTTTCTTAATTCAATCGCTTAGTATTTTCCGGCTTTCACATTCATTTCATGTCCGTTTTTACTCCCGTATCCGATCATCAGCTTGCTGAATGGCTACAAAACTACGCGCTTGGCGAGCTGATTCAATTACAGGGCATTTCATCGGGTATCGAAAACACCAATTATTTCGTCACCACGACGGCAGGTAAATTTGTACTGACCTTATTCGAAAAACTGACACCCGCGGAGCTTCCGTTTTATCTGAATCTGATGGCGCACATGGCCGGGTGCGATATTCCCTGCCCCGCCCCTATTCCGCGGCATGACCGCAAACTATTCGGTGAACTTAACGGAAAACCGGCAACGATCGTCACTTGCCTGCCGGGTCGATCGATTACGGACCCTACCTGCGATCAATGCATGCAGGTAGGCCACGTGCTGGCCAGCATGCATTTGGCCGGCAATTCTTATTCCGCGGCAATGCCGAATCCTCGCGGACTTTCTTGGTGGCAAGCCAGAGCACCGGATATCGCCGTGTTTTTATCTGCCGAAGAAAAATCCCAATTGACAGCGGAGTTGGACTTCCAAACGGTGCGCCTGCCCGCGGCATCGATCCCCGGCGGAATCATTCATGCCGATTTGTTTCGCGACAATGTATTATTTACCGATTACCGCATCGGTGGTGTCATCGATTTTTATTTCGCGTGCAATGATTATTTTCTGTACGATTTGGCGATCGTCGTCAACGACTGGTGCATCACGGATACTAAAACTCTGGATCCATCCCGAACGCTGGCGTTAGTCGGTGCATATCACGCCACCCGCCCGCTCAATGACGCGGAATATCGGGCCTGGCCGGTGATGCTGCGGGCCGGAGCATTAAGATTTTGGATATCCCGGCTCTACGATTTTCACTTGCCGCGCCCGGGCGAATTGACGCACGCCAAGGATCCCGGACATTTCAGGGATATTTTGCGAAATCATGTTCGCTATACTAATGACGTAAAGCAACTTTGGGTTTAAATGCGTTAATTGACCTAACGCCCCCTTTCTATCGGAGAATTGCATGGAGATTCATCAAGTTTACGCAAAACAGGGACTGCAATGGATTTTGAGCGGCTTCTACTTATTCCGGAAAGCACCGCTGGCTTGGGTAATGGCGTGCTTCACACTGATGCTGATCGCACTGGCGATGTCGCTGATACCGCTATTGGGGAAATTCATTTTTACGTTAATTTCGCCGGTTTTCCTGGTCGGGCTCATGCAAGGCTGCAAAGCGTTGGAGCAAGGGGAACCCCTTGAGATAACCCACTTATTTATCGCATTCAAAGATAATCCGGCACCTTTGATCGCGATCGGCGGCTTTTATCTGGTCGGACAAATCCTGATCATCGGCTTGGCGATGCTGACCGGCGGCTCACAAATGACGGACATGATGCTATACGGCAAGCGGGTCGACGAAACCGAATTGATGGGTGTGATGAGCAGCTTTCTCACTTCTTCACTTCTCATGCTGGTGCTTTCGATACCGTTGATGATGGCCACCTGGTTCGCCCCTTTGCTGGTGGCATTCGATCGCCTTTCACCGCAAGCGGCGTTGCAACAAAGCTTCTTCGCGTGCCTCAGAAATCTTTTTCCATTTCAGGTATATATCATCGCTTTGATCATCCTGACGATCATCTGCCTGATACCGTATGGCGTTGGCTTGGTGATTCTGATCCCTACGTTGTTTACATCCATCTATGTGAGCTATAAAGATATTTTTCTTGGAGAACCGGTTCGCTTCACCGCCGCCGACGCGGAACAGGACTATCGGGCCGCCAATTGGACAAATCCCGCTGATGCAGCAAAGCCTTCGCACGATGAAATCAAATCGGCAAATGATCCTTCAACCAACGGTTCCGCCCCTTCCGGAGACACGGTGCAATGCGCGCACTGCCAGCAATCCGTTGCACGCAACAGCGCCATAGAAAGCAAGGGAAAGTACTATTGCAACGAAGCGCACCGCCGGCAACATCAACTTCCGGATGAACCGGACCAACACTAGTCCCATTTCCAAATCAACTATGACGTGACGGTAGGCCGCAAACAGTATCAACAATACGGCAAGGAGAAGCCGGCAAAGTCAGAGATTTGACTTGGAAATCGAATAAAACCGGATTCAATGCCGGTGAGACCTTTACAGCAACCTTGTCGACAGCTTTTTTATCAGTGATTTCTTCCATGCCATGGAAGAAGCAGGCTGTCGCAAGGATCTCAAAGCGCTGTCAATTTCGCGTATTCCAACAACAGCCACTTCGTGCCTGCGTGCTCGAAATTGACCCGTACCCTGGCTTCGCTGCCGCTGCCTTCATAATCGATGATGACACCCGTACCGAACTTGGTGTGTACTACACTTTGCCCGATGGCCCAGGTATTACCGAGTGATTTCGGTTGCCGGTAATAAGAAGTGCTCGGATTTTCCTGAATACCGCCGGGGCGGCGAATTTCCTGAGCCATTCCGGTTGCAGGCTTGAGCCACTTGACATACTCCGACGGAATTTCATCAAGAAAACGCGACGCAATGTGATAACGCGTTTGGCCGTGCAACATGCGGCTTTGTGCAAAACTGAGGTACAAACGGCGGCGCGCACGCGTCATCGCCACATACATCAAACGCCGCTCTTCAGCCACGCCGCTGACTTCCGCCGCGCTGTTTTCATGCGGAAACAATCCTTCTTCCAAGCCGCTCAGAAACACGCTGTGAAACTCCAAACCTTTAGCCGCATGCACTGTCATCAGTTGCAACGCATCCAGCCCGTTGCCGGCTTGATGCTCCCCTGCTTCCAAGGATGCATGCGCCAGGAATTCGGCGAGACTGTCGTTTTCAGCCTCGTGCACGAAACTGGTCGCTGCATTAATCAATTCATTCAGGTTCTCAACACGTTCAGCGCCTTCTTTTTCCCGGTTGTAAAACACCAGTAACTCGCTTTGCGTCAGCATGGATTCGATGATTTGCGGCAATGGCAGCGCTTGGCAAGTTTGCTGCATTGTCTCGATCAAATGCACGAAAGCCGCGATACCTTTCAGCGGTTTATCGCTGTTTTGCGGCGCCGGTACTACACCGCCGCATTTGCGCAACGCAGCCGCCCATAAGCTATCGCCCCAAGTTTTCGCATCATCCAGCAATTGCTCCACACTCCTGGGGCCGATACCGCGTGCCGGGAAATTGATCACCCGCAGTAGCGCACCGTCATCGTCTGGATTAGCGATCAAACGCAAGTACGCCAGCGCATGCTTGATCTCCTGGCGATCAAAAAAACGCATGCCGCCATAGACGCGATACGGAATACCGGCATTGAACAGGCTATGCTCAAGCACCCGTGATTGCGCATTGGATCGATATAGCAACGCAATTTCCGCTAACACGACACCTTCCGTTTGCAGGCCTTTGATCTCATCGACGATAAAAGCGGCTTCATCGAAATCATTGGGTGCGCCATACACACGCAGCGGCTCGCCTTTACCTTCCGAAGTCCATAGATTCTTGCCTAAGCGTTGCGGATTGTTTTTGATCACTGCATTGGCGGCATCGAGAATATTGCCATGCGAACGGTAGTTCTGCTCCAGCTTAATGACGGTTGTCACACCGAATTCGCGCTCGAAATCATGCATATTCCCGATACAAGCGCCACGAAACGCGTAGATGCTTTGGTCGTCGTCACCCACGGCAAATACGGACGCGCCATTCGGTTGGCCCGCACCGGCCAGTAATTTCAGCCAGCGATACTGCAATTGATTGGTATCTTGAAACTCATCCACCAGAATATGCCGGAAACGCTCCCGGTAGTGGCGGCATAGGTGGTCGTTGCGGCTTAACAGTTCATAGCTGCGCAGCAACAATTCCGCAAAATCCGCTACGCCTTCCTTTTGGCATTGTTGTTCATACGCTTGATAAAATTCAAGCACATGGCGCGAATACGCATCGTCGACGACGACAAAAGCAGCGCGCAAGCCCGCTTCCTTGGCATTATTGATAAACCATTGCACCTGGCGCGGCGGAAACTTTTTTTCATCCGCCGACATACCTTTCAAGATGCGTTTTACCATTGCGAGTTGATCCGCAGCATCCAGAATCTGAAATGCTTGCGGCAATCCAGCTTCTTGGTAATGCGCACGCAGCATGCGATGACATAATCCATGAAATGTTCCCACCCACATTCCGCGCGGATTGACGGGCAGCATCGCGGTAATACGTGCCAGCATTTCTTTTGCAGCTTTGTTAGTGAATGTAACCGCCAGAATGCCATACGGGCTGACTTGTCCGGATTGGATCAGATAAGCGATCCGCGTCGTCAACACCCGCGTTTTACCGCTCCCGGCTCCCGCCAGAATCAATGCGGTTTGATGAGGCAGCGTTACCGCTTCAAGCTGCTGCGGATTCAAGCCGGACAAAAGTGGAGTCATGCGTTGTCAAGAAGCGATGCGGATACATCAACGGATTAGTTTTGTTTTTTGTTACGTGCGGATAATTCAGAAATTTTTAATACGCCCATTTCCGAATCATCCGGGATGCTGTGTGAAAAGCTTATTGTTTGCTTTTAGTCACGATATCCAAAATTAGCGGCGTTAAAATCAATTCGATCGCCATACCCATTTTTCCCCCGGGCACAACAATGGTATTCGGGCGCGACATGAAAGAATCGTGAATCATGCTCAGCAGATAGGGAAAATCGACAATATCCGGGTCCCGAAAGCGGATCACCACCATACTTTCGTCCAGTGTAGGTATTTCGCGCGCGATGAACGGATTCGATGTATCCACAGTAGGCACGCGTTGAAAATTGACATGCGTACGAGAAAATTGCGGTGTAATGTAATGCACGTAATCATGCATGCGACGCAGGATCGTATGTGTCACTGCTTCAGTCGAATAACCGCGCGCATTGGTGTCGCGGAAAATTTTCTGAATCCATTCGAGATTTACGATCGGCACTACACCCACTAACAAATCAACGTATTTCGCGACATCGGCAGTATCGCTTTTCACACCACCGTGCAATCCTTCATAAAACAGCAGATCGGAGCCGGGCGGAATCGCCGACCATGGCGTGAAAGTACCGGCCTTTTGATTCCATGGCTCGGCTTCTTCATCGTTATGCAAATACAGGCGTGTTTGACCGGTGCCGCGTTCCCCATATTCCCGGAATAACACCTCCAGTTTCTCGAATTCATTCGCCTCCGGTCCAAAATGACTGATCGGGCGTCCGCCATTTTTTTCAGATTCCGCAACGGCTTTCTTCATCGCTTCGCGATCGTAGCGATGGAAGCTATCGCCCTCAACAATGGCGGCATTCAGTTTCTCACGGCGAAATATATGCTCGAAGCTGTTTTTGACCGTTGAGGTGCCTGCACCTGAAGATCCGGTAACGGCTATAACCGGGTGTTTTTGCGACATTCTAATTTCTCCTAACTATAATAATGACGATTTTGATACGCAACTGCCTGCTATTATACAAATATGACCGTGCGAATCTATTATTTCGTGCGATTCAAATAAGGCGATATGCTAAATAAAGATTCCTTTAAAGTGGAACAGGAACTATTAAAATTTGGATCATGTCAGACATTTTGTTTGAGACGCGTACGTATTGTATACCAAACGCCTTGATAAGATTAGCGTTACCCGTTGATAAAATAGATCGTGGTGCGCATCAATTGAAGATACGCCAGGGTGACTGACTGGAAGTTGCACATAACGCTGTAATTCAATCCACAATGATAAGCGAGAACGACATGAAGATCCTTGGCAGAATTTTTGCGCCAGTAATCACCGCGACTTTAGCTGCGTGCGTGCACTTGCCTTCGGGCCCGAGTGTAATGGTATTGCCGGGCTCCGGTAAAAGCTTTGAGCAATTTCGTTATGATGATTACGATTGCCGCCGCTACGCCTATGAGCAAGTCGGCGGGTTAACATCGCGGCAAGCGGCGCAAACGAGCGGTATCGAAAGTGCGGTAATCGGCGCCGGCCTTGGTGCTGCAACCGGTGCTGCCATTGCGGGCGGCGGTGGTGCCGCAATCGGTGCCGGTACCGGTTTGTTAGCCGGCAGCATGGTTGGATCCGGCACCGCCAGCAGCTCGGCTTATGTCAATCAACAACGCTACGATATTGGCTATATCCAATGCATGTATGCCAAAGGGCACCGCGTGCCCATTTCCGGAAGAATCTCCAACGAACAGACTGTCAACATGCCACGGAATCCACCCGCCAATTTCACTCCTCCCCCACCACCGCCAGGAAACCCACCGCCTCCACCACCTCGTTAACAAGCCGCCAAGAAATGCTTCCGAAGCAGCCACCGCAAGGCAAACACAGACTGGAGAGTACATTTATACCGGATTACTGGCTAACGATGAGCACGATGACAATAACCAGATACAGCCAGCCTTCCCGGGCCCAAATACAGGTTATGCCGCCAGCATAGACTTGGTTCGGGGTGGTAACATCAAACTGTCGATTCTGTTTGTCCTCGAACACTGGCTATTTGTAATCGCTGTCGTGATTACCTGGTGCTTCTTCCATGGAGTAAGTGCTACGACTTACGCCCGTGAAGCCACCTGATCCGTCCCGGTTCATGAGAACATGCCAGTTTTATTGGCTCTAGACTAGACACGGTCTGTTAGTCTAGAGCCTAATACATCATATCGATATCTTACAGATCAATTATGGCAATACCATTAAAGCTGCTCACTTAAAATCTCTATGCCCTTATCTTCTTACAAAGATACTGTAGGTGCCAGTACCAGTCGGACTGTAGTGCGCTACCCGGACGTAATAGGTTCCGACTGCAAGGTTGGTTGCGATCCTTGAGTTGGTTCCGGGACCGCTATCGTCATCTTGGGCGATAAATGCTGTTTGGCTGTCGGGGCCGAATAATGTAATCAAGCAATCGGTATTGCCCGCAGTTTCGATTAAGTGAGTGCCTGCCGCAGTTACCGCAAATGTATACACATCACTTTCATTGGCTACCGCGATGACCCCGTCTATAGCCGCTCCGTTAACTTGAATGGTAGGAAAATTAGGTTGCTGATTCGATCCCTTGACCGAGATACTGTAATTTCCGGTGGACGATTCACGATAGTGCCGAACCCGTACATAATAGGTACCGGCTGACAGCATGCTGGAAATGCGCGAGTTTTGGGCATCACCGCTGTCGTCATCTTCAGTAATGAGTGCAGCCATGTTGTTCGGCCCGTACAGGCGCGCCACCACATCAGTCGATCCTTGTGTTTCAATGGTGTAATTTCCTGCCGTGAATACCACAAAACTAAATACACTCACTTCTCCCGGCCGTGAAATCGAAGCTTGAACAGAAGGTGCGTCGACAGCCAATTGAACGATGGTCTGCGGTATTTGCGCTGTGACATAATCCCGCCACCATTTATCTACCAATCCGTGGATCTGGTAAAAATAAGTGCTTTGCGGAGAATGAAAATTTGCAACGACCGGCTCATTGAAAGCGGTAGCCACTGCAGGATGAATCCAACCATGAATTCCGCCTTCGATATAAGCGCCGAGCGCATCCTCAGATGAGAAAGATGGATTGTTGGTAATAATTCTATTTTCTTGCGCAGCAAATGTTGAATTCCATCCGGTTACTGCGGGATTCTTTAATACCACCGGCACAGTAGCCCACGGCAGCACCAGCGATTGATCCGCAAAAGGTTGTGTGTCGTACCACGCATGGAACTGCACCATGAAATCATGATGAAATTGCAGAAACTCGAGTCCGGCCCCGGGGGTGCCGAATGGATTGTTACGGCCTCCTGGTGATCCAGGATGGGCACTGGGATCATGCCAATGGTGATGTATATCAAGTAAGTCTTTTGGAAAGTTTGGTATTAGTGCCATGATGACATTCCCCTATAATTTATTGATTATAGATAATCGCTTAGCAAAAAAAATTGTAATACTTGGATTTCCTACGCTCCTCATAAAGCTGGCTTGCAATGCCTCAATTGATACTGGGTGATGAATATTGCATGAGGCTGGGTAAGATTCTGCTTCAAGCAGTGATTTATAACAAGCTAAAAAACGAGCAATTTCTAGGGTGTGTTGACACTTGGATACAAGTATTTAATAGTAAAAAGAAAAACCGTAATATTGAGGTTCCCGGGTAATCCTCCCAAAAATCAACCGAGCAAAGCAGTAGAATTTTCTATCGTAGACGAAGAGGAATTTTACTGATAAAGCAGCAACGATTTACGGAAAGTCAGATCATGCAGATATTGAGACAGGCTGAGGGAGGAATTCCTGTGGCTGATTTAT
>CP091135.1:1617610-1661516 GCA_021582655.1 Nitrosomonas sp.
GGGTCTGTCCGGCGGGGTCGATTCCGCGCTGACGCTGGCGATCGCCGTCGATGCACTGGGTGCGGACAAAGTCACTGCCGTGATGATGCCATCGCGATACACGACGGATATCAGCCTGGCGGACGCCGGAGAAATGGCCGAATCATTGGGTATCAAGTACCATCAAGCGGATATTGAACCGTTGTTTGGACAATTTCTGGCAACAACCGCCCAAGACTTCCAACTCACGGTCGATTCCGACACAGCCGGAACCGTACCGGAAAATCTGCAAGCACGTATTCGCGGTATTTTATTGATGGCACTATCGAATCACACCGGCTCGGTAGTGCTGACCACCAGCAACAAATCAGAAGTCGCGGTCGGCTATTGCACGTTGTACGGCGATATGGCAGGCGGCTTCGCAGTGCTGAAGGACGTCAGTAAAACCTTGGTGTATCAACTGTGCGAATATCGCAATCAGGTCAATGATGTGATTCCGCACCGCATCCTGCGCCGCGCCCCATCCGCCGAGTTGCGTGCGAACCAGACCGATCAGGACAGCCTGCCGCCTTATGACGTGTTGGATGCGATCATCGAAGCTTATGTCGAAAAAAATTGCACACCGGCCGAAATCGTAGCGATGCACCACAATGCGGCGGATGTCGTCAAAGTTATCCGTCTGATTCACATGAGCGAATATAAACGCCGCCAATCGGCTCCCGGTATCCGCATCACCCATTGCGACTTTGGCATTGCCTGGGATTACCCTGTCACATCCGGTTATCGATCCTGGTCCACACTCGGCATACCGCTGTATCCGGTTTAGCCGTAAATACCGATCGATTTCCCGCGCTTGCCCCCGTGTCAATAAAAACCAACCCCGATGTCATCCGCCGCCGGTTAAGCAGGCTTCCGAACCCAACGTATTGTGAAGACTTGCCGGTTCACGCGCGACGTGAGGAAATCCGTGCCGCGATCGCACAGCATCCGGTGGTCATTATCAGTGGTGAAACCGGCTCCGGCAAGACCACGCAAATCCCGAAAATCTGCCTGGAACTCAAGCGCGGTGTTGCCGGATTGATCGGTCACACCCAACCGCGCCGTATTGCGGCACGCACCGTCGCGGCTCGCATCGCCGCCGAACTGAACAATCCGCTCGGGCATGCGGTCGGATATAAAGTCCGGTTTACTGACAAAACCAGCCCGGATAGTTATATCAAATTAATGACCGACGGCATCCTGCTCGCGGAAACGCAAAACGATCCGCTGCTCCAGGCCTACGACACACTGATCATCGATGAAGCCCACGAACGTAGCCTCAACATTGACTTTCTACTCGGCTATCTTAAACAATTACTGCCCAAGCGCCCCGATCTGAAACTGATCGTCACCTCGGCCACCATCGATGCGCAGCGCTTTGCGCGTCACTTCGGCGATGCGCCGGTCATCGAAGTCACCGGCCGGTTATATCCGGTGGAAACCCGTTACCGCCCGACGATGGCCGATGACGAAGAAGACGGTGATTTGCAGCGCGCCATCGGCAATGCGATTGATGAATTGATCGCGCATGGATCCGGCGATATTCTGGTTTTTCTTCCCGGCGAACGTGAAATCCGCGAAACCGCGGAAACATTGCGCAAACATCAGTTCGGCCACAGTCATGGCGGCATTGCGGGAATCGATATTCTGCCGCTGTTTGCCCGATTGTCATTTGCCGAACAAGAACGGGTATTCCGGATCGACAGCAACCGCCGCCGCATCGTATTGGCGACCAACGTCGCCGAAACCTCGTTGACGGTGCCCGGCATTCACTACGTCATCGATACCGGCCTGGCGCGTTTGAATCGCTACAGTTATCGCAACAAAGTTGAGCAATTGCTGGTGGAAAAAATTTCGCGTGCATCCGCGAATCAACGTACCGGCCGCTGTGGTCGTATCGCCAGCGGTGTTTGTATCCGGCTGTATTCGGAAGCGGACTATCAGGCACGCGCCGAATTCACCGATCCGGAAATTCTGCGCTCGTCGCTGGCATCGGTGATTTTGCGCATGCAAGCGCTGAAAATCGGCGATGTGGAATATTTTCCATTCCTGGATCCTCCCGCACCGCGCATGATCGCCGACGGTTATCAACTGTTGGCGGAATTAGGCGCAATCGATGACAATCGGCAGTTGACCCCGATCGGCTCGCAGTTGGCCAGATTCCCGATCGATCCGAGAACTGCGCGCATGATCCTGGCCGCCAAGCAGGAAAACTGCTTGCACGAAATCCTGATTATCGCCGCTGCGCTAAGCTTGCAAGATCCGCGTGACCGTCCTTTCGAACATCAAGCGGCTGCCGACGCCAAGCATGCACGTTTTAACGATGCGCGATCGGATTTTTTATCGTTCCTGGCGGTATGGAATTTCTTTGACGACTTGCTCAAGCACAAGAAATCGACACGTAAACTGATCGAGCAATGCCGCGAAAATTTCCTGTCGCACCGGCGCCTGCGCGAATGGCGCGAAATCCACGGGCAATTGCACGTGTTGATCACGGAATTGGGCCTGAAACCCAATCAAATCCCCGCAGGATATGACGAAATTCACCGTGCGCTATTGGCCGGCTTACTTGGCAATATCGGCTTTAAGACGGAAAAAGAAGGCGAATATCTGGGTGCTCGGGGCATCAAATTTGCAATTTTCCCAGGCTCGGTGTTGAAAAAAGGGAAAGTGAAATGGATGGTCGCGGCGGAATTGGTCGAAACCAGTAAATTGTACGCACGCTGTGCCGCCAGCATCGAACCGTTATGGCTGGAGCGGATTGCCGGAAATTTGTGCAGGAAACATTACTTCGATCCACACTGGAGTAAAAAGCAGGCACAAGTAACGGCGTATGAGCAAGTATCGCTGTACGGATTAATCATCGTACCGAAACGCCCGGTGCATTATGGTCCGATCAATCCGGATGAGGCACGGAAAATTTTCATTCGCTCCGCGTTGGCAGCGGGTGAATTCGTCACTCAAGCGCCCTTTTTTACACACAATCAGACGCTGATCCGGGAAATCGAGGAATTAGAACATAAATCACGGCGCCAGGATGTACTGGTCGACGAACAGGAGATTTTCAGTTTTTACGACGCGATTATTCCGGAAAGAATCTTCAACGGTGCCGGCTTCGAAAAATGGCGCAAACAAGCCGAACTGCAAAACCCTCGCCTGCTTTATTTACAACGGGAATGGTTGATGCGCCATCAAGCCGGCCACATCACCGAAGTGCAATTCCCGGAATACCTGGTGTTGCCGAATGGCGACCGACTGCCCTTGCGCTACCGCTTTGAACCCGGCCATGCCATGGACGGTGTTACGGTTCAGGTACCATTGCCGCTGCTCAATCGACTGGATGGCAAACTGCTCGATTACCTGGTACCCGGATTGATTCGCGAGAAAATCACCTGGTATCTGAAATCGCTGCCGAAGCAAATCCGCCGCCTACTGGTGCCGCTCCCCGGATCCGTCACCGAATTCCTGGACGACCGGGGAAGATTGCAGCAATCCGTTACGCTGCAAGAAATGCTGATGCGATTTATTCTGAGAAAGACTACGCTCGCGGTGCCTGCCGATACTTGGCAATCCGGTGATGTGCCTGCACACTTGTGCATGAACATCCAAGTCGTCGATGATAACGGTAATGAGTTGGCGATGAGTCGAAATCCCGCCGAGTTGCAGCTGCAGTTCGGCAAAGCGGCGCAAATGACGTTTGCAAGGCGCGATCACCATGATGAAAAAACCGCTATTGAACGTGACCGAATCACTTGCTGGGATTTCGGCGATTTGCCGGAAACGGTGACCTTTCAGCGCCAGCACCAGTCACTCACCGGCTATCCGGCATTGGTCGATACCGACGACAGTGTGGCGATCCGGCTGTTCGACACGCCGCCGGCCGCTTTCCAGGCAATGCGCCTCGGTGTCACACGATTATTGTGCTTGGCGCTCAAAGAGCAACTTAGACAGCTGGAAAGAAACCTCCCGGGATTGGCGCAAGCCGCAATGCAGCTTGCCGCGCGCATCAATCCCGGCGACCTGAAACGCGATATGCTGGATGCCATTATTCAGCGCGCCATGTTGGATGACGATCCGTTACCACGCACCGAGCCGGCTTTCAAGGCGCAAATTGAGCGTGCCAGAAACCGCCTGCCCGAGGTAACCGCCGCCACGGCGAAATTGATGCAACAAATCGGTGCGGAATATCAAGCCTTAGCCGGAAAACTCGCCACAATTCGTATCGATCGCGTTAAGCATTCGGTGAAGAACCAATTGGATCACTTGATTCATAAAGGATTTCTGAACGATACTCCCTGGATCAGACTGTCACATTTTCCGCGTTATCTGAAGGGGGTATCGATGCGACTGAACAAGCTTGCAACCAACCCGATGCGTGACGAACAAAACAGCCGGGAAATCGATGCGCTATGGCAGCAATATTCTCAACGCCTGGAAAAGCATCAGAAAACCGGTTTACACGATGTTAATCTGGAAGAATTCCGCTGGCAAATCGAAGAATTACGCATTTCATTATACGCAGAAGAATTAAAAACCCCTTTCCCGGTTTCGATTAAACGATTACAGAAACTTTGGGAGAAAGTGGATACTTAAACGCTGATTAATTCGGTAAACGAGATCAAGCGCGAAATACACGGAATACAACGACCAAGGGCATATCATTCCATTTCAAAATCAAACATGGCACGAAGGCGAGCCGTAAACCGTATCAATAATACGGCAAAGGGAAGTCGACAAAGCCAGATTCGATTGAGAAATGGAATAATTTTACGGTAACCCACATTACACTGACGATTCGATGAGATTATGGTCGATACACCCCCAATACCTGGACGCTAAGGGCCTGGTCGCACTTTGGCGTGAAAGCTTGCTGGCGCAGCAAGTTTTGCAGGGAAAAACGCGCGGTTACAAAAATCACCCGCAGCTCACCCGGTTTTACAGCACAGACAACCCTGTGGCGGCGATTTCCTGCTATTTACGTTTCATCGCCGATGAAGCAAAAAAACGAAACTACCGTTTCGATGCCACCAAAATTTCCAATACGGATCTTATTCACCCACTTGACGTAACCCACGGGCAGATACGCTACGAATTCAGTCATTTACTTAGTAAGTTGGCACTAAGAGACCCGATTCTATACCGCAAGCTGCATGATGCCGCCGAGATAGAACCGCACCCGCTATTTCGCATCGTTACGGGTGATATCGAACGCTGGGAAATCGTTTCCTAAGCACGCCGAACCTCCTCGATTCCAGTATCTGCAAAACAATCCCGCGCTTAGCGCCTGTTTTTGCTTCACATCGATTGCTTCCAACGCTTCTCGGTTGCCTGCCAAGACAAATTTTGCGTACCACCTTTTCAATTCAACAATTTTCCTGATTAACTATCAGAAAACAAAGGCGACATCCAGTAATCCGCAATGCTCCGTATCAATGCAAATGCTCAAAATCCGGCAGTCATCGCATCAGGTAAAAAGTCACCGACTGTTCCTACCAAAGTAATTGATTGTCCGTCATAGAAATAAATATTGCCGTTTTGCTCGCCCAACGCGTTGCCGCTTTCATAGAGGCGTGCATAGTAACCGGATATCTCGATTGATTCTTGACGACCGGGAAACAGATCCGAAAAAGCGCTTTCCGCCCAATTAAATAATCGGTCCGCCACCGGTAGTGCAGACGGATCAGACCATGCAACGTTAGTACCTGCGGCGTCGAAACGTTGTGCATATATTCCGAATCCATCGCCATCCTGACCATCCGAAGTCCAAATCACCGCGAACCCGCCGTCCTGGAGCGCTATAGCTTTGGGTTCAAATTGATTGCCGGTGTTATAGGCGTTAACTCGAAACTCTTCGCCCTGCTTTACCCCGTCAGCGTCAAAACGCTGTGCATATATCCCATATAAATCGCCATCCTGCCCTTCTGACATCCAGATGACGACAAAACTGCCGTTCTGAAGCGCGGTTACGGTCGGCTGGCTTTGATTACCGGCCGTCGTGGTGTTGACGAGGAACTCCCCGCCTTGCTTGTCGCCGCCGGCATCAAAACGTTGTGCGTAGATTCCTTCGCCTTCTCCATCCTGGCCGTCCGATACCCAGCTTATGACAAAACCGCCATCTTGCAGGACTGCAATAGCCGGATCACCCTGATTACCGGAAAAATGCGTGTTGACGGAAAATTCTCCATTCAGCTTCTCGCCACCGGCGCCGAAGCGCTGCGCATAGATGCCCTCACCCTCGCCATCCTGACTGTCCGATACCCAGCTTATAACAAAACCACCGCCTTGCAGGGCGGCAATAACTGGCGCACCCTGATTGCCGGCAAAATGCGTATTGACGGGAAACTCCCCGCCTTGCCCTTCACCCAGGGCATCGAAGCGCTGCGCATAAATCCCGCCATCCTCACCATCCTGGCCTGCCGATACCCAGCTCACCACAAACCCGCCGGGTTGGAGCGATGCCATTACCGGGAGCGTTTGGTAATCAGCGGTATACGTGTTGGCGCGAAATGCTTCGCCTTGCTTGCTACCGGCACTATCGAAGCGCTGTGCGTATATGCCCCCCCCATCACCGTCTTGCTCGAATGACTCCCAACCCACCACGAAACCACCGTCTTGGAGTGCAGTGATCACCGATATTTCCTGAAAGCCGACTGTATAAGAATTAATAATAAATTCATTGCCTTGCTTGCTACCATTGGTGGCAAAGCGCTGCGCATAAACACCACCACCATCCTGGCCGTAGGATTCCCAACTGATAACAAAATCACCATCGGTAAGCACGGCAATGGCCGGCCACATTTGATCGCCGCTTGTTGTGGTATTGATTAGTGTGTCTGCAATCATAAATTTCCTTTTTTACATTAGTCGTCGTGCGTCTTTACAGCATGATTATTTGACCATCGAATTAAATTTCGGCAAGCTAACCCACCTCAACAGCCCCCGAATCGTGAATCTTCAGACAGGAGAACAAAGTGGCCATCACACTCAATCACACCATCGTACCGTGCTTCGACAAAGCCGAATCGGCAAAATTTTATTGTCGCGTGTTTGGCTTCGAATACGTCGGCGTATTTTCGCACTTCATCGTAGTGCGGGTTAACGATACCTTGTGCTTGGATTTCGATAATCAAACGCAATTCTCAACGACCCATTATGCTTTCAAGGCTTCCGAGCCGGAATTCGATCAATTTTTTGCACGCCTGCTTACCGAACGCATTCCGTACGGCAGCGGCCCCAATCAGTCGAACGACGGTGCAATCAATCGACATTACGGCGGACGCGGTGTTTATTTTCGTGATCCGAACGGGCATTTACTGGAGATGCTGACTGCGGATTACGTCATTCCGCCGCAATGATTGGCACTCACCGACAACATCAACTCCCAATCGCTAAATACCAAGAGAAAGGCGGGCCGGTCGCGTCAAAGGCACTGGTTTTGCCATGAACACCCTACACTCACTCGCGCTTCGGCGATTCAGGCTGCGGTTGCTGCTTTTTCCAGCGATCGTAACAATCAAGGCCGCAGTAATACACAATATAATCGGTCGCCTTGACACTCGTCGCTTCGGAGATCGGTATCTCTTTAAAACAAACCTCGCACGCCACTTTATCCGGTTCAATGATTTTTTTCTGATCAATCATTTTGACACCTCCTGAAAATTTATCCGATCGAATCGGCGACTCCACGTCATTGTCCGGACGGTTGGGGCGCAACTTGCATCCAGCCGCCCGGGCAATCCCTGACATACGGGTAATATCCATCCGCATCACGGCAATAATACCAATAATTGGCTTGCGGTTGCGCAAGCTGAGCGTCCTGCCGCTGGATATAGACGGGTGGCGTTGTTGGCACGATGATCGTTTGCGGGTATGAATATAAGGGCGAATGATAGTAATAATAAGGATAACCGTAGCCGCCGAATCCGTACCGACCGATGCCATAGCCACCATAACCGTAGCTGCCGTAAGATCCCGGTCCGTAATAACCGAATCCTCCGATACTGAAGCGACTATGCCCATGCGCCCATGCGACTTGACCAGTTACGGCAACCATAACAACCATAAGAGCGATTGCCGGGAAGATGCGTTGAATATATCGCATAAGATACCTCACTGACTGAGTATATGATGCAAGATTATCATCAAGCCGCAGAAATTCGCTACCCGCTGAATGGCTTACCAAGCTGCAAACAACCTGCATTGCCGCTGTGATGCCAAGCGCTGATTAATCGGCCGCACGAACGAATCACTTTTTTACCTTGTTTCCGCCTAGCATCGGTCACTTCGATTTTTTTATCACCTTATCACTTACGCAGCCACCACAGAACCAGCGTCAATACCACGGAAATGACCAAACCGGTCATCAGCGGAAAATGGAAGCTGAAATGTTCACGTTCGATATGAATATCACCAGGCAAGCGACCTGGCGGCAGTTGTGACAACCAGGGCCACAACAGACCGAGTACGAACAAAAGGATTCCTAGTGTGATCAGTAATTGCTGCATAATCATCCGGTTTGTTGATGAAAACATGCTATCCGACGGCATTAATTGCCCGATGCAGATATTTTACCTTCGCAATCTCAACACGTGCCTCCATACCGATTTGAGTTTGTTGCAGCATGCCTCGCTTATAGGGCTTCAACCCCCTCTTCGGCCAGCATATCAACCAACGCGATCAAAGGCAGTCCAATCAATGCATTGGGATCATCCCCTGTCATACGCTCAATAAGAGCGATTCCCAGTCCTTCCGACTTTGCGCTGCCTGCACACTGAAACGGTTGTTCTTTTGACAAATAATGATGTATTTGCTGATCGCTGTAATTATTCCGGAATTTCACACAATTGGTTATCACTCGTAGCTGCAACCGATTGGTTATACTGTTCAGCAAACAGAGTGCCGTAAAAAACAACACTTCTTGACCGCGCACCAGCTTTAATTGCTCGGTAGCGTTGGAATAATTCAATGGCTTTCCCAATCTGTGCTTTCCTAACGATGCGACCTGATCGGAACCGATTATCAGTGCCTGAGGATAAAATTGAACTAACGATCGCGCCTTTAATTCCGCCAGTCGTACGGCCGTTTGCTGTGGTTTTTCATACTGCAAAGGAGATTCGTCAATCTCGGGCGCCGCCGTTTCAAAAGGGATTTGCAAACGCTGCAGCAATTCTTTGCGATAAATAGAACTCGATCCTAATACAATTTTCCGCGTAACTGATTGTGCTTTCAACATGTCTTTGTGAATTTTTGACACTGAAAGTTAAAAACTATAACATGCGCGGCTTATGCCTGTAAGAATTATAAAAGATCCATTGGAGTTCGTACGAAGTGCAAGTATTCGGCATGGTAAAATAGCTATCGTCGAGCTTACGCGTTTGCACGATTACCTATTTAATAGCACCGGGGAGCTCGCATTCCAAGTGATGGGTCAAGTTGATGAAAATGAAAAACCGGGATTGCGACTTGAAGTCAGGGGGACGGTACAACTCATCTGCCAGCGATGCCTTGATCAATTAACGCATCACATTGATATAAAATCTTATTTGATTTTGGCGCGCAATGAAATGGAATTACAGCTGGCGGATACGGATGTTTCGATCGATGCAATTTTAGTCGTTCCGGAGTTGGATCTGTACGATTTGATCGAGGATGAAGTCATACTTGGCTTATCAATTTCCGCACGCCACACTAATAACGAATGCAGCATGCTTGACCCTGATCCGCAGAACAGACAGCACCTGATGAACAGCAACAATCAAACCGCAAATCCGTTTGCAGCTTTAGCATCTTTAAAAAAGCATTAAATTTAAATTAAGGAGTTATTCATATGGCAGTACAACAAAATAAAAAATCACCTTCAAAGCGTGGTATGCATCGCTCTCATGATTTTCTGACCAACCCGCCTCTGGCTGTTGAGCCGAGTACGGGCGAAGTACATTTGCGCCACCACATTAGCCCTAATGGCTATTATCGCGGAAGAAAAGTAATTCAAACGAAAAACGATTAATCAATCTCAGCGTTCCATTCCGCGTCATTAGTTTTTTCGCGACAAGAGTACGATAATTGGACGTTACTGTAGCAATTGATTGCATGGGCGGCGATCATGGCCCTCATGTTACGGTGCCTGCTGCGCTTGAATTTGTGCGCAACGATTCGGAAGTCAATATTGTCCTGGTCGGTATCCCCGACGCGATCGAAGCAGAGCTGTCGGCTGCGAATACAAAAACCGGTCCCAGAATCCGGATACATCCGGCTAGCGAAGTGATCGGTATGGATGAATCGCCTGCAATCGCATTACGCAACAAAAAAGATTCTTCGATGCGCGTAGCCATTAATCTCGTTAAAACCGGAGAAGCTCAGGCTTGTATCAGCGCAGGTAACACCGGCGCATTGTTGGCCACCTCTCGTTTTGTGCTTAAAACCATTACCGGTGTTGATCGCCCCGCGCTCGCCGTCGTACTGCCTACGATTTCCGGGCATACTTATGTTCTGGATCTTGGCGCCAATGTCGATTGCACAGCCGAACATCTGGTGCAATTCGGTATCATGGGCGCATCGCTGGTTTCTTCGATCGAGAACAAACCGTCACCCAGTGTCGGATTGCTGAATATCGGCGAAGAGGAAATTAAGGGAAACGACACTGTCAAACAGGCGGCCGAATTGTTACGCAATAGCGGACTCAATTTTTACGGTAATGTCGAAGGTACCGATATTTACAAAGGAACTACCGATGTCGTGGTTTGCGATGGATTTGTCGGCAATATCACGTTGAAAACATCGGAAGGATTGGCGCAGATGTTGGGCACTTATCTGCGCGAAGAATTTAATCGTAACCTCCTGACCCAATTAGCCGGCTTAATTGCAACACCCGTCCTTAAATCGTTTAAGCGAAGAGTGGATCACCGGCGTTATAATGGCGCAAGTTTTTTAGGTTTACGCGGTATCGTAATCAAAAGCCACGGCTCCGCGGACAAATATGCTTTCGGTTTCGCCATTAAACGGGCTGCGGATGAGGTACGCGGCGGTATGCTGCGGCGTATCAGCGAACGAGTCGCGGAATTTTCCCGGCACACGCCAACCTCTTTTAAAGAAGGCGACAAGTAATGTATTCACGAATCACGGGTACCGGTAGCTATTTGCCGGAAAAAATATTAACCAATCTCGAGTTGGAAGATTTAGTCGACACCAGTGACGAATGGATACGTACGCGTACCGGTATCACGCAGCGCCATATTGCACGGGAAGATCAAACCGCCAGTGATTTAGCCATGTACGCGTGTCAAAATGCCATGCAAGCTGCCGGCGTCACCCGCCAGGACATTGATCTGATCATCGTCGCCACCACTACGCCTGACATGATTTTTCCGAGTACCGCGTGCATTCTACAAAACAAGCTCGGCATTGAAAATTGTCCCGCATTTGACGTTCAGGCGGTTTGCAGCGGTTTCGTTTATGCATTGGCAACTGCGGACATGTTTGTAAGCTCCGGAAAATGCCGGAATGCTTTGGTTGTCGGCAGCGAGATCTATTCCAAAATCATCGATTGGAAAGATCGCAGCACTTGCGTATTATTCGGTGACGGAGCCGGTGCGGTGGTATTGTCCCAGAGCGAGCATCCGGGTATTTTATCAACGCATCTCCATGCCAGCGGCAGCTATAGCGATATTTTGTCCGCTCCCGGCAGTATCAGCGGCGGAAAAGTGCAAGGCAGCCCTTATATCAATATGGAAGGCAACACGGTTTTCAAATTTGCCGTCAAAGTCCTGGAAGAAGTAGTGCATGAAGCTATTGAAAAAAACAATCTACAATCAACCGATATCGATTGGCTGATTCCACATCAAGCCAACATTAGAATTATTCAATCCACCGCTAAAAAGCTCGGCTTGCCGATGGATAAAGTTATCGTATCCGTCGATAAACACGGCAATACCTCTGCCGCCTCTATTCCGCTTGCACTCGATATGGCGGTACGCGATGGTCGTATCCAGAAAGATCAACTGGTACTCCTGGAAGGAGTGGGCGGCGGCTTTACATGGGGTGCAGTACTGCTGCGCTGGTGATGATGGCATTTGCTTTCGTTTTTCCGGGACAGGGATCTCAATCCGTCGGCATGATGAACGGATATTCCGATTCACCCGTTATCGAACAAACTTTTACCGAGGCATCCGATGTACTCGGCCAAGATCTCTGGGCGATGGTAAACCAGGGACCGGCGGAAGTATTGAATCAGACCATCAACACACAACCGCTGATGCTGACCGCAGGTGTAGCGGTTTATCGGGCATGGTCAAGCTTAAGCGAGTTGCAACCGGTTATGCTGGCAGGCCACAGCTTAGGTGAGTATACCGCCCTTGTCGTGGCTGACGCGCTTAGCTTTTCTGATGCACTAAAGCTTGTACGTTTTCGCGCACAAGCCATGCAGCAAGCTGTTCCGGAGGGCAGTGGCGGCATGGCCGCCATTTTAGGGTTGGACGATGAAATCGTGAAAGCGATTTGCCAGGAAGTAACACAGCACGGTGACAACCGTTTGGTCGAGCCCGCCAATTTCAATTCGCCCGGCCAGATTGTCATTGCTGGTCATAGGGATGCGGTACTCATCGCTATCGAGCAATGCCAGGCAAAAGGTGCTAAACGTGCCGTGATACTGCCAATGAGCATCCCATCACATTGCACTTTAATGAATGCGGCCACCGAACCGATGCGTCAACAACTGGAAGCCATCGCATTTCAAAAACCCAGAATCCCTATTCTTCATAATGCGGATGTGCAGTCACATTCGGAGTCGGCATCACTCAAGGAAATACTGGTTCAGCAACTGATCAATCCGGTACGTTGGGTGGATACCGTCAAAGCGCTTACAACAACAGGGATCGCACACCTTATCGAGTGCGGTCCCGGCAAGGTACTTATCGGATTGAACAAGCGCATCGTACCGAATGTGCAGCATCTTTCACTGACTGATGCTCAAACAATCGCACAAACAGCGGAACTACTAAGATCCGCATAGTGTTTATAAATCGCCGACAAAAATAATACGGTGTCGCATAGGAAACGAGCATGGAAAATAAAATTGCACTGATAACCGGTGCCAGCCGAGGAATTGGTCAAGCGATCGCGCTCAAATTAGGTCAGCTCGGTGCTATCGTCGTAGGTACGGCAACAACGAATGCCGGTGCGACGACAATCAGTCAGTATCTGGAAAAAACGGAGACCAAAGGTACTGGAATCGCCCTGAATGTAAATGACGCCGATCAAATCGAGCAAGCTTTACACGCGGTACGTGGACAGTACGGCGAAATCGATATTCTCGTCAATAATGCGGGTATTACACGGGATAATTTACTCATTCGGATGAAAGATGGCGAGTGGGATGAAATTATGGAAACTGATTTAAAATCGGTTTTTCGATTGAGCCGGGCTGTTTTGCGCCCGATGATGAAAGCGCGCTATGGACGCATCATCAATATTTCCTCAGTAGTCGGCGCAATGGGAAATTCGGGCCAATCGAATTATGCTGCAGCCAAAGCCGGCATGTTCGGTTTTAGTAAATCCCTGGCACGGGAAGTCGGCAGTCGTAACATAACCGTCAATTGTGTAGCGCCCGGATTTATCGATACCGACATGACACGCGTTCTGCCGGATGAACTCCAACAGAATTTAATTCAGCATGTCCCGCTGGGAAGGCTGGGTCGTCCCGAAGAAGTCGCATCGGCAGTAGCATTTCTGGCATCATCCGCCGCCGGATATATCACCGGAGCAGTGCTGCATGTCAACGGCGGCATGTACATGGAGTAATAATCTTATCGGAACAATTATCTCCACAATCGGCGACATGTTTTTGTGTTGCGTATAATCAAAATTTGTTAGAATAATTAAGTTTTTCTTACCTGGAAAGGACCACGTCGATGGAAAATATTGAACAACGTATCAAAAAAATCGTAGCCGAGCAACTTGGTGTCAACGAAGCGGATGTCAAAAACGAATCATCATTTGTAAATGATCTAGGTGCCGATTCACTGGATACGGTTGAATTGGTAATGGCATTGGAAGAAGAATTCGATTGTCAGATCCCCGACGAGCAAGCTGAAAAAATCAATACCGTTCAAGAAGCCATTGATTACGTCACTGCGCATACCAATTAGTGTTTTACCTCTCATAAAGTAAACGGAATGGAGTTATTTTGTCCAAGCGCAAGATAGTTGTGACTGGACTTGGTATTGTTTCGCCCGTAGGAAACACGATATCAAGTGCATGGAAAAATATTGCAGAAGGTAAATCGGGTGTTACCCGGATTACGCGTTTCGATGCAACGGATTTTACTTCTCAAATTGCAGGAGAAGTGAAGGATTTCGATATTCATCAATATCTCTCCGTAAAAGAAGCTCGCCGTATGGATATTTTCATTCACTACGGCATGGCTGCTTCAATCCAAGCCGTCAAAGATGCTGGAATCGATGATATAGCACATCTGGATCCGGAACGGATCGGTGTTAATATCGGCTCAGGCATCGGAGGATTGCCGATGATTGAAAATACCGATTCTGCGTATCATGCGGGCGGACCTCGCAAAATATCGCCCTTCTTTATTCCCAGTACGATTATCAACATGATTGCCGGAAATCTGTCCATCATGTACGGCTATAGAGGCCCTAATATCGCGATCGTCACGGCATGTACGACGGCTACTCACAGTATAGGCCATTCGGCCCGTATGATCGAATACGGTGATGCCGACATCATGGTCTGCGGTGGCGCCGAATCCTGTGTAACACCGCTTGCAATCGGCGGATTTTCCGCTGCTAAGGCGTTATCCTCTCATAATAGTTCACCTGAAACGGCAAGCCGACCATGGGATCAAGATCGCGATGGCTTCGTATTGGGTGAAGGTGCCGGAATCATGGTACTGGAAGAAATCGAACATGCAAAACGTCGGGGGGCGAAAATATATGCAGAACTGGCCGGGTTTGGCATGAGTGCGGATGCATTTCATATGACAGCACCTTGCGATGACGGTGAAGGTGCAGCACGCTGTATGCTGAATGCGCTCAATAATGCAGAAATTAATACCGACGCTGTCGACTATATTAACGCACACGGCACGTCAACCCCGCTGGGCGATATCGCCGAAACGATTGCTGTCAAACGTTGTTTTGGTGATTATGCAAAAAAAATTGCGATCAGTTCGACAAAATCCATGACAGGTCACTTACTGGGCGCCGCCGGTGGTATTGAGGCAATTTTTTCAGCACTTGCAGTACACCACCAAATCGCGCCTCCCACGATTAATCTCGTCAATCAAGATCCGCAATGCGACCTGGATTATGTTCCCAATATTGCCAGAGAAATGGATATCATCGTTGCCCTTTCAAACTCTTTCGGTTTCGGTGGAACAAACGGCACACTTGTTTTCCGTAAAATATAAATTATTAAAACACTTGCAGCATGCGAACGCTAAAACGCCTGTTTTTTCTCGGCGCGTTGTCTTTTATCCTTCTCACTGCATGGCTTTATTTGCATATCCATTCCAGCATCAACTTACCTTCGACACCTTATGAATTTTCCATCGAAACAGGCAGCAGTTTAAAGCAAGTTGCACAACAGCTCTCCGGCGCCGGTCTTTTTCCCACAAAGTGGTCGTTGATCATACTCGCACGTTACCGGGGTCAAGAATTGGCGATCAAAGCCGGGGATTACGAGATCTCCGAGCCAATGACGCAGATCGCGCTACTCGACTATCTTACGCAAGGCGATGCGAAATATCAGGAAATCACTTTCCCGGAAGGCTGGACTTTTATGCAACTGCAGCAAGCGCTTTACCAGCACCCTGCGATTCAAAATCATACTAACCGCTTAACCGAGCAAGAAATTCTACAAAGTATCGGCGCGGTAGAAACTGCCACGGAAGGTTTGTTTTTTCCCGATACTTACTTCTTTGTCAGAGGCAGCGAGGATATTGATATCCTGAAGCGTGCCTACCAAACCATGCAAAAACATCTAAGGGTCGAGTGGGAAACACGTGCCGCATCACTACCGCTAAATACACCTTACGAAGCGCTTATCCTGGCATCGATTATCGAGAAAGAAACCGGTTTGGAAAAAGATCGCACCGAGATCGCCGGTGTTTTCATCAACCGATTGCGTAAGGGTATGCGATTACAAACCGATCCAACAGTAATTTACGGTATACGCAATCAATTTGATGGTAACTTGCGCAAACGCGATTTACAAACGGACCACGACTATAACACTTATACACGAAACGGCTTGCCGCCTACACCCATCGCTCTGCCGGGACTTGCCTCCATACGTGCGGCATTGCATCCCGCTGAGACCGATTCGCTTTATTTCGTTGCGAAAGGTAATGGAGAATCACAATTCTCCACCAACCTGTCAGATCATAATAAAGCTGTCCATCAATACCAAAAACAACAAAGATAATAATTATGCCACTCATTTTTACGCATCGTTACGCCCGTAGCCGTGGAACAACATGATTCAATTTTCAATCGTCGTTCCCACGCTCAATGAAGCCGACAATATCGATTCATTGTTGACAGGTATCTTTGCACAAGCATTTTCCCCGGATACTTTTGAAGTCATTTTTGTGGATGATGGTTCTGTCGACAGTACCCGAGACAGGATTCTTGCTTGGGAACGACACAATGTTCGTCTCATTGAACGCACGGAAAAGCCGGATCTGATCGCCTCGATCTTGGCTGGCGTGAAGATGGCCGATTCCGATGTAATCGTTGTGATGGATGCTGACTTAAGCCATTCTCCAGAAAAATTGGCGGCACTTGTGCAACCGATTTTAGCCAATTCGTACGATCTGACCATCGGCAGCCGTTATGTGGCGGGGGGCAGTACCGCAAATTGGCCCTTTTATCGTCAATTTTTATCACGACTCGGCAGTTGCGTGGCGCGCCCCTTATGCGATGTCAACGACGCAACTTCGGGCTTCTTTTCATTCCGCCGCAAACTGATCACACACATCCCATCTCAGGCTCATGGATACAAAATTCTGCTCGAGTTGCTGATGGCCAATCACGGAAAAATACGGATCAAAGAAATACCGATCTGTTTCCAGAATCGTACACATGGTTCATCAAAACTATCGCTCACTCACCAATACGCTTACATCAAAAGGCTGATCGCTCTGGCTGGCGGAACGGTCACGCTACATACTGCCGGCCGCTTTGCGTTGACCGGCTTATTAGGTGTTCTGATTGATGCCGCTGCATTTCAATGGATGCTCGGTAACGGTGCCGGACTTGCTTTAGCGCACTTCACCAGTTTTTTACTTGCTGTAACGGCGAACTATGTTTTGAATTCAAGATGGACATTTCGCGCACACCATCCCGGCGAATTACATTGGCAGCAATTTTGCCGCTTTCTGTTTGTTGGCGCACTGGCGCTTTTATTCCGCGGCGGCATTTTAGCACTACTGATTTATACTTGGAATGTTCCACCCGGCTATGCTATTTTTCCCGCAATTCTGGTTACTGCGGTAATCAATTATCTCGGCTCGGCATTTTATGTTTTCCCAGGACCGAAAAGCCAAACTACTACGGAAATTCGCTGGCGCACCGCGACTATCGGGATTGTTGCGTTTATTTTATTGCTCCGCCTGATATATTCCGGTTCAGCGGAGCTCATTCCAGACGAGGCATATTATTGGCAATATGCGCAGCACCTGGATCTCAGCTTCTTTGATCATCCTCCGATGGTTGCCTGGTTGATCTGGCTGGGCACCGCAATGTTGGGTCATACCGAATTTGGCGTTCGAATCGGTGCATTGCTATGCGGTGTAATCGCGCTGGGGTATCTTTATGCATTCGCACGGAATCTGTATGACAAATCGACTGCCATGCGCGCCACTTTATTATGGTCGATTCTGCCGATCGGTTTCGCATCCGGCCTGATAATGTTGCCGGATGCCCCGCTCATCGCTGCCTGGGCCGCTACGCTCTATTATATGGAACGCGCGTTAGTTGCAGAGCAACGCACGGCATGGCTTGGCATGGGCATCGCTTTCGGTTTGGGTCTGCTCTCGAAATATACACTCGGGTTGCTTGGAATAGCCGCATTGGTATTTGCCATCATCGACCCCAAAGCACGCCGCTGGCTGCAACGACCGCACCCTTATCTGGCGGCAATATTGGCTGTCTTGTTGTTCTCCCCGGTAATACTGTGGAATTACAATAATCAATGGGCATCTTTTGCATTTCAATCCACTCGTGTTCTGGATGACGGCAGCTCTGAGTTTGCTGTGCACTATTTAATACTTCATATCATTATCTTATTGACGCCGGTCGGTTTTATGGCTGCAATTTATGCATTCTTTGCCAACCGGAAAGACAGCGACTTACAGATCGAAACAAGGCGCCATTTATTCATTCAAATTTTCTCCGGCATCCCATTTCTCATCTGCCTGTTACTCAGCACATTCGATCAGCCACGTTTTCATTGGACTGCCCCGATCTGGCTGGCAATCATTCCAACCATTGCTTGGATGATAGGAAACACTGATCATTTAAGCGCGTTTGCCAGAAAAATCACCTCAGCTTGGCGGACTGTGATTCTTGTTTGTATACTTACATATGCATTTGTCTTACATTACTTGACGCTTGGCATTCCAGGAGTTCCCTATCTATTCCTCACCGAACACTATTTCTGGCGCGAAGCCGCTGCCGAAATTAAACAAGTGGCCGAGCAAGTTCGATACGACTCCGGTCAAGAACCGCTTATCGTCGGCATGAGCAAATGGTCGGTCGCCAGCGCTTTGGCTTTTTACATGCACAGTAACAGCGACACCAATTTACCAATCCGTTCCCGCAATACACTGGGAGGAAGCGGTGCAATGTATGAATTCTGGTTTCCCGATCAATCCCCGATCAGCCAACCCATCATCCAGGCCGGTATGAAAAAGCATCATATTGAGTCCGTTCACTTACAGTTTATCAACAATCAGCAAAACAATATTGCCGCAAAGAAACTACAGGTCACCACAGAAATACTGCTTGATCAACCCGGAATGATCGAATCCCGCACGGTTATGCGGCATGGTATGCCGGTTCGGTTGATTCATTACCGCTTATCCGATGGATTCAAAGGAATCTTTGCACTATGCAATCATGGCTTCCCCATCGAATCCTGCGAAGTACGATAACATCATAAAAAAACCCGCTTCATGCGGGTTTTTTTATGATCATTCAAGAAAAGAGATCAAGCATAGCAACGCAATCGCTGCGAAAAAGCCTGCAGCACTTCGATACCGCTTTCTTCAGCCCGCTTACACCAATCTTCAAGTTTTTTCACCAGTTCATCGGTTGAGGCGGAAGATCGTTGCCAGATCTCAGCCAATTCTTCGCGCATGCTATAAACTTTATCCAGTGTTTTTGCATTACTCAGTACTTGATTGAGCGTCTCACGCTCATAGTCCTGGAGAGTTCTTGAATCGGCCAGAACCCAGCGTTTAAGCGTAGTGTTGTCCACTCCGTATTGCATCGTCGCTTCTTTTAGATGCACAATTTCTTTCGCAAATGTCTCTTTCAAAGATTTAGAATATTTTGCAAGTACTTCGTATCGATGGGAAATGACCGCCTGCAAGGTATCGGAATCGCATCGCGTCTTTGCTTTATCAAAACGCAACTTCGGTGCTATCTTCTTAACCTTCGCCAAGCCCAGCATCTCCAGAATTCGAATATACAACCAACCGATATCGAATTCATACCACTTATTGGACAAGCGGGCCGATGTCGCATAGGCATGGTGATTATTATGTAGCTCCTCACCACCGATCAAAATACCCCACGGAACTATGTTGGTACTGGCATCATCTGCTTGAAAATTGCGATACCCCCAAAAATGCCCCATACCGTTAATAACACCAGCGGCAAAAATTGGTGCCCACATCATCTGCACCGCCCATATCGTAATACCGATAGGACCAAATAAGATAATATTAATAATCAACATCAACGCGACACCTTTGGCGCTGTGCTTACTATAAAGGTTGTGTTCCAGCCAATCGTCGGGTGTTCCGTACCCATAACGATCAAGCGTTTCCGTATTCTTGGTTTCTATCCTATATAGCTCGGAGCCTTCCAGCAAAACCTTCTTGATCCCATAAATAACCGGGCTATGCGGATCAGCCTGGGTTTCACATTTGGCATGATGTTTTCGATGAACGGCTGTCCATTGCTTTGTCACCATACCGGTTGTCAACCAAAGCCAGAATCGAAAAAAATGACTCGGAATCGGATGTAACTCCAAAGCTCTATGCGCGGAATGACGATGCAAATAAATCGTAATCGCAGCAATCGTAATATGTGTTAGAACCAATGTTACAACCACATACCCCCACCAGGGCATATCTACCACCCCGGAAATTAAATTAAGAAAATCAGAAATCATACACTCACTATCCTCATAAAAGCTTTTAATGGCCTAATTAACGAACCCCTCAGCGCAAATCGTAAAATACACACAACCTCCCCCTGCTCATTTATCCTTCAGGTTGTATTATTTTTCTTTTTCATCAAAATTCTATACCAGGTGCCACATAAATGAAATATTCATTTTTCAATCAATTTAATCAAAATCCTTCAACCATTCGCCACTCTCCTGGAGCAATTCCTTGCAGTGTATAGCTACCAATGGCATAACGCACCAATCGTAACGTAGGGTAACAAACCGATGCGGTCATACGCCTCACCTGACGATTTTTACCTTCTTTCAGAACGAGAGAAAGCCATGCGGTCGGAATATTTTTTCGATAACGGACAGGGACGGTTCTTTCCCAGAGATTCCGTGGTTCCGCGATTAATGAGACTTGCGCGGGTTGCGTCCTAAAATCGCTGAGCACCACCCCACGTCGAAGTTTACTCAGAGCCTTATCATCGGGCTGCCCTTCGACTTGAACCCAATAGGTCTTCGGTAGTTTGAATTTTGGGTGACTAATTTTTTGTTGCAACTTACCATTGTCTGTCAACAACACCAATCCTTCACTATCAACATCCAATCTTCCCGCAGGATAAAATCCCGGAGCTGCTATAAAATCACTTAACGATTGATGACCGTGCTCGGGTGTAAATTGGCAAATCACCCCACAGGGTTTGTTAAATAAAATCAAGTGCGCCATATATCCAATCATTTTTGCGCCAACCGCAGATAAACCGCTCATACATCTTCAGGATAAACCACGGCATGTAACACCGATGTGGCGAATTCCTCTTTTGATTCGCCCCGTATCCACCAAACCGAGCCCTTCTTTACCCGCAAACCGGAGGGAATCACCGGAATTAAATGGTGCACCACTTCACCGATAGTCGGTTGATGTCCTATGATAAGTACAGCGGTTTCGGCATTCGGCCAATTGGCTGCATCCAGTATTGCTTTGACGGTTGCACTGGGACCGATTACGTTATCGGTGATAAAATCAGCACACAAAGCCTGAGCGGTTTGTTGGGTACGCACGGTCGGACTGGCGATTATCCGCACCCTTCCGGGTAGTTTGCCCTTCAGCCACACCGCCATGCGTTGTGCCTGCTCCCCGCCTTTTAACGTCAACCGACGCGCTGCATCGGGGAAACCTTCCTCAGCCTCTGCATGTCGCCATAAAATAAGATCCATTTTATCGTCGCCCACCCCGATTCATTCGCCACGATCAAGCAATATATCAGGATTTTTAAATGATTGTTGAATTAAAATCACTTTATTACGTGATCTACTGCCTTGTTTAATCATGATACGCTTTATCGGTACTTCAAACCGGGTTGCTAGAAATTTTACCAGTTCAGTATTGGCTTTACCGTCCACTGCTGTCGCAGCCAGTTTTATTTTCAACGCATCACCGTGTAAACCTACGGATCCGGTACTTTTGGCACCCGGCTGAACATATAGTTTCAAGATAAGATTATTCTCTTGATCGTAGCAAAACCAATGCTCGGTCACATCGCGGCTCAAAACAGCATGCTGCGTATTTCCTGATGCACACCAGCCACGATCATCAAAAATACCTGAATAAGTATTAAAACAAACAAGGGTGATAAATCGACATTCGCGATCGGCGGAATGCGCCTTCGAAAGACCGCTAGAAACGGTCGGGTAAAGCTATCCAAAAGAGGTGCCATCGGACTATGCGGATTAATCCACGACAATACCGCTTGCATGATAATCATAATCAAAACAATATAGAGTGTTGTTTTAATGATTTCAATCATTCCCAGTAATCCAACGACACCGAGCGCAAATACTATATTCGATCCAAAATCATAGTCTTGTATCGTAAGTACGCTGGCTAAAATAATGCACTCCAACACCCAGGATAACACTAACGTTGCTATATCCATGCCGGCCCATCCCGGGATCACACGGCGCACCGGCCGTACGATAAAATCAGTCACTGCAATTAAAAACTGGGATACCGCGTGATAATAAGGCACTCGCAACAATTGAAAATAAAAGCGCAACAACAGCGCCAGGGAAAGCAGGCCGAGAATGGTATCGAGAAGAAATACAAGTATCTGGTTAGACATGTGAATTTTCCACAAATAATAATTAATCTTCAGTCAACTGCTTATCGATCGGCATTATTCAGCTTCATTCTTACCCAATTCATCGCTCATCGTATGGGAACGTATATAGGCCGCCCGAATGGCAGCTGTGATCTTACACTTAATCTCATTTTTTTCCATACTCAGAATCGCCTGTTCCGTGGTACCGCCTTTCGATGTGACCCGGGCACGCAACATTGCCGCATCATCGTTGCTTGCGCGGGCCAATTCACTGGCACCGATAAAAGTATCCAGACTGAGCTGGCGGGCTTGAGAGGGCGTCAATCCAAATTCAACCGCCGCTTGCTGCATCGCTTCCATAAAATAAAAAACATACGCAGGCCCGCTGCCGGAAATGGCAGTGATGGCATGTAGACTTTCTTCATCCTCCACCCAAAGTATCGTTCCTACGGCTGAAAGAATACGCTCCACACTATCTCTGTCTTTGTTGTTTACATACGGCGCGGCATACAAGCCAGTAACCCCGCACCGCACCAATGACGGCGTATTCGGCATTGCACGTACCACACGCACATACCCGCCCAACCAGCGTTTGAGATCAGCCGTCCGTATCCCCGCCGCAATCGAGACAATCAATTGATCGCTCAGTAAAGGTGCTAATACCAGCGCCAATTCATGCAGTTGCTGCGGCTTCACCGCCAAAACAATGACATTGCAACTTTCGATCCCATCCGCCAAACTCGCAACAACGCGTATTCCCAATTCGTTGCCAAGCCTCTCACGGCTTTCCGGATTGATCTCGACCACACACAGCCGCTCCGCGGCATTGCCTTGCCGCAGCAATCCACTAAGCAGCGCAGATGCCATATTGCCGCCGCCCACAAAAGTGATATTCATATTTTCGTCCATTCTTTAATTAATTGATCCATCGGCAATGGTATTAGGAAATTCGATCGGCATTGATGTAACCAAGCCCATAGCAAATTCAAATTTTCATTTTACTTTGCACCCACGCGGTCTTCCTTGATAATTTTCTTATTGGCTGTGCGAACAAATCGCCTTATTACACGACCTCCTCCCTCGCTCATCTCATTCAGAGATATATCTCAGTCGCTGCGTTCCTTGTGTCCCAAACGCCATCCCGCTCGTCGAATTAATCATCGTTTTCCTAGCACTGACAGGTTGAGCAATAAAAGCTCGATCGCTGACCTTGTCTGATTTGCTTGATAATGCTGCCGCATTTCCTGCAAGGCGACCCGGTACGACCATAAACCCAATATTGCTGTTGAAAATAACCCGGCTTACCATCGCTATTCAAAAAATCCCGTAAACTACTACCTCCGACCGCGATGGCCAGTTGCAATGTTGTTTGAATCGCCCGCACTAATTTCTCACAATGCATTTTGCTCATTTTTCCGGCCGCCGCTCGAGGATCGATGCCGGCCAAAAATAAGGCTTCATTGGCATAAATATTCCCGACACCTACAACCGTCTGATTATTCATGATGCGTTGTTTGATGCCGCTGCTGCTTTTTCTTGTTTTTTCATACAAATATTGCGCATCAAACTCGTCGGTCAAGGGCTCAGGTCCCAAATTCTTCAGCAATGAATGTTCGAACACAGGCTCTGATGTCCATAATACCGCGCCGAATCGCCGCGGGTCACGTAATCGCAATACGGTTTTATTGCTCAGAATTAAATCGAAGTGATCATGCTTTCCCGGTTCTTCCGTACACGGCGAATCTCCCGGCAACACCCTTAGTCTGCCGGACATACCGAGATGCAACAACAACGTGCCCGTACCACAATCGAGCAAAATGTATTTGGCGCGGCGCGACACTGTTCGGATAACCAACCCGGCTATCCGTTGCGGCAAATTATTCGGTATCGGCCAACGCAATTGCGCCTGACGGATGACGACATTTGCGATCGTGTGCCCGATCAAGTGCGTCGCTATACCGCGCACGGTTGTCTCCACTTCCGGCAATTCCGGCATCAAACCTCGCGATCTGTCAGATTGCACAACCGCATCGTCCGGTTTTTCTGGAATATCCGGACATGTTGCACAACTGAAGCACTCATGGCGATTCCAGCCCGCTACCGGACGGATGGTGTGCGATTAAATCTTGAGCAAACATCGGCACCGCAAGCGCATAACGCGCTGGAAGTAAATAAACGTAATATTTTGTGGAAACGTATTGCTGATGCGTAGTCGGTGCAAACCCGCCAAAATCGAAATACTCGTCGTTTATAACTAACCGTAAGTTCGGATGATTCAAACCGAAACGTCCCAAATCTTCTTCCCGCTGAAAGCGATGCAAGCTTTTGGCACGCAACAACGCCAATACTTTCTCGACTTTCTCCGCATCCACAAGTGCATGAATCGGTGATATCAGACGCCATTGCTCTGCATTTCGCTCAAGTACCATTTCCTGCTGCGGCGTAACAATACGTAAATGACGTACGGCATCGGCGGAAATGGACGTGAGCGGATATTCGGTTGCAACCGAGGATTGCGGCTGATAAAAATAAACAAAAATGATCAATGCGATGATCGTAAGCGACATTATCCAGTTAAGGCGAGCGTGGTAAGTCATTATTTTGGGTTGTGTTTGCGTCGCCACCAAATTGCGACGCCGATTATCAAAAATGCCAGTGGCATCAACAGCGATGAAACCACTGCGATCGATGTAAGCTGCAGCTGATTGATTACTAGCACGTTATCCATAGTTGCACGAGGTTGAACGGTAATCAACGCTTCATCCCCCGCCAGCCAATTGATGACATTCATACCGAAATCCAAATTACCACCATTTCCCAGGTAAGCATTGGCAAGAAAATATCCGCTACCGATCACTGCGACCCGCTGCTCCCGATCCTGTACCGCACGCGTCAGTGCTGCTGCGATGACGACCGGGCCAGGTACATCGTCGGTCTGATCAAAAGCGATCTCGGCATGCCAATCCCCACCCTCGATCCAGCCTTGCGGCGCTGCTTCGACCAGCGGAACACTGCGCCATTCCTCATTCTCATTAATGATCAATTGACGGGCAAAAGGGAAAACTGTCAGGAAATCGAAATTTTGTGTAATCGCATGTTGCCCGTACAACGCGCCTAGTGCAAATGTATTCGGTGCATTGAGGGTTTCGGCTTGCGGATCGATAACGATCCCCGGGGTTAATGTCAAACGCAACCTCTCGACCAGAGGCAATAGACCACGCAATGGCTCTTGGTCAATCAGCCATAACAAATTACCACCTCGCTCGATATACGCCAATAGCTGATCCACTTCCCCCGGCAACAAGTCGATTTGCGGAGATGCGATGAGCAGCAAGTCGGCATTCACCGGTATATCGCGATCAACCCCCCAGTTCACTGGTTGAGTGTCGAAACCTGCGATTTGCAAGTGCTGTCCGAAATCACCCAAATCAAAGCTGGCGCGCCCGTTCAGCTTACGTTCGCCATGGCCGCTCCATTCCAAAATTAATTTGCGCTCTGTGCGAGCCAAGCGCACCAAGGCATTTGAAAATGCTTGCTCGTTGATACTGGTCAAATGCTCGGTTTTCCGATTGAAGCTGATGATTACCTCACCGTTCACTTGCACATTTGCGGTCTGCGCCAGATGCGGTTGCGCAACCGGATCGACAAATGCCAGCGAAATGTCAGGTTTGACGCGCTGATAAAGCGATATGAAATCGGCAATAATCTTCCGGATATCACCCAACTCCGCATGTTGTTCGGTTGCATATGCCGTGATCCGGATCGGGCCATGCAACTTCTGCAAAATTTCGACACTGGCTTCACTTAAGCTATTACGTCCATTCTGACTGACATCCCATTGCATACGGTATAGCGTAGCAAGATACCCCAGCAGCAGCACTACGCCTATCACCAATACAGCAAAAATAATGCGCTGCATGCACGCATACAGACGTAATTTTTCACTCGGCACGGTCATTCGAATACAGTCTCGAGTCAACCGTACAAACGCTCGCTGTCAAGGCGGCAAACGGTTAAAATCAAGAAAGTAATCACGAACAAAATGCAGTAGCTCAAGCTGAAGGTATCCAATAAACCTTGATTGAATTGCCGGAACTGTTGTAACAATGATAAAAAACGCACCGGCCCCGCTGCATCACCGAACCAATCGATAACCCACAGACCTAATAACACGCTCAGGCATCCAACCGCCGCCAGCGCCGGCTGCGCCGTCAAACTCGAGATATAGAGCCCCACAGCACTAAAACAAGCGGCTATCAAAATAAGCCCGACGACATTGCTCCACAATAAACCGTAATCCAATTTACCCCCTGCCAACAAGGAAAGCGATAACACAACCATAAGCACAACGGTGATGCTATAAAAACTCAATAATGCGGCGAATTTCCCCAGCACAATATCCGTAATCGGGATCGGCGCCGAAATCAGCAAAACCAATGTGTGATTGCGCCTTTCTTCCGCCAGGAGTCGCATCGACAAAACGGGCGTCACCATCAAAAAAATAATCACAGCGATGGCAAACAGCGGTGTAATGATGGTTTCCGTAACTCCGGGGGAATTGGACAGTTGCCGCAGTTGTGGTTGTAGTTCGAGAAAAGCATCTAATTGCAGCAGAAAAAACCAGGATAGCACCAACTGGATCAACGCAAGCAATAGCCAGGCAAGCGGAGAATAAAACAATGTATGCAGCTCTTTACGAAAAATAACGGCGGCCATTACAAAAATTCAATGCGATTGCGGTTGCGTCAACTGCATAAAAACACTCTCCAAATCTATCGATTGCCGCCGCAATTCAGTTAATTGTCGATCCCAGACGATACGTCCTTGATGCATGATCAGCACTCGTTCACAAGTCATTTCAACATCCGGCAGAATATGTGTCGATAAAACGACGCTGCGGTCTTTGCCCAATTCACGAATCAGCAGCCGTATCTCACGCATTTGATTGGGATCCAATCCAACTGTGGGCTCATCAAGAATGATCACATCGGGATTATGAATGATGGCTTGCGCAATGCCAAGGCGCTGCTGATAACCTTTTGATAATGTTTTAATCCAATACTTGCCATGCTCAACCAGACCGCAACGATGTTTTACTTGTTCCAACGCATCCAGCACCTCGGTTTGATCAAGCCGATGAATCCTAGCAACAAATAACAAATACGCATCGACAGTCATATCGCCATAAAGTGGTGGTATCTCGGGCAGAAAGCCCAAGTGCATTTTGGCTTGCTGCGGTTGCGTTAACAAATCGTAGCCGCAAATCTCAATATTTCCACTGCTGGGCGCCAGATTACCCGTTAACATGCGAAGTGTGGTGGATTTTCCGGTACCGTTCACTCCCAACAACCCCACAATCTCCCCGCGTCGCAACTGCAAGTCAATGTCTTGAACGATCAGCGTTCGCCCATACCTCCGGCACAAATTTCGCGCCGATAATGTCACATCTTCAGTGTTATAATCATTTTCATCGTGCTCATGCATATCTTTTTATGAATCAGCGCATTCAATTTCAAAACAATTTTTTGTTTCTTTGCCACCGAAATTCGGTCAGAAGACCACGAATCACAAGTCAATGTAATACGGCTCTTATTTTTTCACTAATTGAGTACGACAACATATAAAACAACAGATGTGTTGTACAATAACAACATATCTGTCATCAGTAATCAACAAAAATCTTGATAATCACACATTAAGATCTTTGAAGCTGTAAAATGGAAGGCATTTTTCAATCATCTTGACAAAGCTTTCCCGTTTAATCAAATATACCATCTGAAATTACAGTTTTCATTAAAAGGATAACAGCATGAAGAAAATATCAGCTCCTCAAAAACTTATTGGAATATTTTTATTACCTGCAATGTTTTCCGGTGCTGTTTTGGCACAAGAAACTGCTGTAAGCGATACCGCTAAAAAAGCAGAAGCTTATGGTGTTGACGACCGTGGCGTTATCGTCAGAAACACAACTGAACTTTGCTGGCGCACCGGCTATTGGACACCCGCAATGGCAATCCCGGAATGCGATCCCGATCTGGCCAAAAAAGAAGAGCCTAAGGTAGCAATCGCTCCGGCACCTGCTCCGGCTCCGGCACCCGCAGCGCCACAAGAGAAAACTTTCTCAGCTGATGCCTTGTTTGATTTCAATAGTGCAAACCTGAAGCCGGCTGGTGTACAAGCACTCAATGATTTCGCCATCGGAATCCAAGGTATCAACTATGACATGATCACCGTTGAAGGTCATGCGGATCGTATCGGTTCATCCGACTACAATATGCGGTTGTCGCTACAACGTGCCTTCTCGGTAAAAGCGCATTTGGTTTCAAAGGGCATTGCAGCTAATCGAATTATTGCCGAAGGGAAAGGGGAATCAGATCCCGTAACCGGGAATAGCTGTGCCGGAAATGTTAAGTCCAAGGCATTGATAGCGTGCCTTGCACCTGACCGTCGCGTCAGAATTATCGTGAAAAGCGCTCAATAAGCAAAAGATCATCTGTCTTAATTTCAAAAAAAGCCCTGCTCATTAGCGGCAGGGCTTTTTTATTTTGCTCCGAGTAACGCCATCGTATGTATGAATTGGTAACAATAGATACCTTAATCGAAGCAAAGTGGATTATTCCTGTCGAGCCTGCCCAAATTGTGCTTGATCACCATGCGATCGCAATCCATCACGGACTGATCAAAGATATTCTACCTACGGCGGAAGCCAGGCAACGCTATATCCCGCAACAGACGATCGTACTCAGTGAACACGTACTGATTCCCGGTTTGGTGAATCTGCATACGCATGCGGCGATGACATTGATGCGGGGATTGGCCGACGATTTGCCTTTGATGGACTGGCTTAACCAACATATCTGGCCGGCGGAAACACGCCATGTCAATGCGCAGTATGTCTATGACGGTACCTTGCTTGCATGTGCTGAAATGATCAGCGGAGGAATCACATGTTTTAACGACATGTATTTCTTTCCCGAAGCCGCGGCAAAAGCGGCCAACGACACGAAAATGCGATCATCCATCGGCTTGGTTATAATCGACTTCCCTACTCCCTATGCCAGCGATGCCGACGATTATCTGGCCAAAGGATTAAATCTGCGCGATCGCTATCAGCAGCACGCGCTATTGAATTTCTGCCTGGCACCGCATGCACCGTACACTGTCGGCGATGATACTTTCAACCGCATCCTGACTTATGCCGAGCAATTAAACTTAACCATTCATACCCACCTGCACGAAACAACAACCGAGATCCGTATGAGCGAAGAAATCTACCGTGTGCGCCCAATTGAACGCATGCAACGATTAGGGATACTCGGTCCCGACTTGATCGCCGTACATATGGTTCACCTGACGGAACACGAAATCGACTTGATGCAACAATACAATTGCCAGATTGCGCACTGCCCCTCTTCCAATTTGAAACTTGCCAGCGGTTTTGCGCCGGTTCCATCGTTATTGCGCCGGAATATCAATGTCGGACTCGGCACTGACGGTGCCGCCAGCAATAACCGCCTGGATATGTTCGAAGAAATGCGGCTGGCGGCATTACTCGCCAAAGCAACCAGTGAACAGGCCGATGTGTTGCCTGCCCATCAAGCGCTCCGAATGGCGACGCTGAATGGCGCACGAGCGCTCGGATTGGAAAAAAAAATCGGCTCGCTGACCATAGGTAAGGCTGCCGACATCACTGCAATCGACTTCTCCGACATCAATCTTGTACCTTGCTATGATCCGATTTCACATTTAGTGTATACGGCAACCCGGGATCAAGTCAGTCATGTCTGGGTCAATGGTAAAATATTGCTGCAGGATGGCAAATTGGTCGTCCTGGATCCGCAAGACTTGCGCTATCGCGCCATATACTGGCAAGAACGTATTGCGGCTTCTAGATCATCACAGTAAGGAAAATTCATGGAAGAAAATGGCATCAACGCTGATCCGGCGGAACTTGAAAAATTCAGTCAACTGGCACACCGCTGGTGGGATCCGAATAGTGAATTTAAACCATTACATGAAATCAATCCGCTCCGGCTGAATTACATCGCCGAATTGGCAGGCGGCTTGCATGGAAAAGCTGTTCTGGACGTCGGTTGTGGGGGCGGCATCTTATCGGAAAGCAT
Organism: Nitrosomonas sp.; assembly: GCA_021582655.1. Taxonomy (GTDB): domain Bacteria; phylum Pseudomonadota; class Gammaproteobacteria; order Burkholderiales; family Nitrosomonadaceae; genus Nitrosomonas. The sequence goes on from CP091135.1 coordinate 1,648,269, forward strand.
GTCTGCAATGGGCGCGCGAGTAACCGGTATCGACCTAGGCGACAAAGCACTCAAGGTTGCCAAACTTCATCTGCTGGAAAGCGGTCTGCAAGTGGAATATCGAAAAATCACCGTCGAGTTACTGGCACAAGAGCAGCCGCAACATTACGATATCGTCACGTGCATGGAGATGCTGGAGCATGTGCCCGATCCCATGAGCATCATCCGTTCCTGCGCTCAATTAGCCAAACCAGGCGGCTGGGTTTTCTTTTCCACCATCAATCGCAACCCCAAAGCTTACCTGTTCGCTATCATCGGCGCTGAATATCTATTGAAGCTACTGCCGCGCGGAACCCATGAATACGCAAAATTCATCAAACCGTCCGAACTGGCCAGAATGGCGCGCCATGCCGATTTATCAGAAGAAAAACTGATCGGGATGACATACAATCCGATCACCAAAGTCTACGCGCTTGAAAATGATACTGATGTAAATTACATAATGGCCTATCGTAGCTGATCCGCCACATCGCCCATGATCAAAACAGTTTTATTCGATTTTGACGGTACATTGGCCGATACTGCACCCGATCTCGGTCATGCGCTGAATCGGCTGCGCACCGCACGCGGGCTACCTGAATTACCACTAACATTAATACGGCCACGGGCATCCGCCGGCTCACGAGGCCTGCTTAACCTCGGCTTCCGGATTACCCCAGAAGATGATGGTTATGCCGCCATGCGCGATGAGTTTCTGGGCTATTACACGCAGCGGCTATGCCACGACACTTGCTTATTCCCCGGTGTTAGCAACCTACTGGACAGATTGCGGCTACTGAACATTCCCTGGGGCATCGTTACCAATAAACCATCACGTTTCGCACTTCCATTGATCCGACAACTCGGCCTAGCATCCGAAGTTGCCTGTGTCGTTTGCGGCGACGATACCAACAACACGAAGCCTCATCCCGAGCCGTTACTAACCGCTTGCGACCAAACTGCCACCCATCCTTCTCATTGTATTTATCTCGGCGACGATATTCGTGACGTACAAGCCAGTATCGCTGCCGGGATGCGTCCGATAGTCGCCCGTTACGGATATCTCGGTACCGGCCTCCCACCCGAGCAATGGGGTACCCGAGACCTGATCAATCACCCCGAAGAATTATTGGCTTATCTGTAACAGCCCGGTACCACCGACCGATCAATCGCCAAAGTTGTGGTACCGGCGAGAAAGCGCGGTTCATGCACAACCGAACAGGATCTTGAATTTATTGCTAGGTTCTGTCGATATTTCATATAGATAACTACAGACACTCGCACGCCATAGTTACTCTACTCTCAAAATTTCTTTTTAATTTGCCGTATCGTGTTACTCATACTTGCATTATCCCTCAGCGAATTACGCTTTCACGATATTACAGCCCTAGCCTCCTTTTACTATCTGTTCCCGTATACATTCGCTGTCATAGCTCTTACCTGCAACAATCACTCCCGCGCTAAATAAGAATAAACACCGAGCCTATTGCCTGAAAAGCTCGAATAATCCTACCGGAGCATTTCGCTGCATAACGGTATCTTCATTCAGTTTCCATTCATACCACTCGACGTAAATTGGCGTTGTCAGCCACTTTTCTGGAATAACGTATAGGAGCGCATCATGAAGATAACAATCAAGCCGAGCGGTTTATTGGCAGGTGCAATATTAGTGGTTGCATTGATCGGTCCTGCAATAGCGGAGGCAGGCAGAGATCACCATCGCCATGGACGTCACTACCATGGGCACCATCATTCTGGTGGGTATATCTACAGCCAGCCACAAATTTATTATCGCCAATATTACCCGCACCCCCGATACAACTATGTGTACCCTGTGCCAGCTTATAGGGTTCCATCGCCTGCCATGATGGGAATTGACACTGGAAATTTTAGCTTTATGATAGGCTTTTGAAGCAATAGGCGATCGGAAATAATCTAATGATGACACTAAGGCTAGGCATCATCATCTCCGGGTTGATGTTGGCGATGTACGTCTGCCCGGTGTTAGCCACAAAGCAAAATCCGCGGTTACATCACACCGGTTCCGCCACAGCCTCAGCCATAACAGAAGAACAAGCATTTGCCATTGCACAACAGCATATCAAAGGCCGTGTATTAGCGATCAATTTGATTGATCAAGTGTATCGTATCAAAATACTCGATCCGCAAGGCACGATGCATATCATAATGATCGATGCGCAGCGCGGCGCCATCGTACCCGCGCATTAGAAACTTTATGAAATAATATCATGCGTATTCTTGTGATTGAAGACGAAATCAAGTTGCAACACCAAATCTGCCAGAATTTGGAAACTGCCGGTTATATGGTGGATACTTGCGCCAACGGCGACGAGGGGCTGTTTCTCGCCACAGAATATCCCATTGATGCAGCGATTATTGATATCGGCTTGCCGGGAAAATCCGGGTTAGAAATCATCAAATCATTACGTGAGCGCGGCAGCCTATTGCCAATTCTGATTCTGACCGCACGCAGCAGTTGGCAAGATAAGGTACAAGGCTTGGAAATGGGCGCGGATGATTATTTGACCAAGCCGTTCCAAATGGAAGAATTACAAGCCAGAATCAGGGCGTTGCTGCGACGTGCGACCGGCATTCCACAAACTGTTCTGCAATGCGGCCCGATCACCTTGGATGTGACTGCACAAGCCGTTAGTGTCAATAATACTGCGGTGGAATTGACTTCGTTCGAATATCGGCTGTTGGAAGAATTGATCCGCCACCACGGTGAGGTATTATCCAAGCAAACACTATCGGATTACCTCTATCCGCACGATGAAGATCGTGACAGTAATGTGCTTGAGGTCATGGTGGGTCGTTTGCGCAGAAAACTGGATCCAAGCGGTACACTGAATCCGATCGAAACCATGCGCGGTCGCGGCTATCGCTTCACGCTGCCGTGCAACAAAGCATCATGATGTCGCTCAATCAACGCGTATTATTGAGTGCAACCTTGGTATTACTGACTTTCATTGTCGGTATTGCAATTACCCTGGATCGTGCCTTCTACGACAGCGCCCGTCTAGGGGTTAAGGATCGTTTGTTCGCCAAGCTGTTAATGCTGATGGGTGATACCGAAGTCGAGCCGTCTGGCGCACTGGATGTACCGACTAATTTGCTTGATGCGGAACTCGGGCACGTCAATTCGGATACTTATGCATTCATCATTGCTCCCACCAATACTGTCGCATGGCGCTCCACTTCATCACTCAACAAGCCTATGCCCGCCCCTGAATTACTTGAGAAAGGTAAAAAAGAATTCACTCAGACCCTGATTAAAGATCAACCGTATTTTATTTATCGCTACGGTGTCGCTTGGGAAACTCCGACCGGTACTCATCCTCTGACTTTCTATGTTGTTACCGACACCCGATTATTCGACGCACAAATCGAGCGTTACCGGGAGGATTTGTGGGGGTGGCTTAGCATCATGGTAATACTACTGCTGGCGGCGCAAATGTCGGTATTACGCTGGGGATTGCAACCATTGCGTCAAGTTTCAGCCGAACTTGCTACGATCGAATCCGGTCAACAAGACAGACTGAAAGGGGAATATCCCAGAGAGTTGCGGCTGCTCACCGATAACATCAACTCTTTGATCGCACACGAACATATGCAGCAAAAGCGCTACCGTAACGGGCTAGCCGATTTGGCGCATAGCCTTAAAACGCCATTAGCGGTGCTACAAGGTGCCATCCACGGCGATGATGACGAAACAACCCGGCGCAGAACCATTCAGGAACAAATCGACCGTATGGATAACACGATTCAGTATCAACTCCGTCGCGCGGCCACGGCGGGCAGCTCCCCCGGTATGGGAACAATTATGCTGCGACCAATGGTTGATAGAATTGTCAATACTGTCACCAAAGCTTATCGCCATAAACACCCTGATATTAGCATCACCATCAACGATACCATCGGCTTACGGATCGATGAAGGGGATTTGATGGAATTACTCGGTAATCTGATCGATAATGCATTTAAATGGTGCCGTCAAAGCATACATTTATCCGCTTACCAGCAGGCCAATCAAATAGTTTTACAAATCAAAGATGATGGCCCTGGTGTCGCTCCCGATCAGATTGCCAAAATTTTAGAGCGAGGCGTACGCGCGGATCAATCCACACCGGGGCATGGGATCGGATTAGCCATTGTGCGCGACATCATCCAGGTTTATGGCGGGGATTTACTGATCGAAAGCAATTCGGACGGTGGTGCGTGCGTAACGCTACGTTTTAAGAAAGGAAAATAATCCCAGTCTATCGATCAAGCTTTAATCAGTGTCCAGATTCCAATAAGAATGAACCCTATTCCCGCAATCGTATGCAAATACTTTATGCTGGCAAATTCGGAAATCGCACTGCCGGCCAAAACACCCAATGCCGAAGTTGCGATTAGTGCCAATGAGGCGCCAATGAATACGGTAAGCTTATTCACCTCAGCGTCGGCCGCAAACAGCATGGTTGCCAATTGAGTTTTATCTCCCAGTTCAGCGATGAATACTGTCAAGAAGACTGTCAATAAGATTTTATAATCCATAGGGTTAATTTTCAGAAATCATTATTTAGGTTCCAAGGAAGCATTGATTAATTGGCCGTGCGAGCGAATCGCTGCGTGGATAACTCATTTCTGCACCTATTTTGTTAATAGGTCCCGGTCGTTGTGTTCCGTGTACTTCGCATTTCATCTCGTTTGTCGAATTAATCAGTGCTTCCTTGATGTGCGATTTGCCATTATTCATGGCATTATAGTGCCTGGAAAATCACATCATTAACAGATAATTCCGTCGATTGCTGCAATACGCCAATAAAAGTAATACTGGCTATATCGTCTATAAAGTTAACTCTGATATCGTTCCCAAGTTCATTAATGCTGGCAATATAAGGCAACAATTGCTCGAAGTTCTGCATTCCCAGTTGTATATCGAATGCAACTTTATCAATCCCCGGAACAAAATCTTGGAAAGTATAATGACCGACATTCGACAAACCAAAAATATCCGCTCCGTCCCCACCAATCAGTATGTCATTTCCCAATTGTCCGATTATGATATCGTCTCCGCCATTACCGTTCAGCCTGTTATCCGCTCCGTTACCGACCAGCCTATCGTTGGCGGAACCACCGTTTGCCTGCTCTATGACGGTATTTAATCCAAGTGATAAATTATCGACAGCGAATTGATTGCTTGCTGTCAAGCCAGCCGAACTTAATTTACCAGGCGCAGCAGTATTGAGATTCAATGTCACTGGTGTCTGCATCGATGATGCATCCAACAAATCGACCCCATCGCTATCATAGATCGTTTGAACGAATTGGCCACTTTGTTCGATTAACGTGTAAACATCATCTCCGATATTAATCGGCTTGGCATTATACAAATAGGATAAAGCGGCGTAATCATAAGGTGCCAAATTAATGCGCTCAAGACCCTGGCTATGCGGCGTATAGGACAGGATACTGAAAAGCTCTGAATCTTCGGCGCCGCTTAAATAGGGTCCTTGGTTGATATCGTAACCGGAGCCGCTCACAGCATTGTAGTTTCCAGGATGCTTGAGTCCCAGCGCATGTGCAATCTCATGGATCAACGTAGAGTAAGCATTTGTTCCGGGTTTCACATTCTTTATTTGAGCAGCGGAGGCTGTGTTGTTGATATACAGATCTCCTGCGTTGTCACCCAATGATGCATCCGGGTAATACGCATAACCAACCGTATTCGATTGTGCATTATTGCCTAACCGCAATAACCCATAACTTGATACCGAATCCGCTACTTCAGTGAAAGTAATATTAAATTGCGATGACAGCATTGCAAAAATTTCCCGAACCGCGGTTTTTTGTTCAGCCGTCATCACAGTGAATGTGTTACCATCCCGAACCGGGTCAGCATAATCCGGCAGCGCGGCCATAAAGCTGTAAGTCAATTGTATTGACGCGTCATTTCCGGTTCCCCAGCGGATATCACTGCCAGCAAGTATTGCATCAACTCGATAATCATTTGTAATAGTGGGCATCGCTCCTCTCTCCTCTAATGTCATAAACTCGAGGAGATTTCGGCATTACTTAACAGAAATTTAACGGCGTCACGAATTGGATCGACAGGGCCACGCTTTTTTGCACAGTTTCTTGATAAACTATTCGCAAAAAAGAATAGGGTAAGAAACAGGCGAAAAGAAAAATGATCGACGAAAAAAAATATGATATCGATATCAGTGTCAGGACGATATATCTGCCTGATCAATCCGATGAAAATAACAGCAAACATGTATTTGCTTACACTATCACTATTGCCAATACCGGAACCGTGGCGACACAACTCATCAGTCGGCATTGGATCATTAACAATGGCGACGGCACTTACCAAGAAGTCCGTGGATTGGGAGTTGTGGGCGAGCAACCTTTACTGAAGCCGGGTGACAGTTTTGAATATACCAGCGGTACGGTGATTTCGACTTCGGTAGGATCCATGAAAGGAAGCTATCAGATGGCGGCTGAAGACGGGATTCACTTTGATGTCGAAATACCGGAATTCATCTTAAGCGCTCCGAGAACGTTACACTAACCGCCGCTACGGCTGAGATTGAATTTAGCCAATGCCCGGCAAACTCTACCTGATTCCCACACCCATCAGTACCGGAAGCACTGCCTGGGTTTTACCAGCAGCAGTTCAACTACAAATAGCCGAATTATCCTATTTCATCGTTGAACACCCCAAAACCGCCCGACAATTTCTGAAACAACTGAATTGCAATCATTCGTTGCAAGCAATTACCATGCTAACCTTGAATGAGCATACACAGAAACAGGATTTGCCTTTATTGCTCGATCCATTATTGGCCGGCCACGCTGTCGGATTAATGTCCGAGGCCGGCTGTCCCGGCATCGCCGACCCCGGTGCGGAATTGGTTAAGCTGGCACATCAGCACGATATCACGGTAACACCGCTGGTTGGTCCTTCTTCAGTGGTTCTGGCATTGATGGCATCCGGCTTAAACGGCCAGTGTTTTGCGTTTCACGGTTACTTGCCTGTTGAAAGTACCGCACGTGCAAACAAAATCATCGAGCTGGAAAAAAACTCGATTCGTCTGAAGCAAACGCAAATTTTTATCGAAGCGCCTTATCGCAACCAAAAATTACTCGAACAATTGATAAAAACCTGCCGGAATGAAACCCGCCTGTGTATCGCAATCCAGCTTACCGCTCTGGATGAACAAGTAATTACTAGGCCGATCAAGAAATGGCGTACGGCATTACCGGACATTCATAAAATACAGGCTATATTTTTGCTACAGGGATAAATTTGACTTTCTACTAAAGCCTTACCGGTGCTTGATCGGATTTGTCACACCGTTTTCTTCTGAATGAATTCAATTTTATAACCATCAGGATCTTCAATGAATGCGATTACTGTTGTGCCATGTTTCATCGGCCCGGCTTCACGGGTAACTTTCCCACCCAGTTGTTTTACTCTTTCGCACGCCGCATAAGCATCGTCAACTTCAATGGCAATATGGCCATAGCCTTCGCCGAGGTTATACGATGCTGTATCCCAATTATGCGTCAATTCCATCACGGCACCATCTGTTTCATCTTGATACCCCACAAACGCAAGTGTAAACCGCCCTTCCGGGTAATCTTTACGACGCAATAACCGCATGCCTAGTACCCGAATATAGAAATCAAGTGATTTTTCCAAGTCACCGACTCGCAACATCGTATGCAAAATACGCATCTCAGATTTTCACCATTTCAAAATCTTCTTTGCGGGCACCACATTCCGGGCATGTCCAATTGATCGGTACATCTTCCCAACGAGTTCCCGGCGCAATACCCTCATCGGGAGCCCCTAATGCCTCGTCATAAATAAACCCGCAAATTAAGCACATGTATCGATGATATTCTCGATTTTCTTCGGTCGGCATGATAGATAGCAAATTCCTTTTAGGTTAAAATGCTATTTTACGGTATTAATGCATGTTACAGCCACCCCCCATCGTACTTTCTTTCGCAGCCAATGATCCGACCGGCGGAGCAGGCTTGCAAGCTGATCTACTGACCGTTGCAAGCTTGGGATGCCACCCGTTATCGATCATGACCGCGATCACCAAACAAGACACAACCGGTGTCGACGACATGCTGCCCTTAGATCCGGAATGGGTAGAAGATCAGGCACGGATGGTATTGGAGGATATGCCGGTACACGCATTCAAAATCGGTTTGCTCGGTAGTGTTGAAATCATCGCCACAATTGCGGAAATCGTCTCCGATTATCCGGCCATCCCATTGGTTATGGATCCGGTATTAACCTCCGGTCGCGGCGATGAGTTGGCCAATGAAGAAATGATCGATGCAATGCGGGAATTGCTGCTGCCGCAAGTAACGATCCTAACACCCAACAGTCTAGAAGCCAGGCACCTGACACTGCAGGATAACGATTCCAGCAAAACCAAATTGGATTTGCATCTCTGCGCCCGGCGCCTGCTGGATATGGGCTGTGAATACATTTTAATCACCGGTACCCACGAAAATACAACACAAGTAACCAATACCTTGTTTACCGCCGAAGGTATTGTACGCACGGATCACTGGCAGCGCCTCGAACATACTTATCATGGTTCCGGTTGTACCTTGGCCGCGGCGATTGCCGCATGCTTGGCTAATGGATTATCCGTCAGCGACAGTGTCATCGAAGCGCAGGATTATACCTGGCAAACATTGCAAGCCGGTTTCCGTCCAGGCATGGGACAACACATCCCCAATCGGCTTTTTTGGGCAAAATTCGATGAACAGTGCACCACTGACGAAAAATCCCCCCATTCCGATTAGAGGACTGTATGCCGTTACACCGGAGCTTCCGGATACCGACGAGCTCGTCGCCAAAGTCCGGCAAGCCTTGGAAGGCGGTGCAAAATTGGTCCAGTATCGCAGCAAATCAAACAATCGATCGTTGCAAAGCAAACAGGCCGAATCTTTATTACAATTATGCAAAGCATACCGTGTTCCGTTGCTAATCAATGATTATTGCGATCTGGCACTGGAAGTCGAAGCCGACGGATTGCATCTTGGCATGGATGACATGCCCATCTTCGCAGCGCGAAAACGATTAGGGCACGACAAAATCATCGGTGCATCTTGCTACAATGATTTGAATCTGGCATTAGAGGCTGAAAAGCAAGGTGCCGATTACGTTGCCTTCGGTGCTTTCTTCCCGTCGTTAACCAAGTCGAATACCGTTTCGGTTTCGATGGACCTCATACGATATGCACGGCAGCAAATCGCAATCCCGATCATCGGTATTGGCGGTATCAGACCAAACACGGCTGCTTCAGTTATCGCCAGTGGATGTGATGCAATCGCCGTTTGTGACAGCCTATTCGCCACCGCATCGGTCAAAACCCAGGCAGCACACTTTGCACGCCTCTTTTAGAGAAAACGATCGTGTAATTATCATCAGTTTATCTGTTAATTTTTTATGAGTGACCAAATGACTTCACGTAATCAGCAATTATTCGAACAATCGCAGCATTACATTCCCGGCGGCGTCAATTCACCGGTACGTGCTTTCAAATCGGTAGGCGGTACCCCGGTATTTTTTCAGCGCGGGCAAGGCGCCTATTTTTGGGATGTCGACAGCAAGCCTTACGTTGATTATGTCGGTTCATGGGGGCCGTTGATTCTTGGTCATGCGCACCCAGAAGTGATCAAAGCAGTACAGCAAACCGCAGCAAACGGCCTTACTTTCGGTGCACCCACCGAAGCGGAATTGGATATTGCAAAATTAATTTGCCAATTGATTCCCTCAATCGAACAAGTTCGCCTGGTAAGTTCCGGGACCGAAGCGGGCATGAGTGCGATCCGTTTAGCGCGCGGCTACACCGGGCGCAGCAAGATCATCAAATTTGAAGGCTGTTACCATGGTCATGACGATGCTTTATTGGTCAAAGCAGGATCAGGCGCACTGACATTCGGCAACCCAAGCTCAGCCGGTGTTCCGTTGGAAACTGCCGGACATACCATCGTACTTGATTTCAACGATATCACCGGCATTGAACAAGCATTTCGGCAATGGAGCGAAGAAATCGCTGCAGTTATTGTAGAACCTGTCGCCGGAAATATGAACCTAATTACGCCGAAACCCGGTTTTCTCGACCAGTTGCGATTACTTTGCACACAACACGGCAGCGTACTGATTTTTGATGAAGTGATGACGGGATTTCGGGTAGGTCTCAGTTGTGCACAAGGACTGTATCAAATCAAGCCCGACCTAACTATACTCGGTAAAGTGATTGGCGGCGGCATGCCAATGGCTGCTTTTGGCGGTCGCCGCGAGATTATGCAGTGCTTAGCGCCGCTCGGCCCGGTGTACCAGGCCGGTACTTTATCCGGCAATCCGGTTGCTGTGGCTGCCGGCATGGCAACTTTGAAGCAAATTCAGCTCCCCGGCTTTTACGATCAACTCAGTGCAAGAACACAACAATTGGTCGACGGCATTTCCACAATAGCGCAGAAATACGGTATCACTTTCCACGCGCAATCCGTGGGCGGCATGTTCGGGCTGTACTTTAACCAAGCTGTCCCGACCAGTTTTGCCGAAATAATGCAAAGCGACAGAGCGGCTTTTAATCGCTTTTTTCACGCCATGCTGGAAGAAGGGGTTTATTTCGCACCTTCTGCATTTGAAGCCGGTTTTGTCTCCATCGCTCATGGTGACGAAGAAATGGAAAAAACCTTCTCAGCAGCGGAAAAAATATTCAAACACTGGTAACTGGCCAATAAAAAAGGCGGGAATTCCGCCTTTTTTCTGAAGCAGCAGTAACTACCGCTTAACGTAATGTTGAAATGTATTCTGAAACTGCGCGTTTTTCCGGTGCGCTCATGCGACTGACAACTTTATGCATAATATCATTATCATTGGCACGTTCACCCGTATTAAATAAACCCAACTGCATCATAGTGTATTCCGTGTGTTGCCCAGCTACAGCCGGATAACGCGGCGGAATACCGGATCCGTTCGGGCCGTGGCAACTCGCGCAAGCCGGCACATTATGCTCAATATTACCGCCATGATAGAGAATCCTACCTTGCTCCAGTATTTTTTCATCGGTTGATCCCTGGCTTGGCTTCATTGTTTGTTTGGCATAATACTCACCAAGCTTTTTCACATCATTTTGAGACAACGCAGCCACCATAGCAGACATTACCGGACTGTTACGTTTCGGCGGCTCTTCACCGTTGGCTTTAAAATCCATCAATTGCTTTGAAATATATTCCGAATGTTGACCCGCCAAAATAGGATTCATCGGAATTACGCTGTTTCCATCGGCGCTATGGCATCCGGCGCAAATACCGCCGGCTATTTCCTCAATCGATGAAGGCGCCACCGGAGCAGCGCTCCCCTCTATCGGCGCAGACGCGGCCGAAACATCCTCTTCGCTTGATTCAGCCATGACGACAGAAGCTGTGGAAGCGAATACTACAGCCATAATCATCTTATTGATCGTTCTCATATTTTTCCCTGATTGAAAAGATGTATTGATATAAGTATAAAAGCAATAACCCATTATTTTAACAAGGCATAAGAATGTTAACAACAAAATTAGTTTGATCGTATTGATATTTACTGCTTAACCGCATAAATACTAGAGAGTCTCAATTCAATTCGTAATCTTTGAATCAAATGCTCAAATACTTTTCCGCTTTCCTATAACACTCGAAACCTATCAATAATATCGATAAGGAAGCAAGTTATTTTTGTAATGAAACGACTCTCTTGTGCAATCGAAATGCTTTCCTAACAAAAGAAACTAGCCAAATACGGCGCCACACGGTATCATTCGCATTAAATGTATCCCGGAGGTGTGGCTGAGCGGTTTAAGGCAGCAGTCTTGAAAACTGTCGTAGGGGTGACTCTACCGTGAGTTCGAATCTCACCGCCTCCGCCATATATCCAATAAAGTCAAAGTCAATAAGTTAAGCGATTTTTCGGCTTCTTCCTACATAGAAGTTCGTAACAAACGAGGCATTGTCGCCGAGCAAGACTATCCGCCCGAATTGTTTAATTTGCTTGTTGACACCACTCCTCTTCTTTGCAAAAGCAAGCAGAACGTTGTCCTATTTCTTCACGGAGCCGGGGTCGCACAAGAAGACCTGGCCGAAGTTGAACATACGGTTCATACTAACCATAAAGCTATCAACAAATTCGATATCGTTCGCAACGTTCTTACCAGGTTGAATACGCGCGGCGATAGTGGACTTCGGCCGCGCCGGGAACTTCTTAAGCGAGTGGTCGAATTTGAAAGCTTCGAAACCTGCTGGCCTGCTGACCAGTACATAGCAAAAGGCTTAGTCGCTAGTATTCGTGAAGCCGTCAATGCGAAGGACTCCTTCACTAGAATGAAGCAAGAGCGCGATGCCGAGCGCGAACAGATACAAGCACAACGACAAGCCGAACGTACCGCAGCCGCCAAGAAGCAAGCGAAGATTGAAGACGTAAGCAGTCGTCTTTCCGCGCTATTTTCGATGAACGATAAGCCGCAAGAGCGCGGAAAGTTGTTAGAAACGGTGTTGAACGACATGTTCCGTGCTTACGGGATTCATGTTCGCGAAGATTTTCGCCGCAAAGCTCCAGACACTTGCATAGTCGCAGAACAACTCGACGGGGTTATCGAATTAAACGGGCAAATTCATCTTGTCGAAATGAAATGGTTGAATGCACCCGTCGGTGTGGGCGAGTTTATGCCGCACTTAAGCCGATTGTTCTTGCGGGCAAACGCACAAGGCATTTTCATTGCAACCAACGGCTATGCAGATTCGGTTTTGTCCGAATGCAGAAATGCGCTTAGTCAGAAAACCATGTTCCTTTGTTCATTACAAGAATTCGTGATGCTGCTTCAACGCCAAGGCGATCTTGTTGCGCTCCTAAAGAAGAAATCTCAAGCGGCCATCGTCGCTAAAGAACCATTCATAGAAATTTTGTCGTGAAAAACCCGGCGTGATGGCCGGGTAAAAATCCCCCAATGGATTGAGTTCGGTCGGATCCGAACGCGCTTTGCAGTTTGGGTTGCGACGGTAGGTAGAAGCTTTCACGAATAGCGTTTATCGTCTTGTCGTGCTTCGCCGGAAGTTCGCGAAGGGCTATACTTGTTGGTCATCTCCTTGTAAGCGGCGGAAACATGGCGTTCAGTCGCTTCAGGCTATTTCCGAGGACAATCC
>CP091135.1:1661616-1724407 GCA_021582655.1 Nitrosomonas sp.
AGGGCTTACTGCGCACCATGTTCGATCCGCGCAATATTCTGGCGCAACAGGTTTCCGATCAATTGCAGAAACATTTCGGCGACAAGGTCTACCGTACCGTGATTCCACGCAATGTACGCCTGGCCGAAGCACCCGGTTTCGGTTTGCCGGTGCTGTACCACGACGGCCAATCCAAAGGTGCACGGGCATATTTGGAATTGGCCAGGGAGGTTTTAGCGGGCAGTCCAGCATGACGGCAATAAGGAACTGCTGAACATGACAAAGCAAAAAGGATTGGGACGGGGACTGGATGCGCTGCTGGCGGGCAGCGGTACCGGCATCGCGGACGATGCGCTGCAGAATCTGGCCATTACCCGGTTGCAACCGGGTAAATATCAGCCGAGAACCAATATGGATCAGACAGCGCTGGCGGAATTGGCGGAATCGATCAAAGCGCAAGGGATCATGCAGCCGATTCTGGTGCGCCCGGTCAATGGCGATCAGTTCGAGATCATTGCCGGAGAACGGCGTTGGCGTGCCGCACAATTGGCGGGATTATCCGAAGTACCGGTGCTGGTTCGTCAAGTTACCGACGAATCGGCGCTAGCGATGTCGCTGATCGAAAACATTCAACGTGAAAACTTGAACCCGCTGGAACAAGCGCTCGGTATTCAACGCCTGATCAGCGAATTCGGCATGACCCACCAAACCGCCGGAGAGGCGCTCGGCAATTCGCGCAGCACCATCTCCAACTTGCTGCGCCTGCTGAATTTGTCCGCGCCGGTGCAGGAATTGATGATGCAAGGCAAAATCGATATGGGACACGGCCGCGCGTTGCTGTCGCTCGACGTTCCTCGACAAATCCGGATCGCCGGCGTCATCGTGCAAAAGCAATTGTCCGTACGCGAAACGGAAAAATTGGTCAACCAGTTGGAACATCCGGTGGCGAAAAAAGTAACCAGGCCCGACCGCGATTTGCTGCGACTGCAGGAAGATGTGTCCGAGCGCCTGGGCGCACAGGTAGCGATCAAACCCAACAAAAACGGCCAGGGGAATATTGTGATCCACTATACTAGCCTGGATCAATTGGATGACATTCTCAAGAAACTCTAAGGAAGTGTTGATTAATTCGGCGAACGAGGGAACACGCTCTCTCCGCAAAGCGGCGATTTACTCGCGCACCCCGTTCATCAATGCTTCTCTAACAAAGCAGGATAAGGAAAATCATATGGATGCAAAGTTATTGGAAATTCTGGTTTGCCCGTTGTGCAAAGGTCCGCTGCTTTACAAGAAAGCAGGCAATGAATTGATTTGCAAGCCGGATCGCCTGGCTTTTCAGATTAAAGACGGAATACCGGTGATGCTGGTCGGCGAAGCGCGCAAAATACCCGATGACATCGAGATTCAATAAGCAATGAATACCAACATTCGATTGGAGTCGCGTGCAGCAGCGATTCTCGGCGCACTGGTCGCGGACGCCGCAGCGCTTGGATTGCATTGGCTGTACGATCCGGAGCGGATTGCGCAGATCGAGCAAAGCAAGGGGTTGGTATTTTTATTGCCCGATGCCAAGGATTATGAAGGCGTCAGCGGCTATTTCGCGCACGGGCAAAAGCAAGCGGGCGACTCAAGCGCTTACGGTGAATTGTGCCGATTGATGCTGCGCCACGTCGCGCGGCACGGTAAATTCTATCGCGTCGATTACCAAAGCGAATACCGCAGCTATTTCGGTCCCGGCGGCGGCTATCGCGGCTACATCGATTCTCCGACGCGGCAAACGCTGCAAACCTTGCTGCCGCTCACCGCAGAAGAATTTCCGCTGCAATCCGGTGCCGACGACGATCAATTCGCCGCCTTGGCGACACTGCCGGTGGTAGTCGCAACGCACAGCGGGTCGGTGGATGCGTTAAAAGACACCATCGAACAAGCCGTGCGTTTAACCAATCATAACGATACCGCCGTAGCAGCCGCGCAGTACACCGGCATAGCATTGCACTATGTATTGGCCGGAAAACCGGTTGCACAAGCACTGAACGATGCGATCGAGCACGCCGGGGGAACGCTGAAACCGCTGCTCGAAGAAGCGCTGCAAACCCAGCAGCTCGATGCACTCACGATTGGCAAACGCTTCGGCAGTGCCTGCCACGTACCGCAAGGCCTCCCCATCATCGCGCATATCGCCCAACACGCCCCCGACTACCGCAGCGCCATCGAAGCAAACATCCGCATCGGCGGCGACAGTTGTGGCCGCGCCATCATGCTCGGCGCCATCATGGCCGCACATACTTCGCAGCAAAGCAGCTTGAATTCGATTCCATTGGAATGGGCGGCGAAGCTGCGCAATCTGTCCAACGTGGCGGATGCGATGGTGAAGCTGGTTTAGTCTTTGCAGCGACGATGAAATCGTTCACCGATCAGGAATTGGAAGCACTGCTCGACGATACCGAGTCCGATCGGATTGAAAGAAAGCGATCGTTTAAGGGCGATGCACCTAAAAAAGCGCGACAAGCGGTATGTGCTTTTGCCAATGATCTGCCGAATCATAATCAGCCCGGTATCCTATTTATCGGCGCTGAAGACGACGGTACGCCTGCGCAACAACCGATTACCGATGAATTGCTGCGCGATCTGTCGGATATGAGAACCGACGGCAATATATTGCCTTTTCCGGTAATGACAGTACAAAAACGCCTGCTCAGAGGGGCGGAAATGGCAGTCGTCGCGGTCGAACCGTCCGATATGCCGCCGGTAAAGTACGATGGGCGGATTTGGATTCGAATCGGACCAAGACGCGCCATCGCCAATGCACAAGAAGAACGCATGCTGAATGAAAAACGGCGCTATAAAAATCTGCCGTTCGATATGTATCCTGTCCCATCTGCCAAGTTATCCGATTTGTCTAAGACCATTTTCGAGAACGAATACCTGCCTACCGCATTCGCACCGGATGTTTTGGAAGCAAATAACCGGTCGTATGAGGAGCGGTTGGCGTCTTGCAAAATGATCGTTTCACCCAGCGACACGACGCCCACAGCCCTTGGCTTGCTGGCGGTTGGCAAAAGCCCGCAGGATTTCCTGCCAGGGGCATTCATTCAATTCTTGCGCATCGACGGCACGGAATTGGCCGATTCTGTTATCGATGCAGAGGATATTGGCGGTGCCTTGGTCGAGATGCTGCGGCGCACGGAAGAAAAGCTGAAGGCGCATAACCGCACGGCGATAGACATTACTTCCGCGCCCACGCATCAAATCACGATGACGTATCCACCCGCAGCATTACAACAAATTTTGTACAACGCGGTACTACACCGGAGTTACGAAAGCACTCATGCGCCGGTGCGTATCTACTGGTTTAACGATCGCATCGAAATCCATAGCCCCGGTGGGCCTTATGGTAACGTTACGACGGATAATTTCGGTAAGCCCGGCATTACCGATTATCGCAATCCGAATCTGTGTGACGTGCTGAAAACGTTCGGTTTCGTTCAAGCTTTCGGGAGAGGTATTGCCACTGCCAGACGGGAAATGGAAAAAAACGGCAACCCATTGCCAACGTTTGAAACCTCATCGAGCGCAGTTGTTTGCATATTGAGGGGGAAACGATGACACCACCGGTATTAACCTTTTTTAACAACAAAGGCGGCGTCGGGAAAACATCGCTGATTTACCATTTGGCATGGATGTTTGCCAGCTTGCGCAAACGTGTGGTGATTATCGACATCGATCCGCAAGCCAATCTGACAGCGGCTTTCTTGGCGGAAGAGAAAATCGAACAGATTTGGGACGATCAAACGCAAGGATCGACGATTTATCAATGTGTAAAACCATTGGCAGATGTCGGTGATATTGTCGAGCCGAGGCTGCAAAATATTGCTCCGGATCTTTATTTGCTGCCGGGTGACGTCGGCTTGTCGGGTTATGAGGATACGCTCTCCAGTGTATGGCCTGACAGCATGGGTGACAGCCATTTGTATCGTCCGATGCGAATCTTGAGCGCATTTTGGCAAGTGGTGCAAATGGCCGCATCCAAAGTGCAGGCAGATATCATTCTCGTCGATATTGGACCAAATTTAGGTGCGATCAATCGATCCGTGCTGATAGCAACCGATTATGTCGTGATACCGCTTGGTGCTGATTTATTCTCGCTGCAAGGCCTTAAGAATCTGGGGCCTATACTAAAGAGTTGGAAGAATTTATGGCAAAAAAGATTGAATAACTGGAATAACTCCAGCGAACAAAAACACTATCCCGAATTCCGATTACCGCAAGGAAAAATGCAATGTATCGGTTATCTGTGCCAACAATACGGCATCCGCTTGAGCCGGCCTGTTAAGGCCTATGATAAATGGATTAACCAAATACCCAATGTCTATCGGGAAATGGTATTGGGTGAAGCCGGTGATACAACGATAATGCCGGAAAACGATCGGTATTGTTTGGCGACTATCAGGCATTACCGTAGCCTAATCCCGCTGTCGCAAGAACACCGTAAACCGATTTTTAACCTGACATCCGCTGATGGCGCGATCGGTAGCCATGCGCAAGCCGCACAAGATGCGAAAAAAGATTTTAAGGATCTGGCAGAAAAAATTGCCGATCAAATCGGAATGGTTTTATGAAAACCAATGAATGCAGCGTGTGAACGCCACTGATGCTGCAAATGGTTGTTCCTGCAACCGGCTTGCACCCCATGAGATTGAAATACTCAGGCAAATTGCGGAATCCATCGGAAATCCTGAGAAATGATGGCATAAGCGTAAATCGAGGACATTGAGGGAAACGCACATACCGCCTGGCGGCCCTTAATCGACTTCAACATGCTTTGGTCAGCGGAATTCCCCGGATGGTAAAGAAATCCTGTCACACTGCACGCTGGGTACAATGTACGCACATGTAGCCGGATGTATAGTCCGGCCTCTGGCTATTTACCCACCTGATGGAACCCTTGTGCTGCAATCGGTCTCCATACATATAAACCAATTTGAACGACGGCATCAGGCTTTCTCATTTTTCAATTGCTTACTTTCTTTCGCTTTATCCGATGGTCTATCGTGGCGTTACCGGTGATGTCCGGTATCTGCTTCGCCGACACCGCAGTACAGCAACCGCCCGATTCTTCCGGCAGTCCGGTTGTCGTCACACTGTCGGCGCCGAAGCCGATTAAAAAAATACTTAAGAAATATATCCGATTGCCCACGGAACCGTTTGCCAGTGATTACGACAAATTGTTATTTCTGCATCGCGTGCAACAGGAGATCCGTGACATTCTGGCAACCGAAGGCTACTTCAATGCCACCGTTTCCATAGTACAACAAGCCCACCCCCAATCCGCCGAGATCAAAATCGATCCCGGCGAACTCACCCGTGTCGGTTCGGTTACTCTTGAATTTACCGGCGATATCGCCGGCGGCGATCCGCAGCACCGCGAACGCATCGAACAACTTCGCGCCGACTGGCCGTTGAAATCCGGACAACCTTTCCGCGCTGCCGATTGGGAACAGGCCAAGTCCGCTTTGATCGACGGCGTCACGCAACAAGCCTTCGCCGCGGCAACTATTACCCGAAGCCAAGCCAACGTGGATCCCGGCGATGCCCGTGCGGATATTACCGTCATGGTCGACTCCGGACCGGTTTTCTATCTGGGAACGATTCAGATCACCGGCCTGGAGCGTTATGATGCTTCGCTGATCACTCGGCTCGCGCCCTTCAAGCCGGGCGATGTTTATCAACGCGAGCTGTTGCATCAGTATCAAATCACGTTGCAGAAAGCACAGCAATTCAGCACAGTTGCGGTCAGCATCGCGCCGGACACCGCACAGCACCGATCGGCACCGGTTCAGGTAATGCTGACGGAAGCGCAAGCGCAGCGCTTTGCATTCGGTGCCGGCTACAGTTCCAATAATGGCGCACGCGGTGAACTCAATTATCGCAATCACAATTTTCTGAGCCGCGCCTGGAATCTCACCGGTTTACTGCGACTGGAGCAAAAGCGGCAAACGTTTTTAGCCGGTATCGATACCCTGCCTGATCAAAACAATATCAATTATTCGCTCGGCACCAGTTTGCAAATGACGGATATCGAAGGGTTGCAAACCATCGAGCAAAAGGTCGGCATCTCCCGCAATTACCAAACACCGTCGATACAAATGCAATTCGGTTTGAACTGGCAGCGTGAACATAAAAAACCCGCCGGCGCCATCAACCAAATCAACGAAGCGCTGGTGCTCGATTGGCGTTGGCGGCGCCTGGTTGTCGACGATCCGGTCAACATCCGGCGCGGCGATATCACCGAATTGCGTATCGGCGGCGGCAGCCAGCTGTTTCTGTCCGATCAGGATTTCATCCGCACTTACGCCAAACATCAAAGCTGGTGGCCGATAGGAGCGAATGACGTGTTCTTTTTGCGTGCCGAAGTCGGTTATACGCTGGCGTCGTCGCGCTTCGGCATTCCGCAGGAATATCTGTTTCGCGCCGGCGGTATTCAATCGCTGCGCGGCTATGATTTCAAAGGCATCGGTGTACAAGAAGGGAACGCGGTCGTGGGCGGACGGGTGATGGCGACAGGCACTGCCGAATATACCCATTGGCTGACCCAGCAATGGGGTGCCGCTGCATTCGCCGACATCGGCGGCGCTGCGGATCGCTGGCAGGATCTGCATACTTTTCTCGGTTACGGCGCCGGTATCCGCTGGCGCAGTCCGGCGGGACCGATTGCGCTCGATTTGGCGCGCGGACACGAAACCGGTTCGTTGCGTGTACATTTTTCAATGGCCGTGGCATTCTGAGATTCATCATGACCGATCCGCACATTGATCACCCAATCGCCAAAAACCGGCGAACCGGCAAGCTGACCGGTTGCCTGCTGTTGCTGCTGTTGACGATCGGCACCGGCTACGGGTTATTGCACAGCCAATCCGGGTTGCAATGGACTGCCGCCGCCGTCAACCGCCTGAGCGGCGATACGATTCGCCTGACCGGCATCCGCGGCACGCTGCGCGACATGCGCATCGACGCGCTGCACGTCAGCACCGATGAACTGGAGCTCTCGCTACAAAACATCAATATCGCCTGGAATCCGGCTGCATTACTGCAGCGGCGGATGATCGTCGACCGATTGTCGGCGGCGGCGGTATATATCGTACAGCGCCCGGCTGAAACCACCACACCGCGACAGCCACCCGAGCATTTGCAGTTACCGCTCGCATTGTCGGTCAGGTCGCTGACCGCCGATTCCGTATATTTTCATGCGCCAACGCAGGAAGATACCGCGGCGGCGATTTCCAGTCTGGTGCTGATATTGGAGAGCGACGGCCGGCATCATCGGCTCACGCAACTGAGTTTCGATACGCCGCAGGGCAGCGTTGAATCGCGAGCGGAACTCAATGGCAGTGCTCCGTTCGCGTTAGCCGCGCATATCGGTATGAAAACCGCCGATTCCTGGGGCGATATCGCCGCAACCGTGACCGGCAATCTGGAACGGTTTACGGTTGTGGCCGGTAACAATCCGCCTGCCGCAAAAATGAAACTGGAAGCACAGCTTCATCCGTTTGCGGAAAATCCGGTCGAGCAATTGCACGTCGTTCTGGAACAATGGAATCCCGCCGATTTGTTTGCTGCGGCACCGCATGCCAAGCTTTCACTGTCGGTTCAATTGGCGCAAAACGCTGCCGGTCAGTTGCAAGGTGGCATCCGCATCGACAACCACGCGCCGGCTCCGCTCGATCGCGGTGGTCTTCCGGCCGCGGCGCTCAGCACACCGGTATTGATCACCCCGGCGTTGCTGACACTGCCGGATATTCAGCTGCAACTGGGAGCGGACGGAACGGTGCGCGGCACATTGGCCTGGAACCGGCAAGATCGATCGATCACTGCGGCATTGACCGCAAACCGGCTCGACCCGCGGCAGCTTGATAGCCGTCTGCAAGCGGCACGAATTTCCGGAACGATCGATTTATCCGGCGATGCCGCGGAACAATCCGCCCGCGCCGATCTTCGGGACGGGCCGTTGCGCTTGTCCGCCGATATCGTTCGCACCGACGGGCATCTCGTGCTCAAGCAATTCAATCTGCAGCGCAACCGGTCCCGATTGACCGGACAAGGCCGATTGCAGCTTGATCACCAACAATCGTTCCAATGGTCCGGTCAATTGACCGATTTCAATAGTGCGGATTTCATTCAAACCGTCGACTCGAACCTGAACGCTGGCTTGCAATTGTCCGGCCGATTGGCGCCGACCGTTGCCGGCACCTTACAGTACACCATTCAAAAAAGCCGTCTGGGGAAAGTGCCGGTCAGTGGTGCGGGAGAAATCGCATTTACCGGTGCCGGTCAGTTTAGCGGCACCGCCGAATTAACGGCGGGTTCCAATCGGTT
This sequence comes from Nitrosomonas sp., assembly GCA_021582655.1. Classification (GTDB taxonomy): domain Bacteria; phylum Pseudomonadota; class Gammaproteobacteria; order Burkholderiales; family Nitrosomonadaceae; genus Nitrosomonas. Next base: position 1,669,969 of record CP091135.1, read on the forward strand.
ACTGGCGCAAGGCAGCACGGATGGGCCGCAGCAAGCTTTTCAATTGACGGTCGACGCACCGGCTTTGGCGCAACTGGGATTGGGATGGTCGGGGGATTTGCAAACGAAGCTGATGCTTCGCGGCACCGCGGAACTCCCTGACCTGGACTGGAAACTCACCAGCAACCGCCTCGGCCTGCCGGGAAACCGGCAGCTTTCCGGTGTGACCGTCAACGCGCACTGGCACAATCAAATCATGGCGCTGAATGTTGCCGTAGCCGCCTACAATACACACGAGCAGGCTACGGTCAAACAACTGACCGCCACGCTCGACGGAAAAACCACGCACCATCATCTCACGATCAAGGCGGGAATCAACGAGGATATCGCCGTACGGTTAACCGCCAGCGGCGGCCTGCATCTGGGAAAACCCTTTCAGACATCGCGCTGGCGCGGTCAACTGACCGAACTCTCCGCCAACGGCAATATGCCGGTGCGGCTGCTGGCGCCTGCGGCACTCTCCGCCGGCACCGGATCGCTATTGCTGGATGACGCCGGACTTTCCATCGCCGGCGGTTCCATCCGCATCGGCCAATTGCATTGGACTGCGGGAAACTGGAAAACCAACGGTGATTTTTCCGGCATCACCTTGCTTCCCGGCATACCGGATCGCTCCGGCTTCGCCCCTTTACAGTTGGGCGGTCATTGGCATTTGGATGCCGCCGCACAGCTAACCGGCGAGCTGCACGTCCACCGTGAGCGAGGCGACTGGTATTTACCCGGCGATATCCCGCAGCCGCTCGGTTTGCAGCAATTGCAGCTACAAGCCGTTGCCCGCTCGGGAAAACTGACCGGTCAGTTCGCACTGAACAGCCAAACACTCGGCACCGCTACGGCAAAAGTGACACTGCCACTCAGGCAAACGCACGCGCAATGGTCGATTGCCCGGGAATCGCCGCTCCACGGCAATGTCCAAGCCACCGTTTCCAGCCTGAAATGGCTGAATGCGCTGCTGGGCGTCGGCATGCATGCCGACGGCGAATTGCAGCTTCAGGCCGATATCCATGGCACACTGGAACAGCCCGATATCAGCGGAACGGTTGCCGGCACCCACTTAAGCCTGGCCTTGCTGGAACAAGGTATCCGTTTGCAACAGGGCACTTTGGCGGCGCATTTCCGGCAAGCGGATCTGCATATCGATCGGCTGCATTTCGTCAGTCCCCATGCACCGCCGCCGGATAACCGGCTGTTCAAGGAATTGGCGCTTGAAAGCACAACCGGTTCGCTGACCGTCGCCGGAAACATCGGGCTGACTGGTGCGGCAAGCCGCCTCGACTTCACCGTCGATCAACTGCCGTTGACGCATAAAACCGATTATTGGATCATCACATCCGGTTCCGGAACAACTACGCTGCAACAAAACCGCCTCAGCGTGACAGGCAACTTACGGACCGATGCCGGTTTATTGCTGCAACCGCCGGAAGGGCATCCGGAGTTACCGGACGATATCGTCCTGATCAATGCTGCTGCGCCGCCGCAACAACGCCCGCAAAAATTGGCACTGCACTTGGACATGAATCTTCATTTGGGCGATAAATTCCATATCCGCGCTTCCGGTTTGGAAGGCCGTCTGACCGGTCAACTGCAAATCCGCAACGACAGCAACCAGCAACTCAAGCTCAACGGCACTATCGCGGCGCAAGACACTTCGTTCAAGGCATACGGCCAGAACTTGTCGGTCAAACGCGGGATCGTCAGCTTTCAGGGACCGCTCGGCGATCCCAATCTGAATGTGCTGGCGGTGCGGGAAGGGCTGGTGGTTGAAGCCGGCGTCGAGATCATGGGATCGGTGCGCCATCCGCGCGTCAAGTTGGTATCGACGCCGGATGTTCCCGATACCGAGAAGTTGTCGTGGATCGTACTGGGCAGAAAACCGGATGCCGGCGGCCTGGATACTTCGGTATTGCTGTCAGCCGCCGGATCGATACTCGGCGGCCAATCCGGCAGCGGCTTTACCGACCGGATCACCCAGGCATTAGGCGTCGACGAGCTTACCTTCAAACAGGCCGGTGTGGGTAGTTCGCTGAGCGGACAGATCGGCGTGGTCGGCAAACGTATTTCGTCACGCGCGTACTTGAGTTACGAGCGCGGCTTGATGGCAAGCACAATCGGTATTACCAAATTGACCTACAACCTGACGCCGAAAATCACTGTCGTCACCCAAGCCGGAGAGGATAGCGCGGTTGATTTGTTTTATACCTTGCAGTTTGATTGAATGGACGGTGCAGCGCAAAACACCCATCCCGCTGAACGATCCGCTAAAGCCATAAAGACGTAATCAGCGGATCCAGGTTGGCCGCATACTCGGGTGGTAGCTCAAACTGCCCGATTTCAGGCACTGCCAAAGGCGCCATCGCTTGAACCAAACTCTCGACACTGTCATGTTGCAACGTCAATCCGCCGGCTGTTTTAAATTGTTCGAGGTGGTACGCGGCACCCAGGTACCAATTTTGCAGGATAAGCTTGTCGGCAGTGCCGATTACGCTGACTTCCAAATTGTTGCCGACATGCTGGAACCAGAGTTGGTCTGCGTCGATGCTTGGCAGGCATTGTACGATATCGATGGTGTTTGCCGTCGCATCGTTCTCGCTGATCGTATCGACACCGCCATCGCGACCGAATCGATAAATATCGCCACCTTTACCGCCAATCAAGGTATCGTTTCCAACCGCGCCGTCCAGAATGTCGTTGCCGGCATCGCCGGATAACGTATTGCCGGCGCCATTACCGATCAGCGTATTATTGAGCGCATTGCCGGTCGCACTGATCGCGAGTGTGCCGATCAGCGTTAAGTTTTCGATGTGGTTCGGCAGAGTGAAAGTAACGCTCGACCGCACCGTATCCGTACCTTCGTTCGAGCGCTCCGTGAGTGTTTCTCCGGCATTATCGACGACCAGGGTGTCATCGCCGGCACCGCCGATCAGTTTATCGATACCCCCCTGACCATCCAGCCAATCGTTGCCGGCATTGCCGGATAATGTATTGGCAGCGCTATTGCCGGTAATGACATTATCCAGTGCATTGCCGGTACCGTTCATTTTGCCGGTTCCCATCAGCACGAGGCGCTCGACATTGGCATCCAGGGTATAACCGACGGCACTCAACACCGTGTCGGTACCTTGATTCGCAAGTTCGGTCACCGAATCTTTAGCGCTGTCGACGATATAAATATCGTCGCCGCGCCCGCCCAGCATCGCATCACCGCTCAACCCGCCGTCGAGCCAGTCATTGCCGTCGTTACCGTTGAGGGTGTCGGTATCGTAATCGCCGAGCAAAATACTGTCTTCCGCAGTTCCGTTGAGAACATCTTTCGCGCCGGTGCCCTCTTGCACATCGCGCAACCCTATCAGGGTACCGTCCGCCAGTTGGATATGCTCGATCTTGTAACTATCGCTGATAAAATGATTGGGAATGATAATATCGTCGGGGCCGCCGCTGGACGAAATGTTCAGTTCGTCATTCCAGCGCCGGAAACGTATATCGGTCAGGCGAATGGCGCTATCGAACACGATTTTATCGTCACCGCCGTCATCATACGCATTGAAAGAAGCGCCCGGCTTATACAAATAGGTATCGTTACCGAAACCGCCGTGCAGATAGCTGTGGCCGAAACTGTCACTGCCGTTGGCATTCCCGACCAGCACATCGTCGCCGCCTTGCCCGTACAGCAAATTGGTGCGGCCTATGCCGCCATCGAGATAATCGTTGCCGTTACCGCCGTACAACACATCGTCGTCGTCAAAACCGTACAGCGTATCGTTACCGTCGTAACCGTAGAGCACATCCGCCCATGCGGTGCCGCTCAAGGTGTCGTCGCTGCCGGTACCGCGCATATTCAGCAGTTCGTCTTGTATCTCCGATCCGGACGGTAAAGCGCTGCCATCCGCAAAAAAGATCGATTCGATCGCCGCGGCATTGTTGTAATTGACGACATTGCTGCCGACGTAAATGTAGGGATCGATATCCCCGTTCATATAATCCCGCAACGTTATCCGGTCGCCGGTTACGGTATTTGTCAACACCAGGTCATTGGCGGTACGCGACAGGGCAAATTCCGAAGCGGTCACCGTGGCATCGAAATGTACGAAATCGCTGCCGCTGCTATCGCTAATGACATCCTGGCCGCCATTGCGGGAGAAGTAATAATTGTCGTTACCGAAGCCGCCATCCAGCATATCATCACCGGCTTCACCATATAGCGCATCGTTACCGCTATTGCCGGCCAGGCTGTCATTGCCGCTGCCGCCGTACAGCATATCGTTGGCACTGCCCGCGTTGAGCGTATCGTCGCCGCCATGGCCGTATAGTATGCTATCCACCGAGGCGCTGCCGGTAACGACGTCATTGCCTTCGGTGCCATGGAAGCTGTTGGTCAGCCGGGTGAAATCCGTTGCGGTGCGCACGCTGCCGTCGGCAAAGCGGAAAACATCCACTTGCGTCCTGTTGTTGAGAAACCAATCTTTTATCGTGACGGTGTCGGCGGGCGATACCGTGATCACCAGATCGTTGTTGAGTTTATTGGCTTGCAGGCTTTCCCAATTGATGCCGGGACCGAAATGCAGCTCGTCGTAAGCGCTGTAATACCAAGCACCCGACGAATAACTGCCTTCGATGATGGTATCGTGGCCATCGCCCAGATTGAAATAGTAATGATCGTTACTGATATTGCCATTGAGCGTATCGTTACCGTGCCCGCCGACGTAGTGGTCCGCGGCATCACTGCCGTATATTTCGGCATCGGCGCTACCGGTCAGGCGATTACCGTCGAGCACATCGTCGCCGTCACCGCCGTACAGCCAATCGGAGCCATTTCCACCGATCAACGTATCGTTGCCGGTATCCCCGTATAAATCGTCGGCTGCCGCGTAACCCGAAATCATGTCGTTGCCGTCCTGCCCGTGGATCACATCGCTATAACCGCTGCCGTCCAACGTTTCAGCGGCCGCAGTACCGTCAGCAACGAACTTCAACGTCATCGCCGACGAACCGGCTGTGACGGTTACTTTGTCACTGCCGAATGAATAGACAGTATCGTTATCCGCATTGGTAGATATGCTCAGCAGATTCGACAAGCCGGCGCCGCATACCAGAAAATTGCCACCGGGCGATGTATCGGTGATAGTGTCCTGGCCGTCACCCGAATTAAACAGATAAGTGTCTTGCCCGCCGCCACCGTTCAAACTGTCATCGCCGGCCAAACCGGTGAGCGTTTCGTCGTACGCATTACCGCCTTGGATCACGTCGTTGCCGGCGGTGCCGGTCAATGTCAGCAACGGCGCGGTATGTTGCGTCGCGGTCAATACCCTGCCGGTAGCGGCAAATTGCACGGTTTCGATCTGATTGGCGAAGTTGTCGAACCATCCCTTGACGGTGACACTGTCGGCCCCGTTGGTATGGGAAAATTTCAAATCCTGCCCGACGCGGGTAATGACGATATCGGCTTCTGCAATACCGGCACCGAAAGTCAGACTGTCATCACCACCCCAGTCGTCGATAATTCGAGCGCCATCGCCCGGATTCAACGTATAGCTGTTGCCATGCGTCATACCCATGCTTTGCAGTGCCGAGCCCGACCACCGGGTACCATCCGCTTCGAATACCACCTCCTTCAATAACACCCAGTCAACGTACGAATCGGTTATTTTTATACTGTCCGAGCCGTTCTGATGCCGCAGCCATAAATCATTGCCGATGCGCTCAACGATGATGTCGCCGCTGTTGATATCTGCGGAAAAATATATCGTGTCGGTGTTATCTTCGCTCAGATTGACGGTGTCATTGCCATCACCCAGCGAAAACCGATAGCTATTGGCGCCGAGGCCGCCGTACAACTGATCGTCACCGTGACCGCCGGCCATGGTATCGTCTCCCTCATTGCCGTACAACGTATCGTCACCGTCCAGGCCGACAAAGGTCTCATTCGATTCACTGCCGTACAGCGTATCGCTGTCAGGGGTGCCGCGCATATTCGCTACGGCGCGTGCGCCGACCTCGGCCGCACTCCAGACCGTTCCGTCGGCAAATTCGAATTGCTGCAATTGCCACGAAGAATCGAAATACCAATTATTGACCGTAACCTGATCGACACCGTTGCGATGCGCCAAGACCAAGTTCCCGTTGAAATTCCCCACCTCAATATCCGCCGGCAGTATTCCTGCGCCAAGCAGCAACACATCGTCACCGGCAGCGTCATCCTCCCAAATCCCGTCCCGACCGCCGCCCAGATCGAATCGATACACATCGTCGCCGGCATTTCCCAGCAACTGATCGTTACCGGTACCGCCGTTCAATACATCGTTTCCTTCCTGGCCGAACAACGTATCGTCATCGGCACCACCGAACAGCGTATCGTCGTCGGCACCGCCTTGCAATTCGTCGGCACCCGCATCGCCATACAACAGATCGGCACCCGCCTCGCCGAACAGATTGTCATTACCCTCGCCACCATTGAGAACATCGTTATCCGTTCCGCCCTGCAGTTGATCATTACCGGCTTCGCCTTGCAGTGTATCGATACCCGCATCACCCAACAGGGAATCGTTACCCAAACCGCCCAGAATCGAATCGTCGCCCCCCTCTCCGGCCAATTGATCGTCGCCGTTGTAGCCCTTGATGGTATCGTTATAACCGCCGCCCGACAAAACATCGTTACCGGCACCGCTGTAGACATAAGTCACCGGCTGCTCGAGGCCCGCCGCCACCCAATCGATATTCAAGCTCAGCCCGGTAACATCATCGTGCAACCGCTCCGCAACCCAGGTTTCCAAATCGATACTTTGCATCCCTTGATTAAAATCGATTTGCGTACCCATGCCGTAGAGCGCGGCGCTCAAATGAACGGTATCGCCATTTTCAAGCGATATTTGCAATACTCCGGTGTCGTTCGACCAAGTCGCGCCGGTCGGCATGTTACTCGGCCCACCATCGGGCTCATCCGCCGCCGTCAGCGTGAACCCCTCAGGCTCATTGGCAGAATTGCCCGTCAGTGCACGCTTATCCGCCAACACAATGCGGCTCCTGCCTTCGACATCCGCGATGAAATCGCCGTTTTCCACACCAAGATACGTATCGTCGCCGGCGCCGCCGAATAACCGGTCCACTCCCAAACCACCGTCCAGTGTGTCGTTGCCGGCATCGCCATTGAGATTGTCCGCCTCTTCCCCGCCGATCAAGGTATCGCTACCGGGCCCTCCAAATAACTGATCATCGCCCACTCCGCCGTCGAGCATGTCGCTTCCGGCATCCGCATAGAGCTTATCGTCGCCCACTCCGCCCTCAAGATGATCCGCACCACCATAGCCAGTTAACTTGTCATTGCCATCACCGCCGTTTAGATAATCGTCACCATGCAAGGAAGCATCCAGATCTACACTATCACCCGACAAAACATCGTTGCCACCTTGACCAAAAATCAAATCATTACCTGCACTACCAAAAACCACATCATCATCCGCACCGGCATCGACAAAATCATCTCCTCCTTGGGTAAATATCCAGTCTTTCCCTGCACCGCCATAAATCACGTCATCATCGCCGGCGCTATTGGAATCGCTGACGCCCGTATCGGCCAAGTTAAAATTATAGGATCGCACATAAACCTTCACGCCATTTTCACTGGTGGTGCTACGAGTAACGCTCCATTCACGATTAACAAGGTCAGCATCAAAGTCGCCTTCGATCGTGTCATCCCCGCCCAACCCCATGATGACATCTTTACCCATACCGCCTAGCGAAACATCGTCGCCGGCTGCGCCGATCATGATGTCATTTGCATAAGCACCGTCCAGCAGGTCCCCTCGTTGGCCGCTACCTACCTGGGCTATACTTAGGGTATAGGCTTCATCGAGCGTGTATTCGGTATCCGCGTATAACCGATCTTCATCATCGTGACCCAAAATGACATCACTATCCGCACCCCCCAGTATCACATCTTTACCCCATGAACCCGACAAAACATCTTGCCCGGTTCCACCTTCAAGTCGATCATCACCTTCCTTGCCATAGAGCGTGTCATTACCACCCGCCCCTTGAATCCAATCATTGCCGCTACTGCCCCGTAGCGTATCTTCACGATCCGGCGCCGCACCAGGCCCGGTGAGCAAATTGCCGAATTCATCGGATCCGGACGGATCGGAGGGCGCCAGATCACCGACGAAGGTGTGTGCAAATTCCAAGTCTTCTGGCGCGGTATTGCCTGCCAGCGTAATCCCCAGCTTGCCATCACTCCAGGATTTGATCCTTGCCCCGCTGCCATTTCCGGACATGATCAGCAAGTCATTCACGCCATTGCCTTTATCTTCCAGCACGTACTCGATGCCGTTTTTTCGATCCACCCAGCTGTTGCCGAGCTTGGCCCAGTCCTTGTCTTCGATGCCGGTTTTTCCTTTCACTTCCACCGTGCCCAATCGAATCACGCCTTGTCCGTCGGCGTCCCAAAGAGTGTCGATGCCATCGCTTGCATTGATCACATACGTATCCGTGCCGCTGCCGCCTTCCAAGTAATCGTCACCCCCACGGCCATTGAGCGTGTCGTTGCCGCCACCGCCGTAAAGGTGGTCTTCAACGTTCGATGCGGCAGGGTTATCCGCACCGTCCGCACCGAAAAAATACCGGGGTGTTTGGTCTGTCAGCGTGCTTTGTGAAATTTTGTAGCCGGAGGCAACATCTTCAAAGTAATCGTTACTGTTTTGGAATGGATGATTGCTTTTGCTAAATGTCACCGTCGCATCCAGCGGATTCTTGTCTTCCACGTTGAACCAGTTCTTGCGCATCAGCATCGTCATGCGGTCTACCAGGTATTTCGTAGTCAATGCGCCGGAACCCGTCGCCGGATCGAAGCGATTCAAGGCGTTGTTGGCATTGAACGCACCGTAATCAATGCTCGCCCCTTCCAGAATGAACGGATTCAACGCCACCAACGCAAACCGTGCGGCTAAACCTTGTTGTCCGTCGCCTTCAATTTTGGATAGGATCGTGCCGGCGGATAGATCGGTCAGCATGGTCAGCTGTGCGTTACCGGCTTGGGCAAAGCTCTTGAACTCACTACTGTTCTGCAGTTCGTATAAATTGGCATAAAACTTGTCGCGATCGCCAGCCGTGGTTTTTGTCGCAGCGGAAAGCATGATCTTGCCACCATCCGGGTTCAGCAGAATGGTGCGCAATGCATCCAACGCCGATTCCATCGTCTTCTCATTCGACCCGGCAATATCCTTGGTCGACCCGAATGCGTCGATGAGTTTGCCCAGTTGATCTGTGCTAGCGTTGGGTGACAGTTGCGAATAGGCGGAATAGACAGCCAGCGCGTCGGTCAAGAGGGCAATGCTGTGATTGTTGCTGGTGTTTTCGGTTTGAACGCTGATGGGTGAACCTAGTTGATAGCCTAAACCTGCAATGACGGGAAAACCTTCGGAGCCGCGGATATTCCAGATATTATCCGTCGATACACTGCTTAAACCCAATGCGCTACTGACCGCATCGACCAAATTACCGAGCAAACCGCCAACACCTGGCGCGTTGTAAAGATAAGCTTCAGTAACTTGCGGATAGCTTTGCTTTACCGCCGCAGCCAGATAACCTCCCAGACTGTGACCGGCAACCGTGAAGTTCTGTCCTTGCAGCACATTGGGATCGTTCAACCAAGCATCCAGTTGTATTTTAAGAGCAATGAATTGAGGATTGAGAGTCGGAGGTATTGCTGAGGCCAATAACCCATCAGCGGTTAAATCATTACCCGTCGGCTCGGTACCGCGAATGGCGAGGTATTTAGCGCTACCATTCTTGGCTTCAAATACCGTGGCCGAAACACCGGTGATCGGATCGGTGTACTGGGCGGCGACTTGCCAGTTTTTGACGAACTCGGCGGCTTGAGAGGAAGACATGTCAGCACCAATTCTGGTCAGTTCTTCAACTTCTATGGATTTACCAGAGAACGAGCCATAAACAGCCTGCGCTAACTCTGCTTGTAAAAAATATTCTTTGACAGCGCTCATTTCCCGATCTCCTCTGTTGATTGAATAAAGATTTTATGCATTAACCTTCCAGAACCTGCTTCTTGAGCACTAGGGCATCGATACGATGAAGCCACCCAAGGACCGGGTAAATCTCCCCCGACTCGGCTATATAAAACAAACTCGCCCAGTAATTTCATATCCGATTTGCGAATAATCTTGAAGTGATCTCGCCCCATGACCGATTCCTGAGGCCCCTCACTACCCGGATTTCCTTTTTTGTAATCATGTATATCCCATTTAAAGATATATGCTGGACCTAGCGCATTCTCTTTCTGAGTAGGATCATAAAAATTAATCTGCCCAGACTTCTTATCAAATTTATCCGGCGGCAAGGTTACTGTTTCATACACCCTGATACCGCCGTCAATAGCACACAGTCGATCAACTTCCCGATCCAATCTGGCTTTCTCTGAAAAAAACGTGGCGTAAACAATCGATGAAACCAGTAAAACAATGATGATTTTTTTCATGCGGCCAATTTCCAGTTGGTGATTGAATCAGTACACGCCAACACCGCCAGGCCTTGTTGTCCGTTGCTTTCGATTTTGGATAGGATCGTGCCGGCGGATAGGTCGGTCAGCAGCGTGAGCTGTGCATTACCGGCTTTGGCAAGATCCTTGAACGCACTACTGTTTTGCAGTTCGTATAAATTGGCATAAAACTTGTCGCGATCACCAGTCGTGGTTTTTGTCGCAGCGGAAAGCATGATCTTGCCACCATCCGGGTTCAGCAGAATGGTACGCAATGCATCCAACGCCGATTCCAGTGTTTTGCTATTCGACCCGACAATATCTTGGGTCGAACCGAATGCATCGATGAGTTTGCCCAGTTGTTCAACACTGGTATTGGGTGACAGTTGCGAATAGGCTGAGTAGATAGCCAGCGCGTCGGTCAAGAGGACAATGCTGTGATTGTTGCTGGCGTTTTCGGTTTGAACGCTGACGGGTGTGCCCAGCTGAAAACCCAGCCCGGTAATGATCGGAAAACCTTCGGAGCTGCGGACGTTCCAGATATCATTTGGTGCGATCACGCTCAAACCCAATGCGCTACTGACCGCATCAACCAAATTACCGAGCAAACCGCCCACCCCCGGCGCATTGAAAAGATATGCTTCGGTGACTTGCGTATAAGTCTGCTTCACCGCCGCAGCCAGATAACCGCCCAAACTGTGACCGGCAACCGTGAAGTTCTGTCCTTGAAGAACAGCAGGATCATTCAACCAAGTATCCAACTGCATTCTAAGGGCAATGAATTGAGGATTGAGACTCGGAGGTATTGCTGAGGCCAATAACCCATCAGCGGTTAAATCATTACCCGTCGGCTCGGTACCGCGAATGGCCAGGTATTTAGCGCTACCATTCTTGGCTTCAAATACCGTGGCCGAAACACCGGTGATCGGATCGGTGTACTGGGCGGTGACTTGCCACTTTTCGACGAAAACAGCAGCTTGGGAAGAAGACATGCCAACGTCATTTTCAGTTAACTCGATGGTTCGTATTGTCCTTCCTGAGAATGTGCCGTATGCTGCTTGCGCTAATTCGGATTGCAAAGAATAGGTAGTGATATTGCTCATTCGACATTCCTCTCAGTAGATTTAATAAAAACACCCTTTAGTAATAAGCTTTCATTTGCTTTTGATCTGTTGGGGCAGTGATATGAAGAAGGCATCCAAGGTCCGGGTAAATCACCTCCAGCTCTGTGATATTTCACAAATTCTCCCAATAATTTCATATCGATTTCTCTGACGATCTTGATATGATCTCGTCTCATAGCAGTTTCTTGTGCACTTTGTGAAACTGGATCTCCCTTCTTGTAATAATGAATATCCCATTGATATATATATTCTGGCCCTAACGTGTTTTTACCTTGAGTCGGTCGATAAAAATTGATTTCTCCCCATTGATTAAACTTCTCCGGCGGTAGCATCACCGTTTCATACACCCTGATACCGCCGTCAATGGCGCATAAACGATCCACCTCGGCATCCAATTCCCCTTTGCTCGGTCCGGTTACGCAGGCGGTGATGAGTGGCAGAGTCAGTAAGAGGAAAAAGAAAGTTTTCATGCGGCAAACCTCCACTCTGAAACCAAATTGTCGTCGCCGAAGTAATAGCGCGGCGTGTTAGGATGCAGCCCGCCTTGCTGGATTTTGTAGCCAGAGGTAGCCGCCGGTCCCAGCGCGATGATACGCAGCGCATCCAGTGCGGTTTCCAGGGTTTTTCCGTTGGAAGCGCTGTCCGCGCTGGTGCCGAAAGCGTCGATCAGGGTGTTGAGTTGGCTTTGGGTGAGGTTCGGGGCTGCTTGGGCGTAGGCGCCATAGATTGCCAGGGAATCCACCAATACACTGATGCCATGATTATTCAGCGATTTCTCAGTTTGGATGCTGATGGGTGAACCCAGTTGATAGCCTAAACCGGCAATGAGTGGAAAACCTTCGGAACTGCGGAGGTTCCAGATAGCATCGGATGATAGGGTGCTCAGACCCAATGCGCTACTGATTGCATCGGCCAAATTGCCAAACAGACCGCCCACCCCCGGCGCGTTATAAAGATAAGCTTCGGTAACTTGCGAATAGCTCTGCTTCACCGCCGCAGCCAGATAACCGCCCAAGCTGTGACCGGTGACTGTAAACGGACCGTCCAAAGTACCATCAACAAGCCAGTGTTCTTCTAATAGTGCTTTAAGTGCGATGAATTGGGGATTAAAGTTAGATGGCAAACCGGCTGCCAGCAGCCCGTCAGCGGTTAAATCATTACCCGTCGGCTCGGTGCCGCGAATGGCGAGGTATTTAGCACCACCATTCTTGGCTGCAAATACCGTGGCTGAAAGACCGGTGATCGGATCGGTGTACTGGGCGGTGACTTGCCAGGTTTCAACGAAAGCAGCAGCCTGGGAAGAAGACATGCCAACGTTATTATCTTGTAATGCAGGAATTGGATCAACGCCAGGAATTAAATTAGCATAGGCTGCCAAGGCAAACTCAGATTGTTTAAAATATTCAAGGATAGAATTCATTTGCTACTCCTCATTGTTGATCACAAATATTTGACGCATAACGTCGGATTTCACACTAAGCTCAGGACACATATGGCTTGTACCGTGCCATGGCCCAGACAAATCCCCCCCCCCTCTCTTATAGAACACTGATTCTCCAAGTAACTTGCCATCCAAACGGCGATATACTTGAGTATGTAATCGAAAAAAATCTGGATTTCCTTGTTTGTAATAATAAATTTCTCGCTTAAACACATACTCAATTCCTAATGCATTTTCACTTTGAGTGGGGCGAAAAAAATTAATCTCACCGCGCTCATTGAACTTGTCTGGCGGCAGCACCACCGTCTCATACACCCTGATACCGCCATCAATCGCGCATAAACGATCCACTTCGGCATCCAATTCCCTTTTGCTCGGCCCGATCGCACAAGCGGTGATAAGTGGAAGTATCAGTAAAATTATGAGTAGTGCTTTCATGCGAAGAACTATTTGTTAAGTTTTAATATATTGCAATAGATAACATTAACAGCAAACCACGAATAAGCTGCTTTTTATCCGTCTTTTTGTGGTATCTAATGCGAAAATATGCTGTAGGAATTAAGTATAAAAATTAGTAGGATGTGATTGAAAATATTGATCGCAACATCACTACCGCTGCTGCCCCGTAGCGTATCTTCCCGATCCGGTGCCGCACCAGGCCCGGTGAGCAAATTGCCGAATTCATCGGATCCCGGCGGATCGGAGGGCGCCAGATCACCGACGAAGGTGTGTGCAAATTCCAAGTCTTCGGGCGCGGTATTGCCTGCCAGCGTAATCCCCAGCTTGCCGTCGCTCCAGGATTTGATCCTTGCCCCCGCTGCCGTTTTCTGACAGGATCAGCAAGTCATTCACGCCATTGCCTTTATCTTCCAGAACGTACTCGATGCCGTTTTTTTGATCCACCCAGCTGTTGCCGAGCTTGACCCGGTCTTTGTCGTCGACACCGGTTTTTCCTTTCACTTCTACCGTGCCCAATCGATCTTGGACTGCCGAACCGGTAGCACTGTTGGCTTTGTCGTCGCCGAAGTAATAGCGCGGCGTGTTGGCAAACAGCCCACCTCGCTGGATTTTGTAGCCGGAGGCGGCGTCTTCAAAGTAGCTGTTTTCACGCAGGTACGGGGAGATTTTGAAGTCGTGGGTGTCAGTGTTTGCGGAAGGGTTGTAGGGATTTTGGTCTTGGGTATTGAACCAGAAGGCACGTTCCAGAAACTGAATCCGGGCATTCAGGTAGTCATCGCTGAGTTTTCCGGCGCCGGTGGCGGGGTTGAAGCGTTCCAGCGCACCGCCTGCGCTGAAAGAACTGTAATCGGCATCGGTCAACGCAAACGGGTTTCCCGCCACCAGCGCGTAGCGTGCCGCCAAGCCTGGTGCACCGGTGCTTTTGGCCAGATTCAGGATTTCACCGGCGGATTTGTCGGCGAGCACCGTCAATTGCGCCGTATTGGCCCATTCGGTCAGTTTGTTCTGAAATGCCGTGTTTTCAGGTTAGCGTACAAAGCATCACGGTCGCCTGCATCCGTCTTATTGATCGACACGCCCAGAGCAATGAAACGCAGCGCATCAAGTACGGAGTTCAGTTGAGTTTCCGTTATCGATGGCGCCAATTTCGCATAAACCGCCTGCACCGCCAATGCATCCACCAGTGTGCTGATGCCATGGCTATTCGTTGCTTCGGTTTGTATACTAGTGGCGATTCCGAGTTGATAGCCTAAACCTGCGACGAATGAAATGCCTTCTGAGCTGCGCACATTCCAGAGGTTGTCGGTCGAAATATATTCCCCAATCCCAGCACACTAGCCAGGGAATCAGCTACGTTGCCAAAAACACCGCCCACGCCGAGTGCATTGAAAAGATAGCCTTGCGTTGCTTGCGGAAAACTGGACTTGATCGCCGCCGCTAGATAGCCGCCCAGACTGTGGCCGGTGACAGCGAAGCTTCGACCTTGCAGCACGGCAGGATCCCGCATTCAGACATTTTCAATCTGTGATTTCAGCGCAAGAAATTGCGGATTGAAGTTGGATGGCCAGCCAGTTGCCCGCAGCAAATCGGATACTACATCGTTGGCGGCAGGCTCACTACCACGTATCGCCAAGTATTTGGTGCTATCCTCTCTGGATTCAAAGACTGTGGCTGAATTGTAATAGTGAATACCCATTGGTAGATATATTCTGGCCCCAATGCATTTTCACCTTGAGTGGGGCGATAAAAATTGATCTGCCCATATTTTCTTATCAAACTTATCCGGTGGCAATGCCACTGTCTCATAAACCTTAATCCCGTCGTCAATCGCGCAAAGCCGCCACACTTCGTCATCCAGTTGTCCCTTGCTCGGCCCAGCGCAGGCGGTAACCAGTGGCAGTACAAATAAAATCACAAGCAGTGTTTTCATGCGGCAAGCCCCCATTCAACTTTCATCTTGGTTTCGGTGTTTGTTTTTGTGATCTCTGAAGCTATGAAGTACAGGATATCCAGCATGGATTCAAGTGTTTTTCCGTTAGAGGCAGTCGGGGGTGATGCCGAAGGTATCGATGATGGTGGTGAGTGTGAAGAGTGGATCAGTGAAACGCCATCCACCGAGATTATTTGCCGCAGAATGCTGGTGGATGGCACGACGCTGCTCCACCTTACTTGTTTTTATCCGCACACCTTGGCAATCAATGGAATCCGACTCCACTGATTGAAACAGAAATCGAGGCAGCGCAACTGCGCTGCCTTAGTAGGGGCGCACATCTTAAGGGCGTCTCTAAAAAATCTTTTGTCACAATAATACCTCGCTGTTCATAAAGATATTTCCTTACAGACCAACAATATGCGGCATCCAGATTTTTTGCTCTCGCATCATCTTGTTTAAAAAACTGAATTTCTAGAGACGTTCACAAGTTGCCCCAATGCATCCAAGATTATTAAAATCGTATAGTTTTGAATGTCCGAGCTTTCCCTCGGGGTACGGCACTCCTTTTTGCAAGAAGAATGTCACTGAATGAGCACCATATAAACCCGCAGGAATTGCAAATTCCTTCAATATAACATATGCATTTCCATGTATTTTAGGCTTGAATGCTGCAAATGGATCACCGCCTACGATTTTTGGATGATCCTTATGCAGCTTTGCTTCTTCTGTTGCCCACAATTCGATATCGTCTTTACGCAGAGGTCGAAGAATTCCTTTGGCAAGAGCGTCATTTATACCAGCCTGACCAGCTTTGGGCATTGAGGCGTCGAAATGCTTTTCAAGTGGATTATTCTTAGATGTATGTAACGTAACAGAACTAGGCAGGGTTTCTCCAATCTGTAACTCACCATTTCTTGCGACATAAACAAGATCAGCAGATTTTCCAAAAACAACATTAGATAATGAATTGATTTCTGAAACATTATCCTCTTGCACATAAGCGTATCCACATGAAGAACCTTCTTGATATGAGCTGTTGACTACTGGCATATTGTCTGCAATACCAGAAACTCTTTGGGCATGATATCCGGTCACGAGTACGCCTAATATCACAGTTCCGCTTGTCCATCTTATATTCCACACAGATGGTTCATAGGCTCCCAGTAAAAGTGCTACGGGAATATTGGGTGAATTTACCACTACTTCAAACTGAGTTGCAGTATGGCCGCTTTGGTCTATTTGGTAATCTGTCTCCTTTCCACTGTACGCCCCACCGGCATAAATCATGAAATTCTCAGGAAAAGAACTGGTATCCAGCTTGCAAGAATTTTTTCTGGCTGTTGTTGTAGATTCAATCCTTATAGGAGTTTGATTGGAAGGAGATTGCTCTGCTCTAAGTTGTGCTGCTCTAAAGAGAGTTTCCCAGATTCCAGTTTGATCATCGAGATTCTCGCCCGTTCTGATATCAACAAAATGCATTTTTTCCACAATACTACGCACCTCATCGTTCTCACTTTCCTTCATTTGTTTGTATGCAGATGAAAAAATTGGTGTGGTGAGTGTATTTTTGGATATCTTAATGACATTTGAGTGCAAACTTTTCAAGATATTTAAGATGAGAATTGCAGTTTCTCTCTCTTGTTGCTTACGCAAAGCTTCCAACATCTGACTAATTTTCAGCCAATAAGAAATATCGTCTTGTATTGTTGTTGCACCGGCATTTATAAGAATCTGAGCAATATGATATTTATTCTCCAATAAAGACAATCCAAGTGCGGTTTCCTTAAACCCTCCTCTACCTTGACCTGCTATTAAATTAACATCTGCGCGATGTTTGATAAGAAGCTTAACCACATCTGCATAGCCGTTTTCAGCAGCAATCATCAAACCAGTTTTTCCAGTCCCCATTTGTTGAGCATTGATATGCGCGCCTTGCTTAATCATAAATTCGATGGCTTGTAACAAGTCCGGATGTCTCAGTGGATCTTGTCCTGCCAGCAAAGGAATAACTGGGTAATTAGGAGCATTAGTTTCATTAGGATCTGCCCCAAGCTCAATCAATAATTTAATATTTTCATAATCAACACGTGACAATGCAGTAAATAGCAGTGTGAGTCCCTGTTTTGATTTAATGTTCGGATCAATTTTGCTTTTGTCTATTAAGCCGGATAACCCAATTTCAGGGTTGGTCAACAGATGTAATGCTACTGTTGTATTTTGGTCTGGGATTAAAACATTTGGATTCGCGCCTTGATTTAACAGAATTCTGACTTGAGACCATTGCGCTCTTGCCGCCAGAAGTGACAGAGCCGTTTCTTTGTTCCGGTTCTCTAAGTCAATGTTAATGCCATGCTTAATCCCTAAATCCATAATCCGGATATTTCCTATAAGTGCCGCTTTGTGAAGTAATCCATTTCCTCCTCTATCAGTCGCATTAATATTGGCATTATTTTCTATCAATACATTGACGTTCTGTTCATTGCCTCTGGAGGCTGCAATGAGTAATGGCGTTTCTCCTCGCGCATTGGCTTTATTGATATCCACGCCCTTTTCAATAAGTCGCTGTAGCACATCCGGTTTAACATAGTCCATAACTAAATGAGTAATATTATTTTCATTTGTGTCTAGGCTATTAACATCCGCCTTATTTTGAACAAGTATTTCAAATGTCTCCAAAGAAGGATCTTCATGCGCCCTTACACTCAGATGAATAGGGAGCCTACCAGCGTTGTTTCTCCTATTAATATCCGCACCTAGCGCTAGGAGCCTGTTGATAATTTTTGTTTTATCGGGGGAATGCTTTGAGGTAACTGCCAAATGAAGTAGTGTTTCACCATTACTGGTCACAGGGTAGTTGATTTCTTCGCTGGTCAGCCTATCCAGCAAATTTATTGCACGTTCAGCCGAGCCGGAACGTATCGCATCTAATAGCGTGGGGTCATCGGCTCTAATTGCAGACACTGGCTGCGATGACAAAAGTAGTAGAAGAAAAATATATTTGACTATATGTGGCATCAGTAGTCTCCAGTAATAAGAGTAATTATTCATTTATTTGGATAAAAACACGTCGGATGGTATTCATTACTACTGAACAGGTCATAATGCTTAGATAACAAGCTTAATAGTAGTCTTCCACCATCAATCAGAGTGATGAGTAGCGACCCTTTTACCTGCTATATCTGAAATGCAAAAAATTGCGGATTGAAGTTAGATGACCAGCCAGTTGCCAGCAACAAATCGGATACTGCATTGTTGGCGACAGGCTCGCTACCACGTATCACCAAGTATTTGATGCCATCCTCTCTGGATTCAAAGGCTGTGGCTGAAAGACCGGTGCCATTACCGTATTGGGCGGCGACTTGCCAGTTTTCAACGAATGCGGCTGCTTGGGAGGTGGACATTTCAACGTCGTCGCCAGTCAAAAGAAATGGCAGGATCGCACCTTCAGAAAAAGTACCATAAGCAGCTTGCGCTAGTTCAGCTTGAATTGAGTAATCATTTATTCTGCTCATTTTACTTTTCCTCTATAGATTTAATAAAAATATGGTTCATTAAAACCCCCTCATTTGCTTCTAAAACACCAGGACAGTGATACGATGAAGGCATCCATGGTCCCGGTAAGTCGCCCCCCGCTCTGTGATACTTCACTACTTCTCCCATCAATTTCATATCCGACTTTCGGATGATCTTGACATGATCTTGACATGATCTCGTCGCATAGCGGTTTCCTGAGCACCCTGAGAAACAGGATGTCCTTTTTTATAATAGTGAATATCCCATTGGTAGATATATTCTGGCCCCAATGCATTTTCACCTTGAGTGGGGCGATAAAAATTGATCTGCCCATACTTCTTATCAAACTTATCCGGCGACAATGTTACCGTCTCATACACCCTGATGCCGCCATCAATAGCGCATAAGCGATCTACCTCAGCATCCAGTTGTCTCTTACTCGGCCCACTTGCGCAGGCGGTAACCAGTGGCAGTATCAATAAAAAGACAAAGAAAGTTTTCATGCGCGAAACTATTTGTTAAGTTTTGATATATTCCAATAGATAGCATTGACAGTAAGTCACGAACAAACCGCTTTTTATCCTTCTTTTTGTGGTTTTTAATTCTCAGATTAACTGTAGGCATTTAATTATAAAATTCGTAGGATATTATTAAATGGCGTGCGATCGGTCATGTCACTTTTATCACCGCGGCCCAGCAGATAATCTTTGGCCGCCGGACCGGTTGCGTTATCTACGAAAATCGTAGCGGTAAGGTCGGTGTGTTGGGTGACTGCGCGGTAGACGGCTGAAAAAGCGCGAGCCTGGCTGGCAGAAAAATCCGCTTTCGCCAATTCGGATTCGATCGGTTCACCCGGAATCAAATTTCTGGCATATGCCGCCAAGGCTCGTTCATCTTGTTTAAGATAATTGATCAATTGGTTCATCTCTTATCTTTCCTCGGTCTTTATAAAAACCTGTTTCCTCAGAAACGCAATGTCAGCTTTTTCTGAGCAGACAAATGAAGAGTGGCGTCAAGGCTCTGGCATATCTCCACCACGTCCAGCATAGGCAATTGATTTCCCAAGCAATTCATTGCCAGATGTTCGGTATACCTTAAAATGTAGCTGATACCTACCTGGATTTTCTCTTACTAGGTAGTTTCGTGATGACTCGTAGTAGAATTCATCCTTAGGTTTAACAGTTTTCTTGTGTGGAATTCGTATCTGCTCATGCTGATCGAACTTTGACGCGGGCAGCCGCACCGTCTCATACACCTTAGTCCCGCCACCATTTCCGTATTTTTATACCTACTACTAATTATTATGAATAAATTTTTTGAATCAATTGGTTGGATTGTTTTTTCACTAATTGGCGCATCGGCATTCGCCGTTATTGCATTGAATCGCGGCGAATCAATTGGGGCGATCTGGATTGTAATCGCAGCAGTTTGTGTGTATTTGATCGCGTACCGGTTTTACAGTCTGTTCATTGCCAATCGGGTACTAAGGCTTGACGTGACGCGGATGACGCCGGCGCACAAGCACAATGATGGGTTGGATCATGTACCGACGAATAAGTATGTGTTGTTCGGTCATCATTTTGCTGCAATTGCCGGGGCAGGGCCGTTGGTGGGGCCGATTCTGGCGGCGCAGATGGGATACTTGCCGAGCATGTTATGGTTGTTGGCCGGCGTGGTATTTGCCGGGGCGGTACAGGATTTCATTGTACTGTTCGTATCGACGCGGCGCCATGGCCGCTCGCTCGGCGATCTGATCAAATCGGAGCTGGGTTACATTCCAGGCGTAATCGCGTTGTTCGGTGCATTTTTCATCATGTTGATTTTACTTGCAGTATTGTCGCTGATCGTGGTCAAAGCGTTGGCTGAGTCACCGTGGGGCACGTTTACCGTGGCAGCGACAATTCCGATCGCGCTGTTCATGGGTGTTTATTCACGGTATTTTCGTCCGTGCGCGATCGGAGAGGTATCGTTGATCGGATTTGTATTGTTGATGCTGTCGATCGTGGCCGGGCAATACGTGCAGGAAGACCCGGTGTGGGCGGCGATGTTTACTTTGACCGGAGAACAACTGACCTGGTTGCTGATCGGTTACGGCTTCATCGCGTCAGTATTGCCGGTGTGGTTGTTGCTGGCGCCACGCGATTATTTATCGACATTTTTGAAAATCGGCACCATCGTTGGGTTAGCGATCGGTGTCATCATCATTTCGCCGGAACTGAAAATGCCGGCACTAACGCAATTCATCGATGGATCCGGCCCGGTATGGTCGGGTGATTTGTTTCCGTTTCTGTTCGTGACAGTGGCTTGCGGCGCAATTTCCGGCTTCCATTCGCTGATTGCTTCCGGTACCACGCCGAAAATGATCCAGAACGAAACCGATGCACGCTTCATCGGTTACGGCGCGATGTTGATGGAATCGTTCGTTGCGATCATGGCGCTGATCGCGGCGGCAACGCTGGAACCGGGTATCTATTTCGCGATGAATAGCCCGACGGCGATTATCGGTACCACGGCGGAATCGGCAGCACAAACCATTTCGCAATGGGGTTTTTATGTTACACCGGAAATGATCGTGCAGACCGCGCAAAACGTCGGTGAACATAGCATCATTTCACGCACCGGCGGTGCACCGACATTGGCAGTGGGTATGGCGCAGATTCTGTCGGAAGTGATCGGCGGTACTGCGATGATGGCGTTCTGGTACCACTTTGCGATTTTATTCGAAGCGCTGTTCATTTTAACCGCCGTTGATGCAGGAACTCGGGCCGGGCGCTTTATGCTGCAAGACTTGCTCGGCTCGTTCATTCCGGCAATGAAACGTACCGATTCGCTGATAGCGAGTTTGATTGCCACCGGTATTTGCGTTGCGGGCTGGGGGTATTTTCTGTATCAGGGTGTGGTCGATCCGTTAGGCGGCATCAATACGTTGTGGCCGTTGTTCGGGATCGCCAATCAGATGCTGGCCGGTATTGCGTTGATCCTGTGCACGTGCGTGCTGTTCAAGATGAAGCTGGATCGCTTTGCCTGGATTACGGCAGTCCCGGTGGCATGGGTTTGTACCTGCACACTCACAGCGGCATGGCAAAAAATCTTTAACGACAATCCGCGTATCGGCTTCCTGGCGCATGCGGAAAAATATCAAGATGCAGTTACACAAGGTATCGTGCTGGCACCGGCCAAATCGCTCGAGCAAATGCAGCAAGTGATCTTCAACGATTATGTGAATGCAACTCTGGCCGGATTGTTCATGACCGTACTGATCAGCATGCTGGTGTTTGGATTTCGCGCCGTGCTGCAAGCCCGCACCGCTCAACACCCGACTGTCCAAGAAGCACCTTTTGAATTGTTACCCGCGTATATAACCGCCCAAAAATCATAATTGGAGATGACCATGTACAAAATCAATACTGCACTTAGCCAAATTACCCGGAGCTTCCGCCTGATGGTCGGTGTGCCGGATTACGACGCCTATGTTAAGCATATGCAGATTACTCACCCGGACCGTCCGATCATGACCCACGAACAATTCTTCCGCGAACGGCAGGAGGCGCGTTACGGCGGGAAAGTCGGCCGTTGCTGTTAGCTTGATCGGTTGTTGCAGGATAGTTTCAAATCCAGTATACTCCGCCGCCGAAGCTGATTTCGCTTGATGCAAGGGTCAGCTTCGTTCGGTTTCATCGTTCCTGACCTCTCTTCAATTTTTCTAATTCTCCAAAAATTGATTACCACCCTGGTTAGCGGCGATGCTTTATTTCAATACGCTGACAAGGTGCGCATATCGTTCTGATTCGATCAGGCGGTAGGGTGCGTTGCGTTGTCTTTTTTTAGGAAATTGACGTGTCATTTGAAGATTTAAAGTTACACCCCTCCATTCTGAAAGCCATTCACGATGCCGGATACACCACCCCGACACCGATTCAACAACAGGCGGTTCCGGAATTAATCGCCGGGCACGATGTGATGGCCAGCGCGCAAACCGGTACAGGTAAAACTGCGGCCTTCATGTTGCCTGCATTGCATGTGCTGGCTTCACCCGCTTCAATCCGCAGCCACGGTCCGCGAGTCGTCGTGCTGACACCCACCCGCGAGCTGGCACTGCAAGTATCAGAAGCGGCGAAAAAGTATGGAAAATACCTCAAACGGATAAATGTGGTCAGTATTTTGGGTGGCATGCCCTATGCACTGCAAAACAAATTGCTTTCGCAACCGGTCGATATTTTGGTGGCGACGCCAGGACGACTGATTGATCATATCCAACGAGGTCGCATCGATTTCAAGCGGCTGCAAATGCTAGTACTGGATGAAGCCGATCGGATGCTGGATATGGGGTTCATCGAGGATGTCGAAACCATAGCCGCGGCGACCCCGGCCACTCGTCAAACTTTGTTGTTTTCCGCAACACTGGATAATGCCATCGACAAAGTGGCGGCAAAATTGCTGAAAACGCCGAAGCGAATTCAAGTGGCTTCAGCTAAAACCAAGCTGGATAACATCGAGCAACGTCTGCATTTTGCAGATGACTTATCGCATAAAAACCGTTTGCTGGATCATGTCCTGCGCGATGATAAATTGAAGCAGGCTATTGTATTTACAGCCACCAAACGCGACGCTGATACGTTGGCGGATAACCTGTTCGCGCAAGGTTTTGCTGCCGCAGCGCTTCACGGCGATATGAATCAGCGTGAACGTAACCGCACGCTATCCCGATTGCGCAAAGGCGGTTTGCGTGTGCTGGTAGCCACTGATGTCGCCGCTCGCGGGATCGACGTGGCCGATATTACACATGTGATCAATTTTGACTTGCCTAAATTTGCCGAGGATTACGTGCACCGTATTGGCCGGACCGGGCGTGCGGGTGCCACCGGTATCGCCGTTTCGTTTGCTTCGGCGAAAGACAGCGTGCATCTGTCCAGAATCGAGCGCTATACCGGCCAACGCATTGCATCACATGTCATTCCTGGACTGGAACCGCGCATTAAACCACGTTTTCAGCAAGATCGTGCCGGTAACAAACCCAATGCGGCACAGAAACGTAAGCGTACTTCAGCGACAGGTTACGATCATCGAGTCAATTTAGGAAATGCCGACACCAATGAATCGGGTAAAAACCGTGGTGGTCGTCGCGGCGGCCGTGCGTTCGAATATGGCAATCGTGGAGATACATTTCGCGGCAATCACAGTGGCAAGCCGGGATTCTCATTCGCACAAGCGAAATAATTGATCGAAAGCGGATCTTTTCTGATCCCGAGGCAATAGAGCAAAGCTTTTGTTTCAAAACGTAAAGCTGATCTATCAAAAATACTAAAGCCCAACCTTCAACGTTACTGAAGGTTGGGCTATTTTGATGGGCGATGAAATTAAATATACGACATCGTATCCTTCAAAGCTTTCGTTTATTATTTAATATACTACCGAGACCTGATTGCTGTCTGATGAAACATTACCTGCAGCATCAATTGCTTTTACAGAGTACGTATATAATCCTCCTGTCGGGTTGCCGGAGATCTTATCAACATAGTTGGTTGTCGTTGTTGTAAAAATTTCCTGCCGGTTTCTGAAAATTTTATATCCGGTCACACCTACATTGTCGGTAGCAGCAGCCCAGCTTAGTGAAGTTTGGGCGAATTTGGTTTTCGTTTTTGTATTGATGCTCAGATCGCCCGTCAACGAATTCGGTGCCGTAGGTGCCGCGATATCAGCATCGCTGTGATAGCAAGATACACCGTCACCACAAGGGAAACCGTCCCATATCTCCAGCTTCGTTGAATGAGATTCGACCGTTGCGTAACCGCCGCTGTATGGTGTATTAATCGTAATCCGGGTTACCGGCAGATTATAATCGCCCATGTTAGGGCCATGGCGATCAACAATTTCCTGCCCGTCAACAGCCGCCCAGAAGCGTCCATCACTACCGCCGGATCGTTTCCAATACACTTCGAACTTAAACCATTTATCTACCGGCACAGGAACAATTTTATTGTCTTCAGTCCAATCGATAACCCTATCCCACGGACCGTTGGCTACATTGTCTCCACCGATTCTCCAGAAAAGCTTGCCATCTTTTCCCTTGATTACATTGAGGAAGAATCGATAATCACCGGCATAGGTATTCTCATAGCCACCTGTTTTCCATCCGAATTGGCTGCGCCAGTTCCCAGCCGATATCGAGCTGTCAAGTTTATCCGGGAAATCGGCCTCATACTTGTACCAGTAGGTGATATAGGCTTCGTTGACGTCACCAATATTCCAGTGTCTGATTACCTGCAGAGAGGCCAAAGCCTTGGCTACACCGACCGGGCCTTTTATTTTGACACTCTGGAACAATTCATTGACTGTCGCGCCGTCCGGTCCCGCAACAGGTCTTATCATGTTCTCGATATGGTCATTAACGTTTGTGGAATCAATCGTTTCGTATGCCCATAGGTGAATGCCGGAGTATTTCGCACCAAATGCTTTTATCGGCCATGAATATCCTGTTTCTTTATCAGTACCGATGATGTCCTGCCATGCGTAATTCTCGGTGAAGCCGTAAACCGGACCCAAGGCTACCCCTGCGCCGTAATTTGATTTGAAGAGCAAGTTGGCTGCCTGAGTGACGGGCGCGGTTATCGTCGCACCGATAAAGCAGGCTGCTACGAAAAGTTTGCGACAAAAAGCGTTTCTGGTTTTGCGATTACTGCCAGAACGATTAAGTTGGGGTACTTTATCGGTTCCGACTAACACGTTGTTGCTTAATAAAGCTGATGATTCGATTTCCATTCCGTTTCTCCTTAAAGTTACAAGGACGGAACTGCTTTGATACACCTCGAAATTGGTATCAATTCGATAAAAGCGACAGGCTACGCACGAGAAGCGCGTATTCGAAGCATTGGTGTCATCTGGCAGTCCTGCCATCGTGGGGATTTATCCCTTTAGATCAGTGACTTTGCGTCCCCTGCTTTCGCAAGGTTTGCCTTTTTCAAACTGCGAGCGTATACGAAGCACAAATTGTGCCAACTATCTGCTCTACTGGAATGGTTGCTGAAAATGAATGAAAACCGCCTATCTCTCTTTGCAAAGCCGAGAACGGCTTTGCAAAGAGAGATACTAGAAACTGCAAGAAAGGAGATGCGCTAATGAAGTACTGCTCAGGAAATGCTGATTAATTCGGCGAACCAGATGAAGCACAAGGCACGTGGAGCACAACAACCAAGACATCAATGAAATGGGTGAAGAAGCGCGTTATCTCTACAACGAAGTGATTCGCTCATGTGGCCAATTAATCAGCATTTCCCCAAATCCGCCAGAATTCATAGAAAATATCCACTTGTTTTTAGAGCAATTATTCGGATTGCGACATTTTTTGAAAAAAAATACCAATAATTGTCATCCGTGAAATCGAGTACTGTCAGGCTGCGACACGAGAAGCCCGCTTGCGCTCGTGTTCAAGAAGATAACGCTTACGGATACGAATTGTTTTCGGCGTAATTTCCACCAGCTCGTCATCAGCGATGAATTCGATTGCAGATTCCAGTGTCAGCAGAATCGGCGGTGTCAGCACGATCGCTTCATCCGTTCCCGATGCGCGAATATTGGTCAATTGCTTACCTTTGATCGGATTTACCACCAAATCGTTATCTCGTGTGTGAATACCGATTACCATACCCTCATACAGACGCTCTCCCGGGTTTACAAACATGCGACCGCGGTCTTGTAATTTCCAGAGCGCATACGCAACCGCTTCGCCGTGTTCAGCGGAAATCAACACCCCGTTTCTGCGCGGCGGTATATCGGCTTTCATTGGTGCAAATTCGTCGAACACATGACTCATCAAGCCGATACCACGTGTCATGGTCATGAATTCGGATTGAAAGCCGATCAAACCGCGTGCCGGAATGCGATAATCCAATCGCACGCGTCCTTTGGCGTCTGATACCATATCTTGTAAATCCCCGCGCCGAGCGCCCAATGCTTCCATCACCGCACCTTGATGAGCCTCTTCGACATCCACGGTCAGCAATTCGAACGGTTCGCATTTCACGCCGTCGATTTCCCGAATCACCACATGCGGACGTGATACGGCCAATTCATATCCTTCACGGCGCATATTTTCCAAGAGAATCGTCAGATGCAATTCACCTCGTCCGGAAATCAAAAAAGAATCGGTTTCAGAAGTCTCGTCCATGCGCAACGCAACATTGGTCAGCAATTCTTTCTCCAAACGCTCGCGCAATTGACGGCTGGTTACGAATTTACCTTCCTGCCCGGCGAACGGTGACGTATTCACCTGAAAGGTCATGGTCAATGTGGGCTCATCCACTGCAAGCATTGGTAGTGCTTCCGGTTGATCGACATCCGCCAGCGTAGTGCCTATGCTCAATTCATCGATACCATTGATCAACACGATGTCCCCGGCCAAGGATTCTTTTGTTTGCACCCGTTCCAGGCCATGAAAACCAAGCACCTGATTAACTTTTGCTTTTTTTGGCGCTTTATCGCCCATCAATACCATTACTTCCTGTCCCGGCCTCAATTTGCCCCGATGGATGCGGCCAATACCGATACGCCCGACAAAGCTGGAATAGTCCAACGCGCTGATTTGCAATTGCAGCGGCCCGTCGGGATTGCCGGAAGGCGCCGGCACATGTTGCAGGACCGTATCAAACAACGGACGCATATCGCTATTCGGCTTACCGGGATCCAGCGACGCAAAACCGTTCAGTGCCGAAGCATAGACGACGGGAAAATCGAGTTGTTCGTCGCTGGCGCCAAGTTTGTCGAACAAATCGAATGTTTGATCGACAACCCAATCGGCGCGTGCACCAGGTCGGTCGATTTTGTTGATAACGACGATAGGACGCAAACCCTGTGCGAGCGCTTTCTTAGTAACAAAACGCGTCTGCGGCATCGGGCCTTCAACCGCATCGACCAGCAACAAAACACCATCGACCATCGATAATACCCGCTCGACTTCACCGCCAAAATCCGCGTGGCCGGGCGTATCAACGATGTTGATATGCACGCCCTCATAATCAATCGCGCAATTTTTGGCTAAAATGGTTATGCCACGTTCGCGTTCAATATCATTGGAATCCATCACCCGCTCGGAGATTTGTTGGTGCGCGGCAAAGGTGCCGGCTTGGTGCAACAATTTATCAACCAAGGTGGTTTTGCCGTGATCGACATGCGCAATGATAGCGATATTGCGGATTGGACGTGACATAGACATACGATAATTCCTTAAAAAAATAGGCCGTTAGTAACGGAAGTGGGGGCGACATTATAACAGTCGATTGTTAAGATAGCTAATATCGCCCGCCCAATCGATCTGGAAATTGGTGCAAACAAATGACGACAATGATTCGGTATTTATCGCAAAGTTCACTGCAAGATCTGCAGCTATCCACCGGTGAAATTGTTGCAAGCATCGAGCGGATATTGCTCGAACAAACCCGGCAGCATGCCTGGAATGCTCCCAAAGCTGTCATCACGCCCCCCGACGGCCGCTATGCGATGGCCACACTCGCGGTCGCCGACAACCCACCGATCCTTGCCGTCAAGGCACTGGTGTTGAATCCGGATAATCCGCTGCACGGCTTTCCGAGTATCAACGCATTGATTACTTTGCTTGATAGCCGCACCGGTGTGCCGCTTGCAGTTGTCGATGGCAACTGGGTTACCGCAATGCGCACCGCCGGGTTGAGTGCGGTAGCCGCGAAGCGGCTTGCACGACCGGATGCTTCCATCGCGGCCTTCATCGGGTGCGGTGTACAGGCGCATAGCCATTTGCGGGTACTGGCAGATTTGTTCCCGCTGACGCACATCAAAGCATTCGGCCGTGGTACGGCAAGTCGGGATCAATTTTGCCGGGATGCCGAAAACATGGGGTTTTCGGTAAATGCAACCCAAACCGCGCACCAAGCCATTTGCGACGCGGATTTGATCGTTACTTCGGTAACATTGTCGCCGCAATTGGTTCCGTTTCTCGATGCACGCTGGCTCAAGCCCGGCGCATTCGTCACCATGACCGATTTGGCCGCGCCTTGGCTGGCGCAAAGCATGGATGCATTAGATCGGATTATCGTCGATGATTTGCAGCAAGAAACCAGCATGCCAAAGCCACTGGTTGATCCCAAGCTGGTGTCGGGCGACTTGGCCGGCTTGGTCGCAGGCAGTGCAACCGGCCGCCGCAATGACGCAGAGAAAATAGCGTTTGTTTTCCGGGGATTGGCTTTGGGTGATCTGGCCGTAGCCGGATTAGCCTACCGGCGTGCTTGTGAAGCCACCCGGGGTACGATGATTACCGCATAACGGCTATTGCTCTTTGTCCGCACCCGACATTAAAAACTTTACCAGCAACGCAAAAACAAATGGGATCATACTCAACGCGGTTACCATGTAATGTTCAGCGGTAAACTGATCACCTTCGTCCATAATAATGTAACCAAAAAAAATCATGATCGGAAACATGATGGCCAAAATCTGTATCAACATAAGTACACGTTTCATCTGAGATAGGTTCTCTTTATAAAAAATTGAATGATCGCCAGCGCTTTCTGGCGGCTCAAATTGTAAAAACATCGCGGTAATTGTAGCAAAACAGAATCGTACTCCGGATCCCGATATTGCATTTGCCGTTTTACCGGCATACCCTGTGAAATCCGTCAGCGTCAGTCATGTTAAAATCAGACGATTTTGGGTTGCGGCCATGCATTTCGCGCTATGAAAAATAATTATCTTGAAAGAATACTGACTGCACAAGTATACGATGTGGCGATAGAAAGCCCGCTGGAGCGGATCGCCAACTTATCGGAGCGCATTCACAATCAAGTCTTACTGAAACGGGAGGATTTACAGCAAGTTTTTTCCTTCAAGTTACGGGGCGCTTATAACAAGATGATCAAATTATCGCCAGCGGTACGTAACCGCGGCGTCGTGGCCGCCTCCGCCGGAAACCATGCGCAAGGCGTGGCACTGGCCGCCAGGCGGCTCAATTGCTCCGCAACCATCGTGATGCCGGTAACCACACCGCAGATTAAGGTTCATGCGGTAATGGGCCATGGCGCCACGGTCGTTTTGCATGGCGATTCATATAACGATGCTTACGAGCACGCCGCCATGCTGGCAAAAGACGAGCAAACCACCTTTGTGCATCCGTACGATGATCCCGATGTCATTGCCGGACAAGGAACTATCGGCATGGAAATATTACGCCAGCACACTGGCGCGATCCATGCCATTTTTGCCCCGATTGGCGGAGGCGGATTGATTGCAGGAATTGCGGCCTACGTGAAGCGGCTGTACCCGAAAATCAAGATCATCGGTGTGGAACCGGTGGATTCGGATGCAATGTACCGTTCGTTGCAAAGCGGACGCCGGATCAAACTGGCGCAAGTCGGATTATTCGCCGACGGTGTCGCAGTGCGCCATGTGGGCAAGGAAACCTTCCGATTGTGCCGTGAACTGGTGGATGAAGTGATGCTGGTCGATACCGATGCGATTTGCGCGGCGATCAAGGATGTCTTCGAAGATACGCGCACTATTCTGGAGCCTTCCGGCGCACTTGCCGTCGCCGGTGTCAAAGCGTATGTCGCGCGCGAAAAAATGCAGCATAAAACCTTCGTAGCGATTGCATCCGGCGCCAATATGAATTTTGACCGTTTGCGGCATATTTCGGAACGTGCGGAAATCGGCGAACAACGCGAAGCGGTGATGTCAGTGACAATTCCGGAGCAACCGGGCAGTTTCAAGAAATTCTGCAACTTGCTGGGCGCAAAAAGTATCACCGAATTCAATTACCGCTACTCGGATCCCAGCGTAGCCCATGTTTTTGTCGGTGTATCCGTCCGCAATCAAGAAGAAACGCGTAAGCTCATCGCCGAATTGAAGCAGGGCGGTTTGGCCACGGAAGATCTGAGTAACAACGAAATGGCCAAATTGCATATCCGCCATTTGGTCGGCGGCAGGGCGCATGCGGTCAATAACGAAATCCTCTATCGTTTTGAATTTCCGGATCGCCCGAGCGCGTTGATGGATTTTCTCAACAATATGAGCCACAACTGGAATATCAGCTTGTTTCATTATCGCAATCATGGCGCCGACTACGGCCGGGTATTGATCGGCATCCAGGTACCGCCGGAGGAAAAATCGGATTTCAAAGCGTTTTTGAACCAACTGGGTTATCGCTATTGGGACGAAACCAAGAATCCGGCGTATAAATTATTTTTAGGATAATTTTCCACGAGAATTCCGGTTTCTCAATAAACCTGATTTTGGGGGTCTTTTTCTGTATTTGATTGCACTTTTCAACCGGTAAGCTATCCATTGGCATGATGCATCCGCATTATCGATAGATTCAAAACTCAAACAGATTCGAGGCGTTTGGCTGGAGGAAGCAATGGAAAAGGATTTTTCTAAAATGAATTTATCTACCGGGCTGGTTACACTGAGGAAAAAATTACCGGCGATAGCGGCCAGGAAAAATATTTTCCGTTCCGCTTCCGTTCTCAATAACAGCTTAGCCATCAGCGGTTTCTTGCTGATGGTGACCGTATTGCTCGTAATTGCGCAAACCTGGAGCATCCATTACGCACGGCAACATGCGGCACTGCCCGGGTTTGTTGCGCAGCTGCAAACCCAGCATCTCCGTATCGCCAATGCCGTCGAACACACTCTGAACGGAGATGAAGACACATTCACCGCATTAAACGACGATTTTCACCGGTTGAGCCGGGATATTGCAGCTTTGGTGCAAGGCAGCACATTCCGCCATGATCAATGGGTTTCCACAATCGATTATCTACATCTGGCAAGCCTTGGCGAATATCATAGCCATTGGCGGCAAATGGAAAAAAAAATCAGGGTGATTTTAAACCAACGGGAATCGGTATTGCGGCTCAACAATGGTATCAAGGCGATCTCGGTCAGTTATAACCAATTAATCCGGCGCGCTGACGAGTTGACCGACTACATGACGCAAGTCGGCAACATGCCCCAAGAAACACGTGCGATTGAGATGATCAAAATGCATGCACGCACTATTGCCCGGAATGTCAAAATGCTGCAGCAGCTCGACGCGCCACTGCCCGAAATCTCCCAGCAATTAATCCAGGATCACGCGCAAATTTCAGCCATGGTACAAACGTTGCGCCAAGGCTATAACGGTCTGGGCACAGCCTCCAATAAGGACGAGACGATTCAGGATCTAATCTCGCATCTCTACGCGCTGCTGGCCAAATTCGACGACCATATGCATGTTCTGCAGCAGGAGCTTCCTATGGCATACGCGTTGCAACCGGTCATCGAAGCGGTCGTCTCTCAAACAGACGTCAGTCTGTCCGAACTGGACGCACTGATCGGCGAAATCCGGCGCGAAATCCGGCAAACGGCGGATTTATTCGATATCGCGATTTATCTCCTCGGTATGTGCGCGATTGCGGCGTTGGCGCTGCTCATCCGATCGATGCATCGCAATGCACAGTACCAGGATTGGCTTAACCGGAATGAAATTCAAAAAACCCAGCAAGCAATCGTGCTGTTGCTGGATGACATGAAAAGAATCGCCGACGGCGATCTGACAGTGCGTACGGACATTACCGCCAACACTACCGGTGCGATTGCGGATGCCATCAACTGCACCATCGAAGAATTGCATACACTGGTTGAGCAAGTCAATCAAGCAACCGAGTTGGTTGTCAAAGCATCGAGTCAGGCGCAGCAGGTTTCTTCGGGATTGCTCACGGCGGCGCAACATCAAACGGAAAAAATCGAACAAAGCACGCTGGCGGTTTTGGGGATGACGGAATCGATCAGCGACATATCCGATTTTGCAGCGGAATCCGCCAAAGTTGCCAAGCAATCGCTGGCCACCGCGGAAAAGGGCGCAGCCGCAGTTCGTGAAACGATTGACGGTATGAACGATATCCGTACACATATCCAGGATACCGCCAAGCGGATCAAACGCCTGGGCGAGAGCTCACAAGAAATCGGCGAAATCGTCGCATTGATCTCAGAAATCACGGAACAAACCAACGTGCTGGCATTAAATGCAGCCCTGCAAGCTACCGCCGCCGGCGAAGCCGGACACGGCTTTACCATCATCGCACAAGAGGTTCAGCGGTTGGCCGAGCGCTCCACGGAGGCCAGCAAGCAGATCAGCGAGTTAATCGTCACCATTCAAGGCGATACCCAGGATGCCATCGCGGCAATGGAAAGATGCGCATTAGGTGTAGCGAAAGGGGCCAAGCGTTCGGATGCCGCGGGACGCGCTTTGGAAGAAATCGAGCAGGTATCGAAGCAACTGGCACAACTGGTTGCCAATATCTTCGATATCACGAATACACAAACACGGGCAGCGCACAAGGTGGTTGCCAATATGGAAGGAATTCTCCATATTACCCGGCAAAATACCGAAGGCACCACCAAAACCGCCGCATCGATCAAGCAGATCAGCGGTTTTGCCTCGGAATTGAAAGCCTCGGTCTCCAATTTCAAAGTATGAGCGCATCCCGATTTCAATAAGCATTGAGGGCAACTGGTCATGACCGCGCAGCCAAGACTGAATATCTCCGCGATTATTGGAATCAAAGATGGCATCGATCAGGTTTTTGCATTGATCGAGCAAAGCTTGGAGGTCTATAGCAAGCATCCGGATAATGATAAATTCATCCGGGACTGCAAAAATTATATCCACCAGCTGAACGGCTTGCTCGAAATGCTGAACCTGACGAGCATTACCGTCGTCACGGAAAAGCTGGAGCAAGTCGTCGATGCGCTCATTATCAAGCGCATCCAGCCGGATCCATCGGTCATCGATGCGCTAAAGCGATCCACCAAAGCGTTGCTGTTCTATCTGAACGAACTGATCGACGGTGCGGAAGAAAATCCTTTGCGTTTGTTTCCGGCGTATCACACACTGATGCAGGCGTATGGTTACGCAAACGCGCCTGAAAGCGACTTATTTTTTCCACGGCTGACCGCCGAGCCGACACTCAAAATGCAAGTAACGCATCTCGATGCGCATTCCGTCGCTTCCTTGGCAAGACAATTAGGCGTCGAATATCAGGCCGGCTTGCTCAAATGGCTGCGCGACCCGTCCAAACCGGAAGGGTTACGCCGGATGGCCGGGGTGGTTGAACGCCTGGAAGAGTTTCCCGGAACAATCGAACAACGTGCATTCTGGTGGGTGGCGGGCGGCTTTCTGGAAGATTTACTGCACTTGGACGACGATCAAATTGAGCTCGCAGTGCGCCGGTTATGCGGAAAAATTGAACAAACCATTCGCCATCTTGCTGCCGGCGCCGCGGACAATACCCATCTGCTGATGCGCGAGTTGTTATACCGCATCGCGCAAAGCAACGCACCGGGACAACGCATCGCCGAAATCAAGCGCTGTTATACCTGGCCCGGTCAAGACCCGCGTGCCTTGACATTCGAGCAATCGGAAACCATCAACCCGGTACTTGAGCGTCTGCGCGACACGCTGATGCAGACCAATGACATTTGGCGCGAGCATTGCGCCGGTCAGGAAGGCGGCCTGACTTCTTTGTCCGAGTATGTCGATTGGCTCGGCTATCAGGCGCGACAAACCGACTGCGCCCCGTTGGTCAAATTGATCGATGCGATCGGCAGCACGGTCGTCAATTTACAGGCACAGCCTCATGATATGAGTGAAGAGCTGGCCATGGAAATGGCAACGGCGTTATTGCTGGTAGAAAGCATTATCGATAATTTCAACAAATTGCCATCCGATTTGCCGGAGCAGGTCGGCGCACTCGCAATCCGTTTGCAGCGTATTTCCACCAGCGATGCCGGTATCGCGGAATTACCTGCTGCGCCGTCATTTGAAACATTGGACAGTAAAACCGGAGAACAGGAATTGCTGAATCAGGTCTGCCGGGAAATGCTGTCCAATCTGGCGCAGATCGAAAACACCCTCGATCAATTCTTTTTTGAACCCGCACAACGCGAAGAGCTGATGCGATTGCCGGTACTATTCAAACAAGTATCCGGCACCTTGATCATGATGGCGCTCGAACGGGTCGATACTTTGCTGTGTCATTGCGAAAACTTGGTTAAAAAATTATCGATCCCCGACTACGACATCGTTGAAGCCGAACAAATTTTGCTGGTAGATGGATTAAGCAGCCTGGGGTTTTTTATCGAAGCGTATCGGAGCGGACGTCCCGACAGTTTGCAAATAGTTGAAGAAGCGCTTGCATTATTCCAACGCTCCACGGTCGCACAACCGACGCTACAGCCGGCCCATGCAGCATTCCCGGTCACCGACCGCGGATCGGATGCCACCGCCCCCCGGCAAGGAGGTGCGGCGACAACTGCCGATACCGGGATTGATGCGGAGTTACTCGCGGTATATCTCGAAGAAGCTGCACTGGTGCTCACCGATATTACGGCTAATCTGCAGCGTTGCCGAATCGATGCCGCTGACCGCCCAGCACTGATCGAACTGCGCCGCGGATTTCACACGCTTAAAGGCAGCGGCAGAATGGTCAAACTCGATGCGATGAGTGAAGTGGCATGGAGCTTGGAGCAAGTACTGACATTTTATTTAAGTCGCCAAAAACCGGCTACCGATCAACTGCTCGGCTTGATCGACCGTGCACATCACGCCTATGCCGGATGGTGCGAGAACCTGCACCGACATGGTGTCGTCGAAGTGGACGGCAAAACACTGATACAAGCGGCAAAATCGCTGCTAGCCGAACAATCGGCAGGCAAGCCGCAACAACCGGGTAGCATCCGGGCTGATCAGCCGACGATTATCACGACAGCAAGGGAAATTTCCCCAAGTACGAAACCGGCTGCACAAACCGCCGCACAACATTCCGTTCAGCCCGAACAAACCAGCCTGCAAACGGTTGATGCCGTCAATCCGGAATTGCTGCAAATCTTTCTTGAAGAAACCCATGAGATCATTCCACAAATCGGAAACCGGTTACGCGGCTGGCGCATTCTACCTCACGATGAAGATATCCATCGCGGACTATTGCGATTGCTGCATACGTTGAAAGGCAGTGCACGCATGGCGGGTGCATTACACCTCGGGGAAATGATCCATGCGATGGAAAGCAACATTGGCGATGCCTTCCGAGAACGTTATGTTTCGGAAAAAGCGTTAGACCGACTGGAGAGTGAATTCGACACCATCAACGGCGTGATCGAACATTTGCAAAACAACCAATCCACCGCCGATGCACTTCCAGGCGTAACAACCGAGCCTACGGCAGCGTTGCCGGACAAAGCCGGACAGTTGCAGCCAAAAACGCTGCTGCGCATCAATTCCGAATTGATCGACCGGCTGGTCAATGATGCCGGCGAGACCGGCATGCTGCGCTCCAGGATCGAAACCCAGCTCAACAGCTTCAAGCAATCGTTGCAAGATCTCACAGAAAGTACACAGCGTTTGCACGATCAGCTGCGTGAAGTGGAAATTCAAGCTGAAACACAGATGCAGTCTCATTTGGCGCAACAGAATGAAAGCGAGCATTCGTTCGACCCACTTGAGTTTGACCGTTTCACCCGCTTCCAGGAATTAACCCGATTGATGGCCGAAAGCGTTGACGATATCATCAACGCGCAAAAAAACCTGCGCAGCTCGCATAACGCCGCCGAAGAAGCGGTATCGCAACAATCGGCGATCAATCGTCAATTGCAGCAGTCGCTGTTGCAAATCCGCACCCTGCCGTTTGGCAACTCCGCCGAACGCTACTACCGGATCGCACGTCAAGTCGCCGATGATTTGGGTAAAAAAACCCATTTACGCATTGAAGGCAGCGAAGTTGAAATCGACCGTAATGTGCTGGAAAAAATCAATCCACCGCTCGAGCATCTGTTGCGAAATGCCATCGCGCACGGCATCGAATCCCCGGCGCAGCGACTGCAAGCCGGAAAACAGGAAACCGGGCAAATCACCATGGCATTACGTCGAGCCGGCAATGAAGTCATCATTACGCTCAGCGATGACGGATGCGGATTGAATTTGCCCCGCATCCGCGATCAAGCGTTGCAGATGGGATTGATTCGCGCCGATGAGGTCGCGGATGACGATAAAATCATGTCGATGATTTTCACACCGGGCTTATCGACAACCGATACGATCACCGGAATCGCAGGGCGCGGCATCGGACTGGATATCGTCAAAAATGAAATCGCGCAATTGGACGGACGTATCGATGTCGAATCGATTCCTCGCCAAGGTACCGTATTCACGATTCATTTGCCGTTGACTTTGTCGGTTATCCAGACTTTCATGGTGCGCGCCGGAAAACAGATATATGCGATCCCCGCGTTCATTGTCGCGCATCGGCAGCAATTCGACGCCGGCAACATTCAAGCAATGTATCGGAATCATTGCATCGAGCACGATGGGAAACAGTATCTGTTTGCACATCTGTCTCATTTGTTGAAAGTACCGGTATTCGTTTCCGAAACCGCGCAGTACCATCAGGTTCTGTTTTTGCATAGCGGTACCCAATACCTGGCCGTGCATGTCGATGAGCTGCTCGGTGAAACGGAAGTCGCCGTCAAAAGCGCCGGTTCGCAGCTGGCGAAATTACCCGCGGTAGAAGGTGCGACGATCACCGGCGATGGTGACGTGGTATTGATTCTGAATCCGGTCAAATTGCTGCAACGCAATGATACGAAACAAGCCCTCAAACTACCGTTGGCGAAGTTAAACACCGCCGCACGCGCGCAATCGGTTAAAACACCGACCGTACTGATCGTCGACGATTCGCTGACGGTACGCAAGGTAACATGCCGCTTGCTGGAACGCGAGGGTTGTGAGATTCTAACCGCGAAAAACGGCGCGGAAGCTTTGGAGATTCTTCAGGAAACCCTTCCGGATGTCATGCTGATCGACTTGGAAATGCCAAAGATGAACGGCTTCGAGCTGATCAAGCGGGTTCGTGCAAACCCGAAATCAGCCGGGATCCCGATCATCATCATATCGTCCCGCACCGCCGAAAAACACCAGAAAATCGCCCGAGAGTTAGGCGTCAATGTTTTTCTGGGTAAACCCTATAAAGAAGAAGTATTACTTGGTCACTTATCCCGCTTGGGATTTAATCAGACCGGCTGATTTTCCGGAGCGCTATCGGATTGACTACTCGACAGTTTGGCTTGTACTGCCGCATGATCGAGATGGGGGGCGAACATCTCGATAAAATCGAAAATATAACCGCGTATATAGCTGTTGCGACTGATGCCGATGCGCGTCGTGCTGGACTCGAACAAATGGCTGGCATCGATGGCACGGAGATTTTTGTCCCGCTTGGCGTCGAACGCCATATTTGCCAGGATACCGACACCCAATCCCAATTCCACGTATGTCTTGATCACATCCGAATCGATTGCGGTCAACACCACATTCGGTTCCAGGCCGCGCTCGGCAAATGCCTGGTTGATTTTAGAGCGCCCGGTGAAAGCAAAGTCATAAGTGATCACCGGGTACTGATTGATCGCTTCCAGAGTCAACGGTTTACGCTTCAGTAACGGGTGTTTCGGCGGAACCACGATGCACCGGTTCCATTCGTAGCACGGCAGCATGACGAGTTCGTGAAAATGCTCGATTGCTTCGGTTGCAATAGCGACATCGGCCTCGCCAGAACTCACCAATGTCGCAATTTGCACCGGGTTACCTTGCCGCAAAATCAATTTAACCTTCGGGTAACGCGCGGTAAACCGCTGAATCACCGGTGGCAATGCGTAGCGCGCTTGCGTATGCGTGGTTGCGATAGTCAAAGTACCACTGTCTTCGCTGGAAAATTCCTTGGCGATTCTCTTGAGGTTGTCCGCATCGCGTAACATACGGGTAGCCGTTTGAATGATCAATTGTCCGGGAGCGGTAATGCCGACAACCCGCTTTCCGTTGCGCTGCAAAATTTCGACACCGAGTTCTTCCTCCAGCATCTGAATTTGCTTGCTGATGGCCGGCTGCGAGGTGTGCAGTGTTTTTGCCGCCCTGGACAAGTTCATGTTTTGATGAGCGGTTTCGCAAAGATAGCGTAATTGCTGAAGTTTCATGATTGGCAAATAAAAATATCAATAAACGGTTATATAAATCTAACACAATATTATTTTGAATTATAAATCGGTGTTGCTATGATGCTAAGCGTTAAAAAGGCGGGAAAATCCAACTTTTCAAGGTAAGGCAAGCAGAACAATTACACCGAACTTTTTTTGATAGTAGAATATCGGGTTTCGGTTTTTCTATCCCGAACCGAATCGGCAATAACATAATGATTGTACGCCGATAACTCAATAATAAGCGGAGCACCGAAATAGAACAAGGATGATGGATGAGTACGAACAAAGAGAATAAACCGAAACAAGTCAGTTGGTTTAACGGTTGTGGCGGACGTATCGGTATTGTAGTGGGTGAAACTGGCGAGCACGCTTATATCGGTATGGCACTCCGGCACGACGAGGATGACAATGTTGACCATATCATGAAATACGGCGCCAAATTCCCACTGGAAGCGGCGTTGAAGCTGCCGGTATCGAAACGGTATAGCGACGACTGATCGGAAATGTACTTAACAACTTAATTGCGCGAGGGAAAATCACGATGTATCGCTACGATGAATACGATCAAACCATAGTTGACGAACGGGTCAAGCAATTTCGCGATCAAGTGCGCCGCCGGCTTGCGGGTGAGTTGAAGGAAGAGGAATTTCTGCCGTTGCGCCTACAAAACGGTTTGTACATGCAGATTCACGGCTATATGCTGCGTATCGCGGTGCCCTACGGACTGATTTCTTCACCGCAAATGCGCATGTTTGCACATATCGCCCGCAAATACGATCGCGGCTACGGACACTTTACCACGCGCCAGAATATTCAATTCAACTGGCTGAAACTGGAAGAAACACCGGATATTCTGGCGGATTTGGCGTCGGTACAAATGCACGGCATCCAGACTTCCGGCAATTGCATTCGCAACATCACCTCGGACGAATTCGCCGGCGTGGCGCAGGATGAAGTCGTCGATCCGCGCCCT
Organism: Nitrosomonas sp.; assembly: GCA_021582655.1. Classification (GTDB taxonomy): domain Bacteria; phylum Pseudomonadota; class Gammaproteobacteria; order Burkholderiales; family Nitrosomonadaceae; genus Nitrosomonas. Next base: position 1,709,956 of record CP091135.1, read on the forward strand.
TATGCGGAAATAATGCGCCAGTGGAGTACGTTTCATCCGGAGTTCGCCTATTTGCCGCGCAAATTCAAAATCGCGATCAGCGGCGCAACAGACGACCGGGCGGCGATTTATGCGCATGACATCGGTTTATCGGCCATCAAAAACGCACAGGGTGAAACCGGTTTCAAAGTATTAGTAGGCGGCGGGCTGGGCCGGACGCCGATCATCGGCAGCGTCATTTGTGAATTCCTGCCGTGGCAGCACCTGCTGACCTACATCGAATCGATTATGCGCGTATATAACCAATACGGGCGCCGCGACAACAAATACAAGGCGCGGATCAAGATCCTGGTCAAAGACTTGGGAATCGACGAATTCCGCCGCCAGGTGGAAGCCGATTGGGCGGACCTCGAAAACGGGCCCGGCACCTTGACGAGCGAAGAAGTCGATCGTGTTACGTCATTTTTCATCGACCCCCCGTATGAGGCGCTGTCCGATTACAATGCCAAATTGAATGAATTCCAAGCGGATAATCGCCCTTTTTCCCATTGGATGGCGAAAAATGTCAAACCGCACCGCATCCCGGGGTACGCCATCGTGGTGCTGTCATTGAAGAAACCGGGTGAAGCACCTGGAGATGCAACCGCGGAACAAATGGACTTTATCGCCGATTTGGCCGATCGCTACAGTTTCGGTGAATTACGCATTACACATAAGCAAAACCTGGTACTGGCAGACGTACGCCAGCAGGATTTGATCAGCCTATGGCAGGAGGCCGGCGAACAAGGACTGACCACACCGAATATCGGTATGCTGACCGACATCATCAGTTGTCCGGGTGCCGAATTCTGCACGCTTGCCAATGCGCGCTCGATCCCGCTGGCGAAGCTCATCGCCGAACGTTTCGAAAATCTGGATTATCAGTACGATATCGGTGAAATTACACTCAATATTTCTGGCTGCGTGAATGCCTGCGGGCAGCATCATATCGGGAATATCGGCATTACCGGCGTGGAAAAGAAAGACCATGACGAATGGTATCAAGTGTCTATCGGCGGAGCGGAAGGCAATGATAGTTCGCTGAGTAAAATCATCGGTCCATCGTTTACTTTCTTCCAGGTACCCGAAGTTATCGAGCGGTTGATTCACATATATTTGCGCGAACGCATCGAAGCTGAGCGCTTCATCGATACCGTGCGGCGCATCGGCCATGCGCCGTTCAAAGAACATGTATACGCAAACGATTTCGTCGCCCAGGAAGAGCATAACAATGGGTGCGGTGTAATGTCCGCGCAATATGACGTGCCTTATTATTCACCGAGGTTTTAATTGCCATGATCATCAAAAATAACACCATTGTTACCGACGATTGGTCGGTGCTGCGGTTGTCAGAGCAAGAGACCGCCGAGACGGTAGCGGTTCCCGCCGGCAAAATCATCGTTCCACTCAAAGTATGGCAAGCGCAACGCGGCAATCTGCAACGATGCGAGGCTATCGGCGTATGGCTTGGCACCGATGAACGTGCGGAAGACTTGAAAGGCGATATCGAGAAATTTTCCGTAATTGCGGTACATTTTCCGAAATTCTCCGATGGCCGGGGTTTTTCGATTGCTTACAATTTGCGCGCTCGCTTAGGGTACCGCGGTGAACTACGCGCCATCGGCGATGTACTACGCGATCAATTGTTTTATTTGCGACGTGTCGGTTTCGACGCCTTCGCACCACGCCCGGATCGTAATATCGAAGACGTGCTCAAAGGATTAGCCGATTTTTCCGAAGTTTACCAACACTCCATCGATCAAAAATTGCCGTTATTCCGCCGCACACAGCGTAAGGGAAATCCGGCGACAGACACGGCATGAACCCGTTACAACAAAAAATCGATCAAGTCGTCACCCTACTGAACGAAACCGTGCGTGATTTTTCGCCGGTCGCCTTTGCTAACAGCTTGGGCGCGGAAGATATGGTATTGACCGACATCATCGATAGCAACCGGCTGCCTATCGAGATGTTCAGTCTCGATACCGGACGCCTGCCGCAAGAAACCTATGATCTGATGCAGACCGTACGGGAGCGCTACCAAACACTGTTACACATCTATTTTCCTGATGCCGGACGGATTGAAGCATATGCCGCCGAGCATGGCATTAACGGTTTTTACCAGAGTATCGAACTGCGTAAAATGTGCTGCCATATCCGCAAAGTTGAGCCGCTGCAACGCGCCCTGAAGGGCAAACGCGCCTGGATTACCGGCATCCGACGCGAACAAGCTGCGACCCGGACCAACCTGGAGATTTCGTCTTACGACAACGATCACCGGATGCAGAAAATCAATCCGCTGCTGGAATGGTCGAACGCCGAGGTATGGGAATATCTGAAGCAAAACAATGTGCCATACAACAAACTGCACGATAAATTTTACCCCAGCATCGGTTGCGCGCCTTGTACGCGTGCTATTACACCGGGCGAAGATTTACGCTCGGGACGCTGGTGGTGGGAGAATCCGGAAACCAAGGAATGCGGGCTGCATGTCAGGAAAGTGTCCTGATTCGAATTTTTTCCACGCGGAATAGCTTGCACCGGGAAAAAACAAGCGCGGAAGTTCGTTTATACCCAATCTAAAGACCATTGAATCCACCGCTCACTTTATTTAACGATACAGATCGTTTTCGATGGTCTGTCAACCGCTTGCCCGCAATCTTCGCGATACTCGTCGCATAATAACCGGAAACCAAACCGGTTCGGGTAGAATATACCCGTTTAATTTTTCAAAATCCCGGAAAATCATGTTGCGTAAAATTCTAATCGCCAATCGCGGCGAAATTGCAGTGCGCATCATTCGCGCTTGTGCCGAAATGGGCATCCGCTCGGTAGCGATTTATTCCGAAGCGGATCGTTTCGCATTGCACGTCAAAAAAGCGGACGAATCGTATTGCATCGGCAATGAACCGATGACCTGTTATCTGAATATCCATGCGCTGGTCGATTTGGCCCTGGCGACCGGTTGCGACGCAGTGCATCCGGGCTACGGCTTTTTGTCCGAGAATGCGCAATTCTCGCGCGCATGTAACGAGCGCGGCTTGATTTTCATCGGCCCCGAACCGGAAGTGATTCACCGCATGGGCGACAAAACCGAAGCACGCCATGCGATGATCGCCGCCGGCATTCCGGTCACCCCCGGATCGGACGGCAATCTGCATTCGGTCGACGAAGCGCTGCAAGTGGCGGAGAAAATCGGTTATCCAGTAATGCTTAAAGCGACTTCCGGCGGTGGCGGGCGCGGTATCCGCCGTTGTGATCATGCCGAGGAATTGAAGCGCAATTACGACCGGGTGATTTCCGAAGCGACCAAAGCGTTCGGCAGTGCCGATGTGTTTCTGGAAAAATGTATCGTCAATCCAAAGCACATCGAAGTGCAAGTACTGGCCGATCACCACGGCAACGTGATTCACCTGTACGAACGCGATTGCTCGATTCAACGCCGTAACCAGAAACTGATCGAGATCGCGCCGTCACCGCAACTCGACGAAGCACAGCGCCAGTATATCGGCGGCCTTGCGGTCATCGCCGCGAAATCGGTCGGCTACACCAACGCCGGCACCGTGGAATTTCTGCTCGACGACAACGGCCGGTTTTACTTCATGGAAATGAACACCCGGGTGCAGGTCGAGCACACCATCACCGAAACCATTACCGGGGTCGATATCGTCGAGGAGCAAATTCGCGTGGCTGCCGGCTTGCCGCTGCGCTTCAAGCAGGATGAGATCGTGCGACGCGGCTATGCGATTCAATTCCGCATCAATGCCGAAGATCCGAAAAACAATTTTCTCCCCAGCTTCGGTCGCATCTCCCGCTACTATGCACCCGGTGGTCCCGGTGTGCGCACTGACACCGCGATTTATACCGGCTATGAAATTCCGCCGTTTTACGACTCGATGGTAGCGAAAGTCATCGTTAGCGCATTGACTTGGGAAGACGTGCTCAAACGTGGACAGCGCACATTGCGCGACATGGGATTATTCGGCATTAAAACGACGATCCCGTATTATTTAAAAATCCTGAAGCACCCGCAATTTCGCGCCGGCAAATTCAATACCGGCTTTGTCGAGCAAAACCCGAATCTGATCAATTATTCCGATAAACCCCGGCCCGAAGTGCTGGCCAGCGTGATCGCCGCCGTGGTCGCTTCACATACCGGCTTATAAATACCGAATCGGTTCAGCAAGGAAAATTCATGCAAAAAGTTCATATCACCGACGTCATTCTGCGCGATGCGCATCAATCCTTGATCGCCACCCGCCTGCGCACCGAAGACATGCTGCCGGCCTGTCAAATGCTCGACAGCATCGGTTACTGGTCGCTGGAGTGCTGGGGCGGCGCAACGTTCGACGCCTGCTTGCGTTTTCTGAAAGAAGATCCGTGGGAGCGTTTGAGCAAGCTGAAAGCCGCTTTGCCGAACACACCGCTGCAAATGCTGCTGCGCGGACAAAATTTGCTTGGTTACCGTCATTATTCCGACGATGTGGTGCGCGCTTTTGTCAAACGCGCCGCCGCCAACGGCATGGATGTTTTTCGCATTTTTGACGCGCTCAACGACGTACGCAATCTCAAAACCGCAATCGAGGCCGCCAAGGAAGCGGGCAAGCACGCACAAGGTACCATCTGCTACACCACCAGCCCGGTGCACGACATCAACAGTTTCGTTACCCTGGCCAAAGATTTGGCGGCTTTGAGTTGTGATTCGATCGCGATCAAGGATATGGCCGGATTGCTGACGCCCTATGTCGCAGGCGAACTGGTCAAAGCACTGAAAGATACCGTCGACTTGCCGATTCATTTGCATTCGCACGCTACCGCCGGATTGGCGGAAATGTGCCAGCTCAAAGCCATCGAAGCCGGCTGCCGGTATATCGACACCGCATTATCGTCGTGGTCGGGCGGCACCAGCCATCCACCGACCGAAAGCTTGGTCATGGCGTTGCAAGGCACGGATCACGACACCGGTCTGGATCTGCAGAAACTGCAAGCGGTCAACGATTATTTCGCACAAGTACGTAAGAAATACCATCGCTTCGAGAGCGAATTCACCGGCGTCGATACCCGCGTGCACGTATTCCAAGTGCCCGGCGGCATGATCTCCAATCTGGCCAATCAATTACAGGAACGCAACGCGCTGGATCGCATCAACGAAGTGTACGCGGAAATTCCGCGCGTGCGCAAAGACTTAGGTTATCCTCCTCTGGTCACGCCGACATCGCAGATCGTCGGCACGCAAGCGGTGCTGAACGTACTGACCGGCAAGCGATATGACACCATCACCAATGAAGTGAAGCGTTATCTGCAAGGCGGTTACGGCAAAGCGCCCGCGCCGATCGATGCAAAACTGCAAAAACGCGCCATCGGCAAGGAAGACATCATCGACTGCCGCCCCGCCGATCTATTGAAACCGGAATTCGACAACCTGCGCCGCGAAATCGGCCATTTGGCGTTGAACGATGAAGATGTACTGAGCTACGCCATGTTTCCCGAAGTCGGCAAGCAATTCCTGGAACTCCGCTCCACCGGCCACCTCGTGCCGGAACCGCTGGAAGTAGCGTCAGCAGCGGGTAGCGGCGTGCAAAAAGCACCGACCGAATTCAACATCGCACTGCACGGCGAATCGTATCACATCAAAGTTACCGGCACCGGCCCGAAGAACGAGTCCCTGCGGCATTTCTATTTCATGGTCGACGGCATCCCCGAAGAAATCGTCGTCGAAACACTTGATGAAATCGTCTTGGACGGCGGCACCCAAGGTGCCGTCAAAAGCACCATTGGCAGTAAACGCCGCCGTCCGGCTGCCGAGGGCGATGTCGTCGTCAGCATGCCGTGCAACATCCTGGACGTCTTAGTCAAAATCGACCAGAAAGTCAGCGCCGGGCAACCGGTACTGATTACCGAAGCGATGAAAATGGAAACCGAAATCACCGCTCCGATCAGTGGCAGCGTCAAGGCTGTGCACGTCATCAAAGGCGAATCGGTGAATCCGAATGAAGTGTTGATTGAGATTGCAGCGGGATAAGAATGCAAGGAAATCCTCACGCATTGACTCGCCTACTCGCACCGGGGTGAAAAAGACCGCGTTTTCATCGTAGAGACTCCGGAGCGGCCCGGTGTATGGCGAAGCAACAGCTGGCGGAAGCTTCTTACCACGATCGATCTGTGCTGCCGGTAACGGATTGACGGGCCCGTTGAAAAATTTTATCGAAGAACTCGGTGCAAGCGAAAAAGCACAATACGTATAGGATAAATGCGTATTTTGAGCCCGTTAAATCGATTGTGATTTTTGTCACAGATTACTGTTTTAATTTTCTGTATCCTTAACCCTGATGAAAAGAATGATTTTTACCGCACGCACTCCTGCTACCGGATTATGTAATCGCTAGTTGGCCCGTTTTCTGCCGGTTCGGCGCTTAAGATTTTCAGAGTGCGGCATATTTTGATTATCTTGCAAAGGAGAAAATCATGGCAGAGAATGACAAACGTACCGCAAAAGGCAATGCGGTTAAGCTTGCCGCAACACTGAAAGCCGAAGCAAAGCTCGTTGCCGATGAGCAACACCCGGATTTTGTCGGCGGACGCATCGACGATGGAACTGAAGCGCATGACAACTTCACACCCAACCCAAGCGGACCGATACCTTTCCCGCCGTTTCCGCAACCGGAACCTTTGCCGAAATGGCCTATCCCCACACCGTTTCCGGGACCCATTCCGCGCCCGTTCAAATTCTGCGGCCCCGTCAGCGGAAAGTACCAACGTCTTATGCCACCCCTGGCAACCAACCCCGGCATTCCCGGACGCCCCGTCTTTCCGGTCAATATGTTCAATTTAACGGTTCGTGTCGATGTCGATCGTTTCTATCCGCAACATCGCATCTCACTCGAAGCGTTCCGATTGTTTCCGCGTTCGAGTGCACATGCGATTGCAGAAGTGGTAAGCGACACTTGCCTTGGCTTCAATCGGCGCGAAATTGTGGCCAACATCACCTACCGGGACGGCAATCATGCGCTCATTCCCGGAACCACGCTGACTTTCAGCGCCAGACGAGGTGCCGGACTGAGCTATGCGATATATCAGATCACTTTCTCGGGAAGCGGCATCACTCCGGTCACCCACGATCTTGGATTCACTTCGCAGTACTTCGATCCGATCGAGTTCGAAATCGATACCGTCGACAATGCCGGCAGCGCGGTAACCACCTACGATACCGGCTCTCATCCCAATCGCCCGGCAAATCTTCCGGCCGAAACCCTTTCGCTTGCCTCGGTTTATCAGCGCGCCGGCTTTGATGTATCGATATCCCCCAACGCATCCGTAATTTCAGCGAGAGATTCGGGAGCCGACGGCACCTGGTCGGACAGCGAAATGCACAATGCCATGATCACCTACTGGTCGAGATTCGCCGACAAACCCAACTGGGCGCTATGGGTTCTTTTTGCGCGCCAGCACGACCAGGGGCGCTCGCTAGGCGGAGTCATGTTTGATGATATCGGACCGAACCATCGGCAGGGTACGTCGATTTTCACCGACAGCTTCATCCAGGATCACCCTGCCGGCGATCCCAACCCCGCCGCGTGGCAAAACCGTATGGTTTTTTGGACTGCCACACATGAGATGGGACACGCCTTCAATCTTGCTCACAGTTGGCAGAAATCGCTGGGCGAGCCTTGGGGCAATCCGTGGATTCCGTTGACGGATGAATTGGAAGCCCGCAGCTTCATGAATTATCCTTACAACGTAGCGGGCGGTCAGGCAGCGTTCTTCGCGGATTTTGCCTTCCGCTTTTCGGACAATGAGCTTATTTTCATGCGCCATGCACCGCGCAGATTCGTACAAATGGGCAACGAAGCCTGGTTCACCAACCACGGATTCGAAGAAGGATTGAACGTTCCGCAAAGCGGCCGCTATCAATTGAAATTGCGTCCCAATCGGGATGAAAACATCTACCGCTTCCTGGAACCGGTAACGATGGAGTTGAAGCTGACGAACAACTCCGGCGCACCGGTCAAGCTGGACGGCGACATGTTGTCGGATGGCAAGCATTTTTCGCTCTGCATCCAGCGCGAAGGAGGGCAGGCAAAAATCTGGCGACCCATGATAACCCGCTGCCATGAATCACATGCGGAAGATCTTGAACACGGAAAATCACTCTACGGGGCACATTTGATCAGCGCCAGCACCTCGGGCTGGTTGATCGATGAACCGGGTTTCTACAAACTGCAAGCGGCGGTGAGTATGGGCGATGAAATTGTGGTGTCGAACGTGGTGCGCCTCTGGGTACAACCGCCGCAAAACACCGAAGAAGGGCGAATCGCAGGAAACTACTTTACTGAGGATGTCGGTCGCGTATTGAATTTTTCCGGTGCGCCGGCGCTGCAATCGGCAACGAATGTACTGCGAGAGCTCGTCACCCGCTGCCCCGACAATCCGGCGGTTACCGCGGCGACAATCGCGCTGTTCGCGCCCGAGTTACGTGAATACAAGCAGCTTGACGTAACAGGCACGCGGGACATGAAAATCGCTTCATCCGCCGCCAAGATCGCCGCAGCAGCGCAGATGCTGATGAAAGGCCTGCTTGGCAAACCTGCAGCAGCGGCGCAGGTGATGGGGCATATCACTTATTTCGATCAGCTTCGGGTACTTGCAGACGCGATGGCGAAAGACGGCAACAAAGCGGGTGCTCTGAAAATTAGGGAACAGACAATCACGGTCATGAAAGAACGTGCAATTCTTGCGTCGATTATCGAAGATGCGGAGCAGCGTCTAAAAAACCATTGATACACAACGAATGCAACCGGAACGCGGCGAGATCGCTTCACCGCGCTTCCGGCCTGCTGGAAACGGTTTTTATGTACCCGGCGCACATTACCGTTTGATGCTGGATCTTCTTCAGCAGCCTTCTACCACACTTGATATCCTCATTCTTTACACATGATTATGTCAAGATTTGACCCCTATATTGCTTGACCCCTATATTGCTACCGCGATGGCCAAAGCAAGATGCCGCAGTTGCATTATTTCTGTACTTTATTTCAGTTAAGACAGCATTTTTTGTATTTCCGCCTGCTACCGCATGGGCAAGGATCGTTCCGGCCAATTTTCTTCACTCGATTTCTTCCCTTCATCAATGCCTGAAGAGCTTGATCGATGGGAACTGGCTCCTTCATACCTTTGGTTTTCTCATCCATCTGCTCATCTTGATTCCACGGAAAGACTAACGAGATACCGAATCGTACGTCTGGTCCCATTGAGGTCATGCAGAGGCCAAACCACTGCGAGGCCTTCTCCCGGTATTTGCGACGCTTGCAGTGGGATTTCAATCGAGGGCCTGCCACGTTTGATGGTTCATCAGTGCAGTGAAAGGTAATACCTGAGCCTTCCTTAAACCCAAATGTAGCATCATGCACCTTACCATCGGCACGAGTTCGAGCTGCGAGCCTGTCTATGGCGCGACTCATTTCTGTGACAGCCTGCTCGTTCATTGCTAAGAGTAGAAAGCCAAGATCGATAGTTGCTGGATCTGGTCGGGCTTCAATTTCCTTCACTATTCGACCGATTGTCGTTTTTTCAGATCGAGTCAAAACACCATCGGGCGTGGCGGCTCCTAGTACCCCAGCTCGCCTCACCAACATCGCAATGTCTAATTCAGCCGAAAGATCATCAGATAAAAGCATCAGGTTAACGTCAGGCTGCACCCAAAGGTTTTTCTTCAAATGATAGCTAAGAATTGTTAGTTCCTGCGACGCCATGAGTTGTTCAGCATAGTTGGTTCGCCGGTTCACATAGCTAAGAAACTGTAGGGGGGACTGCAGCACTTCGGTCATGGCATCCACAGCGAATACGTCCATAACCAACGGCGCTTGTACCCGATCAATGGATTTCGTCTTCAGGTATTGCCGTGCCTGAAAGCTCAAGGCAGGGTAGTGATCGCTGACGACGCATAAGATGTAAATCTCTTTGATGTCCTCCGGCAGTACGACCTCGCGTTCGTCGGGTGTCGCCAACCTGTAGTTCTTGTCTAGAAGGGATTTGGCGCACGCGGCACCTTGGTCGTAGGCAACCTGTACAGCCTTCTTGAAGTCGCTGCAAATAACCTGGTCATTCCCTTTTCTCGACTCAAGCGTCAGGCGCTTTGATTTTGCCTGCACGATGATGACCCGGTTGCCCCAAACGACAAGCACGTCGACGTCGGAGACTTTCGTCGATTTGGTCTTGAAGATATCGACGTTCAAATGAACGAACTTATCCCCAAACACCAAGCCGAGGCGTTCGGCAACAAAATTTTCCGTGAAGTCGCCACGGTTCTTCGAGAGTGTTGAACGATATGCCTCGTCCTGATACATCCAATGATAGGGCGCTTCGTATATCGCCTCGGCAAGTGAGTAGGACTGCAGTGATATGAACTCTCTGCTTGGCATCCGCAGCAGGGGCGTAGCCGTGATGACGTTGAAGTCGTGGAGAGCGTTGAATCCTTCATTGCGTTCTGTAGATGGCAGTTCAAATGCCCAGAGCACTCGTTCCACAATGTCTGTAGCAAGATTCGCCTGTACCGCAATTTCATCGGCTGTAAAGGCGAAAAGAGGGAGCATTGTCCGCTCGTCTGGGTGCTGCTTTCGCATGCGATCACGAATTTCGGCGAAGCGCTCGGCGTGGATATACTCGACTGCTTTTGCAACTCGCGATGCGTGGTTGATGGTAAAGCCGCGGTTTGCCTGGAGCCATTGAGCGTCAGACGCGTACTTACGAACGGCCAAATCCAGGTACTGAAAGTTATAGGCTGCTTCTCCACTATAGAAAATCGGTTCTCGTAGCACCTCCCCTCGCTCAAACGGATTGAAATCGCTCTCCATCGCTTCCTTGGTTAGGCCTGACCAGAATTCTCCAGACAGGCATTGGTGTAGCTCATCAAGGAGTTTTTCCGTCGTATCCATGTATTCCTGTAACGTCCCCGGTGCAGGCAGCGTCCAGTCGATATTGGCTCTTATCATCAAGCCGAGCAAAGTATTGATCTCCGTTCGGATGAGCCGTGAGGGAGAGAACATCTTCCTCATATCGGCTTCCTTCATGGCACCCGCGTGAAGGATCACGCTGTCACGGAAACAGATGGCGGCTACTGCATGCATGTAGCCGGGCCGACAACAAAGCGCAGCCAGATCTGCAAATACATCTCGCTCTGCTCGCACGACTTTTCTGTCAGTCATTGCTCATCCTTCGTAGTCTGCTTTTTTAAGTTTTTCGGTTGTTGAAAATTGACCATTTTCTGATTGCCAATTGGGACGATTTCCTTCGACTTCCAATGTCGAAATCAACTGTTCGATTCCACACAACTTTCTGATGTGTAAACCATCCATTCACACTATTGATACGGCCATTAATAAGTTTGATCTGAGAGTCAATAACACGGACTTTCTTGCTGCAGAAAACCAAACTTTTTAGTCGCCGTAGCTATAATGCATAATCTTCGGTGGATAGCGCTACGCTTATCCACTCTACTGCTACCTTCTTTTCCGCCCCATCCGCCGCAGCGGAATCTCCTTCACCACCGCATACACCGCCGGAAAAATGATCAGGGTCAGAATCGTCGCCGAGATCATGCCGCCGACCATCGGGGCGGCGATGCGGCGCATGATTTCGGCACCGGTGCCGGTGCTGAGCATCACCGGCAGCAAACCGATGACGCTGCCCGCGATGGTCATCATCACCGGGCGGATGCGGTATACCGCACCTTGAATTACCGCGTCGTACAAATCTGTGACTGCCACCTTTTCCGCCATCGCCTTGCGTTGCTGCGCGATAGTGGTCAGCGCTTGATCGATGAATGCAAGCATCACCATGCCGGATTCGGCGGCGATGCCGATCAAGCCGATGAAGCCGACCACGGCGGCGATGCTCAGGTTGTAATCGAGCCAGTACATCAGCCAGATACCGCCGACCAGCGAAAACGGTACCGACAGCATCACGATTAGCGTCTCGGTTAAACGTCCGAAGTTCAGGTATACCAGCAAGAACACCAGCGCAATGGTGAGCGGTACCACGATTTTGAGTTTTTCGGTGGCGCGTTCCATGTATTCGAACTGACCGCTCCAGGTGGCATAGTAGCCTTGCGGGAATTGCACTTGCTCGCGCACCGCCTGTTGCGCGTCGGCGATATAGCCGCCGATGTCGCGGTCGCGGATGTCAATGAAAATGTACGCCGACAGCAGTGCATTCTCGGTACGAATGCTCGGCGGGCCTTGGATCAGCTTGACGGTAGCAAGCTGCCCAAGCGGAATCATGGTGCCGCCCATCGCGGGTACCAGTACCTGCGTGGCAATGGCTTGCGGGTCGCTGCGCAGTTCGCGCGGATAGCGGATGGCGACGTCGAAACGTTCGCGGCCCTCCACCGTGGTGGTGATCACTTCGCCACCGAGCGCGACCGATACCACGTCGAGCAAATCGCCGACAGTCAAGCCATAGCGCGCCAGCGCCATACGGTCAGGCTCGATGTCGAGGTAGTAACCGCCGGTAATGCGCTCCGCATACGCACTGGTGGTGCCGGGCACGGCTTTGACCACCGCTTCGATTTGCTTGGCGATGGTTTCGATCTGGTTCAAATCGTTGCCGAACACTTTAATACCGATCGGCGTACGGATACCGGTCGCCAGCATGTCGATGCGGTTTTTGATCGGCATGGTCCATGCGTTGGCCACGCCGGGAATCTGCAGCGCTTGGTCGAGCTCGGCGATCAGCTTGTCGATGGTCATGCCGGGACGCCACTCGCTTTCCGGTTTCAGGTTGATGATGGTTTCGGTCATCTCGAGCGGCGCCGGGTCGGTTGCGGTATCGGCGCGTCCCGCTTTGCCGAATACCGAGGCGACTTCGGGAAAGCCCATGATGATTTTGTTTTGCGTCTGCATCGTTTCCGCCGCTTTAGTCACCGAAATGCCCGGCAACGTCACCGGCATGTACAGCAGCGTGCCTTCGTTTAACGTCGGCATGAATTCGGTACCCAGCCGCATCGCCGGATAAACCGTGGCGGCCAGCACGCCCAATGCAATCACCACGATCGATTTTTTCCAGCGCAACACCCAGCCAACGAGCGGCCGATAACTGCGGATCATGATGCGCCCGAGCGGATTTTCCTCCTCGCGCGGAATACGTCCGCGGATCAACAACAGAATCAATACCGGCACCAGCGTGATCGACAATACCGCCGCACCGGCCATGGCAAAGGTTTTGGTGTACGCCAGCGGTTGAAACATGCGGCCTTCCTGCGCTTCCAGCACGAATACCGGCAGGAACGACACCGTGATGATCAGCAAGCTGAAAAACAGCGACGGTCCGACTTCCTGACACGACGCGATCACCGCCTTGGTGCGCGATCCGCCCGGCCCGACGCGGGTGAGGTGCTTATGCGCGTTTTCCACCATCACGATGGCGGCATCGGTCATTTCCGCAATCGCCAGCGCGATACCGGCCAGGCTCATGATGTTGGAATTGATGCCAAGGTATGTCATCGCGATGAACGCGACCAGCACACCGATCGGCAGCATGATGATCGCCACCAGCGCGCTGCGCACATGCATCAGAAACACCGCGCAAACCAGCGCGATGATGACGATTTGCTCGATGAACACTTCGCGCAATGTGTCGATGGCACGGCGAATCAATTCCGAGCGGTTATACACCGATTCGACTGAGACATCGCCCGGCAAGCCGGTGCGAATTTGGTCGAGCTTGCGCTCGAGGTTGTGAATCACGTCGAGCGCGTTCTCGCCGTAGCGCGCCACCGCGATGCCGGACACTGCTTCGCCTTCGCCGTTCAGTTCGGTGATGCCGCGTCGTTCACCCGGCGCCAATTCAACACGGGCGATATCGCGCAGCAGCACCGGCATGCCCTGGTGCGCCTTAACCACCAGGTTTTCCAGATCGCTGATACCGCGCAAGTAACCTCGGCCGCGCACCATATATTCGGTTTCAGTCAATTCGATCACGCGCCCGCCGACATCGCGGTTGCTGTCGGCGATCACTTCGGTGATGCGTTTCAACGGAATACCGTAAGCCTGCAAGCGGTGCGGATCCACAGTAACCTGATAGGTTTTGACAAAACCGCCGACGCCGGCGACTTCGGACACGCCATCGGTAGCGGTAAGCTGGTAGCGCAAGAACCAATCCTGCAGGGTGCGCAATTCGTCCAGCGTGCGATCCTTTCCTTGCAGCACATACTGATAAATCCAGCCGACGCCGGTGGCATCAGGACCGAGCGCGGGACGCACATCGCGCGGCAACTGGTTGGCGGCAAAACTCAGGTATTCCAGCACCCGCGAACGCGCCCAATAAATATCGGTGCCGTCTTCGAAAATAACGTAAATGAACGACACGCCGAACGCCGACAACCCGCGCACCACTTTCGAGCGCGGCACCGCCAGCATCGCCGTGGTGAGCGGATAAGTGA
>CP091135.1:1724507-1746906 GCA_021582655.1 Nitrosomonas sp.
TTCAACAATCGAAGACTGCTGGACGCAATCGGATATGTCCCACCGGCAGAATTTGAAAAGGCGTATCATCGCCAACAGGAAGAGTCAGCTGATGCAGCTTGATTCAAGAAAACATGTCTCCGGAAAATCCGGGGCGATTCACTTTTCGTTATTTCTGCAGGTAACAATCGCAACCTGTCACCACACGTCGATCACTGGGAGCAACTGCATCTTGCCGAGATCGAAGATCCGGCCCAGTCCTGGAATGCCCTGACTGTAGGCGCGTATACCGAAAAAACCACGAATGACGACCCAATTTTTGATGGATGGTCACCGTTCGCATGTGCGGGTGATGTCGCACCTGCGTCGCGGTCTTCGGTTAGCTGGCGTTGGCGAAAGCATGCTCCCTACAAACCTGACCTTGTTGCAGAAGGCGGGAATCGACTGCTGTCGCCTGATCGATCCGAGGTTTCTGGCCAGGATGTCGTCTCCTTGCTGACTACATCGGGTAGAACGACCGGTCAATTATTCGAGGTCTCGGCAGATACCAGCGCTGCTTGCGCACTGGTGTCCGGCTACGCAGCAGTGCTTATGTCCGAGTATCCGGATTACTGGCCGGAAACAGTTCGTGGATTGCTGGTGCACTCTGCTGATTGGACAGAGCTTATGTGGCAGCGATTCGATGGCTTTTTGAGCCAACACAGCAAAAACGTTGCCAAGCAAACGATGCTTAGGAGCGTCGGTTATGGTGTTCCCAACCTGGAGCGGGCTCTATATAGCGCGAATCACGTTCTGACGCTCATCGCTCAAGACGAGCTGCAACCCTTCGCCAAAGGCACTGATGCAAGCGAATCCGCTGACCCCACGCTGAACGAGATGCAGCTCTATGAGCTGCCGTGGCCAATTGAGGCGCTGCGACAACTTCCCCCGGAAATGGAGGTCACGCTTCGCGTGACATTGTCTTATTTCATTGAACCAAACCCCGGGCGCCGAGGTTATCGACAACGTTTCAGCTATCAGTCGCACGGACTGCGGTTTGAGGTTATCCGACCTGGGCAATCACTAGAGAATTTTCGATCCTTTATCAATGAGCTGGGAAATACCGAGGATTATAGCGGGCCCGAGGGCGACGCTGACGGCTGGCACTTGGGCCCGCAGCTTCGTACACGCGGCTCTCTGCACGCGGACATTTGGACGGGTTCGGCAGCGGCACTTGCGGATATGTACACCATCGCTGTATTTCCGGTCGGTGGTTGGTGGAAATATCGTACAGCCCGGGATCGTTGGAAACGCCGTGTCAGGTATAGCCTTATTGTGAGCGTCGACGTACCGGATGTATCGGTCGATATTTATTCAGACGTAGAAAATCTCATTAAGACGCGGATTGAGATCGAAATGTAATTTGAAAGCCATGTGCTCCGGAGCTTCAACTCCAGGCTTGCTTCATCAGTAAGCAAAGTCTCGGCACAATAACGCCTTCCTCGGAACTGATACGATTTGTTTCATACATTCTGTAGATCACTGATAAGCCGAATAAGCTATCCAACCGACATTGCTGTTTCCGCAGGTAGTATCGGCAATTAACATCAGATACCTATCTTAAAATTTAACTGCCGATTTTGCTGCGCCCCCGGCGTTTTCGTTGCCAAATCACCACACCGGTGACCGATAACACCGCCACCAGCACTCCCAGCATCGATACCATGATGCGCCCCGGTAAACCTAAGATGCGTCCGGAGTGCAGTGGAAACTGTGCTTGTAAAAAGATATCGCCGATACTACCGGTACCGGGAATTTGATCGCCCAGAAAAGAACCGTCCTGGCCGTCGAAATACAGCCAAGGATTACCAAGACCGAAGTTGGCATGATCTTCGCCGAGTTCGTGGAACGTTACACCGTAAATGCCATACTCCGGTTCGTAAAACATCCCGCCGGCAGGTTTGCTCCAGTTTCTTTTTTGCGCTTCGGCATTGGCGAGCTGCAGGATTTCACCTCGGCTGATGCCGGGTTCGATCGGCTCGTCATGCGGATTCGGCGTGCGCATTGCGAACGGATTGGGTGTCAGCGTGGAAAAAAACGATACCATCGGTCGCATGACCTCAAAACGCAGATTCATCGAGATTGCGGTGACGGCGAGCAACAACAGTAAGCCCCATAACCAGACGCCACCGGAGCGGTGCAGATCGAAATTCAACTTATAACTGCCTTGCTGCCAGCGGAAAGCAAATGATTTGCGCCAGGATTGCCAATTGGGAAATGAGATCCACAATGCGATTAAGCAGTCGATAGCCCAGACGATGGCTAAAATACCCATGAGCAACACACCTAATTCGAGATCGAAGGCATCCGGGATGTGCATGCTGTAGTGTAGTTTGTAGAGAAAGGGTACGAAATTTTCACGGCTGAGCGAAATCTCACCCCAGGTCCGGGAGCCGCGCGCTTCACCGCTGGCCGGATCGAGTGCGATTTGATTGAATCCCAGCTCAAAGGCTTTACCGGTTGCGGGATCGATGCGGCCGTTGACCGCCAGTCCCAGATTTTCATCCGCTTCGATCAGCAGAGGTACCCAGGTAACCAGTATTCTCGGGTCGGCTGCTTCGAGTTGATCGGCAAGCGCGAGCGGCGCTTGGATCTCTCCCTGGCTTTGCCGTTTGAAGAGTTGCGGATTCAGCCATTCATCGAGTTCGTGGTCCCAGGAAATGATGGCCCCCGTCAATCCCGCAATAAATAAAAATACCGCGAGAAACAGACCGGCCCAGCGGTGCATCAACGTCAGTATTTTTCGTCCTGTCTGTGTTTTACCGTTGCCGACTAAATTGGATTCCATCATATTTTTCATATCATCATGAAATGCTGCTGACTGCGAGCAAGGAAGGCACGGATACCTCGGTTTTGGTGTGGGCCGGTTGTTGCGGATCGACGGTCAAACGGCCGTTTTCCATGCGCAGCAGCCGGTCCGCCAGGTGAAAATAGCGGTCGTCGTGTGAAATCACCAATACCGCCTTACCCGCCGCGCGCAATTCCGGCAGCAGTTCACGATAAAAAATTTCCTTAAACACCGGGTCCTGATCGGCCGCCCATTCATCGAACACCAGAAAAGGCCTGTTTTCAAGGTAAGCAACCACCAGTGCCAGCCGTTTGCGTTGTCCTTGCGATAAGGTCAGTGTCGTGAAAGCGCCGTTTTGCACCTTGACTTTGTTTTGTAAGTGAAGCTTTGCCAGCAATTCATTGCCTTTTTGGTCCAAGGTATTGCCCGGTCCGGCCTCCAGCAATCGATCGAAAAGATGAAAATCGGAGAAAATGGTGGAGAAAAACTGCCGGTAATGATCGCGGTTGGCGTCGCCGACGGCGACACCGTTGAGTTTGACGGTGCCTTCTTCAGGCGGATAAAGACCGACCAGCAACTTAGCCAATGTGGTTTTGCCGCTGCCGTTGCCGCCGACCAGAAAGGTGATTTCTCCCGGACGGAATTGCAGATCGATCGGTCCGAGTGTGAACATTTCATCTTTTTGTTCGTGGTAATAGCGGTGCAATACACCTCGCAGTTCGATCGCTTGCAGCGACGGCAATTCGACGCTGCGGGTCTGCGATTCCGCCGAAGTCATCGCGTTGGTGATTTCTTCGATGCGGTTGGCCGAAACCTGTGCCAGATTGGCGCGCGGAATGTTCAGCAGCAACGCTTCGAGCGGCCCCACCATATACACGAATACCAAGGCATAACCGGTCATGATCAAAGTCCGATCGGGTACATCGCCGACCAACAGAAACAGCACCATGCCGATAAATGCATAAATCAGAAAATTACCCCAGCCTGCTGAAGCAACGAAAACCGACATGCCGAAAGTGCGTTCCTTGCGCACTTTTTCGATCGATTGTTGCAGCACGTCGTCATAAAAGGTATTGCGCTTATCGCGATTAAGGCGCAATTCCTTGGCGCCGTCGGTGAGCGAACGGAAGCAGGCGAACAAATGATCTTGCTCCTGCGCGGCGATATCGAGATGGCGAATCGCACGCAAGTGCGCAAGATGATAGCCCAATGAGCCGAGTCCGACGATCAGCAGCGCGAGTAAAAAAACCTGCCAGGATAAAAAAGCCATATAGACCAGGCAACCGGCTACCACCACTGCGTTGGTAAGAATGACCGGAAAGCTGACAAAAAACTCGGCAACCCGGCTGCAATGTTCCGAAAGCGCGGATTGCACGCGCGCGGCACCGAGCAGTTCCAATTGCCGGTAATCGGCGGCGATGACTTTTTGGGCGATAAAGCTGCGCAATTCAGCGTGCGCGCGTTGGCCCAATTGTTCGAATAGGATTGCCGCCACGATGTAGCTGAGCATAACGCACAGTGCGGTTGCCGCGAAAGTAAGCGCCATTGCCTCGCGGTCGGAATCGGAGGTTAATGCGGAACTGATTTGTGCCAACAGCAGCACACTGCAGATGCCGTGTACGATGCTTGCAAGCGATGCCCCCAGCAGCTGGGATTTGGATTGTTTAATGAGATACTTCAGCATGATTTACCTGTTTGAGCGAAACATAAAACATACCTAGTGAGACGAATAGCGGTGGTGAATATTTATAACCGCAGCGTTTGAGTTGCATCGCCTTTTTGCCGCATGCACGATTTTCCCGAAAATATTTCAACGCTCCATTAAACAATTCCAGTGCGCGAAGCGAAAGTGCAGGTGTGGATTTTGCCAGTGTCGAGCGCTGCCCGTGAAGGAATGCGAATATACTTTCAGCGATTGCGATCGCTTGGCGTCGAAAGATTTCTCACACGCCCAAGAAATATCCGGTGTAGTGTTGATACAACAATCAAGCGGATGGCAATCATGAGATTGTTAACAACGCATCAATAAAGCCGTTTTCTTCAGCCCCGACAGGTTGATTAATCATTTAGTCTTACAAAGACAATTCCTGGCATTCCGGCTTTGATTATTGAAATGTCTGACAATATCTCATTGATAAATAGATTGAAATGTAATTTGCCTTGTTTCTTCGAATTAACTGTGGAAACGATTGGTTTAAACTTTCCCGTTGTGTATGAATAATGGAAGGGAGCTGCCTTATGGAAGGCGATCATCTAAATATTCTGGTTGTTGAAGATGACGATTTTCAACGGCGGATGTTGATCAGAATGCTGCGTGCTTTAAATGTGCAGGGGGTGAGCGATGCAAGCAACGGCAAGGCAGCATTGGAAATCATCCGTAAACGGAACGGTAATCCGGTGGATATCGTAATTTGCGATCTGAACATGCCGGAAATGGACGGCTTGGAATTTTTGCGTCATCTGGGGGAGGAGCGGCATAGTATTTCGATTGTCATCATCAGCGCATTAGGCGGAAAGCTTCTGCTTTCCGCGGGTAAGATGACCCGGATGTATGGCGTCAAGTTACTGGGTGCGATCGAAAAACCTATTCTGCCCGAACAGCTTAAAGAATTGTTTTTTAAATACGAGCGTTCCGAGAGCAAATGGTATCCGCGCAGCGAATCGATCAGTTTTTCGCTGGATGAGATTATGCGGGGCATCCGTGCCAGGCAATTCGATCCTTATTTGCAGCCCAAAGTCGATTTGCAGACCAACCGGATAAGCGGTGCCGAGGCATTGGCGCGATGGATTCATCCAGATCTCGGAGTGGTCGGTCCTTATGCTTTTATTCCGTTGCTTGAACAAAGCAATCAAATTGATGAGTTGACTTTTCTGATTCTCGAGAAAGCGGCATCCGCGTGCCGTTCGCTTCATGATACCGATTGCAACATCAATTTGTCGGTGAATCTTTCGCTTGTTTCGCTGGATGATATTACGCTGGCGGACAGGATTACCAAGATTGTCAGGGCAGCGGGTATCGATCCGCATCATATTATTTTGGAAATAACCGAAACGGCTGCGATGACGGATGTTGCGCATGCGCTGGAAAATCTGGTGCGTTTGTGTATGAATGGGTTTGTATTGTCGATCGATGATTACGGAACAGGTTACTCCAGCTTGCAGCAGCTCACCCGGATTGCATTCGGCGAGCTCAAGATCGATCAATCATTCATTCAGGACGCTATTCATAATGAAGCGGCGCGCATTGTGGTCAAATCGAGTATCGATATGGCGCGGGAATTGAAAGTCAGGAGTGTCGCCGAAGGTATTGAGACCCAGCGGGATTGGAACATGCTTAAAAATATGGGGTGCGATATGGCGCAAGGCTACTTTATTGCGAAGCCGATGGATTTGAATGCATTTATCGGATACGCTGCCGGGCGCAATCTCGGTGTTGTCGGCGATTCGAAGACATAAAGACTATTTTACGATTACCTTCATTTAATAATCATTTGCATGGAAATGTCTGGCGAAAGAAACCCAAGTTTGTGGTATGCAAAAGCCATGGAACAATTGGTGGAAGTGGTTCAGTTGCTGTCGATGGCGCGGGATTTGCCGACAGTTGTGGAAATCGTGCGTCATGCGGCACGGCAATTGACCGGAGCGGACGGCGCAACTTTTGTTTTGCGCGATAACGGTACGTGTTTTTACGTGGAAGAAGATGCTATCAGTCCGTTGTGGAAAGGTCAGCGGTTTCCGATCGACGCATGTATCAGCGGCTGGTCGATGATCAACCGCCAATCGGCCGTCATTGAGGATATTTATGCCGATCAGCGCATTCCGGCCGATGCATATAGGCCGACTTTCGTGAAAAGCTTGGCAATGGTGCCGATTCGCACGATTGATCCGATCGGTGCGATCGGTAATTATTGGGCCGAGCGGTGCCTTCCAACCCCGGAGCAAGTCAAAGTGCTGCAAGCGTTGGCCGACACTACCGCGGTGGCATTGGAAAATGTGCGTGTTTATGAGGAGCTGGAGCTGCGGGTGCAGCAACGCACCGTAGAGTTGCAGTCGATGCTTGATAATGTGCAGGTTGGGGTTGTGTTTTCCGTCGATGGCCGGGTGGCGCGTGCCAATCCTAAAGCGGCGGAGATATTCCGCTTCATTGCGCCGGGCGTGTTGCTGGATATGCCGCTTGACCGCTTATTTTGTAAGGCGAGTAAAACCGCGTCGCTGCTTGGCATTGCCCGGCCTTATCTGGATAACAATCAGGTATTCAGCATTGAATCGAGTCTCTTACGCAAGGACGGCGAGGAGTTCTGGGCTCACCTCATCGCCAAGTCTTTGGATCCGGGCGGGTATCCGGGCGGGGAGATTTGGGTCATCAACGATATCAACGATGCAAAAATCAAGGAAAAGAAAGTCAATGAATTGAAAAAGGCTGCTGAAATGGCCAGCCATGCCAAGGATTCATTTCTTGCCACTATGAGCCATGAAATCCGTACACCGCTGACCGGAATGTTGGGCATGTTGGAATTGATGTCCATGACTAATCTGGATGAAGAGCAGCGGGCGACATTGGATGCCGCTTGGCATTCCGGCAGCGGATTGTTGCGTATCGTCAGCGATATTCTGGATTGGTCGAAAATCGAGGAAGGAAAGCTGGAGCTATCCATGCGACCCACATCGATCGAGCAGCTTTTGCAGGAAGTGGTAAATACCTATTCGCGTGCGGCCAGTGCCAAGAATCTGGTGCTGTCGCAGCAGACCGATAGTCACATCAATTCCACGCATCTTGTTGACCCACTAAGGCTTTCTCAGGTGCTGAATAACTTTGTAAGTAATGCGATCAAATTTACCCAGGGTGGCGGTATTGAGGTGCGTGCCAAATTGATGGAACGATTCGAGAGCGGTGAGCGGATTCGTTTTTCCGTTAAGGATACCGGTATCGGTATTGCCAAGGACGTGCAGCAGCAATTGTTTCAGCGCTACAGGCAGGGAAACGCGGATACTGCCCGCATGTACGGTGGAACCGGGCTAGGCTTGGCGATTTGCCGTCGGCTTGCCGAATTGATGGATGGATGTATTGAGCTGAACAGTGAGCCGGGCCAAGGTGCCATGTTCAGTATCATATTGACGTTGCCGGTTTGTGATGTACCTGGGGAAATAGTGCGTCAACTGAATCCTGAAGCGGTGCGAAGAAAGGTTAAGCCGTTGCTTGCGGGCGGTGTGAGCACGAACAGCCCTGCGGTTTTAGCGGTTGACGACCACCCGATTAATCGGGATATGTTGGCACGACAGATCAAGCTATTGGGCTTGCGGGTCAAGACCGCCGAAAACGGGCAAAAAGCATTATCAATGTGGCGGGACGAAAAGTTTGCAATAATCATCACCGATTGCCACATGCCGGAAATGGACGGTTATAGCTTGGCCAAGGCCATACGCAAAATCGAATCCGAACAAACGCTTTTCCGTACGCCGATTATTGCCTGGACTGCGAATGCGCTTGGCGAAGAAGCCGATTTCTGCCGTGCCGCCGGAATGGACGAATTGCTGGTAAAACCTGCCAATCTGACGCAACTGAGAGCGGTATTGGCAAAATCCTTGGCGTTTGATCCGGTGGAAAACGACGGCACCGAATCATCCGTGGTGACGGTGCCCGGTGAAAAAAACACAGCGATCGATTTGACGGAATTGGGTAAAGTTGTACCCGATCCCCGTGAGCAAGCCCATGTGCTGGAGGAATTTCAAGCGCATATCCGCGGCGATTACGCGGAACTGGCTGTGCTGCTTGAGAAAAGCGACATGGTGCTGGTCGGACGTATCGCCCATCGCATGATCGGCTCCTGCAAGATGGTTGGTGCGAAGCCTCTTGCAGCAGTGTGTGCAACTATCGAGCTATCCGTTCGTAAGGAGGATATCGCCGGAATTCGGGCGGCGGCGGCGGCGTTGGCTGACGCCATTGAACAATTCAATGTTTTCTTGTCTGAATTCATTGAAGAGCGGGATTGAGATTCGGGAAGGGGGAAATGCGGGTATATTGCGCTTTCACACGGTGCTTAGTTGACTTTCAATACCGCTACCGATTGCCCAAGTGCCACCATGCCTTCTATTTTTTGTCCCCCATCCAATAAAACCGGCTGCGGCAGATTGATAAAGGGCGCAGTAGCCGCATGTATGGCCACAATCGACAATCCTAAGTGCTGAACCCAGCATTCAATGGCAGCGCGACTGATAAAGGTATTGAGGTGTACATTGGGTTTTCCCATCAATATATTGTTGACGGTTGCCTCAAAGATCTCCCAATTATAAGGATACTCAAGAAATGAGAAAATAATCAGCCCCCCTTTTTTAACCGTCCGTCGCGCTTCAAGTAAATAGCAATAACTCTCTTCATGAAGCAGATGCGTAAATACCGAAAAAAAGGTGCAATAATCCGCACAGTTGGTAGCGTAAGGAATGCGTATTTCTTCAACAAGTTGAAATTGCCATGATGAAGGGCAATCCTGTTTCGCATAGTCCAGTAACGCTTGTACGACATCGGTGCCGAGAAAGCATCCTGTTGTCAAATGAGACATTAATGACTTTGCCAATCGTCCTGAGCCACAGCCGATGTCGATAATGGTATGTTCAGGCTGTAATCCATAGCCTATCAACAGTTGTTTCTCGATTTCGCCAAATGCCTCAAAATTACCCCCTACAGCCATTGACATGGCTTGATGCAGCGGATGGGCCTGGATTAAGTCGTTGACAAGATTTCGGTAATCATCGATAAAATGAAATTTCGTTTTTGCCATGTGAGGCTTGATCTCGGATCTTAACGTCGTAATTGTATCGTGCGCATTTGCCGCGTCTTTTATCGCTATGTTGCAGCCGAAAGCAATGCCCGCTTGAGGCGGGCGCCGATCCGGATTGCGCTCAACGGTTGTAGCCGTTGGGCGCGTACTTTTTTCTTACTGCACCGTAACGGTGACTTTGTCGTACGTAGCCGATTCCAGATCCAAATTTCCATTTTGCGCCATGTCAACGCCGAAATAGAAAGTGTAGGTTCCGGCTTCCAGTCCGTTCTGGAACAGCGTCAGTCGGGTAAATGGCAAATCGACCAACGGGCCCTGATAACTTACGGTCAGGCCGTCTTGGAATTGTCCGGTGGCCAAATCGTATGATTTCAGGCCACCGGCGGTTTGCAATACCGCCCACCAGTCAGCCGCTTGTGTTGCCTGATTGGCGGCGTCGAAGGTGATGCTGACCGATAAGGGTTCGCCTGCGTTGATGCTGAATTCACGACGGAATCCGTTTGCCCGGATAGCCGGTTTAAGTACTGCCGGTGCGGCCAGATTGGTGACGTTGACACTGTAACTGATGGGCATGCCTTGGGGCAGTCCGCCGTTGGTGCCGAGTGTGATTTTCGCATTGCTGATGCCGCCGTTTTGGTAGACGCCGGTGAAGCTGTTGTGAATATTCGGAAAGCCCGCGACGGTTGCAGTACTGGTTAACAGAAATGAACCGTCAGGGGAAAGCGGCCCGGTCATGGGGAGCCATGGTGAATCGCCGCGTACGGTGATGTTGCTGTTCTCAAGTAAGAAATCGATCGTGCCGGGTGGCGGCGTAACACAGCAGCTGTGCCCGGCGGGATCATCGATGCCGGTTACGGTGAGTGTTGCAGGGGGCGCCACATATTTTTGACAGATTACCTGCACCAACTGGCTATTGGTTCCACTCAAGTTGAGCAATCCGTCGTTGTCGGTATCCTTCAGATACTCGAACACAAAACCGGATGCACCGGCACCTTTGCTATCGGAGCTCTGGTCGATATCCGAGCCGTGCACGATCCACGGTTCACCGTTAGTCGTGCCGGCAGCCACGGCATCCACGGCATGAGAGCCGCCCGGCCAGGAATAAACCAATTCACAATCCTGGCCTTCTTTCATCGCGTTCAGCAAGGTCGAGAAGTTGATGCTTGTTCCCAGACCGGTGGCGGAAGCGGTTTTTCCGTCAACAGCGACGCTGACGCTTTCACTGCCGGCGTAATCGCCATTGCCCATGTGGGTGGTTACGACACGATCATGCAGCCCGTTGGTTGCCAGATAGCTCAGTTTGCCCTGAATCCCCCAGGTGCCGCTGTTTTCGTTGGAACGGCGGCTGATCACGGTTCTATTGGTATGGGTGTCAAGCTGACCGACCAGCGAATCGTCCCCTTTTAATCCCATTTTATGTTCATGCGGTATTTCCAGGTCTGTCGTATCTTCGAGATATTGCAGACTGTTGGCGATCGAAGCCGGCATACATTGATTGACAGCCGCTTCGATATTGGGGTGATCGAATTGGGTGATCGCATCGGTATTGGTCGGATTGCCGAATAAAGCGGTTTCGAGCGTTGGCGGCGTTGGCGGTGCGCTGATGGGATGATCCGGTACACCGCCGATTGTGTAGCTGATGGCATCCACCGCATAAGCGGTTAGGTCCGCACTGGAAAATTCGGTTAGCGGAACCGCTGAGATTGAAATGCTTGCGCTTAACTGGTTTACTTTGGTGCCTGTTTCCACGCCGAGGTTGAACGGTGTGGAGAGATGGGAATAAGGGTATTCGGATTCTTTTTTGACTTTCAAGTTACGAACTTCCCATGAATCACCGATCATCATATTGATGTAACCTTGCTCGACGGCGGCCGTGGACCGTAAAGCAAGCAGATCGATATCCAACAGCCCGGTGTCGGTGTTTGCCCGGGGAGATTCGCCGAGATAATTGATCTGATAAAGGCGCACGCCGTGGCTCGAATTCAGATTGATTTGAGCAAGACCGTCGGAAACATACAGCAACAGCAGCGAAATAAATAAAACGAAAGCGGCTTTTTCAGGGAACAACCGCGGAATAATCGGTATCATGGTGATTTCTCCTAACATAGTTATTTTCGAAAAAATCAGACAGTTCTCATGCGTTGCAATGCTTGCCAGGATATGAAGTGTTCGATTCTTCATCATGCTATCGGTCAAATGCCAGCCGGAAGCTTTAAGGAAACGCTGATTAATCGGTTGTGCGAGCGAATCGTTTGGTTGCGCGGCACCCGTTTCCCCACCTATCTTCTTGCTGATAGATTTGGGTCGTTGTGTTCCGTACGCTTCACGCTTCATTTCGTGCGCCGAATTGATCAATGCTTTCTTCGTTGATCCACGCTACATTCGATGACATTCACGGAGTGGTGAGCTTGCAACGGATGCACCCGCTAGATTACCCGTTTGCCGTGAGTTTGTCAGGATGAGTTTGCACGGTGCCATCCGGCATGAGGCGGTATCATCGGGTATGGTGCCGCGTCGTTTTTCCGTAGCACGGATGCCGTATATTTTTAACCGCCTGTTACCCGTGCTGATCGGTGTGCAACTGCTGCTGACAACGTTGTCCGGTTGTGTATACCGGCAGGTCGTCGGCGAGCCTTATCCGCGTTGGGGCGTGGAATTGTCGACGCAGTCGCCCGGAAGTGGTGACGCGTTGACGGTGCGTACGCTGCAGCCGGAGGAATCCGGTACGGCGCAAGCCTGCGTGTTGCTGGTGCATGGTATGAATGAGCATATCGGGCGGTACGGCGAGGTTGCGCGGCATTTCGCCGAACGGTATGCGGTAGCGGGGTTTGATTTGTATGCGCACGGCTTATCCAATCCGGTGCTGCGGCGGGCCGATCTGGCGCTGGCGCGAGGCGAGGGTCGGCAAGACGTCGGCGCTGCGTACCTGGCGCAAGCGGCGTTGTACGATTTGGAGCCGCTGCGCAAAAGTTTGGATCAAGCGATCCGGCAAACGATCGCATTTTGCGGTACACAAGATGGTTCGAAACCGCCGGTGTTTCTGGTCGCACATAGTTTGGGCACATTGGTTGCCGCCTCGTACTTATTGCAAGTGCAGCATGAACCGGACCTGGTCAAGCGTATCGGCGGCGTTGTGTTTCTCGCGCCGGCATTTTCCGTCAGCGAGCCGCCGGGGTGGCGTGGCTGGCTGGCCGATCCGGTGATCAAATTGTCGTTTCACGCCAAGACGCATTTTCTGTATCCGCACGATGAGCCTTTGCCGTTATTGATGATCAATCAATTGTTCGCCCTGGTGACGGTTCCTTTGCTGGACGGAATGTTCGAGGTGTTTTCCTGGCCGGGGATTCGTGCCGTGCTGTCACCGGTTTCGCCCGCATGGGTAGCGGATTATTTGACCGACAGCGAAACGGAAAAAGCCAAGTTGCGCGCCGACGGCTGGATTGTTCGTCGCACCCTGCTGCGCTACGTGAAAGGCATCGAGACGGAAGTGGTGCGGTTTCGCCGCCGTATGGGCGAATTCGTGTTGCCGTATCTGCTGATAGCCTCGGCGCATGATCCGATTACACCGGCGTGGGGCGGCGAGGATTTTGCAAGCGCCACATTGTCGCATCATCCGGACAACACCGTGCTGATGTTACCGGAATTACTTTATCATCAGCATTTGTTTTTAGCCGAGCCGAAGCGATCCGAGTTGTTGCGGCATATCGAACAATGGATCGGTCGCCGGTTGCAATCGCCAGATTCCCTTACGAATCCCTGAAAAAAACAGTCCGGATACGGTAGCATAGCGGTTTTTCAATAACTGCAAGGAATGGTCATGCCCGTCAATATTCCTCCTCTTTCTCCCGAACAGCTGTTGCCTGTCCCAGGCGTAACGCTCGGTATTGCCGAGGCCGGTATCAAAAAGGCGAACCGTAAGGATTTGCTGGTAATGGCGCTTGCCGAAGGTAGCAAGGTCGCCGGTGTATTTACGCAAAACCGTTTTTGCGCTGCGCCGGTGATCGTGGCGAAGCAGCATTTGGCGCAATCGGTGCGTGCGTTGGTGGTCAACACCGGTAATGCCAATGCCGGCACCGGCGAGCCGGGCATTACCAATGCCCGGGCTACGTGCGCGGCATTGGCCGGGTTATTGGGACTCGCACCGCAACAGGTATTGCCGTTTTCCACCGGCGTGATCATGGAGCCGCTGCCGGTGGACCGGATTATCCAGGGGCTGCCCGCCGCAGTGGCGAATGGCAAAGCGGATGGCTGGTTTGATGCCGCGCACGCGATCATGACCACGGATATCGTGCCGAAAGCTGCATCCAAGCAGGTGCGGATCAAAGGTGTAACCGTGACGATCACCGGTATTGCCAAAGGCTCCGGCATGATTCGTCCGAACATGGCGACGATGCTCGGCTATATCGCCACCGACGCGGCGATTGCTCAGCCGCTGTTGCAGAAACTGGTGCAGTATGCGGCGGATCGCTCGTTCAACCGCATTACGGTGGACGGCGATACTTCAACCAACGATGCGTTGATCGTCGTCGCCACCGGCAAGGCGGGAAACAAGGAGATTTATAATCCCCATACCGAGGAATTTTGCCAATTGCAGGATGCGATTACCGAAGTTGCCGCTGCGTTGGCGAAAATGATCGTGCGCGATGGCGAAGGTGCGACCAAATTCATTACCGTGCAAGTTGATGGCGGCAAGAACAAGGAAGAGTGTGCCAACGTGGCTTACGCCATCGCACATTCGCCGCTGGTGAAAACCGCATTCTTCGCCTCCGATCCGAATCTGGGCCGGATTCTGGCGGCGATCGGGTATGCCGGAATCGATGATTTGGATGTGAACGGCATCCAGTTGTACCTCGATGACGTGCTGGTCGCCGAGAAAGGCGGCCGGGCAGCGAATTACCGTGAAGAAGACGGTCAGCGCGTGATGCGGCAGGCTGAAATCACCATCCGCGTCGCGCTCAATCGTGGCGACGCATCCACCACGGTGTGGAGCTGCGATTTCTCGTATGATTACGTGAAGATCAATGCCAGTTACCGCAGTTGATTGGCATAGCCGGTCCCTTTTTACGCGGGGGTTAAGGGTACACATTACTCCGTAGCTCCCGCGTTATAAAAATCATCAATTCCCGATACAAGAGATATAGTAAATATATAAGTTTTTTAGCTATTATTTTGTTCATTTTTATATAACGGAAACGGATGCTTCTCGCGTTTTGCAGGTGATCTTCTTGTTCAGCAGCTTGGACAAGAACTATTCACATGGGGGCGCGTCAGCCTGGTCGATGCCGGAGAAACCCGCGCGTTAGTTATACTGAAGCCTTACGCGCCGCTGGACAATCATGACATAAAGCCGTTGCTGTTATTGGTACGTTCATAAGCAACGATTCAGCGCAAACGCTTTCATGAGCGATGCTTTCGTATCCATTCCATGAGTGCTTCATCCATACGCGTTTGCCAGCCGCTGCCGGTAGCACGGAACGACTCCACTACTTCGCGCGATAGGCGTATGGTGATGCGTTCCTTGGTTATAGCGGCGCGTGGACGGCCTACTCGTTTTAATTTCGCAAACGCTTCATCGCTCAGCGGCAAAGTATCCGGATCGGACATTGCAGCCGCGGTGATGGCTGCATCTTCTTCCGGTGTCGGCCAGATCGTTCCTGGTTTAAGTTTCGGCATAGCGCTGAATCTCCCATTTGTTAGTTTTACGGAGGCTGATAATGCGGCGGGCATCTTTGCGATCAATAAAAACCACAAAAAACAAGCGCAATCCGATATAACCAATACCGCACATTCTCGGCTCGCCATAATTTCTGCGATCATCAATTCAGATCGCTGCCGTATCCCATTTAAATTGATCCGCCAGTGCCATCGACACACCATGCTTGGCGATATTGACAGCATCTTTGGTAGGATCGAATGTGGTTCTCATGATGATTATCGTGCATACAATAATGCCTTTGATCAAGGCGCTTCTGTCTGCGTATTTGACAAAAACCTCCAGGTCTATCCTCTATTCGCCACGGAAAAGAACGTGATCGGGATTGGTTTCTGAGCTAACGAACTTGAAATCGGGGACACCATGCCACCACGAAAAATGGTAACTTCGGCAACGGCAATCTCCAAGCCGGTTCGATGTAGCACTGAGTCTATCCACAACCATTCGCTGCAATCTCAACAGCTTATAGAAAAATATCGTGAAAGGTATTGTTTGGTTTACAACAATACGCTTTCTATGAATTAGTCATAAAGTTAAGTGTAATGAAGCCGCTAACTGCTCGGTCAGAAAAAATGAATAGCCGATTGCAGCAATGACTACGCCGAATCCATTTGAAATCAGATTAAGCTGATTGATATCGGTACTGTAAAAGGTGTCAGTTCATTGAACATATCATCTACCGCTGCCTCACTTAAGCGGTGCTTTTTAGAGGGAGTTTTGACATGGGATTTGTGAATGAAAGATTGGAAAATCATCAACGCCAAACAATTGATCGCGAAAGAGGAATTGTTTTAAAAAGAGTGGAAGGGGGGGGGCCGGGAAATGATTACCGCTTTCATTTGGCTTTACCCGAAGGAGATGTTTATTTTAGAGCACATCAAAGGTTTCACCAGGCAGAGGGTCACATCGAGTGGTTCATTCTACAAACTTATGCCCCCGATCATATCAAGCAAGATAAAGCTAGGCTGCGCGGATTGATCACCGAAGCGATGGATGCTTATGGTTTTTCTGCTAGCAAAGAAGACAACGACCGCGTGACAGTTACATTCTGCAGTACTTTTGAACCGCACATATCGGAGTGATGGCGATGGATTACAACACAGCACTACAAATTGCTCAGGATACCAATGGTGCGCGCATCAGTTCGGAAACGGCAATCGATGTCATTAAAACGATTAATGGCAATCCATCAGCCTCACCGATGTCGACCACTATGCTGCAAGATTTGGCGAATCGGGTTGATGCCAGTGTCGGTAATGCCACACTGCTGCTGTATAGCGGTGGTGTGGGTGAAATTGATGCGAAGACTGGTGATAGACAATTTGGTGCTCGAGCCATTGCCGAAGCACTTACTAATGAAACCACTGTTAAAACCATTATTGACACAGAAATCGGCAAGTTACTAAGAGAAGATGATTTTAAAGATGCGCTTCGAAGTGCTGCTGAGCGAGAGGGACTTAGTTTCGATCGTTTATTAGAAGGAAAAGACGTCAACGGCGCACGTATCAGCAACGACAGTTTCTGGGACAAAGCATCGGCGCGGTTGGTCAATGAGCACACCGGGGATTTCCGGCTGTTGATGCCGAATTCGCCGGGAAGCAGCGTTGCTACCGATACGGAGGTTCCAGCATTGCTGAACAAAACGGTGCAACCTGGGCAGAAATTAAATGGGATTGATTTGACCGTTTGGCAGGATCGCTATAACGCTGACAAACTCATCAGCGGAGAAAATGCTGCAAAATCGGAGTTAATCAAGCTGATCGGCGGAACTTCCAAAGCGGAATTGGCCGACCTGCGGCTTGGTGTGGATTCAACCGGCAAGCTGCACATCGATACCAACAGTTACTTGGGCAAAGCGTTGGGCTTGCCTGGCAAGGATTTGCCGTCCGATGTCGTGGCAACCCGTGTGGCATCACTCGACAGCATGCGGCTCAACCCCGACGACATGGCGCAATACGTCAAATACCAGGGCATACTGAACAAAGCGGGATTTATTGGGGACGTGTTGGGAACCGCATTGGCCATTGGTCAGGCGCAGAAAGCGTATGACGATGGCAAGCCAACGGAAGCGGGTGCGATTTTGGCGGCGCATGCGGGTGGTTTGATCGGTGGCATTGCAGCGGGTAGCTATGCTGCTTCCATTGCTGCCGGGCTGTTGTTCACGCCGGGTGTCAACCTCGGTATCGGAACCGGCATGTTGATTACCGGCATTGCCGGGCTTGCCGGCGGTTACTTGGGTGGGACTGCGGGAGAGAAGCTATTCGAAGACCTGTACTTAAAAATTGCAAGCCTAGACATGGCGCGCTTCTTCCAAGACATCAAAAACGATTTTGCTTGGGCAATCGATCAATTCAATCAAAAAATCATGCAAGGTGCCGGTGAGCTCGCAGAAATTTTGAATAGCGTAAACACCTTTTTCCTGCAATTCAAGAACTGGATACCGCCGCGCAGAGACCCTTTAGCCCTTGATTTGGATAACGACGGCATCGAAACCATCGGCATTGGCGCAACGGTCGTTCTATTTGACCACAATGCCGATGGCATCAAAACCGGTACCGGTTGGGTCAAGAGCGACGACGGCTTCTTGGTGCTGGATCGTAACGGCAACGGCACGATTGATTCGGGGCGCGAGCTGTTCGGGGTCGATACGCTGAAGAGCAACGGCCAACTGGCGAGCGACGGTTTCGATGCGCTCAAGGATTTGGATACCAACGGCGACCTCGTATTCGACCTAAACGATGCAGCATTCACCCAAGTCCAGGTGTGGCGCGACCTCAATCAAAACGGCGCATCTTCCTTCAACGAATTGTTCTCGCTGCCGCAACTGGGCATCGTTGGCATCAACCTGAACGCCACCACGAAAAACGTCAATTTGGGCAACGGCAACGTGCAAACGGCCACCGCCGCGCATTTGACCATCGACGGCACCGGCCAGACCGGCAATCTGGATCTGGCGAACAACCCGTTTTACCGTGAATTCACCGATGTCATTCCATCGACCGAGCAAACCGAACAATTGCCGGACACGCAAGGTTCCGGCTGGGTACGAAACTTGCGCGAAGCGGCGAGCTTGTCAACGGATGTGGCGACGCGATTGACCGATTTCACGCAACAAACCGACTACGCCGACCAACGGGCATCGCTCGACGCACTGCTGAACGCCTGGGTCGAAACCTCCACCATGAAAACCAGCGTTGAGCAAGCATCGGAGCAAGGTTATTTCTTGATTTATCTAAAACCGGGGCAATCCTGGTCGGAGCACGATACGCATCTTGGTTACTGGAATACAACGGATACCGGCAAGCTGGATGCATTGAATCCGATTACGCGTGCAGCCTACGAAACACTGCAGCAACAGCAGCAGGAATTGACCGGAATGATCAGTGTGTTGGAGCGTTTCAACGGGACACCGCTTGTAACAGCCAGTGCCGACCGGGTTACACTGGGCGACGGATTCCGCATAATGGTAGCTATGCCGCCAGGTAATACCGATCCTGCTACAAAGCGGGTATACGTTTCATTATCCACGCAGCAGATGGAGTTGATGCAGCAAGGCTATGAGGTCTTGAAGGAGTCGATCTACAGCAGCTTGGTGTTGCAAACCCGCTTGGCGCCTTACCTGAATGAAGTGTTTTTAGACGCCACCGAGGCGGGGGAGGTTTTCGTCGATTTCACCCAGCTCGATGCCAGGCTTAATGCCCAAAAAACACTCGACTCGGCTGCCGCATTGGCTGATCTCGTTGAGCTGAACAAATACGCCGGCCAGGTTTTGCGGGAAAACGGCTGGAACGGTATCGACATGCTGCGCGATTGGATCGACAGCGACGCGGGAGGCGCACAAACGCAGGCAATTTTGCGGGACTTGGGCGTGAGCGTCATTGACCGCGGCGCATTGCCGGACGATATTTTATTTAGCAGCGCCAGTAACGCCAGTGTGAACGGATCAACTGGAAATGATGTGTTAAATGGCGGTATCAGTAATGATACGTTGAATGGGAATGGCGGCAACGACGTGCTGTATGGCGGAGTTGGTCGCGATTTGCTGATGGGTGGCGCCGGCGACGATACATTGCAAGGCGGCGGTGGCGAAAATGATTCTTTGCGAGGCGACAGCGGCAGCGATACGTATCTATATGCCATCGGCAATGGCAATACAAGTATCGATAACAATGACACAAGTGTCAGTCGCGATGTGCTGCGTTTTATGGATGATATCAAACCGACCGGCGTTGCCGTGCGGCGGGATTCCAATAATTTGTTGCTGACGATCAAGAGTACCGGAAAAGTCATCACCGTTGCCAATCATTTTTATGACGATAGCGGTCTTTATACCTTAGATGCGGTTGAATTCAGCGATGGTACGATTTGGGATAATACGCAGATCAGGCAGATGGTCATACAAGCAACCGCCGGCAACGACAATCTCACCGGCTTTTCATCCAACGATGCCATCGATGGCTTGGGCGGTGATGACATATTGAACGGCGCGGATGGCAACGATACGTTATTGGGAAGTGCCGGGAATGATTATTTATACGGCACTGGCGGCAACGATACCTTGGATGGCGGTGACGGAACCGACATGCTATTTGGCGGAGCAGGCAACGACACATTACGCGGTGGCCCTGGAAGCAGTAACCATCTGTACGGTGACAGCGGCAGCGATACCTATCTTTATGCCAGCGGCGATGGCAATACAAGTATCGATAACACTGATACCGGTGTCAGCCGCGATGTATTGCGTCTTATGGGAGATATTGCCCCCGGTGATATAGCGGTAACGCGCGATACCAACGATTTGTTCCTGACGCTAAAAAATACCAACGAGAAAATTACGGTAATGAACTATTTTTACTTGGATGGTACAAGCCCCTACGTGCTGGATGCGATTGAATTCGGCAACGATACCAGTTGGGATATCGTCACCCTGAAACAAATGCTGCTGGCCGAAACAAACGGGGCGGATATGCTTTATGGATCTGCCTCGGACGATACCCTGAGCGGACTCGGTGGTAATGATATGCTGAATGGCGCGGATGGTAACGATACATTGTTGGGTGGTTCAGGTAACGACAATCTCAATGGCGTCAATGGGAATGATATTTTGGAAGGTGGTGATGGAGTCGACATACTATCTGGCGGCGCAGGTAACGACACTTACCTGTTCGGCAAGGGCGATGGACAGGACATCATCAGCTCGTACTACGACACGGCGGCAGGCAAGCTCAATGTATTGCAGTTCAAGTCCGGTGTGGCGCCTGCGGAAATCGTGGTCACGCGTTCGGGATGGGATCTGGTGCTGTCTATTGCGGGTACCGCCGATAAGGTGATCGTTGGCTATTTCTTTTACGCCGACGACCCGGCCAACACTTACAACGAGGTTCAACAAGTCCAGTTTGCCGACGGCACAACCTGGGATGTGATGACGCTCAAAGACAAGGTTCTTGCAGGCACGGCCGCCGCTGACAACATCAGCGGCACCGCAGCGGCGGATGTAATTACCGGACAGGGCGGAGCCGACACCCTCTACGGATATAACGGCAATGACACGTTGAGCGGCGGTGCAGACAACGACAACCTGAACGGCAACGTGGGTGCCGACGCGCTGGATGGCGGAACGGGCAACGATACCCTTTCTGGCGGGGAGGGCAACGACACTTATCTGTTCGGCAAGGGTGACGGGCAAGACATCATCAGTACGGACTACGACACGGCGGCAGGCAAACTCAATGTATTGCAGTTCAGGTCCGGCGTGGTGCCTGCGGAAATCGTGGTCACGCGCTCGGGATGGGATTTGGTGTTGTCCATTATGGGTACTGCCGATAAGGTGACCGCTAGTCATTTCTTTTACAGCGACGACCCGGCCAATGCTTATAACGCGATCCAACAAGTCCAGTTTGCCGATGGTACAACCTGGGACATCGCCACGATCAAGACGTTGGCGATCACCGGCAACGACACGGCGCAGACTTTGACCGGCTACACCGGTGCGGATACGATCAACGCCCTGGGCGGTAACGACACCGCATATGGTCAAGGCGGTGGCGATATTCTTGATGGTGGCGTTGGGGCTGATAGTGTGTATGGCGGCGATGGTAATGATGAGGTACGCGGTGGGGCCGGCAGTGACGTGATTTATGGCGACGCGGGTGCCGATACGCTGGACGGCGGAACGGGCAACGATATGCTCATTGGTGGGATGGGTAGCGACACCTACCTGTTCGGTAAGGGCGATGGACAGGACATCATCAGTTTGTACAACGACACCGCGGCAGGCAAGCTCAATGTGTTGCAGTTCAAGTCCGGTGTGGCGCCTGCGGAAATCATGGTTACGCGTTCGGGATGGGATCTGGTGCTGTCTATTGCGGGTACCGCCGACAAGGTGATCGTTGGCTATTTCTTTTACACCGACGACCCGGCCAACACTTACAACGAGATCCAACAAGTCCAGTTTGCCGATGGCACAACCTGGGATATGGCGGCGCTCAAAGACAAGGTTCTTGCAGGCACGGCCGCCGCTGACAACATCAGCGGCACCTCAGTGGCGGATGTGATCAACGGCTACGGCGGGGCCGATACTCTCTACGGGCGTGATGGCAATGACACATTGAACGGCGGTGCAGACAACGACAGCCTGAACGGCGACGCGGGTGCCGACACGCTGGATGGTGGAACGGGAAACGATACGCTCACCGGTGGGACGGGTAATGACATTTACCTGTTTGGCAAGGGTGACGGGCAAGACATCATCAACTCGTACAACGACACCGCGGCAGGCAAGCTCAACGTGTTGCAGTTCAAGCCCGGTGTGGCGCCTGCGGAAATCGTGGTTACGCGTTCGGGATCGAGTTTGGTGTTATCCATCGTGGGTACTACTGACAAAGTGACCGTTAGCGCCTTCTTTTACACCGACGATCCGGTCAATGCTTACAACGAGATTCAGCAAGTCCAGTTTGCCGATGGCACAACCTGGGATGTGACGACGCTCAAAGACAAGGTTCTTGTAGGCACGGCCGCCGCTGACAACATCAGCGGCACCTCAGTGGCGGATGTGATCAACGGCTACGGCGGGGCCGATACTCTCTACGGGCGTGATGGCAATGA
>CP091135.1:1747006-1777207 GCA_021582655.1 Nitrosomonas sp.
TCGGATTTGTTCATATAATTCCCCTTCTAAGTTAATGGTAATTAAATCACAAGCAAATACTGCAGTCGCTCTTATATCAAGCTGTTAACGCCTGGTCAAGCGAATTTGAGGGCCGCAAAGAGACCAGCTACCACAACTTTAATCGCCCATCTTATTGGCAATCCAACCAGAAATCCGCAATACCATATAAATCATTCAATTAATGGTCTGGCCTCAAGAATTTGTGAGAACTCCTCGCAGCATATGCCGAATAACTAAATCTCCGGTTTTTGTTCTCGATTCAACAGCACATCAACCGCAACATGCGCGCAAACACTGCCGTCCAGTATGCTGCAAACCGCCTGCGTGATCGGCATTTCAATCTTTAATTTCATTCCAAGCTGCAATACGGACTGCGCAGTATGAACACCCTCAGCCACATGCCCTAGCGCTTTTAAAATGTCAGATAAAGACTGGCCATTTGCCAACATAAGCCCCACCTTCCTGTTTCTCGAAAGATCACCCGTGCTCGTCAAAATCAGATCCCCCACACCGGCCAATCCCATAAAAGTCTTCATGCTACCGCCCAAAGCGAGCCCGAGACGAGTAACTTCCATCAATCCGCGCGTTATTAGAGCGGCCCGCGCATTATGACCAAACCCCAGTCCGTCGGAAATCCCTGCTGCAATGGTAATCACATTCTTAACCGCACCGCCGGTTTCCACACCGACCACATCCTGACTGGTATAAATTCGTAACCGCGAACTGTGCAATTCGGCCGCAATTTTGGTAGCAAACTCAGCATTCACCGAAGCCAATGTCAATGCTGTCGGCAAACCTTTAGCCACTTCCTCGGCAAAACTGGGACCGGATAAAACACCCAGACACTTCTGCGAATCTCGGAATACTTCTTTAACAACCTGATGCGGCAAGTAAGAGGTTTTTGCTTCGAATCCTTTGCATCCCCATATGATCGGGAGATTAATTTGGCGATCCGCCATCGAACACAAGGTTTCGCGTAACCCAGCGATCGGCACAACGACCAAAGCAAGATCGGCGTCACGCAATGCATCGGCAATATTAGCGGTAATTCTCAAGGATTGGGGCAACGCATATCCGGGAAGAAAACAATGATTGGTACGCTGACGATCCATAGCGACGGCATGATCAGAATCCTTGGTCCACAACCAAATGGCATGACGTGCCGATAAACTGATAGCTAATGCAGAACCCCAAGCGCCCGCACCAAGCACTGCTATCTTCATGAGCCCCAGACCTGATTCGCCTTGACGTAACCGATTTGTCCATCGGAATGTCGTACTTTTACCCAACCTGTTGTGTCGGCATCCAGCCACTCCATTACGATATTTTGCTCAGCCTGAAACACCAATTCCGAAGTTGTATCCGCAGCTTTATGGATACTGGCCAAAGGAACCGTGACCACTACAAAACGCTGCGTACTGAGCGCCTTCTTTTCAACCCAGGCAAGACTGCCGCTGCTGTCACGCACTTTGGCCCAACCATCCACTTCAACAACAATCTCGACCGGAAGAAAACGGCCAGCAACATATAATTTTTCCGCCCTCAGTGAAGGAGCATCGTACATAATCACCATATTCTCAGCAATCGAATTGAATTCAATTGCGGCGCCAGCGTATCCGGTCAAACTGAACAGCAAGCACGCAACAAAAACTTTACTTCCCGGGGTTCGCTTTTCTTTGGATTGACACCTATTCATTAACTTACTCAGCTTGCACGTTTAATTCATGCCTTTCTTTTGTTGATACATGGCCTCAAAATTGACCGGATTCAATATAACAGGCGGAAAGCCCGCTCGGATCACCACATCGGAAACCACTTCGCGCAAGTAAGGAAAAAGAATATTTGGACACCCTATCCCCAGCACCGGACCGATATCATTCTCAGGAATATTGCGAATACGAAAAATACCTGATTGTTGCACTTCCGCCAGAAACATCATTTTTTCTTTAATCTTTGCCGTAACCGTCGCGGTTAACAAAACTTCATACAACCCTTCCTCACCACTAATACGCTGATTCTTATGATCCAGTTGCAGGTTTATTTCCGGCGCATCCCTTTCCAAAAAGATATTCGGTGCGTTCGGAATTTCCAAAGACAAATCTCTGACATAAATCTTCTCTATTGCAAAAACGGGTTGCTGTTGCTCGCTCATATCCACCTTCAAAATTTAAATTAATCTTATTATTAATAAAACCAACACGATTCGTCTTATCAAGATACCAACAATGGAGTCAACTCGCCTCGGCGCTCCAATGAAGACAAATCATCAAACCCACCCACATGTCTTTCACCAATGTAGATTTGTGGAACAGTGCGACGCCCGGTTCTCTCCATCATCTCGATCCGGCGCTCGGGTTCAAGATCGACACGGATTTTTTCGATCTCCCGCACCCCTTTTGCTTGCAACAAACTTTCAGCCATTTTGCAATACGGACAGAACCCTGTCGTATACATCATAATTTTTGGCATCACTTCACCCTTATCGCTTAACCATTGGCAAACCTGCACGCTTCCAGGAATCAATCCCTCCGATTAAATTAATTACCTGAGAAAATCCATTTTTCTTCAATAAGATACTGGCCCGATTAGAGTGCACCCCCCCCTGATAAATCACTACAATCGGTTTCTCTTTAAACTTCTCCAATTCCGTCCAGCGCTCAGCCAATTTCTCAGCCGGAACATGCTTCGCATTTGGCAAATGCCCTGCCGCAAACTCGCTATCGTCGCGAACATCCAAAATTAATGCATTCTGATAATTAATCAGCTGCACCGCTCCCCGTGTATCAATCTCCTTAATACCGCCTCGTGTGACCATAGGCCATAGCAACATCAAACCGCTGATCACGGCAGTAATAAAAAATAACAGGTTATCCAGCTTGCCAAAGATAAAATGCCCTTGAAATAATGACAATTCCATATAATTCTACGCCACAGAATAAATTGTTTATTTTATCAGAAACATGGCTATTGCGTGATCTTCATGCCAGTGCGCTGTGCTTCGTCATTTGCTCAAAACCCACAGTACCCTCATTATTCGCACCGCAGAATCAGTCAGATACTGTGTTTACAATAAGAAATATAATAAAATGGGAAGCATCCTTCTTTTTAAAAGTTCAACATGAAAAAAATTGTTCTCCTGCGGCACGGAGAAAGCGTCTGGAACAAAGAAAATCGATTTACTGGCTGGACCGATGTGGATTTGACACCTCAAGGCATATTGGAGGCACAGAACGCTGGGCGTTTACTGCACGATCAGGGGTTCAAATTTGACATTGCCTTCACTTCCGTTCTCAAGCGTGCTATCCGTACGCTATGGATAGTATTGGATGAAATGGATCAAATGTGGATACCGATTGAACACAGCTGGCGCCTTAATGAACGCCACTATGGTGCACTTCAAGGTTTAAACAAAGCAGAAACAGCGACCCAATACGGCGACGAACAAGTTTTGATCTGGCGAAGAAGCTATCATATCAGGCCCCCGGCGCTTGGCATCGAAGATAATCGCTACGGAGGCACCGATCCGCGATATCAAGATATGGCACGCGAAGACATTCCATTAACCGAATGCCTCAAAGATACGGTTACAAGGTTCCTGCCTTACTGGAATACCAGCATAGCACCACAAATCGATGCGGGAAAAAATGTAATCATAGCCGCACATGGCAATTCATTACGGGCATTAGTGAAGTACTTGGATAACAAGTCGGACGAAGATATTCTCAATTACAATATTCCAACAGGTATACCTTTGGTTTATGAGTTGGATGATAATCTAATTCCCATTCAAAGCTACTACCTCGGGAATCAAGCCGATATACAGGAAGCCATGCAATTAGTCGCCGATCAAGGCAAATCAACCGCTTAATGCTCATTGCAGCATGAGTGTATTAAATGGATGGATTCAATTTCCGGCGGCTAATCGGATTTCATACGCAAGTACTCAAAGATCGTCGCACCAATGGTTACTCTTATTGAGCCTATTGTTTTTCTATCAGCCTGTTTCAGTATTTCCGAATAATCAAGAAAATCTCAAACTGCTTCGAGAACGTATTCACGGCTTACAAAAGGACCTGATAATCAAGCAAGAATTCAAGCAAGATACATCGAGTGCATTACGCAAAACTCAGGAAACCATCAATACCATCACGCATAGATTACTCAACCTTAAAGAAGAAGATCGGAAAGCTGTCGCAGAATATCGCCACCTTCAAACACAGTACCAGCATATCAAGCACCAAACCAATTCGGAACGCGATCAACTTGGCGAATTGCTCTATCAGCAATACCTCCAAGGCAATCAAAATTATTTGCGTCTCGCCATCAATCAGCAGAACCCGAACCAAATTGCACGCGCCGCATATTACTATCGACAGCTTTCCACGTCTCGTATGAATAGCCTCAGAAACCTTCAACTGAACCAAGAAAAACTGGAAGCTTTGATTCTATCCAGCCGTCAAAAAAAAGATGAAATAGCCGCCATACAAGCAAAATACTTCGAGCAACACAAAAAACTTGAGCGAGAAAAAACAACGCAGCAAAATCTGCTAGCGCAAATCTCCGGACAAATCGTAAGGCAACAACAAGAAATTGAGAAATTAACGAAAGATGAGCGTCAGCTAAACAAATTAATTAATGAAATCAACAAAATAAATATTCACCACACAACAACCAACAATCAATCATTAATCAATAATAAACTCCCTGATACTTCCCTTGCAGCCACACCTTTTACAATACAAAAAGGCAAATTAAATTTGCCGGTTCGCGGGAAACTT
Organism: Nitrosomonas sp.; assembly: GCA_021582655.1. Taxonomy (GTDB): domain Bacteria; phylum Pseudomonadota; class Gammaproteobacteria; order Burkholderiales; family Nitrosomonadaceae; genus Nitrosomonas. Next base: position 1,751,806 of record CP091135.1, read on the forward strand.
GTGAATACTTTTGGTGGTCAACGCACAGGTAAACAATTAACGTGGAAAGGTTTGTTTATTCAATCAAATGAAGGCAGCGAAGTTAAGGCAATATCAAGTGGCAAGATCGTTTTCGCGGATTGGCTAAGAGGCTTCGGTTACTTGATTATTGTAGATCACGGAAATAGCTATATGAGTTTGTATGGTAATAATGCAACACTGCGCAAACAAACAGGTGAAACCATCCACGGCGGGGATACAATCGCAACCGTCGGCAATAGCAGTGGTAATTTAGAGACAGGACTGTATTTTGAATTGCGTCATCAAGGAAAGCCATTTGACCCTATGACCTGGATAAAAATAGAATGAAAGAAGCGGCAAACTTAAACATCAATATGACCCGTGCGGAGAAAGTGAATGAGTAACATAGTTAAAAAAACAGGTTTAATTTTTATTGGCACAATTGCCGGTATTCTGCTCAGTTTGAACTTCTCCGCGATTGCCAAAAAAGATCATATCGAAGCGGTACATCCTTTACCCATTGAGGAATTACGTACATTCGCACAGGTTTTTGGTCGTATCAAAAGCGACTATGTCGAGACAGTCGAAGATAAGAAACTGATTACAGAAGCGATTAACGGCATGCTGGTGGGGCTTGATCCACACTCCGCTTATCTTGATAAAGACGAATATAAAGAATTACAAATCGGCACTCAAGGTGAATTCGGCGGATTGGGCATTCAGGTCACGATGGAAGACGGTGTAGTCAAGGTAATTTCCCCGATCGAAGACACACCCGCGTTTCGTGCAGGGATCAAGACAGGCGATCTGATTGTAAAATTAGATGATACCGTGGTTAAAGGCATGTCACTGAACGAAGCAATCAAACTCATGCGCGGGAAACCCAATACCTCGATCAAGATAACCATCGTACGTGAAGGAGAGTCAGAACCGCTGGTTTTCAATTTAGTACGTGACATCATAAAAATCCAAAGCGTCAAATCAAAAATGATCGAACCCGGTTATGCTTACATTCGCATCACACAATTCCAGGAGCAAACCGGAGAAAATTTGGCTAAAGCTATCAAAACACTTTTTGCTGAAAACGAAGGTGAAATGAAAGGTCTTATTTTAGATTTACGTAACGACCCTGGCGGACTGCTCAATGGAGCTGTAGCTGTTTCCGCTGCATTTTTACCTGAGAATTCATTGGTTGTTTATACCGAAGGACGCAGTTTGGATGCAAAAATGAAGTTACATGCCAATCCTGAATATTATCTGCGTGGAACAGATAGTGATTACTTAAAAGGCTTGCCCGCAAAAATTAAAACCGTGCCAATGATTACGCTAGTCAATGGCGGTTCTGCTTCCGCATCTGAAATTGTTGCAGGCGCACTGCAAGACCATAAACGATCTATCGTCATGGGATCACAGACTTTCGGCAAGGGATCGGTACAAACTATTCTGCCACTCGGCAACAATACTGCAATCAAATTAACCACCGCACGCTACTACACACCGAATGGTCAATCGATTCAGGCGCAAGGCATTACGCCGGATATCCTGGATGAAACCGATAACGGTGAAGATCAGCGTCTACGGGAATCCGATTTGAATCGCCATTTGTCCAACGGAAAGAAAACCGACAAAAAACCGGATACCAAGCGCGAAAATGTAGAAACGAAATTAAATGACGATGCTAAGCCAAAGAAAAATAATGACAAGAAAAACAAGGAACCAATTGAATTCGGATCGGATGAAGATTTATTGTTAAAACAAGCTTTGAATTACTTCAAAGGAATCACCACTGCCCCACAAAAAACCAACCAAGATCAATCTGAGAGTTAATTTCAGGGATCGTGGATGATCAGCAACTACTTCGTTACAGCCGTCATATCCTGCTTCCGCAAATCGATATTGCGGGGCAGGAAAAACTCAATCAATCTCACGTACTCATCATCGGTGCCGGCGGCCTGGGCTCCCCCGCCGCTATGTATCTTGCAGCAAGCGGTGTCGGCCAATTAACGATTTGTGATCACGATCAGGTCGATCTTACCAATTTGCAGCGCCAGATCGTCCATAGCAGCAGTGCGATCGGCCAGAATAAAGCCTGCTCCGCGCAGCAATCGCTCAAACGCCTCAATCCGGAAATTACAATCAATCCTGTTGACAATCGAGTCAGTGCAGATAACTTATATCAGCTAATAAACGATGCAGATGCAGTCATTGACGCCAGCGACAACTTCAATACCCGTCATGCAATCAATCAAGCTTGTATCGCCGGCCGGAAACCGCTGATTTCCGGAGCCGCCGTACGATTTGACGGCCAAGTCAGCGTATTTGATTTGCGTGATAAAAACAGTCCTTGTTATCAATGCTTATACCCCGTCGAAGGGAAACATGAGGACATGCCTTGCGCCATTATGGGAGTATTTTCACCATTGGTCGGCATCATCGGCTGCATACAAGCCGCTGAAACACTTAAAATCATCTTAAATATCGGAAAAACCCTGAGCGGCCGCTTGCTGATACTCGACGGACTTACCATGCACTGGCGTTCGGCTCGATTGTACAAAGATCCCAAATGTCCGGCTTGCAATCAGTCATAGTAACTCAGCCGGCAGCACAGCATATCGTTGCACCTCCCAATCCGCCAAAGGTTCACGATTAAAACCGCTCTCAACAAACTGATACCAGCGGCCGATCACGAAACACATCAACATATTCGCTCGCACCGACACATCCCATTCAATTCGAAGCTGATGTTCACTAATCGCGAACCGTAGCGCCTGCCTCAGCGTCGTTTCCAATCGATCATGCAAGCGCTTGATACGCTGGCGCAACCGTGTGCTTTCATTAATTAGCACCTCTCCAATCAAAATACGCGTCATGCCAGGATTTTTTTGCGAAAAACCCAGCAACAATAACAACAAATTCTCAAGTGTTTTACCACCGGAATGCTCTTGCTGCAATATCTTATTGATCATCATAAACAAAGTGTGTTCGATGAATTCAATCAAAGCCTCGAACATTTGTGATTTGCTTGGATAACAGCGATACACGACCGATTCCGATAACTGCAAATGTGCGGCCAAGGCGGTAACTGTCACATTGATGCGTTGCGGATGCTCCAGCATTTGTGCCAAAGCCTGCAAAATCCGATCCTTTCTTTTTTCTACCCGTACCGATGTCATTTGGTGTTTTTTACTACCCGACAACGCTTTAATCTTTCAACGTACCGTTATGCAGCATTTCGACCGCATGCTGACGGGTCGTTGCAGTGATATCGATACCGCCAAGCATACGGGCGATTTCTTCAATACGCTGCGACTGATTCAGGCAGGTGATTTTGCTCAATACCGGTTGATTCTCCGGGCCTTCATTAAATTTAGCCACTTGCCAGTGGTGATCACCATTGGCCGCTACCTGCGGCAAATGCGTAATGCACAGCACTTGCCGCTCTTTACCCAGCCTCTTCAATAATCGTCCGACTATTTCCGCAACTTTCCCACCAATACCGACATCGACTTCGTCAAAAATCAAAGTCGGCACCGCAGCAACCTTACTGGTAATTACCTGAATTGCCAGGCTGATACGTGAGAGCTCCCCGCCGGATACCACTTTGGCCAACGGACGAAGCGGCATTCCTTGATGCGCAGACACCATAAATTCAACCTGTTCGAAACCATAGGCCGCGCCTTGTTGTTGCACGCACAGATCGACCGAAAATACGCCGCCCGTCATCGCCAGGGTATGCATCGCATCACTGACTTGCCGCGATAAAGTTTCCGCCGCTTCCGAGCGAAACTGAGTCAATAATCGAGCATGTTCCATATACTCCGATTCGGCGGTCGCTTCAAGGACCAGTAATCGGTCGATATCCGCATCACACCCAAGCGCCCCCAATTGCTGCTGCAACGATGCGATCAATGCGGGCAATTCTTCCGGTGGTGTGCGAAATTTTCTGGCCACAGCATGGATTGCCGATATCCTTTGCTCGGCTTGTGCGAGCAACTGCGGATCCAAATCCAAATGCTGGGAATAATGTTTTAATTCATAGACGCCTTCCCGTACTTGAATTCGTGCCGAGTCAAGCAAATCAATAATGGATTTGAGCTGAGCATCATAATCAAGCAGATTCTGCAATTGCCCGATGGCAGTATTCAGCTGGGACAGTATCGACAGCTCGTTTTCGGAAAGAACCCCCAACCCGTCTTCGGCAGCTGCAAGCAAGGCTGCCACATGCGACAAACGACGTTGATCCGATTGCAAAACCTGCCACTCATCCAAAGTGAAATTAAGTTCGGTCAATTCTTGCAATTGCCACTCCAGTTGCTCCCGTATGTCACGCGATTCCGCTGTCCGCTGCTCCGCGCTCATTCGCTGCTGACGGCAAACTTGCCAGTGCTGAAATGCCTTACCAGTCGCCCAAACCGTATCCGTACACCCTGCAACCGCATCCAGCAAATCCCGCTGCACTTCCTTGTGCAGCAGCGACTGATGCGCATGCTGGCTATGAACCACCACCCAGAAATCCCCGGCATAACGTAACTGCTGTAAAGTAACCGGGTGACCATTGACATAATTACGTGAGCGGCCATTGGCCTCCAGCACCCGGCGAACCAAGCAGTTTTCCGGATCACCGGATAAATCGTTTTCACTCAACCAGCGGGACAATGCAGGTACGTCATAGAGCTCGATCAGTACACTCACTTCCGCACGATCACAACCATGCCGTATTTGTTTGACATCCCCTCGCTCCCCCAACGCCAGCGAAAGCGCATCAATGATGATCGATTTACCCGCACCCGTTTCACCGGTCAACACTGTAAAACCTGATTCAAATTCGAGTTCAATGAAATCGACAATAACAAAATCCTTAATACCAAGCTGCTTTAGCATGTCATTGCCGTCTGAGAATTGATCAAGGTAATTCACTCCATCCCAGCTTTTCTCTTAATGTACGGTAATAACTATGATGAATCGCATGCAACAAACGAACGGTCTTGGGAAAACGCTGCACCACCATATCATCGGTTTGCTCCAAATCAAAGTAAGCATGGCTATCGCAATTAATCCGTACATTGGCACTACTGTACAAACGAATTTGAACACTACTATCCGATCCGATTACAATCGGACGATTACTCAATGTATGTGGACAAATCGGAACCAGTGCGATCAAATCCAACCCCGGATGCAAAATCGGCCCGCCGGATGACAGCGCATACGCAGTGGAGCCAGTCGGCGTCGCAATGATTAATCCGTCGGCGCGCAAAGTATTGACGTATTCCTGATTCACGCTAACCTCAAATTCAATCATACCGCTACTCACACCACGATAAATCACTACATCGTTGCAAGCCAGACTCTTGAACACCCGGACGCCATCGCGAACAACCTCCGCCGCCAACAACATGCGCCGTTCGGTGGTGTAACATCCCGCCAGCATATCGTCCAAAGTCTCGAACATAGTATCCAGTGATAAGTCCGTCAGAAACCCAAGTCTCCCCAGGTTGATACCGATCAACGGCACATCGTATGAAACCAGCATACGCGCGATATTCAGCATGGTACCGTCGCCCCCCATGACAATTGCCAAATCCGCTTGAACGCCAATTTCCTCCAAAGATAAAACCGTGTATTTCCCGTTGCGAATATTCGATGCGGTCAAGTAGTCCAGTACCACTTGATAACCTTTCCGCTCCAGATATTCAGCCAGACTCAAAAACGGCACGGCAATCTCAGGATTTTGATGCTTGCCGATCAACGCAATCGTGGAAAAAGGTGAATTCATCACTTAATCACTATAAACAGGGTCATCAGAACATCCGATACCGGAAGCCACTATCAACGAAAAATCACTCTCACGAAAACAATACTTATCCGGATAATTGTATTGAGAAATAAAGGATAGCACTTATATAACCGTAAGAAACGCACGCAACCTATTAACACAAGCTATTAAAAACGTTTCCAAGAAAGCCGATGCAGCTGCGACGACGCAGATCGTTTTCCATGCGAACAGTCAATCCGCTAAAAGTTTAGCATAGATAGCGTTGTGCCCAGCCATCACCGAGATTACCTGACATTGAAATTGTTTGATTCGTGTAAAATGACACCATGCTAAATGAACGCGCTCAAATTTTATTAAAGACGCTGATTGAACGATATATTCATGAAGGCCAACCGGTCGGCTCCCGGATGCTTTCCAAATATTCGGGACTGGATCTGAGTCCTGCAACCATTCGGAATGTAATGGCCGATCTTGAAGAAATGGGATTGATCGCCAGTCCGCATACCTCTGCCGGAAGAGTACCGACAGCGAAGGGCTATCGCCTGTTCATAGATACTCTGATGGTGGTCAAATCCCTGGATAAAATGGAGCTAAACCACCTTGAAAACCAGCTCCATCCGGATAATCCTTCGCGTTTGATTAACGCCGCATCACAATTGCTGTCCGAATTAACACGTTTTGCCGGCGTGGTAGTGACTCCCAAGCGAAACGGTGCGGGTTTTCGTTATATCGAATTCATGGGACTATCCGAAAAACGGATTTTACTAATTATAGTAACGCCGGAAGGAGACGTACAAAATCGCATCATCTTTACCAATAAACCGTATAGTCAAGCCGATTTGATCGAAGCAGGCAATTTTTTCAATCAGAATTACGCTGGCTGCAGCTTGGATGAGATTCGCAGCCGCTTAAACGGCGAGCTCACACAATTACGCAGTGAAATGATCAGTTTAATGAGCGCTGCAATCGAAGTTGGTGGTGCAGCCATTTCAGAAACCAGCGAAGCGGTCGTACTGACGGGTGAGCGAAATTTACTTCAAGTAAATGATCTATCGGAAAATTTATCCAGCCTAAAAAATCTGTTCGAGCTATTCGAGCGCAAAACCAAGCTATTGCAGTTGCTTGAATTAAGCCGGCAGGCACACGGTGTCAAAATTTTCATCGGTGGCGAAACCGACGCCGCATCACTTGAAGAATTCAGCGTTGTCACCGCATCTTATGAAATCGAAGGCACCGTCGTAGGCACCATCGGCGTTATCGGGCCGCGCCGTATGGCCTACGAACGCGTCATCCCCATCGTCGATATTACTGCAAAACTGCTATCCAGCGGTTTATCTCAGCACTAAACAAAACCCTATGTTGAATCACTCAACCCACCAGCACGGCATACCAAGTCAAACCGGCGTATTACTGATCAATCTTGGAACACCGAATGCACCGACAGCCGAAGCATTACGCCCCTATCTGAAAGAATTCCTCAGTAACCGGCGTGTCATCGAAATTCCCCGGTTGATTTGGTGGCCGATACTACATGGCTTTATTTTACCTTTCCGCCCCAAAGAATCCGCCGAAAAATACGCCAAAATCTGGCTGCCGGAAGGCTCACCGCTAAAAGTCCATACCGAGCGGCAAACCAAATTATTGCGTGATGCCTTAAGCGGACGCTATAAAAAACCGCCCATCGTGGAATATGCCATGAATATCGGTTCTCCGTCGATCGCCGAAGTCGTGCGCAAAATGCAGCACCAGGGATGCGAGCGTATCCTCGCCGTACCGCTGTTTCCCCAATATGCCTCGAGCAGCACCGCAGCTGCGATGGATAATATTTTCGCCGTGATGGGTACGCTGCGTAACCAGCCAGCCATCAGAACCATCAAGCAATATCACGATCACCCCGGCTATATCGCAGCTCTGGCGCAAAATGTGCGCGACCATTGGGCGACTCATGGCCGTCCCAACAAGCTGATCATCAGCTTCCACGGCACGCCGCGCGCAAGCCTGGATAAAGGGGATCCTTACCATTGCGCTTGCCAGAAAACCGCACGACTGCTGGCCGAAGCACTGAAATTAAATACGGATCAATATATTGTTTGTTTCCAATCCCGTTTTGGCAAAGCGAAATGGTTGACACCCTACACGTCGACCGTCTTAAAAGAACTCGGCCAGGCGAAAACACCACGCGTCGATGTCGTCTGCCCGGGGTTTGTCGCCGATTGCCTGGAAACGCTTGAAGAAATCGCCATCGAAGCAAAAAAAACATTTATCGAGGCCGGCGGCATGGCCTTTCATTACATTCCCTGCATCAACGAACGCAACGACTGGATCGAAGCGTTAACCGACATCACTGTTACGCACTTACAAGGTTGGATGGATAACGAAGAACCCGAACACACGCTGCAATTATCCAAAAATCTTGCATTACGACTGGGCGCCAGGAATTGACCGGTCGATCGGCAATTTCCGTCGCCCTATGCACCACCACTCCTCATTTCAAATGTGCAATCCATTTGCGATACAATTTCTCAGCCACTGCATTCAACACAGCGATCCGATTCGGCAGATCCGTTTCAATCTGATCCATCGATTGCACCGCCGGGCCATCGAGTAAGGCAAGTTCTTCCGCAGCCACACAGCACCAATCGCGCACCAGTCGCTCGGTCATCTCAACATGGCATTGCATACCCAGATGGATGCCAAAGGCAAAGGCCTGATTCTCACAAAAAGGGCCGGATAAAATACAAGCCGCACCTTGCGGTATGTTGAAGGTTTCTCCATGCCAATGAAAAGTTTGAAATGCAGTCAAATCATCAAACCAAGCGCGCGCAACCGGATTGTCCGGCACCGTCACTTCCCCCCAGCCCATTTCTTTCACCGGATTATTGCGCACCTCCCCGCCCAATGCTTTAGCCATCAATTGTCCCCCCAAACAATGACCCAGCACCGGAATATCCGCGGCGACGGCCTGGCAAATCAACGACAGCGCATCTTGAATCCAAGGCAAATCGTCGTTGACACTCATCGTACCGCCCATGAAAACCAGTCCGCTGAAATCATCTGCCGTGGCGGGTGGATGCTCGCCGGCATCGATTTTAATTAACCGCCATGGAATATGATTGTTATCAAGAAATGTGGCAAAATAGCCTGGGCCTTCGATAGGTATATGTCTAAAAATTGCAACCGGCTTCATGAAATGTTCCTGCCATCGTTTTAAATGATCCAACATTTAATTTTAGCTTGTTTTTCTGGTTTCCTTTGCTGAAAATCCTGACAATTTTCCCGCCCGTGAACCGTACAAACACTCCCTGCCGTAATCCGGTCTTGTTATTTTTACCATAGGATTCGTTCGATGAAGTTGAAAAAATATCATTTCGCCGATCTGGTACGGATAGAGCAATTACGCAACATCGAATCGGCGAAAACGGGTGATTTGTCTTATGCCAGCATTCGGAACCTGCCGGCTCCTCTCAGCAGTGATTTCAGTTACCCCGAATTTATTCAGCGATTAAACATGCGCACCAGGCATCTGGTCCAGGATAATGCCCTGGAAGACGTATTGCGGCAACCGCGCAGGCATTACCTTCAAGCATGCCGTGTTTGTTTGCTGTTAGCGATTATCTTAGGCGGACTGGCGGCAAGCCAAGCAGTGAGCGAATCATCGACGCTGAATATCTATTGGTTGCTTGCGGTATTGTTAGGATTCAATACGATTTCGCTATTACTGTGGATCGCCGGCGTCACATTCAATTTACAAAGCCTGAGCAACGGCCTTATCGCGCACCTAACCAGTTGGCTGCCGTTCCGGCATAAAACGGAACCGACCGTAGCATCACTGGCCGCGCGGTCATGGTGGCAAGCCTGCCTGACCGGAAAAGTCGGAAAATGGCGTATCAGCGTATTGACACACAGCTTCTGGCTCACCTATCTGACGGCAGGGCTCGCGCTGTTAATCTTGCTCATGCTGGCCAAGCAATATCATTTCATTTGGGGAACCACACTGTTGCCGGATAGCGCATTGCCCCGATTGACACAAACGCTCGGTGCACCGCTTGAGGCCATCGGATTGAAAATACCGGACGATTCACAAACCGTCGCCAGCCGGATCGGTACCAGCAAACAAGACGCGGAAACACGCATGGCTTGGGCCAATTTTCTGATCGGCACATTGCTAATATACGGTATTTTGCCGCGCGTCGTGCTATTGGGCTGGTCGCGATTGATGCAAGGATGGAAAGAACGCCGTTATCGGCTTGATCTGTACCTGCCCTACTATATTACGCTACGCCAACAGCTGATGGCACGCGACATCCACGCCACGGTCATCGACGCCGATCCTCATACCGGCTTCAAACCCGCTGATATAACGCGTCCACCGGAGAATCTCGCGATCCCCGCCAACGCACAGGCAGTCGGTATCGAATTGGATGCGGCGACGCTCTGGCCCGAGTCTGTGACATGCCGCTTGAATATCATCGACCAGAATACCCATGATGAAGCACTGGCACTGGTCAAGCATCTAAACCAACCGCTATTGCTCGGCGTAGCCGCACACCGCCTGCCGGATCGCGGCGTGCAACGCTTGGTCAAGGAACTCGCCGATAGCAGCAAAACCAAGCCATGGCTCATCTTACTGAGCAAGCCCTCCGCCTCGGTGGCAAACGCACGTGAATTCGCCTGGTTCCGTCTCGCGGAAGTATGCGGCATCCCGGCGGAACAAGTTATCACCCGGTAAATCATGATCACCAGAAATTCTCACCGCATCACTGCAGACAGCCTGCTGAACGTCGCTGTCGTCGGACACACCAACACCGGTAAAACTTCGTTGATTCGCACCATGCTGCGCAGCACGGAATTCGGCATTATTGAAGATGCGGCCGGCACTACGCGCCACGTCGAACAAGCGACCATTTCGGCCGGCAACGATCCCATTTTGCATTTATACGATACCCCCGGTCTGGAAGATTCCCGCGCATTATTCTCACATATCAAAAAGCTGCGCGAAAAATCCAAGCTGCTGCTGCCGGCGCAGATTCTGGAACAGTTTGTCACCCAGACCGCCGTCGACGATCCATTGGAGCAAGAAGCGAAAGTAATCCGACAAATGTTACGCAGCGACATTCTGCTATATATCATCGACGTGCGCGAGCCGGTTCTGGAAAAATACCGGCTGGAACTGGAAATTCTGACATTATCGGCCAAGCCCATTATTCCGGTATTCAACTTTATCGCCGGCCATGATCAGGATCTCACCAAATGGCGCGAACAGTTGGCGGTTTTTCACATGCACGCGACGCTGGAATTCGATACCGTGGCTTTTTCATTCGACGCCGAGAAACGTTTATATCAAAAAATGCAAACATTGCTGGAACCCTACTACAGCCGGTTGCAGAAACTGATCGATCACCGGGAAACGTTATGGAACCAGCTATGCTTATCCGGTGCAAAGCGAATCACCGAGCTGATCGTCGATATCGCATGCTACCGGGAAAGCAAGACTTCACACCATGGCCGGATAGTCATGCAACCGCCGGTGGAAAACCGGTTGCACGATTTGGTGCGCAGTGCCGAGCAGCGCTGCTTGCGTGATCTATTGATCATATTCAATTTCTCCGCTACCGACGTCAAAATTCAGAACATTCCGGTCAGCGACGGGCAGTGGCAATTGGATATTTTCGCACCCGGCATCCTTAAAGCATACGGATTGGATGTTGGCAGCGCCGCAGCGAAAGGGGCTGCCGCAGGCGTCGGCATCGATTTGATGGTCGGCGGCCTGAGTCTCGGCGCCGCCAGCGCGCTGGGCGCGTTGGCCGGTGCGGGCTGGTCGACGTTTAAACGTTATGGCGATGAAATCAAGGCAACCGTGCGGGGAACCAAGTGGCACTGCGCCGACGATACCACGTTGCAAATCCTGTACTTGCGCCAAAAACACTTGCTCAAAAAGCTGATGCACCGCGGCCATGCCGCCCAGGATCCCCTGCATGTGGACAAAACCGATGAGGAAAAGATACCGGAAAATTGGCATCCGCTCATCAGTGTGTTGCGCCAAAACCCCGGCTGGCGCGAAGTTGCCGCCATGCGCACCGACACCGTACAGTTACAAGCAATCGAAACCCAGCTCATCAACGCGCTATTGGACAACTGATCCGGACCGACGAACGCATCGGCTTCGCCCTTCAACACCCGGCCGGATTGACTATGGCACATCGCTTTACCGCTTCTGCAGCACAAACACGAATTCCGCGTCCGCTTGCGACAGGTGCAATAGCTGATGACCCGTTTGCTCGGCAAAAACTTGGAAATCGATCACCGCACCGGGGTCGGTGGCGATAATTCTCAGGGTTTGGCCGCTACGCATACCGGCGAGAGATTGCTTGGTACGCAAGATAGGAAGCGGGCAAACAAGCCCGCGCGCGTCGAGTTCTTGATCGGATGGTTGCATTGGATTTAATCAGTCTATCGAAAACAGGATACAATTTAAAACAGTCGGCGCACACCTGCAACCATCAACCCCGATTCCCTTGTCATGCACCACGCCTGCGGCAGTGATACAACGGATCGATCTGTGCGTATCGGCACACCGATCGATCCGAAACGGCATTCGGATATCTGCACATACGTAATTCCATTTCCAAATCAAACATGCCGCGAAGGCGAGCCACGGGAGGTGTCAATAATACGGCAAGGAGACATTGACAAAGCCAGGCTCGATTAAGAAATGGAATAAACCGGTACACCGGCAAATCACTTGACCTTCCAACGATGGCAAGGTTCAGGATTCGGACTCCTTTAATCACTTATCTTAGGAGACGATCATGAACGATCATGCATATCAACATCACAAACCGCCACTGAACCGTACTGCATGGCTGGCAACGATACATTGCCTGTCGGGTTGCGCGATCGGGGAAATTGCCGGGATGGTCATCGGAACCGCGTTGGGATGGAACAACACGGCGACTATCGGCCTTGCTGTCGCGCTGGCGTTTTTGTCCGGCTATCTGCTGACAGTGCTGCCGATTGTGCGCTCGGGTTACCGTTTTCCGACGGCGATGAAAATAGCATTGGCCGCCGACACTGCTTCGATTACCATCATGGAAACCGTGGATAACCTAATCATGCTGGCAATTCCGGGCGCAATGGACGCATCGCTTGATACGCTGTTGTTTTGGGGAAGCCTCGCCGCCGCACTGGCGCTCGCCGCTATCGCCGCTTTCCCGATCAACCGCTGGCTGATTGCACGCGGCCGCGGCCATACATTAACGCATGCTTTTCACTGAGAGAACATGAAATGAACATTGGGCAGGCAGCTCGCGCTTCCGGCGTATCCGCAAAAATGATCCGCCACTACGAGACGATCGGACTAATTGTCAAGGCGGCACGCTCACTTTCCGGCTATCGCCACTACCAGGCACGGGACGTGCACACTCTGCGTTTCATACGCCGGGCACGGATGGCCGGTTTCAGCACGGTGCAAATCAAAAAACTGCTGTCGCTATGGCAAGACCGCCAGCCGGCCCGTGAAGTCAAACAACTGGCGGCCGAGCATCTGATTGATCTGCAAGCACGTATTACGGAATTGGAGTCGATCGCACAAGCATTAACGCAATTGATCGAACACTGTCACGGCGGTGAGCGCCCGGAGTGCCCGATCCTGGATAATTTGGCCGGCGATGAACCGGCTCGTTGATTTACACGTTTATTAGGAGATTTTATATGATTCCACTCAAATCGATTCTTACCGTTTCCTTATTGTCACTGACCGGTCTGCTATACGCGGATGGTGATCACCGCCACAGCGGCGATTTCGATCAGTCCAAGCTGGGTCAGGTAGCTTTTCCGGTATCATGCACACCAACAGCGCAAGCCGGATTTAATCAAGCGCTCGCGATACTGCATTCGTTTTGGTACGACGAAGCGGAAAAAGCATTCCGCCGGGTAATCGCCACCGATTCCGATTGCGCGATGGGTTACTGGGGAATCGCCATGAGCCTTTATCACCAACTCTGGGCGACCGTACCAACTGCCGAAGCATTGCGGCAGGGGCACACCGCCGTTGCGCAAGCGCAATCTTCAGCTGTCAAAACAGCACGGGAGCAAGCTTATATCGACGCGGTATCAATCTTATATCCGGCGAATGACGACGGTAATTATAGCGGCAGAAAACAAGCGTACCAGAACGCTATGAAACAGATTTATACGCAATATCCCGACGACCACGAAGCTGCTGTATTTTATGCATTGGCGCTGATTTCGAATGCATCACCGAAAGACAAGACTTACGCCAAGCAAAAGCAGGCGTTGCAGATACTGCAACGTGTACTGGATCTCGCCCCTGAACATCCCGGCGTAGCGCATTACATCATCCACAGCAGCGATTACCCGGAATTGGCCCGACTCGGTCTCGACGCTGCACGGGCATATACCCATATCGCACCGGCGGTACCGCATGCGTTACACATGCCATCGCACATTTTTATCCGGCTGGGACAGTGGCAGGAAGCGGCACAATCAAATCTGACGGCATATCAAGCGGCGCACACACATGCTCAGAAAAATGCGCAAACCGCCACCTGGGACCAACAGCTTCATTTTATGGATTACATGCTATACGCCTATTTGCAAGTGGGTGAAACGCAAAAAGCGTACGACATCGTCCAGCAACTGCGAGCAATCAGTAATGCACAACCGCAAAACACCACGGTGGCGTATGCCTACGCCGCAATACCGGCGCGGTATGCGGTAGAACGCGGTGCATGGCACGAAGCCGCCAGGCTCAGGATCTATCCAACCGCATTTCCATGGCAATCATTCGGCTGGTGCGAGGCAATCACCCACTTTGCACACGGCGTGGGCGCAGCCAGAACCGGAAATACCGCTGCCGCGAAAATCAGTCTGGGCCGCCTGGAAACGTTACGAGATGCCGATCAAATCGCCGGTAAAGACTACACCGCCGATCAAATCGAAATCCAACGTCTGGGCGTTGCCGCCTGGATCGCCGCCGCCGAAGGACAAGCGGATCAAGCGGTGCAACTGATGAGCGCTTCGGCGGCGCTGGAAGATTCGACGGAAAAAGACAACGTAACACCGGGTGCGGTCATCCCCGCCCGGGAATTGCTCGGTGAATTGCTACTGACATTGCAACGCCCGGCGGAAGCACTGCAGGAATTGGAGGCCTCACTGCAGCGCACCCCCAATCGCCGCAACGGCATTGATCAGGCAGCGCGCGCAGCCAAACTTGCGGGTGATCCGTCGAAAGCCGCGTATTATGCTCAACAGCTGGGCAAGCTGACGGCAGCACATCAGTTGCACCGATAATTTATCGTGAATAGCCTAAGGAAACGCTGATTAATTGACTGCACGAGCGAACCACTTCGTTGTAAGGGTAACTTGCCTTCCCATCTATCTTACAGATATAGATTTGTCGAATTAATCAATGTTTCCTTAATTAACCACTACAGCCCAAAAGCACCTGCACGCACCAAAAGCAAACTGAAAGCTGCAGTAACCGAACACATGCTGAAACTCGAATAATCACCCAAGCTTGTTAAAAAATTCCTCCATTACCCACATGTGAAATGTGTCGCATGAAAACTTCAACTGACCGGATCGATAATGTAATCAACCGGCTGTGCGTTTTGAGTGAATAGCCGACTCTATTTAGCATTTTATTGATCTGAATCAATGAATTCAATCTTGATTCAGATCACAATTCCATTTCGGTTATTACATAATGTCGGAGGAAGTGATGAATATGCTAGAAACGGAAGATACTGAAACATTTAAAAAACTGGGTATCAATTTTGCAGTCATAACTGCAGTAATGGTGGCTTTGATTATTATATCGCTATACTTTTCATAACGATCGGTACGAGCATCCAAAATTTCTTGAGTTCAAGCATCTCATTAAATTCATGGGATAGACAACCTGTCAATCGTATTAAGGTTACATTGGAGAGCCGCGTATTCTTCGCTTGAATCAATACGGGAGTTCAGATGGTACATTGCTTATTTCTTGATAATTAAGATTGTGCCTCCTGAACTCTAACGAAAAACTTAACTTCGCCTTTTTTAAATTGACACATTATCCATTTCCAAATCAAACATGACGAGAAGGCGGGTCGTGGACAGTATCAATAATAAGCAAGAAGAAGTCGACAAAATCAGACTTGATTGAGACATGGAATAAGCCATCCCCCTTCTTCGCAATGCCGATTCGACAGAACAAAAAAGCTATAGCACGGACAAGAGAGTTTCTGATATCGAGCAGCATCGCGTGTAAACATGCTGGTTAGCGAAGCATTTGAAAAATGTCGATGGTTATCGAGAAACTACGCGCATTATCATAACTCCGCACTTTCCTCTTGTTTTTCCACAGAAAATCGATATCCCGCGCCCCTTACCGTTTGCACCAAATGTTCTTTCCCGACTTGTTCCAAGAGCTTGCGCAGACGGCGGATATGCACATCGACAGTGCGGTCTTCAATAAATACATGATCACCCCAGACGCGATTCAATAACTGGGTACGTGTATGTACGCGCTCTTTATGAGCCATCAAAAAATGCAACAATCTGAACTCGGTTGGGCCAACCGAAAGCTCGATCAGCTTTCCGGCAGTTTCCGCGTGTACTCGGTAAGTCACCGGATCAAGCCGTAGGCCGCCGACTTCAAGTATGTCATCTGAAATTTCCGGAATACGCCGCCGCAGTACCGCCTTGATGCGCGCCAGCAGCTCGCGCGGAGAAAAAGGTTTGGTGACGTAGTCATCGGCACCGGCATCCAGGCCGGAAATTTTATCGTGCTCCTGGGTTCGGGCGGTAAGCATGATGATGGGAATGTTTTTAGTGCGCTCTTCGCCGCGCAGCTTGCGTGCAAATTCCAGCCCGCTCAAATCGGGCAGCATCCAATCCAGCAATATGAGATCCGGCAACACATTATTGGACATTTTGCGCGCCTGCTCCGCGCTATCCGCACATAAAACCAAATATCCCGCTTTTTTCAAATTAAGCGCGATCAATTCCTGGATGGCAAGTTCATCTTCAACAACCAGTATCGTTGCGGTCATCGGTTACCCCGTTTCGGTGAAATGAATGAGCCGCTCATATTAAAAATAAACGATGACAATTTTGTGACAAGAAGATGAAAACAAGAATTTATAATCAAAATTATGCTCGGCATCCCATTTTTTTTTACATGGGGCTTCGCAAATGCTGCGGCAGGATTACACAGCAAACAGACTGATTATTGATAATATAATGAACGCGGTATTCCGTTTTTTTTGCGAACAGATTCAAAACGGTCGTACATTCGCTGATTGATCAGTAGGCGAGTTCAATTGATTTCGGTTTCAGCGGTGATTGGAATCTTATATCATTCTATATGTGGTAAACAATTAACCAATGAGAATTTTCTTGGGGATCATCATGTCAACAGATCGTGTATTTACAGGAAAATGGTCAACCAGCACACAATTATCAAGAAATCGATCCTGTCGGAGAAGAGTGATTCTGGTACTGATATTGGGGATGATCGGTAGCACGGCACCCCTGAGTCATGCAGCCGATCTACTGTTCAAATCCAATTTCGGACCCGGAGTGTCACTCAGTCCCGTTCATCGGTTTAAGCATAATTATGCCTGGCAAGATATCACCGGCACCGATCAAGAAACCGGATATACCTGGCCCATCAAAGCATTCGGTGCCAAACACTCCGGCATACATTTGTGGGCGTATCAACCCATCAATGCCGCCAACGTGAATGATCATATCGAAAATGTGATAAGGCCTGTCATCGGCCCTACCGGTAAGACGGTCAATGAATTGTTCCAAAAAGTCAAAATTAAGGGTCCGATTGGCGAAGCTAAGGCTCTGGCATCACTACAAGTGATCAGAGATTGGGATATCGGTGATATCAATGAGGCCTATATTACCTACTGGTACAAATATGAGCCTGATTTTCCGACAAAACTGGATGGCATGGCATCGGGTGGGCACTGGCGCAGTCAATTCGGATGGAAAACGGGCGGGTATAATAAACTCGTCGGAGAAGGCGATTATCGATTCTTCATCAGTGTGATAAAAGGGAAGGACGGTCGGCTTTTTTGGAGGGCTGCCGGCGATAATGTAGCCAATGGCCCATGGAAAAGGGTCATCTATTGGAATGAAGACAATCAAGCTATTCCTGTACCGGTGGATAAATGGTTTAAGTTTGAAGTGTATTGGAAGCGCTCCGGCGGCAGTGACGGACGGTTTTGGGCGGCTGTCGACGGTAACGTGATCACGGACCGGCGCGGATCGAATATGGGCGCATTCAATTTGCCGGTAACCCGGATCACGATCAATACCCCCTATAGCGGCGGCAAAGCGCCTGTAGAATCTCATTCAACCGGATTGGAAATATGGGACGGTTTTCCGTGCGGTGACGGGATACCGTGCTTCGGTCATCCGGATACGGCCAGGCACAACAAGTAATTGATTCCACAGATACTAGAGAATCCGTCACGTACAGATAATGTGCCTTCGGCAGTTAAAAACTGCGGCAATGATGAGTGGTCGGTCATCCAATACGTCCGAATTTCGTTTTACGGTTCACTGTGATAATCTCACGCACTTTTTCAACGATGAATAATATGCAGCAAAACAATAATTCTACGACGTCCAAACGGATTCCCGTAATCGCTTATTTTCTTTTTCTGACGCGTTGGCTACAGCTGCCTTTGTACCTTGGTTTAGTATTGGCGCAGTGCGTTTACGTGTTTCATTTTTGGGTGGAACTGACGGATTTGATCGGTGCGGTGATGGGAAACAAGGATGCACTTGATCATATTCTCGATATCGTAACCATTGAAGGTGCAACCAGGCCGGACCGACTCACGGAAACCACCATCATGCTGGTAGTATTGGGTTTGATCGACGTGGTAATGATCTCGAATCTGCTGATCATGGTAATCATCGGCGGGTACGAGACATTTGTTTCGCGCATGAACCTGGAGGGTCATCCTGATCAGCCGGAATGGTTGTCACATGTCAACGCATCGGTGTTGAAGGTTAAGCTGGCAACAGCAATTATCGGCATTTCGTCGATTCATTTATTAAAAACCTTTATCAATGCGAGCGCTTATGACGAAAAATCGCTGATCGCACAAACCTGTATTCATCTGGCCTTTTTAGTCTCGGCGATCGCGATCGCGTATTGCGACCGGATTATTTCTCAAACCCAACAATCGCTGGATCGCTAGCAGGCTATCGAGAAACGATCCGTCAATCGGATTGAAACCCCAGATCGACTATCGGGTCGCTCAAGTCATCAATAGTTTTTAAGAACGGTTCAATATGTAACGGCTTAGTCAAATAAGCAGCGAAACCGGCTTGTTTTCCGGCTTCAATGTCGTTCGGCATTGCCCGTGCCGTTACCGCTATTACCGGAATAGCCGCACAATCCGGCAAGCTTTTGATTTTCCTAAGCACCTCAAAACCGTCCATACTTGGCAGGTTGATGTCCAATAAAACCAGATCGGGCCGATGCGCTGTGATCAGTATAATACCTTGTTCCGGTGTAAGCGCCGCCAGCAAACGAATCCGGGGGCGATAACTCAAAATATGCCGGACCAAATCGATATTGGAGGCATTATCTTCAATATAGACGATGGTTTGTGACCGGCATTGCGATTTGTAAACGGCTTCTTGCAGTTGCGCCGAACCGATGCAAACCGGGGATTGAGGAGGCGCCTGTGCTGCAATGGATAATTCAAACCAGAACGTACTTCCTTTATCCAACTCACTGATCACCCCCACTTTCCCATCCATCAATTCAATCAGCTGACGGGTTAAATATAATCCGATACCGGTGCCATCGATACCGAAATGAGCGGCATCCAGGCGATTAAATGGTTGAAAAAGCTCAACCAGTTTGTGTTCGGGGATACCTTTTCCAGTGTCGGACACCGATACTTTCACATAACCCCGCCGATCCAAAAAGGTTTCAATATGTACTTGTCCGCCTTTACGGTTGTATTTGATGGCGTTGCTGATCAAATTGAGCAATACTTGCTTAAGCCGGATGCGGTCGGCACGCAACGTAATGGCGGAGAAGTCGGTATGCGTGAGGCGTATGGCTTGATTGGAGGCTTGCAGCTTGGTGAGCACCAGGCATTCGTCAATAATCGGTGCCAATGCCACCGGTTCGAGTTTCAAATTGATCCGACCGGATTCGATTTTAGCCAGATCGAGTACCTCATCGATCAGAGCCAGCAAATGAATGCCGGCATTCTTGATTTCTTTAACATACTTCGCATGCAAGTCGCTGAGTTTTTCCAATTCCAATAATTGGCTGAAACCCAGGATCGCATTCATCGGCGTGCGCAGTTCGTGACTCATGCTGGATAAAAATTCCGATTTTGCATGATTAGCACGTTCCGCTTCCTCGCGCGCGGCAATGAGCGCATGTTCCGCCGCCTTTCGTTCGGTAATGTCTTCGACGATGCCTTCGATGACGGCATTGCTCTCCTCGTCGGTTGCCGGGTGGCAGGACACGAGTATTGTGCGCGGTAAACCATCTGGGTGGATAAAACTCATTTCAAACTGAATGAAATCAAGCGTCCCGGCTTGCATTCTCGTATACACGGAGCGCGCCTGCTCTCGCGATTCGGGATGCCAATTAACAAAACTATCCCATGATTTGCCGATAACCTCGTCTTTGGGAATACCAAAAACCTTATCCATACCGCCACTGACAAAAGTAACTGCCCCCGATGCCGCTTTGTGGCTATAAATGACGAATTTATCACCGATATCTTCGACCAGTTGCCGGTATTTCTTTCTGCTTTCCAGCAAAGCGTGTTCCGCTTGCATACTGGCGGTAATATCTTCCACAATCGACCAAATCAGCTTTCTGCCGGATGCGTCGTGGATAACCACACCATTGAGCTTGACCGGGTAACGGCTACCGTCTTTACGCAAGTATTCTTTTTGATAAGGGCCGTAATGACCTTCCGCACTCAAGGCATTGAGTTGTTTTTCTTCATCGGCGGCGTACTCGCCAGGAGTGATATCCCAATATGAAAGATGTAACAGCTCATCACGGGTATAGCCCGTCGGTGCTGACAGTGCCTCATTGACTTCGAGAAACAGCCCGGTGGCATAGTCGTTAAGCGCGATTCCAACCGGCGACATTTCGAATAACGCACTCAGGCGAGCCTCGGATTCCTGTCGTTTTTGGTAAAAAGTTTCAATAATGATCAAGGGCAACAGGATTAAAGTACCCGCCACGATCAGCCCGATGCGAAATAAAACGTGATTGCCGCTTGCCGCCGACCATCCGCCGATGGGAATGGCGGCAATTTGCCAAGTACCATCGGGTAAAGTAATATCCAGAAGCACAGGCTGCCGATCAAAAATGTGTGCGTTACCCAAAAACACTTTTCCGGCTTTACCCAACCCGTCGTGACCGCGAATGGCGATATCGAATTCTTCCACGAAATCCAACAACCCGCTTGCCTGATACAGCCGCCCCACATCAATGACGCCTGAAATCAGGCCCCAGAATTTTTTCTCCCCGTCGATGCCCTGATCGATAAACACGGGGAAGCGAGCGATGAATCCTTGCCCGCCCTGTACCAGATTTACCGGTCCGGATAAGGTGCGATTACCGCTATCCCGGGCTTTCAATACACTTTCGCGCTGCTCTGCGGATTCCAAGAGATTTAAACCGATAGCCGATTCATTACCCGGGATCGGATATATATAGCGAATCGTCAAATCCGGTGATGCACTGATATTGCGTAATTGAGAATGCTCATTGAACAAATATTGCGCCAGTTCGGCAAATTTTTGCTGTGACATATTCGGTTCAGCCGCAATGGAAGCGACCAAGCCCTGTACCAATCTTGCATTACCGGTAATTTTTCCTTCCAAATTTGCACGTAACAAACTGAGCCGGGTAAGTACCGAATGGCGCACATTGTTTTCGATATCACGTGTGTGCAAGTAATCGATGTAAGCACCGGCAATTACAAGACAAATTCCAATGAATAAGGTTGCCAGAAAAACCAAACGCCTTCTAAGCGGAGAACTTTGGCGGATTACAGAATGGTTCATTTAAACCGGGAGCAAATTGTGTATAAACGGCAACGACATCGCTTGATCACGTCCGGTATCAGGCGAATGCCGCGGTATCGTTGATTAAATCCATAACACCTTGCAAGGCGGTGATTACCGCCTTGCGTCGGATAGCTTCACGGTCACCGTCAAAAAAATGCGTTTCATGCCGTACCAACCCTGATTTTAGCCCCCATGCGAAACACACCATGCCGACGGGTTTGATCGCGCTCCCGCCGGCTGGTCCGGCGATGCCGGTTACCGACACACCAACTCCAGCATCACTTCTGGTGAGTGCGCCGATTACCATTTCTTGAGCCGTTTGCGAGGAAACCGCACCGTACCGGTCCAGGGTATCTTGTTGCACACCCAGCATTTCCCGCTTGGAGGCGTCGCTATAGGTGATAAAACCACGCTCGAACCATGCCGAGCTGCCAGCTATCGCAGTTACCGCCTGACCGATCCAGCCGCCGGTGCAAGATTCTGCAGTGACTAGCATAACGCCGTGTTGCCTCAAGGATTGGCCCAGTTGTTGCGCCAAATCGGCAATCATCGGATCCGCAGTGAAAATTTTATCTCTCCTCAAGGCATGAACTTCCACTATGATAAAGCCTATGGAAAAAATTCGTTTATCAAAATTAATGTCTGAGCAAGGTATTTGCTCACGCCGTGAAGCGGACCGCTACATTGCATTGGGCTGGGTTTATGTCGATGGACAGCGGATTACCGAGCTAGGTACCAAAATTTATCCATCGCAGCAGATCCAATTAAATCTCGCTGCGCAAACGCGGCAGACACAACAGGTCACAATTTTACTGAACAAACCGATCGGTTATGTATCTGGACAACCGGAACCGGGTTATCAGCCTGCAATCATGTTAATCAAACCAGAAAATCAGTTTGTTATCAATCAGTCGTCCCGGTGCTTTCAACCCACGCATCTAAAAAAGCTAGCACCCGCCGGACGACTCGACATCGATTCACAAGGTTTGCTGGTACTGACGCAAGATGGGCGTATCGCCAAACAGCTGATTGGAGAAAACTCCGGTATTGAAAAAGAATACCTGGTACGGGTCGAAGGGGTGCTACCACCGGTCAAACTGGCACTGCTGAATCATGGTCTGAGTTTGGACGGTCAAGCATTGAAACCCGCCAAGGTAGGCTGGCAAAACCGCGATCAATTGCAATTTATTTTGCGCGAAGGTAAGAAACGCCAAATCCGGCGCATGTGCGAATTGGTCGGTATAAAAGTCACCGGCCTGAAACGGGTACGCATCGGTAACGTGAAACTGGGCAAGTTACCGGAAGGGCAATGGCGCTATCTGGACGATGCCGAGCGGTTCTGAAGAAAGCGATTTGGTTTAGTTCGATTTCCAAATCAAGCATGACGCGAAGGCGGACCACAGACGGTATCAATAATACGGCAAGGAAAAGTCGACAACGTTAAGGTTGATTTAGAAATGGAATACGGTTCTTTGAAATTGATTTCATCCAATGGAATTTTCCAAAGAAAGATTGCTTATTAATTGATTGACATTAATTTGATTGCGTACCGATTGTTAAGTGTTTTCATTACATGCGAAATCAAACAAACCATTATTAATAACAAGCAGTTTATTATAATAGTCTAGGATGCAATCTCTCTTTGCACTGGTGCTCGATTGATTTCGAATCGTTTAGGTTCCATTCGCCAGCATTTAATGATGTTGATAGCCCTATGAAGGGCCTGAGGCATTTAGTGAAGTTAGCATTCAGGAAGTTGTCGGGATGCTCACGCAACCGGGTGTGATTTTCGTAATAGTAAGCTTGACGATTGCCTCTTCCAGCGTCCGGCTCATACGTTCCACTTGCTCATTTATCCATGGATGATCGGCGACGCCATTCAGTACACAAGAGAATCAGCATCATAATTGTTTAGCCCAGCCCGCCGGTAATCGCCCTACTTTTTCAGATACGGCGTCAACGATGGGTCGATATCGCTCGTGCCAGCGTTCTGCAAGCTCAATAGGCATTTCTAATTCTTTTCCGACATTAATCGATTGATCAAGAACCAAAAAGGAAAGATCAGTATCCAGTCCAAGAAAACGAAGAATCTGAGATAAAAACTCAGAGGGATTATCAACCAAATCCTCATAGAAAAATAACCCGAGGCGATCACCGAAAATTGACCATCTATCAAGCGTTACACGATAATCGGTACGTAGCCGCTGCCCAGGAAGTTTCGTAATCGAATCAAATTGTTCGATGGTAAGCTTAGAAGCATCTATCCCCTTCTGCCTGCAGTACATGCGCATGGCCGACCACAGCCTTGCAACCGGCTCCCTCATAATAAATAAAATATTGCAATCCGGCTCAACGAGTGCATGTATCCGCTGTACTGCTTCTTCATCCAAAATTGCATAAGCTGGTGTAATTTCCCCGGATACCCGACCATCTGTGCGAGTGAGCAATGAAAGATAGCTTTCATCAGATTGATTATTATGATAAAAATTCCAGAGCCAATTTAATTCCGCAATATTGCCTTTACCTTGCCAAACATCTCGCACAAAGGGGCGATAACGTGAGACTCCCGTTCGATGACGAAAAATTTCATCTTTGCTTAGGGACGCCGGCGGATAAACCACATCAAACCAATGCAGCTCTTTTATTGGTGGTAACCAAATTTTTGGATGATCTCGCATAACCTTCCACAACCACGTTGTACCGGCCTTTTGCGCACCAATTCCCAGAAATCTTGGCCCCTTAAACATATTGTCCCTGTAATTTAAAAAATGAATAGAAAAATTGCATTGATATTTTTAATGACCGTCCCGGGAACGGTAAGAAAGAATGCAAATCCCCGACATTAAATAATTGCTAGTTTGATTCTGAGTAAAACTGCAATTTACTTAAAACATAACGAATGTACTGAAACCAAATTAAGATGTCAAATACAAGTTTTTCCAGATAAAAATCTCTAATAATCTTGCTTTTCTCAAAAAAACCGCATATCTCATTTAATAATTTTTTTAATTTTACTTAATTCCTGCTTAGAGAAAACTCTCACAAAAAAGCAGAAGATTAAATATGCGATAGCTATAAATACAAAATTCAAAGCGATTTCATATATGCTTGCATAAGTGCTCAGAACCAGCTTCATGAGAATGAATAATAAAATGGACGCACAAAATAACTTACCGAAGCCAATCACATCGACTCGATATTCAGTCTTTTTAATAATCCCGGTTACTACAACCAAATTATAGATTAACGTGGAGACAATCAAGGATAGCGGTATCACATAAACTTCCAACTCAAGATACAACAAAAATAAACTAAAAGGAATAACAAGCAATCCCATCAAACTCGCATAAAAACATAGACTGGAATGTCCTGTTGTAACTGCTACCATTTCCAAAATTTGCTGCTGGCTGACCGGAATCAATGCAAACATAAAAAGAACGAATAAATGCCCGGTATCGGTAAATTTATCGCCCGATAAAACTTGGATAATTTCTTCGCCTGACACACCGACCAAAACTATAATCGGCATTAAAA
>CP091135.1:1777307-1928332 GCA_021582655.1 Nitrosomonas sp.
TACCGTCCCCAGCAGCAACCCTCCCAATACCGCCAAAGCCATCCTCGGCCATAGCTTCTTCATCTTCTCTCCCTCCTTTGGGTTCCGTTATTTGCTCTTTCTACTGACTTATTTTGTTCGTAACCATTAAAATCTCAAAAACCACTCAAATCAATATTGATTCCATATCTAACTAAAACCATTTATAACAAATTAGCTCATTAATTTAATAGCGGCATTTAAGCGGCTTTTACAGCGCGCAGCCTTATTCTTATGAATAATTCCTTTTCCCGCAATCGAATCGATTGTACTCATTGCATTATTAAAAACACCCTGAGCGGTAGCTTGATTTTCTGACAGAATCGCTTTTCTGACAGACTTAATCGCAGTACGCAATTTTGATCTTAAACCAACGTTATATACTCTCCGTTTGGTAGCTTGCCTTGCACGCTTTTTTGCTTGAGCGCTGTTAGCCATAAAATTCCTTAATGCTAATAATAATGAAATCCGCGATATTACGTTCTTTTAAGCATCTTTGCAAGAAAACTAATATGCGAAATGTAGTGAACAAATAACCTGTCCAGAGCTATAACGCATGATTATTGACCGGCCAGTTGAGATTCTCATACGGCAATCGAACACATGCTAAAACTCAAATAGTCACCCGAGTAGTCAAAAATTCTCCCATGACTCACATATATAAAAATGAGAACACTACCCTTTTTCCTCTCATCTGCTCACATAAAAGAATCACAAACACCCATCTATTTTAGCAATGCGTGATCTCCCACTGCTACTTAAAATAATATCACGCCCAATACCCGAAGGAGCTGGTTTCGCCGGGCACAACGTGATGGTTCCGGACTGAAATCCACCGCTGGTTAATTTTGGAATACCCTGCTCATCAAAAGAAATATAATTACTGACATTGGAATTTCCAGAAAAACTGTAACCTACTGCAAGTGGTGGCATTGTGGTTATTATCGGTTCAGCACTACCAGCATTGGCATTATTATCCGAATCAACAAATACGATCCAACCTTGACTCCAGTCACCGGAGCTTGCGCAAGTCGTGTTATCAGAGCTTTTACAAATTGCCACACGTGTATTACGCTTTATAGCTTCGGATCTCGCCAGAGACAGATGTTGCATCAAAGCATTTGAATAACTGTTCAAGCGACTACTCAGGGTAAATTGGCTTAACGAAGGCACCCCTACAGCTAACATGATTGTCAGTATAGACATTGCAATCAGCAGCTCGATTAACGTAAACCCACGGAAATCAGAATAATTACACATATCAATGACTTAGTCTTATTGCTGAAGATACCAGTACGCTCTAGCTTTATAGCTGCTTGTTGGATCCGAAGGTAAAACATCTTTACCTTTGAGGTTGTTCTCTTCGCATTCTGCGTCAGATAACATGCATTCATTAGATCCTCCAGAAATAATAAATGCCGTTGTATATTCTTTCCCTGTAGTCACATTATTTACGGTTACCATTCCGCTGATTGGCGATAATCCCAGCCCTCCTCCAGTAATTGGCGCAAATCTTTTTACCCCGACAGCACTTCCATCCAGATAATGAAGATTATAAACACGCGCCAATCCCAAATTTGATCCACAACTATCCTCGGCAGGATCAGTAGGCGCATGGGTACTAAAGATTACCACCCCTCTTACTACAATTGCAGAAGTTACTACTTGTTCTTTAGCATGATTAGCAGTGGTTCCAAATTGCAAATACCAACCTTTCTTAGCAGCCAACTGATCACTTGACGGTGCAACCGCACTATCCGGCTCAATCGCCACTAACGAATTCATGCACGCTAACGCTTGCGATTGACAATTAGCTGCTTCGGACGCCCACCATGTTAAATCAGACGGTTTATCTTTAATCATAAAAAAAGCATTATTAACACTTGTTGTTGTGATATGACTTAACAGCGGATGCTCACGATCACCAGAACCAACTAAAACATAATTAAAATTCTGGGTTACCACAACCTCTGGCGCAAACAAAAACTTGCGATTAGCAACCCCTCCAGGACAATTTGTTGTACTACACCCAAGCGCTGCAATTTTTGTAATCGTCCAATTCGAAGGTGTCGCCACTCCCATAGAAATTCGATAAATATTACCTCCAGTATCAACGACATATGCGTATTCAGCCAATCCTGATATTGCATTTGGTACGACTGTAATATCTCCTGCCACACTACGATCTGTCGCTAACGTTGTTAGAAGTGTGCCATTACTCGCATCCACTACAAAAATCTTGTTACCTTTAGGTGTCGAACAGGTATTCAAGTCATTAGCACCATCACCATCTTCGCAAGTGTCATAGCCTCCACCAAAAATTAACATTGGTAACGGAGTTGTACCCGATACATAACCTGATGATCTAATATTAATCGCAGCTGACCAGGTTTGCCCGATACCGTTAAAGTCACTCGAAGTGCATCCAATATCATCCATCAGATTGGGACATCCTTGTCGCCACTTAAAACCAGGATTTGTTGGCGTACTAACATCAAACGCATAAATCATTCTCCCTCCGCGCCGCTGCGTGGCATATAGCCAAACTGCACCACCATTTTGATATGCTGTAGTCCGTCCATCAAAAAAATATGGTTTTGCTGTCGTACCATTTGTACTCGGAAAAATAATAGCAGGAGTATTGTCATATAATCGCTTGAGTTTCCCATAGTGTTCTGGCGCCACAAATGACCACAATTCACTACCAGGTGCAAAAGAACCGATATTGCTTGTTTGATTACCATTAATTGCATGTAATGCGCCATCTCCAGCTCCATAGAAAACCACTACGCCCGTGCTTCCACCATAATCAATTGCAACAGGACGAGAATGCACAACATCCCCATGCACGGAGGGTCTCATCTCAGAAGTATTTCCGTTTATATTTTCATCCTTAACATCACTACCACGAACCCAATTAATGAGATCAGTACGTTTAGAACTATTCGTTACATTAAGCAGTACCTGAGTTATCGTTGAATTGGCGTCATTAAAATTCGTTAGTGAATTACAGTTATCTGGATCACAGGTTTTCATATTACGCGACGTGGGATTAATTGCCCGCAGCATATAACCGGCTGCTCCTTTTTCTACAACCTCTCCATCCGGGGTATTAGAAAACTCTGAGTTTGTAATAGCCGAGCAACTTCCTCGAGAGGAAAACGACCAATAAGTATCCAAATTAGTTGTAGCGGGTGTCCAAAAGCTTCTCGCACATTGCGTTATAAACCCAGAATTATCATTAACAATCGGTTGATTATTTGCATCCACCAATCTTAGTTTTACTTCGTTGTTAACAGAACTCGCTTCAAATTTGTACTGCTTAAGATTACCTGTCCATCGAGGGCTCCCATTGGAGTCCGGACGAAACATGCCAAGAAATATCTGGTTTAAATAAGTACCCTGCGCATTGACACTTAGTGGAAGGCTTGCTGAAGCAAAGACAGTATCCACAGACTGTATTTCTGAAAAAATATTATTCAATGCAGTAGAAACCTCTGCTCCGCCATCTGCTGAAGAATTCACTGCAAAATACTTCCCTTTCCCTTGATTCGCCATACTTTTTAAGAGTGCAGTAAATCCAGGCCCCTGTCCCGTTAATTTTGGATCCACATCAATAGTGTAGGTAATGATTTTAGTCGAAGACTTCGTGACCATAAATCGCGCCCACTCGTCCCCTGTGCCCGATTGTGAGCCGCTAGGCGATAAAGAAATTTGCGTTGTTACACCACCTGCCGCCGATAGTTTCGAGTTCGCAGTAGCAGTATCAGAACTATTATCCTGCACAGGACCGTTGCTAATGTAGATAATATAATTCTTTTGACAACCCGAGCTTACTGGATTCTCATAAACCGTATCACCAGACGAAGTGAACGCATTGCCTTCAAGAGCATATATTGCCTTGGAAGCCGAAACTCCAGTGACATTACCGGCATAATCCCGCTTAGCTTTATTATGCCCCGCATAAGCGCTCATTCCGGAAAAATAATAATATGCTTCCGTCATTGCTAATCCCAGCTTGCCATTATTCGATTTATCGTTCAAAACATGCAGGCTATTGACCAAATTTTGATAAAGCACTTTGTTACCCGCATTCATCGGACGCACCGCTGCGCGTATATATCCTCCATCAGGATTACTATTTCCCGCGCCAGTCTCACTAAACATCATCAAACCCACTCTAAATTTATTGACATCCAGACCTGCTAATACACTTGCAAGTGCATTTATCTCATTGGTAAAGGCAGCGTTCCAGTTGGCAGTATTATCAAGTATAATTAGTACGTTAGGGGCATCATTGATATTTTTTGGTGTAACTCCGGTGAACAAATCAATATCATCGGCTACTAAGCTGCTAATCACCAAAAACGAACCTGTTAAGACCAATAAGAATTTCTTTAGCACGAATAACATAGAGATCCCGTTCGTGATTATTATGAACATGACGACAAATCGTATTCACTCAATGTCAATTGTTTGCTAATGCCTTGTTTAGCAGTAACCAAAGCTCCTGTTGCTTGGTTCTGAGCTGTAACCTCAATTTCCCACAAGGTTAAATAATCCACTGAATTTGCAATATTGGAATTTTGTCCACTGCTATCTTCTTCCTTAGTACTTGATGGCGCCAATCCTGCTCTAATGCAGAGCGGAGCTTTTATCGTCACTAAATAATCAATGATGTTATCCTGGTCGATATCAATTTCAATTGTCTCTGGATAATTCGCAGAATCAATCGCCGCGAAATTCAAATTGATCGTTTGCTCGATAGCCATATTTGCTGCGGCAATGGCTTCATTGCGATATTGCATGTTGCTCACCGCCTTGAGATTACCACCACTTAGTGAAAAAGCCGATATCATCAACAACGTTATAGAAACTAAAATAATCAAACCGACAATCAAGGTAGCGCCACTTTGATTCGAAGTTATTGCGTAGTTATTCATGGTCTTTCTCTTCTTCCGGATGGATTCACGAGTCGAACATAGCTGCTGTATACGTGTCGCATATACCCGTCGCTAAAAGGGCCCAGTGTGGTATCACCCAGTCGATAAGTTTTACCATCGACATAAGCTACAGAGGCTTCCAAGTTACGTGCTAATACGTGCATCTGTACCGCGACCACTTGAGCCCAGTCCAATGCCGTACAAGCGATACAATCATCAAAAACGTCCGGACTTCCGTCATTATCTGTATCACGACCATACTCAAACTTAATACTTTGTATTCCCTCAATCAGAGGTTGCGCGGATTTCATCGTCACACTGTCGCCACTTTTGCCGAAATCAGCGCGCATCAGTGTCGGAATACCATCATTCGAAACAGAAGAATAATTCCGCACATAAAAAATAGAGATAATGATTTTTCTTTTATCAGCCATGGTCGTACAATTTTTTTTGTAAACCACTTTATTTCCGGTGGCATCAAGAATTGGCTTATTTGCAGCACCTGGATCGTAATAACCAGTTGCCCCAGTATCCGAACAACCCTGTGTTTGCAAATACAGTTTGTTTGCATCATAGTTCTCACAATTTACCGCATCAGCAATGCATGTGTTTGCGTAACGAACTACCAATACATCGGAGTTAGCTTGTTTATTTGCGACAATACCACCGCATTCACTGGGCACGCCAATTCCATTCGCATACCCCTGAACCGGGATTAGATACATATCGTCTGTGTCCGTGGCACTCCAATCCGCAAATGCGATACATGGATTAGGAATATTAAGCGGTGCAGTAACAGATGGCAGTGGAGGTGCAAAAGAATCCCAGAAACCCGCATGCCATAATTCTTGCTGCAATAACTGTATGGTAAATCGTCCATTCTCAATCTGCCGGTTGATTTTGGCGAGCTCAGCGTTACTTCGTGTGATATCAAGATATAAAGCAAGTACACCGGTCATAATAAACATACCAATAGCTACCGAGATCATCAATTCGAGTAAAGAGAAACCGCTGTGGCGACCATTCATAGCAACCTGATAATAGATATTTAATTAATGGATTATTATGGCGATGCGAGATCTGCGATACGAATTACTGTACTCATGGCTCTACGACACAAGTCATTGATACATTTTGAGTTATCACTATCATACATACCCGATGCACAATGAGATGCAGGAGCGGCAACTGGTGTCAAACCTTGCCATACTACCGTGATCATAAATTGCTCACCTGTCCCCAGGTCTTCGATACAGCCTCGTGCACCGATCATGGCACCAACATTTGCCGAAGAAGATGATTGCTCGCTAGCCCCCTTAAGTGCACTGCTCCACTGACATGCATCATAACTTTGGCCGGCCCCAACACAACTACTGGGTTGATCGTCATCTGCGCCAAGCGGAAAGGCCGTTACATACAACGCAGCATTAGCTCGATTAGCGGAAAGCCTATTTGCCATGTCCTCCAGTAAAATTAACGCTTGCACACGTTGATAAGATTCAAGTTCCGATAATTGCAAACGTGCTTGCAAACCAGCCAATCCCAATAATCCAACCGCCAGAATGGCTGTAGTAACCAGCACCTCCATCAATGAAGCGCCTCGCACAAAAAAAGGAAAACAAAAATCGCGGACTGCTTTCATTGTTACTTACCACTTATTAGCAGGAGTTTTTACTCCCTCGCTATTGAGGGTCAGATTCCCGTCACTCACCTGAATACCAATTGAAGTAAAAGTAAGTGTATAAGTTGGAACTACTCCAGCGCCGATATCGATCGTATAACTGTATTTACTGTTTACATCCGTTGGCAACGAATACCCACTCGCTTCCATAATCGCTTTACTCGCATAATTCCGATTGGTTAACAGAAATTGTTGTTGCCAGTTAGCAATGGTCATCATCTCGGATTGTGCTGCTGCACGATTCCCTCGAATCATGTATTGTGTATAAGAAGGGTACGCAACAGCCGCCAAAATACCAACAATAGCAACTACAATCATTAATTCGATCAATGTAAAACCATATTGATTCTCTGAAACCCCATTTATTTTCATTTTATCAACCCCTTAAAAACCAATTATTTACAGCAGATTTTCTCGGATTAACGGTTTGATGGGTCAATAACTTTAGTTTTGTGACCCTTATCTGTACTTTTTAGATAAAAAACTTTAATTAATCATGCAAGCAATATTGCTTGATCATTAACGTATACACATATGAAACCAGACATCATTGTGATCGGTGCCGGAATCATCGGACTTGCCACTACTGAGCACTTACTTAGGCAAGGTGCCAACGTAATGTTGATAGAACGCAATTTAGCCGGTCACGAATCATCATGGGCAGGCGGCGGTATTTTGGCACCGCTGCATCCGTGGAACTACACTAATGAAGTCACACTTCTTACAAGCTATAGTGCCATGCAATTTTCTGGATGGGTTTCTAGCTTACGCGAGAAAACCGGGATTGATGCTGAGCATGAAAAATCGGGTATGCTAGTGTTGCCACCTTATGATGAGGCTGCCGCACGGCATTGGTGCTCGCAACAAAACATCAAATTTGAATTTAGTACGATATCGAAGGGTTGGTTCGATAATGATACGAAGAAATACGAACCAGCATTGTTTCTCTCTGATGTTGCACAAGTGCGTAACCCTAGATTGATACACGCACTTTATTTGCGCATAGTGCAGCTAGGTGGAAAAATCATTGAAAATTGCGCAATCAGTAAGTTGCATATAGAACAACAGTACGTCCAATCGGTCACAACAACCTGCGGTGAATTCTCAGCTGATTCTTACGTGGTCAGCGCCGGTACCTGGAGCGAAGCGATATTAGGCGATTATGCACTGGGACTGAAAATTAGGCCGGTTAAAGGACAAATGTTGCTATTTAAGTATGACTCACCGCCGACTTCTACGATCCTGGTTCGGAATGATACCTACCTTATCCCAAGACGTGACGGTCATCTACTTGTTGGCAGCACACTGGAAGATTCCGGCTTTAATAAACAAATAACCGACACAGCAAAAAAATATTTACTCACTCAAGCTTGTACTCTATTACCATCACTCGACAAACAAAAGATTATACGACATTGGGCTGGACTACGTCCCAGCTCCCCAGGAAATATTCCCACGATTGGCCGGCATCCAGAAATTCGCAACTTATTCATTAACAGTGGCCATTTTCGTTATGGCGTTACCATGGCTCCCGCCAGTGCAGAAATTTTAACCAATGAAATTACGGGGAAAGGTCAACCCTTCGATATATCCCCTTATCAATGGCGACAATAAACCATACTTAAGCTTTCGGTAACGGAAACACTACGGATTCAACTACACCACTTAATTCTTCGATCATCACGTCTTCGCCAATTTGATCTGCGCCTATCTGTTTAAGGCGGGAGATGACTTGCTGCACCAGAATCTCGGGGGCTGAAGCCCCGGCGGTTATTCCGATATTTTTTTTGCCGACAAACCAGGATTCTTGTAATTGTTCTGCCCGATCGACCATGTAAGCTTCGACATTAGCATTTCTGGCAACCTCGCAAAGCCGATTCGAATTCGAACTATTCGGTGATCCGACCACAATCACCAAATCGCAATGCTTCACCATTTTCTTTACTGCGTCTTGGCGATTCTGCGTAGCATAGCAAATATCATCTTTCTTAGGTCCGGTAATCAAAGGAAAGCGTCTTCTTAGCGCATCCACAATGCGCGCAGCATCATCGACGGATAACGTAGTTTGCGTCACATACGCCAGATTAGCCTCATTCTTCACTTGCAAATTCTCGACATCCTCTTCGGTCTCAACCAAATACATACCCTTATCTTCACCCTCAATTTGCCCCATGGTTCCCTCCACTTCTGGATGGCCCTGATGGCCGATCATGATGATCTCTTTACCCTCCTTACGCATTTTGGCAACCTCAACATGAACCTTAGTCACCAACGGGCAAGTTGCATCAAAAACTTTCAGTTTACGATCGGCCGCTTCACGGCGCACTGCATGCGATACCCCATGCGCGCTAAAAATCAAAATACTGTCTTGTGGAACTTCATCCAGATTTTCAACAAATACAGCCCCCTTCTTCTCCAGATTTTCAACAACAAACCGGTTATGCACTACCTCATGTCGCACATATATGGGTGCGCCATGCATGGTAAGCGCCCGCTCCACGATTTCTATCGCGCGATCTACGCCGGCACAGAATCCCCTAGGGTTCGACAGCAGTACTTTAATCATTTTATTTCCTCCAACGATAGAATTTGTCCGTAATTTATTTTTTGTATCCTAAACAACTGCTATTGCAGTATCTTGCGCTTCAATATGATGGCATTCATCGGTTAGATGTAATTCAGTTCAAGCATGTGAGTCGAGTTATAAAAAATGCAAGAATGATATGAAATTATTGATGGCAGGTGAGATAGAATGGACTAAGATTTTAGCCGAAAAAAAAATTGGTTACCATGCTCTTATACTGCAAATCCCCCGAATTCCTTTATTACCCTCAAAATGTTCAGTGATCTGAGTCAATCACCACTTAGCAAGAATTTGCAACGCTTGTTCCTTTTGAGAAATATCTCCATTCTCGCTGAATGTCTGACCTTCGCCATTGTTTATTGGACGATTGACATTGAAATTCCATGGACAAAAATGATAGTTGTCGTCATTTTACTGTCAGCAATCAATTTATTAACATGGTTGCGCTTACATCAGCCGTGGCCGGTTTCCCACCATGAGTTTTTCTTTCAACTGCTGGTTGATGTATTCGCATTAAGCGCATTATTGTACTTTAGCGGCGGCTCAACCAATCCATTTATTTCACTGTATTTACTGCCACTGACGATCGCAGCCACCGCATTGCCATGGCACTTCACATGGATTATGGCAATGATTACCATCGCCTGCTATTCATTGCTACTTTTTGTATATATACCCTTACCACATGATCACAGCAATCATCTGCTCGAGTTTGCATTACATGTATCCGGTATGTGGTTGGCCTTCGTACTCAGCACCGTGATCATTGCCTGGTTCGTGGTTAAAATGAGTGCATCGATTCGTGAACGCGATCAGGATCTCGCCAAAGCTAGAGAACAAGCATTGCGGAACGAACAAATTATCGCTTTGGGAACTTTGGCCGCCGGCGCGGCCCATGAATTGGGAACTCCCTTGTCCACAATGGCTGTTGTAACCGGAGAACTGCAAAAGGAATATCCTGATGATACGGAATTTCAAGGCAATATCAAAATATTGCGCGACCAGATCATGCATTGCAAGCAAACCTTGACGCACTTACTGGCAAAGGCGGGACAAAACAGAGCGGAGCAAGGCAGCGAATTAACCGTTGACACTTTCTTACATCAGATTCTAGATAAATGGAAATTGATACGTCCGTCGGTTAAATTTACCTACCAAAGCACAGGCATGCAGCCAGTTCCAACGATCATGGAAAATCAATTACTTTACCAATCAATATTGAATTTGCTTAATAATGCAGCGGACGCATCATCAAAATGCATCGAGATTAACAGTCATTGGGATTATAAAACATTGCACCTCGAAATCATCGATGATGGTAAAGGACTATCCACGGAAGCACTGCAACGTGCCGGTGAAGCTTTTTTCTCAAGCAAAGCGCCCGGACACGGCTTCGGCATCGGTCTGTTTCTTGCCAATGCCAATATTGAGCGATTCGGCGGTAGTGTTCGTTTGTTCAATCTCGAAAATGGCGGAGCCTGTACTCAGGTTGTTTTACCCTTGATAGGAAAAAATCATGACTGATTCTTCATTGACGGAAACAGATGATTCTCCCAGTCTCCTCATCGTCGATGATGACGACGTATTTTGTGGTGTATTGGCAAAAGCTATGACTAAACGGGGTTTTAGCGTCACGTGCGCACATACCATCAGCGGTGCACTGGGATTCGCTGAAACGGCCATGCCGGAATATGCCATCGTCGATTTGAAATTGGCCAATGAGTCCGGATTGGTAATGGTTGAAAAACTGAAGCAACTGGACCCCGGCACCCGTATCGTAATGCTGACAGGTTACGCCAGTATCGCCACCGCTGTTGAAGCTATTAAGCTTGGCGCGACACACTATCTTGCCAAACCGGTTGATGCGGATGAAATCATGGCGGCCTTCGAGCGCACCGCCGGTGAATCGAACACACCAATCAGCGCCAATCCGCTATCCGTAGGAAGGCTTGAATGGGAGTACATCCATCGGATTCTCGCTGAGAATGACAACAATATTTCCGTAACCGCAAAAATCCTGAACATGCACCGCCGTACGCTGCAACGTAAATTAGCCAAGAAACCATTGCGTGAATAGCGGAACTCAGTCAAACCGCGCAATGACGCGAATATCGCTACCGATCATGCAAAGATCTTGAATTTTAAGCGCCACTTTCTGATCAAGCTGCTTCAATTCAGGCAAGTTCAACATACCGCGCGCGCGCCCGAGAAACTGCGGCGCCAAATAGATTATCGCCTCGTCGGCCAAGCCTGCTGCCACCAAAGCACCATTTAATCCGTACCCGGATTCCACCAGAATTTCGTTAATGCCGAAATCAGCCAACATCACCATCATTGCTTTTAAATCAACTGCGCCGCCGCTATCAGGCAATTCAATCACGTTAGCGCCCATGCCCAACAACATGTCTTTCTTTTTCAGATGGCCGGTATTTGCGGTAAAAATCCAGGGTCGTTCTTCGCCCTGCAGCAATTTGGCATCCAAAGGAATCGACAGATCTCGATCAACCACAATTTTCTTCGGTTGACGAACAGCCTTGATATGACGTACCGTCAATTGCGGATTATCCGCCAGCACTGTACCGCTTCCAGTTAAAATTGCACATGACCGTGCACGCCATCGATGTCCATCGACACGTGCCGGTTCACCGGTAATCCATTGACTGCTACCATTGTTAAGCGCCGTTTTACCATCCAAACTGGCTGCAATTTTCAATCTCAACCAGGGTTTTTTACCAACCATACGCGATATAAAACCGATATTCAGCACATACGCCTCTTCCCGCATCAAGCCTTGTTGCACGAGAATACCGGCCTGCTGCAATAATGCAACACCCTGCCCGGATACAATCGGATTGGGATCTTCCATAGCAATAATCACTTTGGCAATCCCAGCTTCGATCAACGCATTCGTGCAAGGCGGCGTGCGGCCATAATGACTGCAAGGCTCTAACGTGATATAAGCGGTACCACCCCGCGCAGCTATACCAGCATGACTCAGAGCATGAATTTCCGCATGCGGCTCTCCAGCCGCTTCGTGCCAACCGCAACCCATGAGCTGCCCATCACGCACGATGACACAACCAACGCGAGGATTCGGTGTTGTGGTACACAATCCACGCTCGGCAAGTCGGAGCGCATGCGCCATGTAAAGATGATCTATTGCCGTAAACATTTAAGGCAAAACCCGAAACGCGATATAGCATCAACCAAGAACATTGCTCACGGGGTGTATCATGTCAACAGCAGATTCAAGAGACTTTTTTAGATTGCAGATGTTGGTGGGGTTTTTGCACTTCCTTAATCGCATCGCGAAAATCATCAACATCCTGAAAGCTCTTGTATACCGAAGCAAAGCGAATATACGCAACTTTATCGAGTTTATACAGCTCTTCCATCACACTCTCGCCAATACTACGCGACAACACTTCTCGTTCTCCCATAGCCAACAGCTTCTGCACGATACGATCGATTGCGGCATCCACATAATTGGTCGGAACCGGCCGCTTATGCAGTGCCCGTTTAAACCCAGTCATCAATTTATTACGATCGAACTCTGCCCTGGTACCATCGTGCTTCACCACCTGCGGCAAGCGCAACTCGACCGTTTCATAAGTAGTGAAGCGCTTATCGCAGGACGGACAACGCCGACGGCGGCGAATTTTATGTCCATCTTCGCTGACACGTGAGTCGATCACACTGGTATCATCAGTATTACAAAAAGGGCATTTCATGCTGACGAATTATGCCGATACAATTGCAGAGGAGCTATCCATACACCGGGAATCTCACACAAAGTTGCCGTGCTTCCGTTGCCACGCGCGACAAAACCGCTTCATCTTCCGGTGCCGCTAGTACATCCGCGATCAGATGCGCCAATTGCTCTACTTCCAACTCCTTGAAGCCACGCGTCGTGATCGCTGGAGATCCAATACGGACACCACTGGTTACGAAAGGCTTTTGCGGATCATTTGGAATGGCGTTTTTGTTGACTGTGATATGCGCCCTTTCCAACGACTCTTCCGCTTGTTTACCGGTCAGATTCATCGCACGCAAATCGACCAAAAACAAATGACAATCGGTTTGCCCCGAAACAATCCGCAAACCACGTTGAGTAAGTACCTTTGCCATGACACGGGCATTTTCAATGACCTGCTCCTGGTAATTTTTGAATTCCTGGCTTGCAGCTTCCTTAAATGCTACCGCTTTAGCTGCGATTACATGCATCAACGGCCCTCCTTGGGTTTGCGGAAAAATCGCGGAATTGAGTGCTTTTTCATGCTCCGGTTTGGCTATAATGACGCCACCGCGCGGGCCACGCAGGGTTTTGTGCGTAGTGCTGGTAACAAAATCCGCAATCCCAACCGGATTAGGATAAAAACCCGCAGCGATCAAACCGGCATAATGTGCCATATCAACGAATAGGTAAGCACCTACCGCATCTGCAATTTTGCGAAAACGCTTCCAATCGATAACCCGTGCATAAGCTGATGCACCGGCCACGATCATTTTAGGTTTGTGCTCATGTGCCAACCGTTCCACTTCTTCATAATCGATCGTTTCAGTTTCTGGATGCAAACCGTAGGAAATTGAATTAAAAATCTTACCGCTCATGTTGACGCTGGAACCATGCGTTAAATGCCCCCCATGCGCAAGCGACATACCAAGCAAGGTATCGCCCGGCTTTAACGCGGAAAGATAAACAGCAGCATTAGCCTGAGAGCCTGAGTGCGGCTGCACATTGACATACTCCGCACCAAACAGCGCTTTCAATCGATCAATTGCAAGCTGCTCCACCCGATCGGCATACATGCACCCACCATAATAACGTTTAGCCGGATAACCTTCAGCATATTTGTTAGTTAAAACAGATCCTTGTGCCTGCATAACCGCGGGGCTAGCGTAATTTTCCGATGCAATGAGTTCGATATATTCTTCTTGACGCTGCATCTCACCTTTGATCGCTTGCCACAGATCAGGATCGACAACTTCTACTGTTTGTTTTTGCGAAAACATGGTAATAACAATCCTTTGAAATTTTGGAAAACCGTAAAACTCGTATATTACCACTACCGACTGGAACGTCGGTAGCGGATAGCAATACGGAAATAGACAAGAAACGGGAATTTATCGTAACTGCGGTAACTACGGATGGCTTACGCTGATAACTCTGTCAAAATTATGGAACGAATCAGATAGCAACCACTTCTTCTTCGAACATCAAGATCACTTTATTATCTTTCACATCGACGGTTACCTTGCCACCGTTGGCTAACCGGCCAAACAGCA
Source organism: Nitrosomonas sp. (assembly GCA_021582655.1). Lineage (GTDB taxonomy): Bacteria > Pseudomonadota > Gammaproteobacteria > Burkholderiales > Nitrosomonadaceae > Nitrosomonas. Next base: position 1,791,820 of record CP091135.1, read on the forward strand.
ACTCATCAGCCAATGCGCTGCGAATAGTATCCTGAATCAAGCGCTCCATTGGACGTGCGCCCATCAATGGATCGAATCCATTCTTGGCCAAGTAGCTACGCAACTGATTCGTAAAAGTAACCTCAACTTTCTTTTCGTTCAATTGTGTTTCCAGTTGAATCAAAAATTTATCTGTCACACGCAAGATAATTTCCTGATTGAGTGGTGCAAACGATATCACGGCATCAAGCCGATTTCGGAATTCCGGTGTGAATAATTTTTTGATATCAACCAATTCATCACCTACCGATTTAGATTGTGCAAATCCAATCGACGACTTCGTTAAAGCTTCGGCACCAGCATTAGTAGTCATAATGATAATGACATTGCGAAAATCCGCTTTGCGGCCATTATTATCGGTCAACGTCCCGTAATCCATCACTTGTAACAGGATATTGAAAATATCAGTATGTGCTTTTTCAATCTCATCCAACAACAGCACCGAGTACGGATTCTTAATAACAGCTTCTGTCAGCAAGCCGCCTTGATCATAACCTACATATCCGGGCGGCGCGCCAATTAATCTGGATACGGCATGCCGCTCCATATACTCTGACATATCAAAGCGATGCAAATGAATACCCAACGCATAAGCCAATTGTCTTGCGACTTCCGTTTTTCCAACCCCTGTCGGGCCTGAGAAAAGAAATGAGCCAACCGGTTTTCTCGGATTCCCCAGACCACTCCTTGCCATTTTGATAGCGGCTGTCAGTGTGTCAACAGCTTTATCCTGACCAAACACTACCGCCTTCATATCACGTCCAAGTGTTTTTAGCTTATTGCGATCATCTGTTGAAATAGTCTGTGACGGAATTCTGGCAATCTTGGCAACCACGCTTTCGATTTCACTTTTTCCAATTACCTTGCGCTTCTTCGACTTTGGCAACAACCGCTGCATTGCACCCGCCTCATCAAGTACATCAATCGCCTTATCCGGTAAATGCCGATCGTTGATATAGCGCTCGGACAGCTCGGCCGCTGAAATTAATGCACTATTTGTATACTTTACTTTATGATGCTGCTCATATCGCGACTTCAGTCCGCGTAAAATCGCCACAGTCTCATCAACACTGGGTTCATTGACTTCAATTTGCTGAAAACGTCTTGATAGCGCGCGGTCTTTCTCAAAGATTCCCCGATATTCACTAAACGTAGTCGCACCGATACACCGCAACTGCCCCGAGCTTAATACCGGCTTCAGTAAATTCGATGCATCCAAAACACCGCCTGATGCAGCACCAGCACCGATAAGCGTATGAATTTCATCAATAAACAAAATTGCCATTGGATTCTCGGTTAATTGTTTTAGGAGCGATTTCAAGCGCTGCTCAAAATCTCCTCGATACTTAGTCCCTGCTAACAAAGCCCCCATGTCCAGCGCATAAATTTGGTGCTTCAGGAGCAAATCAGGAACATTCTCTTCGACAATGCGTTTAGCGAGTCCTTCCGCAATTGCAGTTTTACCCACACCCGCTTCACCAACCAGCAATGGATTATTTTTACGACGCCGGCATAGCGTTTGAATAACACGCTCAATTTCTTTCTCTCGCCCGACCAATGGATCAATCTTATTCATTAGCGCCAGATGATTGAGATTGATTGTATAACTTTCGAGTAATCCACCGGAATTTGATTCCGGTTCCATATCAGCTTCGTTCCCAATCTTAGTGGAGCTGTCTTGTGGAACTTTCCTAATATTGTGAGAAATATAATTCACTACATCCAGTCGAGTAACACCTCGCTGCTGCAAAAAATAAGCTGCATGGGAGTCCTTTTCACCAAAGATCGATACCAGTACATTAGCACCAGTGACCTCTTTCTTTCCAGACGATTGGACATGCAAAATCGCACGCTGAATGACACGCTGAAACCCGAGCGTCGGCTGAGTATCAACCTCATCAGTACCTTTAATTACCGGGGTATGCCGTTCAATATGATCAAGCAGTATCGCACGTAACTCTTCAATATCAACCAAACACGCCTGCAGTACTTCGGCAGCGCTCGTATTATCAAGCATAGCCAACAACAGATGCTCGACTGTAATAAATTCATAGCGTTTCTGTCGTGATTCTACAAACGCCATATGCAAACTCACCTCCAGATCAGGAGCAATCATATCAATTTTCCTCCATAACACACCGAAGTGGATGTTGATTCAATCTAGCAAATTCAATCACTTGCTTGACTTTCGTACTTGCAATATCTTCTGGATAAATTCCGCATACACCAACACCTTCGGTATGTACTTTTAACATTATATGAGTTGCTTGCTCTTGATTCATGAAAAAAAACATCTCCAACACCTCAGTTACAAAATCCATCGGGGTAAAATCATCATTTAACAATAAAATTTTATACATGGACGGGGGTTTCTGTATTACTTTCTTTTGTGTTAGCAAAATTGTGTCTGATTTACTAGCTGACATCGCTGTTTCCTTTAGCTTTTTAGTCCTCTAAGGATCATCAATCTTAGTACAAAATTCAGCACGATACTACTGGCATGTTTTGCGATTACGACAAAATTTTCAAGTATCTTGAGACATTCACCCTTTAGAACAAATAGAAAAATAACGTAAGCGCTTGACTTTAACACTCGATTTGCGTAAAACAGCAAACGGCGTTTGATTTCAAGTTCTCAGGGGTGTTGGTTAAATCCGTGAGTAACCTTTGTTTTCAAATAGTGTTAGGGTTTCCGGCCCAGTTTTTATATAGGAAGTAGAAATGGCAACAGGCACAGTTAAATGGTTCAACGATTCCAAAGGTTTTGGTTTTATTACTCCTGATGATGGCAGTGAGGATTTATTTGCACACTTCTCAGCAATCAACATGTCTGGTTTTAAGACTCTCAAAGAAGGCCAGAAAGTGAGCTTTGACGTCACTCAGGGACCGAAAGGAAAACAAGCCTCTAACATCCAAGCCACTTAACTTATCCTTTCTTTTAAATTCCGGTCCGAATTAATTCGTCCGATACAAGCAAAGGTTTTAAGATAACTAATCCTTATTTAAATGAGGATTAGTTATCTGTGATTTCTGTATCACCACTTAACCTTTGTTGCGCCCTGAACACGAATCGAACGTGCGACCTACCCCTTAGGAGGGGGTTGCTCTATCCACTGAGCTACCAGGGCAACGCGGATATTCTACGCTATTAATCATCTTAAACAACGAGTCTTTACACAAAGCCTGCATCAAACACACGAAGCTTTCTGATCGCTTTTATTGTTGCTCATTTTTTAGGCAACAAAACCCACATTTTTCCGGATTGCTTCATTCTTCCGGCTTGAACCCCAGCTTCGTGACCGAAACCCCAGAAAAAATCGGCGCGAACTCCTCCTTTAATGGCGCTACCGACATCTTGCGCTATCATCAGACGATTGAGCGGCTTATTGGAATTGGGCCAAGTAGTAGCCAAAAAAACCGGAGCACCTTGCGGCACCGACTGAGGATCAACAGCGATACTTCTTCCGGCCGTCAATGGCACACCGAGAGCACCGATAGGACCCGACAGATCGGCAGACAATTCACGAAAAAACACATAACGTGCATTTTGCTGCAACAGTTCCGGTAGTTTATCGGGATTTTGCTGCCCCCACTGCTTGATACCTTGCATAGAAGCTTTTGCCAACGGCAATTCACCACGCTGAACCAGGGTCTTGCCAATTGAATTATACGGATAGCCGTTTTGGTCGGCAAAACCGATTTTCATGGTTTCACCAGTATCCAACACGATACGGCCAGAACCTTGTACATGCAAAAAAAACAATTCGACTTCATCCTCCACCCATAGCAGCTCGTATCCCCGCAACAATTCCGGGTTATTCATGATATCGGCGCGACTATAATATGGAACCACTTTACGACCGTTCAAGCGACCGCGCAGTTTCAAATCCTTCAGTTCAGGATATGCGGCGCCCAACTCAATGGTCAGTAGTCCATCGGGAGCCGCGTAAATCGGGTAACGATACCGACCGGAAGATTTACGGCTGCCTTTGAGTAAAGGTTCGTAATAGCCGGTAATCAACCCCTCAGTTGTATTATCGATATTAATTATCTGATAGGGAACAAAGTAAGTTTCAAAAAAATTTCTGATACCGGAACGATTCGGATTTTTTAATGAAACCGCCGATTGGCAGCTATCACGCCAGGCAGCTCGCTGATTTAAAGCTATACAGCTGTTAAGAAACGCTGCCCACGCGGGCGTCAAATCATCATCCACCCAACCTGTCAGATCCGACCACTGAACACGCTTGTGAGTTGATTTTGTTAACGGCGGCTCCAGAGGAGGCAAGGGAACGGCGATCTCCGCCGGCTTTTCCGGCGAGCTTATCGGTGCGATAGGTTCTGTAGCACAACCCGCCAGCACCGACAAAATGATAACGATAATAAAACGAGATTGGTTTTTCATCGACTTTTAGTTAAAGTAACGGCTTTATAGAAACTTGCCTTGTAATAATTATGTGGTTACTTGCGGTTGAAGCGGCTGTCGCACTGGGTTTATTTCTTTTTATTATCTGGTGGACCATGTTTTCCGGAAAAAAAAAGAAAAAAGACAAAAACGAGGACGAATAATATCTTACCGGGTGTAAATTGCCGTATCGGTTTACTTATACGGGATTCTCGATGTCCATGAACTGATGCCGGATGCCGAACTGCTGCACAAGATGATCGCCGAGCGCTTGCACGCCGTATCGCTCAGTAGCGTGATGACCGGCCGCGATGAATGCCACACCCGATTCACGCGCAGCGTGTACATTGTGCTCTGAAATTTCGCCGGTGAGATATGCATCGACACCTTGCCGGATCGCTTCCTCGAAATAACCTTGCGCCCCACCGGTACACCATGCGATATTCCGAATCACTCTGGCACGATCGCCGACAATCATAGGCGGACGCATTACCGTACGTGCGATTATTCCCTCCAGAGCCGCCAACGTCATGGCTTCACCGAGCACTCCCCGCATCATGATATCCTGGCCACCGAATCGGCCGGTCTCAACAAATCCCAGTTTCTGGCCCAATAAGGCGTTATTACCAAATTGCGGATGCGAATCGAGCGGCAGATGATACGCAAACAAATTGATCTGATGATTCATCAGCAATGCAATGCGGCGACTTTTAAGCCCGGTGATGCGCAAATCCTCACCACGCCAAAAATAACCGTGATGCACCAGCACGGCATCCGCATTGGCCGCCACTGCGGACTGCAGCAACGCCAACGACGCCGTAACGCCGCTCACGACCGTTTCAATCTGGGTGCGCCCTTCCACTTGCAGGCCATTTGGGCAATAATCATGGAAACGGGATATGTCCAATAATTGATTCAGATAAGCTTCCAGTTCGTCGCGATGCATCGGTCTTTCTCCTTGGCGCATATACTACACCGCATATATTCATAACCGTAGCGTTTTTTCTTCTCGGGAGTGCCTTGCTTTGATGTACAGACTGTGGTTGATTTTTGCCCAAACGGCGGCTGTGCTGCTCGCAATATTTTTTGTGGTATCGACGCTTCGGCCCGATTTGTTATCCTGGCGGCCGCGTGGCGAGATAGTAACCGTCAGAGAAGTCGCACCTGCCGTAATTGCGGACAGATCCGACAGCTACGCCAAAGCCGCTGAAATCGCAATGCCGTCGGTCGTCAATATCTTCACCAGCAAGGAAGTCAAAGAACCGGGGCATCCGCTACTGGACGATCCGATGTTTCGCCGTTTTTTTGGTGAACAATTGGAAACCAAACCGCGGCGCACGTTCAGCCTGGGTTCCGGTGTGATCGTCAGCCCCAGCGGCTATGTTCTGACCAATCACCATGTCATCGAAACCGCCGAAGACGTTGAAGTCGCGCTGGTTGACGGCAGAAAAGCCAAGGCGAAGCTGATCGGCTCCGATCCAGAAACGGATCTGGCGGTACTAAAAATCGGCCTGAAAGATCTGCCGGCCATGGTATTCGGACAATCACAGCACATCAAAGTGGGCGATGTGGTACTTGCGGTGGGCAATCCGTTCGGAGTCGGACAAAGCGTTACCATGGGCATCGTCAGCGCATTGAGCCGCAGCGGTGTGGGAATCAACACTTTCGAAGACTTCATTCAGACCGATGCAGCCGTCAATCCGGGCAATTCCGGCGGCGCATTGACCGATACTTCGGGTAATCTGGTCGGCATCAACACAGCGATATATTCACGTAGCGGCGGGTCCTTGGGTATCGGATTCGCGATCCCGATCCATGTCGCCAGCCAGATTATGGAAAAAATCATCCAATCCGGCAGTGTCACTCGCGGCTGGCTTGGCGTCAGCATGCAGGATTTAACCGGAGAATTGGCGGAATCATTCGATATTGAAAATCTCTCCGGCGCACTGGTCGCCAGCGTATTGAAAGACGGCCCGGCAGACAAGGCGGGGATCAAACCCGGTGACATCTTGACCGCCATCGAAGGAAAATCGCTCAAAAATTCCTCGGAAATACTCAATCATGTCGCCGCGCTGCCACCCGGCGATGCGGTAACCGTCACCATCATTCGCAATAAGCAGCGGCAGTCGTTCCCGATCAAGGTCGGCGTACGTCCAAGGCAACGTTAGCCCGCCAATCATTCATCTCATAAAGCAAAGCGATCATCATGAAAAGCATCTTACCCGCCAACGGACTCCGGTCTGTCATCGCACAATGGTTCAGCGTGAATATACTCGCGCTCGGGCGTGAAATGCGCCTATCTTATCTGCCACCGCTGATGGTATATGTCGCGGCGGGCATCTCGGGGTTGACCGGTATCGTCGGCACGTTCTACGTCAAGGAGAAATTAGGACTTTCTGCGGAATTTCTCGCCATGCTCGGGTTCTGGATGATGCTGCCGTGGGCGATCAAAATGCCGCTCGGGCACTTGGTCGATTTGATTTGGCGCTGGAAGGAATTGCTGGTGTACTTGGGTGCCAGTCTGATCATGTTGAGCCTTCTTATGATGATCGGCTTGCTCGGACATACCGACGCCATGGCGGAAATTGCCGCGATTGAAACATGGTATATCGCGTCCGCACTGCTCGCACCGATCGGCTATGTGCTGCAAGATGTGGTCGCCGATGCGATGACTGTCGAGGCGGTGCCACGCGTCGATGAAAACGGCCGGAAACTGGACCCGGAACAACGCAAGCTGATGCACATCACGATGCAAACACTGGGTCGGGTCGCGATCATCGGCGGCGGTGTGCTGGTATCGATCGCCAATGTATTTTTACTGCGCGATGCCGCTTCATTACCCGCGGCGGAAAAAGAAGCCGTCTACTTACTGGTATACCAACTGGCGCTGATTATCCCTTTCATTTCCGTTTGCGGTGTGGTATTCGCGTCCTGGCTGCAGCGACAAGAACGCAAGCGTCTGCTCACACAAGGGCACAACCGGGAGCAGGTGGAAAACATGCTAAACGGACACATCGAAACCCCGCCAGTGAATTGGTGGATACTCGGCGGCGGGCTGGCCTTTACCGTGATGTCGTTAGGTGTGGGTATCAGTGGTGTATCCGGCGGCGAAGAAATCGTTTTCACCGTTTCGATGACAATCATCGTATTTCTGATGTGGCGGTTGACCGGGGAACTCGAGCCTGACGCGCGCAATGTACTGGTCGGCACCGCGATTATGATTTTTGTATTTCGCGCCATTCCGACACCGGGCGCAGGCGCGACCTGGTGGATGATCGACGAACTGAATTTTGATCAGCAATTCCTCGCCGTGCTATCGTTGGTCGGGGCGGTACTGACATTATTCGGCATGTTCATTTTCCGCCGCTTCATGGCCGAACGCTCGATCGCCTACGTCATCGTCTTCTTAACCGTGATCGGCACCTGCTTATCGCTGCCGATAATCGGTATGTACTTCGGTTTGCACCAATGGACCGCCGCAATGACCAACGGCATCGTCGATGCACGCTTCATCACGCTGATCGATACCGCACTGGAATCGCCGCTGGGACAGATCGCAATGATACCGATGCTGGCGTGGATCGCCAATTCGGCGCCGGAAAAACTCAAGGCGACCTTCTTTGCCGTAATGGCATCCTTCACCAACCTTGCGTTATCGGCCTCGCAACTTGGCACCAAGTATCTCAATCAAATTTATGACGTCAAGCGCGAAATAACGGATGCCGCCACAGGCCAAATCACCGTACCGGCTGATTACAGCGAATTGGGGCAGTTGTTGATCACTGTGACACTGATCGGTTTCGTATTGCCGCTTGCCACTATTTTGATCATCAAGCGTTCGCGCTTCCGTAATGCATAACGGAATGTGCATTCACCCGGTGCGATTGCTGTAATTTCACACATGCAAGGTATAATCCGACACTTTATCTACCGATCACGACATGACCCAAGACAACCCACCGGCCATCCCGCAGGACGAAAATCAAATCATCGCCGAACGGCGCGGCAAGCTGGCGCAATTGCGCCAAGCCGGCAATGCATTCCCGAATACCTTCCGGCGCGATCGCGTTGCATCGGCACTGCACCGTCAATTCGGCGAATTAACCAAAGAATCGCTGGAAGCGCAGTCGGTTACCGTCAAAGTCGCGGGACGCATGGTACTAAAACGGATAATGGGCAAAGCCAGTTTCGCGACCATCCAGGACATGAGCGGACGCATTCAATTGTACGTTTCCGATGATCACAGCGGTGAAGCGGTGCACGCGGCGTTCAAACACTATGATTTGGGCGATATTCTCGGTGCACAAGGCACGTTGTTCAAAACCAAGACCGGCGAATTGTCGTTGCGGGTAACGCAATTACAATTACTGACCAAATCGTTGCGCCCACTACCGGAAAAATTCCACGGCTTGGCCGATCAGGAACAAAAGTACCGCCAGCGTTACCTGGATTTAATTACCAACGAAGACGCGCGCAAGGTGTTCACCATGCGCTCCAGAATCATCCAGGCGATGCGCGAATTTTTCGTCGCGCGCGATTATCTTGAAGTGGAAACACCGATGATGCATCCGATCCCCGGCGGCGCCACCGCGCGGCCTTTCGTCACCCACCATAATGCGCTCGATATGGCATTGTATTTGCGCATCGCACCGGAACTTTATCTGAAGCGGCTGGTGGTCGGCGGCATGGAGCGCGTGTTTGAAATCAACCGCAATTTCCGCAACGAAGGCATTTCCACCCGCCACAACCCCGAATTCACCATGGTGGAATTCTACGAAGCCTACCAGGACTTCACCTATTTGATGGATTTCACCGAGAAAATGCTGGCCGAAATCGCGCAAAAAGTACTGGGCACCACGCAAGTCACGTATCAGGGTAAAACCATGGATCTGGCAAAACCGTTTGCGCGCCTGACCATCACCGCGGCAATCAAGAAATTCCATCCGGAATACACCGACGTGCAACTGAATGACCGCAATTTTCTGATCAACAAATTGCAAGCATTGAACATACACTTTAACCCGAAAGACGGCATCGGCGGACTGCAATTATCGCTGTTCGACGAAACCACCGAACACCTGCTGTTCGAACCCACTTTCATCGTCGACTACCCCGCCGAAGTCTCCCCGTTGGCGCGGCGCAACGATACCAACCCGGACATCACCGACCGCTTCGAGCTGTACATCGCCGGCCGCGAAATCGCCAACGGCTTCTCTGAACTGAACGACCCGGAAGATCAAGCGGCGCGCTTTCTGGAACAAGCCAAAGCCAAAGACGCCGGCGACAAGGAAGCGATGCACTACGATGCGGATTACATCCGCGCGCTGGAATACGGCTTGCCGCCTACGGCGGGCGAAGGCATCGGCATCGACCGGCTGGTGATGCTGTTGACTGATAGTCCCAGTATCCGCGATGTGATTTTGTTTCCGCAGTTGCGGCGGGAAGAGTAAGAAATTCAGGGTAATTCGTTAAACGATCATGTAACACGGTTTTTATGGATAAATGATATCAAGACACGACCCTTTAGCACAGGTAGTGGAATTGGAGACTTACAGCAATTAAGTGGAGGGCGGGCGAAGCCCGCTGTAAGCCAGTCCCGCTTGACTGCAATGTTAAGGAAACGCTGATTAATTCGACGAACGAGATGAAACATGAGGCGCACGGAACACAGCAACCGAGACATATCAATAAGATAGGCGAGGGTGCGAGTACCGCGCAACGAAGTGATTCGCTCGTGCAGTCAATTAATCAGCGTTTCCTTAAACAGGCTTGATAACCAGCATTTCATTGCCGCCTCGCTGAAACTCGTAAGGTACGCACATGACATCTACGCCGAAACCCTTTTCCACAAAATATTCATTCATCGTATGGAGATATGGTGATGAAGCGCCGCCGAGAGTAAGCAGCGGGAACACTCTCACTTCGCACGATACACGTAACATTTCCTGGAGGGCACGAAGATGGAACTCCGTCGATAAGTGCGCGCTGTATAGGAACAAGAAGTGGGAAGACAAGGCGATATCGAATTGCTCGTTCCCGAAAGGCAATGACGGCAGTTCGCCTGCGATGTACCTGCCTTGTTGTTTTCCAGAATCGAAGTCAGCGAGAAAATCTTCCATTGCGGACATGCGAATTCTGCCAAGTTGTTCAACCGATGGAATATCTTTCCAAACATAGTCGCCTTGGTTCTTGTGCATCTGGATCATCACAGTTTCATATGTTTCGGCGATGCGACTTCTGATTCGCGTAGTGTCAAAAACATAGACCGGATCGACTGAAACGACACTTCCACCGCGTTTAGTTAGCACGGTATTGAATGCAGCGGGACCATCTCCACAGCCGAGAATGCGAAGACTCAAATCTTTCTCAGTGAGGTTGAACATACTGACATATTCGTCATACGAACGTCCCCACGGCACGACTTTGTCAAGTGTAAACCCCATACTAAAGTTTCACGCTTTTTTTATGAACCGATGATTCAATTATCTGGAATTTTGGATTATCGGGATTTTTTCTTGAGTGACAAGATAGCACTGATATCGATCCTATTGATAGTGAACAGAAAAGGGTCAAACCTTACATTTAACATCACACTACCTCCCTCTTAGTAATCTGACAAAAAGAAAGAAAGGGCTTGGCTTGGCATTTTAGATAAGTAGATTAATTCCAGAGCTATGCAGCGGCTAACATCCCATCCGGGATAAGACCAGTACCACTGGGTAGCATTTGAGGGTTTTTACCAATATTTTGGCACGTTCAATTCCCAAGTTAATTTTGTCGTGTTCGATGGCGGAGAGGGTTGATTGCGGAATACCGGTGAGGGCAGACAGCTCATTCTGGCTTAGTCCTTGGAGCTCGCGGATAATTTTACCGACTCGCTGACCGACACGTCGCATGTTTCTTTGCCAATTGATATTCGTCCATTATTTTCTCCGGTAATCGTGCGGTGAGATCTGCTCAACGAGAACATAAACTTCATTGTTGTCTATTTTATAGATAACCTGGTACTGCTGGTTTAACCGTGAAGAGCGATAGCCATTCCATTTACCGGTTAAAGCTTTATTCACAAAACTTTTAATCAGCGCCAATCCTTATTGTCAGAAGATCGTTACCACATCCTTCCATTTTTCGCATTTCTTCAATACCGATATCGGGCACGATTTTAATTGCTTCCCAACACGTTTATGCTCGTAAACGTACCATAAATGGTATGTCAGTTTTTGAAAAAAGCCATGGGTTTTGTTTGTCCTGCAGAGAACATAAAACCACCTTGGCTTGTTGCCAGTAGCGGCGTGCTTACTATATCAACGTACCAAAAGGGTACGCATCTGGACATCACACTCCCTTTCTTCTTAGTTCACTGATCAAGGTACATTAGCCGTGATCTCTTTACTGTAATAATTTTCTTACAACATTTAATAACACTACGATAGAATATCATTAAATTTACATTATAGAATATGACATAGCAATTAAAAGCTTACGTAATAAGGAAGGATATAAAAATAATTAATATTATGTCTCAAATGCCTATTAAACATCAATGAAATCCGGAAAGTGATTTTATGCACTTCCGTTCACCCCCCAAACGATACGGTCAGCAGTCAATCAATATGAGTGAAAAGACACAACGCATCCCCGGCAGAACTTTTTTTCAATATGAAACCGGCGATACGATCTATATCTACAGCAGCTTAGAAAAAATTGTACTCACGACGGACAACAAGGAAAACTCGGACGAGTTGGTGTATATCGATACCAACAAGCACAATAAAATTTATGCCGATACCGTTCAGCTCAATGGCGATCTGGTGCTCAACCCAAAGTATTCTTTTCAATTATTTGCCCGTGAAATGAGATGCCTGATACCCGGCATAACCACGATACGCTCAAATGGTAAAAGTGGCGATGCGATAAAGAGTCGCCCCATAAAAGCGAACAAGGCAGGCAGAGGGATTGATGGAAAGAATAAATCTGGAGAACCGTATCATTGCACTGAAAATACACAGGATGGCCATCCAGGTGCTCATGCTGATGCATCCATTGTCAGTGGTAACAATGGTAACAATGGTGGTGAGATCGTTTTGTATGCACACAAGCTAGTATTACCCGATGACAAGAGTCGATTGTCATGCGAAGCGCTCGGCGGCAATGGCCAGCAAGGGCAAGACGGACAAGATGGTGGTGATGGCGGTGCTGGATTTTATCGGCTTTACGATAGATTCTTAGGTAAAAGTATTTATCAATCGGGCTATGGCGGGCAAGGCGGTAATGCAACGTATGGTGGCAAAGGCGGCGATGGCGGCAATGGCGGAACGATCTCGATTTGGATCGAGTCGGCTTCTTTCGGAACTGACGACATCAGGAATAGGGGAGGTGCTGGCGGTAAGAAAGGAAATAATGGAACACCAGGTACAGGTGGAAAACACAGTAACAATCGCAGTGATCGCTCAACACCTGGTTTAAGTTATGAAGTAACAAGCGGAAGCTGGGATGCAGGATACACAACCATAACCTATTGGCGTATCTGGGAAAAAAGAAAAGACGGCAATCGTGATGATCGCGAAGTTAGCACGACCCAAGCGCCCAATGGCGGATACACAGGTACAGCAAAACCCGATGGCAGTTCCGGCAAAGAAGGAATCACCAATCTTCATTTCAACCCCGACACCCTGGCAAGCGCCACGCATCTCATGATGCTGCTGGAGCGTGCGCAAGCCATGCATCTCATTGCCGGTCTACGAGCGGAAGGTTCCATTTCCAAAGATACATTGCAGCAAAGTTTCAAGAGCATTTGTGAATTGCTCGATTGGATCATACAACGAAGTGCATGGGTGCAAGATGAGGGTAGGAAAAAAGCGGCCAACCGCAATCCGCTTGAAGTGCGCGCATTTGAAGATGTCTTTAACACCGCAAAGCGCTTAAGAAGCTATGCAGCGGCGGGTCTTAGCCCGTTTGGCGAGAATATTCTCGATCCCGTTATTCCAAACTTAAGCTATGACACGCTGGACACATTCTTGAGAGATAATATCGAGAATCTGAGGATCATAGAGAAAGAATACCATGATGCCTTAGAGGCAGAAAATGGTTATGGAAACGAGCAAAATGCTTTTTCAAGGCGAACCAATGCCAATATAGCGTTGAGCAGCATCACCAAAGAGCAGAAAAGCAAATGTCTTGAGGTGCTTAGAGAAACGGCAGCAGAGATTGAGTCCATCGATCAATCCGTCTTTGAGCTAAAAGAACAGCTCATTGATAGAGCGGATGCTTTCAAAGCGGCTGTCACGGCTTTTCAATTCCCCACTTGGAGTGAATTGGTCGAAGCAGCCACTATGATTGCATTCACAAAGTATTTGGCGCCCGTAGAAGGCATTGATCTTCTGGTCAAGGGAATCACAGAAACAAGTAGCGATGATGAAACCAAAATAAAAAAAGATCTCATCATCCAGGAAACGGGGACTCTTAAGGAAGATCTGGAGGGTTCTTTAAGAACCAGCTATAGCAGCTTGGGTACTATTGAATCTGGAGAGCAAAAATTATTGCTGGCCGATTTAGCGCAGTATAACAAGATTGTGCAGAAATTCATGCGGCTTTCGTCCGCAAAAGAACTCCACCAGCTCATACAGACTTTCTTTTCGACAGTATCGGGAAAAAATGATTTAATCATACAATACAATAACCTGATACTTAAGATTGCACAACTTGATGAGCGCTTAAAAAACCTTGACGCCGAGCAAGCACAAAATCTCGCGGACATGTCCGCACTCAACGACCCGGCGGTGGCTTATCTCACCGCATCGCTTGCCCGTCGGTATGGTGTCGTACTTGAACGATGCGCACACGAGCTATGCACCTTGGAAAGGGCTTATCGCTATAGCACCTTAGAGGATACTTCTAAAATTTTCAGGGACTTGTTTAGTGTAGACATGCAATGGGGTGGAAGCCGTGACATTCTCTATCACCTAACGCCTGGCAAGCTTCGCGATTGCAAACAAGAACTGGCTTTCGCTTACAAAAGCTATTTGAATGATCAAACCAACCAACCGGCCAGGTTTCCGATCCACAATGCTGACCCTGGAATCATATTAAAACTACAACCCAATGACAAAAAACCTGGTTTTATCAAAGGCGATGGGGGTTACGCATTTGAGTTCAGTATCGTGCGCACACAAAAGGAACAAGAAGAAAGTAGCGGTTTTGGACGCTATATTCATGAATTGGCTAGCGCTTATGATGTGCGACTTTCAGGTGATAAAGGCAATGCAGTCAAGCTTCGTGTCACGCTTCACGACGGCCACCATGAAAAAATCAGCGCTATTTTATTTCATGGGGCACGCGACACAATCTATGGCAAATACGACACCTTTCATCAATATCAATTGAGAAGCGGCGTCAATTTTGAAACTATCACCGAACCACAGATCGTTGGTAGCGAATATCTGAAAAAGGCATTACTTCAATCTGAGCTGGATCAAGAAGTCTATCGACGCATAGGCCCCTATGGGAAGTGGCGCTTGTTCCTCCCAACTAAAAATGGTGCCAACCCTAATCTGGATCCAGCAACAATCAAGGAATTTGAACTGGAGTTTTCTGTCACCTTTCGAGGATAAAATTAAAATGAATGTGGCAGCTGATTCAGTCGCATTGTCATTTCTGTCAGACATGTCGGTCGCGCCTGATCTGGGATTGGCCTACGGAAAGAAATTGAGAGCGTGGAAAGATGAGGACACCAGTGATGATGGCATACGCAAGTGGTTTCTCGACTTGGATTACACGCTGGCAAATCCCAATCTCTCAGAAATTGCAGCGGGAAAAGTCAGTTTAATTAAAGGCTTCTTAGATGCCATCACACAAGACGTGCAACAATTCGATACGCCCAACTGTTTGGGCAACAGGTACAAAAAATTGATCCATTGCGTCTTAAACTTGTTGCATCTGCGTCAGAACAGTCCCGAAGTGAAGAAGATGCTGATGGACAACGGTGGTCTCTACGGTTTTTACCGGCTTGGGCTTCCTTGCTTACATCATAATTTCCTATATCCAGGGCAAGGGAGAAAAACCGACGGTTCGCAAATTGACGGAGGTTGAGAATCAATTGAAAACGATCAAAGAAAATATGCCAGCTTATGATCTTCTTAATACAGTGTATGACGTACAACTAGAGATAGAATGTCGGTGAGGGCAAGCAGTTCATTTCGGTTTCATTGTAATGATTCAGACCCGATCTGACACTTACCCGATTCGCCCATTGACGCGTCGCATGTTTTTTTGCCAATGGATATTTGTTTATTATTTTCACCGGTAATCGTGCGACGAGATTTGTTCCACGAGAACATAAACTTCATCGTTGTTGATTTTATAAACAAACCGGCACTGCTGATTTAACCGTAAACAATCACAGGAGTCACTCTTGACATTACGCCGTCTTCCTCTTGGCAATCGGACGAAGCGGCTTCACTAGACCGCCCATTGCCAATCCACCTCAGCCACGCAAACTGATAATCGGCCAGTTGTTTCTTTCCGCGTGGCTTTTCAGCGTCGGATCGGGATCAACCGCCACCGGGTGCGTGACTTTACTGAGCAGCGGCAGATCATTCAGCGAATCGCTGTAAAACCAACTGCGCAGGAACGACAGCCAGGTGAGATTGTGCACGTCCAGCCATGTTTCCAGTCGCTCGATTTTGCCTTCACGGAACGACGGCGTGCCGGTAACGCGGCCGGTAAATTCGCCGTCTTTTTCCTCCGGCTCGGTCGCGATCAGGTGCTCGACACCGAGCGCCTGCGCAATCGGTGCCGTCACGAAACTGTTGGTTGCGGTGATGATAATGCACAAATCGCCATCCAGCTTATGCCGTTCCAATAACTCACCAGTACCCGGCGCGATCAGTGGCATGATTTTTTTTGCCATGAATTCTTTCCGCCATGTTTCAAGCTGAACGCGCGGATGACGCGCCAGCGGTTTGAGTTGAAAATTCAGAAACTCATGAATATCTAATGTTCCCGCCTTATATTGCTCATAAAACTCAATATTTTTCGCTTCATGCAATTCGCGATCCAATGCTTTCTTTTCGATCAGAAATTGCGCCCATTGAAAATCGCTGTCGCCGGCGATCAGTGTATTATCCAAATCAAATAAAGCTAAGTTCATCAAGTCACCCGTAATAATTCTCTTAACAATGGAATGGTCATTTGCCGCTGATGCGTCAACGCATACCGATCCAAAGCGTCCAGCAGCATCATCAACGACGGTAAATCGCGTTGTCCGTGCCTCAGCAAATACAGGCAAATCTCCGGCGGCAGGTCGTAGCCACATTCATCGGCATACGTCCGCATCGCTTGCATTTTTTCCGTTTCGGTCAATTCATGAATCTGATAGACCAATCCCCACCCCAAACGCGTCACCAGATCCTGGCGCAGCGTCAAATGCATCGGCGCCACCGTACCGCTGATCAGCAATACCGTTTGACTTTCGTCGCGCAACCGGTTGTACCAATGAAACATATCGATCTGGCGGGATGCGTTTAAACCGTCGATATCGTCAATGGTCACACAATGAACGTCGTGATCGACAGTAAATCCGCATGGATTCCGGGCGCAGCAATATACCGCTTTTGTGCCTTGCTGCACATAGCCGGACACCACGGCTTGCAACAAATGCGTCTTACCGCAACCGGGATTGCCCCACACATAAATGAAGCGTTCCTTCGCTTTGCCCGACAGTAGATCATGCAACAACTGCAACAGCTCTCGGTTTCGCCCTGGCTGAAAATTCGCCAAAGTCGGTAACGGTGCGGGGTGGATATCCAATAGCAATTGCTGCATCATCGTGGTACGGCAAATTCGCCGGTACTTGGCACTGGCTATAAGTTATAGAGATTACTGCCCAAATAGCGCTGGTGAATGTGGCGTAACCAAACCAGCAATACCGCGCTTACCGGCAACGCCAGCAAAATACCGAAGAAACCGAAAAGCTGACCGAACGCCATCAATGCGAAAATGACCACGACAGGATGCAAGCCGATCCGGTCGCCGACCAGCCAAGGTGTAATCAGCATTCCCTCCAGCATTTGACCGACCGCAAAAACGATCCACACCGGAATCACCGCCCCCCAATCCTGGAATTGCATCAGCACAGCAGCGGTAGCCAGCGTTAAGCCGACGATCATGCCAAGATAAGGTACAAATACCAGAACACCGGCGACCAGACCGATCGGCAGCGCGAACTCCAATCCCACCGCCCACAATCCACTGATATAGCAAATGCTCATCAGCATAATCACCGCCAATTGCCCGCGCAGAAATTCAGCCAGAATGCGATCGGTTTCACGCGCCAATTGAGTGACTTGGTGATGCCAGTAGCGCGGAATCATCTCGTCGACCAGCTTGATCAGCGTATCCCAATCGCGCAATAAATAAAACAACACCACCGGCACCAGCAGCAAATTGATAAAAAATTCCACAATCGCCATGCCGCCGCTGGTGATCGACGGCAGCACTTTCGCGGCAACGCCGCCGGCGCTTTGCCAATGCTCGGACACCGCTTGCTTCAACAGATTCATATCCGGTTCCAGGCTAATCTTGAATTTTTGTTCCAGCCATGGAATCACCTGATTCTTAAGAATGTCGAGATAACCGGGCATTTTATTCACCACCCGCCGGATCTCCTCCTCGAACAGCGGTACCATGATCAGAATCAGCGCGCAAAATACGCCCATCAGCAATAGCATGATCATGATTGCACCAGCGGTACGGGGAATGTTTCTTTCAGCCATACGGCTTACTGCCGGATTACAAATATAAGCAATCACCGCCGCCAGTAAAAACGGGGTCAGAATCGGGCTGAGCAAATAAATCACGCCCCCGGACAGGCCGGCCAGCACCAACCACCACAGATGGTTCAAATCTTCCGATCGTTCTGTACTCATCAATCTTTATTCAACCCGCTTTTGCCTTCAACGCGTGACTGGCCAAATTCTTGCCCAGTTCCCAGATGGAACCGGGAACCTGGTGCGTATCGGCAATCGTTTTAGTACAGGCTTGAACGATGCGATCCAAATCCTGCTGATTCAGTATCAGCGGCGGCAGCAATTTGACCACGTTCATACCGTGTCCGGCAACTTGCGTCAAAATTCGATGTTCTTTGAACAACGGAATGGTAATCATCTGGCAGAACAACCCTTTGTTGGCCGCCTCCAACATCATCCACGCAGCTTTCAGCGACAAACTGTCCGGCGCTTTGAATTCGATCGCGATCATCGCACCTTTACCGCGCGCCTCGCTAAAGAACTCGTATCGATCCGATAATGCATTCAACCGTGCGATCAGATCGTTACCGATTTTTGCACTGTTCTCAACCAATTTTTCCGCCTTAATCACTTCCAGGCTCGCCAACCCCGCCGCCATCGCCATGTTGTTCTTCGAAAACGTGGAGCCGTGCACCACCGCACGATCCATACGGTTAAACACGCTCTCCATCACCCGCTGCGTCATCGCTACCGCACCGACCGGCACGAAACCGCCGGACAACGCTTTCGCCATGCAGATCATGTCGGGCTTCACACCCCAATGTTCGATCGCCCAGAATTTTCCGGTACGCCCCAAACCGGTCTGAATCTCGTCGGCAACGAATAAGGTACCGTATTGCTTGCACAGCCGCTCCACCCCGGACAGATAGTTGTCATCCGGAATGTTGACGCCCTTGCCTTGGATCGGCTCCACCACAAACGCCGCCACATCGCGATTACTCAGCGCTCGTTCCAAAGCCGCCAAATTGTTGAACGGAACCGAACCGCAATCCTGCAACAGTGGCCCGAAACCATCCTTGAAAATCTGTTCGCCGTTCAGCGACAGCGCTCCCATCGTCAATCCGTGATAGGCATGATCACAGCAAATAATACGATTGCGCCGGGTGGTATAGCGCGCAAACTTGAGCGCCGCTTCCACCGCTTCGGTGCCGGAATTACAAAAGAATATACGATCGAGATTATCCGGTACCGTAGTCAAAATCTCCTTGGCCAGCAATCCGCTTAAAACGGATACATCCATTTGCACCAAGTCAGGCATTTCGAGCGATAACACCTCTTTCAACGCATTGACGATCACCGGATGATTGCGGCCAAACGCATACACCCCGAAGCCACTCAACAAATCCAAATACTCGTTACCTTGGTCATCGTACAAATACTGTCCCACCGCGCGTTGGTAATTGCGGTCGTACCCGATCGTCTTCAACACCCGTACCATCTGTGCGTTCAGGTAATGCTCGTGCAATTCAAACTTATCGGCACGGTGTTGAGATAACAAGCTGGCTATGCTGAAAGACATGAAACGACCTCTGTATTAAACGAATACCGTAAAGGCAGTGTTGAAACTCGCGGGCTTCCGGCCGGAAATCCACGATTACGATAATTATTGAAGATCTTGAACGATGAGATGAAAATGAATCCGGCTGCACGCCGGAATCTCGGATTCATCTTGTTATTGAATGATACGGACACACTGAATCGGTTGTTTTTTCTGCAGTTCGGTAATAATCGGTATCAAGCCGCATAAAAATTGATGATGTATTTGACCACACCGCTTAGACCCATAATGATCATAATCAACCCACCGACGATCGCGGTACCTTCCAGTACGATAGAAAACAACGCTCGCGTCGTACTTTCAAATTCTTCCTCACCGGACATATTTCTTCGATTTTCCCGGCGGCTCTTGACCCACAACTGCAACCATATCGCCACAGGAATAATCAGTAAGGAAAACATTAAGACAATTTCAGCATCTTCCATTAAGCCAACTCCAATTTAAAAAGCAATAATTCAAGAAACAAACCTAAGGAAACGCTGATTGACTGCACCAGCGAATCGCTTCGTTGCTAAGGTAATTCGCTTACCCGTTTATCTTATTGACAGGTGTCGACACCGCGCTCCGCATGTCTTGCACTTCTCCCGTTCGCCGAGTTAATCGGCGTTTCCCCACTTAACAAACACGGCGACACAGATCGTTTTTCAACGGCCTGTTAAAACGCATAGATTACCCTAAACGGAGTGGTTTGATAAAGATTTTTGCTAATCCCCGGCTATACCGCAAACAGTTTCTTAAAGATCGAAAACAATCCTGTTCCACTGATTCTGGGTCATAAAGCCGGCATCCCCAATCCGGCTAACAACCCGGATTGCAAAATAATTTTCAACTGGTATTGTAAGGGGGTGGGTTCAACGTCACACACAATCCGTTTCATATTTTCTGGGGAGAAATTTATGCGTCATGCAATTTCGACTGCAGCCATGATTGTCGCATTGGTGCTGAGCGGCTGCAGTTACAATACGCTGCAATCGACCGACGAACAGATCAAAGCCAGTTGGGCGGAAGTATTGAATCAATACCAGCGTCGCGCCGATCTGGTACCGAATTTGGTCAATACGGTAAAGGGATTTGCGGCGCAAGAAAAAGACGTGCTGCTCGGTGTCGCCGATGCCCGCTCCAAAGTAGGCGGCATACAGGCTACGCCGGAACTGATCAACGACCCGGACGCATTTTCCAAATTCCAGCAAGCGCAAAGCCAGCTCTCCGGCGCGCTATCCAGATTGCTGATGGTGACGGAGAGTTATCCCGAATTGAAATCCGATACCAATTTCCGCGACTTGCAAGCACAACTCGAAGGCACCGAGAATCGCATCACCGTGGCCCGCAACCGCTATATCAAGGCAGTGCAGGAATACAATACCGTGGTGCGCTCTTTTCCCGGCAATCTGACCGCAATGCTGTTCGGCTATCAAACCAAACCCGGCTTCGGTGTCGACAATGAGCAGGAAATCTCATCCGCACCGAAAGTCGATTTCGGTGCACCGGCATCAACCGGAAAATAATCACCCCGAATGACCATGAAACCGGCATCGCTGATCACCCGAAAAACTGTACAACGATTACACTGCTGTTATTTCATTTTATTATGCCTGGCACTGGCAGTTTCGCATGTGCAAGCGGAAGTCGCCGTGCCACCCCTGAAAAGGCATGTCACCGACCTGACCGCAACGCTATCGGCGCAAGAGGTTGCGTCATTGGAGCAACGATTGGCCGCGTTTGAAAGTACCGGTGGCAGCCAAATCGCGGTACTGATGATACCGACCACGCAACCGGAAGCCATCGAACAATACGCAATGCGCGTGGCGGAAACCTGGAAACCGGGGCGCAAAGGCATCGACGACGGCGTTCTGTTGCTGATCGCCAAAAACGACCGTGCATTGCGCATCGAAGTGGGTTACGGACTGGAAGGCGCGATCACCGATGCCGCAGCCAAGCGGATCATCGCCGAAATCATCACACCGCTGTTCAAACAAGGTCATTTCGGCACCGGCATACAAGCCGGGCTCGAAGCCGTCATGCGGCTGATCCAAGGCGAAGCGTTGCCTCCGCCGCAAGCAAAGCCTTCAGCAAACACACCATCCGATCTCGATAATTTCCTGTCGATTCTGATTTTCTCTTTACTATTGGGCCGCGTATTGCAGGTGTTCCTGGGTCGACTGGCGGGATCTGGAGTTACCGGTGTCGGCCTCGGCTTCGTCGGTTGGTTGATTTCTTCATCTGTGATGATGGCAATCATCATCGCAATCGTCGCATTCGTTCTGAATCTGTTTCTGCATGCAAACCCAGGCATTTACCGCGCCGGCCGCGGCTGGTCAGGTCATGACCGGTATCGTGGCGGCTTCGGTGGCGGTGGATTCGGCGGCGGCGGTTTTGGCGGCGGTGGTGCGTCGGGGAGGTGGTAAATGATGATTACGCGCTGGTTCCGTCACCTGGTCACCGGTCAATTGACATTGCGGCTCAGCTTTCCGGCAACCTCACTCGATGCCATTGAACGCGCGATCCGGCAATCGGAGACATTGCATCGCGGCGAAATCTGTTTTGCCATCGAAGCCGCACTCAATACCATGCCGCTGCTTAGCAATCAAACCGCACGCGCACGCGCCATCGAAGTGTTTTCACAACTCCGCGCTTGGGACACCGAGCAAAACAACGGTGTACTCATCTATGTGCTGCTCGCCGACCGGGATGTCGAGATCGTCGCGGATCGCGGCATCAGCACGAAAGTCCCGGTTCAGCAATGGGAGGTAATCTGCCGTGCGATGGAAACCGCCTTCCGGCAACGACGGTTCGAAACCGGTGCCATCGAAGGCATTCAAGCAATCAGCCAACTGTTGATTGCACATTTTCCAGCCGATGGCGCAGCAATCCAAAACCAGCTTTCCAATAAGCCCGTGGTGTTATGATGCGGTTATTATTCGGTTACGGCAATCCGGGCCGCGGCGATGACGCGCTGGGACCGCTGCTGATCGATCGCATTCAGCAATGCGGATTCGCACAGATTCAATGTTTAACCGCTATGCAGCTATTGATCGAGCATGCCGCCGATCTTCCGGGTTTCGACCAAATTCTATTCGTGGATGCGGATATGGGTTGTGCGGCACCGTACCAATTTTCCGCCGTCATTCCCGAAAAAGACGACAGCTATACCAGCCATGCTTTGACACCGGCGGCATTACTGTTCATTTATCAGCAGGCGTATCACCATCCTGCGCCTGATGCTTTTTTACTACGCATCCGCGGTTACCGATTCGAACTTGGAAATCCACTGAGCGAACAGGCCGCCGGCAATCTCGACGCAGCCGTAACCAAAGTCCGTCAATGGCATACGCAATTTTCGTCTGTGACTTGAAGCGCGAAGGTACGGTCGTTGACCGCCTCCGTCGACGCAGGATAACCGATGCATGAGTTATCGCTGGCAGAGCATTTATTGCACATCATCGAAGACGCCGCGCAACAGCAACGATTTTCACGCGTCAAGGCAGTATGGCTCGAGATCGGGGAATTGGCGTGCGTCGAACCTGCATCATTGCGATTTTATTTCGACGTTGTCACGCGAGACAGCATCGCGCATCAAGCTGCGCTGCACATCATTGATATCCCCGGACAAGCACACTGCAGCGCTTGCGGGAAACATTGCGCCATCAGCAGCTACCATGCCATGTGCCCGCACTGCAGCTGCAGCGGCACCGGTTTGACGGTAACGCAAGGCGAAGCGATGCGCATTAAAGAATTGGAAGTGGAATAAAGGAGTGTAAATGTGCACCACTTGCGGTTGCGGTAACGGACAAACGCATATCAACGACAAGCCCATGTCAGCCCCTCCTCGCCCGGATCAGCCGATGCATTTCCGTTCACCGGCACACCCTCGCGATATCGATACGATCGATTCCGGCATCGGTATCGCCGGTACGCATGCCCCCGGCATGAGCCGGGCACGCATGGTTAGAATCGAGCGCGACATCCTGACCCAAAACAATCAATGGGCGCAACGAAATCGTAATTACTTCTCGGCGCATGGCATTTTTGCACTGAACCTGGTATCCAGTCCCGGTTCCGGAAAAACCACACTGCTGGTCGATACCATCGTGCGGCTACGCGACCGGTTGCCGATCACCGTGATCGAGGGCGACCAGCAAACCGATCACGACGCCGCCAGAATCCGCGCGACCGGCGTTCCCGCGCTGCAAATCAATACCGGCAAAGGCTGTCATTTGGATGCACATATGATCGATCGCGCATTGCAGCAATTGACTCTGCAACACGACAGCTTGCTGTTCATCGAAAACGTCGGCAACCTGGTGTGCCCATCCGCCTTCGATTTGGGCGAAGCACACAAAGTGGTGATCCTGTCCGTCACCGAAGGTGAAGACAAGCCGCTCAAATACCCCGATATGTTTCACGCCGCCGATTTGATGCTGTTGAACAAATGCGATTTGCTGCCTTATCTCAACTTCGACGTTGATCTGGCGATCGAATACGCGTACCGCGTGCACCCCGGCCTGCCGGTAATCCGACTTTCCGCAACACAAGGCAGCGGCATGCAAGCTTGGTGTGATTGGATCATGGCCAACCGGCATCCGATGAAATCCCGTTCAACACTTGGTTAATATCCCGGTCGATACCGAAATTCCGCTCGCCACCGATGGTCCGGCCGTGCTGGCCTGCGGCGCGTGGCTGAAAAATACCGTTTGCCTGACACAAGGCGATCGGGCATACATTGCGCCGTTGATTGGCGATCTCGCCACCGCCGACGCTTGCAACCGACTTGATCAGACAGTGCGACGCATGCTGCAGCAATATCCGGACAAACCCCGCATCGTCGCACACGATCTGCATCCCGATTTTTACAGTACCCGATTGGCGCAACGCATTGCCGACGAGTACCGCATTCCCGGCCTGGCGGTGCAGCACCACCACGCACATATCGCCGCGGTATGCGCCGAGCATGGCGTCATACAACCGATGCTGGGCTTGGCGCTGGACGGTATCGGACTGGGTACCGACCGCATGCCTTGGGGCGGTGAACTGTTATGGGTCGACGGTACACGGTTCGAACGGCTCAGCCATCTTGCCGCACTGGCATTGCCCGGCAGCGACCGCGCCGCCCGAGAACCATGGCGCATGGCCGCCGCCGCGTTGTTCCGCTTGAATCGCAGGGACGAAATCACAGACCGCTACGCCGACCAACCGGCGGCTGCAACCGTAGCCGCCATGCTGGACAGCGGCCTGAATTGTCCATACACCTCAAGTATGGGGCGATTATTCGACGCGGCAGCGGGTTTGCTGCGCATCAATTTGGTGCAGGTACACGAAGCACAAGCCGCGATTCAATTGCAGCAACTCGCCGAGCAACATGGCACTGTCGCGCCGTTAACCGGCGGCTACCAATTCACCGGAACCGGTGAACTGGACTTCGCGCCGCTACTGGCGGCATTGATCGATTGCCATGATAGCGGCCGCGACACCGCTTACGCCGCTGCATTGTTTCATGCCACACTGGCCGACGGCCTGGCGACATGGCTGGAATACACGGCGCAGCAACAGCAACTTTCATTGCTCGCATTCGGCGGCGGTTGCTTTCACAATACCCTACTGCGCCGGGGATTGCTCGATCGATTATCGCCAAGCGGACTGCAGCTGTTGTTTCCCCAACGGCTGCCGCCGGATGACAGCGCAATCGCATTGGGTCAGGCTTGGATAGCCCGTCAGTACCACCCCGAAGAACCGGGTGCCTGCGGACAATGCCAGCATCAATAATACGGCAAGGAAAAATCGGCAAAATCAGGATTGATTGAGTAACCGGCGATCGACAAGCGTAAAACGCGGCAATACGAACAACCTTCCGGTTCCGGAAGTAATCAGCCGGCTTATCGAAACGACCTAAACCGATAAGCCGGTATAATAATCGTTTACACATACAAGGGTTTTGGCAATGAGTAATTACCTACAGCGTTTTATGCTGGAAAACCTGGACATCCGCGGCGCCGTGGTGCATCTCGATTCGATCTGGCGACAAATGACCACCGGGCGCAACTATCCGTCGCCGGTAATACGACTGCTCGGCGAAATGAGTGCGGTCACGTTATTACTCGGTGAGAACCTCAAACAAACCGGGCGCTTGACCATCCAACTCAGCGGCAACGGCCCGGTGTCGATGCTGGTGCTCGATTGTACCGAGAGTCTGCATCTGCGCGGCATGGCGAAATGCGATTCGGTCGTCGCGCTGCAGCCGGTTCCCAAGCTGCTCGGCAACGGCCGGTTACTGCTCACGCTCGACATGCCATCGATGCGCGAAAGCTACCAAAGCATCGTACCGCTGGAAGGCGAAACCATCGCCGGCATCTTCGAGCATTATTTTCAGCAATCCGAACAACTGCCGTCGCGCCTGTTCCTGATCGCCGAAAACAACACCGTCCTCGGCCTGCTGTTGCAAAAACTCCCCAACGCCGACTTGGCGGACCCCGACGGTTGGTCGCGCGCCGAAGCATTGGCGTCCACTCTTCACGACCACCGAGTGCTCGGTCTGAACGCGGAACAAATCCTGGCACGCCTGTTCCACGAAGAAACCATTCGCATTTTTGCCGCGCAGCCGGTCCATTACGGCTGCAAGGAAGATCCCGCCAAAATCTATGCCATGCTGCGCTCGCTCGGCCGCGAAGAAGTCGATTCGATCCTGAGGGAATTCGGCGCAGTCATCGTCAACGACGATATCTGCAACCGTGAATACCGGCTGGATGCGTTAATGGTGGATGCGATATTTCGCGAAGCGGGACCGGCGATACATTGATCGGAATTTGAAATTCAATAACGAAAATCCGACTCTCCGCAACCTTACCGCGGCGGTACGTGCGAATGATGCGATTATTGAATCATGGGAAGCAAAGAAACTCGCCATAAGTACACACCGGAAATTTGCGAACGGGCGATTTTCATGGTTCTGGGGCAATAAGGGAAATTCTGATCTTGAATCCCGGTATGGGATTTCATGCACTGACTCCCTTATTTGACGCAAATCTCGCAGCCCGGGAGTGCACAAGATGATCACTTGAAGGAGTGTCAGAATTATTTTGACAAATAAGATAAAGCGCAAAGCGCACGGAACACAGCGACCGAGGCCTATCCATAAGATGGGTGAAGAAGCGAATCACCTCGCAACCAAGCGATTCGCCGGTGCAGTCAAGTAATCTGACCTGATCTGACAGTTACCCGATTTGACGATGTGCCTGTCAGATCAAATCAGTTATTCCATGCGGTGATTTTATCTGTATCACTGCCCGGAAAATCTTAGCACTCAAATGCCTCTCACGTGCTTTTCACCCTGGATGTATTCGATGTTAAGCATGCACCATGCCGCCGCTTTCGCACCTCAACCTAAAAACCGCCAATCATAATTCCATTGTTGCAAGCCCAAGATAAATAGGATCAAGCTTACCAATCCAACTGGACGCTTCATAGCCATTGATAATGTCTATGGCTTCACCGTATACCAATTCGGCTAGTACCTTATCAGTCCAAATCGTATTGGAAGGAACATCACCCAATGCCGCTTGCAGCATTACTTGAAAAGCGTCAAAGTTATCGGCTGTTAAATCACCGAAATTGGTAATTTGCTCGATTTCATCCGCATCCAGAGCTATGTATTGGTTAATCAAGGTGCCATAAAATAAAGATTCAATACTTTCATGGGTTGCAGGAACGCTTCCTATTTGATCTGAGCCCAATTCGTCCGGGCTATAAACGCCATCGGCAGCCTGGTAGCCCCAGGTATATTCAAAGAAATCATTGTATGTGTCGTTGTCGACTGAGGCTTTGACTTGCGATCTTAATGCTTCAATCGATAAAACCCCTGAAAGATCATTGGTACCGACCAGATAATTCAGATCACCTAAATTGGCGTTAAACAAAATCCTTACTTCATCCAGTGCAAGCGTATCCAATCCTGCACCTTCGAAATAGTCTTTTATGACATCAACCGAAATTCCGGGGATCTCATTCAAAATATCGTTTAAATGCTGAGTCGTTATGCCAGAATCCCAAGCCGCATCGTATACAAGCTCAGGATTATCAGCATTTGTCAGCACAAAATTAACCGCGTCGTCTTTTGTTATACCGTAGTATTTCAATACTTCTTCCCCTGTTGCCATAATTTCCTCCTGTAGTGAGTAGAGTAAGGAAACACTGATTAACCGGCTACACGAGCAAATCGCTTTGTTGCACAATATTCGTCGCCTCTTCGCCTATCTTGTTGATAGGTTCCGGCATTGTGTTTCGTGCGTCTCACGCTTCATCTCGTGCGCCGAATTGATCAGCGTTTCTTTAAGGTTGTGAAATTCTGATCATTTTATTTTTCAGCGATGGTGGTATATCTTGCAGCAGCACGATCTTCGCGCTGCCAGTTTCCATTAATTCGCTCTGTTTGGGCGTATTAAATGAAACATTCACCTCATTGGTATCTAACGTCCACATGGCTCCGGTTGCTGGATCAACGATCAGCAAACCAATGATCCCTCCGAATAGGATATTCCCTACATACCAACCGTTCACTTTGGTATCGATCGTGACAGCCTGCTCTTCATATCCTTCTTTCTGAATCTTGACATCATATTTCTTACCGCTGAAATACGCTTTCTTTTTCTCTAGCGACAAGGATGTGGGTGTTCTGCCTTCGAAAATCTTTTTACCGGACTCATCGGTGATGACCACACGCGCCTGATCCGGCGTGCTGCGCACGTTCAAGGTTTCCGGTGCACTATTCCCCATGATTGTGGCACAGCCACTTAAAGCGATCAACGCAGCAGCTATAATAATTTTCTTACAATTTTCTGTACTCATTTCGTTTTCCGATCATTGATTATGGAAGCCCCATTTTGCGGTACTAATGAGCCAGCGCCTATACGTAGGTTTACGCATACTTCTTATTTAGGAAAGCGCTGATTAATCGGTTGCACGAGCGAATCACCTCGTTGCGCGGCACTCGCTACCAGAAATTCCTTTATTCCCCCTCAAATTAAATTCGTGGTGTTTAATTAGGTGCGTAATAATACATAGCTTCTGCAACAATCAATAAAAAAACGAAATCTCTATGAAATCAAGAAATATGCAATTGTTAATACTTGGACCGGTGGTATTAGCTCTTACGGTAAGCACGATCTGGTGGATCATATATTCGCAAGCCAGCAAATTACCGCAGCAATTACGGGCAGCAATCAGATCCGATTATCTGGAGAATAAAAAGAATGACCTCAAAGGCTATATCAGTTTGGCTGAGCATGCCATCAAGCATTTACGTGAACCGGGGATCCCAAGCGAGGATGCAAAACGTGAAGCCCGGAAGATTCTGACTAATCTTCGGTATCGTGAAGAAGACGGTTATTTTTTTGTATACGATTTTTCCGGTAAAAATATTGTGCACCCAATAAAAAAAGATTGGGTAAATCAAGATAAATGGACCTACCAGGATAGAGACGGCAAATATGTCATACAGGACTTGATCAAAGCGGCGAGAGAAGGTGATGGTTTTGAAGAGTACATTTTTCGCAAGCCTTCGGTATTCAACGATACGACCGGCAGACTTAAATATGCTTATGTAGTCGAGCTACCGGATTGGGAATGGGTATTGGGTACGGGAATTTATCTGGAAGACGTGGATAATTTCTTGGATGGCACTGAATCACAAGTATCTAATTATATTCATGCTTCGATGCTATGGATTGCGGGGATTGCGTTTATTGGCATTATATGCCTGGGTCTGACCCAAAGAAATATAGGCAAGAAAATCGAACGCCTAAGAATCAGCGCGGATTTGCATGATCAGGTGAAACAAGATTTAGTTTATGTTATCCGCGAACTGAATAATACGCTTCAGCGGCCTTCCGAAACTTCATTAGCCTTCCCCAGAAAATTTCTTGAAAAAATCAGAGACTCGGCACAGCACGCACTTGATTGGCTTCGTATTATTATCGATGGAAAAGATCCGAGCAATCCGATTCTTATAGATGGTTTAGAAAATGCAAAGAGAAAATTTGAATTAAAAGAGCAAGTGCAAATTAATTTTTCTGTATCGCGAGAAAATGAAAGCCGTGTAGAGGATTTATCAAAAAAACAGGTGAACGAAATTTTAATGGTTGTAAATGAAGCCTTGCATAATATCAGCAAGCACGCGGCTGCTACACACGTAGCGCTTCAGTTGCAGATCACTATGTGCAATGTTTCCGTGCTGATACGTGATAATGGCATCGGCTTCGATGTTGACCATACAAAAACTGTGAGTAGGGGATTGGGTCTGTTCAGTATGGAAAATCGCATCCAGAGAAGCGGCGGGAAACTGGCAATACAATCATCTGATCAAGGAACAACCATCGAAATGGTATTTCCAAAATATACCAACATATGGAGTCGCATACTATGTGTCCTGAGAAATCTATAGAAGTAATCAAATTACTATTGATTGAAGATGATTGGCGCCTAAGAGATAGCCTGCTGCAAGGACTGGCCTGTGAGTCGAAACTAAAATGCGTTGCTGCGGCAAACGATGGAATGCAAGCATTAAGTTACCTGAGAACCCACCCCATCGATTTGGTCATTATGGATTACGCTTTAAATAAGCATAGTCTTTGGGGTGTTGAGTTGACCCGGAAAATTTGTGAGCAATTTCCAACCATAAAGATCATGTTCTGGAGTGCCCATATCAGAGAAGTTGATTTTGATCAGGCAGAAGAAGCAGGAGCAAGCGGATATGTTCCTAAGGACAGACCTGATAAAGATGTAATCGATGCCATCTACAGAATCATGCAGGGTGAGAAAATATGGATGCACAAGGTACAGTCTATTGATGGAAAAGATAAAAAACTAACCCCAATGGAAGAAATCGTAATGGAGTTATTGGCGGAAGGAAAACAAAATGCCCAAATAGCTTTCAGTCTGCTGGAAATGGAATACGGCAACATGATCGAAGATCACGGAATTGATTACACTATTTCAAACTATGGCACACAAAGGGATTTTATCGATCAGGAAAAGCTTAAATCTCGCACCCGTACTGTAGAACGACATTTCGATAATATAAGGGAAAAATTCAATACGCGGAACCGGAATGATCTTTTCAGGCTTGCTGTCGACAAATATGGCAAGCTGGAAAACAGGCGGGATGCTTCGGAAAATGAAATAAAAGCATTAATGCTGCTGCATGAAGGCAAAAAAGCTACAGAAATCGCTAAAGAACTCAATATTCAAGAATACGAGGTTGAAAATATCCGCAGGAAATTCGACTCCGAAAGTTTGTCGGATTTGAACAATCATAGCGAACCAAGCGGGAGAGCAAGCAAAGAGTTTTTTTAAGCATATAGCAGGCCTGTGCAACGAAAAATCAAGAAAACAACGACATTTCATCGGTGTAGCAGATTAATCTTCAGTCCGACACACTACCAAAAACTGCGTATTCTTACGTAGTTTAATTTGAGCGGTTTTCTTGTAATCTTTCAAACAAATAACAATCTGATCATTGAGTTAGTTTTTATCAGCAATAAATGTCTGTCAGAGGAGAAACCCATCATGCCGGCTGAAAAAGTTATAAACATCATGCTTGTCGAAGATCATTGGTTGGTACGAGAAAGCATTAGAAATGGCTTGTCCAAATACGGAAATATTCGATTTGTTGCAGAAGCAGAAAACGGTGATCAAGTATTTAAGCATCTGAAAACGAAAGCGGTGGATCTGATTTTAATGGATTATCAACTGCCTGATTACAGTCTCTGGGGCATTGAATTATCGAAAAAAATTCTCAAGCAATTTCCTCAAATAAAAATCATCCTTTGGAGCATCCATACGAGAGAGGAAGATATCATCAGTGCCATGAGAGTCGGCTGCCATGGTTATCTATCTAAACAAAAAACGAACGATGAAATCAAGAACGCAATTGATAAGGTAATGCATGGTGAAAAGATCTGGCCGCTCGACTTAGTGAATCAGATCGAGCAAAAAAGATTGTCACCGATGAAAATGAAAGTTACAGCATTACTGGTACAGGGCAAATGTTACAAACAAATAGCCTATGATCTGCTGAAGGAGGAATACAGCAAGAAAATTAGCAGACTTGGCGCAGAGCACGTACTGAGAGAATTCGGATCTTTTGAAAAATACATTATGCAGCCGGGAAATCGCACGCATAGCCAGCACCATCACCGAGAAAATTTAAAAAAATCCCGTTGGGAATCCCGTAAACGAACTGTCGAGGGTTATGCGACCGCAATCAAAAAGTGGTTTGGTGCAAAATCGCTTTGCATGCTCGGCTGGAAAATTTTTGAAAAGGGGCGTCTTGAGTATAGGCGGACTAAGTCTGTTAATCCTGACGTGTAGCAGCCCAAATCTGAAGCGACATGACCGATCTGAATTGCTACACATCATATACCCCCACTTCTGCCTCGCCGGAACGGTAATATCGCTCCCCTGAGAACCGGATATTCAGAACGGCATTTTAAAGCCCGGCGGCAAACCCAAACCGCCGGTCAGTTGCGCCATATGTTCCTGGGTTGTCGTTTCCACACGCCGGACAGCGTCGTTAAATGCGGCGGCGACCAGATCCTCGAGCATTTCCTTATCGTCGCCGATCAAGCTATTATCGATGCTGATTCGCTTGACATCATGGCGACAGGTCATGATCACCTTCACCATGCCTGCCCCGGATTGCCCTTCCACTTCAATGGTAGCGAGTTTCTCCTGCATTTGCCGCATGTTTTCCTGAACCATTTGCGCTTGCTTCATCATATTGCCGAGTTGGCCTTTCAGCATGTTTCCGCTCCTTATTATTGAATTGGTTTAATAGTTGATAAATTTAATTTCGCATCGAATTGCTCGATCAGTTCCTGCACCACCGGATCGCTTTCCATAGCCGCGATGGCGTCCGTTTGCTTTTGTTCTTCTTTGCGCTGCTGCAATGCCGCGGGCGTTATTCCGGTAATCGCGCCAACGGAAAATCTAAGTACCACCGATTTTCCGAAATACGCATTCAACGCAGCCTGAATTTTATCCTGATATTTTCTTTCCAGCAGGTGCTTGTGCACTTCCGGCACGAATAATTCCACCGCTTCCGCACTGACGGCTTTGGCTTCACTGTGTTGCGCGAGCATTTTGGCCATGCCGGTCAATCTTAATTGCTGCGAGAGTTGCGGCCAATCATGCGCCACCACGCCGGATTGCGGCACCGACCGGTACGCGCCGGCCGGCATTTCATCCGCCGGTGCAGTTACAGATCGGGGTGCAGGCGGCGCAACCACGGTCAAATCGTTCGGCAAGAACGCCAGCATACGCATCAGCGTCATGGTGAAACCGGCATATTCATCGGGCGCCAAACTGAGGTCGCCACGTCCGTGCAGCGCGATTTGGTAAAACAATTGAATATCCTCCGCGTTGAATGTTCCGGCCAGCGCCGTGATGCGCGCATGCTCCGGTGTTTCCTCGTCAATTGCCTGCGGAATGGTTTGCGCCAGCGCGACGCGATACAGGATAGCCGCCAAATCCTGCAACGCGGATTCGTAGGATAAGCTTTGCGCTTCCATTTCATCGGCAATCGCCATCAGTCTCGAACCGTCTCTCCGTGCCAAGGCTTCGAGCAAATCAAACAAATAACCTTGATCGATAATACCCAGCATATCCCGTACCCCGGTTTCCGCAACGCTGCCTTCACCGAAGGCGATCGCCTGATCCAGCAAACTCAGCGCATCGCGCATGCTGCCCTGCGCAGCCCGGGCGATCAATTGCAACGCCTGCGCATCCGCTTCGATGCGTTCTTGCACCAGTATTTGTTTCAAACGATCGGCAATCTGGCGCTGCGGTATTTGCTTTAAACCGAATTGCAGACAACGGGATAATACGGTGACAGGGATTTTTTGCGGGTCCGTAGTCGCCAGCACGAACTTGATATGCGGCGGCGGTTCTTCCAAAGTTTTCAACATCGCGTTAAAAGCGGATTTCGACAGCATGTGCACTTCGTCGATGATATAAATCTTATAGCGGGCACTGGCCGGCGCATACATCGCGTTTTCCAGCAACTCGCGCATATGATCGACTTGTGTATTGGATGCGGCGTCCAGCTCGATCAAATCGATATAGCTGCCTACATCGATTTCCTGGCACGCCGAACAAACCCCACAGGGCGATGCGGTCACGCCGATTTCGCAATTGAGTGATTTGGCGAGGATGCGCGCAATGGTGGTTTTTCCGACACCGCGCGTACCGGTAAGCAGGTATGCATGATGCAATCTGTTTTGTTGCAGCGCGTTGGTCAGCGCTTTGACGACATGCTCTTGGCCCGTCAACTGCGAGAAATTCTTAGGGCGCCACTTGCGCGCAAGGACTTGGGTTTGCGGCACGTTCTCGATCAGATCAATTAACCATCCGTATAGGTATCGCCCGATGACATGCGGGGCGGCGAGCCCGACCCCCGGCACTTGCGATCAATAGCTGTGGCTGCTTCCTTCCGGACCTGACCAGATTCACTACCTCACAATGCGGGGAGGCCCGCCATAAAACTTGAGCGAGGCGCAAGTATACCAGCAGATCAAGGATTACTCCAATTCCGGGCTTAACAATTATTTACTGCTGATACGGTAAGTCGGCCAGATACCGGGCACCGGTTCTTTTTCGTATTGTTGGCACAACGATAAATAAAATTGACTGGGACCGTCGTGCGGACATTCTTGAAGAATCTCCGCAAAGCGATGCCCGGCCAGCTGCCACTGCCGAGCATGATAGGCATCCAGCGCATGCGCAAAACTATCGCATAACCAAAATTGCGTATGATTCGCAATCTGCCGCTGCGCAACGAGTTCAAGCAACCGGACGGGCTTGATCCGCCCCAACAGCAGAAAATCCCCTAAAGGTCGCATCAGAAAACCGTCCAAACCGGTTATCGCGTCATTGGACAGCAGAATACGCGTTTTCAGCATCTTATTCACACCTTGAATCCGGTGGGCGGTATTGACGACATCACCCGTCACCGAGTAATGGCCATCTTCGCGGTATAACGCCATTTCGCCGAAATTCAACCCGATTCGGGTCGGCAATCGCGGCTTGCCTTCCGGCTGAGACCGATTAAAATACTCAACCGCTTCGGCCAGATTCAGCGCCGCACTACATGCATACGCCCGTGCGGTGCTATTTCCCGGATCCGCGATCCAGACTGCCAACATGGAGTCGCCGGTCATGTCCATGATATATCCATGATGTTGCTTGATCGGGTTTTTCAATACATCGCGATACTGGGTCATCAGATGGCCGAGAATGCCCGGATCCATCGGCTCGGACAAAGTGGTGAATCCTTCCACATCGGTCATCAGACACAAACCGTGAATCTCCAATTCATCGCGATCTTTTCCCAATACCGCCTCGATGGCCGGATTCGGATAAGCGGAGCTCAGGAATTTTTTGATTTCCGTCAGTTGTACTTCCAGCATGCGTGTTTTTTGTTCGGCCCGGTAGTGCTTCAGTGCTTCAGCCACGACAAACGCCAGCACCAATTGCGTGAGGGGGATCACCGTCGGAATCCAGATTGCGTCCTGCTTGAATAAAACATAAGCGATGAAGGTATAACAAACAGTCACGACAATACCGGATACCACGGCCTGCCGCGTCGATATATGTTGAAAAACGGTTCCCAGCATCAATCCGAGCAAAACGATAACGATCAGACCGTCCTGATGCGAGAAGGGAACGAGCGGCTTGTTTTCCAACAAATTGGCGGTTGCGGTTGCCGCAATTTCGACGCCGCTGATATACAAACCGTCCGGGTTTGAAAACACCGTATGATAATCGTCGCGCACAACATCCTGCTCCGGCTGGGTTGCGCCCGAGAACCCCACGAAAACCACTCTATCCTTGACGATCGCCGATAACGCGTCTGTTTCCCCCAATAATCGGAGTGCTTCAAAATAAGGAATGGTTTTGACGGTGCGCGGCGGACCGTAAAAATTCAGATAATGCTTTTCATCGTCGGAATACACCGCAATCAGCGCCGCCAGCAGCTGCTTTTGTGTTTTGTTCAAGACGCTATCGTGATACAAACGCGCTTGCAGATTAGCGGCCAAGCGCGAGTTGTTGGCAAACAACTCGCGCAGAAAAAACACCAAATCTTCAACTGCATCCCGCTCCGCAGTAATGGCGGGCAACCGCGCTGCGGCCAACGGATCGGCGAGTGCCAGCAAGCGGGCGAATTCATCATGCAAGGGCAAGGCGAACAGTTGCAGCACGATCACAGGAACCGTCGGCAAATCACCCGCACTCGACTTGAACGTCCAGTAATCATTGACCCTTTCCGCTTTCGGTAACGGAAAAGGTGCACTTGCCAGTGCCGCTTCGATAATCTCGGGAAGCAACCGGGTGGTACCTTCTTGCCGCACCACCGCAGGGGCCTGGCGATCATCCAGGGCCAGCTCGGCGTTATGGTATGTCAGTCGTTCGATCAACACCGTATTCCCGGCCAAGCGCATCGCGCGTGACAGTTTTTCATCCTGTCTGGGTACGGGACTCGGTGAATCGAAAATAAGATCAAACACAATCAAGCGTGCACCTGCCGCGGTTAATCGCTCGATCAATCGCGCGTGCATTTCACGAGGCCATAATCGCGGTAGCAGCGGCAAATCGAGCTGCACTGCCGACGGTTGATCGATCGCGATAATCGCCACCTGGTCCGGAGCGGGTATTGCGCCGCGCAAATGAAACAACCAATACAAACCGAATTTTTCTTCCAATTTCTGACCGACAGGCATCATCAAAATGCCGGCGCCTATCAGTCCGATCAACAATCCGGGTAATAAGCGCTTATACCAGCGGATCATCGCTGAAATGCGCGCGCATTCAATCCGCCAACTTCCCGTTCAGCAATTCAAGCACGCCGCCCTCGCCGGTATGTCGGACACGGGTAATACCGCCGTTGCTGATTTTGATACGATACAAACCGCTCGGCGCAGCATGCACGGTTTTCGCGATAACCGCACGAATCACACCGGCGTGTGCAACAATCAGATAATGCCGCCCTTGCAGGCGGCTCAGCGTTTCATCATACGCAGCACCGACCCGCCGCACAAATTCGTCAAGCGGCTCCGCGCCTTGCGGTCTGCAATTGACAGGATCTCGCAGAAAAGCTTTGTAAGTATCGATACGGTCGATTTTGATGACATCATGGCTAAGCCCTTCCCATTCTCCGAATCCCACTTCTTTGAAGCGGGGCTCGACAGTCACTCCGATGCCGTGGCGCTCGCCCAGTGCGTACGCAAACGCCTGGCAACGTTGCAACGGGGAAGTGATGATGTGGTGCCAGGATTTATAACCGCCGACCGCATGCCACATTTGCGACCAGCCCTTTTCCGTAAGCGGATCATCAATGCCGTGTCCCCGGTAACGGCGACCGCCTGCCGGTTCACCGTGGCGAATCAAGTCAATAATCGTTTCAGACATAACAAGAAAAACCCAAAAGCAGTTGCATCGAATTACCGTCGACAAGTTTCCGTTCTGTCGACATTTCCCCGGCCATCGGCACAAAACACCTGCGGAATCGGAAAATGGTAACAATGCGGGCGGCAGTGCCGCCGCCATCGACTATGGGCGATTTTCCGGCGGAATATAACCGACGGGTTGCTCGGCACCCGAACCAAAAAAATGCGCCTCCAATTGTTCCGCGAGATATTTACGTGCTTTGCTGTCGGACAGATTGAGCCGGTTTTCGTTAACCAGCATGGTTTGCAATTGCAACCATTGCTGCCAGGCTTCCTTGGAAACGTTGTCGAAAATACGCTTTCCCAGCTCACCGGGATATGTTTGAAAATCAAGGCCCTCCGCTTCACGCCCCAGTTTGATGCATTTAACCATTCGTGCCATTCGTTATACCGTTATTCAAAAAAGTTTGTAAGAGGCGGCATTATGAAATCTTCGCAGCATTCAGTAAACTATCGCCGCAACACGATATCGACTTACCTGGCCGCTACCACACGATCCACGTTGCCGCAATCCGGTTAAAAACAGATTAAGAACCCATTAAATCAATCGGTAATACATTACAACCCGATGAATGCCGGAAAAGAGGGTGCCAGAAAGTTATTGCTTATCGCCCAGCAAATCCTCCAGCGCCGCTCCCAGCTCACTGTATTTAAATCTGAAGCCAAGCTCCTCCAGTAATCTCTTGGGTGCAATCCGATAGCTGTTCAACGCGAGTGCGGCTGCTTCACCCAACGCCAGTCTTAATAACAACGCCGGCACGGGAAAAACGGCAGGCCGCTGCAACACTTTGCCGAGCGCATGCGCGAATTCCCGGTAACGTACCGGATTGGGCGATACCGCGTTGATTGCGCCGTGATACCGCGAATCGAGTGCGGCGTTGGCGAATACGGAAACGATGTCGTCGATATGTATCCACGGCAGCCATTGCAAGCCGCTCCCGACAGGCCCGCCCAATCCCAGTTTGAAAACCGGCAGCAGTTTTTGCAGCATACCGCCCTGTCCGAGTACCACACCGGTACGGATACTGACCCTGCGCACACCGTTTCTTTCGATCCGTGCCGCCTCCTGCTCCCAGTCATGGCAGATGGTTTGGATGAAACCGCGTTGCTCCGGCATCGTGCAGGATTCATCATAAAGCGTGTCGCCGGATCCCGGATAAATCCCGATAGCCGAGCCGCAAACGAAGGTCTGCAAACTATCCGGCGCCGCAGCTACCAGTTTCCGCGTACTCAGAATCCGCGATGCGTAAATTTCGTGCTTGCGCGCTTCGGTCCATCGTCCATCGCCCAAATTTTCACCCATCAAATTGATCACCACCTGGCAATCGCGCATTGCTTCGCCGGGCACGTCTTCGGTCCTGCAATCCCATTGATAAGCCGGAACACCCAGCAGGCTGCCCGCCCGCCTGCCATTTCGGCTCAGCACCCGAATAACGTGATCCGGCTGCTGTAAACGCTGCACCAGCCGGCGTCCGATAAACCCGGTCGCACCCGTAATGAGTATGTTCATTGTTGTATGCTCCTTATCCGGTGACGATTTTCAAGGTATCGGAACAACCGTAAACACTTATTGGATGCCGAACTCCACTTGAACATTGGCGCCGACCGTCACTTTCGCCCATGAAGCGGGCTCCGGGGCGGCATCCATCGCCGCGCTCATGGCCTTGGCTTCCATCCGGCGATAAGCCACCGGATGCGAAATCCCCGATTCCCGGATGGTCAATACCCGCCCCAACCGCTCGTTGTAGACGGCCACCATTGCCTCCGCTTTTTGGCGTGCGTCCAACAAGGCAAGTTTGCGTTGTTCCACTTGCAATTGCACTTCATCGGAGCGTGTAAAAGCGGTATGGTGGAATGTCACTTGTGTAATCGCCGACAGACTGTCCGCCAGTTTCGCCATTTGCTCCAGATCATCCAGCGTAACTCTCAATTGTATTCTGGCGTTGTAGCCCTTGATCACTTGCCGGTCGCGCTCCCATTGATAGTTCGGTCCCTGCCAGATCTGAGTCTTTTCAATATTCGTATCGGAAATTCCGTGTTTGTTGAGTAGCGCCGCGACAGACCGCAGTGCCGCGGAAACGCCTTGGCGCGCATCTTCCAAAGCAGCACTCGTCTGCATCACCTCTAAAGAAAGAATGGCCCGGTTGGGCTCCAGTTCCACTTTCGACTCACCTTGCACCGCGATCAACCGTACGGACTGCTCAGCTACGGACAGGGTTGAAAACAAACATCCGATAAAAACCGCCACGATGAATTTACGCATCTCAGTCTCCGCCAAAAAATTGTATGCCCTAAGCCAGAATAAAGGAAAGCCTGCATAGAAACAAGCAACATGGCTGAATTTAAGCCGCATTCAGGCCACTTTGAAATCGGAATGATGGTCGACACCGGGAAATTTGCCATGCCACAGGTAATCCTGCACACTAGGGAAACGCTGATCGCATTGACTGCACGCATGCACCACCGTATGCCTTGTGTTTCATCTCGTTTGCCGAATTAACCAGCGCTTCCCCTAAAATAAGGCATCGGATTCGATGCTCTTCGTGGTGCAATCGACCGATGCATCGATAGGGTCCAATCAAGAAACACCAAAAAAGCAATGCTTGATTAAAGATAATACGGTTTTTGCAGTAATACAAACACGGAACAGGCTGTAGAAAAACCTGACTGCATGACACAATGAACCGGAACAGCAAAAAAAATCGAATGCAACCTTACATTATTTCAAGGGATATCAAGCAATGAAACTCTCAATTTTGATTAAAGCGCTCAATGAAGAAGTCTTGATCGCCAGTTGCCTGGAGGCGGCATTGGCTGAAACCCAACACATTGACAGTGAAGTGATTCTGGTGGATTCGCTGTCAAGCGACCGAACAGTCGATATCGCGCGGCACTATCCTGTCAGAATTGTGCAGTTTTCGAAGAAAAATGATTGTGGATGCGCATCCGCCGCACAGTTGGGCTATCAGTTTGCAAAAGGCGAATTCTTATACTTACTGGATGGGGATATGGTCCTGCAACCCGGCTTCCTGGCACAAGCGTTGGATTATCTTGAATCCCACCCCGATGTCGCCGGCGTAGCCGGGAAATTGGTCGACACCAGCATCAATACCCTGGCGGATAAACGGCGCGTGCATGCCGCAGCGGCTTTGCAACAAGCTCAGGAAGTGGCGACACTCGGCGGCGGCGGTTTGTATCGCCGCCACGCGGTCGAATCGGTCAATTATCTTGCGCACCGCTGGCTGCCGGCTTGTGAAGAAGCCGAACTCGGCGCCCGGTTGCGGGCTAATGGCTGGCGCTTGGTGCGGCTGCCGCAAATTGCGGTATCTCACACCGGCCATGCCGAAAGCAGCTTCCAGATGCTGAAGCGATTATGGCGCAACCGGCGCATGCACGCATACGGAATGTATCTGCGCACCGCATTCGGACAGCCGTGGTGGCGGTTTTGCGTGCGTCACACATGGTTTGTTTTCGCCGCACCGGCGCTGCACATCACGGCACTGACAATCACGGCAGTCATAGCATATCTAACAGTGATCACATTGGCTCCCGCGTTTGTAATCGCCGAATGCCTGGTTTGGGTGGTCGCAATCGCCGTTTTGGCGGTACGAAAAAAAAGCCTGCCGGATGCGCTGCTATCCGTTTACGCGTGGAACCTTTATGCGATAGCCGCCGCACTTGGCGCCATGCAACCGATACCGGACCCCATGGCGCCTATCGATGCGCAAGAACTGACAAACCCTGATAGGCAGCGGTAAATTATCAGAGAGGAAAAGGAGTTATTTTTAGCGTAACCCAGGGTTGATGTTCGTTGAGAAACCATCTCGTTGCCACAATACGGTCAAAATCAAGCTCAGTATGCTCATTTATTGTGCATAAACTTGCGCTTTCCCGCTTATTCTTTCCTGATATCGACTTCCGCAACTATGTTTCTCAGCGACTTGTTGATAACATCCTTCCCCGGGTTTGTTTCGCACTCAGATCACAACCACATTCGGCAACGGAAAGCCGTTGAAATTGCTGGCGTAAGCAGTCGTATAGGCACCAGCATTGGGAATATAAATGAAATCGCCTTCCTGCATATCGCCAGGCAACATCAAATCGTGTGTCAGAATATCGACCGAGTCGCAAGTCGGACCGGCGACAGACCATTGAATCGCGCTCCCCTTGCGGTCAGTAACAATCTCATAGCGCAATCCTTCGGTCATTTCGATCACACCGCCGAACATTCCCGCATCCCAGTAAATCCAGCGTTTGGCATTGCGCGTCGCAGTACCGACAACACGGCACACAAAATACGCGGAATCGGAAACCAGGTACCGGCCGGGCTCCGCCATAACGCGAACATGGTCCGGCAGATCGGCGATGGCTTCGTTGATAACTTCGGCAATGATTTCGATTGAAGGAATCGGTTTGACATGACGCACCGGGTAACCGCCGCCGATGTTCAGCAATCTCGGATTCAAGCCGGCTTGTCGCATATCCGCAAAAACTTTCATCGCGCGCTCAATGCCGACACGCCAGTTTTGCGGGTTGCGGCATTGCGATCCGACATGAAAGGTTACCCCGGCCAGATCGGCTCCCAAATGTGCGGCTTCCTGGATAATCGCCTTGATATCGGCCAAATGTGTACCAAATTTTCCGGCCAGAGGCCAATCACTACCGATATTCGGTGTATCGATACGCAGGTACATCTTCGCATCGGGTTTCACACTCACGATCTTTCTCAATTCCTCCACACTGTCCAGAACATACCATTCAACCCCTTTGGCAGCCGCGTACTCAAGGTATGAACGCGATTTCATCGGGTTACTGTAGTAAATCTCCGCGGCAGGCACGCCCAATCTCATGAGCAGGTCAAGCTCGGCGATGGAAGCGATTTCAAATCCGACACCCTCTTCGATGAGTGTTTTCAACACCCGTTCATCCGGATTGGCTTTCACGGCGTAATGCGGATGCACGCGTGGCATCGCTGTTTTGAATCGTTGGGCCTTTTGTCGCACGATATCG
Organism: Nitrosomonas sp.; assembly: GCA_021582655.1. GTDB lineage: Bacteria > Pseudomonadota > Gammaproteobacteria > Burkholderiales > Nitrosomonadaceae > Nitrosomonas. The sequence continues at coordinate 1,834,126 of CP091135.1, forward strand.
CTATCGACCAGCAAAAAAGGGCGTTGATAGCCGGACTTTAATGCATTTTGGACATGCTCGAAATTCAAACTGGTTTCGGGGTGGGTATCAAACAGAACATCGAACGGTTCGGTTTTCTGCAGGGTGGCGGTGCGCTTGGACATGAGTGTACTCCTTTTAAAATGGCTACGTTTCTGGAATATGGACGTTCACTAAATCAGCAGGGGCAAAAAAGTTCTTGATGCTTCTCATGATGACCTCCTTATCGGTGTGATTTTGTTTTTAAAAAATGCACGCATTATAGACTGCATTTCCGGCAAATCAAGTATTTTTTTTATCAAAAATTAACCAATATAAACAACAAATTAATTCATTCGTAAATTGAACGGTTAGACGAAAAACGCAACTAAAAGTTTAACACCTCTGCGTACACCGGATTTCGATACCCATCCGCACTGCGACTTGCTAAAAAAGTCTCAATGAATCAATCACAATGCTGCCACAGAATTTTTTCCACCGCGTTTATGATCAAGGCCATTGAAACCGCACCCGGATCAGGTGTGCCGATGCTCTTTTCCGCATGCGGACGAGCACGACCGATTTTCGGAATCAGATTTGCCGTGGCATGCGCCGCTTCGTCAGCAGCGCGAGCGGCAACCGACCAAGCGTTCACGACTGACAAGCCTTGTACAGCACCGTTTGTCAACACTACTGAAAAAGGATGCAGCACGTCGACCAGGGTTTTATCGCCGGGCTCCGCTTTGCCAATCTCCCTAACCGCAGCCAGTACACTGGCGATACCGGCTGCAACGACCGAAGTATCGGGCTTCGCATCATCACCCAATGCATGGCCGAGAGTGCGCAAAATAACCCCCCAGAGTGCGCCCGAAGTACCACCCGCACGATCCGACCACGCCTCGCCGGCCATGATCAGCAACGTTCCCGCGCCGACTTGCTCGTCCAGCACTTGCCGCGCCGCACTGACCGCCGCCGCCAACCCGCACTGCATGCCGATACCGTGATCGCCGTCTCCCGCAACCGCGTCCAGTCGACCCAGTTCGTTCAGATTCGCTTCCACCACCACCTGCGCGGCTGCCAGCGCTTTATACACAATCGCCGCTGCGGCACGCGACACCGTAGCACCTTGCCGCACCGAACACCGGGACCGGGCATGCACCAGTGCAATCGCGTTATCTGCAAATGGCACGGAAGCGGTGACACCGCTACGGTGAAATGCCGGGGTATCCGCGGACGCAAGCCATGTCCGTTCAAGTACATCATCGAGCCAAAACAGCGTTAACGAAACACCCGCCATATCGAAGCTGGTCACCAATTCGCCCACCACTGGCTCGACGGCAATGAGTCCATGTACAGACAGCAATTGCTCGATCTTGCGGTAAACCACAAACAATTCCTCATATTTCACCGCACCCAATCCGTTCAAAATCACCCCCACGCGAGCGCCTTGCAGTTTACCGGTATGTACGGGAATTTCGGCGAGCAGCTTATCGAGCAGCATTTCAGCCAAGCCGTCCGCAGTTGGTGCATCCAAACGATATAACCCCGATTCGCCGTGTATGCCCATACCGACTTCCATGCTGCCGCCAGTCACTTCGAATAACGGCTTAACGGCACCCGGCAAGGTACAACCGGAAAACGCCACGCCGAGCGAACGGACATGTTCATTGGCTTGCATGGCAATGCGCGCCACTTCATTGAGCGGCTCCCCTGCATCAGCGGCTGCGCCCGCGGCCTTGAGCACCGCCAGTACTCCCGCGATACCCCGGCGCCGGTGTCTCTCAGTGAACGGAGCGGAAGCGATATCGTCGGTGACCGCCACCGAATGTACATCGATTCCGATCGAGCGCAATTGGGTTTGCGCTTCATTGAAATTAAGTACATCACCGGCGTAATTGGCATAACAAAACAAGACACCGCCACCCGCGTCGGCGGCCTGCGCCACATCTCGGATTTGCCGCGCGGAAGGTGCGGCGAAAACGTTACCCATCGCCGCACCGTGAGCCATTCCTTGACCGACCCATCCGGCAAACGCGGGATAATGTCCGGAACCACCGCCGGTGACGATCACCACCTGACCGGGTTTGGCCTTGCGACCGCGAATCACACCGCCGTCCACCCGTCGGATCTTATTTCGATGCGCCGCTGCAAAACCCTGCACCAACTCGTCAGCGAAATATACAGGGTCATTGAATAAATAAGTCATCGCTACGATCCACGGAAAAATGCTTAGGGAAATGCCGATCAATTCGGCAAGCGAAATGAAGTACGAGGCGCACGGAACACGGCATCCGATATATCAACAAGATAGATGAGGAGACAAGTTACCTTCGCAACGAAGCAATGCGTTCGTGCGGCCCATTAACCAGCGTTCTTAGCATACCGGCAAGCAACGCAGCGCCTTAACCGAAAAACAGTGGATAATCCCCTTATTTTTCAATCGGAGCATGCGACAAGGAATACCACGACGGCGCCTCTGTCCGTTTCATAATTGATACGTTGCTTTCGCATTGCCATATCTCAAGATTGCTCGGTTACCCAACGCGCTGCATAGCGAATCAAATCCGCGCCATCCTTAAGATTCAATTTTGTACGAATATTGAAACGATGCGTTTCAATAGTCTTGATACTGCGACAAAGCAATTTTGAAATTTCGTGATTATTATGTCCTTGACCGATAAGGTGCAATACTTCAAATTCACTGGGTGTCAGTGAATTGATCGATTGCTCGGGCTCGGATCCTTTCATGAGAATACGCTTCAACAGCATGTCATGCATTTGCTTACTTAGAAAGATATTGCCTTTAAGTACTTCGCGAATCGCCGTAATCAGCACGTCCCCCGGCTCTTGTTTCATAACATAGCCGCGCGCACCCGCTCTGAGCGCCCGTTCGGAATAAACCGATTCGTCGTGCATGGATATAAACAGCACCGGCAATGACGGAATCAGCGCATGTATGCTTTTAACCACCTCGAGGCCGGATACGGTTTTTAAGGTAACATCCAATAAAACGATATCTATCGATTGATTCTTTTTGAGTATGTCCAATGCCTCAGTTCCATCGCCAGCTTCCGCGATCACTTCCATATCCGGCTCCATATTGATCAGCATCGCCATACCGTGACGCAGCATGGCATGATCATCTACGAGCATTACTTTTGCTTTTTTCGTTGACATTTTTCGTTGTTCTCATCTCCAAAAAAACTTCCGCGCCACCTTCCTTGCTTGATTGCAAGGTCAACTTCGCACCCAGCTGTTTGGCACGGTATTGCATGATTTTTATACCCATACCGGCTGTCGCCGGCTGATTGACATCCACAGCAAAACCGCATCCATCATCACTGATCGAAAATAAAACATTGTTACGTTCATCATCCCAGTCCAGCGTGATAATGATGTTTCGCGCCTTTCCATGACGAATCGCGTTATTGATCGCTTCCTGAGCAATCCGGTACAAATTGAGCGACTCACTATTAGCACATACCGCATTATAATTGCATACCAGCTTACAATTGATGTCGTATGTGGAAGATATCCGGCCAGCTAATTTCTGCAACGCCTCAACCAGACCGTTTGCTTCCAGTTCAAACGGCAGCAATCCTTGCGCAAGCCGTTTGATTTGAGCAACAGCCGTTTGTGTTTGGGAAGCGATAGCTGCGGCTAACACGGTTGCATCTTCATCTCCGATCACCGCCACCTTTTTTTCAAGAACGCGCGCCTGATAACTGATCGCCGCAATTTTTTGGCCCACGTTATCATGCAGTTCCTGCCCGAGGGTGTGTGCCTGCTCTTCCGCCACGGACACCAAGGCTTGTTCCAATCGCCTGAGCTCCAGCCAACTTTGGAGATCGCTTGCAACCGCATCGACGAGTTTCTGTTCCTCGGGCAACAAAAACGGCTTGTCTTCTTTATAGATTACGCTCAGAAATCCATACTCACGGCCATCCAGGCTGATCGACGACCGTAACATAAATCGATGCAAATTGTTTCTTTTAATTTTTGCCGTTTTCTTTTCACGCCCCTTGCCATCAATTGACAGCTCGCTTATAAGCGCGTGATCATCTGAAATGAAATGCCGGTCATTCAATTCAATCACGGCAATTGCATTTTCCGGAAACTGCATTGCCGGTATCAAGTATTTAAAAATTATCTGGCACACATCTTCAATCGCCAACTCCATCCCCATGCTGCGCCGGATTTCATACAAACAAGTGATTTCCTTCAAACGCAATTGCAATAACTCATCAACTTGCTTACGCTCGAGCCATCTTGCCAGATCCGTGGTAACCGCATCGATCAGTCTTTGTTCATCAATATCCAGGAACGGTTTTGCCATCGGATACAGCACATTCAACTGACCATAGGGCTTGCCACTCACCCTGATTTGCGAACTCAGGCAGTGCATCGGCTCATGACGCGTTGTTGTAGCGAGAATACAGCGATTATCCAGTTCAATGGCAATAAATGCATGCTCGGGATGCTGCATCGCCGGAATCAAATACTTGACAATATTCTTGCAAACGACATCGATGGACAGCTCCGGCCCCAAGCTGCGCCTGATCTCATAAAGACAGGTAATTTCTTTCAATCGCTCGCGCAACTCGCTTTCTTTATGACTCAATTCGATTGAAAATTGCTCCGCAGTATCTCTGGCATCCCTTGCTTCACGTTCCGAATCGATCAATTTTTTGACAAACCAATTCAACAGCAATATCTCCGCGATAATTAACGCGGCCAGATATATGCTGATATCTTTGAGCTCTTTGGTAACCGGCGTGAACAATTCCTCCTGGTCAAGTTTAATAGCCATGCCGAGCCCGATCGAATACAGTGATGCGTATGCCTCTATAACCGGTATATCACGATAGTCTTTGGTCGTGATGACACCGCTTTTACCTTCCAATGCGAAGCTTTTAGGCGAAATATTCCCATCCATCACGCGCTTTAAGCTCTTATATCTAACATTGTCCACTTGACTGATAATGCACGCCATCTCTTGCCCATCCCCGCCAAGAAAAGAGCACAGCACGAATTCGGCGGTCTCCCCGATCGACCTCACATCGGTAAAGCTGCGCGTCAATTGCGGCAAGGCCATTTCCGCTTGAATGCTGCCGATGTAACGCATATCCTGATCGAATACCTTGGTACTGGTATGCAAAATAAACCGCGTGTCCCATATCAAATACGTGCTGTCGTATTTGCTGAGCAATAAAGATTGCGCTTTTTTCTCTGAAAAATTGCCTACTTGTGATAAAGGATTTCCACTGATATCGTAGATGGCGACCGCGGTAAATCCGATTTGCGGAAACGAATCAACATTCCGCTTCAAGTCGTTGAGCGCCACCCTGTTATCAGGTTGCACATTCAATTCTTTCATTGCCTGAACGATAAAAGGCCGCAACGCAAGCGCATGTGTATCCGCCAATCCGCTTTCAATCTGCGTTTCAAGCAATAATGCCTTACCTTGTAACGCGACATCCAAGCCTCTCCCCAATACCGACTCAATCTCCTGACGCATTGCACTATAAACGGTAATACCGGTGGTGAGTGTCAGGCCTAACAACAAGATACCGCCAATAATACTGACCTTCCGGTCGTCTCGTATCAGCAACAAGGAGCTCTCCTAAATCAGGTTATGATTCGATCAATGCCATCACCACAAATTACCCTGTTATCTTCGGCATCGCAAAAAAAAACCGCTTACCGTAAACCGTAATCATAGTAAAAACCGCATCATATTTTTGCAAAACCGGATTGCGGTTAAATGCACTGCGATCATATTATAAAAAGAAAAGCCGCCGGCTCGCGATGAGCCGGCGGCTTGTTAATGTCGTATCAGTCGAATGTTTTGTAATTAAAACATATCGAAAGAAACCATTATTGAACCGGATTCAGTTGCGCCGCTGTCAGACTGGCCTTCCATGAGTCCGGCAGATTTTGCACCCAGCCGTTGTAGATGTTCGGAATCGCATAAATGCCCTGTCCGCCCATGCCGGGAAGACCGGAAACCGTGTCATCGCTTGGAACGCCTGATCCGGCCACCATGGAGATACGTCCCGCAATCGCAGCATCGGCAAAGTTACCGTCCCCGTTCGGATCCGGATCAACCACGATCAATTCGTTCGAAAATTTGCTGGTTACATAAGCGTAATAACCGCCGCCACTCTTGGCACCGAAATTGGCGCCATGGCAACCTGGATCGCACGGTAACATAGCAACAACCCTATCAACGGAAGTATCCACGATGGTGATCGTTCCGCCGGTATTGGCGGTTACCACCACACGACCGGTCGGATCAACCGGTGTTTGAATGGGTAACACGCCGACTGTAACCAGGCCGTCACCATCACGGTCCTTCAGAGTATCCGGGCCGGTCGGGCCGAAGGGATCATAATCCGCCAGCAACGCGATGGTTTTAAGCAGGGTACCATCCAAGCTGAGAACATTGATCGAGTGATCCAACAAATTGGTCGCGTAAATTTTGTCAATACCGACACCGATCGCAATCGGATGCGGCCCTTCGGGGAATATCCCGCCTGCTTTAGGCCGGGCTATGATGCTGCCATTGCTGCTGTCGTAAATACCGACATCGCTGGTGTTAATGTTTGGCGTAATGATTTTTCCATCCGGGGTGATCCAGTGTCCGTGCGGATTGGCCGGTGTTTGTCCGGGGCCTTGTGTAGGCATCATCAGATCCGGCGTAGTCGTTCCCGCTGGAATTCTGACGATACCATTCGCACCGTTAATCGCAACAGTAATATCGTCCGTTGCCGGCAATGTCATGACATGCGATGGCGTATCACCGACATCGATATTATGCAACAAAGCGCCGTCCTCCCGATTGATAAAGGTCAGCTTGGTATCGAACCACTGTGTTTGATAAACAATCGACTGATCCTTATCACTCCATATATTGTGAGGATTGTTCATATTAATGCTCGGCAGTGCGATTTTACGCTTGATGGTCCAATTGGCCGCATCCAAAACCGTGATCGTACCCGGCTTGGTTTTACCCGCGGTTTTCTCGAATTGCGTATTGATCCATACTTCACCCACACCCGGTATCGTTGGATTAAACAGCTTGGTCAATTGTGTATCCTGACCGTAACGGGCTTCCAAAACATCTCTCAAATTCACAACCGCCCCACCGGTGATTCTAACCGGCACATTGGCATATTTTACATGCCATGGAGCGGATGAAGTGTAATCCATCCAGTTGTTTTGCGATGTTGCAACAAAGAATGTTCTAACCAAGCGCGTTGCCAGATCGCTGCTGGTAGGCAATCCGTTTACACCGGTCGCCAGATCGATTGATTCGCCAAAATCCAATCCTTCAGTATTCGGATCATCGACAATAACCGCCCCGAACATATAAGGATGAATCTTACAGGTAAAGACATATAAGCCGGGAACATCAAGCCTTACGATACCGCCACCACGATATGCCTTGGTTTGGGTAAACGGCATCGTGTGATGGTCGCCATGCACCGGATCGTCGGCATCGCTGGGCCATAACAAACTGCTAATGGTGTGAACACCGTTGGTGTCGGACATGATGAAATGAACACTGCTGCCGGGCGGAATGATTTCCAGCGACCTGGTACTTTCAGTGACGCTAAAAATGGTATCCGCGCGCGCGCTTCTAAACCAACTACCGGGCTCGTCCGAGATTTCGAACGTCACCAATCCCGGCTCGTTGCTGGTGTTACCGAAAATTGCACCACTCGGCGACGCCCCTGCGATACTGCTACCGACTTGACCGGAATCCGCGCCTACCACATGAAACTTACCTGCCATCCCCGATTCCATGTGAGAAACCAAGTGACAGTGGTATTGCCAATGACCTTCACCTACACCCGTTCCCGCTCTGACGGTGAACGAATGGGTCGCACTGCCGGTTGGCATCAGCTTCGCATCAATGATATGGGGTTCTACGCCTGTGTCGGCGAAATCAGTTTGATCCGGCCAGCGGTGCGCATGCAAATGAAAGGTATGCCCGGGACCGACGGCCAGAATGTGAAAACGAACCGCATCATTCTCGACGGCGCCCAGTGTCGGATTGGTCCAGATCGGGGTTTGCGTGCCATTCCTGATTTCCGTGCCCCAGAAAGTCGAGCCGACCATATATAAGACAAATTCCTTAGCAAGCTCAGGCCGCTTCACCGCCGTAATTTGCCCTTCGGCTTCCACCAGACTCTGCACTGTTCCATCGACTTGGTCGACGATGATCGCGCCAAACAGGCCTAATAATTGCGAACCACCATCAAAATAAGAATAGGTGCCTTTTTTATTCGCGGTAAACGTAAAAGTTTTTGATTGTCCCGGAGAAGCCTCGCTACTATCCGAAGACAGACCCGGCACATTAAAGCCGACTTTAACGGATGTATTGTTGGTTAGCGATACGTTAACGGTATCGCCCACTTTGACAAACAGTGTCGGTCCGGGAATGACGGCTTCTACCGGATAACTGTCGGTCGCGCCGTCGCTACTGGAATGGCTACCCATTTTGTAGGCCAACTGCCCGTTGGGCAAGACCTCCGCCGACATGCTGATGGTATGGCTGGCCGCTAACGCTGCATTGGTAAAAAACAACAATGCAAACAGCAATGTGAATGCCAATGATGTTTCAAATTTACTCGATTTCATTCTTTATCCTTTTTGTAATCCGGCTATTCAGGTTGTACATTAAAATTCCCTTGCATCCCCAATAGGACACTTGAGAAAGCAGTATCCATATAAACTGCACTGTAGTTGGCTTGAACAGCGAATACATGCTTCTCAATAGGACCAATCGCTTTTTCACCGATAACGGTATTGGTACCGGGATCAATCCAGCCGTAACCCGCCAATTTAAAAGTATGCAGATTAGTGCCCAGTGCGATCACATGAAAACGAACAATGTCATTTCTATTCGCATTAAATGAGGGATTTGCACCTAAATAAGTTTGCTGCCCCGTTGCGGTATCAATCTCGGTGCCCGCAAAAGTATCGTCAAACATATACAAAATGTAATCTTTCTGTACACTCGCAAGAGGAACGGATCTTTTCTGTCCCTGGAAACTGATATCAACACTGCCGGATTTCTTGTTAACGATCAGCGCGCCGAACAGCCCTTTGTCTTCCGCACCGTTGTGATTGATCATATTATGATCATGGTAGGGCCACGTACCGGCAGTGCCCTCCGCCGCACGCCATTTGTATTCATACACCATAGCCGGTACAGCGCTTTCATCTTTTATCATGTTGAGGTACTTAAGGGTGCCATCGCTGAGAATATCGTAATGAACGCCATGCACATGCACACTGACTTGTTCTTCTCCGGGCACTTCCGGATTGAATTGATGGATCAACGTCAGATCAACCTCATCGCCTTCGTTAATCACGATAGTCGGTCCCGGAATAGTCGCAAAATCCGGATAACGCGCAGTGATATTTTGCTCGTTGGCACCACTCATATCTGAAACCAGATACTGTTTCATACGATATGCGAAATAACCGTTTACAAGCTTTTCAGCGACCAATTCGATCTTATGCAATTCGCCGGCAGCACCCGCTTGTGCACTTACCGCTGAGAACAGCAGCAGAGCAATCACATGGCGCGCAAGCCTGTATTGTTTACCAAGTACCTGCACAAATCGCGTGAGTAATTCACCCATACGATCTGTAAGCAGACTCCATTCGAGCTTGTGCTTCATTACACCCCTCCATTTTGATTTTTATGAAATTATTAAAATTGATGCATCACAAACATGAGCCGTTCCAATTGTTCGACCGGCGCTCTGATTTTAATGAATATATCTCTCAATGTTCAAAAAATATTCGTTTTTTGCGTGAGTTTACTCACACAAAAACGAATATTTTTTACATCAACCCGCTCAATGACAATATCCTTGATGCCAGCAGTAATGCCAAGCACGCTGTCACTGGGATTCTGCTGAAAACAGGATTGCGATATAACCGATATCGAGCGAAAATGGACAAACAAATGTCATTTATACCCAATAAACAAGATGTTGGATGTTAATCCTATAATGACTAGAAAGCGATAACGCGAATACCTTGTGACGGCCTACAGCCGCCCGCCCGATTCAATGACATTCGCCCGGACGTTGCGCCTCAAGCAGCGCCGGTGTGAGATGCGGCGCGATGATTTTCAATAAGCTACTGAATACTCTGGGATTACCGGCAACAATCTGGCCACTGTCCAGATACGTTCCATTGCCCTGCAAATCACCGATCAATCCACCGGCTTCAGTAATCAGCAAGCAACCAGCCGCCATATCCCACGGCGCCAAACCGATTTCCCAAAAACCGTCATAGCGCCCCGCAGCCACATAGGCCAAATCCAAAGCGGCCGAACCCGGGCGACGTATTCCTGCGGTAACCGGCACAATATCCTTGAGCATGCCGAAATAAGCGTCCATATGGGTTAAATCCCGGAACGGCAGGCCGGTTCCGATTAAGCAATCTTCCAATTTAGACCGCTTACTCACACGAATCCTGCGGTCGTTCAGGAATGCGCCGCTACCGCGGCTCGCGACAAAAAGCTCGTTCATATTCGGATCGTATACCACGGCATGCATCAATACGCCTTTGTGCCGCAGAGCAATGGAAACCGAATATTTGGGGAAGCCATGCAAGAAGTTGGTGGTGCCATCGAGCGGATCGATAATCCACTGATATTCCGACTTTTTCGGATCGCCTCGCGCTCCGCTTTCTTCGGCCAGAATCGCATGATCCGGATAAGCCGTTTGCAAAATTTTTATGATGGCTTCCTCGGCCGCGCCGTCGACTTCACTGACAAAATCGCTGTGCATTTTTTTGGTTACCGTCAGTAAATCCAAATTCTGCGATGCTTGATTGATGATCGCGCCAGCCCGGCGTGCGGCTTTCACCGCGATAGTGAGCATTGGGTGCATGATGTAGACTCGGATTAAAACAAAGAGCGCGATTTTAATATGAAACCGGTCTTCCCGCTTGTGAAGATGATCAACCGTGCGTTGCGTCCGACAATGGCTCCGCAATCCCGTTCGATAGCATGTAAACGCGATCGGCGGCATTGATGACGGCAGGCTGATGGGATACTGCGATGATCGTCAACTGTCTGGATAATTGTTGCAATGTTTCGCAAATCGTTTGCTCGCTTTCCGGATCCAATGCGCTGGTCGGTTCGTCAAGAATCAGAAAAACGGGACTATGTGCCAGCGCCCGGGCAATCGCAATACGCTGGCGCTGCCCTCCGGAAAGCAGGTTGCCACGTTCGCCGACCACGGTTTGTAAGCCTTCAGGCAAATTGCACACAAAATCCCATGCACCGGCCTGACGTAACGCCCGTTCCGCATCGCTGGCGGTCAGCGTCGATTCGCCGACAAGAATATTATTCATCACGGTATCGTGCAGCAGAATCGTATCTTGCGATACATAACCGATCATATGACGCCATTGCCTTAAACTGATGTCACGTAAAGAAACGCCATCGATCTGAATATCTCCGGATTGCGGTTCGGTCAACCCGCAAAGTAAATCCAGCAAAGTACTTTTACCGGTGCCTGAAGGTCCCATTACGGCGGTAAAGGTATTAACCGGTATTTCAAAATCGAGGTCTTTAAAAATTATTTTCTCGCCGTAGCAAAATCGCACATGCTTTAACGTAATTCCATGCTGTAAAGCAGGCGAGAGGGTGCCAGTTGCACTTTCCGCGGCCGCTCTGGCATCTTCCGCCGCTTTGCGCAATGCCCAATAAGCGCTTTCCTGCGCCACCAGTTGTTGATATTTACGCTGCGTTTTATTGAGCAATCCCAGAATCCGCGTTAGTAGAAAAACCATCAACATCACTTCAGGCAATGACAGTTGCCACACGATCAAGGCAATATACAAGCCGCTCGCCGTCAGCGCGGCAAGGATCGGTTCCTGCAGCGCGGTCAGCGCAGCACCGTTCATGACTTCTTTCCGGGTCGCTTTTTCCAAGCGCTGGGTCTGTTCATGCAAAATCGCATCGGCAACGTTATCACGCGCCATCGCCTTCAACGATTTCACCGAAGTCAGCACGTCCGACAAATAAGATAATAAATCACGCAATAAATGCGTTTGTTTGGCGCCCGCCCGGCGAGTGGCTCTCACCAGACGATGCAATAGCAGCAGCAAAAATAAACCGATCACCAATGATCCCAGCGTTGCCTCCCAGGAAATGAAGAGCGCAACCACAGCATATACGATAACCTGGACGATCAACGCCAATACGTTGACACTGTGCTCGAAACCATTAGCGGCACGATAGGCTTCGGTGGCGATCGAATTGGCAAGTGACCCGACCGGTTGGCGCAAATAGTATTGCCAACGGCTGGCCAGCAAGGCCTCGATCAAATCCAGCCGCAATGCCGTTGCAACATGCGCGACGGTATATCCGACCTGGCGGTTGGCGAGCAGCAGCACAAATCCTTTGAAAAACATGCCGCCGACAATAATAATCAGAATAGCATCCAGCGTTGGATCGATACCGATATCCTGCAAGGCTTTTTCCATGAATTTGCCGATACCGGACTCATTCGATCCTCCTGAATCACCGACCGCAATCGATATCAAAGGCAGCAATGCGGTCAAACTCAGTCCTTCCGCGATTCCGGCGATCAGCAACGCAAACAGCACTAAGGCGCTGCGCCGCGGAAATACCATGATATAAGTCAATAACGTGCGCATCGCCGGTTAAAAATCAGAATCCATCACAAGCCGGGCGATCGCTCAACTGCTGCGGTATCACATAAAACACCGTCAATCAACTGCAAGATACGTTGTGCGCGACCGGCCAACCGTAAATCGTGTGTCACGATGATCAGGCTCGCGTTGATTTTCCGGTTCAATTCCAACATCAAATCAAACACATTCTCAGCTGTTTGCCGATCCAGGTTGCCAGTGGGTTCGTCCGCCAAGATACAAGCCGGTTGTGTAACCAACGCACGGGCAACCGCGGCACGCTGACGTTCCCCTCCGGATAACTCGCCCGGCGTATGGGTGAGGCGGTGATTCAAGCCGACCAAACCGAGCATCTCGGCGGCACGGACGTAAGCTTCCTGGCGAGTCACACGCCGTATCAGCAACGGCATCGCAACGTTTTCCAGCGCGCTGAATTCCGGCAGCAAGTGATGAAACTGATAAATAAAACCCAGCGAACCGTTGCGCAGCTTACAGCGTTCCTCTTCCTTAATCTTCGCGATATCCTGCCCGAGTATGCGAATGTCACCGCTCGTCGGCGCGTCCAATCCGCCGAGTACATGCAGCAAGGTACTTTTCCCTGAACCCGAGGCACCAACAATTGCCAGCATTTCTCCTCTGCCGAGGTCCAAATCTACCCCCTTGAGTACGGGAACTGTCAAGTGGCCTTGTGAAAACTGCCTGACCAAATTACGACAGGAAATAACCGCATCATTCATAACGCAATGCCTCCGCCGGATTAACTTTAGAAGCGCGATAACTGGGATAAATCGTGGCCAGCAAACTCAGGACAAACGAGGTAACAGCGACTGCCGTGATATCCGATAATTGCGGATCGGTTGGAATTGCACTGATGTAATATATTTCGCGCGACAGGAATTGCACATTGAATAAATGCTCAATAAACGCAACGACTTCGCTGACATTGTAAGCTAACAGCATGCCTCCGCCAACACCCAGAATCGTACCGAATACGCCAATCAGTGTTCCTTGCACGACAAAAATCTTCATAATGCTGCGCGGACTGGCGCCGAGTGTGCGCAGTATCGCGATATCCGATTCCTTGTCGGTTACCGCCATCACAAGCGTAGACACGATATTGAACGCCGCCACCGCGATAATCAATGCCAGAATCAACGACAGCATCCGTTTTTCGATCTGGATCGCACGAAAATAATTTGCATGCTGCCTGGTCCAATCGCTGATGTAGCTGTCCGTGGTGAGCATCGCCGGCAGTTCCTCCACGACCTTGGGCGCCTGAAATAGATCGGTCAGCTTCAAACGCACACCGGAAACATCATCATTATCCATGCGATACAACTTTTGCGCGTCGAACATATGAATCAACACCAGGCCGGAATCGTATTCAAAATGCCCCACTTCAAAAATCCCGACTACGGTAAATTGCTTCAGCCGCGGCAAAATACCCGCCGGCGTCACTTGCCCTTGTGGGGAGATCAGCACGATTTTATCGCCAACAAAGGTCCCTAACACACGCGCCAATTCCATACCGATGATAATGCCGAATTCTCCGGGTTCGAGGTTATTCAGATCGCCACTGACCATGGTTTTCGCAAAATCGGCCACTTTGTCTTCCATAACCGGCAGAATGCCCCGCACGATGACGCCTTGCACCACTTGATTATGCGACAACATGCCTTGCGCGCTGACAAACGGCGCGGCAGCCTCAACCAGCGGGTGTTTGGAGGCTTCCCCGGCAGTTTGCTGCCAATGGTGCAGATTGCCTTGAAAGCCTGCAATCTGCACATGCGAGGCCACGCCCAGAATGCGTGAACGAACTTCCTTTTGAAAGCCGTTCATCACCGACATCACCGTAATCAGCGCGGTCATGCCCAGGGTAATGCCCATCAGCGAGATTAAAGAAATAAATGATATGAAATGATTCCGCTTTTTAGCGCGCGTATAGCGTAAGCCGATGAAAAGCTCATAGGGGGACACGAATTAATCTACCCGAAATATGTGTGATCGCGCAGTTTGCCATACTTAAGCGCAAGATAACAAATAATCGCCGCGGTATCGCCTAAATCTTCAATCCAAAAACAAATCGCTTGCACAACAAAAAGTTGCAAACAACTGTTTTTTAGCTTACCCGCAATATCATAATCCGCCGCGGGCGTCGTTTACCATTTGTGTAAGTCTCTCGATATCAAGCACATAGAGTTCGTGTTTTTGCCGCTTAATCAATTTCTTTTTCGCCAACTCGTTCAATTCCCGGGATACCGCTTCCCGATGCGTACTGACAAGATGAGCGATCTCCGTTTGCGTCGGGGCCGGAGAAATGATGGCGGTATTAATCGAATCCATGTGATTTTTCGCCAAGCGCAATAATTCCGCTTGAATACGGTTTCGCACCGTCAGCGTACTGTAATCGTACACTCTTTCGGTCAGGCGGCGAATCTGCCCAGTAAGCCGCCTTAAGATGACCTCGGCGATTTTTCGGTTGGTGTAAATCAAGTTGCAAAAATTCTCCGCCGACATGGACGCAAGCAGCACACTCGTTTTTGCAATGGCGGTGGCGGAACGGGGGCGCCCGTCAAGCGCAGTCAATTCTCCGAACATCTCTCCCGCGGAAAGATCGCATAAAATAACCTCTTGACCGGATACGCTATGGTACATGATACGAATTTCACCTTGAGTGATAAAAAAGACGCTATTGCTTTGATCGCGATAACGTACGATCTCATTATCCGTTTCGTATCGAAACCATTGACACGCATTCGCGGTTATTTCGATATCCGGCGTGGATAAGTTTTGAAATTCCTTGATCGACGACAATATCGCAGTCGCACGATCGATTGGTATGCTTCTGGGTACGGTCATATATTTTAATAATATTTTGAACGAGTTTTTTGAAGTCGAATTCTAAACAACTTCACAATTCCACGAAAGGGGTAATGTTATTTAATTGCTATGCACAGCGGATTTAGCGAAATGCAAAGCTGATCATTCGAACAAATACGTTGCACAGGAATGCTCAGAATCAGACTGTCGAGAACATTGATCCTCGATATCTTTCAGGCAATTGCGTTGTCATCAGAAATCTTGTGAAATCACTGCAACCGGATCCTTTCAGTCGTTACCCGTTTTTTATTGACAAACCCCATTTCACTTTCACATGCCAAAAGTTTTTCAACGGTCTGATAATGGCATTACGCGCAATTTGATTTATAATGCGCAGTTCGTCAAAATTTCAAAATAACTTTGATTCTTATTCGCAAGCACGCGAATAAGAAAGGGAGATGATCGATGCAAATTGGTATACCCGCAGAGATTCGCGAAAGTGAGGCACGCGTTGCGGCCACGCCCGAAACCGTGAAGAAATTTACTGCAAAGGGTGCTCATAAGGTATTTGTGCAGTCAGGTGCGGGTGCTGGCGCGAGCATTCCGGATTCAGCTTATCAAGAAGCGGGTGCAACAATCGTAACCGAAGCGAGTGAATTGTATGCGCAATCGGAAATCGTACTCAAAGTCCGCAGCCCCGAATCCGCCGAATTGTCGATGATGCGTAAAGACGCAGTGCTGGTGGGCCTTTTGGCACCGCATCAACAGGCCGGTCTAACGGCTCTGGCACAGCACGGACTCACCGCTTTCGCTATGGAAAAATTACCGCGCATATCCCGCGCGCAAAACATGGATGTATTATCGTCGCAAGCAAACATTGCCGGTTATAAGGCCGTCATCATGGCGGCAAATGTTTATCAACGCTTCTTCCCTATGTTGATGACCGCGGCTGGCACCGTCAAAGCAGCGCGCGTCCTTATATTGGGTGCGGGCGTCGCCGGACTGCAAGCCATTGCGACAGCAAAAAGATTAGGAGCGGTGGTTGAAGCATTCGACGTGCGGCCTGCCGCCAAAGAACAAGTGGAGAGCTTGGGTGCCAAATTTATCGAAGTACCGCTGAACGATGAGGAAAAGGCAAAAGCGGAAACCGCAGGCGGATATGCGACCGAAATGTCCGATGATTACAAGCGCCGCCAAGGCGAACTGGTGCACGAACGCGCTATTGCGGCAGACATTATCATTACTACGGCGTTAATTCCAGGCCGCCCGGCACCTGTTCTGATCAAGGAAGACACGGTAAAAATGATGAAACCGGGTTCGGTGATCGTCGACATGGCGGCTGAAGCAGGCGGTAATTGTCCGTTGACCGAACTTAATCAAACAGTAATCAAGCACGGCGTACATCTCATCGGCATCGCCAACATCCCCGGATTGGTTGCGGCCGATTCGAGCACTTTGTATGCGCGCAATCTGATGAATTTCCTTAACTTGATGTTCGATGCCGAAACCGGTCAACTGAAGATCGATAAAGAAGATGAAATTATTGCCGGCACATTGGTCTGCTCTGGCGGAGAAATTGCCGGAAAATCTTAGCTGTCAGTGCTTCGCGGCATTTAAAAACCCGAAATGAACGGTTCATGTAATTAAAGGAGTAATCATGATTGGTGAAGTTGATCCAGTGATTGTAAATCTGACGGTTTTTGTACTGGCAATCTTTGTAGGTTACCATGTGGTATGGAATGTTACGCCCGCATTGCATACCCCACTGATGTCGGTAACCAATGCGATTTCCAGCATTATCATTGTCGGCGCCATGCTCGCTGCAGGTCCGATGGAAACAGATTGGGGTGTTTGGTTAGGCGCCGCAGCAGTCACGTTAGCTGCAATCAACGTATTCGGTGGATTTCTGGTAAGTCAGCGCATGCTGGAAATGTTCAAGAAAAAAGATAAAAAAGAAGGAAATGCCTAATGTCAGCAAATATGGTAGCACTTGCATATTTAGTAGCTTCGGTATTTTTCATACTGGCGCTAAAGGGGCTCAGCTCACCCGAATCTGCGCGCCGCGGTAACTTATTCGGCATGATCGGTATGGCGATTGCCGTCGCCACGACTCTCACACTGACGCAAAACTGGATCCTCATTTTAAGCTGCATTGCCGCTGGTGGCGTGATCGGCGCAATTGTGGCAAAACGGGTACAAATGACGGCAATGCCCGAGCTGGTTGCATTTATGCATTCGTTGGTCGGCTTGGCGGCTGTATTTATTGCAATTGCAGCTGTGAACAATCCGGTTTCATTCGGCTTACCGGAGATATTGCCGGCGGGCAGCAAACTTGAGCTATTTTTAGGCACGTTTATCGGCGCCATGACTTGGTCAGGCTCGGTCATCGCATTTTTAAAACTGTCCGGACGCATGAGCGGCACTCCGATTGTTTTCAGCGGCCAGCATGCGCTTAATCTAATTTTAGCACTTGCAATGATCGGTTTCGGTTTATGGTTTTTCTTCAATGAAACCACCAACTGGACTGCATTTATCGCCATGACAGCGATCGCATTTATATTGGGATTCCTAATCATTATCCCGATCGGCGGTGCGGACATGCCGGTGGTTATTTCCATGCTGAATTCTTATTCAGGCTGGGCCGCGGCAGGGATCGGATTCTCGTTAGGCAATCCGATGTTGATCATCGCCGGATCACTGGTCGGTAGTTCTGGCGCAATCCTCTCGTATATCATGTGCAAAGCGATGAATCGGCCTTTCTTATCTGTTATTTTAGGCGGTTTCGGTAGTGATGGCGGTACTGCGGTAGCGGACAGCGGTGTCCAGAAAACACACCGCAGTGGCAGTGCCGATGATGCCGCCTTTCTGATGGGCAATGCGGATAGCGTAATCATTGTGCCAGGTTATGGTTTAGCGGTTGCCAGAGCGCAGCATGCAGTAAAGGAATTAGCGGAAAAATTGCATGAAAAGGGCGTCAACGTCCGTTTTGCCATCCATCCTGTTGCAGGACGGATGCCCGGCCATATGAACGTGTTGCTTGCGGAAGCTGAAATTCCTTACGAGCAGGTTTTGGAAATGGATGAAATCAATAGCGACTTCTCCAACACCGATGTCGTGTTGGTGTTAGGTGCGAACGACGTGGTCAATCCCGCAGCCAATGTACCGGGTAGCCCGATTTATGGCATGCCTATTCTTGATGCACACAAAGCGCGTACTGTCATGGTAGTCAAGCGGAGTATGGCAGTAGGTTATGCCGGTCTGGATAACGATTTATTCTATATGGACAAAACCATGATGATCTTTGGCGATGCCAAGAAAGTTGTTGAAAATATGGTTAAAGCGTTATAGCCACAACACTTTTATTTGCATTAACAAAACAACAACGGGCGCAATTCATTAAGAATTGCGCCCGTTGTTGTTATTGATATGTGCAAAACCTATTCATTTGATGTCACGGTAATTTTCTTCGGTAACACCGCTTCTCGCTTCGGAATAATGATCTCGAGCACGCCATGCTTGGAAGTTGCTGAAATCGCATCCGAATTTGCAGTATCAGGCAAGCTAAAACGCCGATAAAAAGAACCATAAGTGCGCTCAACACGCTTATAACCTTCTTTCTCCGTTTTGGTTTCCGATCTTTTCTCACCCTTTATAGTAAGCACACCGTCTTCCATATTAATATCAATTTCTTCGGGCTTAACACCGGGAATATCCGCATGAATGACAAACCGATTCGACTCTTCTTTGATATCAACAGCCGGTGCCCATTCCGCAGTCGCGGTAGAGCCTTCGGCGACACCGCGCTCCAATTCTCTTTGTAACTGATTCAATAATCCCCAAGGTTCATAACGTGTAATAGCCATTGCTTTCTCCTTATTGATTAGAAACCACGCCAACCCCGCCTATTCCGTTGCAATACATCCGCGAAACAAACCGGCGGCGCACTCCGAAACTCAAGAAATACACTACCTGATCGGATATAAGGATTTTTGAATCGATTTCAAGGCCCGCAACAGCAACTTCCCTATCGGCGCTCACCCAATCCGATAAAGCGGTACCGGAATTTCCACACCAAAACCGTAGGAATCAACAACAATACAGCAATCCATAATCCGTTACGATTAAACCACTCGGACAGATTCGCCTGAACCACGAAGTTAGCTTCGGCAAAATCAAGTACTCTGGAAACTTGTTGTCCATTATGCTGTGTTGTCAGGTGCAATCGGAATTTCAAATGCTGCGCACCCGAAGAATCGGGTGTCATCAACCAACGCCAATTCGCAACACCATATTTTATCGAGGGCGATTCCTGCGGCCCCAATTTGTCAGGCTTAAATCCTTCGCTGATTACTTCCGCTTTCATAGAGGAAGACACCTCCCCGGCAATTCCTTGAATCGAAGTCCCCTCCGCCGCAGCCGCAACAATCTCGTTCAGAAACTTAGCAAGCTGTTTCGTATCCAGATTTAACGCAACCTCGAAGGGTTCATATTGTTTGACATCCGCAGGAATCGTAATAGTCGTGCTATCAAACGGGATCTTCATGACCAATGGGCTATGCAGCCGCTTGGCCGCAAGCATATGCATTAAAGCATTAATTGAAAAAGGCACGATCAACAATACTATCAATAGTGCAAACGGCATCAGCAAATTAAACGAAGCTGCTGACTCTGATTCAGTGTTACGCATGATTTCTCCTGCTATCAATTCGAATACAAAGCGAAATCATACCACTCCCCGAACCCTAGCAGCGTATTACAGGAACTCAAAACTATTACAATCAAATCAGCGTTTCCAAGCATTGGTACGCTACTTTTTAGCGACACTCCTTATAATATGTCAGAGCAACCCCAAGAAATTAATTAATAAATATCAAAATCTTAACAACAAACACCTCTCGACAACCAATTCCGGCAAAAAAGCGGGGAATAGGGCTTATTTGCATTTTCAAATGACACCTTATAGCATCTACGTCGGCAGCTTGATTTATCCAACCTGGAGAAACCGTAACATCCAAACCGAGTCTTTAATAAACTGCAATCAGCATACATTCATACTCCGGATCGAATCGCGGCGAAAACGATATCATTCGATTCGAAGATCATCACGAACGCACGCATAACCGAGTAAAATGAAAAAACCGCAGCCCCATATGAAAAGTATCTGTATTACCGGCGCAATACAAAGTGATTTGGATAATATCGCCCACATTCTCAACAAAGCCGGAATGAAATCACCCGCATTAGTCCAGCGTGATGAACCCACCGACCTTGCTTACTGGCACGAACAAGTCACCTCCATCGCCACCGAAGATTCGGATAACGTACACCCCATCGCCTCTCCCGGTCGGCTATGGGAGCGACTGGCAAGCGATATCTTCATCGCCAATCTCAAATCAAAGGTGTGGGGATGGGCGGATACGCGCAGCACCTGGTTGCTCGACTTCTGGCTCAACTTCGAGCCGCGGCTGAATTTCATCCTTGTTTGCGCCTCCCCGGAACAAATGCTCGCCGACACGATGGTAACCGGCACAGACATAGCGCCGGTCGATACGATAATGGACACATGGCAAGCGCAGCATCAGCAAATGCTCCGCTTCTACCATCGCAACCCGCAGCGTTGCCTGCTGGTTGAAGCCCGCGATTGCATCGGACATCCTGAGGCATTGATCCAACGCTGCGCCAATCAATGGAAGATGCCGCTCGAAAAAACAGCGAATCCGGCTATAAACGAGATCAATCACGGAGCACTGGCCCTCTACCTGGCCCAGCAAATAGCGCAAGGTTATCCGCAGACAGCCGGCTTGCAGCAGGAATTGGACGCTACGATCACACGGCTTGATGCATCAGAAAAACGCCCCACTCATACCAACGCACCAGACCCTGCCCGCATCATTGCCGACTATCGCACCCTGTGCGATCATTCCGCCGAATTACAGAAAGCACTGGCGACACAACGCATCGCCCTGGAAAAAGACCTCGCTGTCCTCAAGGCACGGCTTGATGATACGAAAACTCAAGACCGGCAACAGCAACATGAACTCAGCACCAAGCTCAAAGAATCCGGCCGGGAAAACGAGCTTCTACTTCTGCAGCTCCACCAGGTTCAGGAAGAACTCGAACACTATTTCCTGCAACACCAAAACGTGCAAAAGCAACTCAAATCAGCTGAGGACCGCTGGCAACGCATGCTCCAGCGCACCCCGGATTACTGCGATTACACCGCCATCGAAGTCGTTAACGCAGAAGAGGCCGAAACCGGAACCATCACTTGGCGGCTCAAGAATCTCGACGCTGCCGGTCGCACCCTGCCCGAACTCGAATTCAGCACCATTGTCGAGTACGGCATCGCCGGTTTCGTGCTGACACGCCAGCCCGGCACAACCGGTCCGCTTATTCGCTGGCCATCTACCGCTGCAAACATGAACGAACTGATGCTCATCCCCATCGGCCGCCGTGACCAGATTCAACTACGTTTCGAAACCTTGTTCGATCTCGCCACCCGGGACTGGGATCTCATCAGAACGCTTACCCGGTTGCTGGCCAGCACGCTCGAAGCCCCTGCCGCACTCAATGCGTCGAATACGCCTGCCACTGAAGCGTTGCGGGGCGGATTGAGCAAGCTCGGCCAGGTGATCGAGAAATTCCCCGCCACTTTCCGCTACGACCGTGTCAATCTCAAGCGGACGCAAGTCAACCACGATTACGAACACCTCTGGTTACACTTCGAGAACTTGGCATTCGGCAAACAGCGTTGGCCGGAATTTGAGTTTCGTCTTGCCTGCGCCAATCTGCGCCCCAACCACTTCGGCAGCCACCCTAAATTGGAATTTCCGGAAAACTCTGGCCAAGCGCCGTTCGACACCTGGTTTATCGAAACCTACGATGACTTTGGCGCCAAACTGGAACTGCGTTTCGCACTGCCGGAATCCATGGACTTGAACGTATGGCAGCGCCTTTCGAATCATGATCACAACTTCCTTGCAGCCCTGATCGCACGATTACCCGCTATCCTCGCCACTCTGCAAGGTACCGGTGTTAAACTTGATCGATCATGGGATGACTGGACCAAAATGGTTGATGAAATACAGCGTATCATCACCTTGCGTATCGCTCCCGCCGGTGCAGCGCGGAACAGAATCGCCGACGCTCCGACCGACAATGCAACCGGTATCCCCACCAATCCATCGATTCTCAAGAACAAGGACAGGAAGGCGCAATGATGCCCGTGGCGAACAACCAGTACGGTGCCAGCCCGGAGCCGGGTACGCTGCAGCTTTTACGCAAACTCGCACCGCCGCATACCATCATCCATATCGGTGCCGGTACCGGTGCCGGCGAAATGCATCAATGGCGACAATGGGATATTTCCAATGCTTATATCATTGATGCCGATGCCGATCGCTTGGGCTGGGCAAAAAACCTCGCCGCCGGTCATCCGGGTTGGCATGCACTCAACGCCACCCTTGCCGGAACCGATGATGAAATCGAGTTCTATCAAGCCACCAATCCCGACGAAGACGGCTTTATTCCTCCCGAGCATCTGCACACAGTTTGGCCCAACCTGCAGACCACTGTTCACGCAACACGCACCGCCCGCCGTCTTGATCATTTACTCACGGAGACCGGCGGCATTATTCCTGCGCCGTGGATATTCATCGATTGCCTTCCCGCGCTGTCCATCCTCAAAGGCGCAGGACCACACCTCGATCACTGTGGCGTCCTCTGGCTGCGCGCACTGCTCAAACCGATTGCCGAAGTCGATGGCGATGCAACCCTTAGTGCCGCCGAAACCTTTCTTCAACCACTGGGCTTCCGGTGCGCCGAAATCACCGAGAGCAATCACCCGGCGATCGGTTATGCTGTTTTCATCCGCGATTGGCAAGCAACGCTACAGCCCCGGATCGATACCCTGACGCAAACCCTGGCCCAGGAACATGATCGCCATGCCCGGCAGCAACAGCAAATCGAAACACTGAACCAAGCCAATACCGTGTTGACTGAAGAAAAATCGGTACTGGCAACACAGCGTGACACCCTGGAAAAAGACCTTGCCGCCCTTGCGCAAGCGCGGAACCAATATGCTCAACTCGCCACTGAACGGCAACAACAGATCGAGTCATTCAATCAGGCCAATACCGCCCTGATCAACGAAAAATCGGCACTGACAGCACAGTGTGACGCCCTGAAAAAAAACCTTGCCGCCCTTACACAAGCACAAGACGAACACACCCGGGTTACTGCCGAACGCCAGCACCAGCTCGAGGCCCTCGCTCAAGAATGCGATCGCCATGTCCGCCATGCCACCGAACGGCAACAACAAATTACAGCATTGAATCAAACCAATACTACCCTTACCGAAGAAAAATCGGCACTGGCAGCACAATGTGACGCCCAGGAAAAAAATCTTGCCGCCCTTATACAAGCACAAGACGAACATACCCGGGTTGCCGCCGAACACCTGCACCAGCTCGAAGTCCTCGCCCAACAACGCGATCACCACGCCCAGCTCGCCGCTGAACGGCAACAACAGATCGAGACATTGAACCAAGCCAATACCGCCCTTACCGAAGAAAAATCGGCACTGGCAACACGGCGCGCCACTCTGGAAAAACACCTCGCCACGCTTATTCAAACGCGGGACGAACACATCAAAGTTTCCACACAATGCAAAGCCGAACTCGAACAACTTCAGGCTCAGCTCAAACAAAAGGATGCCCGCATCACCCAACTTGAGGCCGATGGCGCCGAACTCGACACACGCCAACGCCTGCTCAACGATGAAATGACCCGTGCCGAAGCGCAAATTGATCTGATCAAGGACGTATTATTGCGGGAACCCGGGTTATGATTGACTGTAACCAAACCACAGACCGGAACCGGCTTTCGCATCAACCATGCAATGCACCCTAAGCGAATTCACCGATCGGACGTAACGCCATGTTCGCCGCCTTCCGCTCCCTTCTAGCCCGCTGGTTCGCTCCTGCACGAACCAAAGATGCTCCTGTCCGCCCTGAGCTTACCGCGAAACATGACGCACTCGATGGGCAATCCACCACATCGCTGTCTCTTGATGAAGGAACGATGAAGGCGAAAGATGCCCTTGTCCCCTACGATGAAAACTTGCTCGAATGCGCCCGCACCCAATGGCAGTTCGGCGATTGGAAGAGCCTCGTCAAACTCAATCGCGACACCCTGCAACACCATCCGGATCGCGCCAAACTGGCATTACTGGCCGCTGCCGGCCACTTGCAAACCGGCGACACCAACGCGGCCCGGCAATTCATTCATCTTGCACAAGACTGGGGATGCGGCAAGAAACTCATTGCCCAAATCCTCACTGCCGGCGTGCATAACAGCCTCGGCCGCGCCGCCGCCCTTGCCGACCAGCAACCACGCGCACTACAACACTTTGAAAATGCCATTGCTATTGGCACACCCGACGGAGAAATGCCCCTTATCACCCAGGCGCGCATGGGGCACCAATTTGCACAAATCGGCATTCCTCTCACCTCAATAACCGCAGCAACAGAAACTGATCTCGGGAGACAACAGATTGGATATACCCGATCATTTTCTGCAAGAGCAGCTCACACAACAACCAAAGCCCTCGTTAGAACCATCCATCATTTTTCATGCACCGGTGGAACGCTGTTTGCCAAGTGTCTCGCAGCGCAGCCGGATGTCGTCTTGTTGAATGAAGTCGACCCGTTTAGTGAAATGTCACTCAATCATTCGGGCAAGCCGCAATTTAGTCCCCGTGACATTATTTCCCTCCTCCATCAATCCGGGAATCAATTCAGCAACGAACTGATCGGAAAAGTATTTTGCAAAGATATCAGCACTATTCTTGATGACCTCACCCAATCAAAAAAACTACTGATTCTGCGTGACCATACCCACAGTGCCTATCTCGTCGGTTCCTCACCCCGAGGCTCACAAACCCTGAGAGAAATTCTGCGACAGTCATTTACGCTCAAATCCATCGTTACCGTCCGTAACCCGATCGATAGTTATCTCAGTCTCAAAGAGCTTGGATGGATTCATTTTACGCCGCCAACATTCAATGAATACTGCCTGCGATATTTGCGTTTTCTTCAGGATCATCAAGGTATCAGGATTTTTCGCTACGAGGATTTTGTTCGAGACAGTCCGCGCATCATGTACGAGTTATGCCAGCACCTTGGGTTGGACTATAGCCCGGACTTTGTCACAACCTTTGGAAAATTCAAACTCTCCGGAGACAGCGGCCGAAGCGGAACCGTCATCGAACCCCGTGAACGCCGCCCCTACACCGATGAATTTATTATCGAAGTGGCAACCGCTCAAGCATTCATGACACTGTGCAACTATCTTGGCTATAATCCCAAAGGTATTGAACCGGAAAAAACCGCACTTTGATATAACTCTGTTATGTAACCTATCTCTCACTAATCTTATATAACAATTTGTTGCGTTCTCATAAATACAAATACACCGTGCCGTGATATTCGATATCCGCGGTCCTTTAGAATTAAAAAATAACAATTGCAGACCTTAGTTTTGCCATCAGAAACATGCGCAACTGCTAAATTAATTGTTAATAAAAGTAGAACCATAACATCTTCGATAATGAATAAATCAGCTCTCAGCATATTGATACCACGGGTTAATGAACTATCAAGTTTGGAATTGAGGGAAGTATGCGCTTTATTGGATTCGATAATCTATAGCACGCCTTCAAATATTTCATTTTTTGAACTGCTTAGCACGTTACGCAGTTCAAACCATAATCTGATCTACAAGAGTTTGTTGCTCTATGTTCTACGATGCAAAAGGGAGCTTGATGCAAATATTCCATCTGAGGAAAGAATATCGGCAGTTCGCGATCTGAAGAACCTCCGTGCGCAATTAGATGTTGCGCCCCATGATCAATATTTTGAAGCGACTGCACACCCCGAAACAAAATCTGCACTGGAAGGTGATTCAAATCATTCTCTCCGAGAAGCCATATCTCAAACCTATAAGCTTTCAGTAGGCCGTGAGCCAATTGCTGAAGAAATTACCATTTGGCTGAATCATTTCAGGGATGGCGTGAAATTTCATCAATTTCTTTTGGGAATGCTGACTTCACCGGAAGCTCAATCCAAACCTGCATTATCCAGCAGAGAAATACTCACCGCTATAAACAACGGTGAATTTGTACAAATCGCCTACGAATTAATCCTCGGACGCGGAGCCAAGGCTTGGGAAATTGATCTCTGGCGAGAAAAGATTGAAAACTCTTCATCCAGTCGCTCTGACGTACTGGCTGCATTATTTACGTCTTCATATCAATTACAGATCGACCAAGCTAATGCGAAGCCGCACGACGGAAGCTCATGTCTCGTGATGGGAACAGGGACGCATGTTTCGATTACAGATTGGGAGTACAAAGCCAAAGCACTTGCTGGTAAGCCTCAAGAAAAAACCAAGGACAATCCAAATAATAAATACAACCACCGTTTTTCCATACATGGGCACCGACGTATATTAGTATCTGCGCTTGCCAGTCTATATCGTGGAGGTGACTTCATAGAGCAATTTATGGACAACATCACGGGGCAAAACGGTTTCGATGATTGGTGTGAGCTCGTCATTATCGATGCAGAGTCTCCTGAAAAAGAATTCGAAACTATAAAGCGCTATCTATCGCACCATAAGAATATTAACTACATACGATGTAACTACCGGATAGGAATCTATGATGCATGGAATGTTGCTGCCAAGGCTGCGCGAGGTGAATATTTAACCAACACTAACTTGGATGATTTGCGCCGCCATGATTCATTTATGCTTCAAGCAGCCACGTTGGATAACCTCAAATTCGTGGATATCGTTTATCAGGATTTATACTACACATTCGACCCAAGACTGACTTTTGAACAAATAGCCGACTTCGGCCTGCAAACTACATTGCCAGTTATTACGATTCACAATATGCTCGATTTCAACTCTCCACACAATGCCCCGATGTGGCGGAAACGCCTCCACGACGAAGTTGGTTATTTTGACTGCCGATATCGTTCCGCAGGTGACTATGATTTCTGGCTCCGCTGTCTGGTTGCCGGAAAAAAATTTTATAAGATCAATGACCCGCATGTAGTCTATTATCAAAACCCTCGGGGATTATCGACACGACCGGATACACGAGGTTTAGCGGAAAGCATGGAAATATCAAAGGCGTATGCACGAAAGTTAGTACCGAATAATGTGGTCGTATCGCGCAAGGAATTTATGCATTCACTGAGTTCTGTTTCTGGGGATCAGATAGTTGATTCCGGTGATCGTTATCACCTTGTACAGCAGTCGTTAAGAAACATAGCTAGGTCCATAAAATATGCGAAGGGGAATTGATCAGATATGTCGAAGATAAAGCTGTTGGTCGATGGCGTCTTTTTTCAGCTCAACAATACCGGGATCGCACGAGTTTGGTGTTCAGTACTTGATTTGCTTGCCAAAAATGAACGATTCGAAATCTTTTTTCTCGACAGAGGAAACTCTCCAGAATTTAAGACTATCACCTATATACCCTTTCCGACATTCTGGGGAAATTATTGTCCGACCGATTCACAATTAATACAAGATGTTTGTGATGAATATGGAATTGACGTATTCACCTCAACTTACTACACGACACCGATTACCACCCCGATGGTACTAATGGTTTACGACATGATTCCGGAGCTGTTCGACTTTGATATGTCACACAGAATCTGGATGGAAAAGGGAACATCCATCAGCTTCGCCCAACGTTATCTATGCATCTCAGAAAACACCCGCAAGGATTTACTCGCGCTCTATCCGGAAATATCGCCTTCTCACGTGGCAATGGCTCATTGTGGCGTCGATACGCAGATATTTCGCCAACAAGGTCAGTTTGCAATTGATGCCTTCAAGCGTAAGCATGAACTCAATCGCCCCTACTTCCTTTTCGTCGGATCCCGCGTACAGCATAAAGGATATAAGAACAGTGAGCTCTTCTTCAATGCACTGCCGGAAATACATAACGCAAATTTTGATGTTTTCTGTGTTGGCGGTGAGACTGAGATCGAACCGGCAATTCTCGCCAAAATGCCAGAAGGCGTGCACTGCAGGCGCGTAGAATTGACTGATGAGGACTTATCTCTGGCCTACGGTGGTGCCTTGGCACTGGTTTATCCCTCACTCTATGAAGGATTTGGCATGCCGGTAATCGAAGCCATGGCATCAGGTTGCCCGGTTATCACCACAAGCCGAGGCTCTTTGATCGAAGCGGCAGGCGATGCGGCTTATTTGATTGACGGAATTTCTGTGGATAAAATGCGCGTGGCACTCAACCAGCTCCAGACGGCATCTGTTCGTGAGAACTTACGCCAAAAGGGTATTGCGCATGCGCAACAATTCCGCTGGTCAGTCATGGCGAATACGCTGACGAATTGCTTTGAGCAACTCCTGATCGAATCGCGCGCAGGAATATATGATAATTTTTTTGCTGAATGGAAGCGTCTGCGTCAGATCCAAGCGAATGTCGATTACATTCGATAGATGAGTAATATGAATGCATTGATTTGCGGTATTAATGGGCAAGATGGTAGCTATCTTGCCAAGCTACTGCTTGAAAAGGGATATATTGTCTGGGGAACATCTCGTGATGCACAAGCATCATCGTTGAACAATCTCCAAGCGCTAGATATCGTTAATCAGGTAAAAGTCATTTCTATGGCACCTAACGATTTCCGTAGCGTGCTAACCACGATGGATCAAAGCGATCCCGACGAAATTTATTATCTATCCGGTCAAAGCTCGGTTGGTTTATCGTTTGAACAGCCAGCGGAAACACTGGAAAGCATTGTGACAGGTGTTCTTAATTTACTTGAGGTCATTCGACTCAGAAAAAAATCGGTCAAACTTTATAATGCCGGTTCAAGCGAGTGTTTTGGAGACACCGGTGAAATTCCCGCCAATGAACTAACACCTTTTTACCCGCGGAGCCCATATGCGGTTGCCAAGGCATCCGCGCACTGGCTAGTGACGAATTATCGTGAATCCTACGGCTTATACGCCTGCAATGGCATCCTGTTCAATCACGAATCACCTTTACGACCCAAACGATTTGTCACACAAAAAATCATTCAAGGTGCAAGGCGAATAGCGGCAGGCAGTGATGAACGACTTATACTCGGCAGACTCAACATAAAGCGGGACTGGGGTTGGGCACCGGAGTATGTGGAAGCCATGTGGCGTATGCTGCAACTCGAAACCCCCGAAGACTTAGTAATTGCCACAGGCCAAACCTATAGTCTTGAAGAATTCGTAGCAACAGCATTCAAATTGCACGGATTGGATTGGAAACGTTACGTCGACACATCCGAAATGTTTTTCAGACCAACGGATATATTAATAAGCAAAGCAAATGCAAATAAAGCCAAAACTGTAATTCAGTGGCAAGCCCAAAACACGATGCCTGACGTTATCAGACTTATGTCAGTATTCTCAGAAACTAAAACCTAACAACGCATTCATGACAAAAAAATTCCTATTCATATGTGGTTGTCCTCGATCCGGGACTACTGCACTCACACACATATTTAATTGGCATCCGAGTGTATTGCTGGGAATAGAACGATATTCTGAGTTATTCAGAATAAACCCCAAGGCAATGAATACAGATCTCTTTTCTGCACAACGGTTTCCTGAGATTAGGGGGGGAGATTGCGGTTATTCAAGCTTCGAGAAAATGCACGAATATTCCATACATTATGGAAAACCGATTAACCCAAGTGATATTGCCAGCACACCAATTGTTGGCGACAAAATTACACAGCTATATAATAATTTTGATGTCTTCGAGCAAGGTGATTGGGTGAAAAATAATGTCACTATTGTTCAAATCATTCGGAATGTGTTTGATGTTGCGCGTTCTTATGAAGCTAGAAATAACGACCCTAATGATGCATGGATATTTAGCTATACTGAAGGCATTAAAGAATGGATTCATGCAATTGAGTGCGGGCTGCGTGCCGTTGAGTCAAATACATTGCAGGCAAAATTCGTAATCGTTAATTACGAGAATCTTTTTGAATACGGTGAAGAGCAATTTTTGCTTTGCAGCAAGAAACTGATTGAATATATCGGACTAAACTCCGCTCAATCTTTTGAAGATGGTTTAAAAAAAATCTATCAGCATTATGAAGCCGTCATTCAAAGAAGAATAGCCAGACCTATATTTGTTACATCTGAAAAAATTATTTCCCAAATTCCTGAAGGTGCGCTTACAAAATATAAGAAATTACAGGAAGTGGCTTACATTTAAATGTAGTAGTCGCGACCTGATCCAAGAGTTACCCGATTTGATAAAGTGACTGTTAACTCGAGCTGAGCTACCGAAGTTTTTTCAATATTAGCGCAAAGGATTCTCCCTGGACCTCGTTACAGGGTAATCTGGCGATCGGATCATTCATTCTACTCGCTCCATTTCTCGCAAAAACTTCTGTCACTGCGTTATTTTCGGTTCCTTGTCGCAATAACGATATTCTTGCTGCTTCATCAAGCGATCTTCTCCATGTAGTGATTACAGTCCAATCGTCTTTTACATATGTGCGGTACTGACATGCTTGATTTGTATAATCTTGGTACTATAAAGACTCTCTTCATTTACACTTTCTGGAATTATAATAATGATGAATATTCTCCTAAAGTATTTATCTCTGCGTAGCTATGCGGTGCTCTTTAGCCTCTCGCTTCTTTGGTGTCAAGCGCACGCGAATGTTGGCTTGGAGGAGACCTATTCTCAGCACAAAACTGATTGGATGTATACAGGAAAAATTGGACTGTCTACGCACTATTTTGCCCATAATCCAGGCGAACTCGAACAAAAAGCCGCTCAATTGCAAATTGACGAGATTGCAAACCAGGCTGCCAATGCGGGAGCATCATGGTTTCTTTTTACGCTATACCATCGACCTTGGCTCATGATGGCGCCTAATGATACCTTCGATCGCATCCTTGGGATGAATGATTTTACCTCGACAAGGGATATCCCTCTGGAGCTATCCAATGCTCTGCAAAAGAAAAATATACGATTGATGTTATACGTTAATCTACGACTTGACCCGAAATCTGCTGTATCCCCAAAGATCAGGGAAGCAATGGGTGGTTGGCCACCAAACGACAAGTTGGTGCAAAATATTGCCGCTGTCCTCAAGGAATTCTCACTCCGATACGGCAATCGGGTTTCAGGCTGGTGGGTTGATGAAGTGCAACTTCAATCGGGGTGGGGCAAATCACCGCAGCGGGAGCAATGGTTCAAGGAAATCGCAGATGCACTCAAAGCTGGAAATCCAAATGCACTTATAGCTTTTAATCCGGGATTGGAAACTATTCGCTACAGCTTGCAAAATGATTATATTGCAGGAGAAAGTGAAGACCTCAAACCTGTACCAGATGGACGCTGTCTTGATGGCGCACAATGGCATTTATGGACATATCTCGGTGGATGGTGGAGTTCAGGCGGAACGCGATATTCAGAAGAAAAGCTGGGTAACTATGTGGCATTAGTAACTTCACGAGGTGGTGCTCTGACATTCGATGTCGGTACTCTCGGCGTAGATAAAGAATGCCTTGCAATAAAATGTGAGAAAGTAAAGAAGATAACGACACCGTATGTTGGTTATATTGATCCGACGCAAATTGCGCAGATTAAAGCATTAAAAAAATATCAGCTACCAGTCGCATCTGAGTTTCTTTCAAACTGTGTGAATTGATGTGATTATAACGAAACAACAACCGATCCCTGCATTTTGACCGCTACCGTTAAAGGTTTTTTTGATAATTACAGGTGAAGGAAAAGATGGATAATTTATCATAAATAAAAACAGGCAATTATGAATAACAGCCATTTCAATCACCATTTAATTGACACACTCAATTTAATTTTCTAAAAAATTACAAATGAAAAAAGCTTTAATTACTGGGATCACTGGACAGGATGGCTCCTATCTGGCCGAGTTTCTGTTAAAACAGGGTTACGAAGTGCACGGCATCAAGCGCCGCACCTCATTGTTCAATACCGATCGCATCGATCATTTGTACGAAGGGCCGGAAATCAAAAAACGGCATTTCGTGTTGCATCATGGCGATCTAACCGATTCGTCGAGTCTGATCCGCATCATCCAGCAGGTACAGCCGGACGAGATCTACAATCTGGCGGCGCAAAGCCATGTGGCGGTATCGTTTGAGGAACCGGAATACACCGCCAATTCGGACGCCCTGGGTGCATTACGTATCCTGGAGGCCATCCGTATTCTCGGCATGGAGAAGCAAACCCGCTTCTATCAGGCTTCGACCAGCGAACTTTATGGCTTGGTGCAGGAAATCCCCCAAAAGGAAACCACTCCTTTCTACCCGCGTAGCCCTTATGCCGTTGCCAAGCTTTATGCATACTGGATCACTATCAATTACCGTGAAGCTTATGGCATTTATGCTTGCAACGGCATCCTGTTCAACCACGAATCCCCGGTACGCGGCGAAACCTTCGTTACCCGCAAGATCACGCGCGCATTGGCACGCATCAAGCTGGGATTGCAGGATTGTCTTTACCTCGGGAACCTGGATGCCAAGCGCGATTGGGGTCATGCGCGCGATTACGTTGAAATGCAGTGGCTGATGCTGCAACAGGAACGGGCGGAAGACTTCGTCATTGCCACCGGGGTACAGTATTCAGTGCGGGATTTTGTCAACGCTGCCGGAGCAGAACTGGGAATCACCATTCGGTGGAATGGCCATGGAGTCGAAGAAAAGGGTTTCGATACCCACGGCAAATGCATCGTAGCGGTTGATCCGCGCTACTTCCGCCCAACCGAAGTGGAAACTTTGCTCGGTGATGCGACCAAGGCTAAAGAGAAACTGGGCTGGGTACCGAAAATTTCGTTTGCCGATCTGGTGGCCGAAATGGTGCGGGAGGACCTTAAAGCCGCCGAACGGGATGAATTGGTCAAAAAGCATGGCTATGCCGCATTCGATTACCACGAATAACAAGGTGGCGACATGACAATACAGAAAAAGATTTATGTGGCCGGGCATCGGGGTATGGTGGGTTCGGCGATTGTACGGCTATTGGAAGCGCGCGGAGATTGCGAGATCATCACTCGCCCCCATACGGAACTCGATCTCGTCGATCAGGCGCAAGTTCGTGCTTTTCTTCACGAAATACAGCCCGATCAAGTTTATCTTGCCGCCGCCCGGGTGGGCGGCATTCATGCCAACAATACCTACCCGGCCGACTTCATCTATGACAATCTGATGATGGAAGGCAACTTAATCCAGGCCGCCCATCAGGCGGGCGTTCAGCAATTGCTGTTTCTGGGTTCTTCCTGTATTTATCCGCGCAATGTTCCGCAACCGATGCGCGAGGATGCGCTGTTGACCGGGGTGCTCGAAGCCACCAACGAACCGTATGCCATCGCCAAAATTGCCGGAATCAAGCTGTGCGAGAGCTTCAATCGCCAGTATGGACGGGATTATCGCAGTGTAATGCCGACCAATTTGTATGGTATCAATGACAACTTTCACCCTGAAAACAGTCATGTCATCCCTGCGCTGATGCGGCGATTTCATGAGGCGGTGCAAACCGGCAGCAAGGAAGTCGTGATCTGGGGCAGCGGGACACCGATGCGCGAATTTCTTCACGTGGATGATATGGCCGCAGCGAGTGTTTATGTGATGAATTTAAGCGATGCGGTTTATCGCGCCAACACCCAGCCGATGCTTTCACACATCAATGTCGGTACCGGGGTGGATTGCACGATCCGGCAATTGGCGGAGACCATCGCCCGCGTGACCGGATTCAACGGACAACTGCTTTTCGATGCCAGCAAGCCGGACGGCACGCCACGCAAGCTGATGGATGTTTCCCGGCTAACCGCACTGGGATGGCAAGCCGGTATCGAACTCGAAAAGGGACTGCGCGACACCTATGCTTGGTTTGTAGCCAACCAGGATCGTTACCGGCAAAGCTGACGGTGGAACCGCTTCCGCTTGTTTCAGTGGTGATGCCCTCGTTGAACCAGGTGACATTTATCGGCGAGGCGATCGACAGTGTTTTGAGTCAGGATTACCCGAATTTGGAATTGATCGTTGCCGACGGCGGATCGGAAGATGGTACGCCGGCTCTCCTGGCACACAAAGCTGCGCAGGATTCCCGATTGATCTGGTCTTCCGCCCGAGATTCCGGGCCGGCCCATGCATTGAACCGCGCACTGACCCAGGTACATGGCACGCTTATCGGTTGGCTGAATTCGGACGATGTGTATGCACCTGAAGCAATCTCACGTGCGGTCAAGGCGTTCAACACGCATCCGCAATGGTTGATGGTGTATGGATACGGGGAGCATATCGATGCGCATGGAAAAATCCTCAATCGCTACCCGGTACAACCACCCGAGACACCGGTGTCAAAGTTTGCCGAAGGTTGTTTCATCTGTCAGCCCACGGTGTTTTTCCGGCGTACGCTGGTTCTGTTGCTGGGAAAGCTCGATGAAAGTTTGCGGACGGCATTCGATTTTGATTACTGGTTGCGGGCGTTCCTGGCCTTTCAAGCGCGCATCGGTTTCATTGGCGCGGTACAGGCTTATTCACGCTTGCATGAGGATTGCATCACATTACGCATGCGGCGAACGGTGGCTCTGGAGGGAATGCGGGTTTTGTCGCGACACTTGGGAAATGCACCGGCGCATTGGGCACAAACGCACGTAAACGAATTGCTGGATCAACTGCAGGGCAATGACGCTTCGCCTGCCGAGATCCGGCGCCAGCTGGCGGATTTTATCGAAGAGGCTTGTCAATTTCTGCCATCCGGGGAGCAGACGGCACTGCGAGACGGATTAAGCCATGAAACACGTCTGCGGGTGCCCGATTGACCGCCCATCGACCATCCATTCAATCGGTGGATTCGAGCAACTGAACAGCTGGACACCAAGCTGTCCCTGGATCACAATCAATCCGTTTATTTCAACAAGGCGCCGCTAGTAAATGGTAAGCAGCTGATGAAACTGTCAAAGATTACATTACCCATGGACATAAAGGATGATCACCGCGAACGGAAACGTCGCACTTTGCCGCCCCGCTTCCGGATCGCCCGACAACTTGCAGAAAGTCTGCTGTGGAGAATGTAATTGAGTGAGCAGCATCCCAATCTATGGATTATTTCATTAATTGAGCGGTTACGCCCTGATCTCTGCAAGCTTTTCCCCAAACAGAACCCTCAATTCCGGCCTGGGTTCATGGAATGGCTGGTTACGAGCGGTAGCAAAGAATATCGGGCATTAATCGAAGATGACGCGCTGCGAGCATATCTGAACGAAGCCGATGACCAGACCGGGCTTAAACGCCTCCTGGCCCTCGTATATGCTGCCAGACCTGACGTGCAAGCGGCCTATCCATTGAGCCAGGGGCTTAAGCCGATCGAAGCCTGGTTTAACCGGCACGGCATTGCCGAGCATGATCTATTGCCATTCATTCAAAAACCGGAACGACAATTCCCAAACCCTGGGCAACGGCAATTCGGCGTCAATCTGATCGGTTACGTCTATGGGCAACTGGGCATCGGCGAGGACTTGCGCATGGCTGCCCGGGCACTGCGGGCAGCGAAAATCCCATTTACCTTGATCAATTTCCCCCCCGGCAAGGATATCCCTCAGAATGACTACAGCATGCACGAATATGTTGCGGAAGAAGCGCCGTATACCTGCAATATTTTTTGCATGACCGCGCTTGAGCATGGCCGGTACTATGCGGAACGCGGCAACACTCTGATAGCAGGACGATATAATATCGGTTATTGGCCGTGGGAGTTAGCCCAATGGCCGGAGGATTGGAAAGATTTAACGCGATTGGTCGATGAGGTTTGGGTTTCCACTCAACACACTTATGATGCATTGGCACCGGTATCCACAGTCCCGGTTTTCATCATGCCGATGGCTGTCGAGTTGGGGCCGATCGCTGCTTTCGATTCTCGTGCTCAAGCCAGGCAGCATTTTGGCTTACCGAAATCCGCCAAGCTGTTTTGTTTTTCTTTCGACTTGAATTCATCCATTCATCGCAAAAATCCGCAGGCCTGTGTGGATGCCTTTATTCGGGCATTTCCTGCCACTGAATGGAACAAAAACCCAATAGGTTTGGTGATCAAAGCCCATAAGCCAAGCAGGCGTCATGCGGCCTGGGAAAAATTGAAACAGGCGGCGGCGGATGATCAGCGTATCCACATCATAGAAAACACGCTGTCGAGATCGGATTTACTGGCGTTATATCAAAGTTGCGATTGTTATATTTCACTGCATCGCGCCGAGGGTTTCGGACGCGGCCTGGCCGAAGCGCTGCAGTTAGGCCTGCATGTGATCACTACCGGATATTCCGGTAATATCGACTTCTGTAAGCCGCCTTATGCCAGCCTGGTACGCTACCGTCCGATTAAAATAAGAAAAGGGCAGTATCCTTACGGCAAAGGCCAGGTATGGGCCGATGCCGATATCGACCATGCCGCTGAGCTGATGCGTAATTTTGCACTCGAAAAACGCCCCAAGGAAAGAAAAACAGCTTGGCCGGAATTTTCTGCTGATATCATTGGGGAACACTATCGGGCAAGATTGGCAGCGATTATGCAGTCGTACATTGATCATAATTAACAGTCTGCCGAGAAACGTTTCTGAAGCAAGAAGCAAAGGACAAAACGCTATGTTCAATTTGGGTTCCATGCTTAATCTGGGTTCGACCGAGCCGGTCATCGGCAGAGCGCATACTATTGTGACTTGTTCGTCGACGGAATTGTTTCAGTTCATCGGGAACGGTTTGTTTGAAAATTATCCCAAATGGTCGCCGGAAGTAAAAGAATTGGAACAACTCACCCCCGGCCAAGTCAGACTCGGCACGGAAGGCCGGCAAGTCCGTATCGATCAGGGGCGCCGTTCGGAATCGAAGTTTAAAATTTCCGCTTACGAGCCCGGTCAGCGAATCACGCTGGTGGGCATATCCGATCCGTTTCGCTGCACCTACGAACTCCAGTCGATCAACCCGGATCAATCCACTAAATTGATATTTTCCTTTGAATTACTGGAAATTCTCGCGATCATGCGGCCTTTTGAAGGACTGGTCCGTGTCGCGATCAAGGACGGCGCGGAGCGCACGGTACAAAACATCAAGCGCCTGACTGAAGTGAAGCCGTCATGACAACCGTCTTGCATCAACGTATAGCCAATCGGATAGCCGTGAAGAAACGTTTTTTTATTGACTGCTTAATGGCGAAGGAGGATCGATGACAACCCCTGTTTCTTCCGACATTCAAACACCGCGGGTCGACGATCGGCCGGTTTGGGATGTGGTATTTGCGGTATATGGTTATCCCGCGCTATTGCTGGCACACCGGCTGAAGGTTTTTGCATTGCTGGCGGATAATCCGCACACATTGACGGAGATTTGCAACGCGCTCAATCTCAAACAGCGCCCCGCCGAAACCATTCTGACCGTAGCAACCGCATTGGGCTTTTTGTCGCTGCGGGACGGACGTTATGCACTGACCGCCGTAACCGAAGAATATCTGCTGGAAACAAGCCCCCATTACTTCGGTTTGTTCTGGGATCTCATGATCGACAATTATCAGGTGTGCTCCTTCAGCAGCCTGGAGAAAGCCGTTCTGACCGATGCACCGCAAACGTACGGCGGCGGTAAGCTTTATCAATCGCACGAAGAGCAAATCGAGCTGCTGCATCGTTTTACCAGCGGTATGCATAGCATGAGTATGGCATCGGCGTTGGCCTGGCCGGGCATTCTGGATTTTTCCGGGTACCGGACGATGTTGGATATCGGTGGCGGTTCCGGCGCGCATTCCATCGGTGCCGTTTTGCGCTTACCCGGGTTGCAAGCCATCGTCCTCGACTTTCCCCAGGTATGCGAGATCGCCCAAAAATATATTGCCGAATACCATTTGCAAGACCGCATCACAACCAGCAATGTCAATATCTGGTACGATCATTGGCCGACCGCCGATTTACATTTCTTTTCCAATATCTATCATGACTGGCCGCCAGAGAAATGTCATTTTCTCACCGCAAAAAGCTTCGATTCACTAGCATCCGGCGGACGCATCGTAATTCATGAAATGCTGTGTAATGATGAAAAAACCGGCCCGTTCGCTCCGGCCGCATTCGGCATGATGATGCTGGGTTGGACCGAAGGAAAGCAATATTCGGGTCCGGAGCTATCGGCCATGCTGCAAGAAATCGGCTTTGAAAATGTTCAGATCCACAAAGCATTCGGTTATTACAGTATCGTAACCGGATGCAAGCCCTAGATTTGTATCTAGGCCACATATCAATAAGTTAGGGTAAATGACTTTATTCCAACAATCCGCTGTAAGGCATTTCCGGAAAAACCGATTACAGAAAAAAATTTGATAGCACCCTGCTTTACCGCAAATTACAAGGTATCGCCCTGCCTGCGTTATTGATCGGCATTACTGTTTTTCAGCACGATATATGTTATAAAGAGCATTCGTGTTATGCGCCATGTGATCAGTACTGGCACTATGGCAACTGCGCAGGCAGCTGTTAGCACGTTTCTCCAAGGATGTTTTGACATTATTTATCTTAAATCAATAGGGGGTAATGATCATGAAAAAGATATCGACAATTATTACGGCTGGAGTGTTAGCATTTTTCTTGGGCACACCGGTCTTTGCAAACGATGCACCTGAAAGACTGGAAGCGATGAAACATGTTGACGAAGCTATCAAACATGGAAAAATGGGGCATGCCAAAGAGTTACTCGAACATGCCAAGGAAAGCATGAAGCACGCCAAAGCCGCGCTCGCGGCAGGCGGTGATGCGCATATGGATCAAGCCGTCATTCACTTGGACGAGGCTATCAAGCATGGAGAAATGGGACATGCTGATGAAGCAACCAAGCATGCCGAAGAAGCTCACACTCACATGCATGAAGCGGGTGTTAGAACTGCCAATTAATCACGGCAGAATGCGGATCCCCCAGCATCGCTGGGGGCGCCATCCGATGTAACTTCCAAAGAATATCCCTTATGAATCCGCTATCTCGTGTTGAACAGCAACGCAGATAGTTTTTCGACACCTGGCTTGTTAAGCAGTAGTATTGATACGCTGCCCAAGATGGGCAGGCAAATTCTGTGTGGCACTTATATCCGGTAACGCCTCGATCAATGCAAGCGCTCCGGCCGCTTCCAAATCAATCGCTTTTTTAAGCACTGCGATTCCGACGGCCTGTTCCGTGCGTGCGTTGGACATCGCCGTGGCCAGATTGGCTATCCCCGATATATCCATAATATCCTCCCAGTTTTCAATTGAGCGGTTATACGACAGCCCATACGGAAACATTGAGGAAGAATCCGCGAACAATGAGGATCTGAACGATGCGTTACACGTTGCACCATGTGCGGCAGCCTACCGCCTCGCGTCGGCTGAAAGCAACCGAATTTATGTTAAGGAAACACTGATCATTGGCTGAGCGAGTGAATCGCTCTGTTGCAAAAGTAGCTCGTCTCTTCATCTAACTTGATGATATGCCTTAGTTGCTGTGTTCCATACGCTTCGCACTTTTATCTCGTCCACGGAATTAATCAGCGTTTCCCTGACAAATATCCTGCGTTAATTGGTCGCTGAAAACCTATGATCAGTGCCTCCTCACACCATGAATCCAGAGTGCGAGAAGGCCTTCCGGTCCGCAGTTAGCGCCAACCCAATACCACATAGCGGGATACGTCGTCATCGCGCACCAATAGCAATACCTTGTTATTGGCGCTGCGTCCCAGCGCTTGCTCGAATTCCGCCGCCGTATTGATCATTTTCCGGTTCACTTCAAGAATCACGCTGCCCGGATTGATGCCCGTCATCATCGCGGCCGATCCGGGCGCCACCTCGGTTACCACCACCCCTTTTCCGGCGCTGATATCGAATTGCCGCGCCAAATCGGCACTAATCGTTTGCACGGTAATTCCCAGTTTCTCACTCACCCGCGAAGGCGCCTGAGCAGCCGATTTACTATCGGTAAGCTTATCAATTTT
Organism: Nitrosomonas sp.; assembly: GCA_021582655.1. Classification (GTDB taxonomy): domain Bacteria; phylum Pseudomonadota; class Gammaproteobacteria; order Burkholderiales; family Nitrosomonadaceae; genus Nitrosomonas. The sequence continues at coordinate 1,874,711 of CP091135.1, forward strand.
TACGGAAACGGCACGCTGCTTGCTGTCGCGGATAATGTCAAACACCACCTTGCTGCCCGGTTGCGCAAGTGCCACTTGATTTCTGAAATCACCGGCGTCACTCACCGGGCGCCCTTGGAAACTAACGATTACATCACCAGCTTTCAAACCCGCCTTATCAGCGGGAGAATCTTTGGTCACTTGCGCGATCAGGATACCCTTATCGCTTCGCAAATCGAACGATTTCGCCAAATCCGCCGTCAACGGTTGCATCACGATGCCCAAATAACCGCGCACCACTTCCCCTTTCTCGATCAATTGGTTGGCAATGCGTTCCGCCAAGTTGATCGGTATCGCGAATCCGATGCCCATATAACCGCCGCTGCGGCTAAAAATCGCAGTATTCATCCCAACCACTTCGCCATCCAAGTTAACCAGCGGCCCTCCGGAGTTTCCAGGATTGATCGCAGCGTCGGTTTGAATGAAATCCTCGTAATCGTTAATGCCGAGCGACGTTCTGCCTTTTGCACTCACCACACCGACCGTCAATGTATGGCTTAATCCGAACGGGTTACCGATGGCGACGACCCATTCACCGACTTCCAATTGGGAATAATCGCCGATTTGCACGGCGGGCAATCCACTCGCGTCGATCTCGATTACAGCGATATCCGATTTGGGATCGGTACCTTTGATTTTTGCCTCAAATTCGCGACCGTCGAGAAACTTGACACTGATTTTATCGTTCCCTTCGACAACATGGTTATTGGTCAGGATATACGTCTTTTTTTCAGCCGTATTTTCGCTTGAGGCGAGCACAAACCCCGAGCCCTGGCCAACCACCGAGCGCTGTTTCCCGGGTTTCTTACCCGGTGTGTTAAATCGTGGCGCCTCCGGAAAGCGATCGCCGAAGAACCGCCGGAACAAATCATCGCCAAACGGCCAACGTTCACCGTCGCCAAATGGAAAACCAAACGGTGTTTGTACCACTTCGGTTTCCCGTTCAACTTGAATCAACACCACCGACGGTGAAACCTTACGCGCCACTTCCGCGAACGCTTTGCTGGTCTGCCGCAAGCTTTCGATACCATTGCCTTGCGCGGAAAGATGTAATGAAAACAGAAAAAGAGCAAACAATATCATTAGATTACGATATAAGAACATGATAAATCCCTCTGATTGATCACTAAAAACCGCCCCATTGATTTTTTGTCTGCTATAGTTTGGGCTTCGTTACCAAAATTACAAGTCATACGCTCGATTCATTCTTTTGACGTCCCCCATGATCATTGTCATTTCACCGGCGAAAACCCTCGATTTCGAAACACCGTCGCAATCACAGACATATACACAGCCCGATTTTCTGGACGATGCCGCAATCCTGGTCGATGCATTGAGGAAGCTGGAGCCCGACCAAATCGGCGCTATGATGTCGATCAGTCCGAAATTGGCGCTGCTGAATTCAAATCGCTATTTTGCCTGGCAACGCCCGTTTGCACCGGACAATGCCAAACAAGCAATTTTCGCCTTCCAGGGAGATGTTTATGTCGGTCTGAATGCCGCCACGATGACCGCAGCCGAATTGGCTTTCGCACAAAATCATCTGCGTATCTTATCCGGCTTGTACGGCATGCTGCGTCCACTGGATCTGATCCAGCCCTACCGGCTGGAAATGGGTACTCAATTTGGAAATCCGCGCGGCAATAATCTATATCAATTCTGGCATGACAAGATCACACAAGCGCTCAACCACGAACTGGAAAAGCAACCCAACGCCGTTCTGATCAATTTGGCATCCCACGAATATTTCCAATCGATACAAACCGATCAATTGAAAGCCCGCATCATCACGCCGGTCTTTAAAGATGAAAAAAACGGTGTGTATAAAATCATCAGCTTCTTCGCCAAAAAAGCCCGCGGCATGATGAGCCGTTACATCATTCACCGACAACTATCGGATCCAGAGGCGATTAAAGACTTTAATGCCGCCGGTTACCGTTATAGCACCGGTGACAGCCATCAAAACGAATGGGTTTTTACACGCCCCGAAACCACCCAGTCATCGCCATAAAAACATGCAAGACTTCACAGCACATGCCAAGCATTATGTCGCGCTATCCAATGCACACCAGTTGGCGGCCATAGCGCCCTTGTTCGCTGCCAATGCCACTTATCACTCCGAATACTTCGGCGAATATCATGGCAACGACGCCATTCATACCATGATGCAGCATTTCTTCGAACGCTTCGCGGATGCCCATTGGGAAGTCGCGGAATATCGCCGCATCAGCAGTGATGGCGTAGCATTCACCTTTATCATGACGGGGGTGGACAACACCTCCGGCGAACACGTACGGCGACAAGGATTGGAGCACATTTTTTTCACGCCGGACGGCTACATCAAACATATCTCGGTTTACAAGCCAGCGGTGTGATACGGGCTTATCACAATCGTCCCATACCGGGGCAGTCGCTATCATGCGATACTCCGGCAAATTCCGGATACGTTGCATTCCGCATTAAACAAATAAATATTCATTGACAGGTCGCTGAAAAATTCCCTGCTGCGCTGCGATGTAAAAATAAGCGCACAAATACCCACTTATCTGCCCATCACGTTTCCCATCGACCTGGTAAATTCCGGTAATAAGAGGAGTTCACACAAATGACAAGCAAGTTTACGTGAATCCGCTGCAATTCCGTGATCTGGCGATTGTTTCTTTCCATTGTTTCGATAGAGGGTCGATATGCGTCCATTATTACTCACCGCATTACTTTTATTTTCCCATGTATCCGCATGGGCTAACGATTTAGGTGTATCGATCAGTATCGGTCAACCGGGATTTTATGGTCAAATCACGCTCGGCGATCATTTTCCGGTTCCGCGAGTTATCTACTCTACCCCCAGGGTAGCGATCCAGCCTGCCGCCACGATGCAACAGCAGCCGGTTTATCTTCATATACCACCCGGTCATGCAAAAAAATGGCATAAACACTGCCATCGCTATAATGCTTGTCACATACCGGTATACTTTGTACAGGAAGATTGGTACAACACGGTTTACGTGCCACAATATGCCAGACAGCATCAGCAACAACCGCATGATCCCTACGATCGCACGGATGATGCACACCGGCGATCCGAAGGTCAGAATCATAAGCACAATCGGCACAAGTCTTCCCATCGGAATGACGGTGAGCGATTCGATGATGATCGCCAGGAACGTGCTCCGGGCAGATCTCGTGATCATGACGGTCACGGTAAACAAGGCAAACAAGACAAGAAAGACCATGAACGAGGCAATCGCCATGATTGACGATGCCGGTCTTTTCAATCAATACCGTTTTAGAAAGAATGGGCGATTCACCACCACATCACCAGACCGTGGATCAGGAACTCCACAAGCGTACCCGCACTCTTCCGTTTACCATGCAGTATTTCACCAGATACAAATATTTTCTATTGAAATAACGAATAAAAGAATTTTATTAAAGCAATTTATTGATTAGGACAAAAATCAATGCGCTAAAATACCCACTCTGGTATTCGCTGCATCATTTTCATAACCATATGAACAAGAGGTCTTGATATGATCCGTTCCTTGCTTTTAGGACTTACGCTCATTTTCTTTGCACTATCTGCTTTCTTTGTTTTTAAAGGGATAACGTATCCCGGCTCTGATAGCAGCTTCCAGTATCAAGCACCCGACATCACTTTCTTGCCGCCGGAATCCGAGTCACGACCAATCCCGGCGCCGCTTGACACCCCGCCGTTTCTCATTCCCGGCGATGAAACCGGTCATGCTCTGCTTGAAAATCGGCCGACCGAGATGGCAAAACTCGAAGAATCCCCTGTCACCACATCCGCGGATGCGGAAACCATGCCTGCATCACGCGACACTCCTGTACCACCGAGGACCCTTGCGATTTTTGACGGCAAAACATTCCGGTCAGGTCAGGATATCATTCAGAATATCGAATTCCCCGTCATTGAGGCGTTAATCAAGGAGATCTCGTCATCACCCGATAACCGTATTCTGATCCACGGTCATACCGACAATATACCGACCGGGAAATTCAGCAATAACATGGAATTATCACTGAGACGCGCACGCAGCATTGCCAATATTCTCATCTCAAACGGAATACCTTCAGATAGGATATCAGTGCAAGGATTTGGTGATACACGCCCGATCGACACCAATGGAACAGAAGAAGGGCGCGCAAAAAACCGTAGAGTTGAAATCATACTCACCGTTAAAGAAGGGGACAATTGATGCACATGTATGCGCAACACTTTAAATTACATTTATTACCATTTGAAAATGTGCCGGATCCCTTATTTTTCTATGATCAAGGGGATCATGCACGGATTCGCAAACAAATTTCCGGCTCACTGCAAAGCGGCCGCGGTCTGATTGTCGTCACGGGACCGATCGGTTCAGGAAAAACAACCCTGAGTCAAATGATCAAAGCAGATTTTCCGCAGAATATTCAGGTCATCTGGATGGCAGAACCTCCCGCCAGCAGCTCCGATCTGTATTTATTTCTGGCACAAGAGCTCGGCGTCCAACCCTCTTCCGCCGAAAAAACCTTTGTCATGCGAGATATCAGAAATGCCTTGATGCAGATAAACAGCGCAGGGAAAAAATGCTTGGTCATTATCGATGAGTCGCATTTGATGACGGATGATGTCATTAACGGCGTGCGCCTGCTGAACAATCTGGAAGAAGGATCCACAAAACTCATTCAACTGCTGCTGCTCGGGCAGGAAGAATTGATGGAAAAAATCAATAAACCGGAAATGCTTCCCTTCAAGCAGCGCATCGCCACACTGGAAACTTTGGGGAGAATGAACGTTGACGGTGTCTTAAAGTATATTTCCCATCGCATTCATGTTGCCGGCGGCGATACCAGCCTTATGTCGGAAACCGGCTGGGAAGCATTATCCATTGCATTCCGAGGAGGCGGTACGCCGCGTACGATGAACACGCTTTGCGACCGCGCATTCAACGTTGCTTATGAACGCAACAAATCCGCCATCGATGCGGAGGATATCTACGAAGCCACCCAAAGAATGGGATTAGTGACCGATGTGTTTCATTACATCATCATGCTGAAAAATCAGCAGCGGAAAAAAGAAGAGGCACAGATTGTCAAACCACAAGACAAAGCGAGTGCCGAAGTAAACAAAGCATCCGTAAAAGAACCGGCTCAAGTGACCGAGATCACCAAAATTCAACGCAAGCAACAACAAGAAACCGACGTCCCTGATCCTGACGGCGAGGATTTCGACGCCGCGGTAAAATCCTACGAAACGATTGCCAATACAATCAAAAAAAGGTACGAACAAAAAAGCCTGAAAATCCCAGCCATTTTGCTGCTGATATCGACACTCGCTTTGATGAGCAGCATATTCTTTTACTGCCATCGCACCGATTCCGAAGGATTGATCAGTTGCCTCAAAAGCTTAATTTGATACAACACTAGCGGAATATTGCAGATCACCGTGCTACGCGAAAGAACGGAGTCTTCTGGAAAACGGCTTGGCTGCTGGCACCCGCGGATTAGCTTGGATTTCTACGAGGGGATTATTGCATTTTCATCAGGAGCCTTGATTTGATCAATGATTCCGCCTAAGTGATTCACTATTGATTCGCCCCCTTCTTTTCCCCTCTGCTGTTTATCCATTTTAATTTTCCATAGAAGTCAATTGAATTGGAAATCAGCTCGATTGAATCAATAACTTTATTCATTTTTGAGTGAATCTCTTCCGCCGATCAATACTGATCTTGCGATGCAAAGATATTTGGCACTATGGTTTTACTGAAATGGTCAATAATGCAATCGGCCATTCCGGTGAAGGAATTTTTTTCTCCAGCAAAGTATTCGATTTTTTCGACATTCGATCCGGAAACCTTCATTTCATGCATGAGAACGGATTGAGCGATTGTTGATCGAACGCCCCAAAAACGCACCCGGCACGCTTGTTGTGTGATGCGGCTGGTGAATAACTCCACGCGCACAACAAAGGAAATTTTCGATAAATTCGCAGATCCAGAAGAATACACATTCGCAAAAACAATCGCTCCTGTTCGATTGGGACAATACGAAGGCGAAAAGCTCATATCAAGATCACGGGCTAAAAGGCTGATTTTTCGTTTTGAGAAATTCAGAACGGTAATTCTCGACTTTGACGGCATTGAGGAGATTGGACAAGCCCTTTCGGATGAGGTCTTCATACGCCGGATTCATTCAATACCATGGAAGCAACCGTCCGGAAGCCGGACCCGGTCATCTTACCTTTTATCCCAAGTGATACAGCGCAAAAATCAAGGTATTGTTGCTGATCGTTTTTTTCAGATTTCTTCCAGGCAACAACAGGTAGCGGCTATCACTGACGATGTTTTTGAACTCAATCAGCATGAGCCAATGCCTGATAAGTTAGGGGAGCGAATGCGCATTTCTCATTTTCAGTATCGCAACCACCAGCATTGACGACCATCTTCATATACGTAACTCTGCATGCGGCAAAAATTATTACCACATTTACCGGCTTCCTGCGGATTCTTACGGATCACTACGGAACAAAATATCTAAAAACTTGGTTATTTATTACGTTCCGTGGATTGCTTTGGATTCATGCGGAAGTGAAATGGAGGCGGGGGTCGGAATCGAACCGGCGTAGACGGCTTTGCAGGCCGCTGCATGACCACTCTGCCACCCCGCCATGATTGCTTATCGAACAAATGGAGCGGGAAACGAGGCTCGAACTCGCGACCCCAACCTTGGCAAGGTTGTGCTCTACCACTGAGCTATTCCCGCAATGTGAAGCCACCGTTTGATACGGCGAATTACTTCAGAAACAAACGCGGGATTATAGAGATGCTGTGCATTTTGTCAAGAAAAACTTGCCAATACACGACGTCGCAATCATGCAACGCTTAAAAACCGCTAAAAACTATCCGCATCACCGCAGCGGCGCCGGAAACAAGCTCTGAACATTTATTCATCCCAAATAAACAAATGCATCATCAATATGTTACATCCCACATCAACTCCCTCGGAAGGGTTTTCCAGCAACCTGTCGATCCAACTCACTCGGCAATTACCGATGCATGACAAATGAGCTTCAGTCATTCGCAGTGGCGATGGATCTCTCGAACAGCCGGTATCGGCATGTTACAATTCGCAGCATTGAATCATCTCATCGGCACGGAATATCCCCCCTCCTTTCATGATACAACTGATCATTAACGGACAAGCGCAGCAATTTGAATCGCCTCTCACCGTCATTCAGCTCATCGATCGACTGGCGCTGCAAGGAAAACGCATTGCCATAGAACGCAATGGCGAAATTGTTCCGCGCAGCCAATTCCGGGAGCAAATCCTTAACCACGGAGATCATATCGAAGTTGTCGTTGCTGTCGGCGGCGGTTAGCCTAATCATTGAAATCAGAAACTTATAGAGCATCATGAACAATCTCATCATTGCAGGAAAAACATATTCATCGCGGCTACTGGTCGGTACCGGAAAATACAAGGATTTCAACGAAACCCGTGCCGCCGTCGAAGCCAGCGGCGCGGAAATCATCACCGTCGCGATCCGGCGCACCAACATCGGTCAGCATGCCAATGAGCCCAGCTTGCTGGAGGCATTGCCGCCCTCGAAATACACACTGCTGCCGAATACCGCCGGTTGCTATACCGTCGACGACGCCGTACGCACACTCCGGCTGGCGCGAGAATTGCTGGATGGCCACAGCCTGGTCAAACTGGAAGTACTAGGGGACCCCAAGACACTGTATCCCAATACGGTTGAAACCCTCAAAGCTGCAGAAATCCTGATCAAGGAGGATTTTCAGGTAATGGTCTATACCTCCGACGACCCGATCATCGCCAAGCAACTGGAAGAAATCGGCTGCGTCGCCATTATGCCGCTGGCCTCACTGATCGGTTCCGGCATGGGTATTTTGAACCCCTGGAATCTGCAGATCATCATCGATAACGCCAAGGTTCCGGTGTTGGTCGACGCAGGAGTTGGCACGGCATCGGATGCCGCTATCGCCATGGAATTGGGTTGCGACGGTGTATTGATGAATACTGCGATTGCTGCGGCCAAACAACCTGTGCTGATGGCCTCGGCAATGCGCAAAGCGGTTGAAGCCGGACGCGAAGCTTATCTCGCAGGGCGTATGGCAAAGAAATCGTACAGCGCCAGCCCCAGCTCTCCGACCGATGGCATCATCACCCGAACCGGCACCATTGCACACCACTCCGATTGACTCGTACGGCGGCCCGTTTCACTGATGCAGTATTCGATTCGCAGCTTTGTACTTCGCCAAGGACGAATCTCAAGTGCGCAGCAACGCGCATGCGAAATGCTGCTGCCGCAATACGGAATCCCATTTCAGGAAAGCGCGTTGGATTTAACCCGCATCTTTGGCCGCAATGCGCCAAAAATCCTCGAGATCGGATTCGGTATGGGCGACAGCACGGCCGCAATCGCGCTGCAGCACCCGGAACAAGATTATCTCGGTATCGAAGTGCATACACCTGGGGTGGGCAGCTTGCTCAATCAAATAGAAAAGCTCGGATTAACCAATCTGCGCATCATTCAATATGATGCCGTCAAAGTCTTGCATCACATGCTCACGACCGATAGTTTAGACGGCATTCACATCTTCTTCCCCGATCCTTGGCCGAAAGCCAGGCACCATAAACGGCGGCTGATTCAAGCTCCGCTCATCGCATGCTTATGCGAGCTGCTGAAAACAAACGGCTATATTCACATTGCCACAGACTGGGAAGATTATGCACAACAAATCCTGCAAATACTCACGCAGCAATCCGGGCTCAGCAATACGGCAACCGGTTACGCGCCTCGCCCGGAAAACCGTCCGCTCACCAAATTCGAACAACGGGGCATCAAACTGGGACACCCGGTTTGGGATCTGATTTTCCGTAAATCCTCCGCTATCTGCCCCAATACCGACCAACATGGAAATTAAGGTTAAACTTACCGCTCCCCTGCACTAACCGCACTGAGCCGCATCCATTCGATCAAAAATGCGGAATATCCGCATTAACTTGGAAAAGTAGTGTTAGAATTTTAACGCTTAGTCAATTTTAACCCCGAAATCAATCACACAATTAGGTTAAATGGCCTCGCAAGGTTTGCCCTTTCTTCGCGTCGCTTTGAATATGGCAAGTATGAAATAGTATCTATGACTAATTGACCCATCACTACAAAGGATATCTAAAATGTTTGAAAGTTTAAAAAATCTGTTAAAACATTTTACTGGCTGTCAAGAAACAACATCCGCATCAGCAGCGGCACCTGATAAAAGCGCCCCGGGAACCGGTTCTCCACCCACACAACCTGCAACCGAGGGCTTTAGCGAGAAATATATCACTTTGGCGAAATTTAACCTGGGATTAGGCTCTATCGGTCCGGACAACCGTAATGATGTTGATCCTAAAACTGTCAATGAGATGTATCAGGCAATCGCAGCCGGTCTCTTCAACATACCGGTGACCGGCAAAGTTCCGGAAATTTGTGTCGATGGCCGCACCAATAAGGACGGCTCACGTCTCAGCGCGCCTTGTGCGGCGGGCGGTACACTCAGTATTGTGTACGGCGGCGATCTCGGCGGAAGCTCCGCCGCACCCGGCATCGACGAAATCCAATTGACGGCTCAAACCATTAGCGCACTCAAAGGGAAAGGTCACTCAACCGGAGTGCACGGCGACGACCACAGCAGCTGCGGTTGCGGCGCATGCGCAAAAGCACCGACCATTTACCAGCACATCACCGAGCGTATTAACGAGATGGCTTCCTTGGTGAGTCAGCTTGGCATCAACCTAACCGATTCGGAAAAAGAGTCGATCGTGCAACAAGCCAAAAACCGATTAAGCCAAACCGGCTTTTTTGCTGAAGACAGGGCCGCCGTCGTGCAAACCGCGCAAGACAACGGAGCATCATATGAAGAATTGGTCGGCAAGCATAACGAATTAGGCATCGCACTGAACACCAAACCCGGCACCACCGTTGATCGCACTGCGATTCGTGCGAAATACGGTCCGCAATACGATGTGTTTGTCGTGGATGCGTGGGCGTTCGGCAACGCGGCTAAAGATATCAACGCAAACGGAAGCGAAGCGGATGAACAACGCATCGCCAAGGCGATTACGTTGCAAAATGTCGCCACCGCATCCGTTCTCGGTCACGGCTCGTTACGTATCGTTCCAATCGCATAACCCGCCTGATCGATTTTCAGGCGTCGTTCCTTAGTGCATACGCTCTGTCGAATGACGCCTGAAATTCTGCGATCGCTTGTATTTTTTGCAGATTCCGCCTGACTTTCATCAAAATAGCCGATCACCAGACAGCTTATAAACCTCATATAATATAAACTGTCATCAAAGGGGTAGCGCTATATGCCTCAATCAATCAACAATCGGGAGACAACCGGATCGGCTGCATTTCAATCGCGATATTTTGTTCGTGATCTGCAAGCCGGAATCATCACCGGTGCAATGGCGATTCCTTTATCCGCAGGCATCGCATTGATGTCCGATTATCCGATCAGAGTCGCACTGGCGACCGTAGCCTTTGCCTGTTTTATCGGCTGGATCAATGCATGGTTCCGCCCCGGAAACTATATCGGCGCGCCCGGTGTAGCCGCCGGCCTGGCGCCGGTACTGGCGCTTGGCGTCGCCACCTTCGGCATGCAAAACATGGCATTTGTCATTTTTCTGACCGCGTTCATGCAAGCCGTCATCTGGAAATTCAATCTGCAAAAATACATTCTGCTCGCAGTCCCCGGATACCTGGTGGAAGGATTGTTGGCCGGCGTGGGATTGAAAATCGTCATCAACTTTTTCGCCATGACCTACGAAATACCGGACAGCCAAATCACGGAAGTCTTCTGGAACAGCGCGCGCTTTCAGATAGCCCTGTTATCCGCGCTCGGGTTTGCCGCCTTCCTATATTTATTCTCCAAATTTCAGGCAACCCAACCGGCAATACCTTATTTCACACTGATGATCGCCGGCATCGCGCTGGCACACTTCATTCCCATGCCGATGCTGCACGTCGAAGACGTACCGCTTTCCTTATCACTGCCATTACCGCATTTTGACAGCGCGATCATGTGGCTCTATGTAATCGGTTTTGCCGCCATGCTGGCCGTCATTGACGTCATCGAGCAAGTCATGAGCAACGCCGCGATCCAGAAAATCGATCCGCTGCAACGCAAATGCAACACCAATAACAGCTTATTGGCGATCTGGATCGCCAATATGGGCTCCAGTTTCTTCAACGGCATGACCAACCTCGACGGCTTGGCCAAAAGCACCACCAACAAACTGGCCGGCGCCTATACCAAACTTTCGGTACTGGTCGTGGGGCTTGTTATCGTTTTCTTTGTGCTGCATACGCAGTATCTCGAATACATTCCCAAGTTCGCCCTTGCGGTTATCATGATGTTTACCGGCTGGAAAATGATGATGGGGTTGCTACCCATCGCCTATCAAGGGCAGTATGCGCTGATACTGGCTGTACTGTGTGCTTTGCTGGTATATCGTCTCGGTATTTTTGAGGGATTGCTGTTGGCGCTGGTAATTCACGGACTGGTTAATTTCACTGTCTTTTACCGGGTCGATAACATCCAAACCCGGACGATCATCAAGAATTATCTCAAACGATTCTCAGGAACGGGTGGTGCGGATTGAGCCGCATTTTTACAATTGGCCTACCGGGATTGCAATTGCCGAATCGCTTCCGCATTACTGCTTGAAAACACTTTGTCAGCCGCTTGTTGCCAAGGCAACCACACATAATTCAGATGCTCTCCGGCAGCAATCCGGATGGGGATTGTCGCCGACAAGCGCAAACCGAACACATGCTCGGTATTGAAGCGAACACCGGGACCGTAACGCCAGCGCCATTCTTCGTAGATTTCATACTGATTCTCCCGGTGCCAATCGATCAACACATGATCGACCGCATCGATCCCGGTTTCCTCCGCCACTTCGCGCAACGCTGTTTGATAAAGTGTTTCGCCGGGTTCCTGGCTACCGGTAACCGATTGCCAGTAACCGGGATGATCGGCTCGCTCCAGTAACAAAACCTGCAAATCGGCAGTATGAACGACCACTAAAACGGAGATCGGTATTTTATACATCGCAGCAGGATCACCGTACCTTGGACGAAATCATCCGAGCGTGTTTCCTATCGGCAAGACATGCCGCATCAATTACTGCCTAATCTGGCTTCGATCACGCCGGTCTTCTTCACGACTTGCCGGGCGATACCAACGTACTCCGCGAATTCTCGCGCATCCTCATCGGCGATCGGCGTAATCAACACAAATTCCGCGTGCCGGCGGGCTCCGGCTTTGTCGCCGGTGTCGTACAACAATTCCGCATAAAAAGCGCGGGTGATGACATCCTGGGGAAACAACTCGTGCGCGCGTTTCAAATGCATTAAAGCCTTTTCATTGCTGCCAAAGCTAATCGGAAAGCCGGGTAATTTATGGTACATGCGACCAAGCGCCCGGTGCGCACCGGCGTTTTCGTAATATTCATCCAATTCGATCACTTTCAGTAACATGTTTTGCATTGGGCGAAGCATGCGCATGGCGTTGACGATACTACTGTCCTCGGCAATCTTACCCATTGCCGCCGATTTCCAAAACAACCCGCGCACATCACTGTCATTCAGCTTCAATGCCTGATCGGCGATCCCGACCGCATCTACAAACAACCCTACCCGGCGTTTTTTATCCTCTTCAAGCTGCGCTTGCATGAATTTCAAACGCGAAAGCTCCGCCCATGCAGCGGATTCTTGCGCACCACGGGCCAGGTTACCAAACCAATCGATGGTTTCCAGCAGCAAAGGTGTATCGGTAGCATACTTCCAGACCGCCAGCTCAATTTTCTGCGTATTCTCTGGTGTCAGCAACGTGAACGACGTACCCAGCGCAAAGCTTGGCATCGCCAACGATGCAATAACAATCCCCCAGCGAGTACAAAAACTGACGCTTTTAGCGGTCCACACCGACGTCAATGTGATTAACACTCTCATTTAATTACCATTATCTGAAATACTGATTGTGTATCGATTCAGAATACCCCGGCTTCGTCGCAATCCAAATTGTGAGTAAGGTAACAATATAAGCACATATCACCGTATCACCTGTGACAAATCTTGCATCTCAAGTAAAAACGATACAAAACTACCATATAATAGGCCATTTTTGAATTATGACCGGCTGTCAAGTCGATTATTTTTACCTGCGGACCGGCTGGCATTACCATGCAACAACACCCCTTACCCTCTCCCGGCGGTGTCTTACGCCACGAAAAACCCGACGGCTCCGGCGACGCCCTGTTCCTGGCGCAAACGGCACAGCGATCCAAGCCGGTTACCATCATCACCGCCAATGCGCAGGATGCGCAGCGCTTGCTGGAAGAAATTCCGTTCTTCGCGCCCGATTTAAGAGCGTATCTGCTACCCGACTGGGAAACGCTGCCCTACGATGTATTCTCGCCGCACCAGGATCTGGTATCGGAACGGCTGGCTACGCTGTATCAAGTCATGAACGGTGCATGGGATTTGCTGATCGCACCGCTCACTACAGCACTTTACCGCATGCTGCCGCCCGGCTTTCTGGCCGCACATACGTTTTTTCTCAAACAAGGGGAACGACTCGATCTCGTCGGATTGCGCAGCCAACTGACATTGGCGGGCTACTTGCATGTCACACAGGTGTTCTCACCGGGTGAATACAGCGTGCGCGGCGGCTTGATCGACCTCTACCCGATGGGCAGCCCGCTACCGTACCGCATCGATCTGATGGACAATGAAATCGAATCGATCCGCACCTTCGATGTCGATACCCAACGCAGCATTTATCCGGTCAAGGAAATCCGGCTGTTGCCGGCACGCGAATTTCCGACCGATGAAGCCGGGCGCAGTTTTTTTCGTGGCAAATTCCGCGAAGCGTTCGAAGGTGATCCCACCAAACGCAAAATCTACAAAGACATCAGTAAAGGCGTAATTCCCGCCGGGATCGAGTATTATCTTCCGCTGTTTTTCGAGCAAACCGCCACACTGTTCGATTATTTGCCGCAATCCACACTGGTTTCCTTGCATCACGACGTACGTCCCGTCATCGACGAATTCTGGCGCGATACGCAATCTCGCTATCAATTGATGCGCGGCGACAGCGACCGCCCGCTGCTACCGCCAACCGAATTGTTCCTGACCGGCGACAGTTTTTTCGGATTGCTTAAACCCTACGCACGCATTGAATTGTTGGCAAACACGCAGGATATCAAACTCGGCGGCACCAAAACCAGTCTGCCGCCGCCGTCGGTGCAAGTGAACCGCCACGCCGACAATCCGCTGGAGAAATTGGCGACGTTTATCACACAATTCAAAATCACCGGCGGACGGGTGTTGTTGCTGGCGGAAAGCCTGGGACGACGTGAACTGGTCGCCGAGTATATGCAGCAATACGGTCTGCACCCGGTCACTTGCCAGGATTACGCCGCATTCCTGAACGGCACGGAATCCTTCATGCTTGGCGTGGGACCGCTGTACACCGGTTTTATCGACGAACCCGGCAAACTGGCGTTCATCACCGAAAGCGAACTCTACGCCACCCATGTACACGGCCGCCGCGAACGCGAATCGCGCAAGTCATCGACATCAACCGACAACATCCTGCGCGACCTGTCCGAAATCAAGCCGGGTGATCCGGTGGTGCACGAGCAACACGGCATCGGTCGCTATCTCGGCTTGGTCAGCATGGATGTCGGTGAAGGCGAACCCGGTGAAATGAGTGAATTCCTGGCGCTGGAATACGATGGCGGCGACAAATTATACGTGCCGGTATCACAACTGTATCTCATCGGACGCTACAGCGGCGGCGCGCCGGAATCAGCGCCGCTGCACAAGCTCGGCAGCAACCAGTGGGACAAGGCCAAGCGCAAGGCGATGCAGCAAGTGCGCGATACCGCGGCGGAATTGTTGAATCTGTATGCCCAACGCGCCGCACGCGCAGGCCACCAATTCTCATTGCAGCAACACGATTACGAGGCATTCGCCGAAGGTTTCGGTTTCGAGGAAACCCCCGACCAAGCCGCGGCGATCAAGGCCGTGATCGAAGATTTAACCTCCGGCAAGCCGATGGATCGCCTGATTTGCGGCGATGTCGGTTTCGGCAAAACCGAAGTGGCGCTACGCGCCGCGTTCATTGCCGTGGCCGATGGCAAGCAAGTCGCAGTGCTGGTTCCCACCACCCTGCTCGCGGAGCAGCATTTCCAGAATTTCTCCGACCGCTTCGGGCTGATCGCCGACCAATGGCCGGTCAAAATCGCCGAACTGTCGCGCTTCCGCTCCGCCAAAGAACAAACCCAAGCGATCTCCGGTCTGGCCAAAGGCGAAATCGATGTCATCATCGGTACGCACAAATTGATCCAAAAAGACGTGCATTTCAAGAATCTCGGCTTGGTGATTATCGACGAGGAGCACCGTTTCGGCGTACGGCAAAAGGAGCAATTGAAAAAACTGCGTGCCGAAGTCGACGTACTGACACTCACCGCCACGCCGATTCCGCGTACGCTGGCGATGTCGCTGGAAGGCTTGCGCGATTTTTCCATCATTGCCACCGCACCGCAACGCCGCCTGGCGATCCGTACCTTCGTCAGCGGATTCTCCATGGGCATCATCCGTGAAGCCTGTTTGCGCGAACTGAAACGCGGCGGACAGATTTATTTCCTGCACAACGAAGTCAGCACAATTCAGTTGATGCTTGAGAAACTTGCCGGGTTGCTGCCCGAAGCGCGTATCCACATCGCCCACGGGCAGATGCCGGAACGCGAGCTGGAGCACGTGATGCGCGATTTTTACCAGCAGCGTTTCAATATTCTGCTATGTACCACGATCATCGAGACCGGTATCGACATCCCGAGCGCCAATACCATCATCATCAACAATGCACACAAATTCGGCCTGGCGCAATTGCACCAACTGCGCGGCCGCGTCGGCCGTTCACACCACCAAGCCTACGCATACTTGCTGACGCCACCGGAAGAAGCACTCGGTTCGCAGGCTAAAAAACGCTTGGAAGCGATTCAAGCGATGGAAGAACTCGGTTCCGGGTTTTATCTGGCGATGCACGATCTGGAAATCCGCGGCGCCGGTGCAGTGCTCTCCGAATCGCAAAGCGGTGAAATGCAAGAAGTCGGCTTCAGCCTCTACAGCGCCATGCTCGACACCGCGATCCAATCGCTCAAACAAGGGCGCGAACCCGATATGCAACACCCGCTCGGCGTTGCCACCGAAATCAACCTGCACGTGCCCGCACTGCTGCCGGACGACTATTGCCACGACATCCACGAACGCCTGGTTCTGTACAAGCGCATGGCCAACTGCACCGACAACGATCAGCTCGATGACATGCAACGCGAACTGATCGACCGCTTCGGCCTGCTGCCCAACCCGGGGCGCGCGCTGCTCGACTGTCACCGCCTGCGCATCGCCGCCAAACCGCTCGGCATCACCCGCATCGACGCCAGCGCGGATAGTATCCAGGTGCAATTCATCCCCAACCCGCCGATCGACCCGGCGAACATCATCAAACTGATCCAAAGCAGCCGAGAATACTCGCTCTCCGGCCAGGACCGGCTGAAAGTTCTGGTAAAGATTGAGGATGTGAATAAGCGAGTGATGCGGGTTAAGGAGTTGGTGCAGAAGTTGGGGTAAAAGATTAAAAGCAATTTTCTTCCCAGTGGTGCTTTCGGAGTGAAGGATCAGCAGATTTATTCTGCCAGCTTATGAGTTTAGTGATAGGTGCTAGATTAAAAATCGAAATGACGCAATCCATGGAGAGGAAGGAAATAACACGATATACCTCTCACTTTGAGAGTGGCCGAGCACTCAAGCATGTATATTTTTCGGCACTGCTGCCGGAGCCTGCCATCTGAGGGACGGAACCAGCCGTTGCATTGTCAAATTCAGATGGCCGTGGACATATATACATCATTGAACCAACCGGGCCGTTTGAGAACAACCCAAACCTTACGAATAAGAGATTTCCGAAAAATCCAACACGGGCATACACACCTGCGAACCCGTAAAAATCATCGGTTTGCAGAAGAATGGAAAGGCCGCTCCTCTGAATCACTGCAGGCCATTCCGGATCTTTTGGCGGATCTTAAACGCCGCAGCCTAGCAATTATTGAGGACCAGTCGTTGCCTGACAACCCATTCAAGCCGACACCGCTTCGCGGCGCGGCTTAGTTCAGGTGTTATGTGCAATCAAGGATCGAGCATGGAATTTCAAACAATACCCATTCTGAGAATTTTCGATGAAGACAAAGCAAAAGAGTTCTATATAGAGTTTCTGGGCATGAAGCTCGATTGGGAACATCGCTTCGAACCAAACTTTCCAATCTATATGCAAGTTTCCAAGAGTAATCTTGTTTTTCATTTGAGCGAGCACTCCGGTGATTGCACACCGGGCAGCAAAGTCTTTGTCAACGTAAAAGACCTTGATACCCTCTATCGTGAGATTGCATCCCGGCCATACAAGTACAACAAGCCGGCAATTGAACAGGCTCCTTGGGGTGATCGGTGCTTTACAGTAACAGACCCCTTTTCAAACAGAGTGCTCTTTAATGAGCCATCTGACACATAACGTGGCGCTTGCCCTCATGAGAAAGCAGTACCACTTCCGCAATAGCGAACAAGGACTTTTGGCTTGGGATATTGACAATCTCATTCGTCTCACAGCGAACCTGAAACCCATTGAGGTTCCGCTCTGTGAAATATGTGAGTTGGATGAATCCTACTGGTATACCTTGGAGAAAGATAGACCAACTTGCAAATCCATCGCGGATCACATTCGTCTAATTCAAGCCACTGACCTTGCTTACCCAATAATCCTCTGCCCTAAGGGGAAAGTTATGGATGGTATGCATAGAGTGGTAAAAGCCTTCTTGGAAGGCCGCAGGTTCTTGCTTGCGTATCGTCTGCCGGCTATGCCGGAGCCGGACTATATTGACATTGATCCAGATGATCTGCCTTATGATTAAGAGAAAATAGCTTAACTGGGATATCCGGTTTTACTTGACCAGGTCAGTTCGAGAAGGACGGCGTAAAAGCGCACCGCCCCTCGACTTCACTCTAGGGCTCACAGAGTATCGCACCATGCCGCTTTCTAAACCGTCAGTCCGGTAGGACGTGCCGACTGCAAAGGGGCATATCAATCAGAAAAACCCTACGATTATTGCACCCTGCTTGCTGCTAAATACCTTATTTTGATCATTACAGTGGCTCCTGAAATAAAATCGAACTTGCGATTCCCCGCAGCCTTGCCGCGAGGTATTACGGTGTAACGCGCGCGGAGCAAGTTTAATATTCAGCACCTTACACCTGTATTCCTAAATGCATCATAAAGCGTTGTTGCTGTGGCGGATCGAATCTCCCCACAAATATTTTACCTATGATATGTTTATAACGCATTCGAATGAATGTATTTCATAGCACATTAAAAGAGGAAATCATGTTGATCAAACTTTTATTAGCTGTTTCATTAAGTTTCAGCGTTTCATGTTTTGCAGGAACAGAAAAACCATCGTCCAATTTATTGATTGATCCGGCCACTCGCTCGGCTTTGGATGCCGGCGCTCAAAAAAAATCCACCCGATCGGATCCTCCGGCAGAAAAAAAAGATACTCAGTCAACCGCTGAATCCGGCTCGGATCAGCACACGCCGATGATTGACTATTGCAGAAACAATCCCTGCTAATCAATAACCCAAACGAACGGACATTCAATAATGAAAACAAAATCTCTGAAAAATCTGGCCACAACAGTCTTAGTATGTTTTGCAACCACTGCCACCGCCGGCTCGCCGCATTGGAATCATACGGAGGAGTCGACATGGTGGGCAGCCGAAGATACGTCACAGCAACTGCCGCTCAAATTCCCCTACGCGACCTGTGGCGTTGGCAAACACCAATCCCCCATCGATCTGGGCGCCGCCACCCTTGATGGCAGCAAATCCCTGAATAAGGTGGCGGCACAATATGGTACCGACACGACGCCGGTTTTCTACAACAGCGGCCATGGCGTACAGGTCAATACCTCAACCGATTACAGTGGCGCATTGAAAATTGGTGACGAATCGTTCCCGTTGATTCAATTTCATTTCCATGAGCCCAGCGAGCATGTTATCGGCGACAAGAAATTCCCTGCTGAATTGCATTTCGTGCACATCAACGCAGACGGCAGAATTGCCGTGCTGGCCACCGCGATCGATATCGGTGCGGAAAATGCGGCCTTCCAGACAGTGCTGAACAACGTGCCGCATGGAGAAGGCGAACGGAATGAAAATTCCGGTATAACATTCGACCCGGCTGCGTTATTACCGGATCTGAACCCTGAAGACCTGGATTACTACACCTTTGCCGGTTCGTTGACCACACCGCCGTGCAGCGAAGGGGTTCAATGGTATCTGCTGCCGAAAATCATCACCATTTCCAGTGCGCAGCTTGAGCAACTGAAAGGCTTTTACACGAACAATGCGAGATCACCGCAAAGCCTGAACGGGCGAACCGTGCTGTCTACGCAATAGTCCGAATAACCGCTATTGTTACGTCTGAAAACCGTTTCGATCGGCGTATGAAAACCTACTTTCATTCTGCCGATCGAAATCACTTAAACCGCCACATAAAACACATCACCCGGTCGAATCTTATTCCACTTCCCAATCAAACATGACGCAAAAGTGAGCCGCCGGCAGTATCAATAATACGGCAAGGGAAAATCGACAAAGTCAGGATTGATTTGAAATGAAATTACATTTGCCGATTGAGTGACTCTTTCCCTGGGCGTTAAGTATCATTTATATAACGATGACGATGACGTTTCCCGGCTTTGCGTGTCGCCCGGTTGCAAAAACTTGGCCCTTACCATCCACATGCCGTTGTGGCTGCAGTTCCGTGGTAATTACCGCACCCTCACTTTGAAAGTCTCTTGCAACACTATCGACCTCACCTATCGGGATATCCATTAACGTAAATTCTTTCTGCATAGCGCGATTACTCCTTATTCCACAACCCAAGATCTTTTACAGCTTTACGCCGAGCCTCGGCAAAAGCCTCGTTCCTCAGGAAAAACGTAATCGATTCCGGGTCAATGCCGCTCTCTCTGAGCCATTGCTTCAATTCGCCTTCGTGAGATTTATCCACGGTGCCGCCGGGCTTCCAGAATTCCCTCAGGCATTCGTCGATTTCATTGGCGCCAAAGCAAATCCGCCGCTCAGTTTGGCGAAAAAATGACGCTCATCCTTGAAGTCACCGGGTGCATATAACACCCGGTGATTGAAATTGAGCGTAAGAAAGAAGCCCGCCGTTGCGATGACTTCCGCCAAACCCGCAAAAATAGCGATCAGCGTCAACGGATTTTTGACTTGCTGCGGTGATTCCAT
The DNA here is from genome assembly GCA_021582655.1 of Nitrosomonas sp. Classification (GTDB taxonomy): domain Bacteria; phylum Pseudomonadota; class Gammaproteobacteria; order Burkholderiales; family Nitrosomonadaceae; genus Nitrosomonas. Next base: position 1,895,197 of record CP091135.1, read on the forward strand.
AGCCATTATCCCTTTCAATGCATTGTTCAGTTCCCAGGATCGGACTGGCATTTGACCCTCTCATCGTTTCCGGTTTGCTCGCGCACGCAACCCCATGAATAATGATGGCATCGCCTCATTTTATTTGCAAATTCGCGCATCACCGGAGAAGTGGTCTATCAGGTTGATGAAACGCATTATTTTAATATCAGCATTCCGAGCCCGTTGTTAACGCCATAAAACGCGAATCGCTTCTCGAATCCTGCTAATCCGGTAGCTCATTTTCCACCAGCGCCACCCAATACGCCGCCCCGAGCGGCAAAATCTCGTCGTTAAAATCGTAATTCGGATTATGCAGCAAGCAATCGCCATCCGAACTGCCATTACCGATCCAGATATAACACCCCGGTTTTTGTTGCAACATGAACGCGAAGTCTTCGGCGCCCAGACTGGGGACCGGTGCGGTATTGACGCCATGTTCGCCGGCGACGGCGATGGCGGCGCGGATAGCGCTGGCGGTTTCAGCCGGGCTGTTGACCGTCACCGGATAACCGGGATTTTCGGGATTAAAGCGAACCCCGGCCTGGATGTTGAAACTGTCCGCGACCCCTCGGGCCAGATGGCCGATGCTTTGCTCCAGTCGTTCGCGTACCGCATGTTTGAAGCTGCGAAAGGTGCCGCGCACCACCACCGTATCCGGCAACGCATTCCAGGTGTTACCGCCATGAATTTGCGTGACGCTGACTACCGCAGCATCGGCGGGATCGATCCGACGGCTGACGATAGTTTGCAACTGAGTAACCAAGTACGCCGCGGCAACCAGCACATCGTTACCCAAATGCGGCATCGCGGCATGGGCGGCTTGGCCATTGAAAACAATCTCGAAGCAATCGAACGAAGCCATCATGGGACCGGTTCTGACGGCAAAATGACCGGTGGGAATATCCGGAAAATTATGCATACCGAATACCCGCTGCGCCGGGAATCGTTCGAACAAGCCTTCGTTGATCATTTGCAGTGCACCGGCGCGGCATTCCTCCGCCGGCTGGAAAATGAAATACACGGTGCCGTCAAAACGACCATGACCGGCAAGATAGCTGGCGGCGCCGAGCAACATGGCGCAATGGCCATCATGACCGCATGCGTGCATTTTGCCGTGATTGCGGGATGCGTGCCGGAAGCGGTTTTGCTCTTGGATGAACAGCGCATCCATATCGGCGCGCAACGCAATACTGTTAGCGCCGGTGCCGCGGCGCAGCACCCCGACAACGCCGGTTTTCGCCAGCCCTTGATGCACATCGATGCCGGCTTGTCGCAGTTGCCCGGTGATCAACCGCGCCGTTGCGGACTCTTCAAACGCGGTTTCCGGGTACTGATGGATTTGCCTGCGCCAGCGGCGCATGTCGGCATGCAATGCTTGTATGTCCGCTGCGATATTCATCGTTGATCGAAACATGGTTGGCAATGCGACATGATACATGGAAGCGGCCGACCGGGAACATCCCCCCGGATACACGCAATGTTATATACTGCGCGCATCAGGCAATGCCGGCACCCAATCCAAACCCTAACGCTGATTGACTATGCAAACCAACGTTCATTTCCCCCCATTGATTGCAACACCGGCGACAACCATCGACGATGTGATCGTGCAATTGACCGCCATCGTCGAATGGTCCAAGCAAAACAACGCGCGCATCGGTTATTTCGCAGCACTCTACCGGAAAGTCACCCTGCAAGTTAAACAGGGCATCCAAGAAAATTACTTCGACGACGGTCCGCGCATGGAGCGTCTCGACGTCATTTTCGCCAACCGTTATATCCAGGCCTGCCACCAATACCTGAGCGGACAAACACCGACCCAATCCTGGGTGCGCGCATTCGACGCCACCCACCACTGGTGGCCGATCGTACTGCAACACCTGCTGCTCGGCATGAATGCGCATATCAATCTGGATCTGGGCATCGCCGCCGCAGAAACCGTACCGCCGGAGGATTTACCCAAGCTCAAAGGCGATTTCGACAAAATCAACCGGGTTCTGGCCGGCTTGGTCGACAACGTACAAAGCGAATTGGCCGAGATATGGCCGGTTTTGCGCCTGCTCAACCGCCACCTCGGCAGCGTCCAGACCGTGCTCATCAACTTCAGCATGGAAAAAGCACGCGACGCGGCTTGGTCTTTTGCCGAACAGCTCGCGCCGCTCGATGCGACACAGCGCCGGGATGCCATCATCGAAAAAGATGAAATGATGGCGATGTTTTCAAATGTAATTTCCCACCCGGGACTCACCGGATCCAGCATCATCGGCATTGTCCGCCTGGGAGAACGCGGCAACACCCGGCAACGGATCGAGATCCTGGAATAATGCCCGCATTTCGCGGTTGCCACCGGATCAGCCGCACAGATCCGCAGGAGAAAAAATGACCCAAACCGACAATTGCTGCTCGATCGCACCTTACTTCCGCGTGCAAATCGGACAAATCGACGCGTTCAAGGCATTATGCCAACGCTTCGTTGCACAAACCCAAAACGAACCGTTGTGCTTGTATTACGGTTTCTGCTTCGATGGCGATACGGTGTATTGCCGCGAGGGCTATCAGGGCGCGGAAGGTGTATTGGCACATCTGGCCAACGTAGGTTCGTTATTGCAGGAAGCGCTGAAAATAGCCGAATTAACCCGCCTGGAAATCCACGGCCCGGCGGCGGAACTGGCCAAACTGCGAACCCCCTTAGCCGATTACCAGCCGCAATTCCTGGTTCTGGAGCACGGTTTCAGGAAGTGACACCGCCCCTGCAGCCAGTGCCGAAAGCGGCGCGATTGAATTCGCCTTATCAGGCGAGCAAGGGGGAATCAACGTAATACGCCATGAGCAGCGTACATGTGCGGATGACGCCGCATTAATTCGTCTAGTGCGCCCAACAAAGGCTGTTCATCTTTATGAGTATGAGTAATGTCAAGATTTCCCCCTTTCCTTCAAGATGCACCCCCTTTGCTATGCGCTCTGGCAACCATTCTGCGTGATCGACATCAGGTAATTACATTCGCCGAAACCTATTGACTGATTGATATGAGTTAATTCATGACTCATCGAACGACTATCACATTGGATGATGAAGTCTACCCGTTTCTCAACGATATCGCGGGCGATAATCGCAATACGTATATTAATGAATTATTGAAGCAGGAGCGCAAGAATTTTCTAAAGCAAACATTGATTAAAGCCAATCAGGAAAAAGCGAGTGATTTGGGTTACCAGGAGGAATTGAAAGCCTGGGAGCACACGTTATCCGATAGGAATGACTGATTTCAAGCAACCCGAGATTTACTGGGTGGATCTGGAACCGGCCGGAGGTGCGGAAACCAAGACATTAAAACCTTGTGTCATTATTCAAAGCGATTGGATCAACAATCAATCAAAAACACTGATCGTCGCTCCCTTGCTGCCGAATCACAAACCATGGCCTTTCGCGATGAATCTGGAACCCAATCCAAAAAATGACCTAAGGCCCGTCATATCAATCTTAAACAATTACGCCCTGGGGATGTTTCTCAGATCGGACCTGCAAGAAGAATTGGATAAAAGGCATCTTCCGGCGATCAGGAATGTTTTGGCCATTGTATTTGATTGGTAGGTTCGACAGAAATGATGCGGGGGATGCAACGTTTTTCCTGATGACGTGGGTTTATCCTGGCTACTCGCATCAATCTACCGTGAGGTAGGGCGGATAAGTAGAACGCCATTCACCGAAATCATTGACGGCAATCGCATGAACATTGGCGGATGATGCTATGCTTATCTTACAATTTTACTTTTCCTCTTTACGAGAGTGATGTCAAGATGTGACCCCCCGTCTGTTGACCCCCCGTCTGTTGGAGTTCCTGGTGTCACTCTAACCTTGCGCTGTACTAATTCCTCTCTTGTGCTGCTTCTGCTAGTGTTCGTTCTTCAATTTCCAGAAAAAGTCCTACGATCACTGGAGGTTTATCGTCAGGTACCTCGATGAAGCTTTCATCGAACTACGTATCTGCATTTTTGACAGTAATATGTAGAGGGTAAATTATGTTTCTTATGTGATCACGGAGCTGAGAATACTCTTCAGGAGTTACATATTTCAGAAAATACTTCCTTGTAATACTTAACAAAGTAAAAGAAAAAGCACCGCAAGGTACCCATACATCCGCAATCATATAATGTAAATTTGGTCGATAAATATCTTGCTTCACTCCAATTACTGAGCTTGCTTCTAGGGAATCAATACATTTGTTGAGATACTCTAAATTATGAATCGTTGTTTTACCTTCATCATCTGAAAATAAGCCATTCATTGAGATTTCAAGATCTGTGTCGCGATTTTTTGATGCTAATGCTTCATTCACGATTAATTGGAAGCTTGATTCGTAGTGATTGATTTTTCGTATGTAAACAATCGGAATCTGAATTTCAGTTGTCCATTTGTCAGATTTGATATCCTCTATCGTGACCAATTCAATCCCAAGTGCAAGTGCATACTTATGATTGCTTCTAGCGAAACCAGAAGTACAAAGCAAAAAACCTTAGACGCTTGAACATCTTTAATTACGGCTGAGAACTCTCCTAAAACTTTAATATCTACAGGTTTTTTCCAATCTTTGCATTGAACGATATAGAGAAGTTGCTGAGATTCAACAGTAATCTTGATGGATACATCGATTTCGCGATCAAGGTCACTTAATGATCCATGAATATAATCGTTTCTTGTTACTGTAGCATTTGGAAATAATTGCCTAAATTTTTCATATGCAAACTGCTCGTATTCACTACCTCTCATGTATCTAGCTACCTAGTCAACCCCGCATACAACACCGGCAGTTTCTCCGGCAGCCGTTCCACGTGATCCACGACCAGATAGTTACGTTCGCCGAATATCCTGGATACGTATTGATCCGCGCGCGGATCCAGGCTCATGCAGTAGGTGAGGATGCCGGAGCGGCCGGCTTCTTCGACGGCTTTTTTGGTATCGAAGCGCAGGTATTGCGGGTCGCGTACGTCGACATCCGCCGGTTCGCCGTCGGTGATGACGAGCAATAGCTTCTTCGCCGATTTTTGCAGTTTCAGGTAATGCGTGGCGTGGCGCATTGCGGCGCCCATGCGGGTCGAGAGTTGTCCGGTCATGCCGGCCAGCCTTGCTTTGGGGATTTCGTCGTAGGGTTGGTCAAAATCCTTGAAGCGGAAATATTCGACGTCGTGGCGGCCGTCGGAGCAAAAGCCATGAATGGCGAATGGATCGCCGATTTTGTTGATCGCGTTGGCGAGCAGTACCGTGGCTTGGCGCGTCAGGTCGAGCACGGAATAATCGTGACCGGCGACTTTTTCGTTGGTCGATTCGGATAAGTCGAGCAATACCAACACCGAAATGTCGCGCACTTTGCGTACCGAGCGCATCATGATGCGCGGGTCGGGTTGCATGCCCATACGGATGTCGATCATCGAGCGGATGGCGGCGTTGATGTCGATCTCGTCGCCGTCTTCGAGCTTGCGGATGCGGCGCGTGCCTTGCGGTTGCATCGCGTCGAGCAGGAATTTCATGCGCGCGATTTCACGTTTGTATTGGTTGGCGATGTCGTCGATGCATTGCATGTCGCCGAGCTTGGCGCGCTTTTCCTGTACCGTCGCCCAATCGGGGCGTTCCAGTTGGATTTGGTAATCCCACTCGGAATAATGGTAGGGGGCCGATACCGGCTCCTTGCCTTCCATATCGTTGTACGATACGCCCATGTCTTCGTACGGAAAAAATTCAGTACCCATGACCCAGATTTCCTCTGCGTCGTCACCGGCGGTTTCGACGTCGAGTTCGTTGGCGAATTCCATCACATTGACGTATTTCCGCACTTGTTTCGGCGCATCGTATCCGGCGGACAGTGATTTGTTGAAATCGAATTCCTCGAATTCCCAGAAATAGCGGTTGTCGTCGCGGTACGGTGCGGTAAGCACGTCGGCGCGCGGGTTGTACGGGATCTTTTTGTCCATGAAACTGTGCGCGAGCTGCACACCGATGTCCCACGAGGTTTTGTGGCTATCCAGTTGATCCTTCGCGGCGTTGAACAGTGTGCGGCCTTCCGCGATCCACGGGTCTTTGTCTTGATAATCCGGGTCGAGCAAGGCGCGCGCCAGGCGATTCAGATAATCGCCCATCGAAGCGTCCATCTCCTGCGTGGCATCGTGCAACACCGACCAGGTTTTGCGCAAGCCCGGAAAGCGGCGAATCGCCAGTGCCTCGACGCGTGCGTCCTCAACGACCGAAATCACCGCCATTTGCAACGGATTCAGCCCTTCGGCGGAAATCGGCTCTTTAGTTTCCACCAAGTGCGCGGCAGCGTGTGCGGCGGCGGCGCGATAGACTTCGGTAGCGGAAACATCGCCATGCGCATCATAGGCATCCGGCAGATAAATAAAGTAATTTTCAATAAATGGTTTGTAACCCTCACGCGTTTCAAAATCACCGGAGGTCGGTTTCATGAAAAAATCCCGTGCCCACAATGCACGCAGATACATATTGATGCGGCGTTGCACATCGATGAACAGAGTGCCTTTGCGTTCCTTTTGCAATACCGCGAGCGATTCTTTCGATTCCAGGCCGAAATATTTGATTTGCTCTTCGTAATTAGTGCGGTGCGCGTGCGCACCCCACGTCGCCCAACGGCGCAAACCGCCCAAAGTCAGTTGCCCGAATAGGATATCCAGTTTGTTGAGCATCGGGCGCATGCCGCGCGGCGCTTGTGCAATCAGCGTGTTGAGGAATTGCAGATAATTCCGGAATAGCTGCACATCTCCCAGGCGTTTGGCTGCTGTGGGGGAAGTGGCCAATACTAGCTCGATTACTGCGGCCGAAGTTCTTGAAGCGAGTGAAAGTACCGAAGTCGCCAGATCAGCGATGATATCTTCGCCAATTTCTTTGGTAACTAACGGAACCTCATCAATCCAGCAATCCACTAGGCTGCGTCCGCGCCCCAATCCGCACAGTGCTGAGATTCCCTTTAAATAGTTATCCAGTCCACGTGCCGAAAAAGTTTTGACTACCTCAGGCCAAGCATGGCTGAGTAATTCAATCGATTCCGGTTCCAGATCTTCCAGTAATTCTTTGTAGTCATCCAGATTAATACTCATGGGAGCACCTGTTCATTTTTACAAAACAATCGATAGGCTTCTGAATTATAAGAGCGCTTAATTAAAGAAGGTACTGACCGCAGCGTCTAACGCGTCGCGCATATCGGGATCATCAGTAATGGGACGCACCAGGGCAACCCGGCAAGCAGCGTGGGCGTCGACCTTTTTGGCGATAAGACTGCCGGCGTAAATCAGCATCCGCGTTGAAATGCCTTCGTCCAATCCGTGGCCTTTCAGGTTGCGTGCCCGTTCCGCAATCGATACCAGTTTCTCGGCAATTTCAGCGGATACACCGGTTTCATGCGCGACAATCTCGCTTTCGATATTATGGCTCGGATAATTGAAATCCAAAGCACCGAAGCGCTGCTTGGTCGATTGTTTCAAATCTTTCATCAGGCTTTGATAACCTGGGTTGTAGGAGATGACAATCTGGAAGTCGGCATGCGCATGAACGAGTTCGCCTTTTTTCTCCAACGGCAAGACACGACGATTATCGGTTAATGGATGGATCACCACAGTGGTATCCTGTCGCGCTTCAACCACTTCGTCCAGATAGCAGATCGCGCCAAACCGCGCGGCTACGGCAAGAGGGCCATCTTGCCAGCGTGTGCCATTGGCATCTAATAAGAAGCGTCCAACCAGATCGGATGCGGTCATATCTTCGTTACAAGCCACGGTAATCAACGGCTTTTTTAATTTCCAAGCCATGTATTCAACAAAACGTGTTTTGCCGCAACCGGTGGGGCCCTTTAGCATCATCGGCATGCGCACGGAATAAGCGGCTTCATATAATTCCACCTCATCAGCTACGGGATGGTAGTAAGGTTCAGTGGTTACGCGGTATTGATCAATGATTTCGCTCATGATGAACTCCTGTTATTGCAATCTGAAAACTACTTTATTTTGGTCAAAAAAAAACCCCCGATCCTTTTTCAGGTAAAGGGGGTTCCAGGGTAAGAAACCCGGTGTATCTTAAACAGTTTTACCGCGGTATATCACCATGGCCGTGCCTTGGGATTGGTTAAAATTGTTGTAGCCAATTAAACGAACATGATTATTCGGATTGGCTTTATGACACGCAGCAGCTTCAGCCAGCACGCGCTCTACATCAGTTTCACCAAACATGGGTAGTTTCCACATATACCAGTAGGAATCCATGACATACTCGGGTTCCGTATGCTCAATGGCGGGATTCCAGCCTTTACTAATCAAATACTGCACTTGCTTCTTGATATCTGTGTCAGCCATTGCAGGCAGGTAGGAAAATGTTTCAAACTTACGGCTTGCCGGATCACTGACACGTGATTTGTAGTCTATTACTTCGCTCATTATTTATTCCTCAATTTTTGGAGATGAAGAAGAAAAACAGTGTTAACCATCCGCTCTTCCTCTTTAATCATGCGTTGCTTACTTGTGGGCTATGTCGAGCTTATCAACCGTATCAAACTCGAACTTGATTTCTTTCCATGTTTCCATGGCGATTTTCAGTTCAGGACTGCTTTTAGCTGCCTTGGTCAGAATCGCTTTGCCTTCTTTTTCGACTTCAATACCTTGGTTACGCGCTTCTACGCAGGCTTCCAATGCGACACGGTTAGCAGCGGCACCGGCGGCGTTACCCCATGGATGACCCAAGGTACCACCACCAAACTGCAAGCAAGCGTCATCACCGAAGATCGTGACCAGAGCTGGCATATGCCAAACATGAATACCACCTGACGCAACCGGGAATACACCTGGCATTGAACCCCAATCCTGGTCGAAGAACAGGCCGCGGCTGCGGTCTTCTTTGATGAATTCATCGCGCATGGTATCGATCCAACCGAGTGTTGCCGCACGGTCACCTTCCAGTTTACCGACCACGGTACCGGAGTGCAGGTGATCGCCACCAGATAAACGCAGCACTTTGGTTAAAACGCGGAAATGGATGCCATGATGCGGGTTGCGATCGAGCACGGCGTGCATGGCACGGTGGATGTGCAGCAGCATACCATTGTTGCGGCACCAGTTAGCGAGTCCGGTATTGGCTGTCAAACCGCCTGTCAAGTAATCATGCATGATGATCGGTGCGCCGAGTTCCTTAGCAAACTCTGCACGCTTGTACATTTCTTCCGGGGTCGGCGCGGTTACGTTCAGGTAGTGTCCTTTGCGTTCTCCGGTTTCACGTTCGGCTTTTTGGCAAGCTTCCACCACGAATTGGAAACGATCGCGCCAACGCATGAACGGTTGACTGTTGATGTTCTCATCGTCCTTGGTCAAATCCAGACCGCCACGCAGACATTCGTATACGGCACGACCATAGTTTTTGGCGGACAGACCCAGTTTGGGCTTAATGGTGCAACCTAGCAGTGCGCGGCCATATTTGTTAAAACGATCGCGTTCCACTTGAATACCGGCTGGCGGTCCGCCACAGGTTTTAACGTAGGCAATCGGGAAGCGCACATCTTCCAGACGCAGCGCACGCAGCGCTTTAAAACCAAACACGTTACCTACCAACGAGGTCAATACGTTGACGACAGAGCCTTCTTCAAACAGATCGATCGGGTAAGCGACGAAAGCGTAATAACAAGTATCATCCCCAGGCACGTCTTCAATCTTATAAGCACGTCCTTTGTAGTAATCCAAATCGGTCAACAGATCAGTCCACACGGTGGTCCAGGTACCTGTGGAAGATTCCGCAGCAACCGCAGCAGCTACTTCTTCACGAGGTACGCCGGGTTGCGGCGTAATTTTGAAACATGCCAGAATGTCGGTATCCAGCGGTTGGTAATCAGGGGTCCAGTAAGTTTGTCGGTATTCTTTTACACCAGCGTTATATATTTTTACGGCCATAATTTTTTCTCCAGTTAAATTCCCCTCAACTCCACACAAACAAACCGATGGAACCAAGCGGATGTACGTTGCAAATAACTACTTTGAACTACTCTGCGACTACTCAGCAATAACGTAAATTACTATTGATACAAACTATAGCGTGATTAACCCATAAGAACAAATCAATAATTCTGATATTTATGATAAGGTATTACTTATCAAAAAACCGGCGAATCAATGCATGCTACATGTTACGTTACGACAACTCAAAGTCTTTGAATCGGTTGCCCGGCACTTGAGTTATTCGCGCGCCGCCGATGAACTTCACCTGACTCAACCTGCTGTTTCCATGCAGATAAAGCAACTGGAAGATAACATTAATTTACCGTTGTTCGAGCAATTGGGTAAGCGAATTTATTTGACCGAAGCCGGGCGTGAGCTCTACCAATACAGCCGCGCCATCGCGCAGCAATTATCCGATATGGAAGTAGCACTCGACGAATTGAAAGGCATGGAGCGCGGCAAGTTGAACATTGCCGTGGTCACCACCGCCAATTACTTCGCGCCGCATCTGCTGGCCAAATTCTGCCAGCGCTATCCCGGCGTCACCGTCAGTTTGAACGTCTCCAACCGCGAAACGGTGCTAAAACAACTGACGGACAACTTGATCGATCTTGCCATTATGGGACAACCGCCCGAGAATTTGGACATCGACAGCGAGTCTTTCATGGAAAACCCGCTGGTGATCGTAGCCCCCCCTCGCCATCCGCTATGCCAGGAGCGGCATATACCGGTAGAGCGTTTGGCGAAAGAAATTTTTCTGGTGCGCGAATCCGGTTCCGGCACACGCGGCGCAATGGAACGCTTTTTTGCCGAACACGGTGCAAAAATCAACAAAGGCATGGAAACCGATACCACCGAGGCGATCAAGCAAGCGGTGCAAGCCGGTATGGGATTAGGAATCATGTCGCGACATACCGCCGAACTGGAGCTTGAAACCGGGCGGCTAAAGATTCTGGATGCGCAAGGATTTCCGATTATCCGCTATTGGCATGTGGTGCATCGTAAGCACAAGCGCCTTTCGGGCGTGGCGAATGCTTTCCGGGATTTTTTGCTGAAAGAGGCGGCCGAGTTATTGATTAATCCGTGTCATTGAATAATGATAGCGGTACACCATCAATTTACAGCATGAGGAAAAAATGACAGGTCAAGGTTCCGGCGGCAACGTGTTAGCGGCGGTATGCAGTTTCTTTATACCGGGTTTAGGCCAATTGGTGCAGGGGCGGATCATTCCCGCGCTGCTGTTTTTTGCCATTACCGGATTGGGTTATTTTTTCTGGGTACTGATCATACCTGCCGTCATCGCCGGCATTCTTCATCTTTGGTCGATCATCGATGCCGCCCGCTTCACCGCCGAATGATCCGGCAGCACAAGCACGGGAACCGTAGCCGGCAATCGGGGCCGGCACGTCGAAAGTATTCGTTTTTTCACATCGATGATTCTCTAAAGATTAAAACGCACGATCGTTATCGGCTAAAATCGGTATTTTAGTTCCATCGCATCCTTTACGATAACGAAGTTCATGTCATCAATCAAATCAGTTTCCAATAAAGTCGGCTTTATTTCATTGGGTTGCCCGAAAGCGCTGGTGGATTCCGAGCAAATCCTGACACAGTTGCGCGCCGAGGGCTACAACATCTCATCGACGTACCAAGACGCCGACCTGGTGGTTGTCAACACTTGCGGATTTATCGACAGTGCGGTTGAAGAATCGCTCGATGCGATCGGCGAAGCATTGACGGAAAACGGTAAAGTCATCGTCACCGGCTGCTTGGGCGCCAAAGAGGACGGCGAAGTGGTCAAACGCGCGCATCCCCAGGTACTGGCGGTCACCGGGCCGCATGCGCTACCGGAAGTGATGTCGGCGATACACCAACACTTGCCGCAACCGCACGACCCGTTCACCAGTTTGATTCCGCCACAAGGCATCCGGCTGACGCCGCGGCATTACGCGTATATCAAAATCTCCGAAGGCTGCAACCACCGCTGCACCTTTTGCATCATCCCGTCGATGCGCGGCGATCTGGTCAGCCGCCCGATCCATCACGTCATGCAGGAAGCCGAGCACCTGGTCAATGCCGGGGTGAAAGAGTTGCTGATCATTTCACAAGACACCAGCGCTTATGGAGTGGACGTAAAATACCGCACCGGTTTCTGGCAAGGGCGTCCGGTCAAAACCCGGTTGACCGAGCTGGCGGATGCGTTGGGTGCGCTGGGTGTCTGGGTGCGCCTGCATTACGTTTATCCTTATCCACACGTTGACGATGTGATTCCGCTGATGGCACAAGGCAAGATCCTGCCCTACCTGGATGTGCCGTTCCAACATGCCAATCCACGTATCCTGAAAGCGATGAAGCGCCCCGCCAACGCGGAAAACAATTTGGCACGCATCCGTCAGTGGCGCAAAACCTGTCCCGAGTTGACTGTGCGCAGTACGTTCATCGTCGGTTTTCCCGGTGAAACCGAAGCGGAATTCGAAGAACTTCTGGATTTCCTGCAAGAAGCGCAATTGGATCGCGTCGGTTGCTTTGCCTATTCCGCGGTGGCGGGCGCCGCCGCCAACCAATTGCCGGATCCGGTGCCGGAAGCGGTCAGGGAAGAACGCCGTGCACGTTTCATGCAGGCGCAAGAAGCGATCAGCCGTCAACGCCTGGCGCAAAAAATAGGCAACCAAATCACGGTGATCGTCGACGAAATTGACGGTGATCAAGTCATTGCGCGCAGCAGCGCGGATGCACCGGAAATCGACGGCCTAGTGTACGTCGAAAATGCGCATCATGCACAGCCGGGCGATTTCATCAGCGTGACAATTACCGCCGCGGATGTGCATGATTTATACGCTGTCGCATCGGCCCCGGAAAATCCGTCTCATCAATGCCCGACCTGATTCATGAATTGATTTTTGCCGCTGCAGCGCGCTCACCAAGCGCACCGGCGCTGGTTTATCAAGACCAAACCCTCGATTACGCGGCACTCGAGCGCGAAGTGGCAAACGCCGCCGCGGGACTGCAAGCATTGGGGCTGAGCCGCGGCGAACGCGTCGCGGTTTACCTTGAAAAGCGGTTTGAAACGGTGATTGCGCTCTTCGCCGCCGCGGCGGCGGGCGGTGTGTTTGTACCGGTAAATCCGACCCTGAAAGCGGAACAAGTCATTCACATCGTGACCGACTGCAGCGTGCGGGTTCTGATCACTTCCACGGAGCGGCTGAAACTGCTGCAAAACTTGCTGCCCGCCTGCCCCAGCTTGCACACCATCGTTGTGATCGATGACGGTGACCCCATGCCATCCGTAGCCAATATCCCGACGGTACACTGGAAAACGTTGCTCACCGGAAGTTCGAGTGTTACCGTGCGTTGCATCGATGCCGACATCGCCGCCATTATTTATACCTCCGGCAGCACCGGCAAACCCAAGGGCGTAGTGTTGTCGCACCGCAATCTGATAGCGGGCGCGAAAAGCGTGTCGCAGTATTTGGGCAACCGCCCGGACGACCGGATCCTAACCGTATTGCCGCTCAGTTTCGATTACGGTTTAAGCCAGCTAACCACGGCTTTTTACGCCGGCGCCGCCAATGTGCTGATGAATTACCTGTTTGCACGTGACATTGTCACCGCTGTCGAAACGCAGCAGATTACCGGGCTTGCGGCGGTGCCGCCGTTGTGGATTCAATTGGCCGCTTTGGACTGGCGCGGCACGGCGTCACTACGCTATCTCACCAGTTCAGGCGGTGCGATGCCGCGCGAAACGTTGAACCGATTACGCCGGGCTTTACCGGACGCACAGATTTTCTTGATGTACGGATTCACCGAAGCGTTCCGCTCGACATACTTACCGCCGGAAGCGATCGATCGGCACCCGAATTCCATCGGCAAAGCCATCCCGAATGCGGAAGTGCTGGTGCTGCGGGAAGACGGCTCGCCTTGCGTCGCAGGCGAGCCGGGTGAATTGGTACATCGCGGCGCATTGGTCGCGTTGGGATACTGGAACGATACAAAAAAAACGGCGCAATGCTTCAAGCCGATCAATGCACATGACGGATTACCGCTAGCGGAAATTGCCGCATGGTCCGGGGACACGGTGCGCATGGATGAACAAGGCTTTTTATATTTTATCGAACGGCGCGACGACTTGATCAAAACCTCGGGATATCGCGTCAGTCCGACCGAAGTGGAAGAAATCATCTACGCAACCGGATGTGTTGATGAAGCGGCTGCAATCGGCGTACCTCACCCGGTTCTGGGACAAGCCATCGTGGCGATCGTCACCTCCAACCATTCCGCGCAGCTATCAGCTGAAGCACTCATGAGTGCATGCAAAAAACGGTTACCGGCGTACATGTTGCCCAGTCGGATCGACATTCGCACAGGGTATCTGCCCCGTAACCCGAACGGCAAAATCGACCGCAAATCGCTCCATCGGGAATTCCAACATATTTTTATGGAGCAGGGTCGGTGAATAACCCTTTACCCGAACATGCGCCACTGACACAATTTCCCGTGCATCATGATTGTCTGTATGTCGGCGGCATGCCGTTGACGCAGCTGGCGGAACGCGCCGGTTCGACGCCGTTTTATGCGTACGACCGGCGCAAAATCACCGAACGGGTGGCTCTATTGCGACAACATCTGTCGCGCGAAATACAATTGCACTACGCGATCAAAGCCAATCCGATGCCGGCGGTGGTACAGCACTTGGCCGGATTGGTCGACGGTATGGACGTCGCCTCTTTCGGCGAAATGAGCACTGCACTGGACACGGCCCTGCCGCCGGATGCCGTCAGCTTTGCCGGACCGGGCAAAAGCACGCATGCATTACGCAGCGCGATTGCTGCCGGAGTGGTGTTGAATCTGGAATCCGCCCGGGAAATGGAATTGGTTGCCCGATTGGGGCAATCCATGGAGATAATCCCGAGAGTTGCCATTCGCGTCAATCCGGATTTCGAATTGAAGGCCTCCGGCATGAAAATGGGCGGCGGCGCCAAACCTTTCGGTGTCGATGCGGAACTGGTGCCGGATATGTTACAGCAATTGCAAGGATTACAGCTTGATTTCATGGGCTTCCATTGCTTCGCCGGCTCACAGAATTTGAATGAAGCCGCCCTCTGCGAAGCACATCAACGAACGATTCAATTGTTGATCCGATTGTCTCAGCGAGCGCCCTCGCCTATTCGAATGTTCAATATCGGCGGGGGCCTGGGTGTGCCCTATTTCCCCGGCGACCGGCGGCTCGACATTGCTCCGATCGGCGACAACTTGCATGTTTTGGCGGAGCAAGTGAAACAATATTCGCCGCACACCCGGATTGCGTTGGAATTAGGGCGTTACCTTGTCGCCGAAGCAGGTGTTTATGTTTGTCGTATCGTTGAGCGCAAGGTATCGCGCGGCAGAATTTTTTTGATAACGGACGGCGGCATGCACCATCACTTGGCGGCATCCGGTAACTTGGGCCAAGTCATCCGCAAAAATTTCCCTGTCATTATCGGAAATAAAGTATACGGTGAGGAACGCGAAATCGCGTCGATTGTCGGTCCTTTGTGTACGCCGCTGGACATTCTAGCCGATCAATCGCCAATGGCCAAAGCATCTCCGGGTGATCTGGTTGCCGTGCTGCAATCAGGCGCTTACGGCTTAACCGCCAGTCCGATCGAATTCTTGCAGCATTCCCGCCCGATGGAATTGCTCGTTTAACTCAAGAGACGCTGACTCATTGGCTGCGCGGATCACGCACCACCTGATCTATCTCGTTAATATGCAAAGATTATCCTGTTCCGCACGCTTCGCACTTCATCTCGTTCGCTGAATAGATCAACGTTTCCTTCGCGATAATTCTCAGAGAATCCACAAAAAATTGACAAAATGGTACTACAATGATGGCGAGCGTTTTGCGGATCATCACAATGTGAAGAGGGAATTCTTTTAATACCGAAGAATTAGCTTATATGTTTTTCATGATTATGTAGCATTACCGTTTCTGGTTGATAGTGTTCATTATTGTTGTTGCCTGTAAATCGCGCAAAATACACTGCCGGGCAATCCCCGGGAAGTGATAAGGGATGGTTTATTGTCTGATCAATTAAGGAGCATCTCGATGAAAACCAATCAAGTAATACTTATTTCAACATTGCTGGTAGTTAGCTTTGTATTGTTAAATGCACTCAGCCTTTCCGGTAGCGCACCATGGACATTGGTTACATCGGATATGCTACTTGCCATGTACTTAAGTTTTCTCATCGTTGCGTTACTACCCAGTTTTTCAAAACAATCTGTCGAAGCCTCACAAAAAAAGGAGGAAAACAAACCGGATACTTTTTTTTAATAGAGGACCCAATACAACACGCCCACGACCTCAAGGATCGTTGTGACAGCTTCTGATCAAATGGCTCTGATTTCGAAGTGCTTGGGTCAAGCGGTGTCTTTACAACCGAAAATAGGTAAAGTTGCAAAGCAGCAATAGAAAAGCACTTAGAAGAAATTCTTAACATATTTGATGTTCTTGAACTAACCCGTTACACCGATCGCCGCCTCATTTACGATTACCATCCGAGGCGGCGTTTTTCTTTGGAAAAATTTATGCAACTCGCCTTTCTTCGCTGCCTTTTTCCACTACCTCGGTGTTGACATTTCTGCTCATGCGCAAGATTTTTGACTGCTTCTTAAAGAAATTATGGTTATGTGACAACCATAAATAAACTGTAAACAAAACAACCCCGGTCCCGATCTCGGTAACCAAAAACTCTTTAATCGTTGACTCAAGTACTTCCAAGCCGAACATGGAAGCGATACCTGTGAACGTCAAAACGATAACAAGGGCCGAGATAAAAAATATTGTATTTGTTTTCATACTGATCTCCCTGAGATATGATTATTTTCAGCTTCTTTATTGCGGACGCACCAGCAAAATCGATGAATCGACTTTCGCAATTAACTGCTCCGCTACCGACCCGATAAATAGGCGCTCCAGTCCGCGTCGATTCGATGTTCCCACAACCAGCAAATCCGCGCCCCAGTCCGATGCCGCTCCCGCTATCGCTTCCGCTATGCCATTTAATCCGTATTGAACATCCGCTTGCAGTAAGTGAAAATCAGCGCTGAGCGCACTTATTTCAGATTTGACCTGCTCAAGAATCTTATTGCCATTATTGATACTTTCCTCGCTGTCATCACTTACACAGTGAACCACGCACAAACCGGCATTATAAGAATTCGCAATATTTACCGCTTCTGCCAGCGCTCGGCCAGCAATCTCACTACCGTCAACCGCGATCATGATTTTTTTATACATACATTCACCCTTTGTTTATGTAAGCGCAAAGCTGATTAAACATTTTGCGCTCCGCAGTATCACCCGCGTCGATAAATCGCGACCTTACTGTAAATTACCGCCGCTATCTTTCTTTAGATTGTCGAAATACCGCCTGACCACGGATTTACCCGGCATATTGTCATGCTTGGTATAAACCATGTAGTGAACAATACCGTGAATGGCCATCGCCACCAGCAATCCTTCAAAGATACCGACCTTGTATACCAAGCCCGCGGTTATAAACGCCAGCATCAGCGCATATGGACCATAGTGCGTCACATGAATCAGCCCTGCAATCATCTTATAGCCGGTAAACAGCATAATCGCCGCCAATGCAAATTTAGGCAGAAAATCCAGGTATTGCGTATTGAATGTAAAAAAGCAAACCACACAGCCGATGATCAGCACCGAAAATTTAGTCATAGCACCGGCCAGCTTGTTGGTAGTACTCTTTGCCAATCCATCCAAATTAGTCATGCCGCCGAAAAAGCTGGAACCAAAATTAGCAATCCAAATGGCCAGTAAGCTGTTATTACTGTTTGTTTTGCGCTTTAAAGGATCGATCTTCTCGATAGCCGCATTACTCATCACTTGCTCGATCACATCGACAATTGCCAGCATGGCGCAAAACAAAAGCATGTATACCAGCATCAGAGCCGTGACATCGGCCGTGGGAAGCGGGAATCTCAAATGAAGATCGATATCCTCCACCGCAATCATGGGCACGGTAATAAATTGCGCTAAAACCACGCCACCGACAATGATGGCAAAATACGGGATAGCGGGTTGCTTATCCTTGAATTTTGAAAACAAGAACAGGAACAACGCCAATCCCGCAGCAGAAATCCCGACCATTTGAATACGCGCTTCGTTCCAAAACACCTCAGTTACCATTTCCGCCGGTATCTCATAGGTAAATTCCGAGAATCTCAGAAAAATCTTCAAGCCGACACCTGCTAACAAACCCTCAACCAAATAAACCGGCACCGCCACGAGTAAATAGCGCTGCCAATTAAATTTCCAAATGATGGCCTGCATCACGGCGGTCATGAAAATACAAAACGCCATATTTTCTACGCCAAAAGCAGCCACGCCCAGTGCCAATACAGGTGCCAAACCCGCGGCAATACCGGGTGAGCCGATATAGTTACCAGGCCTGAACCATGCATTGATCCAACCGACCAGTGATGCAAACGCCACGGTTGCCAAACCCACTTTAATCGGATAATCCGACATCATCGCAATACCGATTGACAACGGGATCGCCATCGCTCCCGTGATCAAACCGGCAGCCGTATCACGAAAAAAATACTGCGCTTGAAATGCGGCTGATCCATGATTTGCCGCACTTGCCTGTTTATTTGCTAACGATGCGCCATTTACTTGCGTTTCGTCACCTGTTTGTGCTGTCATAACTACCCCCTTTATTTTGTCCGTTGAGATGCTCCGCACTTCTTTCAATTTGCATCATTCGACGCAAAAAAATGAAACAACCCGCAGCTCAATTACCCAATCCTTTCTTTTTAATAATCTAATCCGAGAACCATTCAGCCATTAAGCTTGAGGCGTATCGTATCTTGGCGGGATCTTAGTTGTACATTAGTCAATACATTATTCTTAAATAATAAAAACACCTCGTTTCCATAAGTGATCGCATTGTTATCAGCACAGTGTTTACCCCATGCATACCAAGGTTTTTGGATCCCAGAACATAAGAAAAAACACGAAATCGAATCAGCTAATTTCTTATCGACAATCCTGAGAACCATACCCCCATGCTATGCTCAATCGGCGGTATCTCATTAATTATCAATAAAATAACAACAATCCCAGTGAGTTATATGCAAAACGTCATTGATCTTTTCTGCGAGAAAAATGTGAATTACTGCTTACCCTTCCACCCGAGTCAGGAAGCGAACAATCGATGGGAATTCGAACGATAAAAGGAGTATGAAGGCAATGAACGCTTAACAGCGATCCAATCGATCACGTCGAAAATTGACCGCAACCGGTAACACCAAGATACGTGGAAGGTGACGGAGATCGATAGGGCAATCCACACCGGCGAACGGGGGTGGCAATTGAAGAGAAAAGTTTCCTTGGAAATTCGATCCATTTTAAAGTAAAGTTTTCAAAAGTAGCGAAGCCCCATGATGAAAAATCGAAACACAGTCAGCTGCACGCGGAATCATGTTGACTTTTTATGTCCGAGTGATGTTCTCAGGTTTTATCACAATAAATTTCCGAATAAACTCCCGCCCGCATTACCTGACTGACACGTGACGAAATTTTTCCGCTTTCCCCATACACCGCATATTGCTTGGCTAGGTCAAAGCAAACCGCTCGATGGCAAGGTCCTATCCCCTGCTGAAGTCAAAGCGCTGCTCGCGAGCGATGTTGTGGTAGAAGAAAAACTCGATGGTGCGAACCTGGGGTTATCGCTCACTACCGACGGGAAGCTACGCGTATAAAACCGGGGCCAGTATCTAACCGAACCTTACGCCGGTCAGTCTGCACGCTTGCTCGCATGGTTAACCCAGCGTAGCGCAGCGTTGCACACCAAGCTAAAACCAAACCTGATTCTCTTTGGCAAATGGTGTGCAGCGCGCACCATTTGCTGGACTAGTCGTGCACCGCCAATCCGTGTGCCAGCGGGCTTTAAAAGCGATGCTTATTTCCATGTAACAGTGCGCCAGGAAAACCAGGGCCGGCCACTTCGCCTTTTCATAACTCATACGCCGCAAGTCGCACTGACAGTGACGCTTGAACTAATGTCACCATCGTGGGATTTTGAGTCCAATTAAAATATCAATATAAACAAATGATTAGCCAAAAACATATTCCGCAAAAATGCAAATATGCTCAAACTGAAATGTCTTATTCATGCGTAGGTATTTTTTTGGTGGCTCTAAACAAGCTAGCAGCCAGTTTCGTGCTGCCCATGTGATCAAGAATAGCGTCTTTAGACCTAAGACCTTTTCTCTTTGCGATGCCGTTCTTGTCCTATCCACCATACAGCCCTTTATATCCAAAGGTCTGAAATACAGAAAAATCAAAAGAATCAATAACACCGGCTTCCCTGGTTGCGCTTGCAAGTCGTTTGTTATGTTCTTTTATCTCATCTCGTAATAAAAGCCATTTATGATCTTCTGACAACGACAGGTAATTGGCTCCTTGTTGATCTATTATTCCTTGTTTTCTGGTTTGTATGGCAAAGTACGTTTGAGCAAACGATACTGGTTTTTTTCTTGGATCTCGATTCTGCGCAATTAAATAACATGCATATCTGGTTAACTTAATGGAAAAATTCTGCCAAGACTTGAAAACGCCTCAATATGGCGCACGCAGCTATTCCACGTGGTTTGTGCGTCAGGGCATCATGATCGGGCGCAAAAAAGCTGTCATCATGATGAAGACGCAACTTTGAATTTGGTTGTCATGATATGCGATCTCCAACTCATTAAACGAACCACTTGCCACGAGACCAATCCCGACTACGTTTTTTCCATAGTGCAAGAAGAACAAACCTGCGCAACCGAATTTGTCAAATAAAAACCCAGCACACCTAGATTAACAAAGGTGGCTGGGCCAGCTCGGAGGAAAGAGGCAGCGAGCGAGTAAAGTGGTGGGCAGAATCGAGCGTCTGACAGTCAGCTAGACCACAGAATTTTCTCCAATCAATTCCACCCGTAAACGATAAGCTTGTTGCATATGATTTAGGCGCTCGCAATAGAACGCTAGTAGGTAATCCAGCTCGCCAAAGGTAAGGAAGAGAAGGAAAGCGAGCTGGACTACAAGGAAGCAAACCATTGCTAATCCAACCATCCGACTACGCGTATAAATACGCGCTGGTTGATGCGGTAACGTCGTCCTAAGGATATGAACGTATGCATCTTACCTGGAAAAACCATCAAATGCAAATAATTCTCATTTGCGTTGTTTGTAATAATTCAAACCCGATCTGACATTTACCCGATCAGACGATGTGCTTGTCCGATCAAATTCAGTTATTCAAAGCGGTGATTTATCGTGCCATACCTTCCTTCCGTCAATTAAAGTTTGCATCGGAGCGCGCCTGCCGTACATCTTGCCCTGATGAGTGCGCGCTGTTGTCGTACGCAGTCCAGTCACCGCCTGTTTCAGCGGCAGCTTGATAGCGATAAAAAGTATCTCGAGAAAAACCCATCACCTTGCAGGCATGGGATACATTGCCAAGCTCGGCTGCCGGATTAAGCAAACCAATCTTGTGTTTGATGACTTTCTGTTGAGCACTGCGCATGGGATTACTCCTTTGCGCTTTCGTGCTTGGTTGATAAAGATTCGCACCTCTATCAAACCGGGTAATCCCTCCCTTTGAACAAAAAGCCCCGCAGAATAAAGATCACTCCGCAGGGCTGTTTTCGGCTAAATTTCCTTTAGAACTACCTGTTATCAAATCCGCCAAGACGGATTTTTATATTCAAGCCAGACTTGAATTCAGTCTGATCTTTATTTTTCTTTCAAGTCCTTACTTATTTCTTCAATTTTTTCCGCTGCACCATCAAGCGCTTTATCAATCTCCTTGCCGGCTCTTTCAGCCGGTCCATCCGATGCATCATTAAGCTCTTCAATTTTCTCGACGGCTTCTTCCATGACACTATCAACCGCTTTTTTACTGCTGTCGATAGATTTATCTATTTCCTTGCCGGCCTTTTCCGCAGGGCCCTCCTGCTTACCGGAGCAACCGATAAGAGCCAGTGATAAAAAAACCGAAGATACAAACAATGTGAATTTATTCATTTGGATACCTCATCTGAAGAAAGCAAAATAAAAAACGTGTCACCACGGCATGGTAGCACCCATCAATTGCTTCGACAAATGTGAAATGAATCCGCTTCAGTGGTTTTTTATTCGGAGCTGGTCTTATTCTTACACATCATGCCATCAATTGAAGTTTGAATAATGAATGATTGATTTTGACTCAAATCATCCGATCGCAATGCTCAATTCAATGGATCAACTGAGCTTGTGTCATCAATTAGATATAACTAAACATCATCTTATCAATAATCGCCAACTCCCTCCCCTTCCAGGATCGCGCATACCAAAACATGTTGTGGTTCAATAAAGCCGGATATCTTGTTAAGGTAGTTGGAAGACTAATTAATGATAATGAGGTGAAGGATGAAAGAATCAGGAAAGCGAAGGCTCTATTCAGAGCAATTTAAAAAGGAAGCGGTATTATTGTCCGGGATGCCCCAATCAGATATGGGCGACTGATATTACTTACATCTGGACATCACAGGGCTGGCTATATCTGGCGGTTGTCATCGATTTGTTTTCCAGGAGGCTGCTTGGACATTCCACAGTCGGCATGACTGAGCATTATGTTCGCGATCGGAAAGACGATAAAGTGACATCCACAAAATAATTTTTGCAGAACAACTCTAAAAAGGAAAATACACAACTTATTTTTTTTGGTGCCGAGAGGGGGAATCGAACCCCCATGATGTCACCATCGCGGGATTTTGAGTCCCGTGCGTCTACCAATTCCGCCATCTCGGCTAATAAAGCGGTCTGCTTATAAAAAACAGCAGGCGCAATTATCACTGAAAAGCGCCGGTACAGCAAGCCAGATGGGCGGAAATATGCAGTAACGGTATAATGCGCCACATGAAAATACAGGATTTTGATTTTTACCTGCCTACCGAGCTGATTGCACAATTCCCCGCCACCCAACGCTCTAATAGCCGCCTGTTATATTTGGATGGTGCGCATGATTGCTGGGAAGATACATTATTTGCCGATCTGAATCGTTACCTGCAAGCGGGCGATGTAATGATTTTTAACGATACCCAGGTCATCAAGGCTCGGCTATTCGGATACAAGAGCAGCGGCGGCAAAGTCGAAGTCATGGTCGAACGCATCACGGATGATCACCATGTAACGGCAACGATTCGTGCCAGCCATGCCCCCAAGCCCGGCTCACAATTGCTGTTGGCAGACGCCGTTCCGGCGACGGTTATTTCGCGCACGAATGAATTTTATACGCTGCATTTTGACCACGAACTAACCGCCACGGAATTACTGGCGCAATACGGACAATTGCCGTTACCGCCCTACATATCCCGACCGGCCACCGCCGACGACGAGGCGCGCTATCAAACCGTATACGCCAGACATCCCGGCGCCGTCGCCGCACCGACCGCCGGTTTGCATTTCGATTCCAATATGCTGGACCAATTGCGCACGCGGGGTGTTAAGATCCACTATGTAACCTTGCATGTCGGGGCGGGCACGTTTCAGCCGATGCGCGTCGAAAATATCGCCGATCATATCATGCACAACGAAACTTACCACATCCCGCAAGAAACCGTCGATGCGGTTATCGAAGCCCAAAATTCGGGTAAGCGCATCCTCGCCGTAGGCACCACATCATTGCGTGCTTTAGAAGCCAACGCGGCAACGCACCATGGTCGCATTACTGCAGGCTATGGTGATACACAAATATTCATTACCCCCGGATTCCACTTTCAAGTCGTGGAACGACTGTTAACCAATTTCCATTTGCCGCGCTCAACCTTACTGATACTGGTATCGGCCTTTGCCGGATTGGACAATATCCAGAAAGCCTATCAACATGCAATACAAGCACGTTACCGTTTTTTTAGCTATGGAGATGCCATGCTGATCGAGAAAAAGCCATGAAATTTAAGTTACACACCGTCGATAAAGCCGCACGCCGCGGTACCCTGACATTGGCGCACGGCAGCATTGAAACACCGGCTTTCATGCCGGTAGGTACCTACGGTGCGGTAAAAAGTATGTCGCCAGCCGCATTGCAAGCAGTGAACGCCCAAATCATTCTCGGCAATACTTTTCATCTATGGCTGCGTCCCGGCATGGAAGTCATTCAAGCGCACGGCGGATTGCATCAATTTATCGGCTGGCACCAGCCAATTCTGACCGATTCAGGCGGTTTTCAGGTTTTTAGCTTGGGTGCACTGCGTAAGGTCACCGAACAAGGCGTTCAATTCAAATCACCGGTCAACGGCGATATTTGTTTCTTATCTCCGGAGGAATCCATGCGTATTCAACGTACGCTCGATTCCGATATCGTCATGATTTTTGACGAATGCACGCCTTATCCTGCCGATGAAACCACCGCTCGCTTATCCATGGAATTAAGCTTGCGCTGGGCGGAACGCTCAAAAAAAGCGCATGAAAACAATACCAACGCTCTATTCGGCATTGTACAAGGGGGTATGTATGAGCCGTTGCGCGAGGAATCGTTTGTCGGGCTATCCGACATCGGTTTTGACGGTTACGCCATCGGCGGTCTCTCGGTCGGGGAACCGAAATCCGAGATGCAGCGCATCTTAAAGCATACCGCTCCGCTGTTACCGTTTGAAAAACCACGTTATCTGATGGGCGTCGGAACACCGTTCGATATCGTGCATGCCGTCGCACAGGGAATTGATATGTTCGATTGCGTGCTACCCACCAGAAATGCAAGAAACGGTTGGCTATACACCCGCCGCGGCGTAATCAAGTTGCGAAACAGCCAATACCGACTGGATACTGCGCCTCCGGACGATCAGTGCGGCTGCTACACTTGCCAGCACTTCAGTCGATCATACTTACATCATTTGCAACGTATCAATGAAATGCTCGGCGCGCATCTGAACACCGTCCACAATTTGTTTTACTATCAGCAATTGATGAAGGAAATCCGCTATTCGATCGAGCACGGGCAATTTGAAGAATTTGCACAAGAATTTCGGGCATAAGCAGTCATCATGCTAATATGTGCGTTTTTGTAAAAATGTGGAGAAAATCATGCTGATTAGTGATGCGTTCGCCCAAGCTGCTGCTCCTGCACAAAACGATGCGAGCTTGATAAGCTTGTTGCCGATGATCGGTATCATCTTTTTGTTTTATTTTTTGCTGATTCGCCCGCAAATGAAGCGCACCAAGGAACACAAACAAATGGTGGATGCCTTGCAAAGAGGCGATGAGGTGATCACCAACGGCGGGATATTAGGCCAAGTTATCAATGTCAGCGAAATGTACGTCATCATTGAGATCGCACCCGCGTTTGAAGTTACCGTACTGAAATCCGCCGTACAAACGTTGCTGCCCAAAGGTACTTTGAGAAGTATCGAGCCTAGAAATAAAAACCTTAAAACCAAAGCCGCAAAAACCGGCACCATCGAAAATAAAGCGGATGATAGTACGGAAGCCTCCGACACCAAAGATACGGAATCTGAGAAAAAATAGTTTCTCCAATCGGTTGGATCAGTTTTCGATTCAACGCAACCGCCCTTCCTTTTAATCTTTTTAAACTACTAACTAAACCCATGAACCGCTTCGCACTCTGGCAATATCTGATTATTGCGGTTTCACTGCTACTCGGCGCACTGTATACGTTGCCGAATTTTTTTGGCGAATCGCCCGCAGTACAGATTTCCCCTTTACGCACCACTGTAAGCGCGGATACAGCTTTAATGCAGCGTGCCGAAGATGCGCTGCGACAAGCGGGACTGGAAACAGACGGCATTTTTCTCGATGAAGCCAGTCTCAAAATACGCTTTACCAGTACGGACGTACAAATCAAGGCTAAAGATCTGCTCGAATCAACACTCGGCAATGACTATATCATCGCATTGAATTTATTGCCGAACTCCCCGCAATGGCTGACCAGTCTGGGCGCTTTGCCAATGTATTTGGGGCTTGACTTACGCGGCGGCGTGCACTTCATGCTAGCCGTAGACATGGAAGATGCTCTGGATAAATCGCTTGATCGCTACAGCACCGACATTCGCGGCATCCTGCGTGAAAAACGCATCCAGTATACGAGCCTTGAAAAACAAACCAAGAAGTTAATCATCAAATTCCGCGACGCCGGCTCTCGCAGCAAAGCGGAGGAAGAAATCAAGCAAAACTATCCCGATCTCGGTTTAATAGCGGAAGATACCAATAACCGGTATCACCTGATCGCGGCGATCAAGCCCGAAGCGCAAATACGTTTGCAAGATTCCACCGTGATGCAAAATATCACTACTTTACGCAATCGCGTCAATGAGCTTGGTGTTGCCGAACCTATCATCCAGAAAGCAGGTGCTGATCGGGTTATCGTACAATTGCCAGGTGTACAGGATACCGCCAAAGCAAAAGACATCTTAGGCCGGACCGCCACGCTGGAAGTACGTATGGTTGACGATGAACATGACCTGGATGCTGCAGTGCGCGGCAAACTTCCGCCGGGAACCGAACTTCTCCAAGAGCGCGGTGGCATGCCGATTCTCGTCAAAAAGCAGATTTTACTTACCGGTGAACGCATTACCGATGCACAACCCGGATTCGATAAAGACAATCAAGCAGCCGTTCATGTCAATCTGGATAATAACGGTGCGAGAATCTTCAAACAAATCACCCGTGACAACGTAGGACGCAGAATGGCCATTCTGCTGATTGAAAAGAATAAAGTGGAAGTCGTCACGGCACCGGTGATTCGTGAGGAAATTGGCGGCGGGCGTGTACAAATCAGCGGACGGATGACCAGCATGGAGGCTCGCGATGTGGCACTGCTGCTGCGCGCCGGCGCGTTAGCCGCTCCTATGGATATTATTGAAGAACGTACCGTAGGCCCCAGTCTTGGTGCGGAAAATATCGCACGTGGATTCGATTCCACCTTGTACGGATTTTTAGCCATTGCCATTTTCATCAGTGTTTATTACACCGCATTCGGCGTCATCTCAGTGCTTGCGCTGGGATTAAATCTGTTATTGCTGGTGGGTATATTATCGATATTACAAGCAACGCTAACGCTTCCCGGGATGGCTGCACTGGCGTTAACTATCGGCATGGCGATTGACGCCAATGTTCTGATCAACGAGCGGATTCGCGATGAGCTTCGTGCAGGCGCACCACCGCAGCTCGCCATTCACGCCGGTTATGAGCGCGCATTCGGCACCATCGTGGATTCCAATATCACCACGTTAATTGCCGGCATCGCCTTATTCGCTTTCGGATCAGGACCGGTAAAAGGCTTTGCCGTAGTGCTTTGCCTGGGTATCTTGACCTCGGTTTTCACAGCGACATTCGTGTCACGCGGCATGGTCAATTATATCTATGGCGGCCGTCGTCTAACCACGGTACCTGTTGGTACGGTATGGATTCCTAAAAACGTGAATGAGGGTCAATCGATTTCCTCAACCGACCTTGCCATCGATGAAGATTCAATCAGTACTTCAAAGGTAGCAAACTCACCTGCTAAAAAAGTTAACGATTCCTCGAATAGGATTAGCGAAAATACCGCCAGCCAGTCCGATTCTCAACATGAAAATCACGCTTTGATCGCGACGAAAAATAAACGCAAAACCTCCAAGTCGAAACAAATCAAATAAAAATAGCCAAGGAATAAATCATGGAAATTTTCCGATTCAATCGTGATATCCCGTTTATGAGATGGCGTCGTATCGGCGCCGTTATCTCAGTGACAACTTTTATAATGGCCGTTTTCTTCATCTATACCAAAGGCCTCAATCTGGGCGTTGATTTTACCGGAGGAACCGTTTTGGAAGTCGGCTATCATCAAGCCGCCGATCTGTCGAAGATTCGCACCGCGCTTGCAGATCTCGGTATGCCGGATGCCAGTGTGCAAAACTTCGGCACTTCCCGGGAAGTGTTGATTCGATTACCGGTAAAGCCGGGTCTATCCAGCGCACAATTATCCGAAGCCGTTTTAACCGCACTTAAACAGGAAGATTCCACCGTCGAAATGCGCCGAGTTGAATTTGTCGGACCACAAGTAGGGCAAGAATTGCTGGAAAATGGCGCACTTGCACTGCTTTTTGTATCACTTGGCATCGTCGCTTATCTTGCCGTGCGGTTTGAGTGGAAATTCGGTGTCGCCGGCATCATCGCAAATTTACACGATGTTGTTATTATTCTTGGTTTTTTTGCATATTTCCAGTGGGAATTCTCTCTGACAGTATTGGCAGCAATACTCGCGATACTCGGCTATTCGGTCAATGAATCCGTAGTGATTTTTGACCGGATTCGGGAGAATTTTCGCAAGCTTCGCCGCGCATCCCTTGTACAAGTTATTGATAATGCAATCACCAGAACCATGTCACGCACCATTATCACGCATGGCAGTACACAGATGGTGGTTATCTCCATGTTGCTGTTCGGGGGGGAAGTGCTTTATTATTTTTCTCTCGCACTGACAATCGGCATTTTATTTGGAATTTATTCTTCCATCATGGTAGGTAGCTCGATGATTATGCTACTGGGTGTCAAGCGAGAAGACTTGCTGCAGCCTGAAAAGAAACCTTTGGAGAATGACGGCGCAGTCGTGTAGCATATTTATCACTTGATCCATATCATTATTAATACATTAATTTGTTAACCGAAATCATTAATTGGATTGTCGCGACAATCGGCAGCCTAGGCTACACGGGGATTTTCTTACTCATGCTGATTGAATCCAGCTTCATTCCCTTTCCCAGTGAAGTGGTTATGATTCCGGCGGGTTATTTGGCTGCAAAAGGTGAAATGAACTTACTGGTAGCAATTGCTTGCGGTGTTCTTGGAAGCCTGGTGGGTGCCCTAATCAATTATTATTTGGCTGTTTGGTTAGGGCGCCCGCTACTGATACGCTATGGAAAATACGTAATGTTTGAAGAACACCACCTCCATCGAATGGAAAATTTCTTTGCCCGCCATGGTCACATTTCAACTTTTACCGGCCGGCTGATACCTGTCATTCGTCAATATATTTCCATACCAGCCGGCTTGGCGCGAATGAATTTGATGCTTTTTTGTATTTACACCAGTCTTGGAGCAGGGATTTGGGTATGCATACTGACTTTTCTTGGTTATTTTATTGGCGAAAATGAAGAACTCATTAAAGAATATCTGCGCGATATTGTTATTGCTCTTGCCATTAGTTGCCTCGCCGGAATTACCCTTTACGTTTATTTACAAAAAAATTCCATAAAATAAAAAGGCGCATAACCTGTGAGTCATGCGCCAAAATTGATTACCGTATGTTTTTTATCTAAGCAGCAGCGCCCCCGGATTTCTTTTTCCGGGTCATCAGGAAAGCGGCGGCGCCTGCCACAACCAGCAATACCGGCACAATAATCATAGCTTTAGGTGTAGGACGGCCTTCCCCTACTGAGAACGGAAAGCGTGATACATATTCTTGCGGCCCCCCAGTTACTGTCACCAATCCCACAAACTTCCCTTTCTCAGGAAAAGTGTGGTCTATCGCAATCGAAGCCGACGGATATACTTTGGGCGGTAAATGGAAAACGGTAATCTCGTCCAGATTCGCTTCCGAACCAGTATCACGAATTATCCTTACTTCAGTCGTCAACGGACGCAGCTCTTCTTGAATATAGTCCAGCGCAATCACTGTCTTCCCGATTTCAGGTATGTCTTCACAGAACTCTTCTTCTTGTGTCAGCGGTTGATAGCCGGTAAAGTGCATCCGATAGGGACCGATCGTTAATATGCACATGTCGTCCGCCAACGCCAAGCCGCCGTGTGCTTGTATTTGCGTTGTAAAGAGCGTGCTTGCTGCAATTGCTGTTGCGATTACTGCTTGCTTGATGTTGATGATTCTTAATGACATTATTTCCGATTCCTGTAACATTTGAAATTAATCGTTTGCTTTCACTTTATATACTTTCGTCTTCCGCTTTTTTCTTACCGCGTGCCGCCAGCCAAGCTTTGAAGCGTTTTGACCGCAGGAGTTTATACCCAAGCAGTAAAGTCAGCAATATCCCGACTGTGGGTCCGATGGCAGCTCTAAATACGTTCGCGTAATTAACCATTTCCACACGGAGATGATATTCATAGTGCAACGGCGGTATCCCTTCCGCGGTCACTTGTACATAGTACGGACCTTGATCAAAGGTCGTCTGTGTACTGATTACGCCATCTCCGTACATCGCTGTCCTGAGGTGACTGATTATTTCACCGTCGCCTACTTTGCCGCCTTTGCCTATTTTCACAGCAATCGGCATTTCTCTTAATGCCGGATCAACCAGGTCGATTACCAGTATGGCATTGCCTGCCTTAGGTATGTCTGTGCAATAGTGCCCTTCTTCATCGAGTTGCGGCTGGTAAGCACTTAAGTGAATCATGTTTTCGCCTATCCGGCGCATACAGTTATCATCTTCCATCGCCACTTTGCCGTGCGCATGTGCCGCACCGGTTTGAAGCACTAAAACCATTGCTAAGACGGCGGCAATTCCTGTACTTACTATTTGTACGGTCACGTCAATTCCCTCCGTTGGAGTGGCGTTTCTTTTCTTGCTCGTTTTATTGTCCGCATTCTTTGTCTTACCTTTTATTTTCTTCGTTTTCCCGCCTATAAAAAAACCGGTACACCGGCTGTCATGAGACAGTGGTGTACCGGTGTATCGCTCGTCTTACGCTTCTTACAGCTTGGTAAAGACTGGAATCACCGCACCAGCAATACTGTTGATATAACGATTTTCTTCTTCATCCCACGTCATCAACAATCCGCCAAAACGGCTTTCCGGATCTCCCAGCAACGCCATCAAACGTTGAACTTCCCACAGCGCATCCTTGGCTTCCATCTTCACTTCCTTGGTTTCGCCAGGGCGGATTCCGCCTTCGTCGTCCATCGTCAAACCAGTTGCAACCAATTCTCTCGGATAATCAGGATCCAAGTGCTTGCGGCCCAGTTCGTTGACAAAGCGCACACCCGCTGTCGTAAATTCACCAATCCTCACCGATGAATCTCCGTTGTTGGTGATTTCCATCGTCACCCGCAGTGCACGACCAGGTACGTCATAGTTCGCGTGCGTTACTTTGATCGCAACAGGGTTCGGTGCTATCGGTAACGGTTCCACTTTCGATTCACCCGCTTGTACCGGAATCGTGTAAGGGTGTACGCTTTCGGTGTAACGATAGCTACCCCATACCAGCGCACAGGTCAGTATCGCTACCGCCCAGCCTACTTTACGATCCATCGGATCCAGCAACAGTTCGTCTCCGTACGCCAACAGTACCCGGCTTCTCGGCAGGAACATCGGACGGGCTACGAAGTAACCAATCCAGAAGCAGCCCAGACCCAGCCATACCAGATGCCAAAATACCCCATTGGCAAAGTTGAACGTTTCCAGATCGATGGTTTTACCCGTCAGCGTGGTCACCGGATTGGTGAAGTCGTCCCAGTTGCCTGAGATGTTCATCCACGACGCAGGGCCT
The DNA here is from genome assembly GCA_021582655.1 of Nitrosomonas sp. Classification (GTDB taxonomy): domain Bacteria; phylum Pseudomonadota; class Gammaproteobacteria; order Burkholderiales; family Nitrosomonadaceae; genus Nitrosomonas. The sequence goes on from CP091135.1 coordinate 1,926,728, forward strand.
GCAATCGGACCCGCTTCTTTCACGTTAACCATCGCGTGCATGTGGTGACGGCCTGGAATACGGGCTTTCAACCGTACTTCAAATGCATAGTCACGGCCTATTTGCAACGGACCTGATATGAAGGTCGGTTCGCCATTTAGTTTGGTGCTTAACCGTACAAACACCGGACTTGGGCTACCAATATTAAAAAATGCACGTTCCGGCTTGCCTACCGCACGGGGCCAGTCTTCCGCTAAGTGAAAGTTTCCGGTAATCGTCGCAATGTCGTTTACTTTCGTTACTTTCGGTTGCCATTTCAGGTCATACCATTGAATCGTACGCATACGAAGGAACGGTTCTTGCGAGCGTTCCCCGTGCGCCGCCGCTGTCTTAACGTCTACTGTCAGCGTCAGTGCCAGTGATGCAGCTCCAATCGCCGCTCCGTACAGGCCCAATACGCCAAGTTTTAATATGCTTCTCATATTCATTATCTAATCCCCTGTGCAAAGCCTTTTTCACCAAATGCGGTTACATCGTTCTTCATAGAGATCCGACCTCTTTCTCCCTTAACATAGAAGAACGCGGTGCAGTAGATCTTGCCAAAGTACCACCATACGCAGAACATCAGCATCGATACAAACGCTGAGAAAAACGCTGCAATTACCGTGGTGTGACCACCAAAGGTACGCAGTGAGCCTTGTTCAATCAGACGTACGTATTCCGGTGTACCCGTACGTACATACAGGAATCCGGTGTAGTCCGCTACTGATAACAGAACGCCTTCAACTACCAGCGGTAAGTGGGTCGGTCCAAAAATCGCCCAGTTGCCAGGGTAGAAAAACAGGCCCCAGAATCCACCGCCCAACAGTGCCGTTACCAACCAGTTCCCTGTCAACAGCATGATGGTGTCTAACATCAGGGCTCCTGGTATCATCGTCGATGGCAGTACAAAGTTCAGCGGATAGTGTGACCACCAGTAGAATCCCCAGTAACGGGTCAGCCATTCACCTACCAACAGGCATACGATACATAGTGTCGCGCCGTATGGCAGACGATAGTTTACCCACAGGTAGTACATCAGTGCCGCGCAGTACATCACACCCACTATCGGTGTAACTACTGGCCACCATTGACGGTCTTTCCAGTCAAGCCAGAAATCCCAGTCTCCCGCCAACAGCATGAAGTGCATGTGAAATGTGCCTACCAGCAATATACACAGAATCGGAAAATATACCGCATCTATGTATCTGGACATCCTGATCGCTTCTGGCGGCATCTTCGCCGCTGCTAAAATTTCGTCTGTTCTACTCACTAGACCCTCCCTTATTTCGTTTCGTGTGTTATTTAATTTGAAAACCTTGAAACAATTTTCCTTGCCTCTATCGTTTCATCATACCTTGCCGGTTTTCTTTGTTTCTTCGTCGCTCGTCTTCTTTCCGCCATCCCTATCCACGATAGCGATGGCGTTCCCAGGATTAAGGTACGATCCGGTTGTTCAGAATTTCGCGGCTTGCGTTGTTCCAGGTTACGTCTGTCAGGTTTGAGTAACGGGTGATGATTTGTGCTGCAATACCACCTGAAAATAAACCTGCCCAGCCCAGAATTACAAAGCCCCAGTGCAACGGT
>CP091135.1:1928432-1959537 GCA_021582655.1 Nitrosomonas sp.
CCGGGTAAGGCACGATCTTCCACTTCAGCAGGGCGGCTGGAGATCATGGCATCCTCGCTGACATGAGCCCATGCTTTAGCCTGTGCCCTGGCTCTCGGTACGCGCAACGCTCGTCCCGTGCGCAGGCAGCTCACCAACTCGCGCTTGAGAGCACCTCGACCTTGAATGTAGAGAGCCTGATAGATGGCTTCGTGAGAGATGCGCATGGATCCGTCCTCTGGGAAATCGATCTGTAGCCGATTGGCAATCTGTTCAGGCGACCAGCCTTTGACCCATTTACGGTCACCACGGTGTGGCTTATTTCGTCCTTTGAACGGTGCCTGTCGAGGTCCCACAATCTTACCCCCATCAGCGTCATGAATCTTCCCTTCCAAGCGGTCTTGAATATATTGGCGCAATCGAGGGTTAGTCACCAGTTTCGCCGTTTTCGGTCTCTTGGCAACCAGTTCCACCTTCCACTGCGCGACTGAAGCGCGATACTCGAGCCGACCGCTACGAGTCGCAACATTGCGAGTCAGCTCCCGTGAAATTGTCGACGGACTTCGCCCAAGACGGCGAGCAATCTCACGCATGCCAACACTTTGCGCCCGCAGCAGTCCTATCTCTTCTCGTTCAGTGAATGACAAGTATCTTCCGGATATGGGGTTAGACATGAATAATGGCATCCCGCCACGATAACGGAACCAGCGTGTGCCCACCGCTGACGACACACCAACAGCCTCTGCCGCTTTCTCACTTGTTATCCCGGTTGCAATCTGCTCCCAAAATAGCCACTCAATCTCGCTGCGAAGTGACGGCGCACCTGGCGAGCGCATCGCGCCTCTCTTCGTCAACTTTTGCATCCATCCTGATGGTCGTCCCATAAACACCTCCATAATCAAATGTGTTGCGACGACCGATTGAATCCACCCAATATGCCAGCAGGGAGTGCCGCAAGCTTCTGGAAATACACGACTTACTGGGTAGTGTGAGCCGTACCGGTGATTACTTCGACAATGCTGTGGCCGAAAGCTTCTTCGGCAGCTTCAAACAGGAGCGTATCCACTGGCGGCACTACCAAACCCGTCATGCAGCTCAGCAAGATGTATTGCAGTATATTTCCACGTTTTAAACAGTCATCGACTACATTCATACTTGGGGTATAAAAGTCCGAATCAATATGAGGTAGAAATGGAAAGATTGAAAAAAGTCGCTTAACGGGATTGTCCGGTTTTACTTGATCAAGTCAGTTTGATCTGACAGACATATCGTCTGGTCAGGTAAATGTCAGATCGGGTCTGAATTATGACAGGCAATTTGTATTGCCGAAGTATTAAACAAGGCCTAGCTGCATCTTTCTGTTGTCGGCTACGTGTCTCGAAAATGGTTCTCAGCGGCTTGCAAGGCCGCTGCTAGCTTTGTCATTACATCTGATAACGGTGTTTTTGTTTTAAGGGGATTACAATTTGTTAGAAACCGAGGCTTGCCAATAGATCATCAACTTGATCTTGATTGCAAACAACATCGGTTCTTTTTTCTGGATTAGTAACCGGGCCGTTTATCAGACCTTCTTCGCTCGAGGGTTTTCTGGTAGGAACATTTGCTAGTAATAAATTGAGTAGATCTTGCTCCAAGCTTTGTACCATATGTGTGATTTTCTTTATTACCTGGCCGGTAAGATCCTGAAAATCCTGCGCCATCATAATTTCGAGTAATTGTGCATTGGTTATGCCGGTTTGTTCAGGAACTCTATCGAGATAGTGCAGTGTATCAATTAGCAGTGTTTTGAATAATTCAGTATCTGGGTTGGTTTGTTGTGTTTCCAGTGCATGTTTCCATTGCTCGGAGAGCTGGGTAGCGTCACTCGAAAGCTTTTCTTGAATTGGTCTCGCGACTTCGGTTGCGTTAAGGGTACGCACAGCCGCTTGTTCGGTTTTTGTGGCTACATAGGATAGCCTGTCTTGCGCTTCGGGAGTTTCGGATGCCAGGATTTCGAGCTGCTTGTCATACCCGAGTTCGCGCAGACTGTCGTGTAAGTTTCTGGTTAGTTGTCCGATGCGATCTAGAACCTTCTTATCAACAGAAGTCGATTCTTCAATGGTGGTTTCATCGGGATTCGGAAATTGCCTTGTTTCGGCAAGTTGAGTTGGATTAATATCGGAAGCTAAAGATTGATCGGAGTCATCGGGCGCTACTTTCATCAGTCGTTTTGTGTTCATGCTAAATCACCATGTTATGGAAAGAAATCATGCTTTAACGGATATTTTTGCTTCCATGTTTTGGAAAATCTTATTCAATTTTTCTTCCAGTACCGCTGCGGTGAATGGTTTGACAATATAACCACTGGCACCCGCTTGAGCTGCAGCGACAATGTTTTCTTTTTTTGCTTCCGCAGTAACCATTAATACCGGAATATTTTTTAACGTCTCATTAGCACGAACATTTTGAAGCATTGTCAATCCGTCCATATTGGGCATATTCCAATCAGAAACTATGAAATCAAAATTGCCGTCTTGTAGCTTTCTCAATGCAACAGCACCATCTTCAGCTTCATCCACATTGACAAATCCAAGTTCTTTTAATAGATTGCGGACAATTCTACGCATGGTAGAAAAATCATCCACAACCAAGAATTTCAAATTTTTGTCAGGCATTCTTTTCTCCGTAAAAACATACTGTGCTATCAAACAACTCAGTTGAATATTGTATTTTTCGATGACTCTCTATTTTCTGATGCTGTTACGGTCATTGAATGTAAAAGTTTAGGGAAATGCTGATTAATTTGGTGCGTGAGATGAAGTGGCGAAGCGCACGGAACACAGTGTGCCAATAAGACAGGTGAGGACGCGAGCTATCCTCGCAACGAAGTGACTCGCGCGCGTGGTTAATTAAACAACGTTTGCTCGGGTTTATTCCAGAAACGACTAAGCTAGCCGTCTATACTTTGTCTAACGTAATGGCAACAGAACGACTATTCCTGCAATAGACTGTTAGCTTGTGTTTGTACATCAATAGAAATATGGAAGAGTGATTGAGTGTCTAGGGAGATTCTTGCATATTCGATACAAAATTCCCGGTAACCAGAGCAATGTTGTACTTAAATTTGTTGTTGTTTTCTTTATTTGATGAGTAATCTTTAATAATTTGTTTGGTAATATCTAACCCCTAAAAGTTATTTTTATACTTATTTTCGATGCACGATTGGATTGTTCCCGATTGGCCCGTTCCTGCGGGAGTTAAATCGTTGTTTACAACTCGTAGTGGCGGCGTGAGCTTTGGTGTAAACGGAGTTTATGCGTCGCTGAATATTGGCATGCATGTCGATGATGATCCGGAGAGCGTGGTGCGAAATCGGGCTTTACTGCGAACCGTTTTGCCTGCAGAGCCGAAATGGCTGCAGCAAGTGCACGGTACCCTGCCAATTATGATTGACTCTACAGTCGAATCACTAGAGGGTGATGCAGCTTATAGCCGCACAACCGGTACGGTTTGCGCCATCATGGTCGCGGATTGTTTGCCGGTTTTTTTGTGTGACGTCACAGGGGCTGTTGTGGCAAGTGTGCATGCCGGCTGGCGCGGATTGGTTGGAGGGGTCATTGAAAAAACCATCGCGGCGATGGACGTGAAAGGTGAAGACTTGCTGGCATGGCTCGGTCCGGCTATCGGTCCGGAGCACTTTGAGGTTGGTGTCGATGTGTTTGATGCTTTTGTACAACATGATCGAATGGCTGAAACAGCCTTCGTGATGATCAATAAAGGCAGCGAAAAGAAATGGTTGGCTGATATTTTTGCACTAGCCCGCCAACGGTTGGTGCGGTGTGGTGTCAGATCGATTTATGGTGGCGGATTATGTACTTACAGTGACCCTCGGCGTTTCTTTTCTTATCGGCGTGATGGGAAAACCGGTCGAATGGCCGCACTGATTTGGCGTACCTGATAACTGATGAATCAAAGGAGTTGCAACAGCGTATAATCGCGCCTTTGCCTCTTTTAGTGAGTTTTATGTCGACGCTTACCTGGATTGTTACTGCCAGCTTACTGGGAGGGGTGCTCAGTTTGGCTTGTGCGGCCATTTTGGCGCTTAATGCGCGAGTGTCATGGCTTTCCGTTTTGGTGTCCTATGCGATCGGCGCTTTACTGGGTGCCGCTTTCCTGAATACTTTACCAGAAGCATTTGAATTGTCTGAAGATCCGGTGCAAGTGACGTCTATTGTGTTAGCCGGGATTTTGCTTTTTTTTGTACTGGAAAAATTAGTTTTATGGCGGCACTGTCATATTGAGGATTGTGAAGCGCATGATCCGTCGCACGGATCGATATCCGGTAACCATCAGCATGATCATGGGCGTAGCGGCATGATGGTTATTGTGGGTGATACGTTTCATAACTTTGTCGACGGGATTTTAATTGCCGCTGCCTTTATGGTCGATGTGCAATTGGGCATTGTAACCTCGATAGCTATTTTTGCGCATGAAATACCGCAAGAAGCTGGAGACTTCATCATCTTGCTGAATTCTGGCTATACTCGCCGCAAAGCTTTCTTGCTGAATTTGCTGTCAAGCCTGGCAACCTTGATCGGGGGTGTGATGGCTTATTTGATGCTGAATAAGATGAATTTTTTGGTGCAGCCGCTTTTGGCATTGGCTTCCGCCAGTATGATTTACGTAGCAATGTCGGATTTGATCCCGGGCTTGCATAAGCGTCCGGAACTGAACGCAACCATTCACCAGGTGGTGTTAATTTTGTTGGGTATTGCTTCGATCTGGTTGATAGGTGATTTCTTTCCCCATAATTGATAGTCAATTGCAATATGAATTTTAAATAAGGGAACAGTGAATGATAAAGCGATGGACGGCATTGATATTATTGTTATTTCTCTACGTGGGTGCGGCAATTGCGGATGATCGCGAAGTTTTGAAAGTTGTCGAAAGCAGTGCGCGGATATGGCTTGCATTGATTGACGAAGCGAAATATCAGGAAAGCTGGGAGAAAGCTTCAGTATTGTTCAGAACGAAACAAAATGAAGCCGAATGGGTGAAGGCGATTACCGCGAGCCGCTCTGCGCGTGGAACTGCAACTGCGCGCTATATTGCCACGGCGGGTGCCGCAAAATCATTATCCGGATTTCCGGATGGCGAGTACGTCGTATTGCAGTTTTATGTGACTTTCGAGCATAAAGGATTAGCTTTGGAAACAATCACATTAGCTAAAATTCAGGATTCTTCCTGGTGGGTAGCGGATTATTCAATAAAATAAAAATAGTTGTTTCTGATAAATTTGCTATTAATGTATCGGGTTGCCTGCGGTGCTGGCGGAACCGAACAAGCGATCGTCCAAATGCCAAGGATTGGCCAAATCCCAATTTTGTACTTGTTTAAGAATTTCCCCCATTAATTTATGAAGCTGCTCCAGCATGAGTTCGATAGCGATCTTGATAGTGTGAGCCTGATTTAGGAATTCGAGTTTTATTCTTTGGTGGCTTGATTCGATCATTCTCTTATTTTTAATCAGATTAATCGAGTGGATCATAAAAGTTCCGAGTGGCCTGCCGGGCGGAATTTTCCCTTAGGTTACAGGCACTTGTTGCTGTGAGATTTGATGTTCGAATGCGTTGATCAAATGCTGTTGTGCTATTTGCTGCGGTGCCTCAGTCTTTTTTTGTTGCTGCACTAACCACTTGGGAAGCTGTATTAATAGTGCTTTGAGAAATTGGCGTGTCATCAAGCCGGCAATTTGTTCTCGATGCATGCCATGAAATATTAAATGTAATCGATCTTGTTCTAAATCGTAACAGCAGGCCACTGATTTTGCGATGAAAAGCATGGATTGTACTGACAATTGCATCAAGCCTCAGTGCCGTAACCGATGGCTGACCCATAACGATGCGGCGAACAATAACACCGCGCCGCCTTGATGGGAGGCGGCTAAAGGAATCGGCACTACCAATAGCAGTGTGGATATGCCAAGGCCGATTTGAATCGCCAACATCAGCAGAAAAAGATTGCATGCCAGTCGTGTTGTGCCTGAGAGCAATATCTGGCGTGATTTGAGCCAGAACACAGGTACCAGAAATGCCAGCATCCACGCAATCAACCGGTGATCGAATTGTACCGTGGTGGCATTGTCGAAGAAATTGCGGTACCAAGGTTCAAGCATGAACATACCCGGTGGTATCAGATGGCCGCTCATCAGTGGAAAGGTATTATAGGCAAGGCCGGCGCGTATTCCGGCAACAAAGCCGCCGGATAGGATCATGATGAAAATAAGTCCGGTCAGACCGTAGGCGAATTTACGCAAGCGTTGTAATTTTTCATCGGATTGTACGTGTTCGCGGTCGGGTGACAATAAATCCAAAGCAACCCAGAACATGGCGGCGAATATGACGAACGCCAGCCCCAAGTGCGCGGTAAGCCGGTATTGACTCACATGTGGATCGTTGACCAATCCGCTCATCACCATATACCAGCCCATGAATCCCTGCAGTCCGCCCAGTACGAAAATTCCCGCTAGTTTAATACCAAGCTTGCGGTCAACTTGTTTTTTCCATAGGAAATAGATAAATGGTACAAAAAATACCAACCCGATCAAACGTCCAAGCACGCGGTGAAAGTATTCCCACCAGAAGATGCTTTTGAATTCATCGACACTCATGCCTTTATTGACTTGCTGATACTGTGGTGTCGCCCGGTATTTTTCCAGCAAAATATCCCAATCTTGCTGTGTAATCGGAGGCATGGTGCCAACGATCGGCTGCCATTCCACGATGGAAAGCCCCGAATCGGTCAATCGCGTGACACCGCCGACTACGATCATGGCGAATACCAGAGCACAACAAACCAATAACCAGGCTGCAATAGATTTTTGCATATTCGTGACTCAGTGACTGTAAGATTTTTATTGTTTGGCACGCATCAAGCGCTGCTTGGTGCGCTCCCATTCCTTTTGTTTTTCGGATTCGCGTTTATCGTGTTGCTTCTTACCTTTTGCCAAACCGATTTCCAATTTGATTCTGCCGGATTTGTAATGCATGTCCAATGGCACCAGCGTATAACCAGCGCGTTCAACTTTGCCGATAAGCCGCCGAATCTGCTCGGCCTGCAATAATAATTTCCGGGTTCTTATGGGATCGGGATTGATATGCGTCGAGGCAGTCTTGAGCGGGCTGATGTGACTGCCGATAAGATATAACTCACTATTGCGGATTACCACATAAGCTTCTTTCAATTGCACACGACCTTCACGAATCGCTTTGACTTCCCATCCTTCCAGCATTATGCCTGCTTCGTATTTTTCCTCGATAAAATAATCGTGAAAGGCTTTTTTATTTTGTACAATACTCATGCAGAATTTAGAGGGAAAGACAACGCTAATTTTTGGGGTATTTTATCAGTTTTTCGGCATTCCTCATAAAGACGGGGTGATTAACTTTTATGGCAGAAATAGAAAAATCAGTATTAGTGGAATATTCGGCAAGTCAAATGTTTGAATTGGTCGACAATGTGGCTGAATATCCAAATTTCTTGCCGTGGTGCGGTGGTACACTGGTCGAGCCGCAAGATGAAATTACCACGCATGCAACGGTTAAAATCAATTATCATCATATACAACATAGCTTTACTACTAAAAATAAGCGTTTTCCCCCAGATCTGATCGAAATGAGCCTGTTGGACGGCCCGTTTGAACATCTGGACGGTTATTGGCAGTTCATTTCGTTATCGGAAAGTGCTTGCAAAATTAAATTTCGCTTACACTACACTTTTTCGCATAAAATTCTCGAAAAATTGGTGGGGCCGGTTTTTCACATGATTGCGAACAGTTTTGTCGAGTCGTTCATCGAACGTGCGGAAGTGGTTTACGGAAAACGCTGATGGTAACTGTTTTGGTCGAAGTTGTTTACGCATTGCCGCAATTTCAAATATCCAAACAGCTCGAGGTACCTGGCGAGTCTACTGTGATGCAAGCGATTCTGTTGTCAGGATTGCTGGATCAATTCCCGGAAATTGATTTGGAGAAAAACAAGGTCGGGATTTTCGGCCGACTTATCCAACCCGATAGACCGGTTCATCCGTATGACCGTATAGAAATCTATCGCCCGCTCATTATTGACCCGAAGGAAGCCAGACGTATTCGTGCCGGACAGTCAGCCGGTGTGGAAAGATAATTTGCTTTTTCCGCTGATTTTGAAAATACATTCATCAGCTATAAGTAACAAAAAGAGTATGATTGGTAACGCAAGGTATTTGGTACCGATAATGTAATTCAATAAGGAACTATCATGAAAAAAAATCATTACGCTCAATTAGGCGCTTTAGCGTTAGCCGTTACCCTGGTAGGGTGCGCTGCCGGTAAAAACGGCACCGCACCTTTAGCGGCGGTGGATCGCGGTTTATCAAATGTTGAAAGTGCAGCGCAAAGTGGTCGGGAAATTCTTAATGCCGGTACCGCAGCAACCAGTGATCCGGCAGGAGCGGCTACCATTGGCCTGGTGGATATTTTGGAGCATCGATTGGGTGTTTCGAAGCAACAAGCCATGGGAGGGGCCGGCGCGATTTTTCAATTGGCGCAAGGAAAAATGACACCGGATGCTTTTTCGGCAATGGCGCGTTCCGTTCCTGGCATGGATCAAATGCTGGGCGCGGCACCGCCGATGTCCAATCTTTCTAGTGGCTTGTCGTCTTTGATGGGCGACAGCAACAATACCCTCGGCAGCGTAGCCGCATTGGCTGCTTCGTTCCAGCAATTGGATCTCTCCCCCGATATGGTGGGGCGATTCATTCCGGTGGTTACCAACTATGTGCAACAAGCAAGCGGGCAAGTGATTGCGGAAATGCTGCAATCCGCCTTGACCGCACGGTAGTTTCCCGGCTAGCGACGCCGACAAGTGAAGCAAATTTGTGGCAAGTAGCCGTTTCAGATAGAATTACGTTTCTTTAGGCGCGTAGCTCAGCTGGTTAGAGCACCACCTTGACATGGTGGGGGTCGTTGGTTCGAGTCCAATCGCGCCTACCAAATAAGACCTGCAAAATCCCGCGATTTTTCATCGATTTTACGGTTGGCCGATCGGTGGATGCGTTTATCGTGATTTCGCTCGCAGGGATCAGCATACCGAGCAAGGGGTTTCTGTTTCGCTCGGGTTTTTTCCGGAATCTGTCGCTGGATTCTTACGATTTCACTTGATTGCTCTTGCCACTTTGACATTATTTGTATTCGATGGGTCGAGTCGGTTCACCCTCCTTATTAAATCGGTGGGCGTAACCGCAGTCGTATCATGCGTGCTGTGGCTTACCAGGTTCAAAGCATGATGATTGCGCGGTAATCGTTAACATTGGTATGTGTGGCGCCGGTTATCACTAGGTCGCTGAGTTGTTTGAAAAACGTATATGTATCGTTGCGTGCCAGATAATGTGGGGCGTGCATACCCTGCTGTCGTGCCCGGACAAGGGAATCCGGGGTGATAATTGCACCGGCGTTATCTTCACTGCCGTCGATGCCATCGGTATCGCAGGCGACGGCGTAGGTGTCTCTCTGGCCATCAAGCGCAATTGCCAGAGATAACAAAAACTCGGTATTCCTGCCACCTTTGCCGTTGCCACGAACCGTAACCGTCGTTTCTCCGCCGGATAATAAGGCGATTGGTGCGCGCAGCGTGTGTGGATAGCGGTGAATTTCCTGTGTCAATGCAGCCTGGCTTTTGGCAATCTCGCGTGCTTCCCCGGTGACGGTGTCGCCTAGAATCTGCACATTGAGAGTGTGTGTCTGAAAATAATCGGCGGCGGCAACCAGCGACCGATGCGAATTCGCAATAATGCGGTTTTCCACCTTACAAAAAACGAATGCTCCGGGTTTCGGTGTTTCATGGTTTTCTCGCAGAATGCGCAGTACCGGGGAAGGCGTATTGAGTCGGTAGCGATCCAGTACATCCAATGCATCGGCACATGTGGTTGGATCCGGTGTGCACGGACCGGAAGCGATATGCGTGGCGTCGTCTCCGGTGACGTCCGAAATAATCAGTGCCAGGATAGGTGCCCGGCAAGCTGCGGCAAGTCTGCCGCCTTGAATCGCCGATAGGTGCTTGCGAACCGCATTGATTTCCTGGATGCTGGCGCCGCAGCGCAACAATTGCCGTGTCAGTACCTGGAGGTCCCGCAAAGAAGCCGGCGGTAGCGGCAACGCCAATAAACTAGAACCGCCACCGCTGAACAAGCACAGTAATAAGTCGTCGGCAGTCAACTGCCGGGTTGCTGTTAAAATTGCTTTTGCGGCTTGCATGCCTCGGCCATCGGGAATCGGATGACCGGCCTCGATCACCTGGATTTTTTGTGTTGGCAGCGCATGTCCGTATCGTGTTACCACCAATCCGGCAAGCGGTGCATCATGCGGCCAGTGGTTTTCGACTGCCTGCGCCATTACCGCGGCGGCTTTGCCCGCGCCGATCACCAGCGTACGCCCTACGGGCGGCTTGGGAAGGTGGTGGGGTACAATGTGCACCGGATCGGCTGCTTTCACCGCCGCGGTAAAACTTTCCAACAGCAGTTTGCGCGGATTCATTTTCCCAGCATGGCTTCCAGATAATGGCCGGTAAAACTGCGCTGATTCGCGGCAAGCGCTTCAGGCGTTCCTTCCGCCACGATGCAGCCGCCGCCATCGCCGCCCTCCGGACCTAGATCGATGATCCAATCAGCTGTTTTGATTACATCGAGATTATGTTCGATCACCACTACGGTATTGCCGTGATCGCGCAGCCGATGAAGCACTTTCAGCAATAAGTCAATATCCTGGAAGTGTAATCCTGTCGTTGGCTCATCCAGGATGTACAGGGTGCGACCGGTGTCGCGTTTGGACAACTCCAGCGACAGCTTAACCCGCTGTGCTTCGCCGCCGGACAATGTGGTGGCCGATTGCCCTAGGGTGATGTAGCCTAAGCCGACTTCCAGCAATGTTTGTAATTTGCGGGCAACGACCGGTACCGCGGAAAAAAATTCATGCGCATGTTCGACAGTCATTTGCAACACATCGTTAATATTCTTGCCTTTGTACTGAATCTCCAAGGTTTCCCGGTTGTAGCGATGGCCGTGGCACACATCGCAGGTGACGTAAATATCGGGCAGAAAATGCATTTCCACTTTGATCACGCCATCACCCTGACAAGTTTCGCAACGCCCGCCTTTGACGTTGAAAGAAAAACGCCCCGGTGCGTAACCGCGCTCCCGTGCTTGCGGCACACCGGCAAACAGATCCCGGATCGGTGTAAAAAGTCCGGTATAAGTGGCGGGATTGGAGCGTGGTGTACGTCCGATCGGACTTTGATCCATGTTGATGACTTTATCGAAAAATGCCAATCCGTCGATTCGTCGGTACGGCGCGGGTTCGTCGGTACTGCCGTATAGGTGCCGTGCCACCGCGCGATATAATGTTTCATTGATTAACGTGGATTTACCGGAACCGGAGACGCCGGTGATGCAGACAAACAATCCCACAGGAAGATTGAGCGCGACTTGCTTCAAGTTATTGCCCGAAGCGCCTTCGATGCGCAGCATGCGCCCGGAATCCGGGGTGTTGCGTTGCGGAGGAATGCTGATCGACAGTTTCCCGGACAAATATTTTCCCGTCAACGAATCGCTATGATCCTGGATTGCTTGCGGTGTGCCGTGCGCAACGATGTTGCCGCCGTGTTCGCCGGCACCAGGCCCCATATCGACGACATAATCGGATATTTCAATCGCATCCTGATCATGTTCGACGACGATGACGCTATTGCCCAGGTCGCGAAGGTTTTTCAGCGTATCCAGCAGCCGGTTATTGTCACGCTGATGCAAACCGATCGAGGGCTCGTCCAGTACGTACATAACACCTGTTAATCCGGAGCCGATCTGGCTGGCCAGACGAATGCGTTGCGATTCTCCGCCCGATAATGTATCCGCGGAGCGGTCCAGCGATAAATAATCCAGCCCGACGTTGTTGAGGAATTGCAAACGGCTGGCAATTTCCTTGACGATGCGTTCGGCAATCGCCTGCTTGTGGCCCGATAATTGAACCTGATCAAAAAAATGCTGTGTACTTTTTAATGGAAGCGCGCTGATTTCATAAATCGTTTGTCCAGCCACATGAACATGCCGGGCGGCGCGGCATAAACGGGTGCCTTGGCATTCCGGGCAAGTTTTCGCATTCAGGTATTTGGCGAGTTCTTCGCGCACGGTTTGCGATTCGGTTTCTTTGTAACGTCGTGTCAGATTGGGGATAATACCCTCAAAAGTATGCGTTTCCTGCTGACGTTTGCCACTTTCCGTCAGATAGTTAAATAGGATTTTTTCTTTTCCGGAACCGTACAGAATAATGTTACGCAGCAATTCATCCAGATTTTCAAACGGTGTTTCCAGATCGAATCGATAGTGCTGTGCAAGACTGGTCAGTAGTTGAAAATAAAACTGATTACGTCGATCCCAGTTTTTAACCGCGCCGGCGGCTAACGAAAGATGCGGAAACGCTACCACCCGTACCGGATCGAAAAAAGTGATTTGCCCCAGGCCATCGCATTTAGTGCATGCGCCAATGGGATTATTGAACGAGAATAGCCTCGGTTCCAATTCGGATAGCGAATAGCTGCACACCGGGCAACTGAATTTGGCGGAAAAAAGATGTTCTTGCCCGCTATCCATTTCGATCGCCAGCGCGCGTCCGTCCGAATGGCGTAATGCAACTTCAAACGATTCTGCAAGGCGTTGTTTGACGTCCGGTGAAACCTTCAATCGGTCAATTACTACCTCGACCGTGTGTTTCTGGTTTTTTTGCAGCTTGGGTAAGGCGTCGATTTCATATACTTTGCCATCGATGCGCAAACGAACGAAACCCTGCGCGCGTAGTTCGTCGAATAGCTCCGCTTGTTCGCCTTTACGTTCGACGATCAACGGAGAAAGAATCATGAGTCGCGTATCCGGCGGCAATTGCAGTACGTGATCGACCATCTGCGATACGCTTTGGGCGGTCAGCACGATATTGTGCTCGGGGCAAAACGGATCACCGACACGGGCGAACAGCAGTCGCAGATAATCATGAATTTCGGTTACTGTGCCAACTGTGGAGCGCGGATTATGCGAAGTCGCTTTTTGCTCGATTGCGATTGCAGGGGATAATCCTTCGATCAAATCGACATCCGGCTTTTCCATCAATTGCAAAAATTGTCTGGCGTAAGCGGAAAGCGATTCGACATAGCGGCGCTGTCCTTCTGCGTAAAGCGTGTCAAACGCAAGTGACGATTTGCCAGAACCGGATAATCCGGTAATCACGACGAGTTTATTGCGGGGTATATCGAGGTTGATATTCTTTAAATTATGGGTGCGTGCGCCGCGAATTTTTATCGAATCCATGAACTATCTATGTGTCAGTCAACCTGCTAATATACCCAACTTTTTAGAAATATCACAAGCTGATTCATGTCTGTTTCATCATCAGAAAAAATGTCCCCGATAGAACGACGAGCGGCCATTGGTTTGTCCGGTGTGTATGGTCTGCGTATGTTCGGGTTATTTATCATTTTGCCGGTGTTTGCCTTTTACGCCGAAGAATTACCCGGTGGCGACAATTACGTGCTGGTCGGTATCGCTTTGGGCGCTTATGGTTTGACGCAAGCAGTTTTGCAAATTCCTTTCGGTTGGCTGTCGGATCGTATCGGGCGTAAGCCCGTCATTTATTTGGGATTGCTGCTATTTGTCATTGGTAGTCTGATTGCTGCCGCTGCCGAGAATATCTATTGGGTGATTCTGGGGCGTATCATCCAAGGCTCAGGTGCAATTTCCGCGGCGGTAATGGCACTGGCAGCCGATCTTACTCGGGAAGAGCATCGAACTAAGGCAATGGCGATGATCGGCATGACCATCGGTACGGTGTTTGCGGCTTCATTGGCAATGGCTCCGATATTGAATCAATGGATCGGTGTGCCGGGCATTTTCGCTATGACCGGTATTTTAGCGTTTTTTGCCATACTGGTTGTGTATAAGATTATTCCAGATCCCCAAATCAGTCGGTTTCACTCCGATACCGAAGCTTCGGCAGCAAGATTCTCGTCCGTGTTGTCCAACACGCAATTATTGCGATTGAATTATGGTATTTTTGCTTTGCATGCGATACTGATGGCGCTCTGGTTGGTTGTTCCGCTTACTTTGCGTCAAGCAGGTATGGTTGTGGAAGATCACTGGCAAATATACCTTCCGGTACTTATTTTTTCCGTCGCACTGATTATTCCTGCGATTATTTATGCGGAAAGGAAAGCTAAATTAAAGTCGGTTTTCGTAACCGCAATCGCGATGTTGTTGATTGCTCAATTTTTGTTGGCGTTGACTGCCAATTCGCTGTGGGGTACCGCTTTTGCTTTGCTGGTTTTTTTTGCGGCATTCAATTTACTGGAAGCAAGCTTGCCTTCATTGATTTCTAAAATTGCGCCTGTTGGTGCTAAAGGCACTGCGATGGGGATTTACAGTAGCACTCAGTTTCTAGGTGCATTCGTCGGTGCCGCGACTGGTGGTTTTTTATTCGGCACATATGGAAGTTATGCGGTGCAGGGATTTTGTGGTGTATTGCTGGTAGGTTGGCTCGTGTTAGCTGCGACCATGAAACCGCCCGCTGCGGTTCGTTCAAAGATGTACGCGGTTCAAGAGATGAATCAACATCAATCACAAGAGCTGACTCGCCGGCTCGCGGCCATACCCGGTGTTTATGAGGCATTGGTGCTGATTGATGAAAAAGTGGCTTACCTGAAAGTCGATATGAAAGGTTTTGACGAAGCAAAAGTGACTAAACTGCTAGGAGAGGAAACATAATGGCGTCTGTCAATAAAGTAATACTGATCGGTAACTTGGGCAGAGACCCGGAAACCCGTTATATGTCAAATGGCGAAGCCGTTACCAATATTACCTTGGCTACTACCGATACCTGGAAAGATAAAAATGGCGAGAAGCAAGAAAAAACTGAATGGCATCGTGTTACTTTTTATCGCAAGCTGGCGGAGATCGCTGGTGAATATTTAAAAAAAGGCCGTCCCGTTTATATCGAGGGCAGATTGGAAACTCGGAAATGGACGGATAAGAGCGGCGTGGAGCGCTATACGACGGATATTATTGCAACGGATATGAAAATGCTGGGCAGTCGTCCCGGTAGTGGCAGCTTTGAGTCGGCATCCGATCATGAAGAAGACAATTCAACCTCGAACCGATCAGTATCTTCAACAACTCGAGGCCCCAGTGGTTTCGATGATATGGATGATGATATTCCTTTTTGATCAAAGACCTCATTGATTCAATCAATAATTCTGATCTGATAAGTGATGAATGCCTCTCCGGAGCTTCATTCTTTCAAAAGCCGATTGATTGTTAGAAGGTAATGAAAATTCAATGCTTTCAATATTGCCACCGATTTCTTTGGCCATATTCCTAAACTCCAGTGCTAACATTGTCTTTGGTACAATAAAAATTTGCTTATAGCCAGACTTGAAGTGAACAAGAATTTTCATAACTCGATTCCAGGTTATAGAAGTTAATCAGCGTAAATCATGAGCTATTCATGATATGGCTGGTTCTACGACCTGAAGTCTACAAACTTTAGGGAGTGATAGAGTGCCACTTTTTTATTAGTTTTAGTTGTCTTTGTATACCATTGCTTTGATTTGTGATCTTGGTGAGGATGTATATGATCAATTATTCTAGGGGTGTGAAATCTTTCGATAGTAGTCATTATTTATGTACTGTACTACTGAATTTCTCAGTTTAGTGTCAATGATGCGAGTTCTGAGTATATGGATACGTGGAAATCAGACTAATGCTTTGCGATCAATATGTGTCATGCGAATCAACAACTGAATACCGGCGAAGAAAGTGCGTGTTTCTGAGCGATCGAGCAATATGCAAGGCTTGCCGGATTCTTGGCAATAATATTTAACCGTAAAGTAATCTTCATGATTTATACAATCGACTGGACAAATGATCATGTCCGCCCGATGCAGTAATTGTAGTAAGATACTTGGATGATGGTGCGTGTTGCCATGGAAAGTAATAAAGTTTCCATTCGATTGTTTAATTAATCGCGCATAAGCCGGATATAATTTGATACGACCGCCGACACAAAGAATGGAGCGGCCCATGAGTGAGCAACCGCGCTGCAATTTCTGAAAATCACTTGAATGCTGTGTACACGGATAAGTCTTGATCAACGGTGCCCAATCGATGACGTGCGATCGCAGATTTGAATCTGAATGGCAAGTGCGTGCATTAAAGGTCGGTGAATTGATCCATTGTTTGAAATTGGCAAAAAGATTCGCAAAAATACACAAATAATCAGATGCAAAGGTATGAGCGTTATCAGTTATTTGATATTCAGAGATGGAATCGGTTGAAACAGCTAGCGCCTGCTTTTTGAGAAATTTCATAATTGAATCTCCTATAGTCCAACAGCAAAAAGCTGGCTGGCTGACCCTGGTAAAACAGGCTGGCTGGCTGAGTTTGCCGCTAGAGAAGGAGGAACAACTCTAGCGGCAGCGGAAAAACTATATCTGGCTTTGTAGCCAATTGTGGGTACCGATTTTTTGAATGACACCTTGCTGGGTTTCCAGCCAATCAATGTGCTCTTCAGTATCTTCAAGAATTTTCTCGAAAATTTCTCGCGTTACGAAATCTTGAACTGATTCGCAGGCAGAAATTGCTGCAAGCAGTGTTTTTCGTGCATTAGATTCAAGCTTCAAATCGCAGGCGATACATTCCTCGACTGTTTCGCCGATCATTAATTTGCCGATATCTTGCAGATTCGGCAATCCTTCGAGTAATAAAATTCTTTCTATTAATAAATCGGCGTGCCGCATTTCATCACATGATTCTTCAAATTCATGTTTGCCGAGACTATTAAACCCCCAACTCTTAAACATGCGAGCATGAAGAAAATATTGATTGATTGCTGTGAGTTCATGTTGCAATTGCTGATTTAACCAACGAATAATATCCGCATTACCTTTCATTTTTAGCTCCTAAGAAGATAGTCTCAGTACAGTGCCGGCTTGCACAGCATCTACTTGCAGCTATAAATATACAGGATATGCGCTATGAATTTACTATTTGTTCAATATCAATTTACCGTTCCGGGTGCGACGTAATGAGTATTGTTCGCCTTTATGCATAATAAATACTATATCGCCATTTTTAAATAAATTGTCACTATCAATTAATGTGCTGATATCATACTGATTTGCATGATGAAGTTGTTTAATTTTTGCTTGTAGTGAGTTTTGGTAATTCATAATTATTAGCCAAATGTAAATGAGAATGATTATCATTATATCAATATTTAATAGTAATGCAATACCTAAAATTAAAATTTTTAATGCTTAGACTGAGAATTTTTACCTGAGTGAGAAATTGATTCGAATTGCCATCAGATCAATGAATGGGTTTTTCTGGTTAATCGAGATGTTTTTCTAATATTTTCATTGCACTATGACAGTGATCTTGTTGAAAGCATTGGTGATTCAATAAGAAATGTGTATACTCATATAATCTTACTGCTGATTTTTAGTTTGTTGAAATTACTATGATAATTAATTTAGTGACTGGGGAAAGCGATGGTGATGGTAGAGCGGCGTAATTTTTATCGACTGCTTCATATACAACCGGATGCATCCTTTGCGGTTATTCAGGAAAGTTATCGTGTGTTAACACAATCGCAAAGAAATTATTCCGATATCAGTGTGCGCAATTGGAATACCGATCTGTTCGAAGCCGCTTTTCAAACATTGCAGGATCAAAATTTGCGAGCGATCTATAACCGCGAACTGTTAAAGCGCTATCCAATTAGAGCACTGAGTCAAGGTGCATTCGGCATTGATGCGGGGTATTTCTGTTACGAAAGAGTGGGATCCCGGAATCGGCGCAATTACTACCGCGTGCTTCAAGTACAACCGGATGCACCGGATGCGGCTATTACAGCCAGCTATCGGATTTTAAAAAAAGATCAACGGCAAGACGGTTTGCTGCTGGACGAAGCTTATCGAGTACTTTCCAGTCCGGCGAAGCGTAAAAGTTACGATGTGCTATTCGCATGTGCAGCAACGCGTGTCACGCAAAAGAAACAGCAGTCAGCCACGGATTGTACCGATGTAGCGATATCTACACAGCGCGCTGTTACAACAAGAGCAGTGGATAAGTATCAAGTGATTCATTTGAAATATTGCTTGTTTTGTAATACGTCGTATGTACCGAAGACTGGATTATATCAACATGAAACGTGTCTCGAGTGTGCGAGTCCGCTGCATGAAATAGCACATGAAAATTTTGATTCGTCACGCCGTATGCTCAAACGAATTCCCATCAATAGCGGATTTATGTTTTATTTATTTTGGCCGGATAAGCCTTATCAAGGTGTGATTCAGGATATATCGCCGGTTGGAATACGTTTTGCCTTCGCCGATACGATGCTTACCGCTAAAGATATCATCAAAATCGATGCATCTAATTTTCAGGCCGTCGCAGAAATTACGTACACTCACTATGGTGAGTCAGGCGTATCCGCCGGTACTCGGTTTATCACGGTGAAATTTAATCAGCAACGAGGCAATTTTATTTCCGCTCACGCATAGCGTGCAAATGCTGCTTTCTTCAATGGTTCCGCTCCCCATTCGCTAAATCAAATTGACTGGAATCTTGAAATATACTACACCATTGTGTTCTGGTGTCGGCAGATGACCGGCGCGGATATTGACTTGTATCGATGGTAACAGCAGGGTCGGCATCCCCAAGGTGGCATCCCGTTTATTTCGCATCGTTACGAATGCGTCTTCACTGATGCCGTCGTGTACATGGATATTGTACGCACGTTGCTGAGCCACCGTACATTCCCATTGAGCCGCGCGATGAGAAGGGGGGTAGTCATGGCACATCCATAAACGTGTTTCCGGTGGAAACGCCAATATCTTCTGGATGGATTGATACAATCGGCGTGCATCGCCACCTGGAAAATCTGCCCGGGCGCTACCTATATCGGGCATGAAGAGCGTATCGCCGATAAAAACGGAATCCTCGAATTGATATGCTGAATCCGCCGGCGTATGGCCGGGTACGGAAATGGCGCGCCCGATTAATTCCCCAATTTGGAATATTTCGCCGTCTTCAAACAAGTGATCGAATTGCTTGCCGTCGGTCATGAATTCATCATCCAGATTGAAAATTTTTTTAAATGTTTGTTGTACCAGTAAGATATTATTACCAATGGCAATTTTTCCGCCTACTTGATTTCTCAGGTACCCAGCGGAAGAGAGGTGATCAGCGTGTGCATGTGTTTCCAGCAACCACTGGACCGACAATTGCTGCGACCCGATGAATGAGATCAGCTTATCAGCTGACTCGGTGCTGGTACGGCCAGCTTTGGGATCATAATCCAATACGGGATCGATAATGGCGCAATGGCCGGCAAAATGATCGTAAACGATATAGCTGACAGTCCAGGTAGCTGGATCAAAAAATGTTTGTATAGTGGGTTTCATGCGTAGCTGAAAATTAATTTGAGTTTCATATGCTCAGTAAGCATATAAATATATGCTGATTACTTGCGATTATAATCTTACTGGACAATAACATGTATCTTAATGGCTGGAATTAACGATCTAACCGCGATCTTTGGCGCACACTGGCAGTTGGAGCGCATCCTTGACAATAATCGGTAAGTCCTTGAATCACAAAAATCAATCAACGACGGCTATTTACGTATAACTTAATCTTGATCCGGTGCGGGAAAGTGTCAATGCAGCCACCAATGCAATGCTGAGTGCGGCCGGCTTAAAAGATTCTGCTGATAGCGTGAATATTAAGATTATGGGTAAACATGGAAAGAGGGTGACAGTCTGCTGATATTCACGCGGCCCTTTTCTGCTCAAGCCAGGTGATTAAGTCAGATTCTTTGTTAGAAACTTTTCCACCAATTTTATAGAGTAGGGGATTTTTTCTTTTTTCGTGCGCCGCCATACCGCCAGAGTAGTTGCACACCCAAGATATTTACAGTCTCTTCGGCTGTTAGGCGATGGTGATTTATCACCTTGTTTAGGGCTTCGATTGTTATGTTAGCTCCGGGTATTTGTCTTTGTCAGGATTTATGGAAACTCGGAAAAAGATGGGGGTGTGCTGCAATCCTGATTGTTGTTAGTCAATTTGAGCAGAACCGCAGCATGGCATTCATTCTCCTGATATGGTTTGTGCGGTATAGGACACCAACATGCAAGATTTTACGGACCAAACCCGCGCGTGCAGCCGCCATCAATTTTTGATTCTATACGGCATATGCTTTGAATTAAAAGTAAGCGTGTCTGCAATCTTTAACCATACTCCCGGGTGTAAAAGGATTTTCTTTGCCAGGAATAAACGGATTTTCCCATTTCGTGGTGCGATCAACCTTGACTGTATTCGGCGGCATACGCCATCTTTTTGTGTACCGAGGCTGTATCCGTTCCAGATTGTCCGGTAAATCCATTGTAATCATTTCAGGCAGGCGCCCAATAGTCTTATCCGCCCGTATCATTTGAACAAGCTTAAAGTTATCAGCATACCGGCGAAGAAGGCCGTGTACATTGAATATTTCTCGGCACTTCTGGAGTGGTCCTCCTTGGACGGAAGCTTTGTGTCGCCAATCTTTTTCTCGTATTTATTACTGATATATTCGTAAACCTGATCGTAATTGGAAAGCATGTAATGGTGGTAGATCATCAATGCCAGGGATATTGCCAGACCAATCCAGCCAAGTAGTTCTATCATTACTTACCTCCTTCGTTAAAACGGGATATGACTGGAATCACCAATATTTCCCATAAGCTATTCATTTAATTACACCGCTACTCGAATATGATTTTGGAAAGCAATTATTAATACTATTGCAATCAGTTCGATCAATGAGTTTTTCATGTTAATTCTTCCGTGTGTTTTATTGATTTCTTAAAAAATCTAATGTTCCCCGGATGGGCGACGATGAGATCATCACGGAAGTAACCGGATCAGGAGCAATACGGTTTTGCACTATGTTCCAAAACCCAGTCTCTACATTTCTGATCTGATGATGTTGATCTGACTAATAAAGTGAATCTGCAGATCGTCTGTACCAATTAATGCAGCAATCGCGGTTTTGCTGCTTTGTGTAACCATTCGGCCATGTGAACATTGAGTCGTGTACCAAGCTGGTATTTCATCGGTTCCAGGTTCACCTCAATCTTTCGCGGCGAACGAATGTACGGTTTTGATCTCACCATTGATCCGTTCGCCATCGATAATCAATTCCATATCTATTTCAGCACTTATTTGACCACTTTCACAGTTACACAACACGGCCCGCTTGTGCGCTTGGCTGCATCCATTAGTGCGCACCACGTCGATTCAAACAATCCGGTGTAGCAGTAGTGTATGCTGGCTGTTCTGATTTTTACCTTGCATTTCTGTAATTGATTCATTGTGTATCCCCCATTAAATAATCCGTATATCTAGCCGACTAAGAAACGACAGCTAGTTGTAAACCATTAGCTCCGCCACTATGTAAGTCAGTATGCATACCAACGAGTCTATCCATGTTCTGTCTATTTTTATGTCGCCACAGTCCGCGCGCTTTTCTATTCCGGTCAAATAACTGCGCAAAATGTCTGCGCGAAGACTGCTGACAAACGCTATTTCTGTGCACCATTCTTGTATGAACCGAAGAATCCGAGTATGGTCTATCCAGTAATATTTAATATTTGATGATTTCTGGAAGAGTGAGCGGCAAGAAATGCCGGTTTGCCGATTGTCGTGACGGAATCTCTTGATGAAGGGATATTTAATTAAAAACAAGGAAGGGGAAAATGGGGTTTGTCGAAAATCGTTTGGATGAAGAACTTAATGAAGTCGCTGTTTTTTTACGGGAAAAATTAGAGCTGATTAATCATATGATTAAGAACGAAAATATGGTTATATCCGGGTTAAGCGTAGAGTTCGATAAGATGGGGCCGTCTGTCGGTCATCATGCGGCGAATTTCGTTCCGCGCGATTTGGTCGTCAATATCAACAGGATGGATGTGACTGGGAGGCGGAATTTATCGGATACCAACAACATCGTGCCATTGGTGAAGAACATCAAGAACGCCGAATTCGATTCTCAGAAATAATTGAATCACCTCGGTTTTTTCGGAGACTTGTTGTGTTGAATCAAGCTGTATCAGCAAACTCATTCTGTTATCGATATAAGCCATCTCGAATTCAATCGGTGGAATATTTCCGATTGCTTCCAGCAGTCTTCGCTTGTGGAGCCAATACTGCCCATTCCAGGGTGGCAAATTCCATTTCTTTGATGCTACGCCATGGGCTGCAACGCCGAACGACCTCGGTCCAAAACAAATCGTTGGTGGCTTCAGTCATGGTATTGCCATAAGAATCTCCGGTACTGCCTGCAGAAACAGTAATGTCGGTTGGATAATCATGCACATCGCTTGCTAGCGTCGTTTTGCACTTCGTGCCGCGCCTAACGCCTTGGATTTCAGGTCGCTTCATGAGTCGCTCAACAGTATGGTGTGCAACGCCAATGTCGGCTCGCAACAGCTGCCGCCATGCCTCGCGGGCGCCATAAACCTGGAAATTGTCTGCATACTCGTTAGATGTCGGGTTCAAGTCTCCTGCCGCGCCTTATCCGATCCGGTCATCAATCAGGGTTTTGTTCCCGCGCCTTATATTCGTAATAACTCAATCGCAACGTCTTCGTTGTGCAGCCAATCTTTGATGTGATCGACTGTATCTCGCCTTACTGCACGTTCCCGTACTTCCGGTGAATAACTGATTTGATGCTGCATCTTTCCTTCTTCTCTCAAATCATCTTATCTCCAGAAAAATCGGGGCGATTCAATGGATACTTATCTACATTATTCTTCTGGATATTGTAAATAGAACTAGGAATTCTTCTAATTCAGGCAGTAATTATGCAGCAATTTATTCTGGGTTTAAGGTAGGGTGTATTTGTCGGAAATCTGGTTGTTTCTGGTTATTTATCAATATGTTTGACAACTAATCTGGCATCCAGTACATTCGTTGAAAGGATTCTTTCTTTCATGCTCTTCAGTTCTCTCAAAAAATCAATTACAGCAAGATAATGGGGGGCTATGTCAAAACTAATGCTGGATTTTGGCTTTAAAATTAGTGAATTACGACAATATAATCTAATTTATTTTAAATAATGATGCTGATACGTTATTTCTTGTCGCTCTAGTTTGGCCATCCTATCGTTCTAGATCAGTGAACACATTTTGTAAATAAGTTTATCCCGCATTAAAGTTTCATGTCTGTAAGTAGGTCAACTCAAAATTCTTGCAGACTCTTACAATCAAATAATTTTAGTATACGAAGCTGATATGGAGTATCCATGACACCCAATGTGTGGAATCTGAAGAACCTGTGGAGTGGGTATTTTGCATGGTATTTCTTGCGCTTATGTCTACCGTTGGTTTTGATTCTGATTGCCGTGTTGTGGTTACTTTATCGCACACAATTGGCGGCAACTCTCATGATAATGCAAACCAACGAGCAGCAATCGGTGCAACTGGGGCACCAAACCATTGATGCAGTATTCGGTGTGCTGCAGGGAGATGCGTTATATCTCGCAGAGCATTCTTCGCTGCAGCAATGGCTTGATGCCGATAATCCTGCGATGCGATCGCATCTGATTGATGATTTCTTTGCTTTCACTCGGCATCGTCATCTCTATGACCAAGTTCTTTTCCTGGACACGAACGGTCAAGAAAAAATCCGCATTAATTGGGCTGATGGCCAGCCGAGCGTAGTACCTACCGAGCAGCTACAAAATAAACTGAATTATCGTTATGTACAGAATACTCTGGCATTGGATGAGAAAATTGTTCTCATGTCTCCCTTTGAACTTAACACTGAGCATGATGCTATCGAATATCCCATTAAACCTACGATTCGGCTCAGTACGCCAGTATTTGACAGCAAAGGGCAAAAACGTGGTCTGATCGTACTCAACTATCGAGGACAGCGCTTATTGAAGCGTTTGCATGCAATCTCTGAGCAAAGTCAGGGTGAACTTTGGTTACTTAATGCAGAAGGTTATTGGCTGCTTGGACCGCGCAGGGAAGTAGAGTGGGGTTTCATGTACCCGGATCGTCAAAGGCTACGTTTCGATCGAGAGTATGGGAGAGAGATCTGGCAATCTATATTAAATGGTCCTTCGCATGATCAGTGGTTAAATGAGAAAGGGTTATTTACTTACGCCAAAATCGAACCGACGAAACCGCAAGGGAATGTTGGCGATGAGCGCTGGATACTGGTTGCTTATGTGCCATCCGTCATTGCTCGCGATGTACCGACTTTTACTCACCCATTGGTTATTACGGGTATGGTGTTGGTGCCGCTGTTGATACTCTTGAGTTGGATAATCGCTTATCACGCAATGCGTCGTCGTCAAGCCGAGGCTGAAGCACAAGCAAGTGAAGCTCGTTTTCGCGGATTATTTGATTCCGCTCCCGATGCTATCGTTATTGTGGATCGTAATGGAGGCATCACTTTGGTCAACGCGCAGGCCGAAAAATGGTTCGGCTATAGCCATAGCGAACTGATGGGGCAACCGGTGGAGCAATTGGTGCCGGAGCGGTTCCGAGAGCGACACCCACAAAATCGGCGAAATTATATCGCAAAACCGATTATCCGCCCTATGGGCGCAGGTCTTGAGCTCTATGGGAGGCGCAAGGATGGCAGCGAATTTCCGGTAGAAATTAGTTTAAGCCCTTTAGAAACAGATCAGGGTTTGCGGGTGATTAGCATCATTCGCGATATAAGTACCCGGAAACAAACGGAAGAAGCACAACGGCAGATCAGGTCGCGTTATCAGATACTGGTTAATAATTTGCCGGTGGGAGTATATCGTAACCGACCTGATGAAAAAGGAAGATTCCTTGAGATAAATGCGGCCATGGTTGATATTTTTGAGGCGGAATCTATAAAGCAGCTTCTTTCTTATCCTTTCAGTGAATTATATTGTGATCCGGTCGACCGTAAGACTTTCATCGATAAAGTGATGTCTCGAGGCCACGTCAACGGTGAAGAGGTTCGGTTAAAGACGTTACGAGGACGTGAATTTCACGCTGCATTAACTGCCGTGATGAAGAGAGATGCTACTGGTGAAGTTTATTTTGATGGCATTCTGGAAGACATCAGTCTGCGCAAAGAGGGGGAGCGCAAGATTCAGCTGTTGAATGACAGTTTGCGTATTCGCTCTACAGAATTGGAAGCGATCAATCACGAGCTTGAAGCATTCAGCTATTCTGTTTCGCATGATTTGCGAGCGCCGTTGCGGGCCATAGACGGTTTCAGCCGCACACTGCTCAACGATTATGCCGATCAACTGGATGATAAAGGGCGAGACAGACTTCACCGGGTTCGCGCCGCTGCCCAGCGCATGGCGGATCTTATTGATGATCTGCTCAAGCTGTCTCGGGTTACCCGTACTGAAGTTAAATGGGAGTCGGTTGATTTGACGCAGCTTTGCAATACGATAATAGAGACATTACGTCAGGATCAACCCGAACGCATTGTACAATTTTCGGTACAGCCCGGAATGGTGGCTTATGGTGACGCTCGTTTGCTGCGTGTGGTTATGGAGAATCTTTTGAGCAATGCATGGAAATTCACCAGTCGGTGTGCCGAACCTATTATTGAAGTGGGTTGTGATGACAATCAAAAAACGACCTATTACGTACAGGATAACGGTGCAGGATTCGATATGGCCTATGCAGACAAATTGTTCGGTGCTTTTCAACGATTGCATGATACCGGTGAATTTCCTGGTACAGGAATTGGATTGGCCACTGCGCAACGAGTAATCCATAAGCATGGTGGACGTATTTGGGCGAAGAGTGCTATTGACCAAGGTGCGACCTTTTATTTCATATTGGATGAAAATGGGAGTGATTGATGAGTGAAAAAGCGATATTGCTGGTAGAAGATAATCCAGATGATGCATTGCTTACATTGGATGCTTTGCAGGCTAATCGAGTCGGAAATAAAGTGGTAATAGCACGTAATGGTGTTGAGGCTCTTGATTATTTGTTTGGTGAAGGTACTTATGCGGGTCGAGATGTAATGGATGTGCCTGCGGTGGTGCTACTGGACTTGAAATTGCCTAAGATAGATGGCTTAGAGGTGCTACGTCGTATTCGAGCTAATGAGCATATTCGATTATTGCCAGTGGTTATTCTGACATCCTCCAATGAAGAAGAGGATCGGTTCAGGGGGTATTCTTTGGGTGCAAATAGCTATGTCCGTAAGCCGGTTGATTTCGATGAATTTGTAAAAGCGGCAGGACAGCTTGGGTTGTATTGGTTGCTATTGAATGAGCCGCCACGCGGTTGATAGCATATAGGAAATAATTCATGTTAAAAATCCCCGATACAGCATCCTCAATAAATATCTTATTTGTTGAGGATGTCGAAGATGATGTGATATTACTCGTAGATCATCTTCAATCTGCGGGGTTAATATTTGACTGGCAACGGGTCGATACTGAGCAGGGCATGATTGCAACGTTACGAAAATCATGGGATATTATTTTCTCGGATTTTTCCATGCCATACTTCAGTGGTATCCGCGCATTAGAGATTGTGCGTCAGCATGACCCCGATGTTCCCTTCATTTTCATTTCGGGCACTATAGGCGAGGATATAGCGGTAGAGGCTATGCGCAAGGGGGCTCAAGATTATGTCATGAAACAGAATCTACAGCGCTTGCTGCCTGCGGTTGATCGCGAATTGCGTGAAGCTAAACAGCGCCGGGAGCATCGCTATGCAGAGCAGCTACTGAATAAGCTATCGCTGGTGATAAAACAAGCAATCGACAGTGTGTTTATTACCGATCCTGTAGGACACATTGAATATGTCAATCCTGCTTTTGAGAAGCTAACCGGATACACCGCTGATGAGATTAAAGGTCTTACACCCACAATTTTTGGTTCTGGTAAGCATGATGCTGTTTTTTACCAGCAACTATGGAAAACTATCACCAATGGTGAGATTTTTACAGGAACCTTTATTAATCGTCACAAAAATGGGCATTTGTTTTATGAAGAGAAAGTAATTGCGCCATTAAAGAATAAGAAGGGAGAAATTACTCATTTTGTTTCTACCGGTAGAGACATTACAGCTCGTGTGCATGCTGAGGAGGCACATGCACGTCTGGTTTCTATTTTAGAAGCAACCCCCGATCTGGTTGCTATTTTTGAGCCCAATGGCTATTTGCGCTATCTGAACGGAGCGGGTCGCAAGCTGCTGGGTCTGGGTATCGAACAAGATGTAGGCGTGTGTGATGTGCACGGCTTATTTTTTGAGGGTACATCGCAACAGCAGATTACTCAAGCTTTGGCAGTTGCCCACCAGCATGACGTATGGCATGGAGAAGCCATTCTTCGAGTTGCAGAAAACTCAGGATTACCCGTTTCTCAGGTGATATTGGCGCACCGAAACACCGAAGGTGGTGTGGAATATTTATCAACTATTGTGCGCGATATTTCGGAGCGGAAACATTTGGAGGCTGAGCTGCAGCATCAAACGACTCATGATCGCCTGACCGGTCTACCCAATCGCTTCTTTCTGATTGATCGCTTTACTTCCGCATTGGAATATGCGCGTCGGCATGGCCGTCATGTCGCGGTCTTATTCCTGGATCTGGATAATTTTAAACGTGTCAATGATAATTTGGGGCATGCGGCCGGTGATATTTTGTTGCAACAAGTGGCTCAACGGTTAAAGAGCTGTCTGCGATCAAACGATACCGTTGCCCGTCATGGGGGCGATGAATTTACGATTGTGGTCAGTGATCTGGACGATTCTGAGAATGTGCTCGCTATAATGCATAAGTTGCAGACCGCCTTTGAAAGGTCGGTAATTATTGGTTCACAAGAAATCTATATTACTTTCAGTATCGGTATTGCGCTTTATCCGCACGATGGTGATCAGATAGATCAACTGTTGCGGCATGCGGATGTCGCCATGTATCAAGCTAAATCGAGTGGCCCTAATCAATATCGCTTTTATGCGTCTGATATGAATATTCGTGGCCATGAATTATTAGCATTGGAGGCAGATTTGCGGCGTGCTTTAGAGCATGAAGAATTTTTACTGCATTATCAACCACAGATGGAGTTGCGAAGTAATCGTATCGCCGCTGTTGAAGGACTGATTCGTTGGCAACATCCTGTTCGTGGTGTGTTGTCACCGGATGACTTTGTACCGTTACTAGAGAATTCAGGCATGATCATCCCTGTGGGTGAATGGGTCCTGCGTCAGGCTTGCAAGGCTCATCGCATGCGACGGGAGGCGGGATCTGATTGTGTTCGTGTTTCTGTCAATGTCTCCGCTGCACAATTCAACGATGTACATTTGCTCGATAAAATACGCCGCGTGTTAAAAGATGAACAAATGCCTCAGCAGTCTCTCGAGTTAGAGATTACCGAAAATATACTTATGCGAGATCCCGTAACTGCCGTGGAGGTACTGCAAGCAATACACGCTTTGGGTGCGCGTATTGCTATTGATGATTTCGGTACGGGCTATTCGTCGCTAGCTTACTTAAAGCGTTTTCCGCTGGATGTGCTAAAAATTGACCGGACTTTTGTCAATGACCTTGCCAGAGATCCCGGTGATGCTGCAATTGTGGAGGCCAGTATCTCTCTAGCTCATAAATTAGGACTGGAAGTCGTTGCTGAAGGCGTCGAGACGGAAGAGCAGTTTGAGTTTATGCGTATGCATGATTGCGATCTCGTGCAAGGATATTACCTCAGCCAACCCTTGCCTTCTCGTGAATTAGTAAAATGGTGTTTAACTCCACGGTGGGTAGGCTAGGGCGAACATTGATCAATATATATTCCGAATGGTTTCGGGTGGATTTGAGAGTGTCCAAATGCTCTCTCACTGCTTGTTCAATTTTCACATAATGCTAAATATGATTTCATTGGTATGTGAAAATGCCTTGGAATGAAAAAATGTTTTAAGTGGTGAGAATAATAATGAAAACCAATATTGTAATAACTGGTTTGATAATGATTCTGACAATATTTGTCATGGAGATTGCTATGGTATCCAGTCAACAAGACACCAGTTCGAATGCAGATTATATCGTATTGGGGATGGGCTGTTTCTGGGGTGCCGAGAAACGTATGGGAGAAATTCCGGGTGTTATCGATGTGGAAAGCGGTTATTCAGGCGGTGATTTTTCCGATGCCGGCTATCAGAAAATCCTTGATCATGAAAAAGTACTGCGTGCCGGTAAAGCAGTAGGGCGGAATCATGCTGAAGTAATCAGGGTGACTTTCGACCCACAGAAGGTAACATTGGGAACCGTTTTAGCGAGATTCTGGGAGAATCATAATCCGACCCAAGGCGATCGACAAGGTAACGATATCGGTAGTAATTATCGAAGTGCTATCTATTACCATGATGAAATTCAGAAAACCGCCGCATTCGCTACTCAAAAGAATTACCAAGTGGCGTTGGATATCGCTGGTTATGGTCGAATTACCACTGAAATCCTGCCGCTGAAAAATTATATTACCGCCGAAGAGTATCATCAAGATTATCTAAAGAAAAATCCTAAGGGGTACTGCGGCCTTGGCGGCACAGGTGTAAAGTATCCAGTGCCAGATCATGAGGTTACGCAAAATGATATGCGAGTGGCTACCGTAGTCGATTTCCTGAAGCCATTGGACGGCAAGGATTTGAATTTTGCGCAACAATTGGTTATTTTCGAGGCTGAAAATTGCGAATTCTGCAAGCAGTTCGATGAGGATATTCTCAACCACTGGCAGGCAGGGGTATCCGTTGTTGCAACAATGAATGCCAATCCTCCTGCCGGCTGGGAATTGGAAAAACCTTTGTTTGCCGCTCCTACCATCGTATTGTTCAGGGACGGAAAAGAAGTGGCCCGTTACACAGGATATAATGGGGAAGAAGCAAATTTCTGGAAGTGGTTGGGTTTTCAATTGCTATCACCGGAACAGCAGAGAATCGCCTTTCAACAAGGAACAGAACCGCCATTCACTGCTCCTAATCTGGATGAAAAACGTCCGGGAAAATTTGTTGATCCTCTCACTGGAGCAACACTGTTTCTCAGTACAACAAAATTCGATAGCAAGACCGGCTGGCCTAGTTTTTCTGATCCTATTGAAGGATCGGTGACACTCCATGAAGACAATTCGTATGGCATGAGACGTATAGAAGTTCGTAGTGCGAGCTCAGGTATTCATCTGGGCCATGTCTTCAACGACGGTCCCGCTCCAAATTACAAACGTTATTGCATCAATGGCAATATCTTAAAGTTTGTTCCAGACTGATGATTCTGGCGGTTCACGCATAGGCGATAATTTGAGCTAAGTGTCTTTTTGTGGTGAACATTTGAAAAAATACTTAATAAAGTGGGGTTGGAGCTGGAGTTGGAGTTGGAGTTTCCCCCTTAGAACGAACACATTATGTTCTGTTTAAAGGAGAAGCAAGATGACACAAAACTACAAACCTGCTTACCCACCTGAGTTTCGCCAGCAGATGGTGGAATGGGTAGCATTAGGCAACTGCCCCAAGCGATTATCCAAGGAATTTGGTTGCCGCTACACGCCGATCCAAACCTGGTGCCGGGCAGCAGGTGTATCCATTAATCAAGGCTAATCGGGCGCAATTTCCGGCTCGTATTCTATGTAAAACACCGGGTGTATCGCGCAGTGGTGACGCAGATTGGGCAAACGCACACCCAGCCAACGGGCCATTACCAACGGTCGATTGACCGAGCAGATCATGCCATATACCGTACAAGCGATTGTACGTATGGCCGCCCCCGCATTACCGTTGAATTGGCCGATCGTGGAGTCAGAGTCAATCACAAGCGCGTAGGCAGGTTGATACGTGAAGCGGGAATTAAGGGAGTGAGCCGCAGGCGAGGCGTTAATTACCCGGAAACCGGGCAAAGTGATTCATCACAGCGATCAAGGCAGTCAATATACCAGCGCTGGGTTCGGCAAGCGATGCGAGGAAATGGGCGTACGTCCTTCGGTGGGCAGTGTAGGTAATGCTTATGATAACGCAATGGCTGAGAGCTTTTTTGC
>CP091135.1:1959637-1971868 GCA_021582655.1 Nitrosomonas sp.
TCCATTGCGATTCATGCTCCTTTTGCTGCTCGAATACCAATCTTACCGCTCGTTCTCGTACTTCCGGTGAATAACTGATTTGGTTCTTCATCTCTTCCTCCTCTCAAATCATTTTATCTCCGGAAATACCGGGGCGATTCAAAGCCTCTGCTTTCTGTCCTCCATTCCTGAGGCAAACTGATCGATCTCGGCCGACCAGGATGAGGGCTGTCCGCCCATGCGCTCAGGATCAGCTGTTACGGCGAGCGAGTACACACGATTCCACTCTGGCCGCTCGACCTCGAGCTTCGCTGCGGTGCCAACCGTAATGGCTCCATAAAGCTCTGGGTCATTTGAGCCTGTCGGCGGCAGAATGCGCCCCGACTCGATGCGATGTTTCAGGACGATGGGTTCGTCGCTAACCAGGGCTGCATGAAGGTCGCCAAAAGCGGCAAGCCCAGCCTGCCTGGAACCGTGATCACTGTAAGGGGAGCCCGGATTGGTGGGATTGAAATTGTCGAAGTGCGGCCAGCCAGGACTCCAACATTCCGCGAGGCCTGCGTTGCAGACGCTCGCAAGCAACAGGTGGCGGTAATTGACGCCGGTATCAAGGATCGTCACTGCAGTTGATGCTGTATTGTCAACCCGCATTCGATGCCGCAGATCTTCCACCCATTGCTGCTGCTCTTTCGGCGAGGATTCGATTAGGACGTTCGGTGTTTCCTTGGCTCGGCGCAATTCTTCGAGTGATGCAATCAACTCTGGTGCCCGCTCGAGTTGACGCGCAGTTGCCCGGACAAGGGCGACGACGCTGTCGAAAAAACTCAGCGACGTATTCCCCAAGCGCCCGCCTATGCGCTCCGCAAGCTGCTGCGCTATATCGAGAGAATTCTCGTCTGAGCCTCGCTTCTTCAGCCACAGCTCCCACCATACAGCCTGATCAAGATCCCCTGGGAAATGTCCCGGATCATCGGTCCAAAATGAGCGTAAATCAGCCAGCTTGATCTCGGCGATACTGTCGACAAGGTTGTGGTTTCGAGGCTTACCCTTTCGATCTTTTTCGGGATCGAGATATTGCTCCAGTTTTCTCTGGAAAACGTCTCGTCTGGATTCTGGTATGAAAATCAATGCAATTTCGTGGTCATCTTCTTTACGGCATGAACGAAGCTTGAAATCACGACTTGTATCCAGACTGTCTAGCGGAAGCTCGCACCCCGGTGCACTCGCGATTTCGACGTAAATCCCAACGTCCTCCGTTATCGGATTTTCAATCTGCGCCCGCTGCGCTTCGAATTGACCAACCAAGTCAGAATAGCGCGACGACAAGTACTGTCCGTGCGCAAGGCGATCCTGTGGAGGAATGACAGGATTTCGACCTGTCCTTCTGGATCGAAAATCTTCGTTGGTGACAAACCCATCAACCAGGATGTGTCGCTTCCGCTCCGGCATTGAGTCCCCTTATTTTTTGCCGGCAAGTCGCCGCTGAATCGCCCTGATAATGAGCGGCGTAGAGATTTTGCTCTTGTAGTGAAGAACAGCCTCCTTAGCGGCATCTTCGGAGGCGCGAGTCAACTCTGCTGCACTCAGACCTTCTGAAGCTGATGTGATTTCATCCCACGCCAAAGATCCGGTTTCGAACAAGGCCAAACGATTCTCGACTAACTGCCTGACCTGCTCCTTGCCAGGTTTCTCGAATCGAATGATGTCGTCGAAACGGCGATAAAGTGCTTTGTCGAGAAGCTCCGGGTGATTGGTGGCAGCGACAATAATGCTTTCGGAATCATCCTGCTCGACGAATAACAGGAATGAGTTCAGTACTCTTCGTATCTCGCCAACGTCATTCTGAGCGCCACGCTGGGTACCGATAGCATCGAATTCATCAAAAAGATAGACGGCGCGTGTTTGCTTGATGTGATCGAACACCAAACGAAGCTTCGCAGCCGTCTCACCCATGAATCGAGTAATCAGGCTATCAAGAACGATAGTGTAGAGAGGCAGCTTGAGCTCTGTTGCGAGCACTGCGGCAGACATGGTCTTGCCAGTTCCTGGAGAACCGGTAAAGAGCAGCTTTCGCCGGGGGAAAAGGCCAAACTGCGCAAGCTTGTCCTTTTGCCGCTGCTCTAAAAGGACTTGATCAAGACGCTCTTGCACCTCGCCAATCAGAACCAGTTCATTGCTTCGGACCGGCGAGTGAGTCAGTTCCAGCAATCCCTTCAAATCTCCTTTGGGTTGCTGCAACAGCGGGGTTAGCTTAGGCGTAGCAAGACCCAAACTGGCATTTTTTTGAGACTTCTCGATCATCGTCTTGATATCCCCAGCCAGCTTGTGATGCCCTTGCCGAGCCTCTTGGGCAGCCACCTGCAAAGCAGTAGCGTAGAAACGCTGATCGTCGCGATCAGCGTGACTCCTCAATAATGCTTTGATTTGTTCCGCAGTGGCCATTTTTTACCCTTAACTTTATTCAGTATAATAGCCGATCCAGCTAAAGACCTTAAGAGAGTTTGTATGAGGGCAATCCCACCTCTGCTTGAGCGTTCAAATTGCAGATATTACAAATACAAAAACTCTCCGATCTCGCCACCTAGCAGGTGGTGAGATCGGTGGATCGCTGCTCCTGGTTATTAGTGGGCTACCGTTCCGGCCCTTGCCACTCCAGTAGACAACTTTATGGTAGCTGCGAGAGGAGTATTTCGGGAGTTTTATTCATCGAAATTCAAAAAGAAATACAGACCAGCTCGTGTCGACTTGTGCACTTTTTGTGCCACCTATTATTTCCCCATTTAATCACTTATTCATGGCAGAAAGCCATAAGAAGGAGCCATGTGCCCAGCTATGCCGATAAAGCAGATTACTGGTTCAGTATATTAGGACGAATGTACTAGAAAAAATGACTGATGTGCTATTAAGTGCGGCATTTCCCCGTCGATAACCCTAACGTGATAAAGACATTAATGGGATGTCTCTCAGCTTTCGCAATCATTTTAAAGGAGCTATTGATGAGAAATACGTTGAAGTATGCAACTGTAATTATGTCGTTTATGTTTTTCAGCTCTGTCGAAGCAAGCACTATTAAAATTGAGACGGGTTATTCTTCAGCCGGTTCACAAGTTAATGCCGATGCTTATCAATCGACTGTCAATGCGGCAGTCGCATCTCCTACTTCAGGATACGGAAGTTCATTAGTAACAATCTACGACAACATATCCAACCATAGTCTGTTCCCAGGTGGTTCATATACAGACATTGCTTTTAAATCGACTATCGATTTTCACGTTTCCGCTTCAAACGCCGGTCTATGGAATTTTAGAGCCGGCGTGGATTTCGGTCATGGCGGCGCCATGTTTATTGATGATGTGGCATATGACTTCAAAACCAATGATATGTGGTGGAACGGGAGTTACAGTAATTCATCCCAAATATTAAGTGTCAGCGGATTGAATCTCACTGCAGGAAACCACACGCTAAATCTCTATGGATTTGAAGGTTGTTGCGATGGATACCAACAGGTTCAGTTCAGTTATGGAAATAATGAATTTACTACGTTTGCTTCAAACGATACGCTTTCTGCAGTACCCGAACCTGAAACTTATGTCATGATGTTGTTTGGAATGATATTGATAGGTTTATCAACAATTAATATAAAACGCTATCTCTAACGATATTACCCCGCTTTGGCGGGGTTCAATCCATCAATGCTCATCTGTGTGGTGATTAATTTGAGTGATGATGCGGTCACAGTAAGCAATTACAATGGCTGAAAATAAGAATGCCATGTGAATCCCGGTTTGCGCCAATAATGTTTTTGAATCGTAAGCGTTGGCATTGATAAAGGTTTTCAGCAAATTGATGAGATTCCGATAATGACCGCTGCCAGTTTGGCTTTCAGTACAAAAGCATTGGCGTGCGAAAGCCATTCAGGTTGATCCGGATGGCTTTTTAAATTGATACGTGAAACTAAAATTTCGTACCCGCCACTGACCACCATGATCAGTAAATTGAGAATCACAACAACACCAATTAATCCAAGGACAACCAACATAATTGCGGTTTCGGTCAATGTGGTAGATCTATCAGCACCATCGATCGCAACGCTGTCAAGAATATGCGCCAATGAATGCTTATTTCCCACGACAACATCGATCAAATCGGATAATTCAATCCCAAAGTGATATACATAAACACATTGAGTCAATACAAGACTATCTACAAAGGTAGCTCAACCAGCATGTAAGATCAGCGTCTTCATACAGCGATCGGTAATGTGACACCAATGGAATTTGAAAAGAAACCTAATAAAGCGCCCACTTTTATTTGACCGCAACACGGGCAAACCACGGAACCTCCTCTCAAGGCTTCCTACCAGTGTTCTGGATTTCCGCAATTGGGCTATTCTTTAATCAAGAATTGGATTTCCTCTACCGGCAGTATTGGGTCCACATGCAACCTAGAAAAAGATTGCACGACATCACTTCCTTCTATACGCAGCGCAGAAAAAAGATTATCCAGTTTCGTAGCACTTTTAAGTTTGAACGTCTGCGTGGAAGGCGAATAATCAAAAACCAAGGTGTAAATACTAGGAAAGCTGATATCAGTGAGTAATATAGGATCACCGCTCGCTATATCCTTATTTTGGATTATGAGTCCATATGAAACAACCAGAACGGCGCCATTAAAATGTGCTACCGCTTCAATTTTCGATAAACCATGTATGTTTGTCGGATCTATTGAAGTATTAATCAACTCTAAACAAATTTTATCTCCGAAGACCAAGTACCCATTCTCTAACAACAGCTTATAGTTGCCATTCCCCAAATCTTCTTCAATTGTAAATATGCTTTGGGCCGGATCACCTGCGGTGGTTGCTTCATCCGCACATTTAAATCCATCATAAATTATCGATAGGGAATATGCATTGTTAGTAACTAAAAAGAACCCTAGCAGGATAAAAAAATTTTTCATGGATTACTCCTTTCTGAGTGTGCATGGAACATTAATAATATTAAATTGTAAGTATATCGGACACTCAGGGTTGCTTGCATTTTAGAATAAGCACTTCAGGTTCCCGCGCCACCAATAAATGATGCGCCATGATGCGTTCTGATCGAAACTGGGGAAGATCTGGTTCAAGAGAAATAACAAGCAAGCATAATTCGCGCATGACGGTAAAAGGCATGGGGATCACAGCGGCAAAGGGTTCAGGATTTTCAAAGCGTTGACTATCGATCCGGGTTGGAAACGGGATATTGATAGCAACCATGCAAGGCACACCAGCATAGTGCGGGAGCGGCAGATCAGCAATCTCAGGCTGAACAACAATCAATCCCTCAGATTTTCCAGATTTAACTTGTAAAAAAGGAATCATTACCATGACTAAACACTACATCAAAAAAATAGAAAAGCTATTTTTTGTGATTGTAGCAATGAGCTCGCTCTCAATAACGCCCTTATTTGCTCACGAAAACCATCCGCCTATATATTCTAGCGGCAGTTTGTCTATCCCTATTATTGAAGATGGCAGTCAGCCCGTGCTATACCGGAATGCCTATTTGCAATACGACCAGAATATCAATGGATGGAAACTGGTGAATGTGGAAACGATTCCGTTGGATCAAAATCGTATCAAGGAAGTTAAACTGATGGTCACAGAATCTCAGCCGGTTCAGGTATTTTTGGAAATAATCGGTACTTTCCGTTTATTGTGCGGTGATCGGGATGTTGTCAGCATTTTATTGAACGGCGGTAAGAAATTCGAAATATCCGTAGGTTTTTATAGCGAAAGATCGAATGAATGTACTGATGCTGATAAAGAACAGATTTACGGAATAGTTTATCCGCTGCCGGTACTGGATTTGAATGCCGGGGTTTATGAATACGCTGTCAATCAATTACATAGCGGATCATTTGAACTCAAGAGCCTCAACAGAATACCGGAGTCCTTGTGGGAGCAGTTTCGTTAAATTACCGAAAAATGCAAAATATCCGAATCGATAGCGCCTAATCGGTGATTCCAACTGCAGTAGTAATCACCCTTCCTGACTCAAAAATCCTGGCAAGTATTTTTTTGCAGTTTTTTGACTGAATAGTCACAAAAGGCTTAATAAAATATCCGGTTTTATTTGATCGCAACACTTGCCGATGGCAACTGCATTGCTGACGGGTATCTTCATACAGCATCCTCACGTTCATCAGGATGCTGTACCAAGTCGCGTGGATTTCCGGTTTAAACGCCGTTATTTTATTGAAATCCTCGAACCCGTAAGGATTTTTGTATCTCTTGTAACGAATACGCCATCCAGCATCCGCAAATAATGCG
Organism: Nitrosomonas sp.; assembly: GCA_021582655.1. GTDB lineage: Bacteria > Pseudomonadota > Gammaproteobacteria > Burkholderiales > Nitrosomonadaceae > Nitrosomonas. The sequence goes on from CP091135.1 coordinate 1,965,930, forward strand.
ACGAATAGATCGGTGCGACGATATCGCTCGGTTCGTGACCAAAATAGCGCCTTCGCGGACTCCTGCCACCCCATTCGCAAGGAAACCGAAGCCGCTCACCCCGGCCAAAAACGACTGGCCTCCCGCTGTTGTCGGCAACTTAACGCCCCGCTTTTTCCCTCGCATCCGCGCTGTCTTCGGTCCCAATGCGTTGCGTTGAATCCGTTGTCAACAGTAATTTGATTCCTGCCAGCAAAGATTCGTCACGAACGATTGCGAAGTGGTCGGCGTCGATATCAATGCCATCAGTCCGCGTCGGTGCGATTTGCCGGTATAGCGCCATCCGCTCCTCCACTTCGCGCGCCGCCGCCCACCAGCAGGTCGCGCGCGCCTGCAACGGAACCAACGCATCGGTCTGCAGCGACAACGCTTTCAAACGGCGCGCGACAAGGAAGATATGCGCCAATTCTTCCGCGCCCATCGCGGCATACCCCGAAGTTGCCGTACGTTCCCCGCTGCGGGCAACCGCTGCTTTGGACGCAAGTGCGCGCTCCAGCAAAGCAGTCACGGCTTGTTTCGATTCGTCCGCCGGAGATAAGCTGCCTATGTCCGCCTGCAACGCCGTATCGAGGTCGGTATCGGATAACACCACGGCAGCGAAACCGGCCAAATCCCGCCGCCAGTCGTCCGCATGCGCCGATTCCGTACCGGGAATATAAAGATCGATCAACCCCAGGAACGCCACCGTTTGTCCGGCCGCCTCGAACAACGCCGCCATCAGCGCCGCCAAGGTGCCGCCCAATGACCAGCCCGCGAGGTGGTACGGCCCTTCCGGCTGAACGGACCGGACCATGGCGCAATAATCCTCAGCCATTTGGCGCAACGAAATATCTTTATGCGACGGATCGGCCAGCATACGGCACGGCAAGCCGTAGACCGTCCGCTCGCCTTGCAGTTGCTTCGCCAGCGGCTGATAATCGAACACCGTGCCCAATCCGGCATGTATGCAAAACAACGGTTGTTGGCCGTTGGCGGCGACCGGCTGGTTCAATGCCAGCAAGCCGCTCGCACCTTGGTCGTCCAATCCTAACAAGCCTGCAATGGTCGGCCGCTGGATCAAATCCCGCAATTTGAAATTGAGATTAACCTGGGTAAGATTGCGAATACGTGCGATGACTTTCAGACTGGATAGCGAATCACCGCCCAGTGCGAAGAAATTATCGGTCTCTCCGACCCGCTCCACACCCAGCACTTCCTGCCAGATCGCGGCAAGTGCCTTGGCTTCTTCCGTAGAAGGCGCCCGATAATGATCACCGGCAGCCGCATCCGGTTCCGGCAATCGCTGGCGATCCAATTTGCCGCTCGGCAGCCGCGGCAATCCGGGCAGGCAGATAAAATAAGCCGGTACCATATAATCGGGCAGCCGCTGCGCCAGCGTTTGCTTCAATTGCGCCAACACCTGCTGTTCCTTGCGAATATCTTCCGGAACGAAATACGCGGCCAACTGCGCGCCGCCGGCACCGGCATGCACCGCCACCGCCACATCGGCCACTCCGCCCGTCTCACGGATACGCGCTTCGATTTCTCCCAACTCGATACGGAATCCGCGAATTTTCACTTGATGATCGGCGCGACCGACGTATTCGATGTTACCGTCGTCCATCCACCGCACCAGATCTCCGGTGCGATACAAACGCCCGCCAGTGTGATCGAACGGATCGGCGATAAAACGTTCCGCGGTCAATCCGCCACGCCGCAGATATCCCCTGCCCAAACCATACCCGCCGATATACAGCTCACCGACGATACCGATCGGCACCGGCTGTAAATCAGTGTCCAGCACATACACCGTGCGTGCGCCGACCGGACGCCCGATCGGTGCGTAGGCGCAATCGAAACCGTGCGCGGCATCGGTTTTCCAGATCAACGGTGTCACCACGGTTTCGGTCGGGCCATAACCATTGATCAGCCTGTGCGGACGCAGTGTCTGGCGGATCAAGTCGTACGATGCCTTGGGCATCGCTTCGCCGCCGAACACATACAAATCGACCGGTGGCGGATCGTTACGCGATACCGCCCATTCCGCAATCTGACCGAGATATGCCGGCGGAAACGCGGCATTGGTGATCCCGTAATGGTGCAACGCATCGTAGGTCTGCTCCGCTGTCCATAATTCCTGATCGCGCACCGCCAGCCCCGCGCCGACCGTCAGTGCGGTCAGCCAGCGCTCGTGTGCACCGTCGAACGAAAATGACATGAACAGCAATTCACAAGAATTGGGATGCATAGCGTAAATCCGCGCCGTCGCCTGGCAATGCATCGACAACGGACCGTGCGCGACCGCGACCCCTTTAGGCAAACCGGTCGATCCCGAAGTATAAATAATATATGCCGACTGTTGCGGATGCACCGCAGCAACCGGATTCCCGGTCTGTGCCGCCGTCAAATCGACGGCCTCCCACACCAATCGAGGCACTCCGCAATCGAAAGCATGCCTGGCAAGTACACTTTGCTGCGTGATCAACAGCGATAATTCACTGTCCTTGATCATGAACGTCAACCGCTCGTCAGGATAATCGATGTCCAGCGGCACGTACGCCGCACCGGATTTCAGGATCGCCAATAACGTCACGATTACATCCAGCGAACGTTCCATCGCCACACCGATGCGGGTTTCCGCCGTGGCGCCCAAGCGGATCAACTGGTGCGCCAGGCGATTTGCCCGCACATTCAATTCGGCATACGACATTTCCCGCTCACCCATCAGCAACGCGATCGCATCGGGCTGTTGCGCGGCATTACGTTCGATGATCCGGTGCACAGGCTGATATGCGTCGGGCTTATCCGCATCCCGATCGCTACGCAGCAACCAGAGCCGCTCCAAAGTTTGCTTGTCCAACCAACCCAATTCACCCACCGCACGCTGCGGGTACATCATCATTTCCCGCATCAGGCTTTCCATTTGACCGCGCAAATCGGCTGCAAATGCATCGCTGAAATCGCTGCAACTGTAGGCATACTCGATTTCCAACGTCTCGCCGATCACCACCTGTAAATCCATGGCGTAACCGGTCAGCCCCTTGCCGGCGATCTCACCGAAACGCAGTCCGTAATGCTCGTCGCTGCGTAACGCGGCATTAAGGGGGAAATTCTCAAACACCACGATGCTGTCGAACAACGGCTGACCGGAAAACCCGGACCAGCGTTGCACATCCGCCAGCGACGCGTATTCGTAATCGCGCAACCGCGCATTGACGCGCTGCAATCCGGTCAGGTAGGAAGCCACGGTCTGTTCACTGCAACGCGCCACCGGCACCGGAATGGTATTGATAAACAACCCAAGTACCTTGTCCGCACCGGGTAAAGCCGGCGGACGCCCCGCCACGGTTGCACCGAATACCACGGTTTGCTTGCCGGTATAACGTTGCAGCAACAACGCCCACGCCGCCTGCACCAAAGTATTCGGCGTAATGTGCAATTGCTGCGCGAATACTTGCAGCTGACGGGTCTCTTCGATACCGAACCGGGTATACAACTGCGCGTAACCGGATCGGTTCCCGCTTTGTGCGCGATTGCCGACCGCTTGCGCCAGCAACGTCGACCCGTCGATCCCGCGCAACTCGTGTTGCCAGAATTGCTGTACGACTTGCTTATCCTGCCGCGCCAGCCAGTCCACATAAACCCGGTAATCGGGCCCCGGTTGCGGCAATGTTTCGCCGTTATAACACTGCAGCCAATCGCCGACCAGCAACGAATCGCCCCAGCCGTCGAGCAATATGTGATGCTTGGTCCAAATCAATTGATGGCGGTTCTCCCCGGTGCGGATCAGGCTCAAGCCGATCGGCGGCTCAATGAAATCGAATTCGCGCCGCAACGCTTCATCCGCGTATGCGGCGATGCATTGTTCCAGGTGCTCCTGTCCGCGCCAATCGAGTTGAACCACCGGTATGTCGGCTTGCTTGAAAACCACTTGCAACGGACGAGACAGTTCCGATCGCCATAGGAAGCCGGTGCGCAACACCGGATGCCGGATCACCATTTGCCGCCAGGCGTCCGCCAGCCGGTCGGCGTCCAATCCCTCCACCGCAACGCTGATCTGATTCACATACAACCCGGTTCCGGGTGCTTCCAAGGTATGGAACAACATACCTTCCTGCGTCGGAGACAACGGAAAAATATCCTCGATATCCTGCTCGCCGAACGGCAGCGCGGCAATGATCGCGGCATCCAGATAATCCGCCAGCGCCGACGCTTTGGACGGCGGCGTCTCATCGACGGCTTCCAGGATGATAGCGGCGGCTTGCGCCAACTCGGCTACCGTTTGCCGCTCGAACAATTGGCGCGGCGTAATGTGCCAGCCAGCCCGCCGTGCCGCAGTGACGATTTGCAAACTCAGAATCGAATCCCCGCCCAATTCGAAAAAGTTATCATGCCGGCCCACTCGGCTCAGACTCAGAACATCAGCCCAGATCACCGCCAGCGCCTGCTCGGCATCGCCCTGCGGCGCTTCATAATTGCCCGCGTCGACAAATTCGGGTTCCGGCAATCGTTTGCGATCGATCTTGCCGTTGGCGTTCAACGGCAAGATCGGCATGATCACGATCGCCGCCGGAATCATGTAGTCCGGTAATACTTCCGCCAACGAATCGCGCAACGCCGCAATCGTCAACGTACAATCCGGCTGTAACGAAATATAGGCGGCCAGCCGCGCACCGGCGGGGCCTTCTTTGACGGTCACTACCGCTTCCCGGATCTCGGGCCGTTGCAACAATTGCGTTTCGATTTCTCCCAGTTCGATGCGGAAGCCGCGAATCTTGACTTGATGATCGAGTCGCCCGAGATATTCAATGTGCCCGTCGGCGCGCCAGCGTGCCAAATCCCCGGTACGGTAAAGCCGCCCGCCGCTATTGCCGAACGGATCGGCGATAAAACGCTCCGCCGTCAATCCCGCCCTGTTCAAATAACCGCGTGCCAGCAGTTCGCCACCGATGCACAGTTCTCCGGGAACCCCCGGCAATACCGGCGCCAGATTCGCGTCCAACAAATAGATACACCGCGCCGGCAGCGGCTTGCCGATGGTAACTTGCAACACCGCCGGACCGGCATCGGCATCATGCGCGGTACAATCGGCGACCGTAGCCGTCACCACGGCCTCCGTCGGACCGTACGTGTTGAGCAACGTGATCCCTTGCATACCGGCAGCCCGCCAGGCCTTCAGTCCTTCCGGCGACATCGCCTCACCGCCGGCATGCACTTGCCGCAGCATGCCGTAATCGCGCGGCCCCGCTTTGGCGAAATCCTGCACCAGCAAGAACCAGTAAGCGGTGGTCAGATCGGCGACGGTAATCCGCCTGGCGATCAATTCACGATAGAACGTCTCGCTGTCCCACAATGCGGTTCCGCGCAACACCAGTGCCGCTCCCACGCACAACGGCGGAAAAAACTGCTCGATAAAGCCGTCAAAATTGATGGTGGAGAATTGCAGCATCCGGTCGGTGTCGCGCAAACCGAAGAAATCGATGGAAACATAAGCATGTTCGGCCAGCGTATGATGCGCGATGCCGACGCCTTTAGGTTTTCCGGTCGATCCGGAGGTATAGATAATGTAAGCCAAATGTTCGCCGTGCAGCGGTACCGCCGGATTGTGATCCGACCGATCGGCCAAATCCGGCGCATCCAATTCCAATACATGGCCGGATGCCGGGTCGGGGATCCGTTCGCGCAATCGCTGATGCGTCAACAGCAATTCAATCGCGCTGTCGGCCACCATGTGTTACAGGCGGTCGCGTGGATAATCCGGATCGAGCGGCACATAAGCGCCACCGGCCTTCAGCGTCGCCAGTACGGCGATCGCCATGTCGACGGAACGTTCCAGCGCGATCCCCACCCGGCTTTCCGCTTGAATGCCGAGTCCGATCAAGCGATGCGCCAGCCGGTTCGCGCGCCGATTCAGTTCGGCG
>CP091135.1:1971968-1986199 GCA_021582655.1 Nitrosomonas sp.
TGGCAAGCACACCTTGCGGGCGATGAAGGAAAACACTCGGCGAGGTTATTTCAACGGTTCGCGTCCTCCCTTTGGCTATAAAACGATAGAAGTTGAGACCGTCAGCATCAAAGGCAAGAAAAAGAAACGCCTGGCCATCGATGAGCACGAAGCGGCGACCGTGCGCAAAATCTTTGATTTATACCTGAATGGCCACCTTGGCCAATCGATGGGCGCAAAACAAATAACCGTTCACCTGAATGAGCGAGGCTTCACGCAAAGAGGAAAACAATTTGCGCGTAACCGCGTGCATGAGATTCTTTCCAATCCGACCTATTGCGGCGAGTTCATTTTTAACAAGCGTGACGCCAAGAATCAAAAGTTCAAACCCGAAAGCGAATGGGTACGCATGGCGGTTGAGCCGATCATTGAAAAATCGCTATTCGAAGCGGTGCAAACCCATAAAGCAGCGCGTGCACCAGCAGTCATACCGCCAAGAATAGCCAATTCACCGACTTTGTTAACCGGATTGCTCAAATGCGGCTGCTGCGGTGCCAGCATGACACTGGCGACGGGCAAGGGCGGACGTTATCGCTATTACAAATGCAATACCCGCATCAGCAAGGGTAACAAATTGTGCGATGGGCGAAGCATTCCGATGGAAAAACTCGATAGCCTGGTTCTCAATACTTTGGCGGACAAAGTGTTTGATCCCGAGCGGGTCAAAGTTATGCTGTCTGACATGAAAAAGCAGGTCAAAGCGGCACAGGCAAGCCAGGATGAAGGATTGAAGAAACTGACCAAGGAACTGGATGAAATAAAGCTTGCCACCGATCGGCTTCTTGAGGCGGTTGAGAAAGGATTCCTGCCGCTGGATTCTTCGCTACAGGAACGTTCTCACAAGCTGAATGCAAGAAAGCAGGAATTATTGATTCAAGTTGCCGGATTCCGCCGTCAGCAACAAATGCCGGAAATCAAGCAGAATCAGCTTGAAGCCTTCACCAAGGCGCTACGAACCAAGCTACTGGACAGAAGAAGCGGATTTGGTAAGGAATATTTGAAACTGCTGGTAAGTGAAATCCGCGTCAAGGACAATCAAGCGGAAATAACCGGCAGTTATTCTGCGCTTGCTCATGCTGTGGAAGAAGCCAAAAAGCACTCGCTTGAAAGAGTGCCCAGTTTTGTACCGAATTGGCTCCCCGACCAGGGCTCGAACCTGGGACCTGCGGATTAACAGTCCGTCGCTCTACCGACTGAGCTATCAGGGAACAGCTGTTTGGCAAGACGCGTATGTTAATGGTTTGAGGCTTTCCGGTCAACCATGGTCTGCGATTATTGCGGAGGGTAGATTAGATATGAGGTCAATGAAACGGCGAAAGTGGCTACAGAAGGCCGGGAAGATGCGGTGTATGCGGGGATGTCGCCGGCGGTCGGGGCGGTGTTGGAGAAGGTGAGTAATTTTGTGTGATGACCCTTCGACATAGGAAACAGTGACGCTAATCCAGTCGCTTCCAGTTTTTCGAAACGGTGTCGCAGCTATCCGTTCTGAATGGAAATCCCGTGGGCATAAAGCCCCGGTGAGTGCGGCAACGAAGCTTAAACCGAAAATAACGGGAGCGGCTATTTTCGATACAATAACGCAAAATATTTTTTGAAATACCGGATTCAGTCATCCGATCCGTTCAAACTGCCATTGATTTTCTTGGGAATCCGCGTCGCCGCATGATTGCTGCCGTCTTGATCGGTTGGTTTTGTTATTCCGAAATTGCGCAGTTAAATTAACACTGCCGGACCCGTATAATAGGGCGCACAACTTCCGCAATTCAATTACCGGTAACTACGCCATCATGCCCGCCATTAAGCCGCTACCCGAATTACTAATTAACCAAATCGCCGCCGGTGAGGTTATCGAAAGGCCTGCTTCCGCCCTGAAAGAAATATTGGAAAACAGCATTGACGCAGGTGCGCGCAAAATTACCGTACAATTGCGGCAAGGTGGCGTTAAACAAATTCGTGTCAGTGACGACGGTACCGGCATCGCCAAAGATGAGTTGATGCTGGCGCTAACGCGACATAGCACCAGTAAGATCAGTACGCTGGATGATCTCTATCATATCGCGAGCCTTGGGTTTCGCGGCGAAGCCTTAGCAAGTATCGCTGCCGTATCTAAGCTGGCCTTAACCAGCCAATTTATCGGGCAACCGCATGCCTGGGGGATCCAGGCCGAGGGTAATACTGTTTCTCAGCCCGCACCGGCTGCACTGACTCAAGGCACCGTTCTGGATATCAGCGAGTTATACTTCAATATCCCCGCCAGACGAAAATTCCTGAAATCGGATGCGACCGAATTCGCGCATTGCGAAGAAATCTTCAAGCGCACTGCATTATCCCAATCCGGTATCGAATTCGTGTTGCATCACAATGACAAGTTGCGCCACCAATTGCGCACAGGCGATCTCACGCAGCGAATCTCGGCGATTCTGGGCGAGGAATTCGGACAAACCGCCGTGACGATCGACGAGCAATCCGACGGCATACGGCTGTACGGCATGGCAGCACTCCCGGCGTTGGCACGGTCGTCCCGGGACGCACAGTATTTTTTCGTCAACAATCGTTTTGTCAGCGACAAGCTGATATCGCACGCATTACGGGAGGCATACCGCGATGTCCTGCATTTGGATAAACACCCCGCTTTTGTACTTTTTCTGTCGATTCATCCGGAAAATGTCGATGTGAATGTGCATCCGACCAAAACCGAAGTACGTTTTCGTGAACCGCGCGCCCTGCACCAATTCATTTTTCATGCGATCGACAAAGCGCTTGCCGCACCGAACCGTAGCATCGATACCGCGTTGCCAGCATCATCCGTCCGTGCATCGCCGCCCCACGCGCTGTCTGCTTATCCTCGATCGAATGCCACTCCAACCAGAACCGCGGCGCAACCGGAAGGCTTTTACCGTACTTTATTCGGTACCGGAACCGATGATGGTCCGGTGCCGTCCATGGAATCGGCGATCACCCGGCAGCATACCGCCACCAACACAGTCGCTGCCGAACAACAGCTGCCAGCGCATCCGCTGGGGTTCGCCCTGGGGCAATTGCATGGTATTTACATACTGGCTCAAAACGAACGTGGCCTGATAGTGGTCGATATGCACGCGGCGCATGAGCGTATTCTCTACGAAAAACTCAAGCAAGCGTTCGACAATCAGGCCGTCGCCACCCAATCATTGTTAATTCCGATAACGTTGCAAGCGGACAATCTCGAAGTCGCCGTTGTTGAAGAACACCAAGCACTGTTGGTGCAACTGGGTTTCGAAATCGCCGTACTGTCACCTACGGCATTAGCTGTCCGCGCCGTACCCGCGGTACTGCGGCATGCGGATATCGCACACTTGGCGCATAGCATGTTGCATGATATCCATGATTTTGGTGCAAGCCAGGTTTTTACCGCAAAACGCAACGAAATGCTTGCGACCATGGCATGCCATGGTGCTATACGTGCCAATCGGCAATTGACCCTGGTGGAAATGGATGCGTTATTGCGCGACATGGAAAAAACCGAGCGTGCCGATCAATGCAATCACGGTAGGCCGACCTGGTTTGAAGTCAGCCTGGCCGATTTGGACAAATGGTTTTTACGCGGACAGTAATCCCATGGCAGCTCGCCATTGATCGGCTGGAATGCTGACCGGAAGACAGTACGATTCAGAGAAACATTGATTAATCCGGTAAGCGGGGTTAAGTGCGCAACGAACGGAATGCTGTGACAGAAATATATCAATATCAGTAAGATAGGTGAGGAAATGGATTGTCTCGGTACTGAAGCGATTCACTCGCGCGATCATTAATCAGTGTTTCCTTGGAATTCAGTAATAATCGTTTAACATTATTAATCTGATAGGAATATTGCGATGCCACGAATCAAAACGATTTTTCAAAACACTCAGGGTGAATCACTGGCCGGCGCACTGGAACTACCTGAAGGTGCGATCAAAGCTTATGCGTTATTTGCACATTGCTTTACCTGCTCCAAGGAAAATCTGGCGGCGACGCGAATCGCACAAGCCTTGGCCGCTCAAGGAATCGCCGTGTTGCGATTTGATTTTACCGGGCTGGGAAGCAGTCAAGGGGATTTCTCGAATACCAATTTCTCGTCGAACTTGCAGGATCTACAAGCTGCAGCACACTATCTGGCGCAACATCATACGGCCCCGGCGTTGCTGATCGGACACAGTCTCGGCGGTGCTGCGGCATTGGCAGCCGCCCGAGATTTACCCTCCGTGAAAGCGGTGGTGACAATCAACGCGCCGGCCACCGCTGCGCACGTGAAGCATTTATTCGCCGATTCCTATCGCGAATTACAGGGAAGACAAGCGGTGCAGGTCACTCTGGCGGGACGCAGCTTCACCATAACGCGGCAATTCATCGATGATCTGGAACAATACAATTCGGTGGTACACCTTCAAACGCTACGCAAGGCATTGTTGATATTTCATTCGCCGATGGACACTACCGTTTCGATTGACGAAGCCGCGCGGATCTACTCCTCGGCCCGGCATCCGAAAAGCTTCGTATCGCTGGATCATGCTGATCATCTCCTGACAGATCCGGCGGACGCCCGTTATGTTGCGGATATGTTATGCGCCTGGGTCAACCGTTACCTTGATGTCGCACCATTGCCGCATCATTCTGATGCACCGGTTGAATCGGGTACCGTGGTGGTGCGCGAGCTGGATAAAAAGTTCACCCGCGAAATCGTGACGCCGCAACACCGTTTGATCAGTGATGAGCCGATCAAGCTCGGTGGTTCGGATCTGGGACCCAATCCCTATGAATTGCTGTTGGCCGCACTGGGCAGCTGCACATCGATGACCTTGCGCATGTACGCGAATCACAAGCAGCTCGATTTACACGATATTCGGGTGACTTTGCATCACAACAAAGTACATGCTGACGATTGTACGGACTGTGATAACGAAACAGCGCTGATCGATGTCATTACACGCGATATCCGGTTGGTCGGAAATCTGAATCCGCAGCAACGCGCCCGCCTGTTGGAAATCGCCAATCAATGCCCGGTACATAGGACGCTGTACAATAAAATCCGCATTGAAACCACGGTGTCCTAAATTAAATCTTTTTTCATCATTTTGATTTCATAAGAAGTTATGCATGCTTTGCCACGGTGAGCGGAAAGCTTCGCCAAGCCCCGTAACCGAGTCAAAAGCGCTGAAAATAATGGATCGATTTGTGACAAATCGCACTGACTGTTTTTTGCTGCAGTACGAGAATAGCCGGTATACGTTTTTAGATTACCCCTTTGGTTTAATCAACGGACTGTTACTAAACTCGTATTCAGGTCTTTTACAATAACCCATTAGGAGTAAGACGATGCTCAATATGCTCGATATTTTAATCGCTATTTTTCTAATCTATGCGCTTTTTGCCGGCCTGGTTAGCAGTATTAGCGAGTTGATCATTCAAGCGCTCTCGCTGCGAGGCAGAGTTCTGTTCGAAGGGATTGCATTAATGCTGGGCGAATTGACTTACACGAAATACCGGTTTGGCATACTAAAGCCTTTTGCCATTAAAAACACCAAACTCACGGAAGCGCTGTACCGGCATCCGCTGATTGATTCGTTATCGCCTGACGACAACGCGAGGCCCTCGTACATTGCGCCGCAAATCTTCTCGTCCGCGCTGGTGCAGGTATTGTCGAAAGACGGCTCTGTGGCCGCATTAAGCCGGGCCCTGGACGATCGCAGTAAGCCGATAGGTAAGCTGCTGGGCCCGATGCTCGACGAGGCCAGTGGCGATCTGGAAAAATTCAAAGCCCGAGTGGAGGCGCATTTCAGTGCGGTAACCGACAGGGCCAGCGGCTGGTTTAAACGCAGGACCCAATGCGCGATGTTTTTCATCGGGCTGCTGCTGGCGATTCTGCTCAATGTCGATACCATCTATATCGGTCAACAATTGCAAAGAAACCCTGATGCGGTGAAGAGTCTGGTTGAGGCTGCGGGAAAAGCATCAGCATCAGCAACAGCGGCTGCCGAAAAGCAGGCGCTTGATCAGAGTTTCCAAACCGAGATCGCAAAACTGAATACCCACATTATGGAATTCAAGCAACTACCGGTTGGCTGGTATTTTCCGATTACCGATGCTGAGCAGTCTTCATCCAAAGCTTCCGGACAACCGGCAACAGCAAAACAAGGCCCGAGTATCAGTGAAGTATTCGAGTTGATTGGGTTCCAGCTCGTCGAACCGATGAAATGGCTCGGCTGGTTGTTAACCGCTTTAGCAGGTACATTGGGCGCGCCTTTCTGGTTTGATGCCATTTCCAAATTATTCGCGATCCGCGGCGCAGGCAAAAAACCGGGGGAAACGGCACCGCCTGTAACACCGATTTCAGTACAGGTTTCAACACCTGCGACTGCGGTGATTGCACCGCAAGATGTTCCACTCAACGATTATGAAGCCGGCCGGCTGAACGGCGATGATATCGAGGCTTTGCAAAAAGCGTTGGGCATGCTTCCGGCAAAAATCAACGGCAGATTGAGCGAGGAGCTCAGACAGGCACTGCGCGAATGGCAACGCACCACCGGCAGAACGGTAACCGGACAATTTGACGAACCGACCGTACTGACGCTACTGTATCCCGAATCCCAAGGAGCATAACCATGCAAAATGTTAAAATCATACCGGCTGCAGGTCGCCCCCAAATCACGCAACAAGCGCTCGAAGCAATGCTCCAACCGCATCAAGAGCAACTCAAACGTTATCCGCTCAGTGTTGTCGGTATTCGCGGTTTTTTTCCTTCCGCCGGGCCGACCAGCCAGAACGATCGCAATGTCTATGACGATGCCCTGGTTCTGAGAGTACCAACGCTTAATATTTTCAGCGCCTTTAACGGCAATACCGATCCTTCCAGAATGCATAAAGGTTACGGTACACGCGAACGGACAAAAGGCATGGCGGTACTCAGCACCGGCTTCTGGCCGGTTTATCGCTTTGACAAGCATAACGGCAGTCAACCCCATGAAGCCATTTGTCAGCGCGCCGGCAGAGTCACCGTAATACGGGACGGCGATCCGCCGTATCCCGATACCGGTCATTTCGGTATCAATATCCACCGGGGCGGCTACTCAACGACCTCCAGCCTCGGGTGCCAGACGATTCCTCCCGAGCAGTGGGATGCGTTTTACCATCAAGCCAGCGAAGCGGCCAAAAAACTTTGGGGGGAATCCTGGAAAAAACAGGATATCGCCTATGTGTTGTTGGAAACCGGGTTATCTTGAGAGCGGATTATTCAGGGCCTTTGTTTTGAAGGCCTTGCGTCCCGCTCGACTCCACCGGCTCTAACCGGCGCTCATCCCACAGTGGCACGCCAAAAACATCATGGATAAAATAATAAGCGACCGGGACACCCAGCACCATCCCCCACAAACCGAAGGTGTGGTAAGCCACCAGCAAGATAATCAAAACCAACACCGGATTAAGTTTGAGATGTTTCCCATAAATCAGGGGATTCAGCCCATAGGCTTCAATAATATGAATGACGGTAATCATGATTATTACCGCTATTGCTAGGGCTAATCCACCGGTATTCAACGCAACCAGTACCATCGGGGTGGTGGAAATGAACACGCCCAGTACGGGAATAAAGCTGCAAACAAAAACGATCAGCGATAACAGCGCAATCGATGGAATACCCAGAATCATTAATCCGATCAGCGTCAGGAAAGTGTTGACGCAAGCGATCATGGCTTGTGCCTGAATAGCGCGGCCGACTACGTAAGCGAAACGGATCACCGGTTGCGCGGTTTCCTGATAAAAATCCCGCAACCGCGAATCATGTAAGCTTTTCATTAAGCTTCCCAGGCGAATATTGTCAAATAAAATCAGAAAGCTGAACAACAGTGCCAATAATATTGTTCCTGTTCCGTGATAAAGATGGTTAATCAGCTTTGGAAGTTGCTCGCTGACTTTACCCATCTGTTTGGTTACAAGGGAATTCATCAGCAACTCGGCTTCTTTGTCGTAATATTTTTTCAGCTTCTGGTGCGTTGCTTCGGTGAGATCGGTTTCGAAAGCGTGTTCCGGGTCAACATCGTTGGAAAGATAGATCGATTGCTTAAAAATATTCAGTTCGATATCGATAACCCGGATGGCGTTTTCATCCAGGATACTCCGCATATAACCGTGCAAAGAACGCTCTATGCCAGGATATTTACTACCGACATCACGTTCCAGTTCTATCAGTTTCAACTGTATCTCACTGAAATTATTAAGAAATCTGTTTGCCTCACCGATTACGCTGGGTGTGACGTAGCGGAAGAAACTGCCCAGTACAACCAGAAAAAAAATGTAAACCAATGTCAGTGATACGCGATAAGGCAGCTTTAATCTGTTCTGACCCATACGGACCAGTGGTGTCGCAATAAACGCAAGAACAAACGTGATAAAAATCAACCCGAAGAAATCATTCAGTATCCATAGCAAACTGATCAGAATCAGCCAAATTATGATGCGGCGGTTGGCATCGTAGAAACTGCTTAAACTGAATGACATTTTGAACTCTTTGAATAATTGGTATTGCGGCTATTATAAAACGACGCGGATTCAATTATGAAGCACAGCGTGTATAACATTGCAGCAGGAATCCTGGAGAAGCGTTGATTCATTCGATCCGCCGTATGCCGCTGTCATGAAAAATTGCCGGACAAAACGTGCCGGGTAGTGGTGATATGCGTCAAGCCGCGGGGTGCCGCGATGTATTATCGCCTGCCATCGTACCAAATCGGCAATTTCTTTTTCTCTTGCAATGTCTTGCGTGGGCTGAATATTACACTGAAAAGCTGCGCGGCGATTTCCCGGCCACTGTACAGTCGCACTTTGCGGGGTGACGTCACCAGCGGATGGCGTGTCAATATCGTAAATTTCAATCCGCGCTGGCGTCCCCATTTTTTCAGCAATTTACTCAGATCGATTTCGTCGGCGGCAAACAGCTCTTGATTAAAGCCACCGACTTCACGGAAAGCGTCGGTACGGCAAACCACCAAGGCACCGGATGCCCAGCGGAAGGTAACCGACAGCATGGTCCAAAGGCGCATCGCGGCACTGCCCCACCACGGCAAATCAGGCATATGCATGACACTGCCGCAACCGACGTACTTGTCGCTTTCAATCAATTGCAGGATATCGGTCACCATGCCCGGATTCAGCAAGCTGTCGGCGTCGACGAACAACAACCAGTCCCCTGCGGCTACCGCCGCACCGGTATTGCGTGCACGGCCGATTTGATTGATCGGTTCGAACACCACTTTGGCACCCGCACGGGCTGCCAATTGCGCGGTGTTATCGGTTGAATTGTTATCGACGACGATGACTTCATGGGTAAAGCCGGTTTTTGGATTGGCGCTCACCGAGGCTTGAATCGAATGGAGGCAATCCAGAATCAGTTGTTCTTCGTTAAATGCAGGAATGACAATCGAGAGGTGCATGAACAGACAGGGATTTGAATGAAAGCGTAGTTGCGTTCGAAGGCGAGGGGAGCGGCAAAAGCCGCTCCCCCGAGTTTATCTCGTGCACTGAATAATCAGTGTTTCCTTAAAACTCGCCGGTTTTGATGTAGGGGTGTGACCACAGAATCACTTGCATTAGCACGGACTTGCGCCATGCATCTTGCATGCGGTCCACGTCGTCACGGGAATGGCCGCCTTTTTCCAGGAATGGCCGCAGCGTGGTGGTAATCGGGATTATCAAAGCGAAAATATAATGCACGTGAATCAGCGGCACGGATTGCACGTTATCCGTGGTATTTTTCTTTGCGCTGTGATGGCGCAATCCGATTTCATGTTGATAATTCAACCAGTTCTGATCATATTCCGCGTTGGCGGTATCCAGAATCCATTGACCGAAGCGCTTGCGCACGCCGCCAAGATAATCCATATTCGGCTGGCCATCGGATGCGTTGGTGAAATAATGCAACAGAAACGGCGTCGAACCGACAAAGCCGTACCACACATCGAGAATCTGCTCGACTTGATCTTTCAGCACGTCATGCGACATTTTCAGATAACGTACATCGTCGTCGCCAAACAAAGCGGCTTGTTTCAGTTTGGCGAGATCGTCCGTGGATACGGGGGATTTCGCCACAGCAGCGGTACCGTAGGTATAACCGGGTATATTGCTCATAGGGTTTCCTCTATTAATATATTTTAACAATCATTTTGTTATACGTCATACAGCCGGATACTGCGGTTTATTCTGTCCGTTCATATATAACGTGCGGTGCGAATTTTACAGGATTGGCATTCGTTCGGTTAGTTTTCTTAAATGGTTGTATGGCCGGCCAGTAAACCATCCAACCAGACCTGCCAATGCCGGTATTTTTCGACTAATGCCGTGTTCGGTTGCGTGATTTCGATAGGGTGTGCATCCGGTGAGGCGGTCGCTTTAAGTCCGCACGCCAGCATCGCCGCACCGCGCAAGCTGGCCTCCTTTTGCGACAGATGACCAACCGGAATCGGGCTGCATTGTGCAATACCTTGTCGTAGAACCGCTAAATCCGATAACCCGCCGGACAGGTAGGCACGCACCAGCGGTTTCTGCCGATTCAATTGTTCTAAGATACGCACCACGCGGAAAATGATGCCTTCGAGCAGCAATGCCGCGATTTGTTCTGGCGACAACTGTTTGACCGGTTGAGAAAAATGAATACCCCAATCAGTACGGAAATAAGGCGCGCCTAATCCGCTCGGCTCCGCCAAACAAAACGTGCTGTTTTGCGCCAATTGCTCAAAGCGACACGCAGTTACCGGATAATCGGCGAGTGCGGATGCGATGGAATTGATCGTTCCTTCGCAAGCGAATTGCGCCGATTGTTTATCATGTTGATAGAGTAACGTTTGCAAATAGCCATCCGGTGGGGTTTCGTCCATCAGCAACGGACGAATGACAAATCCGCCGGTACCTAAATTGATCAACGCCTCGTTCAACGGATTTGCAAGCGTGGCGAACAACGCCGAGGATTGGTCGCCGATGCTGGCTTGCAATGTCAGGCGCGGATATCGGGTCAATTGCAGATTCAACCCGGTGGAAGGCGCGATACGCGGCAGAATTGCGGACGGTAGCTCAAAAAGTGCGCATAAAGCATCCGACCATTGCAACGTATGAATATCCATCAGCAAAGTACGGGCCGCCATCGATGCGTCGGTAACGAAATGCCGTTGCCCGGTCCAGCGCCAGATCAAATAGGTATCCAGCGTGCCAACCAGCCATTCACCCGTCAGCAGTTTCTCACGCCATGAGGGATGCTGCCGCAATAGCACGCTTAACTTGGGTGCGAAGTAGTAAGGCGTTAATCGCAATCCGGTGAGTTCCCGGATTTTGCCGTCCGATGCGTGCAGTTGTCGGCAGCGGCGTTTGCCCCGATCGTCCTGCCAGGATATCAATGGCGTCAACGGCACCCCGGTGGCTTGATTCCAGATCAAAAATGACGAGCGTTGGCAACTTATCCCCAACGGCAAACGAACAGCGATCGATGCGATGCAAGTTGCGAGCACCTGCTCGGCAATTTCTGCGTATTCCAGCGCGCTGGATTCGTAGCGACCTTCGACCGGCTCGATAACAGGTGCGGGTTTGGTGAACAGACGCTGCAAATTTCCTTGTCGGTCCAGGCAAGCCGCTTTAATCGATGTGGAACCGAGATCGAGCGCAACGCCGGTAATCATGCGAAATGCCGGTATCGATCGCAGCGCGCGATTTGCTGCGCGATCCTCCCGGTATCGCACTGCAGCGGGACGGCAACACACTGCGCCAGGTGGTGCAAGGTTTTGTCGCACAATCGGGCGAGAATCAGCAGCGGCAGGCGGCGGCGCAGCAAGTCGTCCAGATGAACGATCATTTCCCGACGGGCGCAATGCATCAGGTCGGCATGAATCAACGGAACTGATGGTACGATACGGTGTGCCAGTTCGGGTTGATGTTTGAGTTGTTGCAGAATTTCCCCACTTGTTGTGCCATGCCGGCGTAGCAGCCAATGCGCGCTTTCCGGATCGACGCCCAGTTGTACCGCCTGCGCCGTCATCCGTTCCGTCCAAGCCGTGAAATGCTGCTTCGGCGACCAGGGCAATGCGTGGTTTTGCGTTGCGCAAGACGCCGAAATCCGCAATTGTGCGCAAACAGTATCGACAATATGCGCGGCATCCTGTCGCGAGGAAGTGATTTTGCCGCCGATGGCATAATGCACGCCGTTGGTGGCGGTTTTTAACGTCCAGTCGCGGCTCAACGACGAAGGGGAATCGGCCGCGGCGGATTTCACCGTGTCCTTGAATACCCGGACACCGGCAAAGCTGCCGATGATGTCGGCGCGCGTCCATGGGACTTTCAAATAGTGATTGACGGCGTTTAGCAAATAGTCAATGTCGTCATCAGTAACCGCCACCCGATCGATATCACCTTGATAATCGGTATCGGTGGTGCCGAGCAACACCAAACCGTACCAGGGTATCAGGAAAAATACCCGACCATCGGCCGGGGCGGTTAATAACAACGCCTCATGGTGTGGCATTGCGGGCATTATCAGATGAGTACCTTTGGCCAGACGGCACCATTGACGGCCTTGCGGCTCGGTTGCTAGCCATTGCCCGGTGGTGAACACGATTTGCCGGGCCCGGATCGTGGTTTCCGATTTGGTCAATTGATCACGGATTACCGCACCACCGGCTTTTCCATCGGTTTCGAGCAGCCGCGCGTACTGACAATAATTCACACAATGCGCGCCGGCATCTTGCGCGCCCGCAATCAATTCCAATACTAAGCGCGCATCGTCGGTTTGCGCATCGACGTAGGTAAATCCACCTTTCAGCGATTCTCCGGTTAAATCGGGAAAATGCGCGCAAAACTGCGCTGCACTCCAGTAGCGATGCCGCATGGACGGATCGTTGTCGCCGGCAAGGTAATCGTATAGCGATAAACCGAGTTTCAGTTGCAATCGGTTAAGCCGCTGCCGTGCATACACCGGCACGCCAAATTGCAGCGGCCATACCCGGTGCGGTGCGGTACGCAGCAACATGGTCCTTTCTGCCAATGCTTTGCGCACCAGTTTGATATCGAAGGTTTCCAAATAACGCAAGCCGCCGTGAATCAACTTGGTCGAAGCCGAAGATGTGCCGCTCGCCCAATCCTGCTGTTCGATGAGCGCGACTTTCAAGCCGCGCAGTGCCGCGTCAAACGCTGTCCAAGCGCCGTAAATACCGCCGCCGCAAATCAATAAATCGTAGGATTGTGAAGCCAGGGCTGCAAAATCCCGCTTCATCGGTCGCGCAACCGGAGCGCCTGATCGGGCACATCGCTGATCAGGATATCGACGCCTGATCGTAATGCGTGGTTGATTTCAGCGTCGCTGTTGCAGGTATACACCCCCACGCACTTACCATGTCGTTGCAGTAACTCGACGATGGCCTGGTCAGTATTTGCAATGGGTAAACAAAATCCGTGCAGAAAGCCGTGCGTGGCTAACAGCGCACGCACATCGTCGACGGTTTGGTCGGGCTCAACATTATAGATCAGCGGAAATCCCGGTCGATATTGGTGCGCATAGCAAAGGCTGTTGAGATTGAACGAAGAGACTGCGATGTACCGATCCGAATTGGTGCCGATTAAATCCAGTGTCAGACGCATTTTGATTCGATGCCGTTCGATCGACTCCCAGTCGCGATTTTTGATTTCCACCAATAGTTGACAACGTTCCCGGTAGCGTGCCAGAAAATCGCTGAGTGTCATTATGGTTTCACCACCGCACGGAGGAACCAACGCTTGCAGTTGTGTGTAATCGAAATCATCGATGCGTCGATCGGGATAGCCGATTTTGTTGAGAAAGCGGTCGTGCCAGAGTACGGCCACTTCATCCCGGGTTAACTGTACATCCGTTTCGATGCCGTCAATTGCATAGTACAGCGCCCGATCGAATGCATCGCGAGTATTTTCCATTGCTTCCCGGTTTGCACCGCGATGCGCGTATACCCGACAGGGCTTGGCGGGTTGATGCCGGAATACGGGTATCACGCTCATCGGTGAGTAGGTTCGTCGCTATTTTTCGGCGGCTTGCAGCAGTTCGATGATGACCGGGTCTTTAGCAATTTCTATCGCCGTTTTGCCGGCTTTACTTTTGATTTTGGTATCGGCGCCTTTCGCCAGCAGCACTTTTACCGCATCAACATGATCGTGCAACCCCGCCCACATCAGTG
>CP091135.1:1986299-2000674 GCA_021582655.1 Nitrosomonas sp.
ATCGGCCACCGGAATCTGCCACGGCCCCACCATTTGATCGCGCACCGATAAGCCGCCGACACTGCGGTCGCCGATGGTGATCAAAAAAGTTTTGTCGGCGACGGCGGGCAAGCGCAACACCCGATAGACAGCTTCGACCAGATTCACGCCCGACCAATCGAGCGTGGGAAGAATTCTCTGACCATGCACGACATCGCGCGTCATTTTTGGTGGTTTCCCCAACAACACCGATAACGGCATATCGACCGGCGGCACCGGCGATTGCGGATCGCTCACTATCAGTTGCCGATCGGCGGTGGCTTCGCCCACGACGGCGAACGGGCAGCGCTCACGCGCACAAATCGCTGCAAACAGCGGCAGCGATTCCGGTTTGATCGCCAGTACATAGCGCTCCTGCGCTTCGTTGCTCCAGATCTGCATCGGCGACATGCTGGTTTCCTCGGATGGTACATCGCGCAAGCGGAACCGACCGCCGCGACCGGAATCGTGTACCAGTTCGGGAAATGCATTCGATAAGCCGCCGGCACCGACGTCATGAATGAACAGAATCGGGTTGTCGGTGCCGCTGCGCTGCGATTGCCAGCAACGGTCGATCACTTCTTGCGCACGCCGTTGCATTTCGGGGTTACCACGTTGTACCGAATCAAAATCCAGCGCTTCGGTATTGGTACCGGTATCCATGCTGGAAGCCGCGCCGCCGCCCAGGCCGATCAACATGCCGGGGCCGCCCAGCTGGATCAGCAGCGCACCCGGCGGGAAGTGTTCTTTGCGGATATGCCGATCGGAGATCTGGCCGATACCGCCGGCCAGCATGATCGGTTTGTGATAGCCACGCATTTCCCCGCCAATACGCTCTTCGAAGGTACGGAAATAGCCGGTCAGATTGGGACGGCCGAATTCGTTGTTGAACGCCGCACCACCGATCGGGCCTTCCAACATGATTTGCAATGCTGATGCGATACGTCCCGGCTTGCCGTAGCCGGTTTGCGCATCGTTTCGATCGATTTCCCACGGTTGTACAAAATCCGGGATGTTCAAATTGGATACCGAAAATCCGCACAATCCGGCTTTCGGCTTCGCGCCGCGGCCGGTGGCCCCTTCGTCGCGGATTTCCCCGCCGACACCGGTCGCGGCGCCGGGAAACGGCGAAATCGCGGTCGGATGGTTGTGCGTTTCGACTTTCATCAGCATATGGGTTTTTTCCCGGGCGTAGCCGTACACTTGTCCGTCTTCGGGGTAGAATCGTTCGATTTCCGCACCCTCGACGATGCTGGCGTTGTCGGCATACGCTACCAGCGTGCCTTGCGGATGCGTTTGATGGGTGTTGCGGATCATGGAAAACAGTGATCGATGCTGCGACTGACCGTCGATGATCCAATCCGCATTGAAAATTTTATGACGGCAGTGCTCGGAATTGGCTTGCGCGAACATCATCAGCTCGACATCGGTCGGATTACGTGTCATTTGCCGGAAATGATGTGACAGATAGTCGATTTCGTCTGTCGACAACGCCAGTCCCAACATTTGATTCGCCCGGTGCAACGCGGCTACGCCGCCGCCCATCACATCGACAATGTCGAGTGGTTGCGGCGGAAAGTGGCGGAACAGCCGCGCGGCATCGTCAAAC
Organism: Nitrosomonas sp.; assembly: GCA_021582655.1. Classification (GTDB taxonomy): domain Bacteria; phylum Pseudomonadota; class Gammaproteobacteria; order Burkholderiales; family Nitrosomonadaceae; genus Nitrosomonas. Next base: position 1,987,927 of record CP091135.1, read on the forward strand.
GATGCAAACACCGCTTCGGTCATGCGGTCGTGCAGCAACGGTTTGAGACGCGCTTGGTCTTCATGGCTCAATGGCGACGGACATCGCATATGGTAGGCGATACCGCGCTCGATCCGCTCCACCGCCGGCAATCCGCAATGACGTGCGATATCAGTTGCTTTGGTGGACCACGGCGAGATGGTGCCGGGACGTGGCAACACCAGGAAAAAATTGCCGGAATGTTGCGACTGCTCTGGTGCCTGCTGATAATTGAGTAGCTTACTCAATGCGCTCAATTCATCGCCTTGCAGGTTACGGGTGACCGAACAGAAATGCCAGTATTCGGCGACCAGCCCGGTGATCGGTAAATTCAGCGTATTGATTTGCTGGTGTAATTTTTCCAGCCGAAACGGCGACAGTGCACGTCCACCACGAAATTGAAGCATCGAAGACAGAGAAAACGATAATTAAAAGTTTGCAATTTTACACGAGAAGATGTACTTATCGCGGAAACCTAACTGCTTAGCCGAGTACCCATGACAGCCGATCCCGTTTTCTTCACCGCGCAAATTCGCGCTATGGAGCAACACGCATTGAAATTGCCCAAACCGCCTCGCTTGATGGAAAAAGCAGGCCTGGCGGCAGCGCAAGTAGTGCGCGATCAAATGTTGAAACACCACAGTCATCCGATCCTAGTGCTGGCCGGTCCGGGTAATAATGGCGGCGACGCTTTTGTTGTCGCGCGTTATTTGAAGGAATGGGGCAATGCTGTAACGGTGGTATTCAATGGCGACCGCAACCGTGTGCCGGTGGATGCCAAGCAAGCGCTGCAGGCCTGGCTCGATATTGGCGGTGATATTTGCAGTGCGGTACCGGACGGCGATCGAAACTGGGACGTGGTGGTTGACGGCTTGTTCGGTATCGGCCTGGACCAAACGCAGCGACGCCCGATCGAAGGCGAATACCGCGATTGGATCGAAACCGTTAACCGGATGGCGGCACCGATTGTAGCGCTCGATATTCCGTCCGGTTTGGGCAGTGACGATGGCTGCATCTGCGGTATCGCCATCCGTGCCGCGATCACTGTGACATTCATCGGTTTAAAACCCGGTTTGTTCACTAACTTTGGTCCGGAATGCTGTGGTACGGTGATATTGTGTGATCTGGATATCCGATTGCCGTTGTTGTCCGAGCCGCATACCTGGCTGCTGAATGACAAGCTGGTATCGACACTGCTACCGCCGCCCCGCCTTGCTAACAGCCATAAGGGTTCGTTCGGCAGTACCGCCATTCTCGGTGGTTCGATCGGCATGGTAGGTGCCGCCTTGCTGGCGGGCCGGGCCGCATTGCATTTGGGCACCGGACGTGTGTACGTCGGTCTGCTGACCGACAATGCGCCTGCGGTCGATTTCGCGCAACCGGAATTGATGCTGCGATCGCCCGCCGAACTGTTCACGTTAAAATCGCTGGATTGTTGGGTGATCGGTCCGGGTTTGGGGCAATCCGCACAAGCGCTGTCATGGCTGGAAACCGCCATTGACGGCGAGCATTCACTGGTGCTCGATGCCGATGCGCTCAATCTGATCGCGCAACACTCCAATCTGGCGAAGAAACTCAGTCGGCGTAATACCCCGGCCATCCTGACGCCGCATCCTGCCGAAGCTGCACGGCTGCTGAGTACCGACAGCACCGCGGTACAACATAATCGTATGTATGCCGCACTGCAACTCGCGCAGCAATTCAATAGTTATGTGGTACTCAAAGGCGCCGGCAGTATCTGCTGCCTTCCTGACGGCAAGCGTTACCTCAACACCAGCGGCAACCCCGCACTCGGCACCGCCGGAACTGGCGACGTACTGGCCGGCATCATCGGCGCATTCATCGCGCAAGGTTTGAATCCGGAGCGGGCGATATTGCTCGCGGTTTATCTGCATGGCGCCGCGGCGGACCGATGGGCGCAACAGCATCATGGGATGCTGGGAATGGTGGCATCGGAGGTGATTACTGAGGCGCGATTGTTGTTGAATGTATGGGTGGATTCAAAGAGGAAGTGTTTCAAAGAGTAATGTAACGTCCTCTCCGAAAAAACCGCGGCAATTGTTTTTTTTCTCATTCAAGTTTAGAATCTTTGGCGAAATACGAGGGGCGTACTGCATGCACAGTATTCAGTAACCACATCGTTAGCAGCAATTCAATGGGAAACTAGGGTTCCGGCTCATGGAGTCAGGAGTGACTGGTCCGAGAGTTTCCGGTCTCATGGTGATGAGACTCCACGGAGGGATAAAAGCCCGGGAGATTAGGGGATGTGTCGTAGATGCATCAATCTCTTGGTATTATTCCGAGCAAAGGAGCTTATCATGTTTACCTTATTAAATCAGATAATTATCGGACGCAGCAACCGTTATGGTTTCAAGCTGGATGGGGCACTTGTTTACACTCGTTTTCGCTCCTTTTTTCGTCATCGGTATGTAAAAGTCGGTTGCTTCAACAAGTCGGCGGGTTGCGTGATCATCGGCGGATTATCCATCGTAAGGCTAGGTCGGGTGCGGGAGGCGCAATGGGGATAATGCAGAGACGGTTACCGCTGGGCGATATCGATTCCCTGTTGCAACGCTATCGAAGCGGTGAAGTTTCGCCGACCGAGATGGTAGCGGCGATTCATGCTGCAATTCAGGGCGACCCGGACCATGCCTGGATTACCGTATTATCGCTCGAATCGCTGAAAAGCTACGCCAGCGCCGTGGAAGCACAGGACATGTCGGCTTTGCCATTGTATGGCGTGCCTTTTGCGATCAAGGATAATATCGATTTGGTCGGCGTACCGACAACTGCGGCATGTCCGGCATTTGCTTATACACCTGCTGACAGCGCGGCCGTGGTGCAGCGCTTGATCACTGCCGGAGCCATTCCCGTCGGCAAAACCAATCTTGATCAATTCGCTACCGGACTCAATGGCACGCGATCACCGTATGGCGCATGCCGCAATGCGTTCAATCCGGCGTATATTGCCGGCGGCTCCAGTTCCGGTTCGGCTGTTGCGGTTGCCAAGGGGCAGGTGTGCTTCAGTCTTGGTACCGATACCGCAGGATCCGGCAGGGTTCCTGCCGCGTTTAACAATTTGATCGGCTATAAACCGACCAAAGGTTGGTTGTCGACACACGGTGTGGTGCCTGCCTGCCGCTCGCTGGATACGGTATCCATTTTCACCCATACCGCAGCGGATGCGGCGCGTATCCTGGAAACCTCGATCGCTGGTGATCACTCCGGAAGTAGGGCGGAATCTGGTGTGGATTTCGGCGCAGCGGCGTGTTTTCGCTTCGGCATCCCGCGTCCGCAGCAACTGCGATTTTTCGGTAATTCCGACGGTAAACGACTGATTGAGGCTGCCGTAGCGCAACTGCAAACGCTGGGTGGAGAGGTTGTCGAAATCGATTTCGAGCCTTTTGTCGAAGCTGCGCGCCTGCTTTACCAAGGCCCCTGGATAGCCGAACGTTATGCGGCGATTCAATCTTTTTTTGAGACACAAAGCGACCGGATTATCGATCCGGTGCGGCAGATTATCGCAACTGCAAAACAATATTCCGCGGTCGATGCTTTCAACGGATTCTACCGGTTGCACAACCTCAAGCAGCAAACCGATGCGATTCTGGCAGGCATTGATTGTCTGCTGACGCCTACCGCCGGGACCATTTATTTGATTGAAGCGATACAACAGGATTCGGTTCGGCTCAATGCCAATCTTGGTTATTATACTAACTTCATGAATCTTCTGGATTATGCTGCGATTGCCGTACCTGCCGGTTTTTTGCAGAACGGACTGCCGTTCGGGGTTACATTGGTGGCACCGGCGCACCAGGATATGTCGCTACTGCAGCTGGCTCAGCGGTTGCAGCAAGCGTATGCGCTACCACTGGGCGCAACCGGCATCGCATTGCCGGGAAGCACCTCGTTTCCCGCCGCGTTACCGTCCGGCCAGGTTCGCATCGCTGTCTGTGGCGCACACTTGTCCGGCTTGCCGCTGAATGGGCAATTAACCAGCCGCAATGGCCGGTTGCTAACCAGTACCACGACGACGCCTGATTACAGACTTTTTGCACTGCCCGGTAAATCGCCGCTTCGCCCTGGTTTAATCCGAGTGAACGGTAATGAACAAGGTGTTGCGATCGCAGTCGAGGTTTGGGGGGTGCCGGTACGTGAGTTTGGCAGCTTTGTCGCCGATATCCCGGCACCGCTCGGCATCGGCACTCTGACGCTGGCAAATGGTGAGACAGCGCAAGGCTTTCTCTGCGAGCGTTATGCTATCGACACTGCAGTCGATATCAGCCATTTGGGTGGATGGCGTAATTTCCTTAAGCAACTTGCTGATTCTCAATAAATATCGAAAGATAATCCGTTGAGGGGGGGCGTATGTCCTGGGTGGTTTTGTTATTGGCTGGCTTGTTTGAAGTGGGTTGGGTCATTGCTTTGAAGTATAGCGATGGATTTACGCGCTTGTTGCCGTCAGTCCTGGCAATCGCTGCCATCGTGATCAGCCTGGGTTTGTTGGGGGTTGCGCTGAAAGAAATGCCATTGGGTACCGCTTACGCGATTTGGACCGGCATTGGCGCCATCGGTGCAGTGATTGCCGGGATCCTTCTGTTCGGTGATTCGATATCGCCGCTACGCATTATCAGTTTGATCCTGGTTATTGCCGGCCTGATCGGCCTTAAATTGAGCCATTAGTTACTGAATCCTGCGAGATGCCGTGAGGTCTTGATAACACTCTGATTAGAGCCGGTGTGAACGGATCATTGAGCTGCAATATTCCAGCCCGCTATTTCGTCGTTTAGCTGGATCGATTGCGATTATACAGTCACTTGGTTTACCATCATTTTCCTGTTTTCATTCATCCAGACAAACTCATGCTGCCTCCCATCGAACAACGCCTCGCTACCGAACTTGCGGTGAAGCCGTCACAAGTCCAAGCCACCATGCAATTACTAGACGACGGTGCGACTGTGCCGTTTATCGCGCGCTACCGCAAGGAAGCGACCGGTGGATTGGATGATGCGCAGTTACGGATATTGGCGGAGCGGTTGCATAGCCTGCGCGAGCTGGAAAAGCGGCGCAGCGCGATTATTGCGGCGATTGATAAATCAGGCAAAATGACGCCGCAACTGCTCGATGCAATCACGCATGCGCAAGACAAAGCACTGCTCGAGGATTTGTATTTACCGTACCGCAAAAAACGCCGCACCAAAGCCCAAATCGCACTGGAAGCAGGTTTGCAACCGCTGGCGGATACGCTGCTGAACGACCCGCGGCTCGATCCGCTCGCTGAAGCCGTCAAATATCTGAAACCGCCATTCACCACCGCTGAAGGCGACAACCCCGGTATTGCCGATACCGAGCAGGCACTCGCGGGGGCGCAACATATTTTGATCGAGCGTTTTGCCGAGCATGCGCTGTTGCTGCAAACGTTGCGCAACTACCTGGGCTTGCACGGTATATTGACCGCCAAAGCCGTCAAGGATAAAAAAGACAGCGATACCAAATATATCGATTATCACGATTACAGTGAAGCAATCGCAAAAATTCCGTCGCACCGTACGTTGGCATTGCTGCGCGGAGAGCGTGAAGGGTTATTGAAGCTGAAGCTGCTGATTGATACCGAGCTGGAACAGAAATCCCGTGATCCGGCACTCAATCCTTGTGAATTGCAGATTGCACGGCAGTTCAACATCCGCGACCAACGGCGCGCGGCGGATGGTTGGTTAATCGACACCGTGCGACAGGCATGGCGGATTAAGATTTTCTCGCATCTGGAAACCGAATTGATGAGCGACTTGCAGGAGCGTGCGGCAGCCGAAGCGATTCGTATATTCGCGCAAAACCTGAAAGCATTACTGCTGACCTCGCCCGCCGGCGCGCGTGTCACCATCGGTCTTGATCCGGGGCTGCGCACCGGTGTAAAGGTAGCCGTGATCGACGCCACCGGTAAGGTACTCGACACCACGACGATTTATCCGCATGCGCCGAGAAACGATTGGAACGGCGCACTGGCTACGCTGAAGTTACTGGCGGAGCGCTATCATGCCGCGCTGATTGCCATCGGCAACGGCACCGCATCACGCGAAACAGACCAATTGGCGAAAGACCTGACCAAACAACATCCGCAGCTCAAATTGACGTCGATCATGGTATCGGAGGCCGGCGCGTCGGTATATTCGGCGTCTGAACTTGCATCCGAAGAATTACCGGGTCTCGATGTGTCGCTACGCGGCGCGGTATCGATCGCGCGGCGCTTGCAGGATCCGCTCGCCGAGCTGGTCAAGATCGATCCGAAATCGATCGGTGTCGGCCAGTACCAACATGACGTCAATCAAGGGCAACTGGCGCAATCGCTCGACGCCGTGGTGGAAGACAGTGTCAACGCTGTCGGTGTCGATGTTAATACCGCTTCACCGGCATTATTGCGTTACGTTGCCGGGCTCAACGGTAAAATCGCACACAATATTGTCGCTTACCGCAACGGCAAGGGCCGATTCGACAGACGCGCCGAATTGTTGCAGGTGCCCGGACTGGGCGAGAAAACCTTCGAGCAGGCTGCCGGATTCTTGCGCATCTCGGATGGCGACAACCCGCTCGATGCTTCCGCCGTACATCCGGAATCGTATTCGCTGGTGGAACAAATTCTGCGCGATGTCAAACTCGACGTTGCTGCGCTGATCGGCAATACGTCGGTACTGAAGGCTATATGCCCGGAAAAATATGTTGCTGCTCAGTTCGGCTTGCCGACCGTTAGAGACATTCTGCTGGAACTCGAAAAACCCGGCCGGGATCCGCGTGCCTCGTTTAAAACCGCGACCTTCAAGGAAGGTGTCGAATCGATTAAGGATTTACATCCCGGCATGGTGCTGGAAGGCGTTGTCACCAATGTCGCCGCATTCGGTGCATTTATCGATATCGGTGTGCATCAGGATGGCTTGGTGCATATTTCGGCGTTGGCGGATAAATTCGTTAAGGATCCGCATACGGTGGTAAAGGTCGGCCAGGTGGTTACTATCAGGGTTATCGACGTCGATGAAAAGCGTAAACGAATCGCATTGTCGATGCGATCGAGTGACGATGCAGTACAAAGGTACTAACAAGCCATCCGCAGCGGATGCTGAGATAAGATCAGAATACGCATCACACAACTGCCATTTTCCTTTTCTCAGATTGATTTCCTTGAAAGTATTTTTTTCGGCGGGTGAATGAACTGCTAATTTGTGTTAATCGACGATGTTATGGGTATGTTGTTGTGCTTGTGACCGAATGCGTGATATCGACACGGGTATACCGCTTTTTTCCGATATCGCCTGATCCAATGCTTCCTGGTCGATTTCAAAATCGGCGGGGATGATTTTTTTGCTGCTGTTGGTGGTTAAGAAATCGGTGACGGCGGTAAGTACCATCTGCTGGTAATTGGTGTATTTTTGCTCGTCCTCTTCCAATGGCGGGTGCAGTTCGATAAACAACGAATCCAGTAACCAGCCAAGTTTGATCGGTTGATTGACAACTTGAACCTGGGTGCCGATCGGTACTTTGTCGAACAATGCTTCAATGTCTTCCGGATACATGCGAATGCAGCCGGCGGAAACACGCATGCCAACGCCAAACGGTTTGATAGTGCCGTGAATCAGGTAACTGCCGCTACCAATACTCAGGCGCATGGCATGCCGTCCCAACGGATTAGTCGGACCGGGTGGAACGATGTTGGGATAGGGCGGTTCTCCGTTGGCAATGCGATCCATTTGCAATGATTTGGGTGGAATCCAGGTTGGATCTTTCTTCTTTTCAACAATACGCGAAACGCCCAAAGGGGTTATCCAATCCATTCTGCCGATTCCTACGGGATGGGTGATTACTTTCGGTTTTTCGCCTTTTGGTGTTTCAGGGAAATAATAAATGCGCATTTCGGCTAAGTTGACCACCAATCCTTTGCGTTCAGCATGAGGGATAAGATAGCGGCTTGGCAAAATGACTCGTGCACCGTCTTCCGGTAACCAGCGATCGACATTCGGATTGGCCAGCAGGATTTCAATTTGTCCGATGTCATAGCGACGGGCGATATCGAGCAGCGTTTCTTCGCGGCTTGCTTCCGTGATTCTGAGCTGCCCGAAGATATCGATACCAGGTGGTGGAAGAATCCAGGTCTCGGCACGGACCGAGGCAGCGACAATAAGACTGATGATGGCGAAAACGAATACTCTGCGCATAAGTTATGTTTTGCAATGAGTTTAATGTCTAGTGCGTAAAAAAACTGAATGGTTCAACATATTAACTGAAATTTGGCCGCTGAAAATAACAAACAGGCACTGGAAACTCACTTAGTTTAAAAATTTCCAGGTGGAAAAGGCGGCGCCTTGACCAATGACAGTACCATCGGAGTTGCGGATGTTCCAAATGGTGATTTGATCAACAAAGAACCGCCTTCCGGTGCTGGAGATGCGAATGCCGCTGTAATCCGATATATAGCCTCGTGTTTTTACTTGTGCCAGCATGCGATCGCGCGCTTCTCGCTTGGCCGGTTCGGCAGTGAACCGGGAAGGGGTCCGGGTAAATTGTTCCCAATCCATGATCCATAAGTCCAGTGCGGCTTGATTGCCGTAGTTGAGTAACGGGTCGCTTTCCGTGCCATGTGAGGCAATCACCAAGGGGCTGTGGAATAATCGTTCGGATTGCTCCGTAAGTGTGCCGCTTCTTGTAATAAGATCTTGTTTTATCCAGTATCGGTAACTGTCAAGAAGATACTGGCACCACCGGGTGACATCGGGCTTTTTCCATGGGGATTGCATATATATGATCTTGATTTCCCGAAGCAGAACAAATTTCAAAAAAATTATTTGATGGTTTTTTGTAATACCGTATTTTGTGCCACCGGTAAGATATCGGGATAGTCTTTGCTGAAGTGTAACCCTCGACTTTCATGGCGTTGCAGTGCACTTTGGACGATTAAGTTGGCGCTATCGACCAGATTGCGTAATTCCAACAGATCACTGGTGACGCGAAAGTTGGTGTAGTATTCATTGATTTCCTCGTGCAATAATTCGATTCTGCGTTGCGCGCGCTGCAAGCGTTTAGTGGTACGCACGATGCCGACATAATTCCACATAAAGCGACGTAACTCGTCCCAATTATGAGCGATGACGATTTCTTCATCCGCGTCGGTGACACGGCTTTCGTCCCAATCAGGCAGCGCCGGCAGATCCAGCCCCGGCCGGTTATTGATGTCTTCGGCGGCGGCTTGTGCGAATACTACACACTCCAACAGTGAGTTGCTTGCCAGGCGATTGGCGCCGTGCAATCCGGTATACGCGGTTTCGCCGATTGCATAGAGATTGCTCAGACCGGTTCTGCCACGCTGATCCGTAACGATACCTCCGCAAGTATAGTGAGCCGCCGGTACCACCGGAATAGGCTCCTTAGTGATGTCGATCCCTAATTCCAGACAGCGGGCATGAATAGTCGGAAAATGCGCTTTCAGGAAATTGGCGGGCTTATGGGAAATATCCAGATAAACACAATCCAATCCTCTTTTTTTCATTTCGAAATCGATCGCACGGGCGACAATATCACGTGGCGCCAATTCCGCGCGAGAATCGTGTTGCGGCATGAAGCGCGCGCCATTCGGTAATTTCAGAATCCCGCCTTCGCCGCGCACCGCTTCGCTGATCAGAAAGGATTTTGCATGAGGGTGATACAAACAAGTCGGGTGGAATTGAATAAATTCCATATTCGCGATTTGGCATCCAGCGCGCCAGCCCATAGCGATACCGTCACCAGTGGCGGTGTCCGGGTTGGTGGTGTAAAGATAAACCTTGCTGGCGCCGCCTGTAGCCAGTGCGGTGTTTTGCGCGGTCAATGTCATGACTTTATCTTGCTTTTTGTCGAGAACATAAGCCCCGAAACATCGCCGTTGCGTCGACCGGGTATGATCGGACAGCTTATCGTTGGTGATTAAATCGATAGCAATGTGGTTTTCCAGCATGGTAATATTGGAATGTTCCCGTATCTTGCATATCAGCGCTTGCTGAATCGCTTTGCCTGTGGCGTCGCCGCTATGAAAAATCCGGCGCATGCTGTGGCCGCCTTCTTGGGTGAGGTGGTATCCCGTTTCATTGTGCCGATCACCCGTGAAACCGACACCCTGGTTAATGAGCCAATGAATCGCAATTGCAGCGTGTTCGGCAACATAGCGGGTCATGCGCTCATCGCATAAACCGGCTCCTGCATTTAATGTATCTTGTACATGGTTTGCCGGTGAATCGTCAGAGGAAAGTGCCGCCGCGATACCGCCTTGAGCCCATGCGCTGGCACTGGATTCGGCGACTAATTTAGTTATGATGCAGATTTTTTTTCGCTGAGCCAGATGCAATGCCAGTGCAAACCCTGCTAAGCCGCTACCGATGATGAGTATGTCAAAATTTTTGTCAGGCATTTATTCAAGTAGTGTGATGAAACGACTTATAACCGAACTGCGGACTCGCGGATAACCTCTCGTCGCACAATGAAACTAATTATTATATGCCCGAAAGAATGGTGAACTTATCTGTAAGGTTAATTGTCATTAATAAAATTGTGCGCGTTAACCAGGTTTCCGAGATTCGTTTGGATAGATATACTTGTTCCGCTGTGCCATTATGCTACATTAAGCGGTATAAGAAAAAATTATAAATACTTTTAGAATGCTCGGGGATTAAGTTGTATGGGTGATCGGGAGATCGATCAACAGCTAGTAGAGCGAGTTCAAAGCGGAGATAAGCATGCATTTGATCTACTCGTTATAAAATATCAACGAAAGTTGGCGCGATTATTGTCACAATTTATTCGTGATCCGGCTGAAGTTGAAGACGTAACGCAAGAGGCTTTTATTAAGGCATATCGTGCGTTACCATCTTTCCGGGGCGATAGTGCTTTTTACACCTGGCTATATCGAATCGGGATCAATACTGCCAAAAACTTTCTTGTATCGCAGGGAAGGAAGCTACCTACGTTACAGCCCTTTGACAATGAAGACGGAGATGATTTTGAGGAAAATGCATTATTGAAAGAGGTTGATACGCCCGAAAGCGAACTGATGAGTCAGCAAATTGCTCAAACGGTCAATCAAACATTAGATTCGTTACCGGAAGAATTGCGTACAGCCATTGTATTAAGAGAAATCGATGGATTAAGCTATGAAGAAATTGCCAATATTATGAATTGTCCGATTGGAACGGTACGGTCACGCATTTTCCGTGCGCGTGAGGCAATATCTGAACAATTGCGTCCTTTGTTAGGAACCAGTAAAGATAAGAGGTGGTAAGGTGAAAAATAAAGTTTCGGAATTAATGGATGGTGAACTTGATCAGCATGACAGTGCGCATGTCATCGAAGCAATCAAAAAAAATCATGAATTATGGGAAGATTGGAATACTTATCATTTGATTGGAGACAGCTTACGACGATCATCCTTTTTATCCATGAATACCTCCTCCAATATCAGTCAAAAATTAAAAACTGAACCGACTGTTCTTTCTCCCAAAACATCCAGCAATTCCGAACAAAAACAGAAATATAAGGTGTTCGCTTTTTCTGCTGCAGCTTCTGTAATCGCAATGATCGCAGGCGGAATCGCTATGAATCATCTTTACGAGCCACGTCAAATGATCATTGCGGAGCAGCAACACAAACAAGATCTGAATAATCGAGCAATGCCACTGATGATCTCCACCCCCCCGGCAGTGCATCATTTTGCATACCCTCCTGTTGAAATTAATGATTATTTATTCGTTCATAGGGAATTCTCACCTGGCATCACAGCACGCAATCACGTGACGAATATCAATAGCGTATCTGAATATCACGAAAGATATGGTAGATGATTAGTCGTAAGATAATCGTACTGTTTTTTTTGCCATGCTTATTCTGTTTTCAACCTTTATCGGCACAACAATTACCCCGTTCCACTGAAAGTGCGCTGATGTGGCTGGATAAGCTTGCAAAAGCACCGCGCCAACATAATTTTTCCGGAACGTTTGTATATTATGCGGATAATTATTTGGAGACTTCTTACATCGTTCACAAGACGGATCAATTCGGGGAGCGTGAGCGAATCGAGGTTTTAGATGGTTTGCCCAGGATTGTTTTTCGCAATAATGATGAAATGAAATGTTATTTGCCGGAAAGTAAAAAAATCTACACCGAGAAACGTTGGTTCCGGAAGTTTTTTCCTGACTTCATTCCGCAACCATTTGATAGTATTGATAATAATTATTATGTAAAAGAAGTAAAGCGTGAGCGGATTGTCAATCGCGAATCGCAGGTGCTGACGCTGATTCCGAGGGACTTCTTACGCTACGGTCATTTGTTTTGGGTTGATGTGGAAACCGGATTATTGCTCAAGGTTGCTGTCACCCGAGGCGATGACATCATTGAACAGTTTGCATTCGCTCAACTGCAAATCAATAGTGATATTGATTCTAGTGAAGTAACTCCCGGATCTTCACTGGACCCTAATGGGTGGCAAGTGACGCATCTGATGACCTCTATTCTCAACCGGAATGAATCGAAATGGGAAATCACACAGCTGCCGGATGGATTTAAGAAACTGGTCGAAATGAAAAGAAATTTGACGGAAAAGCAAGAGCTTGTAGATCATATTGCTTTATCTGACGGACTTGCAACAGTGTCCGTTTTTATTGAACCGATCGCTAAAGATGCGCCTACACCTACCCCTGGTTTTTTTTCGAACAGGGGTGCAATT
>CP091135.1:2000774-2007437 GCA_021582655.1 Nitrosomonas sp.
GCTCCCGCTTCATCGACCAAGCGGGTGCCGTCTTCCACCTTGGCGACCGAGTCGCTGATCAGTTCCTTGATTTCTTTCGCCGCCGCCGCCGAACGTTGCGCCAGTGTACGCACTTCCGTCGCCACCACCGCAAAGCCGCGACCCTGTTCCCCGGCGCGCGCCGCTTCCACCGCCGCATTCAGCGCCAAGATGTTGGTCTGGAACGCAATGCCGTCGATCACGCTGATAATATCGACAATCTTCTTCGAACTTTCATTGATCGCACTCATCGTCTGCACGACCTGGCCGACCACTTCCCCGCCTTTCACCGCAATTTCCGATGCTCCCGCCGCCAGCTGATTGGCTTGACGGGCATTGTCCGAGTTTTGTTTCACCGTGGAAGTCAGTTCTTCCATCGACGAAGCGGTCTCCTCCAAACTGGATGCCTGTTCTTCGGTACGCTGGCTTAGATCGGTGTTGCCGGAGGCGATTTCATTCGACGCCGTAGCAATTTGTTCGGTACCCGTACGGACTTTCCCAACCAAATCGGCCAAATTGTCGTTCATGGTTTTCAATGCTTGCAGCAAGCGTCCGGCTTCATTGTTTGAATTCACTTCAATACGACTGGTCAGATCTCCCGATGCCACCGCATTGGCTACCGCCACCGCTTCATTCAGCGGACCAACAACAATCCGAACCAGCATGATACCCACGGTAACCGCCAATACAACACCCAGCCCTATCAGCGTTGCAGTTAACATAAACATTGTACTGAAGTTGCTTTGTGCTTCCGCGTACTCCTCACCGGCCACCTTGGATTGCAATTCGATTAAGCTCATAAATGTTTTATGCACAGCGTCAAATTTGGGTACTGCATCATTCGATGCATTTCCGGCGGCCGCCTCAAATTCCCCTGCCACCGCTAAACTTAACGTACGATCACGCGACTCTTTATAAACCACCCACTGGTGCGTGAAACTACTCGCCAGTTTTTCTTCTGCCGGCGTTAAAAGGGTGCTCATGAATTTCTTCCAGATCGCATCAATTTCCGCGTCGCTTTCCACCGTCAGTGCGGCGCGCTGCTTAGCCGCGGCGACATCTTTCAGATTGGCTGCCATTACCGCATTGAGCCGAACATTATGAAATCGATCAAGCATCGTACTCAAATCCCCCAATACCACAGTACGGTCTTCGTATACCGTCTTTAAGTTGCCGTTGGATTGGTCGATTCCGTATAAGCCTGTGCCGCCGACAATCGCCAGTAAAACCGACAGCATGCCGATGACCAGCATCAGGCGAGATTTTATCGTCATATCCTTTAACATCAGAGTCTCCTTTTAAATTTCATTGACCGTTGCTCCGCCAGTCAATGGATACTGCGTTCAACCGAACTCATATCGCCGCTGTTCATCAAGCTCTCAATAACCGGCATAATCAGTGCTTTGTCGAGTCATGCGAGGCCTGAAAATCAGAAAAACACACATCTCTTGCGACAGGCATCCGAATGAATCACCGCGAACACCGATAGCGATACGTTCTGCTGCAACATTTTTATAAAAAAACTGAACTTTGCGTTGGCCGCGCTGGAAAAATCACATCGCAGTGAATTTCGGCCAATTCCGGGATGAAAATTCCCCAGCTTTTGACTTGCACGAAATTGCTAGTTACGGGACAGGAAACAATAAATTTTGTGAGCTGCTTCTGAATTTATTGTAAGAATTAAAAACAGAATATGTAGGAATACATGAGATTATTATTTTCAAATACTATCCAAAGAATCATTCCGACAATCAGCATGCCCGCTAGCCGATCATGCACAGAGGCGCTACAGAGACAATCAATTAGTTAACTGTATTTTCAGACAATTCCAAGTAAATTTCCCGATAGGCCTGCGCGCTGGCACGCCAGCTGAAATCTTTCATCATGCCGTTTTGCTGTATCCTCAGCCAGGTTCTTTTATTCCGATAGGCAAGCACCGCACGCGAGATGGTGTGCATCAATCCACCGGACGACAGCGACGCACATACAAATCCGCTGGCGCTGCCATCGGCGAGCGTTGCCGGCACGCAATCAATCACGGTATCCTTCAAACCACCCGTGGCATGAACCACCGGCGGCGTACCATAACGCTGGCTGTACATTTGATTCAACCCGCACGGCTCAAAACGTGAAGGCATCAAGAAACAATCGACACCGGCTTCGACACGATGACTCAGCGCCTCGTCAAAGCCGATACGCACAGCCATCGCGTCGGGATAATTGCTTGCCAGCACCGACAGCTGGTGTTCCAGCGCCGCATCCCCACTGCCGAGCACGACCAACTGTGCAGGTATCCCTAACAGTTGCGGCGCTAATTGAATCAACAGATCCGTACCTTTCTGGTAATTCAACCGGCTCACTGCGCCGAACAACGGTAGTTCGGCATCAACCGCCAACCCCATTTGCCGTTGCAATGCGGCCTTATTGATCGCTTTATCAGCCAATGACCGACTGCTGTAATTTTTTACCAAATGAATGTCGGTAACCGCATCCCATTCACAAGTATCGATTCCGTTGACAATACCGGTCAGGCGATCACACCGGGCGGCCAATAATCCCTGTAACCCGAACCCCAGCGGCTCAGTTTGAATTTCCTGGGCATAGTTGGGACTTACGGTGGTAATGTGATCAGCGTAATACAACCCCGCCTTTAGAAACGAAAGGTTACCGTAATATTCGACGCCGTCGATATTGAAGCTCCGCTGCGGCAATCCCAATTGCGCGACACTGCCGGGAGGAAAAATACCTTGGTAAGCAAGATTATGTACCGTCATCAGCACCGCCGCTTTCCAACCGGGATAGTCATGCAAGTAAGCCGGCACCAGGCCACTTTGCCAGTCATTACAGTGCGCAACATGCGGACGCCAGGCAAGCGGACTGTCGTCGCTGCTCAAGATTGCACCGATTTTCGACAGTAAACCGAAACGCAGCACATTATCCGGCCAATCCCGCCCGAATTCGTCCATGTAGGGACCGCCTGTGCGCTGAAACAACCCCGGGCAATCGATCACAAAAACCGGAACCGCCGCAGATCCGCCCAAAGACAAGCGTGCCGACAACAGTGTGCTGGGGGGAAATTGTGTCAAATGACTAAAATCAGCCACTTTGGATTGATATTTAACGCCCGCCAAAACTTGGGGATAACCGGGCAACAATAAGCGCGCATCAGTGCGCAACGCTCTCAGCGCCACCGGCAACGCCGCACTGACATCGCCTAATCCGCCGGTTTTACAAAGCGGATACACCTCCGAGGTAATGAACAGTACACGAAGCCGCGAACGCATAACAATCGCTAGGCGGGCAGAAAAGTCAACGTGACGATCAATTCGTGGCAAGTTGCCGGACATTCCAGCAGCAGTGTCGTCGCCTGCATGATTTTCTCAAAACCGCTCTCGGATTGGGATACGGAAAAATGCGGATACGCCCGCAACCTCACCGGATGAGAGGTATTGAGTACCACCTGACCGCCGAGCGTATCATCGTCCAGCGTGATTTCGGTCAGCCCGGTCAATTCGAGCCCTTGACCAAAACCGCCATGAATCTTTCCTTGATAAATATATCGTCCGCCGATACCATCACAACTCGGCATGGCCAGATTGATCTCGGTACTGAAGTGCTGCGTGAACTTCGCAGTGAAATGATAGGTTACCTGCAACCGGTTGTAGTCCAGCAAAATATGCTTGTGAATCGGATAGTCGGTATTTTCCGACTGAAAGTGATTATTCTCGAGCGCCGAAGCAGTGGAGCGATATTCGACAAACGATCCATCCAAGCGATCGATAAACAGATGGCGGGGATGATCGTCGATTACCATATCCTCCGCACCGATCTCGTGCTTGCAGCCAACCCGATCGTGCGCCGAAGCAATACCGCCGGTTGCATCGCCGACCGGTTGATACACACCGCCCGATTGAATTTTAGGGTAATAGTGCTCCGCCTGGCGACGCAAAGTGTCCACGAAATTATGCTTCATCCGGTACGCATCCAGTTCGCACACACCGGCAAAGCGGTCCAATTTGAGCACGGCTTGCAGCACGCTGTTTTGTAAATAAGCCTCGTCAACACCGTCCAGATCGGTATCTTCGGTGAAATAACCGGGGCGGGGCGAAACGGCATCCAATAAAGCTTCCAATTCAACGATCGCACGATAAACCGCCCGACGCAAATGCGGAAGATACAAACCGCCGAACAAGCCGTGCCAATACGCATCGTTGGCTTGCGCTTCGTAAAGCTTTTGCCGCATCAAGCCGGTGCACCGTCCTTCCGGCAAGGCCGCCAACCTGGCTGACAACCCCAGCATACGCTTATGCATCCAGTTGGATTCCGGGTAACGCGTCAGGAAATTTCTCCAGATACCGCCCCGCAAAAACGCCTTGTTGTGCTCATACCAACCGTTCGCTTTGGCTTGCTCCACCAAATCGGCATAAGCATTGGCGGAAGCCGCCGGCAGCGTCCACTCGCTCATTTCGATATACGATACCGTCGGCAAATATACGATTCCCCGTGTCCTTTCACTGGCATGATACTCGCCGTAATGCTGGGTGCGAATTTTAGGCGAAGCCAGCACCTGCCGGATGAATTGCTCCAACCAACCACGCTCGTATACCCACTGATAGGTTTCCGGCCAAATCCCGAATTTCTCGATATCGTCAAAATAAATCGCCGCAGGCTGCATGCCGGGAGAATGCCGATCGGCAAGGGATTCCAGGTAAGCGATAGTTTCTTCCACTGGCGCAAAGGGAATTTTATAACGCAGCTCTTCGGAAATCGGAAACAAATCCAGCTTGTGAAACTCTTCTTCCGTGGTGAAATAACCGGTCAACTCCCCGATCGTCTTCCCCGCGCACAAAAAATGATAGTCATCAACGATGACATAACGGACACCGCAATCGACCAGCGCCGGCACCACGGACGATTCCCATACGCGCTCGGTCAACCAGGCGCCTTGCGGCCGTTGCCCGAATTTATCCGCAAGCTTGTCGGAAAACGCATTCACCTGTCCGATCCGATCCCGCTGCGGAATAACCGCCAGCACCGGCTCGGTATCGCCAGCACCGAACAACTCGACCTGCCGGCGCGCGACCATTTCACGCAGCAGCGCCATATCGTCAGGATAGTGCTTCAGCAAATAATCAAGCAGCCAACCGGAAAAATGGATGGAGAAACGAAAATCCGGATAACGATGCAGCACTTGCAAAAACGGCCGGTAGCAACGCAAATGCGCATCCTCCAATACCTCCGGAAAATTACCGACCGGCTGATGCGCATGAACACCGAGAAGCAACGAAACATATTGTGTCATTCTTGACTCCTGCCATTGTTACGAAGAACTATGATCACTTTGGGTCGTACCAGAAAATAAAAACGCTGCCATTCGTCGGTATAGATCTCTTCAAATTTGAAGGTGTTCGTATTCCTGATGAGTTCCGTTATCCAACAAAGGTACCAGTCTACACGAAACATGCTACGCGGGGCGTGTAAAGATAACCTCTCGGCCGCCTCGCTATCGGTCTGTATTGTCGACCAATACATCAAATCGATTTAAATGATCCAGAACGGTTGATCAGATTGTCACATTGCTGCTTAGATTCACTATCTATTATAAGATTATATTAAATAATCCCTTGAGTACGCATCGAACATCCCCCCAATATCATATGCCCGCAGTATATTAATTAGCGATAACAGTTGAAACGACATGAGCGATAACGAATAAATTTCTAATTAATCAGCCACTTAATTTAAACAATAAATAGAAGAGTGGTAACTCTTATTTTATGGTCTTAATCCCTTATTAATCAGGTCTTTAGTTCAAACGATAGATGCGATTGGACAGCAGCCGGGCAAAAAGCGTCTTAATCCCTTATTAATCAGGTCTTTAGTTCAAACTTAGCAGAGGAAAATGAATACGTTTATGCGAACTGGGTCTTAATCCCTTATTAATCAGGTCTTTAGTTCAAACAGTCAGAGATATACAGCAAGACATTCTTGATGAATTGTCTTAATCCCTTATTAATCAGGTCTTTAGTTCAAACCGCGACACAAGAGCAAATTCAGGCTGGCGTGTTTGGTCTTAATCCCTTATTAATCAGGTCTTTAGTTCAAACGCAGTGTTCCTGCGCGAGTGTGGATGGAGCCTTATGTCTTAATCCCTTATTAATCAGGTCTTTAGTTCAAACCGGGGACGAGGGAAACTACGACTACGAGAGTGTAGGTCTTAATCCCTTATTAATCAGGTCTTTAGTTCAAACAGGTTACGAAATTAGTTGAGCATTTTGGATTTAAAGTCTTAATCCCTTATTAATCAAGTCTTTAGTTCAAACAGAAGCACTGTATGAAGTTGAACTATAGGAGATGTCTTAATCCCTTATTAATCAGGTCTTTAGTTCAAACCGATTTGTTAGAACCAAAAGTCAGATGGCAGGAGTCTTAATCCCTTATTAATCAGGTCTTTAGTTCAAACTTAATTAATTATTTTAGGAGAAAAAATGGAACTAAGGTCTTAATCCCTTATTAATCAGGTCTTTAGTTCAAACAACCGTAGCCGACGCGGTAAAACGCGTTGCTAAGGTCTTAATCCCGTATTATGCAGGTCTTTAGTTCAACCATCTGCAGGCGGTAGTATCAGCGGTTTCGGGGTCATAA
>CP091135.1:2007537-2028000 GCA_021582655.1 Nitrosomonas sp.
TCAACAATCGAAGACTGCTGGACGCAATCGGATATGTCCCACCGGCAGAATTTGAAAAGGCGTATCATCGCCAACAGGAAGAGTCAGCTGATGCAGCTTGATTCAAGAAAACATGTCTCCGGAAAATCCGGGGCGATTCAGGGAAACATTAGTTTTTGTTGTTGATCCGGATAATCTAAAAATAGAAGTGAAAGCAATTCCTGAGTCTAAGTCAACGGCGTCGAGTACAAATAATACAGAAAGTAATAATGATGGATCTAGGCAGCAAACCATTGATCATGGTTTTCTCTCGGGTGCTTCTGTAGTGCCTCCTGGTGAGATTTCTGAAAATGATCCTTTGAGTGTATCGCGGCATGCCTCTGTTGAGAGTATCAAACTGGAGTTACCTAATTCAATTAACAAATCATCGGCAAAAAGTAGTGTGACTAACTCTCCCAGTGAAACTTCATCCATCCGTGTCAGTGTAGAGAAGGTTGATCAAATGATCAACTTGGTTGGTGAGCTGGTAATTACTCAGGCGATGCTTGCGCAGACAGCATCGCAGCTTGATCCCGTGATTTTTGAGAAATTGTTGAGCGGCCTGAGTCAATTGGAGCGAAATACCAGAGATTTGCAAGAGTCGGTAATGTCGATTCGTATGATGCCTATCAGTTTCGTGTTTAGTCGGTATCCGCGTGTAGTACGTGATTTGGCGGCGAAGTTGAACAAGCGGGTAGAATTAAGAACTGTTGGAGAAAACACAGAGCTTGATAAAGGACTGATCGAGAAAGTTGCTGACCCGTTGACTCACTTGGTGCGAAATAGTTTGGATCATGGCATTGAAGTAGCTGAAAAAAGAATTGCCGCCGGTAAGCCGGCACAGGGAACAATTACGCTAAGTGCTTTTCATCAGGGTGGCAGTATTGTAATTGAAGTCGGTGATGATGGCGCGGGATTGAATCGTGAAAAAATTCTTGCCAAAGCGAGGGAGCGTGGCTTGCCGGTACACGATGGTATGACGGATCAGGAAGTATGGTTGTTGATATTCGAAGCCGGGTTTTCTACTGCTGAGCAAGTGACGGATGTTTCTGGACGTGGTGTTGGCATGGATGTTGTCAAGCGTAACATTCAAAGTATGGGAGGACGAATCGATATCGAATCCGCGGTGGGTGTGGGTACCCGCATGTCGATTCGCTTGCCGTTGACGTTGGCCATTTTGGATGGATTATCGGTAGCTGTTGGTGACCAGATGTTTATTGTACCGCTTAACAACATTATTGAATCGTTGCAGCCTAATGAGTCAGATATCAAGACCGTTAGCGGCCAAGGGCGAGTTGTTCAAGTGCGAGGTGAATATTTGCCGGTGATTGCATTGCATCAGATATTTCATCTGCGACCGAAAGTTACCGATCCTCATCAAGGCATTTTGGTTATCCTGGAAGCAGGGGATCAGAAAGCTGCGTTGTTTGTCGATGACTTGATTGGACAACATCAGGTTGTCATCAAAAGTCTTGAAAGTAATTATCGTCGTGTGCAAGGTGTATCTGGTGCGACCATCATGGGTGATGGCAAAGTGGCATTGATTCTCGATACTGCGGCACTGGTAATGGCTTCGCAGCAAGAGATTGCATAATACTTGTTTATCCAGTTTTCCTAAATCCGAGGAGCTTAATTATGTCGCAAAATCAAACAACCACAATGGCAGCTTCATCCGAGTCAATTGCCAATCACATGGCTAATGAATTTCTGACCTTTCGGCTAGGTAAGGAGGAATATGGTGTTGATATTCTGAAAGTGCAGGAAATTCGTGGTTACGAAGCCGTAACACAAATTGCCAATGCACCGGAATTCATCAAGGGCGTAATTAATTTGCGTGGGGTGATCGTACCAATTGTAGATATGCGTATCAAGTTCGGTTTGAGTCAGGTGGATTACAACCAATTCACTGTAGTAATCATCTTGAACGTTGCCGGTCGTGTGGTGGGTATTGTGGTAGATAGTGTATCTGATGTGACCAGTTTGGGGAATGATCAAGTTCGACCAGCGCCGGGTATGGGGTCGGTGATAGATACCGAATATATCACAGGATTGGGTACGCTCGATGAGAGGATGTTGATTATGCTGGATATTGAAAAATTGATGAACAGCGGTGATATGGGCTTGATTGAACACAGCATCCATTGATAATGAGCAAGCGATTATTGGAATTAAAAGGGAGCCCGGATGTTAAGGATATGACTGTGATAGTAAAGACCGAGTTGATTATCGCAATAGGATTGCTAATCTGAAATCGGCTTGACTGAAGCTTTCAACCAGCAGTGGAGACAATTCAGTGAGTTTTGAAAGCGTATTATACCCCTTTGTTACTGTGAATTACGATGTTCGATTGAAGGGATTGTTAGTCGTATGGCAAAAATTCGATGCTGTATGTACTACACCTGCTCAAGCTAATCGAATTATAACAGCATGTATCGGCAAGAAAATTACGTCATGGCGCAAGACAGGATTGAGAGTATTCTATGAGTGCAGTGGCTATACTTATATTGGGTGTGTTATTAGCTTGGATGTTTAGCTTTTGATTGCTGAGCAATATCGTCAAGGCGCAGTATAAGCGAGTGCGATTGCCAATACAGCTATCAAAGGGATACTTCAGTCGCTCGGATTTGATCAACAATAGCATAGCGGAAATATTCAGTTAAAAATTTGATGTAATTGAATACTATTGATTGTCGCAAAATATTACCGCTAATTTCAATTAATTTTTATAAAAATGATCGCAGAGAATGAGGATAGCTCCGATAGATCGCGTGAATATTCTTTTACACGAACTGATTTTGAGCGAGTTAGAAAGCTGATCTACAAACATGCGGGTATATCGCTTTCTACAGGTAAGCAAAATATGGTGTATAGCCGACTTGCCAGGCGATTACGTGCTACCGGTTTGGATAGCTTTAACGAGTACTTGAATTATTTGGAGTATGGTGGCCCCGAAGAATGGGAAGCGTTTACCAATGCATTAACTACCAATTTAACCGCTTTCTTCCGAGAACAGCATCACTTTCCAATATTGGAGAGACATGTTGAACAACGCAAGAATTTAGGGAAGATTCAACTTTGGTGCAGCGCATCGTCTACTGGAGAGGAGCCTTATTCAATGGCAATGACGATGGTGCAGGTCTTTAACACTTATACGCCGCCAGTGCATATTTTAGCGACGGATCTAGATACCAATGTATTGGCAAAAGCGCAAATGGGGATTTATTCAATGGATCGGTTGGAAAAATTACCTAGAGATAAGTTGAAACAATTCTTTTTAAAAGGGAAGGGTATGCAAGCAGGGTTCGCAAGAGTGAGGCCCGAGTTGCGAAATATGATTACATTTCGGCAATTAAATTTGTTGGATGAAGTTTGGCCGATCCGAGGGCCATTTGATGCAATATTCTGCCGTAATGTAATGATTTATTTTGACAAAGATACACAATATAGGATCTTGAAGAAGTTTGTGCCTTTATTGACTCCAGATGGATTATTGTTTGCGGGGCATTCCGAAAGTTTTCAGCACGCTGTTGATCTATTTAAACTGCGCGAAAAAACAGTGTATGAGCCGGCTAATAAAGTGAGGTAAGGGAATGGTTGCAATCGTTGATGAGCATTTAGCGACTAATTTTTATTTTGATAAAAATTTCAATAGCCAAGCTGTTAAGTTGTTACCAGGAGAATACTTTGTTACTAACAAAGATATGTTACTGGTAACTGTACTTGGTTCTTGCGTTGCTGCATGTATTCGCGATTGTTATAGCGGTATCGGTGGAATGAATCATTTTATGTTGCCAAGTGCCGGTACTGATGAAGGGAATCCCTTAACCGTATCCGCACGTTATGGTACGTACGCAATGGAAATATTGATTAACCAGCTATTGAAGTTGGGAGCCAGGCGATCCAATTTGGAAGCGAAAGTGTTTGGTGGGGGAAATGTCTTGGATGGCTTGACAGTTGCTAATGTTGGTCAGCGCAACGCCGATTTTGTATTGAAATTCCTAAAAACAGAGAATATACGCGTAGTTGCTCAGGACTTGGTTGATGTTTTTCCTCGTAAAGTTTATTTTTTTCCCAAGAATAGCAAAGTAATGGTAAAGAAATTGCGTACCATGCATAACAATACGATTTCTCAGCGAGAGAAAGATTATAACTCTCGTATTCAGAAAATTGATTCAGGTGGCGATGTTGAGTTGTTTTCTTGAAATCTATCCAATTGATTTATGATTCATATGAAAAAGATTAGAGTATTAGTGATTGATGATTCGGCATTGATTAGAAAATTGCTGTCGGAGATTATTAATAGTCAGCCTGATATGGAGGCCATAGGATCCGCGCCCGATCCTTTGGTGGCTCGCGAAATGATCAGAGAAATGAATCCTGACGTGCTGACTTTAGATGTCGAAATGCCCAAAATGGATGGGCTTGATTTTCTTGAGAAACTGATGAGACTAAGACCGACACCGGTTGTCATGGTATCAACATTAACTGAGCGGGGGTCGGATATTACCTTTCGTGCGATGGAGTTAGGGGCTGTTGATTTTGTTTCCAAGCCGAAAATTGATATCGCAGTAGGGCTGAAGGATTATGGTGATGAAATAGCTCATAAAATTCGTATTGCGAAATCAGCGTATCTTAAACGACCGCCAGTTTCTTCAGTAATTAAGAGTGTTACTGCCGATGCGGTGTTACCGTTTGTTTCAAACCGCATTGCATCTACCGAGAAATTAATTATTGTTGGTGCATCAACTGGCGGTACCGAAGCAATTAAAGAGTTTTTGATACGTATGCCACCCGACTCACCTGGTATATTGATTACACAACATATGCCGGAGGGATTTACCAAGTCTTTTGCTAATAGACTGAATGATATGTGTAAGATTTCTGTTGCGGAAGCACAAGGGGGAGAAAGGGTACTACCAGGTCATGCATTTATTGCACCTGGTCATTCCCATTTACTGCTTAAACGCAATGGCGCGAATTATATAACGGAATTGAATCAAGGAGAACCGGTGAGTCGGCACCGTCCGTCGGTGGATGTACTATTTCGTTCCGCAGCTAATTGTGCGGGTAGGAATGCAATTGGTGTCATTATGACCGGGATGGGAAAAGATGGTGCGGCAGGAATGTTAGAAATGCATAAAGCTGGTGCATATAATTTCGCGCAAGATGAGACGAGTTGTGTGGTTTTTGGAATGCCAAAAGAAGCTATCGCAGCCGGAGGTGTTGATGAAGTCGTGCCTTTACGTGATATGGCGAGGTGTGTGTTATCTAAGATCACCAGTTTGGGTTCGCATGGTAGTCGTGTATAACGAGCATGATTTGTAACCGTAATCACGCTCACTGAATGAAGCTTCACATTCAATAAGAAAGAAGGAGTTATGAAGCGAATGAAGATGCAATGATTATTCTTTTGATTATTGAAAATGCAATAGAATTTTAGTAATCTATTCGTATCTGATGATTTTGGATTAGAAGTGTGTCATCAATGAAAAAGATTATTACCCATTTTTCCATTTTTATTTTTGTCGGATTTTTGGTGAGTTGTGGTTCCATACAAGAAAAGCCATTTGTCAAATCTTATCCGAAGCCTGCGAAATCCTCCAGCTATAACATCAATGCGCTGTATTCTCAGTATCACGAATGGCAGGGTGTGCGCTATCAAAAAGGCGGGCTGAGTTCACGTGGAATTGATTGTTCTGGTTTTGTGCATGTGACTTTTAAATCCAAATTTGGGATAGATTTACCGAGAACTACGCATATGCAAGCCAGATTTGGCAGGGAGATCCAGAGGGATGAATTAATGGCAGGTGATCTGGTTTTTTTTAGGACAGGTCCGACGTCGAGTCATGTGGGAATTTACTTGGAAAAAAACAAGTTTATTCATGCATCTGAAAAAAACGGGATAATGATTTCCCGCTTGGATCACGTGTATTGGCAATCCAATTATTGGAAATCTGTTCGCATTTAGGGTGCTTTAATATCCCACAGTGGCTTTTTATTATTATGATAAGTCAAATCAATGCTTTTAATAGCGCTATAATTGGTTTTGTTTGGGGTTTGATATTACGCCATAAATAAAAAGATTCGGCTGCTTGTTCCACTAGCATCCCAATTCCATCGGCGATGCGGCTTGCACCGTTTTGAGTTGCTAATGCGAGAAAACGGGTGGGTTTCGAACTATACATCATATCGTAAACCAAATTTGCATGAATAAAGATGTCAACGGGGATGATTGGTAATTCATCGTGCAAACCGGCCGAAGTTGCATTAATGATGATATCGAATTTTTTGCCAGAGAATTCCGTGAAATTACCGGCAGTGATGTTGCCATAAACATCAAATTGGATTTTTAATGCCTCGGCTTTGTGACGGGTACGGTTTGCAATGGATAACTGCAAAGGTTTCTTTTGAAGCAGTGGAAGAATGACACCTCTTGCCGCACCGCCAGCACCTAATAGTAGGATGCGCTTGCCTTCAATTGGAATGCTAAGATTCGATTCGATGTCACGAACCAATCCAATTCCATCCGTGTTGTCGCCGAGAATTCCGTCGCCATCAAATCTGAATGTATTGACTGCTTGTGCAACGTTAGCACGTTCCGTCAGCCGGGTTGATAGTCGATAAGCCTCTAGTTTGAAGGGAACGGTGATGTTCATACCTTTTCCACCCAGGAGCTGGAAATTCTTTACAGTGGCTTTAAATCCGTCCAGTGGAGCAAGCAATGCCGCATATTCCATGGCTTGTCGGGTTTGCTGTGCGAAAGCGGTGTGGATAAATGGTGATTTGCTATGAGAAATAGGATTACCGATTACGATGTAACGATCGAGCATGAATTTATTTAAAATTTTAAGGTTGTTTATCGGCTGAATAGCATATCGGTCGAGGCAAACACCCAGGTGCGGGTGATATGTAAAATGTCAGTATCTCGGCTGATATCGGGTGAAAATGGCGCAAATCCATTTTGTCCGGCTAGTTTTACGATATTGATGGCTGCTTCGTCCAGTACTTTCTTGCCGGATGATCGGTTAATTTCAATGGATTCGATACTGCCATCCGCTCGGATACCAACGGTAAGTTGTAAGTTACCGTAGAGCTTTTCTTTTTTGGCTGCTTCCGGATAATTTAAGTTACCGATGCGTTCAACTTTTAAACGCCAATCTTCGATGTAACGGGCAAAGCGAAACTCCTTGGTGCGAGCACCGATAAATTTTCTTTTTGGTCGCTTTTGGTATTCATTATGATCTTGATCAATCTGAGCCTGAAGGCGTGCGAGATCCAGGCTGCGCAGCATTAATTCGGTCGCATCGGTTGGAGCAGGCTCAGAGTTATCTTTGATTTCAGGTTGATTCGCGGTTAATTCAGAAATTTGTGATGCCTGCTTGACGGCTGTCAGCAGTTTCTGGGCTTCGTACTCAAGTTGTTTGATTTTTTGTTCCGCTATTTGCGCTTCGTATAGCGGTTTACTTTTAGGTAAAACAGGCAATGGTGTTTTTGCTTGACGATCGGCATCAGTATTGCCGCCTCCATCCAGGTTATCTTGTGCAAGTAGCTTGGATTCTTTGGGTTTGGAGGCTGTTTTATTGTTAACCAAAACCACTTCCAGAGAAGAAATGGTTTTATCCATTTTTGGTTGCGGAAAACTAAACGTGACGCCAAAGAGTATGCCACCGTGCAGCAATAACGAAAAAGTGATGGCTGAGGCAAAGCGGCGTGATTGGAAATTAACATTCCAGGTAAACATTGACGAATTTAGGAATGAAGTGGTATCAACCAAAAATACAAGCTTTGCATAGGAAGCCTAAGAGACATGTGATTTTACTGCCTTAGATAGCTTTGCTCATTGCGTAAATTCAATCAAGTTTATGTAGGAATTCCACGTGTAGTGTCCGTTCCAGTAAATCAATTTCAGATAATTGTACTTTTACGTAAGTTCCGGGCGGCAATTCCGGTAGAGAAGGTATACGGGTAACGAAAGGAATGTGATCCAATTTGACCAAGTTTTCTTTAATGACATGCCCATTTAGGCGGTCGATTTTTTCTTGGAGCAGCCAACGCAGGCACCAATAACGCTCCATGGATCGTTGGAACTCGCCATAGATCCCATACATGGTTTCAAAGTCTCGGATAATAATGAAAAGATTGTGATTTTCCCGAGAATATGGGGGAGTGTCTTTACGCAGCATGGCGATAATTTGCCGCTGATTGATTAGGTCGACATAACGTCGCATCGGAGAACTGCTCCACGCGTATTGTGAGACGCCGAGCGCCTGATGTGGAGCGGGTGAAGTACTCATTTTTACTTTACCGTTGATTTGGCTGCGGAAAATGCCGGCAATGCCCGCTTCAGTCAGTTTCTTACCCCATTCAGTATTGACATATATCATTAATTCAGACACTACTTTGTCAATCGGGGAGCCTCGCCTGCGCTCGTGAATAGCTACCTGATCATCAGTGATTTCGAAAGTGTAATCGATTTTATCGCTATTCGTGTCATTGGTCTTGCCACGCTGATTTTCCATTTTGCAGGCAAATTTCCATAGTAAGATAAGTTCCTTACTTAATGGATGGTCAAATGTTCCTTTGTTGAGTTCGGTTTCATTGAAGTATTGCTCTAGAATGTTGTGCCGTAAATTAGCAGTGATTTTTATTTGCTCGATTCGGCTTTCGCTGCCAGTTACCGTAAAGTCATCTGATACGTCTAGGTACATGGAAAGCACCGGACAGATACTGCCTTGTGTCAAGGTGAAGTAATTTATGGTGTTATCCGGCAACATGGTGATTTTTTTGCCTGGTAGATAAACCGTCGATAAGCGTGCTGCAGCGGATTTATCCAAGATAGAGTCCGGTAAAATTCCCAAACCCGGTGCTGCAATATGAACGCCAACTCTAAAACTGCCAAGTGCCAGCGGTGTTACTGAAAAAGCATCGTCGATTTCCGTCGTGGATGCGTCATCAATGCTAAAAGCGGTAACATCCGAGAACGGTAAGTGTGTCAAGTCGATGTCGGGTATCTGCGATTCAAGTTCGTTAAAACCGATGCCGTCCGGAAAATATTCCCAAATAAATTGATTAAAATGAAAATCGTGTGAAGACGGAATGGCGCCGCATCTTTCCATCAGTTTTGCCGCTGAAAGTTTTTTTTCATTGCAAGCGACTTCAAACGCTTTCCATTCAATGGAGGTTTTATCCGGGCGATAGAGCAAGTTCTGCTTTAGCGACTCAAATTCGACGGGCAGGATAAATTGATTAAGCTGATTGATGTAACGTGCTTGTTGTTCAGCTTGCGCACGCTTTTTTTCCTGTCCGGCCAAAGCCGCTCTCAATGCATCTGCGGGCGCTGCTTTATAACGCCCGTGACCTTTTTTATAAAAGTACATGGGAGCGTTTTGAAGTAGCATTAAGGTAGCTGCCGCTTCGACCGGGTTAGGCGGATGCCCGAAATAATCGGTAGCTAGACTGTCGCTTGTGAATTCAATATCTTGAGTGCAGCATTCCCATAAAAAATTAGGATCCAATTCTTCAGCAATCTTATGCGCATGTTCCATAAACTCCGCTAGCGGTGGCATGTCAAAACGAAAAAAGACCGATGATGCTTTGATTTTTGATCGCTTTCCGTGTACTGCTTCGATTTGTAGCGAAGTGTTGTTGTCAGCAAGGATAGCCCCTACTTTAAAGATTCCGGTTTCTTCATAAAAAACATTCATAAGACTGTTTTTGTTATGCCAATCAAAAATTTGCAATAAAGCGATAAGTTAAAAGATAGGTCTTTTTGTGTGAGAGTCTTGAGATTCTGACATACAAAATTCGGCAGTAAGCGCTTTTGTTTACTAATCAGCATGACCTGATTATATACGAGGCATGCACCGAAAATAAAAAAACAAATAGACATCAATCGATAAGATAAGTGCCAACCGACAACGATTTCTTCAAGCAGGTTGGCATTTTCTTGCCAAGGACAGGACTGCTGTTTTTAAATCAGAATCGGGTAGAGTTTTTGCAAACTGATCCAAGCAATCTTTGTTGATTGGGTTTAATTTTGGTTTCTTGGGGTTATGGGTTTTATTGTAAAGACTTTTGTTTCTTATGGTAGTGTAATCCGCTTGCACCAGAATTTGAAATGAAGTAACTTCCAAACCGCATTGTTGAAGTTTAAGTAGCAGGGATGGCGTGTTTTGTTTTAACTTTGAAGCGATTGCGCCATGTGACGCCATTATTGTTAATTTGCCCTGAGAAATTCGACCCAGGCTGCAATGTTGCATCAACCCCGGCGGTAAATGTTTAAGAAAGGCTGACCGGTATTCATGCAATTGCCGGACTGATGAAAATATGTCCGCATAATCCGGCGTTTTTTCCAACACATTAAAATATGACCTAATTTGACGTGAAGTCATAATTATTTAAATATTCAATGGAATTTACTTATGAATATTATTCTTATTTCCAATAATTCGGGGCGGGCACGCAAACTAATGCTAACCACGCCGCGTATTTTTCTGGTCCTTGGTACTTTCTTGGTTTGTATGATAATACTAGTGTTAATCCTAAATACTATTTTACTCCGTTATGCCGATCGAATCGAGTTACCATTATTGAGAACCCTGTTGATAAGTCCGCAGGAAGAGAAGCACCATAAAATTCAAATGCATTTGCAAGACAATTTGAATGTTATGGCCAGTAAAGTTGGACAAATGCAAGCACAGTTACTTCGTTTGGATGCATTGAGCGAAAGGCTGGCAGAGTCTTCCGGTATCGGCGCATCCGATTTGTCATTCAATCAGATTCCAGGGCAAGGAGGGCCACGTAATGACCTACTGGCTGATGATTTGAGTTTTGGTGAGTTTAGCGAAAAACTCGAGGAATTCTCGGCAATGCTGGATGAGAGAGCGGAAAAATTGGGGGTATTGGATTCGCTGTTGCGGTTTGACAGGATAACCAAATTTGTGTTGCCGACTGAAATGCCGATTGAGACAAATTGGTTTTCATCTGGTTATGGGTACCGTATCGATCCTTTTACCGGCAAGAAGGCCTTTCATGAGGGTGTCGATTTTCCTGCTGAAATCGGTACGCCGATCAAAGCTGCTGCAGGCGGGGTAGTGATCTTTTCGGAACGACATCCCGAATATGGTAATATGATAGAGATAGACCACGGTGGCGATCTGGTTAGCCGCTATGCGCATGCTTCTAGGCTGTTGGTCGGATTGGGGGAGGTTGTGTTGCAAGGACAAAAAATCGCGGAAGTCGGTAATACGGGGCGCTCATCAGGAGCGCATCTGCATTTTGAAATACGGCATAAAGATAAGCCGCAAAATCCATCCAAGTTTTTGAAAAAACAGGGTTGATGTTTTGAATCAAAGTGTTTGGAATTTTTAGGGTGAGAAGTCGGCTCACCCTTTGTTTTTTTATTTTGTATAAATCAAATTCTTAACTTTAGAGAAGTTTATGTTAGGTAATCTGCTCAAGAAAATTTTTGGTAGCCGCAACGATAGAATGATTCGGGAGTACTCTCATTCTGTGGGGGCTATCAATGCGTTGGAAACAACAATTGCGGCGGTATCCGATGCGGAATTACGCGCAAAAACCGATGCATTCAGGCAACGTATTCAGGATGGTGAAACGCTTGACGATTTATTGCCCGAAGCATTTGCGACTGTACGTGAAGCTGGGAAGCGGGTTTTGGGGATGCGTCATTTTGATGTGCAGCTCATAGGCGGCATGGTGTTGCATGGCGGTAAAATCGCGGAGATGCGTACTGGTGAGGGTAAAACGCTGATGGCGACTTTACCCGCTTACTTAAATGCATTATCTGGCAATGGCGTTCATGTGGTTACCGTAAATGATTATCTGGCAAAACGCGATGCCGAGTGGATGGGGAGGATTTATCAATTCCTCGGGTTAAGCGTTGGGGTTATCTTTTCGCAGATGCCGCATGGTGAGAAGCAGGCTGCTTACGCCGCTGATATTACTTATGGTACCAACAATGAGTATGGGTTTGATTATTTGCGTGACAATATGGTGACGCATGCAAACGAACGCGTGCAGCGCATGCTCAATTTTGCGATCGTTGATGAAGTGGATTCGATTTTGATCGACGAGGCGCGTACGCCATTGATTATTTCCGGGCAAGCGGAGGGTGATACGGAAATATATATTCGTATCAATGTGTTAATTCCGAAATTGACTCGTCAGGAAACCGAAGATGAGCCGGGTGATTTTAGTGTGGATGAGAAATCGCATCAGGTTAATTTAAGTGAAGCCGGTTTCGAGCACGCAGAAAAATTGCTGACAGCCGCCGGTTTGCTTGAACAGGGCTCAAGTCTTTATGATCCGGCAAATATCAATCTGATTCATCATTTGAATGCAGGTCTTCGTGCGCACAATTTGTATTTTCTCGATCAGCATTATGTCGTACAGAATGGTGAGGTGGTTATTGTCGATGAGTTCACTGGGAGATTAATGGCCGGCCGTCGGTGGTCGGATGGTTTGCATCAAGCGGTGGAGGCGAAAGAAGGTGTGGTGATTCAAAAAGAGAATCAAACACTGGCATCGATTACCTTCCAAAATTACTTCCGAATGTACCAAAAATTGTCTGGAATGACCGGTACGGCAGATACGGAAGCAGCCGAATTTCAGCAGATTTACGGGCTGGAGACCGTGATTATTCCAACGCACCGTCCGATGGTTCGTGATGATCGGATGGACTTGGTGTATCGGACAGCTAAAGAAAAACATGACGCTATTGTTCAAGCAATTAAGGAATGCTATGAATCGGGGCAACCGGTTCTGGTCGGAACTACTTCGATAGAGAATAATATGTCTCTGTCCAAGTTACTGGATCGGGAAAGGTTGCCGCACCAAGTGTTGAATGCCAAACAGCATGCAGGTGAGGCGAGTATTGTGGTGCAAGCGGGGCGCCCCAAAATGATCACCATTGCAACCAATATGGCTGGTCGTGGTACTGATATCGTTTTGGGCGGTAATCCGGAACCAGAAATTGACCGAATACGGCATGATGAAAAATTGAGCGAATCGGAAAGAGAAAAACGAATCCAAGAGATTCAAGAGAATTGGAAAAAAAGTCACGAGGAAGTGCTGATCAAGGGTGGATTGCATATCATCGGCACTGAACGCCATGAATCGCGCCGTGTAGACAATCAACTGCGCGGTCGTTCGGGGAGGCAGGGTGATCCCGGTTCGAGCCGTTTTTACTTGTCGTTAGAAGATCCGCTATTGCGTATTTTTGCATCGGATCGCGTCGCCAATATTATGGATAAGTTGAAAATGCCGGAAGGGGAAGCCATTGAACATCCTTGGGTGACGCGAGCGATTGAGAATGCGCAACGTAAAGTGGAGGCGAGAAATTTTGATTTACGTAAGCAATTGTTGGAATATGATGACGTTGCCAACGATCAGCGTCATGTGATTTATCAGCAACGTAATGAATTGCTGGAAGTGCAGCAAAATATTACGGAAACAATTGTGTCGATGCGTGAAAGTGTACTGAGTAATGTATTCAATATATATATTCCGCTGGAAAGCGTCGAGGAACAATGGGATGTTGCAGGGTTGGAAAAAGCTCTGGCAAACGATTTTCATCTAAACTTGCCACTACGCCAATGGCTTGAGCAGGAATCTGAATTGCATGAAGAATATTTGTTGCGGCGCGTGTTGGAATTTGCGGAAAAGCAATATCAAGCGAAAGTAGAGCAGGTCGGAGTTGAAATCATGCACCATTATGAGCGCGCCGTAATGCTGCAGTGTTTGGATACGCACTGGCGTGAGCACTTGGCGGCATTGGATCATTTGCGACAAGGGATACATCTACGTGGATATGCACAAAAAAATCCCAAGCAAGAATATAAGCGTGAAGCTTTTGAGCTTTTCACTAATATGCTTGACACGGTTAAAACCGAAGTTACAAAAATTTTACTGACAGTACAAATCCGAAGTGAGCAACAAGTTACCGCTGTTGAAGAAACATTGCGTACACCCGAGAAGATCGAGCTGCATCATGATAGCTATTCCGAAACAATGGCGGAAGAGTCTCACGGTGAGGAAAGATTCCATGATGAGAAAATTCAGCCCTTTGTGCGTCATAGCGAGAAAGTAGGAAGAAATCAGCCTTGTCCCTGTGGTTCAGGTAAGAAATACAAGCAATGCCATGGAAAGATTAAATAGTTTTTGGTTGCATGTGGAATTGATTTTTAGTTGAATAACCGATTGATTCATAAAAATAGACAACAGTGTGGACTATTAATAATCTTGAATGGAAATATCAAATCTTTAATTGAGTAAGGCTTGTCGTGTGCTGTTTGAATTGGGCATGTGCAAATCGAGCATAAAAAATGTACCCGCAGGAGATAAGTGTCGCTTATCGAGATTTTTTTGCTGATTTTTATCGCTATGCTCGGTATTTTTGCATAATGTATGGAGAAACAAATATATTCCGTATTTTATAAATATTTGTTAAAATGTGAAATGTACGTGGGATGGGCTGGATCAGCCCATTTTTTATTTGTGGCGAGGTTATGACGCTGGAAGAATTGTTAGAGTCAACTTTACACGGAATGGGGTATGAGTTGATTGAAGTGGAACGATTGACGCACAATAAATTGGTGAGAGTATTCGTAGATAAAGAAAGTGGTATTACGATTGATGATTGTGTGGCGATTAGTAATCAGTTGAGTCGGTTGTTTGCGGTTGAAAATATTAACTATGGTCGATTGGAAGTTTCTTCTCCCGGACTGGATAGGCTGTTGCGCAAGGAGGCGGATTATATTCGCTTTATCGGAGAGACGGTTAAAATGAAATTGCGCATTCCTTTGAGTGGCCAAAGAAATTTTGTGGGGGTTTTACGGAATATAAATAATGGCATAATAAAACTTGATGTCGAAGGAAAGCTGTTGGAGCTTGAACTGAGTAATATTGGAAAAGCGCGCCTGGTTCCAAAAATATAGATACATAAAGATTAGGCTGGAGGATTATGAGCCGCGAAATTTTACTTTTGGTTGATGCGTTGGCACGTGAGAAAGCTGTGGAAAAAGAAATTGTTTTTACTGCATTGGAGCATGCGCTGGCATCCGCCACCAAGAAACGATTTCAAGAAGATATTGAAACTCGGGTATCCATCGACAGAGTAACCGGAGATCATCAATCTTTTCGCCGCTGGGTAGTGGTGGATGATATCGCTGTGGAGTATCCGGAGCGGCAGGTGGGGTTTAGTGAAGCGATTCAAGCTGATCCAGATATCAAGCTAGGTGAATATCTTGAGAAGCTGCTGGAGCCGATTGAATTTGGGCGTATCGGAGCGCAAGCAGCAAAACAAGTTATTTTTCAAAAAATTCGCGACGCCGAGCGTGAACAAACTCTCAATGATTTTTTGGAGCGTGAAGAATATCTGATTACCGGTACAGTTAAGCGGATGGAGCGAGGCAATGCGATTATCGAGTCCGGGAAAATTGAGGCGGAATTGTCACGTGATCAGATGATTCCAAAGGAAAACTTACGCATAGGTGATCGTGTGCGTGCTTATTTGCACAAAGTTGATCGTAATGCGCGCGGACCACAGTTAAAACTCACACGTATTTCCCCTGATTTTTTAATGAAATTGTTCGAATTGGAAGTACCTGAAATTGAGGAAGGGTTGCTGGAAATTAAAGTAGCTGCACGCGATCCGGGGTCGCGCGCTAAGATTGCCGTCAAATCGAACGATCAACGGGTGGATCCGATCGGTACCTGCGTTGGTATGCGAGGATCCCGTGTGCAAGCGGTAATCAGTGAGCTCGCCGGAGAACGGGTTGATATCGTGTTATGGTCTGATGATCCGGCAACTTTTATCATTAATGCGCTGGCGCCCGCCGAGATCAGTAGTATCATGGTTGACGAAGAAAAGCACAGTATGGATATTGTGGTCGATGAAGAGAATCTGGCTCAAGCGATAGGACGTGGCGGCCAAAATGTGCGCCTTGCTTCCGATTTGACTGGCTGGGAGCTCAATATCTTGACGATTGAAGAATCGAAAACTAAGCATGAACAAGAAGCATCGCAAATTTGCCAGCTTTTTATGCAGAAGCTTGATGTTGATGAGGAAATCGCTGATATTTTAGTGCAAGAAGGTTTCTCGACGCTGGAAGAGGTGGCCTACGTACCGCTCAATGAGATGCTGGAAATTGAGTCGCTGGACGAAGAAACAATCAGTGAAATACGAAATCGTGCTCGCAACGTATTACTAACGGATGCGATTGCGAATGAAGAAAAGGTTGAGCATGTTGCCGAGGATTTGCTGTCGATCGAAGGTATGGATATTAATATTGTACGAGAGCTGGCAGCTCAAGGTATCACTACACAGGCTGATTTGGCTGATTTGGCGACGGATGATTTGGTTGAGATGACGGGCATAGATACTGAACGTGCGAATCAGCTCATTATCAAAGCGCGCGAACCATGGTTTAATTGATAGGATCCAACGGATTTGGTTTTTGTGAATCGATCTTGTCGTTTCGAATGTTGAAAGGTTATCGATGGCTCAAATGAGTGTTGAACAATTCGCTAATGAACTGGGCTTGTTGCCAGTGGTGTTACTGGAGCAACTGAAAGCTGCCGGTGTCAAAAAGACGCTCGTCGAAGACAGCCTGACAGAGCAAGACAAAGCGCAATTACTCGATTATCTGAGAAAAACACATGGTGCGACCGAATCAAAAAGCAAAGTTACCTTGACGCGTCGGCAAACATCGGAAATTCGCAAAGCGGACAGTACCGGGCGTGCGCGTACCATTCAAGTGGAGGTTAGAAAAAGGCGTGTTTTAACCAAACCAGTTTTATCCGATGAGGAAGCCGTACCGGTAGTTGGCAAAGTTGTTGAAGTGGCAAATCAATCTACTAAAGAATCGATTATCGATGCGGAGCAATTGGCGATCCGCAATGAAGAAGCTAAGAAACAAGCGGAATTATTTGCTCGCCAGGCTGAGGAACTTAAACAAAAAAGAGAGCGCAAACGCGAAGTCATAGAGTCTGCCAAGAAGAAAGGGGGGGCAATTGAAACTTCTGCAGCAAAAGAGCAATCCGCCGCTGTGGAGGCAGAACCGAAAGATCAGGAAATCAAGGTAAAAACTGAATCCCAGGTGCTTTCCGCGAGTAACGAGTTAGGAGCGCCGATTGATCAAGGCGCACGGCATAATCTGAGCGATGGAACATTGCATAGAACCACACCGAAACCAGAAGAGAAAGCGGAGAAAAAGAAAAAACAACCCAAGCAGCAAGTGATCTGGAAAGATGAAATCACTAAAAAGCGTGGTGTTAAAACGAAAGGTGATTTATCTGCGGGGCAAGGCTGGCGTGCGCGTAAAGAAAAGCATAGCAAACCTGTACAAACGGAAGAAGAGAATATTCATGGATTTTCTGCACCGACTGAGCCTGTTGTTCGTGAAATCACAGTACCTGAGACCATTTCCGTCAGCGTGTTAGCACAAAAAATGTCGGTTAAGGCTGCCGATGTTATTAAAGTCCTGATGAAAATGGGCAGTATGGTGACGATCAATCAAATGCTGGATCAAGATACTGCCATGATTGTGGTCGAGGAGATGGGCCATATCGCGAAGTATGCCGAGCTGGACAATCCAGAAAGCTTCTTGGTTGATCATGAAACACTACTTACGGAAACGGAACTTGTGCCACGTGCGCCAGTGGTTACCGTGATGGGACATGTCGATCACGGTAAGACCTCATTGCTGGATTATATTCGACGCACACGTGTGGCCGGTGGCGAGGCTGGCGGCATTACGCAGCATATCGGTGCGTACCACGTGGAAACCGATCATGGTATGGTGACTTTCTTGGATACTCCCGGGCACGAGGCATTTACCGCAATGCGGGCACGCGGTACCAGAATCACCGATCTTGTGGTTCTCGTTGTTGCGGCGGATGACGGAGTAATGCCGCAGACCATTGAAGCTATTCATCATGCCAAAGCTGCCAAAATACCGATCATTGTAGCGGTTAACAAAATAGATAAACCTGAAGCGAATCCTGAACGGATTCGTCATGAACTGGTTGCGCATGAGGTTGTTCCGGAAGAGTGGGGTGGGGATACGATGTTTGTTGAAGTATCTGCAAAGAACGGTCAAGGTATCGATGCTTTATTGGAAAGTATTTTGCTGCAAGCGGAATTATTGGAATTAAAAGCTTCCACTACCATACCAGCTAAAGGGGTTGTGATCGAATCTCGTTTGGACAAGGGCCGTGGACCGGTTGCAACCATTTTGGTGCAAGCGGGAACGCTCAGACGAGGTGATGTATTATTGGCCGGAGCTGTCTATGGTAAAGTGCGTGCCATGAATGACGAAAATGGAAAATCCATCAAGCAAGCGGGCACATCGATTCCCGTTGAAATTCAGGGTCTATCCGAGGTTCCGGAAGCCGGTGAAACAGTGTTTGTATTAAACGATGAACGTAAGGCGCGTGAAATTGCATTATTTAGACAAGGTAAGTATCGCGATGTAAAGCTGGCCAAGCAGCAAGCTGCAAAACTGGAGAATGTGTTTGATCAGCAATCGGATATCAAAGTTTTGTCACTGATTATTAAAGCAGATGTACAAGGTTCCTGTGAAGCGTTGGCATATGCGTTGCAAAAGCTTTCCACTGATGAAGTGAAAGTCAATATCATTCACAGTGGTGTCGGTGCGATTATCGAGTCGGATATCAACTTGTCGTTGGCGTCGAAGGCAATTGTGATTGGCTTTAATGTTCGTGCGGATGCCAGTGCACGTAAATTGATCACGACGACCGGTGTGGACGTGCATTACTACAATATCATTTACGAAGCTGTCGACGAAATCAAAGCGGCGCTTTCTGGAATGATGGCCCCTGAACGTAAGGAAAGTATTATTGGATTGATCGATATTCGTGAAATATTTCGTATTCCTAAAGTGGGTGCCGTTGCAGGGTGTTACGTATTGGATGGGATCGTCAAGAGAAACGCTTTAGTGCGCGTGTTGCGAGACGGTTTGGTAATACATGGTTGTGAGCTTGATTCGTTAAAGCGTTTCAAAGATGATGTCAAAGAAGTCAGAGAAGGTTTTGAATGCGGCTTATCGCTCAGGAACTACAACGATATTCAGATTGGCGATCAGTTGGAAGTTTATGAGATTATTGAAACAGCACGCACCCTTTAGAGATTCTCAATTGATTTAATGCCTAAAGACCATACGCGGCCACTGCGAGTGGCCGATCAAATTCAGCGCGAATTAGCCGATCTGATGCACAATGAAATCAAAGATCCCCGTATCGGTCCGGTCACTATAACTGCAGTCGAAGTAACGCGCGATTATAGTCATGCAAAAATTTTTTATACTACATTAATCAATCATGATGATCTTTCAGTAGTCGAGAAAGGGCTTGAGAATGCAAAAGGTTTCTTGCGTTCAAGTCTATCGCATCGAATCAAATTGAGAGTAACACCGCAGCTGCATTTTGTTTATGATCAATCCATCGAGCGCGGTATTCGGTTATCCAATTTAATCGATGAAGCCATCACCCAAGACCAGAGCCTTCACCATACGGATTCAGAGACATAAAATTGATCATCTCTTGTTGATGCTGTTAGAAGTTACGCGAACTTTTGATTAAATCAAGAAAACAAAACATCCATGGGGTATTGCTACTGGATAAACCTTATGGGGTTTCATCCAATAAAGCAATTCAAATAGCAAAGCATGTTTTTTCCGCGGTTAAATGCGGTCATACCGGTACGCTTGATCCGGTGGCAATCGGGTTGTTGCCGGTTTGCTTTGGTGAGGCGACCAAGTTTGCCGGATTGCTGCTAAATGCCGGTAAAACCTACGAGGCACGAATTAAATTAGGTTTTCTGAGCACCACGGGAGATATCGAAGGCGAAATTTATCCAACCGCCGAAACTATGATTGAGCCGACGCTTAATGAATGTGAGCAAACAATTAAGCGATTTATCGGTCGGATTATGCAAATTCCACCTATGCACAGCGCGCTAAAACATGAGGGAAAGCCGCTGTACGCCTATGCAAGAAAAGGCGAAACGATCGTGCGCAAAGCGCGTGAAATCATCGTTCACAATATAACAATCGAATCTCTTGAAAATAATGAATTGCAGGTTACCATTCGGTGCGGGACGGGAACTTATATTCGAACGTTGGCAGAAGATATCGGCAAAGCACTCGGATGCGGTGGTGCATATCTGACTTTCTTGCGGCGCACCGAGATCGGTGTTTTTGAACTCAAACAAGCGCACAGTTTGGCTAAACTGGGGGCGTTGCAGGCGGATGCGTTGGCAGGTTGCCTGTTGCCGATCGATAGTTTTTTGACCGAACTGCCTTCCGTGACATTGGATAAGCATATTGCGCTACATTTGATTCAGGGGCGGGCCATTGCTTATCCGCAACAAACAAAAGCAGTGCACGATCCAAGATTGATAAGGTT
>CP091135.1:2028100-2065521 GCA_021582655.1 Nitrosomonas sp.
GCATCAACATCATCGTGCGACCTCGCCGACGTCAGTGCGGTAACGCCTTCGTCGTTTTGCAGATCAATATTGGCCCCACCGCCGATCAAAACTTCGATCACCGGTGTGCGCCCGTTTTGCGCCGCCAGAATCAATGGTGTGAACCCGTTCTTGGCCTGATGATTAATCGCCGCACC
This sequence comes from Nitrosomonas sp., assembly GCA_021582655.1. GTDB lineage: Bacteria > Pseudomonadota > Gammaproteobacteria > Burkholderiales > Nitrosomonadaceae > Nitrosomonas. Next base: position 2,028,277 of record CP091135.1, read on the forward strand.
GTGCTTGATCAGGATTCCGGCCACTTCGGTATTACCCATCAATGCCGCCAAGGTAAGCGGAGTGGCGTCATTCTGATCCTTGACGTCGACTTTGGCGCCTTTCGCCAATAATATGTTGACGATGTCGAGATGATTGTTTTGTGCGGCAATATACAGCGGCGTGGTGCCATTAACCGCCACGGTATCAAATGCCGCGCCTTTGGTCAGCAAGGTTTCAACAATAACCGCATGCCCGTTTCTCGCTGCCATATAAAGCGCCGTGGTGTTATCGGACGCTTGTGCATCGATGGCGGCGCCTTTACCCAGCAATTTATCGACGATAGCGGCCCGGCCGTCCAATGCCGCCACGATTAAGGCAGTCAATTTCTCCTTGGTTTGCAGATGAATATCCGCACCTTTTTCCAACAGTATATCGGCAACGGCTTCATGCCCGTTTTGAATGGCCAGCATCAACGGTGTGATGCCGTCCGTGGTTTGCGCATTGATATCCGCTCCTTTGGCAAGTAGCGCACTGAAGATATCGAGATATCCTTTTTTTGCAGCGATGGTCAGCGCGGATGCATCGCCGGCATTCTTAAGATTGACATCCGCATTATTTTCCAGCAATAAATTGACAATATTGGTATGACCGAACTGGGATGCGATAATCAATGCGGTAAACCCCATTTCGTTTTGGTAATTGATATTAACCCCTTTTTCCAACGATTCCTTGGCAGCCTCGGTTTTACCGGAAAAAGCGGCTTTGAGGAACTCGGATTCGTTTTCGCTCGCTGCATGGACCCATGAGACTGCGAGTCCTGCGGTGATTATCAATAACAAACATTGTGCTTTAAAGCTTTTTAACATCATGAAAAGTACCTTTAAGGAGTTGGGTATTAAAATATTCAATTCGGTATCTGCAATACGGCATTATGCGAAGCGGAGCGTGCGGAAACGAATGTTCCGGTTTCGTTGATGGATCAATGACTTAAAAAATAGCGTCACCGTGACGTTGAAAACCGGGCAGCCATGAGTCACACCTACGACTTCACGGCAATCGACCGCATCGGACACAAGTTTTTGCCCTTCGCACGGCATTCACGCATTATCTTGCCATTCGCCAGCCGAGGTACTTGGTTTGCCGGGAGAAATCTTCCCAAACAAAAACAGGGTCCGGGCTCGGGTAAGTCGGTAACCAAAAGGTCGCGAAATCGAGCACCCCGTTTCCGGTACGGCCAGCGGTGTGGTAAAGCCCCCATAATAATCCATCGGGCAAGCCGATCAGTATATTGTTGTCCTTTTGCGTCATCAAAGCGATATTTTTCGGCAGCTCCAACCATCCGGTGGCAACATTTGCCACGCCGCTTAAAAGCTTGACGCCGGCTCTACTGAAATAAACATCGGTGGTTACTTGCTCACGCGCTGAAGCGTGAGGCATGCACAGAGCAAACAAGGACAATATGACGATCAATTGGGTTATCGTTTTCATGCTAAGAAACCTTCCTGGTCAATAATCAAACATCGCGGCACAGAATTCGGCACGTACTCGCAACCGACTCATCACCATGAAACCGCGAAGAATACTGTAAATAGGGATTGAATTCCAGGTACTTTTTTATAAAACCGATGCATGGGCTTTTGCTTGGCCAGCAGCGCAATCCCGATACCCAAGGAGCGGTAAACGCAACTGAGGTAATCGCGGAACCATATCACGCGCGTATCAATAATTGAATGTCAGATAAATTCCCGGCTCTGCCGGGGGATTCCTGAAGGCTTGGCCGTTACGATAGTCATTGTAACGTCTTCACTTCAATCATGAAACGAGGAGTCAACGATGGAGGCGAAGGCGTACCTAGGTTTGAGGCATATGCGCTGGAATTGTAAATATCATTTTGTGTTACTGGTGGGTTTGGATTGGAAGGTAATTTGACTTGATTCCGGAGTTGTTTCGCTTTTATTCCCTTCCCTTTCTTTGCATAAATTCTTTTTTTCTTTATTGCGCACTCTTGAAATTTTTATAAGTAGCACATATTATCAGCACTCGAAGCCAGGGAGTGCTAATTCGTTTTATAAATGAGTATACCGGCTGCTATTGAAATCGGAAAAGTTAGTTAAAAATTTTGTGAGGAGAAAACAGTATGAAAATTCGTCCTTTGCATGATCGTGTAGTTGTCAAGCGATTGGAAGATGAACGTAAGACCGCATCAGGTATTGTAATACCGGATAGTGCCGCGGAGAAACCTGATCAAGGTGAGGTGCTGGCAGTTGGAAAGGGAAAAGCAGGGGATGACGGTAAAGTGCGTCCGATGGAAGTAAAAGTGGGTGATCGTATATTGTTCGGCAAATATGCGGGACAGTCCGTTAAAGTTCAGGGTGAAGAGCTTTTGGTGATGCGGGAAGAAGATATTATGGGCGTGATCGAAGATTAATGGCGGCTTGCAATTGTTTGTAAAAGATTAAAGCGTTGATGAGATTAGGAGAAAATTATGTCAGCTAAAGAAGTGAAGTTTCATGATGCGGCACGCCACAAAATGGTCGCCGGCGTAAATGTTTTGGCCGATGCAGTGAAGGTTACGTTAGGCCCGAAGGGCCGTAATGTTGTATTGGATCGTTCGTATGGCGCGCCTACAATCACGAAAGATGGGGTTTCCGTCGCGAAAGAAATCGAATTGAAGGATAAATTCGAAAATATGGGCGCACAAATGCTAAAAGAAGTTGCCAGTAAAACTTCCGATGTTGCCGGTGACGGTACCACTACCGCGACTGTGCTGGCGCAAGCTATCGTGAAGGAGGGCATGAAATATGTCGCCGCAGGGATGAATCCGATGGATTTGAAGCGCGGTATCGATAAAGCAGTTACGGTTGCTGTCGGTGAATTGAAAAAACTATCAAAACCATGTGCGACAGCGAAGGAAATCGCACAAGTCGGCAGTATTTCCGCTAATTCGGATACCGAGATCGGAAAGATTATCGCCGATGCGATGGATAAAGTCGGTAAGGAAGGTGTCATTACCGTTGAAGACGGCTCCGGGTTACAAAATGAATTGGAAGTCGTTGAAGGTATGCAATTTGATCGCGGTTATCTGTCGCCTTATTTTGTCAGCAGTGCGGAAAAGCAAATCGCGCTACTGGATAGCCCGTTTATCTTGTTGCATGACAAGAAGATTTCTAACATTCGCGATTTGTTACCGGTATTGGAACAGGTCGCCAAAGCTGGTAAACCGTTGCTGATAATTGCTGAGGATGTCGACGGCGAAGCGCTGGCCACCCTGGTGGTCAATAATATTCGCGGTATTCTGAAAACTTGCGCGGTGAAAGCACCCGGTTTCGGCGATCGCCGTAAAGCAATGCTGGAAGATATCGCAATTCTGACCGGCGGTACGGTGATCGCGGAAGAAGTTGGCTTGACGCTGGAAAAAGCAACCTTAAATGACTTAGGTCAGGCGAAACGTATCGAAGTCGGTAAAGAAAACACGACCATCATCGACGGTGCTGGGGATGCCAACAATATCGAAGGGCGCGTAAAGCAAATTCGTCAGCAAATTGAGGAAGCAACCAGTGATTACGACCGGGAAAAATTGCAAGAGCGTGTGGCCAAACTGGCCGGCGGTGTTGCGTTGATTAAAGTTGGCGCGGCAACCGAAGTTGAAATGAAAGAGAAGAAAGCACGTGTTGAAGATGCGTTACACGCCACTCGCGCAGCAGTGGAGGAAGGCGTTATTCCCGGCGGCGGTGTTGCGTTGTTGAGAACCTCGCCGATGGTTAAGCAAACCAAAGGTGATAATCACGACCAGGATGCAGGTATTAAGATCGTGCTGCGCGCATTGGAGGAGCCGTTGCGCCAAATCGTTACCAATTGCGGTGATGAACCATCTGTTGTAGTAAATAAAGTCACTGAAGGACAAGGTAATTTTGGTTATAATGCCGCGACCGGTGAATATGGTGATTTGGTAGCGATGGGGGTTCTGGATCCTACCAAAGTTACCCGTTCCGCATTACAAAATGCAGCTTCCGTCGCAAGTCTGATGTTGACGACCGACGCCATGGTCGCAGAGTTGCCGAAAGAAGAAACCGCTGGCGGCGGTGGCGGCATGGGTGGTATGGGCGGTATGGGCGGTATGGGCGGTATGGATATGTAGCATTTTCCATTCGTTGTTCCTGAAAAAACAGACCTCGATTATTTGTTGGGGTCTGTTTTTTTGTGCCGACCGATTGAGCTTGTAGGCTAGCAAGGTACTCTAGAGGTGGTCGAAGTAAAGCAAAAACAGGTGAAAAAGTGCTGCAGGAAAGTGTAATTTTGTAGGACGAATAAACATTTGCGCCTATTGGCCTATTGTTAATCTCGTAGCGATAGTGCGGATCGCTTTTCAATGACTTGCTAAAAGCATTGGCTGGAGTCAATTTTTTGTCCACTGGGACATTCTCATGGTAAATTTTAATGATGGAAAAACCGGAAAATTATTCAGCGACCGAGAATTTGCTACAGGATCGAGTGATCTTGGTTACGGGTGCAGGTCAAGGGATAGGGCGGGTTGCAGCGTTGGCCTATGCAAATTGCGGTGCTACGGTGATATTGCATGGGCGCAAGGTAAAAAAATTGGAAACTGTCTACGATGAGATTGAAGCGCTTGGCAAAGCGGAAGCGCTTATTTATCCGCTTGATTTTGAAAAAGCCGAGGATAAGGATTTTGAGATTCTGGCGCATGCAATTAAGGAACAGCTCGGGCGTTTGGATGGAATTTTGCATAACGCAGCGTTGCTGACGGGGCTAACCCCTCTGGAATATCAATCCGTTTCACAGTTTCGTACATTATTGCAAGTCAATTTGGTTGCACCTTTTGCAATAACCAAGGCATGTTTGCCATTGTTGAAAGCGGCACCGGATGCCAGTGTAATCATGACAACCAGTTCATCTGGATTTAACCCCACGGCATATTGGGGAGGCTTCGCCATAGCAAACTCCGGCATTCAGGCATTGATGAAGATTCAAGCCGATGAATGGGATATTTTACCCAATTTGCGTATCAATTCGATAGTGCCCGGACTGGTGAACTCCCCGCAACGCGTGATTACCCATCCGGGGGAACTGAAACAATCGATGCGGCGTCCGGAGGATTTGGTAATTAATTACCTGTATTTGATGGGACCCGACAGTAAAAGTATGAAAGGGGAAACACTATTTTGCTAATTCCAATAGTGCAGCGGTAATGTGGATTGTTTTACCGGACTGTTGAATGATCTGGCTGCGGGCGGCAGGATTAAAAGGTATAATTACAACAACAAATTGACATGCGAAAGTGGCGGAATTGGTAGACGCACCAGATTTAGGTTCTGGCGCCGAGAGGTGTGGGGGTTCGAGTCCCCCCTTTCGCACCAAGAGGGTATTGATTCTATTTTGGGATGATTCTATATCTGTTTAATTCAATTTAAAAATATCAACAAAAACGCATAAGCTAGGGACTTCTTGAATGGGATCACACGTTGAAAATATAGGTGCACTGGAACGCCGTTTCGATATCACTATTTCGTTGGAACAGCTGCAAGGTGAGATTGACAATCGATTGAAACAGCTGACAAAGACCGTTAAATTGCACGGCTTCCGGACCGGGAAAGTGCCGCTGGCGATGATTCAGAAAATGTACGGCGGACAAGTTCGGCAAGATGTGTTAAATGATGCCGTGCACAAAGGATTTAAAGACACGGTAAAAGAGCAAAATTTGCAGGTCGTTGGTTATCCGCGGTTTGAAGCAAAAGTAGATGGTACTGATAATACGCAATATACAGTCAGTGCGACTTTTGAAGTATATCCAGAGATCGTTCTCGGTGACCTAAGCAAACAAAGCATCGAGCGTCCCGAAGTGCGCATTGAAGAAGATGATATTGAAAAAACACTGAAAATAATTTGCAAACAACGAGTTACCTATAAAAAGATACAGCGTTCCGCTAGAAATGGCGATCGCATTGAAATTGATTTCAGAGGCACGGTCGATGGAAAAGAGTTTTCCGGCGGGAGTGCGGAAGGCGTTCAGCTGATACTGGGTGATGGAAAGTATTTGAAGGATTTTGAAGCGCCGATAGTCGATATGGAAATCGGTCAGCGAAAAACGGTCGATGTTGTGTTTCCGGAAGACTATCATGGGAAGGATCTTTCCGGGAAAACCGCAGCTTTTGAAATAACACTCAAAGATCTGGAAGAACCGATATTCCCCGTCATTGATGCTGCGTTCGCTCAATCAATGGGAATACCGGATGGTGATGTCAAAAAATTAAGGGAAGGTGTGCATAAAGATATTGAGCATGAGGCTTCAAGGCGAATTCGTGTGAAATTGAAAGAACAACTCATGCGAGCATTAGTAAATGTGACTCAATTTGATGCGCCGGTTGTTTTAGTGAATCAAGAAAAAGAGCGTTTACTGCAAAGCGCCAAAAGCGAGTTCGAATCAAGAGGAATTAAGAGCGATAAATTACCGTTTACTGCCGGTTCGTTTGAAGAGAAAGCAGAGTATCGTGTGAAGCTGGGATTGATCATTTCAGAGTTGATCAATGTGCATCAGCTCAAGCCCACACCGGCGCAGATTAGAAGCGTTATTGAGGATGCCGCACAAAGCTATGAGAATCCTGATCAGGTGGTGAAGTGGCATTATGCTTCCGAAGATCGCTTGAAAGAAGCGGAAGCATTGGCTCTAGAAGAGAATGTGGCCAATTGGGCATTAAGTAAAGTAAACATCACAGATAAAACCATAACTTTCGATGAGTTGATGGGGAGAGTTTAGTATGACGCCGTTTTTCGATAAAAATGACGAAATGGAACCGAGAGCACTTGGATTAATTCCAATGGTGATTGAGAGCAGCGGCCGGGGTGAGCGTGCTTATGACATATATTCACGACTACTGAAAGAGCGTGTTGTTTTTTTGGTAGGCCCGGTAACAGAAGCAACTGCAAATTTAGTGGTTGCACAATTGTTATTTCTGGAATCCGAGAATGCGGAAAAAGATATTCATTTTTATATCAACTCCCCCGGTGGTTCAGTATCCGCGGGATTGGCTATCTATGACACTATGCAATATATAAAACCGGATGTTAGTACGTTATGTATCGGGCAAGCCGCCAGTATGGGAGCATTGTTATTGACCGCCGGCGCTAAAGGAAAGCGCTACTGTCTGCCCAATTCTCGCGTTATGATTCATCAACCGTTAGGCGGGTTCCAAGGACAAGCATCCGATATTGAGATACATGCTCGTGAAATTTTGTTTTTAAAAGCCCGATTGAATGAGATTTTGGCGATGCATACCGGACGTCTCGTTCCTGATATAGAAAAAGATACTGACCGTGATAACTTTATGAGTGCAACTGACGCAGTAAATTATGGTCTGGTTGATGCGGTCTTGGTAAAAAGAGACGAAAGCACTGCTTAATCGGTTTTCATGAAGTTATGTTAGTTAGCTACGGATATTTAAACTCGAAGAGGGTGGGGAAAAAATATGCCAGACAAAGCCAATAGCGAGAAACTCCTGTACTGCTCATTTTGCGGGAAGAGCCAGCACGAAGTGCGGAAATTGATTGCCGGCCCTTCTGTGTTTATTTGCGATGAATGTATTGATTTATGCAATGACATTATTCGAGAAGAAATGCAAGGTGACGAAGCGGCAAAATTAGTTAAATCCAATTTGCCGGTACCCCGTGAGATATGCCAGATTTTGGATCAATACGTCATCGGGCAGGAATCAGCCAAAAAAATCCTCTCCGTTGCTGTTTATAATCACTATAAGCGATTACGTAATTTCAATAAATCGGATGAGACTGATGATATCGAATTATCAAAAAGTAACATTTTATTGATCGGGCCGACTGGTTCAGGAAAAACGTTGCTCGCACAAACATTGGCCCGTCTATTGGATGTTCCGTTTATCATGGCCGATGCAACTGCACTGACGGAAGCAGGTTATGTCGGTGAGGATGTGGAAAACATCATTCAGAAGTTATTGCAGAAATGTAACTATGACGCAGAAAAAGCGCAGCGTGGGATTGTATACATCGATGAAATCGATAAAATCTCACGAAAATCCGATAATCCTTCCATTACAAGAGACGTCTCCGGTGAAGGTGTGCAGAAGGCTTTATTGAAATTGATTGAAGGCACCATCGCCATGGTTCCTCCGCAGGGTGGCAGAAAACACCCCAACCAAGAATTTATTCAGGTAGATACTACGAATATCCTATTTATTTGCGGCGGTGCGTTCGATGGTCTTGATAAAGTGATCAGGGCCCGCACCGAGAAAGGTGGTATTGGCTTCGGCGCGGATGTCAGAAGCCCGACACGTAAAGATGCCAACAAGGTCTTGCAGCAAGTAGAACCCGAGGATTTGGTCAAGTACGGCCTGATTCCCGAGTTTGTTGGTCGACTTCCAGTAGTGGCGACATTGGATGAACTGAATGAAGCGGCATTGATACAAATACTCACCGAACCTAAAAATGCATTGGTTAAGCAGTATTGGAAAATGTTCAATATGGAAGGTGGCGTGGATCTCGAATTTCGTGAAGCCGCACTGAAGGCGATCGCGAAAAAAGCATTAACCCGTCGCACAGGTGCTCGAGGCTTACGCTCCATCTTGGAAGAAATTTTACTCGATATCATGTTCGATCTTCCATCATTGGAGAACGTAACTAAGGTGGTTATTGACTATAACTCCAGTAATGATGATATAAAACCAATTCTGATTTATTCTGATCAACCTAAAGTTGCCAAACGTTCCAAGTAATGTTACTTGTTTATCGAGCGACGATGAATTAGTGAATAGAGAAAGCGAATACTCCTATTCATTCGGTTACTGGTAGGTTAATGCACGTACTAAGATGGTTGTCACTTGATTTTTTCAAGAGCACATCCATCTTACTTCAATTACTAACTTCTTAGCAGAGTGATTATGACTTCCTTGGATGAAAATTCTGATCAATTGATACTGCCGCTATTGCCACTTCGTGATGTCGTCGTTTTTCCGCACATGGTGATACCACTCTTTGTCGGAAGGCAGAAATCAATAAAAGCGCTCGAACTGGCTATGGAATCGAATAAAAATATTCTGCTTGTTGCGCAGAAAATCGCTTCCAAAGACGATCCGGAACCGGAAGATCTTTATGAAGTTTGCAGTATTGCAAGCTTACTGCAGATGTTAAAGCTGCCGGATGGTACGGTTAAGGTATTGGTGGAAGGAAATCATCGTGCACGTATTCGGGAGCTATTCGACTCGGAAACGCATTTCGTCGGTAGCGCGGAACAAGTTGAAGCGGATACTGTTGATACCTCCGAAGTGGAGGCTTTGCGCCGCGCGATCATGACACAATTCGATCAATACGTGAAGCTGAATAAGAAAATACCGCCTGAGATTATTACTTCATTAGGAGGGATAGATGATGCGGGACGGTTAGCGGATACCATTGCCGCGTATTTGCCGCTTAAGCTTGAACAAAAACAAAAGATTCTTGAGATTTTTGATGTACCCGAGCGCTTGGAACATTTACTCGGGCTGCTTGAAGCGGAGCTGGATATACTTCAGGTGGAAAAACGGATTCGCGGTCGTGTGAAGCGTCAGATGGAGAAAAGCCAGCGCGATTATTATTTGAATGAGCAGGTGAAAGCGATTCAGAAAGAGTTGGGTGAAGGTGAAGATGGCGCTGATATCGAAGAAATAGAAAAAAAAATAAAGGCCGCGCAAATGCCTAAAGAAGCGCTCGCCAAAGCGGAATCCGAACTCAAAAAACTCCGTTTGATGTCTCCCATGTCCGCAGAAGCGACGGTGGTGCGGAATTATCTGGATGCCCTGGTGGCGCTACCGTGGAAGAAAAAAAGTAAAATTAATACGGATTTGAAATCCGCTGAAGCAGTGCTTGAAAAAGAGCACTTCGGTCTTGAAAAAGTCAAAGAGCGGATTGTTGAATATTTGGCCGTCCAGCAACGCGTCGAAAAAATGAAGGCGCCGATTCTTTGTTTGGTTGGCCCGCCCGGGGTAGGCAAGACTTCATTGGGACAATCCATCGCACGCGCAACAAATCGGAAATTCGTGCGTATGTCGCTCGGCGGTGTGCGTGATGAAGCGGAAATTCGCGGTCATCGCAAAACTTATATCGGATCAATGCCGGGTAAGATTTTGCACAACATGAGTAAAGTGGGTGTTAAGAATCCTTTGTTCTTACTCGATGAAGTCGACAAGATGGGTATGGATTTTCGTGGTGATCCGTCATCCGCGTTGCTTGAGGTTCTTGATCCTGAACAAAATAATTCGTTTGTTGATCACTACATTGAGGTGGAATATGACTTGTCTGATGTAATGTTCGTCGCTACAGCGAATACTTTAAATATTCCACCGGCTTTGCTGGATCGTATGGAAGTGATTCAATTGTCCGGCTACACCGAAGATGAAAAACTCAACATTGCGGCTCGTTATCTGATTGATAAGCAAATGAAAAACCATGGTTTGAAAGATGAGCTATCTGTTTCGCATTCGGCGCTGCAGGATATCGCGCGTTATTACACACGGGAAGCGGGTGTACGGTCGTTCGAGCGTGAGATTTCAAAGATTTGCCGCAAAGCGGTTAAGGTAATGTTACTGAAGAAAGACAAAAACAAGGTGATCGTTACCTCCCGCAATCTTGAAAAATTTCTTGGCGTCAGGCGCTACACATACGGTGTCGCCGAAGAAAAAAACCAGATCGGACAAGTCACCGGTTTGGCCTGGACCGAGGTGGGTGGCGAATTGTTGACCATTGAAGCCGTAGTGTTACCGGGAACGGGGAAAACAATTACTACCGGAAAGTTGGGAGAGGTTATGCAGGAATCCATTCAGGCGGCGTTATCCGTGGTGCGTGGCCGTTCTCACTTATTAGGTATTGCCGAAGATTTTTACCAAAAGAATGATATTCATGTGCATCTGCCGGAAGGCGCAACACCAAAGGACGGCCCAAGTGCAGGGATAGGAATTTGTGTCGCGATGATTTCAGTTCTGACTAAGATTGCGGTGAGGGCGGATATTGCGATGACGGGAGAAATAACGCTCAGAGGGGAAGTGCTGCCGATCGGTGGATTGAAAGAAAAGCTTCTTGCGGCGCATCGCGGTGGCATTAAGGCGGTGATCATTCCGGAGAAAAATATGAAGGATTTGACTGATATCCCGATGAATGTCAGAAATCAATTAACCATTCACCCGGTGAAATGGATCGATCAAGTGATTGATTTGGCGTTGGAACACAAACCTGAATTGCTGTCGACATCTATAGCGCAGCCCGCTTTACCTGCAAATACGGATGAAAAAATGACGGAATCTGTGATCAAGCACTGAACTAATGCACAATAAGATTCCATTTGCCTCTCCCGCTTGATGGCCGTAAGTATGGAATAGATGAAATACGGCAATCCGCTAAGTGTGATGCCGCTATTTCAGCAATCCGGCGCTACGGAAGCATGATATTGGCTGTATGTGCGAATCGTGTGAGTACGATACCCATTTGATTGATATGTATCGATTATTGTACTTCATGCGCTTTGCACTCCATTTCTTTCGCCGAATTATCGGCGTCTCCTTATAGTTGTTGCGTGGAAGAAAAACCGAATTCCGCAAATAGTGGGATATGGTCTGACAGCCGGCGCCACGGCTGTCCCTGTAAATGGTTGCAATGGATAGCATTCAGTCCACGGTAATAAATGCGGTCCATTGACAGTATCGGCATCCAAGCAGGGAAAGTACGAGCGTAGGCGCCGTGCGTGTGCTTAAACACCTCTTGGACACCTAAATCACGATGCAGGTAATATTCGGCACGCCCGCGCCAATCGTTGAAGTCTCCAGCAATAATCAATGGCTCGTCGGCTGGGACATGTGAATTGATGCGTTTGGCCAGTGTGGTCAATTGACGTTCCCTTTCATCACCCAATAGTCCGAGATGTACACAAATAATATGTATTTTCTGATTAATATCGGGTACTTGAATCGTCCCATGCAACAAACTTCTGCTTGCACTTCTAAACGGCGACACATTAATATTCTCCCATGCGATGAATGGATATTTGCTTAAAATCGCATTGCCGTGATGCCCAGATTTATAAATGGCATTCTTACCGTAAGCATAATGATGCCAAACTTGATCGGCGAGAAATTCAAACTGCCGGTTATTGGGCCAATCATCGAACCGGTTATTGGAAATCACACGTTCGCCATGAACCTCTTGTAAAAAAACAATATCGGCATCGACGTGCCGCAACAGGTGTTTGATCTCATGCAAAATGAATCGTAGATTGGTAGCGCTGAATCCTTTATGAATGTTGTAAGTTAAAACTTTTAACGATATTGCCGGCATAGAATGCTCGAATCTTTACGCTGATCGCGAGTCCAAAAAATTGTTTTGAGGAAAAAGGTGGGTTGTGTAAGTGACGATCGAGTTTTTTCAATTATTATCGCTGATTTTAGCGGCAAATGGCGCACCCGTATTAGCTCGTTTGCTATTGGGTGATAAATTCAATGCCGCACTCGATAACGGTATCGTATTGGCGGACCATCAACCGATTTTCGGTATCTCAAAAACATGGCGGGGTTGTGGAGCTGCTTTACTAGCGACTATTATTTGTGCGCAATTGTTGGGTTATTCACTAACTGTCGGAGTAAAGATCGCGCTTAGCGCCATTGCCGGGGACTTACTATCCAGTTTTATCAAGCGGCGGCTTTCGCTGCCGTCCAGCACCAGGGCGCCGCTGCTGGATCAAATTCCCGAAACGCTTTTCCCTGCGCTGATGATGATGCGTTTATTTGAACTCCAACTTTACACTATTACCGTGCTGGTGATTAGTTTTACGGTCATTGATTTGGTCATTACCCATTGCTTGTACCACTGGCGTATTTTGAGGAAGTCGCGTTGATCCATACTGCGAGGTATGTTATGAGCCATAAACAAAAAGCCGGCATCAATTTACCGAATTTAATCAGCATGCTCCGTGTATTAATGGCCCCCATGTTATTTTATTTCGCGATGACAGGGGAGGTTACCTGGTTCTTCTGTACTCTGGGTGTTGCCGTTTTTACCGATGTCCTGGACGGTTTTTCCGCGCGCATGTTAAACCAAATGACTGTACTGGGCTCGCATTTGGATAGCTGGGGAGATTTCATCATTTACACCACACTGGCGATTTGCGCATGGATATTGTGGCCGGAAATCGTACGACGTGAGCAACACTATTTTATCATCATACTCTTGTGCTTTACAGTGCCGGTTATCGTAGGGTTGATCAAGTTGCGCACCGTAACCGGCTATCATACTTGGAGTGTGAAACTGGCTGTTGCTGTTACCTTGTTGGGTTATGTTTTACTGTTTTCGGGTATTTCGGAGTGGATATTTCGTATTGCAGCGGTATTTTGTCTGTATGCAGCATTGGAAGAAATCGCAATTACATTATTGATTCATCGTGAGCATACGGATATCAGAACAGTATGGCAAGCGTATCAACTGAGAAGGAAAGGGCTGTGAGAGGGGCGCTGACTTAATCGATTGCACGAGCGAATCGTTTCGTTGCGAGGGTAGATATACTTCTTGACTTATTTTATCGATAGCCTCGGTGGCTGCATTCCGTGTACCTTGCTTATCTTGTTCGCCGAATAAATCAACGCTTTCTAAGCAAAAACTTGGATTAATGGAGTTGGAAAAGTCTGATATGGAACGAGATATATTCTGAGAAACTCAATTAATCTGCAGATTTTGCCATTGCGATCGCTTGTATTACCATTGCGCGTGCTTCGTCAGCATTACCCCAGCGTCCGACACGCACCCATTTTTCCGGCTCAAGATCTTTGTAATGTGTAAAAAAATGCTCGATCTGCTGAAAAACGATGTCGGGTAAGTTTTCGCGCTCACACACATGCGCGTAATAGGGAAAGGTTTTGTTGTCCGGGACACAGATGAGTTTTTCGTCACCGCCATGCTCATCTTCGAGGTGCAGTAGTGCAATCGGTCGAGCGCGTACGATGCAACCGGCTAAAAAAGGGGAACGTGCAATGACAAGTGCATCCAGCGGGTCGCCATCATCGCATAACGTGTGGGGAATGAAGCCGTAGTTTGCCGGATAACGCATCGGCGTGTGTAGAATACGATCAACAAACAATGCACCGGATTGCTTATCAAACTCATACTTTACAGGCTCGCCGCCGGTCGGCACTTCAATAATGACATTGATGTTGTTCGGCACGTTGGCGCCGACGGGGATTTTGCTGATATCCATAAAAATGAATTGCTAATATCGTTAGTCGAGAAAGCTGGGCGTCACTTAAAAACGGACTGCGATTGCATGACATGCTGCAGTGTAATAAAGGCTCCGAGTGCTGTCAAATTCCAATGATATACGTTGTTTATTGCCGGAACGCCGTAACCGGGCGATCGCTGGTCACGGCGTACGAATACAGGGTACCGGGAAAAATGCTATTGCATTACTAACGAACTCGGGTGCTGTATCAAGATGGTGTAATGATCTTTTTTCCTGGCAACCCAACCCCGGATCTCCATTGATTTACCGAGATAGATCGATATATCCGGAAATAATTTGAGATTGGTGTTAGCGATACGCACGTCTATCTTGTCGGTAAAGATCAACCGGGTATATTTTTTGTTAGCTTTGACACTATTGGGTGAACCGATAAATCGCTGCCATCCCTGAGTGTGATTAGCGATTTCTGCGATCGGGTGCGGTTGATATTCCGGCATTGACCAGATGCCCAATTTATTTTTCTCGGCATGTTGTTGCGCATGGATCAACTGTACAGAGTAGCGCAGATTGGGCGGAATGATGCTGAGTGTGCCTAAACCGTTTTCCACTAGCGTTAAGTTGATATGCTTGCCGTTCGCTAAGAATACATGCGCAAGCTGGCGTTTATATTTATCCTTCTTTTCTTGATCGAATTCCAGGAAAACTTCTTGCCCTTGTAACAGATCTTGCAACCATTTCTTTGCGACGGTGCCTCCCGGTTCTTCGTTTCGGACACGGCTTTGTATTTCCGGGGTATTAACGCCTAGTAAGCGGACCGATTTCCCACCTTCCAGCATAATCGTATCGCCATCGTATACTTTGTCAACTTGATACAGTTGACGATGAATACGCGTATCGACTTGAATTGGCTGCGCTCCGGCGGACGGCCTATCGGAATAAGTAACCCGTCCTTGATCGTCGACATACCGGTAAACGGCACTTGCATGGACCGGCATCACTGCAATCAATAACCAAAGCACAGCAATGCGGCAATGATGTGGATGGTGAATCATATTTGGTTTGTTGGCCTGTGGTGAGGATTTCCGGTTACAAAGGTATGGCAATGCGTAACAAGAAAAAGTATGGCAAAATGAAAAATTTACCATTTTCATGGTAATCAGCGTGTATCCGTATCGCTCCTGGTCATGATTCGGAAAAGCATGTTATCAGAGTCGATACTAAAGAATTTTGATTAAAAAAATAAATTTTCGCAACCTTTTGCCTATCTATATGCGACGTCAAGTCGGTATTGGATAATTGTTCAAATGATATCGCCATATGAACCCTCATGTTATTTTGGATTGATTGTAAGGCGGAGGCTTGATCACGAATGGAAATCGATAGATTAATCGATGCGACCTTTGAACCAGTTTCGAATGCGGTGGCTTCGATTATTTTTTATAGCATCCGGTTGCTGGATTTTGAAGTCAAGCTGATATTGATTTGGTTGGTTGTAGCGGCTCTATTTTTTACTGTCTATCTTGGATTTATCAACATTCGTTATTTTGCTCATGCATTTGATGTGCTGCGCGGCAAACATGATCGCGATGGCGAAATGAATGGACAAATCAGTCGGTTCCAGGCTTTGATGACATCGTTATCGGCAACCATAGGGCTGGGTAATATTGCCGGCGTTGCAGTGGCTATTTCGGTTGGCGGACCGGGCGCCACGTTTTGGATGGCGATTATGGGATTCCTCAGTATGTCAACCAAGTTTGTTGAAGTGACTTTGGGCATCAAGTATCGGCAATACGGTGCGAACCACAATTCCGGCATAATTTCGGGTGGACCAATGTATTATCTGTACAGTGCCTTCGAGCGATTGAGAAAACCGCGCATGGCCAAATTCATGGCTGGATTGTTCGCGGCTTGCTGCATCGGTGGCACTATCGGTGCGGGTGGGTTGTTTCAGGCCAACCAAGCGTACCAGCAAACACTGGTGGTAACCGGCGGAGATGCCAGTTTCATGGCGGACAAAGGTTGGATGTTCGGCATTTTTATGGCGGTTTTGGTGGGTATGGTCATCATCGGCGGGATTCAATGGATTGCCGCAGTGGCCGAGCGTATCGTGCCGGTCATGGCAATTATCTATATAGTCGCGGGTTTTGTGGTGATCGGTGTTCATTACGCTGCAATTCCCGGTGCTATTCAAACCATTTTCGAACTCGCCCTGTATCCCGAGGCCGGTATCGGCGCTTTGGTGGGTGCATTGTTGATGGGAGTGCAACGTGCCACTTTCTCCAATGAGGCGGGGCTGGGTTCCTCGGCAATCGCACATGCTGCGGTCAAAACCGATTCACCGGTCAGTCAAGGCATGGTGGCCATGCTCGGGCCGTTTATCGATACGGTTGTGATATGCATGATCACGGCACTGGTGATCGTCATTTCGGGCGCTTACATTGAAGGAGGCGGTATCGAAGGCGTAGAGTTAGCCTCCCGGGCATTTGCTACCGGAATTTCCTGGTTTCCGTATGTATTGTCGGTAACGGTATTTTTATTTGCTTATTCGACGATGATTTCGTGGTCTTATTACGGTTTGAAGTGTACTACTTATTTATTCGGTCAGCATATGATCATCGAATGGGCTTATAAGGCTATTTTTTGTTTGTTTATCGTTGTCGGTGCTTCGTCACAGCTATCCAACATTATTTTATTTACCGATGCCATGGTGTTTGCCATGGCAGTACCCAACATTGTCGGCTTATATTTGCTGGCACCTGAAGTAAAGCGGGATTTACAGATTTATTTGCGAAATTTACATCAAAAAAACAGCGGATGAATCATTTCCCCGGATCAAAAGTGCATTAAAATTGGCGCTGATTTTTTGACCGGATCATAACAATTAACCACATCGATCATAGAACCTGATGGCAGCGTATGGCTTCCGACAATCTTATTGAAATCAAGAATCTGAATTTTTCCTATGATACGCGCGCCATTCTAAAAGGTATCGATATGACGATGCGCCGCGGTCAAGTGGTGGCGATTATGGGTGGCAGCGGCTCCGGCAAAACAACGCTATTACGCTTAATCGGCGGGGCACTGCAGCCTTCTTCCGGGTATGCCAAGTTCGCCGGCCAAGTGATTCATCAATTAAACCGGGATGCATTATTTAAGTTGCGCCGCAAGATGGGCATGTTATTTCAATTCGGTGCATTATTTACCGATCTGTCTGTGTTTGACAACGTGGCATTCCAAATGCGCGAGCATACTAATCTGCCGGAGGCGATGATTCGTGATTTGGTACTGATGAAATTACACGCAGTAGGATTGCGTGGAGCGCATCACTTGATGCCGAACGAATTGTCCGGCGGAATGGCACGCCGGGTTGCACTGGCGCGCTCGATCGCATTGGATCCGATGCTGATTATGTACGATGAACCGTTTACCGGCCTCGATCCGATCTCACTGAGCGTGATTGGCAATTTGATCCGCCGGTTGACTGATGCGCTGGGTATGACGTCGATCGTCGTGACGCACGACGTGCAGGAATCCCTGAAAATCGTCGACTACGTTTATTTCATCGCGGACGGTGTCATTGCCGCTGAAGGAACGCCGCAACAAGTGCGTGATTCGATTGCACCCTTCGTGCATCAGTTCGTTCACGGTGAAGAGGACGGTCCGGTGCCTTTTCATTATCCGGCGCGGCAGTACCGCAAGGATCTGAATCTGGAGGAAACGGTTGTTTAAACACATTGTATCCGGTACTCGGCATATCGGGCATCAGGTTATCGAAGGAGCCTGGCGGTTAGGCGTCGCCACTCGGTTTTTCTTTCTGGTGTTGCTCAAATCCGGAACCAGTCTGCGACGCTTTAACTTGATTATTCGTGAATTGTATTTCACCGGTGTGCTGTCGCTCATCATTATCATCGTATCGGGGTTGTTCGTCGGTATGGTGCTGGGGTTACAAGGCTATGAGACGTTGCAGAAATATGGTTCTGAATCGGCGGTCGGTACTTTGGTTGCCTTATCGCTGGTGCGTGAACTGGGTCCGGTGGTATCCGCGCTATTGTTTGCCAGCCGCGCGGGCTCCGCAATCACTGCCGAAATAGGTTTGATGAAAGCGACGGAGCAACTGGCCGCGATGGGGATGATGGCGGTGGATCCGATCGCGCGCGTGGTGGCGCCGCGTTTCTGGGCCGGCGTGATCTCGATGCCGTTTCTGGCCGCCATTTTCTCCGTAATGGGGGTTTTCGGCGGCTACTTGGTGACGGTAGTATTCATCGGTGTCGATGAAGGCGCTTATTGGTCGCAAATGCAAAGCGCGGTGGATTTTCGATTTGATATTGTAAACGGCTTTATTAAGAGCTGTTTTTTTGGGATTGCGGTTACCGCGATCGCAGTATTCGAAGGCTATGATGCGCCGCCAACCGCCGAGGGCGTGTCCGGCGCGACAACGAGGACGGTGGTGACCTCGTCATTAGTGATTCTGGGACTGGATTTTATTTTGACCGCGTTCATGTTTAGGGGAGTGAGTTGATGCAACGGGTAACGATGGATTTGTGGGTGGGAATATTTGTCATCATGGGAATTGCCGCACTGATGATATTAAGCCTTAAGGTTGGTAATTTAAATGTTTATAATCCATCGCAAAGTTATGTCGTTTCCGGAAACTTTGAAAACATTGGCGGATTGAAAGTACGTGCGCCCGTAAAGAGCGCCGGCGTGGTTGTAGGACGGGTGACCGATATTCAGTTCAGTATGGAAACTTACGATGCTTTGGTAACATTGAGTTTGGACAGCCGGTTTCAATTTCCGAAGGATACGTTTGCCAGTATCCTGACATCCGGCTTACTTGGCGAGCAGTATATCGGATTGGCCGCCGGGGGTGATGGAGCGATGCTGAAGCATGGTGATAAGATTATGAAAACCAACTCTGCGATGGTACTGGAAGAATTGATCGGGCGTTTCCTGTTTAATAAGGCGGCTGAGGACGATTCGCTTTGAGGCGCCGAATGTTTGTGAATTTCCGGCTTGTTGGTTAAGATGCAAGCTACTTAATAATTGGTGAGGATGGAATGAAGAAATTTCTTGGAATAATCGCATTAATACTTTCCGGTTTGCTGGCCTTCCCAGCCTGGTCGACAAATTTGCCGCCGGACAGGCTGGTTGATCAAACTGTTCAGGAAGTTATTGATATTATTAGAAAAGATGAGGCTCTGAAGAACGGTAATAAAGAAAAAATGCTGGATTTGATCGAAACCAAGATACTGCCGCATTTCAATTTTCATCGCATGACGCAGTTAGCCATGGGGCAGCATTGGTCAAAAGCCTCATCGGAACAGCAAACCAAGTTGGTGGAAGAATTCCGTACGCTGTTGGTGCGCACTTACTCCAATGCATTGACAAGTTATCAGGATGAAACGATCAAGGTCAATCCGATACCGAGCCTTGGCGAAAATACCGAAACCACGGTGCGCACCACGGTCATTCAAGGAAAAGGAAAAGAGCCGATCCCAATCAATTACGCTATGGAAAGAAAACCGGAGGGTTGGAAGGTTTTTGATGTGACTGTCGCCGGTGTCAGCCTGGTGACCAATTACCGCGGCAGCTTTAATAGCCAGGTACGCAAAGGGGGAGTGGAAGGATTGATCAAGGCATTGGCGGACAAAAACAAGTCGCTGGAACAAAAAGAGAAGAAATAATAACAGTGGCGAGTAATTCGGATACGGTTATCCGCTGCGCGAACGGCAGAATCATCGTCGATGGTGCCGTCACTATCGATAATGTGGTGATGTTGACGCAACAGGGTATCGCGCTATTTGATGATTCTGTTGTGATCGTCGATTTGGAAAAAATCATCGAAGTGGATTCAGCGGTTATCAGCATGTTGCTGGAATGGCTGCGTACAGCGCGGAAAAATAGCCGGTCATTGCACTATATCAATTTGCCGGAAAGTGTCGAAAGTCTAATTCAACTGTATGGCGTAACCGAGATCATTCCTGTTTCACGGAAGTGAGCAAAGCCGCTATTCCCGCAACTAGTAATCCCCCAAATCACTTCGTAAAACGATTTCATGTCGCCGGCCATAGCAATCAAACAGGTTTCCAAATGTTATGGTTCAGTATGCGCATTAACCGAAATTAATCTGGAAATTGATCCGGGGGAGTTTTTCGCCCTGCTGGGCCCGAACGGCGCCGGAAAAACAACACTGATCAGTATCATTGCCGGATTAACAATCGCCGACACCGGTACGGTGCAAGTAATGGGGCACGATGTATTAAAGGATTACCGGCATGCGCGCGCAAATCTCGGCGTGGTGCCGCAGGAACTGGTATTCGATCCATTCTTCACGGTACGCGAGATTTTGCAAATCCAATCCGGCTATTATGGTATCCAAGGCAATGCTCGTTGGATCGATGAAATCATTGAACGCTTGGATCTTGCGGACAAAGCGAATGCCAACATGCGCGCGCTTTCCGGCGGCATGAAACGCCGTGTACTGGTGGCACAGGCATTGGTACATAAGCCGCCGGTCATTATTCTGGACGAGCCGACTGCCGGGGTCGATGTTGAATTGCGTCAAACGTTGTGGGATTTCATCAGACAGCTCAATCAAGACGGTCATACCATCGTACTGACCACGCATTACCTGGAAGAAGCGGAGGCGATGTGCAATTGGGTGGCGATGTTGAAAGCGGGACGAATCATCGCGCTGGATAGCACGCAAAATCTGATCGGCGGAATGGCGGCCGGTAATACCGTGCGGTTAAGGTTGCAGCCTGACTACCTGCCCGATGGATTGAAATCGCTGGAAATGAATCGGAAGCATACCGGTTTGCGCGAACTGCAATTTGCCGATTACGCGCAACTGGAAGCTATTTTGTCGGCTTTGCGCTCGGCCCAAGTACAGATCGTCGAAATGCAATTCCAGCAACCCGATTTGGAGGATGTTTTTCTCTGTTTGATGAAAGAAAGCGGAAATAGGCACAAATGACAGGTTTTTTTACTTTGCTGTATAAGGAATTGTTACGGTTTTGGAAAGTCGGCTTTCAAACCCTGATGGCACCGATGGTTTCCACACTATTGTATTTGCTCATTTTTCATCATGTGCTGGAAGCGCACGTGGAAGTGTATCCGGAAGTTGCTTATACAGCTTTCCTGATCCCAGGGCTGGTGATGATGGCGGTGATCCAGAACGCTTTCGCCAATGCATCGTCGAGTATGATTCAATCCAAGATCAGCGGCAATATTGTGTTCATTCTGTTATCGCCGCTTACTTATCGGGAAATTTTCTTCGCATATATACTGGCTTCGGTGGCGCGCGGACTGCTGGTCGGTATCGGGGTTTATCTGGTCACATTGATTTTTTTCGATACTCCGCTGCAATCGCCATTATGGTCGCTCACGTTTGTCATTTTAGGTAGTGCGATACTGGGAGCACTGGGGCTGATCGCCGGAATCTGGGCGGACAAATTCGATCAGCTGGCGGCTTTTCAGAACTTTATCATCTTACCGCTGACTTTCTTATCCGGTGTGTTTTACACCATTCATTCGTTACCAACCGGCTGGCAGTATCTGTCCCATCTTAATCCGTTTTTTTATATGATCGATGGATTCCGTTACGGTTTTTTCGGTGTATCGGATATTTCGCCGTATGCTAGCTTTACGATTGTGGCAATATGCTGGCTCGCGATCTCTTGTTTCACCATAGGGATGCTGCGCTCGGGCTATAAGTTGCGTCATTGAATACCAGTTTAATCTGAAAGGAGAATCGACATGCTGACAGCAGAAAACATCAAGCACTATATCGAATCCGTATTGCCTTGTGATCATGTGCAAGTGGAAGGGGATGACGGCCGCCATTTTCACGCACTGATCGTCAGCGCTGAATTCACCGGCAAAAATATGGTACAACAACATCAATTGGTGTATAAATCGCTGGGTGAGCGGATGAAGCAGGATATTCACGCGTTGTCGATGAAAACATTGACGCCTGAGCAATGGGCCGATCAATCGCGTTAAATCAGATCTCACGGTACATTTAAAGCGTTACCGTGTTCTACAACGTATCGATGTAGCTATTTTGAGAAATTTAGCCGGGAGAAACTTTGTTTAGGTTGCTTGGGGCTCTAGCCGGCTTTTTGGCATTCGGGATTTTAGGTATTTTTCTTGGATACTTTGTCGGCAGCATTATCGACCGTATCAGGATGGTCGGTTCCGGCGGACTCAATCCTTTCAGTGCAGTGCGGCGTCAGACCGCCTTTTTGGAAACAACATTTATTTTGATGGGCAGGCTTGCCAAAGCCGATGGCCGGGTTTCCGAAACCGAGGTGGCGCATGTCGAGCAATTCATGCAGAAGCTGGGCATGTCGGGAGATCAGCGCTTACGTGCGATTGCCTTGTTCAAGCAAGGTACTGCGATCGATTACGATATTCACCCGCAGCTCGGCGAGTTCCTTTCCACTTGCGGTTATTCCAGCAATTTGAAGCAAATGCTGCTGGTCTACCTGATCATTATGGGATTGTCCGACGGTCATTTGAATGACGCCGAGAAAGCTCTGCTGCTGACTGTAGCGGGACGGCTAGGATACAGTGCAGCTGAATTTGATCAGTTGCTCAGTATGGTAATGAATCAAATGCATTTTTCCGGAGGGCATGCTTCGTCGGCCAGCGCACTGGAAGATGCCTACAAGGCGCTCGGGGTTGATGAAAGCAATAGCGATCAGGAAATCAAACGAGCTTATCGTAGATTGATGAGCCAATACCATCCCGATAAACTGATGGGGCAGGGTGTTCCCGAGGAAATGATCGCGGTGGCAACGGAGCAAGCGCAAGAAGTTCAAACCGCCTATGACCTGATCAAGAAACACCGTGAACAGAACAGCACCATCTAGCGATCCATCCGGATGTACAGGTGTTGCGAACGTTACGAAGCGCAGCGAACCATCATTTCATCTGATGCTCGGATTCCTGGTGGCGCTTGCTATTTTTTGATTATTCTTAATGTTGAACATGACCATTTGGAAACCCCGTGTCACCGTTGCCGCGGTGATTGAACGAGCTGGAAAATACTTGCTGGTCGAGGAAGAGCCGGAGCCGGGTGCGGGTTTGTTTATCAATCAGCCTGCGGGGCATTTGGATCCGGGCGAATCGATCATTCAAGGCGTGATACGCGAGACGCTTGAGGAAACCGCTTATACGCTGGTACCGGATTATGTGCTCGGAATTTACCAATGGCATTCGCAACGTGTGAATGCCACCTATCTGCGTTTCGCTTTTGTCGGCCATGTCACCTGCCATGATCCCGGACGCATATTGGATACCGGCATAGTCCGGGCGGATTGGTTTGATGTCGACGAAATCAACCGGCAATCGGAACGGCATCGCAGTCCATTGGTGATGCAATGCATACGCGATCACCAGGCGGGCATACGTTATCCCCTGTCATTACTGACCCACTATGAATCGTGAGTTGAACACGAAAAGCCGCGTGGTCGTCGGCATGTCCGGCGGTGTGGATTCGTCAGTCGCCGCTTATTTGCTGAAACGGCAAGGGCATGAGGTGATCGGTTTGTTTATGAAAAACTGGGAAGACGACGATACCGATGAATATTGTTCTTCCCGTCAGGATTTTCTGGATGCGGTATCGGTTGCCGATAGAATCGATATACCGATCGAAGTGGTGAATTTTTCGACCGAATACAAAGAGCGTGTTTTCGCGCATTTTCTGAGCGAATATCAAATGGGACGCACACCGAACCCGGATGTGCTGTGCAATGCGGAAATCAAATTCAAAGCGTTTCTGGATCATGCCGCGCAACTGGACGCGGACTACATCGCTACCGGCCATTATGCGCAGGTTCGTCAAGCGGGAGGCGTATTCCAGTTATTGAAAGGTGAGGACGGCACCAAGGATCAAAGCTATTTTCTGTACCGCCTGAATCAACGGCAATTGGCCAATACGCTATTTCCGGTGGGCCATCTTTATAAGCGCGAAGTCAGAAGCATCGCGCGGGAATTGAATCTGCCCAACAGCAACAAGAAGGACAGTACCGGCATTTGTTTCATCGGTGAGCGGCCGTTTCGCGAATTTCTCAATCGCTACCTGCCGCATCGGCCCGGGGAAATTCAAACATCCGAGGGTAAAGTGCTCGGACAGCACCTTGGCTTGACATTCTATACCATCGGTCAGCGGCAGGGATTAGGTATCGGCGGTACGCGTGAGGGTGGCGACGAACCTTGGTATGTAGCGGCTAAAGACATGGAACGCAATGTGTTGATCGTCGTGCAGGGTCATAACCACCCGGCGCTGTTGCGTCCATCGCTGCAAGCCGCGGAACTGACTTGGGTTGGCGGCGCTCCGCCACATTGTCACTGGGTTTACGCTGCCAAGACCCGCTACCGTCAAACCGATGCGCCGTGCACAATCAGCACCCTGACAACAGATTATTGTCAAGTCGATTTCGCTCAGGATCAATGGGCGATTACACCGGGGCAATCGGTAGTGATTTATGAAAGTAGGGTATGTTTGGGCGGCGGTGTAATTGCCGGCTCCGCTGTCGGTACGTAAAAAAATATCAACCGGTTGAACCTCATATTTGCTATTGTGCAATCGATATATAAAATCAACTGAAATGAGTCGGAGGTGGCAGTACAGGGTATATCAATTTATTCATGGAGGGTTTTAGTATGAAAAAGACCACGTTACTGGCGGCTGCAATTGCAGGGTTTAGTTTTTCGGGGGCGGCCATGGCTGAAGTTTTTGCATTTATCGAAATGCCGCTGACAACCAGTCAAGAGGCGGTAATTTCGCCGGCACCCACACCTGCTCCGAATTCGAACGGGCATGGCAGGATAACAGCATTCTACGACAACCTTACCAAGGTATTGACCTACAATGTCAACTGGAAATTGGAAGACGGTGCCGTACCTCGAGCGCATGAGACAGGCAATAATCATATACATGGGCCTGCGGAAGTGGGTACTGCCGCTGCGATTGTGATTTCGCTTCCGGATTTACCCCCGACCAATTCAGGCAATGTGTCAGGTTCGGTCGTGCTCACAGCGGGACAAGCTTCCGCCATTGAAACCGGTTTAGCCGAGGGGCGCATGTATTACAACATACATAGCACCTTGTTTGGCGGCGGTGAGATCAGAGCGCAACTGATTCCGAACGGAGCGAGTGCAACCGGAGTTGTTTTTCAGAATTCGGAACTCACACTTTCGAATGTGCTGGTACCTGGAATAGCGGGAGCGCAGGTTTATGATGCGGTACTCAATTTCACTAACGGTACCTTTGTGCTGACGACGGCAACGCCGGTGCGTTGAATATTGCGTATTTCGTACTCACTTTTTTGACCACGCCGTTCAATAAAAGTGAGTGCTTTCACCTTCATGCCCGCGTTAGCGGAACGCAGAGTGATTCGGTAATTCAACAAACGAAATAAAGCGCAAGATACACGGAATACCGTGACCATAACCTATCAATAAGGCAGCCGAGAAAACGAGTACCGCGCAATGCAGCGATTCACTCGTGTCGATAATTAATCAGCACTTCCTTAGCATTTTGCGCACCTTTCCGGGCTTCCTCTTACGGTGAATTAACTATACGGGCCTCCTATCAGACAAACAAAGAAAGTCACTTAATAAGCAGTGATTATTTCTTACATGCCAGTGTAATATAATTTTTCCTCATTTCTGTTGTGGTATAGTGCCGCTTAATACTGATTAACAAGATTAATTAGTATGTGTAACCAGCGATAGCAATACAATTTATTGAAGAAAGCAAGAGAGCTTATCCACTACGGATTCTGCGAACCGAAGTTAAATCGAAGAACTTATGCTGATATTCTTTTCACAGGAAGCGGATAGCCTGGCGGCGCAATATAAAGATTCTTTTGCGGTTCAACAATTGAGCGATTTTGCAGCTTGGGAGAGAAACAGAATTGTTCCCGCTGCATTTGTTATTGCCGGAAGTGATAAGCAATATTTTTCTTCCATTGCCGGGAAGATTCGCAGAGACAGCGAAGTTTTTGCATCACTTTGTTTCTCAACGGAATTAATAACTTCGCCGGACAATGCTTTACTGGACGGATTATTGCCGCCAGCAGTGGATTTGCAGAAAGCGATCGATACCACGAATGATTTATTGAAATCATTGAAAGGCAAGGAAAATTACCTGACACATCAAGGACGATTAATCAAGTATTTGTGGTTACGTCCGCACTTGGTACTGCAACCGCAGCACGAATGGAATAATCCGCGTTTTTACCGCTATCCGCTGCTTGAAGCATTGAGCCTGGATCAAGCCGATTCGTTTGAATGGCTCAGAAATCTGACCAACGCCAAGATTTTGGAGGCGGTATCGCTGGTCGATCGGCAGCGCGAATGCATGTATTGTCGTTCTTCGCATTTGCGTTTTATTGATATCTGCCCGAATTGCTCCGCCATCGATATCAAATTGCAACCCTCATTACACTGCTTTACTTGCGGTTGTGTGGATGCGCAAGATAAGTTTCTCCAGAGCGGTTCGCTCGTCTGCCCCAAATGCCATACACATTTACGTCATATCGGCAGTGATTATGACCGTCCGCTGGAAAACTATCACTGCCAGGCGTGCCATCAGTCGTTCATGGAAGGTGATGTGCAGGTGCGCTGTGCGATGTGCGAAAAAGAAATGAACCCGAACGACTTAATCCTTAACGAAGTTCATGCCTGGCGCTTGAGTGACAAGGGGCGGACGATCGCATTCCGCGGCGAGGTATTCGATTTATCCTCCGGTTTCGATCAACTCGATTTCATCTCCAGAGAGCTGTTCATTCACGATCTGAATTGGATGATGGTCATGACCCGGCGTTATCCAGCGGTCAAATTCAGTTTATTTGGAATTTATTTTGCCAACTTGCCCGAATTGGTGGAAGTATTCAATCATACGCGATTACTGCAAATGCTTGAATCGTTTGCGCAACGCTTGAGGAACCTGCTGCGTACCCCGGACTTATCCACACGTACTTCGGAAAACATGCTATGGCTATTGCTACCCAATACCGACGAGTACGGGCTCACCGGTTTTCAGAAGCGCATGGAAAAGAGCATGGATCAATTACTTGAGGAAAGCGATTATAAATTAAATTTTCGCTTTATCAGCATGCACTCGCAGAAGTTACCTCAGAAGGAGAGTGCAGAATTGCTGCTCGCCCGTCTTGTCGGTGAATTGCTGTAGCCGATGGAATCACTAATCCAGGCGTGGTATGTGTTTCGGATTACGGTGGCGCATTATCCGGATGTGCAATATGTATTGATGCTGATTCCCTTCGTATTGTTTTTTGAACTGCCGCTTTATTTTATCAATTGGGCGGGCGTCTTTCGACACCTGGTCAGCGAAGCGGTAGAGGTGCCGTTCGTTGCTCCCTATCATCCGCGGGTGACTTGTACCATTACTTGCTATGCCGAGGGAAGGTCGGTACAAAATACGGTGATTTCGCTACTCGAGCAAATTTATCCCGGGCATATTGAGATTATTGCAGTGGTGGACGGGGTAACAAAAAACATCGCGACGTACCAGGCATTGAAAGAGCTTTACCCAATAATCCCGAGATATCCCGGTCGGTCGTTGGTCATTGTTCCGAAAATCCAGCGCGGTGGCAGGGTGTCGTCGCTGAATGCCGGATTGAGTCGGTCACGCGGCGAAGTATTTTTAGCCTTGGACGGCGATACCTCGTTTGATAATCAGATGGTCTATTATGCCGCTGCACACTTCAAAAATCCCGATGTGGTGGCGGTAACCGGCCCGATGCGCGTGCGCAATGCGGATAAATCGTTAGTGGCCAGAATGCAGGATCTCGAATACATGCTGACGATGCAAGTGGGTAAGCTGGGGTTTGCAAAGCTGAATGTGATCAATAACGTGCCGGGTGCTTTCGGTATCTTCAGGCGCTCTTTTCTGCAAAAAATCGGTGGATGGAATACCGGTACCGCGGAAGATCTCGACTTGACATTGCGGATCAAAAAGTATTACCAGCGCTACCCGCATCTGAAAGTCGAGTTCGAGCCGCGAGCCGTCTCACATACCGACGTGCCCGAAAGTTTCGCGGGTTTTCTCAAACAACGGCTGCGATGGGACGGCGACCTCTGGTACGTGTATTCGAATAAACATCGCTCTGGCATTACCGCAGGTACGATGGGATGGGCCAATTTCATCTTTTTACTGTGGTACGGGTTATTGTTTCAGATCGTCATGCCTTTCGCCATCGTGATTTATACCGTCTACATGGCGGTTATGCTGCCGCTGTATATTTTCATGCTCAGCATGATATTGGTTTACCTGTTCTATGTCATTTTGGTACTGATCCAGTTCATCATGTACCTCGCCGTGGTTTCGGATAGAAAATGGCGGGACAGCAAGGCGTTTCTGATTCTTCCGGCATATCCGCTGTTTCAATTCATTACTCGTATTTGGAGCGCATTCGCCATTGCCAACCAGGTTTTCAATAAGGGGCACTTGGATTCCGCAATGGCGCCTTTGTGGGTACTCAAAAAAGGTAAACAGTGATACGGCTTTGTTTTATGCTGTTGCTTTCACTGGCGTTTACCGGCGGCGCTATCGCGGAAGTACGACCGCTCGCCGATTTTTATACTCATTTGGATCAAGCCGCATCGATACTGAAAGTGCAAGCGGATTTAGAGGCGGAGCGCTCCAATTTGCTGGCGCAAGAAGCGCTAAGGGGATGGGAGGTGTTCGGGGGAGTTTCCGGAGGTTACCAAAAAAGCCCTTTTGCGAGAGAACCGTTCGGGCATTTCTTCGATCCGTTGGCACGTATCGGCGTACGTTATCCGTTGCTCGGCAGCGCGGAAAGAAAACAACGTGCCATTGAAGATGCGGCGACTCAAGTCAAAGTTGAAGGTATCCGTCTGGATTGGAGCAAGCGGCTGGCGACACTTTTTCTCGAAGAAAACTACGCGGCGTATTGGAGCGCGCAAAAAATGCTGTTGCTGACTGATGCCTATATTCGTTTACGTGATGAAGGCGTCGACCGGTTGCTGCAGAAAAGGCAGGCGGCGGGTTTGTTGTTCAAATCAGACTACTTCGAGTTTTTGTCGGCTTTTGACCGGGCGCAGCGCACGCATATAGAGTTCAGTAACAATAAAAGCCAGGCATTGATGCGATTGGCGCATTTAACCAATACAACGATAATGCCTTTCGAAGCGATCAAACCGCCTTTGGCGGAAGTGGCGAGCGTATTACGCCATGACATCGAACAGCCGGATCTGCGGATTTTGCAAACACAGATTGATAATCTTCAAAACATCCGGGAGTTGGAAAATTGGCAAGGAATCGATTCGGATATTTCCATGACCGCCTTCGGCGGTCCCGCGATTCCGCACCCTTCGCCTGATGGCATGCAATGGGGATACGGCGGTGCCGTGGGCTTTAATTTCAGAATGCCGCTTGAAATCATCAGCTACCGGAAAAATGAGCAATCGCGCTTAAATAGTCAGTTGATCA
The DNA here is from genome assembly GCA_021582655.1 of Nitrosomonas sp. Taxonomy (GTDB): domain Bacteria; phylum Pseudomonadota; class Gammaproteobacteria; order Burkholderiales; family Nitrosomonadaceae; genus Nitrosomonas. The sequence continues at coordinate 2,057,980 of CP091135.1, forward strand.
GCTTACGTGCGGATTACACCCGCCGCGATCAGGAACTGCAACATGAATTTAGAGTACTGTTGAACAGCTATCAGCAGCTTACACAGCAAATCAAATTTCAACGCACGCGTCTTGAAGCGGTACGTGAATTGATCCGGGAAAGCTATCTGCGGTTGCGGGTTATGGACGGTGATGTCATTGAGAAATATTTCAAAGCGATCAATGCGTACTACCAGGTGGCGCTCGAGAATGTCGAGGCGGAATCGGAGCATTGGAAGCTGCATATCCGTCTGCGGCAGTTTCTAGCAGTACCGGAAACGCTGGCGAGAGACCATCATCCGGAAACCGATATCGCCCTACTGCTTGAGCCGCTGCAATCGGCCGGCCGATTCCTCGTAGCAGGGGAGAAGCCGGTTGCCATAACACCGATCAACGATCCGGTACACGCGCATGCACCGATCATTTCCAGCCAGTTTGCCGTGTATGTCTGGAATTTCACGCAATTGATCCGGCGTACGGATATATGGGAACAAAAGCAAATCAATGCGATTAACCGATTGCTTATTTCCTTGAATGCACGGGAAATTGCCGACGTGGCGGCCGATCCGGCCCCACTGATCGATTTTTTACGGAATGCGCACCAACGCGGAAAGAAAGTGGAATTATTGCTAGGCGATCCGGATTGGATTCTGCCGCAGCACCGGGATCATCTGCTGCAATTCGTTAAACAGCTGCAGCATATCAATTTCGATGGCTTACACTTGGACATTGAGCCGGATCAATTGGAATCCGGTTGGTCGGGGAAAAAACGTCTGGAAGCATTGATCGCAACCGTACGGCAAGTAACCGTCGTCGCTCCCTGGTCGGTAGGTGTCAGTATCCACCCCCGTTATCTGCGGCAAGAATCGTCGTTCGGGCTGTGTATCCCCTGCCAGCTCCAGCAGGTCGGTGTCAAGGAAATTGCGGTTATGTACTATTCGATGAATATTCAGAAGATTGTGGCAACATTACAAACAGCGATGCGGCAATTTCCGGCGTTGACGTTTAGTCTGGCGCAAAGTCTGGAGCGCGAACTGGGTCCGGAAAGCAGTTATGCCCATAAACCGCGGCGAATCTTCAGCGATGCAATGCAACAATTTCAGGATCAGCTGCAGCGGCCGAATTTCGGTGGTCTCATCATCCAATCGTGGCAAGACTGGGAAAATTATCTTTATGAAAATTCGCTTTAACCAGCCTGAGAATAAAATTCCGGACGATGACCGAGGCCTGCGGATTCGATACAGTAATGCCAAGCGACCCAGCAAGCCTTGGCGCTGGTATTTGATTTTGGCGATCGCCAGCTTGCCTTTGACTTATCTGATCGGAAAAATAATTTGGGAGAATTACCGCGTCGAAGCCAATGGCCGGATCAAAGTGACGAACTTCATCGTCCGCGCCCCGGTAGACGGATTTGTGCGGCAGATATTCGTCACGCCGTTGCAGACGGTTGCGGAAGGTGCGCAGTTGGCGCAGTTGGCGAATACGGTACTGCAAGACAATTATGATCGGATCGGTATTGAAATCGAATTGCTTAAAAAAGAAAAACAGCAATTATTGCAGCAGGCGATTCAATCCTGAGACGGTTCCATGGAATTGTTAAGATTTGCACAAGAACAAAGAGATTTTACTTATCACCGCATGCGTCAGTATGAGCAGTTGTTCGCACAAAGCGCAGCAACACAGGCCGAAATTGCGACAATCCGGAGTCAGCACCGGTTAGCGCTGGAAAATCTGGCGGCGTTGAAAAAAGCCGAACGGATCGAGAGTGAAAAAGTAGCGCGCATGCAGCAAGGAGCCGCCCCGGAAATACGTCAGCTTACCAGCCAATTGAATCAATTATCGCTTGAGTTTGAAAAAATTAACGATCAGCTACAGCAATTGAACCTTATCACCGCGGCAACCGGATTGATTACCGAGATCTACGTGCAACCCGGTGAGTACCTGGGGCGCGGGCAAGCGCTACTCGAGATGATATTTCCCGAGAAGGTCATGATCGACGCGTTTATTCCACCGAAATACCAGGATCTCGCCGAAGTCGGCCAGGCGGTGCGGGTTAAATTCCCCAACGGCGATACCGCCAAGGCACGGATCGTTGCGGTGCCGGGGGTGATGCAAAAAACCTCCGCTGCCGAGATCAATCCGCTCGAAGTCGTGCGATCCGCCATTCTGGCGCAACTGGAGTTTGTCGATCAGGTAAATACCCGTTTGATCAACGGCATGCCGGTGACTGTTTATTTCGATTAATGATTGCCCTTGACTTGCTCCGGCTGGTCATCAACTCGCAATTTCAGCGGCTGTGCCGGCCAGATTCCTTTCTTGATCGCCTGGCGATCTTGGAAAACAAGATAACTTTGCCTGCCGTAATGTGGCAGTGGACGGATCAACGCTTCAAGCGATGCCGTGTCCTTGGCGGATACGATTGCCAGTGATCCGTTTGCGGCGCGGGACAGCGTCCAAACCTGTGCGGTGCCCGCGGAATTCACTTCGTCGGGTCTGGGCGGCAGTTCCCGTGAGGCAAGCCACGAATCGACTTCGGTGTGTAACCCGATGATTAATGCGGGTGCGGCGGATAGTGGCTCATCCGCTGCAACAATATGCGGCTTCTTATCTTGCAGCTTATTCGCCAGCGTTTCAGCGGTTTTACGAATTTCACCGGTGGATAGCAACAGTGTTTGTGTCGCCGCGTTTACCATCACTTCACGCAGAATGGGTGGCGCTTCGTCAGCCGCCAAGTGGCGGAACAAGCGAATATCCGGATCGAGTGCGACCGATAACGGTTTCTCGATAAGATGCAAGGCGAAGGTTTGCTGCGCTTGATTCAGATCGAGCCAATGAATCGTGGTGCCCGTTTCGGTTCCGATTGTAACAGGGACGCGCAATCGGTATGCCGGTTCGTGTTGTTTCAGGGTAACCGATAGCACATGGCCAGAGCCGGTATCGGTATTCGTTGCCGCACTGACGGTAATGGCCGGAGCACCGCTGCGGGTCAGCCACTGGGAAAAGAAATACTCCAGCGGCTGCCCGGAGATGATCTCGAACATTTTTTGAATGTCACGCCAGGAAATCACTTTAAAGCGCTGCGATGCCCATAGTCCTTGCAAGCTGCGATTGAAAATCTCATCGCCGGTGAGATCGCGCAGCATGAAAAAAAGCATCGCCGCTTTGTTATAACCGACGATCTTGGAGGCGCCGTGCGTCCGTGAGGTGAATGTGATTAGCGACTGATCCTGGTCGGGTTGCAGCGCGGCGAAATCGCGCAGCCACCCAAGCCGCATGTCGCGCGCGGCTTCGGCGCTTTGCTGTTCTTGGTAGGCATAATCGGCCATGAACGTGGTTAATCCTTCCGACCAGTTGCCGCCCGCATAAGCCGGATAAATGCCGTTACCCCACCAGTTATGCAGCACTTCGTGTCCCAGCGAAGTATCACGGATAAACGGCAATTTCAACACATCAATGCCGAGATAAGTGAGCGTCGGCATGCCGAAGCCGGTCGGCGTCGGACTGGAAACGATGCTGAATTCGCTGAACGCGTATTCGCCGATCCAGGTCTCGTACAGATCCAGATAACGTGTTACCGCATCCAGATAATCTTTCGATAAATCGCTGATCTCAGGATGAAAGTAAGTACGCAACCGAATCGGGTTCTGCCTGATGTTGGTATGTGTGCGGGTGGCAACGGTATAAGGCCCGGCCATCAAGTCGATGCCTTCAGCGGGGTGGGAAAATTCGAACACTGCCTGATAACCTTGCTCCGATTCGTTTTCCTCGATCAGTTGACCGGCAACCAATCCCTTTTGTCCCGGCGGCAACTCGATGTTGACTTTGTAGCGGGCGAGTTCGCCGACAACGCGCGGGTACCAATCGGATCCATCCGGCAAGAAAGTGCCTGCCTCACCACTGACGGCAACCGGCCTGCCAAGCGTTTGTCGGTGATCGAGTGTGTTGTCCAGCGGCGCCAGGGTGCCGCGCCATCGGATCAGAAATTGAATTTTCTGGCGGAAGTGAAACGGAATATTCCAGATATGCGGCTGATCGGATTGTTCCCGTCCGATGCCGATCGGGCCATCGTTGAATTCCGCCTGGACAACCTCGTATGCGGCCCCCAGTTTCAACTGCAATTCCCGCGGCCTTTCGACGGTAATCATGCTGCTGCCTTCGATCGTACGCTTCACCGGATCGATTTTGATCGTCATGTCGTAATCGACTTGATTGAATTTGAACGGTGCGGGCCGCGATAACGCCGCGCCCGACATCAAGCAGGCTATGAAAAACAATAGCCAATTTCTCATCAACATAAAGCGGGTCATAGTTTTTGATACGGAATATTAAGGAATTAAAGGTGGAAATTTGGCGATCAGCAGTATTTCATGATTGTCGCGCTTGATCTTGATCGGCAACCAGGTGCCCGGTGCCTGGCGCTTGACGGCATTGATCACGTCCTCGGTCGCTGTGATCGGCAGTCCGGCCATTTCAATAATGATATCGGAATCCGTCAATTGGGCGGCTTCGGCGATGCTGTTCTTTTCGACTTGTAAAACAACGGCGCCGCCGCGGCCCATTTCATAGCGAATGCCCAGGCGCTGGAATTGCGGACGTAATGCTTCGGAAACATGCGGCAATACGCCGAATACGGCATCAGCAACACCGGTCACCAATTGCTTACAGGATTTACTGCGATCCCAAGGCAACAAGCCGACAACATCCTTGACGCCCAGATCGTGCAATTGATGCGGAACCCCGTAACCGTACAGCACGTGACCTGATCCCATTACGCCGACGACCAGCGGCTTTTCGCGGCCTTCGGCGCGAACCAATGCTTGATGCAGGATCTGCGCCATCGCGCGATCCCATAGCTGCTGTCCGCCGATGAAGCGGCGGAAATCCGGATCGTCCTGTGTGATTGCACCGCTTTTTTTATCCTTGCGATCGTGTTGCTGATAAATCGGCAGTAAAAAATCCAGATAATTCTGACTGGGTTCCGCCGGATACGTCAATCCTTCACGATCTTCCACCGGAACGCCATAAAATCCTTTTTCCGATACCCGGCGGCGCAAGCTGTTTTCAATATTCAACGCCAGCATCGGAATCCGATTCATACGGGCGAAATGAAACAGCGGCAAATACAGATTGGCATCGGTATTCCATACGTGATCCCAATCCGATTCGCGTAACAACTCTTTTTCCGTCAATTGTCCGGCAATCCATTTATCCAGTGCGGGCTGCACCCGGCGCGGAAACATTTCGAATCCGATCACCATATCCGGGCGCTGTGCGTGCAAAGCCGCCAGCGTCTGCAACTGCCAGCGGTGGTGATCGGCGTTGATATGGGTTTCGCCGAGCAGCACAACCTCCGCCTTGGCGGCATGTGCGATCACCGCCTGCTGTGAAGCCCTGCCAGAACCCGGAATCACCCAATCCCCCAACGGCACGCAATCGGCCGGTACCGGTTTTTTTGCCGGGGTAATTACCGCGCCGGCTTGCTTCATGGTCAGGCATAGCAGCATCAAGGCCGGGATCAGCAGCATGCCGTGCCGGATTATATTGTTGTCGTTTATCATTGTTGTTTTTTCCATGAACAGGTCAATTAGGGTTGGCTTCATTCCACCCATTTGCGTGCATTTCTGAACAGACGCATCCAGGGCCCGTCTTCCGCTTGCTTGCGTCGCGTATCCGGGTGCCATGAATGCTGAGTGACGCGGAACACTCGCTCCGGATGCGGCATCAGCACGTTGAAACGCCCGTCCGGCGTCGTCAGTCCGGTAATTCCGTGTTGCGAGCCATTGGGATTATACGGATAACGCTCGGTCACTTGGCCGCGATTGTCGATATAGCGCAATGTCGTTAACGCGGCAGCACCTTTCGCCGTACCGCAATCAAATGCAACTTGCCCTTCTCCGTGCGCGACCGTGATCGGCATCCGACTGCCTGCCATACCGTCGAAAAACAGCGACGGGCCGTGTTGCACTTCTACCATGACCAGGCGCGCTTCGAATTGTTCCGATAAATTGCGCCTGAAGCGGGGCCAGGACGCGGCACCGGGAATAATTTCCTGCAAATTACTCATCATCTGGCAACCGTTGCATACGCCCAACGCAAACGTATCCCCGCGCTGGAAAAACGCTTCAAACGCTTCGCGTGCACGCGGATTGAACAGGATCGACTTGGCCCAACCTTCGCCCGCGCCGAGCACGTCGCCGTACGAAAAGCCGCCGCAAGCGACAAATCCCTTGAAATCCCGCAATGTGGCGCGCCCGGCGATGATGTCGCTCATATGCACGTCAACCGCGACGAAGCCTACGCGGTCGAACGCCGCTGCCATTTCCACATGGCCGTTGACGCCTTGCTCGCGCAAAATCGCAATGCGCGGACGCGCGCGGGTTTGAATCAACGGTGCGGCGATATCGTCGTCGGCATCGTAACTCAACGCGACGTGCAGCCCCGGATCGGTAGCGTCGAGAATACGGTCATATTCCTGCTGCGCGCATACCGGATTATCGCGTAACGCTTGCAGCCGATAGCTGGTTTCCGACCAGGCGCGTTGCAACGCCATTCGCTTTTCCGCCAGTACCGGTTTGTTGTTGCGCATCACGCGGATTTCGTCGGATGGATTAAGTTGCCCGATGATAAAACTGCTGTCGCGCAACCCGGCGTCGTCCAACGCCCGCATCACGGCGTTGCGTTGCGAAGCGGCGATTTGGATCACTGCACCGAGTTCTTCATTAAACAATACCGCCAGCAGGCGCTCCAGAAAGTGCCCACCCAGTTGCTCCGGGCGCAATTCCGAGCCGTCGATATCGCTGTATCGGGAATCGAAGCACAATTGATCGAGGTTGACTGTTACGCCGATATGTCCGGCAAACGCCATTTCGCATAAGGTTACCAACAAGCCGCCGTCGGAGCGGTCGTGATACGCCAGTATTTTTTCGTCCCGATTGAGTTGCTGTATCGCGGTAAAAAACGCTTTCAGCCGTTGCGCGCCGGCTTCGCCGTCGATATCCGGCGCCGCATTGCCGATTTGTTTGTAGACTTGCGCCAGCGCCGAACCACCCAGGCGGTTACGTCCCTGTCCCAGATCGATCAGCACCAATTCGGTATCGCCGCAATCGGTGCGCAATTGCGGGGTCAGTGTGTTACGTACCTCGGTCACCGTGGCAAACGCCGAAATGATCGGCGACACCGGTGCAGTGACTTGTTTACGTATACCGGATTCTTCCCATGCGGTTTTCATCGACATCGAATCCTTGCCGACCGGGATGCTGATGCCCAATTGCGGGCACAATTCCATGCCGACGGCACGTACCGCATCATACAATCCGGCGTCTTCCCCCGGATGCCCGGCGGCGGCCATCCAGTTAGCCGATAGTTTGATGTTTTCGATACCATCAATCGCGGCAGCGGCAATATTGGTGATTGCCTCGCCGACCGCCATACGCGCGGCGGCTTCCGGATCGATCAATGCCAGCGGTGTGCGCTCGCCGATGGCAAAGGCTTCACCCGAGTCCGTCCGATACCCCATGCTGGTTA
>CP091135.1:2065621-2085742 GCA_021582655.1 Nitrosomonas sp.
AGATGAGCTCAAGAATGCAAGCGAGGCTGGTTTGTGATGCATTAAGAATGGCTATCTGGTGGCGCCAGCCACCAGCAGGTGTGGGTGATGCCTATGATAACGCAATGGCTGAGAGCTTTTTTGCTTCCCTGAAATGTGAGCTGATCGACAGGTGCTCCTGGAAAAATAAAACTGAAGCAAGGTTGGCCATATTCACCTGAATCGAGTCCTGGTACAACTCCGCTAGGCATTCCGGGCTGGGATACTTATCACCGATCAATTTTGAGAGAAAACTGAAGGAGAAAAATCAAATCGCGATAAATTGCAATCCGCTTTCACAGGCTGAGACTTTCTTGACTCCATGAAAAAATCAAAATGGGACAACTCCAACTCCAGTCAACGATTTTACAGAACAGCTTGGAGCGGCCGCAGATATGCTATGACTATCACGTCATAAAGCATTAGCAGAATGGGCGCAGCAAGAATAAGGCGAGTAAATACGAGCGAGAAAAAATTTCTATCTTACAAAATCATCGCCATATCTTACAAAAAAGAATGATTCTATTGGATAACTCATTGATTCTTTGGGGTGGCTGATGGGACTCGAACCCACGACAACCGGAATCACAATCCGGGACTCTACCAACTGAGCTACAGCCACCATAAAGCCGTTGAGCGATGGACTCAGGCACACGCTGAAGAAATATACGTGGCGTGCCCGACAGGAATCGAACCTGTAACCCCCAGCTTAGAAGGCTGGTGCTCTATCCGATTGAGCTACGGGCACCAAATCGGGCTACCTTGCAAATTGGAACTTAGGAAAACACTAATTAATCGGTTGCACGGACGGATTACTTCATTGCGCGACCCCGCTTCCTCGTCCATCTTGTTAAGATGGATCGGTTGCTGTATTTCAGCGCACCTTGTGCTTCATCCTGCTCGTCGAATTAATCAGTGTTCTCTTGTAACTGAAATTGGTCGGGGTGGAGAGATTTGAACTCCCGACATCCTGGTCCCAAACCAGGCGCGCTACCAGGCTACGCTACACCCCGAAAAAGGCGACACTATACCTTCTTAGGCCGGTAACGTCAATTTCTCGTTATTGATAAAATCGTTGTCCCGTTAAAATTTGATCGCCGATGCTTATTGGGTGCGCATACAATGCCGGTTTATCTTATTCAATCGTGCACACTATGACTGACGTAGCTTCCCCCGCTTGTGACCGGGCTATCCTGGAGTGCCGGCAATGTCCGCGATTATTCAATTTCCTGCAGTTGGTGAAAACGCAATACCCGGATTATCATGCACGGCCGGTTGTTTCCTTCGGTGTTGCCGAGCCTAAGTTGCTCATTGTCGGCTTAGCGCCGGGTATGCACGGCGCAAACCGCACCGGGCGTCCGTTTACCGGTGATTATGCGGGAATTTTGTTATATCGGACCTTACATCGATTCGGATTTGCCACGCACGATGAATCGGTTTCCGCCGATGACGGTTTGCGGCTCATCGGTTGTCGCATCACCAATGCGGTCAAGTGCTTGCCACCGGAAAATAAACCGGTGTCGCAGGAAATCAAGCAATGCAATCAATATTTGTCAGAGGAGATGAATCAATTCGCACGGGATGGCGGCTGTGCGATTCTGGCGTTGGGAACGGTGGCCCATCAAGCGGTGCTGATGGGGTTGCAATTGAAAACCAAAGCATATCCCTTTACGCATGGCGGTGTGCATGACTTACCGATTGCCGGAGGAATGCGGCTTTATGACAGCTATCACTGCAGCCGTTACAATACACAGACCAAGCGCCTGACCGCGGACATGTTCGTGCAGGTGTTTGCGCGAATTTGTACGGACATTCAAGCACAAACCGATCCATAAGGAGGAATTTCAATCATGCCTTACGTTAATATTCGAGTTGCCGGCAGGTTAACCGTTGAGCAAAAACAGGAAATTGCAGCTGAAATTACTGACACGCTGGAGCGTGTCGCCAAGAAACCGAAATCATATACCTATATCAGTTTTGACGAACTGCCTGAAGAAAATTGGGCGGTAGCTGGGAAATTACTGAGCCAGAAGGATTAAGCGCTTTGCCGCAGGCCGCTTTTAACGCCAAGGAGTTTTGCACAAACTTACCGCTGCAGCCGGGGGTTTATCGCATGATCAACGTCAAGGGCGAAGTGATCTATGTCGGCAAAGCGGTGAGTCTCCGGAAGCGCGTTGCGTCGTATTTTCAGAAAAGCAATCTGACGCCCAGAACACAGTTGATGGTTTCGCAAGTGGCGGGGATTGAAACCACGGTTACCCGCTCGGAAGCCGAAGCGCTACTGCTGGAAAACAATCTGATTAAGAGCCTGAAACCCCGCTATAACATTCTGTTTCGGGACGACAAATCGTACCCGTATGTGATTCTGAGCGGGCACCGGTTTCCTCGTCTGGGGTTTTATCGTGGCGTACTGGAGAAAACACATCAATATTTCGGACCGTATCCGAACGCCGGGGTCGTGCGCGAAAGTATTCAATTATTGCAGAAGATCTTCCGATTGCGCACTTGCGAGGATAGCGTGTTCAGCAATCGCACCCGACCTTGCTTGCTATTTCAGATCAAACGTTGCAGCGGCCCGTGCATCGGCCAAATCAGCCAGCAGGCGTATCAGGCGGACGTCAAAAGCGCCGAGCTGTTTTTACAGGGTAAGCAGACCGAAGTGACGGAGGCGATCAACGCCAAGATGCTGCAAGCCTCCGAGCATACGGAATACGAGCAGGCTGCCGTGTTGCGCGACCAAATTCAAGCGCTGCGTCGTATTCGTGAGAAACAATTTGTCGACAGCGGCAAAGCGCTTGATGCCGATGTGGTCGCTTGCGCGGTGTCCCCAGACGGCTCCGGCAAGGTTTGCGTAAATCTGGCGATGATACGCGGTGGGCGGCATTTGGGCGATAAAAGTTTTTTTCCGCAAAATGCTGACGACTACATTGCGGCGAATGTGATCGAGGCATTCCTGGCGCAGCATTATTTGAATCGCAGCGCGCCGCCGCTGATTATTCTCGGCGAAAAAATCGAGCGCGAAGCGTTGCAGCAACTATTGACCGAGCAATGCGGACATAAAATCACCATCCAGTCCAACCCGATCGGCGAAAAGCGCGCCTGGCTCAACATGGCCGGAGAGAATGCGCAGTTGGCGTTGCAGCAGCTGGCGAATCGCCAGGCCAGCCAGGAAAAACGGCTGGCGGCATTGCAGCAGGTATTGGAGATGCCGGGCATCCAGCGTATCGAATGCTTCGATATCAGTCACACACTTGGCGAAGCCACTGTAGCATCGTGCGTGGTGTACGACAATTACGCGATGCGTAACAACGAGTACCGCCGCTACAATATCGAAGATATTACCCCGGGCGATGATTATGCCGCAATGCGCACAGCGCTTACGCGCCGGTATCAGAAGGCGGCCGGCGGTGAAGGGCAATTGCCCGACCTGATTTTGATCGATGGCGGGAAAGGGCAGGTTTCCGCCGCGCAGGAGGCGCTGCAGGAACTGGGGATCGCCGGCGCCAATCTGATCGGCGTGGCGAAAGGCGAAGAGCGCAAACCGGGGTTGGAACAATTGATTTCTCCCTTATTTGAAAAGCCGTTACAATTGCCGAGCGAACATGCGGCGTTGCATTTGATTCAACAGATCCGCGACGAAGCGCACCGCTTTGCGATTCAGGGCCATCGCGGGCGGCGCGGCAAAGCTCGTACGCATTCCACGCTGGAAAACATCGAAGGGGTCGGTGCCAAGCGCAGGCAGCGTCTGTTGGGGCGGTTTGGCGGATTGAAGGGGGTGCTGACCGCGAGTATCGAAGAACTGCAGCAAACCGAAGGAATCAGCCGTAAACTGGCGGAAAAGATCTACAAGGAACTTCATTAATTCGCATCGAAATATTTTCATGTCACCCCGGATATTCTTAAATCGTTAACCGCTATGCCTTTCAATCTTCCCAATATTCTGACTTGGTTGCGTATTCTCGCCATCCCGTTGTTTGTCGGTATTTTTTATTTGCCGCATTCCTGGCTGTCGCCGACCGGGCAAAACCTGGTTGCTACGCTGATTTTCGCAGGCGCGGCGATTACCGATTGGCTCGACGGTTATCTAGCAAGGGTATTGGATCAAACTTCCGCATTCGGCGCATTCCTTGATCCGGTTGCCGACAAACTGATGGTTTGTGCCGCCTTGATCGTACTGGTTTATTTGGAGCGACTGGCTGCGCCGATCGCGCTGATCATCATCGGACGCGAAATCGCGGTATCCGCGTTGCGTGAATGGATGGCGCAAATCGGACAATCGAAGAGCGTCGCGGTATCGTTCCTCGGCAAAATCAAAACCACCTTGCAAATGATCGCTATCCTGCTGCTGCTCTACCATGAAAAAATCGGTGAATACTTCGATCCGCAGCAAGTGGGCACCTGGTTTATCTATATCGCCGCGGTACTGACGCTGTGGTCGATGTTTTATTACTTGAAAGCCGCGCTGCCGCAGGCGATGAAGCACTGAGAGGGCTGACTTCTGCCGACCGGACAGATAGTGTCGTTATGTATTTCTGGGTGCAAACATAATGATTGCCATGCCGGCGAGCGCTATCAATGAACCGGTTAAATCCCATGCGCTTGGCTTGATGCCGTCAATCGCCCAAAGCCACAGGATCGCAACAAAAATGTAAACCCCGCCATAGGCCGCGTAGACTCGCCCTGCTGCGGCCGGATGTAGCGATAGAAGCCATGCGAACAGCATCAAGCTTAAGCCGGCAGGGATCAAAAGCCAAACGCTCTTTCCTTGCGTTAACCAGAGGTAAGGAAGGTAGCAGCCGATAATTTCGGCTATCGCGGTTATAAAAAACAGAAGGACGGTTTTAATTTCAAACATGATGGCTTCCTGAAAACATATCGCTGGAATGTGTGTATGGCGATTGCTTGGCAATTCATTATAACGGGCTTATTCCGGCTCGCAAGCAAGACTGTGTTTCAGCGGGTACCCGTGTAAAATACCGATGAATTCAATCGACAACAGTAGCACAATTCAGGCATAACCATGAATACCTCTAAAAGAATCAAAGTGCTTTTTGTTTGCATGGGCAATATTTGCCGCTCTCCGACCGCCGATGCGGTGTTTCGCCATCACGTCAAAGCGGCGGGAGCGGATCATTTGATCGAAGTCGATTCCGCCGGGACGCATGCATACCATATTGGCAATCCGCCGGATGAGCGTTCGCAGCGCACTGCGTTGAAACGCGGCTATAAAATGGACGATTTGCGCGCGCGAGCAGTGGAGACGCGCGATTTCGAGAAATTCGACTATATTCTCGCGATGGATAAGGAAAATCTGCAGTTATTGAAGCAGCGCAGCCCGCGGCAGCATCACGAAAAAATCCGCTTATTCATGCATTACGGTGCAAACTACGACGGCGATACCGAGGTGCCCGATCCCTATTTCGGCGGACATCAAGGTTTCGAGCTGGTGCTGGATATGGTGGAAGAGGCCAGTCAGGGTTTGCTTGCGCATTTGCGCGATCACATCAACCGATAAGGACAACATAATGAAAACAAAAGCTGCTGTAGCGTGGAAAGCGGGAGAACCGTTAACCGTCGAGGAAATCGATCTGGAAGGCCCGAAATCCGGCGAAGTGCTGGTCGAAATCAAAGCCACCGGCATTTGCCATACCGATTACTACACGCTATCCGGCGCCGATCCCGAAGGCTTGTTTCCGGCGATTCTCGGGCACGAAGGCGCGGGCGTGGTGGTCGATGTCGGTCCTAACGTCAAATCGCTGCGCAAGGGCGACCACGTGATTCCGCTGTACACGCCGGAATGTCGCGAATGCAAGTTCTGTCTGTCGAAAAAAACCAATCTGTGCCAAGCGATTCGCGCTACGCAAGGCAAAGGGTTGATGCCGGACAGCAGCTCGCGCTTCTCCATCGGCGGCAAACCGCTGTTTCATTACATGGGTACGTCGACTTTTTCCAATTACACCGTGGTGCCGGAAATCGCCTTGGCCAAAATCCGCCAAGACGCACCGTTCGACAAGGTGTGTTACATCGGCTGCGGTGTCACCACCGGCATCGGCGCGGTGATTTATACCGCCAAAGTCGAGGCCGGCGCCAATGTCGCGGTGTTCGGTTTGGGCGGCATCGGCTTGAACGTGATTCAAGGCGCACGTATGGTCGGTGCTGACAAAATCATCGGCATCGACCTTAATCCCGAGCGCGAAGCGATGGCGCGTAAATTCGGCATGACGCATTTCATCAATCCGAACGACGTGCCGAACATCGTCGACGCCGTGGTGCAGTTGACCGATGGCGGCGCGGATTATAGTTTCGAATGCATCGGCAGCACCAAAGTGATGCGCCAAGCACTGGAATGCACGCACAAAGGCTGGGGGCGCAGCATCATCATCGGCGTCGCCGAAGCCGGTGCCGAAATCAGCACGCGGCCGTTTCAGCTCGTCACCGGACGCAAATGGGAAGGCTCGGCGTTCGGTGGTGCGCGAGGCCGCACCGATGTACCGAAAATCGTCGATTGGTACATGGAAGGCAAAGTCGACATCGACTCGCTGATCACCCATACACTGACGCTGGACAACATCAACGAAGGCTTCCGCCTGATGAAGGCCGGCGAATCGATTCGCTCCGTAGTGATTTACTGATTATGACGACGTTTGAGACCCGCAGCTTGCATCGCTGTTTTGACGGCATTCAAGGCTATTATCAGCATTCATCCGCGGTGATCGGCCTGCCGATGCGTTTCTCCGTGTATCAACCACCACAAGCGGCACAGCAACGTGTTCCAGTGGTTTTTTTCCTCGCCGGTCTCACCTGTACCGAAGAAACCTTCATGATCAAAGCCGGAGCGCAGCGTTACGCCGCCGAGCTCGGCTTGATGTTGGTTACGATGGATACCAGCCCGCGCCAAACCGGCATTCCCGGCGAAACCGACACCTGGGATTTTGGCGCCGGCGCCGGGTTTTATCTCGACGCAACCCAAACACCGTGGTCGAAGTATTACCGCATGGAAAGCTACATCACACAGGAATTGCGTCAAATCATCGTCGAGCAATTCCCCGCCGATCCTAACCGCATCGGCATCTTCGGTCATTCGATGGGCGGCCACGGCGCGTTGATTTTGGCGCTGCGCTACCCCGAACTGTTTCGCTCGGTCTCCGCCTTCGCACCGATTTGTGCACCGATGCGCTGCCCGTGGGGGCAAAAAGCGTTCCGCAACTATTTGGGCGAAGATCGGCAACAATGGCGTCAGTACGACGCCACTGCGCTGATCGAAGACGGTTGCCGATTACCGGATTTATTTATTGATCAGGGATCGGATGATCAATTTCTGGTTGAGCAACTCTACCCGGAAGCCTTGGAAAAAACCTGCCGCGAAGCGGATCAAAAGCTCACACTGCGCTTTCACAGCGGCTACGATCATGGTTATTTTTTTATCAGCACGTTTATGGGTGAGCATTTGAAGTATCACCAAGAGCGGCTCGGTTAGTGCATTTCACTGGATGCGGACAGGCTGGGAAATGACGGGAGCCTTGGCAGATACGATAAGTGTCAGGAATTGTTTAGAAATCCGCCGGATCGACATCCAAAGACCAGCGGATTTTGCGGTTGGCCAAGGTGGAAATTTGCGGTAGCCACGTGGATAAGAAGGCTTGCAAGTTTTTGCGCGAATGCGATTGAACCAGAATGTGCGCGCGTTCCATGCCTTTGAGCCGTGACATTTGTGACGGTACCGGATCGTATAATTCAATCCCCAGTGTATGGTGCGCCTTTTGTTTCGCTTGATCGAGAAATTCAAGGACGGTTTTATTGTCATGCGCTTCGGCGCGAAACAGCGCTTGATAAACGAATGGCGGAAATCCGGCGGTTTTTCTTTCGGTCAGTAAAATTTGCGCGAATGCATCGTAATCGTGTCGTTGCAGCGCATAAAACAGCGGATGATCGGGGAATTCGGTTTGTATCAGTACTTCTCCGGGAATGCGGGCGCGTCCGGCACGCCCGGCAACTTGCATCAATTGTGCGAACAGTCGCTCGCTGGCGCGGAAATCGGTGCTGTATAACGAAGCGTCGGCATTGAGAATGCCGACCAATGACAGATTCGGGAAATCATGTCCCTTGGCCAGTAATTGCGTTCCGACAAGTATATCGATTTGTTGTGTATGAATAAGCTGCAATATTTCCTGCCAGGCGTGCTTGCGGCGGGTGCTGTCTCGGTCGATACGTAAAATCCGGGCTGTCGGGAAGCGTGCTGTCAGTGTTTCTTCAATGCGCTGTGTACCGTGACCGAGCGGGGTCAAGTCTTGATTGCCGCACTGTGGACAAGCGCGGGGAAAGTTTTCCCGATGGCCGCAGTAGTGGCAGCGCAATGGATTGCCGTGCTGATGAACCACTAGCCGGCTGGAGCAGCGCTGGCAGTGCGCGCCCCAGCCGCAGGATCGGCACAACAACACCGGCGCATAACCACGCCGGTTGATAAAAACCAGGCTTTGG
Source organism: Nitrosomonas sp. (assembly GCA_021582655.1). Taxonomy (GTDB): domain Bacteria; phylum Pseudomonadota; class Gammaproteobacteria; order Burkholderiales; family Nitrosomonadaceae; genus Nitrosomonas. The sequence goes on from CP091135.1 coordinate 2,074,118, forward strand.
CGTTGTGCCGTCAGATTCTTTTCCAGCGCTATGATCAACGGATCGGTGAAGCCTTCTGTCGTTTTGTGAATACGGGTATCGATGTACCGAATTGCCGGCAAAGCGGCTTCCGAAATCGCCCGTGCCGTTAAACACAAATACTGATAACGGCCTTGCGTTGCGTTGAAATAGCTCTCCAGTGATGGTGTCGCGGATCCCAGTACGACCGGAATATTGTTCTGCCGGGCGCGAAAGATTGCCAAATCGCGTGCGGAATACCGTAATCCATCTTGTTGTTTGTACGAAGTGTCGTGTTCTTCATCGACGATGACTACACCCAATTTCGGTATCGGTGTAAATACCGCCAGCCGGGTGCCGAGAATGATATCGGCTTCGCCGCGCTGTGCTTGCAGCCAACCGGTCATGCGCTCAGTGTCGTTTCGTCCGCTATGCAGATTGACCAGCGTGACGGTTGGGAAGCGGGTGCGAAAGACCGATTCCAGTTGAGGCGTCAGGTTGATTTCGGGAATCAATACCAATATTTGCTTTCCCTGTGACAAAGCGGCCGCAATGATGCGCAAGTAGACTTCCGTTTTGCCGCTCCCGGTTACACCATGCAACAACCAGGAGTGGAATTCAGAGAACCCGGCGGTGATTGCAGTGACTGCAGTCGTTTGTTCCGCGGTCAAGACCGGTATGTCAACGGTGACGGCTGTTGCGGGAGGGGCGATTTTGATCCATCCCGATTGCTGCCAGTCGGGCACTAAGTGGATAGCGCGTGGCGATAGTTGCTTGATTTGGTGATTCGCCAGTATTTCGTTGGCTTGGAATGCGGCGAGTAACCGGCGCGCGACACGATTACGTGCAGGAATACTTTGAATGTCGGCTCGTTTGCCTGCATCCGTGAGACAAAATGTTTGCGATGCAGTGGTTTTTAATTTCACCGGTTTGGTGGTTCGGAGCAGTGCGGGCAATCCGTTCAAAATGATCATACCGAGCGGATGATGATAATACTGGCTGCAAAACCGGAACAATTCCAGTAAAGCAGGCGGGAGTGGACTGATTTCCCGGAAAATACCATAAGCGGGTTTGATTTTTTCGGCAGGGACTTGCGTTTTGTCGTTTACTTCAAGAATAATGCCAGTCAGGCGTTTGTTACCAAAAGGTACGCAAGCACGGTAACCGATGTCACGGCAAACGGCGTCGTCGAAAAAATAATCGAACAGCGTGTCGACGGGTACATTGAGCGCGACACGGATGATAGGCATAGACAGCTACAATCAGTGAGGGGCGGGATTTGCCAAGCAGTGGGAAATTCCAGAAAAATGATGTATTAACAGGTGATTGAAAAACGTATTTCGAGAAACCGGCTCAACGCCCAATCGCTGAAACAGCGAAGGTGAATTGGCTGAGCCGGTTGTTGTCGTTGGACGAAACCCTAACGGTTTTTCAATGCCTGTTAAGGGCAAGATTATTTGGAAACGCGATATACCGTAACCGATGTTTCGCCCGGTTTATCGAGTTTTGCGGTATTGCCGTCGGATCCGATCGTAAAACCGATATTGCCTTCCGCATCGGAGAAGCCGGCGCAGCCGTTGGTGTTGTAAGTGAAGCTCGAGAAAACCAGATTGTTGGCGCCTTTATTATAAGTATAAGAAGAAAACTCGATACCGGGCTTCGCGCATTTGGCTCGATCTTCACGCTGCGTCGCTCCATTTGGGTCGATCATCAAGAACTTGCCATTCGGAAAGAACACCAAGGTTTGTGTACTGATCGCTTCGCTATCGTATGCCCAGGCACCGACAATGCCATTGGGGTCATTGTCAATTTTCGAGAAGCGTGTTTCTTTGATTTCCTTTTCGGCGACTTCGTTTTCATCGCTTAATTGAATCGGCTTCGCAATGTGAAACAATTCACCGAATACGCTGCTTTGTGCACGTGCGCGTTGTACGGTGACGATATCGGAATAAATCAGCTCAAAACCATCGGTACGCGTGCGTCGTGTCGAGTCATGATTGGAAAGGCCGCCCTTGGCGTTGGTGTCGATATTGGTCTTGCTGGATAGCTTAAAGCCCCGGGTGTCGAAATCGATCGCGTTGGTAACACCGGATTCAACACCAGCTTGAAATACGATTTTTCCGCCGCAGACGCGATTTTCGTCGCAAGAATCGTCGGGCCTGGCCTCACCATGTAAATATTCACCGCTGCTATCAGCCGCCACACGTAATACGCTCGCCGTCTGATTGTTGTAACTGACCCAGATTTGCGCGCTTAGTAATGCGACACCCTGTGACATAAAGTGATTACGTGCTTGTTCCGGTGTTCTGACTTCGCCGCTGATGTCGCTTGCTTCCATGATACCTTTCAAACCGGCCGATTCGGCAAAAGACTCGGGATTGGCTGTGAGGTTGATCGAACCCTTAATCGCTGCAGCGGTTTCGCGTGAAATTGAAATACCGTTGGATAAATCACTGTCGGAATCCAATGATTGTAGTAATGTCAGCAGGTTTTGCAGTTTATGATCGTTGCCGCTCGCTAATTCGATCGGCGTTACAATCAGAGAGCCAGGTATATTGGCGAGTGTCAAACCGCCCAATTTAAATTCGATTTTATCGCCGTGATTAAAGTTAAAGCTGCCATTTTCATCCGTAGCTCCGGATTTGCCGGAGGATGCGGCATAACTTACGCCGGCGACAGGAGAATCGACTAAAATACCGGTTGCGGGACCGGTAGCCAGGGCTCTTTTAGAAGTCGCTGCGGCAGATGTTGCCGCCGAGTCGGATGAGGAACTCAGTGATTTTTCACTTCCGCTGTCACAAGCGGTTAAGCTTAAGAACAAGGCTGTGGATAATAGCGGTATCCAAGATTTATGCTTTAATCGGTGTACAGATTTCATTAAGTATTCTCTTTTTGGTTAATTAGTGAACTCAATCTCTTACAATTCACATGTCACAGGGTAACGATATTGATGAATGCAGATAGATTTACTACCAGGGTTACTATTATAACCAAGCCAGCGAATTTTGTTCCTGACTTGATAAAATGGTTTTAAATTTTTGTCTTTTCATGTATTTTCGCCGCTAATTGTTAATGGAGGAAAGTAAGGGATTAATATGGCTCATATGGCTGAGATCTCGCAATTGACTGATCAATCACTACAGCTTCCGATCGATTGGTATTTAGATCAGAAAATTCTTGAAATCGAAAAGCGTATCCTGTTTGATCAGGGACCGGGTTATGTCGGGCATGAACTGATGGTACCCAATCTCGGTGATTATTATGTACCGGAATGGATGGATAATGCCAAGTTGTTGATTCGAAATCAGAGCGGTGTTGAATTGCTGTCCAATATCTGTCGCCACCGGCAGGCGGTGATGCTGAAAGGCCGTAGCAATACGAAAAGTATTGTTTGTCCGATTCATCGTTGGACTTACGCATTGGATGGCAAACTGCTGGGTGCGCCGCATTTTGACCGGAATCCATGTATTCATTTGGGGAAATCGCCGCTGCAAAACTGGAATGGATTACTGTTCAACGGCAAGCGGGATGTCGCGCACGATTTAGCCAAGCTCGGCACATTCAAGAATTTCGATTTTTCCGGATACTTGCTGGATAAAGTACGTACCGAGCATTACCAATGCAACTGGAAGACATTCATTGAGGTGTATCTGGAAGATTATCATGTCGATTTTTTTCATCCCGGTTTAGGACAATTTGTCGATATCGAAAAACTGCATTGGGAATTTGACGATTGGTACAGTGTCCAAACCGTCGCGATCGACAGTGCTCGGTTGCAAAAGCCGGGCAGCCCGGTGTATGCCAAATGGCATGAACAGGTATTACAGCAGGGCAATGGGGAAATGCCGCCGCATGGTGCGATTTGGTTGCTTTATTTTCCGAATGTCATGCTCGAGTGGTATCCGCATACACTGGTGATCAGTACCATTGTGCCGACCGGTGTGGAAAGTTGTACTAACGTGGTTGAATTTTATTATCCGGAAGAAATTGTGTTGTTTGAGCGTGAATTTGTCGAAGCTGAGCAAGCCGCTTATCAGGAAACCGCGCGCGAGGACGACGAAATTTGCCGGCGTATGACTGAAGGTCGGCGCGCGTTATATACGCAACGGCAAAGTGAAGTCGGACCGTATCAAGTACCGATGGAATCCGGGATGGAGCATTTCCATCGCTTCCTGCGGCGTGAAATCGAACCGCATCTTTGATGCGTGTTGCAATGTATACCGGGTGGTTTTATGCATTCATTGTGGATGTTAGTAGCCGCGCTGATGTTTGCCAGTATGGGTGTACTGGTCAAATACGGCGCACTTTATTTTTCCAGTACCGAGTTGGTGTTTTATCGCTCGTTGTTCGGGGTGTGGATGACCTATTTGATCCTCCGTTATTACCGCCTTTCGGTGCGGACGTTGCATTGGCGCATGCATTGCTGGCGCGGTATAACCGGTTTAATCAGTTTGTTGATGTTTTTTTACTGCCTGACGCAATTGCCGCTGGCTACTGCCATGTCGTTGAATTATACCTGGCCATTGTTCGTCGCATTGTTTTCCACGTGGATTCTGAAAGAACATATCCATTGGCCGCTGGTTGCAACCGTAGTGATCGGATTTGTCGGTGTGGTGCTGTTGCTGCGCCCAACGGTATCCGATGAGCAATGGTTTTCCGGTCTGCTGGGGATGGGATCCGGCTTCTTTGCCGCCATCGCTTACATCAATGTCAAGCAGCTCGGTCAATTGGGTGAAACCGAATGGCATGTGGTGTTTTATTTCACTTTGATCAGTACCGTAGTGACCGGTATATGGTTGCTGTTCACTCGCTTAAGTCCGGTTACCGGGTCAGGGTTATTGATATTGCTTGGCATCGGTTTAACCGCAACCTTGGCGCAACTGGCGATGACACGCGCTTATCATCAAGGCGTGACACTGGTGGTTTCATCGCTGGGTTATAGCAATGTTCTGTTTGCCAGTTTACTGGGTATTTGGTTTTGGAACGAGCTGTTGACGCCGGCTGCCTGGTTGGGTATGGCGTTGATTCTGGCAGGCGGGGTAATCAGCGGTATTCTCGGTTTCAAACAGGCGCCGGCTGTGGTTCAAAAATGACGGCGATAGTGCTTTACCGGCAGCAAAATTTGCGCCCGGCAGTGTAATTGCCTATGATGAGTTGATTGATTCGGCGAGCAAGATGAAGCGCGAGGCATCCGGAACACAATGACCGAGGTATATCAATAAGATAGATGAGGAAGTGAATACCGCAGCCAGGTGATTCGCTCGTGTAACCAATTAACCAGCGTTTCTCTAATTATCATTCGAGGTCAGGCTATGATTACCATTCAAAAAAAAGACAATCTCATCATTGTTGCAGTCATCGGAGAATTTACCCTGACCGACTATCGCGAATTTGAACAGCAAGTGCTTTATAAGCCGCATGGTGACGGTACAGTCAGCTTACTGTTCGATTGGCGCGATATGCTCGATTACACCGTCGACGTTGCCTGGGAAGAAATCAAGTTTATGCGTGATCACGGCAGCGAATTCGATCGTGTTGCGGTGGTGACTGACGACGAATGGCAGGCCTGGGGCGCATGGGTGTCCAATTTGTTCAGCAGTGCCCGTGTATCCGTGTTTCAAGATTACGATAAAGCCGTCGACTGGGCTGCCGGATCGGAATCGGTTGAGAACTGAAGATTATGGATGATGTGGTTTTTGCCCGGGTACTGCATGTTCTGGGAGTGGTTCTGTGGATCGGTGGCGTAGCTATGGTGACTTGGGTGCTGTTGCCGTCGCTGGCACGGATGGAATCGGCAACAGATGCAATGGCGTTTTTTACGCGCTTTCGCCAACGTTTTGCCGCACAAGCGCGGATGACGACCTTACTCGTCGGACTGAGCGGATTTTATATGGTGCATGCGCTTAACGCTTGGAGCCGGTTCTTGCAATGGCAATATTGGTGGATGCATGCCATGGTGCTGATCTGGCTGCTGTTCAGCGTGATGTTGTTTGTAATGGAGCCTCGTGCGCGCCGTCAGGTGGCAGCCGTAGCGGCATCCAAGCAAATATCCTCCGATGCCTTTGTAAAGATTCAGCGCAAGCATCTGATGTTATTGGTGCTCAGTTTGATGACCATTGCCGGTGCCGTGGCGGGCAGCCATGGCTGGCTGATTGCGGCAAACTGACGATGGATTACGCATTGCTCAAAACAATTCACGTCGGCAGCGTGGCGCTAAGCTTACTGCTTTTTTTCATACGCGGAGTCTGGTTGATTCGGGATTCCGTGAATTTGCGCAAGCGTTGGGTGAGGATTTTGCCGCACGTGAACGATACCATACTGCTGGTAAGCGCAATTTGGCTGGCGATAACGATTCAGCAAAACCCTATCGAGCATTCGTGGCTGACCGCCAAAGTATCCGGTTTGTTGATCTATATCGGATTAGGCATGGTGGCGATGCGTTTCGGCAAAACACGATCAATCAGAATAGCCGCATGGTGTGCCGCGTTATGTGTATTCGCCTATATCGTGCTGGTTGCGCTGACCAAAAACCCGATACCCGGTCTGTCGTCATGATGATCGGTTGACACAGGGCCGGCTGTTGGATTTTTCCGCATTTCAAATTCGAAAAGCCGGGCAGGCCGAGGTACAGGCGATTTGTGATCTGGTGAATTTGAGCTATCGCGGAGCGCGCGGCTGGACAACGGAAGCGGCAATTATTCACGGGCACCGTGCCGAGGTGCAGGATATTGAAATCGCCTGCGCCAAATCCGGCGCGAATTTCTTTGTGATGTTTCAGCAAAACGAACTGATTGCTTGTATCTACGTTGTTGTGGAAGGGGGGCAGGCTTTCATCGGCTTTTTTTCCGTGCATCCTGATTGGCAAGGCAAAGGGGTGGGCAAGTACTTGCTGGCGTACGCGGAAAATCACGCACGCGCCTACCCGGATGTTCACGGATTTTTGATGTTTGTGATTGCACAGCGCCCGGAACTGATTGCTTTCTACCGACGGAGAGGGTATCAATTGACCGGACGGATTGATGCTTTTCCTGCATATTTGGGAAAACCGAAAGTCTCGGGTTTAACGATAGCTTATCTTGAAAAACAATGCTAATAATACGGCAAGGAGAGATCAACAAAGCCAGGTTTGACTTAGAGATGGAATCACCTCGAACGAGAGCGTCTCGATTGCCATTTTTCGCAGCCGGCGCAATTGCGGTTGCAACAGCAGTGCGGGCGATTATCGCTTACGTTCCAAAATCACAAAATGAAATTCAAGGTTGTCCTTTTCCGAAACATGTTTGTCCCGCTGTATTTCTTCCCAGTTCGCGCGTTCAAATTCTGGAAAAAACACATCGCCGTCGAATTCCCTTTGAATCTCGGTGATATATAGGCGCTGGCATAATTTGATCGTTTGTCGATACAGTTTTTCACCGCCGATAATGAAGTGTTCGCTATTGCTGTCATCGCTTTCGCTGTTTTCTTCGCAGGCCAGCAAAGCATTTTCCAGGGAATGAACAACCGTTGCGCCGGGTACTTCGTAGTCTGTTTGATGGGTGATGATGATATTGATCCGGCCCGGCAGCGGTTTTCCGATTGATTCGAAAGTTTTTCTACCCATGACGATGGCTTGTCCCATGGTGAGAAATTTGAAATGCTTCAAGTCCGCCGGAAGGTGCCAAGGCAATTGATTGTTTCGTCCAATCACCCGGTTTCTGGCCATCGCGACCAATATCGATAAGCGTAACGGCATCATACGGCTACAGAAGCTTTGATGGCCGGGTGGGGGTCATAATTTTCAAGCGTGAAATCATGATAACTGAAATCCGCTATCCGTCGTATGGTCGGATTGAGTTGCATCCGGGGTAAAGGCCTGGGGTCGCGCGCAAGTTGTTCGTGCGCTTGCTCCAGATGGTTCAAATACAAATGCGCATCGCCCATGGTATGAACGAAATCACCCGCCTCAAGATCGCAGACATGTGCAACCATCATCGTGAGCAAAGCATACGATGCGATATTGAACGGTACGCCAAGAAAAATATCCGCGCTGCGTTGATAAAGTTGGCATGACAACCGGTTTCCGGCAACATAAAATTGAAAAAATGCATGACATGGTGGTAAGCGCATTTTGGGCAAATCACCTACATTCCAGGCAGAAACGATCAGGCGCCTGGAGTCCGGTGTGTGTTTGATTTGTTCGATAACTTGCAGCAGTTGATCGATCGATTGCTTGTCCGCGGTTGTCCATGCTCGCCATTGATGGCCGTATATGGGGCCAAGATCGCCGTTACCGTCCGCCCATTCGTCCCAAATTGTTACACCGTTTTTGTGTAAATATGCAATATTGGTATCGCCTTGAATGAACCATAGCAATTCATGGATAATCGACTTCAGGTGGCATTTTTTTGTCGTCACCAATGGAAAACCTTCCGTCAGATTAAACCGCATTTGATGACCGAAAACCGATAGCGTCCCGGTGCCAGTGCGATCGTGCTTACGTTGACCATGATCGATGACATGTCGCATTAAATCCAGATATTGACGCATATGAAGCGATATCTCTAATAAATCATGATGGATAGCAGTTTGATCTTCCGATCACAGCCACTGAACGGATAACCCGTATATAATAGACGACCGTATCTGTAATCATTATTGCAATGACTTCCGGTAATGTCACTCAAAAAAATAAAATTCGACAGGAAAGTTCTCAATGCTGGCTTTACTACACCAGAATATATCATCTATTGATCAATCGGTTAAGGCATCACACATACTCATAGTCCTACCTAAATCAGAGAAAAAAACCAAACATTATCATTTTTTTGGTGAAGAGGCGCTGGAAAAGTTGCTGGCGCGCCGTGAAATGAAACTGGATCAGCTGTATGAAGCGCCAATCTGCGGCGATCTCGAGCACGGCGGGTTATGCGTGTGGGCGATGATCGATAGCGATCAATCGATTTTCCAGCAGCAAACCGGTTTGCGTAAGGCGGTTAAATTATTGCTTGCGGAGCATCCTGCGGAAGTTCATATCGCGGTCTACGGCTCGACGCAGCAAAAAAGAAGCTTCGCTGAACTTGCCGTGTATACGGCATGGTTGAACGGAGCGATTTTGCCGGTACGGAAAAATAAGCCTGCGCCCAGATCGCTGACTAAAATCTGCTTACACGGCTATAAAGATGCAGATAATTTCAATCTGCAGCGTGCCAAGGCGGAAGGCAATTTGCTGGTGCGCGGCTTGACGGCGTTACCGGCGAATGAGCTGACGCCCAAAACCTACCGGCAGCAAATTAAAAAACTGGCCGACAATGAAGGCTGGAAATATCAGGAATATGATCTGAGTAAATTAAAGGAAATGGGGGCGGGTGCTTTCGTTGCCGTCGCACAAGGAAGCGATGTGGACGATGCTGCGATTGTGCATTTACAGCGCGTCGGCAATAAGAAAAGCAAAGCCAAGCAAATTGCGCTGGTTGGCAAAGGGATTTGCTTTGATACCGGCGGTCACAATCTCAAATCGGCGCGGTATATGCAAGGAATGCACAAGGATATGAATGGATCGGCGGTGGCCCTCGGGGTTTTGCTTGCTGCTTCGCGTGCGGAATTGCCAGTTAATATCGATTGCTGGCTCGCGATCGCGCAGAACCATATCAGCCCCAACGCTTATAAGCAAAACGATATTGTTTCCGCGCTGAATGGGTTGTCGATCGAAATTGTGCATACCGATGCGGAGGGTAGGATGGTGCTCGCGGATACGCTGACGCTGGCAAACAAATTAAAGCCTGATTTGATCATTGATTTCGCTACATTGACGGGCAGTATGGAAACCGCCTTGGGTTCAAGGTACAGCGGTATATTTTGCAACCGGGATGAGTTGATCGAACAAGCGATAGCGGCCGGTAAACAGAGTGGGGAACGGGTTTGCGCATTTCCTATGGATACCGATTACGAAGAAAATCTGACGAGTGAAATAGCCGATCTCAAGCAATGTGAAATCGGCGGGGAATTCGATCATATTCTTGCGGCTTGTTTCTTAAGAAATTTTGTCAAAGAGACACCGTGGATTCATATGGATTTGTCCGCAAGCAATCATAAGAACGGACTGGGTGCGATCGACAGCGAGATTACCGGTTTCGGTGTGGGTTGGGCTATGGAGTTGTTGCGGGAGCTTTGATGCGGCGAGATTCAACTTCTCACGATCAACAGCTTCTGACCGACCGACAGGTTCTCGTCGTTATTGTTCCAATGCTTGATTTGATCGATCGTGGTGCCGTAGCGCTTGGCGATGTGATATAAGGTATCGCCCTTTTTTACAATGTGAATATCGGATAAACCATTACTGGAGAGTTTTTCCCGCGGTGTATTTTGTTCCGCCTGCCTGAATGCTTCTATTTTCGGTACCAGTATTTTCTGGCCTAAAACCAAATTTTTATTCCTTGCGATACCATTAATCGCTTGCAGCTGTTGTAGTGATGTACCGTGCCGAACTGCAATTTCATTGATTTTCTCGCCTTTTTTAACAGAATACAGTTGCCATGAGAATTGCGGGTCTTGATAGGTTTCCAGATTTTTTACGAAACTTTCTTTTTTATCGACGGGTAACAGCAATATACGCGGCTGATCCAATATTTTGATGGCATAACGATTGTAAGCTGGGTTTAATGCGGAGAATTCGGCGGGGGAAATATTGGCTAGATGGGTTACAAGTGAAATATCGATGTGATCATGAATCTGAACTTGATCGAAATACGGTCGATTAGGTATCGATCGAAGCTGTAAACCGAATTTCCTTGAATCGACAATGAGCTGTTTTACCGCTAATAATTTATACAAGTAGTACCGGACTTCGCTCGGGAGATTCAATTCGTAAAAATCGACTGCATGCCCTTTGTGCAGGCTTTTGGATAGCACTTTGCCGACAACGCCCTCGCCGATATTATAAGCGGCGATGGCGAGTTTCCAGTTGTTGAATTTATTGTGCAAATATTCCAGGTAGTCCAGTGCTGCCTGTGTAGAAGCGACAATATCGCGACGGTCGTCGTGCCAGACGTTTTGTGCTAGCCCTAAATTTTTTCCGGTCTGCGGTATGAATTGCCATAATCCCGCTGTCTGGCTGTTCGATTTGATCAATGGATTGTAAGCGCTTTCAACAAACGGAATCAGCGCAATTTCCATCGGCATCCCGCGGCGTTCAACCTCTTCGACGATATAGAACAAGTAACGTTCGCCGCTGGCAAGCATACGGCCGAGTGCAACCGGATTTTGTGTGTACGATAGTGCAATTTTTCGAATGGTTTTGGCATCGGGTGGATACGCCAATGCAAAGCCGTTACGAATACGATCCCATAAATTCGAATATTGCTGTTGCGATTTGTCCTGGATCTGTCGACTGGCTAACGAATGAGACGGTAACAGCGCGCTAAGCGCAATTAACAGCAAGAGCCAGGCGATAAAGGTAAAATTTCTTCTCAAAATCATCAATATGCATTTTTACATTTCCACACTGATCGACAGGATATAGAAAAAATTGTTTCTTGCAAACCATTTTTTTGTGGATTAGGTATGAATTTATTGGTAATGCATTTATTCTTCAGTATGTTAGAAAATTATTCCCAGGCTGCAAGTGAGTGAGGGGTATTTTTTGCGGCTGAA
>CP091135.1:2085842-2136520 GCA_021582655.1 Nitrosomonas sp.
GGTCTGGGGGAAGACGGTCATATCGCTTCCCTGTTCCCCGGCATGAATCCGGCACAATTCCCGGCACACCACTGTATTGCAGTAGCTCCGCCGCTTGCGCCGTCGCTGCGGATCAGCTTGTCGTTGGCATTGCTGGCGCAAAGCGAGCACCTTGCGTTGGTGGTGACAGGCAAGGCTAAACGACAATTGTTGGACCGGTTGAGCGATACACCCGATCCGCGATTGCCGATCAACTGGTTATTGCAGCGCAGCCAAGCGACCGTTACGGTTTTTGAAACAGACGCCGCGTCATCGGTGATATCCTCCTTTTTCAAAAAAGAGAGCGGGCGATGTAACGACAAGGAAAAAGGCTGATTGATGTATGATGCAGAAAAAATGCGGTGCATCGCACTGCTATACCTTCCTTTAAGAAAAAAGGAAGGCGGGGGGATTAAGCAGCATCCGTAAAGTCGCGACAAGGTTGTAAAGATCCATCGCGATTCCCGATTCCGATCATAACCACTGAATCCTGTACATTGCACAATGATCAAAAACCGCATTGATACCAACAAAGCCGTACTGCTGCTCGTCACCGCCCTGATGTTGTCCGCTTGCATCATGGCCCCCACCCGGGAAGCATTGTTGAACGAAAAAATGATTTACAGCCGCAGCAGCGGCAAGCATTACCTGACCATCGCCGAATGCCTCAAAGGTGCAGCGGATTTTCCGCTACCGGAGCGGCACCGCCATACCTCACGAGACATCAATACCTATTTCATTTACCACGAATCCGTGCGGGTGAACGGATACCCGCACTTTCACGACGAATCCGCAAAAATCTACTACATCACCGAGATTCATGATTCCGGTTCATTCCGGGATGCCGGCAAGCCCATAACCCATGGCAACGGCGACTGGATTATGACGATCAAAGACACCGGCACGGATCAAGCGACCCGATCGGAAATCGAAATCCGCAGCCACAAAAACCTGCTGCACGATTACCCGGCGAATCCATCCGTATCGGATTCCGACGCGACATTATCGCAGCGTTTGAATCACGCGGAAAAAGTTGACCGGTGTTTTTGATAAGCGTACAACCTTGATACTCAGCCGCACCACGGCGCCGTAATCACTCGACATGTCGAATCTTCGCGTTTCGCGCGCCTTATGTTCCATCTCGTTCATCACTTCCCCGACGCGTATTCCAGTAAGTTTGAATCGACTGTAACGAGCGGCTGATTCAGATCACCCCGCCATGCTCCAGCCATTCCCGGCAATCCGGCGTCAGCGCACGCGCGCACGCGGCATCATAGAGTGCCAGCTCCTCGTCGGAAAGCACTTCGCGCCAGCGGCCGTTGGTGCCTTTGTGCAGGAAAGTTTGCGCACCGCCCTTGAAAAACTGACCGCCACCGGGTGCGTACAATTCGCCTTGACGTTTCATTTCGGCGAATGAAACGGCTCTGACGATGCCGGGCCATGCCGGTTCGGGTACGTCGATTTCCAGGAAGGCGGCGATGCGGCGCACTTCGCGCTCGGTATCGGCGAGCATGTCGGTATAGTGGAATAACCGGATATTGGACAGGTAGCGGAAATTCCACCAGGATTGCACATTGGCAAGGTGCGACCAATACGGCCAACCGTCGGTTTCCCACGCGAACGTGCCGCGGGTGATCCAATCCCGCCAGAAAGTATGAATATCATCCGGCGGCGGTGGCAATTCATCCCCCATGCGTCCGGGCAGCATATTCATCAGCATCAACGTTTCCTCTTTCATTCCTTTATAGTGATTCCATAACGACATGAACACATCACGGGGATCGCGAGCAATATAGAGGTATTTGACCTTTTCCGAATAAGGCAGACCGTCGAGCGGCAGATGCGTCTTGATAAAACGGCGATGCCGCTGCGCTTTCAAATTGTTCAACACCAATTCCAGCGGAACAATCCGCATATCCAGCCACGGCGACATTTGCGCGGGTGGCGCCGGAAAATTCCCGTCCGGGAACAACAGATGCGCAACTATCGCCTGAGTCCAGGTGGTGCCTGCCTTATACGACGTGGCGATCACGATATCATCGCTCCGGGGCTCGAAATAATCCCAGCGTGTACTGTCAAAGTGATGGTTCTGATAGATATGGGTACATTGAGGTAGATTTGGCATGTGGCGCGTGAATTGGTTGTTGAATATCGACAACCTTATATCGACACGCTGCAATTGGCAAGTGCGACGGCACATTCTTTTGATTGCATTCTTAAAAAAATACAATTAAAATTCCGCCCGTTACCCGCATTTTTAAATGCCGCTGAATCATGGCGCCGCAGTAATGCCGGCAACGCAACGGGAAACTAGGGTTCCGGTCAATGTAACCGAAGACGTCTGGTCCGAGAGTTTCCGGTCTCGTCATACGAGGCTCCACGGAGGGATAAAAGCCCGGGAGATCAGTCCATGTATCGCTGATACATGATCTTTCGGTAATATTTCTCGATCAAGGAGACTCTTATGTCTGAAGTATCCAAACATACCAGCGAAATAGCCGCATCCGACGTGCACTCGATGCACCCCAGCATGACCATCTGGCACAGTTTTACGCTGGGATTTGCGGTCGTTTCGCCGATCGTCGGGCTTTATGCCATCATCGGCGTGCAAACGGAAGTAACCGGCGGCGGATGGTTTGCCGCACTGGCAATTTGTTTGTTGATGCAACTGCTGGTGGCTACCGTGTACGCGGAACTCGCATCCCAATTTCCAATTGCAGGTGGCGCTTACAAATGGACGCGGCAGTTTTACGGCGCCACCGCCAGTCATTATGCCGGTGTCATTTATATCAGTTCCACCATCGCAATGCTGACTACCACCGCGTATGCCGGCGGCATCTGGTTTGCCGGTTTTTTCGGATCATCGGGTGAAAGCGGGGCTGACAAGGTGTTGTGGGCGGTGGTTTTTCTGGCACTGTGCACGTTGCTGAATCTGGTGCATGTCAATGTATTCAAGCTGGTGATCAAGCTCGGGGTTTATGCCGAAGTCGTGGGATCGCTGGGAATCGCGCTGCTGTTATTTTTATTTTTCCGCCAGCATTCCATCCTGGAATTGTTTCAGCACCTGGGCACCGGTACCGCGCCGAACCAAACGACGGCTTTTCTTGCGGCACTGGCGGTTGCCGGCTGGGCGTTCATCGGCTTCGACGCTTGCTCCACCACGGCGGAAGAAACACACGAACCTAAGCGGGCGGTACCGCGGGCGATCTTTTTCTCGTTATGCATGGTCGGTACCGTGGTGATTTTCAATTCGGCATCACTGATTCTGGCTTTTGATCGTGAAACGCTGATACACAGCAGCGCTACCGCTGACCCGATTACACCGTTGATCGCCCACCATTTCGGCACATGGATCGAGAAACCCTTTCTGGCGATCGTAATGATCGCGTTTCTCGCTTGCGGCGCATCCGTAGTCAAGTACGCCTCGCGCATCGTTTTTTCGATGGCGCGCGAAGGCAATATGCCGCCGGTTCTGAGCCATGTCACTCATGGCAAAACACCGCGCAACGCGGTACTGTTCACCGTCCTGTTGGCCGGATGCGGGTTGATTTTCGGACTCAACGACGATGCCGTGGCAACCATCATCGCCTTCGGCACCGGCGGCCTGTACGCCATGTTCGCTTTCACCACCGGCGTTGCCTTATTTGCGCGGTTATCCGGACGCTGGAATCCGGCACTGGGGCAATTGAAGCTGGGCAAGTGGGGATTGATCATCAACACCCTGGCGTTTAGCTGGGCGGTATTCGAATTGATCAACATCGCCTGGCCACGCCCTTACGCGATTTCCCCGAACGCACCGTGGTGGCAGTTATGGGCGACGCCGTTGGTGCTGGGCTGCATTCTCGGTGCAACCACACTCGTTTTGTTATTCAACACGTTCATCAGGAGTCGGTCATGAATCAACCAACACTCATTTGGAAGCAAACCGTCCCGGGCGGCTGCCACTGGTCGGGTATCATCCGCCGGAATACCACCTTGCGACTGACCGACGTCGACGGCGGCGCAAACGCGGCGGCGCTGTTTTATAACCAGGAAGAAAAGCTCGAGCGCTACAACATGGCGGATACGCTGAAATCTCAGCACACATTCCGCCTGACTCAAGGACACGCTTGCCACTCCGACATGGGACGGATATTCTGTTGCATCACCGCGGATACCGCTGGTTGGCACGACACTGTGTGCGGTTTGAGCGACGCCGGATCGATCCGGCAAAAATACGGCGTGGCACGCTATCAGGAACATCGCAATCAAATGTTTCGCAGCGGTCTCGACGGCATATTGATCGAACTGGGTAAGTGGGGTCTGGGCATCCGCGATGTGGTATCAAACATCAATTTTTTCAGCAAAGTGACCGCCGACGATTCGGGAGCGCTGAGCTATCATGCCAAACACGGCAAAGCCGGCGATTACGTGGAATTAAGCTTCACGATGAACACCTTGGTGGTGTTGTCCGCTGCGCCGCATCCGCTCGATCCGGGACCGGAATACCGCCCCGGCGCGATCGAACTGGCGCTATTCGATACACCGCCGCAAGCAATCCGGGAATGTCTGCGCATTGCGGAAAACAGCCGCGCTTTGCAGAATACGCAACACTTTTATGGCGAGGAGGCGAAATGAATCTATCAAACACCATTACCAGCCAATTGAATCCCGATCAAGCGGTTGCCGACGAAATTTGCGCGGCCGGAGAACCGTGGGTGAAACTGATCAAGCAAGGGCAAACATTCCGTATCGTCGATCTGGAAGGCAATCAAGCGGTGGATACGTTGTTCTATAGCGCTCGCGATGCGCAGGAACGCTACAGCGCACCCGATACCATCAATCGCCAGCAGCAACTGTATCTGACGACGGGCAGCAAGCTTTATTCCAACTTCGGCAATATCATGCTCACCATCGTTGCCGATACCTGCGGGCGACACGATACATTGGGCGGCGCTTGTGCGGCGGAAAGCAATACGGTGCGCTACGCGCCGGAAAAGCTCCCGATGCACAGCTGCCGCGACAGTTTTCTGCACGCGTTGGCACACGATCCGCTGTGCCGGCAGCTTGGAATGGGTAAGCGCGATTTGCCGAGCAACATCAATTTCTTTATGAACGTTCCAGTAACCCAAGACGGTAACCTGGAATTCGTCGACGGCATTTCCGCACCGGGCAAGTATGTTGAAATGCGCGCGGAAATGGATATCGTGGTACTGATCTCCAACTGTCCGCAGCTGAATAACCCGTGCAATGCGTATAACCCGACACCGATTCGCTTGCTGGTATGGAACGATCATGTTTAGCAAAATATTGATCGCCAACCGCGGCGCCATTGCTTGCCGCATCATCCGCACATTGCGGCGCATGCAAATCACCAGCGCCGCCGTGTATACCGAAGCCGATGCATTCTCGCGGCATGTCAGCGAAGCCGATGAAGCCTACTGCATCGGCGAGGGCATCGCCGCGGAAAGCTATCTGCGAACGGACAAAATCCTGGCTGTAGCGAAGCAATGCGGTGCGCAAGCGATTCATCCGGGTTACGGTTTTTTGAGCGAAAACGCCGATTTCGCCGAACA
Organism: Nitrosomonas sp.; assembly: GCA_021582655.1. Lineage (GTDB taxonomy): Bacteria > Pseudomonadota > Gammaproteobacteria > Burkholderiales > Nitrosomonadaceae > Nitrosomonas. The sequence continues at coordinate 2,091,416 of CP091135.1, forward strand.
GTGCGCAGCGCAAGGCATTTGCTTTATCGGCCCTACACCGCAGCAAATGCGCGCTTTCGGCCTGAAACACACGGCAAGGGCACTGGCATCGGACAACCAGGTGCCGCTACTGCCGGGCACCGGTTTACTGGCAAATATGGATGATGCTTGCCAGCAATCCAAACATATCGGTTATCCGGTAATGCTGAAAAGCACCGCCGGCGGCGGCGGTATCGGCATGCGCTTGTGCTGGAATCAGGAAGAATTGATTGCGGCGTACGAATCGGTTAAGCAGCTCGCGCAAAACAACTTCAAGGACGCCGGATTATACCTGGAAAAATTTGTCGACCAGGCGCGGCATATCGAGGTGCAGATTTTCGGCGACGGCAGTGGCCAAGTAGTCGCACTGGGAGAGCGTGATTGCTCAATGCAGCGGCGCAATCAAAAAGTGGTGGAGGAAACGCCCGCGCCCCATATCACGCCGCAACTACGTCAAACGTTGTGGAACACGGCGGTACGTCTCGGCCGGGCGATTCATTATCAATCCGCCGGTACGGTGGAATTCATTGTTGACGCCGGGACCGGTGAATTTTATTTTCTGGAGGTCAACACCCGCCTCCAGGTTGAGCATGGCGTCACTGAAGAAACCACCGGTATCGATCTGGTGGAATGGATGGTGCGACAAGCCGCCGGCGAAATGCCGCCGCTGGATTCGATCACCATTGCACCTGCAGGCGTGGCGATTCAAGCCAGAATTTATGCTGAAAATCCGGCGAAGGATTTTCAGCCATGCAGCGGCACGCTGACGGCGGCCGAATTCGCTGCGGATGCACGCGTTGAAACATGGGTCGAGCGCGGCGGCGAGGTTTCCGCGTTTTACGATCCGATGCTGGCCAAGATCATCGTGCACGCGCCGGATCGAAAATCCGCCATCGCCAAGCTGCGACACGCGTTGGATCAAACCTCGCTGCACGGTATCGAAACCAATCTGGATTATCTCAAGCAGATCTTATGCAGCGAACCGTTTGCCGACGGACGGTACACCACCGGCTTACTCGGCGGGTTTTCGTATCGGGCGCATACCGTCGATGTGCTGAGCCCCGGCGTGCAAACCACCGCACAAGACTACCCCGGACGGCTCGGTTACTGGCAGATCGGCGTACCGCCATCGGGACCGATGGACACGCTGGCGTTCCGGCTGGCGAACCGGCTGGCGGGCAATACCGAGGATCAAGCCGCGTTGGAAATCACGCTGATGGGGCCCACGCTGCGTTTTAACAGCGCTTGCCTGATCGTTGTGACCGGCGCACCGATCGATGCCTATCTGGACAATGCACCGCTATCGCTATGGCAAGCGCACGAAGTCAAAGCGGGATCGGTGCTGCGATTGGGAAAAATCGGCGGGCACGGCTGTCGCGCGTATCTGGCGGTGCAAGGCGGGTTTCAGGTTCCGCACTACCTCGGCAGCCGTGCGACGTTCACGCTCGGACAATTCGGCGGTCATGCCGGTCGGGCGTTACGGGCGGGCGACGTGCTGCCTGTCGCTGCGACATACGAACCGGTACATACCGTAATGCCCTCACAATCGCTTCCCCATTACACCGATCATTGGGAGATCGGTGTAATGTACGGCCCGCATGCCGCACCGGATTTTTTTACCGATGCGGATATGCAGACTTTTTTCAGCACCGAGTGGACCGTGCATCATAACTCCAGCCGCACCGGTGTACGCCTGCTTGGACCGAAACCGCAATGGGCGCGCAGCGACGGCGGAGAGGCGGGGCTGCATCCGTCGAATATCCATGACACCGCCTACGCCGTCGGTGCCGTCGATTTCACCGGTGACATGCCGATCATTTTGGGACCGGATGGCCCCAGCCTGGGCGGCTTCGTCTGCCCGGTCACCATCGCACACGCCGAATTATGGAAAACCGGGCAACTGAAGCCTGGCGATCGGATTCGTTTTCGTTTGCTGACGATGGCACAAGCATTGTCGCTCGAGCAGCAACGAAACGAAATGATACGGTCGCTGCAATCGCCCGCTGCGCCGGCGATCTATGGCGACATCACGGTGCTGCCCGATCCGGTACTGCATCGAATTGCCGCGAGTCCGCAACAGCTGCAAGTGATCTACCGCCAATCCGGCGACCGTAATTTGTTGGTTGAATACGGCGCCATGGCACTCGATTTGGATCTGCGCTTTCGCGCACACGCATTGATGGAGTGGCTGCAGCAATCCGATCTGCCCGGCATCGTCGATCTGACGCCGGGAATCCGCTCGCTGCAAATTCATTTCGACCCGTTGCAGCTTCCGCGAGACACATTGTTGCAAACCCTGATCGCCGCGGAATCGGTATTACCGGATATCGCCGACATGACGGTAACATCGCGCATCGTGCATTTACCGCTTTCCTGGAACGATGTATCCACCCGACTGGCGATTGAAAAATACATGCAATCGGTACGCGGTGATGCGCCGTGGTGCCCGAGCAATATCGAGTTCATCCGCCGTATCAACGGATTGGATAGCATCGATGAGGTACGCCGCATCGTGTTCGACGCCAGTTACCTGGTAATGGGGTTGGGCGATGTCTATCTCGGTGCGCCGGTTGCGGTACCGATTGATCCGCGACATCGCCTGGTCACCACCAAGTACAATCCGGCACGCACCTGGACGCCGGAAAACGCAGTCGGCATCGGCGGCGCGTATATGTGCATCTATGGCATGGAAGGGCCCGGCGGCTATCAATTCGTCGGACGTACTCTGCCGGTATGGAACCGCTATCGCCAAACCGCCGACTTTACCGACAACAAACCTTGGTTGCTGCGTTTCTTCGATCAGATCCGTTTCTTTCCGGTCGACGAAAAGGAATTGCCGGCGCTGCGCAAGGATTTTATCCGCGGTACCTACAAACTGGAAATCGAAGATGCGCAATTCGGTCTACAACAATATCATCGCTTCCTACAACAGCACCAAGTCGAAATCCAAGCGTTTAAGAATCGCCAGCAAGCGGCTTTCGAAGCCGAGCGCGAGCGCTGGAATGCCAGCGGTCAGGCCGATTTCGCCGTTGAGGCGGATCTGGATGAAACCGATGCGCAAAGCGAACTGGATTTGCCGGAAGGCAGCTACGCCGTCGCATCTCCTGTCACGGGTACCGTGTGGACTATCTTGTCCGGGGAAGGACAATCCGTCCGTACCGGCGACTGTCTGATCGTGATTGAAGCGATGAAAATGGAAATCTCAGTGGATGCTCCGGAAAACGGCGTGGTACAACGCGTACTGTGCCGGCAGGGAGAGCATGTGGCCGCCGGGCAATTGCTGCTGATCATTCAGAGTAAACATGCCTGATGATACCGCCTCGGTTGCGTTACCGGGAATTCAATGAAAAAAGCGTATTGGCTGGACCGATGGGAGCGGCAGGACATCGGTTTTCATCAAGCGGAAGCCAATACGCATTTATGCGCGTACTGGCAGCGGTTGTGTCTGACACCGGGCGATACCGTGCTGGTGCCGTTGTGCGGTAAAAGCAATGATATGCTATGGCTTGCGCAGCAAGGCTATCCGGTACTGGGCATTGAGGTAAGTCCGTTGGCGGCGCAAGCATTTTTCGCTGAGAATGGCTTAGTTCCGCAGTGTAAGCGGCAACGTCGGTTCCTGCGATTGGAAAGCGGCGATGTGCGAATTTTGTGCGGTGACTTCTTCGATCTGCAGATGGACGATGTGGTCAATGTCCGCGCTGTTTACGATCGTGCGGCATTGATCGCCCTGCCGCCGGATACGCGAAAACGTTACGCGTGTCATCTCGAACACATACTCCCACCCGATATATCGATGCTATTGATAACACTGGAATATCCCGACGGCGAAATAGAGGGTCCGCCGTTTCCGGTCGCTGAGGAAGAAGTGGATATGCTGTACACCGAATATGCACAAATCGAATTGTTACACCGTCAAGACGTACTGGAACAAAATCCCAAGTTTAAAGCACGTGGCCTCCGTCAATTGCGAGAGGCTGTTTTCCGACTGAAAGCGCACCGGTGATGCACAAAAACGCACTTCACCGCGCACGCTTTACCGATAAGCTCTACTGAATTCCAACCAACCGATTTCAAGCCGGGCGGCGCATTGATCACGCGCCAATATCCAAAACTGACTGTATGCCCGTTTTGGCGGATACCCGCAAACACCGCCAGGAAATGTCATTCCACCGGAAAAAGCTTTTCAGTGTGAGAAAAGTCACAGTCAAAATCCGAAAATAAGACTATATTCCCTCACTGTTTTCATCTTCATAGTGACTCAGCAAGTATTAAACTTTAAATCAACAATCCCAATCATTTCGATGACTCGAATAACGAGGTCAGCATGTAAAAAGTAGTGATGCTTGCAGAGGAAGATGTTTTGCAGCTGACTGAACGATTGTGATTGATGATTTATGACGAGGCCCTTTAATCCCTATTGCAAACAATAGGGATTTTTTTTGATACGTCCTAACCGGCCAGAAAAGCGCCGGTTAATTGACTGCATTGCGAGTCACTTCGTTGCGGGAGAGTCGCACGTTACCTATCTTACTGATACATGCTATTTTTTCGTACGGCTTTGCACTACTCCATCGGCCGAATCAATGCGTGTTTCCTTAATCGATTACCAGTAACGGCTTGACGCCAAGCTGTTGACTGATCGCTCCCACATCCATTTTGGCGACGATTTGATTCGGATAAGGGCCTGCTTGAATTTTATATAACCCGTTGTTTTTCGAAATACTGATCGTATCTTTGATATCAGGAAGTTTTTTTTGCGCTTGCGCCAGAAAATTGCGCGCATTGTCAGAAGAACCGAATGCAGCAAGCTGTAAATACACCGGCTTTACTTCCGCATCGCTCACGAACGGTGCGGATCGCAATGGTGGTACTTTAGGACTTGCATGCGCCGCTATCGCAGCCCCTTCCGGCAGAATGCTTTCCACTTCGACGCGGCCGCTGCCATTTGCAATAATCCCTAATTTATAGGCAGCCGTATAAGACAAGTCAATCAACCGGTCGGATAAAAAAGGGCCGCGATCGTTGAGCCGCACCACCACCGAGTTGCCGTTGTCGAGATTGGTAACCCGCACGTAACTCGGCAGCGGCAAAGTCGGGTGAGCCGCCGTCATAGCATACATGTCGTACACTTCACCTGAGGCGGTGTTGCTGCCGTGATAACGCCGCCCATACCAAGTCGCAACGCCGCGACGCTTATACGGCTTCAATGCCGTCATCGGCGTATATTGCTTCCCCAGCGCGACATACGGTTGCATATTCGCCGGGCGCAACAACTCATGCTTCGGCTCCGCATCGGGAATTAAATGTAAATCGGCCGGCGGATTATCGTCCGGTCCGTCATCAAGATAATAACCGCCACCGTTCTTGGAATTCAAAGCGATATTATTTTTGGCTGCTTTGATTTTTTTTACAGCGGTTTTATCCGCTTTCTGCCCGACAGTATGCTGATTGTGTTGTTGCGGAATACTGCTGCAAGCGGTCATCAACCCGGCAGTCAATATAATGGTGAAGATCGTCATCGCATTAGCCGGAACGAGTTTTCCGGCTTTCAAACAAGTGAAGCAAGTCTCTATCATGTTTTTACAAGTTTGGGATGTGTTTGAATACTCATTAAAATACCAAAACCAAGCAACATTGTCACCATGGATGTGCCGCCATAACTGATCAAAGGCAGCGGAACACCGACCACCGGAAGGATACCACTAACCATGCCCATGTTAACGAAGATATACGTGCAAAAAGTCAGTGTAATCGATCCGGCGATCAGGCGTGTAAACTGTGTCGACGCATGCGCGGTAATGAACATGCAGCGTCCGATTACCAATAAATACAGCAATAACAGAAAGGTATTTCCGATTAATCCGAATTCCTCGGAAAAAACAGCGAAAATGAAATCGGTACTTTGCTCCGGCAAAAAATCCAATTGCGCCTGGGTTCCGTTTTGCCAGCCTTTCCCGACCACCCCCCCGGAACCAATGGCGATAGAGGATTGGATAGTATGGTATCCGGAACCCAAGGGGTCTTGTGTAGGATCCCATAATGTCATGATGCGCTGCCGCTGATAATCGTGCAGCATCGCCCAAATCATTGGCATGCTGGCTGCAGCCGCTACCGTCAATCCAATGATAATGCGCCACGATAATCCCGCCAGAAACAGCACGAAAAACCCGCTTGCGGCAATCAAGATCGCAGTACCCAGATCCGGCTGCCGAAGAATCAGCAGCACCGGGATCATCAATATGATCGTGGCGCCGAAGTAATCCCGCAACCGCAACGTAATTTCATGTTTATCGAAGTACCATGCCATCATTAGCGGTATCGCGATTTTCATCAATTCAGACGGTTGTATGCGCGTCACTCCGATATTCAGCCACCGGCGGGCGCCGTTGTTGATTTCACCGAATAGCGCGACACCGATAAGAAGTGCCAAACCGGCCAGATACATCGGCAATGCCAGCCGCTTGATTTGTTGCAAGGGAATATTGGCGACCAACCACATGATTACCAGTGCAATCAGCATATTGATAATTTGATTGCCAACCCGGGTGATGTTGGCATTCGTGGCGCTATACAGCGCCAGTAATCCGATCGCCATCAAAGCGAGCAAAGCAATCAGCAGAAAGCTATCGATATAGCGGGTCAAATAGTGCCAGATTTTCTTAACGTCGAGCGTGTATTGCATGGATAACGTTGGATTTTGCAAAAACATTGTCAGCATCTTGTGCGGTCGCCATGGCGCCAGCAACAGACTCAGAATGCCCATTCATCATGCATAGATGGCATTTTTCCCAAATACGCTTCAACAATCGATCAAAGATGATCACGCGCACGATCTTCGCCGGCATCGTAAAACGCGAGCGCTGTTCCGGCTTCATCCGGTTGTTCACCCAACAGATAGTAATCGAACACTTGCCGGGCGATCGGTGCCGCGGTTGAGCCGCCGGTACCGGTATTTTCAACCAAAATCGCCAGTGCGATCTTAGGAGCTTCTGCCGGCGCGTAAGCAATGAACATGGCATGATCCCGATGGCGCTCGTTGATCGCCTTTTCGTTGTACCGTTCCCCCTGTTTGATCGCGATGACTTGCGAGGTACCGGTTTTCCCGGCGAAAGTATATGCCGCGTTGGCACCGGCTTTAGCAGCCGTTCCGCCGGGACGGGTCACGTCGATTAACGCATTCTTGACGACCTCAAGATTCTTGGATTTGAAATTCAAGGTATACAATAATTTCGACGGGATACTCTCGATATCGCCGGTTTGACTGTTCTGAATCTGTTTAACAAAACGCGGCTGATAAGCCTTGCCGTTGTTAGCAATAATCATCGTCGCGAAAGCGAGCTGCAACGGTGTGGCCAGATTATACCCTTGGCCGATGGAAACCGAGATGGTATCGCCGGCAAACCATTTTTGCTTGTGCTGTGCCATTTTCCAAACGGACGACGGTAATAATCCGGATGCCTCCCCGCCGATATCAATGCCGGTTTTCTTACCCAAACCGAATTGTCCGACGAAGCTGTGGATATTGTCTATGCCGAGATCGTTGGCCAGGCTGTAGTAGTAGGTATCGCAGGAAACGACAAGGGATTTATGCAAATCGACCCGTCCATGCCCCCCCGGCTTCCAATCGCGAAAACGCCGCTCAACACCTGGCAACGAGAAATATCCCGGATCGTACATACTATATTCGGGAGTACGCTTACCTAATTCGAGTGCCGCTAATGCCATGAACGGCTTAAATGTCGATCCGGGCGGATAAACGCCGCGCAAAGCACGGTTGTTCAAAGGACGGTCGATTGAATGGTTGAGCAAGTTCCAGTTTTCCTGATCGATACCACCGATAAAAAGGTTGTTGTCATAGCCGGGCTTGCTGATAAAAGCCAGTACCTCCCCGTTATCGGGATCCAGCGCGACCAGTGCGCCGCGACGCTCGCCGAAAGCTTTTTCCGCAACTTCCTGCAAACCGAGATCCAACGAAAGTATCAGATTATCGCCCGGAATTGGTGGCGTCCGTGACAAAACACGTATCGATCGTCCTGCAGCGTCGGTTTCCACTTCCTCGAATCCGGTGATGCCATGCAATTGCTTTTCATAACTTTGTTCCAAACCGATCTTGCCGATATGCTGCGAGCCGCGATAATTGTGCAGTTCGTCATTACGTTCCAACAGTTCCAGATCCTGATCGTTGATCCGACTGATGTAACCGACCACATGCGACACGATTTCTTTTTCCGGGTACTGGCGAAAAACACGTGCTTTGATCTCCACCCCCGGAAACCGATAACGATTGACGGCGAATGCCGCAATTTCTGTATCGGTCAAGCGGCTGCGTATCGGCAGGCTTTTAAACCGCTTGCTCTCCTTCAGTAGCTTTTTGAAGCGCTGGCGATCGATCGGCGTGATTTCAATGACTGTGGCCAGCTCGTTTATCGTTGCCTCGAGGTCTTTGATTCTGCTTGGAACAACTTCCAACGTATAAGCTGAATAATTTTGCGCCAGCGGCTTCCCGTGACGATCGAGAATCAGTCCGCGATTGGGAACCAACGGTAAAATGGAAATTCTGTTCGCTTCCGCCAGCGTCAGATAATGCTCTTGCTGAACGACTTGTAAAAAATAAAACCGTGCGTAAAGAATCGCGAATAAAAACAGCACAAAACCGCCGCTAACGAGCAATCGGGTACGGAATTTGGACAGTTCGGTAAAATGATTACGTAATTCAACCGGTTGCTTCATAGCACATCGGGGTCCGCTTTGGGTTTTTGCAGCGTTGTGAGCATAACCGAAGCAGGCACCCAGAGTAATGCGCCGGTCACCGTCGCGAGGAAATAATGCCATTCAGGCGACGGAGAACCGGTGGAAATTGCGATCAGAACCATAACCGTTTGCATCATGAACAGTATCAAGCCGATTTGAGGCGCTTGCCGGACGGCATTAAACAAGCGCAATCTGCGGCCAAACACACTGGTCAGATAAACAATGACACAGTAAGCCAACGCATGCTGCCCCAAAATACCGGCATCGCCCACATCCATCATCAGTCCTAAAAAAAATGCGATCAGCATCCCGATTTTATACGGATGATTGACATTCCAATACGCGAGCGCAATGGCAACAAAATCGGGCCGCAGCACCAAAAAATCACCCTGCAACGGCATCAAATTGAGAATCAGCGCCGCTACCAGACTGACGGCGATTACCCAGTTATTGGCGGGAACGTAAACATCCTGTGTCAAATAATCTTCCTTTGTTGAATGACTTAGGTTAAGGAAACACTGATTAATGGCTGTACAAACGCATCGCTTCACTGCGAGGGTGATTCGCTTCTCCACCTATCTTATTGATAGATCTCAGTTGCTGTGTTCCGTGCGCCTCGCGCTTCATTCCATGCACCGAATCAATCAGCGCCTCCCTTGTGCAGGCTCGCCAAGCTCGTTGAGTGCCGCAGGTACCAAAGGCAACACCAATACTTGCTTATTCCGATCCACCCCCGCCACCGGGGTACTGATGATCAACGCGAAATCCCCTCCGCTATCCTGTTCGATCCGTTGTACGACGGCCACCGGAATGCCCGACGGATAAACACCGCCGATTCCGGAGGTGACCAATAAATCATCACGTTGAATGTCAGTGTTCATGGATAAAAATCGTAACGCCAGTTCATCATTTTTACCGGTCCCGGTTACGATGGATCGGATGTTGTTGCGTAAAACCTGCACCGGTACCGAATGATCCTTGTCCGTCAACAAGGTAACTTCGGACCACCAAGGATATAATTGCGTCACCTGTCCGACAATTCCCTTATCGTCAATAACCGCCTGCCCCAATTGAATATCATGATAACTCCCCTTATTCAAAGTAATTTTGCGGTTGAAAGGATCACGGGGCGTGTACAGAATTTCAGCCAGAATCACGTTGGCACCAGTCTGTAATTGATTTTTTTCCACCGCGCCCAGCAAATTGCGCAAATGCCTGTTCTCAGCCTCCAGTGCGTGCAAGGTCAACAATTGCGCTTTATTTTCCAGATAAAGCTGCCTGAGTTTTTCATTTTCCTCCATCCAATAGAAGCTGGCGATGAATTCCTCGATCCGGTCGTAAATATCCGCCGGAAAATAAGCGATTTGCTGCAGCGGAAATATCATGACACCGATGGCTTGGCGCAGATTCGGAAAATACTTGAAGCGCGTATCTTCCGCAATCAAAAGGCAGGAGAGTAAAGCAAAAACCAGAAATCGGGCAAATGGGCCCGGGCTATGCCTGAAAAACTGAGGCGTTGTTTCCATGACGCTCCGCTTAAGAACCGCTTTATTTTCGCGCCATGCGACTCAAAATATCGGGTACGACCACTCAATCACGCGCAAAAATGCCGATGGAGCGGTCCATATTGGCTAACGCGATACCTGCGCCGCGCGCCACGCAAGTCAGCGGGTTATCGGCCACAATAACCGACAGCCCGGTTTCTTCCATCAAAAGACGGTCAATATCACGCAACAAGGCCCCGCCACCGGTCATGACCATACCTTTCTCGGCGATATCCGAGCCCAATTCGGGCGGCGTATGCTCCAGCGCGGACTTTACCGCACTGATGATACTGTTGAGCGGCTCCGCCAGCGCCTCCAGGATCTCATTGCTGGAAATGGTGAAGCTGCGCGGTATGCCTTCCGCGAGGTTACGGCCTTTGACTTCGATTTCCCGTACTTCGGAACCGGGAAACGCGGAGCCGATCTCCTTTTTGATGATTTCCGCGGTCACTTCACCGATCAACATGCCGTAATTGCGGCGGATATAGTTGATGATCGCTTCGTCGAATTTATCACCGCCGACGCGCACCGAATTGGAATAAACGATACCGCCCAACGAAATCACCCCGACTTCGGTGGTCCCGCCACCAATATCAACCACCATCGAACCGGTTGGCGATTCCACCGGAAGATCGGCACCCAATGCCGCCGCCATCGGTTCCTCGATCAACTCCACCTTGCGCGCACCCGCGCCGTAAGCGGCCTCCCGGATCGCGCGGCGCTCCACTTGCGTGGAGCCGTACGGCACGCAAATGACGATACGCGGATTGGCGGAAAACAAACGCGGCGGATTCACCTTGCGGATAAACATCTTAAGCATCTGCTCGGTAACCGTAAAATCGGCGATCACCCCGTCTTTCATCGGACGAATCGCGGTGATGTTACCGGGTGTGCGTCCGAGCATCTGCTTGGCGGCAAGCCCGACCTGCTGAATCATTTTCTTGCCATTAGCACCACTGTCTTCACGAATGGCGACCACGGAAGGTTCATCCAGTACGATACCTTGACCATGAACATAGATCAGGGTGTTTGCAGTACCCAAGTCGATTGCCATATCGGTTGAGAAATAATTCCCAAGAATGCTGTTGCTCAAGAAATTAAACATAAGGGCTGAATCCGGTGGTTAAAAATTGAGAAGAAAGCGAATGATAAATAAAACCATCAAAAAATAATACGCCTGACAAACTGCGGCATGATACCCTAATATGTATTTGAAGATAAGATTGCTCACTCATAATGACTCTAACCATAAGTGATGTAAAGCGAATTGCCGATCTGGCCTATATCGAAATCGACGACCGGGAAGCGCAAGAAACACTGCAACAACTGACCGGTATCTTTACTCTGATCGAATCGATGCAAGCGGTCGATACCGCATCCGTTGAGCCGATGTCGCATGCTCAAAGCGTCACGCAACGCTTGCGTGACGATGCGGTTACCGAAACCGTCGACCGGGCGTTGTATCAGTCGATCGCACCGCAAGTCGAAGCCGGGCTTTATCTGGTACCGCAAGTCATCGAATAAAATTTACCTTGATCACTCATCCGCATCGCATTCCATGTTTAACACCAGCCTTAAACAGCTTTCTACCCAGCTTGCCGAAAAAAAGATTTCCAGCATCGAGCTGACAACCGAATTTCTCAAGCGCATCAAACAATCGAATCCGGAGTACAACGCCTTCGTCACCGTCAACGAAGATATCAGCCTGGCACAAGCCAAAGCCGCCGATCAAATGATCGCCGCCGGCAACGCGCAACCGTTGACCGGCATTCCGATTGCGCAAAAGGATATTTTTTGCGCCAAAGGCTGGCTGACCACATGCGGTTCCAAAATGCTGGCGAATTTCGTATCGCCCTACGATGCCGGTGTCATCGAGCGCTTCAATCAAGCGGGTGCGGTCAACATCGGCAAGACCAACATGGATGAATTCGCGATGGGTTCGAGCAACGAGACCTCATACTACGGCATCGTCAAGAATCCGTGGGATACCGCTGCCGTGCCCGGCGGTAGTTCGGGCGGTGCGGCGTGCGCGGTGGCGGCGCGCCTGGCGCCCGCGGCGACCGGCACCGACACCGGTGGATCGATTCGTCAGCCTGCCGCCTTGTGCGGTATTTCCGGTATCAAACCGACCTACGGTTTGGTGTCGCGCTACGGCATGATCGCGTTCGCATCGAGTTTGGATCAAGGCGGCCCGATGGCCAAATCGGCAGAGGATCTGGCGTTGCTGTTGAATGTCATGGTCGGATTCGATCCGCGCGACTCCACCAGCTTGCAACGCGAAGCCGAAGATTACGCACGCGATCTGGAAAAACCGCTTGCCGGTCTTCGCATCGGCTTGCCGAAGGAATATTTCGCCGAGGGCATGAGCAGCGATGTCGCCCGGGCCATCGAGGCGGCGCTGAACGAATACCGCAAATTGGGTGCGCAAACGGTCGATGTGTCATTGCCCAATGCATCTCTGTCAATCCCGGTTTATTATGTGCTGGCACCCGCCGAAGCCTCGAGCAACTTGTCCCGTTTCGACGGCGTGCGCTACGGCCATCGCGCCGCATCGTATACCGATCTGGCCGACATGTATCGCAAATCACGCGCACAAGGTTTCGGTGCCGAAGTCAAGCGGCGCATCTTGATCGGTACTTACGTGTTGTCGCATGGTTATTACGATGCGTACTACCTCAAAGCGCAAAAACTGCGCCGTCTGATCGCGCAAGACTTCGCACAAGCGTATGAACAATGTGATGTGATCATGGGACCGACGACGCCGACCGTGGCCTTCAATCTCGGCGAAAAAAGCGGCGATCCGATCCAAATGTATTTGTCGGACATATACACCAGTGCGGCCAATCTGACCGGCATGCCGGCGATGTCGATTCCGATCGGCTTCGGCGATAAAAATCGTCCGATCGGGCTGCACATCATCGGTAATTATTTCAAGGAAGCGCAAATGCTGAATGTCGCGCACCAATATCAACAGGTCACCGACTGGCACTTGCGCTCACCCGTTTAACTCAATCCTGAATCGTCCGGAACCATCATCATGCAGTGGGAAATTGTCATCGGTCTTGAAGTACACACGCAACTGTCGACGCAGTCCAAAATTTTCTCCGGTGCCGCTACCGCCTACGGCGCGCCGCCGAACACGCAAGCTTGCGTGATCGACTTGGCATTGCCGGGCGTATTGCCGGTATTGAACCAAGGCGCAGTCGAGCGCGCGATCAAGTTTGGCTTGTCAGTCGGCGCAAAAATCAATTCGCCGTCGATTTTCGCACGCAAAAATTATTTTTATCCTGATTTGCCGAAAGGCTATCAGATCAGTCAATACGAATCACCGGTAGTGCAGGGCGGCAGCATAACCATTCAAGTCGACGGAACCGAGAAAACCGTCCGCTTGACGCGCGCACATTTAGAAGAGGACGCCGGCAAGTCGCTGCACGAGGATTTCCACGGCATGAGCGGCATCGACCTGAACCGCGCCGGAACGCCGCTGCTCGAAATCGTTTCTGAGCCGGATATGCGCAGCAGCGCCGAAGCAGTGGCGTACGCCAAAACCTTGCATGGTTTGGTACGCTGGATCGGCATCTGCGACGGCAACATGCAAGAAGGCTCGTTCCGTTGCGACGCCAATGTATCGGTTCGTCCGCTGGGTACGGACAAGCTTGGTACGCGCTGCGAAATCAAGAATTTGAACTCGTTCCGTTTCCTGGAAAAAGCCATCGATTACGAAGCCAGGCGGCAAATCGAAATTTTGGAAGACGGCGGCACCATTCGGCAAGAAACCCGGCTCTACGACGCCAACAAAGACGAAACGCGCACCATGCGCAGCAAGGAAGACGCCAACGATTACCGCTACTTCCCCGATCCGGATTTGCTGCCGCTGGAAATTTCCGCCCGCTGGATCGATCAAATCCGCTCAGCGTTGCCGGAATTGCCGCAAGCCCGATGCAACCGCTATATCACCGGGTTTGCTTTGCCCGCTTACGACGCTTCGGTACTCACCGCATCCCGGGAAACCGCGGATTATTTCGAAGCCATGGCCCAAGAACTGCCAGAGCACGCCAAATTATGTGCCAACTGGATCATGGGCGACGTCAACGGCCAGCTGAACAAAGACGGCATCGACATCGGCGATTGTCCGGTTTCCCCCGCACAACTCGCCGCACTGCTAAAACGCATCAACGACGGCACCATCTCCGGCAAAGCGGCGAAAACGGTTTTCGACAGCATGTGGCAAGGCGAGCTGGATAGAAACGCCGACGCCATCATCGAAGCCAAGGGACTCAAACAAATCTCCGACGACAGCGCCATCGAAAAAATCGTCGACCAAGTCCTCGCCGCCAATGCGCAACAAGTCGCCGATTACCGCAGCGGCAAGGAAAAAGCGTTCAACTCGCTCATCGGACAAATCATGAAAGCCACGCAAGGCAAAGCCAATCCGGCACAGGTGAACGCAATACTGAAAAAAAAATTGGATCAATAATTATCTGAATTCAACGAGGCGACACACGCCGTTTTTTGTGAACGGCGGATTTGTGATGGCCAACAAAAACCGGTCGTAAAACCACTTTTCACGCGCACAATTCATTCAGAATATTTTCTTGAGATTCAGTCTGGGCTGCACAGTAGCAAAAAATGTAATCGCACATTTATTGGCAAATCGAATGTGTTCTATACCCTCCGGCACCGCCTAACACCATTGCGATATTCTCGTCAGGATCATTTCGCGTTACTCCTGCCGCCCTGCATTTCAACTATATTCATCACCCGCACAACAATGCAATATCAATGCTTTTTCTCAGCAATTGCCACCGTACCCTACAAGAGCATCATGCCTGAAAATACCTGACTCACAATTAACTTGCAAAACACAAGTCATATGGCTATACTTTTCTAACTTGCTTTATGCAAGTTAGAAAAACAAAGTAAGTACCAATTACCTTACAGGAGAAATATCATGCCATTATGGAAAATTTATCACCCGGCCAATGCATTTAGCAGTGAAGATAAAAAAAATCTCTCCGGGCGAATCACGGGGTTATATGCAAGTGTTCCCATTCCCAAATTCTATGTGGTAACCATTTTTCAAGAAATTGACCAGGATTCTTGTTTTGTCGGTGGTGAATCACACCAAAAATTTATCCGGTTTAAGATCGACCAGATTGCCAGAACATTACCAGGCCCGGTCATTAGGGAATGGTGGGTTAAGAAAATAGACGAGATTATTGCCCCTTACGTAAAGGACAGAGGGTATGACTGGGAGGTTTCGATTGACGAAACACCTTTCGATCTTTGGTCTTTGCAGGGTGAGATCCCTCCTCCCTTTGAATCGTTAGCCGAAAAACGTTGGGTTAAAGAAAACAAAGCAGGCCCCTATACTTTGGCGGAGAAATTACCGGTTAATTTCGTTCTTGCGCCGGGAATCTCGGACCGGTAGGTTGCGGTCTGGCCGACCTCAACCGTAGTCGCCCGATTTCCCCGTTCCCGGGAAGCGGCAGTTTAAACAAACCGCTGAAAACGTTTTCACAGCAGTTAAAGGAAAACAAACACAACCAATAAAACCCAATAGCAATGAAGATCGTTTTCAGCGGCCGATCACGAATTGCATCAGCAGCAAAGACAGACTCATATTTCGTTGTTCACTCAAACCGCGGAGGATGTAATGGTTTATCAAACAATCAACCCGGCAACAGGAGAACGGATAAAAACCTATACGGCGATATCCGATCAGGACCTGGAGGCCGCGATTGCGAATGCGCATCATACTTTTGAAACTGATTGGCGTTATCGCTCGATTGCCGAGCGAGCACGAATCATTTCGTCGGCAGCGGCGATTCTTCGCAACAAAAGTGAAGAATACGCACATTATCTGACCTTGGAAATGGGCAAGCTTATCAATGAAGCACGTGCGGAGGTTAGTCTTTCAGCTGATATTTTGGATTACTACGCTCAAAAAACTGAAAATTATCTGAAACCCAAAATGCTTACCGAGTCTCCCGGTGCGGAACTGCACATTGAGCCGCTCGGTGTTTTGTTGGGTATAGAGCCGTGGAATTTTCCCTACTATCAAGTTGCAAGGGTGGCCGGGCCGCAGTTGATGGTTGGAAATGCATTGTTGCTGAAACACGCGGAAAACGTACCTCAATCTGCGTTGGCTTTTGCGCGCCTGTTTGCCGAGGCCGGCGCACCCAGTGGCGTTTACACGAATATTTTTGCCAGCGTTCAGCAAATCGGAAAGGTGATTGACGATCCACGCATCAGAGGTGTAACCCTAACCGGCAGTGAACGCGCCGGTGCGGCGATTGCCGAACGAGCCGGACGCAATCTCAAGAAATCGGTCTTGGAAATGGGAGGAAGCGATCCATTGATTGTGCTCGAAGATGCACCGCTGGAAGCAACGCTCGATAGCGCTTTATTGGGTAGAATGTTCAACAACGGGCAGTGCTGTGTCGGTTCGAAGCGCATTATTGTCATCGGGAAAAAGCGCGGAAAAATATTTCTGGAGGGGCTGATACAACGCATGGCGTCGTTGCGAGCAGGAGATCCCGGAGATCCGTCGACCACTTTAGGTCCACTTGCTTCCGAGAAAACACTCAACACTTTGCTAAGTCAAATCGAGCTTGCCAGAAGGGACGGAGGACAAATTATTTTCGGCGGCAAAAGAATTTGCCGTCCCGGCTTTTACTTGGAACCGACTATCATTACCGATATCAGCAAAAATAACGCAATCCATGCACAGGAGCTGTTTGGGCCGGTCGCTGCATTTCATCTCGCTGAGAATGAAACGGAAGCCGTGCAACTGGCAAATGCAACGCCATTCGGCCTCGGCGCCTCGATTTTTACCGGCGATATTGCGCGGGGCCGCAGGATTGCCGCAAGAATCGACAGCGGCATGGTGTTTATCAATCAGCCTGTTTGGACGGCCGCCGAATTGCCGTTCGGTGGTATCAAGAACTCAGGTTTCGGCCGCGAGCTATCGGAGCTGGGTTTTGGTGAATTCGTCAACGAAAAGCTAATCAATATTGCGCCCCCGGGCTCCCCTCCTTGGGGAGCTTTTACTATCGGCTGAGCAATCGTTTCGGGGCTCGTTGATTATTGGTTTTTATCTTTGGCCCCACCTTTCATTACGTCATCCGAACATCCTGATAATATTCGGCCATGATACGGTCGACATAATCATGCAGATTGCTTTTCGATAAACCGTACTGCTTAAGCGGCGACTCGATGGGACAACCGATGATATTGATTAATAACCCGAAAGCCGATGCATCCAGCGTGGTAGGCTGGGCACCGAAAAAATATTTTTTGTCTCCCAGCAAGGCAGCCAGTGCATCAATATCTTGCTTGCCCAACGCGAAAATTTCATCCGGCCGATGCCTGCCGGTTCCCTGTCCGTAGATTTGCTGCCGTATCTTGCGGCGTGTCAGGTTTGCCCCCAGATCCCGAACAATTGGCGGTAGCGCGGAGAAAATCGCTGTTTTGTTGACCTGCCAATTGCTATCGGTGTATTGCCAACGCGAATAGAGTGCCACCCAGAACAAATGCTCTTCGACTAAACGCTGCATCGCAACCGCAACGGCCGAATCCCTGTCCGTCAACCCGTTATCCAAATCCTGATAAGAAGATTTCAGATGATTCACAATAAAGCGGGAATCGGCCAGCGTCATATCATGATCAACAATGTACGGCAATTTTCCCTTCGGCGCACCGATTGGCAGCGCCGTTTCGATTTGATAGCCGATCCCGGCGAAACGTAAATAAGTTTCAATCTTGCAGCAGAATGGACTAAGGTTGGGAATCCCCCAGGTGCGTTCAAATTGATAAAGCGTCAACACGGCATTTTCTCCTTAAAGCAAATGAAAATTAACTTGTATAATACAAGTTAATATAAACCGATGACTTGCTCATTGCAAGCAACAATATAACTTTCACTGATATTACCAATGACACACAACACAACCCAACAAAGCTTCGAACGATCGTTTTGTCCTGTCGCCTGTGCGTTGGACGATTTGGGGGACAAATGGACGTTATTGATCATCAGGGATTTGCTGCTGGGCAAAAAACGTTATCAGGAATTCTTAGCATCACCGGAACATATTGCCACCAATATCCTGGCCGACCGGCTAAAAAAACTGGAATCCGCCGGATTTGTCTTACAACAAGCTTATCAGCAAAAACCGGTGCGTTATCAGTATGTATTGACGCAAAAAGGAAAAGATCTAAGACCGATACTCCAGGCCTTGGTTAAATGGGGAAAAACATATTATCCCGGCAGCAGGGTTCTTGACGCCGTTGAGTGACTGCCGCAAGTGTACCAGGGCCGGTTTGAGCGTCGATTGGGCATAAATACAGTGCGGCAAATTACCGCTGCGTCATTTTGACGCATTGACGCTATATCCACACAACAAATACCATTTTAAGGAAACGCTGATTAATTGACTGCACGAGCGAATCGCATCAATACGCGGTACTCGCGCCCTCGCCTATCTTGTTGATATGTCTCGGTTGCTGTGTTCCGTACGCATCAAACTTCATCTCGTTCGTCGAATTAATCAGTGTTTCCTTAAGTACTTGAAGGGGGAAAAAAGTAAACATCCCCCTCCCGGTGAATTACTCGATCAAGGAATACTGATGAATAAAAAGATTCTGAAAAACAAACTTAAATGTATATCGTTCCTGGCTTGCTTGATTGCTCAGCCAGCGATAGCGCACAGCGGCGGTACCGCACGCGACTCCGGGTCTTTTGCCGGAGCCGCCGGCGAATCGGGCGCCATCCCGGACTGGGTTATTCGCGGCAGCTACAATTGGATTGATACGAATTGGGGCGATTCCCAACAAACGGGAGCGTTCAAATCCTATCCGGATACTGATGCCGATGTACGGATCTCATTCCAGGAACATGTTTTTGGTGACGCGATTACAGGGGCCGCTCTCGGTTTCTTCCTGCCCGGCGACCCAGATGTCACGCCGCCGCTGCAATACGAATTGGCCGATACGGCTTTAGTGGCGCCTGAACCGGAAACCTATGCGATATTGCTGTGCGAATTGGGTCTATTGGGTTTTAGCGTTTGGCGGCGTAACACCCCGGTATAATTCACGCAAAGCGCAAGCTGTTGCAAAATTTGCCCTCAAGGCAGCCGCTCCAGCTTGGAATTTATCTCTTTCCGCATTTGTTCACAGGGATCTTGTATCCCGTATCTCTCTCTTCAGGGTGGCTACAAAAATCCTGCATCATCGGTTATTTCCTCAGCAGCAGCTACCCATTAATCACACCTGCGACAAATTGTCGCGCGACAATTTGTCACATTCCCAATCTTCCGGGTTTCATTTAAATTCCACAAAAAAGCCGTCAGCAGTACTCGCGATGTAGCACACAGTCGGCTGTAATGAAAAAACAAGCTGAAGCGAATTTGAATTCGCCGGAGCCACCGACCGGGTAACCGGTAACGGCAATCCGGCAGTAGACATAGAACGGGGAGATTTATGCAATTACCACCTTTGGTGAATCCTGTCGAAGAACTGAGTAAACAGGAGATTTCGCGATACAGTCGGCATTTATTGATTCCCGAAGTGGGATTGGCAGGGCAGCAGCGCCTTAAAAGCAGTAAGGTTCTGGTGATCGGTGCCGGTGGGCTGGGTTCGCCGGTACTGATGTATCTTGCCGCAGCCGGTATTGGAACGCTCGGTATCATTGATTTTGATGTGGTTGATGAATCAAATCTGCAACGGCAAATTATTCACCGCCAATCGGACATCGGTCGATTGAAATCCGAGAGCGCCCGTGATGCCATTCTCGAAATAAACCCTCATGTGTGCGTCCGTCTGCATAGCGAGCGTCTGGAAGCGTCCAATGCCGAAGCCATTATCGCTGCGTATGATCTGATCGTCGACGGTACCGATAATTTTGCCACCCGGTATCTGGTGAATGATGCCTGTGTCCTGACCGGAAAGCCCTACGTATGGGGATCGATATTTCGGTTTGAAGGACAAGTTTCGGTTTTTTGGGAAAACGCCCCCGAGGGCGTGGGTCTGAATTACCGCGACCTGTATCCGGAACCACCGCCTGCTGAAATGGCGCCGTCGTGTGCCGAAGGCGGCGTTCTGGGGATTCTGTGCGCTTCGATCGGTGCCATGATGGCGACGGAAGCCGTTAAATTAATCACCGGCATCGGTGAAACCATGCTAGGTCGACTGGCTGTTTATGACGCGCTGGATATGAGCTATCGGTTTATCCCGCTGCGAAAAGCACCGACAACAACCCCGATAACCCGGCTAATCGATTATCAACAATTCTGCGGCATCAATCACAACACAACCGCTCAGCCTGAATCGGTTCCCACAATCAGCGCTCGAGAACTGAAAGCGATTAAAGATCAAGGAACGAATATGCAATTAATCGATGTTCGCGGTATCGAGGAATGGAACATCGTGCATATAGACGGTGCCCGGCATATCCCCAAGAACCGGATGATGTCGAAAGAAGTGTTATCTACGCTCAATAAAGAAGACCTGATCGTACTGCATTGCAAAATGGGAATGCGCTCGCGCGACGTGCTGGTTGAAATGCGCAAGTACGGATTCATCAATGTTAAAAGCTTGGAAGGCGGGATACTGGCGTGGATCAAGGATGTCGATCAATCGTTGCCGAGCTATTGAAGAACGACCGGTTATCAGGCCATTAATTCCGCATGACCGCGTTGCGTTGCTTTACCCATCGACCAAATTTATCAATACCCAGGAGCCAGCACATGTTAACAATACATTACAAACTGATTAATGCCATGATTTCTCAGGCACTAAGCGACCATCCGATTGAAACCTGCGGAATTATCGCAGGCCCTGCCGGATCAAGCCTGCCTTTGCGATTGATCCCGATGAAAAATATCGCGCAATCGGAAATTTTTTTCAAGTTCGACCCGCAACAGCAGTTGTGCGTATGGAAGGAAATGGAAGCACGTAATGAGGAGCCGATAGTCATCTATCACTCCCATACCGGTAGCCAGGCCTATCCAAGCCGTGCGGATATCGAGCTTGCAATGGAGCCTCAGGCGCATTATGTAATTATCCCCACTATCCATCTTAACCAAGAGGAAGTTCGCAGTTTCCGCATCATTGATCAAATGGTGATCGAGGAAAAAATCCGGATCGTTCGCCAATATCAGCCCGAACTGGAATTACAGATGGTTGCTTAGCAGACTGCTGAGGAAACGTTGATGCATTCCATTTTCCAATCAAACATGACACGCAGGCGCGCCGCAGACCGTATCCATAATACGGCAAGGAGAAGTCGACAAAGTCAGGTTGGATTGGGAGATGGAATAATTCGACGAACGAGATGCAGTACAAGGCGCACGAAACACGGCAATCGAGAATATTCCATAGTGCAGCCATTATCCTTAGATAAATAAGCAATCCATAGCAACGTCAATACAAAAAGGAATACCGATGTCAATCACCGTCATAGTCCCTACCATATTAAGACCGCTCACCAATCAGCAAAAACAGATTCATATCGGCGGCACCAAAGTTTCGGAAGCCATCGATCAGCTGGAACAACAGTATCCCGGCATTAAAGCCAAGTTGGTAACGGAAGGCGCCGCTCATCGTTTTATCAATATCTATGTCAATGATCATGATATCCGCTTCCAGAATGGATTATCGACTTGCCTGCAAGATGGCGATATTTTGACCATTCTGCCCGCAGTGGCCGGAGGTTCGCGGATTTAGCTTTGAATAGCTTACGCAGACGACAAATCGATGAATCGACCATTGAATCAATGCGTGATTACCGGACCGTCAAGGAATCCGGCCACCCATTTCGCAGCAACAGCGTTCTCGCTGTTTTACCAAGCCAGTACATTGGGTATCAAAATGGAACACCCTCTTGATGAGACCGCAACCGGAAGGTTTGCATTTACATTCCGAACGCCGGTCACCACACCGGTTACCTGCGATATAACCGCATGGGGTCATGATACTGAGTCGGCGCAAGCAAGTGAAAATATCATTCAAGCGGCTTGCGGCATGATGTCGGTTCATGGGCGGGCCGGCGGAAAAATTCAACCGCTGGGACTTCACTATGTATCGACGCTGACTGCCGCAATGGCGTTGCAAGGTGCGGTTGCCGCAGCACTCGGACAATTGCGGGGACTGACGGTCGCCAATACGCGGATTTCCATGGCGTCCGCAGCCTTGCTGGGCGCTTCCCAGTATATTGCGGATGCCACGGTTAGCGCAGCAAGCGAAAACTTGCCTGCGGTAAAGAAAAGTGAATGTCCCGCACCGCCTTTTATCTCGTCCGACGGTGTGGTGTTTGAACTGGAAACGCTGAATGCGGACTCATGGTTGAAATTCTGGACCCGACTGGAAGTCAATCCGGTATTGGCAGGCACAGGGTGGACCGCCTTTTTGCTGCGCTATGCCAAAGCGTCGGCACCGGTTCCGGATGAGTTGTCGCATACGCTGACACAGATCAGCTATCGCGATATTGCGGCTTTATGCGCACAAACCGGCATGTCGATTTGTACGCTGTATACCCTTCATGAAAGAGTTGCGGATCAGCGCTTTAAAGATGAATGGCTCAATGGTCCATGGGCATTCGGATTGAACACGGATGCCGCGCATGCACAGGCAAAACCGCTCAGCTGTTCATTACCGCTGAGCGGACTGACGGTAGTCGAGTCTTGCCGCCGCATCCAAGGCCCTTTGGCCGGACATCTATTAGCATTACTGGGAGCCGAAGTGATTCGTATCGAACCCCCGGGCGGCGATCCGTTACGCGGTATGCCGCCGATCGCGGATGGTTGCTCGGTAAGATTCGACGCACTCAATCGGCTCAAGACCGTTCGTGAAATTGATATCAAGTCGGCCTCCGGGCAGTCGGAAGTCATGGCGCTGGTACGGGAAGCGGATGTTTTTTTACACAATTGGGCGCCGCATAAGGCCGCGCAATTGACTCTCGATGACGGTGACCTGGCCGGGTTAAATCCGGCACTGATTTATGCCTATGCCGCCGGTTGGTCGACTCAAGATGGCGATGCCCGTACACCATCCGATCCGATACCCGGTACCGACTTCATGGTACAAGCATATTCCGGAGTCGCACATAAAATCTCTCAAGCATGCGGCAGCCGGGGCGGTTCTCTGTTTACGCTGCTGGATGTGCTCGGCGGTGTCATCGCAGCGCAAGGAATAACCGTCGCGTTGCTCAACCGGTTTATGAATCGTCGCGGCGGCAAAGTCACTTCATCGTTGCTGAGCGCGGCAACGTTGCTGTGCAGCGAGGATTTTCAACGTCAATACAATTCTTTCGACACCCAGGTTCCACCGGCATGCGTGCTCAGCGAAGTGTACGAAACCAAACAAGGAAAAATAGCCGTCGATTGTTGCAATGAGGAAATGGTGCAGCGGCTATTGCGACTGCTTGACGAACCGACTGACTGTGCCCCTCCGGATGTGCATCAGCGGTTGCAAACCGTATTCCTGACCCAAAATGCGAGCCGATGGTTGAGCTTGCTGCAGCAGGCGGGCATTCCCGCGGTTGCTGTGGCTGAGGATTTGTCCGACTTGCCCCGCAACGCACAGTTGCAATCTTTTCTGCATCGCGGCACTTACCTGCAAGTGGTCTCTCCATGGAGTTTCCAATGAATCATTCGGGGATTGTGGATTTGGTTCCGGCGGATATTCGTGACCAATGGATCAAGAGCGGTATTTATCCGAACAAATCGCTGTTTCAGTTGTTTTACGAACAAGCGCAACGCCAGCCCGACAAGCCGGCGGTTGTGTCCCCGGAACAAACCATCAGTTATGGTGAGTTGCAGCATAAGGTTGCTTGTCTGGCCGCCAGTCTGCATGACTTGGGTGTTGTCGCCGGCGATGTGATTGCCTATCAACTGTCCAATAGCTGGTATCACTGCGCGATTGATTTGGCGGCAGCAATGCTGGGCGCGATCGTCGCACCCTATCCGCCGGGCCGCGGATTGCTCGATACGCAGTCGCTATTAAGCCGATGCGATGCGCGTGTCATTATTGTGGAGCCCGGATTCGGCGAATTGGATATTTGCCGGATGATCGAGTCGCTCAGGCCTGCGTTATTGTCATTACGAAACGTGATTAGAAATTATCTATATATAAAAATCAAATACTTGCAATGCTTGCCAAGCATGAAAACAGTGTCACACAACCTCAATCTATAGTAATTGTAGAGTACTTTGGCACAATTTTGACACAATCGATTTTATAATCATTCAGTTTGATGTTTGAGAATCATAGATGATGAAATTGGCTACTGAACTACTAAATTTTCAATATTATTATTCTTTTACAGAAATAAATTTAGCAACTTTTGATTTAAGTTCTGATAGTTGCTTTAATTCACATTCCCAAATTACAAGCACACGCCAATCTTTGGAATGAAGATTTGCAATATGCTCAGCGTCCCGTTGCTTGTTGCGTTCGATTTTAGGCAACCAATATGATGTATTAGTTTTTGGTTTTTTCGATCCTAGCGGACAGTTATGGCCATGCCAAAAACAACCATGGACAAATATGACAACCTTACGACTAATGAATGCGATATCAGGCTTACCGGGCAAGTCCTTTCTATGAATGCGATAGCCACTTTGCCCTAACTCTCGACATATCTTCCTGACGGTAATTTCAGGGATAGTATTTTTTCCGCGAATCCTACGCATTCTTTCTGATATTTTGGGATCCGATCGAAAATCAAATACAGACATTTAATTGTTTGCCAAAATCAGTTAAGACTGTAATCTCATATGCATTCGTACAGGGATATTTTGCTCGATGAACTGATTAAATATGTAGATAAACAGGGTTGATCTATTGAGCTAGAGTTGCTCTTGATGAGATGAAGTACTTTACGAGGTAAGACATTCAATTTTAGCCTTCAGTTCTAAAACCCAATCAATACATGGTTCATCTATTGGTGCAATTTCACGTCTCTTTTGGGCAAGCGATTCTGCATAGGCTAGAAGCCAAGCATGGAACAAATCAGATTCAACCATTAAGACTCTGTTGCAGACATAGTGTATCCATTCATCAAATGTAATAATCTGAATATCAATATCGTGGTTTTCCTTGTAGGAAGAAATCTTTTTTTGTATCTCGTCATTTTTAATTGGAATTTCAGTAGTAACAAATCCTAAGATACTAATTTAATTATGATTATTGGCTTTTTCCATAACTTCGTCTAGTTCGTCGCGTAAATATGCTTTTCCATATTTAGCATCCCAAGACTCAATAATTTCGTCATCTTCCAATAGCTCAACATCACCAATATTTCCGTGTTTTTTATTGGCCGATCTCATTTGTGATAGAGGCTTTAGCGTGGAAAGACCGAAAGCTCCAGTGTCTAAAGCAGCTTGCATCAAAGCATGCATGCTTATTTCCATAAGCCTAGCGGCATAGTCAGAATCTTTAATGTGCGATTTTATTAATTCTGTAATAGTCGATTTATTTGGGTTTTCATCCAAAAATCTTTTGCACGAAACTAATAGCTCTTTTGAGACTTTCTGAAAATGCTCCGCTTTATTAAAAAGGAGGCTAATAAGATATTTTAGGGAATTGAGTGGATTAGCAGTGCCAGACTGGAGAGATTCAACAATTATCAGCCATTCATTTCTAGCACCCCTCAATTGAGCTTTGTAAAGAGGAGAGTATGGATAGTTCTCTGCCAAACTACGCGTCATCATAAAACCGTCAGCATTCAGCTTTAGTAAATCGTATTTTCTAAGTGCTGGAGTTACATAACACTTGTCTAATACTCTCATCGATATTCCTTCACGCCATGAAAATGAACTTTTGTTATTCCCTCCTTTGTGAAGTCTGATATTTTGAGCTGGATCAATAGTTTTAATACATAATTGCATAATCGTGAGTCCAATTAGAGCTCTTCCAACTTCACTAGTCAGAGAGTCCACCAGCTTTTCAAGACATACTTTCGTCTTTTCATCGATAAGCTCAATTTGGACATTAGATTTATCGTCCTGAACGCTTAGGATAATTTTTTCAAGAAAATTTTCTGCAAACTTTTCTTTTATTAGTTTAGATCTTGCTTTTGTCTCTACAGAAATTGCTCCTTCTTCAAAAATTTCTCTAACTTCCGGTGAGGACACATATTCGGATCTATTTTTATAGACTACTAAGTGCTTTTCAAAATCTTTTTTCATTTTTTTGGCTTATAGCACAGTTAGTCGTTGTAGGCTTCTTTCATTCAAGGTTGGAAAAGCATAAGGAATTAAATAGTGATCAGTCTTGATTTGCTTGTTTGTGTTGTGGTTTCGTATTTCAAACCCAAGAGATTTCATCTCTACTAGTGCTTCCTTTAGCTGTTCTTTATTTGATTTGAAATAATCACATAGCTCATCAACATGGAGTGTTTTGCCAATACATAAGCCGTTTGAAACTTGTGAAATTACGTTCCAGAAATGATTATTTTCCAATAAATTATTATCAACAGTCATTTTCATATTCGCTATTTGCCGATATTGATAATAACCAAAGAATTGTATAAGGTCATCATTGTAAGTATGATCTCTTGTTGCTTCCTCAAAAAATTTCCATAGCGCTAAAAGCGATTCTGAACTAATGCAGCTTGATTCTAAATACACAATTCTGGTACCTAACAAGTTTTGTTGCAATTGAGTTAGTTCTATGGATATCGAAAAGGCATTTGAATTGTCAATTTCTTGCCAAGCTAGAACTTTCCACTGGCTATCATTAAAATCAAACTTAAAATTAAACTTTGAAGAACCGGATGTCTCTATTTTGAGAAGCCTAAAATCATTTGTTAAATAGCGAACTGTTTCTCCACTCGATTTATTTTTCTGATTGCGTATCACTTTATTAAGGACATGTTTGTTTTGTTTTATATGCTCATCAGCTTTCTTTTTATAAACCGCTGTCAGTGCAGATTTGCGTGTCCTGAATCCTAACTTTTGAGTCTCTGCCAAATATTCAATTTTAAAGGGGAGAATCACACCAAATATCTGATTTAATATAGATGCTGCTAGTACTCGTCCGATTTGTGGTGGTACTGAATTCCCCAGCTGATGAACTACAGTTTGGCGCCCCCCTCTTATTACATAGTTATCCGGAAATGTCTGTAAACGCTTTATTTCTTCGATTGTAAATGTTCTATTTTCCCAAGAGAATGGACCGGTATATTGGCCACCTTGTGCTTTAATGGTTCGTACAGGAGTTTGGGGGTCTGCTTTATAAAGATAATCTGAAAATTTTGATCTCCATCCAAATATTGGTTTAGGATGCCCCATTCTTTCCGTGTAATAACTATAATTTAATCCCGGCGGGATTTCATTTAGTAAGTGTCCATGCCTGCCACCAATACCTTCTGCGCATTTACTTGTATCAATACCTGAAACGGCAAGCCCGGCATTATGGTAAGGTCTGTTATCAGTTGAATCTGGCCCATGAGAAGGTTTTGGAAATTTGAATTCATTAGCATCACGCACACCAACAATAATTAGTCTTTCTCTGTGTTGTGGCACACCATAGTCAGCCGCATCTAAAATTCTCCAAAATAGTTTATAGCCAGCTGCTCTAAAGGCCTCTAAGATTTGCTTCCAAGGTTTTCCGTCCTGGGCACCAACAATTCTATATACGTTCTCAAATAAGAATCCTAAAGGCTTCGTCTGCATAAGAATTCGTACATATTCTTCAAAGAGTTTGCCTCTACAATCATCAGTGCCATTTACACCTGATGCGCGTGCCCCAGCCGCTGAAAATGTTTGGCATGGGGGGCCGCCTATAATGAATTGAATATCTTGGTGCTTGGGCGAATAATCCCTGATATCTTTGCACAAAACTTTTGTGCCAGAGAGTCTCAGGCTATCTGACGAATTCTCAATAAGAGTTGCCGCGAAATCTTTCTCAATTTCCACGCATTCCACAATTTCGAATCCCATATCATGAAAGGCGATATCTAACCCGCCACCGCCACTAAAAAGACTTAATGTTTTAATTCGTTGGATTCGATTTATTAATACCCAATTATGAAAATGATCACCAAATTTATCCGGCCATCCTGGTTGTTCACCAATAGATAAATTTATCAGTGCCTCTTCAAACCAACTTACATTGCAATCATTATCAAATAACTTTGTTTGTTTCATCTTGTAAGAGTTTTTAGGAAAGAAATGGAACTAAAAGCCCATCGCGTAATTGAAGATAAACTATATTGCATTAAAATGCGTGCATCATTATATATAGTCATTTCTACGATTAAGTAACGTGTGAGCTACAAATAACTATTTTCATTGAGCTGCTACATTTCTGATTCTTTGATGCCAAACCAATGCCAAAGCTTGCAGAAGGATATCGCAAAAATATACAGAATTTGTATCATCAATCCGTTGTAGTTATATTAAAGAAATATCTAATTGTCTAATTATATTCATCTGCTCATCTAGTTAATCAGATTCAGAGTATAGATCATGAACGAAACTCAGTATGCCCAAGGCATCACCGCTGAAATCCTTCGAGCCTTCCTTAAACTATGGGCGCAGCTTCCGTCTGGAATCGAGGAAACTATGCAATCAATCATTGAGTGTAATGATCTGTTCTTTGATAAAGATACTGGCTCGTTTAGCTGGTGTCATTTGTATGAATTACCCATTGAACAACATGTAGGTTATAACTTCTCTGGGCTTCTTTCAGAAGAACAAGTTAGCGAATGGCGCAAACAAATTGCTGAATCCCCTGGAAAAATTGCAGGTTTGACAAGTGTTGCTGAGCAAATCGATATTCATTTTGATGAAAGAGCAAGCCCTACAGAGGAGGATATCAAAACGTTACGCTCAATTCTTCCTACTATTTGTGCCTATTTTTATTCTGTGCAGTACTCTCTGCTATGCATTCTTTATTATGGCTGTTTTTTAAATGAATTAATTGCTCGTGTTCGATTAGGTGACGATAAAGCCCTGTTTGATGCTCTTCGAGTTGACCCAACGGTTATTGGATGTCAATCCGTAATTGAAAGAATCAGCAAAGCAAGAAGGCTAAAAGATAATGACTTTCTAGATGAACTCAAAAAAACTCAAAGTGGAGTTAGTGCAAGGCTTAAGCAAGCTAATTTTCAAAAGATGCGTCTAATTCTTAAGGTGCTTACTGAAGCAGGTGCAACACGCCTATCTAATAAGCAGCTTTATCAACTATTTGTTGAAGAACTGAATCTTTATACCGCAAATTCAAAGGGCGGTGGTGTTGAAAAGTCATTACGTGAATTTGTTGATACTTACATGAAGAAAAAAGCAACCATCTAAAAACTCACTTTTTGGGTGGAATACAAATCTTGAGTTGATGTACAAAATCTCTTTCCGTTGCGATAAGCATTTTTTGCATGATCGCCGTGGATACGAGGTTAATCATGAAGAAAGAAAGGAATGTTTCATCCAAGGCTATAGCATTTAAAAAAATCGAAGCCGCCGAGCCAACGCAGAGGACAACGAGCGGCAGCGAGGCGGACGGATGCGATGGCGAGGTGGAACAAGAAGTGAAGAATGCTTTGCATCAGTCAGTTTCATCCTCACAGGGTACGCTACCTAGTAACACAGTACCCTATAACTGCAATAATGATTATTTCAAGCTTTTAAGGTTTGGAGTTGATAGCCTGTATTTATCCTATCAGGGTGAATTATTTCCTGAGGTCAAAGAACGGTTAATCAAGCTTAAACAACTAGCACAACATCCTGAAATAGATCAACAAGCACAAGCGCAATATGCCATTGCCGGTCATATCTTTGAAGTCAAGGATAAAGGCTCGTCAATATTCCCGTATGTGATGGAAGATGGCGCTTTCCGCATCAGCCTATCCAGAACCGGCAAGAGAACACCAATGGCGTATGTGAAGCTATCTTCCCGGTATCTATGCAGTATCACACCCAATGAAGCAGAAACGCACCTGCGCCATATCCTGAGTCAACTGGGCATCTTGTCAGATTATGCTCATGTCAGCCGTATTGATCTATGCGCTGACTTTGTTTCTCCTGAGAATATGGAATCCTGGGGTCGTGAAGCATGGATAACGCGCGGCAAGAAGATAGATGCTCATGCAGTCAATGAGAAATTTACAGGCTGGTCGATTGGCCTGGGGGGTAAGATTTCCTGCCGTCTCTATAACAAGCTATTGGAAATTCATACCAGCGGCAGAACCGATCTTGTTCCACTATGGAAAGAAACCGGTTGGCAAGAGGATGAACCCGTCTGGCGTGTTGAATTTCAGTTGATGCGCGATGTATTGGCAGAACATGGCTTGATAAGCCTTGATAGCGTGTTGGCTAATTTAAACGGCTTATGGAGCTATGCTTCAACGGAATGGTTGCGCTTAACATTGCCCAATCCAGATGATCAAACCCGCTCACGCTGGCCGGTTCATCCGCTGTGGGGTTATATCTCATCTATTGACTGGGAAACCGACTTCAATACGCTTTCCCGATCATTCAAAGCAACGAGATTGCCTGAAGATAAACGGATACTGTCATTAGGTGTCAGTTCATTGGCTTCCTTCATGGCAAAGTATGGCATCACAGATTTTGATGAAGGATTGGATCGTTTTCTACTGGCGCTACATCAATATCTTTGTGATCGCGGAGAGTTTGACGGGCTTTCAGGTGAAGATTGGTTTCTAGAGAAAGTGCGTTTGCGCGGCAAGGAATGCAACACGATCTCAAACATCAATGAAGCAGAACAAAAGCATCTGGAGATGGAGAGAGCTGCCAAAGATTATCGCAAAGCTTCGGAGGGCGAATGAAAACCCTTAACTTAGATGAAGCTGCTCAATTTCTCAAGCTTCACCCTGAAGAAGTGCGTCGTCGTGCCAAAGCGGGAATTATCCCCGGTGCGAAATTGGGGAAGCGTTGGGTATTTATTGAAGATGATCTTGCTGCCTACATGCGCTCGTTATATGCTTCACCTCGGCAAGCGTTGCAAGTGGGACATGGAGAAAAACAATTATGTCACTCTGTAAACGTGGTAAGACGTGGTGGATTAGTTTCACCACACCAAGCGGCGAGCGAATTAGATGCTCTGCTGCAACTGAAGATAAAACCCAAGCACAGGAATTCCACGACAAGCTAAAAGCTGAATCTTGGCGAGTTGTGAAACTGGGTGATAAGCCAAAACGCACTTGGGATGAAGCGGCTTATAAATGGCTGATGGAGACTCAGCATAAAAAGACACATCATGATGACGTGGCTAAAATAAACTGGCTCCAACAGTTCTTTAGAGGCAAGTATCTCGATGAACTGACGCGGGATGTGATTGCAGAGATTGGCGAGTTAAAGCGAAAAGAAACGACTCCAGCTACAACTAATCGTTTACTTGCTCTAATTCGCTCAATTCTGCGCCGTGCGGCTCTTGATTGGGAATGGCTAGATAAACCCCCAGTCATTAAGCTGTATCGTGAAGCAAAGCGTCGAGTGCGTTATCTGAATGCTACACAAGCAAGTATGCTCATTCAGGAATTGCCGCAGCATTTAGCCGATATGGTGACGTTTTCACTGGCGACAGGTTTGAGACGGTCAAACGTCACAAAACTGGAATGGTCACAAGTTGATATGCAACGCAATGTTGCATGGATACATGGCGATCAGGCCAAATCAGGAAAACCGATTCATGTAACGCTAAATGCTACTGCAATAGCGGTATTGACTAAACAGATTGATAAACACCCAAGATCAGTATTCAGTTATAAGGGTAAATCAATCACGCAAGTGAATACAAAAGCTTGGTATAAGGCGTTAAAACGTGCTGGCATTGAGGATTTCCGCTGGCATGATTTACGCCATACCTGGGCAAGTTGGCTAACTCAGAATGGTGTGCCGTTGAATGTCATTCAAGAGATGGGCGCATGGGAATCTGCTGAGATGGTAAGGCGTTATGCTCACTTAGCACCTGAGCAATTTGCCCAGCATGCCAGAATCTTGGATGACGTGTTTAATGGCACGAATTTGACACAGTCGAAGTAAAAACGTTTTCGTTATGTTTCTAAGTCTTTGATTAGTGGTGCTGTTGAGAGGAGTCGAACCTCCGACCTACTGATTACGAATCTTGGTTGTGGATGGTGAATCACGCGAAGGTTGGCATACGTTGGATCGACTATTCCGGTCCGAACCGATGATTCCTGACCGGTTACCCGCTGTAGATCCTAATGCGCCGGTACGATTCTTAATTTCTTCAGGAACCGAATCGGAACCCAAATGGATCGCCTATTCCCATAACGCCCTGGCGGGCGGTCGTGGGCGTTTTCTACAACGGATCCACCCGGACGGGGACAGTTTTCGCGGTTTGTATCTGATGCCGCTGGGAACGGCGTTTGGCTCGACCGCCACTTTTGGCATTTTATCGTGGCTCGGCGGCACGGTATCGGTATTGCGGCAATTCGATGTCGGTGCCGCGATTCGCGCCATCGATAAGCTGCAACCGACTCACATTTTCGGAGTGCCCACCATGTTTCAACGCATTGCGGCGGATCCTGATTTTTCAAAAACGGACACTTCCGGACTGATCGCTATCATCAGCGGCGGCGCGAAGATGGACGAAGCATCGATACGCCGTTGTACCGCAGCGTTCAAATGCGGTTTTATCAGTTTATACGGATCGGCCGACGGTGTGAATTGCCATACGACTCTTGAGGACAGCTTAACCACGGTGCTGCATAAAACCGGCAGGCCGAACCCGGATGTGTGTGCGATCAGGATCGTCGACGATCGCAAACAGGAAGTACCGCAAGGTGGCACCGGAGAAATTACCGCCAGAGGGCCGATAACGCCGCTGCAATACGTCAATAATCCCGACCTGGATGCGTTGTATCGCGATGAAAACGGCTGGGTATACACCGGCGATCTCGGTTATATCGATGATGACGGGTATTTGGTGCTGACCGGACGGAAGAAGGAAATCATCATCCGCGGGGGCGTCAATATCAGTCCGGCGCAAATTGAAAGCCTCGCTTCGTCGCACCCTGCGGTGGTGAGCGCGGTTTGCGTACCGGTTACCGATCACGATCTCGGTCAACGGATCTGCCTGTGTCTGGTGATGCGTGAAGGCACCGAACGCCCGTCGCTCGTGCAATTTACCCGCTATCTGCTGGCTCGGGGGCTGGAAAAGAATAAGTTACCGGAGTATTTGCGGTACTTGCGACAAATGCCGCTGGGCCCGGCCGGGAAAGTCGACAAAAAACGTTTGACCGCCGAACTGGACCGTGTGCGGTTTACCGGAAATCCTGTTGCTTGATACCCCGCAACGCCTTAACTGCAACAGACACACTGATGGCAAAAGTACTTGAAAAAACAATGCATACCGAGCTAGCCAGAACGCTGGCGTGTCAGGTGAAAGCATTTGTCGACGAGAAGATCATTCCCCATGAATTGCAATTGGCGCACCGCGACGACCGATCGTTGCAATTACAAGCCGATTTGGCGCGACAAGCAAGGCTTGCGGGTTTATGCAATCTGTTTTATCCGTTATCGCATAGCGGGAAAATCGCGTCACTTGAGGACTACTTGATCGTTGCGGAGCAAGAGGGACATACGGAATTTTCTCAAGAGATTTTCGGCAGTCACACCGCACTGGATGCGCATATGCTTCTAAGATTCGGCAATGAAGCAATTCACCGCCGGTTCCTTGAGCCGATGGTGGCCGGGACAGCGGTACCGAGCTACGGAATGACCGAGCCGGGTCACAGCGGTTCAATTCCAAGCCTGATTACAACCACAGCCGTCTTATCGAACGGCAAGTGGCATATCAATGGCAGAAAATGGTTCATTTCCAACGCCGACCGGGCAACTTTCATCACGATCCTGGCACGTACGGGAAATCCCGATACGGCTGTCAATCAAGCATTATCCATGATCATGGTTCCCACGAACACACCGGGATTCAAGATGGAGCGGCGGTTGACCATGATGGGTCATTCCTACGGACAGGGGGAAATTTCACTGCATGCCGTGCAAGTACCGGAACATTATCTGTTAGGCGGTTGCGGAAGCGGTACCGAATTGATGAATAAGCGGTTGAATCTCGGGCGATTGTTGCGCGCCATGAACTGGATCGGTTTGGCGCAGCGCTGCCTGGACTTGATGGGTGCACGGATTCATTCCGCGCACGGTAAATTCAGCCGGCTGGCGGATAAACAACTGGTACGGCAGCATATGGTTAATGCCTACCATGTGATTGCGAGCGCGCGCGAGCTGATCCGTGTGGCGGCCCGAAGCGTGGATGCGCAATACCCGGATGACATCGCGATCAACGTTGCCAAAATGGCGGCCTCACACGCGCTGTGCATCGCTTCGGATTCAGCGGTTCAATTGTATGGCGCCGAGGGATTAAGCGATTTGACACCGTTGTTCGGCATCAGCCGGATAGCGCGCAGCTCCCGCATCCTGGACGGCAATGACGAATCGCTGATCAGCTCGGTCGGCCGCCGTTTGATCAATTTCTATCAGCGTGAGCCAGCGTACTCTTTTGATCGATGACATCTGATGCTGACGACCCCCGATAAATCCCCGTTCGCCACGACGACGGATGCAGCAATGCAATTGGTGCTGGTTTTTGCGATGACACTGCCAATGCTCATTTTATATGCCACCAGTACACTGGGGCCGCTGTTGAGCCAGCAATTGCAATTCGAAACGGCATCGCTCGGTTATCTGATCATGAGTTCATTCGGACTTGCAGCGATATTATCGCTGTTTGCCGGAAACATCGTGGCTTACCTTGGCGCCCGAACCGCCTTGCAGGTACTTTTCATTGCCGTTGCGGCGGCTTTTGCCATGATGGCCCAAGCAGCAACCTTCTCCAGCCTGGTGATCGCCGCCGCACTGTGCGGCATCGCGCAGGCGTTCGCCAATCCGGCCACTAATTTATTGATCGCACAGCAAATCCAACCACAGAAAAAAGCCTGGGTGACCGGCGTCAAGCAATCCGGCGTGCAACTGGCGGCACTGTTTGCCGGATTGGTGTTACCGGTTATCGCATTTCAAGCCGGCTGGCGAACGGCATTCGGTATCATCGTTCCGTTAGCCGTTTTGTTTGCTGTAATGACAGCGGTGATCGTTCCCAAGGTATCGGCCGGCATTCGTCAGAAATTCGCCTTTTCGCGGCCGAACGCGCTGCTGGGATGGCTGATGGCCACACAATGCTGCGTGGCGCTTTCACTTTCCGCGTTTGTCACCTTTTTACCGGTTTATGCGATCCAGCAAGGTATGTCCTTGTTAACAGCCGATAAACTGATCGCGGTTTTCGGCGCCATGGGAATGTTGTCCAGAATCCTGTTGACCCCCATGGCGGCAAAGCTCAAAGATGAGTCGCTGCTGTTATTCTGGCTGATTGCAATAGCGGCATGCGCCATGACGATCACCCTGCAAGCCGACTCGCGCAATCATTGGTGTTTATGGATGGGTACGGTCGGTATGGGGTTTACGGCTGTCGCGACCAACGCCATCGCGATGAGCATGCTGATCAAGGATTCCGCATTCGGCAATGTGACAACCGCTTCCGGCTTTGTTTCCGTTGCTTTCTTCAGCGGTTTTGCTTTGGGGCCGCCTTTATATGCGGCGGTTACCCGGTACTCCGGCAGTGTGCAATTCGGCTGGGGGATGTTGATCGGCATATTCAGTTTAGCGTGCATCATGACCGTGTGCCTGGCGGTCGCACGGCGGCAATGCCGATAGTTTTTCACAGCCTGTCAGGGCGCGGAATCCACAAATGCGGTAACCGTATGCACCAACAGATCGGGTGCTGTTCGCATGGCGCTGTGCTGCTGCCCGGGCAGGATACCGATTCGGCTGTTAACCAAACATTGCTGCAGCATTTCGGCAGTCTTGTAACGCCGCGTGTGACTTTCCCCGCCGAGCATCAGCAAAATGGCGTTTTGCAAGCGATGAAATTTCTGTGGTGTGAAAACATAGCGATCGATACTTTGCAATTCACGCAGGATAGTAGGTGCGGCCGCGACCCGGGAATCCCAATTGGGTCCGGTTTGCAGTGCATTGAGCTCGTGATCGGGGGTTTTTAGCAAATCGCGGAAAAACAGCAACAACGATTCTTCCCATGCGCCTTTTTCCCGCAAGACTTGCAAGCGGCTTTCAAATTCCGCCGACCAGCCGCTACCGCTCAGTGAGATCGATGGTTCATAAAGCATGAGTTTATTGATGTTTGCGGTGAGTAACGCGGCTTCGAGTGCACACAGTCCGCCAAACGAATGGCCTAGCACATTGACATTACCGCCGATGGCATTTACGACCGCGGCAATATCCTCGGATTCCCGCGCCAAAGCGTAGTTTGCCGCATCGCCGCTTTGACCTCGCCCGCGCCGGTCCATGGTCCAAACGGTGTAGCGCTGCTGTAACTGCATGAGCACCGCCCGCCATGCGGAATGATCGCCGGTTGTACCGTGCACCAACAATAGCGGCGCGCCCGTACCGCCGTGCCAGCAGGCAATGGCGGTACCGTCTCGGGAGGTGATGAAATCCATGGCAGATCGCAGGTGATTGATTGGAAGATTTTAGGAAAAATAATAATTTAAGATGAATTATGCCGACTGATCAAGGGATTTGTTTGCCGTATTGTACCGGTTATTTATCGGCAACGCCGATACCGAAAATTGCCGAGTTACCAATGACGAAACTGCACCGCCATGCTGTTCAATGGTCGGTAACAAGCCGCAAGGCGGTATTTTATTGGTTGGCCCTGCTTTGTTTTCTGGCGGGCACCGATCTTTCGGCAAGTAATGCGCCCAAGCCGTTGGGGCAGATCAATCCATATGTACGTATCAACGGCGAATGGATGAGCAGCTATGAATTATGGAATTATTTTCGCCCGGAAGCGGCGATCAATCACGCCTATGATTTATGGATCTTGCGCGCCAGACTCGGCGCCACGCTGACCACACCGTACATCGATGGTTTCGCGCAAGCGCAATACATCGGGCTTTACGGACTTCCCGGCGATGCGATTGCTCCCGGCGGCGGATCTTTGGGATTGGGCGCGGCGTATTTTCAAACCAATCAATCGACCGAGGCCAGTAGTGTTTTTTTGAAGCAGGGTTTTCTGAATTTCAAGCTGCATGCATTCGGTGTGCCGGGTGTCACGGCAAAAATCGGACGTTTCGAACTGATCGACGGCTTGGAATACAGCAGCGGGGCCGAAAAATTCGACGGACTGAAACGCAGGCGCATTGCGGAACGACTGCTGGGCGGTTTTAATGCGATTTATATCGGACGTAGCTTTGACGGCGTATCCGTCGTCTATGATCAACCCGGGTTGAACTTGACAGTCAGCGGCGTGCGTCCGACGCAAGGCAACCTGACGGTGCAAGGACAGCATCAGCTCAACGATATCAATATTGTTTTCGCAGCACTGACCGGTAAAAAAGATGCCGTGTTACCGGGTATCGAAGCCCGCCTGTTTTACATGAATTACGACGATCAGCGCGATACCCGGGTGGTCGACAATCGCCAGGCCGACGCCAGGCCTTTTCTCAATCAACAGAAGTTGGATCTTCATACCGTTGGCGCGCATTGGTTGTCGCTTCATGCCGTGGGAAGCGGCAGTCTCGATACGCTGCTGTGGGGCGCCTACCAGTTCGGTCGCTGGACATCTCAGTCTCATCGGGCTTGGGCGATTGCCGCCGAGGCGGGCTATCAATGGACGCAATTGCCGCTGAAACCGTGGTTGCGTGCCGTGTATTACCGCAGTTCTGGCGATGGCGATATGAACGATAACACACATCAAACTTACTTCTCCGCGGTACCGAGCGGTCGACTCTATGCCAAGTTTCCGTTTTATAACCTGATGAACATTCAGGATGCGTTTGTCGAGTTTATCACCTTCCCCACGGCCAAATTGCAGGCAAACATCAACGTCCACCAATTAACACTGAGCAATGCCGGCGATTTGCTCTATGGCGGCCTGGGTGCCGCAGTGCGCTCGGGTGCGTTCGGGTATTCGGGTAATCCCGCCGGCGGTTCGAGCGATATCGGCCAGTTGGTGGATATCAGCCTTACTTATACGTATAGCAGGCAATTCACGGCACGCGTTTATTTCGGCCATGCCTTCGGCGGCGATGCGATGAAAAGCATCTACCCCGGAAAAAGCGATGCCAATAATTTTCTGGTTGATTTTAATCTGATTTTTTAGGAGGACAGTATGTTCGCAGCTGGCAATACCGATCCCGGCGATCAGTTGGTAAGCCCCAAAGAAATGATTGATGCGATTGAATCGATGTTTCGCCGCATGGAAGCAATCGATGCGTTATGCAGCAACGGATTTCCGCTATTTTCACCCGGAAACAGCAATACCTGGACTGTTTCGCAAGGCGGATCGTGGTTCGGCGGATTCTGGGGAGCATGTTGGTGGCTGCGCGCCAAGATTACCGATTCCGCGCGAGATCAACATAAAGCGTCGACTATTTGCCGACAATTGGCCGCAAAAACCACGATCGATTCGGGATACCGCAGCATGATTTTTTGGTATGGCGCCGCATTGGGAGAAGTCTGGTTCCGTGATGCGCATGCACGCTCATTGGTTCAGGAATCGATGATTGCGATCACGCAAAGTTTTAATCCGAAACTAAACTGCTTCCCACTTGGCACGGCGTTAGGCGGCGGCGACAGCGGCAACAGGACGGTAACGGTTGATAGTCTTGCTGCATTGATCCAGTTGTTCGGCAGCAGCCGGCAAAAACTTCATCACGCGATGACCCGGCGGCATGTGGAAACGCTGCTGGCGGCATGCAGCAGCACCAACGGTGCTTTTCATGCAGCCGCCAGATTTAACGGCAGGGGTTTCGAACCAACCGGACAGGCGGGTCAATGGTCACGAGGCCAAGCCTGGACGATGCTGGGATTAAGCCGGGCGGCGGCATATTGGGGGGAACCTTTTGTCACCCATGCCAGAGCCGCCTGTGAATATTGGCTGATTTCCCGTCCGGAGCCATTGCCGCCCAACCGGATTGACGAGGCGTCGCCGTATTGCGATCCGTCCGCATCGGTGATCGCATCGCTTGCGATGCTGGCATTGGCTGGCCTGGTGCCGGATGGCGGATATTGGCGAAGTGCCGCACATCGCCAGATCAGCGCGGTTTTGCGCAGCCGGTACTTCACCGGCTATCAAGCTGGCATGGTGCAATCCGATCGCCGGGCTGGGACAGTTCCCGGCATATTCTGGGGGTGTTGTTATCACACCCGGCCCGACAAGGAAGAACTGGTCGAGGC
Source organism: Nitrosomonas sp. (assembly GCA_021582655.1). GTDB lineage: Bacteria > Pseudomonadota > Gammaproteobacteria > Burkholderiales > Nitrosomonadaceae > Nitrosomonas. Next base: position 2,130,978 of record CP091135.1, read on the forward strand.
GACTTGGGGCTGTTTTTTTCTGATGGCGGCGCTATGTGTGTTGACGGGGTCTACCGAGCCCGGGCACTGTTGAATGCTATCGTGAAACGCGGCATCGAATAATTCTCTCTTTCTTACCTGAGGAAAGCTCATGAATCAAAAAATGACTTTAACATTCCCCCTGCGCATCATGCTTTTTCTTATCATTATATGGCCGTTTTTTTTCACTGCGCTGGCCGTCGCCCAGGAAAAACAGGATTCGTCGCTACTGCTGCACGCGGCACGGGTTTTTGATGGCGAAACCGTCAAAACCGGTGTATCGGTATTGGTAGTCGGCGGCAAAGTCGCGCAAATCCTGCCGCGCGAAGCGATTAATACGGATGACCGTGCAGCCGTTTTGGATCTGGGTGATGCCACCATCCTGCCCGGATTGATCGAGCTGCACGCGCATTTGACGTATCGAAAAGTGCCTGCGGATATCGTGTTGCGGCATGGGATCACCACCATCCGCGATTTGGGCGGGCCGGTTCATCAACCCTATGGGGGTGACGGTAATTTACGGGTACTGACCTCCGGGCCGATCATTACCGCGCCGGACGGTTATCCCATTGCAGTGCTCGGCGCAACGGACATCGCCATCGCTGTAACGGATGAAGAGCAAGCACGCGCAACCGTGCGTCGCTTGATCAGCGAGGGTGCGGCGGTGATTAAAGTTGCGCTTGAGCCGGGCGGTGAAGTCGGTGCCCCTTGGTCCGCACATCATGATCACGGGCATCACGGCACGCATGACGCAACGCATACCGGCGTACATCACCCGTCCGCTCAGCACACGACACGCACACTGACAAGCTGGCCGGTATTGTCTCAATCGATTGTGTCCGCAATCGTCCAGGAAGCGCATCGCCATGGCCGTAAGGTATCCGCGCATGTTGCCGAAGCGACGGGGGCGCAAATTGCATTGAACGCCGGTGTCGATGAATGGGCGCACCTGCCTTGCAATCACATTCCTGAGCCATTGTTGAAACAAGCGATCGCGCAGCGGGTAAAAATTATCAGCACCATGGATACGTTATCCAAATGCGCGGGCATTGCAGCCAATGCTGCCGCATGGACGACGCTTGGCGGTGAACTGCTCTATGGCGCCGAAATTGCGCACCCCGATATTCCCTGGGGAATTGACGCTCAGGAACTGCTGTATCTGATGCAAACAGCCAATATGCATGTATTGGATGTTTTACGTGCCGCAACCGCAAAGGCCGGACACCATCTGGGCATACCGATGCTGGGCAGCCTGCAACCCGGCGCACCGGCCGATATTATCGCCGTTGCCGGCAATCCGCTGCTTGACTTGAAACGTCTTGAATATCCTGGACTGGTGATCTCCGGAGGGCGGATTATCGTGAATCATTTCGGTATTCCGGATTGACGATTCTCCGTTTGGACAATGGCAATCACCGACAGATTGTCTTGGCATATTTTTACTCGATTTGATCCGGCAGCGATCGCCTCGTCCCTGTTGCTGGGCAGTTGTTTAAGCGATCACGCGACACACCCTATCTGTTTGAATGCGACAATTTGTCGCATTTTAAACGCATTTATTCGCACTTATAATGCCTATTCGCTACAAATTAACGCAAGATTATGTATAACCATTTCCGCACATGAAATGGCAGATATTGCATCAAAAATTACGGCATCGAATAGGAGCGTATTGCTGAAATGAAAAATAAAAACTTTCTTCTTGTTAACGTGCATGCAGCGACTGCATTGCTCCTCGGATTGGGGATCGGCGGCAGCGTCCAGGCGCACGGTGGCGAAAATCATTCAGGATCCGGCGGCGGCGTGCCGGTACTTCCGGATTGTCAAATCCTCACGGCCGCACGGGTATTCGATGGCATCAATTTTCCTCAGGAAAATACATCCGTTCTCATTGAGGGGGACAAAATCAAGCAGCTGGGCACTTTGCCGGAATTAAGCGGAGCGTGCGCCAATCAGCTGGATCTGGGGGATGCGACGATATTGCCGGGGTTTATTGAATCCCATGCGCATATTACTTTTCGCGGCGTATCAAAAGACGCGGTATTGCAGCACGGTATCACCACCGCACAGGATACCGGCGGCCCATTGCAACCGCCTGAAGGCGGGCAAGGTACTTTGCGCTTGTTGAGTGTTGGCCCGATTATTCAGGCGGTCGGCGGGTATCCGTTGAATGTGTTCGGCGGGGGCGATGGCGGATTGGATAAGATTGGTATTCCGGTTGCTTCCGCAGCCGAAGCCGAGCAAGTTGTAGACGATCTGGTGGCAGGAGGTGCGACTGCGATCAAGATTGCCCTGGAGCAGGGAGGCGAAGCCGGCGCGCCATGGATGCAACCACACGATGACCATGCACCTCCCGCGACACCGTGGCCGTTACTTTCGCAGGAAATTGTCAATGCCATTGCGGTGAAAGCCCATGCGTTGGGCAAACGCGTTCTGGTGCATACCGGCGATAATGCCGGTTTTGAACGGGCGTTGGATGCGGGGGTTGATGAATTTGCGCATATTCCTTGCGGCACGATCAGCGAAGATTTACTGCAGCGTGCTGTAGATCAAGGCGTGACTTTCGTAACCACCATCGATACCCTGGCATCCTGTGTGGATACGGCAACAGGCAAAGGCATTCATTCCAATACCATGAGCCTCGCCGGCAAAGGCGCAAAATTTATCTACGGATCGGAAATCGGGCACGATAATGTACCGTGGGGGATTAACGGCGAGGAATTGCATGCAATGTTGCACTTGACCAGCGGCGAATCCATCGATTTCAGTGATGTGGTTAACGTGATTAAAGCCGCCACTTCAAAAGCCGGCGAGCACTTAGGACTCGCTCCGCTGGGTACATTAGTGCCGGGTGCGCCTGCCGACATTATTGCAGTCCGCGGCAATCCTTTCGAAAAATTCAAAATATTGGAGTATCCGGATTTGGTGTTATCCGGCGGACGTGCGGTGGTTAATAAATTTATCAATCAGTCATCGGCGAAAAATATCGAATGTTTTTTTGCGTGGGCGGAAGGGAAATATCCGGAGGTTCTGGCACCTGCGGGGGCTCCGACTGCGGTGTTTGAGGTTTACAGTTACCGCTACTATCCGGAAACAAAAACTTATCTGGGGGTTTCCTCAGTCGACCATCAAATTTATTTCATGAAAGAAGGCGGATTATTACAAAACCAAGGCCTTTTGGTTCATTGGCTGCCTGCGGCAGGGTGTTAAAAGGAAACAACGGATTCATTCGATGAACGAGATAACACACAAGATACACGGAACGCAGCGATCCATTCGCGCGACCACTGGATCAGCGTTTTCTTAAATCACTAACGAAAAACAGCAATTAATTACAAGTCGTTGAAAATAATAAATTTTGATAAAAAGATGATAATACTCGGGAACGTGACCTGGAATTATGCTTTAGAATTACCCAAAAAACTGGAAACAGAATGTGAAATACGGCCATTCGATTAAATGGCAGGAAAATGTATTTGGATCAAAAATTTGGGCTGAAGTAGCGCAAATGATGCAGTGTCTTTTTATAAAGGCAAATCAGTAACTCACATAGGAGTAGCATTGATGAAATCAAACAAATTAATACCTATTCTGGCTGGCACGCTGGCTGTTTTTCTGGCCACGCCCGGATGGGCATCGGACGCGGGGCATACCTCCGAAGCGATGGAGCATGCCGGTAAAGCACAGGCGCATGGGGAGATGGGGCACGCGAAAGAATCGCTTGAGCATGCCAAGGAAAGCCTAACGCACGCGAAAGCGGCGGGTAAAGAGCATGCGGAAGCGCACAAACATATGGATGAGGCGATAAAGCATTTGGAAGAAGCGATTCAGCATGCCGAAAAAGGACATGCCGCCGAATCCGCCAAACATACCGAAGAAGCGATGAAACATATGCGCAAATCCGGTCACTGATAGTTGAAATTGATGTGATGAAACAATAAAACCGCTGCGCTTTTTTATGAGCTGAGCGGTTTCGGTGTTAACAATAAAAACAAACCTGCTGAAATTCATTTCCATCATTTGTTCACGATAGAAATGACTCATTGACATACGTCACACCCGTACGGGTCTGTCGTTTGAAAAAGCAAACCTTGTCAGCACAGGGAATGCGGAGTCATTGATCCAAGAAAATCCCCAAGGCGGCAGGGCTGCCGGATAACACCAATGCTTCCGAATGCGCACTTCCTTTGATGTGCGCATGGTGTCGCGCATATTGAATTGATACCAATTTAGGGTGTATCAAGGCAGTTCCGGCCTGGTAACTTTAAGGAAAAACGGAATGAAAATCGATAAATCGACTTTATTAACCAACAACACATTAACCGGGATCAATAAGGTATCCCAACGAAACTCCCTTAAGGAAACGTCGCTTAATTGGCTGCACGGCAGCACTCGTTTCCCCATCTATCGCATTGATAGACCTCGATCGCTGTGTTCCGTGCACCTCGCGCTTCAGCCCGCCCGCCGGACTGATCAGCGCTCCCTAGGTTCCCGGAATACTTTTGGCAACAAGCTGCTCATAGCAACCTTTTGCATCGTTGCGACGATGAGCGCGCCGGCGATTCAGGCGGCCAACTTGCTCTTTAAATCGAATTACGGTGCTGGTGTCGCTTTAAGTCCCGTATACGGTTTCACTACCAAATACGCATGGCAGGATATTACCGGCACTGACGAAGAAACCGGATATTCATGGCCGATAAAAGCATTTGGCGCCAAATATTCCGGCATTCATTTATGGGCGTACGAACCGATTGATGCCACCAATGTTGATGATAATATCAAGAATGTGATAAGGCCCGTTACAGGACCGGACGGTCAAACAGTCAATGAATTATTTCAAAATGTCAAAATCAAGGGAGTCATTGGCGAAGCCAAAGCGCTATCATCTCTGCAAGTCATCCGGCATTGGAATATCGGCGACGTCAAAGAAGCCTATATCTCTTATTGGTACCGATATGAACCCAGCTTTCCGACGAAACTGATCAACACCGTATCCGGTGGCAATTGGCGCAGTCAATTCGGATGGAAAACGGGCGGCTATAAAAACTCTTATGAAGGCGATTATCGATTCTCTATCAATGTGATAAAAGGAAAGGACGGCCAGCTTTTCTGGAGAGCCAGCGGAGATAACGTCGCCAATGGCCCATGGGCGAAGACAACGTATTGGCGTAAAGATAACAAAGCTGTCCCTGTGCCGGTAGACAAATGGTTTAAGTTCGAAGTGTATTGGAAGCGTTCCGGCGGCAATGACGGGCGTTTTTGGGCGGCTATCGACGGACAGGAAATTGTTGACCGCTTCGGACCCAATATGGGCGCTTTCAATCTGCCGGTAACCCGCATTACTATCAACACGCCTTATAGCGGCGGCAAAGCGCCTGTCGAATCGCATTCGACGGGACTCGAGATATGGAACGGATTTCCGTGCGGCATTGGGGCGTCTTGCTTTTAGCAAGCCACACAATGCAGTAAAAAACCGCTTCGTAAGTACGAAGCGGTTTTTTTATTAACAACGAACCGGTACTATT
>CP091135.1:2136620-2161564 GCA_021582655.1 Nitrosomonas sp.
GGTAGTGTGAGCCGTACCGGTGATTGCTTCGACAATGCTGTGGCAGAAAGCTTCTTCGGCAGCTTCAAACAGGAGCGTATCCACTGGCGGCACCACCAAACCCGTCATGCAGCTCAGCAAGATGTATTGCAGTATATTTCCACGTTTTAAACAGTCATCGACTACATTCATACTTGGGGGTATAAAAGTCCGAATCAATATGAGGTAGAAATGGAAAGATTGAAAAAAGTCGCTTAACGGGATTGTCCGGTTTTACTTGACCAGGCCATGATACGATTGTTGGTCTTTTTTTGCCACATAAGCTGGATAGTACGCATGCAAACAACACCGGATGATATCGCTGATGTCGCAAGGGCAATTCAACTTGCCCTTGCTCCTGTTTTTCTACTTACCGGCATTGCCGGTCTGCTTAATGTAATGGCGGGTCGCTTAGCCAGAATCATCGATCGCAGTCGAGTGCTTACCGAGCACCAAGAATTCGAGGTGTGGCTTAAGCTGGATTCTGTCGTATTCGAATTACAAAGCTTGGAGCGAAGAAGGCATTTCAATAGCGTGGCCATTACAGCATGTACGATTGCGGCACTGCTGCTATGCATGGTCGTAGTCGCACTGTTTTTCGAGGTTATGTTCAAAGCACCGCTTAGCTGGCTCATAGGTGCTCTATTTACAACATCAACGCTCGCCTTGGTGATCGGTTTAGCCTACTTCCTGCGTGAGGTGCACCTGGCGACACAGATTCGCATAACGGCTCACAGAACTAAGTAATCGATACATAATTCGGGTACACATGCCCCTTTCGAGAGCCATACCCTTCGCATCGGTCGTCGATGCCCTTTGAACGTGCAACTGATTAAGGCTAATTGAGTATTTTGCTTTGGCGTTTGAAATGACAGCCTTGGTAGCAAAGGCGGCGTCAACGACCTTTAGAGTTACCGAATAACCTTCCACGGTTTGCATCTGCAAGTACCCATCTTTTAGGCCGTCCACTTCACCATCAACGCTACATAACAGATGGTCGATTAGAATATCGTACCGGATTCAGGTGCGAGATATTCGGTTTCTCCGTGCACTTCTTTGGTGGAACAAGGTGCGATGATGACATACTTGCCAAGCATTTGATCGGGTCTCAGATTTTCCGGGATCGAACGGTATGAGTGCTGTCGGCTTATTCGTGATCTATCCGGCCAGGTTTACGGTGCCGGGTGCGGTCTGTGAAACTAAGAATTGCAAACAAGTTGCATAGCCAATATGGTCACCCTACTCCGTTGCTGTAGGCGGATGATTTTTTATATAGTCAACGATGTCACCGACACTGCGCAGTGCTTTCACTTCGTCACCATCGAATGTTATGCCGAAGTTTTCTTCTGCATCGAACAGCAATTGCACGGTATCCATGGAATCGAGTCCGAGTTGCTCGAATGTGGATGCAATTGTAACCGTTGAGGCTTCCACATGTTCGATTTTTGACGCGATAAACGTGATGACTTTTGCTTCAAGGTCTGTGGTATTCATGATGAGGGCGCCTTGTATTAAAGTGTTGTGAAAACGATGCTGGCGTTATTACCACCGAAACCGAATGCATTGCACATACCGGTTTGCACTTTTTTCCGTACGGCTTGATTCGGTGTATAGTCGAGATCGCATTCAGGGTCCGCTTCGATCAAATTGATCGTCGGATGTATTGTGCTGGTTTGCAATGTCATGATCGTCGCAATGCTACCGATTGCCGCCGAAGCACCGATACTATGTCCGATCATCGATTTGGTAGCGCTGATTGCGATCTCGGACGCATATTCGCCAAATAACCGCTTGATCGCATTGGTTTCGATGGCATCACCGATCGGTGTTGAAGTCGCATGTGCGTTGATATAATCCACCTGACTCGGCACTATGTCCGCGTCTTCAAGCGCAGACTGCATCGCGGCAATTTGTCCTTCTATATCGGGAGCAACGATATGTGCCGCATCGCAAGCGCAGCCGTAGCCCGCCAACCGGGCATAAATATTGGCGCCGCGCTGTTGTGCTGCACTTTCCCGCTCCAGAATCAGAATGCCTGCACCTTCACCCATCACAAACCCGTCACGCCCTTTGGCAAAGGGACGCGATGCGTGTGCGGGATCGCCGTTAAATGATGTCGATAACGCCATCAGTGCTTCAAAACCTGCCATCGTGAGCGGTAGCACGCATGCTTCCGCACCTCCTGCCACCACTGCATCCGCCTTACCGGTACGCAGCAGGTCAAGCGCTATGCCGATAGCGTTTGCTCCAGAAGAACAAGCGGTGCTACACGTCAGATTAACACCTTTCAATCCGTATTGCGTCGCGATCCAAGCTGCGGCGGAATTGGCCATGATACGCGGCACCGAAAACGGTGGTACCGATTTGTTTTGAAAGCGACGCATCGCTGATGATTCAAAAGTTGAAAAGCCCCCCATACCGGAACCCAGACTTACAGCGACACGCCTCGGTGCATAATGCTCCAGACCGCCCGCATCTTGCATTGCCTGACCGGCAGCGTGCAACGCCAATTGCGTAAACCGGTCGGTTTGGTCAATTTGCTTAGTATTCAAAAAAGATTTTGGATCGAAATCGGTAATTTCACCCGCGATGCGGGAGCGTTGCTTGGAAGCATCATAGCTTTGAATACCGGCAATTCCGCTGACGCCGGCCACCGCGTTATCCCAAAATTGTCGAACTCCGATACCAATCGGAGAAACCACTCCCATTCCAGTGACTACGATGCGCATACAAAATCAAGCAGAAAGCATTAAGGCAGGCTATTTGAAAAACAAAGTTTTAATGCTGCGGAATATACTGAATGCTGGATAAACTGTCAAACGTACACCAGAAGTATATTTAATAACCTATTGTTTTTAATTTGTCTTTAGATATTTGATCCTGCTTTATGCTGGATTATCGGATCAAGCCATCAGCTTGCGGCTGAATACATCAATGACAACAGCCAGGTATCGGCGCCCTGACCAGGCGGGAATATAAAAAGACCGGCGAATTCAACGGTAATGCGGGAGCGGCCCTATAATTCATTCAATGAGTATGAGGAAGCATGAAACGGTGCTGACTGGGAATTATGGCTAACGGGGTCATCGAAGAAATGGGGCGGGTTAAGTAGAAAACTAATGAAAATCAAATTCTGTTTAGCCGTACGGGGAAAATAGGAACTAAAAAATTTACCTGGCGTTTGTTTCATGGATCACTCACCCGCGCACGATTTGATTACAATAACCCTGGTGGCAATAACCGAAGAGGAAATCGATCATGCGTCAATTTTTTGCATTGCTCATTATTTTGCTAATCTCCCCTACTTTCGCCTGTAACAGTGGCTTGCTGGATCAGAATTTCCGTAAACTGGCTTCGGCTGAAACGGTGAATTTGTGCGAGGCTTATGAAGGCAAGGTATTACTCGTAGTCAATACCGCGAGCAAGTGCGGGTATACGCCGCAGTACGAAGGTCTGGAGAAACTGTACGCACAGTACCAGAAACAGGGCTTGGTAGTGCTGGGTTTTCCATCAAACGATTTTTTAGGACAGGAACCGGGTACGGAAGCGGAGATTCAGGATTTTTGCCGCCTGACGTATGATGTCAACTTCCCGATGTTCGAAAAAACCACGGTGAAACAGAACAACGCCCATTCCTTTTATGCGCGGTTGGCAGAGCTGTCGGGTACTTATCCGACATGGAATTTCCATAAATACCTGATCGGACGCGATGGCGAGCTGATAACCCAATTCAGCCCGCACACCGCACCCTTCGATGCGGCGCTGGTCGCCGCCATCGAACAGGCGCTGCAATGACCATGCGCTTCTCTGCAATCATCGCCTTGTCATTGGTGCTTGGCTTGATCGCAGGCGCCGGTATCCATAGCGGAGTGATTCTGCCGGTTACAGTGTGCGCGGCGGCGGCGCTGTATATCAACCGGCATAAGATCGCCGCTCAGGAAACCGCCTGGAAGAAGGTAAATACATCGTATCCGGTATCATCTGAACAGTATTATCACGCTTGGCCCGTACTCGATCAATTCGCTCATACCGTTACAGGCGAGTGCGATCAGAGCGCGCTCAAGCGGTTATCGCAAACCGGTACTGGCCAATGGACCGTATACCTGATCCCGGCTGATGACGATCTTTATGACAGCAAAGCGGTGCGGATTGGCATCGATCGTTGTATGGTCGGACAATTCAGTCCCGAGGAATCGCGCAGTTTCCGTCACCGCCTGGATGAACACCGACTGTCCGGCCAAATAACGAGTTGCGGTGCCCGCATCACCGGCGACGAGCAAAATGGCCGCTATGCTATCCATTTGGATATCGAGCCGCTGACGCTGTACGAATTGCCCTGGCTGGCGGGATAGTCGATCGATGCGCGCAATTTTTCTTGATTTCGGTTCGGTGACACGCGGGGATATGGATTGCACAACGTTGGAGCGCGCGGTTTCACCCTGGCGGTTTTATCACAATTCCATCGAAGCGGACGTGTCCGGCCGTATCGGGCAAGCGGAGATCGTTGTCAGCAATAAAGTGTACATCGGCCGGGAAGCAATCCGGGCTGCCAAGCATTTGCGCCTGATTTGCGTGGCCGCAACCGGTTACAACAACGTTGATCTCACCGCCGCCGCGGCACATGGTATCCCGGTTTGCAACGTGCGCGGTTACGCTACACCGTCGGTAGCACAACATGTATTAATGCTGATGCTGAATCTGGCGCGGCATTTCATGGATTATCAACAGCTGGTCAGACGCGGCGGCTGGCAAGCCGGTACCTTCTTCTGTCCACTCGATTTCGGCATTCAGGAATTATCGGGCAAAAAGCTGGGGGTGATCGGCTATGGCGAACTCGGTAAGGCGGTGGCGCAACTTGCACAGGCTTTCGGCATGCAGATATTGGTCGCGGAGCATAAAAACAAACCGCCGCGCCCTGGTAGAATCGCATTTGACGACATGTTGCGCACAGCGGATTTTATAACGTTGCATTGCCCATTGTCGCCGGAAACAGGTGAATTGATCACTCACAGGGAATTCGGTTTGATGAAAGCAAGCGCGTATTTGATCAACACCGCACGCGGCGGATTGATCAACGAAGCGGATTTACTGGCGTGTTTGAGCGATAAGCGCATCGCCGGCGCGGCGATTGATGTGATACAGGACGAGCCGCCCGGAAAAGACAATTTGATTTTGCGACGGCAACCGGAGAATTAGATCATTACGCCGCATATCGCCTGGGCCAGCAAAGAATCCACGCAGAGGCTGTTGGATCAATTGGCGGGAAATATCAGCAATTTTCTCGCACATCGACCATTCAACCAGATTACCGATATACGGAAGTAATTCCACTTCCAAATCAAACTTGACTTTACCGACCTTTCCTTACCGTATTATTGATACTGTTTATGGCTCGCCTTCGTATTCTGTTTGACTTGGAAATGAAATAAAACACTACTAGATTATCGTTTCGGCAGTGTCTTGCGGTTCGGCACCGACAATGGTCATGACATCGGCCACATCCAAATGCAATAATCGGGCGATGCCCTGGTAGTCGTCCGGTAGCGCAGCGTCGTTCCAACCGTTGGCCGAATGTCGCGCCAAATCGACTGCAAGCACCACATTACGAACCCGTTGCCGTTGCGCATGCTCATCATCCATCAAAGTAATCAGCAATTCCGGCAGCCGCCATTTTTCGGCCAATTCCAATTGTAAATGGTGCAGCGAAAAGCCGAATACCTTTTCCTGTACCATCGCGCTGCGCAGGTTTTTATTTTGCTGCTGCACTTTCTTGATCATGAGCATCTCCTGAGGCGAAAAACACCACATTAACATTTCCGCGATATCGTGTAACAATGCGGCAGTGCGGATTTCCTCAAAATGCAAGTCGTGCAATCGAACTGCCCAGTCGAAAGCATAACCTGATGCAATTTGGGCGCGATGTGCGGTTTTCAGCAAATACACCAACGCGTTTCTGTTGTCGCGGCCCAAAACCTCTTCCACCAACGGTTTGGGTTGTATTTTTCTGAACGTGGTTTCAAATCCGAGCATCATCACAATTTGCTCTACTTCCATGACCTCGTGCGCCTGATTGCGGCGTTTGTGTGCTTGCATGTAGCGCAGCAATTTAACAGACATCAGCGGGTCGTTCTTTACCGCATGGGCGAAACTGCGTGCGTTCAGATGCAGCTCGTTTTTTTGCAATTGCTGCAGATTGCGCGCTGTTTGCCTTAGTACAGGAATATCCGCTTTAGTAAGAAAACTGATCCAGTCCGACAATTTTCTTTGTTTCGGTTGCGGCATGTTGAGCTCCTGAGTGTATTGATCAGGAACCTGTTACGACACCTACCAATAAACCTTAAGGAAACAAAGCGCTAGTTACGATAATGTTGTCAATGTCCGCGCAACGGCGAGCCGCTGTGAATGGATACAAATTAATGTGTTGCTTCTGATACGACTGTAGATAGATTATGCAAATAACCGTGCCAATTCAGCACCGGGATCTGCGGCACGCATAAACGCTTCTCCCACGAGAAATGCATGTACTTGGTTGGCGCGCATCAGTGCTACATCCGCCGGTGTATGGATGCCGCTTTCAGTCACGACGACACGATCCGGCGGAATTTGCGCCAGCAACCCGAGCGTGGTATCGAGTGTGGTTTCAAAGGTTTGCAGGTTGCGGTTGTTGATACCGATCAGCGGTGTAGTCAATTGCACTGCCAGTTCGAGTTCATCGGCATCGTGCACCTCAACCAATACCGCCATACCAAGCCCATGCGCCAACGCTTCGAGTTCGGTCATACGTGCGCCCGCTTGTGCGGTATTTTCGGATTCCAGCATGAACGCACTGACGATCAGCAGGATGCAATCGGCGTTCATGGCGCGCGCTTCGGCGATTTGATAACCCTCCAGTATGAAATCCTTGCGCAATACCGGCAACGGACAAGCGGCACGTGCTTGTTGCAAATACTCCGGAGCGCCTTTGAAGAATTGCCGATCAGTCAATACTGAAAGGCACGTTGCACCATGTTGGGTGTAAGTTTTGGCGATATCAGCTGGAATGAATTCGAAACCTTGCGGATGATTGTCGCTGCGGCCGCGCAGTATGCCTTTGCTAGGACTGGCTTGTTTGATTTCGGCTATCACCGCAGACTGCCTTGTGGCGATTCTAGTACGTATGGCGGCGGTGAAATCACGGATGGGTGCAGCCGACTCGGCTTCCCGTAGCAGTACGGCATAAGATTTTTCCGCTTTGGCAGCAATGATTTCCTGTTTCTTGACGGTAAGGATTTTTTTCAGAATATCGGACATGACGATCAGACGTAATGGCGTTGGGTAAATTCGACGAGCTGCTGCAGTTTCCGGCGCGCAGCGCCACTGTCGATAGCATGCTGCGCTTGTCGAACACCTCGCTCTAGCGTATCGGCCAACCCTGCGGTATAAATCGCCGCGCCTGCATTCAACAGCACGATATCGCGTGCAGGCCCTGCCACGCTTTCCAGCACCGATAGCAGCATTTTTTGCGCTTGCTCGCTGTCATTGACACGAATGGTTTCGATGGATGCGGCTTTCAATCCGAAATCTTCGGGGCGGATAGTATAAACGGTTACTTGTTCGTGCTTCAGTTCGCCGATATGCGTTGCACCGCTGATGGTGATTTCATCCAGGCCGTCGCTGCCGTGGACAACCAGTACATGACGGCTGCCCAGGCACTGCAATACATGTGCCAGCGTCTTGACCAAATCTTCGCTGAAAACCCCGAGCACTTGTTGCCTGGCGCCGGCGGGATTGGTGAGCGGACCGAGAATATTGAACAAGGTTTTGACGCCCAACTCACGCCGCACCGGGGCAGCGTGCTTCATTGCGGCATGATAATTGGGCGCGAACATGAAACCGACACCGGTTTCATCGATACATTCCGCCACTTGCTGTGGCGTCTGATTCAAATTGACACCGAGTGCTTCCAGTACATCGGCACTGCCCGATTTGCTGGATACGGAACGACCACCGTGCTTGGCGACACGCCCGCCCGCCGCGGCTACGACAAAAGCGGATGCGGTGGAAATGTTGAATGTATGTAACGAATCGCCACCAGTACCGCAAGTGTCGACGAGATGCGTATCATTAATCACCCTAACTCGGGTAGCGAATTCACGCATCACTTGCGCTGCGGCGGCGATTTCACCAACGGTTTCCTTCTTCATGCGCAAACCGGTGATGAGTGCGGCGATTAACACCGGAGATACCTCGCCTTGCATGATTCGGCGCATTAGCGCGATCATGTCGTTATGCGGTATTTCCTGATACGCAACAATACGATGCAAAGCTTGCTGAGGTGTCATTCGATGGAGCCTTTACGCGGATTGCCGCTTCAAGAAATTGCCGAGCATTTGATGGCCATGCTCGCTCAAAATGGATTCCGGATGAAATTGAATACCCTCAATCGCCAGTGTCTTATGGCGCAACCCCATGATTTCGCTGTCCTCAGTCCATGCGGTAATTTCCAGACAATCCGGCAACGATGAACGCTCCACTACCAGCGAATGGTAGCGCGTGGCAATAAACGGATTCGGCAAATCGCGAAACATGCCTTGATTGTTGTGATAAATCGGAGATGTCTTGCCGTGCATCAGCTGCTTGGCGTGTACTACCTTGCCGCCGAATGCCTGCCCGATGCTCTGATGGCCCAAACAAACCCCCAACACCGGAATATCCCGACTGAATTGACTGATCACGGATAACGAGACACCTGCTTCGTTCGGCGTGCACGGACCCGGGGAAATGACGATCCGACCCGGTTTCAATGCGGCGATCTCGTCCAATGTGATTTCATCGTTGCGGTATACCGCCACCGTTTCCCCCAGTTCAGCGAAATACTGCACCAGGTTATAGGTGAAAGAATCGTAATTATCGATCATGAGCAGCATGGTAATTATGCTTTAAAGGTTATTCGATTTTGGAATGATCGTGATAAGCAAGTTTTGATGCGTGAAAAAAACGGGATTCTACCAGATAAGGGTTCGAATGAACGCGATTTGGCAGGTTATTCCATTTCTAAATCAACTCTGGCTTTGTCAACTTCCCCTCGCCGTGTTTATTGTACGGTCTGCGGCTCGCCTTCGCGTCATGTTCGGTTGGAAAGTGGAACTACTTGCCAATACAAAAATGGGAAAAAATCTCGCCCAACAAATCATCAGCGGTGAATTGACCAGTAATGGCAGACAACGCGCGCTGCGCCAACCGCAATTCCTCGGCAAGCAGTTCGAAGTGCGCTTCGGTTTGCGTCAATGCCTTTGCAGACGCAAGATGAACATGGGTTTTGATTAGTGCTTCCAAGTGGCGTTGCCGCGCCATAATGACGCCCTCACCCGCTTGATTCAATTGCCAGCCGGCAACCGATAAAATTTTTTGACGCAGCAAATCAATTCCCGTGCCAGTTTTCGCAGATAAATAAATGAAGCTTTGCTGCTCAGTCTCCTCGATTCTCGGCAGTTCATCGGATAGGTCAATTTTGTTGAAAACGGTCAGTTGCAACTTATCTGGCGGAATATAACGCTGAATAGGATCAGCAGCATCGTTTGCTTGGTTACTGTCGAATACTTGAAGTATCAGGTTAGCGCGATCGATTTCGGCGATCGTCCGTTCGATGCCCTTGCGTTCGACCATATCGCTGGTTTCGCGTAAACCAGCGGTGTCGATGATATGGATCGGTACACCGGAAATTGCAACAGTGCGTGCAATAGTATCGCGCGTTGTTCCGGGCACTTCGGTCACAATTGCGGCTTCTTCCTCAACCAATTGATTCAGCAGGCTCGACTTACCAACATTGGGTGCACCGACCAATACCACCCGAATTCCTTCCTGTAGCAGACTGCCCTGCCTCGCAGCCAGTAGAATTTGTTCCAATTGCACTTCGATTTGCTCGAGCTGCCAAGTGATTTGCCGGGTTTGCACGGCATCGATTTCTTCTTCCGGAAAATCCAGCGCCGCTTCAACTAACATGCGCAATGCAATCAATAATTGCACCAGCTGATGAATTCGGGAAGAAAAGCGGCCTTGTAGTGAATGAACCGCACAACGCACCGCCTCATGCGTATTGGCGGCGATGAGATCAACGACACTTTCCGCCTGAATTAAATCGATTTTATTATTCAGATAGGCACGTAACGTAAATTCTCCCGGTTGTGCCAGCCGCGCTCCCGCCCGTAAGCAACAAGCCAGCAGCAAATTCATTACCGCCGGACCGCCGTGGCCTTGCAATTCGAGAACATCTTCCCCGGTGTACGAGTGCGGACCGGGAAAATACAGCGCGATACCTTGATCGATAGCGTACCCGTCGGCATCGTAAAAACAACTGAGCTGCGCATGGCGTGGCTTCGGAGCATTACCGAGCAATGTCTGCGCCAGATTGAGCAGACTCTTGCCCGATATACGGACTACACCGATGCCGCCGCGTCCGGGAGGCGTCGCGATCGCTGCGATCGTATCAGTATTCGCTTGCAAGCATTCGGTCGCTATTTTTATCAAAAATATGCAATAAGTTGCTGGGATGTACCATTATCGCGATTATTTTTTTCTACCCCTCTTGCCCGCAACAGCGCCTTTGTTTTTTTGTGGTGCTTTTGCTTTTACCGGTGCTTCGGTCGTCGAGCTTGTTTTTTGCTGCTGCGCAGCATCGTTTGAAGACGGAAGCTGCTGGTTCGATACCGCGGCTTCCGTATCGGATGCAGGTGCCGTCAATTGAGGATTCTCATGTATCGATCCGGGCTCAAGCTTATCTTTTATTTTTTTCTTACCTTTGTCTTTACTGGCGGCATCTGCTTTATTTTCATACATGCGAGTAATTTGCCATTGCTGCAGGATGGAAAGAATGTTGTTGCACAATGAATAAAGCACCAAACCCGCCGGAAAGAAGAAGAAGAAAATGCTAAACGCCAACGGCATGATTTGCATCACTTTAGCTTGAATCGGATCGGTTGGCGTCGGACTGAGCTTGGATTGCACCCACATCGAAATCCCCATAATCACCGGCAGCACATAATAGGGATCCGGCACGGACATATCGGTAATCCATAGTGCGAAAGGCGCGTAGCGTAACTCAACGGCAGCCAGTAGCGTCCAAAATAACGCGATAAATACAGGGATCTGCACCAAAATCGGTAAGCAACCGCCCATTGGATTGATCTTTTCTTCCTTATAAAACTCCATCATTGCCTGATGCATGCGCTGGCGGTCGCTGGCGTACTGCTCCCGTATGCGCTGCAACTTCGGTGTAACCACACGCATCTTGGCCATGGAGCGATAGCCGGCGGCGGATAGCGGAAAAAACAGCAGCTTGACAGTCAATGTCAGGAGAATGATGGCAGCCCCCCAATTATCCGTCCATTCATGATAGAAAGATAACAACCAGAACAGCGGTACCGCCAAAATTGTTAACCAACCGTAGTCCACCGTCAATTCCAGACCAGGAGCCAATTCTGCTAACTTATTCTGCTCTTGCGGGCCGGCATAAAACGGCATCTTGATCGTTTTGGTTTGCCCGGATTCGATCGTACCGACCGGAGCGATAACGCCGGCAGTATATTGATTAGGCGCAAGCCGCTTGGCGAAATACTCGCGAGGCGTATCTTGCGGCGGCAGCCACGCCGTCAGAAAGTAATGCTCCAGCATAGCAATCCAGCCATTGTCGGCATTGGCCGGATACTCCGCTTTATTTTTATCCAAATCGGAGAATTTGATTTTCAGGAACTTTTCCGCATCGGTGTACATTGCCGGCCCGGTATACGAATGCACCAGGGAATTGGATCCGGTCGGTTCATTGGCGTCGCGCAGCATCTGAAAATAAGAGAATGGAATGATCGTTGTATCGCCATGATTTGTAATCTCAAATTCGATATCGACCACATAGCTGCCGCGATGAAACGTATAAATCTTCGCGACTTGGATTCCGTCTTCTTCAGGAGCCTGCAACCTCACAACCACTTTATTCCGATCGGGCTCCAGACGGTATTCATAATTTCCCGAATCGATGGTAAATTTTGTTTTGTGATTGGGTAAACCGGCGCCGATCAACCCGGATTGCGCAACATGAAAACGTGCCGATTTATCCAGTAGTAGCTCGTACGGCTTGCTTTCATCTTCACGGGACGGGTGCGCAATCAAACCCAATTGTCTGATATCGCCACCCGCCGTATCGATTTCGGCAACCACCAGATCAGTGGTCACTTTGATCTTCTCCCCGGTCATAAATAAATTCGGTGTAACCGAAGGACTGAAGCCCTCGATTTCCGAAGCGACCCCCGAGCCTGTCGCAGTCAATTCGTCCCCCGGGACCGGCAACGGATCATGTCGCTGGTTTGCTGCACTGCCGGAATTAGTGGCTGACATCACTTGCGAAGTGGGTGGAGATATCTCCTTTTGCCAAGCGTCCCACAAAAAAAGCAACGATGTGGAAAAAATGATGATTAATAAAAGTCTCTTCGTTTCCATTATTTATTGATATTGGATAATATGCTCGGTGGCTAACATTTGAATTATGTAGTTCTCGCGATAACACCACCGGTTAGTCATCTTACGGATACCCATGCCCGCTTGGTTTGCTTGTTTCTTACAAGAAACTCAAGGAACAGGTTCATACCCTCCTTTACTCCAAGGGTTGCATCGCAATATTCGCCATACACTCAGTCGCGTTCCGCGGATCAAACCGTACTTTTGATAAGCCTCGTACGCAAATTGCGAGCAAGTTGGACTGAAGCGGCATGATGGCACCATCAACGGACTGATGCAGTATTGATAGAATTTAATCAATGCGATAATTATTCGTGACATTGCGACAATTGAATCATGAGAGAATGTACTTCGATGGCAAGATTAGCCGCATCCAGTTTGCTGATAGGGCGCTTCAGTCGCACCACCCAATCCATTTCTGCTATTCGAGCGCGTACACGGTACAATCTAAAATTTTCGCGCACTATCCGCTTTATCCGGTTGCGCTTCACCGCACGACGCTCGATTCTTTTCGAAATGATCAACCCTAGCCTTGCATGACCAAGTTCATTGGGTTTTATAAAAACCTGAATGAAATTCCCATTGACCTGGCGATTAAAGCCAATAACCGCAGCAAATTCAACCGCTGCATGTAACCGGCAAGACTCGGGCAGTGTATAAGTTTCAATAGCAAAAAATATTCAGATCAGACACTTAATCGTGCGCGACCTTTGGCTCGGCGAGCACGAATAACTGCAGCACCCCCTCGCGTTTTCATACGAACTAAAAAACCGTGCGTGCGCTTTCTTTTTGTCACCGAAGGTTGATAAGTACGTTTCATTGTTCGTCCCTCATAAAATAACACAATCAATAGAACCGCGTATTACAACTCGTTATAGGCATGAATGTCAAGCCAAGTTTTTGTATTTCGGCTGTGTCTGCGATGAAATGTCGTGCATGTCAGTATGTTTTAGTATGCTGCAAAATCAGGTAAATAGACATGCTGCTGACATGCATCATTGTTGTATGGATAATCCTTCGCCCCGAATTGTTACAGAAACGTACTTAACTTTATTGAATCCCGAGAATCCGTTCGGGAAGATTTCATAATACTATTAGTCTATTGAATATTTAGATATTTTCTCCGTAGAGAACAAGCTTGCCACTGCCGATACCTAACCATAAAATTCATTGCAAAATAATGTTCAAAATCATTTTTTCGAGTATACTGCCCGGCTGCTAGAACGATCCGGATCAAAGAGCAAAAACTTATCGGAAAGCCAAGCGTTAACTAACAAGCGTTGAAAATTATTCGTAGTGCCGCTGCTACGTTGAAAACAGACTCAGATTGCTCGTTTATTCTTTCATATATTAATAAATGACGCCTACCTGCTTTTTAATCTTGCAAACTGCCCGTGAGCATTTGTCAATAGCTTGTCAGTATTAAAAATTTTTCTTAAAAATCTTATAAAATTTTGAGTTGGCGGTCGCCAGGGGGAATTTATGTACAAACTTTTACCAGGTATTTTATTGTTTTCACTGCTTGCGCTACCCATGAGCGCTTTTTCTCATGGTGAAGAAGATCACGAGCACGTTGATGAGGCGGAAATTCAACAAACAGAAAGCGGAACCGGATGGCGTCTGGTTCGGTCGGTTGAATTGGGTGATTCTGGAAAACTGATTCGTTTAGTGCTGGTCGATCATGCAGTGCATACGGATAAAACGATCTATAGCGCCGCTATTAATCGGTTGTGTACTCCCGGCGATGATTTTTGCAGAATCCGATTCTGGAGTGAGGAAAAATATGTTCCGGAAAAAGCTTCCTTAACTGTTGAACAAAACAAGCACTTAAAAGCGGACTATTTAGTCAACAAGTCCGCTGGCATGCAGCATTTACGCTGGTCATGCAGTGTGAATCCCGACAAAAACAATTGCTTCTGAGCGGATACTCCGTTCAATCGCATAGGATAAGTGTGCGCACGTTCTAATCGGAACGAGAGCTGCCACTCAAATATGTAGCGCACGCTTATCCACACCCAAAGCCGCCTCATGAAACACTTCCGCCAACGAAGGATGTGCATGAACGATGCATGCAATATCCTGGCTACTGGCTGAAAATTTCATTGCCATAACAGCCTCGGAAATCAATTCGGACACATGTGGTCCGATCATATGCACACCAAGCACACGGTCGGTTTTTTCATCAGCAATCACTTTGACAAACCCTGTGGTTTCCCCCATAGCACGTGCGCGCCCATTGGCAATAAAAGGAAACTGACCGACTTTGTATGCAATCTCGGCAGCTTTCAATTCCTGCTCGGTTTGACCCACCCAAGCAATTTCCGGTGCCGTGTAAATAACCCAGGGAATTATATTGAAATCAACCGATTCACCGGCGCATGCTCCACCTTTCTCGATATGCGAAATCAATTCGGCAACGGCCACCCCTTCTTCCGACGCTTTATGCGCCAACATCGGGCCGCGTACCACATCGCCGACGGCGTAGATATTCGGTAAATTGGTACGACACTGTGAGTCGACCTTGATAAATCCGCGTTCGTCCAACACCAATCCTATTGCTTCCGCACCTAACCCTATCGTATTCGGAACGCGACCAATGGCGATGATCAATTTATCCACTTCCAGCAGCAGCGCTTGATTATCGGAGCTGGTATAGTTAACTGTCACACCATCGCTAGTGGTTTTGATTGCTTGGATACTGATGCCGGTTTGAATCTGCAACCCTGGTTCTTTGGCAAAAATATTTTTTGCTTCCTTGGCTACTTGCTCATCCGCCGCCATCAGGAAATCGGGCATAGCCTCGAGAATGGTCACCTCCGCGCCGAGTCTGCGCCAAACACTGCCCATTTCCAGTCCGATCACACCCGCTCCAATCACGCCCAAGCGCTTCGGTGTTTCTGTCAATGCCAGTGCGCCGGCGTTATCCAATATCAGCGTATTGTCGATTGCCGTTAGCGGCAGTGTTCGCGGTACCGAGCCGGTCGCCACAATAACATGTTTGGCCTGAATGACTTCACGGCTGCCGGCGTTGTCCACACCAATCCGCCAAAGATCCGCAGCATCATCACGATCCAGCAGGATTCCCCGTCCATGCATCGATTTGACCTTATTCTTCTTGAACAACGATGCAATTCCAGCGGTAAATGTTGTAACGATTTTATCTTTGCGCGCCACCATCGCGGGCACATCGATCGCAACATGTTCGGCGGTAATTCCATGTGCGGATACTTTATGTTTGATTTGGAAATAATTCTCGGAAGATTCCAGCAGCGCTTTGGAGGGAATGCAACCGACATTCAAGCATGTACCGCCCAAACTCGCTTTACCTTTTGAGTTTTTCCATTCATCGATACAAACGGCGTTCAAACCCAATTGTGCGCAACGAATTGCTGCCACATATCCTCCGGGGCCGGCACCTATGACGGCGACATCAAATACTTCCGACATGATCTAAACCTTATAAAAGAATAAAATTGAAAAAGCGTTATTGATTTATTGCAACGGTAACTCGCCGCTCTTGCAGCCGATCGCGCCGATTTCCCGCACCGCTTGAACATACTCGCCATTTTCCCGCAATTTGATCCACGAACCGAAGTGATTTTTACCGTGCATACGCGCCAACCGAGCAAGGCTGGCTGGCGTCATCTGCCACTGTAAGTCCGCCAATACTGCATCGCTCCCATCCGGATCGTTACAAACCAGAATCATATCGCAGCCGGCGGCGAGCGCAGCTTGTGCACGCAGCAGCAGTGATTCCAAAAATGCTCCGGCACCGCACATTGTTAGATCATCGCTAAAAATACAACCCTCGAATTGTAACTGTTTGCGCAAAATTTTTTGCAACCAGATCGGAGAAAAACCAGCAGGATTCGTATCGACACCGGGATAGGCGACATGAGCCGCCATGATACCGGCGATTCCGGCATCGATCAGATGTTGAAACGGAATCAGGTCTTGTGCTTCGATTTCCGGATACGAACGCAGATCGATTGCTTTTTCAACATGCGAATCCGCCTGTATATATCCGTGTCCCGGAAAATGCTTGCCTACCGCCAGCATACCGCCCCGCTTCAAACCCAGCATCAATTGTTGCGCCAATTCGGCAACCACATTCGGATCCTGGTGCAACGCACGATCACCAATCACACTGCTTTGTCCATGATCGAGATCCAATACCGGCGTGAAACTGAAATCGACGCCGCAGGCGTTGAGTTCGGCGGCCAACACCCAGCCCGTTTGCTTGGCCAAATGACGTGCACGACCCGGCTGACGGTCCCATAATTTACCCAACTCCCGCATTACAGGCAATTTGGTAAAGTCTTTCAGGAAGCGTTGCACTCGTCCGCCCTCGTGGTCGACTGCAATCAATAAATGCGGATCGCGCAGTGCATGAATTTGTCGCGTCAAATCGGATAATTGGCGGTAATCGGTGTAATTGCGCGTAAACAAAATCACCCCGCCCACCAACGGATGCGTCAATCTTCGCCGATCCTCGACAGTCAATTCGGTGCCGGCGATATCGAGCATGAGCGGACCGAGCGGCACGTTAAGCCTCCAGCACGACAAAAGCGCATACAATGGTACGTTCATCGCTGATCGATAAATGGTGCTGTTTAATGCCTCTCGCGCTCAGCAATTGATCAAGCTCCGGATGAAACTCAAAGAAAGGCTTTCCCAGATCGTCATGCGTAACCGTGATATACGATAGGTTGACCGGATGGCGCAAGCCGGTGCCCATTGCTTTCGATAACGCCTCCTTGGCTGCAAAGCGGCCTGCCAGGTATAAAACGGGTTTACTGCTGACATCAAATTCTGGCCATTCGCGGTCGGTTAGGATGCGCCGCGCAAATTTATCCCCGTAACGCGTTAGTGACTGCGCGATCCGGGATGATTCGACGACATCGGTGCCGATGCCATAGATCATCGACGTGCCTTGAGCATCAACTGTTTCATTTCCCGAACAGCCTGTTCGAAACCGACAAAAATCGCGCGTGCCACGATGGCGTGTCCGATATTGAGTTCGGAAATACCGGAAATTGCAGCAACCGGCTGCACGTTTTCATAATGCAGTCCATGACCCGCATTTACCTTCAATCCCAATGCGGTACCGGCGGCTGTAGCGTGTTCGATCGCTTCAAATTGTTGCTGCTTGATTTCCGGTGTTAACGCATCGGCATAACCGCCGGTATGAATTTCGATCGCCGGTGCACCGGTACGTGCCGCTGCTTCGATTTGTGCCGGATCCGCGTTGATGAACAACGATACCCGTATGCCTGCTTCCCCCAGGCGTTCGCAAGCACATTTGACAGCATCAAAATACTTGAGTACATTCAATCCGCCTTCGGTGGTTAATTCTTCGCGTCTTTCAGGAACCAAGCAAATATCATGCGGCTTGATTCGCAACGCAATTGCAATCATCTCATCGGTAATCGCACTCTCCAGGTTCATCCGCTTCGTTAGCTGCTGCCGCAAAACTTCGACATCACGATCCTGTATATGCCGGCGATCCTCGCGCAAGTGCAACGTAATCGCATCAGCACCGGCGGACTCGGCAATCAGCGCCGCCTCAATCGGATTCGGATAAGTAGTATGACGTGCCTGTCGCAATGTTGCCACATGATCAATATTGACGCCTAACTCAATCATCATTCACGCATCCTTAAATATCTTAAAATAAACCTCGATCATTCAAATCCCAGATTCTTTAATACTTGCTCATTGTCCGCCCAACCGCTTTTCACTTTAACCCACACCTCCAAATACACTT
This sequence comes from Nitrosomonas sp., assembly GCA_021582655.1. GTDB lineage: Bacteria > Pseudomonadota > Gammaproteobacteria > Burkholderiales > Nitrosomonadaceae > Nitrosomonas. Next base: position 2,154,892 of record CP091135.1, read on the forward strand.
TGGTGTCGAATAATTTCTCCATGTCGAGCCGTGCTTCACTGGCGATTTGCTTCAGCCGCTCCCCCTTGTTACCGATCACAATCGCTTTTTGATTAGCTTTCTCAACTAAAATAGTGGCATAAATTTTACACACATGCGCTTCTTGTTGAAATTGGTCAATCACCACGCTGGTAGAATATGGAATTTCATCGCCGATCAAGCGAAATAGTTTTTCCCGGATAAACTCCGCGGCCATGAACCGCTCACTGCGGTCCGTAATTTGATCTTCATGGTACAGCGGCGCATTGACCGGCAAAAAATCCCGGACGGTATTGAGCAATTCGATCAATTGAATTTTCCTGGTCGCACTGACCGGAACGATGGCTGCAAACGGAAAATTTTTGACCACCTCGTTTGTAAAGGGGAGTAATTGATTCTTATCCGCCAGCTTATCCACTTTATTGATGACCAGGATTACCGGCATATCGGGTGGTAAAATCTTCAGCACCGATAAATCCCTCTGGTCAAATCGCATCGCTTCTATCACAAACAAAATTACATGTACATCATGTACGCTTTGTGTGACAACCCGATTCATTGCCATATTCAACCGGCTGGTGTACTGCGTCTGGAAACCGGGTGTATCGACAAACACAAATTGCACTTGCGGTTCCGAGACGATACCGTGAATCCGGTAGCGTGTGGTCTGCGCCTTCCTGGAAGTAATGCTGATTTTTTGTTGTAGTAGTTGATTCAATAGCGTCGATTTACCGACATTGGGGCGTCCAATGATGGCGACATAACCGGCGCGGAAATCGTTAACGTGATGCATAAGCTATTTAGTCATCGATACTGCTGAAGCAAAGGCAAACTCATTGATAAGGATTTATCGCGCCATACGCCAGTTCCGCCGCAGCCTGTTCCGCACTGCGCCGACTTGATCCTTCACCGACGGTTCTCACGTTCAGCGCAGATAACACACATTCCACTTGAAATTTTTGTTTATGCGATTTTCCGGTAGTATTGATTACAGTATATTCCGGCAATGCCAGCTTCTGGCTTTGTAAAAACTCCTGCAACATGGTTTTGGGATCTTTACTTTGTTTCCAATCGACCGAATTTAATAACGGTGTATATAACGCTTTGACGACCGCTTCCGCTTGCAAAAAACTGCTGTCGAGATAAATTGCGCCCAATACAGCCTCAAATGCATCCGCCAGGATGGAGGGACGCTGACTGCCGCCGCTTCTCAGTTCACCTTCGCCTAAATTGATTAACCGATTCATTTGTAAACTGAGCGCCATATTCGATAGCGCTTGCTGATTGACGAAATGCGCGCGCAAACGAGACAAATGCCCTTCCGGTAAATCAGGAAAATTACGATAGATCAAACCGGCAATTGCGCAATTCAGAACCGCATCTCCCAGAAATTCGAGACGCTCATTGTGCGGTGTACTATGACTGCGGTGCGTAAGTGCCTCTCGCAGCAATTCCGTTCGCGTAAAGACATAACCCAGGTTTGCATGAAATTCTTCGAACCTTAACACACAATCTTTTGAAACTTCGGAGCGCATACCGATGCGATTGGGTAACACCGGGCGCGTCATTCACTGCGCGCTTGAAAATTGATACTCAATGACAAATTGGCTATTAAGGGAATCCTAATCGTATAATCAGCACCCAATACGATTCGGCCTTGATTCTTATGAATCATAATGTCATTACCGCCGATCGACGTGATATTGTCAATTTGAGCCCGCTTGGCGAAAGATGCTCGGATTTGATGCAAATCGGCGTTTTGGATATTGGTTTCTTTAACAATGGCACCTAAATTTTTTGTGATCACAGAATATTCATAATATGCCGGCGCGATTTTAAAGCCGGAAAACGCAACACCGATCAAAATAATCGACCAGACCAGTAAACCCGACAAGCTCAATCCCAGTTGCTTTGGTGGCATCCCCGGTAACACTATGGTATCTCCTCGGCTAAAAAATTATCCACATCAGCTACTTAATCGACAATCCGATACGGCTCAGATCTGAGAAATTCCACCAAATCATAAAAGCCTTCCCTACGATATTTTCTTCGGGAACGAAACCCCAATAACGGCTATCACTGCTGCTATCGCGATTGTCCCCCAGTGCAAAGTAGTTGCCCGGCGGCACTTCGCAAGTAAATCCAGAGCGCTGGTATCTGCAGTTATCGCGAAACTCGAAATCCCTGACATTGGCATACTGAATGCTTTTCACATCCTGATTGATCAAGATCGAATGGCTCTCCGGATTCAGGTATTCCGAATACCGGTCGGCATAGATATAACCATGCCCGAATTCGACATACTTATAATCCCCCTCGTATTCCAGCTTAATCACCTCGCCATTGATCATGAGCTGCTTATTATGGTAAGTGACGACATCGCCGGGAACACCGATGACACGCTTGATATAATCAATGGACGGATCCTCGGGGTAGCGGAAAACCAACACATCCCCCCGTTGCGGGTCATTCATGTCCCATATTTTCTTGTTGATTACCGGCAACCGAATCCCATAGGTATATTTATTGACCAGAATGAAATCGCCGATCAGCAATGTCGGTATCATCGAACCGGAGGGAATCTTAAAAGGCTCGGTAATAAATGAACGTAATGTAAAAACGATCAGGATGATTGGAAAAAAGCTTTTAGGATACTCGATCCACCAAGGTTCGCTTTCGCCATGTGCTCGTTTCTTTCTCCATAGGAAATAGTCCAACAGGCAAATAATACCTGTTATCAGCAGCAATACCAAAAGAATCAAAGGAAAATTCATATCAGTCCGTGATAAGTCAGGAGACTGCCAGATTGTTTCTTATGCAAAAAAACGTGGTATTTTGTCATTGTTATCAGCATTATTTACTTTCAACCTGCAGAATCGCCAAAAAGGCTTCTTGTGGAATTTCTACATTACCAACCCGCTTCATCCTCTTTTTACCTGCTTTTTGTTTCTCCAGCAACTTTCGTTTGCGCGTTATATCGCCACCGTAGCATTTCGCCAACACATTCTTGCGTAGTGCCTTGACTGTTTCGCGCGCAATGATATGCGCACCGATTGCAGCTTGCACCGCGATGTCAAACATCTGACGCGGGATCAATTGACGCATCTTTTGCACCAATTCGCGGCCGCGGAACTGGCTGCTGCTTCGATGGGTGATCAAGGACAACGCATCAACCTTATCACCGTTAATCAATACGTCCAGTTTGACCAGGTCGGAAACGCGAAACTCCTTGAATTCATAGTCCAGCGATGCATACCCGCGGCTTACCGATTTCAAACGATCAAAAAAATCCATCACAACTTCATTGAGAGGCATTTCGTAAGACAGCATCACCTGTTTACCCAAGTATTGCATGTTCGTTTGATAACCGCGCTTACTCACGCACAGTGTAATTACAGAACCAAGATATTCTTCCGGAACCAGAATCGTGGTTGTGATGATCGGCTCTCGGATTTCAGCGATTTTGGGAAGATCAGGCATTTTGGACGGATTCTCAATCTCCAATACAGTACCGTCCCTAAGCAATAATTGATAAACCACGGTCGGTGCCGTGGTGATCAAATCCATGTCGTACTCCCTTTCCAGACGTTCTTGCACGATATCCATGTGCAGTAACCCCAGAAAACCGCAGCGAAAGCCAAAACCCAATGCTTGTGAGACTTCCGGTTCGAAATGCAACGATGAGTCATTTAATTTCAATTTTTCCAATGCCGAGCGCAAAGCGTCGTATTGGTTCGATTCAACCGGATACAAGCCCGCGAATACTTGCGGTTTGATTTCCTTGAATCCTTGTAGCGGATCGGTAGCGGGACGAGCGGCCAAGGTTACGGTGTCCCCTACCTTTGCGGCATTCAGCTCCTTAATGCCGGAAATGACAAAACCCACTTCGCCGGCACCAAGCGTATCACGAAAAATCGATTTCGGTACAAATACACCGACTTGCTCGCATAAATATGTGGATTTTGTCGACATCAGCAGAATTTTGTCTCCCGGTTTGAGGGCTCCATCCACGATTCTGACCAAAATCACGACACCGACATAGTTGTCGAACCAGGAGTCGATGATCAACGCTTTGAGTGGCGCACCGGGATCGCCTTTGGGAGCCGGAATTTGCGCAATTAAAGCTTCTAAAACATCTTCGACGCCTTCACCGGTTTTGGCGCTGACCCTGACGGCATTTTGCGCATCAATGCCGATTACCTCTTCAATATTTGCGATTACCCGCGCCGGATCGGCGGACGGCAAATCAATTTTGTTTAATACCGGTATGACGTCAACACCTTGCTCAATCGCGGTATAGCAGTTAGCCACAGTTTGCGCCTCAACGCCTTGTGATGCATCGACAACCAGCAATGCACCCTCGCACGCTGCCAGCGAGCGGGACACTTCATAAGAAAAATCGACATGCCCTGGGGTATCGATCAGATTCAGTAAATAAGTCTCACCATTACGTGCCTTATAGTGCAACGCCGCTGTTTGCGCTTTGATCGTGATACCCCGTTCACGCTCCAGTTCCATCGAATCGAGCACTTGCTCTTCCATCTCACGTTCCGATAATCCACCGCACAATTGAATAATGCGATCTGCTAGCGTTGATTTCCCGTGATCAATGTGGGCGATAATGGAAAAATTTCGAATATGCTGCATCAGAATCCGCAATCAATAAAAATAATTTCCGACGAGGAAGTTGCGCAGCCGAAAATTAAAAGGTTATATCGGTGATTAAAGAGGCAGCATTCTAACGAAATTTATCGAGATAAGCATCTAAAACCGCACGATCCAAATGGTAGTGGCAGATTTCCTGACGGGTCAACGATGAAACCAGTACGGGAATTTTCTCCCCGTACCGCGCTATGAGTTCAGTGTCGGAATCAATATCGATAAGTGCGAACTTAAAATCGAGTTGCAGTTGTAGCTGCTGGAGTGCTTGCAGCATATCCTGACATAAGTGACATTCTTCGCGGCCGTAAAGAATGAATATTTCCCCTTCGCCGTCACTTGAATTTGTGTCAATTTTTCTTGTCATCGTCGGCCAGCTTCATAGTGATAAAAGTAGTTATGTCACCTCTTTTGACGAGTAAGGCGATATTCTTACCACCCGGAACTTGCGTCAGCAATTCATTAAACTGCTTGACACTTTTCACATCCTTACTGTTGAATCCCAGGATAATATCACCGATCCGAATACCGGATCGGCTCCCAATGCCTGATTGCATTTCTTCAACCAACAGTCCGTTCGAGAGATCCGATTGTTTCTTTTGTTCGTCGGTAAGCTCGCTCAATGTTAAACCGAGCCGATTAGCCGCATTCGATTTCTTGTTCTGCTTAGATTTCCGGATTTCCGTACCATCGGCTGGTGTTTCGCCGACTTCGACATTGATTGTTTTCAAAGTGTCTTCACGCCATAGCTCTATCGACACTTTTAATCCGGGTTTGGTGTTTCCGACAATTCTAGGTAAGTCTGACGATACCGCCACATCTTTACCATCAAATTTAAGAATAATATCACGCGGTTTTATCCCCGCTTTATCCGCCGGACCATCTTTCTCAACTGATACTACCAAAGCGCCCTTATGCTCCGTCAAGCCGAAAGACTCCGCCAGTTCTTTGGTGACTTCTTGAATCATTACCCCTATCCTGCCTCGACTGATTTTGCCACTTACTTTCAGTTGATCGGCGATTTCCGTTGCGACATTGATTGGAATTGCAAACGACAAACCCATGAAGCCACCGGTACGGCTGTAAATTTGCGAATTGATCCCAACCACTTCACCGCGCATATTAAATAGCGGCCCGCCGGAATTCCCCGGATTAATCGCCACATCCGTCTGAATAAAAGGTACGTAATTCTCTTGTGCTAGCGAGCGTCCTTTGGCGCTCACGATTCCCGCAGTCACGCTGTGTTCAAAACCAAAAGGCGAACCGATCGCAATAACCCACTCACCAACTTTGAGTTGATCAGGATTTCCTTGGGTAACTTTAGGCAAATCGGATGCATTGATTTTAATTAACGCAACATCTGTCTTACGATCGGTACCAATAATCTCAGCCGCAAATTCACGTTTATCATTAAGCTTCACCGTTACTTCGTTGGCCGTTTCGACAACATGAGCATTAGTCAAAATATAACCGTCAGCGCTGATAATAAAACCGGAACCCAACGATCTTGGCTCGGATCTTCTCGGTGCAGGAAAGGGCTGCATATGGCGCCGGAAAAACTCATAAAAAGGCGAATCCTCCGGTACTCCCGGTATTTCAGGAACTGTTTGGCTGTTTATCTTATTGATTTTCGGTACAGCACTGATATTGACTACGGCGGCTCCATGCTTCTCAACCAATTCCGTAAAATCTGGCAATTGATTGGTTTGCGCGAAAACCGTCGTGGTAAAGGCAGCAAGCAAAAATACGGGAATGAATAGTAAATGAAACATGGCTCTAATCCTTACTGTACACGAAAATGATTAATATTAATTAGGCGGAAATTCTTCGCAAAGACTTCAGGAAGGAAATTGAAAATTAGTGAGTCAAACACACATACTTTGAATTATTCAAATCAATGATATTTCACTATCGAATCACCGATCAACTTGATTGTTTCTGTTGGAACCTCGCCGACCGTGGTTATTTTACTTTCACCCAAAGTTCGTACATAGAT
>CP091135.1:2161664-2171490 GCA_021582655.1 Nitrosomonas sp.
TCGCGGCTTTGCGGTGGTGGCGACGGAAGTGCGTACACTGGCGCAACGTTCGGCGGCGGCGGCGAAAGAAATCAAGGAACTGATCAGCGACTCGGTCGCCAAGGTGGAAGACGGCACCCGCTTGGTCGATGAAGCGGGAGCAACGATGGACGAGATCGTTACTGCGGTCAAGCGGGTGACGGATATCATGAGCGAAATCTCTGCGGCGTCGCATGAGCAAAGCTCGGGTATCGAGCAAGTGAATCAGGCGGTGTCGCAAATGGATGAAGTGACGCAGCAGAACGCAGCGCTGGTCGAGCAGGCGGCGGCGGCGGCGGAATCGATGAACGATCAGGCGCAAGCGCTTAAGCACGCGGTCAGCAAATTCAAGTTATCCGGCAGCGACGATGTCACTACAACCAGGCCGATCAAAAAAAGCAACCGCCAAATTACCAAAATATCCGATCGAAAACCAGCGAATAAAGCTATCGCAACAAACCACGCAATCGAGTCGACGCCATCCCGTAAGGTTGCCGCGGGCGGCGGCGATTGGGAGTCGTTTTAAAAATTATTGTGGATAGAGGCGAGCGGCAAGGTTAACATTTAAGCCGCTCGCGGCAGTGATGGCTAAACCATGCGCAGCACTTTTGACAAGATGGGGTTATCTCTTTTACACAAACACATTATGTTCTAGTTAAAGAGAATTGGCTGCATCGGGAAAATGCCCCCAGCAGCTATTAAAGGAATTTGGCTGCCATTTCACATTGGTACAAGTAGGGTATCGCGTAGCAGGTGTTCGATATTGATCTAGCCAGGTGAGTGCCCCGGCTTCGGTATCAAGCGGTACTCTCTTGAATGCCAATGAGCGACGGGAGCCGATGGCGTTGCGCAAGGAGCGCAAACGCGTAGGCATGGAACATGACGTATTGACAAAAACTGCGGCCTGGTTTGCAAACAACGATGACTGATCGGAAAAATGTATCCATCGATCAAGGTGGACCAAATACAGTTTCCGATCGTAGTAAACCGAGACTGTTTGGTCACATAAAACCGGGCTCTTTCTTAAGCTCTACCAGGAGCTATGGGTGCCAATCGTTGTATGCATGCGCTGAGTGTTTAGTCACTCATATCAGCATGAATACCGGCACTAGGGTTTGATAAACATTACCTGTCGCCATTCATGTTCAGGTTACTGAATTTATCTCTCGCCTAAGGCGGTACGGTTCCCCACGTTCATCCGCATCCAAGCATTCGCTATTCCTTACCTGTACTTGCTGATTGACTCATCGTCGCAGATTCTTCCCGCGAGTATCAATCACTTGGGTCGCTTGCGACAGGGCATGGCCGTGTTCCGTGATCAGCGTTACCGCTGCCTTCTTGAATCGCTCCGAATAAAACCTTCGCTTTCCTGATTCTTTCATTCCCAAACGCGAGAAGTCTCTTTCCTGCCAGAGCGTTAAATCTATCCGTGAAAAAGAAGTGGCGCGCCCAACACGATTCGAACGTGCGACCCCCGCCTTCGGAGGGCGGTACTCTATCCAGCTGAGCTATGGGCGCTTGTGAGTGCAGTTACTATATTTGCGGGCGACAGCATAACCGCTTTTGCTATTCCCGTCCAACCCGGCTGCGCTTTTTTCCAAGAATCCGGATTACTCTCCCGCGGATTTAACCTTGGTGTTCAGCGCCGTCGAAAAAATTTTGACCGTTTTCACGATCCTATGTTTCGTCTGCAGAATTTCCATCGGGTAGCCTGCGATATTCAATCCGGTACCGGCTTCCGGAATATCTTCGAAATACTCCAGGATCAAACCATTCAGGGTTTTCGGACCATCCAGCGGAAATTGGAAATCGAGTTTGCGATTGAGTTCGCGCAACAAAGCGCTGCCTTCGACGATTACGCTGCCATCCGACTCCCTGATGAAGCTGCTCGGTTGCGTGGGCGCTTGAGTGGTGAATTCGCCGATGATTTCCTCAATGATATCCTCCAGCGTCACCAATCCCAGCCATTCGCCGTATTCGTCGACCACCAATCCGACTCGCTTCCGGTTTTCCTGGAATAACTGCAATTGCGAAAACAACGAGGTTCCCGATGGAATAAAGTAAGGCTTGCGCATCACCCTCTCCAATGAAGCGGCGGTTATTTTTCCACCTTGCATTTGGTTCAATACCTTACGCACATGCACGATGCCGACGATATTGTCCGTGCGTTCACGGTAAACCGGCAGGCGGGTGTGATGGCAAGTCAGCAATTGTGCATGAATGACATCATCGTCGGCATCCAGATTGATGGCTTCGATCTGATTGCGTGGCACGATGACATCATCGACAGTGATTTTTTCCAGATCAAACAGATTCAACAAAATGCTCTGATGCTTGTTCTGAATGAAATGTCCACCCTCCAACACCAACGTTCTGAGTTCCTCGGTGCTGATTTTCTGTTGCAATTCACCTTGCTGCGGCTTAAGTCGCAGCAACACCAGCAATCCCCTCACGAACAAATTGATAAACCATACCACCGGATAACAAATCACCAACAAGGGTGTCAATACATAGCTTGCCGTCAGTGCGATACGCTCGGGATAGGCGGCGGCGATAACTTTTGGTGTGATTTCGCTAAATACTAAAATGGCGAAAGTCACCGCGATGGTCCCCAGGAATAATGCGAAATCATCGTGCGTGAACAATGTCGCAACAATAACGGCGACCAATGTCGCCGAAGCGGTATTGAGTAAATTGTTGCCCAGCAGGATAACGCCCAGTAAGCGGTCGGTGTTGTTGAGCAGCTTTACCGTCAAACGGGCGCCGCGATGGCCTTGTTTGGCAAGATGGCGCAACCGGTAGCGGTTGATCGCCATCATGCTGGTCTCGGATAATGAAAAAAAACCGGACAGAATCAATAAAACCGCCAGTACCATCAGCAACACATAAAGCGGCAGGTCTTCCAAGAAATAACCTCTAACAATATCGGTAACGGTACAAGATTAATACGCTTAGCCGTCGATTTCAATCAAATGAAGGCGGCATAGAATCCATTAAACCCGCTTCTCCTCATCCGGTTGTGCCAGATAAACGAGCAGCATCAAAATAATTACCACCAGGCGGAAGGCCGCCTGCTGGCCGTTCGCCACTTCGGACTGCCACATCAAAAACCATTCACCGCCGATTGCCATGAATCCGGTAAACCACAGCAAGAAACCTAACGTCAATCCCAGAATCGCCATGGCCTTGGCTTGATTGAATGCGAGCGGCTGTTTGACACGGCGAAACATGCGAAGCCCGCCAATCCAACAAAGTATCGCCACCGCGATCTCGGTGACGATAATCAAACCATAAGCGGCATGATGAATCCCCGGCGCTGCGACCGCACGCCACAAGCTTCGACTCCCCGGAAAGATCGTATCCATTGTCAGCACATGCGTAACAAAGAAAAAGTTAGCGTCGTAATCCGTCAGGTTGCCCAAAGCGACAAGCGAAGCATACAGCGCAAATGACAGCACCATGGCAACTTTGGACCATCGCGTATACATGAGATCAATCAAGAGGTGAGCCAGACAATCGATTCAGCACTGCCACAAAGAAAACCCGGCCCGTTCGCAATTCGATCAGGCCGGGTATCGTCAAAATGAGTGTGCTGTCTTAGGAAACTTGCTGGATACCCGCCAACAACCAGGTTGCCCGAGAATCCTTCACATCTTTTTGTACATGCCAAATTTCGTTGAAGGACTCGGAATCGCCGTCCGGCAGTTCCCGCATTTCACCGGTAAAGCGCACACTGGCGACCGCAATGTCGTTGCCGGTATCCACTTCCAGCAAATCAGCATCAATGAACATGACTTCCGATTGTTGCTGCGCGCCGCTGCGCGCGCCGATTTGCGCACTGATTTCGGCAAACATGGCCGGTGTGGTATAACCGCGAATCTCTTCCAGATCGCCGCGATCATTGGCTGCCTGCAGGTTAATGAACGATGCTTTTGCATGTTTCAGAAACAGCCCCACGTCGAAGTCGGCAGGGATAGCGGTCTGCTGTTGCGGCGCCGCACCATCCCCGACGCCCGTTGCGGCGGCAGGAGGTGCAGTGAAACGATCCTGTGTCGTAGTATTCATGCCGGAATACTGCATCGCCGGCGATCGGCTATCCGCGGACGGCTTGCGCATCATCCTGATGACAAAAAACACCCCTACGGCCAATAACAACAGCACCATGATATCCATCATGCTGATATTCTCAAACGCACCGCCCATGAAGAGCGCCGCCAATAACCCTCCCGCCGCCAATCCGGCCAGCGCCCCTCCCCATTTACTGCCGGAACTCGGTGCGGCAGCCGGGGCGGCAGGCGCTTGCTTGGGTGCTGGCGCAGCCTGTTGCTGATTCGCCTGACGCTGCGTGCCGATGTTTTTTCCACCGCCCATACGCTTCGCTTCCGCGTCAAAAGCGATCAGGCCAAAGCTCAAAAAAGCCAAAGTCAGAAAGGTGAAAGTTTGTTTCATTGATGTCCTCCCGGGCTGTTATCAAAAGCATCGAGTATAACGTATAACATCCATTTGTCATGAATTCTTAGGGAGACACCGATTAATCCGGTGAACGCGATGGGAGGTGCAAGGCGCGCGGAACGCAACGATCGGAACCCATCAATAAGATAGATGATAAAGTGCGTTACCTTCGTCACGAAGAGATCCGCCGGTACAGTCAATATATATCAGCACTTCCTCAGCGTAACATCATTAAGTTGGGAATGGCATCCGCATCGATCCATACAATGGCATTTTGCCGGAACCGGCAGCCGAGGGCGCATGCACAGGCTTGATCAATACCAAAAATCAGAAAACTTTTTTCCGCCGGCCAATCCCCGCAGGGATCGATATTTTGCCCTTCCATGAAAAAGTAGCCGCAGCGGTGCAATTCGAGCCGTAACAACTCATGCGCATGCTGATTCCGGAAATCGGAGATCAATTCGCTCAATGGGTTGCACCCACTCAGGATCACTGCGCTGCGATATGCGGTCTGGTGCAGCAAGCGCGCCAGCGATAACGATTTCCTCCCGATTTGCACATCAATCGGCTGCGGCTTGGTATTTATCCGGTAAATTGCATTCAAATAACTATCGACCAGCCGCTGTGCAACGCTTGAAGCACCCCCATCGAACGACGCGTCAATGATCGTGACTATGCCCCTGATGCTCTTGATGTTCGTGCGGCTCTTGATGTTCGTGCTCCTGCTCCTGGTGATCGTGCTGGTGCGCTTGCTGTTTCGCCGCGCGCACGATTTCCTGATATTGCTCCGGCGACATGGCACTCATCTCAAGCGCAAAAGCGGCCATCGCCCATATACTGTCGTCGTCGTGACTCACTCCCCATGCCGGCATCGCAGTCATTTTCAATCCATTTTTTATCACCCAGAAATATCTTTTCGTACGCGCAAGCTTGTCGTTTTGGTCCTCAACCGGCGCGTATTCGAAAAATTTGGGTGCTTGCGGATACAAGCCGAGCGCAAGTTCGGTCGGTTTTAGACCCGGGGCAAGGTGACAGATGGTGCACATTGCATGGTAATGCTCGGCGCCCGACAACAGCATTGACTCGCCTTCAAGCGCCGGCACTTGCAAATCGTTCGCGCGTGTTTCGACCGAACGGTCGCGCATCCAAGCGATTGCCCGTTCCGTAATCTGCCAGTGCTTCTCTGTGGCAGCCATATTGTAGAAACCCGAATCAACGACAAAAAAGACCAACACTGCCGCAGCGATCAATAATCCAATCATTTTTTTCATTTTCCATCCCTCATCATCCGATGCCGTATCACCTGAGACTCACCAAACGCCAACACCCGACTCACGAATCGACTTGGCGAAATTCCGGTCACTTAACTCTGTATCCACGGCAATCCGGCCGCTTTCCACCCGGATACCGTACCACGATGACCATGCTCGTCCCTATCGCCCTCAAATCCCTCGAGAATGTTATAACATTCGGCAAATTCCGCATCGCTGGCGATTGCAGCCGCCTGGCTTGAGCGTGCACCGCTGCGGCAGATAAACAAAACCGGCGATGCTTTATCAAGCCGATCGACCAACAAATCCAAAAAACCGGGATTCGGTTGCATGCCGGGATAAGAACGCAACTCGATTTCCGTCGCCCCGGGAATTCTGCCAACCCAATCCAATTCGGCTCGCGAGCGCACATCGACCAATTGCGCTTGCGCATTTTGTTGCAATAACCGGTACGCCTCCATCGGCAACAACGCGCCTTTGTAGGGCAACCCCAAATCCTTGGCACGCTGATGCGCTGCCTCAAGTAGTTCCGTCATATTTTCCATGATCCGTCAATTCGATCCAAAAGCCAATCACCCGATATTGCGTGTTTCCGAACGCAATCAAATTCTACCTCAGTTCGCTCGTCAAAAAGCGCACCTCTAAAACAGAAGTTGAATAAATATAATTTCGCACCTGATTCCATTGGCCTTTTCACGTCAGTAGATAAATTCCGGCAGAATGGATATAATCTTTTGCTTCATCAGCCTTTAACATAATTTGTACTTAACGTTCGCCAAGACACTCGCCATCCCGATATAACCTGCTTTATTCGTTCACGTATACAGTTCATTCCATGTTTGCTCCCGAGTCCAGACTTAAGGAAACGATTCAATATTGAAGCTCGCGCAGCAATTCGTTTAATCAATTACCATGAAATTCAATTTATTCCGGAGGAAAAATGAGTCATACGCTATATGAAACCAATGTTCAGCGAGTGCAACGCTGTGAGCTGGCCGTTCCAGGCTCCAGTCCGGGGATGTTCGAAAAAGCGCTGAATAGCGGTGTTGACTTTGTTTTTCTCGATCTGGAAGATGCTGTCGCACCGGACGACAAAACGCAAGCGCGCAAAAATATCATTCAGGCGCTCAACGATTTTGATTGGAAAGGCCATGGCATTACCGTATCGGTTCGCATCAACGGTTTGGATACACAATACATGGTGCGCGACGTCGTTGATCTGGTCGAGCAGGCCGGCAGCAAGATCGATACGCTGCTGATCCCGAAAGTCGGCGTTTACGCAGATGTCTATATGGTGCAAGCGATGGTCACCCAGCTTGAAATGCAGCAAGGGCTGAAAAACCGCATCGGCCTGGAAGCGTTGATCGAAACCGCGCTCGGTATGGCCAACGTGGAAGACATCGCACGCAATGGTGCCGCCGGCCGGTTGGAAGCGCTGCATTTCGGCGTAGCCGACTACGCCGCCAGCAATCGCGCCAGAACCACCAATATCGGCGGCTTGAATCCGGATTATCCCGGCGACCAATGGCATTTCGCCATCAGCCGTATGATCGTCGCTTGCCGGGCGTACGGTTTGCGTCCGATCGACGGACCGTTCGGCGACATCAAAGATCCCGACGGCTATGTGCTGGCGGCCAAGCGCGCAGCCGCACTGGGATGCGAAGGCAAATGGGCGATTCATCCGACGCAGATTCCGCTGGCTAACGATGTGTTCACCCCCCCCGAACGCGAGATCGAAAAAGCCAAGCGCATTCTGGCCGCACTCAAGGAAGCCGCCGCACAAGGCAAAGGCGCCGCCGCGCTGGACGGCCGTCTGATCGATGCGGCGTCCGAAAGAATGGCCAATAATGTGGTGAAAATCGCCGATGCGATCGCCGCCAAAAACGGTTAATGAATAAAGGCCGCGTTCAGCGGCCTTTATCTTTATGCTGCAATGAAAAGAAGCTACCAAGGAAACGCCGATTAATTCAGCGGGCCGGAGTCTATCCATAAGATAGACAAGGAAGCGGTGCGCTCGCGCAACCAGTCTAATCGATGTTTTCCTAAATTTAACGCAGTAATTTGCACTTATTGAGGAAATTGAATTGAATATTCACGAATATCAAGCGAAGGAAATCCTGGCGGAATACGGCGTCAAGATCGCTGAAGGCGGCTTGGCCTACACCATGGGAGAAGCCGTGCAACGCGCCAGGGAAATCGAGGGCGACGTTTGGGTGGTCAAAGCGCAGATTCATTCCGGTGCGCGCGGCAAAGCAGGCGGCATCAAAGTGTGCAAAACGCACACGGAAGTGGAGCAGGCCGCCGAAGCACTACTCGGTAAAAAACTGGTCACCCATCAAACCGGCCCTGCCGGGAAAGTGTGCTCCCGGCTATACATCGAGGCGGGCACACAAATCGCTAAGGAAATGTATCTGTCGTTCATGATCGACCGCGTGAGCGAGCGCGTAATTATAATCGGCTCCGCCGAAGGCGGCATGGAAATCGAAAAACTGGCGGTAACCAGACCCGAAGCGATCATCAAGATTTATGTCGAACCCGCAGTCGGATTGCAGGATTTTCAGGCACGCAAAATGGCGTTCGCGCTGGGTATCGATGCGGCGCAACTGAATCACGCGGTAAAAACCATCAAAGGCTGCTATCGCGCGCTGCGCGACCTGGATGCCAATATTCTGGAAATCAACCCGCTGGTGATTACCGCCAACAACGACATCATGGCACTCGACGCCAAAATGGTGTTTGACGAAAACGCGTTGTTCCGCCGCCACCGCATCGCCGAGCTGCGCGACAACACCCAGGTCGACAGTCGCGAAGTCGCCGCTGCCGAAGCCGGTTTGAGTTATGTCGGATTGGACGGCGACATCGGTTGCATGATCAACGGCGCCGGTCTCGCGATGGCGACGATGGATATGATCAAACTTGCAGGCGGTGAGCCCGCCAACTTTCTCGATGTCGGCGGCGGCGCATCCGCCGAGCGCACCGAGAAAGCATTCCGCCTGGTGCTTGCCGATTCGGGCGTCAAAGCGATGCTGGTCAATATTTTCGCCGGAATCAACCGCTGCGACTGGATCGCCGAAGGCGTGGTGCAAGCGGTCAAGAATATCGATATGAAAGTGCCGCTGGTGGTTCGCCTATCCGGCACCAACGTCGAAGAAGGCCGCCGCATCATCGCGAACAGCGGCTTACCCATCATCACCGCCGACACGTTAGCGGAAGCCGCGGAAAAAGTCGTCCGCGCCCGCAACGAAGCCGTCGCGCAACAAACCTAGGAGTACAAAGTGGCGATATTAATTGACGAAAAAACACGCATCATCGTTCAAGGATTTACCGGCAGAATCGGTACCTTTCACGCACAGGAAATGATCGACTACGGCTCCAACGTAGTCGGCGGCGTCACACCCGGTAAAGGCGGACAAACGCACTTGGGACTACCGGTGTTCAACACCGTCAAAGAAGCGGTCGAGCAAGCCGGCGCGGAAGCCAGCATCGTTTTCGTACCGCCGGCGTTCGCCGCCGATTCGATCATGGAAGCCGCCGACGCCGGAATCAAATACTGCGTGTCGATCACCGACGGCATCCCGACGCAAGACATGATGACGGTGAAGAACTTCCTACGCCGTTTCCCGCAAGAAGGGCGCATGCTGCTGACCGGCCCGAACTGCGCCGGCACCATCAGCCCCGGCCGCGCCATGCTCGGCATCATGCCCGGCCACATTTATATTCGCGGCAACGTCGGCGTGGTCGGCCGCTCCGGCACCTTGGGCTATGAAGCCGCCGACCAAATGCGCACATTGGGCATCGGCATCACCACCTCCGTCGGCATCGGCGGCGACCCGATTCCCGGCAGCTCGCACCGCGACATCCTGGAACGGCTCGAACAAGACCCGGAAACCAAAGTCGCACTGATGATCGGCGAAATCGGCGGCCCGCAGGAAGTCGACGCCGGTAAATTCGCCAAAGAAAACATGAGCAAACCGCTGGTCGCTTACATTGCCGGTCTGACCGCACCCGAAGGCCGCCGCATGGGCCATGCCGGTGCGATCATTTCGTCTGCCGGAGAAAGTGCCGCCGAGAAAGTCGCCATGCTG
>CP091135.1:2171590-2258641 GCA_021582655.1 Nitrosomonas sp.
ATGCTGCCCGTCACCGAATACCGGCGGGTCTTCGCACCGGTGCAGGATACCGATCAACCGCCGCCGGTATCGCCCTGGGCTTGGGCGATTACTACGGCACTGACGACGTTTTTCGTTTTCTTTATTTATGTGCCTTCGACCGTTTATGTCGATGCCTGGCTCAGATCCAATCCGGAAATCGTCGCCGAATTACAAGAATCACAGCAAATCGTGATTCAAGCGGTAGAAAAAATCGGTGATGATTACTACAAGCCCGGCACCGCTGAACAAATCGAACAGGCTTATCGCGACAGTTTAAGTAAGATGGAAACATCACTTGCCAGATTGCGCGAAACCTCAAATGACAGTTTCAGGCAAATGACCGAAAACGTCGACAGCTATCTCGACTGGTATTACAGTTTGCCGGGGGAATACGAACGTATCGTTGCATTGGCCACAGGGGCGCTGGAAAGTTGGATGACGGAAAAATTGCAGGACTATCTCATGCAAGGCAATGTCTTCGGTCCGGTTCAACAATCGATTGACGATGTGTTGAAAAACAATCAGCAATTGCGCCTTGAGCATATGCGGAAAGTAGAGCAAATTCTGGCGGAAAACCGCATTCAGCCCGAAGAAAACTCCCAACTCGAGATCGTCCGGCACGCTTCGCTGACTGCATTGAAAGAGCCGCCGGCGCACAGCGTCATCGTCAATCTGGAAAACCGCATGCTGATTTCCGGCGGCATCGGTACCGCAGGCGCAATAACCGGCGCCATCGCCGGGAAAATCACCGCCAAAGTCGCAGGCAAGGGTATCTTGAAGCTGGGCGCGCAAGCGGTGATCAAAGTGACCGCCGGCAAAGCGGCAAGCGCATTAGGTGGTGCAGCGGCCGGTGCGGCGGCCGGCATGGCGATCGGCTCGTTGATTCCGGGCATCGGAACCGCAATCGGCGCCGCGATCGGTGGAATCATCGGCGGCATTACAATCGGACTTACTGTCGAAAAATTGCTATTGATGCTCGAAGAAGCGTTCTCGCGCGAGGAATTCAAACAGCAGATTCTGTCGGCCATCGAAGAAGAACGCCTGGAATTCGAAAAATTCCTGAATACGCCGGCATTACTGGATCAAACACCGGAGTCGGAACACCTCGTCAATCCGGACAACGAATCCGCACTGCCATCCGATCCGGAAATAACGCCGGCAATCATTAACTGAATGTCAGTTTAATATCGGCCGCTTGCAAGAAATTTTGCTCGGCGCTCAAGTCCATCAAAGTTAGCGGATGGTGATTTAACCATTGCGACGGAAACTCAAGACCGATTCTGTTTTTATTCGCGGCAACCCGTATCTCCGGCAAACGATTGTTGGACCTGCTCCGGTGCAACACGACAGACAATCTGAGTAAAATGCACAGCCGAATGATTTGTATGCGGATAGAACCATAAACGGTTTCAAATTCTTCCAGCGGAAATTTACGGCGATGGCTGCGTACCAGCAATGCAAGTTTCAATTGTTCCTGGTGGGAGAAACCGGCAAGATCGGAATTGGCTGTCAAATAAGCGCCGTGGCGATGATATTGATTATGCGCTACCGACAATCCGATCTCATGAATTAACGCCCCCCAGCTCAGCAATTTCAAGTCGTTTTTTTCATCGAACTCCCAATCGCTTCGCAGTTGCCGGAAAAAATCCACCGCAGTTTCCCGGACCCGGGTTGCCTGATCCAGATCGACAGTGTAACGCTGCGTTATGGTGACAATTGTTTTATCGCGGATATCCTCATCATGCGCCCGACCGATCAGATCATAAAGCAATCCTTCGCGCAATGCGCCTTCCGAAACATTGATACTTTCCAATCCCAGCGCTTCAAAAATGCCGCAAAGCACTGCCACACCACTGGCGAAAACCGGTTTGCGGCGTTCGGACAGTCCGATGAAATTAATCATCTCACTATCACCGATAACCATTAATTCATCGCAAAGCCGCCGCAGCGCGGTGGCGGTGATGCCGTAATCGCACCAGCCCTGTGCTTGAACCACATCCCGGATGCTGATAATGGTTCCCGAAGAACCCAGCGCATAATCCCAACCGGTTTTTTTATACATCACTTCGATCGATTCCAGCTCTTGCATCGCGAACATAATCGCTTTGCGCATTTTCTTGGCCCTTATTTTACCGTCCTCGAAAAAGCGCTGCTGCATATTGACACAACCCATATACAGGCTTTCGGTAAAGTAAGCCTCGAACCCTCGCCCGATGATTAATTCCGTGCTGCCGCCACCGATGTCGATAACCAGGCGCTGGCTCACTTCATCAAAACTGCTATGCGCTACGCCGGAATAGATCAATCTGGCTTCCTCACGCCCGGCAATGATCTCGATCGGATGCCCCAACGCTTGATACGCCTGCATCATGAACGCGTCGCTATTTCTTGCCTGGCGTAATGTATTAGTACCAACCGCGCGAACATTAAGCTGAGGTATTTCACGAATGCGCTGGCCGAATCGTTGCAAGCACTCCAATGCCTGTTGTATGGATTCTTTGGACAACTCCTGCTTGTCGTTAAGCCCCGATGCCAACCGGACCATTTCCTTCATGCGATCGATAAGCTGTAACCGTCCGTCGATCCAATTGGCGACAATCATGTGGAAACTGTTGGAACCCAAGTCAACAGCAGCGTACGATTCAAGCGGTTTGGGCGGCATAGGTCGATTTTTCGGTTTAGGCGGAAAAAATCAGAAATCGTCGCATCATGAAAACTCAGTGCCCTGCGTACAAATGTTCGATGACAGCACTATATTTTTCCAACACTTTGGCGCGCCTCAGCTTGAGCGTAGGTGTCAGCAATTCATTTTCTATGGTCCAGGATTCTTGAATTGGCGCAATACGACGTATCTTGGCATACCCGGGAAATTCTTTAGTTAAATCAGCGATTTTATCCAATAAGATTTTTTCCATCCGCACCTTCTGTTTCGCATCGGCGAGCGATCCGTTCAAACCGTGATGTGCCGCCAAAGCTTCCAATCGGGTCGGATTCAATACCGCCAAAACGCTCAAATAAGAACGCGCCTCACCAATCAACATCACCTGATCGAATACCGGATCACGCAGGATAGCCGCCTCCATATCCGCAGGCGGTATTTTTTCTCCGGTTGACAACACGATGATTTCTTTCAATCTTCCTGTGATAGTGACATGCCCTTGCGCATCGATTGCCGCGATATCGCCGGAATTCAGCCAGCCGTCGGCGGATAAAATCGCTTGAGTGGCTTCCGGATTGTTCCAGTATCCTTTCATCACGTTCGGGCCGCGAATCAATAAGGCATTGTCAACACCAAGCTTCACCTCGACGCCTGGGATCGGCAAACCGACGCTGGAAGGCACATTATCGTCAAGCCGGTTGACACAAGCCACCGGACTGCTTTCCGTCATGCCGTAACCTTGCAAAACCGGCAATCCCAATCCGATGAAAACCCTTGATATCTCAGCGGATAGCGCAGCCCCCCCGCTCATGGCGAAGCGCAATCGTCCGCCTAATTTGCGTAATACCTGATCGGCAATCAATTTTTTCAGCAGCGGCCACAGCAAATGCGTCAACCGCCACCCTGCCCTGCCTTGCTGGTATTCAAACCGGCTGTATCCGACATCGACCGAAAAATGAAATAGCCACCGTGCAAAACCGGATCCTTCGGCGAGCTTGGCGCGGATTCCCGCATACACCCTTTCGTAGATACGAGGCACGGAAATCAGCAGGGTCGGCCGGATCGTCAGCAAATCTTCCTGCAACTGCGGGATCGAGCGCGCGTAGGCGATGGTTGCGCCGGCCATCATTGCGATATAGTATCCCGAGGTTCTTTCAAAAGTGTGCGACAACGGCAAAAACGACAACATCAAATCCGAAGATAAAATCGGTACCGCCTGCAACGAGCTGTACGCATTGGTCAGGATATTGTGGTGGCTTAACATCACCCCTTTTGGCCGCCCGGTAGTACCCGAAGTGTAAATAATAGTGGCCAATGCGTGCGGATCGGTAACCTGGTGTTTCATTGCACCGTCGGCATGCGTCGGCACCCAATCCCGCACGGAAATCAGCTTGGCGTTTAATCCGATATCACTGACAACCGATTCCGGCGATCGCAACACGATGATGCGTTGCAGACAGGATACTTCATTTTCGATCGCGGCGAATTGCTGCCATTGATGTACGCCCTCAAGCAACAGCAACTTCACACCGGCATTATTGATGATATACGCTGCATTCTCGACCCTGTCATCGGTGTAAATCGGAATCACAACCAAGCCCAAACCCAACGCCGCCTGCTCAAACATGACCCACTCCGGACAATTCCGCATCATCACCGCAACACGGTCACCGGGCTCAAGCCGCTCGTTTTCGATCGCCGCCTGCCAGCAAGCGATGGATTGATCCATTTGCTCCCATGTATAACTACGCCACTCCTCTTCCACCGTATTGAAATAACGGTAGGCTGTCTTTTCCGGCGAGACACGCACCCGTTCCGCAAATAAACCATCCAGCGTCCTAGCCACGTCTACCGGGATAATATAGGTCGAGTTATTGAGATTATCATTCATGATTGCGCAGTTATCGGTAATTTCGAAAACGGTGGATTAATTGCCCGGCAAGCCGGGTTTGTCAATCGAGGCCGGGCGAAAAATCGTCGACCTTGACAACACGCTGTCTAAGATCCTTCAGTTGGTGCAATAAATCCGCTTCTTCCGCGGTAATGACCGCGCGCTCCAATGCTTGCTCGATCTGCCCATGGACCCGGCGGGTGATTCTGTTCTGCTTAACCGCTTGCCGAAGTTTGGCTTCGATGGATTCACACGCAATAGCGCACTGTAACGCTCGCTCCAAATCCGACAAAGGCTCATTGTCAGCCGCAGGAACAAAGATTCCGTCAGTGAGTCGGTCGCGCACTTCACCCGGCGTCATCAATATACGCGCTACGTCGTGCGCCAACTTGTCGGCAGGCGGTTTGCAGCGCTTGCCCAGCGGAAATATCAACGCCCGGAGCGACCAAGCCAATACCGCCGGAACTGGAAAATTCGTCAACAACTCATCAAATGCTTGCTGCATCCGGTAGATCGCATCCTGCACCGACCAATGCAACAAAGGCAAATCGCCGCTTGGGCGGCCATCGTCTTCGAAGCGCTTCAACGCGGCCGAGCATAAATACAATAAACTTAAAATATCACCCAAGCGTGCGGATAATCTTTCACGCCGCTTCAACGAGCCTCCCAGAATCATTAAACCGATATCGGCGATACAGGCGAAGCTGGCGGAAAAACGCGCCAATTGCCGGTAATATCCGACTGTTTCCGGTGCGCAATCGGTCGGTGCGTTTTCCTTGATGAAACCGCCGGCACAAGCAAAATACAAACTGTTACCGATATTTCGCAAAGTGAATCGGGCATGCCCGACCAAAGCCCGATCAAAATCCGACACCCCTTTTTGGTGATTTTCGTCATGCGCGGCGTTGACTTCCGCAAGCAAATAAGGATGACAGCGAATCGCACCCTGACCGAAAATAATCATATTGCGCGTCAATATATTCGCCCCTTCCACTGTAATACTGACCGGAATTTGCTGATAGAGCCGCCCGAGATAATTACGAGGTCCGATACAAATTCCTTTACCGCCATGGATGTCCATCGCGTCGTTGATCGCCTGGCGTCCCCGTTCGGTCAAATGATATTTGACGATGGCCGAAATCACCGAAGGCTTTTCCCCCGAATCCACCGCACCCGCCGTCATCACGCGTGCGGCGTCCATCATATAGGTATTGCCACCGATACGCGCCAACGCCTCTTCGACACCCTCGAAATAACCGATAGGGGTTTTGAATTGCGTACGCACCCTGCTGTAAGCACCGCAAGTGCGTGCCGCCAGTTTGGCGGCACCGACACTGGTCGCCGGCAACGAAATGGAACGACCCGCCGCAAGGCAGTTCATCAACATGCGCCAGCCCTGCCCTAAGCCATCACGCCCGCCGATCACCCACTCCATCGGAATAAAAACCGCGTTGCCGGAATTCGGACCATTTTGAAATGCACCGTTAAGCGGATAGTGACGGCGCCCGATGTTGACGCCGGGCGTGCCGGTCGGAATCAACGCCAGCGTGATGCCGATTTCTTCCTCAGCGCCCAAAAGATGGTCCGGATCATACAGCTTGAACGCCAAACCCAGGAGCGTTGCTACCGGCCCCAATGTGATGTAGCGCTTTTCCCAGGTGACGCGCATACCCAACACATCCGGATTACCGTCGAATTCACCGCGACAAACGATACCAAAATCCGGCATCGCACCGGCATCCGAGCCCGCTTCGGGCGAAGTCAGCGCAAAGCAAGGAACTTCCAAGCCTTTCGCCAGCCGCGGCAAATAATATTCCTTTTGTTGCTCGGTACCATAATGCAGTAACAGCTCGGCCGGACCCAGTGAATTCGGCACCATCACCGTCACAGCTGCCGTTCCGCTGCGTGCACCGAGTTTCATCACAACCGCGGAATGCGCCAGTGCCGAGAACCCGTAACCTCCGTACTGCTTTGGGATAATCAACCCAAAAAAACCGTTTTCTTTGATAAACTGCCATACATCCGGCGGCAAGTCCCTTAATTCATGTGTAATTTTCCATTCATCCAGCATGGCGCATAGCCGCTCCACCGGACCGTCAAGAAAAGCTTGTTCTTCCACGGTCAATTGCGGCTTTCGCAAAGCCAGCATTTTTTTCCAATCCGGTCTGCCGCTGAACAAATCCCCGTCCCACCATACCGTGCCTGCATCCAGTGCCTCCTGCTCGGTTTGCGATATCTGTGGAAGCATTTTGCGAAAAATCGTGAGAATCGGCTTGGCAACCAGACGGCGGCGGATTGCCGGCACGCCCAGAACCAAGGCAAGCACGGCGGTGAATAACAAGATCACGGAGAAGAGAAACATAAACATGGCGACTTTCCCTCTAAAAATTAAATCCGATTAGGCATCGTACCTTACACGTCCATTGTGCATTACCCCGATCAGGCGTGTAAAATCCGATTTCGACTTTACGAGTGATTGATCCCATACAAATTTACAAGATAATAATTCAAATCCCCACTATGCACCGAAATTTCACCGAATGTTTGTTGTTAAATTCGTACACTCAAAATCAAGTATAAATCACGCTTTCTTCAGGAACAAATATGCCGAATGCCACACTGGCGCTTGCACAAGCGCTGATTGCACGCCGTTCATTAACACCGCGCGATGATCAATGCCAGGAGCTTCTGATCAGCCGTCTGGAAAAACTGGGGTTCCGCATCGAGAGGATGCGCTTCGGAGAAGTCGACAATTTCTGGGCGCGGCGCGGCAATACCGCACCACTGCTTTGTTTTGCCGGACATACCGATGTCGTTCCGACCGGCCCATTGGAACAATGGGACAGCGACCCGTTTATGCCGGTAATACGGGAAGGCCGGCTATATGGACGCGGTGCGGCGGATATGAAGTCATCACTGGCGGCTTTCGTTACCGCGATTGAAGCGTTTCTTGAAACGCACGCCGATCATCGGGGATCGATCGCGCTGTTGATCACATCCGACGAAGAAGGTAGCGCCGTTGACGGCACCGTCAAAGTGGTGGAAACACTGAAAGCCCGCGGCGAATTATTGGACTACTGCATCGTCGGCGAACCGACTTGCACCGACCGACTCGGTGACACCATCAAGAACGGCCGCCGCGGCTCATTATCCGGCAACTTGACTATTCAAGGTATTCAAGGGCATATCGCCTATCCGCATCTGGCTAAAAACCCGATTCATCTCGCCGCACCGGCCATCGCGGAATTGGCAAGCACCGTCTGGGACCAAGGCAACGAATATTTTCCCCCGACCACTTGGCATATCTCCAACATCAATGCCGGCACCGGTGCCACCAATGTGATTCCGGGAAAATTGAATATGCTGTTCAATTTTCGCTTTTCCACCGCCAGTACGGTGGAATCATTAACAGCGCAGGTCCATGGTATCCTGGATAAACACGGCCTGGATTACCAATTGCAGTGGGAATTATCCGGAAAACCTTTTCTCACCCCCAAGGCGGAGCTGGCCGAAGCGATGCGCGACGCCATTCGCCAAACCACGCAACTCGACCCCCAGCTATCCACCACCGGCGGCACTTCCGACGGGCGCTTCATTGCGGATATCTGCAAGCAGGTCGTCGAATTCGGGCCGATTAACGCCACCATCCACAAACTCAACGAAAATGTCGAAGTCAACGATCTTGAAAAACTGTCGCAAATCTATCAATTGACACTGGAAAATTTACTGACCGGCATCCGCGATCAAACCGACTCAGCAGACACTGATTAATTCGGCAGACGAGATGCAGCGCAAGGCACCCGAAACGTAGCGGCTGAGACCGATCAACAAGACAGGCGGGAAGGTGAATGCCGCGCAACAAAGCGATTCATTCGTGCAACCAATTAATCGGCGTTTCCCTCATTCAAAATAAAATCCCGGACCGTGTCAATCTGCTCGACATCAAGCAACATCGGTGAATGCCCGACCCCATTAAATTCCACGATCCTGGCTTTCGCACCGCGCAACTTCATTTGCGCTGCAGTATCCGTCGATAAAATATCCGATCCCACGCCGCGTAACACCAATGTTGGCACAGTCAACCGATCCCACTGCGCCCAAAGATCGATATCCTTGATTTCATGGGACTGAAAACTGATTGCAATTCTTGGATCGTAGCGAAAACCAAATGAACCATCCGGATATTCCCGGGCGCTATGAATCGCCAAATGATGCCATTGTTGCTCCGTTAATGGACCGAACGATACGGAAATTGCTTTCATGTAGGCCTGAAGCGCTTCAAAATTTTCAAAGCGCGGATCTTTCCCGACGTAGCCGGCGATACGCTTAAGTGCTGCCGCGGGAATCAGCGGACCGATATCGCTGATAATCAGCTTATTCACCGAGAAGGGCAAACCCGGCTGTATCGCCAAAATCATGCCGATCAACCCGCCCATGGAAATGCCGACCCAATCCAAGGTGATCGGAACCGGATACTGCGTCTGCAGAAATGTAACCAGCGCAGCGGCATCGGCAAGATATAGCGGATAGTAATCGTAATCGCACGCGTGCTCCAACCAGTCACTTTGTCCGCGTCCGACCACATCCACACAAATAACCCGGCAATCGTTTTGTATCGCGTGCGCAAAAAAATCGAAATCACGACAATTGCGCGTCAACCCGTGAACACAAACAACCACATGCGGATTATCAGGATCACCCCAATCCGTATAAGCGATATGATGCGGCTTTTTGGGCTCGGTATCCGATGAAGCCGTAGGAACAAGAATACGGTGAGTTTTAATGGTCATTTTTGCTGTTATTGTGAGCGGATGATCAACCGTGAAACCGGCAAACATTGATTCTACTTATCAGCTTGCACGGCACAAATACATAATTGATTCTGAATTATTCGATAAATCATAGCATTAATGATTGTTAAGCATTTTCTACACGAACATTATAATCCGACGACTGCCCTCGTTGCGCAGATCAAAGCAGGAATTTAGCAAATCGTTGACAACTCTATGCTGCAGCAATTGTGCAATCGATCAATCAGCGTTTACTTAATGTTGTCACAGCAATGCAAATCACTTGCAACACCCCGCCAAGTTTGCTCCGCGAAATCCGAAGAGCAGCGGTCGAATGTAAAAATATATCGATTATCCGGAAATGCAACACTCAGTCGGAAAACACACGATTCGTTTGGTAGCGATTAATGCCACTTGGCCTTATAATTCATGCTGTATAAAAAGGCGCCTTGGCTATCCGGTCTCCCGGAAAATCGGGGTACAACCGTAAACATCACTCCCCCAGCGGCATGAATGCTCAGTTAAATCGGCTACAACCTTATCCTTTCCAGAAGCTTCGCCAGCTGCTCGACGGCATACCACGCAACACGGCGGTTCACCCGGTCGACTTGCAAATCGGGGAGCCCAAGCATGCAACACCGGAATTCATCCGCCAGACGTTGATCGATCACGTGGACGGCTTGGCCCATTATCCGACCACGCTTGGCACCCTGGAATTACGCCAGAGTATCGCGAAATGGATAACACGCCGCTTCAACCTGGAAAGTATCGATGCGGACAAACAGATTATCCCGGTCAATGGCAGCCGGGAAGCATTGTTCGCCTTCGCCCAGACCGTGGTGAACAGCAGCGCCGGTCAGCCCGTCGTGGTGTGTCCGAATCCGTTTTATCAGATTTATGAAGGCGCGGCACTACTGGCTGGAGCCACACCCTACTTTATCAATACGCTACCTGAAAACAACTTCAAACTCGATTTCTCGCAATTGAGCGAAACCGTGTGGTCAGAAACACAATTAATTTATGTTTGTTCGCCGAATAACCCGACCGGTGGTGTAATGACGCTGGATGAATGGCGCGAATTGTTCGCATTGTCGGATCGGTATGGTTTTGTAATCGCATCCGATGAATGTTACTCGGAAATTTATTTTGACGAATCCGATCCGCCGCTTGGTGCGCTGGACGCCGCCAACCAGCTTGGTCGTAACGAATTTCCGCGCTTGGTGGTATTCAACAGCTTATCGAAACGCTCCAACGTACCGGGGCTTCGCTCCGGTTTTGCCGCAGGCGATGCAGCGATTCTGGAAAAATTCCTGCTATACCGGACATACCACGGTTCCGCAATGAATCCGGCGGTGCAAGCCGCAAGCGCGGCTGCCTGGTGCGACGAAGCGCATGTCACGGAAAATCGGCGCTTGTACGCACAAAAATTTCGTGACGCCATCGGGATCCTGTCCGCCACAATGACGGTGCAATTGCCTAGCGCAAGTTTTTATTTGTGGATCAACACGCCGATCAGCGATACCGAATTCACCAAACGGCTTTATCAAGACTATAATGTCACCGTGCTGCCGGGGAGCTTTCTGGCCCGCGAAGTACGCGGCCTCAATCCCGGAAAAGACTATGTGCGTATCGCGCTGGTGGCTTCGCCGCAACAATGCAGTGAGGCAATGACAAGAATCAAAAGCTTGGCAGCCCGGCTAAGCTGACCCCGCTTTTTTATCTCTTAGGAAAAAACATGACCGAATTACAATCCATCATTGAAGCGGCTTTCGAACGCCGTGCGGAAATAACTCCGCGTAATGTCGACGCCAGTTTGAAAGAAGCTGTCACGCAAGTACTCACAATGCTCGATAACGGCAAACTGCGGGTCGCGGAAAAAATCAATGGCGAATGGGTCACCCACCAGTGGATCAAAAAAGCCGTGTTGCTGTCGTTTCGCATCGAAGACAACAGCTTCATCAAAGGGGGATTTTCCAATTATTTCGACAAAGTGCCGTCAAAATTCGCCGATTACAGCTCGCGCGACTTTCGCGACGGCGGCTTCCGTGTGGTGCCCCCCGCCGCGGTGCGTAAAGGCGCGTTTATCGCCAGCAACGTGGTGCTGATGCCATCATACGTCAACATCGGCGCTTATGTCGACGAAGGCACCATGGTGGATACGTGGGCCACAGTGGGTTCTTGTGCGCAGATCGGCAAGAATGTGCATTTATCCGGCGGCGTCGGTATCGGCGGTGTGCTGGAACCGGTACAGGCCAACCCGACAATCATCGAAGATAATTGTTTTATCGGCGCACGCTCGGAAGTTGTCGAAGGCGTGATTGTCGGTGAAAACTCGGTGATCTCAATGGGTGTTTACATTGGCCAAAGCACTAAAATCTACAACCGGGAAACCGGAGAAGTCACCTATGGCCGCATCCCGCCCGGTTCGGTGGTGGTATCCGGCAACTTACCGTCCGAAAATGGCAAATACAGCCTCTATTGCGCTGTGATCGTCAAGCAAGTCGATGCAAAAACCCGGGCTAAAACCGGTATTAACGAATTGCTGCGCGGCATCTGATTTCTCTCGATACCCTCCTTCCATGAAGAAAAATCCCCCGCGGGGGATTTTCCGTGTTACGCATTATTTGGCAACCTGATTGTCGACTTTCTTCACACCGTCCACCATCCAAGTGTGCATGTTGATCTTGGTGATTTGGTTTTCATTCAGCACTTTCCCGGTTAAAGTCACATGACCGTCATTGACCTTAACTTCGATATTCGCACCGCGTAAATCAGGGTCTGTCTGAACAGCTTGCGTGATCCGTGCGTAAATGGTTGAATCGTCATAAACGGCGCCGGCGGTCGGCGCCACCCAGGAAGGGTGCGTTCTTTCCGCGTAGTTTTCGCAACCCGCAATCAATGCAATACCGGTCAGCGATATCAGGAACACTAAGATTTTACAATATTTCATGGTATTTCCTATTTAGAATGATAGCCATCGGACTGAATCATAACGCTTCGCACAAGTAATAAACAAGCCACATACTCAAAAATCACCCAGCGCACTCCGCAAATAACACTCAACCTGCCGGTCTATATCATTTTCCAGGCAATCGAACGTCTTACCCTCCGTCGTTTTCATGCCGCGCAACCAGGTCAATTGGCGCTTTGCCAGTTGCCGTGTGGCGAAAATCCCCGTGTCATGCAATTGTGGTTGATCGATTTGACCGTCCAGATATAGGCAGACCTGGCGGTAGCCGACACACCGCATCGCCGGGGATTCTTGTGTCAGAGCGGGAAAAAGGCGGCGGATATAGCGCACTTCATCGACCAAACCGGCTGCGAGCATCGATTCAAAACGCAGCGCAATGCGACAGTGCAATTGACCGCGATCGCCGGGCTGTAATGCGATACTGATGCGCTGGAACGGAAAATCGGTTTGTTTAGTGGACTGCAACAACGCTGTCATGGTTTGCTTGGTTAGCATGCACACCTCCAAAGCGCGCTGAATGCGCTGACTGTCGGTTGGTTTGATGCGGACTGCGGCATCCGGATCCAATCCGGCAAGCTGCCGGTGCAATGCCGGCCACCCGAGTTCTTTGGCCTGATTCTCAAGCATCGTTCGCAGCACCGGATCTGCGGGCGGCAACACCGATAACCCTTCAAGCAAGGTACGGAAATAAAGCATGGTTCCGCCTACCAACAACGGAACTTTGTTTCTTTGCGTAATGTCTTGCATCAGTTTTAAGGCATCACTACGAAATTGCGCAGCCGAGTAATGCCGATCGGGGTCGATCAAATCAACAAGATGATGCGGAATACGAACAAGCGTTTGCACATCAGGCTTTGCCGTACCGATATCCATATGCCGGTATACCTGCGCGGAATCAACACTGATGATTTCAACGGGAAATCGCTCCGCCAGATACAAGGCGATACGGCTTTTACCGCTGGCAGTCGGCCCCATCAGGAAAATAACGGGGGGTAAATGTTTCAAGTTTTGCATCGATACCGCTTCAAGAAGAATTTTTACCAGGGAAAATACAGAAAATTCTTTTTTGTCAGATAGCCGTTGGACAATCGGAAAAACTCGGCTACACTTTGGAAACTTAACTCAACGTAGGAAAATAACCTTTGAAAATCTTCGCCATTACGCTATTCGTCATTATAGTATACAGCCTCGGATCCGCACTGTATTACATGCTCAAGGATCAAGGCAATTCGACACGCATGGTCAGATCACTGAGTATACGCATCGGCTTATCCCTTTTTCTTTTCATCGTCATGATGATATCGGTGCGGCTGGAAATGCTGGCCAACGAATAAACTGCTGAGTGCCAATCGATCTATCGGCCCCTTGAAAAAACTGAGTACGGATGTCGCCATCATTGGCGCCGGCGCTGCCGGTATGATGTGCGCCATCGAAGCCGGCAAGCGGGGCCGCAAAGTTTTATTGATCGATCATGCACGTAAGCTGGCCGAAAAAATTCGTATTTCCGGTGGCGGCCGGTGCAATTTCACCAACCGTCACGCGAAAGCGGAAAATTACCTTTCCGGCAATCCCGATTTTTGCCGCTCCGCGCTTGCGCGCTTTACGCCGCAGGATTTTATCGCATTGGTTGAGAGACACGGCATCGGCTACCATGAAAAAAAGCTCGGGCAATTATTCTGCAACCAAAGCTCGCAGCAGATTATTTCCATGCTGCGCCAAGAGTGCCAAAGCGCACAAGTAGACTGGCAAATGCCGTCGCAAGTGAAACATGTCGACCGATCGCCGCAACGACAATTCCTGCTGACCACCGAACGCAACCAGATTATCTCGGACGTTCTGGTGATCGCAACCGGGGGATTATCGATCCCGCAAATCGGTTCGACCGGATTCGGATACCGGATCGCGCAGCAATTCGGGTTGCCGGTTACACCGTTGCGCCCGGCATTGGTCGGATTGAGTTTCGATGCCGGCGACTGCTCGGCATTCAAAAATACTCCCGGCATCTCATTGGAAGTCGAGGTACGCTGCAAAACAACCGCATTTCGGGAAAATATGCTGCTGACCCATCGCGGTATCAGCGGCCCGGCCATCTTGCAAATCTCTTCTTATTGGGAACCGGGGGAAACACTCGGCATCAATTTACTGCCCGATCAAGATGCACACCGGATTTTCCAAGCGCACCGGCATGGCGCAATGACATTGCCAAATCTGCTGGCGCGTTATTTACCCAAACGCTTTGTTCAAATCTGGTGCGCCTTCGCCCTCAAACACATCGTACCGCCGGAAAAAACATTAGCGCAATACCGCGACAACGAATTACTTTCGATCGCCAACCGCTTGCATAACTGGCAAGTTATTCCCGGCGGCACCCAAGGCTATAAAAAAGCGGAAGTCACGCTTGGCGGGGTCGATACACACGGATTATCCTCAAAAACCATGGAATCGAAACAAGTGCCCGGACTTTATTTCATTGGCGAAGTCGTCGACGTCACCGGACAATTGGGCGGATATAATTTCCAATGGGCCTGGTCGTCCGGTTACGCGGCAGGCCGGGCTGTTTGAACCGACAGAAAGTATGCGAGCCGATCATCACCCACCCCATTTTCCGGGATCGGTGCTGCTGTTGGCAGCATGGTTGTTTACCTTACCGTTAACAGCGGGCGTTTTCGAATTCGCCGGCGACGAATTCGGCACCCGGATCATCACTCACCCAATGGGTTACCACGGCAAGGGTGGTGTGCTGACCGTTACCGTCGGCATTTCACCTGCCTCACCCCACGCAGGTGAAATGGAAATACCGATCCGAAATGCAATCAATACGTGGAACGAATTGCTTCCCACCACAGGTAACATAATTAATCCGGCCGACAATATTCCAGACGGTCATTATGATTTTGAATCCATCGCGCTGCATGAATTGGGGCATTGCCTGGGTCTCGGACATCCTAATTTGGCCTCCGAATCCGGGCTACTACAAAACGACAAAGACTATACCGCGAGTACCAAAGGTACCAACAATCAGTTCGATTTAAACTCCGGTCCGGACGGTGTCATCGGTTCCCGAGACGATCTGCGCGGCGACGACGTCAATTTGCATTGGTTTTACAAGGGCAGCAATAACCCATTCGTATTACCCTCGATTATCGATAAAACCACGTACAGCCAGAACCTCGCCGAACTGCCCGTCAATGATCAATATGCCGCAAATGGCGACCGGGATGTCGCGGCATTGTTCGGATTGCCGGAAACCGAAGCGGTGATGCAACAAGGAATCGGTGCCAGAGAAGCGCGCCGGTCGTTAGCCGCCGACGATGTCGCCACATTGCGTCTCGCCATGAGCGGCTTGGATGAGCTGGCAGGCACCGACGACGATTACACTTTGCGACTTCAGTATGCCGGGCTGACCGACAATGCCGATATCGTCTTTGCTTTCGACAATCAAGCCGCTTTCGCCGCATGCCAGATCAATGCCCGATATATCGAATTCAATACGGCGCACCTCGAAATTCAGTCAGGACAGATATCATTCAATACCGGCTTCTCATGGTACTTCAATCAGAGCCTTGCAACTGATTCCCCGCGGCTGCCCGAGGTCTCACTCAGCGCAAACGGCATGCAAACCCCGGTTTTACTGACGCAAGGCGAACATCTGACCTTGGCTGTCTCCCTCAATCCCTATGCGAGCGGCGGCAGCCCGGCCGATTATTGGGTTAAAGCGTCAACCCCAATGGGTGATTTCTGGCTTAACGATCAATTTCAATTCGTCGCATCACCGGCACCGCTCAGTGCTTACGGCGGGCCTTTGGTCAATATCGCCGCATTCCCCGTATTCGACGATTCAACCGCCGGTTTGCCGCCCGGCACCTATATCATCAGCTTCGCAGTTGATGATAATATCAATGGTATTTACGATGCCACGTATGAGCAATCGATCACTTTTACCATTAACCCTTAACCGCGTTCATTGATTATGACTGTTCCCGAGCAAAAACCTGAAGACACCGTTGCAACCCAATCCGTACATACCACTGGCGATGCCGCCGAAAAAACCGCGGCAAAGCCGATAGACACAGCCGCTCCCGATAATGACGGTAAAGACCAGAGCGTCTCGTTATGGATGAACCTGACCATCTACATCGGCACGCTCTTTTTTCCAGTAATCGGCATTGCCATGGGTTTTACCTATTACCGCAAAAACGACGCGGAAAAAAAACGCGCCGGACGCAACTGGCTCATTATGGGCGTTATCGTCCTGTTGATTAATATCGTTCTTGTCAGCACCTTAAAAAGACCGGAAGCCGGACTCTAACAGACCGATAAAACCGTCGGCGCAACAATCTTCGTGCAGCATACCTTGTGTCAACGCCGATAGGCCTTATTGATCGCGGTCTTGGTAATCCAATCGATCAATTGCGGACAACACAACTTGGCCCAGCGCCCCAAACGTCCCCGCAGTGAAGTCAGCGCCAGGCGCTTGCGCCGTTGCATCGCATCGATAATGATTTTCGCACACCGATCCGCACTGAGAAAATCGTAGTGATCGGACAGCGGCTGACCCAGTAAATCCCCGTCGGCATTCAGGCTGCGCTGATGAATTTCCGATTGCACGAAATCAGGTGCTACCATAGTAATACTGACACCGCTGCCCGCCAATTCGATACGCAACGATTCAAAAAAGCCGTGCAGCGCGTGTTTACTGGCACTATACGCGGTATGCATCGGTATCCCGGACAATCCTGCGAGGCTGGAAATTGTTACGATCCGCCCCTGAGACTGTCGCAAATACGGCAGTGCATAGCGCGTGCAATAAACACCGCCCCAGAAATTCACCGCGAAAACCCGCTCGCATAACTCCAGTTGCCGAATATCCTCGAATGCCCCCCACATTGATATCCCCGCATTATTGATCAACGCATCGATACGGGCAAAGCGCGCCACCGCATACTGAACCATGGCAAAGCATGCATGCGGATCGGTAATATCCGTTTCCGACACCAAAGTAGCTGCCCCCGCTGCTTCGCAGCTGTCCGCCACCGCCTGCAAGCGCACCCGATCCCGCGCCACCAGCACCAACTTTGGCGCATACGGCGCCAGCGCTAGAGCAAGCGCACGGCCGATGCCGCTGGATGCGCCCGTAATGATGATGACTTTATCCGTCCATATTTCCGCCATGATTCCAACCCTCCAATACGCATCGCACTATCCTATTTGTAAGGAAACACCGATTCATTCGGCAGGCGAGATAAAGTGCGCGGCGCACGGGCACAGCAACCGGAACATATCCATAAGATAAGTGAGGAAGCAAGCACCGCGCAACGAAGCGATTCGCTCGCGATCCATTCATCAACGTTTCCCTAAGTCATTCGATGCATTAACAAATAATTGACATTCCAGTCGATATACTACCGGTCCAATCATCAGAAACAGCATGCAGGCCGCTATTTCACCAGCTTTCCAAAAAAACCGGGGTCATAGCAAGTCGATTGGAAAAACCAACCTATTTCAATGAAAGGATATTTGAATGAAAAAACTTTCTGCTCAAGTTCATTCCATTTTTGGGGTCGCGTCAATTTTTTTTTTAGTGTAATTTCAGCACCAACATTGGCCGATACTGCAGCGGCACAACGCGTCAAAGAATTGGAAGCACGCCTGCAAGCGATGCAAAGCGGCATGCAAGCAATGCAAAACAGCATGCACCTGATGCAAAGCGAATTAGAAAAACTTAAAACCCAATCGACCCAAGTTACTCAAAAAATCGAGCATATCGAACAAGCGGAAACAACGCGTGAAACCACTCGGAGTACAGCATCCGCGGCGCCCGTAGCATCCGTTGAACCGGAGAGAGACGGCAGCAAAGTCAACATGGTATTCTTCCGCGGTGGTTTCGCGCACAGCGCGCAACACCGCAACGGGCTGGTATTTCACAGTGATGTTGTTCCGGCCGGTGTGCAAGACCGCCCTGACAAAAATGCCTGGTATTTCGGCGCCGGTTTCGATTGGAATCTCACCAAGAATACGTGGGGCTATGCGCCGGGAACCAGTGTCCTTGCCGAATTGATGTTTGAATACAAAGATATCAGTTCGCATGTGCAAGGTAATGCGCTTGCCAACATGCCGACACAGCTGGTAGGTGGTGGAGCCAATCCTCACTCGGTCTCGGTCACCCAATTGTCGATTTATGCATCCCCGAAAATAAAATTCATGGAAGGGTCACGCTTCAGGCCCTGGCTGATACCCGCCGGCTTCGGCATGCACATCATCAGTCCACCCGGTGAATCCGCATCGTTCTTCATTCCGGGCGTGGTATTCGGTGGCGGCGCGGAATACCGTATTTGGAAAGAATTCTACGCCGGTGTTGACGCACGTTATCACATTACCGGCGGCAAGAAGGACGGTATCGATGTCGACGGCTTAACCGCCGGCGGTTATTTGGGCATCGGTTTCTAATCCGTAAAATAACAAACGCGAATTGTTTGCGGCAAACGGAAAAAATTATAACCGCCGTTTGAATTTCTTTCACATCGGCAGGCTGTTGAGAAGCACTTCGGAGAAATCGATGCAAAACAGCACGGCTTATACCCGATAATCCGGTATCTTAACCGCTTCTCGACAGCCTGTTAAAACACCGCTATCCGTACTCGCACACCGCCGAACCAATTGAGTGGCGGACCGGGTTCATAGTATCTGCCCAATGCGGCATTGATGCGGGTATTGGCGTTATACTGCGCATCGAATACGTTATTGATACCGAAAAAAATGGAGCTTTCGAAGTTATTGCGTTTCAGCTCCCAGCCCGCCAGCAATTGACCCAGGGTATACGCCGGATTGGCGGCGGTGTTGGTGTCATTGACGTAAAACCCGCCGACACAATGCACATGAATTTGCCCAAAAAAACCGAGCGGATGCGCATAACGCACCAAACCTTCCCAGCGATGCTCGGGTATGCCCGGAAAAATATTGCCTTTTAGGCTTGAGGTATCAATCACGTATTTCTCAAACGCAAAATCGGAAAAGGTGTAACCGACTTCACCGCGCAATCCTTTCCATTCCGGGGTTGCCAACCGTGTTTCGATACCGATGCGACGCGATTGCCCGGCATTGCGGAAAAATGCCCGCCCCGGTGACGACGCCAATTCAAAAGGCACGATTTCATCCCAGGTACGAATAAAAAACACCGCAGTATCATAATGAAAACCGGCGCTACTCCCGCGAAAACCGAGTTCGTTGCTCAGCGAGGTTTGTGCATTCAAATTGGGATTGAATCCGCCCCTTCCTGCCGGATTGTTGAGTAACTCGGTGGTGGTCGGCGCTTCGAACACTGTAGCGGCATGCGCGTACAATTGTTGCCGGTCGGTTATGTGATACACCAATCCGGCGGAACCGCTGCCTTGAGAAACCGTGCGCGAACCGGATTCGTTGCCGTCGCTCTTAAATTGATCTTTGACTTGATAATGCAGCCAATCCCAGCGCCCGCCGATCACCAAATCCAGTTTATCGACCACACGCCATTCGTTGCGCACGAACGGACCGATGCTTTGTACCCGCTCGAGTTGGCTGAGATTCAGCGCACCACGCGCACCGAAGTTATTATTGAAGCGCTGCCGATCATCGTTTTGGATGCCATAATCGATACCGATCAAAAAGCGATTGGGACGATTGAACCATTCGTGATCGTTGACAAACTGCGCCATCAAGCCACCGACCAAGCGGTCGAACTGCACCTGCCCACCGTCGAAAAACGGCTGGCGACTTTGAAAATCACGGTGCAGCATATGCGCGGTCACGGTGAATTCTTTTCCAGCGGACGGGCGCTGACGAAGACGGATACCCATTTCCTCCTGACGAATTTCCTCACCGGCGTTGTATTGCACGTTGCGTGCCGAAGCCTGTCGTGAATCGGCCTGCATTTCCGCATATGTCAATGCACCCGGATCTTTTGACAGCGGCGAATAAAACTCGCGAAACACCAACATCAAATCGGCATTACCGCTAATCTGAAAATTCAATTTGGCTTGCGAAAAAGTATTCTGCATCGCACTAAAATCACGCCAACCGCTTTGCTGTAAATGTGAGCCGTACAAACTGTAGCCGGATTTACCGCTGTGTCCGCCCATGAACAGTTCCGATTTTGTAAAATCATATTGGCCGAACACCTGGCGCGGCATAATGACGAACTTCTCCGCAGGCGCTTCGCGCGTGGTGATGTCGATCAGCCCACCGGAAGCATTACCGTATAACGCCGCCGACGGCCCGCGCACGATGTCCATGCGCTCGATCAGTGACGGATCGATGGAATCCAGCTGCGTTTGTCCGTCCGGCAGCGTAGCCGGAATACCGTCGACGCGCATCTGTATGCCGCGCACACCGAACGGCGAGCGAGCTCCAAATCCGCGGATCGCGATGCGTAAATCCTGTGTGAAATTAAACTGATTCTGG
Organism: Nitrosomonas sp.; assembly: GCA_021582655.1. Classification (GTDB taxonomy): domain Bacteria; phylum Pseudomonadota; class Gammaproteobacteria; order Burkholderiales; family Nitrosomonadaceae; genus Nitrosomonas. The sequence goes on from CP091135.1 coordinate 2,192,359, forward strand.
AAAAATACTCCCGGCGTACCGCGTGCGAATTCATCCAGTGTCACCCCCGGTTGATAACCGTGCTGCGCATTGCGCTGAATTTGTGTGATGCTGTTCGGAATCAGCGATGGCGACCGCTCGCTACGCGTGGCGGTGATATTGACCGGATTCAATATCACCGCAGCCCCGGTTTCATTATTTTGCGCCGAAGCAGGTACCGCGGTGGCGACCAAACCGGCCATCGCCAGCCTATAAAAAAATACCCCGGCAGCCGGCAAAATACCAATGAAATAATGAAGATTTACAGCTGACTTGGGCGTCATGCCAGCAAGTGTATCATTCCACTTGCCAGAAAAATATCGGGATTATTGCTTGGGAAACGCTGATAACTCGCTTCGTCTCGTTCGCCGAATTAGCCCGTGTTTCCCTTGTTATCCATGTGAGACAATCAGCTCCTGCATTGAATTCGTTCACAAAAATGTTATGGTCAGGCAGCTCATCAAATAATCAACTGAATAATATCAATGATTCCTCAGCGGGCAAGATAAAGGCACAACGCAATCCTTCGTAGCACGGTTTTCGCACATCCAATAAACACACTGTACGGCGCCCCGCTACCGGCAATATCGCCGCCAACTGATGGCGAACGAGAAAAACCGTATCAGGGGAAAGAAAGCGCCAAATGGTGTTAACTTACGGTTGATCGATCATCTCCAAATCCCACCGCGCTTTCACCGTAAAACGGCCGTCATTCGCTCTTTCAGCTTGACGACCATCGGCTTGCAGCCGCATTGCACCGGCAAAAGCGATCATCGCGCCGTTGTCGGTGCAAAATTCCAGTTCCGGGTAAAACACGGCGGCACCCATGGTTGCCACCCTGGCACTTAACGTTTCACGCAGTTGCCGGTTCGCGCCGACGCCTCCGGCGACCACCAATTGCGATAACCCGGATTGCGACAGCGCCGCCAGCGATTTTCCGGCCAATACTTCGACCGCCGCGTCCTGGAACGCCAAGGCGATATCGGCGCGGGTTTGTTCGGTCATCGCCTGCTTGTTGATCAGAGTCAGCACGGCGGTTTTCAGGCCGCTGAAACTGAAATTGAAGTCGCCGCTGTTGAGCATCGGCCTCGGCAATTTGAATAATCCAGGCCGCCCTTGCCGCGCCAGCGCCGACAGCGCCGCCCCGCCCGGATACCCCAGGCCGAGCAATTTGGCGGTTTTGTCGAATGCTTCTCCGGCCGCGTCATCGACAGTCTCACCCAACAATTCGTAGCGCCCAACCCCTTCCACCCGCATCAACTGCGTGTGACCGCCGGACACCAGCAACGCAATGAACGGAAAATCCGGTGCGGGTTTGGAAAGCAGCGGCGACAGCAAATGCCCTTCCAAATGATGGATGCCCAGCACCGGGATATTCAACGCAAACCCCATCGCCGCACCGATACTCGCACCGACCAGCAATGCGCCCGCAAGACCGGGGCCTTGCGTATAAGCAATCGCATCGACCTGGCGCAATTCGCGCCGTGCCGTTTGCAACGCCTGCTCGATCAGCGGCAATACCCGCCGGATATGATCGCGCGAAGCCAGCTCCGGCACCACACCGCCGTATTCGCTGTGCATATCGATTTGCGAATACAACGTATGGCTTAGCAAACCGTGCGCCGTATCGTACAACGCCACACCGGTTTCATCACAGGAAGTTTCGATACCGAGAACGAGCATAAACAATTAAAAATATTGGAGCTGTAGTAGATTGGCTTAAATGATATGGAAACGATATCAGTGTATCCCGACTGGATTTCATCAAGTGATCCATCGAATTTCTGGGCCTGTTGACATTTTACGATAATTATTCTATATGTAGGAAAGAGACTATACCAACAGAAATTAAAAAGAAGGAATACCCAAAAAATGCAGAAGCTTTATGTAGTAAATAAAGAAAGAAGAAATACACCGCGTGAATTATCGGAGAAAGATAAACGTGGCGATAAAACGTCAGATAATATCGAACGCATCAATAAAAGCATTTCCGTCGAATGTATCAAAATAATACAAGATACGAAAATAAAAGAACAAGAAAAGTTATGGGAACAACTGAATGTTAAGGATGAGAAAAAACATTCTTTAACTAAACTGGCCTATGGAATCTTTTCAATATTTTTATCTACATTAATCGCTATTGTCAGTTTTACAGAGAAAAAGGACTTTCTCCTCTCAAAAGAATTCATTGCATTATCAATCATAATTATATTCGGAATGGCGCTCATAAATTTTTCTATAATTATGCACATAATTTCATTAAAGCAAGCCAGATTATTATTAATTCGTCAAATTAACTGTTTAAGATATGCTATTGAATCATGCAATTACGCAATTATGACAGGTAGTTTTCCTATTGGTACTCAAGAGCTGAGAAATAACAATAGCATTTTTTATCATACAATCGGCAAGCATCGAAAATTGCCGATAAATAATCATGATTTTAGAGAGTTTCACAAAAAAACTTTTGAATCCGCTGATGACTATAGTATATGGGTAATCACACTGTTAACAGTATGTTTAGCTTTTTTGCCACTTATATACTTATGGAACTCACAACTATATGCTGATAGAGAGATTGTTGGTGCCATATCTGGCATCGCAGCAGTAATCTTTATAACTGCAGTCATTTTTATTATGAAAAAAGCAGATTCAATGACAAATTATGCGCTGAATTTTGAAAAGAATGAGGATATTAAAGAATGATGCGAATATAGCATGGTGGACTCGGCGCACACGAAAAAATCACACACAACGAAGGAGTCGAATCGCATTTTTCTGTAAATAACCCTGAGATTTCTCACACAACCAGACTCTTTGGATAATTATTGTGGATCTCTGCTCGATGCAACCAATTCCACCGCGTATGCAGGCTTGTAGTTTTGTGTCATCTTTCTTCCCCTTTAAACAGAACGTAATGCGTCCATTCAATGGGAGGCAACCCCGCTCAATCAACGAATCGCCCCCCACTCGATTTTACGATTGAACCGTACCCCGGCTGGTTTTATGCCTACCGGTATGGCAACATAACGGTCAGCTCGTCAATTAGAAAGGAAGCGTATCGTGATACCGTCGATCATAAAAGGCATGGTGTTGGTGTTTGGTTTTATCGGGGCGGGGTTCTGGTCTTTTCCGGCATTTGCCGAATGCAGCGGTTGTTTGTGCCCGGGTGATCCCTGCAAGCTTTGCCCGTTGCCCGCGCAAATCGGCGACCCGCCCAAAACGGACGAGCACGAATTATGTGCCAGGATTAGGGCAAAAGTCCCACCTATCGATGCGCAACCAGGCACCAACGAATATTTTCCCAGCTTGGACAAGTCGGTGATGATTTGCATAAGCGAAGGCGGAGATGTCATCAGAAACCGGCAGAAACTGGCGGAATTCCCTTCCAGAGTCTATTGCAAGCCGCCCAAGCAACCGAAGATCCAAAATTGAATTCCGGTCTTGTACGATTCCGCGGCGGTGCGGCGCTTTTGATACCGCCCGCTGACAAACCGGCGCATCAGCGATGATGCTGCGCAACATCGTCCTCTTCGCCACGGCTGTATCAGCGGTCGGTTTAATCCTCGTATTTTCGGTCGGATCGATACTGACTTCGCCTGCGCCGACCGCGGTGGGTGCCGTTTCTGCGGACATTCCGGTCGAATCGGTCAGTATCTCCGCTGGCAACCAGCCCGCCGTGCACGGATGGCTGTCCTTTGGAAAACCCGGCGGCGGCGCGGTACTGCTGGCGCACTCGATGCGCAGCAACCGGCTGGAAATGCTTAGCCGGGCACGCTTCCTGACGCAGCAAGGTTACAGCGTACTGCTCATCGATTTGCAAGCGCATGGAGAAACCGCCGGGGACAAAATCACCTTCGGACTGAAAGAAGCCGGGAACATCACCACCGCGCTGGCTTTTCTTCGTAAAACCTTTCCCGCCGAACGCATCGGCGCGATCGGCACCTCATTAGGCGCCGCCGCGATCGTCCTGGCCAAGCACACGGGAAGACTGGACGCGGTGATACTGGAATCGCTGCACCCCACCATCGAAGAAGCGATTGAGAATCGCTTGAAGCTGCATTTCGGCGAATACGGCTCGGTGTTATTGCCGCTCATGCTCTGGCAATTATCAGTCAATTTGGATACCGCAATCGACACGCTGAGTCCGATCAAGCATATCGACGACCTGAATGCACCGATCTTATTCATTTCGGGAACACACGACCTGCATACCACGCAATCCGAAACCGAACGCCTCCATGCCGCGGCCCGCTCGCCTAAAGAGCTCTGGATTGTTCCGGGTGCCCGGCATTTCAACATGCACACCTACGCGGGAAAAGCCTACGAGCATTACGTAATCGATTTTTTAGACCAATACTTGCGCCGGAACCGGATATACGACAGCAACGATTACGGCACGCAATAACAGTTCAAGCTCGATCATTGACTATAGCAACCAGCCGACCGCCAAAACCATTTGCAGTCCCTTCTGGAGCGATGATTTTTTCCCGGAAGACAGCCTGATAGCATTCCTGCCAGGTAGTTTTGTGAACCCCCTCCCACACAAAATAAAACAAACCACTCATCTTGTTCACTTCCACCGGTCTCCACAGTACGGATGCGTATCCGTACGGGCAAACACCCTTGAGCGATTCGATTGTGTTTTATGGTGTTTTGGTGAAAACTATCCAGCGGGATTCCTTTGTACCTTTGGTGATGAAGTTTTTCCGCCTTTATCAAATCGAATACCCTTTTTAGCAAGGCACCGGATCACGTCTGAATTACTATAAACCTACAAGGAGTTGATGAAATGAAACCATCGATCATTGAACTACCCGGTACCAGTAACAGGCTTGCATGTGTGTTGAAATCATCGGAAATGAAGGATGCGGTAGCTGTCATGGCCAGCCGCAACGAATTGACAAACCTTCGTTCGTTTGAATTTGTAAATACGATTGTCGCCGAGCGCCTGTCGAAACCACTTCCTAAAAAATCGGAGGCGATATTTTCCGATCGACCGATCACCGAAGCAATCATTCTTGAAAAGATACGCCCGGTATTGCTGGTCCAAAACGGTAAATACGCCGTTGCACGCGTTCCCGAGGTGGAAGCGGCGATAGCGCCTCATCGGCACAAATTAGCCCATAAGATCAATGCAGTGGGTCGCATCGAGTTGAGCCAGCATGACTCCATGTCCTGGTGTGGCACCGGCTGGTTGCTTGCTGACAACTTAATCGTGACAAACCGGCACGTCGCCGAGTTGTTCGCCCAGGCAAGCGGCCGGAAATTTCGCTTCCGACTCAACCAGCGCGGACGAATGGTAAGTGCGCGCATCGACTTCCGTGAAGAGCACAATATTGCCGAGAACAACGAATTTGGTATCGGGGAAGTGCTCTGGATCGCCGAGAACAGTGATGCAGCCCCCGACATGGCGGTACTCAAAGTGCGAAGCTCGGAGGGACTGCCCGAGCCACTGGAAATTGCTGGCAAGGATGCGATCTCCGATCAATGGATCGGTGTGGTAGGGTATCCAGCGTATGACGATCGTAACGACTCTTCGTTGATGAAACAAATCTTCGAAAACATCTTCGAGGTCAAACGCTTCGCACCGGGCCGTATCGTCACGACAGACAAGAACCAGTGGTACTTAACCCACGAAGCAACCACGCTGGGTGGCAACTCCGGCTCGGCTGTGCTGGATCTGGAGAACGGCAAAGTGGTCGGCCTACACTTCGGCGGTAGCTTTAAAGAAACGAATTACGCGGTGAAAGCTTCAGTACTCAAGAAAATTATCGCACGCCGATCCTGGATACCTGTTTCGCGGCGGGAACTTGAAATTCAAGACGAAGCCTTTCACGATCGCCGGCGAACTTTGCAGGACATGCGGGATCGTGCAGGCTTCGATGCAATGTTTCTTGGTTCAGGAAAATCTGTCATATTGCCGAAAACAGGCTCCAGTCATGATGTTCTGGACGTAGCATTCGAAAACAACGCGCTGCCCTATACGCATTTCTCAATTGTCATGAGTAAATCGCGACGCCTCGCAATAGTTACGGCGGAAAACATTGACGGGAACCTCAAGATCAAGCTTAAACGCAATGATACATGGGGTTACGATCCACGGATCGACAAAAACCTACAAGTGGGACATCAGGATTTCTACGGTCCGCAACCCTTCGACAAAGGACACCTGGTACGAAGAGAAAACCCCGGATGGGGTACGACTGTAGAAGAAGCGCGCCTGGGTGAAGATGACACGTTCATCTATACCAACGCCGCCCCCCAAATGCCGGGATTGAACCAAAAAACGTGGCTGTCGCTGGAAGATTACGTACTCGACAATGTTCGCACGCATGGCTTCAAAGCCTGTGTGTTTACGGGTCCGATTTTCAAGAAAGACGATCCGATTCATGCAGAAGTACAGATCCCGCTAGAATTCTGGAAAGTGATAGTCACACTGGACGCGGAAACCGAAAAGTTGCTGACCTCGGCATATCTTTTGAGCCAAGAAAGCATTATGCCAACGGAGGGATTTCGATTCGGTCCGTTCAAGACATACCAGATTCCTGTTTCACATATCGAGAAGGAGGCGGATATTAAATTCTCCAAAACTGTACGTGAAGCAGATGTATTCCATGGCACACCAGCGGAAACTCTCGCTGTATCGATGCGATTTCTGGAAATTACCGGACCGGCGGATGTGGTACTGAAGAAAATATAGCGCGCATTTTATAAGGAGCACTCTGGACAAATGAGCATTAATACCCCGTTCATCCGGGGTGCTCATCCTGCCGAGCGAGCGCATGCGCCGCTTGACCGGATTCTGGCTGCGCCTGCGCATAAATTTGGAACAATAACACGGAATCGGTTGATCCTATCGTATCTTCCAGCACCGATTTTTCACTGCAAAGGCATGCTCAGGGCGCTCGAATCCCCACAAATTCGCTCTCCCTATTGAAGCAGCATACATTCCGTGCAAACTCGATGCCGCCACCCGAACATTGAATCGGCCTTTAACCTTACTGCAGCAGTGCGGCCGGTTTCTCAACCGCTCGTCAAAAAACAATCCGGTACGGGCTTCCAAGTTGCGATCCTTTACGCTCAAAAAATGTGACGTCGATATGTTCCGGCGTGATATTCAGTTTGGCAAAATTATCGTCGGAATAAACATCGGTGACAAAACTTGCAACAAATTTCTTGCCGCCCTGGACGGTCCGCAGCACGGCACCATGACTGAATTCTCCCCGTTGCATATGCGGATAAGGCCAAAAGAACGAGGAAGAAACGATTTGATATGCCACCGGTTTGGTTTGTCGCGGTTTTGTGATCTGAGCGACATAAGAACAGTGCACATCCCCTGAAACAAAAACAACCCTGGCGTCCCGGACGCTTTCAATCGCCTGCAGAATCTGCGCGCGTTGTTCGGGAAACGCCGACCATTTGTCATCCAGCTCATTCTCCACATCGGGTGCAAGCGGCACCGATGTCACGATCATTTTTACGCGACTGGAACCATCGGTGATCCAATCGGTCAGCGCTGTCAGTTGCTCCGCTTTCACCATCCGCCGCGTGTCATTCGTCACGCAGCGCTCGGTTCGGCAATCCATCACAAACCATTCCGCACAACCGTCACTGAACGTATACCAAAATTTATGCAACGTCCCATCGATCCGCCCCTGCCGATCCGCGTCGAAAAGCGGGGAATGGCTGCATTGGTAGATCTGATAGGCATGAATCGCTTTCGGGTAAAGCGTCAGCTTGTCTTTCTCAGTCGCCTTGGCCGGCCAATTATCTTCAATTTCATGATCGTCGAGAATCATGTAAGTCGGTACTGTCGCCATCAGCTTCCGAATATACTCCTGACCGAAAACCGTACGATAGCGGCGCAAAAATTCAACCAGCTCGTCATCGGGAGAAACAAACTGTAAATCATCCGCATAAATTTGATCTCCGGTCATCAGTAAGCCATGGAAACGCGCCTGTTCGTGCTGATTCAAGATACTCCTAAAAACCTTATCACCACGATCGTCAAAAATTTCACCCAGGAACGTTTTCAGTAAATAGCGGCAGGAACCGACCGCATAGGTGCGGGCTGCGGCACCATCGTCGGTACCCGATTGAAAGCTGTAGATGTTTTCCGGCCACACCAGCTGCGAATCCGCGATGGAAGACAGTTTTTCCAGCTCGGCATCGATTAATAACCAACCAACCTGATATTCATACAGCGTATCCGCTTCGAGAGTAGCGATACGCAACACGCACGTCATGTCAAAATTGGGTGACATTTTATTGAATAACGGATTCGACCAAGCCCCCTCGCCCTTTTTACGATACCTCAACACGCCGAAACAACGCCGGTACGATGATTCACCGGTCGCCTCAAATTTACCTCTGAACCATATTCTGGATTGGTTGGCCGTCGTATAGCCGACAATAGGGCCAAGGGTGGGTTTACTCAGTTGCATAGCGTTTCTCCATGTTTATACCGACGATGCACTCATCAATCATCCTCAATTACACAGCCCGCTTACTAATGGTCCGACCGAATCGAGGCATCACATTTTGTAACGGATTGCACGTATGCGCAATCCGTTCGGGCGAAAAAACCGTTGTCAGGAAGAAATGGAGGAAAGCGTAAACTTATACTCGGAAAGCGTTGATTAATCAGCTGCACGGACGAATCGCTTCGTTGCAGAATGATGCACCGCGTCGCCTAATATTTATTGATTGCACCTTCCGTGCACTTCACGTTCCATCCCTTTCGCCGAATGAATCAATGTTTTCCTCAGTTACCTGAACACTTCAGGCTTGTTTTTTAATACAAAATGGAAGCTTTATGGATTGTTTGCGTTTACACATCAACCACTTCCGATTTATTGCAAAATTTAGCGCCACAGCTTGTATTAACCCTTGTTACTCAGGTATAGTTCGCACTTTGCCATATACAATCCAAGCAGAAGAGCGCGCTGTTGACCGGCGCCGCCGAAGGCGTAACCTCCCCGGAATCGCTCAGGCACGGATAAGTTTCCCTTATTCCTTAAGAACTGCTTGCGACAGGCAATCTGGAGAGTGCCGGAAACCGATTCCGGCCACCGAAGGGGCACACGGATTCAAATCTGTCAATCTCTCAGGTAAAAAGGACAGAGGGGCGCAAAGTCATTTACGTTTGAATGGCTGATTATTTTGGGAGAAAAACCGTGCTGAAAATGACCCCCCTCAATCAAACCCACCGCGATATGAACGCCAAGATGGTTGACTTTGGCGGTTGGGATATGCCGTTACATTACGGCTCACAACTGGATGAACATCACAAAGTCCGCCAGGATGCAGGCATGTTCGATGTATCGCACATGCTGCCGGTGGATATCAAAGGCGATGATGTGCGCGGCTTCCTACGTCGATTGGTCGCCAACAATGTTGATAAACTGACACTGCCTGGTAAAGCGCTCTATTCCTGCATGCTGACCCCGCAAGGCGGCATCATCGACGACCTCATCATCTATTTTTTGTCGGAAACTTGGTTCCGCATCGTTGTCAACGCGGGCACCGCCGATAAGGATTTGGCCTGGATGCTGCAACAGCGCGACACATCGGCACCGCACCTGGAAATAACGCCGCGCCGCGATCTGGCGATGATTGCTGTGCAAGGACCGAACGCGCGCGCCAAAGTATGGCAAGTGGTCTCCGGTTCACAGGCTGCGACTGAAGCGCTAAAGCCGTTTCAATCGGCAGTCGTGGAACAATACTTCATCGCCCGCACCGGCTATACCGGCGAAGACGGCTTTGAAATCATGCTGCCCGCCACCGACGCGCCGACGTTCTGGAAGGCATTGCATGCCGCCGGTGTCGCACCGGCCGGACTTGGCGCCCGCGATACGCTGCGCCTGGAAGCCGGTATGAATTTGTACGGACAGGATATGGACGAAAGCAAACATCCGATGGAATCTGGATTGGCTTGGACAGTCGATCTGAAATCCGAGCGCGACTTTATCGGCAAGCAGGCGCTGCTAAACGCGGACATCACGCCGCAATTGGTCGGCCTGGTATTGATCGATCGCGGTGTACTGCGCAGCCATCAGGAGGTTGTCGGATTGAAAGACGGCATTGAATACAAAGGTGAGATCACCAGCGGCGGTTTCTCGCCGACAATGAATCAATCGATTGCGTTGGCACGCATTCCGGCGCAAATCGCAATCGATGACGAAGTGAACGTCTTAGTGCGCGATAAGAAATTGCGCGCCAAAGTAGTAAAATATCCGTTCGTGCGTAACGGCAAGGTCTTGGTATAAAATAACAACTCATAATTTAATCTGGAGCGAACTGATGAGCATTCCAACCAATTTGAAATATAGTAAGTCCCATGAGTGGGTAAAATCTGAAAGCGATGGTACCGTCACTATCGGAATTTCCCATCACGCACAAGAGTTGCTCGGCGACATGGTGTTTATTGAATTGCCGGAAGTCGGCCGGCAATTGTCACAAAAAGAAGAATGCGCCGTGGCGGAATCGGTTAAAGCGGCTGCGGATGTATACGCGCCGATTTCCGGTGAAGTGATCGCGGTAAACGCACCGCTCGTCGATGAGCCCGGCAAAATTAACGAGGACGCCTATTCCGCCTGGCTGTTTAAAATGAAGCCAAGCAATCCGTCGGAAATCGACGCCCTACTCGACGCAACCGCTTACGCCGAGCTGGTAGCAAGCGAAAGCCATTGATATTGTTGCTTCGTGCTTTAATTTCCATTACTTTAAGTTTTAACGATCAATCATGCCGTTTATTCCTCATACCGAAGAAGATATCGCCGAAATGCTTGCCAGCATCGGTGCAAAGTCAATAGAAGAACTGTTCGATGAGATTCCCAAGGAACTCGTCAGCGGTGAATTAACCGGCGTTCCGCCCGGACTCAGCGAATTGCAAATCACACGCCTGATGATGGAACGCGCCAATAAAGATGGTTTTTATCAGAATTTCATCGGTGCCGGCGCCTACGAGCATCACATTCCGGCCGCCGTATGGCAAATCACCACACGTGGTGAGTTTTATTCTTCTTACACGCCGTATCAAGCGGAAGCCAGTCAAGGTACCCTGCAGTTGCTGTACGAATATCAATCGATGATGGCCTCCTTGACCGGTATGGATGTATCTAACGCCAGCATGTACGACGGCGCCACTGCGTTGGCGGAAGCGGCGCTGATGGCAGTGCGTTCGCATAAAACGTCGCGCAAGATTCTGATTCCGCAAACCGTGCATCCGATTTATCGTCAAGTGGTGCGGGCGATCGTCAGCAATCAGAAAATCGAAGTCGTCGAATTGCCTTTTTGCACCGAATGCGGGCAAATTCTGCCGGAATCACTGGCCAAATCCAACCATGAGGATTTTGCCGCACTGGTGATTCCGCAACCCAACTTCTTCGGTGTGCTGGAACAAGTCGATGCACTGACCGACTGGGCGCATAGCAAAAATGCTTTTGCTATCGGTGTCGTCAATCCCACTTCGTTGGCTTTATTGACGCCCCCCGGCGAATGGGGCAGCAAAGGCGCGGACATCGCTGTCGGTGAAGGTCAACCGTTGGGTATTCCGCTGTCCAGCGGCGGCCCGTATTTCGGTTTTATGGCGTGCAAGAACGATTTGGTGCGCCAAATGCCGGGACGTATCATCGGTCGCACCACCGATTTGGACGGCAAAGAAGGTTTTGTGTTGACTTTGCAAGCGCGCGAGCAACATATCCGCCGCTCGAAAGCGACTTCCAACATTTGTACCAACCAAGGCCTAATGGTCACCGCGGCAACAATTTATATGTCACTGATCGGTCCCGAGGGATTGCGTCGCATTGCGGCCCAATCCCATGCCAACACGCAGGAACTGATCGAGCAATTGGAAAAAATCAGCGGTGTGAAACGAACCTTCAGCGGCCCCACCTTCCACGAAGCCGTACTGACACTGCCGAAAAAAACGACGGACATCCTCAATCAATTGAAACAAAAAGGTATCCTGGGCGGCCTTGATTTGAGTACGCATTACCCTGAATTAGGTAATACATTATTAGTTTGCGCTACGGAAACCAAGACAGCGGAAGACTTGCACAACTACCAACAAGCGCTGCGGCATATTCTTGGTTAAACAATTAAAATCAATCGAAAGGAAAGACTATGGTCACATTAAAAGGTAATCCCATCAAAATCGAAGGCACTTTTCCCAAGGTGGGACAAAAAGCACCTACTTTTTCTTTGGTTAATCGCGATCTTCAGGATGTCACACTGGCCAACTTTGCCGGAAAAAAGAAAGTATTGAATATCGTACCCAGCCTTGACACTCCCGTTTGCGCACTATCGACACGAAAATTCAATCAGCAGGCAAGCAACATGGAAAATACCGTTGTGCTGATCATCGCCGCCGATTTGCCGTTTGCGATGAGCCGATTCTGCGATGCCGAAGGGCTGGATAAGGTCATTACATTGTCAACCATGCGCGGTGCGAATTTCATGAAGGATTACGGTGTTTTCATCGCTGACAGTCCGTTCGGCGGTATCACCGCACGTGCGGTAATCGTTCTGAATGAGCTCGACAATGTCATCCACGCCGAACTGGTACCTGAAATCGCCGATGAACCCAATTATGACGCAGCCATGGCTGCATTAAAGCAATAATTTCATTTTACATCACAGATCATGCTGATATTCGAACACGCGCGCAAAGGTCGCCTCAATTATTCGCAATCGCCGACAAAACCGGCGACCAAATCCAAGATACCGCAAAACTTGCTGCGGAAATCCCCGGTTTTACTACCCGAAGTTTCCGAAATGGATACCGTGCGGCATTACACCCGTTTGTCGCAAAAGAATTTCTCGATAGATACCGAGTTTTATCCGCTGGGCTCCTGCACGATGAAATACAATCCCCGCGCCTGTAACTCATTAGCGATGCTGCCGCAATTCCTGTCCCGCCACCCGCTGGCGCCGGAAGACACCGGACAAGGTTTTCTCGCCTGCCTATACGAACTGCAGGAAATCCTGAAATCGGTAACCGGTATGGCAGGGGTCAGTTTAACGCCGATGGCCGGTGCGCAAGGCGAGTTAATCGGTGTGATGATGATACGCGCCTACCATGAGGCACGCGGCGATTTCGCCCGTACCGAAATTATCGTACCGGACGCGGCGCACGGCACCAATCCGGCAACGGCGGTAATGTGCGGCTTCAAAGTCGTGGAAATCGCAACCGACAAAGACGGTAACGTCGATTTGGCAGCGCTGAAAGCCGCTGTAGGACCGCAAACAGCCGGACTCATGCTGACCAATCCTTCGACGTTGGGCGTATTCGAAAAGAATGTCGCCGAGATGAGCCGCGTAGTACACGCGGCCGGTGGTTTGCTGTATTACGACGGCGCCAATCTGAACGCGGTGCTGGGCAAAGTAAAGCCCGGGGATATGGGTTTCGACGTGATTCATATTAACTTGCACAAAACTTTCTCCACACCGCACGGAGGCGGCGGACCCGGTTCGGCACCGGTCGGTGTGGCGGAACGTCTGTTGCCGTTCATTCCGATTCCGATTGTTACCAAGGAAAACGATCACTATCGCTGGGTCACCGAACAAGACAAACCGCAATCGATCGGACGCTTGTCGGCGCATATGGGTAATGCCGGCGTACTGTTGCGCGCTTATATCTATGTGCGCTTACTGGGTATGAATGGCATGCACCGCATTTCGGAGTTCGCCACTTTAAATGCCAATTACCTGATGGCGGAATTACGCAAAGCCGGATTTGAAATCGCTTACCCCAATCGTCGTGCCAGTCACGAATTTATTGTCACGATGAAAGACATCAAAGATAAAACCGGTGTCACCGCGATGAATTTAGCCAAGCGTCTGCTGGACAAAGGCTACCACGCGCCGACAACGTATTTCCCATTATTAGTGCCGGAGTGCCTGCTGATCGAACCGGCGGAAACCGAATCCAAGGAAACGCTGGATGCCTTCGTTACATCAATGAAAGAAATTCTGAATGAAATCGAATCGCAACCGGATATGGTAAAAGCGGCACCGCACACCATGCCGGTACGCAAATTGGACGACGTCAAAGCGGCTCGCGAACTGGATTTGGCCTGGAAGCCGAATACCTGATCACAATCGCGTCCGCGGCGTTTTGTTAATCGCCGCCGCGGACGGCCGATTCCTCTCCCCCACAGTTTCCGTTTAAGCTTTCCCCTATGCGCACGTTGATTTGCGGTTCTATCGCCTACGACAATATCATGGTCTTTCCGGATCATTTTAAGAATCATATCCTACCCGATAAAATTCATGTTTTGAATGTCGCCTTCCTAGTTCCGGAAATGCGCCGGCAATTCGGCGGCTGTGCCGGCAATATTGCCTATAACCTAAAAATGCTCGGCGGCGATCCGGTAATGATGGCAACCGTTGGCGACGATTACGCACCGTATGCCGTACGATTCGAGCAATTGGATTTGACACAGCAACATGTACAACATGTACCGGATACATTTACCGCCCAAGCCTTCATCACCACCGATTTATCGGATAACCAAATCACCGCATTCCATCCCGGCGCGATGAACTTCTCTCACCTCAACTCGGTGAAAGACGCCCAAGACATCCGCCTAGGCATCATCGCACCCGATGGCCGCGACGGTATGATGCAGCACGCCCGTGAATTCCATGAATGCGGCATCCCCTTTATCTTCGACCCCGGTCAAGGACTGCCGATGTACCACGGCAACGAGTTGCTGCACTTTATCGACCAAGCCGACTACATCGCCGTTAACGATTACGAAGGGGAACTGCTCCAGGAACGTACCGGGCTTACCCTGGAATCTTTGGCGCGCAAAACCAAGGCGCTCATCATCACGTTAGGCGCACAAGGCTCAATCATCCATGCCGATGGCAAGCAATATCAGATCCCCAGTGTGAAACCGCAAGAAGTCGTCGATCCGACCGGCTGCGGCGACGCTTACCGTGCCGGCTTGCTGTACGGCATAGTAAACGGCTGGGATTGGCCAACCACGGGGCGACTGGGATCGATGATGGGCGCATTGAAAATCGCCTGCCGCGGCGGCCAGAATCACCGGTTTACACGCGAAGAGATTGATCAATATTACTTTGAAAGCTTCGGTACTCGAATTTTCTAGGAAAGCACTGATTATTCGACGAACGAGATGCAACGCGAGGCGCGTGGAACACAGCAACCGGAACCCGTCTTATTGATGATATTGATGAATGAGAGGGCGGATTTGTCTTGTTGGCGGCACAGAAACTTCAGTATTACGGGTTCTTAAATGTTGATTGCGGATTACCAACAGAACCTAGCTTCTGGTTGAGCCATAACTCCAGTACAACATCAATCCGGTAAACAACATACCGCCGAGTAAATTTCCGGCGAGTACCGGCAGGCCGTTCCACAACCACCAGTCGGCGACGGTAATATCCGCGCCAAGCCATATCCCGGCAGGAATCACGAACATATTGACGACGGCGTGCTCGTACCCTAAACCGAAAAAGGTCATGATCGGCAACCACATCGCGGCGATTTTACCGCCGGTGGTCGTGGACGATAACGCCATCACCGCACCGAGCGTCACCATCCAATTGCACAACATCGCGCTGACAAAAGCAGTGATCGTACCGTCGAAACCGAGTTTGGCGTATTCCAGGGTTTTCGTCTCGGCAATGGCAATGGTGCGCTGCAAGGCAGGAACGGTCGCCGGATCAATGAAACCCATTTTGGTTGCGACAATGCAGTAAAGATAAGCATAAGTAACGCTACCGATCAAGTTGCCGAGCAACACCCAAGTCCAATTTCTCAGCATATGCGCGGCCGGTGCACGACGATCCTTGACCGCGATCGGTATCAGTGCGAAATTGCCGGTTGCCAACTCGAGTCCGAGCAAAGTAATCATCACGAAACCGACCGGAAACACCAACGCACCGGCAATACCCCAACCGGTTTGTGTGGCTGCCAGGATCGCCAGCGTGGTGGCGTAACCGAGAAAAGCGCCCGACAAAAATCCTCGCAACATCAGTTGGCCGACCGGCAAGCTTGCTTTACGCGCACCAGCTTGCAACATGTTTTCGATGATTTCTTCCGGCTTGATAGCTGCCATATTTCATTATTTCCTGTGAAAAATTCGCGACTGCGGTTTTAACGCATTACCCACTCAGATTTTCCGGCAAAAAAAGTTGCAACAAATCGTTGAGAAAACGCTTGCCCAGTACGGTAGGCTTGATATGCCACTGATCGTGCACCAGCAAACCACGCTGCTCGGCTTCATCCAATTGCCGCCTAACGGCCGCAAGCGATAAACCGGTTCGCTCTTGAAACAACGCTGCATCAAAACCGCCGGTCAACCGCAACGCATTCATCATGAACTCGAAACACCGGTCCGCGGCGGCCAATTCCTGCTGCGTTTGCACCGTCGACTCACCTGCTTGCGCTTTAACCAGATATTCCTTCGGTTGCTTAAACCGCATACGACGAACGATTTTTCCGGCAAAACTGATTTTGCTGTGCGCGCCGGCGCCAATACCGAGATAATCGCCGAATTGCCAGTAATTGACATTATGACGGGATTCTTTCCCGGTTTTTGCAAATGCGGAAGTCTCATAGTGGCGGTATTGATAATCCGCCATCATTTGTTCAACAGCAAGCTGCATATCCGCGGCCAACTCATCACCCGGCAGCTCCGGCGGGTAACGATAAAACAGTGTATTCGGTTCCAGTGTCAAATGATATGCGGAAAGATGCGTAACACCCGATCGACATGCGGCTTCGATATCCTGCTGCACGTGCTGGAGTGTTTGTCCGGGCAAAGCGTACATCAAATCCAGGTTAATATTGTCGAAATTCCGCTGTGCGATTTCGACGGCACGGTACGCTTCCCGATCGTCGTGCGCACGTCCCAAAGCGCGCAAATGCACCGGATTGAAGCTTTGGATACCGATTGACAGGCGATTGATCCCCGCTTGACGGAAACCGGCAAATTTTTGCGCTTCAAATGTTCCCGGATTGGCTTCCAGCGTTACCTCGGCGAAATGCTCCAGTGGCAGCAGCATACGCACTGTAGTCAGCAAACGATCAATCGCCCCGGCGCTGAACAAGCTCGGCGTACCGCCGCCAAAAAACACGCTGCTGATGCGCCGCCCCCAAATATCAGGCAGCGACGCTTCAAGGTCGCGGATCAATGCAGCCACGTATTCATCTTCAGGAGCTTGCCCGTCTTTTCCGTTGATCGTGTGCGAATTGAAGTCGCAATACGGGCATTTCTTCAGGCACCACGGGATATGGATATACAAGCTGAGCGGAGGCAATGCCTCCAGTTTCGAAACCGGCCATGCAACCATCGATTATCCGATCTTACGTAACGTCAGCAATGGCGGACTCGATAATGCCGAGCGCGTACCCAGCAATCCGGCCGTCAATACACCGATCACTCCTATTGATACACCAATCGGCCAAATCCAAGGATTGAATGTATATTCCACATGCAATAAATGCGAACCGACGATATAGCCTAATGCACTGGCGCCCGTTGCCGCGAACAAACCGGCCAGCCCACCCAGAATCGCAAATTCCGCCGCCCAGGCTCGCGACAATTGCTCACGCTTGGCCCCCAAGGCCCGAAAAATCGCCGCCTCATGAATCCGTTCATCCTGTGTGGCCACAATCGCGGCATATAACACCGCAAAACCGGCTAACACGGTAAATATAAAAACAAACTCGATGGCTTGAGAAACCTGCTGAATCATTTGCTGCACCTGATTGATTACCAGCGCGACATCCACCACCAGAATATTCGGAAAGGTTTTGACCAATTCATGCACGGCATGCATACGGTCGGGAGGAACAAAAAAACTGGTGACATAACTGCGTGGATAATTCTCCAGCAAACCGGGTGGCACCACGACAAAGAAATTCACTTTGAAGGTATCCCAATCTACTTTCCGTATGCTGGTAATTTTGGCGGAAAACTGAGTACCCGCAATATCAAAGGTCAATTCGTCCCCAAGCTTGACGCGTATCGCTCTGGCAATCCCTTCTTCAATCGATAGCTCCGCTCCCGCACCGGCCTCATTCCACCATATTCCCTCCACGATCTGGTTATCGGAAGAAAGCGTACCGGCCCACGTAAGATTGAATTCACGGCGAATATGACGTTCCGCGTGGAAATCGTCCGCATAATCCTGCAGCGAAATTCTACGTTGATTGATTCTAGTTAAGCGCCCCCTCACCATCGGAAACATCACCGGCTGCTCCACTCCGAACTGCTGAAAAAATTGCTCCAACGCAGGCAGTTGATCTGTTTGAATATTGACCAGGAAATGATTCGGCGCATCGGGCGGCAAACTCGTCTGCCAATCCTCAATCAAATCATCTTTGATCAAAGTAAGTATCAGCAATGCCATTAAACCCAACCCCAATGCAACCGCCTGTAACACACTCGATACCGCACGACGGCGGATATTGGCCAAACCATAGCGCCAGACGCCCCCGGCCTGGTGGCGTAATCCCGATAACAGCCCGATCAGCAACCAACCCAAGCCGCCAAAAACCAAAATTGCTGCTAAAAAGCCCAACACAATATAAAGCCCGAGTCGCAACTCTTGCGCTTTCCAAATGAATAATAGCGATAATACCGTCAATCCGAGCAAATAACCCGCAATGCCGTGCGCATTGGATAATCCGATATCGCGACGTAATACCCGCAGTGTTGGAACACTGCGTAAATTCAATAGCGGCGGCAATGCAAATCCGATCAGCAACACCAATCCGATCGACACGCCCTGCACCGCGGGCAACAAGCCCGGCATAGGCAGCTCGGCATTGACGATCCCAATCAACCAGTCGGCTAACAATTGCTGCGCCAGAAAACCGAACAGGCAACCCAGCAAGCTCGCGATCGTACCGAAAACAAGAAAGAACCACAGATACAGGGAAAATATCTGCCGCTGGCTTGCCCCCAAACTCCGCATCACCGCGCAACCGTCCAAATGCCGCTGCGTAAAACGCCTCACCGCAAGCGCAATTGCGACAGCCGCCAATACCACACTGGTCAAAGCCGCCAAACTCAAAAACTTCTCCGCACGCTCCAGTGCCGCTTTAATTTCAGGACGCGCATCCCTGATACCTTCGATGCGCTGACCTCTGACAAGCCGCGATTTCACCCAATCACGATATTGCTGTACATTTTTCTCATCACCAGCAATTAGCAATTGATAAGATATCCGGCTACCCTCTTGAATCAAAGCGGTCTTTTCCAAATCGGCCGCGTTCATCATTGCGCGCGGACCCAAATTGATAAAACCGACCGAATGATCCGGTTCTTTCATTACGAGCTCGGCCACCTCCAGTTGAGCCGCACCGACATCGACCCGGTCGCCGCTTTTCAATTCAAGCCGCGTCATAATTTTCTCATCGATCCACAATGTGCCGGGCTGAGGAATCTTGCCAGCCTCCCGTTCGTTCGTGGATACCGACAACGATCCTTCCCACGCATCAGCCAAATGCACCTGACTCCGCAGCGGATAACCTTCGGTAACTGCCTTAATTTCGGCGAGTAAATTACTATCGCCACTTGAGATCATGCTGGGAAATTTTATGAGTGTCGCCACCGATAAACCGCGTTGCACCGCTTCATGCGAAAAACGCTCCGGTACCGGACGACTCGAAATGATCAGCAAATCCGCTCCCAGCAATTGATTGCTTTCGCGGACCAGCGCTTGCCCGACACGCTCTGCGAAAAAACCGACAGTGGTCATGCCACTGACGGCGATAACCAAAGCCACGAGCAACACATTGAGTTCGCCCGCTCGCCAGTCACGGTACAGCATACGAAAAGACAGACTGAAATGATTCATGGCATAAATGGATGAGAACAATTAAGCAGGCGGTTTCATTGAACCAGTTTGCCATCCGCCAGGCGGATTTGTCGAAAACAACGCTTTGATAAGGCTTCATCATGCGTAACCAGTACTAAGGTGGTTCCGTGCTCGCGATTCAATTCAAACATCAAGTCGATGATCTGCACGCCGGTTGCGGAATCAAGATTCCCGGTAGGTTCGTCGGCCAGCAGCAATTTCGGTGCCGTGACAAAGGCGCGCGCAATGGCAACGCGCTGCTGCTCACCGCCGGATAATTGCTTGGGATAGTGATTAAAGCGTTTATCCAATCCGACGCGCCCGAGCAGTTTTTTTGCCACCGATTCCGCATCTTCCCGATGCATCAACTCCAGCGGCAACATCACATTTTCCAGCGCGGTCAACGCGGATAGTAATTGAAACGACTGAAAAACAAACCCCATAATCTTGCCGCGCAAGGCTGCACGACGATCTTCGTCAAGACTGAAAATCTCAGTATTTTCTATATGAACTTCACCGGATGTTGGCAAATCCAACCCGGCCAACAAACCCAACAAAGTCGATTTTCCCGAACCTGAAGCGCCTATAATGGCAACTGCCTCGCCGGCATTTACCTGTAAATCGATACCTTGCAAGATCGTCAGTTGCTTATCGCCGCTATCGACTTGCTTGGTAAGTGCATGCGTCCATATAATGGGTTGACTAACACTCTGTTCTGACATGAAAAAATTTATCCTGATTATATTATTGCTAATTCCGGCGATTACCGCTCCGGTTTTTGCAGCAACCAAAACCGTGCTGGTGTTTGGCGACAGTTTGTCAGCCAATTACGGCATTCCAATGGAAGCGGGATGGGTTGCGCTACTTGCACACCGGCTGCAGTCACATGACACTCACTACCAAATCATCAATGCCAGCATCAGCGGAGAAACCACGCTGGGGGGACGCAACCGCATTGAACAAGCTTTAGCGGCACACCGTCCCGATATTGTCATCCTTGAACTGGGTGCCAACGACGGATTACGCGGCGCCCCAATAAAATCGATCTATGAAAATCTGGCTGCCATTATTGAAATTTGCTTGATGCATAATGCGCATGTTTTATTGACCGGCATGCAATTACCGCCCAACTATGGCCACACCTATACGCAAAAGTTTCAAGCCATTTTTCCAAATCTGGCGGAAAATTATTCGATAAAACTTGTTCCTTTTTTATTAGCAGGCTTTGGCGAGAAACGCGAATTCTTCCAATCTGATGGCATACACCCCAACGAAATCGCACAGCAAAAAATTACCGAGAATGTATGGGAGGTCTTACAAACCATGGTGAATACCGACCACGTATCCACCTCGCCCGATCACTAACAGGCCGCTACACCCGTATTACCGCTGCGATATTAACAGTAACAGCAGATCATGATGGGTGATTATAACAAGTTCATCCTGCCACGCCGATTATTCTCTTAAGCCACCGATAAATTCCTGCAAATCAGGCGGTAACGGCGCTTCAATCATAATGCCCTCGCCTGAGAGCGGATGAGTAAAACGCAATGTGCTTGCATGCAAAAACATACGCATCAATTTGCCGGAATTATCGACACTCGTTTTTGTAAGTCGCTTATTTAAATCAAAATCCCCATACTTATCATCCCCGAGAATCGGAAACCCCAAGTGCGCCAAATGAACGCGGATTTGATGCGTGCGTCCGGTTTTAAGCTCTGCATCCAGCAAGCTGAACATTTTCCATGTCCTTTGCAGCGTAAAAATCGTGTGAGCCGACATCGATTTATTATCGGTTTGTTCGCTCGTGGATACCGTCACCCGCCTTTCTCCTGAAGCGGTCACATATTTGTCGAGCGGTAATTTTACATGCTGTTTGCGGTTGCGCCATTGTCCGCTCACCATGGCGCTATAGTGCTTCTCTATCGCCCCTTCACGAATTTGCCGGTGCAACTCGACCAGTGCACTACGCTTTTTGGCCAGCATCAGCACGCCGGAGGTCTCACGATCCAGTCGGTGCACCAATTCAAGAAATTGAGGCGCAGGATTTCGGCCGCGCAATTGCTCGATCACACCAAAGCTGATGCCGCTGCCGCCATGCACCGCAACACCGCCGGGTTTGTTAATGATCAGCAACGCATCGTCCTCATATAAAATCGACAGGGAAAAAAGACGATGGGCCGGAATCTCCGCCGATTTTGCCGGACCTTGCGACAAATATCGCACCGGTGGAATCCTTACCAGATCACCCGGGTGCAAACGATAACTGGCGTTGATCCGCTTACTATTCACCCTGACTTGACCACTTCGAATCAATTGATACACATGGCTTTTAGGTACATGCTTCAATCGTTTGAACAAATAATTATCGACCCGTTGATCAACACCCTCTTCCCCAACAATTTTTTCCGTTACCGCGATAACTTTGTCTGATTTACGTTGTGCATTTTTATTTAAAGGCAATGACTTCAGAATGATGCTTCTCCAAGAAAAGTGATCCACAATTACAACAGAACACAAACTTATATTTTGAACTTTATGTAAAATCTGTTACCTTAAATAAGGCTAAAAGAGTCGAAAATAAGATTAAAAAATAGACTTTAATCGTTATTAGCTCCAAGATTAAACAAAAATAAGCCCAAAAATAAGCCGAATAACAAAATACCAAAATTACACTACTCAGTGGTATATAGTTGATAAATAAGAATTATAACAAAACTTTCCGTAAGCGCCCTCGTCATTTCAACTACGTATACAAAAAATCTATCTCAGAAAATAGGGATAGTGTAATTCGATAAAACACGTAAGGTTTGTAAATGAAACGAATGTTATTTAATGCAACCCAACCCGAAGAGTTGCGCGTTGCCATTGTCAATGGTCAGACACTGATCGACCTTGACATAGAATCAATCAGTAAGGAACAACGTAAAAGTAATATCTACAAAGCTGTCATCACTCGAATTGAACCAAGCCTGGAAGCCGCGTTTGTGGATTACGGCTGTGAACGCCACGGTTTTCTTCCTTTTAAGGAAATTGCATCCTCCTGTATAGCCAAACACGGCGAAGTAAACGGCCGCATTCAGGATTTACTCCAGGAAGGTCAGGAATTAATCGTACAGGTGGATAAAGACGAGCGTGGCAACAAAGGTGCCGCACTCACCACGTATATCTCACTGGCCGGCAGATACCTGGTTCTCATACCCAACAATCCGAACAGCGGCGGTGTATCGCGCCGCATCACCGGCGAAGAGCGCAATGAATTGCGTGATGTCATCGCACAACTCGAAGTGCCTGAAGATATGAGTATTATTGCTCGTACCGCGGGTATAGGACGAAGTACCGAGGAATTGCAATGGGATTTGAATTATCTGACGCAATTGTGGTATGCCATTGAAGAAGCGGCGAATAATCAAGACGGCGTGTTCTTGATTTACCAGGAAAGCAGCTTGGTGATACGCGCCATCCGTGATTATTTCAGCCAGGATATCGGTGAAATTTTGATCGATAGCCGAGATATTTACGAACAAGCCAGCCAATTCATGGCGCACGTAATGCCGGCCAATGTCGATCGGCTTAAATTTTATCACGACGATGTTCCATTATTTTCACGCTTTCAGATAGAACATCAGATTGAGACCGCATATTCGCGCCATGTATCGTTACCGTCAGGCGGGGCCATCGTCATTGATCACACCGAAGCGTTAGTATCAGTCGACGTCAATTCGGCACGCGCCATTCGCGGCCTGGATATCGAACACACCGCGCTAAACACCAACCTTGAAGCAGCCGATGAAATCGCCCGCCAATTGCGCTTACGCGACTTAGGGGGATTGATCGTCATCGATTTTATCGATATGGACTTGCAGCGCAATCAACGTGAAGTGGAAGCCCGCTTGCACGAAGCGCTGCGGCAAGACCGCGCACGTATTCAAGTCGGCAAGATCTCACGCTTCGGTCTACTGGAATTGTCCCGGCAACGCTTACGCCCATCGCTAGGCGAAAGCAATTACATACCTTGTTCGCGCTGTCAAGGCACTGGATTTATTCGAGGCACCGATTCTTCGGCACTGCACGTGCTAAGAATCATCCAGGAAGAGGCGATGAAAGAAAATACCAGTGCATTGCATGTGCAATTGCCGGTCGATGTCGCCACCTATCTGCTCAATGAAAAACGCGCGGAAATTTATGATATTGAAATGCGCCAAAAAATCAATATCATCCTAATTCCGAACATTCATATTGAAACACCTGCTTATAACGTGGCACGCATTCGTCATGAAGACGCAAAAGCCAATGAGAATGTCGTCAGCTACAAATTGGTAGAAAGAAGCCAGGATGAAAGCAATTTAATCATTAATGAACAAAGGAATAAACCGGTACGTCCGCAAGCGGCGGTACGAGGTATCACACCTTCCCAGCCTGCTCCAATGCGGGAAGATAAACCTCGTGATGCATCACTGATGGAAAAATTCTTCAGTTGGTTCAAGCCAACCAGCTTTGAAGAAACCAAAACAGAATTAACCGGAAAGCCGCAAACCGTCGCAGAAACCGCGGAAGTACCGCAAGAGCGCGGTGCCCGTGCACGCGGGGGACGTCGATCGAGAAACCGGAACGAGCGAAATAAAGAAAGTACCGCTCATAAGCCAAACAAGTATGCTGAATCAACCGATAAGACCGATGTCGTTTATTTGCAAAGCAACCCGGAACACAGCGGATCCGAAGCAAAAGAAGAATACCCCGACAACACTGAAACCGCGTTTGCCAACGATTTAACCGCGACAGAAAAAGAGCACACTGAAGACGAAGGTAAATCCGCGGTCCGCAAGCGTTCGCGAAGACAGCGTGGCACTAGGCACCGCGATCAATCGGCACAAGAAAAAACCGGACAGGAAGATACCAGTCCGGAAAACCATGCACCTGCCAGCCATTTCACGCAATATCCTGCCGATCCGGCTGCCCCGGCATCCCAAAATCCGTCACCGGCAATTGCCGGTATGGAAACCGTCCCGGTGCCTGACCCAAGGCCTGCAGAAGTGAAACAAGAAAAGCTCTTCTCTGAACCGCAAGAGAATGATCAACCTGTCACAGCGGATAAGGCACAATCTATCGAACCGACTCCAAGAATCAGGGAACTCCCCGATTTTACTCAATCGGGGTTGGTTATGGTTGAAACACCCCCGGAGAAAGTGGGTGTAGCGACTGAAGAGACCGCTCCCCCGAAGCGTAAAAGAAGGAAAGTTAAAGAGGCTGTATCGGCATCGCCGGAACCACTGGTACAAATTGAAACACGGGAATAAGAAACCACCGACGATTCCCCCGATCGATAGGCCATCATTTATCGATCACCATTGATCCTGTCGGTTGAAGTTTACATGCGATGTTTTCACATGCGGATCATGGAAGGATTTCTTGACGCACTGGAATGATTGTTCGAACTTCCGCATACGTTCGATTGCTGCAACCTGCTTTTGGTGCGTGCCGATACTTTTGAACCGATAGACGACAACAGTACCCGTTATTAAACGGAGCGGTTTCAAGGTTAGGACACAGTAACCGAGACATCAGTCGCACCAGCTTTCCTCCGGGAAACAATCTCAATGCTTTACACGTGCTTTCCACCGCCACTGCAGCCATATACGCAATTTTCGGAATACTTCAACATCCAGGCTGTCGGACAGTATCACGATGCTGCGCGACAGCCACTTTCCTTCCGGTCGATAGAAAATCACCGTGAGGTAAGGCGTTACAACAGTACTGGCCAGCAGATTGCCATTAATAACCGCACCGGCGCGGGTCGTAATAACGCACGTCATATTTGCGGTAAGTGTAACAGCCGCTACCGCGGCGCTTGACGTCAATAATGCATCCTGACGCAGATAATGGATCAAGCTGAGAATCAACAGCACGGTAATCGCCACCTTAACCCAAAATGATACCGCCAGCGGCCATAACAATCCGAATGCCACCAAATGCATCACGCACAATAACGCGGCAAGCCGACCGGAAGATCGGCATTTGAAAGTCAGCACAGGATTAGCGTTCATGATCCATTACTGAAAAGCAATATCGTATAATTTGTTTCATTTTTTCACAGCAACCCGGTATGAATTCAGCTTGGCAAGCCTACTTGCGTGATCGTCACGCCGCTTTTGATCACGATACCGTCGTACATTTCGGCAATCCCGCCGAAGAGCGTCGAGCGACGCGGCACGAAACCATTATTACCGATCTTTCGTCATTCGGTTTAATCCGGTTTTCCGGCGATGACGCTCGAGATTTTTTGCAAAATCAACTGACGTGCGATCTACGGGAAGTCGATATGCAAACAGCGCGATACGGCAGCTATTGCACACCCAAAGGACGAATTCTCGCCAATTTCACGTTATGGCAGCACGCCGATAGCTTGTTAATGCAATTGCCGCTCCTTTTGGTCGCTTCGATACAAAAACGCTTATCGATGTATGTGCTGCGCGCCAAAGTGCAATTAACCAATATCAGCGACGATTGGATACAAATCGGTTTGGCGGGCACCGCAGCCGTAGCGGTGCTTGAAAAAATCGGCGGCGCAAAAAACACCGCCTATCGGCCCTTCCAAATCGTCGAGCAACAGGAAATACGGGTGCTATGTTTATCCCCACAACGTTTTGTGCTTATCACAGCGACACACAACGCGCCTATGTTATGGGAACGGCTCAACCCGTATACCCGACCGGTCGGTGCGGATTGCTGGGAATGGCTGACAATTCACGCCGGGATTCCAATCATTCTGCCGCAAACGCAAGAACAATTTACCCCCCAAATGGCCAATCTGGATGCTTTGGGCGGCGTCAGCTTCAAAAAAGGCTGCTACCCCGGCCAGGAAATTGTGGCGCGCACGCACTATTTAGGAAAGCTCAAGCGCCGTATGTTTCTCACCCATATCGCAACCGAAGAAACCGTCAATCCGGGCGACTTGCTGTATAGCAAGGACATGGCGGATCAACCCAGCGGGATGATCGTCAATGCGGTGCATACACCTGATGGCGGAACCGATGCACTGGCTGTCATTCAGCTCAGCAGCGTGGAAGCGCACAATATCCATTGGCGATCCTTGCATGGTCCCGCCTTAGTCCTTATGCCGCTACCGTATCCACTGGAACCGGCCGTTTAATGCAACCGTTTTTTGTCGCCGTGAAACACCGCGAATCCCGGCCAGTAAGGCTATCCGCCACTGTCCAACCGCATGTCGTCAAATTGCGGCATTCACAAAACCCCGGCAAACCATTGCGCCAAATCGGGCTTGAGCACCACAAGGATGACCACGACGAAAAGCATTACTACCGGAAATTCGTTGAACCAGCGGTAAAACACATGACCGTGCCGGTTAGCGTCGTTTTTGAACGCAGCCACGAATTTTCCGCAGCAGTAATGGTAGTAGATCAGTACCAGTACCAACGCAAGCTTGGCGTACAGCCAATCGCCTGAAAACCCGTACCCCAGCCAAAGCCATACACCGAATACCACGGTCAGTACCGCGCCAGGTGTCATGATGCCGTAATAGAGTTTACGCTCCATAGTCTTGAAGCGTTCATTCCCTGGTTGATCCTCACACATCGCGTGATAAACGAACAACCGCGGTAAATAAAAAAGCCCGGCGAACCAGGTGACCATAAAGATGATGTGCAGTGATTTAATCCAAAGCATGGCAGTATCAACGGTTAGCATGAAAATTGTTATGATAGCGGGCTTGTGAATTTCGCACTACTTTTTACCGGCAATTCCGACTACCCAAACCGGTGCAAACCGACGAATCCATTCAAATGACCGATATTTGGCACAAACCACTTATTTTATCCGACACCGACCGGCCGACCGCAATTGATGATTTTCATCCTGCGGAAGATAATTTCGAAGCCATCGATCCGAAAACTTTTATTGCGATAGAAGCGCAATCGCTATTACAGACCGTCGATCGGACCGTCACCGAAGCGGGCCGCCTTGTTTTATACCGTTCCATCACACACCCGGGATATGATGCACAAGTACTGCGACAGAAACAGGCGGCATTGCAAGAAATCGAAACCGATACGGCGTTATTGTCCGCACTGACCCGATTCATCGAGAACGCGGCAAGCGGCGAAAGATCGTTGAAGCATTTGCTATACGGCGAATTCGCCGGTGGCCTGGCAACCGAGGAACCGGCCAGTCGTACAGACAAGCTCGAATTCGGCGGATACGGCTACCGCCAATACCGGGACGGCACACAGTTTGCCGTCGATCTGGTGACAAATGCCGGCGCAATTCCTGCACCGCAATCCGATTATTTGCGCAGCTTGCGAGACGCGATACTCACGTTTGGCCAATCGCGTACTTACGCACTGATGAAAGGGCCGGTTTTTACCACAGGCGGCAAATTTAAAACCCGGCAGGAAAAATCATGGTTCGATCTCTATCTCCGCTTCAATCCGACATTATTCAAGCTACTGCCCACATTGATCTTTTTTGCGGCAGCCTACGGCATTTCATTGTTCTTTGAAATACTGATGCCCGGCTTCAAAGCATCGTATTTCAGTTACGGGCTTTTGGCGCTGACCGTACCTGTCTTTCCGATTATCCTGCTGGCGATGGGCGTGTCCGACCGGGATTCGGCAATTTATCCGCTGCGCAAGCAATTCCGGGAAAGCCCGGAACTGTCGCGAGCCATCGAAGCGCTGGGCATGCTGGACGAATTATTGTGTTTTCACCGTTACGGCAAAGCATGTCCGGGCGAGAAAACCTTACCCGTCATTCTGGATGACGAGCAACACCGACTGATTGCCAGCCAAGCCAGAAACCCGCTATTAATCGAAACCATGCCGGATTATGTGCCTAACGACATCCAATTGGACCCATCCGGCCGCATTCTGATTATCACCGGCCCCAATAGCGGCGGTAAAACCGCGTACTGCAAAACCGTGGCGCAAATCCAATTACTCGGACAAATCGGTTGTTACGTGCCTGCTGTCGCGGCGCAGCTGGTGCCGGCGACGCATATCTTTTACCAAGTACCGGACCCCGGCCAATTAAGCGCCGCCATGGGGCGGTTCGGCCACGAACTGGCACGAACCCGTGAGATATTTTTCAATGCCACGGCACGCAGCCTGGTAGTACTGGATGAATTATCCGAAGGTACCACATTTGAAGAAAAAATGACCATCTCGGAATACATCCTGAAAGGCTTCCATCAGCTCGGCGCCAGCACTTTGCTGGTCACGCACAATCATGAATTATGCGAACGACTGCAAAATGACCGGATCGGGCGTTATCTGCAAGTCGAGTTCGCAGCAGGGGAGCCGACACACCGGCTGATCGACGGCGTCTCCAAGGTCAGCCATGCAGACCGGGTGGCGCACGCCATCGGATTCAGCCGCCAGGACGTGGAAGCGCACTTGGAGCGCCAGCGGAGAAACGAAGGAAACGCTGATTAATTCGGCGAACGGAATGAAGCGCAAAGCGTACGGAACATAGCAACCGAAGCCTGCAATAAGATAGGTAAGAAAGCGCGCTAAAAACGATTGTCTCGCGCAGCCAATCGGTCAAGGCTTCCTGAATTGTTTGCATAAAGAATTTATACATTTGCCGCCATGTCGATTCACGCGGCTATCGCTATTTCCGGTAGAATACGCCATTTGATTTTTGAGAGGTTTCCATGTATCGCTTAGCGCCCAGCATTCTTTCCGCCAACTTCGCCAAACTCGGTCAAGAAATCACCGATGTGATCGATTCCGGCGCGGACATCATACATTTCGACGTAATGGACAATCATTATGTCCCGAATTTGACCATCGGCCCCTTGATTTGCGAAGCCATCCGGCCGGTCACCAATGCCGTGATCGATGTGCATTTGATGGTCGAGCCCGTCGATCGCATTATTCCGGATTTCGCCAAAGCGGGGGCGAATATCATTTCTTTTCACCCGGAAGCATCCAACCATATCGACCGCACCATCGGCTTGATCAAAGAACAAGGCTGCAAAGCGGGTCTGGTGTTTAACCCCGCCACCCCGCTGCATTATTTGGATCACGTACTCGACAAACTGGATTTGATTTTGATCATGTCGGTCAATCCCGGCTTCGGCGGACAGAAATTCATTCCCGAAGCACTGAACAAGCTCCGTGCCGCCAGAAAGCGGATTGACGCCAGCGGCAAGGACATTATGCTGGAAATCGACGGTGGCGTTAAAGTCGACAATATCGCAGAAATCGCCCGTGCCGGGGCCGATACGTTCGTCGCGGGTTCCGCCGTCTATCACGCCGGCAAGGACTCCGATCCACACCGTTACGACAGCATCGTCGCCGCCTTCCGCGCCGAACTGGCGAAAGTGTAATTTTTCGTTTATTGCCGACACAAAAATGAATCACACATCTTCTTCAAGCAGCGGAAAATTTCTGGATAAAACAATGGATTTTCCCATTGCAGTGAAAGTCGTCATGATCGATCTGGACGGCACGCTGCTCAATACCGCGGACGATCTGGCGCTGGCCGCCAACCGCATGCTGCACGATCTCGGTATGCCGGAACAATCCGTCGAAACCATCCGCTCGTATATCGGCAAAGGCATTCAGAAGCTGGTCAAACGTACGCTGACCGGACAATTGGATGGCGAACCCGACGCCACTCTGTTCAGCAAAGCATTGCCGATTTACGAGCAGCACTATGCCGATTGCCTGAGTGTCAATACACGCCCGTATCCCGGCGTGGTCGACGGTATTGAAGCATTACGGCGCGCGGGCCTGCGGTTAACGTGTATCACCAATAAAGCCGAGGCGTTCACGATTCCACTCTTGCACGCGACGGGGTTGTACGACCGCTTCGAAATGGTTGTGTCCGGCGACAGTTTGCCGAGGAAAAAGCCGGATCCGATGCCATTGCTGCACATCTGCCAGCACTTTGACGCGCAACCGCACGAAGCGTTGCTGATCGGCGATTCCTTGAACGACGCCATCGCCGCCAGAGCGGCTGGATGTCACGTCTTCTGTGTTCCTTACGGCTACAATGAAGGGCGCAATGTGTACGAGCTGGATTGCGATGCGATTGTCGAAACGCTGGTGGACGCAGCCAAGCTGATCAAAAAATTCGCCTGAACACACACCGATGACCGAAGCCGAATTCAATCAGCTGGCACAGCAAGGATACAATCGTATCCCGTTGGTTCTGGAAACTTTCGCCGATCTGGATACGCCGCTGTCGCTCTATTTGAAGCTGGCCAACCGCCCCTACTCCTATTTGCTGGAATCAGTCAAAGGCGGCGACCGTTTCGGACGCTTTTCCTATATCGGTTTGCCGGCGGCAACGCGCATCGAAGCGCGTGAAAACACCGTAACCGTAATCACCCCGCAGGGTTCGGAAACCGTGGCCGCTACCGATACGCTGGCGTTTGTCGAATCCTACTTGACGCAATTCAAGGCCGCACCCTGCCTGGCGGGAAAATCCCGGTTTACCGGCGGCCTGGTCGGTTATTTTTCATACGACACCGTGCGCTATATCGAGCGCAAACTGAAAGGCCGCGCCAAACCGGATCCGCTGAATACGCCGGATGTCTTGCTGATGCTCTCCGAAGAATTGGCCGTCATCGACAATTTGTCCGGTAAATTATATCTGATCGTCTATGTGAACCCGGAGCAGCAAAACGCCTACCGGAACGGCATTGCCCGCCTCAAAGCGTTATTGGCGATGTTGCGCCGCCCTGTGGCCATTCCGGTCGAGCAAGCCGTAGCATCCGGCGCTGCGATGCCGGAATTTCCGGAAGCCGATTTCAAAGCCGCGGTCGAACGTGCCAAACGGTATATCTACGACGGCGACATCATGCAAGTAGTGCTGGCGCAACGCACCAGCAAGCCGTTCAACGCCTCCCCTTTAGCGCTGTACCGCGCGTTACGCAGCCTTAATCCTTCACCGTACATGTTTTTCTACCATTTCAACGATTGTCACGTGGTTGGTGCCTCTCCGGAGATTTTGGTGCGACTCGAAGACGACGCCGTCACCGTACGTCCGATTGCCGGAACGCGGCCTCGCGGCAACAACTCGCAAGCCGATGCAGCTTTGGCGGCGGATTTATTGGCCGATCCGAAAGAAATCGCCGAACATGTCATGCTGATGGATCTCGGCCGCAATGATATCGGTCGCGTGGCGCAAACCGGTACCGTCAAGGTGACGGAAAAAATGCAAATCGAAAATTATTCGCATGTGATGCATATCGTCTCCAACGTGGAAGGTCGATTACGTCCCGAGCTCAACGCCATCGACGTATTGCGCGCCACATTCCCGGCAGGTACCGTCAGCGGTGCGCCAAAAGTGCGCGCGATGGAAATCATCGATGAACTCGAAGTATCCAAACGCGGCATTTATGCGGGCGCGGTCGGTTATCTGGGATTCAACGGCGATATGGATTTGGCGATCGCGATTCGCACCGCGATTATCAAGGACGGCCGTTTGCACGTTCAAGCCGGTGCGGGTATCGTAGCCGACTCGATTCCGCAAAACGAATGGATAGAAACACAGAATAAGGCGAAAGCCATCCTGCGTGCGGCTGAAATCGCGGAAAACGGACTGGATACCACGATTTAAAACCGTTTGCCAGAAATTCCACGACCACCGGATTGCTCCGCATCAATCGCCCGCAATCATCAGCTTTTCCGGAAACCAAATTGCAAATAAGCTTCCCTTCCCTACTTGGCTGGTAATTTCGAGCCGGGCATGATGCCGGCTGGCAATATGCTTGACAATGGCCAAGCCAAGCCCGGTTCCGCCGGTTTCACGCGAACGGCTGCTGTCAATCCGGTAGAAACGTTCGGTCAACCGGGGGATATGCTCCGGTTCAATACCGATTCCGCTGTCTTGCACAAAAAATACCCCTTGACCGTTACGTTTCTCCCAATGGATACTGATCTCGCCTTGATCGGGAGTGTACCGGATGGCGTTACTGATCAAATTACCGAATGCGCTGCGCAATTCTTCTTCGCTGCCGCATAACATCTCGCGACTGTCGATCATCAAAGTGATCCGATGACGCCCCGCGCTCAGCGACTCCGCTTCCCGCAGCAGTCCGCTCAACAGATTCGCAACATCCACCGGCTTTTCCTTAACTTTGTTCTGCTCATCCTCCAACCGTGACAGCACCAGCAAATCCTCGATCAAATGCTGCATGCGCGTGGCTTGTTCGGTCATCAGCGCCAAAGCGCGCCGATTAAACTCCGGGGCAATTTCCTCGGTGGAAGACAAGGTTTCGAGAAAACCGCCGATTACTGTCAGCGGTGTACGCAGCTCATGCGATACGTTGGCGATGAAATCGCGGCGCATGGTTTCGATTTTCTCAAACCGAGTGATATCGCGGCTGATCAATAATTTCTGGTGATAACCATACGGTACCAGTTGCAACGAAATAATCAATCCTTGTTGCCGCATTTGCTTAAGAATCAGTGGATTGCTATATCGGCGCGCCGCCAGGTATTCGACGAAGGGAATCTGCCGCACCAGATGAATAATCGGCTGGCCGGTATCCAATTCCAGATTGATACCCAAATGCTGCTCCGCAACCGGATTGCACCACTCGATACGATTGACTTCGTCCAGAATCACAACACCGTCGGGCATCGCCGCCGTCGCGCTTTGCATACGTTCCAGCGCGCTGCTGAGCCGTTCCTGACTCTGACTATGCTGGCGCACATAGCGCGCCAAATGCGCGAATACGTCATCCCAGGCGCCGGAACCGGCCGGAATGCTCGCCGCGGTATGATCAGATACCCGCAACCAACGCTCCAGAGCAACCATATGGCGGAGATGGTGAAATACCATCCATAACAATACGCCACAGAGGAAAATCAATGCTTTTAACGCACCAAACACCATCCCAGCCACTGCCGCAATCATCAGCACAAAAACGATATTGAAGCTGTGTTGCCAAATATTCCACATCTGAATCATCCCAATACAATCGGCCGATGCCGGAGTCCGCCGGTAAACGAGCAATCAAAAGCCACAATTTGTTACAATCAGTCTACGATCAATTGCACACTTGAATACGATGGCAGGCCTGACCAAAGACACACCACGACCCACCGAAATCAAACTCCACCGACAATCCCGCTTATTGGACATTGCTTTTTCCGACGGCAAAAAATTTCAGTTCACCTGTGAATTTCTGCGGGTGCACTCCCCTTCGGCCGAAGTCAGCGGTCATTCGCCGGGCCAGGAGATCCTGCAAACCGATAAACAAAAGATTAGTATCGTAACCATCGAACCGGTCGGAAATTATGCCATACAACTCAACTTCTCCGATGGTCACAACACCGGATTGTATTCGTGGGATTTGCTTTACCGGTACGGCCTCAATCAAGAAACGATGTGGCAGCGGTATTTGCAACGCCTGGAAGAAGCCGGGGTGAGCCGGGAAGCTTAAATTCGGCGTTGATATTTCATTCCGTTTCCAAATCAAACATGCCGCGCAAGCTACCCGAAGAATCGTATAAGTAACACGACAAGGGTAGCCGGCAACGTCATGTTTGATTTAGAAACGGAATAACGGCAACCGACGAAAACTCAAGACGATTACTGTTTAACTTGCGTGGAAGTCACGAAAATCAGGGTACCGAAAGTCCGGTTCAATGTCTTGCTGGTAAAATTGGTCATTACCATGCTTTCAAAAAAGCGGATGTGATCACCTACCTTCACCTGCGTGGACGGCGCAGCGATCCAAAATTGACGCCCGCTATTTTCCAGTTCCATATAGGTATAACCGCCGGAATCAATGGTGGAAACGACGACACCTTCATTGTCGCTCATTTTCTCGGTGGAGCCCTGTTCTTTTTTAGGTTCATGATGAATGGCCATCACCTGCATGGAATGTGCGCACAAGCAAGCAACCAGGACGATACCTGATAAGAAGGAAAATTTCATAAGCGGTACTCCGAATGTAATAACAAGGCGCGATCATACACTGCTGTGTGATCGCATTTCAATGGCTTCACAAACCGCACCGATCCGGTCTTGACGAACTTTTTCAAATAAACAGATGGCAGCGGCGGCGGCGACATTGAGCGATTCGGTTTTTCCCGGCATCGGAATTGCAACGACCGCGGCAACCGTTTGTAACAAATCGTCCGACAAACCGGCGCCTTCATTGCCGAATGCAAATGCAACCGCGCCGGTCAGCACCGCCTCGTAAAGGCTTACGGACGCTCCCAGAGCTGTCGCAATCACGGTACCCGGAAATTCCTGCGCGACTTGCGGCAAATTACAAAGCTCATGCATGCGCAGCAAAAAATGCGCTCCCATCGCGGCGCGCAGCGTCTTGGGCGACCAGGCGTCGGCGCAATGTTTGGACAGATACACATCCTCTACCCCGGCTGCAGCGGCGGATCGGATGATAGAACCGAGATTGCCGGGGTCTTGAATATCCTCCAGCAGCACGCTGTATCGTATTTTTTCGCCGAACAGCTGTCCGGGCTTCGGAATGGCGATCAACCCCAGAATACCGGCGGGAGTTTTAACCGGTGAAAATAATTGAAACAACGCATCGCTGACCGTAGCGGTCTTGCACGTACCACCGGCAAGTGGCGCATAACCGTTTTGTTCGGCGTAGGATTGGGTCATGATCACCAGTTGCGGCACCCCGGCTTCCGCGAGATAAGCCTGGAGCAGATGCTCGCCATCGAGCAACGTCAACCCGGTTTTTCTACGGTATGCCGCGGAAGATTCGAGCTTGATCAGTTGCTTGATCAGCGGATGGTTGCGCGACGTGATGATGGGCATGGCGCAATCACAACGACGCGGCAAATTACCGGGATTTGTAGCGGTATTCCGCCGATTTCGCGTGCGCCTGCAACCCCTCCCCATATGCCAGGACGGAAGCAATTTTGCCCAATTTGTCCGCACCTTTTTGCGATACCTGAATCAGGCTGCTGCGCTTCTGGAAATCATACACGCCCAACGGCGAAGAAAAGCGCGCTGTCCGCGATGTAGGCAGTACATGGTTCGGACCGGCACAATAATCGCCCAAAGCTTCACAGGCATGCCGGCCAAGAAAAATGGCGCCGGCATGGCGGATGTTATCCACCCATTGCTCCGGATGCGCAACCGACAGTTCCAAATGCTCCGGTGCGATTTTGTTGGCGATTGCACAAGCTTCCGCCAAATCGCGCACCTGAATCAATGCGCCGCGGTTTTCCAGTGACGCGCGAATCACCGCTTTGCGCGGCATATCTTCCAGCAGGCGCTCGATACTTTGCAACACCCGATTCAGAAATTGCGCATCGGGCGACAACAGAATCGATTGCGCCAATTCATCATGTTCCGCTTGCGAAAACAAATCCATCGCGATCCAATCCGGATCGGTGTCACCGTCGCAAATCACCAGGATTTCAGACGGTCCGGCGACCATATCGATACCAACGACGCCGAACACCCGGCGCTTCGCCGCCGCCACATAGGCATTGCCCGGACCGACAATTTTATCCACCGGCGGCACGGTTTCAGTACCGTACGCCAGCGCGCCGACCGCCTGCGCACCGCCGATGGTGAACACCCGATCGACATTACTGAGCGCCGCTGCGGCCAGCACCATGTCGCTGCGCTCACCGTTCGGTGTCGGCACTACCATGATCAATTCCGGCACACCTGCGACTTTCGCCGGGATCGCGTTCATCAACACCGACGATGGGTACGAAGCCTTACCGCCGGGAACATACAGTCCGACGCGGTCGAGCGGTGTCACTTTCTGCCCCAGCACCGCATCGTCGCCGTCAGTGTATTGCCACGACTGCAGCGGTTGTTTTTCGTGGTAGCTGCGCACCCGCTCCGCGGCTTGCTCCAGTGCCGTCCGCTCCGCCGCCGGTAACGCATCGAGCGCTTGCCGCAATTGCTGCTGCGTCAATTCAAGTTCCTGGCCGGAACGAATCGCAAGTTTGTCGAAACGGTTGGTGTATTCGATCAGCGCGGCATCCTTGCGGGCGCGGATATCGGCAAGAATACCGGCCACGGTGGCGTCGACGGCATCGTCCTGCGCACCTTCAAACGCCAGCAGCGCGTCCAAACGGGCAGTGAAATCCGCATCGGCGGAATGAAATCGTTTTATTTGCACCATGATCTACAATTCATTTCAGTAACGTAAAAAAATCGCCTGTCAACCGACCGCTCCCGCGAAAGCGTCCAGAATCGGTTGAATGGCGCTTCGCTTCAATTTCAACGCAGCCTGGTTGACGATCAGGCGCGAAGAAATCAGTCTGATTTCTTCGACGGCTTTGAGATGATTGGCTTTCAGCGTATTGCCGCTCGATACCAAATCCACGATGGCATCTGCCAATCCCACCAGCGGCGCCAATTCCATCGAACCGTACAGCTTGATCAAATCGACGTGCACGCCTTTACGGGCGAAATGCTCGCGCGCGATTTGCACGTACTTGGTAGCGATGCGCAATCTCGCGCCTTGACGTACGGCAAATTCGTAATCGAAGTTTTCGGGTGCCGCGACCATCATGCGGCAGCGCGCAATATTCAGATCCAGCGGCTGATACAATCCGGAACCGCCGTGCTCAAGCAACACGTCTTTACCGGCAATGCCCAAATCGGCGGCGCCGTACTGCACATAAGTCGGCACATCCGATGCACGTACAATGATCAAGCGAACGTTGCCGCGATTGGTGGAGAGGATGAGCTTGCGGGAAGCCCCCGGATCGTCCTGCGCTTCGATACCAGCCGCTTTCAGCAGCGGCGCGGTATCCTCGAAAATTCGCCCTTTAGACAGGGCGATGGTGATCTCAGTCATAAAGCACCGGGATTACCCGAGATTGGCTGCGGCGAAATCCCAGTTGATCAATTTATCCAGAACCGCGTTGGCGTAATCGGCACGGCGATTCTGGAAATCCAAGTAATACGCATGCTCCCACACGTCGATGGTTAATAACGGGCGAATATTTTTGGTGATCGGCGTTTCCGCATTCGCGGTTTTTATGATCGCGATTTTCCCGTTATCGACCACCAACCATGCCCATCCGCTGCCGAATTGCGTCAGCGCGGCTTGCGCGAATTCTTTTTTGCATGCCTCCACGCTGCCGAAAGCCGCCTCAATTTTTTGCTTCAACGCTGCGGGGGGCTCTCCGCCACCGTTGGGTTTCAGACTGTGCCAATAGAACATATGATTCCACACTTGCGCGGCATTGTTGAAAATAGCGGCTTTATCGGCTTGCCCGGCGGACGCGCGGATAATGTCCTCCAGCGATTTACCGACCCAATCGGTATTGGCCACCAGATTGTTCAGATTGTCGACATAGGTCTTATGGTGCTTACCGTAATGAAAACTCAGTGTATTGGCGGTTATGACCGGCTCCAGTGCACTATCCGCGTACGGCAGAGGCGCCAGCACATATTGCGAACCGGATTGTGCGGCTTTGGAAAAATTATCGACATTGACATCGGACATGTTGGTCTCCTTGGTAAATTTCTTGTAATAATTTTTAATTCGCTCAAACATCGTAATATTTTGTTATTGCTTATTAATTTTATCCGTTTCCGTAGCAAACGTGATTTTATTGTACCCCGCCAAACGCGCGGCTTCCATGATCGTAATCACCGACTGATGTGTCGCCTTGGCATCCGCATTGATGACCACGAACGGATCCTCCCGCTGATTGGCGGCTGCCAGCAAGGCATCGCGCAAACCTTCGATGCTGGCACCGGATTTGATCGGCATCAGATTGATGGTGTATTCACCCAGCGCATTGACGGTAATATCGACCCGATCGGGTTTCTCGGTATTCTGGTCGACTTGCTCGGCATTGGTTTGCGGCAGTGTGATTTCAAGCTCGGCAAATTTGGAATAGGTGGTGGTCACCACCAAAAAAATCAAAATGACCAACAACACATCGATCATCGGAACCAGATTGATTTCCGGTTCGTCGTTATGTCTACCGCGCTGAAAATTCATCGAATTCGGAATTGCATAATGGATCATCAATTTTCGCGTTGCCCGGCCGGCCGCGAAACAACGTAATGTTAATGCGGATCGGTATAATACCAGTTATCACTGGAAATAGACGGGACAATTATTACACAGACGAATAAAATACCTCCGTTTTTATAGCACCTCCAACCGGTTTTCCTTTAGATTCGATTCGATAAAACGCAATGGCTAACAAACCGATCATCAGCGTCGTGATGGGCAGCAGCAGCGACTGGGAAGTCATGCAGCACGCCGTTGCGGTGCTCAAAGAATTCAATGTTCCACACGAGGCCAAGGTGGTTTCCGCACACCGCACCCCCGATCTGATGTTCCAATTCGCCGAACAAGCACAGCCGCGCGGTATCCGGTGCATCATTGCCGGTGCAGGCGGTGCGGCGCACCTGCCGGGCATGATCGCCGCCAAAACCACGGTACCGGTATTGGGCGTACCGGTCAATTCCAAGTACTTGAAAGGGCTGGATTCGATGTTGTCGATCGTGCAAATGCCGAAAGGTGTGCCGGTCGCCACCTTCGCCATCGGCGAAGCCGGCGCGGCGAATGCCGGATTGTTCGCCGTCGCAATGCTGGCCGCCGCCGATAATGAATTGAGCGCGTGCCTGCAAGCATTTCGCCGGCGGCAAACCGATACCGTGTTTAACGCCGCGCTGCCGACGTAATGGGTATCATGCCTGGAACCATGCTCGGCGTGCTCGGCGGCGGACAGCTCGGGCGCATGTTTGTGCAGGCCGCACAGCAAATGGGTTATGCGGTCACGGTGCTCGATCCGGCACCGGACAGCCCAGCCGGACGTGTCGCCGATGCTTTTATCCGCGCCGACTATGACGACCAAGCGGCACTGGAACAGCTTGGCCAGCAATGTGCGGCGGTCACCACCGAATTTGAAAACATCCCCGCCGCATCGCTGCACACACTGGCACAGTATTGCGTAGTCAGCCCCGATGCCGATAGCGTATCGATCGCGCAGAACCGCATGCGCGAAAAACAATTTCTGGCCGACGGCGGCTTTTCCGTGGCGCCGTTTACCGTCATTTCGCAACCCGGCGATATCGCCGCCCCGAATATCGCGCAGCTTCTGCCCGGCATACTGAAAGTCAGCCAATTCGGCTACGACGGCAAAGGCCAGATCAAAGTCACCAACGTCACGGCATTGCAAGCCGCATACGGGCAACTGGGGCACGCAGTGTGCGTGCTGGAAAAATTCATGCCGCTGAAATGCGAAATCTCGGTGGTGGTCGCGCGCGGCGACGACGGCAAAGCCGTGACGTTTCCAGTGTCCGAAAATCAACATGTCAACGGCATTCTCGACGTCAGCATCGTACCCGCCCGGATTTCACCGCTGCTCGCCAGTAAAGTACAAGACATTGCTTGCCGGGTGGCGGAAAAACTCCATTACCAAGGCGTATTGTGCGTCGAATTTTTCGTATTGCACGACGACACGCTGCTGATCAACGAGATCGCGCCGCGTCCGCACAACAGCGGGCATTATTCGATCGACGCTTGCGTCACCTCGCAATTCGAGCAACAAGTGCGCACACTGTGCGGTTTGCCGCTTGGCGCCACCGCACAGCATAGCGCTGCGGTGATGGTCAACCTGCTCGGCGACGTATGGCGCAACGGCGATCCCGATTGGGATTTAGTGCTGCAACACCCGGCGGCCAAATTGTATCTGTACGGCAAAACCGATGCACGTCCGGGACGCAAGATGGGGCATTACACCGTGTTGAGCAGCAATACCGAAACCGCGTTGCGTGAAGCGCTGCGCATCAAACAACAACTCGAACCTCACTGAACGACACCATGACCGAAACCGCGCTCTTCGAAACCACGATCAAAAGCCTGCCCCTCGTGCATCGCGGCAAAGTCCGCGATATTTACGCCGTCGGCGACGACAAATTATTGATCGTGCAAACCGACCGCTTATCCGCTTTCGACGTGATCCTGCCGACCGCCGTACCCGGCAAAGGCAAAATCCTCACCAAGTTGTCGCAATTCTGGTTCGACGAGCTCGCACATATCCTGCCGAACCACTTGACCGGCATCGCGCCGGAATCGGTCGTGGCTGATAACGAACGCGATCAGGTCAAAGACCGCGCCTTTGTGATCCGGCGCCTGAAACCGCTGCCGATCGAAGTCATCGTGCGCGGCTACGTGGTCGGCTCCGGCTGGAAAGATTACCAGCAAACCGGCGCGATCTGCGGCATTCCGCTGCCGCCGGACTTGAAACTTGCCGACAAATTGCCGGACGGCGCGATCTTCACGCCGTCGACCAAAGCCGCCGCCGGGGCGCACGATGAAAACATCACCGTTGCCGAAGCGGAACGACTGCTAGGCCGGGAATTGACCGCCCAAGTCAGCACCAAAGCCATCCAGCTCTATTCCAGAGCCGCTCAGTATGCACAAGCGCACGGCATCATCATCGCCGACACCAAGTTCGAATTCGGCCTGGATGAACAAGGCGAACTGTACCTGATCGACGAAGTGCTAACCCCCGACTCATCCCGCTTCTGGCCTGCCGACCAATACCAGCCCGGCCAGAACCCACCGAGCTTCGACAAACAATTCGTGCGCGACTGGCTGGAAACGCAGGACTGGAACAAACAAGCCCCGGCTCCGGCATTGCCGGACGAGATTTTGCAGCAAACGGTGGAGAAGTATCGAGAGGCATTGCAATTTTTAGTAAAAACACCAATACCACAGAACATAATTAATCGGGCGTTTGAACTTCATAAATGGATTACTGATCACCTTGACGGCTTGAGTATTCCTCGTAACCCAAGAATCCAATATGCAGTATCTTGCTACGACATCGTCATTGAGCACCATATCGGTATTACAGAACTTTTGCGCTGCAAAGTCTATGGTTCAGCCTTTGCGTTAGTACGCCCGTTGTTCGAAACATTTGTTCGGGGCGTATGGTTACGACACTGTGCAACCGATAAGCAAATCAAGGACTACGTCAATGATAAAATTGACCTTAAATTCTGCGAGATTCT
Organism: Nitrosomonas sp.; assembly: GCA_021582655.1. Lineage (GTDB taxonomy): Bacteria > Pseudomonadota > Gammaproteobacteria > Burkholderiales > Nitrosomonadaceae > Nitrosomonas. The sequence goes on from CP091135.1 coordinate 2,234,188, forward strand.
CAAGGATGTAGAAAAAGCAGATGAGTTTAAAAATGGAATCCTCACAGAACTTAAGAATCATGCTTGGAAAGCAATGAACAGCTATACACATAGTGGTTTTTTACAAGCAAGTCGTCGCACTTCTGGTATGTCTATCGAGCCTAATTTTGCTGCTGAGGAGATTATAGAAGTTGCAAATCTTGCCGGAACATTTGCTCTTCTTGCATGCGAGCAAATAGCGATCGAAGCTAAATATGAAAGCCTCGCAAGCGAAGTGCTCAAAATGCTTCATGGCACTGCTGAATGACGAGCCAGTAGCCCGGATAAACCAGCACCATTCGGAATAAAAACTTCCTTCATCAAACACATTAAATCTTGCATCATACACAATCCGGTCAGGTGATTTACTTGCAATGCGATGCACAATAAGCGGCTTACCTTCCTTTGCCAATCCAATCTTGGAGCGGATCCCATGTATAAGCAAATGACCGCCATCATTGAACGTGAAGACAGCGGTTACGTGTCTTTCTGTCCGGAGCTCGACATCGCCAGTCAAGGCGATACCGTTCAAGAAGCGCGTGAAAACTTGGAATTGTTTTTCGAGACCGCATCGGCGGAGGAAATTCAACAGCAGTCGCATGATGCGATTCACATAACCCGCGCAGAGATTGCCGTCGGGTAAGTTTCGGATTTTATCCGGACAGCAACTGCGCACTATTTTGACGCAACAGGGTTTTATTGAAATCCGGCGGCGCGGTGGTGTATTCGTAGATTCGGTGCCGGTTATTTCATTTCCCAATCAAGCCTCGGGTGAGGAATGCCCGGAATTGCTGGGTGCGGCAATAATTTTTTTATTATAAGCAATAAAAATCCGATTCCTGCCGGCATGTTTTGCAGCGTACAACGCCTTGTCCGCCGCATTGATCAATTGATCGGTATTGCCGATACTGGATTCTTTAATTGCAACACCGATGCTGATGGTAATTTGGATATGCTCTTCTCCGACATCGATTTTCTGCTGACTGATCAGATGGCGAAGCCTTTCCGCGAAATGAACCACGGCGCTGGCATTTGCGGTCCCGAGCTGACAAACCACCAAAAATTCTTCACCGCCCAAACGGCAAAACATATCGCCTTTTCGCCCCGCTTTTCTAAAAATCGCAGCCACTTCTTTCAATACCTTGTCACCGATCGCATGACCATACACATCGTTGATTTTTTTGAAGTAATCGATATCCAGCAGCATAATCGCCATCAATTGACCGGATCGATTGGCCACACTCCAGGTTCCCTCGAGCGCGGCTATGCCGGAACGGCGATTCGGTAACTCCGTCAACATATCGGTCAACGCATAATATTCCAACTTGCGGTTAGTGACAGCCAGTTCGGCAGCAAAGCGTTTGAGTTGTTCACGATCCCGCTCCCAGGATTCCTGTAGCTGACAATAATGCCAAGCCGCGCGCAATCGGGCACGAAAGGCTCGGATATTGATCGGTTTACTGATGTAGTCATCAACACCCGCATCAAACGCTTTGATGACTTCATCTTCATTCTCGACCCCCGTTAACATAATGACGTACAAATGCTGCCCCCATTCGGTGGCACGCAGGGATTTAACCAATTCCAATCCGCTCATTACCGGCATCATCCAATCAGTAATGACGATATTCGGTAAAAAATCCACCGCTTGCGTTAGCGCCTCTTGACCGTTACCGCATACCACCACAGTATGGCCAAGTGTATTCGCCAAAATCTCTTGCGTTAAAATTGCGCTGGTAACATCGTCCTCCACCAACAGAATACGCAACAAATGCGCATTGTCCTCCTGATCCACCCGTGGCGCTGCCGCGGTGATCATCTTCTCAAAAGGTTGAGACAAACTGACAACGGGTATTTTGAGAATTTTTCCCCATGCATGCCATTCTCTGATGATTTGATCGATGAAGGTTCCGAATGCTTTGGTATCCAGTCCTATTTTTCCACCTAAAAACAATAATCCGGCAATTTTCTGATTCCGTACCGAATCCCCGCTTAAAGCAAAATCGGCAATCTGTTTTCCCAAATGCAGCAACTGTACAATCTGATACGGTCGCGAACCGTCGGAGAAACTGGAAGCATCAGGGTCTTCGTGATAATAAATACATTCGATGAAAATGGGTGGGAAGCCGAAATTGACCAGTAACGCCGCTGTCAATTCATTGTGATCCGTATGGAGATGGATCTGTTCCAACCGGCTCAGATCAATATCACTGGGTTGCTCTTTCAGTATTTCGGTATATTTTTCAGGATAAACGGTCGCAAGCGCCATGCGGCCGATGCGCATTAATAAACCGCAAGAAAACAATTCATCCGGCGGCGCAGCACGCGCCACTTTTCCCAGTTCCTGCATGGCAATTGCCATCAGCAAGGAGTGCGACCAGAATGCCTGATAATCAAAACCGGTTGACGGACCTTGCCGATATTGATCGATCAATGAAAAACCCATGGCCAATTGCTTGACAGCGGACAAACCTACTCGCGAAACAGCTTCTGCAACCGATGAAATGGAACGCGTCGTGATTTTAGCGGCATTGGCACGTTGCACCAACCGGCCCGAAAGCGCCGGGTCGGTTTGGATCAACTTGGTAATTTCACCGATCGTCACGTCTTCCTGCTTGCACAATTCCAGAAGTGCGAGCGCCACGCCTTTCGGGCTGGGTAGGGAAGTATCCAGATTAAGCTGATTGAGATCAGCAATTTTCATAGGTAACCTCACTGGGTTGAACGGCCTGAATTAACCACCGCATTTCAGCCACTCCGATCACCTCTTTCAAACCGATGGGCTTCCCGAAATAATAGCCCTGCAAAGTTTCACAGCCGAAATATTTCAAAATCTGCGCTTGAGCCAGCGATTCGATACCTTCCGCCGTCACGGCAAATCCCAAGTTTTTCGACAATGAGATAATCGCCCTGACGATAGCCAGATTATCTTTATTATTCAGAATGCCGCATACGAAGCTCCGATCAATCTTGATATTGGTGATTGGCAATTGCTTTAAGTAATTCATTGAAGAGTAACCGGTCCCAAAATCGTCCAATGCGATCTGAATCCGATACTGTCGCAAGGTATGCAACGTAGCCAAAGTACTCTCACTGCGCTCCATTAAGGCACCTTCGGTGATTTCGAATACCAATCGATCAGCGGGAAATCCGGTTTCCGCTAAAATATCGAGTACCATTCTCACAAAATCGGGTGCCTTGAGCTGCATAGGCGACAAATTGACCGCCATTTCCAAGAAAAGTCCGTCTTTTTGCCATTGCATCGCTTCAACGCAAGCCGTACGCAATACCCATTCGCCGATGGGAATGATGAGTCCGTTTTCTTCCGCCAGCGGAATAAAATCGAGTGGCGATATAATTCCCTGCTGCGGATGATTCCAACGAATCAGTGCTTCGACGGATTTGATACACTCCCGGGCAATATCGAATTGCGGTTGGTAGCATAAAGAAAACTGATCATTTTCCAATGCATTGCGCAAATCATTCTCCATGTGCATGCGCTTCTCGGCTTGCAATGTAAGATTGGCATTATAAAACTGGCAGTTATCCCGCCCCTCGTCTTTGGCATGGTACATCGCGGTGTCGGCGTTCTTCAGCAATATCTCGGCATCCTCCCCGTCGTCAGGATAAAGCGCGATCCCGATGCTGGCGGTTAAAACAACATCGCGGCTGGACAAGTGAAATGGCCGCCGCATCGTCTCACGAATACGGTGCGCCAGTAACAAAGCGTCTTCAGTGCAAGAAAGGTTCGGGATAACCACTGTAAATTCATCGCCCCCCAGGCGTGCAAGATTCACTTCTGATCGATCCGCACTGTTGCGCGAAATGAAATCGGATGGACGGGTACTGCTTTGCAAGCGTTCAGCCGCCCATTTCAGAACCACATCGCCCGTGGTATGCCCCATGGTATCGTTGATACTTTTAAATCCATCCAGATCTAAAAACAATACCGCCAATTTGTTACGCTGAAACTTGGCGCGTTGAATTTCCCCCTCTAAACGCTCCAGGAAAGACTGGCGATTCGGCAATCCGGTCAGATTATCGAAATACGCCATATTGAATATTTTTCGCTCCGAATCCTTACGATCGGTAATGTCACGCACCAGGCAGAGCGTTTTTTGTTCATCGATCACCGCAATGCGGTTCTCGTAATAGCGAATTACATCCGCAGCCAGTTTCAGCGGATACTCGAACGATTGCACGCCGTGATGATGCCGGGCCAGTTCGACCGCATCCAAATAGCGTGTAACAATATCTTCGGGAAGGTATCGCTTCAAATTCTCACCTGCACGCGCCGGCAACCACGGCGTATTCTCCTGTCGGCTGCATACCTCGAAGACTTCGCCCTCATCGCTTATGATGAACATGGTATCGGGAATTGCGCTAAAAATCGCGTGGCTGCGTGCATTGGCATTCTTCAGCGCCAACAGGTTCAAGTAGGCGCGCTGAAGATACAATATGCGATAACCAATCAAACTCCAGTTGATCGGCTTGGCGATAAAATCGGTCGCCCCCACTTCAAAAGCACAATTGATGGATTGCACATCGTCCATACCGGTAACCATGATGATAGGCAGTTCATTGCCCACTTGTTGACGCAGCCACGTACAGACCTGGAATCCATCCATACCCGGCATGCTCACATCCAGCATGACCAAATCGATCGTGTTGGCAGCAAACAATTGAATGGCCTGATTACCATCATTGGCGATCAAAACACGATAACCCGCTCTCTCCAAAGCGACTTGCATGAGCATGCGGATCGTTTCGTCGTCATCCGCCACCAATATATTTAAAGTTTGGTTTGTCACGGTCATTGGATAATACTTGTTATTTCAGCGATCACTTGTCGATATTCTTCCTGCAAATCCTTTTGCAGCAGCCCGGCTTGCTCGAGATCCCCTGTTTTGCCGCATTGTTCCAGCTGTTTAAACAATTCGAATAACGCTTCCGCACCGATGTTACCTGCACCGGACTTCAACGCATGAGCCGATTGTTGCAGTTTATCAGCTTCATTATTTTGAATGGATAATTCGATCTGACGCAGATGAGTTTCAGCGGAAGCCAAGAAAGCGCGCAGAATTTTAATCAGCAACACATCCCCGTTACCGGAGTTGAGTTCACGGATTTGTTTCAAGCGCGCCGGATTCAATACGAACACCGTGGCAGGCTCGGTCTTCTTCGTATTTTCTTCTATTGTTGCGGCATGCTCAATCTCGTGCTTTTCCCTTTCTTTGGGCAACCAGGTTGAAATTTTTTGTTCCAGCTGATCGATCGAATACGGTTTCGATAAAAAGTCGTCCATTCCCATGCTGAGGCATCGTTGACGATCCTCTTCTGTTGCATTGGCGGTAAGCGCGATAATCGGTATCTTGTTCGAACGTTGACGAATCAACCGGGTTGCTTCGTAACCATCCATAACCGGCATCTGGCAATCCATCAAAATGAGGTCGTACTGCCCGGCTTCGAGAAAATCGATAGCTTGCTTGCCGTTCTCGGTAATGGTTACATCAATCCCCAAATGCTGCAGCATCGCCTTCGCCACCTCCTGATTCACCGGATTATCTTCAGCTAACAGAATATTGTTTTTATAAACAATCGCCTCAGTTGTAAGTACATTCTGTTTCACTTCCTCGTTTCCGGTATCGGTATTCGTCATATCGAATCGCATCACATCACTAATCACTTCCAATAATTCGGCTTGCCGCACAGGCTTGCTAAGGCAACGCAGAATCCCGGCCCGCCGCCTATCCTCTTGATTCGCAGTATTATTGGCCGAAGTCAGAATCATCAAACGGGTTCGATTTAATTCCGGAACGATCCGAATTTTTTCCGCCAGCTGCAACCCGTTGGTTTCCGGCATATGCATATCCAAAATCACCAATTGGAATGGCGCACCTTCATGCACCGCCTGATGCATTATGCTGATCGCTTGATCGGCGCCGTCAACGCTGTTTACGACCATTTGCCAATTTTGCAATTGTAATCTAAGGATTTCCTGGTTGGTCTTATTATCATCCACCACTAATACCTTGATTCCCTGGAGTGCCGCCGCATCGAATTCATCCGGTTGCGCCAAATGCGATTTCTCCAGTTGCAATTCGATAAAAAACTTAGCGCCTTGGTTCAACGTACTTTCAACCCATATGTTCCCTCCCATCAATTCCAGCAAGCGCTTGCAAATCGTCAATCCAAGACCGGTTCCACCGTATTTTCTCGTCATTGAACCATCGGCTTGGGCGAAATGCTGAAAAATCTTTTCATGAAATTCCGGCGCGATACCGATGCCGGTATCTTCGACACTGATACCCAATTTCATGGTCGTTTCAGTTTCAGCCAACAACTTGACTCGCACCACGATCTCGCCTCGGGCGGTGAACTTAATCGCATTATTCAGTAAATTGGAGATAACTTGCCGCAATCGAAACGGATCTCCACGCACCATAAAGCTTCGATTCGGCGGGGCGAATTGCGCAATCAATTCCAGATTCTTTTCATCGGCGGGCTGCGAAAACATGACCATCGTATCCTCAATGGATTTAACCAGATCAAAATCGATTCTCTCCAAATCCATATGGTTCGATTCGATCTTCGAGAAATCCAGGATATCATTGATAATCCCCAATAAATGCTGACCGGAACGCTGCACCGTTCCAGCATAACGATGCTGTTCGGGAGTTAATCGGCTATTTAGCAATAACTCGGTCATTCCCAGAACCCCGTTCATCGGTGTACGGATTTCGTGACTCATGGTGGCAAGGAACTCGCTTTTTGCCTTATTAGCCGCTTCGGCCATTTCCTTGGCATTCATCAGTTCCGCGGTACGCCGGGCAACTTTATCTTCAAGATGTTCCAAATAATCGGCAAGCTCCGCGTCCCGCTCCTGTATCATCTCCAACATGCTGTTGAATCCCTTGGACAGCGTACGCAATTCAGCGATTGCGCTATGCCGGATCCGGGTAGTGTAATCCGCATTGGACGTGACATATTCCATGGTCGTCGCAAGCTCGTTCAGCGGATCCAACACCGACCGATTCAGTCGCTTCAGTAGGAAATTAGCGAATAACAAAGCGATTAAAGCGGATACGATAATCACAACCACCTGCCAGAATACTCCCCAGTATAATGGCAGCATGGAAACTTCCAAATAAATAGCGCCTAACTGTTGATCATTGAAAATAATCGGTTGGGCGATCGCCAAGAATTTGGTATTGAATTGAATAATCTCATCGGTGGCAACCAGGGATTTCGGTGTTGATTTACTTCCATCCGAATATTCCGCGAATCGCTTTTCCCCCTCGGTATAGATTGCCGCAGCTTGCACACCTTGCGTATTTTTAAGGGAGCGCAACAAAACCTTGGCCGTCGCTTGGTCTTGAAACATCAATGTGGAAATTGCATTCTCCGCCAACAAGTTTGCCGTGGATTGTCCCGATTGGATCAGCGCATAATAACTGACCAGGAAACTGCTGGTAGTCACCAGCAGTGCCAGCAACAGCATGGCGACGCTTTGTGTCGCGAAGCTTATTTTTTGTAATTTCGCACGGAGTGTTATTTCGGGTGCTGTTTGATGATTCATTATTGATATACCTCATGGGCAAAACGGAGTAATTCGGAACTAAGTTGTAAACCGGCACTTTGCGCAACCTTGATATTGGCGTCGAAAATTATTTTTCCATCCCTGATAACCATACTGATGGCAACATCTTGCCGGCTCAAACCCGGACTGTCGCTGACGGTTAATATCGGTTTCCCGCTTACTTGATCCAAAATGTCAGCAAGGTTTTTCAATGCCGGCTTGGAAATAAAAACGACTTGGCAATCGGAGAGCTCCGCAGTGTTTTTGGTATGCCGAATCACTATGTCGGCATCATTGATTTTTTTATCGTGCAAATACTGCAAATTCTCACCGAATGGATCAACACCATGAATGCACACGGTGAGATAGTGATTGGGTTGATCCGGCCAGTATGTATAAGTGATAAAGTTATAGAGAAAAGCCACTTTCAATCGGTACTCGGATACTTCCTGGCTGCGCGCCGTTGATGCCGTAATAAAAAGCAATATCCCACCGAGCAATAGCATCCAATAACGGCAACCGGTATCCCACTTACGGCAACGTCGCTTAGCGCTCGGCAAAACGAACCCAGGCATCCTGAACGGGTTCGGTCGCCGGCGCTCTAGCTTGGTGATCGTGCGGGCTACATATCCCGAAAAACCAATCATCGTTGCCGCTCGATGCCTTGGCAGTCGAAACTGTCGCGTAACCGCATTCCCCCCTGTTTTTTTCCCAACATCAATTCGATTCCACTCTCATCAATCGCCCCAATTGCAATTACTCCGAATTCCGGATTGCAAAACCGCCGACGCAGCACAAAAACAACCCAAAGCAATCATCTTGCAAGAATCGGAAAAAGATATGCACCACGATCAGTCCGAGCACACACAATTCCATTCAGAACCGGTATTCCAATCTGAACCGCACCGTCCGGCCCGGTTGCCAGAATGTATTTTGCCAATTGATATTCGAAGCGGGATGAAGATAATTTTCATTGAAAAGATTGTAAAAACTCAAAGAAGCTTCAAGACCTTTCACTCTCGGAACATCAGTAATCAGATTCAAATTGGAAAGCACATAACTATCGGTGTTATCGCCGTCCAGCGTCTTACGTTTACCGAAATATTGCAATTCATAACCCGCTCGCAACCCACTCATCAACGGAATCGGCATGGAAACATTCACCTTACCCAAATGATGTGGCGAATTCGGCAAATGCGTGCCTTGCTGTTCAGTATTCTGAATACCGTAGCTACCCCGCACCCGTGCACCGCTATCCCAAGTCTTATCGAACGACAATTCCGCCCCTCGAGCCAATACTTTCTTTGATGATTGCTGATACTGGGTCAGCTCACTCACCGGATCAATTCCTAACGCAATCAATCGATGCATGTCCCATGCATAGGCCGTGGCACGTAAATTCAAGTTACGTTGCGGAAAATAGTCCGCGACCAATTCAAGTGTGTCAATCATCTCGGCGTGCAGTCCGGGATTGGTGACTTGGCTTACATTGTCGACATAATCCCGCTCAAATGAATTCGGCGAACGATGTGCACGACCATAAAGCGCTTTCAAAGTGGTTTTGGGTGTAGCTTGCCAAATCAGCGCACCGCGCGGGCTCAGCCGGCTGTTGATCCAGGTGTTGAAGTCGTAGCGCAAACCCGCGGTTGCTGTGAGAGTGTCGGTGATACGCCATTCATCCTGAATATAGACGCCGGTGCGAACCACCGAGCTTCTGATGAGCATGTTTTCTTCAGGATTATCGAAATTCCGGTAGGTTTGCTTGATTCCCGTATTGTTTTGATACTCGATGCCCAGCATCAACTGGTGACTCGCCAAGGCAGTGGAAAGTACACGCAATTCCGCTCCATGCCAAATACCCGGACCGGTCGACAACGTCTGTTGTCCTTCATAGTTAAAAGAACCATGCCAATCGTACCGGCCAAGGAACAGCCGTCCCATGACATTTAACGTATTGCCGGCGAAATTGTCATGATATTGGATTTGCGTATTTAAACGCCGATCCTGTTGAAATTGCCCACCGGTTAACGGATCGGAAAAATAAGCGCCGGTGGGATCTTCCTTGGCGCGATTTCCGTAAATAAAATCAAAAGCCAGTGGTCCACGCGAAATGCTGGTGAAAAATTGCTTAACATGCTCTCCATTCAAACGATGCGCAACACCAAAAATCCCGGTGTCGCCATAATCAAAAAAGCGATCCGTACCGCGCGCTTGAAGCGCCGAAAAGGAAAATATCGCATCAATGCCATTATCGAATTTCTTCCCCATCGTGATACGTTCTTGCGGCATGCTCTCTGCAGTTTGGTATGAAGCGGAAAGTTCCACGCCCTTCACGTCCGAACCCTTGCGGGTCACAACATTTACAACGCCAAGCATCGCGTTCTGGCCGTAAACTGCGCTTCCCGGCCCCGGAATGAATTCAATGCGCTCGATCAAATCGAGGTCGAGCGGAAAATCACGTCCTGTTGGCCCTTGATCGTAAGTTGCATCGTTGATGCGATTACCGTTAATCGTAATCAAAATCCGTGTCGTCAGATCACCCGGCAAACCGAATCCGCGCACCCCCGGATAATTATACTGGTAATCATAAGTCGTATATACGCCGGGTAAGCTTGCCAGCGCCTCCCCCAAAGTACGCCAGCCGTAAGTTCTGATATCCTGACGTGTGATGACGCTTACCGAGGCGGCGACCTGCTGTTGTTTCTGCTCATATTTTGAAGCACCGACAACACGAATATCCATTAACTGCTCGAGACTGAGCTGTTCCAGGTTCGTCGAGGCCAAAGCACTTTTCTTCAGTATGAAAAAAACACCCATCAATAGCGCAATGCCATTGATCAGGTGCCGCAAAAACGAATATTTTTTATGTAAGAAAATCACAACGTATAGACTCTGCTTTTTTACTTTATTTAAGCATAGAAATACGTCAATCAAAAAGTAAATAAACGTGATTTTATTATTTCATTATGAATGATTACCGGTTACTCCTCGCAATTATGATGAGATCAATATTGGAACACATTAATTATACAATGTCTTATCAGTATTGCGTCTGCAAGAAGTTTCATCGAATGCACGCTCCCCGAACTAAAACAGGGTAACAGCGTGCGACATGCGACGTATGGCATCAAGGAATTATTCTACAATTCAATGAGATTCATAAGAAAGAAATGCCCAGCCAGGCGATGCTGAGGCCGTACGATTCTTACTACAATGTAGGATGCTCGTTATCCAGCAACCCTAAAAATCCGCCGGATTGATGATTCCACAATTGTGCATAGAGCTGATTATTGGCAATGAGCTTGGCATGGCTGCCTTGCTCGACGATACGACCTTGGTCGAATACGATCAGCCGATCCATCGCGGCGATGGTGGACAACCGGTGCGCGATCGCGATCACCGTTTTACCTTCCATCAGTTGATAAAGGCTTTGCTGGATACTGGCTTCAACTTCGGAATCAAGCGCCGAGGTCGCCTCGTCTAATACCAGAATCGGAGCATTCTTCAGCAACACACGGGCAATTGCGATGCGCTGCCGTTGGCCGCCGGAAAGTGTAACACCGCGCTCACCGACATAAGCATCGTATCCGGCGCGGCCTTTGATGTCGCGCAATGTCATAATGAATTCATGCGCTTGCGCTTGTTTTGCGGCCTCGATCATTTGTGCCTCGCCGGCGTCGGGCTTGCCGAACAAAATATTGTCACGAACCGAGCGATGCAGCAGCGACGTATCTTGCGTTACCATCGCGATATTGGCGCGCAGGCTTTCTTGCGTCACAATACGGATATCCTGTCCGTCGATTGCGATACCCCCTTGCTGTACATCGTAAAACCGCAGCAACAGATTGACAAATGTCGACTTACCGGAGCCCGAGCGACCAACAATGCCGACTTTCTCACCCGCTTCGATTCGAAGGCTGAAATCGTCGAAAATACATCGCGGCTCCCGCTGTTCCGAATGATACGAAAAAGTAACCCGGCTAAATTCGATCGCCCCCTGCGGTACCTGCAATCCCCTGGCATCCGGCACATCCGTTACCCGTTGCGGCCTGGAGATGGTATTGATGCCGTCTTGCACGGCACCCATATTTTCAAATAACGCATTGACTTCCCACATGATCCAATGCGACATGCCGGTTAAACGAATCGCCAGGCTCATCACGATCGCAATCGCGCCTGGGCTGATATCTCCTTGCATCCATATTGCAAGCCCCAGTGCGCCAGTGGCGAAAACCATCAGCATATTGATGGTCCAAACCGAAAAATTCAATCCTGTGGCCAAACGCATTTGCGGATACACCGTTGCCATGAATTCTTCCATACCGGCACGCACATAAGCCGATTCACGCCGACTGCTGGAAAACAGCTTCAGCGTCAGGATATTGGTATAGCTGTCGACGATCCGACCGATCATCAATGCACGCGCATCGGCCTGCAATGTTGAAACACGTTTCAAGCGCGGCACAAAATACACCAAGATGCCGATGTACAACATCAACCATGCCAGCAGCGGCAAGCACAAATAAGGATCGGCATTGATCACCAACAGTAACGTAGTGGTCAGATAAATCGTGACAAACAACATCACGTCGAGCAGTTTCAGGATAGTTTCGCGCACCGACAGCGCGGTTTGCATCACTTTAGTGGCAATCCTTCCGCTAAATTCATGCTGAAAAAAAGCATAGCTTTGATTGAGCAAGTAGCGATGCGACAACCAACGCACCCGCATCGGAAAATTACCCATCAGCGTTTGATTGATTACGAGCGCATGAAACAACACCAGCAGCGGTATCCAGATCAGAACGAAAACCGACATCACCAATAAAGTCGGCCATTCGGTGACGAAGAAACTTTCAATTTTCTGTTCCGCCAACCAATCGACCATTTGTCCGACCACACTGTAAAGCAAAGCTTCACTGACAGCCAACAAGGTGGTCAAAATCGCCAGTAATACCAGGTGCGGTTCAATTCCGCGAGTATAGTGACGGCAAAACAAATATAACCCTTCCGGCGGCTCCGCCGGATGCTCCGGTGGATACGGATCGATCAAGCGCTCGAAAAAACCGAACATGGTGCTTTAATTTAACCGGTACTTAATTGTTCGAATATTCTATATCCGGCGACATAGGTCCCTATTGCGGAACCCAGTGTGGATAAAATAAAAATCAACAGTATGCGGGTAACTTGATTACGCCACCAGCCATTTAACGTCGTCGCATCCGACCTCAATCGATTGAAATCACTAACTTTTGGTTTGCGCAAATAGGTTTCAACAGCCGCAACGACCATGCCAGCGCCAATCGTCGGATTGAGCGATGTCAGCGGTGCCGCCAGAAATGCGGTCAGAATTGATAATGGATGCGCCAAAGCGATCGCCGCACCGATCGCCGACAATCCACCGTTGATCACGATCCAATCGATCACCATCGCTGTTCCCAATCCCGGACTATGCATGAAACCGATCACAAATCCGGATAAAATCAACGTCACGATCAGCCACGGAATCCATTTTAACCAGTATGAAGACGGCGGAATGGTATCCAACCGCGCGATCCTTTCATCCGGATCGGCAATAAGCCCGTCCTCCAACTGCCGTGCCATACCATTCAGATGCCCCGCGCCGACCACTGCCAAAACATGCTGATAGTTATTTTCCTCACACTCCTTGATGAGTCGAGCCGCCATGTATTCGTCCCGCTCGTTAATCAACGGTTGAAACAAGTCTTTTTCGTTTTCCGCGAATTGCGAAAAGGAGCTTTCCAACACATCCCCCTCTTTGAGCCGTTCGATTTCTTCTTCGCTGAATTTTTCTTTACTGATCACACTGGCGATCAAACCGGCGAACAGATTGAAGCGCTTCCACCAAGCAACATTGCGGTAGATTCGCTTCATCGTGGTGCCGATTTCACGATCGATCAACAAAACCGGTAATTTGGCTGCCTGGGCATCCCTAATCGCCACCCGCATTTCGGCACCGGGTTCAATACCGAACTGCTCCGCCATACGTTGCTGAAATGCGCCTAATGCCAAACTGGCCGCCACCATACTGGCCTGCCCTTTTTTAATGACCTGAAACAAATCCATCTTAGCCATGGCGTCAGGATTGACGATCACTTTATGACGGCTCGGACACAACTCAACCGCCACTGCATCATATCGACCGGTAGCAATCAATTCTTGCACTTTGTCGGCACTCGCCCTCGACACATGCGCCGTGCCCAGCAAGGTGATAGTGCATTGATTCACACGAATGGTTTTAAGTGGCTCGGTTTGTGATGCTTGTGCAGCAATCAATTCAGCAGTATTTCTTTCTGGCAATGTCATTACTGTTACGATCGATAAAATTTAACAAGTAATCGGCATTGTCGCACGTTATAACGCGCAAAAGTATTTGGATTTATTTTCCAAACAACAATCAATCACCAGTTACAATTTAACTTTAGAAACACCACCCAACAATATAATTACTAATATCAATATAGTGATCGATGAATTATGCGCTCTCTTCCCTTGAGCATCAATCATCTAAATTCAGGACAAAACCAGGACAAATGTACTATTTATTCAGCCAACATAAAAACCCATAATTAGATGGGGCTATTGTGCAGTTGGTTTTTGAGATAACATAATATTATTAATATAATGATTCTATTGGCTTATATGTGCAGAATACACAGAGAAATCTGGAAATGCGGTCACGATGGCCCTCTGAGCTGAAGTATAAGAAATATTTTTAACTTTTGGAGATATTGTATGAAGTACGGACTTAAACTAAAAACCACAGTAGCTGCCGTGGCATTAATGGCGGGAAGCGTGGCGCATGCAGCACCGACTGTGCTGGCTAACTGGGGAGCGCACGATCCTGCAGAAATGGGTTTCTTTGCATTAATCACCTCAGGCGCCACCCCGATAGATCATATCTTCACGTTCAGCGTAGCGAATACCTATAATGGTCTGTGGTCAAGCGTCACCAACGATGCGCCGCCTGTTTTTGATATATCAGGCGGTTTAGTACAATTATGGACCAGCGACGGCGACGGCAACTACGGCGCGACCGATGCCGGAGATTCACTCGTGACATCATTGGCTTTTGATTCAACCGCGGTAAACCAAACTTTCACCATTGGACCGGGAAATTACTATTATCAAGTGACCGGTAACATCAATGGAACATTGGGGGGCAGTTATTTATTGTCCTCGTCTATTACACTAGTGCCGGAACCTGAAACCTATGCGATGTTATTGGCTGGTTTAGGTCTTATTGGCTTCTCGTTACGCCGCCGCGCCGTTTAACATTATTTATTCGGGTCACTCTGAAAACCACTGGAAAAATTTCCGGTGGTTTTTTTTATTACATCACCAAACCATAATCCTTTTGGTTGGACTGTTGTTTCGAAGATAAGGAAACACTGATTAATTCGGCAAACGAAATGAAGTATAAGACGTACGGGGCACAGCAACCGGAACATCTCAATAAGATAGATAAAGAAGCAAGTCACCTTTGCAACGAAATGATTCGGCTCATGCAGCCAATTCATCAACATTTTTTCTCTGGAAATTTTATGCCACAGCCTTACGTTGGATCATTGCGAATGGAAAGAATACAATTGACTTATTCGGTGTACAATTACCGCAATCTTTTTTTGGTACCTTGTGCAAAACGAAAGCAGGAATTGGATGCCATGAGCAAATTTGCCGCCCTATTAATAATCTTGAGCGCAGCAGTTTCATCTTCGGGTTGCGCCGCTTCACCTGAAAATCGCACAGCGTCTTCGTCTTTTATCTCGCCGTCGCAATATCAAACCTACAGTTGTGACGAATTACTCAGAGAAACTGAACGCATTCAAAACAGAGTCGCCGAATTGATTGGCAAACCCGGCGGCGACTACACTCCGACCAAAGACAAATGGATACTCGGTACGGATTTATCCGTTTCCTGGGCAACATTGTTTGCTTTGGGCGGCACTGAAGAACAAGAAGCGGAATATGTTCAATTGAAAAATGAGTACGATGCCATTCAACAATGGGCGGCCATTAAACAATGTCCTGGGGTGATACCGCCAGCTGAAAAACCACCGGAATTCAATCCAGACGTGGGTTAATCGATTGTTGAAAAACATTTCGGAGCAAACGAGAAGGCACAGTGATAGATAATAAATGAACGTTCAAATCCGTTTTCAGCACGTAGCGGCAACACACACAATTCTTCAGCGGCCTGCCAATCGACCACATTCCTTTCACTTTGCTTGATTCAACGATAAACCACGGTGCTTGGCCAAATAGGGTGGTGTCCATGCAGACAGGGTTTTGTGCACGAAATGATAACGCGACACATGGTAGCTCGGATCAAAGCCATAAAAATTCAATCGCATATGACACAACTCTTCGTCACGGTAAGCTTGTAACGGTTTTTGTCGCTCGTCGATACGACGTTGCCGATTTTTCCGTTGCAGCAGCCGGTAGAAATCCGTCGACTCGGCAAGCGTTTGAGCAATACCTTCGATCTTATATTTGAATTCTCTGCAATTTAGTACAAAACAATCGTCAATCAATCCGATTTTTCCAGCTTCTGCAGCGCCGACCGGCAGACGGCTTTGCACCAAGACTTGTCGATCCGGCGCAAGTACTCTGCGTGGTAGCAGATATGTCCAGTACTCGGAGCCATATAAATTTCCCATATTCTTGTAATGCGGATTCAGCACCACGCTATCGCGTGCAAAAATATAATCCGCCGCCAGCGATAAATACACGCCTCCGGCACCAGCATTTCCACGCAGCGCGGCGATCGTGAGTTGCCGTTCCGTGGTAATGATTTCGCGCACCAAATCATTCATCGCATTGATGTTGCGCCATGACTCATCCGCTGGGCTGGCGGCGTGCTCGATATGATTAAGATGAATACCGTTGCTCCAGAATGCGGCACCGCCCATCAATACGATTATCCGCACCCCACCGGCAGTGGTGATTTTCCGGTAGGTTTCCCGCAATCGTTCGCATTGTGCAGTATCCATTGCGCCGTTATAAAAATCGAAATATAAATAACCGACAGCACCTTTCCGTTCAAACCAAATATCCCGGTAAGTCTCCGCAAAATCAGCAGCCAACGGATCGAATGGAATTTCCGGCACGCCAACCAATTGATTCTGTAGTGCAAGGGTTGCACCCAACTTGAATGCCGGCTCCATATCGCTTTTCGGCTTCAGATATCCCAGCCAAACCGCGCCGTCGACCGTGGCACGACATATCGCGTTATTACGCTTGGCGATAATGCTACCCGGCTCACCGACCAACCGGGCTTCACGATGCGCATCGAACAGATAAAATGGTTGATTCAATACGGTATCCAATACCCCCGGGAATCCGTCCGCTGCATGGATTTTTCTCAGAATCGTCCGAGCATCGTCCCTGTACCAATCGATACTACGATCGGTTTGCCGCATCGGTCTATGCGGACGACCACGCACCTCCGCATCCGCATAATCCAATGGCACCGGGGTGTAATCGCCGGATTGAAACCGGCGTATCGCGGTCAGCACGGCGATTACCGCCGCCGCTACCACTTCCTGGCGGTACACATCGCTTTTACGCGCAAATCGCATCGGAAAAACTTCCGCCGCCCAAACATCTCCAGCGTCCATTTCCGCGTTGGCTTGCAGCACCGTCACCCCCCACTCGCGGCAGCCGTCCATGATCGCCCAATCCAGCGCAGATGACCCCCGATCCCCGATAATGCCGGGATGCACGATCAAACACACATATTGCCGCCAAACCACCTCGGGAATCGCACGCTTCAGAAACGGCGCAAGGATCAAATCCGGCTGAAACAACCGTACCGCCTCGACGGTAACCGCATCACTGATATCCAGTTCAACAGAAATATCGTGTCCGCATCGAGTCAGTTCGACCCATAAACGCTGCGCCAAGCAATTAAAACTGTGGGTAAGGAATAGAATTCTCAAAGGATTAACAAATACGCGGCAGCTGTTCACCGCTCAACCAATCGACCACTCGGGTACCGCCGAAACAAGTCTGCATCTGCACAAAGCCATGTGCATCCTCGATAACTTCGCCGATGATCGCGGCATCAGCGCCCAACGGATGAGTGCGCATCGCTTGCAACAATGCTTCTGCATCGTCCGGCGCACAAATGGCGACAAGCTTACCTTCATTGGCAATATACAGCGGATCCAGTCCCAAAAATTCACAGGCGGCCTCAACCGGTTCGCGAATCGGTATTGTATGCTCATACAGCATCATGCCGGTCGACGATTGCTGCGCAATCTCGTTCAATACGGCGGCAATGCCGCCGCGCGTAGGATCCCGCAGCACGTGAATACGGGGTACGGCGGCAATCATGCACGCCACCAGATCGTGCAGCGATGCGGTATCCGATATCACATCAGTATGAAAAGTCAAATTTTCGCGCAATGACAATACAGCGATACCATGATCCCCCAACGTACCGGACACCAGGATTTTATCGCCGGGACGTGCCTGATCAGCGGCAATATAAATACCCTCCGGCACGCTGCCGATGCCGGTGGTGGTGATAAACACACCATCGCCACTGCCTTTTTCCACCACCTTGGTATCGCCGGTAATGATCGGGACACCGGCCGTCTGAGCGGCATACGCCATCGAATCGACGATACGTTTCAAATCCACAAGCGGCAATCCTTCTTCCAAAATAAAACTTGCCGCCAAATAGCAGGGCTTCGCACCGGACATGACAACATCATTGAGGGTGCCGTGCACAGCCAGACTGCCGATATCGCCACCCGGAAAAAACAGTGGTGTGATCACATGACTATCGGTCGACATCACCATACGCCCGCCGCCAAATGGAAAGCAAGCCTGGTCGTTCATCGGACGTAAAAATTCATTGTCGAACGCAGCCACGAACAATTGTTGAATCAATTGCGTCATTGTACGTCCGCCGTTGCCGTGCGACATTTCGATCACACCATGCTTAATGTCCAAACCACGGGCATAGCCAGGCTTTATTTTTCCGGTCATGCGGATCCCGACGCAGCCGCGTGCCGCGGCCGCAAACGACCATACCGGTAATAGGCGGCGCAAGCACCTTCTGAGGACACCATGCAGGACCCGATCGGATTTTCCGGTGTACAAACGGTGCCGAAAATCTTGCAATCCTGAGGACGCTTCACGCCCCGCAGAATCGCACCACATTCACAAGCCTTATTATCCGCGATCGACGGCGTGAAAATTTCAAAGCGCCGCTCAGCATCGAAATCCGCATAACACGCTTTAATTTTCAGCGCACTGTACGGCACAGCACCCAGGCCCCGCCATTCAAAGCTGCGCCGTAACTCAAAAACATCAGCCACCAACGATTTCGCGTTGACATTGCCCGCCGGCATTACCGCACGAGTAAATTCATTTTCGACCACCGCCCGCCCTGCGTTGATTTGACGAACCAGCATTAAGATTGCCTGCATCACGTCAAGCGGTTCAAAGCCGGCGATCACTACCGGTTTCTGGAATTCCTCGGCGAAATATTCGTAAGGCTGGCTGCCGATCACCACCG
This sequence comes from Nitrosomonas sp., assembly GCA_021582655.1. Lineage (GTDB taxonomy): Bacteria > Pseudomonadota > Gammaproteobacteria > Burkholderiales > Nitrosomonadaceae > Nitrosomonas. Next base: position 2,253,333 of record CP091135.1, read on the forward strand.
AAACATGCGCAGGGCCGATGAAACCGTCAATCGACACCAGCCCCAGCTCCCGTACCTCCGGTGACTGCAAAATATGTGAAATGGCGGAAGGTGTCAGCACATGATTACAAAACACGCTGAAATTCACCAAACCCAACTGCTGCGCTTGCTTGATCACAACGGCGGTAGGCGGAGTAGTCGTTTCAAAACCGATAGCAAAAAAAACCGCCGTCCGGTGCGGATTTTGCCGCGCGATATTGATCGCATCGGTACTGGAATAAATCAAGCGCACATCGGCACCTTGCGCTTTTGCTTTTAGCAAGCTCATACCGGACAATGTCGGTACCCGCAGCACATCGCCATAACAACACAGGATCATACCTGGCATCTTCGCCAGTTGAATGGCATTTTCAATCCGTCCGATAGGCAACACACAAACCGGACAACCCGGACCATGAATCATGCGGATGTTGCCGGGTAACAGATCGGGAATTCCAAAACGAGAAATCGCATGGGTATGCCCGCCGCAAAACTCCATCAAATGATAGCGACGCCGGGAATCGGCCTCGGCCAGGATTTTGCCGGCGATTTTCCGTGCGATATTTCCGGCACGAAATTCATCGATATACTTCATAACCGCTCAATCCATATCGGCGCTGATATCCCCGGCAACCGCCGCGAACATTGCGAGCGTACGCTCCGCTTCCTGTTGATCCAGCTTTTGTAGCGCAAAACCGACATGCACAATAACATAATCACCGGGCTTCACATCCTCAACCAATACCAAGGAAATTTCTTTACGCACACCGCCTAGATCGACCATGGCACGATCCTCAGAAATCAATTGCGCCACGCGAACAGGAATAGCAAGGCACATAGGCGTTTTAAGCAGGTTTTCAGAAGCGGAAATTATGACATAATTAAGTATTGTCATTATGAATGAATCGCAAAATGAGCAAGCTTTACTCAATTATTGGTAGCAGCAGTATTACAGCCCTAATTGTTTTTATGGGCTTGCTCATTCCTTCCATAACTGCAAATGCGGATAAGGGTATCTGGATCGATGTCGATACGGCAGCACAAATCCTGCGTGTGATGCAAGGCAATACTGTGCAGGAAGTCTATAATAATGTAGCCATCGGACGCTATGGCACCACTTGGTCTAAAGTGACACTCGATGATAAAACACCATTAGGCAAATTCAGAATAGGCTGGATCAACGAAAAAAGCCGCTACCACCGGTTCTTTGGTTTGGATTACCCCAATCGCGACACCGCGGAGCGCGCTTTCAGCGAAAAAAGAATCGATATTGACACGTGGTATTCCATCCTGGAAGCGGAAAGAATAGGCAGAACGCCACCGCAAAATACCTCTTTAGGGGGTTATATCGGTATCCATGGCATCGGACATGGTGACAAGGAAATTCATCATCACTACAACTGGACCAATGGCTGTATCGCGTTAACGAACGAACAAATCGATCAACTCGGCCGTTGGCTAAGACCCGGTGTGGTAGTGAATATTCGCTAACCGCAACCCAGTTCCACTCGGAACGATCCAATTCATGAATTCCTACTTATTTACAAAGATTATTAAAACTCATCACGTTATGTGAGTTTGTTGTTTTTATGTTACTGTATTTGGCAAATTTACAACCAAATTCATTTATTTTACAGTAGAAATCAGATAAGATGCCAAAGCGCTGCTGATACTTAATGATCAGCGGCAACGTAAGTAGTGGATGTTTGTGCATATATATCAATAGAATAAACAACCAAGGAGATCAGAGTATGAAAGGAAGAATCCAGCATCCCGTTCGTAAATTAACGCTCGCAGTTATCGCAGCTGCTTTTGTTGGTTTAACAGGCTGTGCATCTACAGGTCAACTGCAAGAATTGGAAGATAGACTGAAAGCCGACATCGCCACCGCAAAAGCCGATGCTGCCGCAGCAAAATCTGATGCAGCCGCAGCAAATGCCAAGGCAAACGATGCATTGAATATCGCTAACGAAGCAAACAGACGCTCAATGGACACGGAAGCAAAAATTGATCGTATGTTCAAGAAAGCAATGCATAAATAATAGCGTTTCGCTATTGCCTAAAACCCCTCTCCCGAGGGGTTTTTAATTTCAACTCCTCTATTCTCTCTTCCTTATTAAGGAAACGCCGATTAATTCGGTGAACCAGGCCACCAATAAGGCAAGTGAGGAAGAGTATTACCCTCGCAACGAAATGACTCGTTCGTGCGGTCATTAATCAGCATTTTCTTAACACTACTGCACTCAGTAGCGCTAATATATAGTTCAACCCTTGCGAGGAAGGTCCTTGTTTCGCTACAAAATGGGACGACGATATTTAACAAACCTTATTTTTACCTTGATAACGTTACTTACAGTTATCATGGTAACCACTTACACATTTCGTAACAGTCTGCTTGAGGCCTTGCTCGGCGCTCAGTTAAGCAAATGGAATCTCCCTTTGCAATCCATCGCAACCTTGGATCTGACACCTAGCGGTTTACTGATTGATAATCTGATTGCCGGAAAGCATGAAGAATTCCGTATCAATAAAGCTCGTGTGTCCTGGAATATGCACAACCTCTTTTCCAGATCACCGCTCTCAATTGAAATCAATGAGCTAATGGCGAATTTGACCATGAATGACCAGCAAAAGCATTCTGCGCCGGTATCGCCTGAGCCAATATTGTTGCCGACGCCAATCGATCTCGCCTGGCTACCGGCTTTTTCATTAAAAAATTTCGTACTACAGATACAATCCACAGCCGGCTACATCAATATAGCTCTGTCGGGTGAAATCACACCAAGCCGAGAAAACACGCATAGAATCGATTTTAAAGCAATGCTATCGGGTCCATTAGCACAAGGTAGCGCCGCATTAGCCGCTACGATCGACTCGCAAGGAAATCTGCAAGGGAATACTGTTATTGCGGATGGCATGTTAAACATTCCCACACTTAGTATTACCAGTTTATCAGGAAGAACATATTTCAAATCCAATCACTTGAATATTCAACACATAAGAACCAAGTTTTCGCTTTCGGATATCCGCTTACAGCCAAATATCGACGATCCTTCCATGCGGCTGGCGATCGGACAAATTGATCTGAGCGGTGATTTTCACGGATTATCCGATTCCGGATCTGGCAAACTGGATCTTACTGCACGTGACGGTCAATTGACTTCAAAAGCTTTCACAATTAAACCATTCTCGATTTTTCTGCCATTACAATTCAAGCATGACAAAACCGGATCAGTCGCCAGTTTATACAAACCTGCAACAGTGACGATGAAAAAGATCCTCAGAAAGAATCATTGGCATATTTCGCGTCCTTTGCAGCTCTCCATTATAAGCGCCAAAATGGAAATGACCCGGGAAATCGAAGACTGGCGCTTACGGCACGAAATTGTGATGACAGCCGATCCAATCAATATCCGTTCACTGCATCGAAACCAAGCAGCAAGTGATATGGAAATTTATCCCGGCAGAATCACCGCAAATGGTGCAATAAAAAACGACAAACACTATGAGGGACAAATTACGTTCTCTGGAACAGCATTACATTTACCACAGTTGCATCTTCAGTCAAAAAACATCATATCTTCTATCAATATGAATGCTCCTGAACGAGGCACCGCAATTAATTTTTTTATCGAGGATATTGAACACCGCTCACAACAACCACTGTTTGCCGCACTAACAATTTCCGGCAATCTCAGCAATATTGCAACGAATGCAGCACCACCGATATATGCACTGAAGCTCAACGGCAGCATATCAAATACCCACTTACTATCGATCACCGCACAACATCAATCCGACACCGGTAATGGGACATTATTTGCCAAGCTGGAACCACTCGTTTTTTCACCCGGGAACTTACAACCCGGTTCGCTGCTACCCGTTCTGGATCAATTGCATGATGTTTACGGTGAAATCCAAGCCAGCGCACAGCTCAAATGGTCCGCCACCGGCCTACAAAACAGCAAAGGCAAGCTGACCTTAAATGCTTTATCGTTCATCACAGATGCCATTCAGGTAACAAAGCTCAACATGCAATTGGATTCTCACGATTTATTCTCTTTGAACAGCTCTCCACACCAAACCATTACAGCGCAGCGAATCGATTTAGGAGGTGTACCGATGGAGAATTTACACATCGATTATCAGATCAAATCCAGTGATTCTTTGCGCGTTGTCCTTGAAAACGCCCGATTCTCCATGATGGATGGAGTGGTCTCACTTAACCGTACCGATATCATCCCGACAGCAAGCTCCGATCTCACAATTCATGTCAACAATTTTGATTTGGAAACCTTCTTTAAATTGATTCAAGTTGACGGCCTTTCTGGAAGCGGGCATCTTGACGGTAAAATTCCCATAACGTTTTTAAGTAATCAAATCGTCATCACTGAAGGCTATTTGATTGCAAGCTCATCTGGTGTATTGCGACTTAAGTCCTCTAAAGCCTCACAATTGTTGTCAACCAGTGGCCAGGAAGTGGCGATGGTTTTACAAATCCTGCAAGATTTTCATTATTCCGAACTTAAATTGCATCTTGATAAATCAGCCGAGCATGATTTGATACTAAAGCTTGCAATACTGGGTAGAAATCCGGAGGTCAACGATGGACAGGAATTCCACCTAAACATTAAATTTGAAACCGTTTTAGATAAAATCCTGCAAGCCATCAATCAAGGCTATCATTTATCCGATATGATTTTAGACGGATCATTCAGATTTCATTAAGTAAGATTGCGCTAAATTAACCTCACCAAGCGATATTCTCAAAGAGTGGGTCTCGGTTGTTTGCCAGATAAATAAGGTGCCATCATGAAAAGAATTAATTTAATGATAAATAAAGCGATCATCAAAGCATTGTTACTGCTTGTATGTGTTGCAGTCACATCATGCGCCCCTACCGTCAAAGTAGAAACCCCATCGGAACCCATTACGATCAATCTTAATATCAAGCTGGATGCCGATATCCGGGTCAAACTGGAAGACGAAGCAAAAAAAGACATTGCAGCCAATCCAGGCATTTTCTAGGAAATGCTGGTTAATTATGAAGTGCGAGGCACGCGGGACACAGAGCATCCGGAACATATCAATAAGATAAATAGGAAGCCCATCACCTTTGCGACGAAGCGATTCACTCATACAGCCAATTAATCAGCGTCTTCCTAGCATCAGTTATCAATTTATTGAGGAGAATATTATATGCAGCACTTCCTAAGTCTGAAAATTCGCAAATCGATATCGAATCTCACAAAGATTATTTTCTTAGCTTTAGTGTTGAGCACCACACAGGC
>CP091135.1:2258741-2361316 GCA_021582655.1 Nitrosomonas sp.
AGCCATGGGGTACGAGCACAATTATTTCATTCGCGTGGTATTCGCTTCAGCTTTTTTTCTTGCAATACTGGGATTCATTCCCGGCCTCATCCTTTCCACCGGTTTATATCACTTGGCCGAATCGCAAATTTTCATGCCGATGCCGATGACTCTCGCCAAACTCGGTACGGTGTTTATTTTCATTGTGTCGATGTGTTCGATGGCCGGGCTGCTGGCAATTCGAAAATTGAAAGCAGCCAATCCGGCGGATATGTTTTGATGACCGGAATCATCGAAGTACGTCACCTTGATTTCAGTTTCGGCAGCGGAGAAATGCAGCAACCGGTGTTGCGGGATGTCGCGCTTTCGATCGATAAAGGGGAAATTGTGCTGATGACCGGACCCTCAGGCTCCGGCAAAACCACTTTCCTGACTATCGTCGGCGGTCTCCGGCAAGCATGGCACGGCAGTGTGCGAGTACTGGATCAACAACTCATCGGCAGCACCGAACAGGTAAAGATCAGAGTACGTCAGCAAACCGGTTATATTTTTCAACAGCATAATCTGCTCAAGGCGCTCACCGCATTACAGAATGTCAGCATGACTTTGGAAATGTTCAACACGATGACGGAACAGCAACGACTCGATCGCGCTACGGAAATGTTAACCGCCGTCGGGCTCGGCGACCGGATGCATCATCGCCCGGAACAGCTTTCCGGAGGACAGCGTCAGCGCGTTTCGATTGCACGCGCACTGGCCGGTCACCCCAAAATAGTTTTAGCGGATGAACCAACCGCTTCGTTGGATAAGCAGAGCGGTCAAGAAGCTGTCGGCATTTTGAAAAGCCTGGCCAAAGAAACCGGCACCACAATCTTGCTGGTAACACACGATTACCGGATTTTGGATATTGCCGACCGGATAGTGGAATTGGAAGACGGTGTTATCAGAAACGGATGATGATATGCACAAACTTTTTTATGCCGCTTGGGTTTGCGACTCCGATTATGACGCAACAAAATCACCACGAATCGCCCGATTTGGTCGTGGCGTAACACGGCACGCGGATCACGCCGCTCCGACTTTGCGTGGATTCAGAAATCACTTAAGAAAGCAACCGAAAGGCCGATGAAAGTAACCGTTTTTTTGATGGATGACAAAGGAACTTAAATGGAAGGTTTTTTTCTTGGACGCCAGCCGATTTTGGATCAAAATCAAAACCTGGTTGCTTATGAATTACTTTTTAGACAAGAAGCGGCTGCGGAAACGGCCCAAATTACCGATGCTCTGTCGGCATCCTCAAACGTTATCGTTAATGCCTATTGCCAACTGGGCATCCAAAACGTACTCGGCAAGCAAAGAGGATTCATTAATGCGACTGCCGAGTTGATCATGAGCGATATCATAAGCTTGTTGCCGTGCAAGCATGTGGTTTTGGAACTCAAAGAAACGACAGCGATTACCCCGGAATTCTTACAGCACTGCAATGAATTAAAGCAAAAGGGCTATCAGTTTGCACTGGACTCCGTCGTCGCACTCAATCACGAGGTGGAACAATTGCTGCCCCTGGTAAGTGTCGTCAAGGTGGATATCCTGGCCATGGACAAAGAGCAATTGGCCAAGCTTGTAACGCAATTAAATCGCTGGCCGGTTTTGCTGTTGGCTTTAAAAGTCGAAACCCGGGAACAAGAAGCTTATTGTAGGCAATTGGGATTTCAAATGTTTCAGGGCTACTACTTTGCAAAACCCGAGGTTATGAAGGTAAAGCGCGCCGACCCGGGAAAATTGTCATTATTGAAATTACTTGCCTTGGTGATGGGTGATAACGAGATCGAAGCGTTAGAAAAGGAATTCAAGCATCAACCCGGGCTCAGTTACAACCTGATGCGAATGGTGAACTCGGTTGCAAATGGGTTCCCTCAGAAAATCAACTCAATCAAACAAGCCGTGATTATGCTGGGACGCAAGCAACTGCAGCGATGGATTCAGCTGTTACTGTATACTGCCGATCAATCCGACGGAAATCTGTCCGGAGGGCTTGTCCAAACGGCTGCGGCGCGCGGCAAACTCATGGAATTGATTGCGATAGCGGAACGTCCGCACGATAAAAATCATCATGAAAGAGCCTTCATGGTCGGCATTCTTTCATTGCTTGACGTATTGCTTGCTATCGAGATGCAGCAAATTGTGGATAAGCTGGAAATTCCCGAAGACATGAGCCAGGCGCTGTTGAACCGAAGCGGGCGACTGGGCCAGGAATTGAAATTAGTGGAAGAAAATGAGCGAGGCGACATGACGTCAATAAAAGCGATGATCAACGAGTTGGGTTTCTTAACCGTCAATGAACTTGCTGACATTGAACTCCAAGCCATTGGCTGGGCAAACCGGATCGGCGAGCCCGCTTGATAAGCAGCTTTCCTAAAAGAATCGTTTCTGAACGCACTGAAAATTTCGAGGATGTTCTCGATTCCGTGTCAACGGCGGCCTGCTTTATCCGCAATTCCGGCGTGCCTTGGTGTACTGCTTCCAAGTACACCGCGTGACTCGATTCTACGCCTGAAAGTCATTCCGGCTCGGTTATACGGATAATGAGCTATCTGTCGATCCACGGAAAAATATCGCGCCCAAGTCCACGAATGATTTTCGTCCGCCTCAGAAGAGATTCATTCTAGCGAAAACCTGACAAGCCACTCGCGCTATTTCTTCAAATAAGTCCATCGCGGGTAAGCCTCCCGCGATACGTCACTCGGTTTCTACGTTTTTTGCCCGCCTCTGCTTTACTTGCTTTGAGAACATCGCTAGGGCGGCACCCATTACCGCAAACCGCCTTGCTTCCTCAGTCCCATCTTGCGTTTCTTTTAATCCGGTCCCGGAAAACACCGACGGAATATGACGCTTACCATCAATACCGCAATCCAGTCGCTATCCTTTTGCACCATTTGGTTTAACTCCCCCGAAAAACCATCATCATCATTTAAGCACGATGTTTTATCAATGGATTGGGTACACATCCGCTCTGATGGGATGTCACGCTATTACAGCAACCCCGGCAAGAAACACAGCAACTTGTCAGTAACACCACGGTTACTACATAAAATAGAAATTAAAGATATGCTCGGGCTTTGTTGAGCCTTAAATTGGGACGGCGGGAATCGAACCTTGGTCTCTTTCTGATATTTCAACCATTTAGTGTTTTCCTCTGTTATTTTTGTGTCATTTCATAGTATTTTTATTAACTTATGAGATACAGACTCTATAAAAAATGAAGTTTAAGCTCATTTACCAAGACTATCAAGAGTAGTGATACACGCAATTATATGTTTATTCGTAGTAAAAGCATTAATTTTCTGTTAACTTACCAATGAAATGTATTTGGAGTCCCCCTTGCTACCTGGACGGTACACGCGATGGCTAAGAATATTTCATAGATGGTATATTTATGTTTAACCCTTTGCATAAGCGGTTTTCATGAAACGTAGCCGAATGAAAATCCAGATTAATGCATTGGTCAATCGATTCTACTCTTCCACGATTCTTTGTATAACTTTTTTCATCCCCTCAGGTTGGAACGAATCGTTGACCATAGTGCTGATAATTAAATCACGAAACATTTCATACCGTATTCCATTACAGAATTCGCCAGCGAACCTTTTTAATACGTCTCGCCCTCGAAAGTGCTTTTTCCAATCATCTGAATCCAGTGACTTTTCAAGAGTCGCTCTGTATCCAGACGCTTCTTTACGAAGTATGTCTACGCCAATATCCGTTTGTAACTTGGTTCGTATTTGGTCGGCGGAACGAATCGCTACCCGGTGCATTTCAGCACCTAAATCTTCCGCTTGATGGTTCGCATTTAAAGCAATCTGCCGAACCATGACTTCATTAATCATTTCTCTTAAGAAGTGTGCTACAAGTTCACTAATACACTCTCTAGCTATTTCATTGAGTTTCTTCGAGATTGCCTCTTCGTCAGAGAGACTGTCCTTGTATACGCCAATTTGCCGCATCGCCTCCAAGATATACTTTGGCTCCAAAAGGTAATTTTCGATGTGATAAACATCCCAGGAAAAGTGCCTTCTATAGGCTGTTTCTCCCGGTCCATCGCCAGTATCTTTATCCACGACTGAGTAAATTTTAACCGGAACTCTGCCCGCATTTACTGCCTGATCCAAAACTCGATGTAATCTCTCAACTCTTTCCCTATTCCCACCTGAAACAAAATTGACAACTTTTTCTACCTCGGGAAACAAACGAGATACCATCTTTAGGTCAAACTCCGATTCATGGCCCTCAAAAAAAACAACTTTTGCACCAGGGCGATATGCCGCCAAGTCTCCAACAAGCTCAATAATAACTGCCTCGGCTTCATCATCGGCCTTCACTGCACGCAGTTGGCTATCAATCTGCCCCCCTTGATAATATTGCATGTGAAAAACATCAATTCCAGGAGTTCCCACGGCCTCTCTAAGGAAGGCATCACTGTGAGTAACAAGCCAAATCTGATTATCTAGATCGGCGCCCAAATGCTGCCTATAGAATTGTGGAAGCCCACGAACCAGTGCCGGGTTAAGGTGTAACTCTGGTTCATCGAGTAAAATAACTGAGTATCGAGGAGCTGAATTGCGAAGCCGTAAATAACCAAAAAGCACTTCTTTCTCCCCGGAGGATAGTTCATTGATGTCATGTTTTCCACCGCCATTCAATTCAACAGGAAACTCCAAAGCTCCTTCACTCGTAGGGATAGGACCTAAAAAAGTTTTACCTGGGAAGAATGTTTTAAACAACTCTTGAAGAGTGTTCGATAATGAGATGAAGCGCTCGGTAAACTCGATCCCTGATTTTTCTTTCAAAGCTTCTCTTACGAAATCAGCCGCCATTTCGCTTTTGATATTTGTGTATTTTTGTGCATAATTGTAGAGGAGGTGTTGCCGTTGTTTTTCTTCCTCGCTCTCTAAGTTCAAATTGATTCCACCAAGCTGCTCACGTCCATAGTTCCTGTGTGAACCGTGGTAATCCAACAATCCAATTTTCCCGGGCTCATATGAAGAAAACAGTATTTCCAGGAGAAGATTATTTTGTGTTTTTGCTTCACCCGTAGGAGTGATCTCAAGTTGACCTACATGAGTCTCGTTTTCAATTTGTTGAAGAAAGCTTGGCAACAACTGCTGTGTTTTCTGATCCACGGTGGGTTTATGCGCTCGTAACTCGGCCGCAAGAACTCCGCGCGCCCTAAGCCAGGGATCATTCATACCTGGCACGACAGTTTTCCAAACCACATCTTCTACAAGTCTCGATGCGCGTGACCTCAAATATTCCTTTTCATCTTTGTGAAGGATGAATGCCACCTCAACAAATGAAGATCGTGACTTGTCACGAAGAATTGTCTTCATTTGCTCAGGATTGCGCTGGAAATTTATTTGAAATTCACCAAACCACTGCTGCCATTCGTTTGGTAAATACCCGCCGTAAACAGACTTCAGTAATCTTATTGAATCGAGGATACAGGATTTTCCGCAACCATTTGGGCCGGCAATCATCACCATGTCACCGATATCGTCCATTCGGACGGAATGGATTGCACGAAAGTTTTCTACTCTGATTTTGTTTATTCTCATAAAGTCTTATGACCAATAAGTAATTATATAGTAACTGCATATATACTATAGATTTGAAGAAATCAAAAAAATAGTGATGTTAGCTCACTTTTCTAACTATATATCATTCTTAAAAGGAGCAATATACAGTTCCAGAGATCATGATTCTAGGCATGTCAAATCAATTGCAGGCCATCTATCATAGAACACTATTGAACGAATATAACTAAATTCCAGTTACCAGATTTATCCGATTTAGCGAGCTATGAAGTACTAGAACTAGACTTCTATATTCTTGAGGATATTCAAATCAATCATTATATGTAAGCTTACTCGCTCCGCCTCCGCCTTCATCGTCGTTTGTTGCAAAACACCAATAAATATTATAATTCATTATTGACGTTGGCAAATTTTGCATGGAGGCGGTTATGCCTGTACAAAAGAACACAAGTGTGACATTGGGTGAACATTTTGAGAAATTTCTGGTGCACCAAATTGAAACGGGGCGTTATGGTTCAGTCAGCGAAGCCATTCGAGCGGGCTTACGCTTGCTTGAGGAACGTGAAACGAAACTGGAGGTATTACGCCATGCTTTGATTGAAGGTGAACAGAGCGGATCGTCCAACTATTCTTTGCAGGGCATCCTGGCTGAATTGGAAAGTGAAGATTAGATGGGATCATTTATCCTCACTCAGAAGGCAAAAACTGATATGCGCTTGATTGGTCGTTATGTAAGAAAAGAATTTGGAAAGACACAGCAGAAAAGTTATTTAAGTCAACTTGATATCGCTTTTCATAATCTCGCTAATGAACCGGAAATAGGGCATGCATGCAATAATATTTGTGAAGGCTATTATAAATATGGTGTTGGAAAGCATTTGGTTTTCTATCGCCATAAGGGAAAAAATCAAATTGAGATTGTCCGCATTCTTCATGGCCGCATCGATATTGAACTACATTTATGAACTGATTCATTTTGATTGCGGAATCCACCGCCCATAGACCTTGATAATCATGCTCCAATCTTCATGCCCCATTTGGCTTGCAACCCATAGGGGATTTTCACCTCGTGAAAGCAGCATTGATGCGAAGGTGTGACGGGTCTGGTAGGGATTGCGATATTTGATGTTGGCTTTTTTTAGTGCCGGAATCCAGACTTTCTTGCGAATCGGCTGATCATTTCTCCACGGCTGATTGGTGTGCGGATCGTGAAAAACGATTCCGTTCTGTTTTTCGGTGAAGGTATGTTGATTGAGCAAGGCTTCTTTGGCTTGCGACTGTAGTAGTACTTCCCGTTTTCCCGATTTGGTTTTAGTGTTTTTCAGTTGTCCTCTGACATAAGCGCTTCTTACAAATATCCGGTTGTTTTGAAAATCGACATCTTGCCAGCGTAGCGCGATCAATTCGGAAGTTCGGAGACCTGAATAAAATGCGAACTGAATCAGGTTTTTTGCCTGACCGGTGAGCTCGTTCAGAATCTTGGTGACTTCCTCTTGCGTGAACGGTTCGGGCTCGCGGGTTTTGTTGGGCAGATTTTTAACTCTTTGCAGTGGGTTTTTGTCGATGATTTCGTCGTGATAAAGCTCCTCGAATGTTTGCCGCAACGGGGTCAGGATGTTGCCTTTGCGTTTGTTGGAACAAGGAAGTTCTGATAACCATTCCTTGACTTTGCTGGCCGTCAGTTCGGCAATGGTGAGATCACCGAAAACTGGAATCAAATGATGATAAATGGCGCTGTTATAGTCTTGCAGCGTACTAATTTGCAGCTTGGCTTGGTTGCGGCGCAGCCAGTTAATAAGCGCTTCCTTGACCGTGTAGAGATCGGGACGGGTTTTCCTGAATTCCTTGGCTTTTCTGCTGTATGGAAAGTGCCGGAAATAATCGAAGGTGCCGACTCTGATTTCGTGTTTGATGGCTTGCAGCTTGAGGCCTAGTTCTTTCAGTGCGGTCTTGGTCGGTGGCATGGGAATAGTTTCGCGGCAGCGCACACCCTGGAAAGTGAACGATAGCTGGACGCTATTGCCACGAACCGTTATACCTCTTTGCCTTGCATCCATAGATTAGCTGCGGACATGCTTATAAAAACTTTTTTATTCGCGGACTTGAACCAATGTATTCCAAATCTCCATTGCCCCTTTTTCAAATACTGCCGGATGGCGTTTTCAGATAAGCCCGTCAGTTCTGCACATTTCTTGACAGTTACCAGTTGACGATCGGAATGGTTCATTTCTTTTCCTCCCCGTCATTACCAGCAATATGTTTGGCTACGTGCTTTTCAACTTCCGTTTGATCCTCGATCAAACCCTTATCCGCCACTTTGCGCTTACCCATCACCACCGCCCAGAAACTGCCAAGTTTTTGCGTGATGGCATAACCCACACTCTTTGTTTCGCTATAGTGCGTTGATTCCGGGCAAACATCCTGAAACTTAATGCCTAGAATCTTTTCATACCGGCGATAGGTCAACGGATTGTGAAGTATTTTAAGAACCCGCCAGCCGAAGTATTGCCCCATGATCAAGGCGCCTAATGCGCTTTCGAGTGTAGTGCCAACACCCCTGAATTCTTTGATATTCTGTAAAAGAATTTGCTCTTGTTCCGTGCTCAAGTTTAGATCAAACAGTTTTCTTTGATTGGCTTCCATGATCAGTAGTGTTCCTGTTAGTTAATATACATTTTCATAATACACTACTGATCGCTGAAGTCAATAAAACACTTGCCCTATTCGTCGAGAAGCTTTACCTGCGCATAAAACTCCTCCTTAGTGAATTGCCGCATCTCGTCGTGAAACTTGATCACAATCTCGATCTGATCATTAAGCGTCAGCACGCCACAGATATGGCCGATTTGCGTGATGCTGTATTTCTTTCCGGGCTGCAGTGCGTCCTTTTTGAGGACAGCCAAACGGTAAATCAAGGACACGGCTTCATCTAAAGTAAATGGATTCATGATGTCTTCTAATGGATCATTTTTAGTGTTGAGTTGGGTTCTCATGGATAATCTCCGGATGATAAAAAGGGGGCGGTACAGTTATTGATACAAGTCCAAGGGAAACAGCTGCGGCGTGACATTGCGTGCGCTCGGCTTGCGCCTCGCTCCTTAATGTCACGTCCTCGCTGTCGACTTTTAACAGCACCCATATATGTTTTTTGGTGTTATAACTTAATCCTTTCCAGACAATACCGGAAACCCGTAAAGGAGCATTGTCTCCATAGCGGCCGAGAGCCGGCGAGTAAGCTTCTCCAGTCATCGGATTAAGTTGTTTGCTTTGATCGTAGAACGGTTTGATTGCATGCGAACGATGAGGCATTTCAGGATCACCCATCGCCAACATGAAAGCCGCCCAGTCGCTGGCGGTTGCCGATTGACGGATGGCTTCTAGTTCCGGGTCGTCGGTTTTGTCGAGTTTTCTCAGTTGCCGCCAGACGGTGACACTAGGACCACCGATTTGCTGAAATTGCCGAATACCCCAGGTATTCGCCCAAGCGGTGATGCGTTCAGCAGCCTGAATCGCATCATTGCCGTATGAATCCTGATCGAGCGCGTAACCGTCAATATTCTTGGCAATGTATTTTGCTATGTATCCCGCTGCGCTGCCTTTGGTAGGATCAATGGCTACGGCCTTGAAGCGATGTTCCAATGCTCCGGGTTCTTGACCATTATCCAGAAGAGCATAATGACGCATGACGTTACGTACGGCTTCACGCTGTTCATCCGGCATGAATAGCAGTAAATGCCAATGTGGGGTGCCGTCGTGATGTGGTTCTACCACTCGGAAGCCATAAGGCCGGATGTCTTGCCGATCCAATTCGGCACGAATTAATGCCCACAAATGGGTTAGATACTCGTGCGCTTGCAAAGTCGTAGTGCCGTCATGGTTCGGATTGATTGCACCGGAATGCAGACAAGCATGCATACGAGAGGGTGTGGTCAGCGTATAAAACTCACCGACATGACCCAGATGATCGGCTACCATCTCAAACCCTCTGATGCGAACCATTAATTCGGCACGGCGAACAGCTGGATTGGATACTGAACGCTCGGCTAGGTTCTGCAGGGAAAAAATCTCGCCGCTCTGGTTGCTTACAAAGTTCGTGGCTAAGTACAGCCGGTTTCGCTCCTTTTGTTTGCGCTTAACATGAATGGTGTAATCGCTGGCATACGTGCCACGAAGGCGGCTGACCAGTTCTATGTTTCTGGATATGGTTTCAATCTTTCGTAATCGCAATATCTGAATTCGGCGGTACCACCAGCGATGACAACACATGCGATTGAGGGCAGGTTCCAGATCATGGGCTTTAATCGCGGGCCGTTTGACCTGATAGTGATCGACAATGCGTAAACAGGCTTGATAGGCACCATCAGGAGATTGTGCGCGAGATCGTGCGGTTTGGCACTTCTCGGCAAATCGTTTCGCAGCTTCCAACAATTCCTCGTTGTTGCCACATAGATTCAGATCTTCGATGCGTAATTGATTATAAATATCCTGCAGTTCATAGTTGGCTTGCTCGAAACTCTGACGCTCGGCGGTTTTGACATAGTGATTTGCCAAATCTCCGGCAATGGGGACAAGTTCAGTGAAAATATGCTGGCGCATGCGTCGGCAATTTTCTGTGCCATACGCAGAAGTTCGCTCATCGGCAAAAATGACTTGTGGCAATTTTGTGTCATTTTTGTGCCACAACCGAGGCCTTTGGAGACCAACTGAGACTAATGAAGGATTTGTGAGACCTGATCTAAGACCCTGTATTTTATGGGTCTTAGTTGGTCTTGAGCGGTCTGGGTGAGACCGGAAATTGGTGGAGACGGCGGGAATCGAACCCGCGTCCGCAAGCCCTCTACAGACAGTTCTACATACTTAGCCTAATTATTTAATTTGACCTGGCAACCGCCAACCGGCAAGCTGATGACAGGCGAGCCGCCTATTATTTAACGTCCTGTAAAGCGACCCTACCGAACGCGATCCTCGTTAGTGACTCTGCTGTCTGTTACCAGACCCGGCGTTGAGGCCCACCGGTACAGAGGCTAGCCGAATTAAGCGGCTAAAGCGTAGTTTTCGTCGTTTGCGACTATTGTTTTCAGATGGATTTACGAGGTAATCTGATCCTCGGTATGCCCTGCGCTGCTTTGCAACCCACGTCGAAACCAGATCGTCCCCGGTATTCCGTAAAGGCGAACATAGGATAATTATCGCGCAAAAAAGTTCAAGCCTTCGTGAACGGCATATTTTATCATATGCTACGATTATAATATTGCGATATGGAAATATATGTACGGTTTGGTCTCGCTCCCTGCTATGTGCTTTTACCTTTAATTGGGTAGTCAAAATCGCCTTCCGACAGATTCGTTGTCAATCATCAAGAATTCTATTTATCAATGAGTTATTTGCATTTAACAAACAATCAATTTAATCCTGAAGGATTATGGACCAAGCCGCTCGCCAGGTTTGATCCACCTTTGGCTGGCGATCTCGCACTTTTTGATCAAAATGGTTACGATCTGACAGCCTTGGAACAATGGTATGCCGCGGTTAATTTAACGCCCGCGATTGCACATCGAGAGCATCGTCGCGCACTGAAAGCCGCCTGGTTCACGCAACCTGATAGAATCGAAGGAGCGGTACTGAATCATGGCCTTCTTTTTGAACGTAAAGGTTACACCGGAGAAGCATTGGAACAACTGAAACGTTGGTCGCAAGAAAATCCACTGATCTACAAGATCATTAAAATACGCCCAAAATGGGGGCTGGATTTTAGCGTGGACTATGCGGATCGAACCGGTAATGTGTTTGAAGTGCTGCACTGGGAATACGATGGTTTCGATTTTGAGGATGTCGAAGCGCACAAACAGCGACTGCAAGCTAAATTCGCAACTATCGATTGGGATGATGCCGCCACCAGTATCTTAAGGCTGAAAGATCAATGGCATCACTTAGATTTTTTTGCGCAAAGCGATTGGAAATGTAATTACTTCGGCATCATTAAAGAGCGATTCAAAATGGTAATTTGGTCTTAAGCATTTAGATCAGCAACGAAGAAAACTCTGATTAATTCGACAAACGAGATGAAGCACGAGACACACCGGACACAGCGACCAAGGCATACCAATAAAATAGGTAACAAGGCGCATTACTCTCGCAACGAAGCGGCTCGCCCATGTAATCAATTAATCAGTGTTTCCTTAAGAATCGGGACTGTCACCCACTTCTCCACCGAGACACCAGCGTATTTGACACTTTATTAACTTTTCTGTAGCATTCTTAAACGCATTGAATTATTTATTATGTACATCAATTAAGTGGCGGTATGAACATCGTGTCATCTGCAAACTCAGTCTCAGATGAGAAAAAACGCTCGTGGAATCCGTTAGCCGCTGACGCTATAGCACAAAAATACACGTGCTATACAGCTGTACAGGGCACTGAATTGATACATCCGCTGATGCCGGATATTCCAATCGAAGCTGAACTAATCAATTCTCACTCACAAATCCGACAAAAAATACTTGGTGAAGGCTACCCTTGTGTCGGAGCTCGCTCCGCATTTAACCGGCAGAGCTATAGGTTTGGATTGTACCCGCACCTTGCAACTGATGAAGCTGTGTACGCGGTATGTCATGACTTATATGAATACTCTCATGATTTTCAAGTTGTAGATGGTAAGTTTGTGACTTATTTGGCCATGTTTCGTGGTCCAGAGATAAAATCCGAGCAACACTTCGAATCTCTTTTTTGGCAACAACTACAAGCTATGCATGATGTAGATGTACGCTATTTTTCTTGGGATAAGGCAGTAAACTCCGATCCTGAAAACGATAATTTCTCATTTAGTATTGGCGGGCGGGCTTTTTTTGTTGTTGGTTTACACCCACTGGCATCACGACTTGCACGGAAGACGCAGTATCCTACTCTGGTGTTCAATTTGCATGAACAGTTTGAACGTCTACGTGTACGTGGAAAATTTGAAACAATGAAGCAAGTGATTCGTGCTCGTGATATAGCTTTTCAGGGTTCCATTAATCCGATGCTGGAAAATTTCGGTGAAAATTCGGAAGCGCGCCAATACTCTGGTCGTGCCGTGCCTGGCGATTGGCAATGCCCGTTTCACCCGAACAAGAAGGAGACTCCATGACAGAGGCTGCCACCCACTTCACGAGAATTGCCCCGCAAACGGGACGGGCATTCAAGATAAAACGTGGTCAAATATTGAGAGTTACTGATCCTCAAGGGGAGCAAGTGTCGGATTTATTCGCTTTCGATGAACACGATTACGGTTGCTGGTTATCCTCCGGCCGTTCACTCGATTATGCCAGCCGTATTTATCTGACAACAGGTGATATTCTGTATGCCAACAACAGTAAGCACATGTTTACCATCATTGCCGACACTTGCGGCTTGCACGATTTTTTACTGACCCCGTGCAGTCAAGAGATGTTTGAGATTTTATACAAACACAAAGGGCATCATCCCAGTTGTTTTGAAAATCTTTACACATCGTTGGCGCCGTTCGGAATCAAACCGCATCAGATAACAACAACTTTCAATATTTTCATGAATGTAAAGATTAATTCCACCGGTGGTATAACAGTGGAGGTGCCAACATCTAAAGCGGGTGACTACATTGACCTGCGCGCAGAGATGGATATGGTGTGTGGGTTGACGGCATGTTCTGCCGAAGGCTCCAACAATGGCACCTTTAAACCCATAGACTATACAGTGTTGGGCAGCTAAACCGCCCGGCTGCCCCTCAATTTTTTAACCGAAACCTGCAACATGTCCAGATTGTTCGATCGCTTAACCGATATTCTGAAGAGCACGAGAGTAACGGACCATCTGCTGCGCTACAATCCGTTTTATTATAATCCTGTACGCAAGATGCTGAATGAATTGGAGTCCATGGATCGATCGGCCCGATTAGCGGTTTCAGAGGATTTAACACAACGAACTTTGCGATGGGCTTCGCGATTACCAGGCGGTGTTTCCGCCGACGTCCCCCTACAGCAGCGTCCGCTTATAGAAAAAAGTGATGTACGTGATCATCTCGAGCAATTCTGTTTACCCGGCTTGATACGTATACCTGCAGCCACCAGCGGCACCACCGGTATTCCGGTCAAGCTGGCGCGCTCGCTACGTTGTATCGCCAGTGAACAAGCGTTCATTGACGATCTCATGGGGGTGTGGAATCTGACTTTTCGCGATGCACGCATGGCGCGATTACGTGCCGATAGCATTAAGTCTCCCACCGATCGTACCCCGCCTTACGGTGCTTACCGCGAAGGCGGTCGCAAGCTGTTATTATCCTCAAATCACTTAAGTCCCGCGACTGCAAAATGGTTTTACGATGAACTCAAGCAATTTAACGCAGAAGTGTTATTTACCCATCCGAGTTCTGGAGAAGCGTTAGCGAGATTCATGCAGCAGCAAGGGTTGACATTAAACATTCCGCTGGTACTGACATCTTCGGAAATGCTACAGCCCAGCGGTCGCTTGCTGATGGAAGCAGCATACAACGCCACAGTAATTGATTACTACGGAATGGCTGAACGCGTGGTTTTTGCTGCCGGGCTTGCCGTGGGGGCTTATTTCTTTAATCCGCTATACGGTCGCGTGGAATTGAATCCAATCGAAGATGGCGAAGCACCAAAGGGGCACCGGGCATATGAAATCGTTGCCACCGGATTCTGGAACGACGCCATGCCATTGGTACGCTATCGTTCCGGTGATCGCGCCATTGTACCCGATCATTATACCGCCTCCGACATTGAGGATGTCACTCTGGGACTTAAGCCCGTTGTGTCCATTCAGGGCCGTGACAAAGAACACTTAATCTCACCGCGTGGTGAAGTATTGGTCGGCTTAACACATGCCGCCTACGGCGTCAAAGGGCTTGTACGCATGCAAGTGATACAGGAAGTACGGGATGCGATTGATGTCAAAGTTGTTATTGATCCCCGAATCGGCAACATCGACGAAGCGCAATTGCTGCACAATCTGCGCGGCTTTGTACCTGAAGACATGCAAATAGTGATCAATAAAGTGGATGATATTGAACGTTTGCCCTCAGGTAAAACACCATTTGTGATACGCCGATTACCACCGGAGTAATTTCCATTATTGATCCGTGCGCTTAGCTGGGCACAAAATGAATAATCAATGTACTGATATTATTCCGATCATTGTTACTTTCAATCCGGATGCAACGGTACTCTTAAAAAGCCTAGCCGCATTATTGTCTCAAGGCCAAGTTCAAATTATTGTCGTAGACAATCACTCCAGAAGCGATGTTGGCACAATAATTCAACACATTGAGAAAAAAACTCCTAATAGAATAAATCTGATAAAACTATCCCTAAACCATGGATTGGGCGAGGCTTATAACAAAGGCATTGCAATCGCCAGAAAGCTAAATGCCACCCACATTCTCCTGTTGGATCAAGACAGTATCCCGGAACAGGATATGATCAGTAAATTGCACTGCACATACCAGGATCTCGAAAACCAGGGCATTCCCGTTGCGGCGGTTGCGCCGCGTTACCGCTACCCTGCTTCATCCAAGCTATCGCAATTCGTTCGTGTTGCTTCATTCGGATTAACACGGATTGCGTGCAGCGAGCACTCCACGCATTATGTACGCGCCGATTTTCTTATTTCCTCCGGCTCACTAATCTCTTTGAGGGTGTTGGAGCAGGTGGGGGGAATGGATGAAGGATTATTTATCGATCATATCGACACGGAATGGTGTTTCCGCGCGCAAGCAAAAGGTTTTACCTTGTACGGTGTCTGTGATGCTGTAATGCAACATTCCTTGGGCGACAGACAAGCTCGCTTTTGGTGGGGTCGTTGGCGAAATATTTCGTTTCATCAATCGTTTCGTTATTATTATATGTTTAGAAACAGTGTATTGTTGTGGCAGCGACCTTATATGCCTATCGTCTGGAAGCGTGCAGACCTACTACGCTTGATCTATCTCTTCTTTTTCTTCGCGGTATTTTCTCCCAACCGCTTAACCAACTTACGTATGATGATAAAAGGCCTTCGGGATGGCTTTAATCAACGTACGGGTAAGCTATAACGACATTTAATGATTACTGATCAAGATTACCGGCCACCGGTTTCGGTAATCATCATCAACTATAACGCCGGCGATCTATTGATTGAGTGCGTTGCGGCAGCCCTCAAACAAACGCGGCAAATCATTGTCGTTGATAATGCATCATCCGATTCAAGCCTTCAAACACTCGAAACACAGTTTGGCGGCACCGATGCTCTCACCATCATTCGCTCAGATCACAATATCGGTTTTGCCGCCGGGTGCAATCGAGGTATTGCCGCTTCGACGCAACCATACTTGCTGTTTCTGAATCCTGACTGCATATTAAGCAGCGGTGCTTTGCTGCACATGGTTGCCGCCATGGAATCATCACCCCGAATCGGCATGGCTGGCGGTTATCTGGCTAATCCGGACGGCACCGAACAAGGCGGTGGCCGCCGTGCGATTCCAACACCTTGGCGGGCATTTGTACGCGCTTTTGGTCTATATCGTTTAGAAAAACTTTGGCCGCGGTTATTTTTCGATTTTCATCTGCATCGGCAACCTTTACCCCCGAAACCGATTGAAGTCGAAGCCGTTTCCGGTGCGTTGATGTTGGTTCGGCGTGAAGCCATCAATGACGTCGGCACATGGGACGAAGGCTATTTTCTACATTGCGAAGACCTGGATTGGTGCATACGATTTCGACAGCGAGGGTGGAAAATCATCTTTGTACCGGACGCGCCGGCTACGCATTTCAAAGGCGTATGCAGTCACACCCGGCCATTTTTTGTGGCGTGGCATAAACATCGTGGCATGTTACGATTTTACCGGAAATTTTTCCGGCGGCAATACCCGGGCGTTATGATGGGAATCATTACAGTGGCAGTTTGGCTACGCTTTTGCGTCGCTGTGCTGGGACACATACTGCGCAGCGGTTACCGGATTCTGAAACCGAAGCATGAATGAACGCCATGTCGGGTTGCTCGGTGCCACCAGCCTGGTAGGTGAGCGCCTCATCACTGCTCTGATCAGGCATCATTGGCAAATTACCGCATTTACGCGCCGCCCCATTACACCGGACAAGATCCACTCTCCGCAAATTTCATGGCAACAACTCACTTGCACCGACGCCACTCGATCCGATACCGCACAACTACCGATTCCCTATTGGATTTGTATGGCTCCGATCTGGGTCTTACCGGACTATTTTGATTTCCTGGTTACCCGCGGGATTCGACGTATCGTGGTATTATCCTCCACCAGCCGATTTACCAAAAACGCTTCGTCCAATCCGCAAGAACGAGCGCTTGCGCGAAAATTATCACACGGTGAAGCGCTTTTACAAACATGGGCAAACTCACATACGATAGAATATATAATTTTGCGTCCGACGCTGATCTATGGATACGGACGCGATAAAAACATCACTGAAATAGCAAAGTTCATTCGGCGATTTGGTTTTTTCCCCTTGTTAGGCGCAGCTGATGGCTTACGACAACCGATCCATGCCGACGATGTCGCTTTTGCATGCTTGACAGCAATCAGGGCTTTGAATTTGAAAAACCGTTCTTATAATTTGGCAGGAGGAGAAATATTGCCTTATCGCGACATGGTGAAGCGGATATTTGAGCGGCTCGGCCGCAGGCCTTGCATGCCGGAAATACCGTTGCGACTGTTTCAACTTGCCGTAGGTGTTGTCAAACGACTGCCGCGTTATCGCCATTTGTCTTCCACCATGGCCGAAAGAATGAATCAACATTTACAATTCGATTATTCCGAAGCACAGCAACACTTGAACTTTCATCCAAGAGCATTTCACTTGACGACGGAAGATTTGCCTGTCGCGAACAAAAAATAATTAACATCCGTTTCCAAGTCACGGAAAAATAACCCATAGGACATGATTTAAGCGACGTCTATTAATGAAATTCAAACTGAAAGCCCCTCAAAACGAGATCGCACAAGTACTGATCAGCTTTAAAAAGACATTTAGAAATATCGGTGTTTTCAGCGCGGTAATCAACATGCTGATGCTGACGCCTGCAATTTATATGTTGCAGCTATACGACAGCGTAATCACCAGCCGTAACGAAATGACCTTGCTGATGCTAACGCTGATCATGCTCGGCGCTTATCTGTTTTTAGGTGCGTTGGAATATGTTCGCAGTTTCGTGCTGATTCGCGTCGGCGCCCAACTCGACATGAAATTGAACAAACGTATTTATACCGCAGCCTTTGAAGAGTGCTTAAAAAAAGGGGACAGCAACGCCGGACAAGCATTAAAAGATTTGACCAATCTGCGTCAGTTCCTGACCGGCAGCGCATTATTCGCCTTCTTCGATGCCCCCTGGTTCCCGATTTATATCATTGTCATCTTTCTGTTTCACCCGGCACTGGGTCTGTTTGCCCTGTTCGGTACCATCATTTTGATTACACTGGCCTATATCAACGAAAAAATCTCCCATCAACCGCTATCCGATGCGAATTCAATGGCGGTTGCTTCCACCAATATTGCTTCCAACAACTTGCGCAATGCGGAAGTCATCGAAGCCATGGGCATGCTGCCCAATCTGCAGATGCGCTGGTATAAACTGCACAGCCGCTTCTTAAACTTACAGGCGGAAGCCAGTGAAAAAGCCGGTGTGGTAACCGCCCTATCCAAGGCGTTCAATGTCGCACTGCAATCACTGATGCTCGGATTAGGCGCTTTGCTAGTACTTGAAAACAGCATTACCCCCGGAATGATGATCGCCGGCTCGATCTTACTCGGCAGAGCCATAGCGCCCGTCCAGTTGTTGATCAACGTCTGGAAGCAGATCGGCAGTACCCGCAGTGCTTACGAGCGTTTGGTCAAATTATTGGAGCAAAATCCTGCACGTGAAGCCGGCATGGCACTACCTAAACCGCAAGGTACCGTCGCTGTTGAAAACGTCACCGCATTTCCGCCCGGAGCAAAAGTCTCTGCAATCAAGGGATTGAATTTCTCGCTGGCAGCCGGTGAGGTGTTGGGCGTCATTGGTCCGAGCGGCTCGGGAAAATCCACGCTGGCACGATTGTTAGTCGGCGTATGGCCGGCGGCGGCTGGAAAAGTACGGCTTGACGGTGCGGATGTTTACCTTTGGAATAAAGATGAACTGGGACCGCACATCGGCTATTTACCACAGGATATCGAATTGTTCGCCGGCACGGTATCCGAAAACATCGCCCGCTTCGGCGAAGTTAACGCCGACAAAGTAATACTCGCAGCTAAACGCGCCGGTGTGCATGACATGATTCTTAGAATGCCTGAAGGCTACGACACTTTGCTCGGTGAAGGCGGTGCCGGGCTTTCCGGCGGGCAAAAACAGCGGATTGGATTGGCACGGGCGATGTACGATGATCCTTCCTTGATCGTACTCGACGAACCCAACTCAAATTTGGACGACATTGGCGAACAAGCATTGCTTGCCGCTATCGTCGATTTACGTAAACGCGGAAAAACCATTGTTTTGATTACACATCGCACCAGCATTCTGGGTGCCACCACCAAACTGTTGTTGTTACAAGACGGTACGGCGAAACTTTTCGGACCGACCCAGCAAGTCGTCGAGGCGCTCAAACAGCAACAAGCCCAACAAAACCAAGCTATACAAAAGAAAACCGAGCAAGTCACTGCGGTACCGGCAACGGAACCCAAAGCTGGATAATCACGTTACACCTACGATGTATTCATAAAATTTATGGCTGAAGAAAAAACAATATCGATCGACGACACCACGGCCGAATCAGCTCATCGAGTTGAGACCGATGAGACCGCTTATACGCGACTGGGTTGGTGGATCGTACTGGCGGGTTTCTGCGGATTTTTGCTATGGGCTTCTTTCGCACCCTTGGACAAAGGCGTCCCGGTACCCGGCACGGTCATAGTATCCAGTCATCTTCAGGCAGTACAACACCAAACCGGCGGAATCGTCGACAGCATCCTGATCAAGGAAGGCAGCCATGTCAAAATGGGGCAAGTGCTGGTACGCATGAACGATGTACAAATTAAGGCGCAAGCGGAAATAACACGCTCTCAGCTCTATGCGGCGCGCGCCGTTGAGGCAAGGTTACTGGCCGAACGCGACGGCGCTCACGAAATTTACTTCCCGGACGATTTACTGGCATTGCGGCATGATTCCAGAATTGAAAATAACATTCTGATACAAAACCAATTATTCATGGCACGCAAGATGGCGTTGCAACATGAAATTGCGGCAATCGACGAAAGTATCACCGGTCTAAAAATGCAATTGCGCGGACTGGAAGCATCAAAATCGAGTAAAAATCACCAAGCAAAAATCCTGCAGGAACAACTCGAGAATTTACGCGAACTGGCGGTCGACGGATTTGTCCCGCGCAACCGTGTATTGGACACTGAAAGAACTTATACTCAGGTTCAAGGTGAAATTTCCGCCGATACCGGTAACATCGGCCGTATCCGGCAGCAAATTTCCGAACTGGAACAACGCCGGATTCACCGACTGCAAGAATATCAAAAAGAAGTCCGCCAGCAACTATCCGATATCAAACGGGAAGCTGATGCACTAGCCAGCCGACTGAGCGGCCAGGATTTCGAATTGGCGAATATCGAAATCAAAGCACCTGTCGATGGTACCGTGGTAGGCATGAATGTATTTACGCAAGGCGGCGTTATCGGGCCGGGTTTCAAACTGATGGATATTGTTCCAAGCGATGATTTGCTGATCATTAACGGAAAGGTACCTGTACACCTGATCGATAAAATACACCCCGGTTTGGCCGTAGATTTGATTTTTTCCGCGTTGAATCAAAAGAAAACACCGAATATTCCCGGCTCCGTCACCCAGGTATCGGCAGACCGATTGATCGACGAGCACACCGGCATACCTTATTACAATATCAAAGCACAGGTCACACCGGAAGGCATGAAACAATTGGTCGATCAACAAATCCGAGCCGGCATGCCGGTAGAAGTATTCGTCAAAACCGGAGAACGATCGTTGATGAATTATCTATTCAAACCGATTCTCGATCGTGTCCATTCATCGATGAGCGAAGAATAGTTCCACGATGAGCATATTTCTAAAAATAATCGCCCCGCTGCTATGGCTCATCACAACACTCAACCCCATCAGCCATGCACAATCGCTCGGCTTACTAGCTGCTTATGAAGCAGCGCTGCAGCACGACCCGGCTTATCGTTCCGCATACCATGAAAATGAAGCCGGCGAGCAAGCGGAAGCCATCGGACGCTCGCATTTATTGCCTAGCTTGACCGTTACACATACGCAAAATAAAAACTCCGGTACGTTCACTCAAGGCGATGCTCCAGAACATTCAAGTTTTGACGGACAAGTCAGCATGATGACTTTGCGCCAGCCACTGTTTAACATGGAAGCCATGGCCGGCTATCAACAGGGAAAGGCAAGAGCTGATTCCAGCCGTGCCAAATTCGCCGGTCATGGACAACAGCTTGTGGTCAGATTGGTAGAAGCATATGTGGATATGCTGCTTGCGCAAGAGCACGTCAAAATCGCCGAAACCCAACGAGACTCCTTGGAAGAGCTCAGGCGTATCAACGAACATATGCTGCAAAAAGGCGAAGGCACCACCACCGATTTGTTGGAAACACAATCCAAGTACGCAATCGCACAAGCAAAAATCATTGAAGCCAACGACGAACTGGAAATTGCCCGACTCAAACTGGAAGCAATAGTAGGCCAAAAAATAGCTCGGCTGGAGCGGTTATCAGAAACATTCTCAACCCAGGCTTTTCATTTACCGGACTACGATAACTGGCATACTACCGCACTCGAACAAAATGCCGAATTAGCTACGCAGCGACACACTGTTGCATCAGGCAAGGAAGAAATCAAGAAAAACCGGGCCGGGCATATGCCCCGTGTTGATTTCGTAGCAAGTATTCAGAAAAACACCAGAGGCTCCTTTATTAATCGTAACTTGGATGCGGAATTCGGTACTGTCGGCATTGAAGTGAATATGCCATTGTATTCTGGCGGGCGCGTCAGCGCGCTGACCACACAAGCGGCAGCCAATCACGCCCGTGCCGAAGCGGATTTGGATGCAATTACCGACAAGGTACTCGTGGATTTGCGTAAACAATACAATCTGCTGACAAGCGGGGTCAGAAAAATTGAATCGCTGGAATTGGCGGTTAAATCCGCGGAATTACTCGTCGAAGCCACGCAAAAAAGCATTCGCGGCGGGATCCGTATTAATTTGAATCTGCTCGATGCACAGCAACAACTGCATACCACACGGCGCGATCTTGCGCAGGCCCGGTACCACTATTTGCTGGCTTATCTCCGCTTGCAATTGGCGGCAGGCACATTGTCATTGGGTGATTTACAGGATATTGCACGTTTCTTCATCCCTCATCCGAATTGAGCGATCTGTTCGACGCTGCGGCACGATGCTTGTCCGCTTGCCGGATAGAAGAGAAATTATGGTTGACGCAACACACCGCACAAGCCTGGCAGGACGGTACGTTATCACACCGATCCTGTTACGATCCCGATCCCATCGGGGAACCGGGGCGCCCACCCGCCCCTATTCTGGTCCCACCCGGTGATGTTCCGAAGCGCCGCCTTGCCACCGAAGCCGGATTGATCGCCCTTGTTCATGCAGTGGCGCACATCGAATTTAACGCCGTCAATCTTGCTTGGGATGCCGTTTACCGTTTTCGGGATTTGCCGGCACAGTATTACAGCGATTGGATTCGAGTCGCGCAAGAAGAGGCGCATCATTTTCAATTACTGCGCAATCGCCTGATTGAATTGGGCAGTGATTATGGCGCTCTGCCGGCACATAACGGTTTATGGGAAATGGCGACCCGCACCGCTGCTGACGCGATGACCAGGATGGCGCTGGTACCACGTGTGCTGGAAGCCAGGGGACTCGATGTCACACCGGGAATTATTAATCGATTACGGCACGCGGGCGACAACAAAACGATCGCCGTGCTGGAAATCATCTTGCATGACGAAATCGGACATGTCGCAATCGGATCGCATTGGTTCAATTTTTTGTGCGCTCAACGCGGACTGAATCCGGAGCAAACATTTCTTCAATTGATCCATCAATACTTCACCGGCCAGTTGACCGGTCCGTTCGACTACCAAGCAAGGCGGCAAGCCGGCTTCACCACCTCGGAACTCGCGGCACTGGAATCCTTCAATTCATCCGGCAACCGGCGGCAATCAGTATGATTCGCCAAACCTTGTCACGCGAATCGACTTTTATGATACTGTCAAACATCATGCGGTCATTCATGCAGTACGCCGTATGAAAATTAAAGTCATTGATCGCAACTTCTTGGGAGATTGACAGCATGAAATTCACGCCAACAGCTTCATTATTTTTCTCAGTTCGTGAGCAACGCATAGTACCGGTAGCCTGCGCTATGATCTGTTCCGCTTTGATCGCTGGCTGCGGAATCGGCGATTCGGTCAACAAAATCACCAAATCGGTCGACAAAGTTACCGAAACCATCGAAGACGCGACCAATAAAGCCAGCGATATTGCCGGTGATACGGTAGCGACATTGGATGAAGGTATCGATGCGCTGGAGCGCAATTCCGCATCCTGGCAATCCGTACTGCAACAAATGACCAAGCAATTGACCGACGATGCGCAGTCGACCGTGCGCAATGAAATTTCCGCTCTGCTCAATCGCAGTGTCGCTGCAACGGGTACGGAATTGCGCTGCGATCTTGATTTTATCGGCGCACGCGTGCATCAGGGATTGGTCAGAATTCGCGCGCACCTGCTTAACCAACCGCTACCGCCGCTCGAACCCGCGTTATGCCACGTAGTGCCGCCGGCCGTCGATATGGCGCTGGATACCAGCCGCCGCAATAAAGTCGAAATCTTCGGTTACGATTTCGATACCACGCCGATCAAAGTCAAACTGCACGATCAATCACAGACAAAAGACGTATCCAGCCACTTGAACGTGCTGACCCATTACCACATGATGCTCAACCTGGGCGGCAACGGGGTTCCAGTAACAAAAACCAGTCATCAATTGACGTTGGAATGGGAGAACGAGCCGATCTCCAGCATCGCCGTGATTCAGCCGGCCACCCCCGTATGCCAGGAAAAACTCCATACGGTACCGCCGTCCGCCAAGTTGTCGTTTACCCCGCCGCACGTTCAAGGCAATAAGGATTTCTCCGGCAAGGGCCCTGAAGTATGGGCCAACGCCCGTTGGACTCACGATGGCAAGTCCGTCAAACTGCGCCTGTGGATGAAAGCGCAGCAAACGGATCCGGCACTGCCATCGGACCCGTTCAAGCTGACGGAAGCGCTGAAAGAAATCCAAAAGGGACTGACCAAAGCGGAAGGCGTACGTGAAGAAATTTACTTCACCGCACCGACCGGTTGGCGCATCGAACGCATTGAAGGCAATACCGAAAGTTCGGCGCACTATATCGACAGCGATCACAATGAAGACCGCCAAGGCGCCGGACCGAACGGGCCCGCCAAGGAATTCGTCTTCCGCGGGGATCACAAAGGTAATGATGCGGGCAGCTATACCGGCGTCGACGTACACTTCAACCCACTGGTGGTCAAATTGGTGGAAGTCGCCGACTGCGCACCGGCCTCAGCGATCAGATCGTTGAAAGATATAGGACAGTTGTCCACCACAACGATTAAGCGTTTGAATCCGACATTAATGAAATTACAACTCCACAAAATCCCTTAAGGATCAATCTTTATTCAGTCCTTCACCGATATTTCCTGATGATGCTCCGAGCATACTTATCACACCCGGAACATCATCAGGGATTTCATCGGTGCCTTTTTCCGGTTGGCTATTGCTTTATCGTCCTTTCGTCAGCCGCAAAAATAAAGGGGATTATGGCGCGGTTTGACATCGACAATACCGCCCGGTACATTTCTCTCGAACAACCGACAACCGGAGCAATCCTCTTCCCGGTCTTGAAAAGGAGATCATCTTGAGTCGTCAATCGGCAAGTCATGCAATCGGTACCGATGAACGGATCATCAATGCCACCAGCGGGTGGATGATGCTGACATTGCTGCTATCGGCATTGCTGGCGAGCGGACTCTGGACGGCGATGCCCGGCGGCCCGGTCAAAATGGCTGTCAGCGGCTTGTCATTGATGTTGACGCTGTTTTTGTTCAAAGGATTATTCACCTTGGAACCGAATCAAGCCGCAGTCATGGTTTTTTTCGGCAAATATGCCGGAACAGCCAATCAAAGCGGCTTTTTTTGGGTCAATCCGCTGTTCCAGCGCACCAAGGTTTCACTGCGGATCAATAACTGGAATACCCCGGTATTGAAGGTCAACGACGAGCGCGGCAGTCCGATCGAAATTGCCGCGGTAATCGCGTGGCGGGTGCAAAATACCGCACGCGCGGTGTTCGACGTGGAAAGCGCAATGCACTATTTGCAAATCCAGAGCGAATCCGCGGTACGTCAAGTCGCCAGCAGCCATGCCTACGACGACGCCGAGGGTGGATATTGCAAAAGCCTGCGGACGGATCTGGAAGCCATTGCGGAATTATTGCGCGAATCGATACAACAGCACGTGGAAGTGGCGGGTATCATCATTGAAGAAGCCAAAATCGCACATTTAGCATATGCACCGGAAATCGCCAATGCCATGTTACGCCGCCAGCAAGCCGAAGCGGTGGTAATGGCGCGGCAGAAGCTGGTGGACGGTGCAGTTGGAATGGTGGAAGTGGCGTTGAAAAACCTGGAAGATAAAGAAATCGTTTCGTTGACGCCGGATCAACGTGCGGTACTGGTCACCAATATGATGACAGTACTTTTGTCCGAATCAGGCGCACAGCCGGTAATTCAAATGGCGCAAACGAAACAATAGACAACCCAGCAGCGGCCAGCAGGCCGGGGGATTCCCATTCTCGAATTAATCAGCGTTTCCATAAAATAATTCATATTTATTTCATTTAAATCATTAAACCGGAAATACCGGCAAAAGTGACTTTATCTCCTGAGATCGATCTCGCTGCAGTATGGTAATTTTCACACCAGTTTTGCATCGATCGCATCGCACCATTCGAAGGAGTCACAGTAATGCTTGTTTCCGTTGGATATCTCGTTATTATCATTTCAGTATTCGGTGGCTTTGCATTAGCCGGCGGCCATCTTGCCTCGCTATGGCAACCGGTTGAGTTGTTGATGATCGGCGGCGGAGCAATTGGCGCATTTGTGGTGGGAAATTCAAATAAGGCCCTTAAAGCGACTTTAAAGGCCTTGCCGGCCGTTTTCAAAAGCTCAAAATACACTAAAGCGATGTATATGGATTTAATGACATTGCTCTACGAAATTCTAGGGAAAATTCGCAAAGAAGGTTTAATGTCCATTGAAGCTGATGTGGAAGCTCCTGAAAACAGTTCGATTTTTTCCAAATACCCGACCATTCTGGCCGATCATCACGTCACTGAATTTATCACCGACTATTTACGCTTGATGGTTGGCGGCAACTTAAATTCGCTGGAAATCGAAAGTTTGATGGATAGCGAATTGGAAACTCACCATCAGGAAGGCGAAGTGCCGGTTCACGTGATTTCGAAGCTTGGCGACGGACTACCCGCCTTCGGTATCGTGGCGGCTGTCATGGGGGTGGTTCATACCATGGAATCGGTTCATCTTCCCCCTTCGGAATTGGGTATTTTGATTGCGGCCGCACTGGTCGGAACTTTTCTGGGCATTTTACTGGCATATGGATTTGTCAGCCCGCTCGCCGGAAAGCTCGAACACAATCTCCATGAATCCAGCAAGATGCTGGAGTGCATCAAAATTACACTGCTTGCCAATTTGAACGGCTATTCACCGGTACTTGCCATCGAATTCGGCCGTAAGGTCCTATTTACTACCGAACGCCCTTCTTTTCTAGAGATGGAGGAGCATGTCAAACAAAGCAAAAACAAATAATCTGTTCAACCGTCAGTCAACTCAATTGCGAGCAATAATATGGCAGATGATTTATCTCAACGCCCGATAGTCATCAAGCGAATCAAAAAGGCCGGTGGCGGTCACCATGGCGGCGCATGGAAAATCGCTTATGCCGATTTTGTCACCGCGATGATGGCATTTTTCCTGTTGATGTGGTTATTGGGATCATCTACCCAAAGCCAATTGGAAGGTATCTCCGAATACTTTAAAACACCGCTAAAAGTAGCCTTCATGGGTGGCTCGAGTGTCGGGGAAAGTAGCAGCATCATCAAAGGCGGCGGTACGGATTTGACGCGTCAGCACGGTCAGGTTAAAAAAGGCGAGATCATCAAGGATGATCCGTCGAGTAAGCAAACGCTGAAAATTCTCAAGGAAAAAATGGAATTGGAGAAACTCGAAAACTTGAAGAAAAAAATCGAGGATGCCATTGACGCCAACCCGCAAATCAAGAAATTCGCGGATCAACTGTTGCTCGATATCACGTCGGAAGGCTTGCGCATTCAAATTGTCGACGAGAAAAACCGCCCCATGTTCGCATCCGGAAGAGCTAATTTGCAACCTTACACACGGGACATACTGCGCAACATCGGCAGAATGTTGAACGATGTCAATAACAAAATCAGCCTATCCGGACATACCGATGCACAACCGTTTCCTTCCGGCGACAAAGGCTACAGCAATTGGGAATTATCCGCCGACCGTGCGAATGCATCCCGACGGGAATTGATAACAGGCGGAATGGATCCGAACAAAGTATTGCAAGTTATCGGCCTGTCTTCCGCCGTTTTGTACGACAAATCCGATCCACTTAATCCAATTAACCGGCGCATCAGCATCGTGGTTTTAAACGAAAAATCGGAGAAATCCATCATGGGTGAAAAACCAACCATAGAATTCGATTTGCAGAGTACACCGGGAAGAACGTTGATTCAAACTGAATAATGATTGTTTTAAATCGATGACCATCATAAATCCATTATGCTAAAACACCCGCCATTACTTGCAGCCCTAATTCAAATAGCTGCTTTTTTACTCACCGGAAGCTTGGTGATCAACCAAACCGAGATTGCGCTCAGTTTATTCGGATGGAGCATCGTGCAAGGCTGTTTGGCGGGAATATGCAGCTACGCATTGCGGATGCCGGCTTGGTGGATTCCGATCCAGATTACATTCGCACCACTGGTTATTCTTACCCTGGCTTTGGATATTTCTCCAATGCTGTTTCTCGTCGCCTTTATCGGATTGCTGCTCGTCTACGGAAAAAGCTTCAAAACGCAAGTCCCTTTGTATCTTTCCAGCAAACAAGTCAATCAAGCATTGATTACGTTATTGCCTAAAAACCGGCAATTTTCATTTGTCGATTTAGGCAGCGGTTGCGGCGGCTTGTTGGCAAGTTTATCGTCCAAGCGGAAAAATGGTTTATTCCATGGCATCGAATCCGCTCCGATTCCCTGCTTGATTAGTAAACTCAGAAGCATTATCAATCCGGGTTACCGGATCCGATGGGGCGATTTCTGGAGTCAGGATTTCTCGCAATACGATATTGTCTATGCTTATTTGTCGCCTGTACCAATGGAATCACTCTGGGAAAAGGTCAGAAACGAAATGCGACCGGGTAGTTTGTTGATCAGCAATACCTTTGCAATTCCCGGGATCAAGCCGGATAAAAGCATCAAGCTTAATGATTTTTCTAATTCTACGCTGTATCTTTGGAAGCTTTAACAGGCCGTTGAAAAACGTTTAACCGTTAAAATACCAAGAAAAAACAGGCGAGAAGTGCAATTTATACTGGATAGATGAGCAGTCCGAGTCTGTTTTGTTAACGCCGCGCCATAATTCCAATGATCCGGAAGATACTCAAGCGCGCCGCCAAGTAGTGCCCTGAGGCCCGTCTTCCAATATGACCCCCCGCGCTTGCAAATGCTGCCGGATGGCATCGGCGTCAGCATACCGTTTCTCTCGACGCGCCTGGAGGCGCTGTTGAATCAACTGATCAATGGCGTCGCCGGTTAAAGTATCATCGTTTGCATTTGCCGCCGTTGCTTGTTGCAAATAATCCTGCGGCTTTTGCTGCAACAACCCCAACAAACCTGCAAGTGCTTTCAGTAAACTCGCTTGCGCCTTGGAACTTGTCTTATTGATATCACTGGTTAATTCGAACAATACCGCGATTGCCTCCGGTGTATTGAAATCGTCATCCATGGCCATTCTGAATTTTTGCGCGAGCGGATGATGCCAGTCGATCAGGGTTTCGCTCAGTGGTTCAATTTCTTTTAATGCGATGTATAAACGGTCCAAAGCCAGTTTGGTATCCTGAAGGTGTTGATCGGAGTAATTGAGCGGACTACGATAATGCGCACGCAAAATGAAGAAGCGCACCACTTCCGGTTGATAATGCTTTAATATTTCGCGAACAGTAAAGAAATTTCCCAGCGATTTGGACATTTTTTCATTATCCACGCGCACAAATCCGTTATGCATCCAGTAATTGACAAAAGGATGATCATGCGCACCCTCGCTTTGAGCGATTTCATTTTCATGATGCGGAAATTGAAGATCCTGGCCGCCGCCGTGGATATCGAAATGAACACCGAGCAACTGCCCGCTCATTGCCGAACATTCGATATGCCAACCGGGGCGCCCCTTGCCCCACGGCGAATCCCAAAACGGCTCACCCGGCTTGGCTGATTTCCATAATACAAAATCAAGCGGATCTTTCTTGTTCGAGTCGATATCCACCCGCTCGCCGGCTCGCAAATCCGCCAGAGATTTGCCCGATAACTTTCCATAAGCTGGAAAATGATGTACTGAAAAATAAACATCACCATTACCGGCCTGATACGCAAGGTTCTTTTCGACCAATATCGTGATCATTGCGATCATTTCAGCAATATAGCCCGTCGCGCGGGGCTCAAAACTCGGCGCCGCAACACCCAAGGCGACGGCATCTTCGTTCATTGCCTGAATGAAGCGGTTAGTTAAGGTTTCGATGGTTTCGCTATTTTCATGCGCACGTTTGATGATTTTGTCATCAATATCCGTGATATTGCGCACATAACTGACATCATATCGATTCGCCTCCAACCAGCGAATAACCGTATCGAACACCACCAAAACCCTTGCATGCCCCAGGTGACAATAGTCATAAACCGTCATGCCGCACACGTATATTTTTACTTTTCCTGGCGTTATAGGAACAAAATCTTGTTTTTCACGAGCAATTGAGTTATAAATTTTAAGCATATCGAATAAGAATAAATCTTAGCTTTTTTATTCTTCTTTGTTAGAAGCCAGGCCCCGTCGTACGGTATTAACCGCAAAAGCCTGAAAGTATAACATAAGGCAATGATTAGACTCTTACCCCTCGCATCATCATTTAGGACAATAAACTATGCACTTACGTCAAGCACTGCTGCTGTTATTTTTGTGTTCTGCAAGCTGGAATATCAATGCAACGGATGTTCAAGTGGAAATGAAAACCAACCTTGGATCGGTAGTACTTGAACTGTACCCCGACAAAGCGCCGAAAACGGTTGAAAATTTTTTACACTATGTGGATAACGGTTTTTACCGGAACACCATTTTTCATCGTGTTATCGCTGGATTCATGATCCAGGGCGGCGGCTTCGATACCACATATCATCAAAAGCCGACCAATCCTCCCATTCGCAATGAGGCCGCCAACGATCTCAAAAATGAAATCGGCACCATCGCAATGGCGCGAACTTCGGACCCTCATTCCGCTACTGCACAATTTTTCATTAATGTTGCCAACAATCACTTTCTTAATTTCAAAGTCCCCAATCAAGGCGGCTACGGCTACACGGTTTTTGGAAAAATCGTTTCCGGCATGGATGTGATCAATAAGATCGCCGCAGCACCGACGGGATCCGGTGGACCCTTCCCGACCGACGTCCCTAAAACCCAAATCGTTATCGAAGCAATCAATCGATTGACACCGGAAGAAAACAAATAATCATAATAAATTAAATAGAGAAAAATAAATAAGATGGTTAAATTACACACCAATTTTGGAATGATCACCTTGGAGCTTGATAGTGACAAAGCACCCGAAACCGTTAAAAATTTCTTGCACTATGTATCCAGCGGCTTCTACGATAATACGCTGTTCCATCGTGTTATCGATGATTTCATGATTCAGGGGGGCGGATTTGAGCCGGGTATGCAACAAAAAGATACCAGTGCGCCGATTCAGAATGAAGCCGCCAATGGGCTCAAAAACGAGGCGTATACCATTGCAATGGCACGAACGGCCAATGTACATTCAGCCACATCGCAATTTTTCATCAACGTCGCCAATAACGGCTTCTTAAATTTCAAGTCACCTTCACCCCAAGGGTTCGGTTATTGTGTTTTTGGCAAGGTCATTGAAGGCCAAGATGTTGTCGACAAGATAAAGAAAGTCAAAACCGGCGATCATGCAGGTCACCAGAATGCTCCTCTTGAGAATGTGGTGATCGAAAAAGCTGAGATCGTTTAAAGCCGATCACTGCACTATTTCCATGCTGTTGCCATATTGTTGGCAACAGCTTCCGACGTCTGTTGACATTTTAAGAAATACTCTCACATCAATAGATTACGATTTGCCTTTACGATTGTAATCGATTGTCGCTGAATATCTATCTCTGAAATATCAACAGACTCTCACGAAACACTCACTGAATGGGGTCCGCGGGTCGGTCAGGCATATCATCAAACCAGCGGTACATCATCGGCACCACCACCTTGGTCATTACAATTCCCGTCATCAATCCGCAAACCACTACGATCGCGAGCGGTTTCTGCACTTCGGAACCCAGTCCAGTAGCGATTAAAAAGGGTGCCAACCCTAATATTGTGGCCGCAGCGGTAATCAGCACAGGACGGAAGCGGGCATCACAGCTTGTTTTAACCGCATCAGCCACACTCAATCCCTGCTCACGCAATTCCTTGATAAAGGAGACCAGAACCACTCCATTCAGTATCGATATACCCCATACTGCAATGAACCCTACCGATGCCGGTACTGATAAATATTCACCGGTAAGGAATAACCCAACCACACCGCCAACAGCAGCGAACGGTAAGGCCGTGAAAATCAGCAGCGCAAGCTTGACTGAATTAAAGAGCATAAACAACAGAAAGAAGATTGCAGCAAAAGTAATCGGTACGATAATTGAAAGTTTCTCCATTGCACGTTCCATGTTCTCAAATTGCCCACCCCAGGAAAAATAATAGCCCGGTGGCAATTGAATTTCTTTTGCGGTACGCTCCTGGAGCTCTGCGACAAAACCGCCCAGATCACGTTCATGCACATTGGCTCCAACCACTACCCGGCGTTTGGCAAATTCACGCGAGATAATTGCCGGGCCATCAACTACTTGGATATCAGCCACAGCACTAAGCGGTATCAGCATACCGCCAGCTGCCGCCGGACCCGATGCACCTGATGATGTATGATAAACCGGTCTGAGCAGTAGCTCCTTGATCGCCTCAACATCATTACGAAATTCTGCTGGGAACCTCAAAAGCAACGTAAAGCGCCGTTCCCCTTCAAAAACCTGTGTGACGGCTTTGCCACCGATCGCTGTCGAAATCAGCTCATTGATATCGGAGACATTCAAACCATAACGCGCGATCGCCTGACGATTAATGTTGATCATTAATTCCTGCTGACCGGATAAGCGCTCAATACGGATATCTCGAGCACCACGTGTCGATTTGACAATACGCGCCACCTGTTCTGACAATTTGCGCAACTCTTCCAAATCATCGCCGAAAATTTTTATTGCTACTTGTGAGCGCACCCCGGTGACCATTTCATCCACACGCTGAGCAATCGGTTGAGAAATCACGACATTCACACCGGGCAATGTCGATAATGCCTTTCGAATATCTTCTTCAATTTCCGCCTGAGTCCGGCCGGATCCCTTCAAGTCCAGCTCCGCAATAGGATCCGATTCATTTTGTGATGCCGGATCCGCGGGGGATTCGCCTCGTCCCAGCTTGGATACTATGGATTTAACGCCCGGTATCGCGGCAATGCTTTGCAAAGCCTCGGTCTCCAGTTTAATCGCTTCTTCGAGCGAGATGGATGGGGCACGAATAATAACCGGTGTGACAGCACCTTCCTTCATTATTGGAATAAAAGACTTGCCCAGTAGAGGATATAAACCGATAGCCAGCAGTAGGGAAGCGATTGACACTAAAGCCGTACCCTTTGGATTTCTCAGCGACAGGGCGAGAAGGCGCAAGTAAAAAGATTTGAGAATGACAACGATTTTGGTTTCTTCCTCATGCCCGCCTTTCAGTAGGTAATCGCACAGTACCGGCGACAATATCACCGAAACGACCAATGCCACCAGTAATGCAATGGAAATGGTAACGGCAAGCGGAGCGAACATTTTGCCTTCCATACCTTCCAGCGTCATTAGCGGTAGAAACACAAGTACAATGATAATGATACCGTAGATTACCGGGGATCCCACTTCGGCCGTCGCTTTAGCGATTGTCACAATTTTAGGTTCGCCCTCAGGTGCATGGCTAAGCCGCAGAAATATATTTTCCACCACCACCACCGTGGGATCAACCATCAATCCGATGGCTATCGCCAATCCCCCCAACGACATCAAATTGGCCGGAATGCCCAGATAATTCATAATGATGAATGTAATCAGCGGTGTAATGACAAGCGTCGCGCACACGACCATACTTACACGAAAGTTACCCAAGCAGATAAACATTACCAAAATGACAAAAATCAAGGCTTCGATCAATACCTTATAGACTGACTCCAGTGCAGCATCCACCATTACCGTCCGATCATAAAAAGGCACTATTTGGAGTCCGTCCGGCAATAACCCTCGCTCGTTGATTTCAGTCACTTTTTCCTTAATCCGGCCGACAATTTCCTTGGCATTGCCGCCGCGTAACATCATTACAATGCCAGAAACCGCTTCCGTATAACCATTTTTGATGCTCGCCCCCTGGCGGACTTCGCCACCAAATGTTACGTGAGCCACATCGCGCACATAAACCGGTATGCCATCCACTTCTTTGAGCACGATGTTGCGGATATCATCCAACGTCGCGATTAGACCCACACCCCGAATGAGATATTGCTCGTACGGCAACGATAATATATTACCGCTGGCGTTTTCATTATTACTGGCCAACGCGCGATCAACTTGCGCCAGTGTTAAATCGTAGTGCCGCAACTTATTGGGATCGACATAAACCTGATACTCTTTGACATGACCGCCGATAGAATTAATCTCGGCTACACCCCGTATTGAACGTAACATAGGACGTACCACCCAGTCCTGTATCGTACGTCGCTCAGTAAGCTCCTCTTCGGTTAGAGGTCGTTTGCCATCGTCAGGATGTTCTATAGTGTATTGATAAATTTCACCCAAACCGGTTGAAACCGGTCCAAGCACTGGTGTGATGCCAGGTATCAAACGGGGAGTTACGTCGATAATACGCTCCATCACTAGCTGCCGGGCAAAAAACACATCGGTTTTATCCGTGAAAACCAATGTAATCAGTGATAATCCGCTCTTGTTCATCGAGCGCATTTCAACCAACCCGGGGAGGCCCGTCATGGCAATTTCTACCGGCACGGTAACTAACCGCTCCATCTCTTCAGGGCTGCGGCCAATGGCTACGGTAGCTACCTGTACTTGGATATTGGTTACATCAGGGAAGGCATCAACCGATAGATACTTCGCGGCGAAGATACCTGTGATCAATAGTGAAAGTGCAACCACCACGACCAATAAACGCTGTTTAAGCATGAAGTGCACAACTGCTCGAAGCATGGCTTTTTACTCCAATTTGAGGAAATCTGATTGTCACATACCCGAAAAACGCTTCAGGAAGCGCATTACCCGCAACGAAGCGATCCGCTCGTGCAGCCGGTTAATCAATGCTTCCTTAGAAATGTAAAACACCAATAATTCCATTATTTATCAATAGACAATATACTTCTCAGAAACATTGGAGTTATTTCGCTGATCCTCCATGTTACTTCTTGTGTCGTCATTTAAAACAGTACGGGGGGGTTATCGATAGAATCAAATGATCATTGCCAATATGACGGGCTCTGAGAAACAATAAAAATACCCTTGAAGAATGCCATTGTATTTTTCTAAGCGCGTTTTATTCGATTCCAAGCGCTCTCGAATTATTTATAGCGTAACAAGTGCTTTATAAAGATTGTAAAAACTGATAGTAGTAATCAAGACACCTACCAATATCAATAAGGTGCGTGCGTGAAATTTTTTGCACAAATAGGCGGCAAAAGGCGCCGCAAATAAGCCACCGAATACTAAACCGATAATCAGCGGCCAAGTATCAGTTTCCATCAGTAAGGCAAAAACAGCCGCACTGGCCAGTGTCAGGAAAAACTCTGCAAAATTGACTGAGCCTATCGTTGTGCGCGGATTGTTACCTGTCCCAACTAAAGTTGTTGTAACAATCGGCCCCCAGCCACCGCCACCGGCTGCATCCATAAAACCTCCGAAGCATGCCAGTTTACCGACATGCTTCGGAGCTTCTTTACGAATACTGATCTGACGAAAGGCTTTACTAAGAATGTAAATTCCTAGCACTATCAGGTATGCAGAGATGAAAGGTTTGAATAATGCGCTATCGATATGTGTAACTAATATTGCACCTAAAATACCGCCTAACATGCCTGGAACCAGAAGACGGGTGAATAAGCTCTTATCTACGTTACCAAATTTTGCATGGGCGATGCCTGACACACCGGTGGTAAAAATTTCTGCGATATGCACACTTGCACTGGCTGCAGCAGGACTTGCACCTGATGCCAGTAAAAATGTAGTTGCCGTGACACCATAAGCCATACCTAAAGCGCCATCAACAACTTGAGCAAGAAAGCCAACGGCAACCGCACTCCAAAAAATCCTGCTATCAAGCGTACTGTTGATGATCTGCCAGCTATCGCCCCAATTTTGTGCAAGAAAGAAGCGAACAATCAGAAATGAAATAAGCAATATCAACGTAATGGCGGCAAACCATACGGCTGCTCGTATAAAAGGATGCGCCTCCAGATGAGTGACGCTGTCTTCAATAGGCGGCAATCCCAGTTGCTGATGCTCTTCATTTATCGGGTTGCGTGTCAGGTCAATATTGCGAATTTTCATAAATTTACTTCAGTGGTCAAGTGTGGCGTACTATAGACATGCTTAAAGAAAATTAGAAATAGTGTTTGATAATATACTTATAACCAGAAATTAATATTTTTAAATCGAATTACTTATTGATAATTCTCCAAAGAAAATAGAATAACAGTTGAAAATGGAATTTTCTTGTAATGGGGAGAGAAGAGATTTTGTAGTAAAACGACCAAAATTCAACGACAGTCAACAGAATGATGCTCAAACCGGCAAAAGCGGATGCGCCGGTACTCGAACTGTGCCGTGAAACACGGGATAAGTCGTACGACACTTTACAAATGTGTACCAAATATGGCGAGATGGAGTCGCTCGAAACGAAAGCGGTGACTAAGGCGGGAGCTTTCGCATTTTCATGTGTGGCGTGACTTCAACCGCGCAGGGTTTAATATAAAATGGTACAAAATGATCCAAAAACATGATGTTCCATCATGCTTTAGTGCACAAAAAACGTGACAGGTTGATGATTATTGACGGTACCTTGATTATCAGCAATACATTATCATTCCTGCTAATCCGATAAGCCATGCGCCAGATCGTCCTGTAAATCCTTAACCGACTCCAAGCCGACAGCGATCCTCAGCATACCTTCCGATATGCCGGCAACATCTCGGGCCTCTTGACTGATGCGCGCATGCGTTGTGGTCGCCGGGTGCGTCAAGGTACTTTTGGCGTCGCCAAGATTAGCGGTGATCGATATTAACCGCGCGCAATCGATAACGCGCCAGGCAGCTTCCCGCCCGCCTTTGACTTCAAAGGTTACGATTCCCCCGCCCGTTGTTTGTTGTTGTTTCGCCAGTTTATATTGCGGATGGGATGTCAATCCCGGGTAATATACGCGTTGCACTTTCGGCTGCGCTTCCAACCATTGCGCCATTTTTAGCGCATTCTCCGCATGCGCCTGCATGCGGATCTTGAGCGTTTCCAATCCTTTTAAAACCACCCAGGCATTAAAAGCGCTCATGGTCGGCCCGGCAGTGCGCAAAAAACCGTAAATGCCGCCATCCATCAGCAATTCGCGGTTACCCAACACCGCCCCGCCTAAGATCCTACCCTGCCCATCCAGGTATTTGGTGGCCGAATGAATCACGATGTCAGCACCGAGTTCAAGCGGTTTTTGCAAGATCGGTGTACAAAAACAATTATCGACCGCCAGTAAAATCCCTCGCTGCTTGGCGATTCTCGCCAATGCGGCGATATCGGATATTTCGGTTAACGGATTGGACGGTGTTTCAAGAAAAAACAATTTGGTATCGGGTCGTATCGCTGCTTGCCACGCCGACGTGTCGGTGGCGGACACGAAAGTTGTCTCCACCTGAAATCGCTTTAAAATGGTATTGAACAAATTCACCGTCGCACCGAACAAGCTTTGAGAAGCAACGATGTGATCGCCTGAAGATAACAGCCCCATTACGCACGCCAGAATCGCCGACATCCCTGAGGAGGTCGCAATGCACATTTCGGCCCCCTCAAGTACCGCCAGCCGTTCTTCGAATGCCGTTACCGTAGGATTGGTAAACCGGGAATAAATATTTCCCGCTTCATTACCGGAAAATCGCGCCGCCGCCTGTGCAGCGCTATCGAACACAAAGCTTGATGTCAGGTACATCGCTTCGGAGTGCTCGTTGAATTGGCTGCGGTGAATACCGGTGTGCAAGGCGAGTGTTTCTGGTTGTAAATGATCGGACATGAAAAGAAATCTTGGAATGAGGCATTTAATCGGAGAATACCAAGCCTAAATCGAGCTGCGTATTGGGTTTGGTTTTTGAAACAGATTGACTGGAATTTCTTTGCAATTCGATGGCATGCAAATATTCGGACGTGATATCGCCGGTGATGTATTTCCCGTCAAAACATGAAGTCTCAAAATGTTGTAGATTTGCGGATACTTTTGTAACCGCTTGCACCAGCGCACTTAGGTCCTGAAACACCAGATGATCGGCCCCGATTTCCTGGCAGATTTCTTCGGCGTCACGGTCTGTCGCGATCAACTCTTGCCGGGTTGGCATATCAATACCGTAAACATTGGGAAACCGAACCGGCGGTGACGCCGAAGCAAAATAGATTTTATTCGCACCAGCATCACGCGCCATCTGCACGATTTCCCGGCTCGTGGTGCCGCGCACAATGGAATCATCGACAAGCAACACATTCTTACCGCGAAATTCGATACTCATCGCATTCAGCTTTTGCCGCACTGATTTGCGTCGCAATTGTTGGCCGGGCATGATGAAAGTACGCCCGACGTAACGATTTTTTACAAAACCTTCACGAAAATTTATACCTAACCGGTTCGCCAATTGCAAGGCGCTGGGCCGGCTCGAGTCCGGAATCGGAATTACCACATCGATATCCAAGTGATGCATCGATCGTTTGATTTTTTCAGCCAGATGCTCCCCCATATTCAACCGGGTTTCATAAACGGAAACCCCGTCGATCATGGAATCCGGCCGTGCCAGATAAACATATTCAAAAATACAGGGATTCGATGATGGGCTTGGTGCGCATTGTTTATGATAAAAATTGCCGTTTTCATCGATAAAGATCGCTTCACCGGGAGCAATGTCACGACTCAGCTTGAAACCCAGTGTATCCAATGCAACGCTTTCTGATGCGACAAGATATTCCGTCCCCAATTCATTCTCGACAGTACCGAAAACCAGCGGGCGTATACCATAGGGATCACGAAAAGCCAACAAACCATAACCGGCAATCAGCGCGACTACGGCGTAAGCCCCTTTGCAACGCTTGTGAACACCGGACACCGCCGCAAAAATCGTGGCGGCATCGAGCTGACAATTGCGTGTACTTTCTTGTAACTCATGTGCCAGAACATTTAGCAGCACTTCGGAATCGGAATTGGTGTTGACATGCCTTAAGTCCGCTCGGAACAACTCTTGATTGAGTTGTTCCGCATTGGTCAAATTGCCATTATGGCTAAGTACGATACCAAAGGGTGAATTGACATAAAAAGGCTGCGCTTCGGCCGATGAATTCACCGAGCCTGCAGTCGGATAACGCACATGGCCAATCCCGATATTACCAGCCAATGCACGCATATTCCGTGTGCGAAACACATCACGCACCAGCCCCAGCCCTTTATGCATGTGAAAAGTATTACCTTGCGCCGTAACGATACCGCTTGCATCCTGCCCGCGATGTTGCAACATTAACAAACCATCGTAAAGCAATTGATTGGCCGGCGATTTTGCAACAATTCCAAGAATACCGCACATAGAAATACTCCGCAGGTTTGAGTCTAATCAATGACCGTCAATCGCTTAGCTGCGACCCCGCCATTACAGGCTTTCTTTTCTCTCATAACTAATCCGCTTTGATAGATCTTCCGGCAACCAGGGTAAAACCTGTAACGCCACAGTCTCCAGCGATCGACTGAACATCGCTTGTTGCCAGAACGATTGATGCGGTATTGTCGTCAATCCGGCTATCAAAACAATTACAGTCACGATGACAAGCGCTCTGAAGAAACCAAAAATCGAACCCAGCAAGCGATCAATAAATCCCAATCCGATTCCTTTGATTAAAGCCGTTAGCAGCATAATTGCCAGTGCGGTGATCAACAATACGGCCAGAAAAGTCAACACAAACGAAACTGAGAAACGTAGCGTTTCTCCGACAACTTCAGCCGGTACAAATTGTTCGAAATAAGGCGAATAAGCGCCTGCCACGATAAAAGCGAC
Source organism: Nitrosomonas sp. (assembly GCA_021582655.1). Classification (GTDB taxonomy): domain Bacteria; phylum Pseudomonadota; class Gammaproteobacteria; order Burkholderiales; family Nitrosomonadaceae; genus Nitrosomonas. The sequence continues at coordinate 2,298,212 of CP091135.1, forward strand.
GATCCAACCGGCAATTGATAACGTTTCACGCACAAAGCCACGAAGAATGCTTAAGACTATGGATACGACAAAAACCCCCCCTACCACATAGTCAAAAATTGTCATTGAATCCAATAGATACAATTTCTTAGTCCGGCTAACTCGATGAACGGAAAACGATGTGCGGCGGCGTACCTACCAACATTACCTCGGAATAATCACACCATCCAATCCAATTTTCTTCAATTTCTTAATTTCATCATCCGCAGCAGCACGTGTAGCAAAAGGACCGATTCGCACACGCATGATATCGTTATGTACTTCCGTATACACTTTGAAACCGTTGGATGCGAGATGCGTTTGTTGTTGCTTGGCTTTTGCCTGATCGGAATATGCACCCAGCTGAATGATAAATCCTTTCCCGGATTCCGCTGTCTGCGCCGGTGCCAGCACCGCCGCAGGCGGCGGAGCCGCCGATACAACCGGAGCGGCGGCTGCCGGTTGCGGTACGCTTACCGGGACGGCAGGTTGTGACACCGCTGCCGGAGTAACATTTCGTGAGACTGCGGATGGTTGATGCACAAACTTCGGTTTGATGCCGGGTATCGGGGTTTTCTTCTGCGCACTGGGCAATTCACTGATTTCATCATCCGCCCGAGCCACCGCTTTGATTTTATTCTGAAACTCAAGTGATGGATCGATCTCATCAAACGTATCGACAGAGAGAGCGTTTTTATCCGGTATCGCGCGAGTGGCTTGACTACCGATCGGCGGCAGATTGATCACAATTTCCTGCTTTTCATGACTGAGCTTAGGTTCGTCGAAAATGACAGGCAGGATTATGACAGCCACAACGACCAAAACGACTGCACCAACCAACCGCCTTCTGGCACGCTTTCGGAGTAATAGTTCTTCTTCACTGATATTTGTGGTCATGAAAATACCCGATTATTTCTTGCTTTGCACCGTATTCCAATAACGCAACACGTCACTTACGGTATAGAAGGATCCAAATACGCAGATTCTATCATTTTTAGCGGCTTGTTCACAGGCAAAAGCAAAGGCTGAGGTACAACTGTCGAATCGAAGCTTCTGTTTATCATCCGTTACTCCGGCAGCAGTGATCTGATCAATCAGAAATTCAACAGCTGCGGCGCGTTGGGTTTGAATCCCGGCAACCAGCCAACAATCGATATCGCTCATTAATTCCCGGATAACACCTTGAATATCCTTATCGCCCAGCATGGAGAATACGGCAAATGTCCTTCCGCCCGATTGCGTTGCATGCAAATTACGCGACAACACTCTGGCGGCTCCGGGATTATGGGCTACATCCAGAACAATCAGCGGTTGCGTCGATATGACTTGGAAGCGTCCGGGTATTACCGCAGTCAGCAACCCTTCGCGGATGTTGTGCATTGTGACCGGTAACAATGCATGCAACATATCCAGGGCGGCCAGGCAAGCGCTTGCATTCTGCAATTGCTTTTCACCCCGCAATGCCGGCCAGGGAAGCACACGGCGCGTACCCGCCGTGCTCCAATAATCCCAGTGCCCGCCTTTATTGCGATAACCGAATTCCTGATCGATCCGATAACAACGGGCGCCAATTTGTTGAACCTGATCAACGACGGATTGTGGAAGATCGGTTTCCGCGCAGATTGCTGGTTTATTTTTTCTGAAAATCGCCGCTTTTTCAAAACCGATCGCTTCACGGGTTTCACCCAGATATTCGATGTGATCCAAATCAATACTGGTCAATATGGCGCAGTCGGCATCAAATATATTAACCGCATCAAGACGCCCGCCCAGACCCACTTCGAGAATCGCCGCATCCACCGATGCGCCCATAAAACAACATACCGCCGCCAAGGTACCGAATTCGAAATACGTTAAGGAAATGCCACAGCGTTTACGCGCCGAATCGATTTGCGCAAAAATTTCGCAAAGACCCGTATCGTCAATGTCGTGCCGATCGATACGGATCCGCTCGTTATAACGCAATAAATGCGGCGAGGTATAACAACCGGTTTTATAGCCGGCACAATGCAAAATAGATTCCAGCATGGTGCAAACCGAGCCTTTTCCATTGGTACCGCCAACGATAATAATCGGAAATCGAGGATATAGCCCAAGCTCAGCCTGTACTCGCTTAATTCTCTCAAGCCCCATTTCAATGGTTTGAGGATGAAGTGCTTCGAGATAGCTTAACCAGTCGGCAAGTGACACCGGTTCTGTTGCCGGATTGTTCATGACACCGGAAAAATCAACCTTGCGATACCGGAAGCATCAATGATTTACCGGCGCGGGAACACGCATCAATTGTGAACAGAGATTAGTGAGTTTATCGCGCATTTGCCTGCGGTCGACTATCATATCAATGGCGCCGTGTTGTAACAAAAATTCAGCACGTTGAAATCCTTCCGGCAGTGTTTGTCGGACAGTCTGCTCAATAACGCGCGGCCCGGCGAATCCTATCAATGCGCCAGGTTCTGCAATCACCACATCGCCAAGGAAAGCAAAACTTGCCGAAACCCCTCCCATGGTCGGGTCAGTCAACACGGAAACAAAAGGTAATCTATGATGACTCAATCGGGTAAGTGCGGCTGTTGTTTTGGCCATTTGCATCAACGAAAACAAACCCTCCTGCATTCTCGCCCCGCCACTGGCACTAAAGCAAATGAATGGCAGGCGGTGTTCGATACTGACACTTACCCCTCGTACGAAACGTTCTCCGACGACGGAGCCCATCGAACCGCCCATGAATCCGAATTCAAATACCGCGGCCACGACAGGAAACGCTTTAATAGCGCCTTGCATAACAACTAACGAATCACTCTCATCAGTGCTTTCGCCGGCTTGCACCAGCCGATCCACATACCGTTTGCTGTCTTTGAATTTCAGTGCATCGGTGGCAATCACTTCAGCACCGATTTCACGCCGCCCTTCAGCATCCAATAATTGATCAAGCCGGTTTCTCGCGGAAATACGGTTATGAAAACCGCACTTCGGACACACATTTAAATTTTTCGCTAAATCAGTGTAATACAGAACCGCTTCACACGCACTGCATTTGCTCCATAAGCCTTCCGGTACTATTTTTTTATCGCCGGATTCCTTCCGCTTGATTTTGGGAGGGATAATATTTTGGAACCAACTCATAGTTTCACTTCCTAAATCACCTATCGCATACTTTTCTATTTTTCATCAATTGCTTGCCGAAGCGTTCTCAATAATTTTCCCACATTATCGAGTAATTCGGCGTCGGTGGACTTCTCAATTTCCTCGATAATACGGCTACCGACCACCACGGCATCGGCCAATCCGGCAACCGCTTTTGCCGTTGTGCCGTCGCGGATGCCGAATCCCACGCCGATTGGAATCGATATATGCTCACGCAATTGTTTCAGCATTAACCGCACATCTTCAAGATCAAGATGTGAGGCACCCGTGACACCTTTGAGTGAAACATAATAAATATAACCTTTGGCAAGCTTGGCCACTTGCTCGATTCGTGCTTGAGGTGTGGTGGGGGACAACAAGAAAATCGCATCGATCCGATGCTGCCCCAGGCATTGCACCCAGCTACCCGATTCTTCCGGCGGATAATCGACAATGAGTATGCCATCCACGCCGCATAGGTGGGCCTTGGCGGCGAATGTTTCATATCCCATAGCTTCGACAGGATTGGCGTATCCCATTAACACAACCGGCGTTTCGTCATCGTCTTTTCTGAATTCAGCCACCATGTCCAATACAGCATTGAGGCTGACATGATATTTAAGCGCACGCTCGGATGAACGCTGAATGGTGGGACCATCCGCCATCGGATCGGAAAATGGAACGCCCAGCTCGATGATATCCGCGCCGGATGCCACCAGTTGCCGCATCAACGGCACGGTCAGATTTGGATTGGGATCGCCCGCAGTAATAAAGGGAATCAATGCCTTTCGATTTCGTTCGGACAATGCGGCAAAAACTTTGGACAAGCGATTGACTTTACTGTCACCCGCCGATTCGTCCAGAAAAAGACCTTTGATGCGATCGAAGAAACCTGGCATCCGTTAACTCCCTTTGTATTTTAGAAATCCGCAACAAATCTGATGCTTAGCAGATTGTTGCAATACTATCCGCATTGCCGCCGTAGCTTAGAAACAGACTTGATTATTCATTTATCCTACCCGAATTGCACGTCCTTGCCTGTTTCTTACCCGGTGCCGACTGTTTCAAAAACGCTTTGCAGCAGCTTGTCAAAGCGATAGGCCGGATAATTGCGCCACCGTCGCCATATCTTTGTCGCCCCGGCCGGATAAGTTGATCAGCAACAATTTATCTCTGGACAAGGTAGGCGCGAGCTTGGCTGCATAAGCCAACGCATGACTCGATTCCAATGCAGGCATAATGCCCTCAAACCGGCATAACGTATGGAATGCTTCCAGAGCCTCATCGTCAGTAACCGCAACATATTCTGCCCGCCCGCAATCCTTCAGCCATGCATGTTCCGGTCCGACACCGGGATAATCGAGCCCGGCGGAGATGGAATGTGTTTCGATAATCTGACCATTGTCATCTTGAATCAGATAAGTGCGATTGCCGTGCAGCACACCGGGCCTGCCCATCGTCAGCGTCGCGGCATGCTGATTGGTATCCACGCCCTTGCCCGCCGCTTCCACGCCGATCAAGCGAACGTTCGTGTCATCGATATAAGGATAAAACAAACCGATGGCGTTGGATCCTCCACCCACGCAAGCGATGAGCGCATCCGGCTGTCGGTTATATTCCTCCTGCATTTGCTGCCGCGCCTCAGTACCGATAATCGATTGAAAATCGCGCACCATCATCGGATAAGGATGCGGCCCGGCAACCGTACCGATGATGTAAAAGGTATTCTCTACATTGGTCACCCAGTCGCGCATGGCTTCGTTCAGCGCATCCTTTAATGTTCTTGAACCCGATTCCACCGGTATCACGGTGGCACCGAGCAATTTCATGCGGTATACATTAGTCGCTTGCCGTTTGACATCCTCCGAGCCCATATAAACCACGCATTCCATGCCGTAACGCGCCGCCACCGTGGCACTGGCGACACCATGCTGACCGGCGCCGGTTTCAGCAATCACCCGCTTTTTACCCATACGGTGAGCGAGCAAAGCCTGCCCTACGGTATTATTGATTTTATGTGCACCGGTATGATTTAAGTCCTCGCGCTTCAATAGAATTTGGGCACCGCCGAGATGCTCCGACCAGCGCTTGGCATGATAAATGGAGCTGGGACGCCCGACATAGTGTTTTAACTCATAAGCGAATTCTTTCTGAAAATCAGAATCGCCGCGGTAAAATTCGTATTGCTTGCGCAACTCTTCCAACGCCGAAATCAGCGTTTCAGCGACGAATATGCCCCCATATGGACCAAAATGACCGTCTTTGCTCGGAAGGTCGTAAGCACTCACAATTGTTTTACTCCTTGCATAAATGCAAAAATTTTATTGCTGTCTTTAATTCCTTTGGCAATCTCAACACCACTGGAAACATCGACCGCCCAAGGCTCGGTTTGCTGTATCGCCGCAGCGATATTCCCGGGATTCAAGCCACCGGATAAAATCAGCGGCCGCGGCAGATCACGCGGAATCAGATTCCAGTCGAAGGTGTGCCCGGTCCCTCCAGGCATTTCCTCCGTGTAAGCGTCCAACAGCAAACCTTTCGCCGTATGATAGCGTGCGGCATATTGTAACAAATCTGCGCCTTGCCTGACTCTAACCGCCTTGATATAAGGCAGCGAAAACTGACTGCAAAATTCCGGCGACTCATCGCCATGAAATTGCAACAAGCCTAATTTCGCAATACGGCTGGATTGTTCTACCCAAGCTGCATCGGGATCGACATATACACCGACGGTTGTAACAAATGCGGGAATTTTCGCCGAAATATCGGCGGCTGATTGCGGATCGATATAACGCGGGCTTTTAGGCCAGAAAACGAAGCCGATGGCATCGGCGCCGTATTGAATCGCAACCTGTGCATCTTCACTACGCGTGATTCCGCATACTTTCACCTTTACTGTCATTTAAGTAACCGAGATGATCATTTGATGAAAACAAAATCCGCGATGTTCGGAAACGGCGCGCTTTCCGGCATCCCCCAGCACGAATCGTACGTTACCTGCACCAGATAAAGCCCGGCTGGTGAAAAAGTAGGCGCTGCGTAAGTACGATTACGATTGATCAATAATTCCTGCATCCATTCGACAGGATACTTCCCTTTACCGACATAAACAAGGCAGCCGATAATGTTTCTGACCATATGATGTAAGAAAGCATTGGCACGTAGGTCAAAGATGAATAAGCCGCCGTCACGGCGAACATCCAAGTGCGTGATGGTACGGACCGGTGTCTTCGCCTGGCACTCGGCGGCCCTGAATGCGGAGAAATCATGCTCACCGATGAGATGGTTCGCCGCGGCTTGCATGCGCTCCAACGCCAACGGCGCATGAAACCACCCCACCCGGTGATGCTGAATGCCCGGCCTTACCGGTCGGTTCAACAGAAGATATACATAACGCCGCTCAAGCGCGCTATACCTGGCATGAAACCGCTCCGACACCTCGCCCGCCCACGAAATGGCGATATCATCGGGCAATAGCGCGTTGGTTCCGCGGATCCATGCCGTAACCGGTCGCCGTGCCCTGGTATCGAAATGCACCACCTGATAACGCGCATGAACCCCGGCATCGGTACGCCCCGCCGTCACAATACGGATCTGCTCTTGCGCGATCCGCGACAGAGCCGCCTCGATATTTGTCTGAACGGAACAAGCATTTCTCTGACTTTGCCAGCCGCAATAGCGGCTGCCGTCGTATTCTAAAACAAGCGCTAACCGCACGGTCCCGGGTCGACCAATCTCAGCGCAACACCATCATTCGTTTCCATCAACATACCGGAAGAAATATCACAATTCTTTCAGCATCTTCTTGGCAGCTTGCCTTTGATTGTCATCACCTTCCTGAATCACTTCCTCCAGCATTTCCTTAGCACCTTCCTTATCATCCATCTCAAAATAAGCTTTGGCCAAATCAAGTTTGGTTTCAACTTCCTGCCATTGCTCGCTATGAACCGACTGCTCAGCCGACTCCATCACCGTTTCCGATCGAATCTGCTCCTCCAGATTGAGATCAATATCAGAAAAATCGAATTCCGGCGCTTTTTCCGATTGCTCCGGCGGTTGACCGACTTCATCCAACGCGACTGATTCAAACGTCAATAACTCATTTCCGGAAGCCTCGACGGCAATATCGTCCGCAAGCGATATTGAATCGTCAGCGGACGGAAGCTTGTTATCGTTCTCGGTATCCGAGGTTAAGTCGATCGCGGTATCGGCTAATTCGAAATCAATGCTTTCCGCGGCTACAGTATTTTCCCGATCGTTTTCATGATCAACCACCGGTTCAACATGATCAAAATCGATACTCAAATCGTTACCTGCATCAACATGACCAACCGTATCTTCCCCGATCATTGCGAATTCCGCAGGATCCGATGGCAATTCTCCGGATGCCTCGAATCGATCGGTCATGGCAACATCACTGCGTGAATCCGCATCCGACGATCGGGCTTGTTCGGCATCCTCTTCCAAGTTCGCACTCAAATCCGGTTCTTCAAATGTATAGTCGTCCACAGGCGACACAGCTTCTACGACCGTATCCGTGTCCTCATCATACGTTTCATGTTCATCGTAATGATCTACGTCTTGATCGAATTCGTCGGATTCAGCGGATGCGGCGCCATCGTTTAAACCGTCATCCGCTCCGGATGCCGACGCATCGCCCGCATAAGCCGCAGCAACCGAAGCTGCCGACATCGCCGCCATGCGGGAACGTATCGCGGAAGAAAAGTCGTCCCTCCTTGAATCGTCTTCGCCCGCCTCCTCCGGATTTGCCCTGCGTCTTCGCAACCGTAACCAAACAAGCAGCAGTGCCAGTATCGACAGTGCGCCCACATATTCGATATAGTCGAACAGCAAGTCGGTCAGAGAGGCGTCCTCCGCTTCTTCCGTCATAACCGGCGGATTCATCGCGGCAGGTTTACTTTCCGGTGCTGGGGATGCAAGCGGAACGGGTGTTGCTTGAATCGATTGTGGCTCATCCACGATTTCAGCGATTGAGTCCGGCTGACTCTCGCCAGGCGGCTCCGCCTCCGGCATAACCGGATTGATAATCGACGAATGCTGGTCTCCGCTCTTGGTTTGGGATTGCGCATTCAATTGCGCTTGTGCAAGCATGGAATCCTTGAGTTCGAGCAAGTGTTTAAGATTCTGGACGCTCCTCTCAAGCATCACAACCCGCTCATTGGCCTCCCTCAACGCCAGATTTCTCGCGATGGTGTCTTCCTCCATCATGCGTAAGCGGTCAACCAAACCGGCATCCGCGGCAGCATCACCGATTTCGGATATCTGTGCGCCGCTCGACAGTTTCAAAACTTCTTTCGGTCCACCGGTAGATGCGGCGGTTTTTTTCTCAAGATTGGCGGTAATCAATCCCTGATCCGATTGGCTGATGGTCCGTGATGCCGGTGCTCCCCGGCTCATGCTCGCCAATCGACCTTGATATCTACGCCAATCGCTCACCTGGACCTTGATTTCTTTATTCGCAGCAGCAGTGTCGATCGCGGTAATTTCATTGAACTCCGGGATTTTCAGCACCGCACCGACCTTGAGCAAATTCATGTTATTGGCGACAAACGCATCGCTATTGGCGCGGTGCAACGCCACCAGCATCTGGTTGAGATTCACTCCGGCGGGCATCACCCGGCGCGCGATCGATGACAGGGTATCCCCGCGATTAACCGGTCCGTACGCGTTTTTCCCCGATCCGGCCGTATTGCCAGGGGACTTGTTGCGCTGAATGGTTCGCTGCATATTACCGGCAGCGGGAGGCGTCTCCGGTTCCAAGCGGGACTCAATGAGTGCGGCATTACGGCCGATATCGACCGCTGCAACGCTTTGCGAGCCGGCATCTATCGGATCAAGCAACACGGTATATTCACGCAGAATCCGACCGGACGCCCAACTCAATTCCATTAATACCATCAAAAAAGGATCGTTGATTGCCTGCGGCGACGCCAACTTGATATACCGATTGCCATTCGCCCTTGATTCCACCGATGCTGTAATCGAAGACAAAACAGATTCGTAACTGATACCGGCTTGCACGTAAGTTTCCCGCGACGCGACACTTGCTTTTAGGGTTTGTAACTCGTCATTACTGGGGGCGACAAGATCGATTTCCGCATTAAGCGGTTGACCCAAAGCGGAATTGAGCGTTAATTTACCGAGCCCGGCCGCATCGACAACGGTCCATGGTAGCATCAGAATAAATACAAACAAACTTAAACAAAAAGATGTTTTATACACCGAAGTACCCTCTTTGATTTTTGGAAATGGGCAACACTAACACCGCAGCGGAATCGCCAAAGCAATGATTATGCCTGAAATTGCAGGTTAATTCATTTAATCTTTCCTGACATTAAATCGATGGTGCCGATTATGTCGCCGCAATCCCTAAGCGTGAGGAAGCGAACCATCCTCGCAATGAAGCGATTCGCCCGTGTGCGGTCATCGATTAATCAGCACTCCCTTAAAGCGACTCCTGGCCATGATCGAGAAATGCGATTGGCTATGTTCATAGCAACAAAACGACTAAATCCGCCTTGAGCGCAATCGATTCGCAAACGCATACCGAACCGACATCACCCGCGCCTGCGCCACAATCCGATCCCTAACACCACCATTACCACCGATACCAATGGATTCAGCACATTCAGCAGCGCATACGCGGCGTAATCCAAGGTCGGTACGCCGAGTGTCGCTGCGTAAAAGGTGCCCGCAGTGGTCCACGGTATCAATCCGGTGGTTAGCGTCGAACCTTCCTCGACCGAACGCGACAACATTGCGTTGTCCAGTTCCTTTTCCTGATACGCGCTCTTGAATAGCTGGCAGTTGAGTAAAATGGAGATATATGCTTCGCCTGTCGCCAAGTTGCCGACCAGACCAGATACGATAGTGGTCGCGATCAATGTGCTGGCGCGCCGGATACGGTGGATAATTTGCTGCAGCAATACGCGCAAGAATCCCCCGTGGTGCAACATGCCGCCGAGTGCCAGCGCCATCAAAGACAACAGTAGCGTCCACGCCATGTCGGATAAACCGCCGCGCCCCAGCAACTGATCGATGCTTTCGATGCCGGTGGAACCCGGCATATTCAACCACAGCGCATTGACCACATCAGTACCATCCTTGCCCTGATACGCCACGGCAATCAACATCGCCAGCAAAATGCTGCACGACATGCTGATTTCGGCGGCATGGCGTTTGACGCTCAGCACCAACATCAGCAGCAACGGCAGCAACGTCACCCACGGATCCAGTCGGTAAGCGCCGGCTAACGCCGCCCGGATACCGTCGATATGGTGATTCGGCAAGTCGTTATCGCTGTATTGCAGGCCCCAAAGGGCAAAAACAATCAACACCAGCAAGAAAGTAGGCAGTGTGGTGTACAGCATCGCACCGATATGGCGGTATAACCCGGTCCCTGCACTCATCGCGGCAAGATTGGTGGTATCGGATATCGGTGATAATTTGTCACCGAACGTCGCGCCGGAAACGATCATGCCCGCTACCAGCGGCAACGGGATACCCATCGCATCGCCGATGCCGATCAACACCACACCGACGGTACCGGCGGTTCCCCACGAAGTTCCGGTTGCAATCGACATCAAGCTGCACAAAACCAATCCGGCAGCAAGAAAGATACCAGGATTCAACCACTCCAGGCCATAGTACATCAAACTTGCGATAGTGCCGCTTTGCATGAAGCTTGCAATCACCATGCCGATCAGCAGAAAAATATAAATCGCCGGCAGCGCCTTGATAATACCGTCATCCATCATCCGCCGGATTGCGGCAAACGAATAACCCAAGCCGCGCACATTTACGCTCACCCACACCAATGCCAGAAAGATCAGCGCATGCAAGCTCACTGACGCAACAAACAATCCGGATGAAATCAGCAGTAACACGCCCGAAAAGCAAACCGCCGCATGCAGCAGCGACGGCGCTCTCGCAACCTCATCCAATGTTTCGACAGGCGAATCCCGATCGGACATTCGCGGCCTTATTTTTGTATTCCGGTGGCGAATAAAACCAGCAAATCGCCGTACCCCATCGCAGCCATGTCTTCTTTGTCGATAAACTTCAGCGCGGCGGAATTGATACAAAAGCGTAACCCGGTCGGCGCCGGTCCGTCCTCAAACACATGCCCCAAATGACTATCCGCATAACGGCTGCGAACCTCAATGCGCGGCACCCGCAGCTCGTAGTCGGACCGGTATTGCAGGTAGTGTTCGTCGATTGACCGGTAAAAACTCGGCCAACCGGAGCCTGAATCAAACTTATGCACCGACGCAAACAGCGGTTCACCGGATACAATATCCACATAAATGCCTTCCGCTTTGTTATCCCAGTACGTATTCTGAAACGGCGGCTCGGTAGCGGCATGCTGAGTGACCTGATATTGCAGCGACGTTAAATCCCGCTTCAGCACTTCGGGTTCTTTATTGAAATTTTGATACGGATTTGGCATAGCGGCACTCCCTTAATATCCATTCCAAGCAACCATTGATGATGAAATTTGACGGCACAATTACACATTTATCGCAAAAAGGCCTGGGTGTTGTCAAAAACACGCAGAATAACATGTCGTATTTCGTTTATGGGACGTGGCCGGGCGATCGCGGGGAATTCGAAGTAACCGACAAGCCGCTGCACAATAAAAAATTCGGCTACGCCAAGCTGGTCCGGCTGATCCAATCGTCCCCACAGCGCCAAACGCCGCCATGCCCGCATACCGGCCCGCTGCAAAACGCATGCACCGGTTGCCCGTGGATGATCGCCGATTACGCCAGTCAATTGGAACAAAAACAAAACCGCTTTCGCTACGCCATGCAGCGGGTCGGCTTCGATGCCGCGCAATTGCCTGTTAAGCCCATCCATCCTGCACCTCAGCTGTACGGTTACCGCAACCGCTGCCAACTCAAAACCGACGGTGCGCAACTGGGATTCATCTCCGAAGACACCCATCAAATCGCCCCGATTCAGGATTGTATCGTGCTTAACGATGCTTGCCGCCGTTTGTTGCAAAGCGCGCTGGAACAACTGCCGAACCCTGACTGGCAATCGGATTCGGATAATAATCGGCACAGTATCGAACTGGATGACGAGATGCAGCCGGATGCTATCCGCATCAACCGGGAACGCGCTTTCAAGCAAGGGAACACCCAGCAAAACACATGGATGCAAGCTTGGCTGCAGCAACAACTTGCCCGTTGTTCTCATCCCGACAAGGCAGTGGAATTGTTTTGCGGTTCAGGTAATTTCACTTCCGTCATCGCCGCGGCGAATTGCACTTCGGTACTTGCTTATGAAGCGGATGCGGATGCGGTTGCCAGGCTTGAAACCAGAAAGCTCGCCAAGGTCCGGTCGGTTGTGATCGATCTGTTCGATCCGCGAATTTGGAAAAAACTGAAAAACCGAGTGGGTGATGCGAGAACCCTGGTACTCGATCCGCCGCGCGCCGGTTTAAAAAAACATCAAGGCTTTTTCGACAGCTTCACCGCGCTGAAGACGATCATTTACATTTCCTGCAATCCGGAGACATTCGCGCGCGATGCATGGTTTTTCAAGCAACACGGATTTCTTATCGATGAAATCCAGCTGATCGATTTATTTCCACACACACCGCATGTGGAAGTGCTGGCGGTGTTTCAGCGCCGCTAACCAGCAAGCGCCTCCTGCGCGCTGACATACGGCAACCCTTGATCGCCCGCCACCGCCTCGTATGTCAACCGTCCTCGATAGATATTCAAACCGTTGCGCAAATGTGGATCTTGCTGCAACGCCTTTTGATATCCTTTACCCGCCAGTGCCAGCACAAACGGCAGCGTCGCATTATTCAATGCGAACGTGGATGTCCGCGCCACCGCGCCCGGCATATTGGAAACACAATAGTGCACCACACCGTCGACGGTATAAATCGGCTCGGCCAGTGTCGTCGGCTTGGAGGTTGCGAAACAACCGCCCTGATCAATCGCCACATCCACCAGCACAGCGCCGCGATTCATCCGCGACACCAGTTCACGGCTGACCAATTTGGGAGCGGCGGCACCGGGAATCAGCACCGCGCCGATGACCAGATCAGCGGTTGAGACATGCTCTTCCACCGCATCAACCGTGGAAAAAACGGTGTTGATGCGCGAGCCGTACTGCGAATCCAGCTGCTGCAAGCGGTGTATCGATTTATCCAGCACGGTGACATGCGCTTCAACACCCATCGCGATGCGCGCCGCATTGGTACCGACGACACCGCCACCCAGTACCACCACACGTGCCGCCGGTACCCCGGAAACACCGCCGAGCAGCATGCCACGCCCGCCCTGATCCAATTCCAGGGCATGTGCGCCTGCCTGAATCGCCATACGTCCGGCGACTTCACTCATCGGCGCGAGCAACGGCAAACCGCCGAAGCTATCCGTAACCGTTTCATAAGCAATCGCGATGCAGTCCGATTCAATCAGATGCTGGGTTTGCACCGGATCAGGCGCCAAATGCAAATAAGTGAACAACACTTGTCCCGCACGCAACAGCGGCATTTCCGATGCTTGCGGCTCCTTGACCTTGACGATCAGATCCGCTTGCGCATAAATTTCCTGCGCCGTATCGATCACTTGCGCACCGGCGGCGCGATATTTGTCATCGCCCAGATCGATTTGCTGCCCGGCATTTTTCTGCACCAATACCTGATGCCCATGAGCGACCAATTCGCGTACTGCCGCCGGTGTCAAACCCACTCTCGATTCATGTGTTTTAATTTCCTTCGGTACACCAATACGCATGCCGTTCTCCACTCGTTATCGTTAAATAATGCCACCGTTTGCACCAATGCTTTGCCCGGTGATCCAACCGGCTTCATCGCTGACCAAAAATAATACGATCCGCGCGATATCCTGCACGCTGCCAACGCGGCCGAGGGCCGCCATACCGGCCATCCGTTCGATATCAGCGGCGGTTTTGCCGGTGCGGAACAATTCGGTGTCAACCGGTCCCGGCAAGACACAATTGGCGGTAACGCCACGCGCACCCATTTCACGGGCGAAAATCCTGGTCAACTGCTCCACCGCCGCTTTGGTAGCCGCGTAAGCGCCGTATTTGGGAAGCATCAACCGGGTTACGGTACTCGATAGCGTGACTACCCGGCCATGATCGGACAGCCTGCGTGCGGCCTCGCGGAGTGCGTAAAACACACCTTTCACATTGGTATCGACCAGCCGATCGAATTCGTCGTCTTGAATCGAAGAAATTTCTTTGAATAATAAAATACCGGCATTGTTCACCAGGATGTCGGCGCGGCGGAAATGCATTTCCGCCGTCGCAAACAGTTCGCGTACCGCTACGGGATCGGCCACATCGGCCTGCACCGGCACGCATACTCCGCCGGATGCGGCAATCGCGGCACATAACCGTTCCGCCGCGGCTTTGTCTTGCCGGTAATTGACGACAACCCTGGCACCTGCTCGGGCCAGCGTAACTGCAATCCCGGCACCGATTCCCCGGGCCGCCCCGGTTACGATCGCGACTTTTCCATCCAGCGAATACATCACCAAGCTAGCAACGAACGAATAACGTAATTGACATTATTTCGTCACTTCCCGGTCCCGAAGAATTTGAATCACCTGCCGATGCTCACGTTTCTCCGCCCAAGTCAGCGCGCTATCGCCCTGTTGGTTTTTAAGCGAAGGATCGGCACCGTATTCGAGCAACAACGCTACCGCGTCCGGATGATTGCCGCGAACGGCCATCATCAGCACCGTCGATCCGTTGTCGGAGGCCGCATTGATATCGGCCCCGCCTTTCAATAGCAATCGGATGGTATCCAGGTGCCCCCCGGTTGCCGCATACAGCAACGGATTCCAGCCTTCATGACTGATCTCCGCGCCTCTGATGTAAAGCTGCTTCACCATGTCGGTTTGTCCGTGATAGCTGGCCAGCATCACCGCGGTTTCACCGTATCGATTGCGGGTATGGATATTTGCACCCGCATCCATCAGCAATTCCGCCAGCTTTGGATTATGCTGCTGGGCGGCCATCATCAACGGCGTATATCCTTCCGGATTCGGCATATCTGGATTGGCACCTTGTTTCAGTAGCTTGGATACTTCATGCAAGCGATCCTTTTCAATCGCCAAAATTAAATCCCGCTGAAGATCGGCCAGTACCGGAGACGAAAAAATCCACAGTATTACAGTCATTAAGAAGGATGGAGACAACATCTTATGCATGTGGCACACCTCGGAAAGGTTTGAACAGATCCATGAAATTTTGTGTGGTTGCGGATGCGATATCGGCCAACGCCACTGAACGCAGCCGGGCGATTTCTTCCGCCACGTGACGCACGAACGCCGGTTGATTTTGCTTGCCACGAAACGGCACCGGCGCCAAATAGGGGGAATCAGTCTCGATCAGCATACGGTCCAAAGGAATCAACCGCGCGACTTCCTTGAGCGCGACGGCATTCTTGAACGTCACGATACCGGAGAACGAAATATAAAAATTCATCGCAATCGCCTGCTGCGCCACTTCCCAGTTCTCGGTAAAACAATGCATCACGCCGCCGGCTTGATCGGCACCCTCCTCCCGCATGATACGCAAGGTATCTTCGGCGGCGGCACGCGTATGAATGATGAGCGGCTTATGCGCCGTTTTGGCGGCGCGGATATGCTGGCGGAAACGTTCACGCTGCCATTCCAGATCGCCCTGCAGGCGAAAATAATCCAGGCCGGTTTCGCCGATAGCGATGACCTTGGGGTGATCGGCCAATTCCGCAAGCTGCGCTGCGGTAGGCTCCACTTCATCCTCGTAATCGGGATGAACCCCTACGGACGCGAACAAATTGCCGTGTGCTTCCGCCAAAGCGCGCACTCGCGGAAAATCGGGTAAATTGACACTGACGCACAACGCATGCGTCACCTGGTTGTCGCGCATATTGTGCAACAATTGGTCCAGATCTTTGGCCAAATCCGGAAAATCGAGATGGCAGTGGGAATCAATAAACATAATCACTCTATAACTAACGTTTTCCGCGATAAGCGTCCGCCCAACAATTCGGGGTTTCAAACAGCCGCACATGCTCCAATTGTAACCGATTGCCATAACGATCCTGGTAGGCGACGTCCAAAATATCAAAGGCGATCAACGCCAAATTCTCCGCGGTCGGTTGTACTTTCAACACCACGGTTTTATGATCCTCGATCGATTGCAAAAACCGCAGCACTTTGACATCGCCGACATACACCAAAAAAGCGTGATCCCATTGATCCACCAGCACCGATTGCGCGATCCGCTTCACTTCGGAGAAATCCATCACCATCCCTTGCTGAGCCACGCCTTCGTCGGCGATAATATCGCCGGACAATGTGATTTCAATACCGTAACGATGTCCGTGCAAATGGCGGCATTGGCTATTATGCGTCGAAATGCGATGACCCGCGTCAAATTCCATCCTGCGCGTAATAAACATACGAACGATCAAAGACACTCAATTAAAAATGGAATTGTAACATTGCAAGCACCTTCCAACCTATTGAACACAACAGATCACAGCCGCGACAGCGCCGGATTCACCTATGTTTATCCGGTGGTATCGCGCAGGGCGGGCGGTGTGTCCATCGGCATCAATCTGAATCCCAACAATGCCTGTAATTGGCGCTGCATTTACTGCCAAGTGCCTAATCTCAGCCGCGGCTCCGCGCCCTTGATCGACTTGTGTCAACTGGAAGCTGAATTACGCACCATGCTGCACCAGCTCGTCAACGGCGACTATATGCAGCGCCATGTTCCCGAAACCGCTAGAACACTGCACGACATTGCCTTATCCGGTAACGGTGAGCCGACCAGCACACGGGCATTCGAACAAGTGATTGAATTGATCGGGTACGTCAAACAAGACTTCAACTTACCCCGGCAGTTAAAAACCGTACTTATCACCAACGGCAGCTTGATTCACCGCGCCGGCGTTCAGGCCGGCTTATCCCGGATGGCATTAATGAACGGAGAGGTATGGTTTAAATTCGATCGCGCTTTGCCGGCGGAAAGATTGCTGATCAATAATGTCCGCATGAGTTTGAAAAAAATCCAAACGCATATTCAAATCGCCGCTTCACTTTGCCCGACCTGGTTGCAAACCTGTGTATTCAAGCTTGACGGATTACCGCCTTCGGAACCGGAGATATCGGCTTATTCGGATTTTGTGCGGCAATTGCTCGCCAACGCCATTCCGATCAAAGGGATTTTACTGTATGGTATTGCCCGCCCCTCGCTGCAACCGGAAGCAACACGCTTATCGGCCATTGACGAAAACACGATGCTGGCTTACCGCGAAAAAATCGAAAAAATCGGCCTGCCTGTAAAGCTCAGTGTATGAGCTATTTACATCCACTGTGTAAAATAACTGTCACCAACTGTTACAAAATTACAACAAAATACCATTTCTTGACATTGATCAATATGACTCATCGATAGCGTTGATATTAATAAAAATGGAATACCGGATCCAAGGAAACACTGATTAATTCAGCGAATGAAATGCAACGCAAGGCGTATGGAACACAGCGCCGGGGCATATCAACAAGATGGGCAAGGAAGCGTGTTACCTCGCAACGCAGTGATTCACTCGTGCAACCAGTTAATCAACGCTGCCTTAACACACCACCCACACCGTTTTTTCGATGAATAACCGATAATAAAACGTTTCGAATTCGACTTTTAAACAAACAATTATCGCTTATAATACCGCCCCATAATTTTCAACAAAACAATGTAATACCAATTATCACATTTTTTCGCACTAGTAACGGTAACGCATCAATCCAAATAACAGGAGTTTAGCAATGAATTCAATGCGCATTTTTACGCATTCAGCACTGCCTCAGACTGAATTAAAAGTGCATCAAGCCAAAATCACCGCACTTAAGTTGATACAAATCGGCTTCTGCTGCTTGGGTATGGCGAGCTTTACACTGCACGCGCAAGGAACCAACCCGCCGGCGACGCCACCGGCTGCCGCTGCAACAGCACCTTCAACCACGCCGGCCACAGAGCAGGTTGCCGGTTTTGACAAAACCAAAGTACCGGCAATCACCGCTCCGTCCCGCCCGGGTTTATTTATGCTTCCGCCCACGGGGCCCGGCTATTTCTCATTCTGGGATCTGATGACCGGGAATCAGCGTGAAAAACCGCCTGTCGCGCCTTATTTGCCGTTTGCGCTGATGACAACACCGGCCTTCGACACCGATTTTCGTTATCTGGATACACCCGGACATGAAGCAGATATTTTTGATCCGGTCAAACGAATTCACTTGGGCAGCGATTGGTTATTGTCATTCGGTGGAAATTTCTGGTATCGCTATACCCATGAGACCGACAGCCGCCTGAATTCCGCCGATATCAACAACGACTTCCATTTGTTGCGTACCCGTGTTCATGCGGATTTATGGTATCGCGACAAAGTGCGTCTATTCGCGGAAATGCTGGATGCGCGCGCGTTCGGCTCGGAATTGCCACCGTTGGTAACCGATAGAAATCACGCCGACTTACTCAACCTATTTACCGATATCAAGCTCGCCAACGTCAATAACGGTCCGGTTTATGTTCGTGTCGGCCGACAAGAATTGCTGTACGGCTCACAGCGCTTGATTTCAACCTTGGACTGGGTTAACACGCGCAGAACCTTCCAGGGTGTCAAGGCTTTCTGGCGCACGCCTGAGTGGGATGTGGATGCATTCTGGGTGCGTCCGATGATTACCGAGAAAGGCAACGTCGACAACTGGGACACCCAACAAAACTTCTTCGGTTTATGGGCCACCAACAAACCCAAGCCCGGTCATTTGATCGATTTGTACTTCTTGAGCCTGGAAAACGACCGCAACCTTACCGCGGCCGTATTAAAACAGGGCGGCTTCCTGCAAGTCGATTCGCATACGCATACCATCGGCGGCCGCCTAGCCGGTAATTTCGATAATTTTCTTTATGAAATCGAAGGTATGTATCAATTCGGCCGCCGGCAAGGGCGCGATGTTTCCGCATTTGCCGCAGCAACCGGGATTGGCTATCGCCTCCCATTACCGATGAATCCTCAAGGCTGGATTCGCTATGATTTCGCTTCCGGCGATAACGGTCAATCGGGCAATAACAATACCTTTAACCAATTATTCCCGTTCGGTCACTATTACCTGGGCTTTCTGGATCGCATCGGCCGACAAAATATTCATGATTTCAATGCGCAATTCACCATGCATCCGATGCACTGGATTACCTTTATCACCCAATATCATCGCTTTTATCTCGCCAATGACCGCGATTCCCTTTATAACGCGGCAGGCTTTGCCACCTATCGGGACCCTACAGGACAATCCGGCAGTCATGTCGGGGATGAACTCGATTTTCGCTTGAATCTGCACGTCAATCGCCACCAGGACGTACTTCTGGGATACTCAAAATTATGGTCTGGCGATTACCTGCAGCGGCAAGCTCCCGGTGTCAATCCGGATTTGTTCTATATTCAATACAATATCCGCTTTTAAACACAGTATGATCAAAAACACCCCCGCTTCGGCGGAGGTGTTCTCTTATCTGCATACCCTGCCCCTTTCCATCCGATGGATGCCCAAACCAGCTTATTGACTCTGTTTACCAGCAGCTTCCTGGCGGCAACATTGCTCCCCGGCGGATCCGAAGCGGTTCTGGCGGGTGTGCTGTTGGCATATCCCGATTTACACTGGAAAGCATTAACAGTAGCAACAATCGGTAATACGCTGGGCGGGATGAGTTCCTATTGGATCGGCCGCTTCCTGCCCGATGAGCAAGCATTGCATGCCAAGCTTGGCAAACATGCGCAAAAACTGGAATGGGTCCGTCGACACGGCTCACCAGTCTTATTGTTGTCCTGGACCCCTTTGATCGGCGATATATTATGTGTTGCCGCTGGATGGCTACGCACGAATTGGTTCTGGGCGCTACTTTTTATCGGATTGGGAAAATTCGTCCGCTATTGGGTCATTGCCGTAGCGATAAACTGAGTACACCATCAACAAACCGTAAACTCGGATCGGTTAATCTGCATTGTGTGATCGGGCCATTAACTTGACAACAGCACACGATTTTTTCACCGGAAAACGCAATTGATACATTTTTCGCGCTGATCTGTGTATTATAACTTGCGCCGCATATGGCTTTGTTCTTGATCAAAGTCGTTGTTTCATGGCTCATTTCGATCAATTAAATTAACGCAGGAAAAATCATGGGTGCTATTTTCTTTTATATTTTTATTTTCTTCCTTGGTTATTATGGCGCAAATGTGCTGAATATGATAACGGTACGTCCATGGGTTACCAATCGTTACATTGCTGCGCTTTTTCCGGTTTACGGAATCGCGGTGGCGCACGCGTACATGATTTCCACCAAGCCGCTGCCACCAGGCGGGAATATAACGATAGAATCCGCATTGATCGAGTTTGTGGCTTTACCGGTGGTGGTGGTGACGATGGGTGCCGTTTATTTCATGTGGAACGGCAAGGAAAACCGGGAAGAGGAAGAAGCTACAGCCGCCCCAGGTGGCAGCAAAACTGGCAACTCCGGGGAAACCGATGCCGCATCATCGAAATCGCAAACTGACGAAATACAATCCGACAAAGCGGCAACCGCTCATCAGAAAAACGAAGAAACCAGGCAATAACAAGGGATATAACGAAAACCCCGTGTAACGGCACGCGGTTTTCGTTGTTAATGTTTCGGGATCACGATTCCCGCCCCACCATTACATGTTGTTTCTGAGCGCTCAGCGTGCCTTGTTCGATGATCGCCAGTGTCAGTCGGGAAATCGCGACGCGCTTGCCGGTGGCCTCCTCAATGATATCGGTTTGCCAAACCTGGGTACGGCGCCCGGTATGCAGTGGCGTGCAAATACCGATGACATACCCTTGTGTCACAGCCCGGATATGATTGATATTCAACTCCAAACCAACTGCGCGGTATTGCTCGGGATCGATGGTCATCCAGCCGGATACGCTGCCCAGTGTTTCCGACAACACGCAACTTGCGCCGCCATGCAGAATTCCGAACGGTTGCGTGGTGCGCTTATCCACCGGCATACGCGCTTTCAGGAAATCGGAACCGAGTTCGGTGAAACAAATACCGATATGCTCGCCCATATTGGCATTACGTAATCCTTCCAGATAGTCGACAGTGTAATCTTTAAACCACAGTTTGCTCATGAAGCGTTTCCTTTTTATTCGTTATGTAACGCCTCGAATTATACGGGCAATCAGCGCCTACTTAGAAACCCGGCACTTTTATCTGTACCGCCAAGAATAATTTCGATTGCAAATGAATCGGTACGAGCATGCGAGAACAGTTTTCCTCAAGCACACAAAACCTGCACCAGGCAAATCGACTCATGACCAAAAAGATTAATTTTTAGCACCGAATTCCATTGTTCAAGGTAATACCGGTTATGATACAAAATTTACACTTTGATCCTCACCGAGTAAAAGATCGCTTTGATTGTCATTTGGCCGATTGCATTATGTCCGGCAGTATTGGGGTGAATGCAATCCGCACCGATCAACGCATCGGGATGATTATTTTGCATCGTACGTGCGACAAAAATGCAGCGAAATATAAAGAATACGATCTCTGGCGGTAGTTTCTTGCTGCTTGTTTGTGCGGGTGCGCTTTCATGCCACGCCGCGGATTTCAGCTATAAGAACGGATTCAGAATCAAGGCTGAGAATGGTAATTTTGAACTGGGATTGAACGGCCGCGCGCACTTCGATGTGCACTCGCTTTATCCGGATCCAATCAATTCTGCATATCCCGCATTCGGTAGCCAGCTGTTGAGTGCAGGCCACGGAGACGGATTCAATTGGCGAAGAACCTACGCAACGCTGACGGGAAGGATCTACGGTTTAAATTTCAAATTTGAGGATGACTTTGCAATTAATGCCACCACAGGATTCCCGCATAGCCTCCGCGAAGCCTGGGTTGCAGCCAAACTGGGAGAAGGGCAGCTGACAATCGGACAGTTCAAGCCATATCGGGGACTGGAAGAAATCACCAGCTCCAATGAAATTACTTTTATGGAGCGCCCGTCGACATCGGCCACGGGGATGTATAGCGGACGCCAGTTTCTGACCGGCATCGGATACCGGGCTCTGCTCAAGAATAACTTGGGTTTCGGTATTTATGCGATGAGTCTTGCGCATTTCGGCTTGCCACTGGAAGGTGTCAGTTATGGTGGACGTACGGTTTGGCTGCCGATTGATCGCGAAAACCATATTCTGCACCTCGGTCTTTCCATAAGCCGGGATACTGCCAACAAGGATTCGCTGGCTGCGAGAATTGTCGATGTATACGGCGGACGGCAAGGTGTCGGTCAGTCTCTGGGTGCCGCCGGAGCTGGCTTTGGTGCGCCCGGCAGCAACAGTCAATCGACTTTTGCTGCAGAAGCGGCATACGCCATTGGGTCGTTGACGCTTCAAAGCGAATATGCGATCGCCTTGCTCGATCGTACACATCAAGCAAACGGGAACAGCAGAGATTCAACGATTCAAGCCTTTTATACGCAGGCGAGCTGGTTCGTAACCGGTGAAAGCGCGACTTATCGAAAGGATCGCGGTGCTTTCGGGAAACCGCAACCGCAGCATAAGTGGGGCGCGATTGAAATAGCAGGGCGTTATGATTTTGCTGAAAACTTCACCCAGAATATCATCGAAGATCCCTGTAAAACCGGTACCTCAAAATGCCAGGTCCAAATTATTACCCTGGGCGTAAACTGGTACCCCTTTCAAAATATGCGTTTTATGCTGAATTATTACCTAACCGAAGCGATGATCGGTCACGCCGGGTTAGGCACGCCGGCACGAACCGATCACCTATCGGTGCTGTCTGTACGCACCCAGATCAGTTTCTGAGAAAACACTGATGGAGGATGAGCGCGATGTGGTAGGTCATGATTCATTCTCTTTTATGCGATCAATTGGGTAATTAAATCGATAGTTGCCACGCCGGTAGCCGGTAATCCATTTTTCTCCTGGTATTGCTTGATCAAATTCGCCGAAGCTTGGCCGAAAACACCATCGGCTTTCACATCAAAACCGCGGTCGGATAACCCTAATTGCAACAAGCGCACATCGAGCCCTCTGAACAATGGTGTTTGCACCGAAAGCGCCCGACTGCCCGGTTGCGGACCATCGTAGCAACCATGAGGCATTGTACTTAACGAAACGGTCGAAATTTCCTGGTTTCTTACCAACAACGGCAGTTCGAGATTCCAATGCTGCTGGCTGACAAGCTGTTGGAATGCGTCCATACGGTAAGTCGTGTTACGCAAATCGCTGCGTGCATGCGTTGCCAGCCAATCGCGCCGGGTGGCCACATAGGCGCTGATCCACTCCCGCTCGCCCAATGCAGCCAGTACGCCGGACTGCTCATTGGTGCGATCGCGCATGGCCTGCCAGGAACCATGCACGAAACTGTCATACACCACGGCAACACCGAGTGGCGTAACAATACCCTCTGTTGCCGCGCGGCGTTCGGCGGGTTGCCAGTAGTTGCTGTCGAAAAACGCATCCTGAGTATCGCGCATAACCGCATCATCCGCGCTGGCGCGTAAGAGATTATGCAGCTTGGCATCGTGATCCAGCTCAAAGTCCATGGCTTCCACTTGCGGCATCCAGTGCGCCAGCCGCTTGGCGAAACGTGCACCGGGATTCGCACAATAAAGTTTCAGCAGCTTTGATAAGTTACCGGAACCCAGCGTGGTTTGCGAACGACCGAACGTCAAATGTCCGGTATCTCCCGCGAGTAAGGTGATTTGACCGTAATTACCACGCACTTCGCTGGTTTCAAAAATATTGATGATGGCTTCGGCTGTTTTCTTTTGTGTAGCTGTTAACATAATTTTCTCCTCATTTGATCGGCCGCTTTTATCGCGGCGGATACTTGCAAGATGGTTCGCCGATCGCTGGAACCCATTGATTTGTGCCAGACGTATCAACTTACCCACGCGCTATCGGATACCCACTGCACGTTTGTATCGAAGTAACGGGGCAGCCGGATTCTTTGGATAGCTGCTTAGAACATTTGCCCAATCCGACCCATTCCACCATCTGTCGGTGAAATTCCGCAGGGCATGCAGGCTCATAGTTTTGCGCCATCTTTCATCTCCTTTAACCGAAGCATAATGTGTTATCGAAAGGGAGAAAACTCCAGCTCCAATGATGCTGAAATAACCCGCATCAGCACCAGAATTATCGGGCTTACTAGCTTCTGCGGTAAAACGGGATTGCACTGGCAACGTCGGTCGTATTGTCGGTGTCGCTACCATCGAAACCACATAAGCTAATCGTCATTGTAAATTATTCATTGGCTGTGTAATCGCTATTAGCCAGCGAACAATGGTAAGAATTTCTCGCTACCCGTCGATCCACCACCGCAACGTACCGCCAGCAACCAATAGGAATAACCGTTTTGCAGCAAATACGATCCGTCGCGACACGTCCGCATTATTTACCCACCCCCTACATTTGTCCGTACAATCATTGAATAATCTACATAAATCGCGATATAATGCGCCCTTTGTGATTTCTGGGAGTGCGCCAACATGGCACGTGTGTGTGAAGTAACCGGCAAGAAGCCGATGTCAGGTCATAACGTTTCTCATGCGAACAACAAAACGAAACGGCGTTTTTTACCCAATTTACAGCGCCGCAAATTTTGGGTGGAAAGTGAAAGCCGCTGGATTCGTCTGCGATTATCCAATGCCGCTTTGCGTACTATCGATAAAAATGGCATCGATTCGGTTTTAACGCAAATGCGTGCGGAAGGAAAACATATTTAATAATTTATCGAATAGCTTAAAAAGAATGAAGGAGTCATTGCAGTGCGTGAAAAGATAAAATTGGAATCCTCTGCAGGAACGGGTCATTTTTATACGACGACCAAGAATAAAAAAACCAAGCCCGAAAAGATCGAGATCATGAAATTTGACCCGGTCGTCAGAAAACATGTCAAGTATAAAGAAACAAAGCTGAAATAATCGCTCTGCCGTTATTTCAGAGAATCTCAGTAATGCGCAAGGGATTTGATCCCGGGCGCATTTTTATATGCACCGCAGCATTCGCATTCCATAGCCTGTCATTCGGTTTCTCGCATCCCGTTTCATTTTTATCCCGATGCACCTTTTCGTCATTGATCGTGACCATCGCCGCGCTTTGGATCCGGCCATCGCCAACCTATCAAACTGCATTCGTTAAGAGAACACGGATAATGCTGCACGAGTGCGTTGCCTCATTGCACGGGTAAGCTCTCTTATCGACAGGTCCGTCCGTCGCTGTATTCCATACGCCTCGCGCCTCATCTCGTGCGCCAAATTAATCGGCGCCCCCTTCATGCCGCGATCCCGGAATAATTACAAGATACGGAATGCGATCACCGTTACGATTGTAGGTGGCAATGCGGCGATCAAAAGTCCTAATGGATGAATGGTTTGTTCTTCGAACTTGCTGCGTAAAATAGCAAAACCTGCGGGATTCGGTGCATTTGCAATCACTGTCAAACCGCCACCGGTAACTGCACCGGCAACCAATGCAACTTTGAATTCGTCGGTAAGTCCCTCCACCAGCGAACCCAAATAAGTGAGTGCTGCGTTATCGGTAATCGCGGTAAGTGCCGCCGCTCCGAAAAATACCGCCGTATCGTCCATATCCATGAGCAACGGCTGCAACCACCATTGTTGCTGTCCGCCGAGCACCACCAATCCTGCCAGGAAAAATGCAACCAACAAAGCTTCCTTCAGAATCAGCGGATGTTGATATTGCTTATAGGCTGTCGAGAAACCGAGGAAAAAAAGAAAAATACCCATAAAAGCGGCCGGATGGTGGGCAAAAACCACGATCAACGATAAAAATACCAGATGAATCATGACAATCGAAACCGGCATTCGGATTTCGTGACCGCCTGCGGTTTCCTGACCCATATGACCCAATTCACGCTTGAACAACAACGTTGCCGCAGCGGCATTAATAAAGACAGCGGTTGCGGCTTTCCAGCCGAATGTCGAAATCATAAACCAAAGATCCCAATTCCATTTGCTTGCCACCATTAACACCGGCGGGGCGGCAAACGGGGTAAGTGTGCCGCCGATGGAAATATTGACAAACAACACACCGACAGTCGCATACTTCAGCTTGGTCGATATATCCTTATTGAATAAAGTATCCCTGAGCAT
The DNA here is from genome assembly GCA_021582655.1 of Nitrosomonas sp. Lineage (GTDB taxonomy): Bacteria > Pseudomonadota > Gammaproteobacteria > Burkholderiales > Nitrosomonadaceae > Nitrosomonas. Next base: position 2,324,577 of record CP091135.1, read on the forward strand.
CAGCGCCGCTAAAGTCATTGCCGCCGGTTCGGTAATGAAGGACCCAAGCAGCGGAACAAAAGCCAATACGAGAAAATACATTGCCATACCGCGGTTGATCGGCATACAGCGAGCGATCCACCTCACTGTCGCAGCGGTAAAATCCAGTATCGGGCGAGTGCCGGCTATTACCATAATCACGAATACGAACATCGGCTCGGTGAAATCCCGCGAATCCAGATAACTCATCGCCTCTTGCTTACCGGCAATGGATAACATAAAAAGTATCAGTATCATGGCCCAAAAACCGAAAACCACCTCCACTTCACCCAACAAATGCCAAATGCCCGCGTGCTTCGGATGAATGTGCGCCAGATGCTCGAAATATTTCGTTGAAAACGTGTGAATGACCGCCAGAGCGAACAATGTGGCTGCGATTATTTGTATGGTTGTTGGGTTCATGTCGATTGAGGATAAGAGATGTATTTGAGAGATAATAACATTTTCCGGTTTATTTTCGCTTGGCAGGCTTGCTGAAAAATTATCTGTATTACTGCTGCGGTATCAACAACAGACTCAGCATGCTTATTTATCCCGCATGAACCGCTTTTGCCCGGTATCGGCTGCTGCACGCTTCTCTATTGATGCGGATGCGGATCCAGATCTTGCAAGAATTTTCGGATACGCCCGGCATTAGCGCCAAAATCGCTCCGCCCGACGCGCGAAACCGAACGCATGTCGATACGTGTCCGGCTTTTCTCGAGTGCTTGAATCCGGATCACCACATCATCCTTAAAGCCCATGATCAGAGTGGTATCGGTGGCTTCAATGCGCCCCGATGCGACCGAAACCGAAGCGATTTCCCATCCACGCTCTTTTACCAGTGCCGCTGCCCGATCGAATACCTGGGCATACGGAACATTCAGAAACAGCGGCTTAAGGTCGGGATAGCCTTGCTGTTGCAAAGCAGCGAGGTTCTCCGGTTCCAACCGGTCCAACGGATTATGCGATTCCGTTCGCAACGATTTGATCGCGATGAATTCGGGCGGATGCTCCAGATCGGTAGTGATGTCATGAATGCCCGGGCTCCCCATGCCAGCGAACAAAGTCGCAAGTACCGGTGCAATCACGAGCAACCCCAATGTGGTTCCAGCCGTTGTGGAGGCGATATCAGGCTGCTTGGCACTGATTGCGCGCCAGGTACCGACCAAGCCGGTCGCAATCGCGGCCAACCCGATGAGCACGCTGATCGACAATCCCAGCAATGCTATCTGGAAATCGGCGATTGCAAACCGGTGGCTTAATACCGCAAGCGCCGATAGGGACGCCGCCAACCATGCAAGCTTAAGACTGCGGGATACCAAATTTTTTTTCTTCTCAATCGGTTTCATCATAAAAAATGCGCGATCAAGCAAATTTGATCGCGTCAGGTTATTCACAAGATGGCATCATACCTGAAAGCAGTCAGTTTCTTCCGTTACTTGGATACATCGACTTTCACTACGCCCCGGTCTGTGGGCGGCAAGGCACGCAACGACCGAGGCGGAGAAACAGCGGGAGATTTATGCGTCGCGAGGATATTGCTGATGATAACGCGCAGGAAAAACCGGACAGATCAAATACCGAACAATGGTAAGCAAGTCAATGGCGCAACGTTTTGCCGGACCGGACCGGACCGGACCGCAATACCGTAGTTTTATATACCTATCGGATTACCGCTCCGGTATGCGGTTTATCCAAAATCAGTGGCAACACCGATCATTCGTCGTAAGGCGTATCGTCAAACCGCATCTCAAAGGAATCCAGTGACGGCAGTATCTCCTCGTCCTCCTCCTCGTCCCCGAAATTCGCGGTAGCATCCAATTCATCCATGAGTCTGACGATCCGGCTATCGGGTATCATGCCGTCAGCCAGCACACTTTCATCTTCCATTTCCAGCGGATAAAGTTCATCCTGATTTTCGTACGAGATTTTATTACGTGTCATGGTAAACCTCCTTGCCACACATCATTTAATTTAATCGGGGAGGTTGACAGTAAATCACATCATCATTCGCGTCGAATCAAAAATCAGCAACCAGTTATCCGGGTAATTCGCTGCTTTGATCGATACCGGTTATTGCTACAGGCAGCGGTGAACATGACGGGCCGTTGCCAGGAAAGCATTGTTAATTGTGTTGCACGGACGCATCGCTTCGTTGCGAGGGTGGTCCGCTTCCTCATCTATCTTGTTGATCGGTTTCGGTCGCTGTGTTCCGGGCACCTCGCGCTTGATCCCGCTCACCGAATAATCAGCACCTCCTTAGTGAAACCGCGGCAACACGCCTTTCAAACCCCGCATCATTTTAGCCATACCGCCTTTATTCATCAGTTTCATCATTTTCTGCGCTTGTTCGAATTGCGCCAGCAGCCGGTTAACTTCTTGCACGGTGACACCGGCACCGGCCGCGATGCGGCGCTTACGGGAAGCTTTGAGAATTTCAGGTTTTACACGCTCTTGCTTGGTCATCGAATTAATGATGCCTTCGGTGCGATTGAGAATTTTATCGTCGACCTTAACGTTTTGCGCCGCTTGGCTGAATTGCGCGGGAAGCTTGTCCATCAGCGCGCTCATCCCGCCCATGTTGCGCATTTGCTGGAATTGCGCCTTGAAATCGTTCAAATCGAATCCTTTGCCCGATTTCATTTTTTTCATCAAGCGCTCGGCTTCCTGCTGATCGGCACTGCGTTGCGCCTCTTCGATCAAACCAAGCACATCACCCATCCCGAGAATGCGAGACGCCATGCGATCCGGATGAAACACCTCCAAACCGGTCAATTTTTCAGCGACACCGGCGAATTTAATCGGTTTACCGGTAATATGCTTGACTGACAGCGCCGCCCCGCCCCGTGCGTCCCCGTCGAGTTTGGTCAGAATCACCCCGGTTAACGGTAATGCATCGGAGAATGCCTTGGCGGTATTGACGGCATCCTGGCCTTGCATGGCATCGACCACGAACAAGGTCTCTATCGGCTTCAACAGGGATTCCAATTCGCTGATTTCCTGCATCATCGCTTCGTCAATGCCTAACCGTCCGGCAGTATCGACAATGACGACGTCGTGATGATGGCGGCGCGCGAAATCCAAAGCGGCCGCACCGATTTCCCCAGGCTTTTGCCCCTCCTTAACCGGGAAAAAATCAACCCCGACCTGTTGTGCCAGCAATTCCAATTGATGAATCGCCGCGGGACGGTAGATATCGCAGGAAACGAGTAGCACCTTCTTTTTCTTTTGCTCCATCAGTAACTTGGCAAGCTTGCCGCTGCTGGTGGTTTTGCCGGCGCCCTGCAAACCCGCCATCAGGATGACTGCGGGCGGTACGGTAGCCAGATTGATCTCGGATTTCTCGCCACCCATGATTTCGATCAATTCGTGATTCACTACGCCGATAAACGCCTGCCCCGGCGTCAGACTGCTCAAAACTTCATGGCCGACGGCTTTTTCCTTGACACGGGCGATAAAATCCTTGACGACCGGCAAAGCCACGTCCGCCTCCAACAATGCCAGACGCACTTCGCGCAGTGCATCCTGAATATTGCTTTCGGTCAACCTTGCTTCGCCGCGCAAGGTTTTGATGACACCACTGAGCCGGCTGGTCAGATTTTCGAACATAAATAATCCTCGTTAAATCAATAGGTAAATAAAAATATCGTGATTGGATTCTGAAGAAAAAACCGACCGGCACTTTGAATTTACAATAGTGCCATGTAGACTAACCAGTTATTTCAGCAAATTAGAAACCTAAACTCGTAATGATTGGCATTTTAACGTATCTTGCGGCATTTTTGCTTTATCTACTGATCGGTTGGTATGTCTGGCGCAATACGTGGGGCCGGGCGGCTTCAAAAACGGGTGACTATCCGCACCAATCCCTGACTCTGGCGCATCATGCGATGCTGGCGCCATTATCGCTGCACGCCGCGACGCTTTATCAATCCATGCTTGCGGACGGCGGGCTTATTTTCGGTTTAGGCAATGCGATTTCGGCCATCGTATGGCTCACCGCTTTCATCTATTGGTTTTCGGGTTTCTTTAACCGGCTTCGCGGTCTGCAAACCTTGATCGCACCGATTGCGGGAGCGGCTGCTGTCGCGGTACTGTTGCCATGGCTGTTTCCGTCATTACGCCCGCTGGCAAACACCGAATTTCCAGCTTTTAAAACACACTTACTGGTTGCGCTGATGGCGTACAGCTTACTGACGATCGCGGCGCTTCATGCGGTATTGATGACGGTTCTGGAGCGCCATTTGCACCACCCCGGATCACGTTCGATCCTGACAAGCCTGCCGCCGCTCCTGGCGATGGAAAAACTATTGTTTCATATCATTTGGATAGGTTTCATTCTGCTTTCACTGACATTGCTCAGCGGCGTCATATTTTCTAAAGAAGTTTTCGGTCAGCCTTTGACTTTTACGCACAAAACACTCTTCGGCTTCATCTCATGGGGCGTATTCGCGGCGTTACTGGCCGGCCGTCAATTTTACGGCTGGCGCGGACGCATTGCGATTCGTTGGACGCTGGCGGGTTTTATCACCCTGTTGCTGGCATATATCGGCAGCAAATTCGTGCTCGAAATCGTGTTAAACCGCTACTGAGCCGCAGCCCGGTGCGAATTACCGCCTCGAAATCCTGACTCGCTATAATACCGGTCAAAAAAATGAATAATTGGAATACACAACATGATGTCACAGCCTTTATTTCAAAGAACGCCTTTGCTCGATGGCACTGATGCCGTCTTGAAACGCGAAGAAATCCGCCGCTATTTTCACGCCACACTGGATCGCTACGAACAACTGTTCGAAACGCTGCGCAATGACGAAGCGTATTATAAAAAACCCATTTCGCTGCGTCACCCGTTGATTTTTTATCTGGGTCATACCGCGACATTTTTCGTCAATAAACTCATCCTGGCCGGACTGATCACCGAGCGCATCAATCCGCGACTGGAATCCATTTTCGCCGTCGGCGTCGACGAAATGAGCTGGGACGATCTCGACAGCACGCACTACAATTGGCCGACCGTCGACGAAGTGCGCACGTACCGCAAAACCATGCGGGCAATGGTCGACAACCTCATTACCACGCTACCGCTGAGTCTGCCGATCACCTGGGAAAGCCCGTGGTGGCCGATTGTGATGGGTGTCGAGCACGAACGCATTCACCTGGAAACGTCGTCGGTGCTGATCCGCCAGCATGCCTTGCATTTCGTGCAACCGCATCCCGACTGGCAACCGTGCCGGAAATCCGGCGCCGCGCCGCAGAATTCCTTAATCAACGTTGCCGCCGGAACGGTCACATTGCATAAAACCCAAACCGACCAACAGCATTACGGCTGGGATAACGAATACGGCTTACACACTGCGGATATCGCCGCATTCCAAGCCAGCAAATATTTGGTCAGCAACCAGGAATTTCTGGCATTCGTCGAAGCCGGCGGCTACCGCACCGACAGTTATTGGCTGGAAGAAGGCCGCTCGTGGCGGCAGTTCACCCAAGCCGAGCATCCGGTATTTTGGATTAAACAGGGTAGCGATTGGTTGTTGCGGCTGATGACCGAAGCAGTAACGATGCCATGGGATTGGCCGGTTGACGTCAATTACCACGAAGCCAAAGCGTTCTGCAATTGGAAAGCGGCGACGACAAAACAACCGCTGCGACTACCGACGGAAGATGAATGGTATCGTCTCTACGATGTCGCCGGTCTCTCCGAAGTGCCATTCGATAGCAAAGCCGCCGGTAATCTGCACTTGGATTATTACGCATCGAGCTGCCCGGTGACCGAATTTGCGCAAGGCGAATTTTTCGATATCGCCGGCAACGTTTGGCAATGGACCGAAACGCCGACGTATCCGTTCGAAGGTTTCGACGTGCACCCGCTGTACGACGATTTCACCACGCCGACATTCGATAATCAGCATAACCTGATCAAGGGCGGCTCGTGGATCGCCTGCGGCAACGAATCACTGCGCAGTTCGCGCTACGCCTTCCGCCGCCATTTTTTCCAGCACGCCGGTTTCCGCTACGTCGTATCCGATGCACCGGCGACGCTGCCAAGTTCCAATTACGAAACCGACAAACTGCTGTCGGAATATGCCGAGTTTCATTACGGCGACACCTACTTCGACGTGCCGAATTTCTCCAAAGCGCTGGCGGAAATCGCCATCGCCGCGATGGGCGACCGCCCTCACCGCACCGCGCTGGATCTGGGTTGCGCCTCGGGCCGCTCCACCTTCGAGTTGGCCACAGTGTTCGATCACGTCACCGGCGTCGACTTTTCCGCGCGCTTTATCGGCCAGGGCGTACAGCTCGCGCAGCAAGGCATCTTGCGCTACACCCTGACCGACGAAGGCGAGCTGGTATCATACAAGGAACGCACGCTGAGCAACCTGGGATTGGATCACGTCAAACACAAGGTTGAGTTTTTCCAGGGCGATGCCTGCAATCTGAAACCGATTTTCACCGGTTACGACCTGATCCTCGCCGCCAACCTGATCGACCGCCTGTACGATCCGGCCAAATTGCTCAATAGCATCCACACTCGCATCAACATGGGTGGCTTGCTGATGATCACGTCGCCGTATACCTGGCTCACCGAACACACCAAGAAAGAAGCGTGGGTCGGCGGCTTCAAGCGCGACGGCGAGAACTTCACCACGCTCGACGGCCTGAAAGAAATGCTCGGCAAGCACTTCCGCCTGATCCAAGGACCGCAATCAGTGCCGTTCGTGATCCGCGAAACCAAGCGCAAATTCCAGCACACACTGGCGGAAGTCACCCTCTGGGAGCGTGTCGCTTGAGCGACACGTTCGATTTCGACCGGGAAATCGATCGCGCAGGCACGTACAGCGTCAAATACGACAGCCGCTTGGCGGTATTCGGCAAGGCTGACGTCATCCCGGCGTGGGTGGCGGACATGGACTTCGCCGCCCCGCCTGCGGTCACTCAGGCACTAATTGAGCGCGCGCAACACCCGATCTACGGCTACACCGTATTTCCCGACAGCCTGTATGACGCGCTGACCGATTGGCTGCAACGGCGGCACGGCTGGGCGGTGCAACGCGACTGGATCGTGATGTGCCCCGGCGTGGTGCCGTCGATCAACGCCGCCGTGATGGCGTTCACCCAACCCGGCGAAGCCGTCATCGTCCAGCCGCCGGTCTATTTCCCGTTCTTCTCTGCCGTCACGCAAACCGGGCGCAAGCTGATGCAAAACCCGCTGCGCATAGAGAATGGCCGCTACACCATCGACTTCGATCACCTGGAACACTGCGCCAAAGACGCCAAACTGCTGCTGCTTTGCTCGCCGCACAACCCGGTCGGGCGCGTGTGGTCGCCGCAAGAATTGCAGCAACTGCAACAAATCGCCACCCGCCACAACCTGATCGTGTTTTCCGACGAAATCCACCACGACCTGATCTACCCCAGCCACCGGCACCACGTGCTGGCCGCCATCACCGGCGATAACAGCAACCTGATCACCGCCGTTGCGCCGAGCAAAACCTTCAACATCCCCGGCTTGAATTTGTCTTCACTGATCATCCCCGATAAAACCGTGCGCAACGCTGTCACGCAAATCTTCACCCAATTCCACGTCAGCGCCTCGAATCCATTCAGCGTCGCCGCCTTCGAAGCCGCCTACCGCCACAGTGAAGCCTGGCTCACCGCATTGCTGAATTACCTACAAGATACCCGCGAGAGCGTCGAAAACTTTACCTCCGAACATTTACCCGACATGCATGTGATCCAAGCCGAAGGCACCTACCTGCAATGGCTCGACTGCCGCGAATGGCACATGACCGACGCACAACTGAAACACTTCTTCATCCACGAAGCCGGGGTGGGTCTCAATCCCGGCGTGCAATTCGGGTCTGAGGGTAGCGGATTTATGCGGTTGAATATTGGGGTGCCGAGGAAAGCTGTTTTGGGAGTATTGGAAAGGATCAAACGGGCCAAACATAGATAGTGCTCAGCAACAGGCTTTTGGAGTCAAGCAAGTTAGGCATGATGATAACCAGGCAGATAAATTTGGTAAATATGTTCATAAATAAGGAGATACAATGAACAACACCGCATTACATTTCATTGATGATGTAATTGGTTACGTCATTTCGGATTTATAATTCTAGTTTTGCTTCGCTATGACACGTGAACAGCGTCTCCGCCGAGTAGGAATTCTGTGCTGCCACTTTCTCCGAAATCTGGCTTTCTACAAGGCTGGCTGGCGAAAGGGAGAGTTGATATTCAAAGATCAGTTCTGGGTTAATGCTAACGGTAACTTCATCGATGTATGTGTCCTTGAATGGTGCAAGCTTTTCGGCGACGAACGGGGTCAGCACAACTGGCGAAAAGTCATCAGAAATCAGGCGGCTTTCTTCGAAGGGTTATTACTTGCAATCGGCAAAACAGCACTTGAGTTTGACTCGTACATTAAGGAAATGAAAACGTATCGAGACAAGTTTGTCGCGCACCTCGACTCCGAAAAAGTAATGAACATTCCGAAACTCAAAGTAGCAAGAAAGAGTGTTTTATTCCTTTATAGCTACTTGCTCGCCAACGAAGAAGAAACAAATTGTTTCCATGATGCGCCGCCGCAGGCATCATGCGTTTACAAGCAGTTCTATTCACAAGGCAAAAAGGTTTATTCCAAATGACCACGAGGCATAACCCTACGCTCAAACGGGATCGCGCAAAAGCGCGCTGCCCCTTATCTTCACGTTAGGCAATAGGAGAATCTAATGGCTCAGCTTGATGAAGAATCATGCAAAATTGTTGCCGCCGCACAGCGCTATGTAAAATCTGGCGACCCTTCTGAGCTTAATGAATACGATCTTTCAGCTTTAAAAAAGGCCGATTATCAGCTTGGCAATAGAGATGTGAATGCAGGATGGCGAAAGGCAATTCAGGATTTAATACATAACATCGAGAGCACCCCCAAAATCATAGAAGCAAAACCCGGTGCATTCGGCATAACACTAAATCTGAATGCACTCATCAAGAGAATTTTTAAATGCTTTCGCAAATAGCTCGTAGATACTCTCTCTTTTTGCAAGCTCGTAGGTTGGGATGAGGCACGAACCCCAACATAAACGAAATCGGCATCATTGGATTTGGATTTCGTGTCATTTAATCCAATGAATTCCATCTCTAACATAGATCTTTCTTTGCATTAATCTCATAACGAGATAAACTGCTTTCATGAAAATTATCAGTCACAAAGCGTTGCGGATTTTTATAGAGGAACAACCGCAGGCTGCGTTACCGCTCTTGGGTTGGCGCCGCGTGATTGAAAAAAACCGGTTTACGCATTGGGCAGAGTTGAAAGCCGCATTCAATACCGTTGATAAAGTGGGTGAGTTAACCGTGTTTAGCATTGGCGGTAATAAATACCGTTTGATAACGTATATTCGTTTCGAAAAGCAAATCGTTTATATAAAAGCCGTCTTAACCCATCAAGATTACGACAAAGGAGCCTGGAAAACATGACAGCATCCATTGATATGAAGCATCTGCTACCCGTTTGGGAACAATTCCGCAATCAAACCGATATCGCACCCATTCGTGATGAAGCGCACTATGATCGCATGACTGCGCTACTGGAAGCCTTGCTGGAGGAAGCTTCCGGGGATGCAAATCACCCGGCGATGAGCTTGGCCGATATTGTTGGCGATTTGATCGAGGATTACGAAGCGCAGCATCACCGGTTAGCCGATACAACCGGTATCGATGCGCTCAAATTCCTCATGCAACAGCATGGGCTTAAACAAGGCGATTTAACGGAAATCGGCAGCCAAGGTGTCGTCTCGGAAATCCTATCCGGCAAACGCGAACTCAACATCCGCCAGATCCGGGCATTGGGCGAACGGTTCGCAGTATCGCCAGCAACTTTTGTTTGATGGCATTTTAAATTTGATTATTCAGCAAGTAGCCTGGATAGGCTTGCGTCACCCAGGATCGACAGTGGCAATCAGCTCATAGGTGGGAGTAAGGCATGCATCCCAACAATAAACATCCATCGTTGTTGTTACGTGCAATCCAACTCAATTGGCGAGCTGGAATTTTAACTAGGAACAAAGTCACACGATAAATTGCTTCGGCGTATCCTTGAAGGCCGCTCAGACGCCAATATCGATTTCTCTGATTTACGGGCACTTTTGTTACACTTTGCCTTTGAAGAGCGCGTCAGGGGCAGCCATCATATTTTCCGGCGAGATGGTGTTGAAGAACGAATCAATCTGCAAAAACAAGGAAGTAAAGCCAAACCTTATCAGGTTCGTCAGGTCCGCGCAGTTATCTTACGTTACCGCTTGGGAGAAATAAGCGATGTATAAATATGAAGTGATTATTTACTGGAGCACTGAAGATGATGTTTTTGTCGCGGAAGTTCCTGAGCTACCCGGTTGCATGGCACACGGCGACACTTATGAATCAGCATTGTCGAGCGCTCAGGAAGCCATCGGCCTTTGGATCGATACCGCTAAAGAGTTCGGTGATCCGATCCCGGAACCCAAGGGGCGAAGGCTTCAGTTCGCTTAAAATCTTATGAAGATGGCACGATACCCGAGGATAGCCTGCCGCCAGCGAAAATGAAATTAGTTCAGGCAGGGATTGAAATTCAAACACGCAGCGGGATTTCGGGAATTTTTGATGTAAAATCCTATGTGAATGGAAGCGCGTTCAAGGAGTTCGTGAATGAATCATATTTCCGCATGGTTGGCCCGACGCATCATGGTATCGCTTGATCACATCGGTAGAATTTCAGCGCTGACACGATTATTCGGGATATTCAAAATACCCGCCAATGCCAATGCATTTAACTTGTAATAGCTATCATAATTACATGCCTATGTTTTCCACCTCCCGATTATTGATAGCATCTCTATTCCTGCTTCAGCTGACGGGATGCGTTGTCCTGGCAGTTGCCGATACTGCCGTCACCGCCGCTGCCACGGCGGGCAAAGTAACTATCAAAGCGGCTGGCGCCATTGCCGGCGCGGTTATTCCCGATAGCAAGGAAAAAAACACCGAACCGGATAAATGAGCATCACTTAAAAGCATTCGTTTGATGGCAAATTGATTGCCGCCCTCGATGAAACTGCCGCACGATTGTATCGCACGCGTGCCGGTGTAACCAGACAAGCCATCCAATATTAACTATATAATTTTTAATAAATTTCCCATAACCCAGGGGCGTGATCCGGCTGATCCGGTATTGCACTGAGGATAGAGACTTCCGTTTATCTGACATATTGTCTCCCCCGATTTGCGCTGAAGAGGGATATTTGCTCGGACTTGCGAGGGAATATCGCGTTTAACGCGGGCCGCTTCAGCCGCTACACGCCTTCGGCATCCTGCCTGGCAAACGTGAACCCAGCTCTCGCCAGATCCGAGCATCTGAGCGAACATTCGCAGCATCTTTCGCGACTTTTGTCATGATCCGGGTCATTTCCGGATTGATTCAAGCGACCATTCCGCCAATAATTCGCTTGTTGCACAATCGAGCAAGGTTCTTATGACATTACAAAACATTTTTTCAGCCATTCCTAACGAGTTAGCGCATGAAGTTTTTGAGACGTTGATCGAGAACGGCACGATCAAGATCGAGCGGATTATTTCAAAAGGCCAGCAATCGCCTTGGTATGATCAGGAAAAAAACGAATGGGTGATGGTTCTGAAAGGGCGGGCGATGCTCTCGTTTGACGATGACACCTCGGCGCTGCTACAAGAAGGGGATTTCATCAATATCCCTTCCCGCAAGAGACATCGGGTATCCTGGACAGACCCCGACCAAGAAACGATTTGGCTGGCGATTCACTACTGATTCATGGTTGTCGCACCAATCCCATTTACAAATATTATACAATAAATACAATATATTACAAAGACTGCCGTGCTGTTTGTGATTAATGTACACACTCGCCGTCGACCGTACCGTGCAGCGCTAAAAAGCCGTTATCCTGATCCTCGCGACATATCTTTTTATCAACGCAATACATAGAAACTCCAGCAATATGCGCGATTATCAAAAAAATACAGTGCAGCCTGCACATTAATTTGGCAAAATTGGGCTCTTTGCATAACCTTTCTTTTGCCGGGGACATACGATGAAATATAAAAGCCTAGACGAATTCAGAGCCCACGTTGCGGAACGCAACCCTAACCAGCCCGAGTACATGCAAGCGGTTACCGAAGTCATAGAAAGTCTGTGGCCCTTTATCACCGAACATCCTCGCTATGCCGAACAAGGATTGCTGGATCGTTTGGTCGAGCCGGAACGGATTATCATATTCCGTGTTTCCTGGGTTGACGATCACGGCGACGTCAAAGTCAATCGGGGCTACCGGATTCAGCACAGCTCCGCGATCGGCCCTTACAAAGGCGGCATCCGCTTTCACCCTTCCGTGAATCTGTCCATTCTTAAATTTCTGGCGTTCGAACAAACATTCAAAAATGCATTGACCACACTGCCGATGGGCGGCGGCAAAGGCGGCTCCGATTTTGATCCGAAAGGTAAAAGTCCGGGTGAAGTCATGCGCTTCTGCCAGGCATTTATCAGCGAATTGTTTCGGCATATCGGCTCGGATACCGATGTCCCCGCGGGCGATATCGGCGTCGGCGGTCGGGAAGTCGGATTCATGGCGGGTATGATGAAAAAACTATCCAATCGGGCGGATTGCGTATTCACCGGCAAAGGGTTGAGCTTCGGCGGATCGTTGATCCGTCCGGAAGCCACCGGCTACGGAACCGTATATTTCGCCGAGGAAATCCTGAAACATGCAGGGCGCTCATTGGAGGGTATGCGCATTTCCGTATCCGGTTCTGGCAATGTTGCACAATTTGCCGTGGAAAAAGCCATAGCGCAAGGTGCCAAAGTGGTTACCGTATCCGATTCCAGCGGCACCATCGTCGATGAAGCGGGCTTTACCCCTGAAAAACTGGCGATTCTGGCGGAAGTTAAGAATCACCTGTACGCACGGCTTGATGAATATGCGCGGCGTGTCAATGTGACTTATTTGCCCGGCGCCAAACCGTGGCACATTCCAGTGCAAGTCGCACTACCCTGCGCCACGCAAAACGAATTAACCGGTGAGGACGCACGCACATTGGTGAAAAACGGCGTCATCTGCGTCGCGGAAGGCGCAAATATGCCCTCTACCGCTGAAGCGGTCGAATGCTTCATCCATCACAAGATTCTGTACGCCCCCGGCAAAGCCAGCAATGCCGGCGGCGTAGCGACGTCAGGCCTGGAAATGAGCCAGAATGCGATGCGCATGTCCTGGACCCGCGAAGAAGTCGATGCCCGTTTAAAAGAAATCATGCAAGCGATCCATCGGTCCAGCTTGAAATACGGCACCAATCCCGATGGCAGCGTCAATTACGTCAATGGCGCAAATATCGCGGGATTCGTCAAAGTCGCCGAAGCGATGCTCGGTCAGGGCGTCATTTAGTCGACCCCGGCAGCCGGGCTCGCAATTTGAACGCTCGTAACACCGCTACGAGCGTTCAAATTGATTGTAAAATACTTGCCGATTTACTTTCGCTGAAGTTTGCATTGCCCATGGCTATGAAGAATTGGTTGTTAGGTTTGATTGTATTTGCGTGCGCCGGACCACTGTCGGCAAATCCGGATAGCGATTTTCTGGTCGCCCGGGAAGCATTCCAAAACGGCAACGCCAAACGATTGGGCGAGTATGCGCCGCGCCTGCAACGGCATGTGCTCTGGCCTTACGTCGAATTCTACCAACTGCGCATGGTGATGCACACCGTCGGCAGCAACAACATTCAGTCGTTTCTGTCGCGGTACGACGGCGATTTGATGGCGGATCGATTGCGCGGCGATTGGCTCAAAGCAATGGGGAAAAATCGCCAATGGGGGTCATTTGAAGCCGAATACCCACTGCTGGTCAATAAAGACGCCGAACTGCTGTGCTATCACTATCAGCAGCGCCTCCATATTGATGACAAATCCATTTACCCCGATGCAAAATCATTATGGTTTACGCCGACCAGCCTGCCTGAAAGCTGCACATCCGTATTGCAAACGTTGATTTTTCGCAATGTCATCACCACCGAGGATATCTGGAAACGAATACGGTCGGCATTAGAAGAGGACCAAACCGGTGTGGCCGCTCATGTCAGCCGATACCTGCCCGGCAGCAGCACTCTCAAAACCAGCGATCTGAATGAAGCGGCAAAAAATCCGCAACGCTACCTGGAAACCCGGAAACATTCGACCAAATCCCGCAGCGATCGCGAAGTCGCTTTATTCGCATTGCAACGCTTGTTGCGCAGCGATACCGATCAGGCGTACGGACATTGGTTAAAAATCAAAAACCACCTTACCGCATCCGATCGTTCTTTTTTTCTGGGTAAGCTTGGGCATCGCGCCGCAATGCGCCACGATACCCGCGCGCTCAATTGGTTCAAGGAAGCGAACAATACCCCGCAACCCTACCCGCACAGTGATACGGTGCACGCCTGGCATGCACGCGCGGCGCTGCGCGCCGGACAATGGAGCGAAGTGTTGACGGCGATCAACCATATGTCGGCAACCGAACAGCAAATCGATACCTGGCGTTATTGGAAAGCACGGGCGCTAAAGGTCTCCGGGCATCCCCGGGACGCCAATCTGCTGTATATTCCGCTAAGCGACGAACATAGCTTTTACGGTCAATTGGCACGTGAGGAGTTAGGCGCGCTATTGAGCATCACGGAACAAACCCACCGCGTCAATGCGAATGAAGTCGCCGTAATGGCAAAAAATCACGGTATCCAGCGTGCGCTCGCGCTGGCTCGTATGAATCTGCGTACCGAGGCGATGCGCGAATGGAGTTGGACGATTCGTCATTTCAGCGATGCCCAATTGCTCGCCGCTGCCGAAATCGCACGCCGCCACGGCCTATATGACCGCGCGATCAATACCGCCAACCGCACCGTTACCCAGCATGATTTCGGTCTACGTTTTTTATCGCCGCACCGCGAAGCCCTCAAAAAAGCGCTCCAACAACATCAACTCGACGAAGCCTGGGTGTTCGGCTTGATCCGCCAGGAAAGCCGTTTTATCGCCGACATCAAGTCGCATGCCGGTGCCACCGGCCTGATGCAATTGATGCCCGCCACTGCGGATTGGGTGGCCAAGCAGCTGGGCATGCGCAATTTCCGTCAAGGCCTGGTCACCGATATCAACACCAATCTGCAACTGGGCACTTATTATCTTAAACATGTATTAGGCACGCTGGATAATCAGCCGCTGCTGGCATCGGCGGCCTACAACGCCGGGCCGGGTCGCGCCAGACGCTGGCGCGACGATAACATTCCGCTCGAAGGCGCGGTTTATGCGGAAACGATTCCATTTAACGAAACCCGCGATTACGTTAAAAAGGTGCTGAAAAACACCATGTACTACGCCAAAGTGCTCGATCACGGCCACGATGCGCCGTCACTCAAAGAACGCCTGGGCGTCGTACGCTCGAAATAAGCAAAATACTGATTCATTCGACACACGAAATGCAGTGTAAGACACGCGAAACACGACAACCGGGACCTATCAATAAGATAGGCGGGACAAGTACCGCGCAACGCAGCGATTTACTCGTGCGGTCAAGCGATCAGCGTTTCCCCAAGCGATGAAAACCTATTTGGTGGGAGGATCGGTACGCGACGAATTGCTTGGCCTTCCGGTTAAGGACCACGATTACGTAGTCATCGGCGCATCACCGGAGGATATGGTACGGTCGGGTTATCGTCCGGTCGGCAGGGATTTTCCGGTTTTCCTGCACCCACAAACACAGGAACAATACGCGCTTGCCCGCACTGAACGGAAAATCTCCCTCGGCTATAAAGGGTTTGAAGTCTTCACGTCACCGCAAGTCACCCTGCAGGAAGATCTGGCGCGACGGGATTTAACCATCAATGCGATCGCTAAAGACGCACACGGGAATATTATCGATCCGTTCAACGGCGTAGCCGACTTGGAAGCCGGCATACTGCGCCATGTGAGTCCGGCATTCTCCGAGGATCCGGTACGCATACTCCGTGCGGCACGGTTTTCCGCACGGTTCGGTTTTCACATCGCGGCGGAAACCATGACGCTGATGCGCGATATGGTGCATAACGGCGAAGTCGAGGCGCTGGTACCTGAGCGTGTCTGGCAGGAACTGGCGCGCGGCCTGATGGAAAATCACCCGTCGAGAATGTTCCATGTATTGCGCGAATGCGGCGCCCTCGCCCGCATCATACCGGAAGTCGACGTACTGTTCGGTGTTCCTCAACCCGCACATGCGCATCCCGAAATCGATACCGGCGTGCACGTGATGCTGGCTATCGATTTCGCCGCTGCGCAACGTTACGTTTTGCCGGTGCGCTTTGCCGTCTTGACCCATGATCTAGGTAAAGGAACCACGCCGCCCGAAGAATGGCCGCGCCATACCGGCCACGAAGCACGCAGCATCGAGCTCACCCGAAACTTGTGCGAACGCATTCGGATACCTAAGGATTGCCGCGATTTGGCCTTGCTGGTCGCCCGTTTCCACGGCGATGTGCATCGCGCCGAAGAACTCAGATCGTCCACCGTGGCCGACATTCTGCAAGCCGTCGATGCTTACCGCAAACCGGATCGTTTCGAAACGTTTCTACAAGCTTGCGCATGCGATTTTCACGGACGGCCCGGGTTCGCCGCCAGGCCGTATCAACCGGAAAAACACTTGCAACAAGCGTTTGCCGCAGCGCGCAGCGTCGATGCCGGCGCAATCGCGAACGAATTGCGCCGGCAATTGCCACCCACCGAACTGCCTACCGCCATCCACGCCCGAGTCCGGGAAACGCGCATCCGGCAAATCAGCCGATATCTGACAAACCGGACCGGTACATAAGAAAACGCCGATTCATCGATTGCACGAGCGAATCGCTACGCTCCGTGCGCTTCGCGCCCCATCGCATTCACCGAATTAATCCGCGTTCCCATAACAATCGGATGCAGCACCGACCCGGTATCCCGATTACCGCTACCGTCATGACTGAACATCCGTGTATCTGATCCGCCGCTGCGTTTCCCGGAGACAGCATACAGATCCGGAACATTCCCCTATAATAGGTGCAACAACCCGGCAACGCCGGATTCAATCTTCTATTTGCGAGCGATCCGATGACACAAAGCTTTTCATACCTTTCAAAAAAGCATATTCCGGCCCGGGAGCGATTGATTTTCGCTCTTGATGTTCCCACGGCACAAGAAGCCAAAGCGTTGGTTGAAATGCTCGGTGATTCGGTGAATTTTTATAAGCTGGGACTTGAATTGTTCATGGACGGCAATTATTTTGAGCTGGTCGATTGGTTGATCAGCCGCAATAAAAAAGTCTTTGTCGATTTGAAATTCTTTGATGTCGCCGAAACCGTCCGCCGCGCCGTCGGCCGCCTTAAAACCATCGGCGCATCGTTCGCCACCGTGCACCCGGTCAACGACGATATGTTGCGCGCCGTCGCCGAGGAAAAAGGCGCGTTAAGGATTCTGGTGGTTACGGTATTGACCAGCCTGTCGCAAGACGATGCCCGGGATCTGGGATTTGCCTGCAACGTCGAGGATTTGGTGTTATCGCGTGCGCGGCGCGCCATCGAACTGGGCTGCGACGGTGTGATTTCATCCGGCTTGGAGGTTCCGAGGCTTAGGGAGCAACTGGGCGGTCAATTTTTAGTCGTTTCACCCGGCATTCGTCCTGTCGACAACCGGCTGAGTGACGACCAGAAGCGCGTGGTTGATGTCAACCAGGCCTTTCTGAACGGTGCCGATTATATCGTGGTCGGCCGACCGATCCGCAATGCACCCGATCCGCGTACCGCGGCGGAAGCCATTCAACAAACCATAGCCGGCATCTTTTCCGCACCCGGTTAATTATCCATATCCGTACGTTGTTGGCCGCGCCGTTTGCCGTGATAGCACTCCAACCAATGTAACAACCGCTGCGGCGCATGTGCACGCTTCCACTCCCCCGCCGCATACTTGCCGGCTTCCGACCATGTCGGATAGGTATGGATGGTGTTGAGGATCTTGTTCAATCCCAAACCATGCTTCATCGCCAACACGAATTCGGCCAGCAAATCACCGGCACGATTGCTCACGATACAGACACCAAGGATGCGATCGCTGCCCGGTACCGTCAGTACTTTGACAAAACCATACGCCGCTTCGTCGGTAATCGCACGGTCCAATCCGGCCAGGTCGAAGCGTGTCACCTCGTAAGCAATACGCCGTGCCTGCGCCTCCATTTCCGACAAACCAACCCGCGCGACTTCCGGGTCGGTGAAAGTCGTCCAAGGAATCACTGAATAATCCACTTTAAAGCGTTTGACAGTGCCAAACAATGCATTCACCGAGGCGTACCATGCCTGGTGCGCGGCAATATGCGTGAATTGATACGGGCCTGCGGCATCGCCGCAGACGTAAATGTTCGGATACACGGTTTGCAGCCAGGCGTTGGTTTCAATGGTGCGTTGCGACGATACCGGAATCCCCAGCTGTTCCAATCCGAAACCTTCCGTGCGCGCCACCCGGCCGA
The DNA here is from genome assembly GCA_021582655.1 of Nitrosomonas sp. Classification (GTDB taxonomy): domain Bacteria; phylum Pseudomonadota; class Gammaproteobacteria; order Burkholderiales; family Nitrosomonadaceae; genus Nitrosomonas. The sequence continues at coordinate 2,343,143 of CP091135.1, forward strand.
CCGCACATAGCAATGCATCGAACGGCAGTTTCCTCGGCTCGCCGCCCTGGTCGCGCACCACTAAGAATTGTGCGTCGCCTTCCTGTTCGCAACGCAATACCTCCGTGTGCGTCAACAGTGTCACGCCATCCGCTTGCAAAGCCGCTTTGACCGATGCCGCAGCATCCGGGTCTTCGCGCGGCAGCAAACCGCTGCGGACAATTTGCATGACCCGGCAATCCAACCGGGCGAAGGCTTGCGCCAACTCGCAACCGATTGGACCACCGCCCAGCACAATCAAGCGTTCCGGCCGTTCGGTCAGCATCCAAATGGTATCCGAGGTGTAGTGACGCACCGCTTCCAGGCCGGGTATTTCCGGCACGGCCGGACGTGCGCCGGTGGCAATGACGATGGCGCGCGCGGTCAGCGTTTGCCCGTTGACCGCCACCGACCACGGCGAGGTGACGACGGCTTTGCCATGTAATACCTCCACTCCCATCCGGGCGTAGCGTTCCGCTGAATCATGCGGTTCGACGGTTCTGACAATGCGTTGAACGCGCGCCATCACATCGGCAAAATCGTAGTCAGCACGCGCCTGCCGCACACCCAGGGCTTCGCAATGCCTCGTCTGGTGCAAAAAACCGGCAGTACGGATCAGCGCCTTGGACGGTACACAACCGTAATTAAGGCAATCACCCCCCATTTTGTGATGTTCGATCAGTGTCACCCTGGCGCGCACCGCAGCGGCAATGTAAGCGCTTACCAATCCGGCGGCACCGGCGCCGATGACGATCAGATTGCGATCGAACCGTGCCGGTTTCGGCCAACGCGCATATAACCGCCGGGTTCTGATCTGCGCGACAACCCAGCGCGCCAACCAGGGAAACAACGCCAGCGCGGTGAATGAGGCCATCAATGCCGGCGACATGATATCCGCGAGTTCGACGACTGCCGCCAATTGCGTACCCGCATTCACATAAACCACGGTTCCAGCGAACATCCCGACCAAACTGACCCAAAAATAAGTGCTGCTGGGCAACGTCGTCAACCCCATCAGCAAATTGATCAGGAAAAACGGAAAAACCGGCGCCAGGCGCAATGAAAACAAATAAAACACACCATCACGCTCCAACCCTCGATTGATGGCTTCCAGGCGATCACCGAACCGCCGCTGCACCGGTTCCCGCAATAAGTAGCGCGCCATCCAGAACGCCAACGTGGCACCGACGGTGGCCGATAACAACACCACCGGTACACCGACCCATACGCCGAACATGGCGCCCCCCGCCAACGTCAGCACCGTCGCACCGGGAAACGACAACGCGGCCATGACGATATAGGTCAAGGCATATACGCCGATGACCAGCAACGGTTGCTGCCGATAGGTCTGTTGCAAATCATTGCGGCTTTCCTTGAGCGCTTCAAGATCTAAGAAACGATCCGGGCCTGCTATAAAAAAACAACCGACGATCAATCCCAGCAATAAAACAATCCATCCGGGTTTTTTCATGTTCTTCCTTGACAGTAACAATCGCACGACATCATAGACCGACCGATAACCGACTACTCGTTATACTTCAGAATCGTTTCATCCATAGAACAATTTGTATTTTGGCAATCCGGGATGCAACGGGAGCACCGGCAGCACTGCACGGCAAGTTGATTGTGGAACATAGACGCCCCCATACCGGAAGATACGATTGCGTTATTTCTTGAATCGGCGCTTCAATAAAAGATGAAACGATTCCTCCGCACCGAACAATATGAAATTAAAGCAATTATGATGTGAGAAAACTCACATCGGTGACTCAGCATTGTACGTTAGAGTTAGAGAAATGCTGATTAAAAATGCGTCATCGAGAACGTATCAACGCAATCACTTTTATGATGAGGGGGATAAACATGCCACGCTGCTTATTGGTATTATTTATTACGACGTTAATTTCATTTGATGCCCACTCCTCTCAAGAGAACTGCGATGCCCCGCTTCCTGATCAGCTGCTTCAATCCACTCTTGATTTTTATGAGAAACAGTATCTTGAACTAAAAGGGGAACCCGTCGATTGGCAAAAAACAGCCGATGTGCTCCTTCTTCTCGCTTTCGCTGTGATCATTCTCGGCGCAACTGTAGCGGCATTACAACCTATACCCGATACTGCCCGGAAAAAATGGATAATCGGGATAATCGGAATACTCATAGCAAGCACTACCTATCTTAGGGATACGTTATTCGATGGTTCGTCATACCGGTCATTTCAGCAAGCTATCAATAAGGCAAAAAGCATAGGAAGCGACATTGATAAGGATCTTGCTTCAACCCAAGAGCCCGGGCTTCCCTCGGAGGTTACCAAAACATTACTCACTCACATATGCAAAAACGTGACATCCCTACAGGAATTAAGAACGGCACACTCGGTAGATCTTCCGCAATTTTTGGATTTTTTCATAAAAACTGCGGCAGCGGACAATTTGCCGGATTGGGTCAGCCAGCCCCCGAGCCAAGGCTGGATAGTATCCGGGGGCGAAGGATTATCCCTCAGCGAGGCGAAAAGCAATGCGGAACAAGACGGCTACACTAAAATTTCTAGTGCTATCGGGCGTCTAATAGACGCGTCTTTTTCAAAGCCTATCCATAGCTCATTAAAAAAAGAAGTACAAGAATCATTAATGAAAATGGGACAAGTGAAGAAAATTTCCTTCGACACCAGCAAATCCCCCATAACCTACTGGATTCTTTATTCCATCGATGAGAAAACCATCAGTGGCATTCTGAGCGGAACCGCATTTCCGTTAACAATATTTTCTACCGATCTAATCGCCAACAAAGTTGAAACTTTAAACAATGAACTTACTGAATTCGGATTCACCGTGACTGTCAGTACTGCGCCTAGGGGGCCCTCGAGTGAAACAAATGCCATTTTCGTTGGCGAGGGCGTGCCGGTTGATGCAGTCAAGAAAACCGTCCGAGTTTTGGTGGATCAAGGTATTCCGCTTAAGGCGATAATATATCCCTGGCGTTTCCGAAAAAGTGATTTACCCGAGATTCAGAAAATTAACCACCTACAAATCGGCGGCTCCGATCTCTTTGAGGCATGGCCAAAACTCAGCGAAAATGATTTGGATAAGCTCCATAAAATTTCATCACAAAACGATTTGACAGAATATAGCAAAACAGCCATGGATCAACTAAAGGAGCTCTTAAACTGAATACGTAGCGCAGAATCTATCGGCTATACCTGAAACAACCGTGCACCAACAAAGCCCTGGGCTGAGTAATAACGCCTCATTTCATCCCAAGTCGCTCAGTTCGGGGAAATCATCCAACTTGGGAAAGACTTAATGCAGCGAATTTTCAGCAGCAACAGCGACAACAATAAAATTGGCGGATCCGGAATTCGGCCTGTACTGGAATTTCCTGGACCGATTCGTTCTCATACTAAGAAAGACTTTCTTTCCAAATCGAACATGACGCAAAGGTGATCCACGGACAGTAGCAATAATACGGCAAGGAGAAGCCGACAAAGTCAGGGTTGATTGAGAAATGGAATAAGATATAGGGATATTAAATATGCGTGAATTGAGCGGATTAATTTGGGTAAGACGATTTCCAGGTAGTAACAAAACTGCAGACCTTACCCCCACCTTTAAAACGAATGTAGAGTCCTTCCTGATCGCGTTAAGAACAGCAGGTGCAAACATTCATATTAGCGCTACTTTTCGTCCCCCTGAAAGAGCTTATTTGATGCACTACGCATGGGAAATTGCACGTAATGGCGTAAATCCCGCTACTGTTCCCGGGATGCCTGGGGTTGATATCGAATGGGCGCATAAACTGTCCAATGGCACTATCGATTTAGTTAAGTCAAAACAAGCTGCGGAAGAAATGATCGGATCAAGTGGATATAACATGGTTCAAAGAGCCGCGTTAAAAGGCAGACATATGGAAGGACGTGCTATCGATATGAATATCACATGGAATGAGAGCCTTATCATCAAACAAAAAGATGGTTCCGAGCTGACTATCGATACGAAACCCAGAGATGGAACTAACATCAGCCTGCATTCCGTTGGAGCCGGCTACGGTGTGATTAAATTACTAAGCGACCCACCTCATTGGTCTGATGATGGTCATTGAGGCATAGTGACTTTTGTGCTTTCCCGGAAACTTGATTATTACCCGCGAACGACGATGCATTGGTACGTTCTGATTTTATTGTGTTTAGGAAGTAACCTCGCTGTTGCAGAACATAAAAAACCGGGCTTGGGGTTACTTGTCATGAGTGATCCGAAAACCGCAAAACCTAAAATCGTGAGTGAGCCAGGAATATTTAAGCAATCCGATGAAATTACTATTATTTCTATCCCGGACATGCTCCGCTATTGCTGTGCGAAAATTAAAGGCGGCGGACTTAGTCAATCTTTCGCGATTAGAATAAACAGCAATACCGGTCAACAGCTAATAGAACATCATATCAACTGGTTACCTCAAGCAATAGCCGGAAGGTTAGCTGTAGCAATAAAAGGCAATATAAAAATTATTGAGCACAAGAGCAATGAAAATAAGATTCTCGTTGATATGGATGCGGACGGTATTCCGGAAGCAATAAAAATTTGCGCAAGCAGCGAAGGAGTTCACATGACAGCTTGGTCCGGTTCATTTAAAAACATGTCAAGAATTTGGCATGCCTATTATTATCTTGGTCAAGATCTGGAATCGAACTGCTCAACAGAGGAAATCGGTTTTTTCATAGACTCCGTAGTAGCCGCCTTCCAAAAATCAAGACCCTGAAGAATTACCCTAACGGTATGCATTGAATAAGAATGATCGCTTCCGGTCAGTTCGTCTTAGGGATCAGCCTTGGATATTTGCTTTTCTCAATTGCAGAATCTTTTATCCATAAACATGTTTTGCATGCTAAGCGGCAAATTAGAGAATATTGGCCTAAATTAGGCTTCATAGGCACCTACCTCCAGAATTCGTGGTATTCGCATCATGTTGTACATCATCACAGAACGTTTAAAAGCAATCATGTGACGTTATTTGATTCTGAACATCAGAGAAAAGAATTAAATCAATTACTCACTGAAAATGGCAAAAGCTCGATTATTTTCAGTAGTTATGGTCTTAGAGTCGGCAATCTTTTTGAAAAAATCAAATATCTGTGTCCGCATTTACCATGGATTATTGCAGCTTGTTATTTTGGAGGGGGTTGGTTCACACTAGGACTGTTTGTCCCACTATGCTTTTATATATGGATAGCAGAGTATGTTCACCCTTATCTTCATTTTCCCCATAACCAAGCTATAGACTCAGCATCAACGCTTATGCGATGGGTCTTAAAAACCCAATATTTTAGATTTCTCACTCAACATCATTACCTTCATCACAAATATATCAACTGCAATTTTAATTTGATGCTTGGCGCAGATTGGCTATTAGGGCACCATCAATCACCCAACGATAAAGATTATTCAGAAATCAATGAATTAGACCTTTAAATAATAAAGGTGTGATTTTTCTCACTGACGCTTCATTCAGAAAAAATTAAGCTGGGAGAACACTGATTAATTCGACGAAAGAGATGAGGTGCGAGGCACACGGAACACAGTCACCGAAACCTATCAATACATCGACGAGAAGGCGAGTTACCTTCGCACTGAAGCGATTCGTTCGTGCAGCCTAATTAGTCATTGCTTCTCTGGATTCTTAAATCCAGACTCAATTGCCACAAATGACCTGCACTTTGAAACATTGGCTTGATCTCTTAAAAAGGAATACAAATGAATCTTCCTACATTTATTCAGACGCTTGCTGCAACCATTATTAACAAGATCTCCGAGATATCTCCTTTCTTACGAGGATTAATTAATCAACTTGCCACTAATAGCGCTGTTAATGTTTGCAGACACCGCCCTCATCCATGGAGCACAGTGCATCATTACGTGTCTTGGACTTCATTGACGAATAAACAATGGAGTGCGAGACATCTTCCGGAGAAGACACTTAATCCGCCCAAGGATGGATCAGCAATTTCAGACTTATTTCGGAGAGAATCCGGAAAAGCCAGGCTATGTCCGAAATCCACCTGTTTATTTCCAGCTTTTGCTCAGTATTTAACTGACGGATTCATTCGCACACGTATGCCCAATACAAGTAGTCATGAAGATGATGCTATACGCAAGCAAAATACTTCAAATCATGAAATTGATCTAAGCCCTCTATACGGTAGAACGGAGGTACAAACAAAGAGCCTTCGTTGTTTAAGCCAAGAACAGGGCATGAAAGGCAAGCTTAAATCTCAAAAGCTCAACAATGAGGAATTTGCACCTTTTTTATATGAAGAATCCAGCAATGCGTATCGAATCAAAAGTGAATTTAAAGTACTCGATACTCCACTGGGCATAGACAATATTATTCATGACAAAGAAAAAATTTCACGCATTTTTGCATTTGGTGGTGACCGTGCCAATACCTCTCCTCAAATAGCATTAATGAATACCTTGTTTCTTCGTGAGCACAATCGCTTAGCAAGTAAGATTGAGACAGCACACCCGGATTGGGACGATGAAAGAATTTTTGAGACAGCACGGAACACGAATATTGTTGTTTTTATAAAAATCGTCATCGAAGAATATATCAATCATATTTCTCCTATATTCAAATTTCACGTTGACCCATCCATTACATGGAATGCTTCTTGGAACAAACCGAATTGGATTACAACTGAATTCAGCTTGCTCTATCGCTGGCATATGCTTATACCCGATGTAATGAGATGGGGAAAGCAAGAATATTCCGTTGATAACACCATACTGAACAATGCGCCATTACTTGATACCGGATTGAAGCAATCCTTTGTTGACATGAGTTCGCAAATTGCTGGCCAGATAGGCGCTTTTAATACTGCTCAAGCGCTTGTCAAACTGGAGGAAAATGCAATTCGACAAGGAAGGATTTGTAACCTGGCCTCTTATAATGACTATCGAGCATACGTAAAGCTTCCAAAATTAGCTTTCAAAGACATTTCTAAAAACCAAAGTGTCACTCATCTTCTGGAGAAAGCTTATCATGAAGCTAATGACATTGAATTTTATGTGGGTTTATTCTCCGAAGATGTAACACCTAACTCGCCATTGCCAAGACTGTTAAGAACAATGGTTGCAGTTGATGCTTTTTCTCAAGCACTGACTAATCCTCTGCTTTCTGAACATGTCTGGCCGCAAGGACCAGAAGTTTTTTCCAAGACAGGTTGGGAAGCGATTAACCAGACGAATAGCCTGCGTGATGTCGCTAATAGAAACTGTGGCCTCCCATTGTCTGATGATGAATTTATTGGAATGACCCGCAAAGACTGGCGCCCACAGTGGTTTTGATATGCTGCGACGAACCTTAAAAGAAACCCAAATAAGCTAAGATGAATCGCCCCGTTTTTTCCGGGGTCTCATTCTGTTGTCGATATAAGCCATCTCGAATTCAACCGGTGGAATATTTCCGATCGCTTCCAGCAGCCTTCGCTTGTTGAACCAATCCACCCATTCCAGGGTGAAAAATCCCACTTCTTTGATGCTACACCATGGGCTGCAACGCCGAATGACTGAAGTGGTACCGAAAAGTTGGATAGGCTGCTAAGCTCAGCTCTTGCATAATAGAAGGGCAATGAAACGAGTAAGAAATGTAAACACTATTCTGGGGAATTCAAAGCGAAAGTGGTATTGGCTGCGATGCGTGGTGAGGAAATTGTGGCACAGTCGCAGCGCACCATGGTCTGCACCCGACACAGATGGTTTAGGCGGCGGATATCACGTATGTACCGATAAGTATGAGCGTTTGATATGCCATTGCATTTAACAACTTAAAGGAGGTAAGGAACAATCTATTTCAGTGGTTTGACGACGTACAGACTTCGAGCTTTCCAACGACCAACCGGATAACCCAGCGCATTCAGCGCTTTTCCGATTTTGCGACTGCCGCAGCCGTGCACTGCTTTCTCTTTATCATTTTTTCCTCCAGTTAAGCTACTTTCTCTTAACTGAACTATCCGGTTTCATTAAACCAAGCCATTCCCCCTATCTTATTGATATGCCTCTGATGCTGTGTTCCGCATGCCTCACACTTCATCTCGCTAACCGAATTAATCAGCATTTCCTTAGTTGATCGCCACACCACAAAATCCCCTTTCTGTACGTTGCAAGAAAATTCTACTTTCCGCCCCTGTCTTTTCTCAGAGCGATTATCTTTTTTCAGAAACGATTAATTAAGACTGAATTTCGTGACGAATTATCCGTAACCCAAAAGCAATCGTAGTTGAAAGAAGTATTTTTTCTTTGCAAGAGGAAATTTGACCGATAATTTCATACAAAAGGAAGATTACAATGTCGCTAAAAAACTCAATTAAAGCATTCAAAACCTTTTTAGGTGACAAAGAATCAATTCTTGATACTGATTATTGTAGAGTTGCTGAAATGATTAAACTGCATTGGGGATACAAAGAGTTCTATCTCTATGTCAATAAACTGCTAATTGTTGAGAAAGGTACCAGCCGGCAAGGCTTTCCATTGGAAGCGTTGGAAGAAATCCATGCGCTACAGGAAATTCACGAAAAAATTTTTCCTGGAATGAAGCAACAATTGATGAACGAGGGATGGCGTCCTAGATTTTGTATAAATGGTGACTAATAGTTATTTAGGAAATGCTGATTGATAATATCTTGCAAACCGAAATGGCCAAGCATCTTGATTACTATAAGTACGAAACTGTAATCTATCTTCAAAGTCAGCTAGCGCTTAGCCAGAACTCGGCATCTTCGCTCTGGACAATCCATAAGCTTAAAGTCTCTTTATGGTCTTCCATGGCCGATCGCCAGGTAAATTGCTTTGTCTCGAACACTACTGCATCACGGACTTTGGCATGGATGGTAATCCCCCCATTTTTACTCGGAGCATGCCGTAGAGAGTTTTAGTTTACAAGCTTCTGCCAGCTTCATCGCTGGCGTGTATCCCCGAGTGCCGTACTCAGGCGTTCATTATTGTAAATCCATAACCATTGTGTAGCGGTAAGCTGTACCTCTTCAATGGTTGCAAATTCATTCATCTCCAACCATTCATGCCGAACGGTTCTTATAGCGTTCTGCGTAAGCATTTTGTTGTGGCTTTCCTGGTTGGATGTAATCAAGCTGGAACCTCGATTTTCTGTCCAACAACGAAACGTACCGCTGATAGTTGCCGGCCCATTAGTAGAGTAACCAATCGACGATTTCCTCGTTCTCATCGTTGAGCATCGGCCGATAACGATAGCAGGTCTCAGAAATACCAAATGTTGCACAGCCCCAAACGATATTAACAGACTTATCCTGTACTGCTCACTGCACCATTACCTTGCGCTACGGGGGCTTTACCACTTTTTCCGAGTGCCTCCTTCAACAACTCATTCTGCATCCGGCTTTCCACATACGCTCGCTTTAGCCGTTTGTTTTCCTCCGTCATCGCCTTCATTTCAGATAGCAGGGCAGCATCCATGCCGCCATACTTGACTGCACCATTTATAAAAACTTGCATGCTCATTCCATACTCTCGGTATAAATCAGCCACAGAAACGCCTCCCTCAGCCTGCTTCAATATCCGAATAATCTGGCTTTCCGTAAATCGTTACTTCTTCATCAGTAAAACATTCTTCGTCTATGATAGAAAATTCTACTGCCTTGCTTTCTTTAATTTTTGGAGGAATTGCAGATGCAATCGAGATAAACCGCAGGGTAAACAACATCGAGAGGCCGGTGCTATTGCTTTACTTCATCCATTACAGCGTCAGTGGCTGCGGAAATAAGTATGGGCGACACGTCAACGCCATATATCCTTGATGAATCGCTTGGAAAGACCATTCTCACCGATTGAATCTTCTGGTTTCTGTAATCGCCCGACAGGCTATCGATTAAGTCGGCCGATAGGGATTTTTTTACTCCAAAAGTATATAAGCAGTTTCCTGCTAAATCACCATTTACACAAAATTGCTTACACCCTCGTTCATCACTGAACTTCGTCAATACCTGTTTGTGGTCACCAACGATCTCTTTAGGAAACTGCATGCCAATATTTTTCCGACAGAGAAATCAGCACCACCCTATTATTTAATTATATCATATCGTTAGTGCTTATCCAGTCTGCGATACTGAATCGCCTCCGCGATGTGCTGCTTGCTAATTTTCTCAACACCCGCCAAATCCGCAATGGTCCGCGCCAGCTTCAAAATGCGATGATAAGCCCGGGCGGATAGATTCAAACGGCTAATCGCCTGTTTCAATAGATTTTCGCTGGCGCTATCAAGCGCACAGAATTCATCTATCTCCTTAACACTCAATCTGTTATTGGTTTTTCCCTGCCGATCGAGCTGCAATTGGTGTGCTTTCTCAACGCGCTGGCGAATAGCGCTACTTCTTTCACCGATTATTTGCTGTCGCATCAATTCTTCCTGCGGCACCGCCGGCACTTCGATTTGTATGTCGATACGATCAAGTAACGGGCCGGAGATTTTTCCTCGATAGCGCGCGATTTGATCGGGGGTACAGTGGCATTTTCCTGAAGGGTGACCTAAATAACCGCACGGACACGGATTCATCGCAGCAATCAGTAAAAATTGCGCCGGAAATTCGGCTTGACGAGCGGCGCGGGAAATGGTGATTTTTCCGGATTCCAGCGGTTCGCGCAGCACTTCCAGTACCTTACGGTCGAACTCGGCGAGTTCGTCCAGAAACAACACACCGTGCATCGCCAATGAAATTTCACCGGGACGCGGGTGGCTACCGCCACCGACCAGTGCGACACCGGAAGCAGTATGATGCGGTGCTCGGTATGGGCGGCGTTTCCAGTTAGCAACATCGAAATAACCGAAGCTAAGCGATTGAATAGCAGCGGATTCCAGGGCATCAGCCTCAGTCATGGCCGGCAAGATGCTGGGGAAACGCGCCGCCAACATCGATTTTCCGGTGCCGGGCGGCCCCATCATCAATAGGCTATGTCCGCCGGTAGCGGAAATTTCGAGTGCGCGCTTGGCATGCACCTGGCCTTTAACGTCATCGAAATCGGGGTAAAGTGAATCTTCCGCTACCTCCATAATAGTACCTTGATAAACCGGTAACGGTTGCTGGCCGGTCAAATGCGCGCAAATTTGCAGCAATGATTTTGCCGCATAGATGGTCGCGTTCCTGACTAACGCCGCTTCGGCAGCATTTTGTTCCGGTAACATAAAGCCGCGGCCGGATTGCGCAGCATGATACGTCATCGCCAATGCCCCATGGATAGGGCGCAGTTCGCCGGTCAACGCAAGCTCCCCGGCCCATTCGTACCGGCTAAGTTTCTCTACGGGAATTTGCCCGGTGGCGGCAAGGATACCGAGTGCAATCGGTAAATCAAAGCGCCCACTTTCTTTCGGCAAGTCGGCAGGTGCCAGATTAACGGTGATACGTTGCGCCGGGATTTTGAAGTGTGAGTTTTGTAACGCCGAACGAACCCGGTCTTTGCTTTCTTTAACTTCGGTATCAGGCAATCCAACGATGGTAAAACCAGGTAAGCCGTTGGCAATATGTGTTTCCACGGTAACCAAGGGCGCTTGAATCCCCGTCAGTGCCCGGCTATACAGTACGGCCAGTGACACGAGTCGTCCGTGTTCGCGATCGCGCGATGCCGATACCGGCCGTTACAGATTGTGTTGCTGCTCGGATATCGTTGCGGATACGGATTGCTGCATCAATCTGGTTTCCAGTTCGGTCACCTTGATTTCCAGGGCAATCAGTTTTTCCCGGGTACGCTGCAGCATTTCTTGCTGGATATCGAATTCATCACGCGTCACCAAGTCAAGTCGGGAAAATGCACCGGACAACATGACGCGGATATTTTTTTCAATATCTTTAGCAGGACTGTTTTGTAAAACTTCGCTGACCTTGGCATTGATTTCATCAATTACATTTTTATTCAGCATCGATATTCTCCCGTTGATTCATTACTCGATCGGATTGCTTAGGGGCGCCATGGTAAAATGGCTGCCGCTCCGGCGCTATCGAATTATCCACGGTTATTACCGGGCATGCCAGTTTTTCAAACGCTTGACAGATAAATTCCCACGAAAATGAATCGCACACAACAACTTGAAGATTGGATTAAGCAGCAATTCCCGGAAAAATTACTGACCATACAACCTGCTTCCACCGATGCCAGCTTCCGGCGGTATTTCCGTATAACCTGGGCGGACCGGACCGCAATCGTCATGGATGCGCCACCTCAGCACGAGGATTGCGCGCCTTTTATCCGGATAGCCGGCATCTTATCGGATGCAGGCGTACATGTACCTGAGATTTTAGCCAAAAATCTCGAATCGGGTTTTTTATTACTGTCCGACTTGGGCACGACAACCTACTTACAAGCACTCAATGAGCAAACCGATCTTGCCAATTCTCTCTACGCACAGGCAATCGATGCATTGATCCGCATGCAATCCTGTACCCGGGCGCAGGAATTGCCACTGTACGACGAAGCCTTACTGACGCGGGAACTGAATTTATTTCCGGATTGGTATCTCGGCAAACACATGCAAGCCAATCTTTCCGGCAAGCAACTAAATGTTTTGCATGAGGTGTTCGCGCTGCTTCTGCAAAACAATCTGGCACAACCCAAAGTACTGGTACATCGGGATTACCATTCCCGTAATTTGATGGTAACGACACCCAATCCGGGTATCATCGACTTTCAGGATGCAGTGCTGGGACCGATCACCTACGATCTTGTTTCGTTGCTCAAAGACGCCTACATCCACTGGGAAGAAGAACGCATTCTGGATTGGGTGATCCGTTATTGGGAAAAAGCCCGTAAAGCGGGCCTGCCGATTTCTACCGATTTCGCCGAATTCTACCGCGACTTCGAGTGGATGGGCGTACAGCGTCACCTCAAAGTGCTGGGAATTTTCGCCCGCTTGCATTATCGTGACGGAAAATCCATGTATCTCCACGACATGCCGGTAGTCATGGATTATTTGCACAAAGCTTGCGAACGTTATCGTGAACTTGCACCGATAACGGCCTTGTTGAGTGAACTGCATCCCACAGCGGTAGCGCGGAACATTGGCTATACGTTCTAACATGCATCCCTATGTTGCGATGATCCTGGCCGCAGGACGCGGCGAGCGCATGCGCCCCCTGACCGATACCGTTCCCAAGCCTTTACTGAAAGCCGGCAAGCATGCGTTGATCGAATATCAAATCATGGCGCTCGCCAACGCAGGCTTTACCGATATCATCGTCAATCACGCGTATCTGGGTGACATGATCGAACATGCCTTGGGTACCGGTTCGCATTATGGTGTTAATATTCACTATTCGGCCGAAAAAACCGTACTCGAAACGGCGGGTGGTATCGCCAATGCCATGCCATTATTGACGATCAATGGCAAACTGCCATTTCTGGTGGTAAATGCGGATATTTTTTGCAACATGGATTATGCTTCGTTATTGCCGGTACTCGCGACAATGCGTATCCAAACGAACCGGGTTGCGCACCTGGCGTTGATCGATAATCCGCCGCATCATGCGGAAGGCGATTTCGCCCTGCAGCAGGATCACGTCAAGTTGACGGGGGCTAACAAATTGACGTTCAGCGGTATCGGCGTTTATCAACCGCGATTGTTCGATAACGTTCAACCCGGTCAAGCGGTCAAATTGTCGGTGTTGCTCAAACAGGCAATACGGGATGGCGCGGTCAGCGGCGAATATTTTTCCGGCACCTGGATCGATATCGGAACCCCGGAGCGGCTCTTGGCACTGGATCAGCAACTCAAATCACAATCACTTACCTGACTTTTTACTGGCAATGTCATCTGTACATGCATATTTCACGCGGCGGCACCTGTTAGCCGACAAAATCGAATCCGGGATCGCAGTCGTACCCACGGCACCGGAACGGCTGCGTAACCGTGACACGCATTATCCCTACCGGTTCGACAGTTATTTTTATTACCTGACCGGATTTCATGAGCCGGAAGCGGTCGTGGTGATCGCACCTGCAACCGGTCAGTCCCCCGCCCGACACCTGCTGTTTTGTCGTGAGAAAAACAAGGAGCGGGAAATCTGGGATGGTTTCCGCTACGGCCCCGAAGCCGCCAAAGAAGCATTCGGATTTGACGAAGCTTACCCGATCGACCGCCTCGATGACGTGCTGATTAATTTACTGACGAACCAATCCGCAGTGCATACGCTATTCGGTCAGGATGCAGCTTGGGATCAGCGTGTCATCGGCTGGATCAACCGAGTGCGGGAGCAATCGCGGACCGGTGCGGTTGCACCGGATAAAATTCATGATTGCCGTGTATGGCTTGACGAAATGCGCCTGATCAAAAGCACCGAAGAATTGCAAATCATGCAACGTGCCGCGGATATCTCAGTACAAGCTCACCAGCGTGCCATGCAAACGGTGCGTCCCGGCATGCGTGAGTATGAGATCGAAGCCGAACTGCTATACACCTTCTACCGGCATGGCGCCCAAGCGCCGGCGTATACGTCAATTGTCGCAGGCGGCGCAAATGCCTGTGTGTTGCATTACGTGCAAAATAACGCTGAATTGAAGTCCGGTGATCTGTTGCTGATCGATGCCGGTTGCGAAGTGAACGGCTATGCCGCCGACATTACCCGCACTTTCCCGGTCAACGGCAAATTCAATGCCGCTCAACGCGACGTATACCAGTTGGTTCTTGCAGCGCAAGCGGCCGCGATCGAGCAAGTGACCCCCGGCAAATGCTGGAACGATCCTCATCAAGCGGCCCTGCAAACCTTAGCGCAAGGCTTTATCGATCTCGGCTTGTGTCAAGGTAGCATCGATGGTGTTCTGGAATCGGGCGATTACAAAAGATTTTATATGCATCGTACCGGGCATTGGTTGGGCATGGATGTGCATGACGCTGGTGAGTACAAACTCAACGGCAGCTGGCGCCCACTGCAACCCGGTATGGTGTTGACGGTTGAACCGGGCTGTTATATCAGCCCGGCTGACGATATCCCGGAACATTTTTGGAACATCGGCATTCGTATCGAAGATGACACACTGGTAACGCCAACCGGTCATGAATTGCTGACCCGGGCGGCACCCAAAACAATTGCCGAAATTGAGGAGATTATGCAATGAACGACAATGAACGCAAAGTGATTATCTACAAGATTTCCGAACACCGTCACGATGAATCCGGCGAATTCCGGCATACACCAGCGTCCCCGCTCAACCGCTGGCTTAGCTATGCCATCATGATTCCGATTGTGGCAGTACTGGTGTTGATCGGCATTTTCTTCTTTGCCGCTTTCCTAGCGCTTGCTGCCGTGATCGTCGCAGTGTTGGCTGCGCGCTTTTGGTGGATGCGCAAAAAGATCGAACGCGCGATGCAGCAACCGGACGATATCGACCGTCAAACCGCACCCGACCAAACAGTGATCATCGAAGATGCGCAAGTCATTGAAGAAACGGAAACACGGACCAACGATCATAAACAGCGATAGCATCATCGCTATTTCCTTATTGAAATAGCGCTCGCTCTATACTGCACTTATCAAGCACACTTGCTGAGTGCCCGGCACTTCGGCGGTGATACAAACCACCGTTGAAATTCAGAGAAAGTCCAAATTTCTACCATGTACTTCCTGAAATTCAACGACGGGGTTGCATCGTTTCGAAAAGCTTGCTTTCGATGTTTTTAGAAATCGACCGTCCATTGTGTTAAGAATGCACTGAAATCGGCATTGTTCCAGCCATTCGTCCGCGCACCCGCTCCACCGGAATAACCGCCGATATTGCCAGTAGGAGTTCTTGCGGTATTGATATCCAACATGTGTACCACATTGGCTTGAAACTTGACGTTGGAATGCGGATACCAATTGAATCCAAACCGAATCATATCCGCTTTACCACCGGCAATAACCCCCGAATTCATATCGATATAATCGTAACCAAACGCAAGCTCCCAAGCTCCCCACCCTGAACCATTCCAATGGAACGGCCGATTGGGTTTGATTCGATTGGCCGCACCGTTTCTGACATGATATGCCTTGGATTCACCGGTCAAGAAGTAACTGATAAAGCCATAATAACCGGTCAAGTGTTCATTGTCATAACCGATGCCATTGATATTGGTGCGTAAATATTCCCCTTGCAACGACAAAGGACCGTGAACAAACCATCCTTCGGCACCGTAACGATCGTAACTGGTAACCTGGCGACGGCCGGGATCACTGAGCGCCCCGGTACTCAAGTTACCGGTATTCAGGATATTGGTACGATCCACATTAGTGCCCGGAAAGGCGAAGAAAGACATGCCGCCGCCACCGCCGATTTGACCTTCACCGACCATGGTACCGTCGGCGCGATATTGCGTATTGACATCAGTATGACCAGCGGAAATACCGACATGCAAAAACTTGGTGTCGTCAATCATCCACGGTCTGCCGCTAATCCGTCCTATCCCTTGCCAGCCGCTGTCACCTGAACCGTTATTGCGATTCTGATTGCCGTTGGCGTTGACCGAGGTTGCTGCGGATGACCAAGAACCGATCGGCTCGGTTTGAAACGCAATACCGGTTTGCCAGCGCTTCACTGCATAATTGGCGCCAATACCGGTTTTATAGGTATTGGGGTTATCCACGAACGAGTTGACCGACATATGACGTTCGATAAAGGTCAGATAACGGTTGCTGGCTGCTTCTTCCAAACTGAACGGTTCTTTGAACGAACCCAGTTTATAAGAAAGCGCATCGGTGTGATTCAGTCGCACGAAAGCATCGGTAATACCGGAGCCGACTGAGCCATTACCGCGGCTGAAGTCATATTCGAATTTATAATCCCACATCTTGTAAAAAGTACCCTCAACACCCAAACGGGCACGACGAATATTCATCCCGCTGTTCAATTCGTTTGCGGTATTGGTACCCAATGCGGGATCAGGATCATTAACAAAATTGTACTGTGAAGCCGGCTGAATTCGGCCATTCAATGACATGGAGAATTTTCCGTCTTTGGTTTCCCAATGCAACCCCCGGTCGTCAAACGTTCCATGAATCTTTTCCACTTCTTTCACACGCTCTTCAAGTACTGAAACTTGGCTTACAAGCTTTTCATGCATGGATTTTTCCGCAACCTCCGCAGCCTGACCCTTCCCCGTTGCTATCGATTCAACGGCAGCTACATTTCTCATCGGCCCCGCTACAACGCGAGCCGGAGCCGGCAATGCGGACGGTACTTCCGGCTTTGACGATTCCACCCTCGCCGCAACACTTTCTTCCTTTACGAAGCGCCCCAAATGAACCCGGCCGGGACCGGGTTCCGAAAAGATCTGCTTAGTGTTGGTGTCAACATATAAATCGAGCGCATAACCGTCAACGGGTGAATACAAACTCAATATCGCGAAAGAAAGCGCGCTGAATCTGAATATTTTCTTCATCTCTCCCCTAATTCCCTCATAAAAATGAATTTCGATAAGATGAAAAGCTTTATAGCGCACGAATGTTACAGTTTTGTTACAGCACGATTGGCACCCACCACCCTCGTTTTTCTTTTCCACCACAATCATCAGGAAAACACTGATTAATTCGGCAAGTAAGATAAGGAACACAGCGACCTAGACATACTAATAAAGATAGATGAGGAAGCAAATTACCGTCGTAATAAAGCGGTTCGCTCGTACAGCCAATTAATCAGTTGAAGTGAGATTCGGTTATTTTTGAAGTACTGAATAGATCCTCGGTTTTAATAAATCTCAAAAGATGACAATCGAACAAAACGAATGGCGGGAACTTTCTTTTGCAACATGCCTGTCTAAAAATGTGTGTAATTGGATTTCAAACACGTTCCAATTTAGGCACATATTTCTATTAATTAATTCTCTAGTAGGAGGTAACCAAAATGGCAACAACCTACGGCACGTCAAGTGCATCAAGTGCAAGCTATGACATGTCCCTGTGGTATGACTCGAAGTACTACAAACTGGGCATGCTGACCATGCTATTGGTAGCGATATTTTGGATCTGGTACCAAAGAACGTTTGCATACTCACACGGTATGGACTCGATGGAACCGGAATTTGATAAAGTGTGGATGGGACTGTGGCGCGTCCACATGACCCTGATGCCTCTGTTTGCGTTGGTGACCTGGGGCTGGATACTGAAGACCCGTGACACC
>CP091135.1:2361416-2387406 GCA_021582655.1 Nitrosomonas sp.
GCCCCGTCTCGGGAACAAATGATATTTTATTTCATGATCACGGCCAGTTGCGGGATATCTCCGCCGGGATTGCCGTCATCCAATACCGGTTTTCCGTCTTAATTGGTTTTTCCGGCTTCATTCCCTCGTTATCAATTTATATGCCGTGTGATGTTTATGCGGGTGCGTGATGGCGTTTTTAACCGTGCATTCCATGCTGCGTGACTGTACGTCCGTTAAAACACAACCCCGACAAATGATCCGGCGGTCGTGTTTATTGTGTTCCATGGCGCTGCGATTAGTGGTATTCATTCTGCTGGGATGTTTTGTAAAGCCGGTATTGGCTGTCGAAAAGAACCCCGACAATCATTTTTTGAATTTGAGTATCGAAGAATTGATGAACGTCAAGGTCACCACGGCATCGCGGCGTCCGCAGAAACTTAATGAGGTTGCAGCCGCGGTTTTTGTGATCACCCAGGACGATATCCGTCGATCCGGTGCCACCAATATCCCGGATGCGTTACGCATGGCACCCGGCGTGCAAGTGGAACGCATCGGTACCAATAAATGGGCTGTCAGCATACGTGGTTTCAATGGCCGCTTCTCCAATAAATTGCAAGTGTTAATGGATGGTCGCAGTGTTTATTCACCGCTGTTCTCCGGCACAGTGTGGAATCAACAAGATACGCTGATGGAAGATATCGAGCGTATCGAGGTGATTCGCGGGCCGGCGGCGACGGTATGGGGTGTCAATGCCGTGAATGGCGTCATCAACATTATCACCAAAAGGGCGACCGATACCCAAGGCACGTTGTTTACGGCAGGCGGCGGAAGTTTCGAACAAGGCTTCGTCGGTGCGCGTTATGGCGGCAGAATCAATGACGATACTCCTTTTCGCGTGTATGCCAAAGGCTTTAGCAGAGACCATACTGCATCGCTTTCGGGGCAAAGCAATCACGATCAGTGGCATTCGGGCAGAGGCGGGTTTCGCATCGACCATGATCGCGGTATTGATCAATTCACGCTACAAGGCGATGTTTTCGCCGACGTCATGGGCGACACATTGAACAAATCCCCGCTGGATATATCTTCGCTTTCGGTGGTTGGTCACCGCGGCCATGCTGAAGGTGGGAATATTCGCTTTCGCTGGGATCGTACCCTCTCGGAACGTTCTTCCATCATGTTTCAAACCTATTACGATCGGATTCGTTACAAAATTTTACCGATCGCAAACTTTGATGCCGAAAGCTTCGACGTGGATTTTCAGCACCGTTTGTCTCTGTTTGACCGGCATGATGTGACTTGGGGGGGAAACTATCGTCTGTACCATAATAAGTTCTTCGATACCGATATCATAACGTTCAGCCCTCGGGCGCAAACCAACCACCTCTACAGTGGTTTTATCCGGGATGACATGACACTGATTCCCGAGCGTTTGTATTTGAGTATCGGAACACGTTTGGATCATAATGATTTCACCGGGTTGGAAGTTCAACCGAGCGCTCGATTGATGTGGACACCCAATGCGGAAAACTCGGTCTGGATGGCGATTTCACGTGCGGTGCGCACGCCTTCCCGTGCGGAAAACGACATTAAAATTAATACCATGCAACTTGACGGTGCTCCGGGGTTTTCGACGTTGCCCTTTTCGGTGTTGGCGGTATTTCAAGGTTCCAGCGCGTTCAATTCGGAGAAACTGCTTGCCTACGAATTGGGTTATCGTCGCCAGCTTACTTCGCAGGCATCGGTTGATATCGCCGGCTTTGTAAACGATTACAGCCAATTGCGTGACTTTAGCTTAGGTGCGTTGACGCTCGGGACCGGATTGCCGCGGCAATTTCTATTATCGACTTTGGCCAACAATCAGGCTTCGGCGCTGGCTTACGGATTCGAGATTAGCGCAGACTGGAAACCGCTGCCGAACTGGCGGTTGCAAGGCAATTACAGCTTTATAGATATACAGGTTTCCGCCAATTCGTTAACCAGGAATTTCGACCCGGCCACTAGCGGGACCGATCGGGTAACGCCTCAACATCAAATTTCGGCACGCTCCAATTATGATTTGTCTGAAAAATTGGAGATCAATCTCTGGTTGCGTTACACCAGTAATATTTCCTATTACAGCATCCCAGGTTTTGTCACAATGGATGCCAGAATGGCGTACAGGTCGCTAAAAAATACTGAATTATTTATTGTCGGGCAAAATCTGTTCAGCCAGAACCACCAAGAGCTGATGGCTGATTTTATTCCCTCGGCCTCGGTACTGGTTGCGCGGGGAGTTTACGCAGGGGTGCAATGGCGTTTTTAATGAAAATGGATATGGGTGGAATAACTCGATTATTCAAGCGAGCGGGTATTTCGATTAAACGAAGCGCTGGTAAATTTTTATTGGTGGCTTTGCTTGTCGGATTGGGCTTGCCCGCTTCTGAATCGATTGCTCAGGCCGACAATACGCTCGAGTATCAGGTCAAAGCCGCTTTTATCTACAATTTTCTCGTGTTTACACAATGGCCCGAGAGTGAGCAAACGATTCATCTTTGTCATTATGGAGAAGATTACTTCGGGAATGAGCTCGATAAATTACAAAACAAATCAGTGCATCGTCGGGCAATTAAAGTCGTTCGTATCCGCGAACCCGATCAATTGACGCAGTGCCAGGCCGTTTTTTTCTCGCGATCGACCGGTGGCAACTTGACCAATATTTTGGATGGCTTGGAGGATGCTCCCATTCTGACGTTGGCTGACAGTCCCAATGCCATTTCAAAGGGAGTCATCATTAATATGAACTTGGTGGACGGAAAAATCGTTTTCGAAATTAATTTGGGAATTGCCAGAAAATCCGGATTGGATCTCAGTTCAAAATTGTTGCAGTTGGCAATCAAGGTCTATCAATAACCATGCTATTTGAGGCGCCACAAAATCAAGACTAAAATGATTATGCCAATTAATCAATCGTTTATTAAAATAACGCCGCTTCTTATTGATGATTGCACTGCATCATTTTGGCGTGATATTCCACAAGGGGGTATCGATATTTTTCATTTCCGATTTTCATGTAAAGAATATGGTCACCGCAGACTGATCGGTTATCGGGGGCTGATCGTGAAAAGACTATTGATCGGATTTGAGGCGTGTGCGTTGATGGATAACGATGATAGTCGGCTACCGGATTTCAGTCGATGTTGTCATTAGCTAAAAATACAATGCGGACGATTGCTTCAGCGTGCCGACTCTCATCAACCCCACCGAGGCTGCACTTTTCTCGGTTTAGGATTTTTATTTCGCAAATATTACTGATCGTGATTCTTGCAGGTGTCGGAGAGCTTGCGATTGCGGCAAGCCAAACTGCCGGCAATCAATTCCTCAATCTGAGCATTGAGGAATTGATGAACATTAAAGTCACCACGGTATCGCGAACTCCGCAGAAACTGACCGAAAGTGCAGCGGCCGTTTTCGTAATCACGCAAGACGATATTCGTCGCTCCGGCGCTACCAGCATACCCGATGCTTTGCGTATGGCGCCCGGGGTGCAGGTGGCGCGTATCGGTACCGACAAATGGGCGGTCAGTATCCGCGGTTTTAATGGATTGTATTCCAATAAATTACAGGTACTGATGGACGGCCGCAGCGTTTACACTCCGCTGTTTTCGGGCACAATGTGGGAACAGCAAGATACTTTGATGGAAGACATCGAGCGTATCGAAGTGATTCGCGGTCCGGCCGCCAGTGTTTGGGGCGCCAATGCGGTTAATGGGGTGATCAATATCATCACCAAGAAAGCTGCGGATACGCAGGGATCGTTGTTCACCGCCGGCGGTGGCAGTTTTGAACATGGGTTTGCGGGCGCTCGATACGGTGGCAGGATTAATGAAGATACTCCTTTTCGTGTTTATGCCAAAGGATTTTCCAGAGGACACACGAAATCGGCTAGCGGCGGTACGGATATTAATGATGAGTGGCATTCGGCGCGTGGCGGATTTCGTGTCGATCATCATCGTGGTATCGATCAATTTACCTTGCAAGGCGACGTGTTTTATAACGCAATTGGCAATACGGTGAACCGACCGGTATCTAATCTGCCTGCAGCGATCTCACCGGGGGATTACCGCGGTCAGGAAGAAGGAGGGAACATTCGTTTTCGCTGGGATCGGTCATATTCCGAGCGTTCCTCGATCATGCTTCAAACTTACTATGATCGTGTGCGCCATAAAATGCTGCCGTCCACGAATTTCGATGCGGAAAGCTTTGATATCGATTTTCAGCACCGATTTCCGTTGTTTGATCAGCATGATATTACTTGGGGTACGAACTACCGGCTGTATCACAATAAGCTGTACGATACCGATTTCATTGCATTCAGTCCGCGGGAACAAACCAATCATATCGTCAGTGGTTTCATCCGCGATGAGATTACCCTCATTCCGGATCACTTGCGGCTGTCCATCGGTACCCGGCTGGACCGCAACGATTTTACCGGATTGGAGATACAGCCCAATGCCCGGTTGATGTGGACGCCTAACAGCGGACATGCGGTTTGGGCTGCCGTTTCACGTGCGGTGCGGACACCTTCCAGGGCGGAAAACGATATGCATGCCAACACGATATTTATAAACCAGTTTCTTGGTCAGTCCGCGTTATTGCCGATATTGCCGGTATTGACCGGTGCTCACGGTTTTCAGTCTGAAAAATTATTGGCTTATGAATTGGGGTACCGACATCAGTTCTCTCCGCAAGCTTCTGTGGATATTGCCGGTTTCATCAATGATTATAGCCAATTGCGAGACTTGAGTTTCGGCGCGCTTTCACTTGGTACGGGCTTGCCTCAACACTTGTTATTACCACTGATCGTTGACAATCATACATCCGCTTTGACTTACGGTGTTGAAGTCTCCGCTGATTGGAGACCGACCGATCGATGGCGTTTACAGGGTAATTACAGTTACCTCAATTTGGATGTTTCTTCGAATGCATTGTTAAAGAATCGGGATCCATCGGGTGCGGGTGCAAGCAAAGTCAATCCGCAGCACCAGTTGTCGGTGCGCTCGCAATACGATCTTTCCGATAAGCTGGAAGTCAATCTGTGGTTGCGTTATACCAGTGAGATCTCTTTTTACCGTATCCCGGGCTTTGTTACGATGGACGTAAAATTGGCGTACAAACCGGCAAGAAACACCGAGTTGTTTGTGGTCGGACAGAATCTGTTCGATCGGCAGCATGTAGAGTTTTTTTCCGACTTCCTGCCTGCGGCGCAGGCGTTTACCTTGCGAGGGGTTTACGCAGGCGTGCAATGGCGTTTCTAGGAAATGCATGCTGATAATTCAGCGAACGAGATGGAACGCGAGGCGCATGGAATACGCGAGAAAGCGCGCTACCTTCGCAGCAAAGCGATTGACTCGTGTAGTCGATTAATCAGCGTCTTGCTAGGGATTTTCCGGATTTTAAGGTTGATCTACTGTGCCGGTGGGATAGGGCGGTTCATATTTTCTCAATTTCCCGCTATATGGTCGATGTGTTGAAATATCGGATCAAAGTCGCCTTTATCCATTCTTCATCACATAGCTGCAATGGCATAATGATGCCGAGCAAGCACGTCAATCCGTGTTTATGTGATTGAGCGTGTTTGTATGTTTATGCGGGTATTGCCGGTACCGCGGAATTATTAAAATGTATTGGCAGTTATGGGGTTTTCTAAATAACAAGGAGTTTTTGCTATGAAAAAAATGATTGTATCAATGTGCACTGTTGCTATTCTCGGCAATGTGCATTTCGCCTTGGCTGATACCGCGAGCGATACTGAAACATTGCTCAATTGGGCGGAAAAAACTTACCCGGAAATTTTTCCCAGTCATCAAGCAACGCAGAATATTGAGCCATGGCTGTTTCGTCATTATCCGGAAACTGGTGTTTATGCCGGTGTAAACAAGTTGGATAATAATGTTTATGTGCTTGGCGGTGACTGGGGGGATGCACCTACTCAGATTGATACGTTATCGAATCTTCTGGATTTGATCAATAATACGGGCGGTAACGGCAATATCGCCGCATGTGATGCTGCCAATGCGCTCCCGGGTGTCACTTACAGCCAAAGTGGTAATGTTGTTTCAGTCACAACTGGCGGGAGTTGTGCCGCTTTACCAGACATTAGCGCCGCCAATCCATGCCGGGTTCCGCCGCAAGCAACCGCCAGCGGTATTTCCGTACTCAGTGCGAACACGGTTACAGCTTCGAGTATCAGTGGGATTACCATAAGTATCCCAGGCATACCGAATCCTTTTTCAGGCCTCATTAACGAGGCTGCAAATGTCAAACATTGCACGATTAATGCACCTGTCGGGCAGGAAAATCTGATCGTGAACTCAGATGTTTGCCTTGATATCACCCTACCGGTTTCTAGTGCGCTGGGAGATTTGTCGATTCCTGGTGTCACGGTAACACCGCCGGTTACCTATTCAATGAAAAGCACGTATAAAAGTGAGGTTGTGACTGATTGTTTTGCGACCGATGCAACCGCGGTGAGCGATGTATATACCGGCGAAGTTTGGGTTAAAAAGAACGGTGAGTGGATCAAGCAATAATCGAATTGTTGCGGTATTCCGGTTTTCTTGAAGACGGCCGTGAGTTGTCAAGCCGCTGTCGTCAATTGATGCAAAGCTGAGATTAAACGGGCGTGGCGCGGTTCACCGGGTGCCAATTGGTTCGCGGCAGCGAGGCTGTCGCGAGCTTCCGCGATCAATTCCGCAGTGACGCCGTTTTTCTGAATATAAGCAATGATCACATGAGCCTGATTCAGCAGTACCCGTGCATTGGACGGCATTGCCTTGGTGGCGGCACGCATGGCGGCGATAGCTTCGTTGTATTGACCTTTACTGATCAATAACACGCCGCGATTCATGATAAGCATGGCTTCCCGGCGGGTGGTTTCGATCAATTGATGACCTTTTTCGCCCATGTTGGCTTGATTGAAGATTTCAGTTACCGTGTGCAGTAATGCGGCGTTATCGGGATTGGATTTGATTTCGCTTTGTAGTAATTCGATCGCTTTATCGCTATTTCCCGATGCCAGTAACAATCGCGCAATTTCCAGTGAATCATTGCTTTCGAGGTGAGAATTCTCTGTATCGATAATTTGGCATAGCTTTTCGCCGATTTGTTGAACTTTCTCGGTTTCACCGTTTTGGTGATAAACAATTCCTCTAATCAGCAGAGTCTTCAATTGCAGTGCTTCGGCGATGGAAAAATCCTTTTCCAATTGGTCAATAGTTTTTAGCGCTTCATCGTGATTCATATTGGCGACACAGGCCTTGGCAAGTCCCAAATAAGCATCTGCCGTTTTGTATACGGAGTGTTCACCTAGCTGAATGCTTTTTCGATAAGCGCGCTCAGCATCCGGCGCTTTGCCGATTTTCATCGCGGTATCTCCAAGCGTTTTTTGACGGATCACCGAATTCGGTGACAGTCCGATTGCATGCTCCAGTACGGAGAAGGCTTCTTCGTAATTACCGTGCGCTTGTAGTGTTTGCGCCAGGAGATCATGCGCTTCCATAAAAGTGGGGTTGGTTTCGATCGCAGCTTTGAGTAAATTGTTAGCCGCATCCGTTTGGTTTTTTTTAAGCAGTGCCTTGGCCAGTGTAACTTTAGCCCAAGGAACATCGCGCTGCGTCAGAATTTTTTCTGATAGTGCCACGACCGATTCGTATTCGCCCGTGAATAGCAGCAAATCGGATTTTAGACGCAGTAATTCAAAAGTATGGGCTTTGTTGGTAACCAGACAGTTATCGCATAACCGGATTGCTTTTGTGTATTCTTGCTGCCGTACGGCTTGGTGAATTGCGGCGAATGCTGCTTTTTTTTCCCAAATCTTCAGCAAACGTGTGCGAAGGTTTTCCTCCGTGATCGGCTTGAGAATGTATGCGTCAGGCTTATGTTCGGCCGCGCCGGATACGGCTTCCATGGTTTTCTCCGCGGAGATCATGATCCATAGACACGATGCGTCGATCAGCGATTGGTATTTCGCTTGCTCCAGTACTTGCTGCCCGTTTTTACCGGATTTTAGAACCAGGTCGCATAGCACTATATCAAATTTTGTTTCTTTTAACAGAGCGATGGCTGCGTTGCCACTGTCCGCTGTATAAATATTTTTACTATCGGTACCGCAATTGCACAAAATATTGCGTAGCACGGTCCGCATTTCGTGAAAATCGTCGACAATCAGTACTTTCTTTCCGGAAAAATCCAAATCGGACGAGGCGGTTTTAATTAAGTGTGTATTCATGATTTCAACACTGATTGAATTAAGGAAGGCGTAAGGTAAAACAAGCTCCGCCTAAGGCGCTGTAATTATTCAATTCGAATTCGCCGGTACATCCGCGATGTTGGTGTAAGCGTGCAGCCATAGCAGCAAAGAATATACCTAATCCGGTATTCCCCGTTTGAAAGCTCAAACCATGGGGGAGATCGTTGTGTAGAAACGCCGATGGTTGGGAGTATCCGCTGCCATTATCTTCAATGCGAAAGACTAATTTCTCATCAACGATTTCAGCGTTGATTGCGATACGATCGCGGGTAAAGCGAAGGGCATTCATAATCGCATTGTTGATGATGCCGTAGATCAGTGCTTCATCAAAATGCCAATATAATCGATCCATTACACGAATACTCAGAGAGATTTTATTAGTTTTGAGTGAAAGGGTGTGGTGCGTAATGAGGTCGTGTAAAAAATCTTCTACACAAATATACTGCGGGTCAAACGGATACAGTGCTTGGTCGAGTTTATAGGCGGCCAGTAATTGGATCAGATGATTGTGAATGCGTTTGGCTTGGTGATGAACCTGCAATAAATCGGTGGTGGAAAGCCCGGCCGCTTCGATCGATGTCAGTGTTTTTTCCATACCGGTAAGCAGTAGAGTGATGGAATTTTTCATGTCGTGTACCGACGAAACCAGAAAATGATCCATACTTGGGGTTGATTGGGATACGGTTGGGCGATTATTGCTGCGTTCGGTTATTCGTGGCATTTTGCTATGGGTATGCGCTACCTGCTTTATCAATTAATGCACGAGTTAACGGCAGTACCTGGTTGTTCTAAAGTGCTTTAACAGTCTGTTAAAGAGTTGTATTTGCGGTCGGGATACGAATGATGGGATTGGGAGAGCTTTCAGGGCAGATTGTGGTGAAGGGGGGAATGATACTTGATTTATTCAAATAAAATAATGGCTAAACGATATTGTTGGCTGTGCCGGGAATGATGCCGCGTGCTTTTAAATCGTTCAGTAAATCCAGGCCATGGGAAATGATCATTTCGGGATGAGGGTGATGTAATTCTGTCGCGATCTGACGTAAGGAAGTCAATCCCGTTTGTGCAGGAGTTGAGGAGATTAATTGTAATAATCGCGCAGTAACCGGGTTAACTTCAATAAAATGAATTTCAAAAGCCGTGTCGCGGAAAACGACTAGGTGCGTTGCAGTTTCTCCGACCTGCCAGGGTTGAAAATCCGGGCTTATTTTATGAACGGGAAAACGATAGCTGAGTGGCCATGCGCAAGGAGAGATTACCGGGGTGTCATGAAGCAAATCGCCATCCGGGTCGAATCCAGTCGTAGTAGTCTTTTCATCCAACAGCGAGAGCGCCAGCTCAACCCATTCATAATGCGCCAATTCAAGCATAAAGGGCGGATCGTCCGGCTGCGGCTTGCGTTCATATTCCAAGTATTTTAAAAATTCCCGAGGCATTTCCGGAAACAGTGGTGTATGTGCGATATGATTGGCGAAATAATCCTGAATCATGGCATGCCATTGAGTATCGGGCAGGATTTTGCGTAATACCGGATAAGCATTGGCGATGAAATCTTCGACATTGCCGTAAAACAATTCCCGGTAGATTTTTATACGTCGTTTCTCAATAGTGCCGGGGCACGGATTTTTCTCGGGATTGCGAATGTGCGCGGCTAATGCATACTGCTCACGAATGAATTCGGGGCGATCAGGCGTGTTGTACGTAATCACGAGAATGTTTTGAATATTTGGTTTGCAGTGCTCGAACAATGCATACTTCATCGAGCAGTTCCGCAATTGGTGGAAAATTAAAGTCGCGTTCCAATAGGGTGGGGATAACGCCGAAAAATTGATAAGTTTGTTCGAGTAACCGCCATACCGGATCGATCACTGCTGCGCCGTGTGTGTCGACAATCAGATCCCCGGCTTCTTGGTAATGACCCGCAATATGGATATAGCGGATACGTTCCGCGGGTAAGCGGCGTAAAAAAGCTTCGGCATCGTAGCGATGATTGATACTGTTAACGTAAATATTGTTGACATCAAGCAGCAAATCGCAATCCGCTTCCTGGAGTACGGCGTTTAAGAAATCGATTTCCGCCATCTGTTGACCAATTACAGTGTAATAAGAGACGTTTTCCATCGCGATGCGTTGCTCCAGAATCTCTTGCACGCGCCGGATACGGGTTGCCACGTAATAAACCGCTTCTTCGGTAAACGGGATTGGCAGAAGGTCGTACAGATGCCCGTCATCACTGCAATAACTGAGGTGCTCGCTGTAATAACGGACGCGGTGTTCTGCTAAGAAACGCTTCAACCGCTGCAGAAACGCTTCGTCCAACGGTGCCGGTCCACCGATCGAAAGCGACAATCCATGGCAGATAAAAGGGAGTTTTTCGGTCAGTGAACGTAATTGGTGCCCGTATCGTCCACCGACACCGATCCAATTTTCAGGCGCGATTTCCCAAAAATTGACGGAGGATGCGGCCTGGTCTGTCAGCGATTTCAACATGGCACGCCGTAGACCAAGACCAGCACCATGAACAGGATAAAAAGGACTGCTCATGGTTGGTTTGATTTATTTTTTGGAGCCGCCGCATTTACCTTCACCGCATTTGCCTTCTTTCTCGGCTTTTTTGTTACCGCATTTACCTTCCATATTTTGTTTCATTTCGTTTTTGCTACCACATTTACCTTCACCGCACTTGCCTTCCTTTTCGATTTTTTTGCCGCCGCATTTTCCCTCTTGTTCACTTTTGCTGGCGTTGTCGGCGTAAGCCAGTTGCATGTAACCACTGGACAGTTCGGTGATGGCGAAAGGATTGGTTGGTGTGTCTGCCACCGCATTACCCGCGGCCAAGCCGGTAACTAATGCGGCTCCTAAAGCGATGGAAACTGGCTGCATGGTTTTTTTTGACATCTGTTTTCTCCGTAAAAGATAAGTGAAGTTAAGTAAACTTTAATGATAACCTCAAATCAACAAACAATTGCTGCTTTCTTTCTTGCTTCTTTTGCGTGCGCCTCTCTGTTAAACTCACCGCTCCGCTAATTACTATAAAAATATGGTCGAAAATTGAGGAGCTTTGAATGTTTAACAAACCCAACCAGTTGATTTTTTATGTTAATGTTTTGATCGTTATTTTCGGTGTGTTGGTGGCGTTGATAACACCGTTTGCGGTCGTCGGTTTAATTATCGCAATCAGCGCGGCTTTATTGATTTTTGATCAAATCAGACAAAATAAATCCGCTTTCTCGATTGATGATTTGAAGAAAACCTTGACGGTTCATGATTCGGGCGGCAATAAGGCGACGCTTACGCAAATACAAATGACAACTTCCTGTCATGCCGATAATTCGGAATACTGGTTTAGGAATATTCGCGCTGTCGGGAGCATCAGCAATTTCAGAATTAACGATCATTCTCCTGATGAGCAGAAAAAGGAGGGTGATAATTACCAGCTCTGCATGAGGATTTCACCCGAGTTGAAGCTGATCGACGGTGCAGGCCTTACACTGACGTACGAGTACCAGGATGCTTTTACGCAGAATGAAGGTATGCTATCGCATATCGTTGATGATGATACGCGGCAATTGCGTATGACCATACAATTACCGGAAGGACGTACGGTTTCGACGGCGCGTTTTTTCTGTCAATATGATGATAGAGAAGAGGCGTTGTTACCGCCGACCGTTACCGGAAAAACTATCATTGAGGCTGTAGTAGAGAACCCGAAAATAGGGGCGGAATATTGCTTGCAATGGCGTTGGGCGGATGACGGGGTTCTCAAAAAGCTTGGACGGTTGTTTTGAACATCCGATACATGCGAGATGAGGCAGGCGTTTAGCCTGCTTTTTTTATACATTGAATCTCCTCAAAGCGCTCGCTGCGGTTAGCAGCATGACTTTTGTTTCGCGTGTTCTCGGATTTTTGCGCGATATTCTGATTGCGCGATTATTCGGTGCCGGTATGGCAACGGATGCTTTTTTCGTTGCGTTTCGTATTCCTAATTTATTGCGGCGACTGTTTGCGGAAGGCGCCTTCTCCCAAGCCTTTGTCCCGATTCTGGCGGAATATAAAAATACGCGTTCACACCAAGAAACTCGCGATTTTATTGATCACATCACGCTATTACTTGGAGGGGTTCTGTTTCTGGTGAGTTGCGTGGGTATGGTCGCTGCGCCGCTGATCATTTATTTAAGTGCGCCGGGATTTTCAGCGGATATTGAGAAATTTGATCTGACTATTCGGTTGTTGCAGATTACTTTTCCTTATATTTTATTCATTTCCCTGGTGGCGCTGGCAGGTGGAATACTAAATACCTACGGCAGATTCAATGTTCCGGCCGTTACCCCGGCGTTTCTGAATTTATCGTTCATTGCGTGTACGCTATGGCTTGCGCCACATATTGATCCGCCTGTATTGGCATTAGCGTGGGCAGTATTTATCGGCGGGGTGTTGCAACTTGCTTTCCAGATTCCTTTTTTGCTAAGACTGAAATTGCTGCCGCGCATTCGCTTTAAGAATCCGGAAACCGGTGCATGGCGCGTGGTCAAGCAAATGGGGCCGGCAATTTTCGGAGTTTCGGTAGGGCAAATCAGTTTGCTGATTAATACCATTTTTGCTTCGTTGCTGGTAACGGGTAGTGTGTCATGGCTTTATTACGCTGATCGCCTGATGGAATTTCCCGCCGGACTGCTTGGGGTCGCATTAGGCACCATTTTGCTGCCGTCACTTGCGAAGCACTATAACAATAAAAGTGCGGAAGAATATTCGCACTTGCTGGATTGGGGATTGCGCATGACGATGTTATTGACTTTGCCGGCAGCATTGGCTCTGGCGATGTTGGCAACCCCGCTAATTGCGACGTTGTTTTATCACGGCGCATTTACTGCGCATGATGTATTAATGACAAGAGAGGCGTTGGTAGCGTATAGCGTCGGATTGCTTGGATTGATCTTGGTTAAAGTATTGGCACCCGGTTTTTATGCACGTCAGAATATCAAAACGCCGGTGAAGATTGCGGTGATCACATTGCTTGCGACACAATTGATGAATCTTGCTTTTATTATTCCGTTCCAGCATGCGGGATTGGCGTTGGCAATCGGTTTGGGGGCTTGCATCAATGCAGGTTTGTTGTATTACAAATTACGCCGTCATGAGATTTATCATCCGCAACCCGGGTGGTTGATTTTTTCTGTAAAAATTTTGATTGCGTTGACAGTGATGGGCTTGATGTTGTGGTTTACGGCGGGATCCGACGCGTCGTGGCTTGAAGGGGAAACGCTTGAGCGCACCGGCAGGCTCTGCTGGGTCATATCTGCCGGCGCAGTAGGCTATTTTGCAGCATTATGGTTACTTGGATTTCGCCTTAGGGATTTTGTACAGAAACAGGAGATATAAGGAACGTTGATTAATTGTAATTTTGGCTGCACGAGTGAATCGCTTCGTTGCGAGGTAGCGCGTTTCCTCGCCTATTCTTGTTGATATTCCGGTCGCTGCATTTCGTATACCTGGCGCTCCGTCTCATTCACCGAATTAATCTATGTTTCCTTAATTTTATTTCCGGTTGTGTTTCTTGTCGTTTTCTATCAGTGCGTATGCGGAATGATTATGAATTGACTCAAAATTCTCCGATTCCACGATATACGCATCAATACGTGTATCCCGGTTAAGCACTTCTGCGATGTCACGGACGATATCTTCGACAAACTTAGGATTATCATAGGCCTTCTCGGTGACATATTTTTCGTCAGGTCGCTTTAATAGTCCGTAAAGCTCGCACGATGCATTTTTTTCGGC
Organism: Nitrosomonas sp.; assembly: GCA_021582655.1. GTDB lineage: Bacteria > Pseudomonadota > Gammaproteobacteria > Burkholderiales > Nitrosomonadaceae > Nitrosomonas. The sequence continues at coordinate 2,375,467 of CP091135.1, forward strand.
GATTTGAATGATATCTTCGATCCAAACAAATGTATTGGTACGTACTGAGATCGTGACATGGGAACGTTGATTGTGCGCGCCGTAATTTGAAATTTTCTTCGAGCACGGACAAAGGCTGGTCACTGGCACCACCACTTTCATGGTGAACAGGTAGTTGCCATTTTTGATTTCGCCGATAAAAGTAACTTCATAATCTAAAAGGCTTTTTACTTGGGAAATCGGTGCTGATTTATTGATGAAATAAGGAAATGTCATTTCAATATGACCGGAGTTTGTTTCCAACCTGGCAATCATTTCGCGCAAAATGATCTGGAAGGACTCTACGGAAATTTCGCGTTCATGGCTGTTAAGAATCTCAACGAAGCGCGACATGTGCGTGCCTTTGAAATTATGCGGTAAATTTACATACATATTGAAAATCGCGACGGTATGCTGAACACCGTCACTTTTATCCGCAACTACCACCGGGTGGCGAATGGCCTTGATTCCGACTTGGTCAATTGCAATGTGTCGAGTGTCCGGCGTGCTTTGTACGTCGGCGATTGGAAAATCTACTTGTTTATTCATATTTCTCTCCTGGGCGGTAGCTGATGCCGGATGTTGAATTCAACAATCAACCGGTGATCGGATCGCTTCCTGGCAGCACCGCGTACACTGATCTGATAATTCCCTCTCGGTCTAAACCGCAATCAGCGAGCATTTGCGCATGATCACCTTGATCGATAAATACGTCGGGTAATCCGAGTTGTAGTACTTTACATATGACCCGCTGGCTGTGCAGCGATTCGGTTACTGCACTGCCTGCACCGCCCATGATGGTATTTTCTTCAACGGTTACCAGTAATTCATGGCTTGTTGCCAGTGAAGCCACCAAATCATCATCCAATGGCTTGACGAAACGCATATTCGCTACGGTTGCATCCAATTCCTCAGCAGCTTGCAGACATGAAGTCAACATACTGCCGAAGGCTAGCAAGGCAATCTTTTTTCCTTGGCGCCGGATTTCGCCCCGGCCTATCGGTAGTGCCTGCATTGCTTTTTGAGCAAGAACACCCGGGCCAGTTCCCCGCGGATAGCGAACAGCGGTTGGCGTATCCAATTGAAAGGCAGTATACAACAATTGACGGCACTCATTTTCGTCTGCAGGTGTCATTACTGTCATGTTAGGGATGCAGCGCAAGTAGGACAAATCGAAGCTGCCGGCATGCGTGGGGCCGTCGGCGCCAACCAAGCCAGCACGGTCGATCGCGAATAATACCGGTAAGTTCTGGATTGCGACATCGTGGATCAGTTGATCATAAGCGCGTTGCAGGAAGGTTGAGTAAATCGCTACCACCGGTTTCAAGCCATCGCAAGCAGCGCCGGCGGCGAAGGTGACGGCATGTTGCTCGGCGATACCGGCATCAAAATAGCGTTCCGGATATTCTCGAGAAAAACGAACCAATCCCGAACCTTCTCGCATTGCCGGGGTAATGCCGATCAGGCGGGAATCCAATGCTGACATATCGCACAACCAATCGCCAAAGATTTGAGTGTACGAAGGCTTGCCGTCGGGTTTTGCAACGATGCCAATTTTGGGATCGAATTTGCCGACACCGTGATACAAAATCGGATCTTCTTCCGCGACTTTGTAGCCGGCACCTTTGCGGGTGACAACATGAAGAAATTGCGGACCATCCAGTTGTTTGATGTTTTTTAGCGTGGTGATCAACACATCCAGGTCGTGACCATCGATAGGGCCGATATAGTTAAACCCGAATTCTTCGAATAAAGTTCCCGGTGTCACCATGCCTTTGACATGTTCTTCGGCACGCTTTGCCAGTTCCAACACAGGTGGTACTACACCCAATACTTTTTCGCCGGCACGCCGTGCCGTCGCATAGAAGCGTCCCGACATCAGTTTGGCGAGGTAATTATTGAGTGCGCCGACCGGTGGGGAAATCGACATATCATTGTCATTCAGAATGACCAGTAAATTGGCATCCATGACTCCGGCATTGTTCAGCGCTTCGAATGCCATTCCTGCGCTCATCGCGCCGTCTCCGATAATGGCGATTGCGCGGCGATCTGTCTTATTCAGGCGTGCGGCGACTGCCATACCCAAGGCGGCGCTGATCGAGGTACTGGAGTGTGCGGTACCGAAAGCATCGTATTCGCTTTCGTCACGGCGCGGGAATCCGGCGATGCCGCCGTGCATGCGCAGTTTGCTCATGCCGTCGCGTCTGCCGGTTAATATTTTGTGCGCGTAGGTTTGATGTCCGACATCCCAAACCAGCTGATCGTGCGGGGTGTTGAACACGTAATGAAGTGCAATGGTTAATTCAACCGTGCCCAGGTTGGATGACAGATGACCGCCGGTTTTTGCGACCGATTCAATTAGGAAATTTCGTAACTCTTTAGCGAATTGCGGTAATTTCTTTTGATCCAGTTCGCGTAACTGAGAGGGTAAATTAATGGTATCTAACAGTGGATACATTCAAAATCTGAAATAAAAAGATAAAAGATTCTTAAGAAAACCCTGATTAGTTGATTGCACGAGACCGCTTTGTTGCACGGGTAACTCGCTTCCTCATCTATCTTGTTGATAGGTCCCGGTTGCTGCGTTCCGTGTGCTTCGCGCTTCATCTCGTTTACCGAATTGATCAGCATTTCCTTAGAATTTACGCTTAATGATGAATTCGGTCACTTGACGCAGTCTGCATGCCGATTCACCGAAATCCGCCAGTGCTTGATCGGCATCGTGCTGTAGTTTTTTCGCCAGATCGCGTGCTTGCGAGATACCGAGAATACTGACATACGTAGGCTTATTGTTTTCAGCATCCTTACCCGCGGTTTTGCCGAGTGTGGCGGTTGTTGCTTCGGTATCGAGCACATCATCCACTACTTGAAAAGCCAAGCCGATGCATTTGGAAAAGTGATCCAATTGATTCAATTGAATTTTGTTCAACCGGTCGCTGCAACGTGCGCCCAGCATGACTGCCGCACGAATCAAAGCACCAGTTTTATGGATATGCATGAATTCCAATTCCGGTAATGTCAGTGTTTTTCCCACGCTGTCCAGATCGAACGCTTGTCCCCCTGCCATGCCGCGTGAGCCTGAAGCCAGCGTCAATTGCGCAATCATCGCCAATTGTGTGTCCGCCGAATCGGCCAGTTGGTTTTCCGCTAACAATTCAAAAGCCAATGTCTGCAAACTGTCACCGGTCAGTAGTGCTGTCGCTTCGTCAAATTCGATATGGCATGTGGGCTTCCCGCGTCTCAGAATATCGTCGTCCATGCACGGTAAGTCGTCATGTACCAGAGAATAAGCGTGTATCAATTCAACTGCTGCAGCGACGACTGTTACCCGCCTGGTATCGGCATCGGCGAGTTCACCGGCTGCGAAGGAGAGCAGCGGCCGTACTCGCTTTCCGCCACCGAGAACGGCGTATCGCATTGCTTGATGCAAGCGAATGGGAACGCGATCGGTCGGCGGTAAGCGCGCATCCAGGAATGTTTCAATCCCTGCTTGGCATTGGATTGCCCAGTTTTGAAAATCAGCACTCATTACGACTGCCAGAGGGGGAAAAATTTTTTAACTTATCAGTTTCAAGCATACGTACTTGATGCTGGGCTTGCTGCAATTTGTGCTGACAGTATTGCAATAGTTCAGCGCCACGTTGATAGGCGGAAAGTGATGCTTCTAAAGACAATTGACCAGCTTCCATGGCCGCTACGATTTTTTCCAGTTCTGCGGATGCGGCCTCATAGCTTTCCGGTTGCAATGAAGCCGCAGTATTTTTATTCGATTTGGTCATAAAACAAGGGCGATACAAGCAATGACCATCCGAGCAACGTTTGCCACTATACGGACGATCTTCTCTAATAAACCGGTTAAAATAACGCAATTGACATCATTAGGTCAATGCAATTTTGATTTAAGGGGGGAGATTCGCAGGTTGCGAATGGTCATTGGTATCGTCGCTACGATATTGAAAACGGGTTCAAAATGCGTATTCCATACAGGGCGCTTCCTGTTTGCTTTTCCTTGTGTCGACATACTCGACGGGATGGGTGGGAGATACGAATGGATTTTGATTGCGTTGTTTTATAGTAATGACAAGTGATTCTTGTGCTGTTGCCGCATACGAGAATATTTATCAAAAACCTCGCAAATGCAGTTGATTAATAATTTTCCGTATGGCGTTATAGTGATTTCGTCATGATCAAGCTTGACCAACCCGGTTTGCTCGTACATGACCAGCTCGGTGAGTTCAATAGCGAAGTACTGTTTGAAATCGATGGGAAAAAAAGCTTCGACGGATTCGTATGAAATTACCGAGTGACAGATTAACGCATAAATGACTGAGCGTCTGATCAAGTCATCGGCCTTTAATTCAAGACCGCGGAAAATGGGAAGGGTATTATGTTTCAGTTTGTCATGATATTGTAAAATATCGCAATAATTCTGATAGAGCATTGGGCCGATGCTGCCGATTCCTGAAACGCCAAATGCGACTTGATCGCAATCCGGGAAAATCGAATAGCCTTGTAATCCGTAATGTAATCTACCCTGGCGTAGGGCTTGGACCAATGGATCGCCGGTTTTGGCGTAAAGATTCATGCCGATATGGGTATAGTGCGCTTCCGTTAAGTGCGACATTGCCAATAGCAGCATTGCAAGACGGATGTCGGTGTTTGGTAATGCAGTCGAATCAATGTGTTGTTGTGTACTGTATTTTCCGGGTAAGTGCCGGTATGGCAGTAGCTTGATTTGATCGGGAGCGGCGGTGATGATTCGATTCAAAGTGTGAGTGAATTTGTCCAAATCTTGCTTGGGCAGACCGAAACTCAATTCGATCCGGATGGTTTGAAATCCGGTTTTTTGTAAACTTTGAATAGTATTTAACGTTGCTTCTTCCGATTGCGTGCGGTGGATGGATTGCTGTACCTGCCGATCGAAATCCTGTACTGCGACAATAGCGCAATTAAATCCCATATCGCGCATGGCTTGTGCGGAGCGACGTGGGAATTGGCGCGGATTGATTCCAATGCAAAAAACGCCTTCAGGCAGCAAATTAAAATGTTGCTTAACGCTTACAAAGATTTTGTGCAATTGTTCGTCAGTCAGGTATGTGGTGGTTTCGCCACTGAAATAAACGTGCGTCACTTTCAGGTTGTTTCGAAGCAGTTTTCCTTGGAGTCTAATTTCCTGGATTAAGTATTGAAGATAAGTATTTGTAATATCGGTATCGTGCACAATAATGGGATGAGAGCGGCAGCGCCAGCAAAGTGTATGGCAATAGGAAAGGTGAATATATAGCGATAACGGTCGTCGTAAATACCCCGGTCCTCGATGATTCAGCCAATCCGAATAAGCCTGTACATCGAAGGTTTCAGCAAAATTGTCGGTACCAGGGTATAAGCGGTAGTCTGTTGCATGATTTCCGAGGCGGCGTATGAGACCCGAGTTGAATTCGATGAATTCGGCAAGGTGTAATGAGTGCACCGCTGTACTCACTGCATCAATAATAGTGTGGCGCGGAAGAAACAGACTGATACATTGTTCATGTTTACTGACATCCTTGTTCTGTGTTGTGTTTCGTACTGTGCAAAAAGAATGTTTATTTCTTTTGGTAATGTCGTAAAATGATGACGTGAAGGAGGGCGGGCGATTTTGATTCAGATCAACCGATACACATGAAACATCACGAATTCTTATTTTTAGCCTGGTAATTAATTTTGTTGCACAATACTTCAACACAATATCAACTTGATCTTACTCATGTGAAATCCAGCTGCGCGACTTGCAGTTTGCGTGAGTTGTGCTTGCCGGTAGGTCTGAACGACCATGAAATCCAAGTATTGGGTGAGGTGGTGAGTCATAAAAAAAGAATTCAGCGGAGTGGGTATTTGCATCGTGCCGGTACCGAATTTCAGTCGTTATTTGCGATTCGCAGCGGTTTTTTTAAGACGTGTGTGCTTGAAGAGGATGGGCGGCAGCAAGTTACCGGTTTTCATATGACTGGCGAGTTGCTTGGCCTGGATGCCATCAGCGCGGAAGTGCATACTTGTGACGCCATCGCATTGGAAGACAGCGAAGTGTGTGAAATCCCTTTTGCTCGATTGGAGGATATCAGTCGGATCATTCCGTCCTTGATGCACCACTTTCATAAAATCATGAGCCGGGAGATCGTGCGTGACCACGGTGTCATGTTATTGCTCGGCAGTATGAAGGCCGAAGAGCGCTTGGCGACTTTTTTATTAAATCTCTCGCGTCGCTTTCTGATGCGTGGTTACTCGGAATACGAATTTAATTTGCGTATGACGCGTGAAGAAATCGGCAGTTATCTCGGGCTTAAATTGGAAACAGTAAGCCGTGCATTTTCAAAGCTGCAAGAAGAAGATATCATCGTAGTTGATAATAAACGTATTAAGATCAATGATATGAGTAGGTTACGTATGAAAACCGGAAATTCCTCCTGTCTGACTTGAAATGTCGAAGTTTTTTGCGTTGATTCCGGCGGCCGGCTCGGGAGCCCGAATGGGCAATGTGCTACCTAAGCAATATTTGGTATTGAGTCACAGGCCAATGATTTATCATGCAATCAGCACCTTATGCCAAAGCAGTCATCTGGCGGGGGTGATTGTGGTGTTAGCGCCCACCGATGCTCAATGGAGCAAGTATGATTGGACGGCATTCTCGGAGAAATTGATCGTGCTGCATTGCGGCGGGGCTACTCGGGCCGATAGTGTTTTGAACGGATTGATCCTCGCCAGGGAAAGAGAATTGATTGATGATCAGGACTGGGTGCTGGTGCACGATGCTGCCAGGCCTTGTCTGACTGACGGGCAGCTTGATCGCTTGATTACTGATACAGCCGGTGATGAGGTGGGTGGATTGCTTGCGGTGCCTGTTGCCGATACGTTAAAACGCGATGATACTTCGGGGCGTGCCATGTGCACGGAACCCAGGGAACATTTGTGGCAAGCGCAAACACCGCAAATGTTTCGTTACAGTTTACTCGCACATGCACTGCGTAATGCCGCGCATTTGGTCATTACCGACGATGCCAGCGCGGTGGAGGCGTTGGGGTATCGGCCCAAGCTGGTATTGAGTGATGCGTATAATTTCAAAGTCACCTATCCGCAAGATTTGGCGTTAGCCGAATTGATCCTGCAACAGAGGAATTCATGATGAGCATGTTAAGAATCGGACAAGGTACGGATATTCATCAGCTGGTCCGGGGGCGCCCATTGATCATTGGCGGTGTTACCATCCCGCATGAAAAAGGATTGCTCGGTCATTCCGATGCTGACGTATTGCTGCATGCTGTTTGTGACGCATTGCTTGGTGCTGCGGCATTGGGTGACATCGGTCGGCATTTTGCCGATACTGATCCACGTTTCAAGGGTATTGACAGCCGTGTTTTATTGCGCAACGTGACTGACTTGATCAGGGAAAATCATTTCGGTATCGTCAATATCGATGCCACTATCGTTGCGCAGGCACCTAAAATGGCACCACATATTCCGATGATGATCGCGAATATTGCGCAAGACCTGCAGATACCGGAGAGCAGCATCAATATAAAAGCCAAAACAGCGGAGCAGCTTGGCGCGTTGGGTCGCAAGGAAGGTATTGCAGCACAAGTTGTGTGTTTGCTCGAACGCATGGTATAGCGCAATTGGAAAATAGCCGTGCTATGTCTGCAACGGAGCTCGTCCGCGTGTTCTTTGCCCTGTTTCCGAACCGAGCGGTGCGTGAGCGGCTCGCTGAAGCGGGCGGCCGACTGGAAACGGAGTGTGGGGGGCGGAAAATCAGGCCGCACGCTATTCATTTGACATTGGTTTTTGTAGGTGATGTGGCGATCGGACGTATCGAAGGCTTAAAACAAGCCATACAGTCGATAGCTGTAAGATCGTTCGATCTGACCCTGGATACGGTTTGTTTCTGGAAACGGAATTGCATCGTTTCACTGCAACCGTCGCGTATTCCCGTTGAACTGCTATTGCTGGTCGATGCGCTGGAAACCGCCTTGTCCGGTGCCGGGTTTAATTTTGACCGGCGCGGCTACCAACCCCATGTTACGTTGATCCGGAAAGCAATACATGCGCACTGCACCGGTACGTTCAATCCGATTTTGTTCCGCGCCGCCGAATGGCTGCTGGTGCAATCGAAAGTGGTGGATCGTCAAATTCGTTATATACCGCTGGGCCGATGGAGGCTGGGATGACGGCGATCCTGGCGATTGAAACTTCGACAATGTTTTGTTCTGCTGCGTTGTATGTGGAAGGTGTAGTGTTCAGTACCGAAATCGTCGCCGGTCAGCGACATTCCCAATTGATTTTACCGATGGTGCGGCAATTGTTGGCGGAAACAGGGTTGTCGCTGCAACAGCTCGACGGTGTCTCTTTTGGTGCGGGTCCGGGTTCATTTACCGGCTTACGTATCGCATGCGGCGTTGCACAAGGTTTGGCGTATGTATCCGATCTCCCCGTGGTGGCGATAAGTACGCTGGAAGCTGTAGCGGAAACGTTAGACTGTGATAAGGTGATTGTGGCGTTTGATGCACGAATGGGTGAGATTTATCATGCGGCATACCAACGGTCGGTAGCGCATGGCTGGGAAATCGTGTGTGCGCCATCATTATGCCTACCGCATCAGGCGCCATCGGTATCCGGCACGGATTGGCACGGCTGTGGTAGCGGCTTCGATCTTTATGGGGCTCTTTTATCGGCGCATTATCGTGACAATCTTCGGCAAATACACCCTGATCGGCATCCACATGCAATGCAAATCGTGCAACTGGCATTGCCTGAGCTCCGTGATCGTGCCGGCGTTAATGCGGCGGCGGCGGCACCGGTATATGTGCGTAATAAGGTTGCCTTGAAGGAAAGTGAGCGATGAATGCCGCATTGGGATCCGCGGTGACCATCAGAGCGATGATGCTTCCGGATATCGATCGCATTATCTTGATCGAGCGTGAAATTTTTCTTTTTCCCTGGTCGCCGGGAAATTTTGCCGATTCGATTAAATCCGGGTATTACTGTCGAGTGCTGGTGCAGGAAAAGGTCTTGGCAGGCTATGGCATCATGATGCTGAGTCCGGAGGAGGCGCATGTGTTAACGCTTGGCGTTGCATCCGATCGACAGGGTAGGGGACTGGGCAAATGCATGCTGCAGCATCTGATCGATTACGCGCGAACCCAAGGTGCAAAATCCGTATTTCTGGATGTGCGCGACTCCAATCACGGTGCGGCGCAACTTTACCAGCGCATGGGGTTTCAGCAAATCGCGATTCGTAAGGATTATTACCCAGCGATGTGCGGTCGCGAAAATGCACGGGTAATGCAATTACCGTTATGAATGATCGTCGCAGGCGGATTCTGGGTGAATTGAATCTGCTGCCGGTTTGGCAATCCAGATTCGGTATACGCGATCATTGCCATTCAATGGTAGCGACGCAATCCGGCATGACTCCACTAGCGGCGTCGATCGTTCCGACATCGACCCCGATCTCCCAAATGAATTGGGATCAACTCAGGCAAACCGTGTCGCAATGCGTCAAGTGTCCGTTGCATCAGGCGCGCCGTCAGACCGTGTTCGGTGTTGGTGATGAAAAAGCCGACTGGCTATTTGTCGGCGAAGGTCCCGGTGCGCGTGAGGACGAATTGGGGGAACCTTTCGTCGGGCAAGCAGGTAAACTGCTGGATCAAATGCTAGCAGCCATTCAGTTGCAGCGCGGCGTACAAGTTTATATCGCGAATATCGTGAAGTGCCGTCCGCCCAATAACCGTAATCCCAGTTCCGAAGAGGCGAAACAGTGCGAGCCTTATTTGACTCGGCAAATCGAATTGATCCAACCCAGATTGATCGTTGCGCTGGGGAAAGTTGCTGCGCAGAATCTGCTGTACTGCGATGACAGTATTTCCAGTCTGCGTGGAAAAATTCATCATTTTGCCGGTATTCCGCTTATCGTGACTTATCATCCCGCTTATCTGTTGCGCTCTCTTCCGGAAAAAGCGAAAGCCTGGAAAGATCTCTGCTTTGCCAAAGCCACCATGCAGGCACTAAGCTGAGTGTGGCTTTAGCAGGCTGTTTATTCAATAAAAATAGCTTCATGAATTGTATGGGTTGGTGTTGCTATTTATCGTAAAAGCTGTATAATTAAGAATCATTCTCATTATTAATTGCATTTAGACAGTAAGCGTTATTAATTTTTCTGAGAAATTAAACATGTACGTGTGTGTATGTAAAGGTGTAACGGATAAGGCATTACGTGAGGCAATTCATCAAGGGGCTGATCGGATGCGTGATTTGAAAACTTGTCTCGGGGTTACCGAGCAATGCGGGATTTGCGCGTGTCATGTGAAAGAGATTCTTGATCAAACTTTGCAGGAAAGGAGTCAGACTTTACAGCAAACGAATCAAGTGCAGGGCTTTATTTCTCGACCGGTATGTTTGTGTGGAGAGGCTGCCTAGTATTGCGGATTATTTTTTCGGTTTTTAGTCGGTAACAAACTTTCGCTGCCTTACGTTTGTTTGGTCGGTGCGCTTTGAGTGCAAATTGTTGTGCATTTCATGGCACAATACTCGCCCACTCATTCAATCGCTCCATGGCTCGTAAAAGAATATAAATATGATTTCCTGCTTACAGATGAACGATAGTACGATTCGAAAAATCTGTAGCTACATGCTGGTGATCGGTTTTTCGCTTTTTCCTCTCTGCGACGGTATGGCTGAATCGACGCAACCATCCGAGCAAACGACAATTTCCAAGCGATCTTACGATATTCCTGCCGGTACTTTGCTGGATGCTTTGAATTTATTTGCACGGCAATCTGGCGTGAAACTTGCTTTTGATGCCGCATTGTTGCAAGGCAAGGTGACGTTCGGTTTGGTAGGTGAATTTGCATTCAAAGCAGCATTGGAAACGCTGCTGATTAATTCTGGATTGCAAGCAGTTGAACATACGGAAGGTTATACTATAACTGCTACTGCTGTCGCCGCAACTGCGGAGCAAGTGGTGACATTGCCATCGATACGAATTACTGCGGACAGTGCCAAGCGCTACGCAGCGGTCAGTACCAGTACCGCGACCAAAACCAATACTTTACTGCGCGACGTGCCACAATCGATTACGGTGATTACCGAAGATTTGATTAAAGATCAATCAATTCGGAGCTTGGGAGACGCGGTGCGTTACGTGCCGGGCGTAGGTGTATCGCAAGGCGAGGGAAATCGCGATGCTTTGGTGTTTCGCGGCAATCGTTCCACAGGAGATTTTTTCGTCGATGGTATTCGCGATGATGTTGAGTATTATCGTGATTTATATAACATTGAACGGGTTGAAGTATTGAAAGGCGCTAACGGTATGATTTTCGGTCGTGGCGGCTCGGGTGGGGTGGTTAATCGCGTTACCAAAGAAGCCAATTGGAATCCGGTCAAGGAATTTTCTTTTCAAGGCGGGTCATTCAATCAGAAGCGTATGACCGCGGATGCGGGGTACGTGATCAACGAAAAAGCGGCATTGCGATTGAATGCGGTGTATGAGGATGCCGGCAGTTTTCGTGACGGTGTCAATATGGAAAGGCTCGGCGTATCGCCGACAGTGACGATCAGACCGACGACACGAACCAAGATTGTCGCCAACATGGAGCGGTTTCACGACGACCGTACCGCGGATCGCGGCATAACCTCGGTACTGGGCACGATGGCTGGGCAAGTAACGGGGCCGGTTGATGTGCAGCGCTCGCAATTTTTTGGTGATCCGCGCCGCAGTCATGCCAATGTCGATGTGTTGGCGTTTAATTCCTTCATCGAACACAAGTTCGAATCCGGTGTTACGTTGCAGAACCGTACCAATTACACTACCTACGATAAGTTTTATCAGAATGTGTTTGCCAGCGGCGGGCTGAACCCGAATACCGGGTTGGTTCCGCTCGGTGCTTATAACAA
>CP091135.1:2387506-2393513 GCA_021582655.1 Nitrosomonas sp.
GTAAAGCCCTCACAGCGCAAGGTGATGGCGCGGTGGGCAGTGAAGGACAAGTCTGTCAGTATCGTTCCAGCCTGTACAACTATTTGGCATTTCTGAGACCTGCTATCGTTATCGACCCGTGCGCAACGACGAGAACGAGGAGATTGCCGGTTGGCTGCTACGGCTGACGGCTTGCCACAGGCGCTGGGGCTTTGACTTATGCTTTCTTTATTTGCGTAATGTGAAGGGTTTTGGATGGAATCACAAACGTGTGTATCGTATTTACCGTGAGCTGGAATTGAATTTACGAATCAAGCCGCACAAGCGGTTAAAGCGGGAGAAGCCGAAGCCATTGGCTATGCCGGAACGGCCCAATGACACATGGTCGATGGATTTTATGGCTGATCAACTCACTGCGACACCATGGTTATGGATTTACAATAATGAACGTCCGAGTATGGCATTCGGAGGTATAACGTCAGCCATGAAGCTGGCAGAAGCTTTTAAACTAAAACCCTCTACTACAAGCTTCTGTTAAAAATGGGGATTACCCAGTACTTGTAACAAACTATCTCTGGATTTTAGATCATTGAGTTGAATCTGGGGTAATAGCCGAGGAATCTGCGAAGTAGCAACACCATGATCTTCAAAGGCTTGGAAAAATCGCTGAGGAATGAGATTTACCGGATTTACGTTATTCTTTTCGATTAATCCCTTTAAGAACTTATCAATAATTGATGGTACAGCCATGCTGTGAAAAAAACAAAATAATTCTCTGTAAAACGGCTCCTGTTATTATTTTTTGATACCAATTTGATAAACAAGTCAGAATTAGCTCATCAAAAAGTTTGAGAAGGTTATTTGAGGCTTGAAGTGATAAATCGCTGGCACTAATTGACTATATAAAAAGTATCAAATCTCTAAATCAAAACATCATATGAACATTGTATGGGAAAAAGAAACATTTGAAAGCCTGTTAAACAGTGGGATGTTTAAAGTAACTGATTACGGGCCACTTTATTCACCAATTACTAGTCTTGAAATCAAGCGTAACGACAAGAAAGAATTGATATTAACTACATATTCGGGTAGAAATTCTCAAAAGGATAAACATGAATTTGATAATTTGCCATCTGGATCAATACATTCATTGACAGACGGCATCACTCTTTTTGGTGCCGATATGACTGTAATTGCGAAGGGTGTATGGTCACGTGGATATTACGTTGAGCCAGATCTCAAAACAAAAACCTGTGTAAGAAAAGAAATATCTTGGGTTAAAACACTAGAAGCTATTCCCGAAAATACAGAACAGGTACATCAACTAATTGAGTGGGTCGAGAATCTTGATACATCTTTATATTTCTGGCCGCACAGTCTTAGCGAAAAACGAGAAATATCAGCGACTAGAATTTTTAACAATAAAAATGAAGAACTGAAGCAGCATATAAAACAACCTGAGTATTTTTCAGCACGCGGCTGCTTATGTGTAAATATTGACGGTAATGAAATATATATAGCTTCTTTTGAAGAAAAAGAAAGTAAGCGACCCAATGGCCCTGGTTTCATACTGTATCAAAAATTTCTATGTGAAGATGTGCGTAGAAAAATTCGTGAGTGTTTATCGTTCACTTTTGGAGTGCCAATCATCTATCTCGGATACACATTACTCTCAAGAAAATATGAATTCATTGGTTTTAAAGCAGTAACACCACACATCATCGATGAAAGTATATTTTCTAGACAGGCACTTCCTCCTGTGCCTGTAGGAGAAGCGGCTGAGATTTGTAGAAGGATTAATCCAATCGTATTTTCAAGAACAGTAAATGCTCTATTTGCGCACTATGATGATTTAAACTTTCGACAATTAAGCTGGGATTATTGGCATGCAATATTTTCACCAACACATGCTCAGCCAGTTCTTCTTGGTGCTTGTATTGAAGCAATTCAAGCAAATTATAAGAAATTGGTAAGATATAACAGCAAGTTACTTGATGAGAAAAATGCGAAATATTTGAGAGATGAGTTTCAGAAGATTGTTGATTCCATGCCTATTCGAGAAGAAGATAAAAAGGTATTAAAAAATAAAGCTAATGATCTGAATAATCTACCCCAACGGATACTGAATGAGCGATTCTTTGCAAGATTGTCACTCGAGATGAGTGATAAAGAAAAAAAAGCTTGGGCAAGGCGAAACGAAGCAGCACATGGAAAAGAAAGAATCCAAGGAGATCACGAAGCATTAATGAAGGATGTAAATTTACTCATGAATATTCTTCATCGAATTATTATCAGCATAACAGACGCTAATAGCCAGTATATTGATTGTTACACGCCTGGCTATCCTGTTAGGCAACTTAGAGAATCAGTAGAGGCGCAAATAAGGTTTTATTCCGAGATGTGAGTATATGCTGCACTGCCTGTACGGATTGAGGAGAATTTATAATGTCACAAAAGCTTTGCTCTTGTGCAAGGTATTGATCACAGACTGGCTATGCCAGCCTGTTAAGGCGAGTTAGTTCAAACTACTTGGAAGATTTTACTTGGAAGATTTCCATCTGGTCTCAAATTTAAAATGTGACAAATCTGATGATTTTTGGTGAGCGCATTATCAATATAAATAGTTAGTTAAGACATCTATTAATCAGCAGGTTTTAGACCCGATTTCTAATAGAGAATCATAGTGAGGCACAAAATTGTATTGTGTCAATTTTGTGCCAGACCACTCTGTAAGTAACATTGTTTGTGACTGTATGACACTATTTTTATGCTTAATAAGCATTTTAAGTTGTTGATTTCTATATATACTGTATTTCTATTTATGTTTCGTAATCAGTGCCGGCACGTCGCGCCAATATGTGGCCTAGAATTCCGTAGCCGAGATTGGAATATTCCCATTGCGTACCGATGTCACGCGTTAATTGATGATTCGAAAGAAATTGATAAAGCTGTTCGACGGAATAGTCGGCATAGGGATTGTCCGGATTCACCGGTGCAAAATGATCGGGCATCCGCGGCAAACCGGACATATGCGTTGCCAGATCCACCAATGTAATGACCTTATCGCCCCGCTGCGGTACCACAACCTCTTCAGGAAGATATTTGGCGATCGGGTCGGTAAGTGCAACCTCGGCATGCTGAACCATATCGGCCAGTAACAGTGCCGTAAAAACTTTAGTAACGGAACCGATTTCAAAAATCGTATTGCCATCCACGAAACGAGGATCATCGATACCGAAACGGCCATGAGCGACGATACGCCGGCCTGCCGGTTCGACAATCCCGATGACGATGCCGGTACCTTGCTTGTGATATTCGATCCGCTCCGAAAGGATTCGGCGAATTTCCGGATCTGATGGAAAGTGAAAGTTGGATGAAGATTGCATCGGGTCAGTGAATGCTATTGGGAAGTCTTATAAGATCAATCAAATTCATTGGGTTATATCAAATTATGTTCTTCGCACCCGGTGGTTCGGAGCAGGGCTCCGGCATCGGTAATCGATACCGCATTGTATACTGCAGGGCACCTGGAATAATCCGGGATTTTCAGGGAATCCACTCGATTGTATCGCTGACCGCGATCGAATTCGACTCAATTTTTCAGGCGCAACCCAGTTCGTCGCAGCCATTATCGCCATCGCAAAGCTGGTGTACGTTTGACTTGGAACGGAAAAAGGCGCTTCCCAATCGGCAAAACGCCTTTTTCCGCAGTATTGAACGGCTAGTTCAGCACTTTGCCAAGGTTCAGGAACTGGGTTTCGCCGGTTGAGTTGTCGACGCCGTCGTTGTCGGTGACCGCATAGACGGTTCCATCCGGGGTTCTGGCCAAACCTTCCAGCTTATCGTGCACCCAGCCGTTACCGGCTTGCATGGCGGGTAAAACATCGATGGCCAGGCTTTTATTGAGGATCGGGAAACTGCCTTCCGCTTGTGTTTTCGGAGTGACGCCCGAGGTGTCGATGGTGTATACCCGTTTGATGCGGGCATCAGGGCCGGCTTGGTTATCCCGTTCGATAACGGCGAACTTGCCGCCCTCGAGCGCTGTGATTTCGGATAATCCCACCCAGCCTGCTGCGGGGGATTCCACAGGATCAAGGGGGTAATAGAAGAATTTCCATTCGCCTTCATCAATATTCGGGTCGATATCCAAAGCCGGTGTATATTGACCGATACGCACCATGCCAAGCGGATCGTTCGTCCATTCCCGCTGAAAAGCGACATACACTTGTTCGTCGATGCCGGCTGTTCCGGTGACGGCTACGCCTTCATAACCGTTGCCGGTTTGCAATGCTTCGACAGTGGCAGGCAGGCGGATTTCGCGAATCACCGTACCGTCACTATCCGCTTCGATCAGCAAGTTGCGGGTGGTCGCAGTACCGGCACCTTCCGATGCCAGCCAGAAACTACCGTCGCTGCGTTGCGCGATGCCTTCCAAGTCGTAATTGACCGGAGTGCCGTCTTTCATCAGTTGCGTTGCTGCGGTGATCAGAGCGGGTTGCCGGCTGACATCGATGCTGTAGATGCGGCTCATATGATAAAAGCCATCATGGACACTATAGAGCCGGTGAACATCATCCTTGTCGGCAGTCAGTGCCGATAAGGCGCCCCAAGCGATGGGCTTGCCGTCAGGGCGGCGGATGGATTCGATGTGCGGGTAGGATGCAGGTCTTTGTTCAAGTCGGAAAATGTTGATTTGTGATCGTACCGGGGAATCGACTTCCGTGGATGCGATGAACAGATTCCGGTGCGGGATGGCTAACAATCCTTCAGGGCCTGCGCCGGTCGGTAATACTTGTTTATATGCCAGGGCGTTGCCTTGAAAGTTGTATACACCGACAAAATTGGCGCGCTCGGAGCCTACGAACACTAACGTTTCCTTGCCGAACCGTGCGGTTGTCAACCCCTCGGGTTCGCTGCCTTTATTGTCGGAGCGTTTCTCGGGGTAATGACCGATGGCGGCGGCCAGGTAGTCGAATTCCATACCGGAGTCGTACATGACCTTGCCACTGCGGTTGAATACGCTGAAGCCGCGGCTGCCTCCGAATAAATCACCTTCGTTGGCGGTGATGACAAAATTATGGAGCCACGCGATGCTGTCGGGTTCCCGGGCGACGTGATGCAGGGAATCGGAAAAATCGATCAGTTTGTTGTCAAGAAGGTCAACGCCTTCAAGTGTCACGGTACCTGCATCGAAATGCTGCGAGATCTCGCCATTCACCAGATTGACGAACACGACATGATTGTTTTCCTGCAAAGTGACGGCGGCGATATTGTGCGGATTGATGCTGACAAACTCCGGTTCCGGATCGCCAATACCGTAATCCGCCAAGCCGGTTAATTCGACAGTACGCACCATCCAGTGATTCGGCTGACCGATCAGATCGACAATATTCAGAAAGCCTGCGGGAAGTTGCGGTAACCCGCCCTTCACACCGCCTGCGGTTGTGTTTTCATCGCGTTCATTTTCGATAACCACTGCGGCATAAAGGCCGTCCGGACTCACGGCGACCGAATCGGGCTGTCCGTCCATGTCGATTTCCCGTACAGGAGTGCAATCGGCGACATCCGCCAGGCACGAAGGCAGATGATACACGGCCAATACACCGGAAGGGGAGGTAAAGCTTGCGGAGGTATTCACACCGACCAGGACATAATTTCCTGATACGGCGACAGATGTCGGTTCGCCGGAAGTATTCACGGTACCGAGACCGACGGGGCTTTCCGGTCGGCTGATATCGACGAAACCGATTTTTCCGGTAGGACTGTCGGTGTAAATCAAGGTATGGCCGTCTTTGCTGGCGGTAATGATTTCAGCGACGGTTGCATTGATCGCAGTCCGGTCGCAATCGGTGTTTTGGCATACCCAATAAGTGGCGATACGCTGAAAGTATTTTTCCTGGTGTTTTGCAGCTTTGTCAGGTACCGCAGCTGCAATCCCCGGCAGTGCCAGGAGATGGTATGGACGCTTCCCTCCCTACGGGGAGTCGGGGTAAGCAATACGAATTAAGTTAGAGCCCCTCGCGGACCT
>CP091135.1:2393613-2429941 GCA_021582655.1 Nitrosomonas sp.
TTAAGATCACGTATCAAACACTTGCCATTCATCTCGCATCTATATAGGCACTCAATTGGATAGTGGTGTCATCCAATCGACTCTTGCGTTAAGCTTAGCAGCATTGCATAGAATTTGCGTGGACATCGGGCGAAACAGGAATCCATGATCAAGTACTTAAGAAAAAAACGATTTTCCATTTTTGCTTGTAGTGTCGCCGTCGTGAGTGGATTCCAGTCTTTGTCTGTGATTCAAGCAAAGGCATCTTCAATCACTCCGTTTGTCGAACCACTCAATACCGGTATCCGGTCTTTTACAGGAGACAAGCTGTACGACATTAATTACAATTTTCCATCTTCTAAGAATGACTTGCTACTCTTAACTCAGTCGAGCGTTACCACATCGAGTACTGCGCTGCCATTTAAACCGCTGCGGTACGACGAAGATTATCGGTATCTACAAAACTCGAAATATCGACATGACTTCTGGGATCCCGTTAAGTTTATCCCCCTTAACGATCGAAAAGATTGGTTTCTTTCATTCGGCGGTGAAATACGACAAAGATACGAGAGTTACCATAATCCTAATTTCGGTAGTGGCCCGGTGGACAATCGAGGAAATAATGACTATCTGCTCCAACGGTATTTATTGCATGGAGATCTTCACTTGGGGCAACGCTTCCGTTTTTTTGGTCAGTTTATGGCGAGCCTCGAAGATGGTCGGATAGGTGGGCCGCGCCCTGAGGTTGATCGAAATATTTTTGACTTGCATCAGGGGTTTATGGATTTTGTTATTCCGACTGGTAGCAAAGTGTCGACCACTTGGCGGTTAGGAAGGCAAGAATTTGATTATGGCTCGGGGCGGCTCATTTCCGCACGGGAGGTTCCGAACACGCGCCGCTCGTTTGATGCCGCTCGAGTGCTTCTTCGAATAAATCAATGGTCAATTGATGGATTCTGGGGGAAGCCGGTTCGTAATCGCTTTAACGTGTTTGATGATGATCCGGATCCGGACAGAACCTTGTGGGGTGCTTATGCTGTGCGACCGAATACATTTTTGCCTGATGGCCATATCGATCTGTACTACCTGGGTTTTGAAAACAAACACGGCGTATTTACTCAGAGTGTTGCAAACGAACTGCGCCACACGCTAGGAACGCGATTATGGGGGCAACCGTTGCCATGGGAATACAATATCGAGCTTATCTGGCAGTTTGGCCAATTCGGTACCGGAAATATCAATGCTTGGGCGGTGGCAACCAATACTCGATACAGCTTCAATAGCTTGCCGCTTCGCCCACGGCTGGGTTTGACAGCCGACATTACCAGCGGAGATCGAAATTCGAATTCAGCAAAACTGCAAACATATAACCCGCTATTTCCAACGGGAGCCTATTTTAACCTTGCCGATCTGCTAGGACCGTCAAATTTTATCCATCTCCACCCCTCAGTAGACCTACATCTCAATAATAAACTGAGAGTCACACTGGATTGGGGATTCTTCTGGCGAGAAAGTATTCATGATGCACCCTATTCGATTGCAACTTTTCCAATTTTCTCGGATTACCTTGACCGAGGGCGATTTTCCGGCCATTCTCCAGCGATGACAATAGTTTGGGAGCTTAGTCGAAATATCACGATGCTTGCCAGTTATGTTCATTTCTTTCCAGGATCATTCTTCAATGACAACCATGAAAATAATTCCGTCGATTATTTTACGTCCTGGATCACCTATAAATTTTAGGAGAATGCTGATTCGTTGCGCAGGTGACGTGTTCCCTCACCCATCTTATTGATAGGTGACGATTATCGTGTTTCATGCGTCTTGCGCTTTATTCCGTTCGCCGAATTAATCAGTGTTTTTTTTTAGCGCTATCCGGATTCCTTGAAAACTTGGATGTACACTCATCGTTCCAATAATAGAACGATGAAAATTATATTGACGGTCTACTCAAGCCATGACACGGCGAGTATATGGATTTCTTCTCAATGATTAGAAATTGAATGGAATAAACAACACGAGGGGATTGCGATGAAAAATATTGTCGGTATATATGATGCGCCTCCAATCCATTGGGTTGGCGATGGTTTTCCGGTGCGCTCTTTATTTTCTTATCGAAATCATGGAAGGTCACTCAGTCCATTCCTGCTGCTGGACTATGCCGGTCCTATGGAATTTCCACCTGCTGATCAGCCACGCGGTGTGGGGCAGCATCCCCATCGCGGGTTTGAAACGGTGACTATCGTCTATCATGGAGAAGTCGCGCACCGGGATTCCACAGGTCAAGGAGGCGTGATCGGCCCCGGTGATGTGCAATGGATGACGGCCGGTGCAGGTATTTTGCATGAGGAGTTTCACTCTGAGTCTTTTACCCGCTCGGGTGGCTTACTGGAAATGGTGCAGTTATGGGTTAATCTGCCCGCCAGGAATAAAATGACTGCGCCGGGTTACCAAGCAATCCAGAATCAGGATATCCCAGCCATTGCCTTACCTGATGAAGCGGGCGTGCTTCGTGTGATCGCAGGAAACTATCAGCACCATGCCGGGTCTGCGCATACCTTTACGCCCATGAATGTGTGGGATTTGCAACTACATCAGAAAAAAAAGATTAGCCTGCCACTCATCGAGGATTGGAGCGCGGCGCTTGTCGTTCTGCATGGCGCAATATCCGTGAACGGCAGTGTGCCTGTAAAAGAAACGCAAATGATCATACTGGACCGGCCTGGCGATGAGGTATCCATCGAATCTCGCAGTGATGCAGTCATGCTTTTGCTCAGCGGCCAATCCATTGACGAGCCGGTGGTCGGGCAGGGGCCTTTCGTCATGAACGATCAGGCGGAAATCGATCAGGCTATCGCCGATTTTAACAGCGGGCACTTCGGAGAGCTATCGCGCTAGCCCGCAGTGTGTCAGAGAATTTTCATCATTCAATTTAACTTGATCCCAGAGTAGGAAATAGCGTGCAATCATGCATAAACAATGCAATGAACCATAAATTCAGTAGCTGTATGTTTTTTATGATAAGGAGAAAGAAATGAGCAAACCATATCGTCGTCTCGATAAAAATAATGCACTTGTTGCCTTGGTCGATCATCAGGCAGGGCTGCTGTCGCTGGTCCGTGATTTTGAACCCGATAGATTCAAGAATAACGTGCTGGCATTGGCGGATTTGGCTAAATACTTCAAATTGCCAACGATTCTGACCACCAGTTTTGAAGATGGTCCCAATGGCCCTCTAGTGCCTGAACTGAAGCAAATTTTTCCGGATTCGCCTTATATCGCGCGTCCGGGGCAAATCAACGCGTGGGATAATGGGGATTTCGTTAAAGCAGTCAAGCAAACGGGGAAAAAACAACTGATCATTGCCGGTGTGGTTACCGAGGTGTGCGTGGCATTTCCTGCGCTTTCCGCTTTGGAAGAAGGCTATGAAGTGTTTGTGGTAACGGATGCTTCGGGGACCTTTAACGAGGTTACGCGCGAAGCCGCTTGGAGCCGTATGGCTGAAGCCGGCGCACAGCTGATGAGCTGGTTTGCTGTCGCCTGCGAGCTGCACCGCGACTGGAGAAATGATATCGAGGGCTTGGGCGCTTTGTTCTCCAATCATATTCCTGACTATCGCAATCTTTTTACAGCATATACTGCAATCAAAGGCAATAAGTAGATGATATATTGAAACAACCACAGCGCGGTTGAGCTTGAGCCCGGCCGTGCAGTATTACTTGCATATGATTGAAGAAGGCAAGTCACTGATAAATGAGGAATCGGATATGGAAGAATCTCACAAGGTCAATGTATTAGGTATTTCTGGCAGCTTGCGGCAAGGCTCCTACAATACCGCAGCGCTACGCGAGGCGGTTCAACTTGCTCCGGATGGCATGCATATCACGCTAGCTGATATCTCTGAAATTCCGCTTTATAACGAAGACATTTACGCAAAGGGATTTCCTTCGGCAGTCGAGTGCTTACGTGAGCAAATTCGATCTGCCGACGCACTGCTTTTTGTGACGCCGGAATATAATTATTCTATCCCCGGTGTGCTAAAAAATGCGATTGACTGGGTATCACGACCACCGGAGCAGCCTTTTTCCGGAAAACCGGCCGCATTGATGGGGGCAAGTCCCGGGCGTTTCGGTACGGTGCGCGCGCAATACCATTTGCGCCAAAGCATGATATTTCTCGATGTAAAGTTACTTAATCAGCCCGAAGTAATGATTGGTAACGCACAAAATGTTTTTGATCAACAGGGCAAGTTAATTGATGCAGTGAGCCGAGAGCATATTCGCGGTTTGTTGAATGCGTTATATCAATGGACACTTTTGCTAAGGCAACGCTGATTAATCGAGTGAACGAGACGAAGCGTGAGGTACCCGGGGCGATGGCGATAAACCACTGACAGTGACGGTTGCCAGTTTACCGGAAAAGAAATGATGGAAGCGGGAAAAAGGGGCATCCTGCCATGTTGGCGGTGATATTTATTCGCGACAACATATGCTCCGCTATTTTTCGCTATTGCTTTTTTTACTCGAAATCGAGACAATGCGCGCTATCGGGGATTCAGCAGCCTCCCCGTTTCAAGACATTTTGTCCAAGGACTGCTCTTATTGGATTTTTCCAAGGAGAAGCTATGGACGCACACCAACCAAAATCCACCAACGATATACCTCCACAACCGGTTACGCTGTCGCAAGCATTCTGGTATTGGCTCAAGCTCGGCTTCATCAGCTTTGGCGGTCCGGCCGGGCAGATTGCGATCATGCATCAGGATTTGGTCGAGCGGATGCGTTGGATTTCGGAACGGCGTTTTCTACACGCGTTGAATTATTGCATGCTGTTGCCGGGACCGGAGGCGCAGCAGTTGGCGACGTATATCGGCTGGCTGATGCATCGCACTTGGGGTGGTATCGTTGCCGGAGTGTTGTTCGTATTGCCGTCACTGTTCATTCTGATCGTATTGTCGTGGATTTACATTGCGTTCGGCGATGTACCGCTGGTCTCCGGTTTGTTTTACGGTATCAAGCCGGCGGTTACCGCGATTGTGGCGCAAGCGGCACACCGCTTAGGCTCGCGCACGCTCAAGAATAACGTGCTATGGGCGGTCGCGGCGGCGGCGTTCGTGGCGATTTTCGCGCTCAAAGTGCCGTTTCCGTTGATAGTCGCCGGTGCGGCGCTTATCGGTTATGTCGGCGGACGGTTATCGCCGAATCATTTTAAAGCTGGCGGCGGGCACGGCCACGCCGGCCAATCCTATGGCGCGGCATTGATCGGCGATGATACGCCGACGCCGGAACATGCGCGTTTCCGCTGGTCGAGATTGCTGATGGTGGTGGCTGTGGGGGCGCTGTTGTGGCTGCTGCCGATGAGTTTGTTGGTTGCGTATTTTTCCTGGGAACATACATTGACGCAGATGGGCTGGTTTTTCACCAAAGCTGCGTTGCTGACGTTCGGTGGTGCGTATGCGGTGCTACCTTATATCTATCAAGGCGCAGTGGAGTTTTACCAATGGCTCACTCCAACGCAAATGATCGACGGGCTTGCGCTCGGCGAAGCGACACCCGGACCGCTGATCATGGTGGTGGCGTTTGTCGGCTTTATCGGCGGTTATGCGCAAGCATTGTTTGGGGCGGACGCACCGTTTTTCGCTGGTGCGGTTGCTGCGACCTTGGTCGTTTGGTTTACCTTTTTACCGTCGTTCATTTTCATTTTTGCCGGTGGTCCGTTGGTGGAGTCGACGCACGATAACCTGACATTCACCGCGCCGCTGACCGCGATCTCAGCGGCAATCGTCGGCGTTATTTTGAATTTGGCGCTGTTCTTCGGTTATTATGTGCTGTGGCCGCAAGGATTTAGCGGTGCATTCGATGGTTGGGCGGCTATTATCGCACTGTTTGCCGCCATCGCATTGTTACGTTTCAAGCGCAATGTCATTGAGGTCATCGGGGTGTGTGCGGTTATCGGATTAATGTTGAAAACGCTGATGTAAAGTGCAATCAGTGTAGGTTTGCCGGAAAATATTCGCGTTAATTCGTTGTCTATCGGATGCTGCATCATGTAACCGACGATTCATACCACCCAGGAGATTGCCATGAGTGATAAGCACAAATTGACTACGGCTGCCGGCGCACCGGTGCCGGATAATCAGAATACCATGACTGCCGGTCCGCGCGGGCCGGCGCTGTTGCAGGACGTGTGGCTATTGGAAAAACTGTCGCATTTCAATCGTGAAGTGATCCCGGAACGGCGTATGCATGCGAAAGGCTCCGGCGCTTACGGGGTGTTCACGGTGACACATGACATCACAAAATACACATGTGCAAAAATCTTCTCTCGGATCGGCAAAAAAACCGAGCTTTTCGCTCGGTTCACCACGGTCGCCGGCGAACGCGGCGCGGCGGATGCGGAGCGCGATATTCGCGGCTTTGCAGTCAAGTTTTATACCGAGGAAGGTAATTGGGATATGGTCGGTAATAACACCCCGGTGTTTTTCCTGCGCGATCCGTTGAAGTTCCCCGATTTGAACCATGCGGTCAAACGCGATCCGCGCACCAATCTGCGCAGTGCCAAAAACAATTGGGATTTCTGGACGTTGCTGCCGGAAGCATTGCATCAGATCACCATCGTTATGTCGGATCGCGGCATTCCGGCGAGTTACCGCACCATGCACGGTTTCGGCTCGCATACCTTCAGCTTCATCAATGCCGCTAATGAACGCTTTTGGGTGAAATTGCACTTCAAAAGCCAACAAGGCATCGAAAATCTGACCAACGCCGAAGCCGAAACGCTGATCGGCAAGGATCGCGAAAGCCACCAGGGCGATTTGTATCAAGCCATCGAGCGCGGTGACTTCCCCAAATGGACGCTGAAAGTGCAGATCATGCCGGAAGCCGACGCATCCAAAGTATCTTATAACCCGTTCGATCTGACCAAGATCTGGCCGCACCGGGATTATCCGCTGATCGATGTCGGCGTGATGGAGCTCAACCGTAATCCGGAGAATTTCTTTGCCGAAGTCGAACAATCGGCGTTCAATCCCGCGAATGTCGTACCCGGTATCGGTTTTTCACCCGATAAAATGCTGCAAGCCCGGTTGTTTGCATACGGCGATGCGCAACGCTACCGGCTCGGCGTCAATCACCATTCGATTCCGGTGAATGCACCGCGCTGTCCGTTCCACAGCTATCATCGCGACGGTCAAATGCGTGCCGACGGCAATCACGGCAGTACACTCGGCTATGAGCCGAACAGTCACGGAGAATGGCAGCAACAGTCCGATTTTCGCGAGCCGCCGCTGGCCGTCGACGGCGTAGCCGATCACTGGAATCATCGCGAGGATACGGATTATTTTTCACAACCCGGAGTACTGTTCCGTTTAATGACACCGGCCCAACAACAGGCATTGTTCACCAACACCGCCGATTCAATCGGCGCCGCGCCGCGCGAGATCCAGATCCGCCATATCCGTCACTGTCTCAAAGCTGACCCGGCCTATGGCAAAGGCATTGCGGAGGCCTTGGGAATACCGTTACAAGAAATTACCGGTTGACAGTCATAGTGTTCGGTTTACGGCACAAAAACGATCATGTGCCGGTTGTTCGGGAATCCTGTCGTGATATTCCTTGTTCAACCGGCAATTCTGTGTATAGGAATATTTCAGAGGCCCAAACCATGTCAAAGAATTAATGTGTTCAGAAAGAACGAAGGAAACGCTGATTAATTCGGCAAACGGGATGAAACGCAAGATGTAAGGAACACAGTGACCTGTGTATATCCATAAGATGGGTGAGAAAGCGCGTTACCTTTGCAACGAAGCGATTCACTCGCATGGTCAATTCGATAGTGAAATACCCTGAAATCTGTAATCGAAGGTTGCATGCATGCATGAATGGTTTTCGGGATTTCCCTTAGCGTAACCGTCATATAGTGAGATCAAACAGGAGAATAGCGATGGCAAATACGGACACCGATCCTGTCCATGAAGACGAAATCGATCTTTGCGGACAGCCTATTGATGATGCCGATGTAACTGCGGATGAAGATTTACCTGTGGCTGTCGGAGGAGTGGAGTGATATGACCCAACAATTAACCTGGCTGGCAACGGTACTGGAAAATGCCGGACTCAAGGTCGCGGAAGTTCCGGGGTGGCAAAACCGCGGCCGCCCGATTCCGATGGGAGTCGTTAAAGGTGTGATCTGCCATCACACGGGTGGCTCCAAGAATGGCAACATGCCGAGTTTGAATCTGCTGATCAACGGCCGTCCGGAACTTGCAGGTCCGTTGGCTCAGCTGGGACTGGGACGCGATGGTACGTTTTACATTATCGCGGCGGGTCGTTGCAATCATGCCGGTTCGGGAATTTGGGAGGGTGAAACGGACGGTAATGGTTGTTTCATCGGCATCGAAGCCGAAAATACCGGCGGAAGTAACAATCCGCCTGGTGCTAAAGATCGGCCTTTTGATCCTTGGCCCGCAGTGCAACTGGATGCTTACCGCCGTGGTGTCGCTGCAATTCTGAAGCATATCGGTGTATCGGCGCAAATGTGCTGCGGACACAAAGAATACCGACTTCCTTTGGGAACCAAGCCGGATCCGCACACAATTGACATGGCGCAATTTCGTAAAGAGGTGCAAGCGCTGATGGACGGTACGGCCTTACCCCCGCCGCTCATCAAAAATAAGGATTTGCATGACCGCCCCACTTTGCGTCGCGGAAGTTCGGCAAACCCGAAATTTCTGGTGGAAGCGGTACAGAAAAAACTCGGGTTTGCAGGCCGGCAGGTTGACGGCAAGTTCGGACCCTCGACCGAAGCACGGGTGCGCCAATTCCAGCGCGATCATGGATTGGTGCCTGACGGTATTATTGGACCCAAGACCTGGGTGGAGATGGATAAGCGATAAGGGGATTGGGAATCGTTCGAAATCAGTCGACGCAAGGCAGCAGCAAGTGCGCTTTGTACGTGCGACAGACAGGTTCCGGTGATCGCTGTGTTTGGTGCGCCTTGCACCTCAATCCCGCTCGCCGAATTAATCAGCACTTTCCGTCGCGCAAAATGGCAACCAATTGCGCCAACCCTTGACCGCGATGGCTGATGCGGTTTTTTTGCTCCGCGGTTAATTCGGCGGCGGTTTTATCGAATTCCGGCAGATAAAAATACGGATCGTAGCCGAATCCGCCGGCTCCTTGCGGCCGATCGATGATTTCGCCGTGCCATGAACCGTCGACGATGATCGGTTGCGGGTCGTCCGCATGGCGAACCAATACGATGACGCAATAGTAATAGGCGCGTCGGTCGGTGTGATGCTGCAATGCTTCGATGAGTTTTTGATTGTTGCGTTCATCCGATTTCGGTTCCCCGGCGTAGCGGGCGGAATTGACACCGGGTGCGCCGTTGAGCGCTTGCACGCAAATGCCGGAATCGTCCGCCAGCGCGGGCAAGCCTGAGTAACGGCTGGCATGGCGGGCTTTGGCCAGGGCGTTTTCGATAAACGTCGGGTGCGGCTCGTCGGCTTCGGTGATCGAGAAGTCGGATTGCGGCGCTGCATCAATGGCCAGCGGCGTCAGAATTGCCCTGATTTCCCGTAGCTTTCCCGGATTGTTACTGGCGATGATCAGTTTCCGCAGGGTGCTCACGATTGCGCCAGCACGCTTTTCTGGATTGCGATCAATTCCTGGATGCCATGCTGCGCCATGTCGAGCATGGTGTTTAATTCATCGCGGCTGAATGCGTTGCCTTCGGCGGTGCCTTGCACTTCGATCAAGTGCAGTCTGCCGGTCATGACGATGTTCATGTCGGTGTCGCAAGCGGAATCTTCCGCATAATCCAGGTCCAGCACCGGCGTGCCTTCGAAAATACCCGCCGAAATTGCCGCGACATGGTCGAGAATCGGGGATGTCGTGATGGCTTGCCGGTCGAGCAGTTTC
Source organism: Nitrosomonas sp. (assembly GCA_021582655.1). Lineage (GTDB taxonomy): Bacteria > Pseudomonadota > Gammaproteobacteria > Burkholderiales > Nitrosomonadaceae > Nitrosomonas. Next base: position 2,403,510 of record CP091135.1, read on the forward strand.
TGGATCGCGTCGTGTACTGCGACGAATGCGCCGGTGATGCTCGCGGTGCGAGTGCCGCCGTCAGCCTGAATGACATCGCAGTCGATCTGTATCGTGCGTTCGCCGAGTTTTTTCAGATCCACCGCGGCGCGTAACGCACGTCCGATCAAACGTTGAATTTCCATGGTGCGACCCGATTGTTTGCCTTTGGCGGCTTCGCGCTGCATGCGTGAATGGGTCGATCCCGGCAACATGCCGTATTCGGCGGTCAGCCAGCCTTGTCCTTGGCCTTTCAGGAATGCCGGCACTTGGTCGGCGATGCTGGCGGTACAGACTACTTTGGTGTCACCGCATTCGATCAATACCGAGCCGGCGGCATGCTTGATGAAGTGGCGTTTGATTTTAACCGGGCGGATCTGTGCGGTAGTGCGCTGATAACTGCGTGTCATATATTGCCGAGTGCTCCAAAGGGAAAGTTAAGTGGTAAAGCGGTAAGCGGGTTTGGGCGGGGCACCGGCTGACAGGGTCAGTACTTCATAGCCGTTATCGGTCACCAATATAGTGTGTTCCCATTGTGCGGATAAGCTGCCGTCTTTGGTGGTGATGGTCCAGCCGTCCGGCAGGTGCCGGATGGCGGCTTTGCCGGCATTGATCATCGGCTCAACGGTAAAAATCATACCCGGTTGCAACTCCAAACCGGTACCCTGGCGCCCGTAATGCAGCACTTGCGGATCCTCGTGAAATTTTGCGCCGATACCATGGCCGCAAAACTCTCTGACCACGCTATACCCGGCGCCTTCCGCCAATTTCTGAATGGCATGGCCGATATCGCCCAAGTGCTTGCCGGGTGCGATTTCGTCGATACCGCGCCACATTGCTGCGTAAGTGACTTCGCAAAGCCGTTTTGCCAGAATGGAAGGTTCCCCGATGTAAAACATCCGGCTGGTGTCGCCATGATAGCCGTTGTAGATGACGGTGATGTCGATATTCACGATATCGCCGTTTTTGAGTTTCTTGGGACCGGGCACGCCATGGCAAATCTGGTTGTTAACCGAAGTGCAGATCGATTTGGGATAGGGTTTATGGCCCGCGGGCGCGTAGTTGAGCGGAGCGGGGATGGTTTGCTGCACGTCGACCATATAGCGGTGGCATAGGGCGTCCAATTCCTCGGTGGTGACGCCGGCCACGGCATAGGGGGCGATGTAGTCCAATACTTCGGAAGCCAAGCGGCCCGCGACACGCATGGTTTCAATTTCCTGCGGCGTCTTTATCGTGACTTTCATGTTTCAATAGATTTTGTTATCGATGCGGTCAAATTGGAAAATAATCCCGGATAGGGATGGCGGCAAAGCGCTTATTATAAACGCTCGCATTTGTCCTGGATCAGTTTTGTGCCGTCGAATTGCTTCGCGAGTGTTTGCAGCTGTGCACTGTTGCTAGCGAATGGCTGATGAATGACGATTTTTCGTAACGGAGCCGTGCGTTCCTCGATTTTTACCTGAGTGATTCCCTTACTTTCAATGGTCTTGATTTGTTTCAATGCGTCGGCTTGTTGATAAAAAATACCCAGTGAAATCGCATTTTCCCACTGTGGATCGTTCTTTATCCGAAAACTGACGATACCGATATTTCTTAATTTGTTGATTTCGCGATTGGCGGCTTCTCTGTTTGGAAATGGCGGAAGATACAACCAATACATTACCGCATTGCCGGATGTTTCCGCACTGAAAACCAGGTTTGGAAGTTGTTCCGATAACGATTTCTCGGCGTACTGGAGTTGCTCCTGATAGAAGTCGCCCCATATCAGGCAATGCGCAAGTGACGGTACTAACTGGATCTTTTCGGCATTGATCGGCATGGGGAGTGCGTGGGACTGCCGGGAGGCGCGATAGTGGGTGGTAGCTGTGACAACGAGATTGGCGGCCAATAAAATAAGGAAAATGATTTTTACCATATGCGATCAAAGCGACCGGTTGCGGCCGGTGCGTGCTACGTTCACAGTTCTTTCAAATGCTTGTAACATGGTGGGCAGGGGCCGGGTGAATGAAAATTTGTTGGCGTTAAATAAGCGTTACGATCATCGGGGAGCGAGAAACGATCCACCGGCACCGCCGAACGGATGGCAATGGAAAATCCGTGCCTCTCGACCTGCTTGTAACGCCTGCCGTATTTCTTCCGCCGGATGATAAACTGCATTGGATGATTTGTCATCGCGCCGATTGTGGCGACGATGCGGGCGCTGAAAAAAAAACATCGACCTTGTTGACGCTGCCGGATTGTTGAGTCAGTCGGGCGAAATGCTCAGTATTTTACTGACAAATCCTTGGATGTGGTCGGCAGTAAGCGGTTTTTCAAGGATCAAGTAATTGATGTCCGGGAGCAAATTAAGCTTTGGGTCCAAGGTGCGTAAGGCTTTCCTTACGGCATCCTGTTTGAACGATGTGACGACGATGAGCGGTATGTTAGCATTCATTTCGCGGATGGATTTGATTAAATCCATCCCCGGCATGCTGGGGATCAGCATATCCAGTAGGATTAATTTAAACCGGAAGGGATCCTGGCGCAGCAGTTCCAATCCTTTGATCGGATCGATAAACGTTGTTGCCTTGTGGCCCATCGCTTTCAAGATATGCTGATATAGTTCGCATGTCCATTGATCGTCGTCGATGATCAGAATTTCAGCCGGTTGCGGTGCGGCGGGAGTGGATTGATCGGTACTCCATCGCTTGATAAAATTTTCGGCTTCAGCGGGCGGTAACGGTTTGCTGAAATAATAACCTTGAATTTTATCGCAGCCGAGTATTTTTAGATATTCGATTTGTTTTGCTGTTTCGACGCCTTCGGCAACCACTTCCAGTCCCAGATTATGCGCAAGCGAGATCGAAGCCGCGCACACGGCGGCATCACTCGGGCCGGTCTCAATGTCTTTGACGTAGGTGCGGTCCAGTTTCAAGCAGTTGATCGGCATTTGTTTCAGATAACTCATCGAAGAGTAACCTGTACCAAAATCGTCAAGCGCCAGCTGGACACCGATTTGGTGCAAAGTGTTCAGACTTTCAATGGTTTTTTGCGGATCGTCCATCGCCATACTTTCGGTGATTTCAAATTCCAGTTTGGCGGGGTTGATATTTTCCGTTGTTACGATATTTTGTATCAGGGATGCAAGATTGGGGCGGTGCAATTGCCGCTGGGACAGGTTGATCGAAATTTGCAGATAAGCCATGCCGCGCTCATGCCAATCTTTGATTTGCCGGCAAGCCGTTCTGATGATCCATTCGCCCAGTGGCGCGATCAATCCGGATTCTTCCGCCAACGGAATGAATTTGAGCGGGGATATCAATCCCTTGCTGGGGTGCCGCCACCGGACCAGCGCTTCTACACCGCTGATCTGCAATGAATTGGCATTGACTTTGGGCTGAAAGTGCAATTCGAATTCTTCCCGCTCCAGAGCAACACGCATGTCACGCTCCAATTCCAAACGTTCCAGATTCGCTTGATTCATCGACGATTCAAAGAACTGATAGTTGTTTCGTCCTTTGGCTTTGGCATGATACATCGCGGTGTCGGCGTTTTTTAAAACCTCATCGGCGTCATCGCCGTTGTCAGGATAAAAAGCGATGCCGACGCTGGGGGTGGAATATATCTCGTGCCCTTCGAGCAAATAAGGCTGTTCCAGTGCATGCAGCATTTTGTCGGCGATGTGGAAAGTGGTGTCGGTGTGCCCAAGTTCAAGTAAGGCCACAACAAATTCATCGCCGCCGAGCCGCGCCACGATATCGTTGTTGCGAATGCACGTCTGTAAGCGCTGAGCGACCTCGATCAGCAATAGATCGCCGATATGATGCCCCAATGTGTCGTTGATGATTTTGAACCGGTCCAGATCGATGAACATCACGGCTACTTTTTCCTTATGGCGCTGAGCCGAGTGGATTGCTTGCTTCAACCGTTCGATCAGGGTGAAACGGTTCGGCAAATCGGTGAGTGTATCGTGATGCGCCAGGTGATGAATCCTGTTCAAAGCGGCCTTATGTGCGGTAAAGTCGGTGAAGCAGGCGATGAAGTGAGTGATTTTATTGTGCGGATTACGTACGGCGGTAATGGATAGCCAGGCGATGTACGAATGGCCATCCCGATGAAGGAGCGATAGCTCGCCTTGCCAGAAATTATGTTTTACCAAGTCACGCCATATAAACGGATTTTTTTCATCAACGGGTTGAGCCGACAATAGGGTGTATGGATTCTGAGCGAGCGCTGCTTGTTGATCGTATCCGGTGAGTCGATGGAACGCCGCGTTAGTGGCAAGAATTTTGCTATCGGCATCGGTGATGACGATAGCCTCGCCGCTTTGCTCAAAAACCGATGCGTACAGATGAATGGTTTCTTCCGCCAGCATCCGCGCGGTGATGTCTTGCACAGTACCCACGGAACGTACCGGTTTACCTTGATCGTCGTAAAATGTGGTGCAATGCGCGTTTACCCATTTGATGCGATCGTCGGCAAGCAGTAGGCGGTGTGCGATTTCATAAGGTGAATGGGTTTCAAGCGAATGCCGGTAGGATTGGTCGACCCTGTTTCGATCTTCCGGATGCACGACACCGAGAAATGCGGCGTAAGATGCGCTGCGTTTTGTTTGATCGATTCCAAAGATCGAGTAGATTTCGTCCGACCAGTACAGTTTATTGCTGAGCAAATCCAATTCCCAATTCCCGATTTCTGCAAGATGCAACACTTCTTTCAACCGGGCTTCACTGCGCAGCAATCGATCTTGCGTTTGTTCTTGCAGTGAAATCTTATGCGCGACGACATCCGCCATACGATTGACACCGGCCTCGAGTTCGGCCAATTCATTACTACCCGCTGTCACGCAACGCTCCGAAAAAATCCCGCCGGCGATGGCGGTGGTTTTTTCGGTCAAACCATGCAGCGGATTAAGGATGTTGCGCTTGCAATAACGGATGGCAAACATTGCCCCTGCCATGAGCAGGATGACGATTGCGCCGGTGATGAATAACGATTGCTGCAATCGGGTTTGGGCGGTGATTAGCTCAGTGCTGGTGCGTTCATGCACCAATGCGTGAAGCTGTTTGAGCGGCAGCATTGTGTTCACTTTTTCATCGGCATACATTTCACTCCATAGTAGTGCCGCGGCTGAGTTTTTATCGGATTCGCCGAGAGCGGTAAATTCACTTTGCCCGTTATCAAAGCGGCGTTCGGCCGCCGCAAAAGCTTTTTCTTCAAGTGTGACCAAGCGATCCGAGTTGAGCTGGAATTGGCGAAGCGATTGGAATTCTTCCGGAGTCAGGTTTTGCCGGCGAAGTAAGTCGATTAATGCCGCGGCCTCCCCGGTGCGGCTCACCGGTAACTTGCCGACACCTTCCAGATGCCAATAAGTCGATGAAAAATCGTGAGGGCGGGGCGATAATCCGTTACGAATGGCGAGTATCTGGTAAAAATATGTTTTGTAAGCTGGAATTCCGGTAACGACATAAGCTTGCGCCACGCGTGTCAAGTCTTCGGAGCTTTGAAACAGCTCTTGAACCAGCGTGATTGCATGCAGCCGGTTATGTTCTTTTTCAGTAATTTCAAGCTGGATTTGGCGAGAGTGAAAAACTGTCAGTAATAACAGGAACAGAAGCACCGAGAGCGAAGCGAAGCCAAAGGTAAGAAATTTTTTAATACTCATCGAGAAATAAATTTCTTGTATAAGCTCATGGCGAAAAACGGCGCATATTCGGTTTTGTATGATGGGCGGTGCCGAAATATCAATTGTGTACGGATAAGTTTTATAGCACTAATGCTAAATGAAAAATGAAAGCAGGTGATGAAATAAAACATATGGATTTTCGGTCTTATTTTCCGCGAAACGACGAATGACCTGTAACCGGGGCCGGATCGCTGCGATAAAACCGGGGAAGCGCCGATCCATTGGTTGTACCAGCAAATCGCTTCATATGTCTCAGTCGCTGTGTTCCATGCGTTGCGCGCTTCTCCCGTTCGCCGGATTAATCGACGTTCCCCTAATCTTCCTGCTGCTGTAGTTTCCACATATGTGCGTATGCACCCTTGCTGTCGAGAAGCTCGGCGTGTGTGCCGTGTTCGATGATGCGTCCACGCTCCATGACCAGGATTTGGTCTGCGTCCGTAACGGTGGAAAGACGATGCGCAATGGTGAGAGTGGTGCGGTGTGCTGCAATGCGCTTCAGTTCCGCTTGGATGATTTTTTCAGACTGCGAATCCAGCGCCGATGTGGCTTCGTCAAAAATCAGAATGGCAGGGTTTTTCAGTATTGTTCGTGCAATGGCGATGCGCTGTTTTTCGCCACCGGATAATTTCAATCCGCGTTCGCCGACGATCGTTTCGTAGCGGTGCGGCAGGCTTTCAATGAAATCATGGATATGTGCGGATTTCGCCGCGGCATATACTGCTTCGGCGGTAGCATCGGGATGTCCGTACGCGATATTGTAGTAAATGCTTTCGTTGAACAGTACGGTATCTTGCGGCACGATGCCGATAGCCATTCGCAGACTGTGCTGCGTGATATCGCGAATATCATGGTTGTTGATGCGGATGGCACCGGATTGCACATCGTAAAAACGGAACAATAAACGCGCCAGCGTCGATTTTCCGGAACCACTTTGACCGACTACGGCAATATTTTGTCCGGCCGGGACGGTGAAGTCGATGCCAAACAAGATCTGGCGGTTTGTTTCGTAACTGAAATCAACTTGTTCGAAACGGATCGTGGCGGGCTGGGCAATCAAGGGTTGGGCATCGGATTTGTCCTGGATTTCACGGTTCTCATCCAGTAATGTGAACATACGCTCCATATCTGCCAGTGAATGCTTGATTTCACGATAAACGAAGCCGAGAAAATGCAACGGCAAGTATAATTGCAGCATAAATGCGTTGATCAGTACCAAATCGCCTAATGTAATAATGCCATTGATCACTTGCTGCGCTGCCAGTAGCATCAGCAGCGTAACACCGACTGCGATAATCGCACTTTGGGCGCTGTTAAGCGTGGCGAGGGAGGTCTGATTGCGTACGGCGGCTTTTTCCCAGGCTTGCAGGTGTTCGTCATAGCGCTGCGCCTCCCATGTTTCGTTGCCGAAATATTTCACCGTCTCGTAGTTCAGCAGGCTATCGATGGCTTGAGTATTGGCTTTGGAATCCATGTTATTCATGGTGCGACGGAAAATCATGCGCCACTCAGTGACAATCAGGGTTAGCGCAATATACGCAAGCAGCGTGAAAAAGATAATGATGGCAAACCGGATATCGTACTGATGGATCAGAATTGCCAGCACCAAGCCGATTTCGAGCAGGGTCGGCAGGATGTTGAACAGCATGAAGTTCAATAGAAACGAAATACCGCGCGAACCGCGTTCGATATCGCGCGAGACGCCACCGGTTTGCCGTTCCAAATGAAAGCGCAGCGACAGCGAATGCAAATGGGCGAATACTTTGCTCGTGGCACGGCGAATGGCGCGCTGCGTAACTTTGGCGAAAATTGCATCACGCAGTTCGCCAAATAAGGTACTGCAAAAACGCAATGCACCATAGCCGATCAATAAGAAGAACGGCAGCACCAATTCGGTGGGTGATTGATCCAATGCATCGACAATTTCCTTTAGCACCAGCGGTACCGAGACATTGGCCAGCTTCGCCAGGATCAACAGGCTTAACGCCAATATCACACGGACTTTAAATTCCCATAAGTAGGGTAGCAGTGTAGCGATAGTTCTCAGATGGCTGTGTGTTTGTGCGGGTTTTTCCAAACGAGTAGGGCGCATTAACCGGATTCCGGGTCATAGTAAAAGATAGGCGATCGAACAGCCGGATAACGCCGCGACGCTCGACCAACACCAAACCTCCATGAGCTTTCCCGGCCGGTATTGATCCGGTATATGCGCGCTGAACATGGCTTTCATGTTCAGCACCGCTAAAATAGGTGCGGCCACAAATGAAATCACCGTCGCCACTTTTACCATCTCACGCATCGAGGTTAGAAAGAAGAAAATGATCAGTAAGGCACCGGTTATGATGATGATCAACCAAATCAGGTAGGTTTTGTTGGCAGTATTGTGTGTGGATCGGTCCGGAAATAACAACGACAACGAGGCGTCAAGCGAACGTGAGAAACCGTCCAGTACTGTCAGCGTAGTGCTCAGCATAGTCGTCAATGCGGCGACGGCGACGATCGGATACGCCCATTCGCCCAGTGCTTGCTGATACATATCAAGCAATTGGCCGGCGAAGGCGGCGCCGCCCGCGGCAAACGGGATATCACTACCCCACATGATCAGTGCACCCAGCAGTAAGAAGCAAATTGCCAGAAACGCGGTACCGATGTACCCGACCCGGAAATCGAACAGCGCTTCCTGCATGCAGGTGTTTTGGCCGTCATTTTCGTTTTTGCTTTTTGACCAAATCGAATGCCAGACCGACAAATCCAGCGGTGCGGGCATCCAGCCAAGGAAAGTGGCGAGAAAGATCAAATGCGTGGTATCCCCGAACGAGAAAAAAACCGCCGCTGTTTTGTGATGTCCGGGATTGTCGAACAGTAACATGGTCACCGCCGCAACTGAGGTGACAGTAAGGATCAGAATAATGATCTTCATCAATCGATCCAGCAGTCGATAGTGGCCGCTGACCAGCAGCACTAAGGAAATCAGCAGCAATAGGCTACCGATGATAAACGAGATGGTTTGCGGATCGTACCCACCCAATCCTTCCAATCCGAAAATATGGGTGACCAAGCCCGCAGTAACCACCGTAATGGCGGCTTGTACAATAAACATCGTCGCAACGGTCAACAGCAGGTAAAGCCAGACCGCCCATACACCGAGTTGTTGGTAGCCATGCAGCATATGTTCGCCGGTTGCCGCGGTATAGCGTGGCCCGAATTCAAAAAATGGATATTTGATCAAATGGATAATGATGATCGCAATGATCAGCTCAAAACCGAACATTCCCCCGGCTTGCGTGGATTGAACCAAATGCGAAACGCCGACAGCTGCGCCTGCATACAATAATCCGGGGCCCAGGCGCGATAAGAACTGATTGACCGTTTGTATGAGTGGCATTTTATTTTTGTAACAGTGAATTGGTGAGTCGATGGTGGTACCAAAGTTTTTGGTTTGCAACAAATCGGGTAATATAACAGACGCTGGTGATTTTATTGGGCGTGCGAATTTTAAACTGTAAGGGAATGATAAGCGATGGAAATTACTTGCTATCGGGATCCGGAAGTAAGCCGGGTGGAGCGTTACTTGCCGGCCAAAACCTATAATCTGGCAGTGACTTTGCTTTCACATTGCGCAACGCCGTACTTATTTGTACCGATACGCAGTATGCAGTATATGGCGATTATCGATCATGACGAATTCGTATTCATTGATGGCGAGCGCAAATGTTGGATCGATATCGCTTGGTGTGATTTCAGGCGCCAGGAACGTAATACTTTGGATGAGCCGGTGGCATATCAAGTTGTTTTCTACCGTGATCGTATGCCGGCAGTCATGCTGCGTTTGCAGCGGGAATTTCCGTTAGCCTTGGAAGCTTTGGCCGGTAGGTCAAAATTGGAAGGTCCTGCGCGGATTATTCATTTTCCGGCTAAGAACCAAGGAAATACCGGTTGATTCGGCAAGCCGGATGAACGCGAGGCGCACGGAACGCAGTACTATCGACCGATTGGCAAGGGAGCGACTACCTTTACACCAAAGCGATTCGTCGGCGCAGTCAATTAATCTGTGTTTCCTTAATCGTCCTCTCCCAGCTCGGCACTCCACCCTTTATTTTTGGCTGCGCTGATCGCTTGCTCGTAAATCAGCATATGGCGTTCGCGTAATTCGTCCGGTAATCGGCTGGGTAGATGCGCATAAGGTTCCCAGGCGGCGTAAACCTTTTCATAAAGGACTTGCATTTGCGCGCCACTCCAGCCGGTGCAGGTTTCGGTTTCGGGAATAATCCCGAACACCCATGCATCCCGCACCACTCGTCCCAAATGCGTGAGTCCTTCATTCTCATCTTCCTGTATACCCGCATAAACTAGTTCCTGCATGTGTAATTCTCTCAATTGTTAGTGTTTTTCCGATTTGGCATTAAACCGTTGCAAGATATGGCTTGCCATCCCTTTTGCCAATTCCTCCTCGCTAAAGAATATGGTACCGAGTTTATCCGTGCGAAACAATTTCGCTTCATCTTCATCATGGGTGCGCAGCACGATTTCGATATCGGGATTCAGCGTACGCGCAGTGTCAATCATTTGGCGGATGTGCAACGTATCGGGAATGGCGATCACCAGCATGGCAGCGTCGGCGATATGCGCTTGAATCAATACGGATGGATCGGAAGCATCGCCCGAAACGGCGTTGATTTCTCGCTCTCGCAAATCCTGTACCAATTCCCGGTTTTGTTCGGCAATGATGAAAGGGATGTTTTGCTGGCCGAGTGCGGCCGCGATACGCTCCCCGGCATGGCCGTATCCTACTAGAACGACTTGTCCTTTTAAGTACTTGCGTTCTGTCGTCATCGGCAATTCGGCGTAAGGGTCATCGCGATTTTCGTATTTGCGTGCGATCGCGGAATGCTTCAAGATCCAGTTACGAACCGGGTTAATGGCGGTGAAGGCGATAGGATTGAACGCGATGGAGATCAGCGCGCCGGCAAGTACCAAACTCATTCCTTCCTCCGGCATCAATTCGAGCGACAAGCCCAATCCGGCGAGAATAAAGGAAAATTCACCGATTTGTCCCAGGCTGGCAGCAACCGTGAGCGCCATATTGAGTGGATAACGCAGCATCAGTACGAGCAGCATCGCTGCTACCGATTTGCCGACGATGATGATGGCGACCACACCCAATACCTGTAACGGCTCATCAAGCAGAACTTTGGGGTCGAACAGCATGCCGACAGAAACGAAGAACAGCACGGCAAAAGCATCGCGTAGCGGCAGCGATTCTTCCGCCGCACGATGACTGAATTTGGATTCGCGCATCACCATTCCAGCAAAAAAAGCACCCAATGCGAACGATACGTTGAACAATGCCGCTGCGCCGTAGGCGATGCAGATGGCAACCGCAACCACGGCCAGTGTAAATAATTCACGTGATCCGGTGCGCGCAACCTGCCACAGTAGCCAAGGTAAAAAACGACGGCCGCCAATGAGCATGACAGCAATAAAAGCCGTCACCAGCAGCAACGTAGTTCCTAATGTCTTCCATAATGATCCGGTATCGCCGGTATCATTATTCGTGCCTCCGAGCAATGGTGCGAAGGTTGGTAGGAGCACCAGAATAAGTACGGTGGCGAGATCCTCGACGATCAACCAGCCGACCGCAATGCGCCCATTCATCGTTTCGAGCAGATTGCGCGATTCCAACGCTTTGAGCAATACCACCGTACTGGCACACGACAACGACAAACCGAGCACCAATCCGGCGCCAAAGCTCCAACCCCACCAGTCGGCCAGCATCACACCCAAACAAGTGGCGACCGCCATTTGTACAATGGCACCGGGTACGGCGATGCGCTTGACCGCCAGTAGATCATCCAGGGAAAAATGCAACCCGACGCCGAACATCAACAGCATTACACCGATTTCCGCTAATTGGGAAGCGATGCCGACGTCGGCAATATAACCGGGTGTGGTTGGTCCGATAGCGATGCCGGCAAGCAAATAACCCACCAAGGCGGGAGTTTTGAGTCGTTCCGCGATAAAGCCGAACATCAATGCCAGGCCGAAGCCGGCGGCAATTGTGGTGATGAGTATAACATTATGATCCATTCCAATCCTTAGAGTCGGTTAGCGCAAGCTGTTGAAAAACGATCTGTAATTGCCGTTGCGTCGCTGGCAACGGGATCGAGATGTACATTTGTTCCGCATAAGCTGCGATTTCTACTTGTTTTTTTCTTGCATTGGCTGCTTCAAGATGTCTTTGGCGGCCTGTTAGCGGGTGAACGAAAAGTGATGCGATAATGCTTTTTAAAGCAGGGCGGAGCAGGTTGATATTTGCCGGAATGTCAAAAATAAGCAAGCTGCGGATATTATACAGAAACTGCCGCCCATGGTCGGCATGTCATTTGTTTGAATCGATTGGAACGGGTTGCTGTATATCCGCCATTTGGCGCATCTAAATTCGCTCTGAGTGAAGCAAACGCGTTATTTTAGCCGAAGACACCGGTACACCGAAATAAAATCCTTGATACAGATCGCAACCTTTTCCGTTGAGGAATGCGAGTTGTTTTTCGGTTTCAACGCCTTCGGCGACCACCACCATGCCCAGGCTATGGGCCATGCCGATAGTGGCGGTGACGATCGCGGCATCGTTTTCGTCGGTGGTGATATCTCTGATAAACGAGCGATCGATCTTCAGTTTATCGATAGGGTAATGTTTTAAGTAAGCCAGATTGGAATAGCCGGTACCAAAATCATCGATTGCGATGGTAAATCCTAAGTGGCATAGCTGTGCAAGGGTTTTTTGGATCAGATCGTTATCTTTCATCAGTAAGCTTTCGGTAATTTCTAAAATCAGGTTCTGACTCTCCACGCCGGTTTCATGCAATATGTGCTGGAGATTCGGTAAGAAAGCTTTATGCTGGAATTGCTTGGCGGAAAGATTAAGTGCAATTTTGGGAACGGTATAGCCGTCACTCAACCAGCTTTTGATTTGCAGACAGGCCGATTTGATGATCCAATCGCCAAGCGGCAGAATCAATCCCGATTCTTCGGCAAGCGGAATAAAGCGGGCGGGTGAAATCCAACCCTCTTGGGAGTGTTGCCAGCGTAATAATATTTCCAAGCTGACAATGGTATTTTCATTATTGACGATAGGTTGAAAATAGAGCTGCAATTCATTATTCTTAATGGCGGAATACAAGTAATTGGTAATGCGGTGATTTTCAATTGCCTGTAAATTCATTTCATCGGAAAAATAACGGTAGCTGTTGCGTCCGGATGATTTCGCATGATACATCGCGGTATCGCTGTGTTTTAATAATGCATCCGCGCTCTTGCCATGTTCCGGGTACAGTGCGATACCGATGCTGCAAGTGATGTAGAATGCATGCCGGCTGATATGATAAGGTTCGGAAACCTGGCTTAAGATTTTTTGCGACACCAATTCGACCACGTTGAGTTCGGTGAAATGCGGTAATACCACAATAAACTCATCCCCGCCCTGGCGTGCGACAGTGTCTTCGCTGCGGATGCTGGTCGATAGTCTTTTTGCTACTTTCTTCAGCAGTAAATCGCCCAGGTTATGTCCGAAAGTATCATTGATATTCTTGAAATTATCCAAATCGATGAATAAAACCGCCGTCATGCCATGATGACGTTGGTTAAATTCCAGTGCTTTGGTGATCCGATCTTGTAGTAAGAGCCGGTTCGGCAATCCCGTCAAAACATCATGGCAAACCATGTGATTGATATGCTGCTCGTGATTTCTGCGCTCATACCAGATTCCTAAGTCTTCCGCGATAAAATTGATCAGATTTTGTTCGTCAGGCAAGATAAAAGGCTTATGTTCCGTATAAATGACCCGCAATTGTCCGCAGATTTTTCCATTGACCTTGATTCTGGCGGTTAGGGCATGAGTAAGATCATGATGAAAATTATCCGAAGCGAAAAAATCGTTAAAAAGATTGATGCTGCATGCGGCGATTTCCGGATAGTGCAGGGTGGATACAAGATGTTTAATGATCTGGCCGCACAGTTTTTGCAATGAGGTTTCCTTCACCATTTCGCGATGAATCGTATAGAGGCAGCTTTTTTCCTTTAACTGCTGCTGAAGCTGTATCTCTTTTTGTTTCCGGCTGCTGACATCGACCCGGATTGAAATATACCGCTCAATACGGCCTTCCGGATTATTGAGCGGTACGATCACCGAGTCCACCCAATAGAGTTTTCCACTCTTGGCACGATTGCAAATTTCCTTGTGCCAAATACGCCCATCCGTAATGGTTTTCCACATTTCTACAAAAAAAGCCTTGGAATGTTTTCCCGATTTCAGCATGCTGTGATTTTGCCCGACGAGCTCATCCCGGGAATACTCACTGATTTGGCAAAAACGATCGTTCGCTTCGATAATCTTTCCCGAGCGGTCCGCCACCGATACCAATCCCAATTCGCCGATCGCTTGGATATAGGTGATCAATTCCGTATTGGTGAGCCTGAGCTGTTCAGTTGCTTGCAGCAGTTTCTGCTTAAAATCGGATAGCCCGCTGCCGGTAAAATGCAGCCGTTTATTGGCATGATACAGATCGTCATTAGCGGCGTGAAATTTGTTATGGTCTGAATGCGATGCTTGTGCTTCATTGCGGGCGGTACGCAACTCTTCGCGCGCCGCTTTCAATTCCACCATTAATGATTCTATCGTGGCCGGATTTGGCAATGACGCTGAATGGGTGCCGGTAATGTCATTGGGCGAATTCACCGGATTTCTTTGCGTTGCGCCTGTAGCCAGATTCTCGTCGCACATCGGTCGGTGCGAAATAGCAGGATGGTCCGCCATATTATGATTGATAGCGGGAATTGTATTGGTACCGCTTTCGTATAACAAATTGCTTTTGATTGCGCGCGCATTATCCGGTATCGGGTGCGGGAGCCGTGGCTGTTTGGGAGCTTGGGGCTGCCCGGGGTTGTCGCTGCGCTGGTAAATCGATAAGTGATCGTCGATGGGTATGAATAAGCCTTCATGCTGGCCGGTGTCCTCGGTGGTGCCGAGAACCAGCAATCCGCCGGGATTCAAGGCGGTATGAAAATTGAGAATTAATTGTTCGTGTAGCGTTTTGTCTAGATAGGTTAGTAGATTACGACAAAACAGAAGATCCAATTTTGAAAAAGGGGCATTTTTGGTAATGTTGTGCTCGGTAAACGCGACAAGTGTTCTGATGTCATCCTTGATTTGGTACCCATCATTTTTTTTGTGGAAAAATCGTTCCAACCGTTCCGGTGATACATGTTTGCTGATAGTCGAGGGATAGCAGCCTTGTTTTGCTTGAATCAGTGCCGTGCGGTTCCAGTCGGTCGCGAAAATTTGAATTTGGGGCGTGTGACGTAGATTGTGCGTGCCGATGATTTCCTTGATCAATATCGCTACGCAGTACGCTTCTTCACCAGTAGCGCAAGCCGGAATCCAAATCCGTAGCGCACTGTTTTTTGCACGTTGCTGGAGAAATGATGGCAACGTGCTATTTCTCAGGCAATTCCATACTATCGGATCGCGGAAGAAACCGGTGGTATTGAGTTGTAATTCGTCAAATAAATAAGAGACTTCTTTGGGATTCTTATGTAAAAAATGCAAGTAATCGGTAATATTGTTCAATCCGCGTTGTTGCACTCGTTTTTCGATACACTGGCAAATTGTATTTTGTCTGTAATGAGAGAATGCATGGCCGGTTTGCAGATAAACGAACAGCAAAATTTGGCTCAGCACGTCACCGGAAGGAAGTGGGTGATTTCGGTTACGATGATCCGGTTTGCCGGTTTGGTGATGTTCGAGAGCCGTAATGATCATGCCGGGCAGTTCTTCGACTTGACCGATTACGTCGACGCATGCAGCCGCAACAGCACGTTTTGGTATACCGGAGGCTTGACAAGTACGCGGATCTTGCGCAAAAGTTTGTCCGTGATATTTCTTAATGGTTTGAAAACCCTGTATGCCATCAATTCCTTCACCGGACAAAACGACACCGATTGCCCAGTCTCTTTGCGCCAATGCTAAAGCTCGGAAAAAGGAATCGGCGGGTAATTGCGGCGTGCGTGGATGTTTTACGGTGCGTAATGCGCCGCCGCGGATTGAAAAGCGTTGGCCGGGGGGGAGTAGATAAATGCAATCGGGCATGATTTTCATACTATCCGTTGCTTGCAGTACCTCCAAGCACACCTGCGATCGGAGTAAAGTATGCAATTCGTCATACCGCCAAGTAACCGAGCCCGTTATAACTACAAATGCCAATCCGGATTTGGCGGGCATATGTGAGAAAAATCCGGTTAATGCGGAAACTTCATCAGCGGAAGCGGCAATGCCTACAATCGGTGGATGGGTTTTGATAACGTGGCGAAAAACATGAGCGGATTGAAAAAACGACACATCATTAGTATTTTTTCGGGTTGTCGGTGTTTTGGATGTTTCTTTTTGAGACATTAGCTGAAATGCCGGTAAGAATGAATCGTGTTTGTCAAAGCCTGATAATTCGCCCCAAAAGCATCAAAATCTTAAATTTCCCGATAGTAGCGGCTAAGAAAAATTAGTACCATAGGAAAATTCTGATTTTTTAAGAAAAACAAAAGATTATATTGTCTATGTATATTTCTTTCTAATTTTATTAAACAATATATTTGTTGCCCCTGGTTTTTATTCGGCGTAGAGTGCCATTACAAGATAGAGCGTCTATTTTGAAATCAAGTGATTACCTTCAACCGTTATTGAGGAGTGCACAACATGATGAATGGATATAAATCTCTTGCCGTTCAACATCTTTCGGGTCAGGTGAGTATCGTTAAACCGGCCTTGCCAAATCCGGTGACGTTCGACTCGCCGGCGTTGGAAGTTATGACCGATTTACGATCAATCCCTGCTGCCGTCATCGCACCGAATATCACCATGGAGATTGCCAACGCATACATGATGCAGCGTGGTGTCCGGACGCTGCTGGTAATGTATGAGGACAATCTACTGGCCGGTATCATTACTGCCACTGATATTCTCGGTGAGAAGCCGATGCGTTTTATTCAGGAAAGGGGCGTCAAACACAATGAAATTCTGGTAATGGATATCATGACTCCGCTGGAGATGTTGGAAGCGATTCCACTGGAAGAAGTAATGCATGCCCGAGTAGGCAATATCGTTGCGAGCTTGCGCGAAAGCGGGCGATTACATGCTTTGGCGATTGACGACAAGTCCGGCGATTTGCCCAGAATATGCGGAATCTTTTCCTGGACTCAAATAGAAAAACAATTAGGAATAAAGATCGAACAGACGAATGCGGCGCAGAGTTTTGCGGAGATAGAATCCGCATTGGCTGCCGGTTGATCATATAAAGCCGGCTCGCTGAATTTAGGGGCAGCGGATTATTCGGTAAACGAGATGAAGCATAATAGCGCACGGAATATAGAGACCCAGATATATCAATAAGATAAGTGGGGAGATTGTACTGCCCTCGCAACCAAGAGATTCGTTTGCGCGGCCAATTAATCAGCGTTTCCTGATGCCGGACTTAACAAAGTTGTTGAAAAATTACTCGTATTGTCGCTACGGGGAAAAGCAGGTTCGAAAATACTCAATTTACATCAGTTTTATTGCTTACCTGCTTTTCCTGGTATCGTTCTCTATGAAAATTTTTCAGCGACTTGTTAAGACCGGCACACCGCTAATTTCCCGTTCTCCTTTTCAATAACTTGTCGGTCATCAGCATAATCAAAAGAAAAGTAATGATGTAGGGCACTGCGATAAAGAACATGTCACGATAAGTTTTCATCTGGATGCGCAAAGGGTATTCATAATAAAGCGGCGGTACACCCTCGCCGGTTACCAGCATCGTATAATGACCTTCGTCCAGATTGAATTCCCCTTTGATAATTCCGCTCGAATGGCTGGTGGAATACAGTGAGGCTACGGTTTCACTTAAATCCCCACCATCGCCTCTGACCACTTTGATGCCAATCGGCATATCACGCAATGCTTGATCAACCAAATCCAGCACCCACAACGTTTCGCCCTCTCTGGGTATTTCGGTGCAGTACTCGGCCTCGGGATCGTGTTGCGGTTGATAGGTGCTTAAATGAACCATGCTGCCCGCCATATTGCGTGTGCATGCATCTGATTCCAAATTAACTTTTCCGTGCGCAGCAACGAGGCCGGAATGTAGCGCGAGTACAAATGCCGCGAAACCGAACCATGATTTTATTGTATCTTTCATCTGAATTTACTCCTATTTAACACAAAAATAAAAGAATCCGGAATGAGAGGGCCGTCGGGACCCTCCTCATGACTTACTGACTGATGAGTCATGGGAAAAGTTGCTGCAGTATTTGCCGGTGAACAGCCGGTATCGGATACAAGAAAGGTCAATGAGCCTAAGGAGAGCATGCTTGATACCGTCACTTGTTTTTCAGTTATTGTTCCTTCGGTTTGATCGAGCCGCGGACAAATGTATCCAAGAGATAAGCCAAATATAAGGACAATACGAGATCGGATAATACGCCTTCTACCATCGATGGCTTCAATTCAAATGACAATAGGATGTTGTAAAAAGCAACGCTAAACATCACTATGGAAAAAATTAATACCTGATTATTTTTCATACTTACTACCTCTTATCGCCTTAGTAAAAATCATTAGAAGCTAAGATTTCGATATTATAATCTAAAAATTCACGCAAAATTCACAATTTATTCACAAAAAATTTACAATAGAAGGCGTCACGAGGTAACCCTTTCAGAAAAAGCAGGAATTGCAGGTGGGTCTTTCTTATAATGCTGCTATATGTATTCCGGTCGAAGCCGGTCAGGAAGCGATTTATACAAGCACAGTACGTGCGTGACGGTAGAAAGGGCTATGCCGGATGCGAGTTGATTTCCCATGACAGAGGTTTCGCCTTGAGTGTTTTGATGTTGGATTTATCGATAAAAGATTCAATGCCCGGTGATTACGTCACAAGTGAAGCAGGGCTTTCAAGGCCCTGATGATTCATCCGGGGTGGGGATTTATTGGTAGCAGCACACCAGCATATGTGAGAGCGGCAGATAAAGAATTGCAGGCCATCGGGAAAAGTCGTGCAGGAATACCACGAAGATTCTTTTGCCGATTGAGTTTGAGAGAAATCAATGACTGTCCGTTGGTTGCCAGGTCAGTCGCTTTGGTATGGGTGCGATACCGGCGTTACGGACTTTGACATGAGTGCAATCGAGATAGATCACAAGATACACCGATCGCAAGCCCGGGGTTTTGTCATTACCTCACGTTGTCCAGCACGCCATTGATGGCCGCGGGAATAAGCAAGTGCGAGTGGTACGTTGGCACAGTACATTTCAATGAGGCATTGTCGGATTTTATGCACTCACATCTTGATGTTGCCGTCAGAATTCAGTGGGGTCGTCATCCACGGTTCGAAGCTGCCTTCGCGGTCATTGGAGGTCTTGACGGGAAATTCACCAAATTCGCTTTTCGGGATCTTACGGTTTCCACTGTTTCTGGCATGATAGGTAGGATTCGTTGCGATTTCGCGCTTATCATAGCCAAAATGTTGGGATATTCCGGTTTATAAATTACATTTGATCAGTGTCATGTTGAGTTTTTTCGAAGTGTGGCCGATCAAATTCTCAGGTTGTTGATGATCAATCAGCAATGTTTATCGCCGGCTAAGACTGAAAGCTGTCTGTTGGAGTGCTCGGGTTGCTACAATAACTGGCGCATACTTTAATTGATCGGATCAGTTTGGTTTCCATCGCCTATTTGAAAAGCTGATCAAGTTGCACATCTTGTTTTTCAGCCCCAGTAAATTCAAGTGACTGATACGGTTTGAATTTAAACCATTTTGCAATAAATACATCGGGAAACTGTTCGATCCGGACATTATTGATCCGGACCGATTCATTATAAAACTCACGCCGGTCCGCGATGCTGTTTTCCAAACCGGTAATGCGCGTCTGCAGGAAATGAAATTTCTCGCTTGACTTTAATTCAGGGTACGCTTCCACAACGGCGAACAAATGCCCCAGCCCGGCTTGTAACAGCTTCTCACCGGCATTCAGTGCACCGATATCGCCTGTTTCGCGCGCTTTTGCAATATGCGAGCGGGCCAGAATAACCTGTTCCAGCGTGCCTTGTTCATAGCGCATGTATTGCTTGCAAGCTTCCACCAGCTTGGGAAGTTCATCGTGCCTTTGCTTTAAAAGGATATCGATATTGGACCATGCCTGCACAACGGCATGTTTCAAATCAATGAGATTGTTGTATAGCAGCACGCCGTAAATCAGTATAAAAGTTGCTGCCGCTGCGGCAAAATAGGTGGCGATGTCCAAGGACGTACCTCTTGTTCAATAAATAAAAAGGCAATTTAACCTAAATGACTACCAGCAAAAATTTAATAAGAAATCGATTTACATGTCATTTCTATGGTCCATTATGCACAACAAAGTGCTGCGTTGCTATTGACTAAAAACGAAGCGTTTATCTATGCTTGCTGCCCATATATCATTTGGAATCACAGCTCAGGAGTTGTTTATGAAAAGAGTAATAATAATCAGAGTATTAACCAAGTTGATCGGTTTGTTGCTGATCGTTTCCGGCTGGGGGGTGGCTGTTGTGCAGGCTGCGGATACCAAGAATGTCGTGATCATGCTGGGCAACGAAGCTCCCGGTGGCTGCGAATTGCTCGGAAAAGTGAAGGGCTCGTCCAAAGAAAACGAAGCCGATGAAAGCAGCGCACCGTACGTCGACCGATTATTAAAAGCAAGAAAAAATTTAGTGGCGGAAGCAAAGCAGCTGGGCGGTGATACGGTGCATGTGATTCATTCGAATAACACCGGCAGATATGAGGTACCGGGGATGGAAAAGGAAATTATTTACATCGGCGATGTGTACCGCTGCGAATGATGATTTTGACCGGCATTAGCCGCATGTGAAATGAACCGGTAAACAAATTCAATCCATGAAACACTACCAATTGTTTGCAACCGCGCCCAAAGCGGTTGAAGAAATACTTGCCCGGGAAATTCAAGTACTGGGTGGGCAAAATATACGGCAGAAAATGGCGGGTGTCGCCTTTGAAGGCGATTTGGCCATGGCGTATCGGGCGTGTTTGTGGCTTCGCACCGCCAATCGGGTATTGCTGGTGCTTGGCAGTTTTGAGGTTAAATCCCAGCAAGACCTTTATGATGGCATACAAAACATCGATTGGACGGAGCATTTAAATCCCGATGACAGCCTGGCGGTGACTTGTAGCTGTAAAAATACCCCGGCGATCAATAATACCCACTTCGGCGCATTGAAAGTCAAGGATGCCGTGGTCGATCAAATGCGCGACAGGTATGGCTGCCGACCTAATGTCGATACAGAACGGCCGAGCATCCGCATCAATGTTTTTTTGCAAAACGACAGTGCGCAAGTGAGCCTGGATCTATCCGGCGAGAGTTTGCACCGGCGGGGATACCGTGATGTCAACCTCGCCGCACCGATCAAGGAGAATCTGGCGGCGGCGATGTTGTTGCGCGTATCCTGGCTGGAAACCGCCAAGCAAGGGGGATCGTTGCTGGATCCGATGTGCGGTTCCGGGACATTGCTGATCGAAGGCGCACTTATCGCGGGAGATATCGCCCCGGGCCTGTTAAGGAGTTATTTTGGTTTTTCCGGTTGGAAGCAGCACGACGACGCATTGTGGCAAAGTTTACTGGAGCAGGCGCGTAGCCGTCGTGAAATCGGCCTGAGTCGATTGCCGGTAATCGTCGGCTACGATCAGAATCGTCATGCTGTCGTAGCGGCGTTGCATCATGTCGATAATGCCGGATTGGCTGGCAAGATTCACATCGAAAAACGCGATATCCGCGATGCTTCGGTTCCAGACAGCTGGCCGAAAGGGCTGATAATCTGTAATCCGCCATACGGCGAGCGGCTTGGCGAAGAAGCGCAAGCGGCGGAACTCTATTATCAGTTTGGCGAGGTATTGAAAAAGCGATTTATCGGCTGGCAGGGGGCAATGCTCATAGCCGACCCGGAATTGGGTTTCCGCTTGGGCATACGCTCGCAGAAGCCCGTTACGTTATTCAACGGCGCTCTGGAATGCAAGTTATTGCGGTTTATCGTTGAAGAAAAGGCATTCTTCGTGCCGAAAGCAAAATCCCGTCAGCAACATATCGCACAAATCAGTAACAGTATTCAGAATGAACAACCGGATAATCAGGCGGAAATGTTCACCAACCGTTTGCGCAAAAACATCAAGCGATTGGCAAAGTGGATCAAGCAAAGTAATGTGCATTGCTATCGCCTGTATGATGCGGATTTGCCCGAATATGCGGTTGCTATCGATGTTTATCAGGGCGATAAAACATGGATCAACGTGCAGGAGTATGAGCCGCCCGGCACCATTGATATCGTGAAAGCCGATCAGCGACTGGCCGGTGTATTGCAAGAAACTGCAAAACTATTTGAAATTCCGGCTGATCAAGTCTTCCTGAAAATTCGGCGTAAGCAGAAAAATACCGATCAATACGAGAAGCTTAGCAATTCCCGCCATTTTCATGTGATCGAAGAAGGCGGTTGCAAATTTTGGGTGAATTTCGAAGATTATTTGGATACCGGTTTGTTTCTTGACCACCGGCCGATGCGTGCATTGATTCAACAACAAGCCGCGGGCAAGCGTTTCCTCAATTTGTTCGCCTATACCGGCAGTGCGACGGTGCATGCCGCAATTGGCGGCGCGTTATCAACCACGTCGGTGGATATGTCCAATACATATCTGGAGTGGGCGCAACGGAACTTCGAGTTGAACGGCATGCGCGGCAAGCACATGTTGGTGCGTGCCGACTGCACGCAATGGTTGTCCGAGCAAGCGCGCGCCAGGAGAAAACCGCAATTTGATCTGATCTTCATCGATCCGCCGACTTTCTCCAATTCAAAGAAAATGGAGGGGGCTTTTGACGTGCAGAAAGATCATGCGTTATTGATTCAGAATGCCGCCGCATTGCTTGCACCGGGCGGAGTGCTATATTTTTCCACCAATTTCCGCCGCTTCAAAATGGATCAAGCGGCACTCGCATATCTGCATATCGAAGATATAAGCGGTAATACGATACCTGAGGATTTTAAGCGTAACACCAAGGCGCATTATTGCTGGAAAATCGGTCCGCCGGGATTAAGCGGCGGCTGATGCCGCGTAATTTGTACGTAAAATACTTGAATGCGCCGCGCCGTATTATTTTTTTAACAGACCATCCGACGAATCCCTATGAATAAAGCGTTTACCAAAGAAAGCGATGACGATGAGGAACTCGACGATGCGCCAAAATTACCGCACGGGGTGAAGAACTATATCACTCCGTGCGGACATCAGCGATTGCAGGAAGAATTCGATCGTTTGTGGAAAATCGAGCGGCCCGAGTTGGTTAAAACAATTACATGGGCTGCTTCCAATGGCGATCGCTCGGAAAACGGCGATTATATTTACGGAAAAAGACGCTTGCGTGAAGTCGATCGCCGGTTACGATTTTTGTCCAAGCGCTTGGATGCTGCCGAAGTGATCGATCCGGTGCAACGCGGTGATTGCGATC
The DNA here is from genome assembly GCA_021582655.1 of Nitrosomonas sp. Taxonomy (GTDB): domain Bacteria; phylum Pseudomonadota; class Gammaproteobacteria; order Burkholderiales; family Nitrosomonadaceae; genus Nitrosomonas. Next base: position 2,426,758 of record CP091135.1, read on the forward strand.
AGGTGTTTTTTGGCGCCACGGTGACCATCCGCAATCCGCGGGGCGAAATCAATACCTACAGTATTGTCGGTCTCGACGAGACCGATCCGGGGCGCGGCCATATCAGCTGGATATCGCCTTTAGCCAAAGCGTTGCTTAAAGCGCGCGCGGGCGATATCGTGATGTTGCACACGCCCGTCGGAGCGGAGGAAGTTGAGGTTTTGGAAATTCGTTATCAGGCGATTTAAGTGGTTGCAAATTGCAAGTCACATCCCGCTCGCCGGATTAATCAGTGTTCTCCCAAGTAACCGCCGAACAGCACGCTGCGCTATTGCAGTGTGCGCTTTATTCCGGAAACTCCGGCGATTGAACAGTGTAAGTTCAGGCGACGGTCACCTCCTTCGCCAGGTACACATCTTGAATCGCGTTGAGTAACTTGACGCCTTCGGCAAACGGTTTCTGAAATGCCTTGCGCCCGGAGATCAAACCCATTCCGCCGGCGCGTTTGTTGATGACTGCGGTACGCACCGCTTGATGCAGGTCATCGCTGCCGGATTCCCCGCCTGAATTGATCATGCCGATACGTCCCATATAGCAATTCGCAACTTGATAACGCACCAGATCGATCGGGTGTGTGGTAGTCAATTCGCTATAAACCTTGGCGTGGGTTTTGCCAAATTTGAGAGCGTTGTATCCGCCGTTATTGGTCGCCATTTTTTGTTTCACGATATCAGCGCCGATAGTGGCCGCTAGATGATTGGCTTGTCCTGTCAAATCGGCGCTGACGTGATAATCGTTATCGGCGGTTTTGAACGCGGCATTGCGCGTATACGCCCACAAAATAGTCGTCAATCCCAAATCATGTGCGTGTTCGAAGGCTTCGGAAACTTCCTGAATCTGCCGGCGTGATTCTTCGGCACCGAAAAATACCGTGGCGCCGACCGCACAGGCGCCCATATCAAAAGCCTGGTCCACGCTTGCAAACAGCGTCTGATCGTATTTGTTGGGGTAGGTCAGCAATTCGTTATGGTTGATTTTCAGTATCATCGGAATTTTGTGGGCATAGCGCCGCGATACGATGGACAATACCCCCAGTGTCGAGGCTACACCGTTGCAGCCACCCTCGATGGCCAGTTCGACAATGTGCTTGGGGTCGAAAAACATCGGATTCGGTGCAAAAGATGCACCGGCGGAATGCTCTACTCCCTGATCAACCGGCAGCAGCGACAAATAACCGGTACCTGATAACCGACCGTGATCGAAGAGTGCTTGCAGATTGCGCAATACGCCCGGTTTTCTGCTGCTCGCGGCCATGACACGATCGACAAAATCGACACCGGGCAATTGTAAGTGCTGTTTCGGAACGGTAGTACAGACATGACTTAACAGTGAACTGCTTTCATCAGCCAAAATAGCGGTAATATCCATGATTGATACTCCTTCTGAACGATAATCCCCAATTTGCAAGTAAAAGCATTGCTTCAGAATCTTGGTCGTCCATACCTGCGGGTGTTCCAATCGAATACCCGGCACGATAGCGATGGCAAACCCTTAATTCCAGCTTATATTGCATATTAGCATGGATTGTGCGGTACCTTGCCGACTGTATAACCGTACCTCGGTGTACCCCATTCGTGGTAATAAAAGGTTTAGAATGCCTGATCTGCAGTTTTTTAACCACTTCATTCAGGGGGTGAAAAATGTCACGTCATACGATCCGGTTATTGAATATTGGCATTGCGTTGAGTTTATGGCTGAGTGTCAGTCATGGGCACGCGCAATCGGTGATCAAAATAGGCGGTTCCAGCACGGGATATCCGATCACTCAGGCGGTGGCGGATCAGTTTCAGACACTTAAGAAGCAAGCGGTGGCGGTGACTGTCAACATTTCCGGCAGCGGCGGTGGATTCAAGCAATTTTGCCGTGGCGAAATCGATATCGTGAACGCTTCGCGACCGATTCTGAAAAATGAGATGGAAGATTGCAAAAAAAACAACATACAGTTTGTCGAGATTCCGGTGGCATTCGATGCATTGACGGTGGCGATTCATCCGGAAAATGATTGGGCTGCCCGCATGACGGTCACCGAATTGAAGAAACTCTGGGAACCTGCAGCCCAAGGAAAGGTTACCCATTGGAATCACATCAATCCGGCCTGGCCCGCGGAACCGGTGAAGCTGTTCGGTACGAGCCGGGATTCCGGTACATACGATTATTTTACTCAGGCGATTGTCGGCAAAGCCAAATCCAGCCGTACCGATTTTATCCGCTCCGAAAATGATACCGTATTGATGGATGGGGTTGCGGGTGAAAAATACGGATTGGGCTTTTTCAGTTTTGCATATTACATTGAGAATCAAAACCGGGTCCGTGCGGTTGCAATCGATAACGGCAACGGAAAAGGTGCAGTTATGCCATCGGTCGAATCGGTCGAAGACGGCGGTTACCAGCCGTTATCCCGTCCGATTTTTATTTATGTCAGCATGCAAGCGGCCGAGAAGCAGGAGGTTAAGGAATTTGTCGAGTTTTATTTAAAAAATGCTGTGTTGCTGGTAAAGCAAGCCGAATTCTTTCCGTTGCCGCCGCGGGCTTACCGCACCATGCTGGAACATTTCAACCAGAAAAGGACCGGCACCATTTTCAATGGCGCCCCGGCGGTTGGCCTGACCATCGACGAACTGATCCGGCGTGAAGGGCGATTGCAGTACGAAAATTACTAGGGGCTGTTGATATTTGAAACAATACTAAAAGCTACGAAATGAGTGGTTCGCCAAAGTGGATAAATCGGATGACTTATAGTGATTGAAATAAATATCGAAGAATTATCTTTGTAATAACTGTTTAAGATTACCTTTGATGTCTTCTTGATCAAAGAAATTTATATGATGAACTCGTCTTTGAGCTTTCGATTCAGTGCCATGTTTTAAGCATTCTTTATCATGCATTGTGCTTGAGTCATTTTTCAAATACTTGTTACTGGGACTTGCCCCTTCAAACGGCACTATTAAGTCATTAACCGCACCTTCAAAAATGGCAGAGTCCCATAGAAATTTTTCAAGGTATCTAGATAATGTAGTCACGAGATTAAAACTATGAGATTCTTGTAAAAACACAAGGATTTCATATGACATATTCACACCGTAGACATGACATATCAGAGGAAGTATGGTCGCAGCTAGAGACACATCTGCCTGGACGCCAAGGC
>CP091135.1:2430041-2460023 GCA_021582655.1 Nitrosomonas sp.
CTTCTACTGCTTCTAATACTAATTAATTAGTACTGCTTATATCCGGTAACTAATAATCCAGGCCTCATTCATTACCCAGCTCCTAGCTACGCCTCCCAGGCTAGTCGACATTGGGGTCTTTCGTCAAGTCATTTGTCATAATTCACACACACCCCATCTCCATCAATATAGCCAGTTTCATATCAATTTATCTTTTAATTACAATTAACAAGGTATCAACTCCGATCAATTGAGGATTAAAAATACCTTTCATTTCAGAACACTTTTCAAGCTCTTATATAATCCCATTCGCGCCAACCACTCATTAGGGGAAAATATAATCCCAATTTGATGGAACGTGAATCAAGCTCATTTAATAAATCAGCATACTGATTCAATTGGTGTTGATAACGGAATTGTTCGCGATCCAGAAATTCTTTCCGGTCAGCACCTTCATGATCGCTGGTTTTATAATCGATAATCCATCGAATCCCATCCGCATCATAAAATGTCCTGTCAACCACCCAATCTGTCACCCGATTTTTTTTTATGCCAGCAAGCCTTAACTCGTTGCGCGCGTGCTGTTGGGGCCCTAAAATCCATCGACCGCGTTGATCGGTAATTGCATTGCTTAATGCACGAATAACACGCTGTACGGCGTAATTCATCTCACCGGAATCGTCGATCATACCGACAGCCAGCAGATTTTGTTCGAACTGACCGGCCATCGCTGCTATTCTTTCCAAACTCCATCCTTTCAATTCATTTTCAGCAACTTGCTGTAACCATCGATGCACAACGACACCAACAAATCTGGCCATCTCGCTTGCCCAGGAAAATTCAATTTCATTTAAGCGCCTTGACTCACTAACAACGCCCCCCCAACTCAATGCCGGTGCCGGTGCCGGGAATACCCAATCACTCCCTAGCCTGAAAATTCGATGATTAATCGTCACATTCTCACTTTCGATCGAGCCAACTTCCGATTTGACATATTTAGCTGCAGCATCAATATAGTCAAGCTGCACGACCGGCCATAATCTCCGCAGTAACGAGCCGGCGGCAGGCTCTTTGGGCTGATGATCCTGATCACCGCCTATCGCCATACCGGTAGCACCAAGCAAATGCAATTTTCTTTTTGCACGGGTCGCAGCAACATACAGTAAGCGATCCGCTTCAAATTGCTCCTTATCTCGATCCAGTTTTTCCAGCCACGCATAAATCGGATCCGTCGCGGCACCTGTTTCCGAGATGGGCGCCAACAGCAAATCCGCCACCAGCAACGCTTTTTCCCCAGAAATCTGATGACTGTAAGGCTGCTCCATCCACTTCAATAATCGCCTTTCCGGGTTGCGGGATGCGCGCCCCAACCCCGGAATGATGACCGTATCGAACTCAAGACCCTTGGCCTTATGGATGGTCATGATTTGCAAACTGTCATCCGCTTCCAAATCGGGTGACGCATACAAAACGTTCAACCCCCGTTCAAAACTTGCCCAATCCCGAATTTCACAAGCCGCCTCACGATTTTCAAGATAATCCAGAAACATTAATGCATCTTTAACATTCCCATCCCGCGCATTCACTCCGCCCAACGCCAACCAGACAGCCTCCACAATTACGCGCAGCGGACGGCGTCTGCGATTCTCCATACAAGGCGCCAGCACATCGCGAAGCCGTTGTAATCGTATACGTGCATCTTGAGTGAGATCCTGACCACAACTATCGTCATCGATGATCTCCCAAACGGTTCGCGACTGCTGGGTCTCGGCAGCCGCCAAAACAGTCATATCATCCAGCAACAAACCGCACCAGGGCGCGCGCAGCAGCGAAAACCACGCCAGCCGGTCTGCCGGGTTTATCAAGGCACGCGTCAACATCAACAAATCCTGCACCACCGGCCGATGTTGCAAATGCTCGATATCAACCGCACGAAAACGCAATCCGGCCGATTTGATTCGAGCGACGATCTCATTCAAGTGACTCCGGTTTCGTACCAGAATCGCTATCGTTTCATGCTGTCGCTCTTGACGTTCGCGCTGAATGATTTCGATCACCCGGCACGCCTTATCGCCATGATCCGCCACGAATGATGGGTGAATTGTTACAGCTTCCCCAGGCTGTCCGGGATGTATCGCATCTGAAGCGGAATAAGTAACCGCACCGGTAACACTATCATCCCGGTACGACATGATTTGCGCAAAAGCTGCATTCACCCATTCGACCATACCGCGTTGCGAGCGGAAATTCGTTCTAAGGGCAACCGGTTGCAACTTTAACTCACCGACCCCACGACTTCTGGCTTGCAAAAAGAGCCCGACTTCCGCTTCACGAAAGCGATAAATCGACTGCATCGGATCGCCGACAATAAATAAAGTGCGCCCATCCCCTGCTTCCCAGCCCGCCACCAACTTCTCGATCAGTTTGAATTGACTGATCGAAGTATCCTGAAACTCATCGATCATCAGATGCTTGATCCGATAATCCAGTGCCAGCGCCAAGTCGGTCGGCGCATCGGTATCGCCGAGCGCAAGCAGCGCGGCTTGCGCCACTTCGGTAAAATCAACCGAGCCATTTGCCTGAAAAATGATCTTCAATTGCGCCACGGCATTCGGCAACAATCGCGTAATCGCGCCCAGTATTTCCCACTGCCGGTCCGAATAACCCGAAGCCGGCAATTGGCGCATCTCTTGTAACACCTGATTAAGCGCACCTTGCCGGGACAACGCCGCAATCACTACTTCCAATCGCTTTTTCCAATGCGTCGCCTGTTGTTTTTCCGTTTTAGAATTTCCTGCGGGAAAACCCACCGCCACGTTGATTTGTTTACGCCATTCCCCGCTTTTTGTCAGCAATAACTCCGCTATCCCGCGCCAATGCGAAAAATCGGCGACCGACAAAGCGGTGAGCGGCGCACAGCAAACTATATCCGAAGACGAGCCGGCCACAATCAGATTCCCGGCGGCGTAGCGCAACAGTAGCAGCAATTCCTCCGCGAAAGCTTCCGGAAATAATTGCAAAGCCTTGTCCAGTACATGCTGGCGTGAATGCTGCAGCGACACCTCCAGTTCATCGCGGGTCCGACCATGCACATGACGCAACCAATGATCGCGCCGCGCCAGCATTTCCGCCAGCAACCCCTCAACCCGTGCGCCGTCGTTATCCAAATGCTCCAGCAACCGTTCGACATCGTCGCCGATCTCACAATCCCGTTCCAATAAAGCCATCGTTGCACGCGCGGCTTCCCGATAATAATCCGAAGCGTCATCGATAACTTCCGGCTGCGCGCCGAACCCGGACAGCAACGGCATCTGCCGCGCCAAAGCGGCACAAAACGAATCGATGGTTTGTATCCGCAATCGCTCCGGGTTCTCAGCAAGTTGCCAACCCGCCTGGCGGTCACGCTGAAACACCGCTTGCGCCAAACTCCGATTCAGTTCGTCGTATGCATTGCCGGATTCCGCGGTGTATGCATCCGCCGCAAGCGCGGCCAACACCCGTGTACGCATTTCCGCCGCGGCTTTGCGCGTAAAAGTGATTGCAATAATTTCTTCCGGCGCATCCACCTGTGCCAGCAATTTAAGATAGCGCTGGATGAGCAGCGCCGTCTTGCCGGATCCGGCCGGTGCCTGAACGATGATCGATTGCGCCGGATCCAGCGCGCGTAAGCGCTCGGCGGCATCGGATACAACGCATACATCACTCATCGCCGCTTACCTGCCCCATCATCCGGCCGTCAAGCCGTTCATGAATGCGACACAGCGGATGCAGTGCGCAGTAAGCGCAAGTCAGCAGCATGTTCTTGGGACTCACATGGGCATCCCCGCTGCAAAAACCGTCCGCCAAATCGGTTAAATTTTGCCGCCAGGCCGACAACACATCGTTCCAGGTCTCGAATTGTTTGCATCCATCAATTTGCCGATACGCTTTTACGCCGGGTAACAAATACTCATCCCTGACGATTCCTGCAAACCCCATATCTCCCGGCTTCACCACGGCAAAAGCCGCACCGGCCGCTTGCTGCCAGGCTTCTGTCAGCACCAGATACAAAGGCAATTGCGGTTCATCGGGACGCGCGCCCAACATTGCCGCGGCGGATTGCTTCCCCGTTTTGTAATCAATCACCAAGTGTTGCTTATTTTCAAGCTCATCCACGCGATCCAGGCGCGCGCTAAGTTGCAGCCCGCCAATTTGAACCGGACGCTTTTCCTCAATTGCAATCACAGTAAAAGGATCCCGTGCTTTTTCCCGGATCAGCCATGTACGCATCAACTTGACCAAACGCCGCTTTTCGATCGATGCCGCGCGCCCGGTAAGCGCGCCCGAGCGGGATGAACGCCATTCGGAAACAGTTTGCGATGCAATCGTTTCAAGTACGCTTTCAAGATCGCTGTCGGTGATCGCATCGAGCGCCGCTTTTGATTTCAAATCCGACCATAGTGCCGCCAGCGCATGATGCACCAACGCACCCCGTTCCATCGCATCCAGACCGACGCGCGGGTGTTCCAAGGGCTCGATCGCCAAGCGATGCTTAGCCCAGGCACGAAACGAACAGGCGGCATAATCTTTCAGCACGGCGGTACCGCCTCTGATCAAGCCGTGCGCCCGCGGCTTCGCATGATTGTCTTCCAGCGCTTGCAATACACACGCGGCGACAATTGCCTCACGATGCAACGGGATCTTTACGTAAACCGGCTCCCCTTGGGGGATTGCGCGAATCAGTGGACTGGGCGACAACGCATGACCATCACGATCATCACTATACCGCGACGAACTGAAAACAACCTCTGGTGCGCCGTTCAACCAGCCGTTTGTCAATCTCTTGCAAAAAGCCAACGTTTCCCCGGCCGAGCCCAGCGGCAATCGAGCGTCATGCTGCAACGCAAGCGGCAAGAATGGATTCGGGCGGGCACGCAACGGCCAACCTTCGGCAGACAGCCCCATTACCCACAAATGATCGAACGTCATTCCCGCCGCTTCCAGGATACCGAGCACTTGCACCGGCGCATCCGGCGTTTCCGGCTGGAACAATGTTTCGTCGGCCATTTGCTGCAGCCGACGCACGCCCTCCCGGTAGCTGATCGGTCCATCAACACGATCGAGCACTGCAAACTCCGCAATCAACGAGCGCCACTTTTCCAAGGTCTGAAACTCAGCGGAATCGAGGCTGCGCTCCCCTGGAAACCCGACTAATCGCAGAATCTCGGCAACAATCCCGGCAAAAACCGTATAACCTGCCTTGCTTGGCAACCGCATCCGGCGCAAATCCAGCAACTTCGACAAAATTTGCCATAACCCGGGGCAGTCGGCTTCCCCGTCAGCCTGCCGCACCATGGCAACCAACCGTTCGAGCGTGACAACCGGTTCTGCATATTTGCGGCAACGCGCATCCAGCAAAGCACGGCATCCCATTTCCGATTCCCCGCCCGCCAGAAACGGTGAACGCATCCATTGACTGATTCGGGCATACTCCACCTCCCGATCCAGCAAAGCCAGTGACTGTAATGCAGTATCGACCAACGGATAAGCCGCCAGCGGCAAACCCAAGGAAACATTAAACGGCGCATCCGGATGCTGAACACCGGGCAACGCATGACGGACATCGGGGTAGATTACGGCGTTAAAAATTCTGACGAGCGCCCCTCGGTACCTGGCCAATTCCGGCACCACAATACCGATCCGTGCGGCATGATCGGCTTCAAGCCGGTCTCGCGCCCATTGCACCGCCTGATGAATTTCTTCTTGCGTATCAACATACTCAACGCGCAATCGGCTATTCTCCCGCCGATAATGCTGCGAAACGGTACCGGCTAGCAACACCCGACAACCGGTTGCTTGCAGCTTAATCAAAAAGGCGGTTTGCTGCGGAGTAAACACATCGAAGCCGCAACAAATTAAAGTGGAAGGTTTTTTGATTGCCAGTGTGTCATACCGCTGCGCCACGAAATCACCGAGCCTTGCGGAATCAATATATCGATTATCTGCGGTAATTGTCGCAAAGCGGTTCGCCCATTCTTGAAAAACCCTTGCATCCTCGTTGAAAGGATAATCCCGTAACCGGTCGGCCAAACACCACGCATGCGCAAGCTGCCAGGCCTCTTGCGCCCACCGCGCGGTTTGGGGGATTCTTAACAATGTCTGGCCGTAAGGGGAATCCCGGATCACGGATTCCCATAGCAGTTGCTGCTGCGCTGCCGTCAATAGCGACGGCAGCGGAGAAAACCGTTCGGAAAACAGCGCATCAAGGTAAATATGCTCCAATAGCGCCGTAAATGGCAGCACATCAATGGGGTACCAGACAGTCTTATGCTGACCGATCTGCTGCTGATTGAATCTTTCTTTAAGCGCTAATGCAAGCCTCCGGTTAGGTGTAACAACCTGAGTACCGGCATTGACGCGCTTAAAAACCTCATCGAAGGGGATTTGTGGAAATTGCGAAGATGCGGCAGTGATTACCGCCACGACTACTTAACGTTGCAGTTGATCTAGTTTGTCTGTAACGGACGCCCAATCATCCGCATCAGGAAGCGGATCTTTCTTTTCGATAATCGGCTGCCATTGTTTAGACAGCTCCGCATTCAGCGCGATGAAATGCTGTTGCGAATCAGGCACATCGTCTTCCGCGCAAATAGCCTCCACCGGACACTCGGCAACACAGAGGGTACAATCAATACATTCATCCGGATCAATTACTAAAAAATTGGGTCCTTCACGAAAACAATCAACCGGACAAACATCGACACAATCGGTATATTTGCATTTGATACAATTTTCCGTTACTACATAAGCCATAAGAACTTTCCTTGCGTAACACTTTTTATAGAATTTTTAATTTTAGCAGAATTCCCTAATATAACGCCATCCTCAAAACATCCCGCACCGATCGATGCCCCCTGCCTGACAGGTTTTTGAAAAGCGATCTGCATTACCGTTGCAGCGTTAAAAGCAGGCTCGAAAGCGCACTTGGCCTGTATAAACAAACCGCACTCCCCCGTTTTTACCCGACACCGGCTTGCCGCTCAATCAAAAATCACCGATTCGTCAATGCGTTATATCCACTGATAATTATGTTTCCGTAATGTGCGCGTAGCGTCTATACCTCGCCGGAATGATCGCCCCGCTGTATTTTTGTAGCCCATCTTGCCTTCCAACCGACTTTTGCGTCAGTATGGCGTTTCTTCGCAGCGATTGCGATCCCGGTGATTTCCTTTCATTTCGCGCACCGCATCAAAGATCCGCTGCTACTGCTACCGCAATAACAACAGGATGGAGACAAAGAACATGAAATTTTCACGAATCGCCACTTTTTTCAGCCTCCTGACGATTTCAGCACTGGCACAATCCAATCCGGTCGCTTGTTTCAATAGCAATATGGGTCATTTCTGTATTGAATTATTTGAAGGACACACTCCCGTAACCACGGCAAATTTTGTCAACTATATCGATAGCGGCGCTTATACCAACGGCATTTTTCATCGCAATCGCCCCGGATTCGTTATCCAAGGCGGCGGTTTCCGAATCGTCAGCGGTGCGGACGGAAGTACGCTGGTACCTGTAACAACCTTTGCACCGATCACCAATGAATACAAACTTTCCAACATCCGCGGCACCGTGGCGATGGCGAAACTGGACGACAACCCGGACAGCGCGACCAGCCAATGGTTTGTGAACATGAATGACAATTCGGCGAACCTAAATTATCAGAACGGCGGCTTCACCGTTTTCGGGCGTGTCATTTTTGACGGCATGACCGTTTTTGATGCGATTGAGCAATTGCCTGTCTTCAAGCTGAATAACAGTATGACCCACGCGCCTTTAATCGGTTACGACGGCACGCACCTATTATCCGGCAACTTTGTCCGAATCGAACAAGTCACCGTAACCGACACGGCCGGCATCTTCGATGAAGGCATCTTAAGTATTTCCGTCGATATCGGATCGGATGCGCCGCTGGATGTCAAATTCCAATTGATCGGAACCGACCCGGAGTATGTGTTTGAATTGGATGCGACCAGCGTTCAACCATTGGCGACCAAGCCTGCCACCATCGCAACCTTTTCCGCCACAACCGGCGAGCTTTATATTCCTTCGGTGATGCTCGACGCAACCACTACCGTCCGGAAAGTAACACTACAATTAACCGATCCGGAGACTTATCAATTTACGCTGAAAAGCTTCGAATAATGTTATGGGCGAGAGCCGGCGCCGACAAACACCTGCCGTAACCGCCGCGGATGCCGAACGACAGGACATCGATGATTTATGATTCGCCGTCAAACCTTTCCCGTCAGCGCGCTGCGACTAATTTGACGATAATTGCCAAATTTCAATTCCATCCAATATTTTTTAATGATATCCTTACCATGAATAAGTGCTTTTCTTATTCATGAATGAAATCATATCCTATTATTTTAGAAGAGATTCAGGTATCAAACAAACAGTATGTTCTTCTAAAATATCTTTCTTAGGGAAGAGGATTATTTAATAGCTGGTTAAGTTTCAACGTGACATCGCACGATGTCCATAAACAATTTCTTGATATTAATAACTAAGGAGATTTTCATGAAATACACGCTTTTAGCCGCCGTACTTATCGCATTTACATTCACATTGACCGCATGTGGCAAAGAGCCTGGTGAAGGCAAACCCGGCCAATATCCGCCAAGCCTGTATAAAGATAGCAAAGAAGGAGACAAATAATTTATCGCTGCTTACGCGATTTCATCCGATCCGGGAAATTGAGATTTCCACGCGATGACCGTGAAATGGCAACGATGAAGCGGTGATTCAGTTCACCGGCCTTCTTCAAAAAAAGAAAAAACGATCCTGGCTTAAAACACCAGGATCGTTTTTTTTATCGATTGCAACCGACTGCCAATAGGGTTTGCTTACGATTAAAAATGTAGTAACTTTCCACCGAGCAGAAAAATTCCTGAATTTATCAACCATTACCCTTACCCGCCCAATCGCATATTGAATTGAACACCATGCGTCCGCCAGCAAAACACCGGCCTCATCACTAATGCCTGTCAGCCCGATCATTTTATGGACCGATGCACTGATTTACTTATTTGTGATCGCTGTGCTATTACTCATCGGGCATGTCAGACGCCATGAGCATTTATTGGCATCCTGGCGGCGCGTCGGTCATAGCGCCAGCGGCATGTCGGCATTGACCCTGCTGCTGTTTTTTCTCACCACCGGCTTACTGGATACCGTGCATTTCCGCCCGGCGCTCGATCACACCACCGAAGACGGTCGGCCGATATACAGCGTTGAGGTGCTGAGCGTGCTCGACATCTTGGTGACGCCGATCCGCATACAAGTCGAGAAAACCTATTCCGCACCGTTGGCAGCGCATCTGTATGCCAAGGAAACCTTTGAATTGCCGGATGGAACACCGGTCAGGGATTTCGCGCGACTTCAGTACGGCGGTGCGCATCTGCAGGATCCCGCAGCCGAGCGAATACCCGATATCGTTTCGCGCGGCGGCACGGGCATACTGTACGGCTTGCTGATCTGGTGCAGCTTGGCCGCCGGCTTGACCGGATGGCTATCACACCGCCACCGGCAATCTTACCGTAATACCTTGATCGATATCCGGCGCCGTACTACCGAGATGCCATGGTACGCCGTGCTGCTGACGTTACTGACGCTGCTGCCGCTGATCGGCGCCGTCGCCATGCTGGCACCGCATTATCACGTGCTCGGTACCGACAAAGTCGGACAGGACATCCTGTATCAATCGCTGAAAAGCATTCGTGTCGCGCTGGTGATCGGTACTCTCACTTCGTTCATCATGCTGCCTTTCGCGTTGCTGCTCGGCATCATGGCAGGATATTTCCGCGGCTGGGTCGACGATGTCATTCAGTATCTCTACACCACGTTAAACTCCATTCCCAGCGTATTGTTGATCGCCGCCGCGGTGATGATGATGCAAGTTTATATCGAGACACACCCGGATATCTTCGAAACCGTCGCATCACGCGCTGATTTGCGTTTGTTGTTTTTATGTATCATCCTCGGCATCACCAGTTGGACCGGCTTGTGCCGTTTGCTGCGCGGCGAAACAATGAAATTGCGGGAACTGGAATATATTCAGGCGGCGCATGCATTCGGTGTGTCGCATTGGCGCATCATCACGCGTCATATACTGCCCAACGTGATGCACATCGTGCTGATCGCCACTGTCATGGATTTCAGCGGTCTGGTGCTGGCGGAAGCGGTACTCTCATACGTCGGCGTCGGCGTCGACCCGTCAATGATCAGCTTCGGCACCATGATCAATGCCGCACGCCTCGAAATGGCGCGCGAGCCGATGGTGTGGTGGGCCTTGCTGGCGGCATTCGGGTTTATGTTCACTTTGGTACTAAGCGCCAATCTGTTCGCCGATGCGGTGCAAAACGCACTCGACCCGCGCAACCGGACACACAAACAACGTACCCGGACATTCAGTCGTACCAAAACAACCGCCGCCGCATCCGGTGACAAAACTTCACAGCCTTCATGAGCGCGCTACTGGAAATCGAACAACTGAAAACCGTGCTGTATACCGGCGATGCGCCGGTTCGCGCCGTCGACGGCGTATCGCTGGCGATCGCGCCAGGCGAGACTTTCGCGCTATTGGGCGAATCCGGCTGCGGCAAATCGATGACCGCACTTTCGATCATGCGCTTGTTACCCGATGCCGGTGAAATTGTCGCGGGCACAATCCGCATCGGCGGCATCGATTTGCTGCGCTTACCCGAAACCGGCATGCGCACCATCCGTGGCAAGCGCATCGGCATGATTTTTCAGGAACCGATGCTGAGTCTCAATCCGGTCATGACGATTGCCGAGCAAATCGAAGAAGTACTGAAGCGGCATTTGCACTTATCCAAAACCGCAGCGCAGCAACGTATCCGGGAATTACTGGAACACGTCGGCATTCCCGACGCCGCACACCGCATGCACGAATATCCGTTCCAATTCTCCGGCGGCATGAAACAGCGCGCAATGATTGCGATGGCGCTGGCCGGCGAGCCCGAACTGCTGATCGCGGATGAGCCGACAACCGCACTGGATGTAACAATACAAGCACAAGTACTGGAATTGATGCGGCAAATCCAGAAACGCAATCACATGGCCATTCTGCTCATTACCCATGATTTGGGCGTAGTCGCCGAAATGGCGCAACGGGTGGCCGTGATGTACGCCGGCGAAATCGTCGAAATGGCGTCACGCGACGATTTCTTTAACCGGCCCGCGCACCCCTACTCGCAACAATTGTTCGCTTCGTTACCGAACAAACAAAAACGCGACCGGGCATTGGCCGTCATTCAGGGTAACGTGCCTTCGCTGGCGCAACAATTCACCGGATGCCGCTTCGCCGACCGCTGCAACCAAGCATTGCCCCATTGCCGCGATACGATTCCGCAATGGCATACCACCGGGGACAACCATCAAGTGCGCTGCCATCTGTTTGCACCGGAAAGCGCAAACCATCGGCAGACGCCCCGGACATCGCAACTATCGGAAACGTTGCCGGCATCGCGAGTTGCTGAGCCGGCAATGCTGCTGCAAGTCAACGAGCTGGCGGTACACTTTCCGATCCGTACAGGGCTGCTCAAACGAGTTACCGGCCATGTCAAGGCGGTGGACGGCGTTTCATTCAATATTTCCACCGGCAAAACGCTGGCGCTGGTCGGTGAATCCGGCTGCGGGAAAACCACCATCGGTAAAAGTATTTTGCAACTAATCAGGCCGACACACGGCAGCGTACGCTTCAGAAACCAGGAATTGATCACAATCCAGCGCGGTCAGTTGCGCCAGCTCCGCTCGCAGTTTCAAATCATTTTCCAGGATCCTTACGCCTCGCTGAACCCGCGCATGCGAATATTCGAAATTCTGGAAGAAGGCATGAACGCGCTGCATGACAGTCGTTCCCGCAATTTATCGGCACATCACCAAGACGGTGAACTTTCAAAGACACAGCAAATCGATATGCTGTTGCAGCGCGTCGGACTGCCCGCCGAGGTGAAATGGCGCTTTCCGCACGAATTTTCCGGCGGGCAACGGCAGCGGATCGCAATCGCACGTGCTTTGGCGGTCAATCCCGAATTACTGGTTTGCGACGAACCGACCAGCGCGCTGGATGTTTCGGTGCAGGCACAAATTTTGAATTTGCTCAAGTCGCTGCAAAAAAATTTAGGACTTGCATTTTTATTCATTACCCATAATATCGCGGTCGTGGAATATCTGGCGGACGAAGTGGCGGTAATGTATTTGGGCCGGATCGTCGAGCACGGCCATATCGACGAAGTGATGAACAATCCGAAGCATCCGTATACACAAGCGCTGCTGTCATCGGTGCCGAAAATCACCGCCGAACCGGTTCATGCGGGCATGATCCTGAAAGGCGATTTGCCGTCGCCGGCCGCGCCGCCCACCGGTTGCCATTTTCATCCACGCTGCCCGAAGGCGATGCCGGTTTGCCGGGAAAAGTATCCGCTTGCCAGCATCATCAGCAACACACACACCACCCATTGTCACCTTTATCCACAGGAACAGCATTCTTGAAACTATGAGCATTCGTAACGAAGTGGCGCGCCGCCGCACTTTCGCCATTATTTCGCATCCCGATGCAGGCAAAACCACACTGACCGAAAAGTTACTGCTATATGCGGGTGCGATCCATATCGCGGGCAGCGTCAAAGCCCGCAAAGCCAGCCGCCACGCCACCTCGGATTGGATGGAAATCGAAAAGCAGCGCGGCATTTCGGTCGCCAGTTCGGTGATGCAGATGGAATACCGCGATTGCGTGATCAATTTGCTCGACACGCCCGGCCACCAGGATTTCTCGGAAGATACTTACCGCGTGTTGACGGCGGTCGATGCGGCGCTGATGGTGATCGACGCCGCCAACGGCGTCGAGGCGCAAACGCTGCGGCTACTCGAAGTATGCCGCGCACGCAATACGCCGATTGTCACATTCATCAACAAAATGGACCGCGAGGTGCAAGAGCCGCTCGACTTGATCGATGAGATCGAACGCACCCTCGGCATGGCAACCGTTCCTTTCACCTGGCCGGTCGGCATGGGCCACGGCTTCAAGGGTGTATGCGATTTGCGCAACTGCAGCATGCGCGTTTTCAAACCCGGCGCGGACCGGGTCGACGACAACGCGGAAGTCATCGCACAATTCGACGAACCGCAATTACAGCAACGTTTTGGCGGCGATCTGGCCGCCGCGTTACAGGAAATCGAATTGATCCAAGGCGCGTCACCGGCTTTCGATCACCCCGCATTTCTCGACGGCCGGCAAACACCGGTTTTCTTCGGTTCCGCGATCAACAACTTCGGCGTACGTGAAATTCTCGACGCGCTGGTCGATTTGGCGCCGCCGCCGGAAACGCGCACCGCAATTCAACGCGCGGTAAAACCCGAAGAAAACAAGTTCTCCGGTGTAGTGTTCAAGATCCAGGCCAACATGAACTTGGCGCATCGCGACCGCATCGCCTTCGTACGGGTATGCTCCGGCCATTTCAAACGCGGCATGAATTTGAAAGTGGCACGCAACGGTAAGGATATTCGTACCAGTACCGTGGTTTCGTTTTTGTCGCAGCGCCGCGATATCGTCGAAGAAGCCTATCCCGGCGACATCATCGGCATCCCCAATCACGGCACACTGCAATTGGGCGACACCCTGACCGAGGGCGAGGTGCTGCAATTCACCGGATTACCGTTTTTCGCACCGGAAATCTTCCGTACCGTCGAAGTCGCCGATCCGTTGCGCAGCAAGCAATTAAAACTGGGACTGACCCAATTGGGGGAAGAAGGCGCGATTCAAGTATTCCGTCCGCACTTAGGCAATCTGCTGCTGCTCGGCGCCGTCGGATTGCTGCAATTCGAAGTGGTCGCGCACCGCTTGCAACATGAATACGGTGTCGCCGCCCGGATCACCTCGGCCAAATATCAATTGGCGCGCTGGGTCACCAGCGACGATCCGCGCGAATTGCAACGCTTCATCGATGCCAATGCGCACCGCATCGCATACGACGCGGTCGATGCACCGACCTTCCTGGCTTCTTTTGGCGGGGAACTGAGCGTTGCGCAAGAAAACTGGCCGGCGGTTCACTTTCACAAATTGCGCGAGCACGCCGGATTGGTGTTTCAAAGTCATCTGGGCGGGTAATACGTGATGCGCAAACTGCAATGGATAGCCATAAGTTTGATTGCCGCAGCGGCATTGAGCGGTAACGCGCGCGCTCAGGCCGTACCATTTGCCGTGATCGGCGATATGCCCTACACAAATGCTGAGTACGCGCTATTGGAACAGCCGGGCGGCGCCATCGCTCAGGCGATCAAAGCACTTAATCCGGAGGTACTGCTTCATTTGGGCGATTTCAAACAAGGGCGCTTGAATTGCAGCGACGAATTGCTGGAAGACCGCTACCGCCAGATCGCCGCGCTGCATCCGCATAAAACCGTCTACACCCCCGGCGATAACGACTGGACCGATTGCGACCGACTAACGCTATCGGGCCGCTACGACGAACTGGAGCGACTCGAATTCCTGCGCCGGCTTTTTTTCCATCAGGACAAACAGCAATTGGTACGGGATATTCCCGGTCTGGCACGACAACAAGATTTCATCGAGAACGCCCTGTGGCGGTCCGGTCCGGTCGTTTTTGCCACGCTGCACATACCCGGGACCAACAACGGTCGCCACGAAATTCTACGCAGCAACATCAATGATGCGCTGGACGAAGCCGATCGGCGCGATCGATTCAACACCGACTGGTTGCAGCAGGCGTTCATCAACGCAGCCTCGGCGCAGGCCGTAGTACTCGCTGTGCATGCCGACATTTTCAATTTCGATCACCAGCAACCGGCCTGCACCGCCGACAACCGCACGCAGTGCGACGGTTACAAGATCATCCGCGATTCGATCAAGAATGCGGCGATCCGCTTTCGGAAACCGGTACTGCTGATTCACGGCGATACCCCGGCGTATTGCCTCAACCGGCCGTATTACGAGATTCCCAATCTGTGGCGACTGAATGCACCAGGTGATTACAAATACACCGATGCGAACCGGATCGTATTCGATCCCGACAATCCGGACCACCCTTTCGCGGTCACCGGATTGCTCGATCAGAAACCCGCACCGGCAATATGCGATGACAGCATGCTGGGCTTATCGCTGCAATCCCCGCCAGCACCGGGAGCGAACCGATGACCATTTTCAGCATGACCGGTTACGCCAGCGTCACGCGGGAAGCGCCCGACTGGTCGATGAGTCTCGAAATCCGTTCGGTCAATAACCGTTATTTGGACGTGCAGTTGCGCCTGCCCGATGAATTCCGCAAGCACGAACCGACGATGCGCGAAGCCTTGACCAAGCAACTGGGGCGCGGCAAGATCGAATGCCGGTTAAACCATATCCCGACGCTCAATGCGGATAACGAACCGCAGCTCGATCGCGTGCTGCTGCAAAAGCTGCTGCAATTGGAGCAAATCGTCAAAACCAGCCATCCTGCCGCACCGCCGCTGACCGTAACGGACATCCTCAAATGGCCTGGGATGCTGGGCACAGACACCACTAACGGCGAAGCGGATGACGCCGTTCTGGCACTATTGCACACCGCTCTGGAAGAACTCAAAGCCGCCCGTATCCGCGAAGGTGAGAAACTCCGATTCATGTTGCTGGAACGCACCGAGAGAATGCGCCAATTGCTGCAAACCGCAGCACCGCGCATCCCGGCACTGATCGCCGCATTCGAGGAAAAACTCCGCATCCGCCTGACGGAAATTCTCGGCACCCAGGAACAAGACCGCATACACCAGGAGATCACCTTATTCGTCGGCAAGATCGATATCGACGAAGAATTGTCGCGCCTGCGAGCGCACTTGGACGAAACCGAGCGCATCATTCACCAAGGCGGCGCGGTCGGCAAGCGGCTCGATTTCATGATGCAGGAACTGCACCGCGAAGCCAACACCATCGGCTCCAAATCGGTCGATCTGGAAATCACCCGGATCGCGATGGAATTGAAAGTGATCGTCGAGCAGATGCGCGAACAAATACAGAACATCGAGTAAGCCAAGCGCACGCAACCAATCGTTTTTTACAACGCTCCCTGACTGCACCGCCGCGATTCAATCGCACACCCTATCGGAATCCGATCACATCCCGCCCATCCGCGGTAATCCGCACCATCAGCGCAAATCAACCGGTAACACGCTATTAATCGCTACAACGCCAAATCCATCGGCTCCGGGCAATATTGCATCGCCGTTCATCATTGATCCATTGCAGTCTCCCGTCTCAATAAGCCAATGATCGCACCTGATTCACCAAACTCACCGGTACTCCCCTGACAACTCATCAGTTGCAGCAATCCCATCATCATTGTGGGCTTTATCACAGACATACCAGCCCACTCATTCACATAATAACCACCTGATTTCCTATACACCTTACAGGAACACACGACGGCAAATGACACACCACATCCCAACATCAATCCTACAGAAACACAATCCCAAACCTCATCAGCAGGAACCCAATCCCGGAAAAATACCGAGATTCCCAAGAAAACAAAAAGGTGTATTCGTCTACACTGAAAATACCTTATTTCTTACATACTTTAGCGAAACGCACACATTTCATCTCATGATTGAATCCGCGATATCCATTCTTCCAAGAAAACGATAAAGCCAGCGCCAAAGCGACTATCGCTCGCCACCGAAAATATTCTTACAAAACAACAGGGAGTTTTTGACTGTGAAACAGGCAATAGTATTGATTCAATCCGAATTCAGACACACCCTCACCGGATCCGCATGTGTACCCTCAACCCGCATGGATTTCAGGGAAGCGCTGATTAATTCGACCCGCAAAATAAAGCGCGAGACACACGGAACACAACAACCCGAACCTATCGATACGATAGGCGAAGAAGACAGGGCATTCGCCCAATCCAGCGATTCGCTGGTGCGACCGATCAATCGGCGTTGCTCTGGCGATCACCGGTTATTTTCAGGCTGGTTAACGACGCTGTCGATCAGGATATTCCGACTCTTTCTGATTCTTACCATCGTAACCCTGCCCCAGCACGCTATGGCACTGGACGATGACGATGATGACGAATTGACCGAAGATTTATTTTTAAGGGGTGATAAAACGTGCACCGGTTGTCATGATGAAGGCGGCGAATCCGTACTTGCCATTGGAAAAACAAGTCATGGAACGGTTGCCGATGAGCGTGCGCCAACCTGCACGAGCTGCCATGGCAAGAGTATCCGTCACATGGACAGGCCCGAAAAAGTCCCGATGCCATCACGCACGTTTGGCAAGAATTCAAAGAATCCCGTTGAAGATAGAAATAAAACCTGCCTGAACTGTCACCAAGGCGGCAAACAAATGCACTGGGCCAGCAGTACGCATGCCAATCGTGATGTCACCTGCACTTCCTGTCACCAAATACACGCTGCCCAAGACAAAGTACGCGACCGGATCGCTCAAACGGAAGTATGTTTTTCCTGCCATAAAGAGCAACGCGCACAGATCAACCGGCCTTCCCGCCACCCTACCCGGGAAGGCAAAGTGATTTGTTCCGATTGTCATAATCCGCATGGCTCGGCGGGGCCGAGCAACATGGTACGGGATAGCATCAACGATACTTGCTATACCTGCCATATGGAAAAACGCGGGCCGTTCGTGCGTAACCACCCGCCGGTTCAGGAAAATTGCGCGCTTTGCCACAACCCCCACGGCACGACGGCACCCAGCTTGTTGAAAGTCCGCTCACCGTTTCTGTGCCAGGAATGCCACGAACCCAATACGCATCACGGCAGCCCGGGCACCATCGACGGCTCTTATCGCAGAAATCTCCTGGCAAGGGGTTGCTTGAATTGCCATACCCAGATTCATGGCAGCAACAACCCTGAAAATGTTCGCCTTGAAGATCTTCTACAGCGCTGATCAGGAGTAAACAATGAACAAATTAACCGAAAAACTGTTTCAAAGCATAGCCGCCAGCTCCCTGTTACTTGCCGCCGAAGCCGCCGCATCAACCGAAGATGAGAACCTCAAGCGATTAACCAAACCGCAAAGCACGATCAACTTCGGTGCCGGCCACCTCGCCAATGACAATGCGCGCTTCGGCCAATACGACGGCCTGCGGAATGAAGGCGCGTACGGCATTCTCAACATCGACATCACAAAACGCGACGACAATACCGGCACCTGGCTTAAGTTACTGGGACGCAATCTCGGACTTCAAAATCGCACCGTCCGCTTCGAGCATAATAAGCAAGGCCACTGGCGTTATTTTATCGATTTCAGCCAAACACCGCGATACGAGCCGTTTACAACGGTCACCGCCGTCACCGGAATCGGCGGTGCACATCTGAATGTGCCAACATCACCGACAACCGGCGAGCCTGCACAATTGCACACGGAACGTCAGGCGATATCCTTCGGTGTGAACCGATTGCTGCCGGGCAATTTTGAATTGCAGTTCCATTTTCGTAACGAAGAAAAAGACGGGACGAGAATTTTCGGGCGCGGTAACCGTTTGGGACCGCCGATTCCGGGTGTCGTCGGCGGTTATGAATTTTTGCCCGAACCGATTAATTATTCAACCCGGCAATTCGGCGGCACCCTCAACTATAACGGTCAGGATCTGCAGTTATCCGGCGGCTATTACGGAACCCTGTTCGTCAACAGGAATACCGCGTTATATACGACAGGCGGCAGCGGCACAGGCGGAATCCATGCACCGAGTCAATTTTCTCCGATCGCACTCCCCCCGGATAATCAATCGCATCAAATGTTTTTATCCGGCGGCTATCGTTTCAGTCCAACCACTCACGGCACGTTCAAGGCTGCCTATACCCGGGCGACGCAAACAGACGGTTTCTTGCCGACGCAATTACTGGCCCCCGGTATCGGCGGCAATCTGGGCGGACGCATCGATACGGCGCTGGTACAAGGCGGACTTACCAGCCGTCCGCTATCCCGGTTATCGGTATTGGCGAATGTCCGCTTTGAAGACCGCGACGATAATACCCCGGTGTTGTTATACAACCCCTTGGCGGGACGGGCGGACTTCAACGGCAATCGCTGGAGCGGGCTCAACCATCCGCGTTCATTCAGTACCTTGACCGGTAAATTTGAAGCCAATTACGCGCTGCCGATGAGTTTCCGTTTGATCGGCGGTGTCGATTATGAACATTGGAGCCGGCGTTGGCAGCCAACTTTTGTCGGTCATCGCACCGGAACCGATGAAATTTCCTACCGGGCGGAAATACGGCGCACACTGGCGGATACCCTGACAGGCTCAATCGCCTATATCCATAGCGACCGGTTCGGATCGCCTTTTATCCCGGCGATGACCGCAACCGGTGAGCCTTTCTTCAATTTGATCGCACCGCTCAATCTTTCCGACCGCAATCGCGACAAAATGCGTTTGGCGCTCAACTGGGAACCGATTGAGCCCTTGTCGCTGCAAGTGATGATCGACGAATCGTTCGATCATTACGGGCATCGCAACAATTCAACCCTTGGATTACGCAACGGCTCGGCACGCAACTACTCGTTGGACGCCGTCTATACGGTTTCCGAGAATCTGCAGGCCGTCGCATGGTTTTCGCGCAATGAAACCCATATCGATCAAGCATCAAGAAACTGGAATCCCGCCGACGGCTCCCGTGAAATATGGTCGGCCAATCTGCAAAACATCGGTACTTCGTTCGGGACCGATATCCATGGCAAGCCGACCGACAAGCTGGACGTCGGCGTCAGTTTGTCGCACTCGCTCATTGCCGACAAATTTAAACAAAAAACCAGCGACCCGGCGACTTACTCGGTACCCGATATCTCAACCGAATTAAGCAATATGAGGTTATTTGCGCGGTATGCGCTGCGAAAAAACTTCAGCCTGCATTTGGACTATATCCTGAATCGGTTTAAAACCGATGAATGGACATGGAACCATTGGACCTACGCCGATGGCACACAACTAACACAAGACACCCACCAAATCGTCAGTTTTATCGGCTTTTCCGGGCACTATACCTGGCAATAGCCAGTCATCCCATTTCCACACCGAACACGACGCGCAGGCGAGCCGTGGACCGGATCAACCATACGGTAAGGGAAAGCCGGCACAGTCAGGGTTGATTGAGAAATGGCATGACTTCCGGATGTTTTTATCGATCGGCGGTTGAAAAAACTTTCCATCGCCGACTCATCCATGCAGCGTCAAATTCCGCAAAATCCACCGCGATCCATTCACGATGATTCCAATCAACAGCATCATTCCCTGCGTTTAAATCCATCCACGACCTGTGAAAATATTTCCTTTTGTATAATAATAGTTTTCCATTATATGAAAGTTAGTTCCTACAAATAAGCGCAATAACCGGATCTGTTCGTGACAAGGAATACTGGCAACTCAGGATATATTCTGAGGAAACAGAAACCGGATATTTACCTTATGACTTCGGGAAACCCCTCGTGCACATATATAACCATATGATTATATTTTATTTAATTATTCCTGATTACCGCATCGACCGGGAACCCCCCCTACAAAACCACTGATCGGGCTTGCAGATTAAAATAACTCGACATCGATAAGTTAAAGCATATGGGTATCTATATCAATCAACCATCGCGCCCGACAACAAAGGGCGCGATGCGTCAATTTCCACTGACAGCATTGATGGGAATACTCATCCTATCCGGCTGTGCGATACAACCTAAAGTCATTACCGAAGAGGAGAATAAGCAGAGGGTTGCGAGTGATTTTTTACTGCTTCAAAAAGACCATGATCCCGTGCAAAAACCCATTTCCCTGGAAGAAGCCACCGCACGCGCATTGAAATATAACCTTGAACTGCGGATCGAATTAACCCAGAAAACATTAGCACAGAAGCAGTTGAATCTTAAGAGCTACGACATGCTTCCCAAGCTGGTGGTGGATCTTCATTACGATTCCCGCAGTAATTTCAGCGGTGCCAGGAGCCGGTCACTATTGACGGGCAGAACGACCCTGGAACCCTCAACTTCGGCGGATAGGGATGTGTTCTCATCGGCACTGGGGTTGAGCTGGAATATTCTCGACTTCGGGGTATCGTATTACCGCGCACAGCAAGCCGCGGATAACGTGCTGATCCAAGAAGAACAAAAGCGCGGCGTGGTGAATCGCATCGTACAGGATGTACGGTCAGCCTACTGGCGCGCGGTCAGTTATGAACGTTTGGTTACGCGGATGCTGGATTTAAAAATCAAGGTACGTGAAGCGATTGACCAGATCGATCAAATAAAACAACAGCATCTCACCAATCCTAAAACCAATTTTTCGTACAAGCGTGATTTATACAACATAGAACGCGAACTCAATTTGCTGCAACGGAATTTATTCCTGGCCAAGTCGCAATTATCCGCCTTGATGAACATTAAACCGGGCACGGAATTCAGTCTGGTTATTCCGGAACGGGGCTTGTTCACCAAACAGCTGGATCTGGAACTGGAGGAAATGGAACAAATCGCACTGGAAAGTCGCCCGGAATTGCGCGAGTTGTTTTATCAAAAACGTGCCAACGCCAAAGAAACGCGCGCAGCCATCCTGCAAATGCTGCCGGGGATCGAATTGGGCGCGCGGTATAACTACAACTCCAACAGCTTTCTGTTTAACGGCGACTGGCTAAGCCTTGGTTCGCAACTGTCATGGAATCTGATCAGCATAATCTCGGCACCGGCAAAGCTGGCAGAACTCGATAGCAAGGAAAAATTATTGGACGTCGAACGCCTGTCCATGAGCATGGCGGTGCTGGCGCAAGTGCATGTCAGTTTGGCGCAATTCAATCATTTCAATGAGGAATACCGATCCGCCTACGATTTCTACCGGACGCAACAACACATCATTGAACAGACCAGGATTGAAGCGGCCGTGGGGAAAATCAGCGGTCACGCATTAATCCGTGAAGAATTGAATACATTATTGGCGGAAGTGCGCTGTGATGCGATTTATTCGGAGCTGGAAAATGCTTATGCAGGAGTCTATGTTTCTTTGGGTGTCGACCCTATTCCCGGCGACCTGAATAGCGAAGACCTGTCAAAACTGACTGCCGATCTAGTTGAACACTGGCGCAACCGCTAAAGCGATCCTCCCAATGTCAAAGAATCCCAAAAATCAGTCCCTGATAAAATCAAACCATCGTTTGGGGGTCATGTGGCAATTGGAACCGCGCATGATGTTCGACGGCGCCGCCATCAGCACATCGATCGACATCGCTGAAACGGCAATGCCTGTCTACACCGATCAAGCCGTCAATAAAAACAATACGCAGGATGATTTACCGGTATCCAGCACAACATCGATCCCTGCTGAAACCAGCGATCGGAGAGAAACCGCCGCCGAAGCGATCCATGAAAGCAGCCTGGAAAAATGGTTAGCCCGCTATACGGTACCCGGTGAATCCGTTAACGAAATCGTATTCGTCGATACCCGCATTGATGATTATGAAACGATCCTGGCGGGAATAAACCCCAACATACCCGTCATCCTGCTTGACAGACAGCAGGATGGCCTTGAGCAGATGGCACGTGCGTTGTCCGGCCGCACCGGCATTGGCGCGATCCACATCATCTCGCATGGAGGCGAAGGGGAACTCCAGCTTGGGACAGGCACATTGACCTTGGAGTCGATGGCAGGACAATACACCGATGAACTGGCAACCATCAAGCTGGCCCTCTCCGAGCAGGCCGACATTCTCGTCTACGGCTGCGATTTTGCCGAAGGGGAGGCCGGCCAGGCCGCGATGGATAAGCTCGCGGCTTTAACGGGAGCCGACGTGCAGGCGAGCAGCGACCCGACCGGGAACGCGGCACTCGGCGGCGATTGGGACCTCGAAGTGCAGACCGGCTCAGTCGAAACCCAGGTGGCGATTAGTTACGATACACAAGCCAATTGGCTTGATCTGCTCGGTCTCACCGCTTCCGGCGGCGAAACCCGGGTCAACACCACGACCGGCGGCACCCAAACCCACAACTCGCTAACCAACTTCTTGATTCCGGACAGTGTGGCCATGGACGCCAATAGGAACTCTGTCTTAGTGTGGGAGAGTGTCGGCGATATCTATGGCCAGCGATACGACAGCACCGGGGCGGCTCAGGGTAGCGAGTTTGTCATTGCCTCAAACACCGCGACGGAACGAGTTGCCAGTGTAGCCATGAATGCCGACGGGGCGTTCGTGGTGACCTGGGAGCGGGACCAGGGGGCGGGGGACACGGACGTCTACGCGCGTATCTATAATTCGTCCGGCACGGCGGTCACGAGTGAGTTCCTGGTGAATGAGACGACCGCCTATCAGCAGGGAGGAGCGAAGGTTGCACTGGATGCGAAAGGAAACTTCGTCATCGTCTGGGACAGCAGACACGGCTCGAGTGGCGGCTATCCAAGCGATATCTATGCGCAACGCTATGACTCCGCTGGGACCAAGATCGGCTCAAATTTCCTGGTGAATACGACGGTGGCTGAAGACCAGGCGTCAGCCGATGTGGCCATGGATTCGATGGGGAACTTCATCGTGGTGTGGCAAAGCGAGCGAACGGCGGGGAGCGGCTTCTATAGCATCTACGGCCAACGGTACAACTCGTCGGGCGTCATGCAAGGTGGCGAGTTTCTTGTCAACGCCGTCGCGAGTGGCAATGACCGCCATACGTCGGTCGCGATGAACGACAGCGGCAATTTTGTCGTGACATGGGATAGTAAAAGCGGCAGCGATACGGATATTCAAGCCCAACGATTCAATAGTGCCGGTGTGGCGCAGGGCGGTGCCATTGTCGTGGCCAGTAATGCCACCTATGCGCAGGATACGGCGAATATCGCGATGGATGGCGGTGGAAATTTCATGATCTCCTGGACAAGCGATGGCCAAGATGGATCCGGGTACGGGATCTATACCAGGCAATACGATCACACGGGCACGGCGCTCACCACGGAAAGCCAAGTGGCGACGACGACGACCCAAAATCAAGACTATTCAGGCATCGCCTATCAAAACGGACTGGTGGTGGTGACCTGGTCCGGTCGAGGCACCGGAGACAACACCGGCATCTTCATGCAGCGGTACGCCGGAACCAACGGCAATGCGGCGCCCACCATTACCAGCAACGGGGGAGGAGTGACCGCCTCGATCAGCATCGCGGAAACCACGACGGCGGTGACGACCGTCACATCGACCGATGCTGACGTGGGGCAGTCGCCCAGCTATTCGATCAGCGGCGGAGCCGATGCGGCGAAGTTCACGATCAACAGCAGCACCGGTGTCTTGTCCTTTGTCACGGCTCCCAATTACGAATCACCCACGGACAACGGCGGCAACAACGTCTACGATGTGATTGTCACCGTTACCGACGGCGTGGGCGGAGCGGACTCTCAAGTGATTGCCGTGACGGTCACGAATACCAACGAGCCGCCGGTCAATGCCGTGCCGGGTGCGCAGAGCACCAACGAAGACACCGCGCTGGTGTTCTCTACCGGCAACGGGAATGCAATCTCGCTGACCGATCCCGATGCGAGCGGCGCCAGCTTCGAGGTGACACTCTCCGTGACCAACGGCGCGCTAACACTGGCGGGAATCACGGGGCTGACGTTCACCGCCGGTGACGGCACCGGCGATAGCACGATGACCTTCCGTGGGACGGTGGGCGCGATCAATACGGCGCTCAACGGCCTCGCCTACGCGCCCACCAGCGAGTACAGCGGCGGCGCCACGCTCACGCTGGTCTCCAGAGACAACACGCTGGTGTCGCTCGATATCGACGCGAATTTGCAAGCACGGTATACGTTCGAGGGCACGGCGGGCGATGTGGCTCCGGGCACGCTCCAGAACGGCACGTTGGTGAACGGCGCCACCTATGTGACGGACAGCACCCGAGGGCAAGTGCTCAGCCTCGACGGCGTGAACGACTATGTGCAGATCAGCGGGACGTTTTCCAATCCCAACGAGGTGACCATCGGCGGGTGGGTCAATCTCGCCGCCGGGTCTGGGCGGAAGGAATTCATTTCGCTGAGCGACCGGGTAATGATCGCGCTCGATGCGCCGACGTACGGCATCAAAGGGTCCGTGCAAATCGGATCCGGCACCTGGGTCGATCTGGATTCCAATCAATTCATCGCCGGCACCGGCTGGCATCACGTGATGTACAGCTTTAGCGACAGCACGAATACCCACAGCCTGTATATCGATGGCGTGCAGGTGGCCACCGCCACCATCAACAACTCGGTCTATTGGACCGGCGCCACCGATACCTTGATCGGGCATCATCCGACGAACGGGTGGTACCCCAATGCCAAGATCGACGATGTCCGTGTGTACAATCGAGTGCTCAGCGCGACGGAAGTGTCGCAGCTGGCCAACGATATGAATTTGACCGACACCGACACGGTGGCCATCACGGTGACGGCCGTCAACGAAGCCCCGAGTTTCGATCTCGGCACCGGCCTGGTCACCACCGGCATCGGTGCCGGAAACGATGCCGGGTACAGTACGGCGGTGCAGGCGGATGGGAAGATCCTGGTGTCGGGGTACAGCTACAACGGCACGGATTACGATTTTGCCGTGACGCGCTACAACGCGGACGGGTCGCTGGATACGAGCTTCGGCGGAACGGGCAAGGTGACCACGGCTGTCGGCGCCAGTTTTGATTATGGCTACGACATCGCCGTACAAGCCGATGGGAAAATTCTCGTCTCGGGGCGCAGCAGCAACGGGGCAAATTACGATTTCGCGCTGGTGCGCTACAACGCGAACGGATCGCTGGACACCAGCTTCAACGGAACCGGGAAGGTGACGACCGCCATTGGCGCGGGAGCGGATTATGGCTACGATGTAGCGGTGCAGGCGGACGGCAAGATTCTGGTGTCGGGCTACAGCTTCAACGGCACGAATAACGATTTTGCCCTGGTGCGGTACAACGCGGACGGGTCGCTGGATACGAGTTTCAACGGAACCGGGAAGATCACCACCGCCATCGGTGCCGGTGACGACACGGGGATCGGCGTCGCGGTGCAGACGGACGGCAAGATTCTGGTATCGGGACACAGCAACAATGGCGCGAATCTCGACTTTGCGCTGGTGCGGTACAACGCGAACGGCACGCTGGATACGAGCTTCAACGGAACGGGAACAGTCACCACTGCCATCGGCTCGAGCGACGACATCAGCTACAGTGTGACGGTACAGGCGGATGGCAAGATTGTGGTCTCGGGGCAGAGTTCCAACGGGACGAATTACGATTTTGCCATGACACGGTACAACACGGACGGCACGTTGGATACGAGCTTCAACGGAACGGGGATAGTCACCACGGCCATCGGGAGCGGTGCCGACATAGGCTATGGGGTAGCGATGCAGGTGGACGGCAAGATCCTCGTGTCGGGCTACAGTTTCAACGGCACGAATAACGATTTTACCCTGGTGCGATACAACGCGAACGGATCGCTGGACACCAGCTTCGGCGGAACGGGAAAAGTCACGACGGCGATCGGGAGTGGCGATGACAGAGGTTATGGCGTCGTGGTGCAGGCGGACGGCAAGATTGTGGTGTCAGGGTACAGCCACAATGGCACAAATACCGATATTGCGCTAGTGCGCTACAACACGAATGGTTCACTGGATACCCGGTTTAACCTGGCTCCTACGCTCGGAGGCACTGCAGCCTACACCGAAGGCGGCTCCCCTGTTGTGCTGGACAGCAACGTGCAGCTCTTCGACCCTGAACTCACGGCAGCCAATAATTTCAATGGTGCCACCCTCACCCTGGTGCGCAATGGCGGTACCAATACGCAGGATGTCTACAGTGCCACCGGCACCCTGTTTACGCTGACCCAGGGCGGTTCGCTCATTGTCGGCGGCACGACCATCGGAACCGTCACCATTAATTCCGGCGGAACCTTGCTGCTGACGTTCAATACGAACGCAACGAATGCGCTGGTCAACTCAGTCATGCAGCAGATCGCGTATAGCAACAGCAGCGATGCGCCCCCGGCCAGCGCCCAAATCGACTGGACCCTCAGCGACGGCAACAGCGGCAGCCAAGGCAGCGGCGGCGCCTTATCCTGCACCGGCAGTGTCACCGTGATCATCACCGCTACCAATGACGCGCCGACGGGAACCGATGCCACGGTCACGATCAATGAAGACACGACGCACACGCTGACGACGGCGAACTTCGGCTTCAACGATGCGGATGCGGGAGATAGTCTGAGCGCGATCCGGGTCGACAGTATGCTGGGCGCGGGGACGCTGACCCTGTCGGGCGTGACGGTGATGATAGGACAAGTGATCACCGTGGCCGACATCGCGGCAGGAAACCTGGTGTTCACTCCGGCGGCCCATGCCAACGGCATCAGCTACGCCGGGGGCACCTTCTCCGTGCGCGATAGCAACAATGCCTATGACGTTACGCCCAATACCCTGATGATTGATGTCACGGCGGTGAACGATGCCCCGGTCCGTACCGCCGGTGCTATCAGCGACCTGACCGTATCGGAAGATGCCGGTCTGTCATCGCTCGGCTTAGGAGGCGTAACCTACAGTCCGGGTGGCGGGATCGATGAGATCGGACAGACATTGACCTACACCGTCACCGCCATTCCTTCATCCTTTACCGGCGATGTATTCTTGGCCGATGGGACGACACGGGTGACGGTCGGGTCCTATTCACTGACCGATATTTGGGGAATGCAATTCAAGCCGGTGGCGAACGCCAGCGGGGTCACGGCCTTTCAGTTCAATGTCTCTGACTCGGGCGGGACAGCCAACGGTGGAGCCAATACGATCAGCCAGTTTATCCTGATCACCGTCACCGCCACCAACGACGCGCCGACCGATCTAGCCTTGTCGGCGAACACGGTAACGGAGAACGCAACTAATGGTACGGCGGTGGGCACGATCACCGGAACCGATCCGGATAGCGGCGATACTAAGGCCTACAGCCTCACGGACAGTGCCGGCGGGCGCTTCGCCATCGACAGCGGCACCGGGATTATCACGGTGGCGAATGGCAGCCAGCTCAATTACGAGAACGCCACCAGTCATACCGTCACGGTGCGCGTCACCGACAGCGGCGGGCTGACCTACGACGAGACGTTTACGATCAATGTGACGAACGTCAACGAAGCGCCGAGCTTCGATCACGGCACCGGCCTGGTCACCACGGCCATTGGCGCAGGCACCGACCAAGGCTATGGCGTGGCGGTGCAAGCCGACGGAAAAATCCTGGTATCGGGATACAGCTTCAACGGCACAAATAACGACTTTGCCGTGACACGATACAACACAGACGGATCGCTGGATACCAGTTTCGGCGGAACGGGCAAGATCACTACGGCCGTTGGCACCGGTGCCGATACGGGCACTCATGTGGCGGTACAGGCGGATGGCAAGATCCTGGTCTCGGGTACGAGCGCCACCAGTGGGAATAACGATTTTGCCCTGGTGCGCTACAACGCGGATGGCACACTGGATACCAGCTTTAACGGGACGGGCAAGGTCGTCACGGCTGTCGGTGCGAGCACCGACTATGGCGAAGATGTGGTCGTTCAGGCCGACGGAAAAATCTTAGTGACGGGCTCCGGCTACAACGGCACCAATTTTGACTTCAGTCTGGTGCGCTACAACGCGGATGGGTCGCTGGATACCAGCTTCAACGGCACTGGCAAGATCATCATGGCCATCGGCGCCGGTGACGATTCGGCGCTCGGCGTGGCGGTGCAGGCCGACGGCAAGATCCTGGTGACAGGTCGCAGCTTCAACGGCGCGAATGACGATTTCGCGCTGGCGCGCTACAACGCGGACGGCTCGCTGGATACCAGTTTCGGCGGGACCGGCAAGGTCACCACCCCTGTGGGCGCCAGCAGCGATTCGGGCTTTGCTGTGACGGTACAGACTGACGGCAAGATCCTCGTATCGGGTTCCAGTGTCAACGGCGCCAATTACGATTTTGCCCTGGTGCGGTACAACGCGAATGGGTCGCTGGATACCAGCTTCAACGGCACCGGCAAGGTCACCACGGCTATCGGCGGTGGTGCCGATCAAGGCTACAGCATGGCGGTGCAGGCCGACGGGAAGATTCTGGTGTCGGGCTATAGTTACAACGGCACGAACGATGACTTTGCGTTGGTGCGGTACAACACGAATGGGTCGCTGGACACGAGCTTTGGCGGGACCGGCAAGATCACCACCGCCATCGGGAGCGGCGGCGACAGGGGTTACAGTGTGGCGGTGCAGGCCGACGGGAAGATTCTGGTCTCGGGCTACAGTTCCAATGGCGCGAATAACGATGTTGCGCTGGTGCGATACAACGCGGATGGATCGCTGGATACGCGATTCAACCTGGCTCCCACGCTGGGCGGAACGGTCGGCTACACCGAAGGCGGCTCCCCGGTCGTGTTGGACAGCAACGTACAGCTCTTCGACCCTGAGCTCACGGCGGCCAATAATTTCAGTGGTTCCACTCTCACCCTGGCCCGCAACGGCGGCGCCAATACGCAGGATATCTACAGCGCCACCGGCACGCTGTCCACGCTGATGCAAGGCGGTGCTCTCGTGGTGGGTGGCACCACCATCGGCACAGTCACTACCCATTCCGGCGGGACGCTCGTACTCACCTTCAACAGCAACGCGACCAATGCGCTGGTCAATTCGGCGATGCAGCAAATCGCCTACAGCAACAGCAGCGATGCACCCCCGGCCAGCGCCCAAATCGATTGGACCTTCAACGACGGCAATACAGGCGCCCAGGGATCAGGCGGCGCTCTATCGTGTGCTGGCAGTGTCACCGTGATCATCACCGCCACCAACGACGCGCCGACCGATCTGGCGTTATCGGCGAACACGGTAGCGGAGAACGCGGTGAACGGAACAATCGTAGGCACGATCACCGGGACCGATCCGGATAGCGGTGACACGAAAACTTATAGCTTCACGGATAGTGCGGGT